>CAWCKW010000001.1:0-136747 GCA_963796285.1 Nitrospirota bacterium
CCATGTTCCTGTTCTGTTCCCAGTTCACCTGAAAAAAATTTCCTTCCGTGGCTTTGAGGGTCATGCCTTCGACTTCGAGCGTGAGTTGGTTCCTCCCGAGGGTAAAGGCCTTTTTTCTGCCTGCGAATCCGGTCACACCGATCACTTCCGGAGAGCTTTTCCGCAGGTCGGAGAAGAAGAGGTCCATCAGGGAGAAAGGCTGCTGTTCGCTGAAGAGCAGGAGATGCACCTCTCCTGACGGCGAGGCGTTGATATGGAGTTCGGTGAGCAGGGGGAGCTTGTCGGACAGTGCCCTGATATTCTTCAATACGCTGTCGATGACGGGGTGAATGAGGAAGGCGTTCTCCACCTCGATCAGGTCGTAGGAACCCTGGCGGAAAAATCCGATCTGCTGACGGCCGTCCTTCATCCGCACATTGAACTGCGTGCGCAGCCGGTAGTGGTCCGTTCGCGGAGAGGGGAGTATCGGAAGAAGGCGCCTGGGTTCCATCCCTCCGATCTTTTTCAGTGTGTCGAGCAGGATCTCCTGCTTGTAGCTGAGCTGGGCCGGGTAGGCGATGTGCGGCCACGTTGCGCCGGTGCACTCTTTTTCTCCCTTGCACAGCGGTGTGATGCGGTCTTTCGACGGTGTGAGGACCTTGACGAGGGGGCTTCTAAAACCCCTTTCCGCTTTTTCCTGATCTCGATAACGACCCGCTCGCCCGGCAGCACGCCGGGAACGAAGACCGCCTGACCGGTGTCGAGCCTTGCCAGGCCGCTGCCGCCGTGGACGAGCTTCTCGATGAGCACCTCCACTTGTTCGCTCATCCGAGGATCTTCTTTACCGTCTCGCGGAGCAGAGACATGTCCGAGGATTTGACCACGTAGGCGTCGGAGCACCAGCTTCCGAAGTCATGTTTATATTCCTCATAGGCCGTGCAGATAATGACGGGAAGCGCGCTGTCCTTTTCCTTCATCTTGCGCAGCGTCTCGATGCCGTCCATATCCTGCATGCGCATGTCCAGGGTGACCAGATCGAACTTCGTCGTATCCATCGCCGCAAGCGCCTGGATGCCGTCATGGACCGCGATAACGTCGTAGCCCATCTCGGTCGAACTCTTCTTTGTAGAGTTCCCGGATATTTTCTTCATCATCGACAACCAGTATCTTTTTCATACGTACCTCCTTGGCACATTCGAAATGAATAGTTACATCCCTGACCCGGAAAAGCCGGAACCAAAATCTTTACCTGTTCTACCGTAATTATCATGAGACCGTCAAGAAGCACGTGCAACAACGCTTGGAATGAATGATCAGGATTACGTGTTCCTGTTCTCCGGGAGCGGCAGCTTGATCGTGAAAATGGCCCCTCCCGCTTCCCGTTTCCGCAGCTCGATCCTGCCTTTGTGGGCCTTGACGATCCTGTTCGTGATCGGCAGTCCCAGCCCCGTGCCCCGCGGTTTCGTCGTGTAGTAGGGGTTGAAAATATTTTGCATGACCTTGTCCGAAATACCGGGCCCCGTGTCCCCGATCTCGATCGCCGCTTCGTTCGTTTCAGGCACCGCATAGGTCCTGATGGTGAGCGCGCCCCCGTTCTCCATGGCCTCCATGGCGTTCTTCAGAATGTTGATCAATCCCTGCTTGATCTTCTGCGTATCGATCATCAGGTGCGGCAGGGAAGGGGAGAGGTCCCTCTCGACATGGATGTGCCGCTGGCCAAGCTCGTCCTCGTAGAGTGTCAGGATCTCCTCAAGGATATCGTTGAGGTCCCCTTCTTCGAGCTGCGGGGCGAGTTCCTTGATATAGGAAAGATTGTCGTGGATGATCCCTTCGAGCCGCGCGACCTCGCTCAGGATGATGTCGATATATTTTTTGTCCTCGGTGTCCTGGAGCTTTTTCGCGAGCCGCCTGGTGAAGCCGCCGATGGAGACGAGCGGGTTCCTGATCTCGTGGGTGATCTCGGCCATCATGGCGCCGAGGGCCGCCATCTTCTCCGACTGGGCGAGCTGCTCGTGCATGGCGCGCATGTCCTTGTTCATCGTCTCGAGGTTCGTGTGGATGATGGCGTTCTCGATGGCGAGCGCGGCCTGGTGCGCGAACAGGGTGAGAAAACGGATGTCTACCTCGGTGATCGGCCGCTGGGTGAACAGGTTGTCCACGAGGATCACGCCGATGACCCGGTCCTTTGCGATCGAGCGGGACCGTTGCGAAGCTGTTCACCTTGAGTGCGTCGCGGAGCTCGCGGCTTACGAGGGGGTCTTTGGCTGCATCGGTGATATTATACGGTTTTTTGTTCAGCACCGTGAGCGCCAGCACTTCCCCGTTCTGCGAGAGCGGAATGCGGATGCCCTTCGCCAGCGTATTGAGCGATGACTCGCGATGCTCAAAAAGCGCGCCGGTCTGGATCCACTCCATGAGGCTTTTATGGGTGTTCGATACTTCGCTCCAGGCGCGGCCCGCCTCTTCCCAGCTTATCGGCCCGACGCCCATCATACCCTGGAGCGTATTGGTGCGTTCGTTGGTCAGGAACAGGAGCGCCCGGTTGAAGCCGAGACCGCTCCCTCCCATGGTGGCCGCCGTCAGGATGATCCTGAGCAGGCGGTCGAGGTTCAGGGTGGTGCTCATGGCGGTGCCGATATCGTAGAGGATGGTGAGCTCCTGCGCCCTGTCGCGCGCCTCGATGGCCAGGTCCTCCATGCGTTCATACATGGCTGCATTCTCGACCGCCACCGCGGCGCTGCTTGCGACAGTGGCCAGGAACTGGAGGTCATCTTCGGTGAAGGGCTGGCCTCCCTCCTTGTTGTAGAGCGTAATGACGCCGATCACCCTGTCCCGGAAAAGGAGCGGGACGCTGACGATGGAGGCCGCAGCGACCCCGCAACCATCGGCAAGATCAGGGTCTCTCGCGGTGTCCTGGATCAGGAGCGGTTTTTTCCCCCAGGCGACCCGATCCGCTACGATGCCGCCGAACCGCGTATCCATCTCCGAAACCGCGTCGCCCACGACGCTGTAGGAAGAGAAGGTTTTATGGTTCACGATCTCCGGCAAATTCATGAGCCGGATGGTGCAGCCCTGGGCGCGGAGCGACTGCGTGCTGTTCTTGGCAATGAGCGACAGAAGCGGATCGAGGTCGAGCGTGGAAGTGAGCGCCATGCCGATCTCGTAAATGGTGGCGAGCGCAGACAGGCGGTCCTGGATGTCCTGGAACATCTGCGCGTTCTTGATCACCCCGCTGATCTGATTGGCCGTGGTGGTGAGCAGCGTGATGTCCGATAATGTGGCACTCCAGACAGTGGAAGAGAGCGCGAACACCACGCCGAGGCACTGGTCCTCGTCCATGATCGGCGCTGCCACGAGGGACTTGAACTTTTGGATGCCCGATTCGGGGACATAGGCGAAGCGGGGGTCTGAATAGGGGTCCTCGAGCGCAAGGGGAACTTTCTGCTCGGCCACCCAGCCGGCGATGCCCATCCCGATCGGGAAACTCAATTTGCCGACGGCTTCCTGGTGCAGGCCGATCGCCGCGGTGAGCGTGACGGTCTTACCGGAGCGGTCGATCAGGAACACCGAGGCGCCGTCCTTTCCCATGCCCAGCGCAATGACCTCAACGAAGCGATGGAGCTTCTCCGGGAGGCCGGCGGACGAGTTCGAGATCCGGCCGATCTCGCTCAGGATGCTCAGTTCTGTTTTTTCGGTGGTTTCCATGGTGAATCTCGGGGAGCAAGGAGCCAGTAGCAGGAGCAGAATAATTCGGCTTCTGCTTTTCCTGACTTCTGGCTCCTGCCACCTGTCTCCTGCCCTATCTTCTTCCTCATCGCCTTCCGGTATACCTTCACATATTCCTCGGCCGAGCGCTCCCACGAGAAATCCTGTTTCATGCCGTTCCGCACCAGGCGGTTCCATTTGTTCCTGTTGCTGTACACCTCGAGCGCGCGGCGCAGGCAGTCGACGAGCGCCGGGGCGGAGTACTCATCGAACAGAAAGCCGGTCCCCCGACCTGTTTTCGGGTCATAGTCAGCGACCGTGTCGCTGAGCCCTCCTGTTCTGCGGACGACCGGCACGGTGCCGTATCGCAGCGCGATCATCTGGCCGAGGCCGCAGGGCTCGTACTGCGACGGCATGAGGAACATATCGCACCCTGCGTACACGTTCTTCGCGAGCGAATCATCGTACCGGAGCAGGACGCGCATTTTCTTTGCATAGCGGTCGGCAGCATCGGACAGAATGCGGTGGTATTTTTCATCTCCGGTCCCGAGGATGACGAGCTGCACGCCGAGGGACATGATCTCTGGAAGTGCCTCGGTCAAAATATCCAGCCCCTTCTGGTCCACAAGGCGCGTTACCATGCCGATCAGCGGATCATCGGACCCCTGCATGCGGATCCGTGCTTACAAAGCGCTTTTTTGCAGAGGGCCTTGCCCGCAAGCCTCGCGGCGCTGTAGGTCTTCGGGAGGTCGTGGTCGCGTGCCGGGTCCCAGGTCTGGTAATCGATCCCGTTCACGATGCCGGTAAGGTCACTGGCCCGGTTCACGAGCACGCCTTCGAGACCATTGCCGAATTCAAGGGTCTGGATCTCGCGGCTGTAGGTTTTGCTCACGGTCGTGATGAGGTCCGAATAAACGAGGCCGGCCTTGAGAAAATTGATCTTGCCCCAGAACTCAATGCCCTCGGGCGTGAACACGTCCCATCCGAGACCGGTCAAACGCATGTCCCAGTGCCAGAAGAGTCCCTGATAACCGAGGTTGTGCACGGTGAAGACCGTTTTCGCGCGGTTCAGCGTTTCGGACCCGCGGTACAGTGTTTTCAGATAGAGCGGAACGAGCCCGGTCTGCCAGTCGTTGACGTGGATAATGTCCGGGCTGTATCCCAGGGCGCGGCAGAGCTCCAGGATGGCGCGCGAAAAAAAAATGAACCGCTCCGCATTGTCGGGATAATCGGCCTGTTCCGTCTGATAGAGTTCGGGCCGGTCGTAGTAGATGTCCTTCTTGATAAAATAGACAATGACATCACCACCCATCCTCCCCTCGAGGACATCGCAGCGCTCCAACCAGGTCCCGAGCGGGACCGGAAAGGTCGCGATGTGCGTGAGGTCCGATGCCTGCCGGGCCACCTGCCGGTAGTACGGCATGACCACACGCACCTCATGGCCGAGCGAGGCGATTGCGGGAGGGAGGCTCCCGGCAACGTCCGCGAGCCCGCCGGTCTTTGCAAAGGGGACTGCTTCAGACGCAGCGAACAGAATTTTCATACTTTGATTTCCCGAAGGAACTTTGCCGCCTCCTCGGGCGGCGTGGGATTGATATAGAACCCCGATCCCCACTCGAAGCCCGCTACGTTCGTCAACTTGGGCATGAGTTCGATGTGCCAGTGGTAGTACTCGTTGCGTTCGTCCTTGAACGGAGAGGTGTGGATAATAAAGTTATACGGAGGGGTTGAGAGCGCACGATCGATCCTGCGCAGGACGTTCTGCAGGAGGCCTGCCAGGTCCTTGAAGTCCTCGTTCGAGGAGGAGGTATAAGCGGAGAGGTGTGACTTGGGCATGATCCAGGTCTCGAAGGGGAAGCGGGACGCGAAGGGCGCAAGGGCGATGAAGAGCGGTGTTTCGAGCACCACGCGCGCGCCCGATTGTATCTCCTGACGAATGATGTCGCAGAAGATGCAGCGCTCCTTGAGGTTGAAGTGGCGCTTGCACCCGTCGAGCTCTTCCTGAACCTGGATCGGCACGATCGGAAGCGCGATGAGCTGTGAATGCGTATGTTCGAGCGTTGCTCCGGCCGCGAGCCCTTCGTTCTTGAAGACGAGGGCATATTGGAAGCGGGTGTCCTGCTTCAGGTCTATCATGCGGTCCCGGAACGCCCACAGCACCTCCTCCATCGCCTGAAGCGGGAGGTTCGCGAGCGTTGCGTCGTGGTCCGGGCTCTCGATGATCACCTCGTGCGCTCCGATGCCGTTCATCTTGTCGAATATGCCCTCTCCCTGCTTGTTCAGGTTGCCCTCGATCTGGAGCGCGGGGAACTTGTTCGGCACAGCCCGGAGCCGCCAGCCCGGACTGTTGGGCGTGGCCGCGCTTGCAGGGCGATAGGCCAGGACCTCGTTCGGCGTGGTGCGTTCGTTGCCCCCGCAGAAAGGGCAGAACCCGCCGCGTTTTGTACCGCGCTGGTCCTGGAAGTCCGCCGGCCGCTTGCCGCGCTCGGATGAGATGATGACCCAGCGGCCGGTGATCGGATCTTTTCGTAATTCTGGCATGTGTGCTCCTTATATTCTTGTTAACATCCTATTTTTTAGTAACTGCTCAGGACCCGAAACCTTATGCTCACACGAAGGCACGAAGAACACGACGGAGAACACAGTATGAATCTGGCTTTTCGGAATTGAAGCCTTTCTTCGTGGCCTTGTGGCTTCGTGTGAAAATAACCTGATAAGTTACATTTTTATTATAACCGCCTTGTTCCTTGTTGTCAAAATAACTCTTGCTGTGCTAAGATGAGCGCCATGAAGAAAAAACTGGACAGGCTGTCGTACACCCTCGGCAGTATGCTGAAGGCCCGAGGCCTGGGGAGCCGCTTGAGCGAGTACCGTATTTTCGGCCAGTGGGAGAAGGCCGTCGGCCCGGTCATCGCGCGCCACGCCCAGCCGCAGGCAGTGCGGGGGAAGAAACTCACGCTCGTCGTGGACAGCCCGGCCTGGATGCAGCAGCTTTCCCTGCTCAAACCCGAGATCATGGAAAAAGTGAACAGCACCCTCGGGAAGAAAACGATCAACGACATCACGTTGAGAATCGGCGAGGTCGAGTCGCGGGCAGCACCTCCGGAAGAACCCCCGGTGCCTGCGTTCTTAACCAGGATGAGAGGGAAAAAATAGAGGATTATGTTCGCGGGATAAGCGACCCTGACATCAGAGAGGCGATCAGTCGCGTGATCGAAAAGGATTTTTTAAGCCGTAAGCAGGGCAGGTGACGCGGGTGAAGGGCAGGGTAGCGTTATCGCCCAGCCCCTCGTGGCCCACAGGTTGGAAATTCCATCGCGACTAGTTGCCTTACTGGTCATCAAATGAGATTTGATCCCTTGGCGCCCCATGACAATCATTGAAGTCTCAACTGAGAACCACATGGATATCATCGAATCGCTCGCCAGGGAGATCTGGACCGAGCATTATATCCCGATCATCGGCGAGCAACAGGTTGGTTACATGCTGGACAGGTATCAGTCCAAACAGGCCATCAAAGAGCAGATCGCGTCAGGTGTCCTCTATTTCCTGATAGAGGAAGATCAAGCATTCATCGGATATATCGCTGTTCAGCCAAGGGGGGATGAGCTGTTCTTGAGTAAAATTTATCTGCAATCCTCCCATCGCGCAAGGGGATACGGCAAACAGGCCGTGCGGTTCGTGGATACGCTCGCGCGCGAACGGGGATTACGGAAGATCGTGCTGACGGTGAATAAGAACAATACGGCCGCGATCAGGGCGTATGAAAAGATCGGTTTCAGAAACGTCGGTTCTCTGGTCCAGGATATCGGCAGCGGTTTTGTCATGGATGACTATGCAATGGAGAAAACCATATAACACGCGTGGTGTATGGATATCGAGGAAGTTCGGAAGTCTGGAGTCGGACGTCGGCATACAAATCCTGCGTCAGATCTGGACCGGCATACGAACGACCCCTGCCGATCATCAAACGGCACAAGGAGGGCGGCAGGCTGATCGTGCCGCTGGGGAGCACGGTCTATTTCCAGACACTCACCTTCGCGACAAAGAGAAATGATTACTCGAAAATTAAGCAGCTGAGCCCGGTGGCCTTCGTGCCGCTGGTAGGAGAAATGCAGAAGGAGCGAGGAATTATTTCCCGCGAGATTGCATGGGTATCAGTGCGGATTTAATGCCGATGTCCGGCAGCAGTCAGTTGCCCGAGTTCTGTTTAGCTCACCATCAAGTCGGTAATTTCGCAAATTAAAAACTACTGGGGACTACGGAGTGAAAATTTAACATTGAGTTCATACGCCATCTTCCACAAGGTCCGTCATTCCCGCTTGTCGGGGATCCTTCCTCGGCAAGATCCCGGACAAGTCGGTATGACGAATTGCTGTAGTCGCGGTATGGGTACTCCAGAAATAGCGCTGTAGTCAAGTCGGAAGATCCAATTATCAACGCTTGTATCCCGAACATGGAGATAATGGACCGGGCCTCCACCCTGCATAAAGGACAAAAGCCCGGAGTGCTTTTTAAATTGGTTTATCCGCGTGTCGGCTGCGCTGGGGAGCTTTTTTTCAGCTTATTGAGCAATATGATGGACAACTTGAAGTCTCCTTTTTCCTCGGTCTATGCCTTCTGGTAGAAATCGCACTGTTCACAGCTTTTAAACTTTTTGCCGAAGGTCCCCTGGATCTCGCCGATGCAGAGGGTGCCCGCAATGACCCAGCAGGCCCGGCCCGCGTTCTTGCCGTGGTGAATGCCATGCAACCGTGATTCCTTCGAGGCCGGACACACGCCAAGCTCTATCGATTTTTTCCCGTTCAGTTCCCTGCCGCAGTTCTTGAATTCCCAACAGTTCAGTTTCATGCTCTCTCCTTATAAGGTTTATATCTTGTGGTCGAATGCTCGACCCTGCTTTAATTCAGTGAATCCCATATTCTGGCGTCCACTGTTCTCCCTACCGTCATGTTAGCGGACGTCTTCTGCTTCTCTAATGTTTTTTCCATTCCCAGTCGCTTAACTGAAAAACCGACATACCTGCATCCTTCTCCTTCTTTGGGGCATTCCGCTCCACAGGGGATGAGCAGTGAACGGCTGCGTGGCAAAGAAGACGGTGATCTTGAGCAACAGCGGGTGGATGGCTTGTGGCTGCCGTGATGCCGGGCAGCAGAAGGCTTTAGGCAACGGCGAAATCCGTCAGGAAGAGAAAGACGAGGGGGTTTTTCAGTGGCGTGACGCGTAGGCTCAGCACGCTTCCGATGCATGAACTGATCAGAACGAGGCAATGACCGTACTTGCGGCATACTTGGGTTCTCGAGGCCGAAGAGGCGTCAGGCAGCAGGTCGCGCCGCATCGAGCACTTGTCCGAATTTGAGAAAGGTGAGTCCCAGTTCCTCGAAGGTTTCCCGTACCTCTTTCGGTGGCGGCCAATGTCTCTTGCCGCCCAAAGCGCCCAGGATCTTGTGTCGCGCGAGCACGCGCAGGATTTGCGTGAGTCGCGGCGCCGCTTTCAACAGGCTGCTTTTTTCCGGGTCGATCGGTATAGACATGCGCTTCTCCCAACAGTCATGCGTAGGATGATAGCAGAACCACTCAGGCTCGACTTTGTTAAGGATAATGAATGTTCAGGTCTGATGGTTGTAAACCAGCCCCAAGATGGCTCACGGAATGGACCGTAAGGATGTCGATTGCCACTAACGCGAAGTGCTACCAGGGGGAGATGGAAAAAGATGCGCAGGTGCGCTATGTCAAAGAAAAGGATAGCGAGCGCGACGCTGAATATGAGCATCTGGAATGAGCGGCTGTTCTCCCCGGATCTCTCCCTGTGTTGATTTTATCATATTCGAAGGGGATAGGCACCGGAGGGTTCGGAAATATCCTGAGCAGGACGGACCAAAACTTAATTGGCCATTGCGCAAGACACGGTTGAGGAGTTACCTTTCTTTCCTTAATTCTTCGAAAAACTTCCTGAACTCCTCCCGCTCATCGGTGATCCGGCACTTCGGGATCGACCTCAAAAACCACTTGCCATAGCCTTTGGTCATGATGCGCGTGTCGAGCACGGCCACCGCCCCGCGGTCGGTCCTGGAGCGTATGAGCCTGCCGAAGCCCTGGCGGAAGAGCAGCGTAGCCTGCGGTACCTGGTATTCGTAGAAAGGATTTTTGAGCCGCTCCATGCGCGCTTCAACAATGGGCTCGTCGGGCACGGCAAAAGGCAGTTTCGCGATCACGACGCACTGGAGCGCGTCGCCGGGGATGTCGATGCCCTGCCAGAAGGAAGCGGTGCCCATGAGCACGGCGGTCGGCATGCCTTTGAACTGCTCGATCAGCCGGTAGGGCGGCATCTCTCCCTGGCACAGGAACCCGAGGCCGGGCATTTCCCGCCGCAGCGTCTCCGCGCTCTTTCTGAGCTGACCATAGCTGGTGAAGAGCACGAGCGTTCTTCCTTGCGTCACGGACAGAACGGCGCCGAGTTCAGCATCGAACTTTTCCTGATACCCGCTTGCCTGCTGATCGTCGAGGCCGGAGGCGATGTAGAGCAGTGCCTGGTCCTGGAAGTCAAAGGGTGAGTCGAGGAGCAATTCCCTCGGCGCATCCAGGCCAAGCCGGTTCTTGATATAGGTGAAGGTCCCCGCTGCGGAGAGCGTGGCCGAGGTGAGCACGACCGTGTCCGTTTTTCCAAAAAGATTTTCCCGCAGTGTCTCAGCCACATCGATCGGCGAGGCAACGAGCCGGTACCGCATGTTCTCGCGCTCGGCCCAGTACACGAAGCCATCGGCGCTTTGATCCAGGTTCACCCGCACCGCAGCGGCGAAGGAGTGCGCCCGGTTGGCCAGGGCCTTGATCTCGAGCTCCTCTTCCAGGGACTCGGCCTTGAGTTCGAGGAGCGCGTCCTGCAGCTCCATGAGCGGTCCGCTCAGGATGTCGGGCACGATGTTCCGGCGCCGGATCCTGAGCGCCGGTTCTTTCGCGAGCAGGGGATGGAGGTTCAGGAAGAAGTTGTCCGATATGACGCGGAGGCCGTCGACCATGCCGTGCGCGATCTGCACCTCCGCGTCCTGAACCGTGAGGCGTGTGAGCAGTCCCCTGCGCGTGCGCTGGCTCAGGAGCGTGTCCAGGAGGTAGCGGACCGAGAAGTTAGTGACCTCGACCCCGAGATAGTCCGTTGCCACATCCTCAACCTGGTGCGCCTCGTCGAAGACAACGGTTTTATGCAAAGGAAGCACGTTGCCGCCAGTTGCCATGTCGGCAAAAAACAGGTGATGGTTCGCCACGAGGATGTGTGCCTGCTGCTCTACGGATTTGGCCTTCAGGTAGAAGCAGTCTTTATTGTACGAGCAGTCCTTGCCGAAGCAAAGGTCCGCTTGTCTGCATGCCTTGCCCCAGATACCCGGCGACGGCTCGAAGTCGAGCTCGCTCCGGAGCCCGGTGCGCGTCATGGTGGACCAGGCGAAGAGCCGGTTCAGGGGTTCGATCTCGTTCTGCTCATAGAGGTTGCCGATGCGGAGGTGGTCGAACCTTCGTAAACAGAGATAGTTCTCGCCGCCCACACAGAGCGCGTAGCGGAAATCGCCGAGCACGGACCTCAGGAAAGGAAGGTCCTTGTCCACGAGTTGCTGCTGCAGCGCTTTGGTGTAAGTCGCGACCACGGCTCGCTGGTTCTCCTCGCGCGCCCGGAGGACCAGGGGTACGAGATAGGCCAGGCTTTTGCCCACGCCCGTGCCGGCCTCAACGATCAAATGGGTCTTGTCCTCGAGCGCCTTCTCCACGGCTGCGGCCATTTCCATCTGCTGGGGACGGTGCTCGTAGGCCTGTTGCATGGCCCGTGCGATCACTCCCGTTTCCCCGAAAAGCTTTAAGGCATTCATCGAAAAGAAGAGTAACACGGAGGGGACAAGAATGCAAATTCAAGTTGTACTGTCCGGTTTTTTCGGGGTTTTTCCCGCCTTTTTCTTGCGCAAATCGTTCTGTTGTGTTAGTATTGCAAGCGGTATGCGCACACTCTTTGCTCTCATTGTTCTCTGTGTTTGTTCACTGCCGATCAGCGCAGGCGCCGCTGAAAAGGGACTGACCGTCAATAACGTGCGGCATGCTTCCTACGCTGCCTTCACCCGGATCGTTTTCGAGGTCGAGGCCGCGGCGCCCTATGTTCTGCTCCGATCGACCGACGGGCGCAGCGTCACGGTCAGCTCCTATGACGGCCCGTTCTTGCTCAAGACGCCGCTGCCGATGTTCCGTGACAGTGTAGTGCTCGGCCTGGAGTCGCGAGAAGAGGCGGGGAGGACCGTCGTTGTCATCCGCCTTGATGCACCGGCTGGAGAGGTGAAGGACTTCGTGCTTCGCGGACCCGATCGGATCGTGATCGACATCGCGAAGGGGGCGGCCCCGGTCCCGGTGCCGCCAGCGGACAAGCAAGCAGTGATCGTGCTGGACCCCGGCCACGGCGGCAAGGACACGGGCGTTGTTGTGTCGCAGGGGCAGGAAAAGACGCTCACGCTGGACCTTGCGATTGCGATCAGGAAAATACTGCAAAAAGACCCGCACCTGAAGGTGGTCCTGACCCGGGACAGGGATAAGGCACTCACGCTTGACGAACGGGCCATGGCCTCGAACGCGGCCGGAGCGCGGATCTTTGTAAGCATCCACTCCGCGGCGGACGCGGGTTCGCGGGTCTTTATCCAGGACCTGTCCGACGAGCCGGGAACGCAAACGGCCCGCCCCGTGAGCAACGATTTCCTCGGCTATGAGGCCGGGAGCGAACAGCAGGAGATGCTCTGGGGAAAACAGCAGGCGGCGCATGCGCGAGAGAGCGGAGCCCTTGGCCGGAAGCTTGCGCGGCAGTTTGCCGGGAAGGACAGCGCCGAGCCCGTCCAGGCCCCGCTGGCGCTGCTCAAGGCAGTAGACGCGGCTGCGGTCCTGATCGAGACGGGTGCGGCGCTAGACCGTGCGATCGCGGCCGAGGCCATTGCCAGAGGGATCGAACAGTATGTCAAAGAGAACTGACAGGAGCATGCAGAGCAACCGGCTGCTGCTCGGCGTGGTGATCATCCTTGCCGCCATCATCGCGTCAGGGGGGATCATGCTCTGGATGCGGATGCCTTCGAACGATACGGTCCAGAAACCGGCATTGCAAGACCAGAAACTTGCTCATCAGCAGTTTCTGCTTAACGAGCCGCTTCCGATCACACTTTATTATCCCCAAGAGGGGATGCTCGCGGCCAGGTCGGCTGTTGTGAAACGTCAGCCCGATACGCAGTCGCTGGCGCGGGCAGCGCTTGCGGCCCTGTTTGCTGACCAGCAGGCCTCGCTGGAGCCGGTGCTGCGGGACATCAGACTGCGGGAGCTTTTTGTCGACGCTTCCGGCACGGCCTATATCGACCTGACCCCGAGTCCGCAGAAGGACGTGCGCGCGTCGGCGTGGGAGGAGCAGCTGGCGATCTATGCGCTGGTGAACACGCTCCTGCAGAATTTCGAGGAGATCAAGCAGGTCGAGCTGCTGCTCGACGGCAGAGAGGCACAAACCCTGGCGGGGCACATGGACCTGTCGAGGACATTCACGAAGCGGATGGACCTGGTGAAACAATAAAAATTCTTACTGAGACGCATCTTTAAATTTGAGTAAAGTTATTTTATTTACTCCGGTACGACCGCACCAAATGCAGAACATTTTCGCGCAAAGCCGCAAAGTCGCAAAGAACGTCAACAACATGGGAAACTTGATAAGTTCGTAATAAAACAATTACGCCTGAGTCAGCCTGAATACGAGACCTGATCTCCGGTTGAAGTGAAGCCTCGTTATAACTTATTATGCAAAAAGCGATCGGCATATTCGATTCCGGTATCGGCGGTCTCACGGTTTTCAAGGAGATCGTGGCAAAGCTCCCGGAGGAGAACATTATTTACCTCGGCGACACGGCGCGGGTCCCCTACGGCATCCGCTCGGCCGAGACCGTGACGCGCTACAGCTTCGAGAACACGAATTTCCTATTGTCCCAAGAGATCAAGATGCTCGTGGTCGCCTGCAACACGGCAACGGCGATCAGTCTCGAGGCAGTGAAAAAGGAGTTTCCGCTTCCGGTCATCGGCGTGCTCGAACCCGGTGCCCGTGCAGCGGTCGCATCCACGAAGACCCGAAAGGTGGGCGTCATCGGTACCGAGGCAACGATAAACAGTGGCGCCTATGAGAGAACCATTAAGCGGCTCGCTCCCGATGTCGAGGTCATGAGCCGTGCCTGTCCGCTCTTTGTGCAACTGGCAGAAGAAGGGTGGACCGACAACGACGTGGCTGAGCTCGTGGCTGGAAAATATCTTGCGCCGTTCCGGGAAACAGGCATTGATACGCTGGTGCTTGGCTGCACGCACTATCCGCTGCTCAAAGAAGTGATCAGCAAGGCCGTCGGACCCGGAATCATGCTGATCGACTCAGCGACCGAAACAGCCAAGGAAGTGGCCGATGTGCTCGAGAAGCTCAAATGGCGCGGGAAGGGCGAAGGGGTGCGGAAATTTTATGTGACCGACACGCCGGCCCGTTTCGAGATGATCGGCAAACGGTTCCTCGGTGATTCACAGCTTCGCGCGGAGCAGGTGAAGGTGGGAGGAGTATGATGCAGCCTCTGCGAACCGGACAAGATACTATACGCGGGGAAAGCAAACGGAAGCTCGATGAGGTGAGCTTGATGAAAAAAGAATGTGAACGGACGAGGACCGTGCTCCCTGATTATCTGCGCGGTCATGTGTTCTGGACCACACGGAACAGGATCGAACGGCACCTGGAACACTGCGTGGTCTGTAAATCCGAGTTCGACGCGCTCAGGCGCATGGAGGAGACCCGCCGGCTCCTGAAATACATAGACTCGCCCGAGGGAGTTGCCCACCGCGTAAGAGAGGGCCTCTCCACGCTCACGAAGCTCAAAAAGATCCTGTATCGTCCATTGTGGCTTGCGGGCATCGCCCTCATTGTAGCGGGGGTATATTATTACGCCATGCTGCCGCGTCAGCTTGATATTGAGATCGAGAACATTGTGAAGACCGCGCCGGTAACTACGTCCCCTCCGTCATCAGCGGCACTACAACCGAAGGCGCCTGTTTTGCCGAGGCCGGCGGCCGGAGTGCTGAGGCCGTCGCCACGGCCTGTCCCCACCCCGGCCGTGGCACCGTTGGCCGTGAGCATTACCCCGGTCAATGAGACCACGGCGATCCAGCGCATCAATGAGGTCATGCAGGGGCATGAGCAGCTTCGGACACTAAAGTTCAGCGAAACCCACCGGGGGGGTTCCGGCAAACTGATTGAACACGAACTCCTCACGTTCTTCGATCGGATCAAGGACGTGGCAAAGGTGCGCTATGATCCCAGGCGCTTGAAATCATTCCCCGCTGCCCAGCAGGTCCCGTTTGTGTTGACGCTCAAAGCAGCGCCCAAGACAGTTGAAAAACCGGTAACGGAACTGAAGACAGTACAAAGTACTGAAAAAGGCATGAACGCACCCGCCGAGACGAAGGCCCCTGCCCCTGTGGCGACCGCTCCTACGAACTCAGCAACGCCATAGGAGAAAGCCGGATAAGGGACCCCGGCGACTGCGGACTTGATCTCTGATGGAGAAATGGATCCCACACGACGATGTCCCTTAACAGAGCATACCAGGAAACCATTGATTATCTTTTTGCGCTCCAGAAGCATGGGATCAAGCTTGCGTTGTCCAACAGTGCAACGTTAATGGCGCTTATGGGCGGCCCGCACCGGAAGTTCCGGTCAATACATGTTGCGGGTACGAATGGAAAGGGGTCGACGTCCTCGTTTATCGCATCCATGCTGCAGGCCGCGGGATATCGCGTCGGGCTCTATACATCTCCGCATCTGGTCAGTTTTACCGAGCGCATCAGGATCAACAATGTACTGATCGCCGAGGCAAAGGTCGTGGAGCTGGCGGGTCGTGTGCGTGACGTCGCTCGGAAGGCGACCGGTCCCGACGGGAGGGGATCGCTCAATCCCACGTTCTTCGAGGTCACGACCGCCATGGCATTTACTTACTTCGCGGATGAAGGCGTGGACCTTGTCGTGATCGAGGTCGGCATGGGCGGCAGGCTCGATTCCACGAACGTGATCACGCCGCTCGTGTCGGTGATCACGAACATTGAGCTTGAACACACGGAATTTCTGGGGACCGCGCTCGCGCAGATCGCCGGCGAAAAAGCGGGTATTATTAAACAGGGGGTCCCGGTCGTGACGGGGGCAACGCAGCCAGCGGTCATCACGGTCATCGAGCAGGAAGCCGCCGCTCAACATGCAGCGGTCTATCGGTTGTCCCGGGATTTTATTCCGGGCCCTGTCGCAGCGCAGCGCGGGCAGGTCTTTGATTACCGGGGGATCAAATCTTCTTACGAAAAAGTGCGGATACATATGCTCGGAAGGTATCAGGTGGACAATGCCTGCCTGGCCCTGGCATCGATCGAGTGTCTGCGTAATGCCGGGGTCATCGTGGATGAGTCCGCTGTGCGGCGCGGACTTGAGCAGGCCCGCTGGGAAGGGCGTCTGGAGCTTGTGGCGCTTAAGCCTGATATCTATCTTGACGGTGCGCACAACCCCGCATCAGCTCAGAAGCTTGCCGCGACAGTCCGGGAAATGAAACCCGCTTACGGGAGGATCGTCCTCATCATCGGAATTCTCGGAGACAAGGATTATCAGGGGATCACGTCTGTGCTGGTCCCGCTCGCCGATCACGTGGTGGTGACGAAGCCGCAGTATTCACGGGCAATGGATGTCCGGGCGCTCGCATCGGAAATACAGAAGCAGCATGGCTCCGTCGAGACCGCTGAGACGGTCAAGGAAGCGATCGCGGCTGCCGGGAAGGCGGCATCACCGGACGATCTGGTGCTGATCACCGGCTCGCTCTATGTGGTGGGAGATGCGAGGGCAGTGCTCCATCCGGAACCAGACCGGTCCGGATCGTTGAGCGGGCTGAAAGGATGAGGTGGTTCGATTCCGGATTTCGGGTTTGAGGGAGGACTACCCGGAGCATGATTTCGATTGGAACTCTTGTCAAAACGACAGGGATCATCCAAGACAAAACCTTTTCTGACAGGATAACAGGATGAACAGGATTGAATACGGTTTTTTATCCTTTATTATCCAGTAATGCCGTTTGATAAATACTTTTGAGGTGGATTCACTTTACGATATGCGAGAGAGACCCGGACAGTTGCCATAAGAGAACCATTATGAAGCACGGGAGAGCATCTATACTTGTCATCCTTCTTGTCGGCGCGATGCTGACGGGAGCGATCCAACACGCCTGGAGCGAGGGACTCCCGAAGAAGATCCCTGTCACCGTGGCGGCGGACACGCTTGATTATGACCGGGCCAATGACCGGTATATTGCGACCGGGCATGTGAAGATCGAGCAGGACGGCACGCGGCTCGAGGCGGACAAGGTCATGCTGGACAACAAGACCGGCGAGGCCGTGGCCGAGGGAAAGGTCTTCTTCCAGGACAAGGGAGATATCATGCATGCCGAGAAAATGCAGGTCAACATGAACACCCGGGACGGCGTTATCGTGAACGGTGACCTGTTTATCAAGAAAGAAAACCTCCACGTGAAGGGGGGCACGATCGAACGGCACTCGGACACCGTCTACCATATTGAGAAGGGCACCGTCACCACCTGTGACGAGGACGAATGGTTTCTGAAGGCGGATGTGCTGGACATCAATATGGAGCGGTATGCCACCGGCAGGAAGCTGTCGTTCAACGTGGAGGGCCTACCGGTGTTCTACTCACCCTACTTTCTCTTTCCCGTGCGAAGGCAGACCGGTTTTCTGATGCCGGAGTCGCTTGGGCACAGCAGCCTCGACGGTATTTATATGAATAACGCGTTCTTCTGGGCCATCTCGGATTATAAGGATATGACCCTCTATTCCGATTACCGCGAACGGACGGGGCATGGTACTGGCATAGAGTACCGCTATAGGAATTCCCAGGAGTCCAAGGGCCAGGTGTATTACAATTATTTTGACCAGTTCCATACCAGCGAGTCGCGCTGGAATTTCCAGTTCCAGCATCAGGAAGAATTTGCCGAAGATCTCTCCGGCCGTGTGGACATCAATCTTGTGAGCGATGAGCGCTACTTTTATGACCTCGATAAGACGCTTGAGAACAAGTCTAAACCCTATCTTGACTCGAACGCCTTCTACGTGGAGCGGTGGAACACGGCCTCGCTTTATCTGATGGGCCAGTATTCGGTCGACCTCACCCGGACCAACGAAAAGACTGTCCAGAAACTGCCAGAACTGCGCTATACGATCTATGATGAAACGCTTGCCGGACCGCTTCATCTTCGCTTTGACGGGTCTGCGGCGAATTTTACGAAACAGGAAGGGGAAGGCGCGCGGCGCGTGGACTTCAACCCGCGGTTGACTGCCACGTTCGGCAGTAATGGCCTGAGCGTTACGCCGAATGCGGGTGTGCGGGCCACGTTCTATGACCGGAGTGCCACGACCGTGGAACCGACGGAGCGAAAATACGTTTACGCGGGGACTGAGGTGAACGCCCGTGTTTCCCAAGTGTATGGCATTGATGGCGAGGCCGGGATCGGGCGGATCAGGCATTCGATCGAACCGACGATATCTTATGGCTATGTTACCCATATGGAGCAGGGTGATATTCCACAGTTCGATTCTGTGGACTCCGTAGTATCGCAAAACACCGTGACTATCGCGCTGATCAATCGAATGACCGCACACTATAAAGAAACAAAGGAATCGCCGTATACTACCTTTGATGTGATGGTTTTCAGGCTCTCCCGATCTTATGACTTTAGTGTAGCGCGGGAGCAAGGTGATACCGCCCATCCAGGTTCTGAGGTGCTCGGAGAGTTGTACCTGAAGACGCCCAAAATGTTCAGCATGTCGGCGACCGGAAGTTACAATGCCTATGACCATGTCGTGTCCGCTCATTCAGAAGGCGTGGGTTTTACCACGGGGGTGGTGTCTTTGGATCTCACCCACACCTTTACTCAGGGAGTGGCGGATTACTTGATCAGCGGGGCAGGCCTTAAGTTCAGCAAGTGGAACCTGCATGCCCAGGTGTCGAGCGATATTCTGAATAAGAAGACCATACGGGAGGACTACCTCTTGCACTATGCTTCACAATGTTGGGGATTAAGCCTGACGTACGTTGCAATGCCGGGGGAATACCGGTACTCCGCGATGATAGACTTGAAGGGCTTTGGTAGCAGGGGATCGAAATAAGGACTCGAAAGGGCAATGGCGTGGGAGACGAGATCATTGTGCTGATAACAACGTCAACCAGGGATGAAGCCGCGAAGATCGGGTCAGTGCTTGTGGATGAGCATCTTGCTGCATGCGTGAACATCGTGCCGGAGGTGCGCTCACTGTTCTTCTGGGAGGGCAAGGTCCAGGATGAGCGGGAGACGCTGCTCATCTGCAAGAGCAGGCTGCCGTGTATGGAGCAGCTTGTAACGCGCGTGAAATCGCTCCACTCTTATACCGTACCCGAGGTGATCGCGCTCCCGATTGTCGCAGGTTCACGGGATTATCTCGAATGGGTGAAGGATGCGACGAAGGAGTGATTCATCTTGCGGATTGCAGAATGGAGAATACGGAAAAAAGGAAATGGACTGGCAAAAAACCCGCCATCCGACATCTGCGATCCGAAAGACACTGATCGGGAATCTTGTAAGTGAAATATGAGCAGTAAAGAACCATTTTTTAGAGACACTTGATTAAAGCGTGGTTTCCCGTTTTAATTTGATAATCAGGGTGTTATCGGATGTATATTGATTGTGCCTATTCTGCCTAATTGCCCTTTTAGATATTTTTTAGCACAAATTTAGTACAGTGCATTTAAGAAATTGTTAGAGAAGAAATCATTTTTCGTGCCCTATAGATTGCCCTGTAAGCAACATTTTTGTTTTTTCAAGAGGTGACCACTTGTGAATTGAATCACATCTTTACTACTCTCCTCGTAATATCATGGTGTCATGGTTTAGGAGTAAGATGTTTGATAAAGAGATTGGGAAACAATTAAAGGCCATCTACCGGTCGCTTTACCGGGCATACGGACCCCAGCACTGGTGGCCCGGCGATACTCCCTTCGAGGTTATGGTAGGCGCGGTGCTAACGCAGAATACGGCATGGGCAAATGTGGAAAAGGCCATGGCCAATCTCAAGCGGGAACGGCTCCTGACGCCCTCGCGCATGTTCAAATTGGATCCGGAGAAACTGGCTTCGCTCATACGGCCATGCGGTTATTTCAATATCAAGACAAAACGTCTTCGGCATTTGCTGTCTTTTATCCATACCCGCTACTCCGGTAGTCTTACAAGGATGTTCTCAACTGATCCCGAGCTATTGCGTCAACAACTACTCGAAGTAAACGGCATTGGTCCGGAAACGTCCGACGCAATCCTTCTCTACGCAGGAGAAAAGGCGTTCTTCGTGGTTGATACTTATACCAGACGGATATTCAGCCGGAAGGGGTTGATTGCGGGTAATGCGGATTACGACGCCCTTCAGGTTCTTTTCATGGAAAACCTGCCTATGGACGCCCAATTTTACAATGAATATCATGCCCTTATCGTCCGAGTCGGAAAAGACCATTGCAAAAAAACAAGGCCTCTCTGCAGAGGTTGTCCACTGCGATGTGAGCGAGTGCCGGTTTCAGCTCTTCACTAGTTTGTCTACCAGAGGAAATGCTATATAACATATTGTTACTTAAGCGTTTTTTTCATAAAAATAAACAAATAAATAGTTGACATTCCCTGGCTTTTTGTGTTATCTTTAACGCAATTGTATGTACCTGTTCCCGGAGGAGTGATGGGAGTAAAGAAGTCAAGAAAGATCCAGAAAAAAGAGTATTTTACTTTTATGTTCCTGCCTGGTCCGAATGCGCGGGTTCGGACGCTCAGTATTTCCAAGTCAGCACTCAAGTCCGTGTTCTTTTCATTCGTCGCAGTGCTTGCCCTCTCCTTCTATCTGGTCTACGAATACAACGATGTAAAAGACAAAGTTTGGGAATTGCAGTCCGTACGCGAGGAACTGATGCAGCAGAAGGCGCAGGTACAGAGTTTCGCCCTCAACCTCCTGGATTACAAGCGCCAGATGTTCCTGCTTCGCGACCTCGATACCAAGCTCCGTCGTGCCGTGAGCCTGGGTCCCCGGGATAAGGCCCAACAGGTGCTCGGCATCGGCGGCCCCGACGAGCTTGGTCTTCAGAACCTTACCACCCTGGGTGAGAAAAAGCAGGAAGAAGCACTGAAAGATATGCACCAGGAATTGAGCTTGCTCAAGGGAGCGGCCTCACGACAGGAGGCCAGCCTTCAGATGCTGATAGAATATTTTGAGGACAAACGGTCCTTGTACGCGTCAACTCCCTCGGTATGGCCGGTCCGAGGCTGGGTCACGTCACCTTTCGGCATCCGGACCTCGCCGTTCAGCGGGATCCCGACTTTCCACGAAGGCATCGATATTGCGGCCCAGACCGGAACGCCGGTCATAGCCCCGGCAGACGGTGTGGTTACGAAAGCGGGTTTCAGCACCGGCTACGGCAATATGGTGGAGATCAGCCACGGATACGGCATCAAAACCGAATTTGGACATAACTCACGCCTTAACGTCAAGGCCGGACAGCGGGTCAAGCGTGGTGAGATAATTTCTTATAGCGGAGATACCGGTTCCAGCACAGGTCCGCACCTTCACTATGAGGTGCGTTTAAACGGTCTGCCGGTTAATCCGGTAAGGTACATGAATTAAAGTTGTTCATCCATCGTTATCATTTTTTGAATGGTCTGACATAATCTTGGTTGTTCGGGGGAAAGGGCGTAGGGGTGGGTTCAGGCTCTTTCCCTTTGTACTTTAACCGTGTTTCGTTGTTCGGTGTCCCAGAGACCCCGATTGTCAACAGCGGAAACAAACAAGGAGGGTTAAATCGTTATGTCGACGGGGAAAGTTAAGTGGTTCAATGAGTCGAAAGGGTATGGTTTTATCGAACCGGAGGGAGGCGGTCGCGATGTGTTCGTGCATTACTCGGGCATACAGGGAGACGGGTACAAGACGCTCTCCGAGGGGCAGCCTGTCGAGTTCGAAATCACTCTGGGGGATAAAGGCCCCCAGGCATCAAATGTACTGAAAGCGTCCTGACAAACTATTCGCTGCGCATTGCGCGAACGATTCGCATGCTGCAGTAATTGTACTATGATTGATAACCCCGAGGGCCCCCATCTTCGGGGTTTTTTATTTTGAGTGTATCCAAGACACAAGGAACCTGGAAAAAGCAGTCAGACCAGAGTGAAGGTTCGTATAGGCTGGCTCAAAGAGAACTCAAAGGAAAATAAAAAACTTTATCTGAAAAATCAGTACACTAAAATGACAAGGTCTTTAAAGGGCTGGTAGTTGTTGATTTTCTTTACGCTCTTTGCGGGTTTGTGCGAACAATTGTTGCTATTAGGATGAAAAAGAGTCCGTGTGCATCATATGGGTACGGGCCTCTCTTCACAGGATGCGCGACAACCTTCTGAGAGATTATTCTCTTGAATTCCTGCGCAAAAATGATACTATGCAGTGCTGTCAACTGATTTTATTGCTGGTGGAGAGAAGAGATGATCGGAACAATTCTGAAAAAAATATTCGGCACCGCGAATGAACGGGAACTGAAGCGCATTCAGGTGCTGGTGGACAAAATCAATGCACTGGAGCAGGGGATTTCCAGCCTCGCGGATGCTGCCTTGCGGGCCAAGTCCGAGGAGTTCAAAAAGAAGCTTGAAGGCGGGGAAACGCTCGACGATATCCTTCCCGAGGCCTTTGCCGTGGTGCGCGAGGTGTCCAAACGGACGCTCGGTATGCGCCACTTCGACGTGCAGCTCATCGGCGGTATTGTGCTGCATCAGGGAAAGATAGCGGAGATGAAGACCGGGGAAGGCAAGACCCTCGTAGCCACGCTGCCGGTGTATTTGAACAGCCTTACCGGCAAGGGTGTGCATGTGGTCACGGTGAACGACTATCTCGCCCGGCGTGACGCCCTGTGGATGAGCCCGATCTACACTTTCCTCGGTATGACCGTGGGAGTGATCGTCCATGGACTTACGGACGAACAGAGGCAACAGGCCTACGGCTCTGACGTGACCTACGGCACGAACAACGAGTTCGGGTTCGACTATCTGCGCGATAACATGAAATTCGACCTTGCAGACTATGCTCAGCGCGAGCTCAACTTTGCCATCGTGGACGAGGTCGATTCGATCCTGATCGACGAGGCCAGGACCCCGCTCATCATCTCCGGTCCCACGGAAGATTCCACGGACAAGTATTATAAGATCAATCGCATCATCCCGAGCCTGAAGAAGGACGTTGACTACACGATCGAGGAAAAGACCAAGACCGCGGCGCTTACCGAGGAAGGCAACATCAAGGTCGAGAAGATGCTCGGCGCGGGCAATTTGTACGATCCCGCGAACGTGGATCTGGTGCACCATGTGCACCAGGCCTTGAAGGCCCATGCCCTGTTCCACCTCGACGTGGACTATGTGGTCAAGGACGGCCAGGTGATGATCGTGGACGAGTTCACGGGCAGGCTCATGCCCGGCAGGCGCTGGAGCGATGGACTCCACCAGGCCATCGAGGCCAAAGAGAACGTCAAGATCGAGAACGAGAACCAGACCCTCGCCTCCATCACTTTTCAGAACTACTTCCGGCTCTACAGCAAGCTTGCGGGCATGACCGGTACGGCAGAGACCGAGGCCGCGGAATTCGCGAAGATCTACAACCTCGATGTGCTCATGATCCCGACGCACCAACCCATGATCCGCATCGACGCCCCCGATTTCATCTACAAGATCGAGCAGGGGA
Source organism: Nitrospirota bacterium (assembly GCA_963796285.1). Taxonomy (GTDB): domain Bacteria; phylum Nitrospirota; class UBA9217; order UBA9217; family UBA9217; genus JALNZF01. The sequence continues at coordinate 23,527 of CAWCKW010000001.1, forward strand.
AGTTCAACTCTGCCGTTAAAGAGATCGAAGAACGTCATAAGAAGGGCCAGCCCGTGCTCGTGGGCACCATTTCCATCGTCAAGTCCGAGACCCTGGCGTCGCTGCTCAGGAAAAAAGGCATCAGGCACTCGGTTCTGAACGCCAAGTACCACGAGATGGAGGCCGAGATCGTTGCCCAGGCGGGACGATACGCTGCGGTCACGATCGCCACGAACATGGCGGGCCGCGGTACGGACATCGTGCTTGGCGGCAACCCCGAGGGGCTCGCACGCCAGATGCTGAAAGGCAAAGAGTATACGAAAGAAGAGTGGGACAGGACGCTCGAACAGTGCAAGGTGCAGTGCGCTGACGAGAAAGAGAAGGTCATTGCGGCGGGGGGGCTCCACATCCTCGGCACGGAACGCCATGAGTCGCGCCGGATCGACAACCAGCTTCGTGGCCGCTCGGGCCGCCAGGGTGACCCCGGCTCATCGCGCTTCTATCTCTCGCTCGAGGACGACCTACTCAGGATCTTCGGGTCCGACCGGATCGCGGGACTCATGGGCAAGCTCGGCATGGAAGAGGATGTACCGATCGAACATCGCATGGTGTCGCGGGCCATCGAGAACGCCCAGAAGAAGGTTGAAAACCACAACTTCGAGATGCGCAAGCACGTCCTCGAATACGATGACGTCATGAACCAGCAGCGCAAGGTGATCTACGAGCAACGCCGTCAGATACTCTCCGGCACTGACCTCAAGGAAGAAGCGCTCGGCCTGGCCGAGGAAATGCTCGATGGGATTGTTGACTTCACCTGTCCTGAGGGCGCCTACCCCGAGACCTGGGACATTGCCGGCCTGAACGATATGCTCGCGGCTAAGTTCTCGTATCACGCAGCGCATGATATCGACCCCCGGTCCCTGTCACGCGAAGAGTTCCGCGAGAAGCTCTGGGATGCGCTGAAGAAGAGCTACAGCGAGAAGGAACAACAGATCGGCCCCGAGGTCATGCGCCACCTCGAGAAGGTCTTCATGCTCCAGGCCGTCGACCATCAGTGGAAAGACCACCTCCTGGCAATGGACCATTTGAAGGAAGGCATCGGACTTCGCGGCTACGGCCAGAAGGACCCGCTCATCGAATACAAAAAAGAAGGCTTCGACATGTTCGAGGAAATGAAGCAGCGCATTGTTGAATCCACGGTCGAGAATTTGTTCAGGATCAAGGTCGCGGCCAAGGAACAGAGTGAGGAAATCGAGCGGAAGCAGAAACGCCAGATCGCCAACCTCAGCTTCGTCGGCGCGGGAGACGCGGCAGCCAAGCACGCCGAACCCGTGCATGTCGGCGCGAAGGTCGGCAGGAACGACCCCTGTCCCTGCGGGAGCGGCAAAAAGTACAAGAAGTGCCACGGGAAGTAATGCAAGTTCGGAGTGCGAATTTTGGAGTTGAAAACAAACATGCATGGTACGCGGATTTTCGCGGATGATCGCAAATAAAGATTATTGATTCAGGCTTGATCCGTTTTTTCCGCGTTCATCTGCGTCCAAAAAATAGCTTTACATCCTTTCCCCTTTATTTCCTTCGACTGCGCTCAGGACAGGCCTCTTGTAACCAATCGATTCTGCCCTTTATTGACCTCACCCGGATTATCGAGTACACTATATTCATGCCGAAATTCAAGATCACATCGGACTATACGCCGACCGGCGACCAGCCCCAGGCAATCGAGCAGCTCGCTGACGGCATCATCAAGGGCCTCGAACACCAGGTCCTGCTCGGGGTCACGGGCTCGGGCAAGACCTTCACCATCGCGAACGTGATCGAGAAGGTGCAGCGGCCCGCGCTCATGATCGCGCACAATAAGACGCTGGCTGCCCAGCTCTACAACGAGTTCAAGGAGCTTTTCCCCGAGAACGCGGTGGAGTACTTCGTCTCCTACTATGACTACTACCAGCCCGAGGCCTACCTCCCGACCACGGACACGTATATCGAGAAGGACTCGGCCATCAACGAGCAGATCGACCGCATGCGCCACTCGGCGACCACTTCGCTGTTCGAGCGGAACGATGTGATCGTCGTCTCCTCGGTCTCGTGCATCTACGGCCTGGGCTCGCCCGAGGCATACCACGGCATGCTGCTGTTCCTTGAGCAGGGGCAGCGCATCGACCGGAACGAGATCCTCAGGAAGCTCGTGGACATCCAGTATTCCCGCAACGACTTCGATTTCCAGCGCGGCACGTTCCGGGTGCGCGGCGACGTGGTCGAGATCTTTCCGGCGTCCTACGAGGACGAGGCGATCCGCATTGAGCTCTTCGGCGATGAAATAGACGCGATTTCCGTGTTCGATCCGCTCCTCGGCACGCCGCGCCAGAAGCTCGAAAAGGTCGCCATCTATCCCGGCAGCCATTATGTCATCCCTGAATCGCGCATGAAGGCGGCCATTGACGGCATCCATGAGGAGCTCAGGGAGCGCATCCAGCAATTCCGCAGAATGAACAAGCTGATCGAGGCGCAGCGCATCGAGCAGCGCACCATGTTCGATCTCGAGATGATCCAGGAAATGGGGTACTGCCACGGCATCGAGAACTATTCCCGGCATCTCTCGGGCAGGGCGCCCGGCGAGCCGCCGCCGACCTTGCTCGACTACTTTCCCAAGGATTTTCTTCTGGTCGTGGACGAGTCCCACGCCACAGTCCCGCAGATCGGCGGCATGTTCAACGGCGACCGGGCCAGGAAAATGAATCTCGTTGAATACGGCTTCCGCCTGCCCTCGGCGCTGGACAACCGGCCGCTCAATTTTGAGGAATTCGAGCAGCGCGTGCACCAGACCGTGTACGTGTCGGCAACGCCCGCTGACTTTGAGGTCGCGAAGTCCGGCAAGAGGATCATCGAGCAGGTGATCCGGCCCACGGGCCTCACGGACCCGCAGATCGCGATCAGGCCGGCCACGGGACAGGTGGACGATCTCCTGAACGAGGTCAGAAAAAGGGCGGAGGCAAAAGAGCGCGTGCTCGTCACCACGCTCACAAAGCGCATGGCGGAGGACCTGACGGAACACTACAAGGAACTGAACGTGAAGGTGGCATACCTCCACTCCGATATCGACACCCTTGAACGGGTCGACATCATCCGGGACCTGCGTCTGGGGAAATATGATGTTCTGATCGGCATCAATCTGCTGCGCGAGGGACTCGATATCCCGGAGGTATCGCTCGTAGCGATCCTCGATGCGGACAAGGAAGGGTTCCTGCGCTCGACGCGCTCGCTCATCCAGACCATGGGCCGCGCAGCGCGGCACGTGAACGGCGAGGTCATCCTCTATGCGGAGAAGATCACCGATTCCATGCGGAACGCCATCAACGAGACCAACCGGCGTCGCACGGTGCAGGAAGCATACAACAAGAAGCACAACATCACTCCGCAGTCCATCAAGAAGAACATCCAGGCCACGCTGCGCACAGTGTACGAGCAGGATTACTTCACCGTGCCGATCGCCGCTGAAGAGGCGGGCGAGTATCTGCCGACCGTGAATATCCCCGCGTACATCGCCTCGCTTCAGAAACAGATGCGCGCGGCGGCAAAAGAGCTGGACTTTGAGACAGCGGCAGAGCTGCGTGACAAGATCAGGTCGCTCCAGCAGAAGGAGCTGGCAGTGGGGGTGAAGGTGGAGTAGGGTCAGGAGCGGGGATCAAGGAGTAAGGATCACGTGTAAAGAAAAAAAGAGTATGAACTCATCAATCCAATATCAGCAATGGAAGCGCTCCCCAAAGGGGGCAGTCTCCATCATGCAAGGTACATGATATCATCAATCACTTCTCTAATAAAAACCGCTTCACCTCTTTTTCCCACACATCATATCCCTTGCTCGCCAGGTGGACGCCATCATCTGAAAGATAGCCTTTCTTCGGAGTTCCCTTCGCATCCACAAAGGATCCGAACACGTCAAGATATTCTGCGCCGTATTCGCCGGCGATCTTTTCGAGAAGGCGGTTGATATCTGGTATTACTTCATTGTCGACCCATGTCACTTTCCACCGGCAACAAGCTTTGGACCACGACAATCGATTGTTTGTACCACGTGGTCAGGTTGCGAACGATCTCGCGATAGGGGGGGAAGATATCATACTGCCCGGTCGCGATGTTGTTGATGCCGGTCATGAGGAAGATGAAGTCCGGATCGTCGATCTGCGTGCGAATGCGCTCCCTGCGGGCGAGCAGACCTTCGACGGTTTCGCCGGAGATGCCGAGGTTTGTCACCTGATACCCTGGGAACCGTTGCTCCCAGTCACCCCACTGGGTGAGCGAATCGCCTATGAAGACAAGATGGTTGCGCATAGAAAGATTAATGGTCCACCACGGAGGCACGGAGACACTGAGAAAATCAATAAATTGTGCGACAAATTCTACGCAAAATGAGCAAGCAATTTTACCGCGAAGGCGCGACAGAGCGCAAAGGAAGTCCTTAAATTCCGGGTTGAGGGCTTTTACAACCTTCGCGTCCTTGGCGCCTTGGCGGTTCAAAGGCTTTGTTTTAACTCTGGCTTGTCCGGGTTAAGCAAATAATGCTGAAATCCCATCGATCCTGTTATCCGTCAAGATATGATTGTGTTTTCTCCGCGACCTCTGTGACTCTTTGGTGAAATCCGATTTTTCATCTTAAGTCACTCTGTGTTCATTGCCCGCCCGATCGCCTGCTTCAACATCAGAATCGACGGTACGCCTTTGAGTCTCCCGGACTCGTCCATGTACGTTCTTCAGGTTATGCCTGGCGAGTTGCCGCCTTCGAAGGCGTCTCTCCCGTTTATCCAGATGGAAGGAGAGCCCAGTATGTTGCGGCTGACTGCCTCGTCGTAACAGATCGTGCGGTAGGTAACGTCGGGTTTGATGTCCAGTTCCGCGAGCGCGCGGTTCAGGTTCGCGCGAAGTTCATGGTACGAGCCGCAGATCTCGGACAGGTAGATATCGATCTTCATGATTGGATGCTAGGTTGTCACAGAGGCACAGAGAAAACCAATTTATGGATCATTATCTCTGATTACTCAGCAATGAAAAAAGCGTTATTTCTTCTCCAGCACATCATTCGCCCAGGACATCGCGGCGGAGACGGCGGGGAAGCCGATGGTGCTCGTGAGCAGGATGATCGCATGGCGGATCTCATCGGGTTTTGCCCCGGCTGCCAGCGCCCGGCGGGCATGGGAGTGGACAGACCCCTCGGACCGCACGGCGGCGGCGGCGGCGATCTGGACCAGTTCCGAGGTCTTCTTGTTCAGCGGTCCTGCTGCCTTGGCGGCCTTTCCCAGGTTCCCGACTGCCTTGATGAGACCTTTATATTTTTTCTGGATGGTGGTGTACTGTTTCGGCATTTTCGGCATGATAACCTCCTTGTGATTGTACGAGTAATGTTAAAATTAACCACAGAGCACACAGAGAAATCTTTAAATCTCAAAATGGGCAAGGCTTTTTACTGGCCTCACCTCTGTGGCCTCTTACTACTGCATGTATTTCGTCTTCTGCATTCTTCATATCTTCAAGATTGGTCTAATTGTTGAGTCAGTTGAGAACACAGAGCACTCTTCGTTCTCTCTGCCTGCGCCCAGCGTTTACGAGCCTGTGCCCGCGTTTATGAGCGGAACCGCGAATGCAGGGTATGGAACCGTAGCCTGCTCTTGCGAAGACGCGGCCATAAACGAGTGCAGGGTGTGGTTTCAGACGGCCTCTTCGGTTTTCATAGAACTATTGACACTATCATTGAACAGTCCTATTTCAAGTTTAAGCAAAGAGTGCTCAAGAGTCAAGAAAATTGATGCCATGGTTTGACATCCGGAACAGGGGTATGATAGGCTTTGCACATGGAGAGGGCTGATTATTTGCGTCAGGTCGTGGCCAGACTCGCCAGGGAGATCGGGGTCCGTACCTTTCAGGACCTTGAGCGACTGGAGGAGACGGCAACATATATTTCAGATCAGTTCACCTCTTTCGGTTATCAGGTCGAGAGGCAACCCTTTGTCTTTGACGGGAACACCTACCATAACATCATCGCGGAGCTTAAGGGCGGCGCCTCTCAGGAAACGCTGCTCATCGTCGGCGCTCACTACGACTCGGTACGCACCACGCCGGGCGCCGACGACAACGCGAGCGGCGTGGCGGGACTGCTCGGTCTGGCGCGGGAGCTGTCCAACGCGCGGATGGAGAGAACAATCCGGTTCGTAGCCTTCGCGCTTGAAGAATGGCCGGTGTATCGCAGCACGCAACATGGCGAGCTATCATTACGCGAAAAGTCTCGCAGAAAAGAACGCGCACGTAGAGGGGATGATCTGCCTCGAGATGATCGGGTTCTTCTGCGACCGGGAAGGTTGTCAGCATTATCCCTTTCCCTTCATGGGCCTCAAGTTCCCGAAGACGGGGCATTACATCGCCATGGTCGGCAACATGCGGTCGAAGGCTTTTACGGAGCGGATCGCCAGGAGTTTCAAAAAAGCAACCGATCTCCCCCTCATCACCTTGAACGCGCCTGCGATCATGATCGGCATCGATTTCTCCGACCACTGGTCCTTCGGCAAGTTCGGGTACCAGGCGCTCATGGTAACGGACACGGCTTTCTACAGGAATCCGCATTACCACGCGCCTTCGGACCTTCCCGAAACCCTGGATTACGAACGCATGGCCAAAGTGGTCGAGGGGCTCATTGCGGCGCTACGGGAGCGGGACGGTGGTTGATCTGCGAGGAGGGGTGTGCAACGGAGTACCGGGCCTTTTTTCATCCAGAACTATTCGAAGAGCACTTATCGTTTTAGTGTGGACAGACGCCGATTCTCGACGATCCTTAAACAGCGTGCGTTATTCTAAGACCGAAAGTACGCCTGCCATGTCATTTCACGAATCTTACCGCCAGTCCTTCCAGACTGAATTGAGGGCGATGGAGCTGCCATCATCTACTATCGCGCAATTGCGGCCGGCATTTTTTGCGGCGTACATGGCATTATCGGCGCGCGCCACCCATTCCTGCTGGTTTTCTTCATCATTCAATACCGCTGCGCCGATGGATACGGAAACGGTTTCATCCTGGCAACGCAGGTGTTGTTCAATGAACTCGCAGTAATGCTCGGTAATGGTTCGCAACGAAGCGACATCCACTCCCGGCAGCAACAATACAAACTCTTCGCCGCCAATCCGGAAAAAACGGTCTGTTTTTCTCGAGTTCTTCTTAATCAAATCTGAAAAACTGATCAGGAGACTATCTCCTACCTCATGTCCGTACTTGTCGTTGATGCGCTTGAAGTGATCCAGATCCATGATCGCCAGCCCATACAAGGATCGGTCCCGTTTATGCGACTTGATGGCGATCTCCAGTTCCTTATCCATGGCACGTCTATTCTGGGTGCCGGTCAGCGGATCCATGAGCGCCAGGTTTTCCAGCAGCTGTTGCTGGCTCTCGGTGCGAGAGGCGAAAACGAAGGAAACTATACATACCACCAAAGCAGTTACCACGAACATCACCACTTCCAACTGAGACTGAAAGGCCTTGCCGTGCCAGGCCAGTAAACCCAGTGCAAACAGGCTCAATGCCAACGCTTTTTTTCGCTGAATCAGCAGGAAGTTGATCAATAACGCCGGATATGTCCAGAACAATCCGGGCAAGCCCAGCACCGTGGCGCTGACGATACAGCTGGCCGTTGTTGCAACCACCATAAAGGCGCTCGCACGACTGCTGTTACCCGTCACCAAGGCATAGGTCAATACGGCACAAATGGAAAGCACGATGACCACATCCATGATGCCCGCTATAGTATTGCCGCTGGAGAAGCGATACCAGGCAAAGGGAGTAACTCCGACAATCGCGATGGCGCCAAAAATGGTGACGACAGCCAGATCGTAGTCGCTGCGCAGCAGCCGCTGCCAGATCATCTTTTTTATCATCTCGTTTCCGCCCTCCAGGCCGCCTTGGAACTGCCTGCTCACAATGAATCAGCTAAATGCTCATGGGAATTTCCTGTCACGCCCCGACCGCAGTAGCTCTGCCGGGCAGACTTATTTGCGGGTGTTCTCGATCACGATGGAGATGATTCTCCGGACACGGCAACGGTTTGTGAAGGAATTATCACAGAAGTACAGCCAGGCACATACCGGAAGAGCATCGAAAGGAGAAACACAGCGGCGTGAAGTAAGATAGTCTAACCCCATTGGTGGCCTCGCGAGTCAATATAGTCGTTTGAGCATCCCAATTGAACCGCTCAGTCTCTTATATGCTTATGACGAATGAGGCAGTTAAACCGCCGATTTAACCGTTGGTTTTGAACGCTGTTCTCCCCGACCGTAGCGCAGGGTATAGTATAGATAGCGGCAGGGTTTTCTCCACTATGCCGGTAATTGTATCACTATATCAGAAATGATTCTACCTGAATCTGCCCGGAAACGGGGAACCTATAGCGTCGCGCCTCGTATCTTGCCAGTCGCGTATATATATCAAAATACAAGGTGTGTCCTTAATGACTCTCTAATGACTCCGTATTTCAGTCTCTTCGTGACAGCTTTTGATTTTTTTGTAGGGGCATCAATCTTGACAATCCCGGTCGCCCGGTGTATTTTGTCTCATACTGGTCTGACACCCGTACGAAGTGAGGAGGATGAAATGCGCTTGCTTTATATATTGCTGACCTTGTGTTTACTGGCTGCGCCTGCAATGCTCCGCGCCGATGAGGCGGAGTCCGCAAAGGAAGGATTCAAAGAGGTCCACGAGGGGATGAAGAAGGTGACGACGTCCGTGGGCAAGAAGGCCAAGAAGGACTTCAAGACCATAGACAAGGAGGCGAAAAAGAACTGGAAGGCCATTGACAAGAACGCCAAGAAGACCTGGAAAAAGGCCGGCGAGGATATTAAAAAGACCACGAAAGACTGATCCCGAACGGACAGGAGATGATAAGGCCTGTCCCTGATACGATTCTTCATTGACATTCCTACCGCAGCATTATATCCTGTTTCTATAACTGTATTGCAAACTCCCGATGAGAGGCATGACATGATCCTGATCCAGATCAAGGAATGGCCGCACGCTATCCGGACAAGATCGCCGTCCAGATGAAAGCAGGAGACCGGTATCAGCAGTACACCTACCGGGACCTCATCAGGAGCGTAGCGTCCGTTACCCGATCGCTTTCCGAAACGGGATCAACAAGGGCGACCGCGTTGGCCTTTTTTCGGAGAACAGGCCGGAGTGGATGATCGCGTATCTCGCTGTCGTTTCTTTCGGCGCGGTCATCGTGCCGCTGGACGCGCAGCTGACCGCGAAAGAGGTCGCCGTCCTGCTTGCGAACTCCGGGGCAAAGGCGGTCTTTGTATCGGCTGACAGCAGGCAGAAACTTCCCCGAAGCGAGCCGCTCGTGATCATCTCGTTTGATCCCGGGGACGGCATACCGTTCTCCCGTATGGTCACGTCCTATCCCGATGCGCGCGCTCCCGCCCGCGCATGCAGCCAGATGACCTGGCAGCTCTCCTGTATACCTCAGGGACAACAGGCGATCCCAAAGGGGTGATGCTCTCGCACGGCAATCTGGCGTCGAACCTGGCGAGCGTCATCAAACTCAAAATCATCGAACACGAGGACAACCTCCTCTGCCTCCTTCCTCTTCACCATACCTATCCCGCAATGGCGTGCATGCTGCTGCCGCTCGCGCTCGGCGGGCAGGTGACGATCCTGAACAGCTTGAAGGGGCCGGACATCCTAGCCTGCATGCAGGAGACCGGGGTCACCGCCATGGTCGGCGTGCCGCAACTCTTCACGGCGCTCCGCAATGCCATCTTCGACGGGATCCGCAAAAAGCCCGGCCCTGTCCAGGCGCTGGTAAAGCTCTTGCTCGCTCTCAACAGACTGCTTCGAATTACAGCGGGATTCAATGCCGGCAAGGTCGCTCTTTGGAACCGTGCACGCGAAATTCGGCCCGAAGTTCAGGCTGTTCGCGAGCGGAGGCGCCCGGCTCGATCCCGAGGTGTACCGCGATATGACCGATCTCGGGTTCACTGTCATTGAAGGGTACGGCCTTACCGAAACGTCCCCGGTTTCCACGTTCAACCCGCTCTCGAAGCAGAAGGCCGGATCCATCGGCATCCCGGTCCCTGATGTCGAGGTCAGGATCGTCAATCCCGACGAGCACGGCATGGGAGAGATCGCGATACGCGGGCCGAACGTGATGCTCGGGTATTACAAGAAACCGCAGGAGACCGCGGAGGTCCTTCGTGACGGATGGTTCTACTACCGGGGACCTGGGCTATCGTGATAAGGACGGCTACTTCTTCATCACCGGCAGGTCCAAGGAGATGATCGTGCTCGCGACGGGCAAGAAGATCTTTCCCGACGAGCTCGAGAAGTTCTATAAACAGATACCGGCGATCAAGGAGATCTGTCTCATCCAGGGCGAGCGCGGGATCGAGGCCGCGGTGGTCCCGGATTTCGATTACCTCAAAAAAATGAACCTCTCCAACTCACGAGAGACCATTGCCTTCGAGATCGAAGACCTTGCAAAAGACCTGCCGCCGTACAAGCGGATCACGGGGCTGAAGATCTTCAAGGACCCCTTTCCGGCCACGCGCCTGGGCAAACTCAAGCGCAGCCAGGTGAGGGACATGTATCTGAAGAACGGCGAACGGACCGAGAAGCCGGTGACCGTGGTTGACAGCGACCTGCTCTCGACGCCGGTGGCAAAAAAGCTCTTGGCCTGCCTCGAACCCTTCTCCGCAAAAAAGAACATCGCTCCCGACGACAACCTGGAGCTTGACCTGGGACTTGATTCGCTCACCCGGGTCGAGCTGGTCGTGAGCATCGAAAGGTCCTTCGACATCAGCCTGCCCGAGTCTTTCGGGAGCGAGCTCTTCACCGTAAAAGACGCGGTGCTCAAGTTGCAGGAGCTGCTGGCCTCCGGGCCGCTCAAGGCCGGTGAGGGCGTGCGGATGTCGTGGGCCAAGATCCTTGCGGAGGAACCTGCAGAAGAGGTAAGAGAATCGATCAGGCTTGAATTCGGTCCGGTGCTGGGCACGGTGCGGTCTCTGCTCAAGCTGCTGTTTACCCTGGTGCTGAGGGTATATGGCCGTCTGTCAGTCACGGGCATCGAGAACCTGCCGGTCAAGGGCCCGTATATCATCGCTCCGAATCATCTGAGCTTCGCGGACGCGCCATTCATCGGCGCTGCGATCTCCCAGGAGACTGCGGACCAGCTCTTTTCCCTCGGCACAACCGACGTTTTCAAAGGTCCGGTCATGTTGCCCCTGGCGCGGTTTTTACACGTGATCCCCGTGGACATGGAGACCAAGCTGTACAACGCCCTTCAGTTGTCGGCGTACGTGCTCCGCCGGGGCAAGATCCTGCTCGCCTTTCCCGAAGGCAGCCGTTCGCGCGACGGCAGGACCAGGGAGTTCAAAAAAGGCGTGGGGATCATTGCCAGGGAACTGAACGTCCCTATTGTGCCGGTGGCGATCCGGGGGACGTATGAGATGCTGCCGACGGGGCGTCTCTTCCCGAGGCCTTCAAAGGTCATGGTTTCATTCGGCAAACCGGTCCATCCCGGCGGCAGGGACTACGACGAGATCGTGAAAACACTATACGGGGACGTGGTGAAGATGCTGGAGGGGCAGAGGTCGGTAACAAGAAGTCAGAACCCGGACTAAAGCTCAGGGTCATGCGGCGATCCATGTCGGCCTGTCTCCGTGGTTACCATGAGGGGTTATCCATGATGAATAAAATAAAGACCATTCTCGAGATGATGACACTGAATCACACGCTCTTTGCGCGGCCCTTCTCGTATAGCGGAGCGCGTGAGGTGCTTATGAAATACGGGAAGCGATGCTCGATCTGTATTTTAGTCGTCGTGCTCGCCTCTTGTGCGACAACGCAGGGACCGCCTGTGACGGAGAGCCCAAAGCCAAGGATCGCGCTCGTGCTCGGAGGCGGCGCAGCGCGCGGTTTCGCGCACATCGGTGTCATCCGTGCGCTTGAGCAGGAGAAGATCCCGATCGATATGATCATCGGCACGAGCGTTGGGAGCCTTATCGGCGCGATCTATGCGTCGGACGCGAACAGCTTTGAACTTGAATGGACGGCATTTTCTCTTGAGAAAGACCAGGTTTTTGATTACGGGATTCTCTCCGCGTTTACCAGTATGGGTTTGGCCAAGGGCGATAAGCTGGAAGACTTCGTAAAGTCCAAGGTCCCGGCTGCAAACATCGAGGACCTCAAACTGCCCTTTGCGGCAATCGCGACAGACCTGAACCGCGGAACGCGCGTGGTCCTTGACCATGGCTCCGTGGCCAAAGCAGTGCACGCAAGCAGCGCCATCCCCGGCGTATTCAACCCGGTGGATTACCAGGGGAAGCTCCTGGTCGACGGCGGCGTGGTGGAGAATCTCCCGAGCTCCGTAGCACGGGAAAGGGGTGCCGACATCGTGATCGCTGTGGACATCAGCGAGAATGTGGTCAATTTCAACATTACGAACCTCATCGATGTCATGCTGCAGGCGGTCACTATCATGTCCAGCGAGAATGTGAAATATACGAGAAAGAATGCCGATGTGCTCATTACACCGGCTGTAGGCGACGTGGGGATGCTCGATTTCAGCCAGAAAAAGCGGTGCATGCAGGCGGGCATCGAGGCGGCGCAGAAGGCCATGCCGGACATCAAGAAGAAGATCGGGGAGTGGGAAAAAAAACAGCTGCCGAAAAAATAAAAAGTACCCTGACAGGGAGAGCAGCGAAATTCCAGGGTGAACAACAAGAGCTGCCAATCATTGAATAAGTCCGGTTACCGGTGTCCGAGGGTCTTTGGGCAATGGGGTGTTCGATCCACTTGCTCCCTGCCTCAAGGTGTCCCTGAATAATGGTTTTGAAAGGGTGACATGCTGGAAAAAATCAAGATCATCCTCGAAATGATCAAGTTCGAACACACGATCTTCGCGCTGCCCTTTGCCTTTACCGGCGCGCTGCTGGCGGCAAGGGGAGTGCCGCCGTGGAGCACGGTCCTCTGGATCACCGTGGCCATGGTCGGTGCGCGCTCGGCAGCCATGGGGTTTAACCGCTGGGCGGACCGGGTTTTCGATGCCGAGAACCCGAGGACCAACATGCGTGCCCTTCCCAAGGGACTGGTAACGCCGGCCCAGGTGATCCTGTTTACCGCGGTCTCGTCGGTCCTTCTGGTATACGCTGCTTATCGGTTGAACGCGCTCAGTTTCGTTCTGTCACCCCTAGCTCTTGCGATCGTGTTCTTCTACTCCTATACCAAGCGGTTCACCTTCCTGTCGCATGCGTTTCTGGGTTTCGCCATCTGCCTTGCGCCGATCGGCGCATGGATAGCGGTGACAGGAAGGCTTGCAGTTCCTGCTCTCGTGCTCGGGGCCGCGGTGTTGTTCTGGCTGCTGGGGTTCGACGTACTCTACGCACTCCAGGACATGGACTTTGACCGGAAGGCAGGCCTCCATTCCATCCCCCAGCGGTTCGGGATCGGGCGATCGCTCTGGATCTCCCGTGGTTCTCACGCGGTCACGATGGCCGCTCTCTTCTGGCTGTACGCGCTGCTCTCGCTGGGGTGGTTATTTCTTGCGGGCGTGATCATTGCCCTCTGCTTGATCATCTACGAGCACACGCTGGTCAAGGAACACGATCTTTCAAAACTGAACATGGCTTTTTTCAATATGAACGGCTACATCAGCGTTACGATCTTCGTGTTCACGCTGCTCGATGTCCTGCTGTAGATTCTGAGCGGTGGAGGACCGGACCTATTGCGCACGATCCTGTTATGCCGGGGAATTGACAAACTGCATGGATGCTGGTATGTTTATAAACGGTAAAATTAATATTTAAAAAGGGGGAAAAATGAAATCACGTCTCGTAATCATCTTATGCATCGCTCTGGCGGCAAGTCCCGCCATGGCCGGGGAAAAGAAGGAACTGAAGACCCAGAAGGACAAAGTGAGTTATGCGATAGGCCTGGACGTGGGCAACAGCCTGAAAAAAAATGAGCTCGATGTTGACCCCGATATTCTCGCAACGGCGATCAAGGACGTCTTGTCCAACAGCAAACCCCTGATGACCGATCAGGAGACAAAAGAAACCCTCATGGCTTTGCAGAAGGACCTCCAGGCAAAACAGCTGGAGCGGAACAAAGTGCTCGGAGAGAAGAACAAGAAAGAAGGGGATGCATTTCTTGCAAAGAACAAGAAACTGGAAGGGGTCAAGACCCTGCCAAGCGGGCTGCAATACAAGGTCATCTCGGCGGGCAAAGGCAAGACCCCTAAAGCAAGCGATACGGTGACGGTGAATTACACCGGCAAGCTGATCGACGGGGCCGAGTTCGACAGCTCATACAAGCGCGGACAACCCGCAACGTTCCCCGTGGGCGGCGTGATCAAGGGATGGACCGAGGCACTCCAGCTCATGAAGGAAGGCTCCAAGTGGCAGCTCGTTATACCTGCGGACCTCGCATACGGTGAACAAGGCAGGCCGGGAATCCCCCCGAACTCGGTATTGATCTTCGAAGTCGAGTTGGTCTCTATCAAGGCGCAATAAAATCATGAAGGCTGACCCTGAACGGGTCGGCCTTTTTTGTATATGGATGAGGACACTATTTGATATGCACGCAAGGTGAGCGCTCACAATCGTCACCATCGAGCTGGTCAGGAAGGGTGACGGTAACTCCATAACAAGAGGAAGCGGAAAATCTAAGATAAATAAAAGAAAGAGGTGACGGATCATGGCAAAATCACAGCAGGGTTCAAAGAAGGAAGTCAAGAAGCCGAAGAGCAAAAAGAAGTAAACGCTTCGTACAACTAACATATTGGGAGGTACTGACAATGAAACTGAGAACCACCGTGATCGTTATCATGCTCCTTTTCACGTCCTATGTGTCATCAGAAGCAGGGCCTTCATCTCCGTTGAACTATGAAAAGATCAAGACCCTCAGAGGTTATTCCAGAGACGTGCTCTCTATCGCATTCAGCCCATCTGCTAAAGTCATGGCGATCGGCACCTCCGACAAGGAAGTCATCATTTGGGATACTACAACTTGGGAAATCATCAACAAGCTCAAAGAAAACGATGGAAACGTCAATGCTCTGGCATTCAGTCATGACGGGAAATATCTGGCCTCAGGAGATCGGGATCACAAGGTGATTCTATGGGACGCACAAACATGGAAGAAAATCACCAAGATAAAGGCCCTCAATAGCGTGAGGGCGCTTTCGTTCAATAAGGACGATAGTCTCCTGGCGATCGCTGGCGACGACAAGAAAGCCATGTTGTGGAATATTAAAAAAGACGACTTGTTCAAAAAATTAAGCGGCCACGATGATGATGTAAAAGGAATAGCGTTCAGCCCCGACGGGTCACGGGTGGCCACGGGCAGCAAGGATAAGTCTGTAATTATTTGGGACGCGGTCACGGGAGATAAAATCAAAGCCCTGAACGGTCATTCGAATGATGTCAATACGGTCGCGTACAGCCCCGACGGCAAGCACCTTGTCTCTGGCAGTGACGACAACACGATCATGATCTGGGATGCAACATCGGGGAATGCGGGCAAGTCTCTGGAAGGGCATTCCGACAAGATGTCCATCCTGTCATTCATCCCCGGCAGCAATGTCCTGACGTCTGGTGACTCAATATCCTCTGCAGTCGTCGTGAGAGGCCCTTTTGGAATTCCCGTGGCAGGTGCCGGCTCGGAGAGCGCCTGTAAGTTGATCTTTTGGAACATTACGACTGCTGCCCAGCTGAAAGAGATCGATGGCGATTGCGGACTCAGCAGCCTTGCGTACAGCCCGGATGGAAAATATCTCGCAGCCGGCTACGCGGTAAATAACAGCTTCATCACGGTTTATGAGCGTAAATAGGGTTCGTTAATAGAGCCTGCTATGGTAACAATCGAACTTTGGGGGACGTCCACTAGTGTCCCCCTTTTCATTGCATTAACGTGAATGCCGGACCGTGAGAAGAGGAATTGGTCCATGACTGAACAGAGTGATTACCATCGCGGAACGCGCATACTCGTCATCGTGGCGGCGCTCGCCATCATCACGGCGAGCATACATCAGGCACAATCGGTCCTGGTATCGTTTCTCATCGCTGTTTTCCTGGCTGCCATCGGCACGCCGTCGCTGCTCTGGCTCGAGCGGAAACGCATTCCTCATGTAGTTGCGGTGTTGCTCGTAGTGGCGGGCATGGCTGCTATTCTCGTGGTTATCGGAGTACTCGTCGGCACGTCCCTTAACAGTTTTTACGCTGACCTCCCGAATTATCAGATACGCATACAGAAGCATGTTTCTTCACTCCAGACGTTTTTGGCAACCAAGGGCATCCGGTTCACGGACTCGTTTCTGTTCGATCCAGTCAACGCGGAAGCGGTGAGGAATTTGAACGCCAGCCTGCTCACGGGGCTGGGGTCGGCGCTGTTCGAGATCGTCGTGATCCTGCTCATCGTAACCTTCATTCTCCTTGAAGCCTCAAGCTTCCCCGTCAAACTGCGCGCTATTCTCGGTGATCCACAGAAGGACTTTCACCCGTTTATGGGGTTCGTCTATGACATCAACCGCTACATGGTCATAAAGACGGGGATCAGCCTGACCGTGGGCGTTCTGATCGGGTTATGGTTGTGAGATACTCGGCGTGGACTTTCCCATTCTCTGGGGTTTCCTGGCATTTTTACTCCACTATGTTCCTAATATCGGCGCCCTGATCGCCGCCGTTCCCGCGGTTTTTCTTGCCCTTATCCAGCTCGGGCCAGGTCCTGCCGCGCTCGCGGCTGCCGGATATCTGGCCGTTGATTTCATTCTTGGCAACGTGGTCGAGCCAAGGCTCATGGGTCGGAGGCTTGGCCTGTCCACGCTGGTTGTCTTTCTCTCGTTGATTTTTTGGGGAGGACTGCTCGGTCTTATCGGCGTGGTTCTGTGCATACCGTTGACCATGACCCTGAAGTTCGCATGCGAGAATAATAAAAGCACACGATGGATCGCGGTATTGCTCGGGCCCGAGATGTCCCCTGCGCAGGATCCAACGGCATTGAAAAAGGGAACAGATCCTGCGGTCTGAAATATACGGAACGTTGGGGACATTCCATAGACCTCCCATGTTCGCTGTTGCTCAGTCATTGTCTCTTTGTAGGTGGAGATGCCGCTCTAATTTAGGATGAACGTTGAATATTTGGAGGTTCGCTATACGGCATTTATTCCTTCCTGAACTCGTTCAAGTTGCATTTCTATGAACCATATCAGGTTACATTCCGTATTTGTTGGCATGCCCTTAAAATACCCCATCGTCATCGTTGACATCCTCTTAGATCAAGCCTATAGTCGTCACAAATGCTTATAATAGTGTGGTATGTTCATTGCCAAGCTATCTAATACTGTGAATCCGATGTCAAAGAGTGGGTCTATATAATAAATGGTTTAAAGCTATCAATAACAAAGATTGATAAATACATACTTTTCTCGGAGAAATAAATTATGAAAAAGCTTTTTCTCATAATATGTCTTCTGAGCCTGATGCTCTCTGGATGTTTTATAGTAAACCTGCATAACAAGCTGTTTAATCCACCAGATTGTAGTAAGCCGTCTCCGTTTTCCACGGTTATTATTGCCCCCTTTAGTACAGATGAAGTACTAATCGAAGGTATTACAGAGGGGAGAGAGATGACCAACATAGCGGGGGGGCTCAAAGGTATCACTAACCGCATTAGCGAATCGCTAAAAGATAGATTAACAGAGTATAATAAATTAGATAAAATATCGCAGGGTAGCGAATGTGAGGATCGTTCAATAAAAGTAGAGGGTAAGATTATCGATCTTGCTCATATCTTCAGAACAGGCTATGTTTTGTTTGTAAGAGTGGAAATATTAAATTGTACAACTGGAGAATCTTTGGATAAATTTGACGTAAAAGAAAATGATGGTGAATTGTATGAAGTACCCAATAAAATAGCCAAAGAAATTGCCGAAGAAATTCATGATAAGTTGTTATGCCAACCAAATCCTAACAGGCTTTAACAGTCGTTAATATTTTTAGTCCATAATCTGCAATAGTTTCTACTTTTCGTAACTGCACAGAAGTAGGCAAGACTAGTTTTCCGGCCCTTAATTCTTTTTTATTCAGATGATGAAGAGGGTTCCACTTAAATACAATACCTCTATGCCCTCCAGTAGTAGGTGAAAGCAATCCTATCCGGATGAATCAACACATCCATATTGCATTATGAAATATGCACCCTGCGCAGAGATGATGGACATCTCTTTTTCGATTATCATGCCTGCTCTTCCGCCTCCCACTCCTTCAGTTTTCCCGAGATGAACTCGATGATCTGCTGATGCTCTTCGGTACCGCGGTCCTTGATCCAGAGGGGTTTGCCGAAGGCGAAGTGAACCTTCTTCGACGGGTCGATCTTGCCGTAGTCCTTGAGGAACGTGCCGTTGCCCCAGGCATTGGTCTTGAGCGCGATCGGGACCACCGGCACCCCGGCTTTTTTTGCGAGTTTTATCCCGATGGTGTTGAACTGTTCCGGGTCAAAAACCGGCGTCCGGGTGGTCTGGGGGAAGAGGATGATCGACATGCCCGCCTTCAGCCTCTCGGCGCCTCCCTCGAGCACTGCCTTCAGGTCCTCGCGGGGGTTCGTGCGGCCCACGGTAATGGGATTCCGCGAGCGCATGATGTGCTTGAAGATCGGGTAGTCGACAAGGCTCTGTTTGACGACAAAGGTCGCGTCTTTGAAGGGGGCTATGATCGTGGGGAGGATAAACGTTTCGAGCGTGCTCATATGATTTGCTATGAACACGCAGGGGCCTTCGACGGCCTTGAAGGAGTCGGTGCCGGTGATCTCGAACTTCACCCCCGCGGCTTCCAGCGCGCGGAGCGTTGCGAAGCTGTTTTCACACCATTCGGGCGTGCCGTACGGACCGCGCTTTGCCTGTGCGCTTCCCCGGACAACGATGGAGACGAGGCGGGTGTAAAAGGTGAACGAGGTCAGTGCCCGTGCCATGAAGGAAATGCGGACGGGACCTGTCCGGTAGGAGCCATTCTCGTACCTGAGCTCTTCCAAACAACGACTCCTTGCAATCAGGGTGCAGGGATACCTCGTGAAACGACGCCCAGTATACCATGCGAGGGGCAAAGAGTGAAGCGGGAAAAATACTCGTGTGAGGCAAAAACAAAATACTTGCAATACATCGGCGAAAAAGCGAAAATACGCACCATGCAAACTCCTTCACTCAGGCGAGAAGTCGCTCAGATGGTCATGCCCCGGCTCGACGGCGCGAAACTCGGTGATCCCCGGTACCTCGAGCATATCTATGCGCTCATTCAGGAAGGAATCGGCGGTTTCATCCTCTTTGGGGGAACGGTCGAGCATACCCCGCGGCAGCTGCAGGAACTCCAGGCCCTTGCCGGGATCCCGCTGTTGATCACCTCCGACGTGGAGCGCGGCCTCGGTCAGCAGCTTGCCGGAGGGACGCGCTTCCCCAGCCAGCGCGCCGTTGCGTCGGCCGTTAACCGCCGCATCGAAAAAAGACGTCGAACTGCTTGACAAGATGCTCGATGCCGTGCGGATCGAGACGCGAGCAGCGGGCATTCATGCCGTCTTCTCTCCGGTCGTCGACGTGAACAACAATCCCGACAATCCCATCATCTGCACCCGGTCCTTCGGCGATGAACCCGAGATCGTCGAATGGTTCGGTTCGCGGTACATCTCACGGCTTCAGAAGTCACGCGGGACGCGGGACAGGCTGGATCTCCTGGCCTGCGCCAAACATTTTCCGGGGCATGGGGACACGGACCAGGACTCGCATTCCGTTCTGCCTGTGATCCACGCCTCCCGGACTCGGCTGAACCGCGTCGAGCTCCCGCCGTTCCGCGAGGCGGTGAAGGACGGAGTAGGCATGGTCATGGCGGCGCACCTGCTCGTGCCGGCACTGGATCCGGAAAAACCTACGACGTTCTCGAAAAAGACGATTACCGCGCTTTTGCGGGAGGGCATGGAATTCGACGGGCTGATCGTATCCGATGCCCTTGACATGGGCGCACTCGCACGCCACCTACACACCGGAAGACATCGCCGTCCGTGCCGTGAATGCCGGGATAGATATCTTGCTTCACCCGCGTGACGCGAACGTGACCATCGACGCGATCGTGTCCGCCGTGGAGCAGGGCAGGCTGACCAGCCAGCGGATCAGTGAATCCGTCGGGCGGATCATGATTGCAAAAACGCGCCTGGGCCTGTTCGACACGTCCGCACGGAAGGCCGTCCGGATCGATTATCAGAAACATCGGCGCATTGCCCGGGATATCGGGAAAAAGGCGCTTCGGATTACTTTCGGAGAAAAAAAGTTGTCCCCCCTGCCTCATGACGGCGGAGTGGTATGCTTCATCCTTGATGACGATAACAACAGGGAATCGGGAGATGTCTTCGTCCGCGCGATGAGAGAGCGATGCAAGCACCTCCTTGCCGTGGTCCTGACACCGGGCTCGGAAATACCGGAATCCCTGGTGCTTGACAGTGTCAGGGCCTCGGAGTTTGTGGTCATAGCGGTTTATTCCAGGATCTCCGCTTCGAAAGGGCATTCCGGGCTCGACGACACCCTCCGGGACATTACCGTTAAAATATTAAAGACCGTCAAGTCGGAAAAGGGGAAATCGATCATGATCTCCTTCGACAGCCCTTATCTTCTCGACCGTTTCAAGGACGCCGATGTGCGCATCGCGGCCTATGACCGGATGGATGAGATCCAGCAGGCCGCCGCGGAGCTGCTGGCCGGGAAGTAGAAAGGCAGGGTAAAGGGTACCGCAGTCGGAATCCCGGAGAGAGGCACGAGGACGGGAGCGGTGAGCAGCACGGGGTTACATGAGATGGCATTACCCTGTACTCCTGAACCCAATCCATCATGATGCATGTCATCCTCATTTTTATTCTCTTCGCGTTCATCCACAGCATAACCGTATCACGCTGGTTCAAGCTGGTATGCGTCAATGCTCTCGGTGAGATATTCATGCGGGCATGGTACCGCTTTCTGTACAACATCATAAGTATTGTTACTGTTCTCGTTGCGATCTATCTCATATCGAAGGTCCCTGATCGTGAGATCTGGACCGCACCGCTGTGGCTGAAATGGGTGATGCATGGAATCCAGTTCGCTGGTCTTGCCTTCGGCGCCCTTGCATTCGAACATATGGACTCCGGAGAGTTCATGGGGTTCAGGCAGGTCTGGCGCTATGTCACACAACGGAAAACGGCGGGAAACATCGAGGGGCTTACGGAGAAAGAACTGGTCAGGACCGGTGTCTACGGCATTGTGCGTCATCCCATGTATTTGGCAGGTTTGGTCATCTTCACCTTCAGTCCGATCATCACGGTCAACGGTCTGACCGTAACAGTCCTGGCGGACTTCTATTTCCTGTTCGGCGTATTCATTGAAGAGCGGCGGTTTCTGAGGTTGTTTGGGGACGAGTACCGGGAATATATGAGACAGGTGCCGAGGTTGATACCGAAAATGTTTTATCGCAGAGGACGTAGTGGAAGGCAATGAGAATAAAAAGGAGAGCGACATTCTTCTTGATGGCTATTTTAATTTAATGGGATTGATGCATCACCGTACATTGCCGCATATCGAGATCGAGCCGTCTGAAAAATGCGGGTTCCCGTGCCCCAGCACAGGCAGTGCCCCGTTCATGGTGATGAAAATATGCATTGACAAGTTTGACGAGTCGTACTAGTATCGACCCGATATTGTAGTTTTTTTGGACATCAAGGTGAGAAATGCCACATGTCACGACAAGAAAAGAGCCGCGCTATGATTACCCCTCAACAATCCAGTATGTTGTGGGGTCTCAAGCGGACGACGACGCGGGCCGCAAAGGGATTACCATTGACCTTAGCGCTACCGGCTTTTGCATGTATGTATTCGACCCTCTCCCGCAAGGGCAGAAGATCATCATCAAGACCGCCCTCCCTGTCGATTCCCGGGCAGCGGTGATCTGCTGGACCAGAAAAGAGAGCAGCTTGTACCGATCGGGTTTAAAGTTCATATAAATAACCACTCCCTGCATCCCTCCCGGCATTTCTGACCACTCTTTTTGTACCTTAATCTGCACTTGACAATAACGGTATCCCTGGATATAATTAATTTAATGTTGAATAGTTTACTATTTAGCTTAATGGATGTGAAGGTATGAAAAGAACTCATTATAAGGGAACAAGGGACGAGGTAAGGTCGCTCGGCGCCTTTGTTAAGCTCGTGAGGGCAGCGGAATCTATCACGGCACGCATCCACCAGCACCTGATTGATGTGGGGTTGACTGTGAGCCAATTCGGCGTGCTTGAGGCGCTTTTTCACATCGGCCCGCTTAGCCAGGTGGAAATAGCAAAAAAGGTCCTCAAGAGCACCGGCAACATTACCATGGTCATCGACAACCTGGAAAAGAGGGGTCTGGTTAAGCGGGAGCGGCATAGGGACGACCGCAGGTATTATATCGTGCAATTGACCGATGAGGGCAGGAAGCTGATCGGGAGCGTCTTTCCCCGTCATGCAGCGAAGATCGTGGAAGAGATGAAGGTCCTGAGCAGCGCCGAGCAGGAGACCCTTGGGAATCTGTGTCGCAAACTCGGATTGCGGCAGCAGGGTGGAGAAAGAGGATTATAATCTCTGATACTACAAAGGAGGAAGGAATGAGTAAAAAATTGCCGATAACAGCGGACTTGGAGCCGGGGACGTACTATTGGTGCAGCTGTGGCAAGTCAAAGAAGGAACCATTCTGCGACGGTTCACATCAGGGGACGACCTTTGTGCCGGTGGAATTTGTGATGAACAATAAAAAGAAGGTGTCGTTGTGCACCTGCCAGCGCACGAAAAAGGCGCCCTATTGCGACGGGACCCATGCAAAGGTCGACTGATTGGTTTTGATGGCGTGGCGAAGTGAAGCAAATGGTTGTTGTAAACGAGGAGGCGCATATGTTTAAGAAACTGATTCAAACAAACGACGATGTGTCAGTGCTGGTTCTGAGGCTTATGCTCGGAATTGTGTTCTTTCCCCATGGGATGCAGAAGCTGTTCGGCTGGTTCGGCGGCTATGGATTTTCAGGAACGTTTGAGATGTTCACGACGAAAATGGCGATTCCTGCGGTCTTCGCTTTTTTGGCGATCATCGCTGAAGGACTGGGGCCCTTGGGCCTCATCACGGGCCTGCTGACCCGGGTGGCGGCCTTCGGGATCGCTGTTGAAATGGCGGTGGCCGTATATATGCTTCATTGGCAGAACGGGTTTTTCATGAACTGGTTCGGCAATCAGAAGGGCGAGGGGTATGAATTCCACCTTCTGGTCTTTGCCATTGCGATCGCGCTGATGATCAAGGGCGGCGGCAAGTGGTCCGTGGACAAAGCAATTGAAAACGGTTTGAAGTAACTCACGACCAGGTGGGTTGAACAAAAACAAGGGGTCATCGATCTGATGACCCCTTGTTTTATTGATTATCCATACTTGAAGCTGTTTCTGGAAGGAACTTAATCCATCTTGTCCCGGCTCTTCGGCCGTTTGTTCTGGTCGAGCACCTTTTTCCGCAGCCGGATCGAAGTGGGCGTCACCTCGACCAGTTCGTCTTCCTTGATGAATTCAAGAGACTGTTCGAGCGACAACTGGCGATGAGGCACAAGCCTGAGGGCTTCGTCAGCACCCGATGCGCGCATGTTCGTCAGCTTTTTCTCTTTGATCACGTTCACATCCATGTCGGTCTCGCGCGAGTTCTCACCCACGATCATGCCTTCATAGACTGCCGTGCTTTCAGGGATGAAAAGCTCGCCGCGCGGCTGGATGTGGTAGAGGGCATAGGTCGTGGTCTTGCCTGCACGGTCAGCGACGAGTGCGCCGGTGCCGCGCTTGGCGATCGGGCCCTGCCAGGGTTCATACCCGTCGAAAAGGTGGTTCAGGAGGCCGGTGCCCCGGGTGTCGGTCAGGAACTCAGACCGGAAGCCGATGAGCCCGCGCGCGGGGATGCGGAACTCAAGCCTGACGCGGCCGTGGCCGTTGTTCGCCATCTTGGTCATGCGGCCTTTGCGGGTGCCGAGCTTCTGGGTCACGACGCCGATGAACTCATCGGGGCAATCAATGACCAGGTTTTCCATGGGCTCGAAGGTCTTTCCGTCGCGGATCTTGGTAATGGTCTCGGGCTGGGAGACCGAAAGCTCATAGCCTTCCCGCCGCATCATCTCGATCAGGATCGCAAGCTGTAGTTCGCCGCGTCCCAGGACCTTGAAGGAGTCGGTCGCATCTCCCTGCTCGACCTTGATCGCCACGTTGTACAGGAGTTCCTTCTCGAGCCGCTCCTTCAAATGGCGGGAAGTGACGAACTTGCCTTCCTTGCCGGCAAAGGGCGAGTTATTGATCGAGAAGAGCATCGAGATCGTGGGCTCGTCCACGGCAATGCGCGGAAGGGGCTTCGGATTTTCCGGGTCAGTGATCGTGTCGCCGATGTTCACGCCTTCAATGCCGGCCAGGGCAACAATATCACCGACGGTGGCGCTCGGCGTGTCCACGCGTTTAAGGCCTTCAAACGCAAAGAGCGAGGTGATCTTGGTCTTGACCATATCACCGTTCTGGGTGATCACGCCGATGGGCTCGGCGACCCTTGCAGTGCCGGCGAAGATCTTGCCGATGGCCAGGCGTCCTACATAATCGTTATAAATGATGTTCATGACCAGGAGCTGGAGCGGCGCGGCCTCATCGCCCTCTGCCTGCGGAACGGTGTTCACGATCAGATCAAAGAGCGGCTTGAGGTTCGTCCCTTCATCCTCCATCTTCAGTTTGGCGACGCCGTCCCGCGCGTTGGTGTACACGATGGGGAAGTCGAGCTGGGCATCATTTGCGTCGAGGTCGATGAACAGGTCGTAGACCTCATCCACGACCTCGGCGATGCGGGCGTCGGGACGGTCTATCTTATTGATGACGAGGATGGGCGGCAGTCCGAGCTCGAGCGCCTTCTTGAGTACGAAGCGGGTCTGCGGGAGAGGGCCTTCAGAGGCATCCACGAGCAAAAGCACGCCGTCCACCATCTTGAGGGTGCGCTCCACTTCGCCGCCGAAGTCCGCGTGGCCGGGAGTGTCCACAATATTGATCTTCACACCGTTGTAGTGTAATGACGTGTTCTTGGCCATGATAGTGATCCCGCGCTCGCGCTCGAGGTCGATATTGTCCATCACGCGCTCCTGGATTCGCTCATTGTCGCGGAAGGTGCCGCTTTGGCGCAGGAGGGTGTCCACCAGGGTGGTCTTGCCGTGGTCAACGTGGGCGATGATGGCGATGTTGCGTAGATCTGTTCTTTTTATCATTTTTTTATCCTTTTTTTACCACGATGAGTACACCCTGCACTCGTTTATGGCCGCGTCCTCGCAAGAGCAGGCTACGGTTCCATACCCTGCATTCGCGGTTCCGCTCATAAACGCGGGCACAGGCTCGTAAACACTGGGCGCAGGCGAAGTACACGAAGAAGTTCTTGGTGACGGGGTTTTCGTGGGACGCAGTGGGTTCTTTGTAAGCTGGGCATAATACCTTGTTAGGACCTGCTTTGTCAATGGAATAATCATATCCAAGAGCTCTCTCATGATGGAAAAGCGCGCTCCGGCAGGGTATAATAAGGATGTTGATGATCTCAAAGGACAGATTCAACCATCGAGCCACGGAGGGCGCGAAGAAAAATCCTTTTATCCGAAACAAGCGTAACTCCTTGACTCCGCTGCATACGTTGATTTTATTGAATACATCGCCATCCGGTTTCGAAACCACCGAGGGAGAACGCATATGAACAGCAATTGTATGACAATGTTGTTTCTGATGCCACTTTTGAGCTTTTCTGTGATTGGTTGTACGGGGGTGCGACCTGCCAACCTCGGCGTCAAAGACGGAAAACTTGCGCCGTGTCCTTCCTCGCCCAATTGCGTATCGAGTCAGGGCAGTGATACGGCGCATGCCATTGAACCGCTGTCGTTCACGGGGACGGTCGCCGGGGCGCATGCTGCGCTCCGGACGATCATTCTCAGCATGAAGAGGTCCAAAATAATCACTGATACAGACAGCTATATTCGCGCCGAGTTCACGAGCGCGATCTTTCGATTTGTCGACGATGTGGAGTTCTGGTTCGATGGTAACGCGAAGGTCATCCACGTGCGATCGGCATCCCGCATCGGCCATTCCGATCTTGGAGTGAACCGCGAACGGGTGGAGGAGATCAGGGCGCGATGGAAAACGTCGGGGAGGTGAGCGCGTGATGGACCGTTTGCCCGCAGTCTCGCTCATCATTCCCGTATTGAACGAGGCAAAGAACATGAGCGAGATCATTCAGCATATCCGTGAATTGGATGCCGACGGCGCTGTGGAGATCATCGTTGTTGACGGCGATCCGGAGGGAAGCACCATCAAGACCATCAAGGATGAGGTCGTGCGCACAGTGCTCTCGCAGAAGGGACGCGCCCGTCAGATGAACCGCGGCGCGGCTCTCGCAACCGGTGATATCCTTCTCTTTCTCCATGCCGACACGCTTCTGCCTTCGAACGCCTTTGGCCTGATCCGGACGGCGATGAACGACAAGGGCATTGTTGGCGGCGCATTCGATCTCGGGTTCAATACCCGGCGAAGAATATTCAGGATTACCGAGACGTACGTCTTTCTCCGGACCCGCCTGACAAAGATACCGTTCGGCGACCAGGCCATTTTCATCCGTCACCATCATTTCGAGCAGCTCGGCGGATACCGGGATGTCCCGGTCATGGAAGACGTGGAATTGATGAAGCGCATCAGAAAACGGGGAGACAGGATCCGCATTATCCCGGTGAAGGTGCGGACATCGGCGCGCCGGTATGAGCAGGAAGGGATCGTCTACACCACGATCAGGAACTGGATGCTGCAACTGCAGTATGCGCTGGGTGTGTCGCCTGAACGACTTGTACGATGGTATAAATCTTGACAAGAGGCAAACCACGATTTCGCTCGAATCGCAGAAGATGATACCTATCCTTGGGCATATGAGAGCATGGTCATGGACGCTTCTTCTGCTGGTTTGTCTTGTTGAAAGCCCCAACGCGCAGGAGAAGGCGGTCCTTTTCCATGAGGACTTTGCAACCCTCGACAACTGGAAGCCCTTTTATTTCCCAAAAATAAAGAGGCACTCGGTTTATACAATTCAAAAAGATGGTGAGCGCCATTGCTTGAAGGCGGAAAGCAATGCCTCGGCCTCGGCGATCGTGTATAAAGATTCATTCAATGTATACGACTATCCTCGCGTGAGATGGCGCTGGAAGGTGAACAATGTCTACGTAAAGGGTGATGCCAGGTCGAAGGCAGGCGACGATTACCCCATGCGTGTATATGTGATGTTCGAGTACGACCCTGACACGGCCGGAAGGTTCGAGAAGTTGAAGTATGGTCTTGCGAAAAAGATATACGGCGAGTACCCGCCCCATAGTAGTCTGAGCTATGTCTGGTCGAACAAGGAAGGGCCGGAGTCCATCATCGTCAGCCCATACACGGACAGGGCTATGATGGTCATTCTGCAGAGGGGCGTGAAGAATGTCGGCACGTGGCAGGAGCAGGAGATCGATATCGTGGAGGATTATCAAAAGGCCTTTGGCGTCAAACCGCCGCTTCGCGCGCGTATCGCGATCATGAATGATTCCGACAATACCGGTGAACGTTCGACATCTTTTATGGAGTATATTGAGGTCTTCAGATAGCTGTGATGACTGACAAACGCTGTGTTATTCTATTTGTGAAATTTCCGGAAAAGGGAAGAGTGAAGTCCCGGCTTGCACATCATGTTGGCGAGGATGCTGCATTGAGCCTGTACGAGAACATGGTGCTCGATGCGATCGATATGTTGAAGAGGGGGCGTTTCCCGTTTCGGATCTGCTACACGCCGCCTGATGCGCGTGCCCAAATGACGGGATGGCTTGGGCAGGAGTATTACTACCTGTCTCAGACCGGCGACGATCTTGGTGACCGGATGGACGAGGCCTTTGCCCGCGCCTTTTCTACGGTTGTGGAAGAGGCTCTCCTGATCGGCAGCGATATCCCGGGGTTGACCACCGGAATCATCGAGGAAGCGTTCGCCTCGCTCGTGACGAAAGATGCGGTCATCGGTCCGGCAGACGACGGAGGCTATTACCTGATCGGTTTTAGAAAAAATACGTTCACTCCCGGCATATTTCATGATATGGTATGGAGCACGAGCACCGTTTGTCGCATTACAATGGACAGGCTGCATGACGCATCACGAAAGGTCCATATCTTGCCGGAATTGACGGATGTCGATACGGTCGAGGACCTGAAGACGCTCCTGTCTCAGGTCAAGGGCTCGGCGTCAGAACCATCGAGGACCCGATCCTTTCTCGAGCAGCATTGCCGGGGCAGCTTGACATAGACAGCACGATGGACATCAAACCGATCATTATCATAGCAGTTCTGGTCCTTATTTTTACGCTGGAAGAATTCATTCCTCATATGCTGGGACGCAGACTGAGGATCAGGCATGCACTACCTCACGTACTGACCGCGGTCATAAACGGTCTCCTGACACGGTTTTTTATCGTCGGCATGACGATGCAGGTGACCGGCTGGGCACAGACGTATTCGCTGGGGCTCGTGAGGATGGCGGAACTTCCCGCCGCGGCACGCTTGATCGTTGTGTTCCTTCTCTTCGATATCTGGATGTATTACTGGCATATGGCGAACCACCGGTTCTCCTTTTTCTGGCGGTTCCACCGGGCGCACCATTCGGACATCGAGATGGACACAACCACAGCGCTCCGGTTCCATCCCGGAGAATTGCTTCTTTCCTCATTCATACGGCTTCCCGTTCTTATCTTGATCGGGATGAGCTTCGGCGAGCTGGTGCTCTTTGAGGTCATACTGAACATCTCGACCCTGTTCCATCACAGCAATCTCGCCCTGCCCGAGGCAGGGGACCGCCTGCTTCGCGTCCTCATCGTGACACCGAACATGCATCGGGTGCACCACTCAGTTGAGCGCGATGAGACGGACTCTAACTATACCAGCATCCTCTCGCTCTGGGACCGGCTTGCCGGCACGTTCAGGATGCGTGAGGATACACGGACCATTACCCTGGGTTTGCCGTCCTACCGGGAAGAAAAGTATCAGCGTTTGTGGGGATTTCTGATCACGCCGCTCCAATAACCGACATCGTGGAAAAAGTCTGAAGGGTGCTAATACTCAGATGGTCATGAACACTCAGAACAAAAAGATCGCCGAGATCATACGGAGGCTTAAAAAAGAGTATTCCGGCACACCTCAGACGGCGCTTCGTTATTCTACGCCGTTTGAGCTGCTTGTTGCCACGATCCTCTCGGCCCAGACCACGGATGTGCTCGTGAACAAGGTGACCGAGGGCCTGTTTAAAAAATACCGGTCAGTTCAGGATGTTGCGGACACCACGCCGGAAATACTCGCCCAGGACATCCGGTCCGTGAATTTCTTTAACACGAAGGCGAAGAACATCAACAATACCGCGAGGCTGCTTATCGAGAAATTCGGAGGCAGGGTCCCGCAGACCATGGAAGAGCTTGTCTCGCTGCCGGGTGTGGCTCGGAAAACGGCGAACATCGTGTTGTCTTGCGCCTTCGGCATCAACGAAGGGATAGCCGTGGACACGCACGTGAAGCGGCTTGCCTATCGCCTTGGCCTGACGAAGCACGACGACCCGGTGAAGATCGAACAGGACCTGCTTGCGATCACGCCAAAAGAAGAATGGGGGCATTTATCTCACCTGCTGATATTCCACGGCAGGAAGGTCTGCCAGGCGAAAAAGGCCGACCATACAGGCATGCGTCCTTGTTGATATCTGCCCGTCGAAGAATATATGAGCCCGCGGAGCGGGGGAGTTTGAGCAATATTTGCTGTTGTTTCCGGCCGTGCTTCTATGATATACTAATATATTCATTTACCTGGCAGCGCCCCATCGTCATTATACATCCTTCCTTCCTCGAATCGATATCCTTGCAGAGAGGGGCACACAGTATGCGGTACTTTTCCCGACGGTTTTCATCCTTCCGGTTCTTGCTGGAACTGCGCTTCTGCTCATGGGAGCGGGATACCAGGTGGAAAGCTGTATAACCAGCAGCGTTACCAGCAGTGCGACGAACAGCACATCGAGCAGCGCGATCACAAGGGCGACGGGAAGCATAACGAGCAGAATGACGAACAGCCTGTCAAGCCGTGTGAGCAGCAGCGTCACGGTCAGAGTGACTAGTAAGGTGATCGCGACCCCAGTGACCCTCTCTCCCG
Source organism: Nitrospirota bacterium (assembly GCA_963796285.1). Taxonomy (GTDB): domain Bacteria; phylum Nitrospirota; class UBA9217; order UBA9217; family UBA9217; genus JALNZF01. The sequence goes on from CAWCKW010000001.1 coordinate 53,793, forward strand.
CCGCTGAAGAACTTGCTAAAACCCTCAAGTTCGATCGAAGGGTCCTTCTTATAGCAAAAGAAGCGACAGCGGACCACATTGGAAGGCTGATCGGCTTCGATGAGGAGGGTTACCAGATCATCGCTCCCGGTATCGTTGTATCGGTGCCGGAAGACAAGACGGACCACATTCTTTCCTCGCTCCGTCGGCATCTGCTTCCGCTCAAGTACACGCCTTTTGTTGTGGAAATGAACGCCGGCCTCAAGATCGAGAAGATCGGCATCCTGAAAGGCACGGACCAATACGAGATCCTGCGAATCATGCATACCAATGGTGATGACTACGATATCTCGAATCAGGATGTGATCGAGCGATTGAAAGAGTGGGAGACACATTCACCCTTTGACATCATAGGGGCGGACGGCGATTGGGTGGAGATCGAGTTCAAGATATTGCCAAAGGACCTGAAGGCTTTTGCCGAGGAAGTGTATGATTTCTGTCCCGATGCCGTGGATCAGGGGCCGGGGAGTATTGCCGAACTTGCGAAAGAAATTCAGAAGACGAAAAAACTGTTCTTGTGGTGGGATTGACCGGTCAGCGCCGGGAGGATTTTTCGAGGTCCGTTGAAGACAAAAAAGCAGGCGGTTTATGCCGCCTGCTTAAAGTTCCATCTACTGACAATAAAGCTTTTCTCCGCCCTGTATAATGAATTAGCGGTATAGGTGAATTACTTTGCTGCCGGTGCTGCTTCCGGTGCTGCTGCGGTGCTGCCGCTTCTTCCTTCTTCTTCATTTCTGCCTTCTTCGCAGCCTTTTTCTTTGCAGCCTTCTTCTTTGCAACCTTCTTTGCAGCCTTCTTTGCCGGGGCCTTCTCCGCTGTTGCTGTCGGAGCTGATGCCGGTGCCATCTCCTCTGCGAATGCTACGCCGAGGGTGAGGGCAAACGCCATTGCTGTGAAAATCGCGATAATCTTTTTCATTTGTATTCACCTCCCTTCCTGAATTAAGATTCGATATATCTACCAGATTATACAAACATTGTCAAGTTTAATCATGATTTCTGCTGTATTCTCATAATTATTTGTTGCGATGTGCAGTGCTGCCCCGCTGCTGCTGTATGGGAACATCAGGCAGGAATGAGCGTATGAGTATGAGTATGGTAAATATAATATGAATCAAGCAGTTGAGGGCACTATTATTGGCATCAATAGTAATATATAGTCAGGCAGTCATTTCTTGACAATCAGGGGTGATTCAGTTAGATTAAATTTGCCTTATAATGCAGGTGCAGGCGTATAAAAGATCGTTCATTCTCAGTTCTCACCACTATCGAGTAGAATTTTAAAAAACAATTTAGTGTTTTAACTAATAATTGTGTTCGGGATCTCGATATCAGGATTTCGGATTTATTACAAGCAATGCATGGAGAGGACACCCATCAGGAAACCTAAAGGTCTCAGGGCATATGTGCTTGCGGGATTGCTCGCGCTCATCACCCTTGTCCATTACCTGGTGGGCGGTGCACAAGCAGGTATGCTGCACAGCCTCCTCGGGCATCTGTACATCGTGCCGATCATCCTCGGGGCCTATTGGTTCGGGATCAAGGGCGGGGTAGGTGTTTCCCTGGCCTCGACGGTCCTGTTTTTACCGCACCTGTTCCTGCACTGGCATGACCCCTTATTAGAAGTCTACAACTACACAGAACTGTTCCTCTTTCTCCTGATCGGCAGTGTCACCGGCGTGATGAGCCAGATGGAGCGAAAACAGCGCATGCGGTATGAAGAATCCCTCCTCAGGCTCGATGAGTCTCATAGGAAGCTCAAGGATCAGACAGACATCCTTTTTCAGACCGAGGAACAGCTTCGCCGCGCCGACCGCTTGTCTGCCCTCGGCGAACTGTCCGCTGGCATGGCCCACGAGATCAGGAACCCGCTGGGTTCGATCAAGGGAGCCGTCGAGATCCTGAGGGATGATTATGGTCCAGAGGAGCCCAAGTACGAGTTCATACAGATACTCTTGAAAGAGACCGACCGGCTGAATCTGATCGTGCAGGAGTTCCTGGGGTTCGCGCGGCCCAAGCAACCGGAGTTCCAGCAGGCTGATCTGAATGAGGCCATTGAGTCTGTGCTCACGCTCACGGCGCTGGAAGCGAAAAAGGCCGGAGTAAACATTGAAAAACGGCTTGATCCCTCGATCGGGTTGCGCAGCCTCGACATGAACCTGCTCAGACAGGCCTTCCTGAACCTGGTCCTGAACGCGATCCAGGCCATGGACGGCGGAGGAGTCCTGACCATAGTAAGTACGCTTCGGGGAGATGCAATCGAGATCACGGTCGCGGACACCGGTATCGGTATCAGCGAAGAGAACCGGAAGAAGCTCTTCAGCCCTTTTTTTACGACCAAGAAGTACGGTACCGGCCTCGGCCTTGCGATCACCTACCGGATCATCGAGAATCACCGAGGAACGATCGATGTGACGAGCGGGCAGGGGAAGGGGACGACCTTCACGGTGAAGATCCCGGTCGCTTAAGACCTTCTGTCACAAATACACGAAGAGTTGATTGGATAAAGAAAAAAAATTCTCAGTTTCTATCTGTTCCTTAGTGACTCCGTGATGAACAGGTTTCTCTTATGAAAAAATCGGTCATTCTGCTCATAGACGATGACGACAGCCTGCGCCGGGTCATGGAGTTCAGCCTGACCGAGGCGGGACACACTGTCCAGACAGCGGCGAGCGGCGAGGACGGGTTGCGGTTGTTCGAAAAAGGCGCCTTTGATGCGGTGATCACCGATATCACCATGCCCGGAATGAGCGGCATGGAGGTGCTGGCGAAGGTCCGCCAGCGTGTCCCCACCATTCCCGTGATCGTCATTACTGCGTACGGTACGATCGAAAGCGCGGTTGAGGCCATGAAGCAGGGCGCCTTCGACTACATCACTAAACCGTTCAACCGCGATGAACTTCGGCTTACACTCGAGAAGGCAATCAAGATGCGGCGACTCGAGAAGGAGAACGTGGAGCTTCGGGCCGAGGTCACGGACCGCTATTGCTTCGAAAGCATTATCGGCAGCAGCGAGAAGATGAAGGAAGTCCTGGACCTGGCAGGGCGCGTGGCCGCAAGCGATGCGAGCCTGCTGATCACGGGCGAAAGCGGTACGGGCAAGGAACTGTTGGCCAAGGGCGTGCACTTTAACAGCCAGAGGGCCAACGGGCCCTTTATTGCCGTAAACTGCGCGGCGATCCCCGAGGCCCTGATCGAGAGCGAGCTTTTCGGCCATGTAAAGGGTTCATTCACCGGCGCGGTGAGGGACAAAGAGGGCAAGTTCGAGCTTGCCGACGGCGGCACGCTGTTCCTCGACGAGGTCGGCGACCTGCGTATCGATCTGCAGGCCAAGATCCTGCGGGCGCTCCAGGAGCGGGAGGTCGACCGTGTTGGCGGCAACAAACCCGTGACCGTGGATGTGCGCGTGATCGCGGCGACGAACAAGGACATCGAGCGGGCAGTGAAGGAGGGCGCCTTTCGCGAGGACCTGTACTACCGCTTGAACGTGATCACGCTCTTCATCCCGCCGCTGCGCGAGCGGAAGGAAGACATCCCCCTGCTTGCCGGTCATTTTCTGAAAAAGTTCAATACCGACGCCGATGTCCATATGGATGCTTCGGCGCTCTCGGCGCTCACGGCGTACGGCTGGCCCGGCAACGTACGCGAGCTTGAGAACGTGATCGAACGGGCATCGGTGCTCAAGCGGGGATCGCTCATAACGCGTGAAGAACTGCCGGATAATCTGAAGAAAGAAAAAATGGGCGTCGAGGACCTTATCCTCAATATACCTGAACAGGGGATCTCCCTTGAAGAGTTGGAGAAGAAACTCATCATGAAAGCGCTCGACAAGCACAAAGGCAATCAGACGCGGGCAGCCGAATTTCTGGGGATCACCAGGCCGACGCTTATCTATCGCATGGAAAAGTTCAGGCTGAAATAAACGATGACAGGCGGATAAAAATACTTTTCCAGAACACCGGATACGTGTATTATGTCTTGCGCACCAGAGACTATTCTAATATCGGTGGAGGAACGTATGGCAATTTCAAAACTCAAGATACAGGGCATGACCTGCAATCACTGTGTGATGCGGGTAGCAAAGGCGCTTAAGGCGCTCCCTGGCGTAACGGACGCCCAGGTAGATCTGCAGAAAGGCGAGGCCGTGGTGACGTATGATGATGCCAAAGTCGCGCCGGAAAAGCTTTCTTTTGCTGTGGTAGAGGCCGGTTACAGGGTCGGTTAAAAAATTGGCCGGAACCCGTTCCTTGTTGAATAGGACGTATCAGGGATTTGCGGGTGTGGCGGAATCAGAACCTTGGCGGGGCGGTGATTTCCCCTTCGCTGTGAAGAGGATGTAAGTCTCATCGAACTTCTCAAACGAGGACAGGAGTGGCAAGGTCAATCTGCCTTTGTCCCTCCTTCCCCAAGAAGGGATTGTTACTTCCTCCCTTTGCGACAGGGCGGTCAGTCGTAAAGGGAGCAGTTTGCCGAGGTAATTATGAGACCGGTAATAAGTTAATAGAGGTGGCAGTTGGACGATACTGGCCGGTGGAAAATCATACTTAAAAAAAAGTTCAGTCGGCAGCTTCCTCTGGACATTGAATATTGTTCTCCGCTCTCCATTCGGGCCATACTCCTCGATGTCCGCACGCCCGCTCATATCCTTGATCGTATTGCCCAGGCCTATTGCGATGACCAGGAGATCATGCGAGATCTCGTCCGCTGCCCGAACCTGGATGAGACCACGCTCGCTTTTATAGCGCTGACCGCGTCGGATGAGATCAAAGGCTTCATTGCGAGCACCCGCGTCGTTGACGTGGTGTTCGGAGAGGCTGCCTCGGGAGAAGAGGCCCAGCAAGTGACGCCAAAGAAAAAACTGAATGTCATGCAGGTCATCCAGAGAATGACCATTCCGCAGAAGGTCAAACTCGCATTGTCCGGGGCAAAGGAAGCCAGGGGCCTGCTTATTCGTGAATCAAGCAAAACGATCGCAATGTCAGTGCTGGCAAACCCGCGGATCACCCTCGGTGAGATCGAGTTCTTCGCCAAGTCATCGAACCTGAGCGAAGATGTCATCCGTAAGATTGGGACCAACTCTGAGTGGTCAAAAAAATATGCAGTTGTTTCCGCTCTTGTGAACAACCCCAAGACCCCGGTCGCGATTGCGCTCGGGTTTATCCCCCGGATCCCTGAACGGGATCTTGCCATACTTGAAAAAAGCCGCAATATCCCTGGACCGGTGCGGACGGCGGCGAGGAACCTGCTCGCTAAGAAAAAAATGGGTAAATAACAGCGAACCCCCTCCCCGATCTGAAGCGATGGAGACGCTCATATTTCACGATCCCTTGAAAAGGAGAATGACCAGTTACGTGAAGCGTATAATTTCCCTTATAGTGTTGGCCGTCGCGCTTGTTGCCGGCTGCACCAGGGCCAGGACCGTCCAGAAGACTGAGCCGATCATGGGTACGGATGTTACGATCACGGTTGTGGCGCGGTCGATGGAAGAGGGCGAGGCAGCCATTGAAGCGGGGATGGCGGAGCTGCGACGGCTGGATGACATGATGTCGCTCTACAAGGACACGAGCGAGATCTCGAAAGTGAACCTTGCCGCAGGCAGGGAACCGGTAAAAGTATCGCCGGAGATGATCGAGGTCGTTGAACAGGCAGCGGAGATCTCGCGTCTTTCGGGCGGCGTATTCGATGTGACCATCGGCCCCCTGGTCGTTTTGTGGCAGATGCGGCTCAAGGAGGGCAGGGTCCCTTCGGACGACGAGATCGCGCGCGTCCGTCCCCTCGTAAATTATCGGAACATCGTTGTTGACAGGACGGCTTCGACGATCTTTCTTAAAAAAACCGGCATGATCATGGACTTCGGCGGTATGAAGGGATACACGGCGGACCGGGTCGCAGATCTATTCAGAAAACGGGGCATCAAAAACGCCATTATTGCGGTTGCCGGCGACATCTGGGTGCTGGGGCGCCGGGACGACGGTACACCCTGGAGGATCGGTGTGCAGCATCCCCGGGAGCATGATAAGACCCTTGCCGTCCTGGATCTCAGCGACAAATATGTTTCCACATCCGGGGATTATGAACGGTTCGTCATCAGGGAAAAGAAGCGCTATCATCACATCATCGATCCCCGCACAGGGAAACCGTCAACGGGGGTCATCTCGGTGACCCTTGTCGGAGACAGAGGGGCGTTCATCGATCCGCTTGCCAAGGTCCCGTTCATTCTTGGTCCGGAAGAGGGCATGAAGATCGTGAAGAAGTTCGGAGCCCAGGCAATTATCGTGGATGAGAATGGAAAGGTCTTCATGACCGATGGGATCAAAAACCTGCTGGACCAGCAAGGCCATTAATGCTTTCTTCATGATTTGTCCTGACCCGGGCAAACCCTGCACAGGGAGGGACAGGCTGGAACAACATGATTGTATGTTTTGACAGGAGTATGACTGCATGAAAAAATCCACACCGATAAAAGTGATGTTTCTCTGCACCGGCAATGCCTGCCGGAGCCAGATGGCAGAAGGTTTTGCCAGAGCATTGGGAAATGGATTGATCGATGCTTACAGCGCCGGTATCATAGCAGCAGGAGTTCACCCCCGCGCGATCGCGGTAATGAAAGAGCTCAACATTGATATATCGCGCCAGAAATCGACGGTGATCGATGAGAAACTGCTGAAGACCATGGACGTGGTCATCACCCTCTGCGGTAACGCCGAAGAAGCTTGTCCGAGGACGCCGCCGGAGATCAAAAGGATCCATTGGCCGATCAACGATCCGGTCGGGACTTTGGGTTCAGAGGTGAGGATCATGAAGGAGTTTCGGCGGGCCAGAGATGAGATCAGAAATAGGGTGGATGATTTCATCAACAAGCTTCTGACGCATGAGGGCAAGGGGGCTTGAATTAAAACCGCGTTTGATCGAAAAAGGTCGTCAACGAAAAAAACTATTGCGATTGTCCGAAGAGATGGGTAATATATGAAGACAAATAATATCTGAGTTCAGGTACTCAGACAAAGAAGGAGGAAGTTGAGAATGGTAAGTTTGACGGACAGTGCTATAGGCAAGTTCAAGGAAACGGTTGCTAAGCAGGGAACTGCTGGAGACGGCGTCAGGATATTCGTTGTCCCGGGCGGTTGAAGCCCCTCTTTGGCTATGGACATAGCCAAAGCAGCCCTGAAGGGAGATACGACCCTTGAGTTACAGGGATTGAAGCTGTTTCTCGAAGAGCGCGCCAGCGACATGCTGATGAGCACGATGATCGATTTTCAGGAAGGGCAGGGTTTTGTGCTTTCGGGCATGCAACCAAGCTCTTGCGGTTCTTCCTGCAGTAGTTGTTGACCATATCGACATGAGATAATTTCAACCGCTGTCCTGTTCATCGGGACAGCGGTTTTTTTGTTCTCAAGCTGTATTTCTTCGATCCTTTCGAGGTATTCTGCCTCAAGTAATAAATACCTTCCCCATTTTTGCTAAAATACAAGAGAGATGTCTTGTCATTCAAATATCGGCTTTGATTACGTCGCAACCGGTGAGGACGCTTGTGGGCTCGATGCTCGTGGTGATGGTGACGAAACGATTGGGGTATTGATGCTTCGAATAAATGTTTCTCAGTGACCATAGAAAGGACAGGGAGAATATATTCATGTATAATTTAAGTATCTTCCTGGGCTGACTAAGAAAGCATGATACAGATGCATTGAAGGAACGATGCCTCCGGGGAATGCAGGATATCTGGCATGATTGAAATCAATAATTTGACAATCAGCGTCGAAGGGAAAAAGATTCTCAATGGTGTGAATCTCACTATCGGGGACGGAGAGACCGTTGTCCTGTTCGGTCCGAATGGATCTGGAAAGACCTCGCTCCTGAAAACGATCATGGGTATGCCGCAGTTCAAGGTGGAATCGGGAACCATCATTTACCGGGGCAATGAGATAACAGCGCGCAGTCTTGACGAACGCGCCCGGCTCGGGATCGGCATGGTATATCAGAATCCTCCGGCGGTCCGGGGGGTGAGGCTTAAAGAAATTCTTCGCATCTGCATGGAAAAGAACGGCACCTACACGGAGGGGCGGATCAGCGAGGCCGCGGAGAAATTGAACCTCACCGATTTTTTGGACAGAGACATTAATCTGGGCTTTTCCGGCGGAGAGCTCAAGCGGTCGGAACTTCTCCAACTGTTTGCCCAAAACCCCGAGTTCGTGATGCTTGATGAGCCTGATTCGGGCGTGGACCTGGTCAATATCAATCTGGTGGGTATCGCGATCAATGAGCTGCTTGAAAAAGATAAACGGAAAGACAAGAGAATCAAGGCGGGGCTGATCATAACGCATGCCGGTTACATCCTGGACTATGTGAATGCGGACCGGGCATATGTCATGCTGGACGGTGCCGTGACCTGCTCGGGAAATCCGAGAGACGTTCTGGAGGACATACGAACGAAAGGATTTAAGGGGTGTATGCAATGCCGGAAATGAATATTAAGGAAAAGGCAAAAGGGGCAGAGAAAAAACCCGCTGCCATCGGTCCGGATATCGATCTTTCCGCGTATTCCAATTCGGCGGAGGAACACGGTGAGATCCAGCGATTACAGGGACTCCCAACAGAGGTGCGGGAGAGGTCTGCCACGGTGGGTATGGATGCGGAGGAGGCATGCAGGGCGGGGTCATTCTTTCAGATGGACCATTCTGTTATTCTCTCAACGGCCCTTCAAAGCGGCCTTGAGGTGATGAGTATCACCGAAGCGCTCAACAAATACGATTGGCTGAAAGACTACTGGTGGAAGGCCGTGCAGGTGGAGACGGATAAATATACCGCTCAGGCGGAGTTGAAACAGAACCATGGCTATTTTCTAAGGGCGTTGCCCGGAGCACGGGCAGAATTTCCGCTACAGGCATGCCTCTACATGACGCGGGAAGGATTGGCGCAGAACGTACATAATATTGTCATTGCCGAGGAAGGCTCAGAGCTTCATATTATCACGGGCTGTACAACAGCGCCGCGCGTGAGCACCGGACTCCATGTCGGCATCTCAGAGTTCTACGTGAAGAAGAACGCAAAAGTCACCTTTACCATGATCCATAACTGGGCCGAGGGTGTTGCCGTTCGTCCGAGGAGCGGAACGATCATTGACGAGAACGGTGTTTTCATGAGCAACTATATTTGCATGAGACCGGTAAAAAGCCTGCAGACGTACCCAACCGCATACTGCATCGGCGAGAACGCCACCGTGAGATACAATACCATCCTGGTAGCGCCGGAGGGATCTCAGATGGACGTGGGTTCACGGGTTTTCCTGCGGGCAAAGGGCAGCCGGGCGGAGGCCGTTGCGCGGACCATTACGAAAGGGGGCGATATTGTGTCGAGAGGTTGTCTCGTCGGGGAGGTCCCGGGGGTCAAAGCGCACCTGGAGTGCCGGGGACTTATTCTTTCTGAACGCGGGACGATCCTCGCCATACCCGAGCTCGATGCCAGAGTGGGCGGCGTCGACATGTCCCACGAAGCGGCTGTGGGAAAGATCGCGGAGGCAGAGATCCAGTACTTGATGTCACGGGGGCTGACCAGCGATGAAGCGACAGCCGCGATCGTCAGAGGTTTTCTTGATGTTGAGATAAAGGGCCTGCCGGAGCATCTCAAGGCAGAGATCAAAAAGGCGCTCCGGACGGGAGAGGGAAAGGGGCTCCTGTAAATGTTGCCAGGTCGGCGTCGAGCCAGCGGCTAACGAAGCGTCTGGTTTTGCATCGCTCTACATGACCTACCGACGACAAACTGAATATTGTGTGGTTTAGTCGTTCTTCTTTTCCCTGCTTTTCTGTTGCAGGGCGCTGAAGATCATATCGAGAACGTTTTCCTGCTGGCCCTCATATTTGTTCAGCACCGCCAGGCAGCTGCCCATCGGGAAACGGTTGTGCAGATAGTCGGCGTCGTGTCCTGAAAGGATGATGACGCGGTTCTTGCTAACCCCTTTGGAGACGGCGTAGGAGAGGATCTTCGAGCCGTCCAGTCCGGGCATCTCCAGATCGACCAGCAGGAGATCGAGGTCCTCGGTGATAGAGGCAAGGCATTTGATCGGATCATTGCAGGTCAGGACAGTAAGACCGGGGTAGCGCTCGGCAACGTACTTTGTAAGCACCTTGAGAAATGTTTCATCATCATCGATCAGTAGCACTTTTCCCATCTTCTGTCTGCCTTATTCTTTTCTTGAACAGCGCATCCGGCAGTTTTTGCCAGTGATAAGAGAACGCTAGTACTATATCAGAAAGGAGAATATCTTGTACATACCATTTTAATAAATCAGCTCTTTTCACAATGAGGTTCTTTCCGGAGAAGACGATTTAATCCTTTCTTAGCCCACGCTTATCACTGAGAGACACCGTTGATATGGTTGAGATGGGGATAGTGAGGTAGATACAAATGCCGGCGGGTGGGGGGGTGAAGCTATTCCCGCCGGCATGGTGAAGAAGTTTATACTCCGCCTTTTTCGATGCTCACCTTCTTCGTTACCTTCTGCCAGGTGAACTGTCCGCTTTCCTTGGTGCCGAAGGGCAGGTACATAAGCTCCACGTCCACCGTCATATCGTAATCAAGAATCGTGCGTACGACCTTGTCCCCTTGTTTCACCTCTTCAACGGGGAATAATATATCAAAGCTCTCGATCACAGGTTTGTTCGGCGGCAGACTGCTGTCGCGCAGGATGCCGCTCTTTTCATAGGGTCCGCGGCCCATCTTATCGCCGCGGCCGAGCTGCTGGGGAATGGGCATGTAAATCTTCGACTGCTTGAACAACTCCTTGCCTTTACTGTCTCTCGCGGTCACTTCCAGGACCAGCCGGTTGGGGGTTGGTCAGCCGTCCGGGATGGAGTGGCCGGCGCGGTTTATCATCTCCACCTTTACCAGCGCCTGCGGAACCATCTTCGCGCCGTCCCGCCACTGATAGCCCAGGGTCTCGACCTTGAAATCCACGGCCGCCTTTGCCATGCCTGGATCGCGGTAGCTCTGCATATTGTGGCCGAGCTTGCTCTTTTTCATGTGGCATTCCTGGCATTTTTCCTGCCCGCCTTCGGCTCGGTACGCCCAGAGATAGCTGCCGTAAAGCGTGGCGCATTGCGAGGGGTTTTCAAGCTCCAGGTTCGGACCCAGGCCGTGGCACTGCCCGCAGAGGATCGATTCGTCCATGATCGGGCTCTTCTTCATCTTCGGATGAGTTGCATCGGCATGCATGCCGTCCCTGAAACCGTAGACCGTGTCTTTTTCCGGGAACCCGTCCACCCACTTGTGCGTGATGGCGTTCCGCTGATGGCAGATGAGGCAATTGATGTTCACCTTCGAAAGTTTGGCAACGGCCTTATCGCGCGCATCATCGCTTGTCTTGGGATCGGTGTAGATATAGGCGTACCTGACGATCTCTTTGGCAACGTCGTCCGTTGCCTCGGCAAGCTGTGGCAAATGGCACTTGGCGCAGATCATGAGGTGCTTCACTTGCACATCTTCCGGCTTCTTCACGCCGGAGTACTGCCAGCTGGTAAGGCCCACGGCCACCGTGGTCTTGATGGTTGCCGCGGTCCGGCCGGTCCCGAAGATGGACCGAGAGTGGATGGACTGCTCCCACTCGTTGTAGATGCCTTCATGACACCCTTTGCAGCCGGTCGAGTCGTACATCTTTGCGAGCTCGTCGATATTTGTCGCTTTCTTCGCTTCCGCCGCGCCCGCGTCCCGGCCGAGCGTACCTGTCAGGAGTGGCAGCGCGAGCAGGGTGGAGAGGATAATGCACGTTAATCTTGTCATGTGCTTATCTCTCTTCTCAGAAGAGTTGGGTGGCTTTGTTTTTTAAGGGAGTATTGTGACAGGAGATGCTGAATGGCAATGGATACATGATGTGAAGCAGGGGAACTGCTCGACAAAAGTCTGGACGGGTTGATGCTCATTGCCGCAGTATAAGCGGTAGTGCGGGCGATCACTTTCAAGGTTCGACCTCCTGAATACGTCGTGATTAGTTGGTTGCAAATCAACTTCTACGCAAAAATGTCCTCGTAGTTATAAGGATTTTGGTTCCGGCACTTCCGGGTCAGGTGTGAAGTAACTTCACATCATAAATCTAGTAACATATAGTCTATAAACTATGGCTTTAGTTGTCAAGCGAAATCGCATGTAATCAATTAGTTACAAAATGATATGTTTTGCAAGTTAGTGTTTTTTCAAGATGAGCGCGGCGTTAAACCCGCCGAAGCCGAGGGAGTTGGAGAGAGCGGATTTGATCGTCAGCCGTCTTGCTTGGTTCGGTACATAGTCGAGGTCGCAATCAGGATCCGGGTGTTCGAGATTGATCGTCGGCGTGATGACGCCCTCTGAAATGGAGAGAGCGGTAATAGCTGCTTCGACCGCGCCTGCGGCGCCGAGCATGTGTCCAAGCATGGATTTGGATGAGCTTATCGCGATCTTGTCTGCACATTCGCCGAAGGCTTTTTTAATAGCGAGTGTTTCTATGGTGTCGTTCGATTTTGTTGCTGTGCCGTGTGCGTTAAGATAATCGATCTCTTCCGGCCTCATGTCAGCGTCAGCGATGGCGCCAGACATCGCGCGTGACGACCCTGCGCCATCCGGATCAGGTCGCGTAAAGTGATATGCATCGGATGACAGGCCGTAGCCCGCAAGTTCCGCGTAAATCCTCGCGCCGCGTTTTGCCGCACGTCCCCTTTCCTCGAGGACCAGCACCCCGGCGCCTTCCGCGAGCACGAAACCGTCCCGCTGTTTGTCAAAGGGCCTGCTCGCCATTTCCGGCCCGCTGTTCCGCAGAGATACCGCCTTCGCCTGGCAGAACCCTGCAAGGATGAGCGGCGTGAGCGCTGCTTCCGTACCGCCCGCGATCATGACGTCGGCGTCGCCGCGCTGGATGATCTTCATGGCTTCGCCCAGGGCGTGCGTGCCTGTTGCGCACGCGGTCGAGACATCGAGGCACGGTCCTTTGGCGCCGAGCTTCATTGAAATATATCCCGAAGCCATGTTCACGAGCGACAGGGGAGTGAAAAAAGGCGAGACTGCCTTAGGCCCTTTGGCAAGAAGGGTTGCCATGTTCCTCTCTGTTGTCGTCACCCCGCCGCGTCCGGAACCGACGAGGACACCCATACGAACGGGGTTTGGCGGAAAAACGGCAAGTCCGGCATCTTCTCTTGCCATGAGTGCGGCGGCGAGGGCATATTGCATGAACGGGTCGGTCCGGTGCACTTCTTTCGCGGTCATGTATCCGAGCGGATCGAACCCTTTGAGTTCTCCGGCGATGCGGCAGGGGAAGCCGGAGGCGTCGAATCTGGTGATCGTGCGTACACCCGAGAGACCTTTCTTAAGCGATTCCCAGGTCGTCGGGGTGTCATTCCCAAGCGGTGTGACCATCCCGATTCCTGTTATCACGACACGGACTACCATGGCGCGAAGTATAAGTTTTTTTTTACTATTTGTCAAAAGATGAATTCCGATTCAGTTTGACAACCCGGCAGTTTATGGTATAGTTTGAAGGAAGCTATCGATGGACAACTATCACGTTTACGGAAAGGGGGTTGAGATGAAAGCGTCAGACTTAACAGCAAAGACTGTAGTTGAACTCAAAGCCCTGGCCAAGAAGAGAAAGGTGTCCCTGTCCGCAGGTGATAAGAAGGCTGATATCATCAAAGCGCTCGCTTCCGTTGCCAAGGCAGTGAAACCTGCGGCAAAGCGGGCTGCTGCCCCGGTAAAAAAGGCGGCAGGCAAGGTTGCTGTCCCGGCAAAAAAATCAACAACGAAGAAGGCGCTCGCATCGAAACCGGTGTCTAAAAAAACAGTGAAGTCCAGGAAGAGCGCGACAGACTCGAAAGGCACCGGCGAAAAAACGGACCCCCTTCGGAGAGACCGCGCCGAAGGCCACGCCTGTGCGTGAATGGAAGCTGCCTCCGGGCATTGAGGAACCGCTCATGGCGCAGGAACGGGTGGAGGAATCCAAGTACTATACCGGGCCGTTGACGCAACTTCCTGCCGTGGCCTCCGGGGAACTGCCGCAGGGATACAATGAGGAGAGAATCGCCATTCTTTCACGGGACCCTTTTGTGGCCTATGCCTACTGGGAGGCGACACCGGCGCGGATCGAACGGGAGAAGGCATGGTTCGGCTGGGACAGCAAGCTCTGCCTGCGGATCTACGATATTACAGGCGTGCAGTTCGACGGCCGGAACGCCATCGGGTATTTCGACCAGGAACTCGTGGACCGGGTCGGGAACTGGTATTTCGATTTCGGCCGGCCGGCACATTCCTTCTGTGCGGACATCGGTCTGCTCTCTTCGAGAGGACAGTTCCTGACAATCGCGAGGTCGAACTACATCACCATGCCGCGTGACGGCGTCTCCGATGTGATCGACGAGGAGTGGATTCTCGTGGATGAGGAGTTCTGGAAGCTCTACGGCTATCCGGAGGGATTGCGGCAGGGTGTATCGTCGCCGGAGATGCAGGAGATGCTTAGACGGAGACGGGAGATGGAAATTTCCTCAGCGGGTCTGTTCTCCCGCGATCGGGCCAAACGGAAATAGTGCCCGCCCGTTGCCTGTTTGCTCAATTTGCCATTGATGAGATCACCTGTGTATCATGTCCATCCGTTCATGGATGGACTTTTTTTATTGTTCGGGGAAGGCTGTGTGAATGATGCAGACCAGGCATGATCAGAGGAAAAGCTCACAAAAAAAACAGGTCATGGACAAAGGTGAAAAGATGGAAAAAGGGTATCTGGCGCTGGTGCTTCACAGCCATTTACCTTACGTGAGACACCCGGAGCATGATCAGTTCCTTGAAGAGGACTGGCTGTACGAGGCTATCACCGAGACGTACATTCCGCTCATCAATGTATTCGATGGCCTGGTGAATGATGGCATTGACTTCCGCATCACCATGAGCCTGACCCCCACGCTGATCGCCATGCTCACCGACCCGCTGCTCCAGCAGCGCTATGTGCGGCATATCAGCAAGCTCATCGAGCTCGCCGGGAAAGAGATCGAGCGGACCAGGGACCAGCCGGAGTTCAACCCGCTTGCGCATATGTATCGGGACTTGTTTATCAATGCCCGCGCTGTGTTCGAGGAGAAGTACGGACGCAACCTGGTCACCGCCTTTAAAAAATTTCAGGACCTGGGTGTGCTGGAGACCATCACGTGCGCGGCCACGCACGGATTTTTACCGCTCATGCAGAACAGGAACGCGGTTCGAGCGCAGATCATGGTTGCTGTCGAACATCACATAAAACACTTTAGCAGGGCGCCGAAGGGCATCTGGCTGCCGGAGTGCGGATACTACGAAGGGCTTGACGAGGTGCTGCACGAAGCGGGTATCGCCTACTTCTTCACGGATGCGCATGGGGTGTTCCACTCGTCGCCCCGTCCGAAGTACGGGGTCTATGCGCCGATCACCACCCGCGCGGGTGTGGCCGCTTTCGGAAGAGACATCGAGTCGTCCAAGCAGGTGTGGAGCTCAGTAGAGGGCTACCCGGGGGATTACAACTACCGGGATTTCTACCGTGATGTGGGCTTTGACCTTGATTACGAGTATGTCAAACCCTATCTGCATCCGGACGGTGTGCGCGTGAACCTGGGGATCAAGTATCACAAGATCACGGGCGCGTCAAACCGAAAAGACCCTTATATTCGTCACTGGGCGCTCGAACGGGCGGCTGAACATGCAGGCAACTTCCTGTTCAACCGGGAGAAGCAGGTCGAATGGCTCGCCGGGATGTTCCCCGAACAGAAGCCGGTCATTGTTGCGCCCTATGATGCGGAGCTGTACGGACACTGGTGGTTCGAGGGGCCGGATTGGATCAACTTCCTGATCCGTAAAACCGCGTGCGATCAGAAGACGGTGCGCCTCATTACCCCCTCCGAATACCTGCACGAGAACCCGAAGTGCCAGATCGCCACGCCGTCCCCTTCAAGCTGGGGTTACCGGGGCTATTCCGAGGTATGGCTGAACGAAGCGAATGACTGGATCTACCGGCATTTGCACAAGGCCGCGGACCGCATGGTGGAACTGGCACAGACGTTTCCTGCTGCTGATGGGATCCTGCGCAGGGCGCTTAACCAGGCGGCGCGGGAACTGCTTCTTGCCCAGAGTTCTGACTGGGCATTCATCATGAAGACCGGCAGCCATGTCGAATATGCGGTCAAGAAAACAAAAGAGCATTTGCTCAGATTCGATAAGCTGTATCACAATAGTAAAGGAAATGCCCTTGACGAAGGATGGCTCAGCGGGATAGAATACAGCGACAATTTATTCCCCGACATCGATTATCGCGTGTATGCTTAAACCATCCGTTCTCAAAGAGTTGACATCAATCGTCGGTCCCGCCAACGTCTCCACTTCGCCTGAAGAGCTCGTCGTCTATTCCTATGATGCCACTCAGCGGGAGTCTCTCCCCTGGGCCGTGGTGCGTCCCCGTTCATCCCAAGAGATCTCGGAAATACTCAAGCTGGCCAACCGGGAGCTGTTTCCCGTAGTGCCGCGCGGAGCAGGGTCCGGCATGTCCGGAGGGTCCGTACCGGTCCAGGGCGGCGTGGTGCTCTCGCTCGAACGCATGAACCACATTCTCGAAATCGATGACCAGGACTTTATCGCCGTGGTGGAACCGGGCGTCGTCACCGGTGATCTGCAGCGCGAGGTCGAGTCGCGCGGTCTCTTTTATCCGCCCGACCCGGCAAGCAACAAGTTCTGCACTCTGGGCGGAAATGTGGCCGAATGCGCGGGAGGACTACGCGCCGTGAAGTACGGTGTGACCAAGGACTATGTGCTCGGTCTGGAGGTCGTGCTGCCCACGGGCGAGATCATCACTACCGGCGCGCGCACGGTCAAGAGCGTGGCGGGATATGACCTCACAAAACTCATTGTCGGGTCTGAAGGCACGCTCGGTATCGCCACGAGGATAACCCTGAAGCTTCTGCCCCTGCCGGAGACCATACGGACCCTGGCCGCTTTTTTCAGCGAGGTCCCTGTCGCCGCGAAGACGGCATCCGCGATCATGGCGAGCGGTGTCCTTCCCCGAGCGCTCGAATTTGTGGACCAGGCAGCTCTCAGGGCGGTCGAGGGCTATCTGAAGGAAGACCTGTCGCATGGCGCGGCCGCCATGCTGCTTGTGGAGGTGGATGGGCCGGCTGAATCCACGGCGCGTGAGGCGGACCGGATAGCAGAGATCATGATGCGCAACGGCGCTGCGCGCGTGAATCGGGCCGGGTCAGATGCGGAACGGGAACAGCTCTGGAAGGCGCGGCGGTCAATCTCCCCGGCGCTTTATACGATAAAGCCGAAGAAGTTGAACGAAGATATCGTTGTGCCGCGCAGCAGGATCGCCGAAAGCCTGCAGGAGATCGCTGCGATCGCGGAGCGGCACGGACTCCTGATCGTGAACTTCGGGCATGCCGGTGACGGCAATATTCACACCAATATCATGTACGATGAAGCGGACCTGCAGAAGGCTGAAATGGCGGTCAAAGAGGTCTTCGCGTCCACACTGCGCCTTGGCGGGAGCATCACCGGCGAGCACGGGATCGGTTTGTCAAAGGCCGCCTACCTGCCGATGGAACTGGGGCAGGAGGCTATCGCGGCGATGAAAAGGATCAAATATGCTCTTGATCCGAATAATATATTGAACCCGGGGAAGATATTTTTGGGATAGTGATGAGGGTGATGAGAAAAGAGGAGCGAGAGACGATGGACGTTGGACGAGGGACTCGAGACGTGAGGGAGGAAGGACGGGAGAACATTCAATCTTCTTGCCATCCATCAATATCCTCTTTTTTCCCCTGTCTCCGCACCGTCGTAGCAGTGTTAATTGTTTTGGCTGTTGTTGCGCTCTCGTCTCCCGCATGGGCAGAAGGTCCGGCTCCACCCACGCCGGTCAAAGCTCTCAGCAATGAAATCCAGCAGCTGCGACAGCAGGCAGCACAGCTTGAAGAAGAAAATCAGGGGCTCAGGAACATGCTCAGGGATATGGACGACGGTGAGCTCTATCTGGTCGTGGACACGAAAAGCAACCGGCTTACGATGAGACAGGGAAACACTGTCCTGATGACGGCGATCGTGGGGTCCGGCAGCCACCAGTTCCTGAAAGAGGAGAGGGGGAGAAGCTGGTATTTTGAGAGCCCTTTGGGTTCGTTCACGGTCCTCGGCAAGGAACGGAACCCGGTCTGGATCAGGCCCGACTGGTCCTATGTGGAGGAGAACATGCCCATTCCGTCGGCGAACGACCCGGACCGGTTCGTGCGTGATGTGCTGGGCAAATATGCCATTCTTC
The DNA here is from genome assembly GCA_963796285.1 of Nitrospirota bacterium. GTDB lineage: Bacteria > Nitrospirota > UBA9217 > UBA9217 > UBA9217 > JALNZF01. Next base: position 72,111 of record CAWCKW010000001.1, read on the forward strand.
TGGGGAATGGGTATAAGATCCATGGCACAAAGTGGAAAAATCTTCTGGGGACCCACTTTACCCACGGGTGCGTTTCCCTTGGCGACGAGGATCTCGAAGTAGTCCATACATCAGTGAAGAACGGCACCAGGGTATACATCTACTAAGAATGAGGCATATCTTACAATATAAATCAGCGGTCCTGATGCTTGTTCTCTTTTTGTGTCTTGCGGGAATTTGCGGCGCCGAGCAGGGAGATGCTGAGCAGAAAAAGCTCGTTGAGCAGAAAAAACATCTGAACGCCAGGGTCGAGACGTTGAAGCAAGAGCAGGACTATCTGATTTTTCAAAAGACGATGTACGAGTCGGACTCGAAATACCTGATCATCAATTTTGCGGCAAGGAACATGCAGCTCAAGTACAAGAACCGGGTGCTCAAGGATGTTCCCTTCAAGCGTGTCCTGGGCCGTGTCAGCAGGCTTAGCCATGGAGCGTTGACGCTCACACAAAAGATCGAGGGACCGAGGGAGAGGAATTTGCTGATCTTCGGGCAAGACCTGGTTCTGCAGGGCAAGTATGCACCGTCTACCCTGCACGAGGAGGGAATACCGCGCGTGTTCCTTTCGAGAAAAGACTTCCTATCCGTTTATTATGCCATTGAATCAGGGGCGATGGCGTTTATCCTGCTCTGATCGACAAAATAAAACCATCATGAAGATCATTGTGAATGTCTGAATAAGAAGTCTCGTCAATGCTCATTTGATCTCGAACACGTATCATCTCATTTTATTTATAACGATATCATGCCCGCGAGTGAAGACTAAACGCAACATTTTCATGACCATTTATGATCCCATCAATTTATCTATATGTTCTGCGGTCTTTGCCAGACCTTCTGTCCTTTTCACTTCTCCGTTCAGGCCCCTTGTAATGTGGATCATTGAATTTTCTTCTATCGTGACCAGATCTTCGATTCATAGCGGACCTCACTTTAGCTTGCTACGTTCACGATGAAAGCCGTATATCAGCAAAACGCCTATTTACGGTAGATTACTTGAGGAAACATGAATTAAAAATTATTTTCACTGACTGCTCAGCGTTTGGGGTGTAATCCGGATATATACCAACATGCCGCTATTGTGGAACAATTCACCACTTGACTGAAGTATATCATAACACAAATATATCATACAGCATTTTTTTAAGGCTATCTGTAACGTAAGCAATAGCTGAAGTGTTTTGCCGGCTAGGGTTAAAACTTCGGCGGCGCATACGGCGACTTCGCGTAAAACGGCATTTTCTATTGACTGCAACCTTTTTCACGGTATAATCATGCCATGCGCGAACTCACCAGAGGTGAAGAATTCTACGATGGTACTGCCCTGCTCGGCGATCCGGTCCATGGGTACATCTCGTTCACCACGCCCCGCGCGACCGGCGAGAAGACCGAGAAGGACCTGATCGACACCCTCTGGATGCAGCGACTGCGCCAGATCTACCAGCTCCAGAGCGCCCGGTGGGTCTATCCATCGGCGGAGCACAGCAGGTTCCAGCATTCGCTCGGTGCTATGCATCTGGCGGGCCGGTTCGCCCGTCACCTTTACCCGTCTCTCAAGGCCGCTGCGCCGGATTGTCCTTCGGCAAACTTTATCGAAGAACTGCTTCGCGTGACCGCGCTCCTTCATGACGTAGGGCATGGCCCCTTCGGCCATTTTTTCGACGATAACTATCTCGAACAGTTCGACTTGACCCATGAAAAACTGGGGCAGCACATTATCAAGACCGAGCTGGCGGAGATCATCAGAGACATCCGGAGAAGTCCGAACGGTGAATTCGCAAAGAAGGAGAAGCTGGACCCCGAGCAGATCGCGTTCCTGATCGGCAAGGGAGTTCAACCGGCATCGACGTCAAAAAAACAGCAGTGGCTCGTATTCCTTCAGCCCCTTCTCTCGGGTATTTACACCGTCGACAACCTCGACTATGTCATGCGCGACGCCTACATGTGCGGGGTGGCCATCGGAGCGGTGGACATCGACCGGCTGATGTATTACACGTTCTTCACGGACAAGGGCCTCACACTCCACAAGTCCGGACTTACCGCATTGAACATGTTTCTGAATGCCCGGTTGTATATGTACACGAACGTCTACTACCATCGCACCACGCGGGCGATCGACGAGCACCTCAAGGAGCTTTTCAAGGACACCATGGGGGTGTTGTTTCCATTCAATCCGGTTGAGAACCTCAAGGCATACCTGGAACTGACCGACTGGTCCCTGCTCGAGGCCGTGCGGAAATGGGACGGCAACGGGGAAGGGTCCACAGCCGCGCTCGGACGGGAATGGGCGGCCATCCTGTCGCGTGAAGTAAAATGGAAAATGGCCTATGACGTTACGCTTTCGATGAAAACCTTCGAAAAAGGGAAGACCATCATCGACGCCAGGGAACTGGTGAGCCGCATCAAGAGGCACCTCTCGCCGAAGCTTAAAGACCTGCAGTTCAGGGTGGATATGGCGAGCCAGGACCCGAGGCCGGTCAACCCGCTTATGATGGGCGAGCGGCAGATCCACGTGTTCAATCCCTCGACGCGTAAAGTGGAGAAAGAGCCGCTCAAGGATTTCTTTGACTATATCCCTGCCCGCGTTGTACAGTGCCGGGTCTTTACCCTGAACCACGACCACGATGAAGAGCTTGCCGAGATCGTTGAGAAGGTCCTCGGCATCCAGGAAGAGAGCATCAAAACCAACGTCTGATCCATCCTCGATCGTGCATACGAAGTATCCTGTTTATAGCAGGATGCTGTGTATTCACCGCCATGATCAAGAGGCGGCGGTGAGAAGAGATATTATGCAAATGCTGCTGGCATGAGGCAAGGATGTCTGACAGACAAATGGGTGAGGTTGCCCGTTAAAAGAGGACCATATTCTTCCGGAAAAGGTAGCACGGTTAAACCTTCGGCTTAACTTCTCCCGGATCTTACTTATCAGGAGGGATGTATGTTGGGAAATATAAGATTGTTGGTACTGGTTCTCGTGCTGGCGGTCACGGTTGTTGGTTGCAGCGGCGGGAATTCGAGCACCTATACGATATCGGGAACCGTTAGCTCATCAGGCGCAGGGTTACAAGGCGTTATCGTCATTGTAGCCTTAAGCGAGGTCAGTTCGGCAACGGCCACGACTGATGCTAGTGGAAATTACGCCATCCAGAACCTTGCGAAAGGTAGCTACACTATTACGCCAACGAGAACAGGCTATACGTTCAGTCCATCCGCGTTGACCGCAGTGGTAAACGATGCAAATGTGGGCGGTCAGGATTTTATTGTCACAGCGAATTCTTCCCTCAACTGTACCGCCGGCAACGGCAGCGGCACGAATGGAATACAGTTTTATAATTACGGCATTATAGTTGCCCAGGATAGCTCATCTACTGCGAACGCAGCAGCAACCTCTGCGTTGACGTGGCAGGTTAAGTATCAAAACATTTATAATTTATCAGCCGATGCTTATTGCGGCTCGCTTCGTGCGCGTCTGTGGGCAGTACCTTATTCTGTCTCCAGCGGTGTGTTTGATAATGCTTATATTATCGGGAGCTTTTATCCGAGGTTCACAGGAACCGGGGCGGCCAGCTCAGATCAATTATACGTTGGTTCCACGAGCGCAATCCAGGTTACCAGTTCGACGGCACAACAAAATCCGCCTGCTGGGGAATATTGCATAGTGGCCATACTTGAAGAGTACAACGACAACGGTGCTTATTGTTCCAGTCCGGATCACTATTGCGTGAGTGACTGGTGGCAGTCCGGGAACTCGTGGAGATTCTACTAAACAAATTCTACCATCTGCGCTGACGCTTGATGAACGCTGCGGGCGTTTGCAGCTTATTGCATCTCAGTGCAGGTACAAAGGGTATAGGGAACCATAGCTCACGCACTCATAATCGCCGGGTGCATGCAGAGGACTCAGAGGGCAGTGTTGTCTCCTTTCGGCTGGTCGGTGTCTTTCGGGATGAATCATTATTTCGTCCGAATTATTTCCCCGCAAGTTTATGTTTTTGTCTTGATTGGTATATGATAATCGAGAGATATCCAACGACTCCAACATTCACGATCAAAAGAACGGCTTTTGGCCATGTTACCCCGCGGGCAATCTCGAATAGTTCGAGAGGAATGTAGATGCTGCCCATAAGAAGACCGAACCATTCGGCCCATTGCCGCTCATGCCAGAGGCCATATGCTTCGACGAAGCGAACCACAGCGTAGAGCAGGGCAGAGAGCGCCATGAGCCACAGTTGCCCGTTAGTCACGTGATCGGCCAGATCGAGAAATATCGGGGATAATGGCTGGCGGGATTCAAGTGGAAGTGCCGGACCAGCCGCTCGGCAGCCAAGTGAATGTCCTTATGAATGTACGCCAACAACCCGCACCCGGTCAGCAAGACAAGCAGTCCTTTAGCCGCTTCAAAGACGGATACGACACGGAGACCCTCTTTTACCTGTCCACGTTTATTGCCCATTCCCATCACACACACCGCCCGTTTTAAAACACAAGTCAAATAATAGTATCTTTGATCTCCTCATGAAGAGTGTAACGTCATTGCCGGATAGTGCAGATTTGGGAGAAATACAACCAGACATCCCGAAGACATAAATTTATCGGAGAGTCAGGTATGAATGCTTCATTAATCATCATCCCCTCCATCTTGTAATCATTTCAAAAATGCATTGCATTCTGTATGATCGCGATCATCGGCCCCGGATACACCCCGAGCCAGATGAGCAGGATGACGAGCGCTGCGAGGACCATGCTGCCGGAAGGCGAAAGCACGGCTATAGTCTTGTCTTCTTGCTCCGAGTGAGAGAACATTGCGACGATGATCCGGAGATAGTAAAAGAGCCCGATAACGCTGTTCCCAATCATCACAATAACAACCAGCCAGAGGGCGGATCCCACGCCTGCCGCGATGACGTAAAATTTCCCCACGAATCCGGCTGTCAGGGGAATGCCTGCGAGCGAGAACAGCATGAAGGTAAAGACACCCGCAAGCCATGGTCTTCTCCAGGCAAGGCCCTGATAATCGTCCATGCGATCGGCATCGCGGTCTTGTTCAGAGATCACGGTGACCACACCAAATGCGCCGAGGGTGGTGATGAAATACGCCGTCAGATAAAAGGCGGCTGCGGTCATTGCCAGGGGGCCGCTTGCCAGAACGGTCACGAGCAGATATCCCAGATGAGAGATCGACGAGTACGCGAGGATGCGCTTCACGTTTGTCTGGAACAGGGCGAGGAGATTGCCGGCGAACATCGACGCGATGGCGATGATGGTGAATATCGCGAATAGCGGCGTGTGGGAATGGATATCGATCAGGGTGAAGTAACGAAGCACGAGTGCGAACACCGCGCCTTTGGACACCGTGGCTATGAAGGCCGTCACGGGAGCCGGCGCTCCTTCGTACACATCGGGCGTCCACATGTGGAAGGGAACCACGGCGAGCTTGAACCCAAGTCCGACGAGGATCATCACGATACCGGCAAGGAACATCAGACGATGAGCTCCCGGACCTGCTGCGAAAGCAGCGATACCGCTGAACGCCATGCTGCCGCTTTCGGCATACACCAGCGCCATGCCGAAGAGGATGAATGCAGATGAGACCGCGGCCAGGATGAGGTACTTGATGCCGGCCTCGACACCACGGTCGCTGTGCCGGAGATAGGCTGCGAGGGCATAGAGCGAGACGCTTAAGAGTTCAATGCCGAGGAAGAACGAGGCAAAGTGAGCTGCTGCAGCGAGCACGGAGCAGCCGAGCGTGGCGATGATCAGCAGCAGATAGAATTCCTCTCTATGTCCTTGTTGCATCTCAAGATAGGAATAAGAAAGGCCGGCCACGGCAAAGCTTGCTGCCACGATAAGACCGATATAAAAAAGGGCGGAGTGGTCGACCACGAGAAGAGGAGTGACCAAGCGCGGGAGCGTGCAGGAAACGAGGGGAAGGCTTGCTGCCGACAGGAAAAGTCCCGAGAGTGTCAGGATGACAGTGAGCTTGTGGCTGCGGTTAAATGCGATGGTCAGCATGACCACAACTGCGGTGGCTGCAAGGATGATGAAGGGTGAAAGAGTCTGCAGGTAAGCGATGCTCATTTTCCGCCTCCCTGATTGGAGGCAGGAAACGTCAAAATATTCACCACAGAGTTCACAGAGGTTTTTGAATATCTAATAGATTTTATCTCGGCGTTCTCTGTAGTTATTTTATGAAGATTCATTGCGTTGTTATGATCTGGAATCTGAATCTCTCCGTGTTCTCTGTGGTTAACGAATTGAATGGCATTTAGGAGCGGTTCGACTGTTTTCAGAACAGGCCGCGGGTAAAGGCCAAGCCAGAGTATCACGAGGACCATTACCGCCATCGAGCCTGTTTCGCGTGAAGAAAGGTCAATAAGCTTCAGACCATCTTGCCTCTTGCCATGGAACACGCGCTGGACGATCCAGAGCGAGTAGATCGCGGCCAGAACAAGCCCGCTGGCGGCGAACATGGTGATCACGGGGTGGGTCCGGTATGAACCGATCAGCACCATGAACTCGGCAACGAAATTGCCGAAACCCGGCAGGCCGAGTGAGGCAAGGGCAAAGACAAGACCGAAGCCGCCGAGTCGCGGCGCCGCTGACCAGAACCCGCCCATGCCTCCCAGCTCGCGGGTATGGACGCGCTCCTGGATCATCCCGACGATGATGAACAGCGCGCCCGTGCTGATGCCGTGGGCCACCATCTGCATGGTCGCGCCTGAGAGGGCGATCTGATTCCCGGCGAAGATGCCGATGAGCACAAAGCCCATGTGGCTCACGCTGGTATACGCCACGAGACGCTTCAAATCGGTTTGGCCAAACGCGAGCAGAGCGCCGTAGATGATACCGATGACGCCCAGCACCAGCATTATCGGTCCAATGGTCGCAACAGCATCGGGGAAGAGCGGCAGCACGAAGCGCAGAAGTCCATAGGCCCCGGTCTTGAGCAGGAGCCCGGCAAGGACAACGCTTCCTGCTGTCGGTGCCTCGGTGTGGGCATCAGGCAGCCAGGGATGGAACGGGACGACCGGCAGCTTTACAATGAAACGCAATGACAAACCCGAGCATGATCCAGAACGCTGCCTGGGAAGACAAGGCGATATGGCGCAGCAGCGAGTAATCGAAGGTATAAACGCCCGTGTCCTGGCCATGTATGAAATAGAGTGCAAGGATCGAAAGGAGCATCAGCAGGCCGCCTGCCTGGGTGAAGATGAAGAACTTGAGCGATGCATAGACGCGGTTCTCGTGCCCCCAGATGTTGATCAGGAAGTACATCGGGATGAGCATCAACTCCCAGAAGAAGTAGAACAGGAACAGGTCCACGGCCAGAAACACGCCGAGGATCCCCGCGAGGATCCAGAGCAGGTTCATGTGGAAGAACCCAACGCGCTCTCGGATCTCGGTCCAGGAGCAGATGACGGAGATGATACCGAGAAACAGGGTAAGCGCCACGAGTACGAGGCTCAGGCCGTCCATTGCGAGGTGCAGGCTGATGCCGAGCTGAGGGATCCACGGTTTGTTTATTTCGGTCAGCCAGGCGCTTTGAGTGAGATCGAGTCGGATGGCGGCGCTCGACCAGAATGATAACAGCAGGACGGCGTCGAGTGCGAGCGCGGCGAGGGACAGCCACCGGGACAGGGTGTTGTTCCTGTTCCCGAAGAACCATGCCAGCAGTCCGCCGATCAGCGGTATGATGATGAGCCAGATTAGGATCATGTAGTAGCCCCTCCCTTGATGGGAGGGGTTGGGGAGGGTGATTTCTGAGAGCAGGTTCTTAGAATCATTTCCAAAACCCCTTCGATTTTTGTAAGTACTTCATGATTCCAGAATCTTAAAACAGAGAACCCTTGTGACATTAGCCAGATATCCCGATGTGAATCAACTGCTTCAGAATGCTGACCACCATCAACTTCAACGACTACAGCTTTTTCATAACATACAAAATCCACAATGTAGTTGCCGATTGGTTCTTGTCTCCTGAACTTCAATCCTTCAACTTGCTTAAAACGCAGGTGCTTCCATAAGAATCTTTCTGCGTCAGTAGCGTTTTTCCGTAGGTTTTTGGCCTTCTTGGTTAGATCAAGCGTCAAAATGCCTTCCCTCCCCAACCCCTCCCACTAGGGGAGGGGCTACAGCTCTATTGAAGAAGCATCACGATCCCCAAAAACACTACCGCGCCTACGACCATCGCCATCGCGTACCACCTGATGTTGCCGGTCTGGGTCTTACTCAGTGTTGTGCTCAGCACACGATTCAATGACGCGATGCCGGCATACCCGGAATCGATGAGATCATGCCTGCTGATGCGCGTGAGCCACATAAATGGCCGTATAAAAAGACGGTCATACATCGCGTCGAAGTCCCATCCAGCGAGCCAGAATTTTCTGATCGACTCGAACGTGCGTACACGGGCGATCCGATCAGCGTATTGAGGACCATCGGACAAAGAACAGGTAGGCGATGAAGATGCCTGAAAGGGAAACGATCGACGCGATGATCTGGAGCATGCCTTCACCGACGACGGGTTCAATGGCCTTTTCGCTGAACACCGTCCGCAGGAAGTTCGAGAACAGGGGCTGGTTCCCGAGCGTCTCCGGCAGCTCCACAAACCCTCCGATGATCGAGAGTACGGCAAGGATGATGAGCGGTGCGAGCATCTTTGCCCCCGGCTTATGGCTTACCGGTGTTTTTAATTCTCCAAAGAAGGTGAGGAAAACCATGCGGAAGGTGTAGATCGACGTAATGAACGCACCGAAGAGTCCGGCAGCCCACAAGGCCATGCTACCTGAACCGGATGACCAGGCTTTCCACAGGATCAGGTCCTTGCTGTAGAATCCCGCTGTCACGAGCGGAAGGGCGGACAAGGAAGCTGAACCGATCAGAAATGTCCAGAATACGGCCGGAAGTTTGTTCTTCAAACCTCCCATCTTGAACATGTCCTGCTCGTGGTGCTGGGCAAGGATCACTGCGCCAGCGCCGAGGAACAGGAGCGCCTTGAAGAACGCGTGTGTCATGAGGTGGAAGATGGCTGCGGACCAGGCGCCCACGCCAAGGGCCAGGAACATGTATCCGAGCTGGCTGATGGTGGAGTAGGCGAGGACGCGCTTGATGTCTTTTTGCGCCATCGCGCTGAGGCCCGCGACCAGAAGCGTGGCTGCTCCGAGGACAGCGATCACCGATTGCACAACAGGCGCGAGCTCGAACAGGACATGGGTCCGTGCAATAAGGTACACGCCGGCGGTGACCATGGTTGCTGCGTGGATCAGGGCACTGACAGGCGTGGGACCTGCCATGGCGTCGGGCAGCCATACCTGGAAGGGTAGCTGGGCTGATTTTCCGAGAGCCCCGCCAAGCAGAAGGGCGGCGGCAAGAACCGCGGTTTCAGAACCAACAGACCATTGTTTCGGGGCGAGGGTCATCAGCTCCTGAATATTCAGGGTGCCGAGGTTCGTGAACAGGAGGAAAAGACCCAATGCCATGGCAGTGTCGCCGACGCGTGTCACGATGAAGGCCTTTCTCGCGGCACGGCCGTTTGTTGGGTCCGAATACCAGAAGCCGATCAGGAGATAGCTGCAAAGCCCGACACCTTCCCACCCGAGGTACAGGAGCAGCAGGTTGTCGGCGAGCACGAGGAGAAGCATCGAGCCCACGAAGAGGTTCATATACGCGAAGAAGCGGCTATAGCCCTCGTCTTCGATCATGTATTCCGTAGAATAAAGGTGGATAACCAATCCCACAATGGTGACGATCAGTATCATGACCAGCGAAAGGGCATCGAGAGAGAAGGAGATCGGTTGCGAATATCCCTCGAACTCCATCCACGTCCAGAGCGTCTGGGTGATGGCGTGACCCTGCGGTGGATTGCCGATGAACTCGAATCGCCATGAGAACGGCAAGGAGCGCGGACATTCCCACCGAGCCTGCGCCTACGAAGGCGATAGTCGTCCTCGAAAGACGGCGGCCTATCAGCGCCAGGACAAGGAATCCGGCAAAAGGCAGAGCGGGTATGAGGAAGAGAAATTCGTTCATAGTCAGGTTGTAGCCTCCCCCTTTAATGGGGGAGGTTGGTGGGGGTAAGTTCCGACTTTTCACCCTCCCCTCAGTCCCCTCCCATCAAGGGAGGGGATGCTTCTACCCTTTCATCCTGCTTACAACATCGGTGTCCAGAGTCTTAAAATTATGGTATAGCTGGAGCACGAGCGCGAGCCCTACGGAAACTTCTGCTGCAGCCATGGTCAGAATGAAAATGAACATGACTTGTCCATCCACCTGTCCCCATCGCGCGCCGGCGACCACGAAGGCCAGGCCCACCGCGTTCAGCATGATCTCGACGCTCATGAGCATGAACACGATGTTCCTGCGCACGAGTACCCCGATGAGCCCGAGCACGAAGAGTATCGCAGCGAGGATGAGGCCGTGTTCCATGGGGATGTTTTGAATCATGATGCTCCTTTAATGCTTGTGCGGCCTGCCGAGATGGTAGGCGCCGACCAGTCCTGCCAGAAGCAGCATGGACGCCAGTTCCACACCCAGTACGTACGGACCAAGCAATGCAATGCCTACCTGTTTGGGTGTGATTTCAGTAATAGCAGAGATTCTCGCGTGTTCCATGGTGAACAGATAGATCAATTCCGATGCAAGGAACAGGCAGAGAATCGCCGGTCCTTTCCATATTCCCGGAGTAAGCAGCAGCGCTTCCTCTTTCGCGTGCGCTCCGCCGAGGTTCAGCATCATGATCACGAAGATGAAGAGCACCATGATGGCCCCGGCATAGATGATGACCTCGAGGGCGGCGACAAAAGGAGCGCCGAGGATAAAGAAAATCATCGCCACGGCCAGAAGCGAAACGATAAGGTACAGGAGCGCGTGCACCGTGTTCGTCCTGGTGATGACCAGGAGGGTCGACAGGACCGCAACGAGAGCTGCAATATAAAATAATATTGTCATAGTGAAGTCATTCTTTACGACCTTCGCGCTTGGCGAGAAACGATTGCTCAGGGCATCAGGCTTTTCGTGTCCACAGGCATATCTTCATTCTCCGCCTCACCTTTGTCCTTCCCCTTGATGGCCAACCCTGCGACCCGGTAGAAGTTATAATCAGGATACTTACCCGGTCCGCTGATGAGCAGGTCTTCCTTTTCATACACAAGGTTCTGCCGCACGTACTCACCCATCTCGAAATCCGTCGTGAGCTGGATCGCGTAGGTCGGGCATGCCTCCTCGCAGTATCCGCAGAAGATACAGCGCGAGAAATTGATCCTGAAGAATTCGGGGTACCGTCTTCCGTACGCATCCTCGGTGGCCTGAAGCGCGATACAGCCTACCGGGCATGCGACCGCGCAGAGGTTGCATGCCACGCATCGTTCCTCACCATCGGGGTCGCGGGAGAGGATGATCCGTCCGCGCCACCGGGGAGGGATGGTGGGCCTCTCCTCGGGGTATTGGATCGTCGCCCGCTTCCGGAACATGGTCATGAAGACCGTGTAGATCGATTTAAGAATACTGAACATAAATCCTTTTTGACAGGAGAACAGGATAAAATCTGATAATGCTACTTCAATCGCCTGAGCTTGCGCTTGATTTCGACTTTATCTTCACCAAAGTTAATGAGAAGTCCGATAGGTTTCCCTGTCGCAACGAGATAATTCACTAATTGAACTTCGTGTACCTTGACAAGCTGCTTTATGGCCTTCAGTTCGAGAATAACCGTATCGTTTACAATAAGGTCTGCAATAAAATCGCCGACGAGTTCGCCGTCATAATATACTTGTATGGTTTTTGAGTCTCGACCTTTAACGCTGCTTTTCGTAATTCAATAACCAAGCATTTCTCATAAACGCTTTCAAGAAATCCTGCACCCATTTTATTATAAACGCGATATGCACAGGCAATGATTTTTTCAGTCAGTTCTTTGTATTCCAATTGGCCTCCGACAGATTCTCGCTCTTATCCTGTCAATCCTGTTATCCTGTCAAAGAACTTAACCAGTTTTAATTAGAATAATCCATCCCGTCACCACGAGATTCACCAGCGACAGCGGCAGCATCACCTTCCACCCGAAGGACATCAATTGATCATACCTCGGCCGGGGGAGCGATGCCCGGAGCAGGATGAAGAAACAGATGAACACGAATGTCTTTAAGGAAAACCAGATCACGGGCGGCAGCAGCGGTCCCAGCCATCCGCCAAAGAACAGCGTTACCGTGAGCGCCGAGATGAGCGTGATCGCCAGATACTCGCCGATAAAGAACATGCCGAACTTCATTCCCGAATATTCGGAATGGAACCCGGCGACAAGCTCGCTCTCGGCCTCGGGAAGGTCAAAGGGCAGGCGGTGCGTCTCCGCAATACCGGCGATGAAGAAAACGACGAACCCGATGAACTGCGGTAGGATGAACCATCCGCCTTGCTGCGCCTCAACGATCTCGCGCAGGTTGAAGGACCCCGCGAGCATTACCACGCCCATGAGCGACAGGCCCATGAAGACCTCGTAGCTCAGCATCTGCGCGACCGAGCGCAGGCCGCCGAGGAGCGAATACTTGCTGTTCGATGCCCAGCCCGCCAGGGCCACGCTGTAAACGCCCATGGACGACATGGCGAGGAAGAACAGCAGCCCGATGTTCAGGTCAACGACCTCGATGCCCGGCGCAAAGGGGATGACGGTAAAGGACATGAGCACGACTACCATGATCACCGCCGGTGCGATAATGAACACGGCCTTGTCCGCAAAAGGCGGGACCCAGTCTTCCTTCGCGAATATCTTGATCGAGTCCGCCAGCACCTGCAAGAGGCCGAACGGCCCCACCCGGTTCGGGCCATACCGGTCCTGCCACAGCGCCAGGAGCCTGCGCTCGAGCCAGATCAGCATACTGCCGATGGTAAGCACCACGAAGAGGATGCTGAAGAGAATGATGAGATGTAATATCGTTTCAGTCATGGCTTATCTGATCTATTCTGAGTGGATCAATTTTGCACGTTCAACGATAGCCGGTGATTGTGCGCTCAATTCTTCTGATCCGAAGATGTTATAAACAGGTATCTCCGCCTGTTTACCCTTCGTATGATTTAGAGCTTCCGTCGTGAGATTGAAATACACAGGCTGAACTGTTGTTCCCGCCCCAATCAGGCTTTCCCCTATATCACCGCCTTTGAGGGGCCCGCCCACGTCCTGCTGGAACTTGTTCAAGGCCTGGACGGAATTCCAGCCCGGCGACCAGTAGCGGGTGATCAGCGACGGGGGAGGCTGGTCCTGATATCCCTCCATGGAAAAAGCAAGGGGAGAATCAGCGTCATTCGGCGGCTTTGGTTCATGCAAGCGGATGTTGGCGATCATGGCTGTGCGCCCGCTGTAGCGGTGCGGCTGGCGAGGGATCTTCTGCCCTTGTATCCTCCAATCAGCGGATGGCGCACTACTCACGGCAGGTCCGAATACCGGCATTGCAGCTGACATATCTTTCGCGATGTCATCGAAAGATTGCCATGTTGTCGATTTTCCGATCGTGGCCAGTATATCACGGATCCACTTCCAGCTTTCCTGAATGTCATGGTTCGGTTTGAATACCTGATAGAACCGCTGTGCCCGGCCTTCATTGTTCATCAAAGTTCCCTGGGCTTCCGCAAAAGTAGCAGCGGGCAGGGCGACATCCGCTTTTGATGATGTCGGATTGACCAGGGAGTCAAGCACGATGATGTTCTTTGCATGATCCAATACTTCATCGACGATCTTTGCATCAGCCCTGCGAAAAAGGTCATTTTCAAGGATGATCATCGTATCGGCCTGACCGTCCCGGATGGATTTGAATGCCTCATCCAGGTTCTTACCCTTCATGAGAGCGAGTCCCATGGTATTACATTCCAGGACCGTGTAACAGAGGCCGGCCTGCTTCCCAATCGAGCAAAGGGCCCATGCAATATTGGCGGCTGCCTCAATGATCGCCTGGCTCATGCATCCGGTGCCGCTCACGATAACTGGACGCTTTGCATTCTTGAGCGCCGCTGCTATTTCCTTTGCTAGCGCTCTGACATCGGGTGATTGGTCTGGAACCGCGGGAACATGCTGATCCAATTCATTTGCCACCGCAATACCGAGCCCTGCGATGTCGGCGGCCGAAGCCTGGTAGGTTTTTGTTGCAACATCATCCAACTTCGACTTTGAACCGGACGCTATGTAGATCGGTGTTTCTGAATTCTGTCCCGCGTTCCTGACCGCATTATCGTCCCAGCCGGGTATCTTCATAGCTGCCGCTGTCTCGCGTTGCTTGTTCTGAGCTGACTGACGGATCGAGAGCGCGAGCATCGGGGCTGTGTTGGTCACATCTTCACCGAGAACAAAAACCGCATCCGCAGACTCGATCTCATGCAGGGAAGGCGTGCGCGCAGGACCTTTTTGAAGAATGTCTACGATAGACCCCATGAGCGTGTGTTCCTGGCCGGACAGGCCTGAGCAGAAGTTGTCAGGACCGACAAGGGTGCGAAGGGCAAAGTTCGATTCAAGCGACGCACGGGGCGATCCGATGCCGATCATGACTTTGTTTTGGGACAGCATCTTCTTGATCCTGCTGATCGCTGCGGTCTTGTCCGCAGGTGCCTGGCCTTCCTGTGCAGTTGCTTTAAGCAGCGCTTTTCTGATTCTGCGCCCGCTGTTCACGAATTCATATCCAAACCTGCCGCGGTCGCAGAGGAAATAACCGTTGATCTCATAATTGTAGCGGTTCAATATTCTGCGGAGGGTGCCGTACCGTTCACCGGGAATCGTGTTGCAGCCGATGCCGCAATGAACGCAGATCGACGGCGCGGTCTGAAGGTCCCATTTTCGAGTAAAGTGCTGTTTGAGCGTTTTATCCGTAAAAACCCCGGTGGGGCAGACTTCGACCAGGTTCCCGCTGAACACGTTTTCGAGCGCGCCCTCTTCATGCCTGCCGAAATAGACGTTATCATGGGACGCGAATACAGAAAAGTCGCGGCCACCCGCATAATTACGATAGAACCTGACACAGCGATAGCATTGGATGCACCGGTTCATTTCATGATTGATGAAAGGGCCGAGGTCCTGGTTCCGTTGAGTGCGTTTTTTGAACCGCGTCCGCCGGTAAGTATGGCCGGTCATGACCGTCATGTCCTGAAGGTGACATTCGCCGCCCTCGTCGCAGACCGGACAATCATGGGGATGGTTCAACATGAGCCATTCGATCACGCTCGACCTGAAGGCCCGAGCATCGGCATCGTCAATAGATAATCGCATTCCCTCGGCAACCGGTGTCATGCAGGACATGGTGATCCTGCCGCGCGTATCCTTGTCATCCTTGAACAGTTTGACAGCGCATTGACGGCATGCGCCCACAGAGTGCAGGGCAGGGTGCCAGCAGAAGTAGGGGAGATCGAACCCCAGCGAGAGGCAGGCCTGGAGGAGGTTCTGGCCTTCTTTGACTTGATGGGGTTTATTGTCTATATAGATCGTAAACATATTTTCTCTGATTGCTGATCATCTAGTGCCATGGGCATTTCTTATCCTGTATGTGTTTCGCAAAGTCTTCGCGGAAGTACTTGAGCGCGCTTTGGAGCGGCTCAACGGCGCCCGGCGCAAGAGCGCAGTAGGTATTGCCGGGACCGAGCAGCCTGCATTGCTGCGCCAGCAGATCGATGTCGCCTGGCTCTCCCCCTCCGGTCTCGATCGCATGGAGAATCTTCTCTATCCACGGGAGGCCTTCGCGGCAGGGCGTGCACCAGCCGCAGGATTCCCGTCTGAAAAAGACTTCAAGGTTGTGGACAAACCCGACAGGGCAGGTCTTGTCGTCGAGCACGATCATGGTGCCGGTGCCCATGCGGCTGCCGGCTTTCATGACCGAGTCGAAGTCCATCTTGATATCCAGATGTTCTGCAACCAGAAAGTCGGTTGAAGCACCTCCGGGGATCAAGCCGCGGAACTGATAGCCGTCCAGCATGCCGCCCGCGTGCTCCTCAAGCAGCTCCCGGATGGTCATGCCCATGGGCAGTTCCCATGCCCCGGGCTTCCTTACCCTGCCGCTGACACCGTACAACTTGGTCCCGCCGTCAGGGCTTGAGCTCAAACCCTTGAACCAATCAGGTCCGTTGTTCACGATATGAGGTATGTTCGCGATAGTTTCCGCATTGTTCACGATCGTGGGTCTGCCGAAGAGGCCGCAGACCTGGGGGAAGGGCGGCTTCGCTCTCGGCGTGGCACGTTTCCCTTCAAGGGCGTTCAAAAGCGCGGTCTCCTCGCCGCAGATATAGCGGCCCGCACTCGCATGGATGCGGAGGTCGAGATTGAAGCCAGAGCCGAGGATATTCGTGCCGAGATAGTTGTGCTCATAAGCTTCGGCAATGGCCGCTTCAAGCCGATGCGCCGCCAGTTTGTATGCCCAGCGGATGAAGATGAATGCCTGCTGCGCTTCAATGGCATAGGCGCTGGTGATCACACCCTCGATGATCTGGTGGGGGTCGCCTTCAAGCAACATCCGGTCCTTGAATGTTCCCGGCTCCATCTCGTCGGCATTCACGACCAGATATTTAGGGCGCGGCGCGTCTTTTCCCATGGGAACGAAGCTCCACTTTGCGCCCGTAGGAAAACCAGCTCCTCCGCGGCCGCGCAGGTTCGATGCCTTGACGATGTTCTGGACATCCTGCGGAGACATCGCAAGCGCTTTGCGCACAGACTGGTAGCCGCCGGTTTTCTCGTAGTCTTTCAGAGAAAGCGGCTCCTGGCCAGCGCGTATGTTTTTTGTGAGTGGTCGTTCCATGGTACTTTATTTGACTATGGGTAATTCTCCAGGATCTTTTCCATCATCTCCGGGGTCACGGGCCCGTACAAGTCCTCACCAACCATCATGGCCGGGGCGCGGTCGCAGGCGCCGAGGCAGGAGATGGGGAGGAGTGTGAAACGCTCGTCCTCTGTCGTTTCTCCGAATCGAATGCCGTGGGTCGTCTTCAGAAGTTGCAACAGCGGATTGTAGCCCATGACCCAGCAACTGATGCTGTCACATATCAGGATCACGTGCCTGCCCACTGGCTTCCGAAAAATAAAACTGTAAAATGTCGCAACTGCATCCAACTCATCGGGCGTCATCTCGAGCATTCGCGCAACTTCCTTGAGGCTCTCATCCGATACCCAGCCTTGGTGGCGCTGTACGATGTTCAGCGCTTCAATTGAAGCTGACTGCTTCGTCACGCAGTGTGCCAGTTCAACGTTGATTTTCTGTATTTCGATTTCGCTCAGCATTTCAATTTACCTCCTCTCCCCGAGGGGAGAGGATAGAGGTGAGGGGGTGTGTTGTCTTTGTTCTATTGCTCTCAAAATTGCTTCGTATATTCCTTCTTTGTTTAGCAATATATCCCTATTGTTGAATCTGATAATATGTATGCCCCGCGCTGACAGCGCCTTTTCTCTCTCTGCGTCATGCGTCGCGCCCTTATTTTCATAATGCTGGCCGCCGTCTGCTTCAATGGCAATTTGCAATTCAGGTGCATAGAAGTCCAGGATGTATTTGTCGATAGAAAACTGTCGTCTGAATTTAATACGAGCCAATCGTCGATCGCGTAAGAGCGACCAAAGATTTCTTTCCGCGTCAGTTTGATTTCTGCGAAGTTCTCTGCTTCTCGGTATATTGGGTCGTTTCAACTTCCCCCCTCACCCCAGCCCTCTCCCCACAGGGAGAGGGAGAATTCTAATCATCTATCCAAATCCGCCAGAATAAAATCAATGCTCCCGATGATCGCCACAAGGTCGGCGATCATCAGCCCCTTGCTGATCTTCGGCACCATCTGCATATGGGCGAACGAAGGGGTCCTGATGCGGGTACGGTAGGACATGGTATTGCCGTCGCTGATGAGATAGTATCCGTTGTTCCCCTTGGTCGCCTCGATGCCCATGAACGCCTCGCCGGCAGGTATCACCGGTCCCCAACTGACGCCGAGGAAGTGGTTGATGAGCGTCTCGATGTCATGCATGGTGCGTTCCTTGCGGGGCGGCGTCGTGAGCGGATGGTCTGATTTGTATCCGCCTTCAGGCATGTTGTTCACGCACTGTTCGATAATGCGCAGGCTCTGTCGTATTTCCTCGACGCGCACGACCCCGCGGTCGTAGCAGTCGCCATGGGTTGCCGTGGGGATATCGAACTCGAAGTTCTCATAGCCGGAATACGGCCGCTTCTTTCTAAAGTCCCAATCGAATCCGCAGGCGCGGAGACCGGGACCGGTCACTCCCCAGTCGATGGCCTCGTCCTTGGTATAGATGCCGACACCCTTGGTGCGGGCCTTGAATATCCTGTTCCGCATCACGATCGTGTCGTATTCCTTGAGCCGGGGAGGCAGGTATTTGAGAAAGTCGCGCACGAGCCTGTCCCATCCCTTCGGCAGGTCCATGGCCACGCCGCCGATCCGGAACCACGCAGGATGCATGCGTCCGCCGCAGATCGCCTCGACGATATCGAAGATACGCTCGCGGTCCGTGAACATATAGAACACCGGCGACAGCGCGCCCACGTCCTGGGCAAAGGTGCCGTACCAGACAAGATGGCTCGCGATGCGGAAGAGCTCGGCCATCATCACGCGGATGGTCTTTGCCCGGTCAGGCACCTCGATGCCCGCGAGCTTTTCGACCGCAAGGCAGTAAGCCATATTGTTCATAACGCCGCCAAGGTAGTCGACGCGGTCGGTGTAGGGGATATAGGTGTGCCAGGACTGGCGTTCGGCCATCTTTTCAGCGCCGCGGTGGTGATAGCCGATGTCGAGCACGGCGTCGGCGATCTCCTCGCCATCGAGCTGTAGGACGATGCGTAACAGTCCATGGGTGCCGGGGTGCTGTGGCCCGAGGTTCAGGAACATGAAGTCCGAGTCTTCAGAAACGCGTTTCAATCCCCAATCTTCGGGTCTGAACTTGAGCGCGGCCTGCTCTTTTTCTTCTTTTTCATCAGACAGCTCGAACGGGCCCATCTCGGTGGCCCGCGCAGGGTGGTCCTTGCGAAGGGGATGGCCGTTCCAGGTCGGAGGCATCAGGATCCTTTTCAAGTGCGGGTGGCCGTCGAACGTTATCCCGAAGAGGTCCCAAACCTCGCGCTCGTACCAATTGGCTGACTGCCAGAGGTTGGTGATCGTGGGGAATGACGGCGGATTATTCCGTGAGCGGCACCTTGATGCGGATGTCCTCATTCCGGTCAAAGGAAAGGAGATGATATACGACCGTGAATTCACTCGCCGGCTGGTCCTGGCGATGATTGCGAACGCGCTCATCGATGGCCGTAAGGTCGTAGAGCATCTTATAGGGACGGTCGACACCTGTCTTAAGATGTCTCAAAACATCGTTGACCTTGTCGTGTGACACCCAGAGTGTGGGGATCTCATCGCGCGTGGTCTGTTCGGCGAGAATGGAGTCGCCGAAGGTTGTTTTGAGGTCAGTGATGATGGGGTTGTTTGAGGGCATAGGGTGAATGCAAATGTCAAATTACAAAGCTCAGAGTTTAAAGGAATGTCAAAACGTCAATGTTTAATTTGATTATTTTGAGTCTGTATTTAATATCCTTTTTCGTCATGCCGGACTTGATCCGGCATCCAGCGGTTTTATGAAAAGACTGGATTCCTGCCGCCGCAGGAATGACGAGCTTGAGAGAAACAGCAATGAAAATGCAAACTATATTTTGTAGTTTGATTTGTACTTTAGATTTTGAAATCTGAGCTTATTCCGCTACACTTCATCGGGCGATCTCAGGACCGTGGCCTTTTGCCGCTCTTCCCGTTTCAGGTCCCGCATGCACGGTTTCTCCGGCCGCACGATGCCCTGCGGCCCGGCGATCCAGCTCAAGGGCCTGCGTTCTTTGCCGACCTGCTCACGCAGCATCAGCAGACCTTCCATAAAGGCCTCGGGCCGGGGAGGACAACCGGGCACGTACACGTCAACGGGCATGAACTTGTCCACGCCCTGGACCACGCTGTAGATGTCGTACATGCCGCCGGAGTTGGCGCAGGAACCCATGGAGATGACCCATCGCGGCGCCATCATCTGTTCATAGAGCCGCTTGATGATCGGCGCCACCTTGATGAACACCGTACCGGCAACGATCATCATGTCCGCCTCTCGCGGCGTTCCGCGGATCACCTCCGCGCCGAAGCGCGCAATATCGTACTTGCTCGTCAGACTCGTGGCCATTTCAACATAGCAGCAGGAGAGGCCGAAGTTGAACGGCCAGATGGAGTTCTTCCTCCCCCAGGCGAGCATGTCCTGCATCGTCGTGAGGATCACGCTTTGGCGCATCGCGTCTTCCGCGGAACCGTGGTCAGGTCTGGTTAAAGAATAGTTCATGAAGCCTTTCGGAAAGTTCAAATGTCAAAATTCAAAGTTTAAATCAATCCTTAACCAAAAAAATTCAAATTTCACGCTTGTTGTTTTTTTTATTTCGAACGTTGATCTTTGAACTTTGAAATTGATTTTGCAAATGTTCCCCACTCCAGTGCGCCGATCCGCCAGAGATAGACGAGCGTGGCAGTCAGGACACCGATGAAGACCAGCATCTCCCCATAGCCCAACCATCCATTCTCCCTGATGGACACTGCCCAGGCAAAGATGAACACGGCCTCGAGATCGAAGATGACGAAGAACATGGCGATGAGGTAGAATTTGATGTCAAAGCGCACCCGTGCCGTGCCGGTGGACACGATCCCCGACTCATAGGGCTCATCGGTCTGTTTTTCCCGGTGCCGTTCGCCGAGGAGCGAGGAGAGGACGATGATGATCGATACGAGGACGATGACTGCGAGGAAATACACGCCGAGCGGCCAGAGCGCGGTTGTGTCTGCTGTTGGTTGCGTCATGTGCAAAGAATAGCACAGAGGGGGATAAAGTCAAGCAGGAGATGACTGCAAACAGGTGACACTGCTCGACGCTGGAATATAGGATGCGCATGCGGGGCAAGTCATACGTGGTGCTTCATTTGTTATCAGCGGGGAACAAAAAAAGCGGGGCATCTCTGCCCCGCCACAGTGTTTCTATTTTGCGGTTGTACCGCCATACCGCTCATTGTAGAACTTCTGGATCTTGTCAAGCTGCTCTTTGGTCATGCCCTTGGTATACCACTCGTGCCTGACATCGGTCTCGAGGTATTGTTTCACGATCTCGTTATAGAGCTCCGGACCGGCAACGTTCTTTACCTCGGGCAGGAACTCGGTATAGAAGTTCTTGGCCACATCATAGATACCATGCCACCACGCATAATCGGGGCCGGACATGGCCGCGCCGTGCCTTGCTCTTCTGCCTTCATGGTGCCACAGCTCCCAGTATATCCAGTCCAGCTTGTCGTCGAAATTCGCCTTTGTAAGCTTGCCCTTGTCCATCAGTTCCTGCCTGATCGCGGTCGCGGGTTTTGCGAATTTGTCGTCATACAGATTGACAAGATTATCGAACTGTTTATAGAACCCTTCCACGAAGGGCGTTGAATGGCAGCTGTTACAGACGTTCTGCATGGCAGCGCGCTTTTTATCCGCGTTCTCCATCTTCTTCGAAATGGGCGGCCGAAGCGTCCAGCTGATCCGGGCGCCTACGTCATGGGTCACTGCCTGGGTCGGCGTGGCGCTCATATGGCAGGTGGCGCAGGTGGGGGCGGCGGAATAATCCTGTCCAACGACCCACTTGTCCTTGTGCATGTTCATCCGTTCCTTGTTGGCCTCGTAAAGGATCCCGTGCTTTGATTCCTGATATACTTCCATCTGCGGATGGTCAGGGCCGAGATGGCATTTACCGCAGGTCTGGGGTTCTCGTGCCTGCGCTTTTGAGAAACTGTGGCGCGCATGGCAGGCCGAGCAGGACCCCTTGGAGCCGTCGGGGTTTATTCTGCCGATGCCCGTGTTCGGCCAGCTATTGGTGTCGAGCTTACCATTTGCCAGGACCTTGACAATACCTCCATGGCACTGCAGACAGCCGACCGCAACGGCCTCCTGTCCACCCACGACCTCGCCGAGATAGTTGTCCGCGGAATTGAGGATGTCCCCGGCTTTGGCATGGTGGCTCTCGGTCATCTCCTTTTCTTCCTTAGCGTGGCATTTGCCGCAGTCCTTGGGAGTGACGAGGATCGCGATCGTATATCCATTGTGCTCCATGGCATCAGGATCGGACTTCTCCGCCTTGTGGCAGGTGTAGCAGTCTACGCCTTTTGCCGCGTGGGTGCTCAGCTTCCATTCCGTGACAAAGGCTGGTGACTGTGCCTCGTGACAACCTATGCAGGCCTGACCTTCTTTTGATACTTTTAGCTTTGCCGCTTCGCCCGACCCGGCATGGAACGTCATGACCATGCTGAGCACCACTGATAGAACAATGATCGATACCTGGTTCCTTTTCATACATTGACCCTCCTTTTCCTTGGTTTATCTATTTTGATCAGCCCGGTGGCTTGCTCACTGTTCTCTAAATGACAATACGCTGTAGTGAGGAACCATGTTATAATGTGGTTATTATTGTTTCTTTTGCCCGGAGGCTGAATTGGTACGTACCCTATATGAAGGCCCCTCGTTATAGGGTGGCTTGGCTGAAAAATGAATAACAATCGCAATGGGAACGCACCTTATTGCACAAACGAACAGAAAAGTCATCATACCTCACGCCTCAGTATGTGCAGTGTGTTCCGGTATGCGAAGAATCGTAACAAATCAAGTGTAGCATAAATTTTTTTATGTTATTTGAAATCACCAGTCAAGCCCTTCTCGAAATGAAGACCTATTTTCTTAGCATAAAACGCATGCCGATGGCTATGATATGCATCATAGGTCCTGACCCTGGGCGCCTGATGTGGTTGGACAAGCGTGGATTTTGCCTTGACTTTGAAGTGCTTATGCACTATATTATGCTCCGTAGAGGAGGTCTGTATGACCAAAGCAGATATCATCTCAGAAGTTTTTGACAAGGTTGGCTTGCCGAAGCAGGAAGCGGAAGAATTGGTGGAGATGATTCTGGATATGATCAAGCTGGTCCTGAAAGAGGGCGAGACGGTGAAACTTTCGGGATTCGGCAACTTCGTGGTCCGGAAGAAGAACTCGAGAAAAGGCCGTAATCCGAAGACAGGCCAAGAGATCGAGATCACGCCACGGAGCGTCGTTAGCTTCAGACCCAGCATGATTTTCAAAGAGCATGTCATCGAATCCCCAACAACAACAGTCGAGTAAGCTCTTTTACCGGATCGGTGAGGTCAGCCGCTTGTCCGGGCTGGAACAGTACGTACTGCGCTACTGGGAAAGCGAGTTCCCTCAACTCAAACCGAACAAGGGTAAATCGGGACAACGCCTCTATAGTAAAAAAGATTTAGACACTGTTCTCCAGATAAAGCAATTACTCTATAAAGACGGGTACACGATCTCCGGCGCACGGAAAAAAATGAACGGCAAAGGGGACCGGGAGGTCCTTGAGTCGGTTATTGAGACGGCCAAGACGGAGCTGAAGGAGATACTGGAAATTTTAAAATAGATTTTTCAAGTCAAGGCTCAAAGTGCAAATGAGATAGTTGGATTTTGTCATTTAGATTTTGATTCATATATCGGGGCGTGGCGCAGCCTGGTAGCGTACTCGCTTGGGGTGCGAGTGGTCGGCCGTTCAAATCGGCTCGCCCCGACCAATTGTTGAAAGGCCCGGAAAACCTCCGGGCCTTTTTTTTACTCAACCAGGGAAGCGGGAAGTTCTGTTTGGCAATATTTGCCGGATCCAGTCGGATGTCAACACCGGACCGTCCTGTCAATCCTATATCTGTCAGAGGTGTGATCCATGATCCTCGTAACGAACGACGACGGCGTATACTCCCCCGGAATCCAGGTCCTCGCCAAGCATTTGCGGGAACTCGACACCGTGGTGATCGTTGCCCCTGACCGGGAACGGAGCGCGGCGGGCCATTCGATGACGCTCCACCGGCCGCTCCTGATCGAAGAGATCAAGGAGTCGATGTACAGCGTCAATGGTACAACAACGGACTGCGTGAACATGGCGGTCAAGGGTTTGCTCAAAGAAACGCCGCGGCTCGTGGTCTCCGGCATCAACAAGGGGCCGAACCTTGGGGACGATGTGACCTATTCGGGGACTGTTGCGGGGGCCATC
The DNA here is from genome assembly GCA_963796285.1 of Nitrospirota bacterium. GTDB lineage: Bacteria > Nitrospirota > UBA9217 > UBA9217 > UBA9217 > JALNZF01. Next base: position 96,226 of record CAWCKW010000001.1, read on the forward strand.
GAAGGCATCCTGCTGGGGATCCCTTCCCTGGCCATTTCACTCAACGGGCGCGAGAATTTCCGTTTTGCCGAGGCAGCGGAGGTGGCCCTCTGTACTGCCCGGCGGATGCTTGAACAGGGGATGCCCGCAGGCACGCTCCTCAATATCAATGTTCCGAACCTTCCGCTCTCCGAGGTGGTGGGGACGCGCATTACCCGGCTCGGCAAACGCATTTATCACCAGATGACCGTGGAACGCATTGACCCGAGAGGAAAGAAATACTATTGGATCGGGGGCGGCGAGCCGGATTGGGAGCGGGAGGAGGGCACGGATTTCGACGCTGTTGACCGCAAGATGGTCTCGATCACGCCGATTCACCTCGACATGACGGACTACGCTTCGTTCGACAGGATGAAATCCATGGAAACAATGTCCTATGCACAGCCGTTGAATCGCAGGAGCACCGAGTGATCAACTTTGAAAAGGAACGCAGCGGATGGTAGACGAACAGATCGTCTACCGGGGGGTAAAGGACGAGCGTGTTCTCACGGCCATGCGCAAAATACCCCGCCATGAGTTCCTGCCCGAGGCCATCCGCGGCATGGCATATACTGACAATGCCCTCCCGCTGGGCGAAAGCCAGACAATGTCCCAGCCCTATATGGTTGCGCTCATGACCGAGTTACTTGGCCTCAAGGGCCCGGAACGGGTACTCGAGATCGGGACGGATCAGGCTACCAGGCTGCGGTACTTGCCGAGTTGTGCGAAAAGGTCTACACGGTGGAGCGCATAAAGTCCCTGGCTGACAAGGCCCGGGCAACACTCGACCGACTGGGATATAAAAGTGTTGCGATAAAAATTTACGACGGCACCTACGGCTGGAAGGAGATGGCGCCCTTTGACGCGATCATGGTGACCGCGGGCTCACCCGATATACCGGCGCCTCTTGTGGAACAGCTCAAAGAGGGCGGCAGGATGGTGATCCCGGTGGGGGAGCGGTATGGACAAGAACTTTTCACGGTAGTCAAGACCGCGGAAGGCATGGTCACCTCACGGAGCATCCCGTGCGTATTCGTTCCACTGATCGGCAACCACGGGTGGAAAGAGTAGGTCCCGTCACGGCACTGCGGCCTTCTTCGTCCGGTTTTTCCCAAGAAACTCATACCCCAAGGACAATGCCAGTGCAATAAACGTCCCCAGAAACGCGCCCACCAGAACATCCGTCGGATAATTGACCCCCAGATACATCCTGGAGAACGCGATCAGCAATGCAAGAACAAGCGGATACGTCCTCCACGCATTTGCAATAAACTCCCGGGTCAGGTAAAAGAGAGGTATTGCAAAGGCAAATGAGCTTATCGCATGACCGGACGGCATGGAGTATGATTTCGGGCATGCGATAATGAGCCGGATCCCCTCAATCGCCCTGCACGGCCTTTCACGGGCAACAGCGTTCTTCAACACATCCTCCGCCCATTCCGCGAGAAAGACAGCGCAGCAGGATATCGCGATGGTCCAGAGCGCCGCTGTCAGATATCCTTTCCCCTCGAATTTACCTGCGTACGACCTCTTACGAACATATAGAGCAGAAAGGGGAGGATCAGGAGATAGCCCTGATAGGAGAGTGCCGGCATCAAAATATCGAACAGAGTATTTTCAGTGCCGTGATTGATCAGGAGAAGCAGCTGTGTGTCCAGGGATTGGATAGTCATGGGTAGGCATCGCTACGAACTTTTCGCGCAGCACTTGATGATATTCGTATCGCTCACCTCAATGAGCCCGCGTTCGACGACGGAACCGATCTCTGCCAGGATGATATTGATCATTTCCTCTGAATCCACAATTTCGATTTTGACCGGGAGCGTGGTGGAGAGCTCCAGGATCTTGGCGGTATGGAGTTTGCCATGGCTCCCGTAACCTGCAACACCACGGAACACGCTGGCCCCGGCTATTTTCCTTTGCGCCAGAATGTCCAAAATCGCTTCATACACGGGCTTGCCGTGGAGCTTGTCGGTTTCATCGATGTAGATCGTCAGCTTTTTTGCCGGGCCGGTATTGAGCATGGGATACTCCTTCATTAAATCATGATGAACTCATAAATGTCATAATCCACTCGCAGAGGCGCTGAGACACTGAGAAATTCATAGTTAACAATAAGAAAGATTTTCTCTGCGTCTCTCGCGTCTCGGCGGTTAAATCTCGAATTGTCACGTTCATCAATTATATGCTCTTCGCGATCACCTCACCGAGCTTCAATGCGATAAACCCGGCGGAGACGCTCAACACGACATTTAATCCCGCGATCAGCCATTCGCTGTCTTTCAGGAGCGCGCCGGTTTCGTACTCGAAGGTGGAGAAGGTGGTATACGCGCCGAGAAATCCCACGACGAGCAGCAATCGCCATTGCGGGTTCACCATGAACCGTTCGGTGAAGAGTGACATGAGCAGGCCGATGAGGAAGCTGCCGCTCACGTTGATCACGAATGTGCCGAGGGGAAAGCTGCGGCCCCACCGCTGGCCGATCCAGAGGGCGACACCGTACCGCGTGATCGCGCCGAGGAAGCCACCTATGCCTATGATGAAGATATTTGCCATCGTTATCCCTGTCCCTGATTGTTCCATTCATAGCAGAAGGCACGCCTCAAGTCAATGAAAATGGTCATCCATTTCACGATCGGAAACTTATGCTAAGAGGATATCAACCATAGGCCTCAGGCAGGATCCGTGCAGAATAAATACCTTGAATCCGGAATATCCGGTTCTTTCGCGCATACAGTGAATGTCGAAACCTGTCACAAAAACTCAAATCCCGCGCGAGCCTGCCCTCGAATGTAATAATAGGTATGACGAAACAACCAACAATGAGGAACTCTGTCGGCAAGCAGTGTGCCCACGAGAAGGAACGCCGCGGCAGTGAGGATGGTGGCAGGCCGTGTGGAGATATCATCTACGATAGCACTGCTTGGAGCCGTCAGTCTTGCCGATTTTCGGCCAACGGGCGCTTGACTTTGGTGCGTATTGAATGCTATTATCCAGCCTGTTTTGCATCAATTCAAGAGGGGTAGGGCCACATGAAATCACACAAAAAGACGCATACCTGCGGAGAGCTTGCAAAAAAGGATGTCGGCGCGGTCGTGACGCTCATGGGCTGGGTGCACACGAGGCGGGACCACGGCGGGCTCATGTTCATCGACCTTCGCGACCGCGGCGGCATCACGCAGGTGGTCTTCAATCCCGAGACGGCCGCTGACGCGCACGCGCTGGCGCATGACGTCCGGAGCGAGTTCGTGATCGCCGTCACCGGCACGGTCTCGCTCCGGCCGGACAATACCGTGAACCCGAAGCTCCCGACCGGAGAGATCGAAGTGCTCGTGAACGACCTGGTGATCCTGAACCCGTCAAAGGCCCTGCCGTTCATGATCGAGGACGAGACAGACGTGGCCGAGAGCCTCAGGCTCAAGTACCGCTACCTCGACCTGCGTCGGCCGAGCCTCCAGAAGGTCCTGATCACGCGCCACCTGATCACGCAGACCGTGCGGCGCTTCCTCGACAACAACGGCTTCATCGACATCGAAACGCCTTTTTTGACCAAGAGCACGCCCGAGGGCGCGCGGGATTATCTGGTCCCGAGCAGGGTGAATCCCGGCATGTTCTACGCGCTGCCGCAGTCGCCCCAGCTCTTTAAGCAGATCCTGATGGTGGCCGGGTTCGAGCGCTATTACCAGATCGTGAAGTGTTTCCGCGACGAGGACCTGCGCGCGGACCGCCAGCCCGAGTTCACGCAGATCGACCTGGAGATGTCCTTTGTCGACGAGGACGATGTCATCTCGCTCATGGAGGAGCTGCTGGCGGAAGTCTGTACAGTGAAGTAAGGGGCATCGATATGCCGATGCCGTTTCCCGCGGCTCCCTTATCATGAAGCCATGGACCGCTACGGCTCGGACAAGCCGGACACGCGCTTCGGGCTCGAGCTCAAGGACATCTCCGACATCGCAAAGGCATCGGACTTCAAGGTATTTCTCCAGGCCGTGGAACTGGGCGGCCAGGTGAGGGGTTTTGCCGCGCCGGGCATGGCGAGGCCTTTCGCGCAAGGAAGTGGACGACCTCACGAACGAGGCAAAGGTCTTCGGCGCAAAGGGACTGGCCTGGATCAAGGTGACCGAAGCGGGCTTCGAATCGCCGATCGCAAAGTTCTTCAAGGACGGCCAGGTCAAGGCCATTGCCGAGCGGCTCGAGGCAAAACCCGGCGACCTCATGATGTTCATTGCCGACAGCCCGAAGATCGTTGCCGAGACGCTGGGGTATCTGCGGCTGCTCATGGGCAAACGGCTGAACCTCATCGACGAGAGCAAGCTCAACTTCCTCTGGGTCACGGACTTCCCGCTGGTGGAGTGGAATGCCGAGGAAAAGCGGTACGACGCCATGCACCATCCCTTTACCGCGCCCCGGGACGAAGACCTGGAATTCATGAAGACCGACCCGCTCAAGGTCAGGGCCAAGGCCTATGACATCGTGTTGAACGGCTCCGAGATCGGCGGCGGCAGCATCCGCATCCACCGCTCGGAGATCCAGTCGCAGATGTTCGGGCTGCTGAACATTGCCGAAGAGGACGCGCGCAAGAAGTTCGGGTTCCTGCTCGAAGCGCTCGAGTTCGGCGCGCCGCCCCACGGCGGGCTGGCCTTCGGTCTCGACCGGCTCACGGCGATCCTGACGGGCGCCACGTCCATCCGCGACGTGATCGCCTTCCCGAAGACGCAGAAGGCCATCTGCGTCATGACCGAGGCGCCGTCGCGGGTCGTCGCCGGCCCAGCTCCGGGACCTGTCGATCAAGCTGGACGTAGTGGAGTAAGAACAGCAGAATTCAGGAGCCGGGAGTCAGAAGCCAGGATCAGAATCGTTCATAGATTGTAACGCGTTATTCTCCTGACTCCTGGATTCTGGCTCCTGTCTCCTGATTTTTTTTTGAGGTTCTCATGAAATGCAAGACCTGCGGCAAGGAAGTCGAGCTCCGGATCGGTTGACGCACGATCACCTTTCGCTGCACGGTGTGCGGCAAGGATTTTTCGATCAAGGAGTATGCGGACCAGATCGATGAAGAGATGTGGGAAAAGATCTCCCGCCGTCCCTGCAACCGCGCGTGAAGCCCTGTACCTGTTGTATTACTAGCCCTTCAGGCAATTCTTTGCCTCTTTCCTTAGCGATGCATACTGCCTATGCCAAAATTAAGTTGACATTCTCATAAAAACATATTAATCTTTGCATGTAATTTGTTATTTGCTTTTTTCAAGCAGTGTGAGGTTACCCCGTGATCCCGATCGATAAACGGATTGATCTGCTAAGAATGATCGCTCATCCTGTTCGCATCCAGATCCTCGAAGACCTGATGCAGGGCGTGAAGTGCGTGAGCGACTTCGAGGAATCGCTCGACATCAGCCAGCCGAACGTATCTCAGCACCTGAGTCTCCTGCGCACGAACGGGGTCATCGATTTTTTCATAGATGGCAGGCTCAAATGCTACTTCCTCAAAGAACCTCTGGTTCCCGACCTGCTTGCACTTCTCAAAAAAGAATATGACGAGGACATCCCCGCCCCGGCTTGCTGCCCGGTAACCAGGAAGGGCACCTATCCCGGCGGGAGAAGACGATAGAGTATCGTAGATTCACCATACAGAAGGGAGGACAGACAAAAATGGAAATCAAACTCACACAACTTTCCAGCTGCGCTGGTTGAGCGGCAAAGTTCAGCCCTGCTGAACTGTCCCAGGTACTGGGACAATTGCCGAAGATCATGGACCCGAATGTGCTTGTGGGCTATTCGAATGCAGACGATGCGGGTGTTTACCGCGTATCGGACGACCTTGCGATGGTCTTTACCGCTGATTTTTTCACTCCCATCGTCGATGACCCGTACTGGTTCGGTGCGATCGCGGCCGCAAACTCGCTGTCCGATGTCTACGCGATGGGCGGGAAGCCGCTCGTCTCCCTGAACATCGCATCGCTTCCCCCGGGCCCGGAGTTCGTCGAGATCAACAAACGGATCATGCAGGGCGGCATCGACAAGATGACCGAGGCCGGGGTCGCCATCATCGGCGGTCATACGGTCAAGGACAAGGAGCCGAAATTCGGATATGCCGTGCTGGGTTCCATCCATCCCGATAAAATACTCGATAACGCAAAAGCGAGGCCGGGTGATGCCCTGATCCTGACCAAGATGATCGGCACCGGCGTGATCTCAACAGGGATCAAGTCCGGGAAATGCAGCGCAGCGACCGCGGACGCGTTCACCAAATCGATGGCAATGCTGAATAAACGTGCGGGCGAGATCATGCTCGAAGTGGGCGTCAGTACGGCCACGGACATCACGGGCTTCGGTCTGATCGGCCATTTGAACGAGGTGCTCACTGCGAGCAAATGCTCGGCCAGACTCCACGCGCGCCGCGTCCCTGTTTTCGAGGAGGCGGTAACGTTGGCAGAGAAGGGCGTGGTGCCGGGCGGCACGAAGGGCAATTTGCAGAACTATGATCCTTTTGTAGAGTGGAGCAGCGATGTTTCCATGACCGATCGTCTCCTGATGAACGACGCACAAACGTCAGGCGGTCTATTGATATTCGTGCCTCAGGTCAGAAAGAACAAGCTCATTATGGCCCTGCAGAAAGAGCATATCCTGGCGGCCCATATCGGCGATGTGCTCGAAGAAGATGAAAAAGGACCAAAGCGGATCTTCGTGGTGAAATAAATGGACGCCACCTTTACGGTCTTTCTGGCACTGGTCGGCGCATCCGTCGGTTTTCTCTCGGGCCTGCTCGGGATAGGCGGAGGCATCGTCATGTTTCCGCTCTTGCTCTACGTGCCGCCGCTTCTGGGTTTCAGCGGAATAGATGTTAAAAGCATCACCGGGCTCACGATGATCCAGGGCTTTTTCTCCGCGCTCACGGCGATGTTCTACTACAAAAAGAACGCCCTGGTGAATAAATCACTGGTCCTTACGCTCGGCTTTTCCCTGTTTCTGTCATCGCTGATCGGCGCGCTGGTGTCGAAGAAGATACCGGACGGACCTCTGCTTATGGTCTTCGCGACGCTGGCATTGATCGCGGCGGCGATGATGCTCATTCCCCGAAGTTACCATCAGGACGAACTGACCGAGGAACACGTTGTTTTCCACAGGACCACCGCGATCGTGATCGGCATTGTCCTCGGCTTTTCCATCGGCCTGGTAGGGCAGGGCGGCGCGTTCATACTGATACCTACCATGTTGTATGTGCTGAAGATCCCGCTCCGGGTGGCCCTCGGCAGCACGCTCGCGATCGGGCTTTTCTCGTCCTCGGCAGGATTGGTCGGGAAGATCGCTACCAGCCAGGTGCCGTTTCTCATGGCGCTGCCGCTTCTTGCCGGCGCGATCCCCGCCGCACGGTTTGGCAGTATTGTCGGCAAGAAGACGAACACTCAGTTTCTCCGGTGGCTGCTCGCGGCCATCATCTTTGCCACTGCAGTGAAAGTCTGGAGCGCTATTATTTAAGTTCATTCAAAACAACGAATGCAACAGGTTTTACGAGAACGCTTGCATCATTCCCCTTTTAAACCTACTTTAACCGCAATAAGATGGGATTTTTCTTTTGCGTTGAATTCCATTCATCGGGAGCTCGTCATTCCAGTATATATTCATCCGCTTTTATCATTTGTTCGTCCGATGCTTTCCGTGTCCAAATTCTTTTTTCAGGTTGATCCGCTTGTTCACTCATCTCTTTTTTTCCGGCGGAAAAATGATTGTCCGCGCCATTCGGCTGCGATGCACGTGAGACTGTACAATATCCCTTGATGATGATACAATTAGCAGGATGAACAAAAAAGCAACAGACTGTTATTATTCGATTTCCGCTAGCGATATAACGACGGAGGAATACGATGAAACAGATCAATAAAGTGGCCGTCCTGGGGGCCGGGGTCATGGGCGCGACCATTGCCGCCCACCTCGCGAATGCCGGCATCCAGGTGCTCCTGCTCGATATTGTTCCCAAGGAGCCGAACGAGGCTGAAAAAAAGGCTGGTCTCACCCTGAACGATCATGCGGTGCGGAACCGTATCGCGGTAACGGGACTGGCAGGGCTCAGGAAGATGAAGCCCGCGGCATTCTTTATTCCAGCCTATGCTTCCTATATCGAAGCAGGTAACTTCGACGACGATGTCAAGAGACTCCGGGAGTGCGACTGGGTCATTGAGGTCGTTGTTGAAAAGATGGAGATCAAGAAGCGGCTGTTTAGCGAAAAGGTCGCGCCGAACTTGAAAGAGGGGGCCATCCTCTCGACCAACACGAGCGGACTTTCCGTCAACGAAATGGCCGAAAGCCTTCCGGAGGCGGTACGGAAAAATTTCCTGGTCACCCACTTCTTCAACCCGCCGCGCTATATGCGCCTTCTGGAGGTTGTCCCGAACAAATACTCCGATCCCGAAGTGGTCCGGTTCATGGCCGGATTCATTGAGAAGCGCCTCGGGAAGGGGATCGTCTACGCCAAGGACACCCCGAATTTCATCGCCAACCGGGTCGGCGTCTATTCCATTTGCAACAGCATGCGTCACATGATAGAGATGGACATGACGGTGGAGGACGTGGATGCCGTTTCCGGGCCTGCCACTGCCCGCCCGAAAAGCGCCATCTTCCGTACCGCTGATCTGGTGGGACTCGACACCTTGCAGCATGTGGCGGACAACGCCCATGAAACCCTGCTGAAGGACGGGCAGCGGGAGGCATTCCGATTACCCGGCTTCATCACCGAGATGGTAAAGAAGGGTCTCCTCGGAAACAAGAGCAAACAGGGGTTCTTCAAGAAGGAGAAGGACGAGAAAGGCACCGCATATTTCTACTACGACTATAAGACCGGAGAGTATGCGCCGTCCCTGCGGCCCAAGTTCGCTTCCGTGGAAACGGCCAAGTCGATCGATGATCCGGGGAAACGACTGCAGGCGGTCTTGTCCGGCGCTGACAAGGGGGCACTGTTCGCCTGGAAGAACCTGCGCGATACCCTGATCTATACCTTCGGCCGGATCCCCGAGATCGCCGACGACATCGTCAATATCGACAATGCCATGAAGTGGGGATTCAACTGGGACCTTGGTCCCTTCGAGATGCTCGACGCCATCGGCGTCAAGAACTTCGTCAAGCGGGCGGAGCAGGACGGGGTGGCGGTGCCTGACGGCCTAAAATCGATCGAGCGATTTTACAAGTTCGAGAACAACAAGGACTACTACTATGATATCCTTGCCGGGGAATACCGGGAAGTGTCAAGGCCCGCTGCGAACATCAGCCTCTCTCTCCTGACAAAAAGCAACAGGGTGGTAGAGAAGAACAGCGGCGCTTCCGTGCTCGACCTGGGGGACGGGGTCTTCTGTCTCGAGTTCCACTCCAAGATGAACGCCATCGGCAACGATATCCTCTCCATGGTCCACCAGGGCATCAAGCGGGCGGAGCAGGACGGCGTAGGTCTCGTCATTGCAAACGAGGGGAAGGTCTTTTGCGCAGGCGCCAACCTGATGCTGATTGCCATGGCCATCGCCGAGGGGGCTTATGATGAGCTCTCCCTGACCATCAATAATTTCCAGAAGGCGATGATGGCGATCAAGTACTCGAAGATACCCGTGGTTGCCGCCCCGCACAACCTCGTCTTGGGAGGCGGGTGCGAGGTCTGTCTCCATGCGGATGCGATGAACCCCCACGCCGAGACCTACATGGGGATGGTGGAGGTCGGGGTCGGGCTTCTTCCCGCGGGTGGCGGGACCAAGGAGATGGCGATACGCGCTATACAACTTGCCGAGGAATACGAGACCGACGTCGGCCCGTTCATCGTCAAAAACTTCTCGAACATTGCCCTGGCCAGGGTGAGCACATCCGCAGCCGAGCTCTGGGGAATGGGTTTCATGCGCCACGGCGACGCCGTCACCATGGATATGGACAAACGGATCTTCGATGCCAAGCAGAAAGCGATCGCCCTAGCAGCCAACTACCGTCCTGCAAAGCCGCTCATCGACCTGAAGGCACCGGGGAGGAGCGTTGCCGCCACCATCAAGTCACAGGTCTGGAATATGAAGATGGGCGGACAGGCGACTGAATTTGAAGAGCTTCTCGCCGGCACGATCGCCGACGTCATCACCGGCGGGGATGTTCCCGCCGGCACACTGATCACCGAGGAGTATTTGCTTGAACTGGAGCATGAGGCGTTCCTCAAACTGTGCGGCCAGAAAAAAACGCTGGAGCGGATCCAGCACATGCTGAAGAAGGGGAAAGCGCTGCGGAATTAACTTGAACCGGACAATCCTGAACCAAAAGGCGTCGCTCGCAGAGCACGCAGAGCACGCGGAGTAGAATCAAAACAATTAAGCCTGGGTTTTTATCCAGAATTTTTTTTAATCTTTTCTCTGCGATCACTGCGCCTCTGCGAGAGATCAACTGACGTAAATATCCAACGGAGGATACCGATGAGAAACGCATATATCCTTGCCGCTTACCGTACTCCCGGGTGCAAGGCGAAAAAAGGGAAATTAAAGGATGTGCGGCCCGACGATCTGGCCGCAACTGCGCTGAAGTGGCTGCTGGAGAGAACGGCCATCGACCCTCTGCTGGTTGAGGACATCATCATCGGGTGCGCCTTCCCCGAGGGAGAGCAGGGGATGAACATGGCGCGGATCGCGGCAATGAGGGCCGGGATCCCGTACCAGGTACCGGCGCAGACTGTCAACCGTTTCTGCTCATCAGGACTGCAGACGATAGCCTCGGCCGCGGAGCGGATCATGGCGGGTTTTGCCGACTGCATCATCGCAGGCGGCGCGGAGAGCATGAGCATGATCCCGATGGGTGGAAACAAGTACAGTGTCAACCCTTTTCTGGCTTCTTCCTGGCCGGAATCGTTCACGACCATGGGGATCACCGCCGAGCTGGTGTCGGACAAGTACAACGTTTCCCGCGAGGACCAGGATGCCTTTGCCGCGGCAAGTCATAGGAAGGCCGCGGCCGCTATTGAACAGGGTAAGTTCAAGGAGCAGATCATCCCCGTCGAGGTGGAGCACTGTACTCTGGTCCACGGCAAGATGAAAAGAGAGAAAAAGCTCGTTACCATCGATGATGGTGTGCGGGGGGACACGACTCCGGCTATCCTGGGAAAACTGAAGCCCGCCTTTAAGACGCACGGTACGGTCACGGCCGGCAATGCATCGCAGATGACCGATGGGGCCGCGGCGGTGCTGGTCGTGTCCGAGGAGTTCCTGAAAAAGAGCGGCAAGAAACCCATGGCCCGGTTCGTTTCGTTTGCCGTAAAAGGGGTGCCTCCGGAGATAATGGGGATCGGCCCCATCGAGGCGGTCCCGGCAGCCCTGAAACTCGCCGGGTTGAAGCAGGAGGAGATCGGTCTCATCGAGCTCAACGAGGCTTTCGCCGCACAGTCTCTCGCCTGCATCCGGACCCTGGGGCTCGATCCGACTCGCGTCAATGTGAGCGGCGGTGCAATAGCCCTGGGACACCCCCTGGGATGCACCGGCGCCAAGCTTACCACGACCCTTCTCCACGAGATGCAGCGGAGCAACATCCGCTACGGCATGGTCACCATGTGCATCGGCGGCGGCATGGGGGCGGCGGGGATCTTCGAGAAGATGTGAGTTTCCCCCCTCACCTCGGTCCTCTCCCCAAGGGGGAGAGGAAGAAAATAATTCCCTCGCCCCAACGGGGAGAGGGCTAGGGTGAGGGGGATCTGCAGGGGTTATTAAAAACGAGCGAGGTGAACACCATGGCTGCGAAACTGTTCAAAGGGGCCGAGTACCTGATCACCGAGGTTACGAAGGACGATGTCTTTACACCGGAGGAGTTCACCGACGAGCAGAAGCAGATCGGCGAGACCACGGCCCAGTTCGTATTGAACGAGGTCGTACCTCATATGGAGGAGATCGAGAACCACAATTTCGATGTGACGGTCCAGCTGATGAAACGGTGCGGCGAACTGGGTCTCCTCATGATCGATGCCCCCGAGGAATACGGCGGCCTTGAGCTCGATAAAGCGACCAGCATGCTGGTGGCGGAGAAGATCTCGACGGTCGGTTCTTTTTCCGTGACCTACTCTGCCCATACCGGCATCGGTACGCTGCCGCTCGTCTACTATGGGACCAAAGAGCAAAAGGAAAAATACCTGAAGAAGATCATCAGCGGCGAGTGGATCGCGGCCTACTGTCTGACCGAGCCTGACTCGGGAAGCGACGCCCTCGGGGCCAAGGCCACCGCCACCCTCTCGGCTGACGGGAAATACTATCTCCTGAACGGTACGAAGCAGTTCATCACCAACGGGAGCTTCGCCAACCTCTACACGATCTTTGCCAAGATAGACAAGGAGCACTTCACCGCGTTCCTCGTGGAAAGGAACACCGAAGGTCTGTCGGTAGGGGCTGAAGAAAAAAAGCTCGGGATCAGGGGCACCTCCACAACGCAGATCGTTCTCGAGAATGCGAAGGTGCCGAAGGAAAATCTGCTCGGCACGATCGGCAAGGGGCATAAGATCGCCTTCAACGTCCTGAACGTCGGCCGTTTCAAGCTCGGCGCGGGAGTGACCGGGGCGGCCAAGCACGCCCTCGGTGAAGGGATCAAATACGCTGTTATCAGGAAGCAGTTCGGCGTCCCCATCGCGAGCTTCGGCGCCATCAAAGAGAAGATCGCCGATCAAACGGCCGCGATCTTTGCATCGGAATCGCTGGTCTATCGCCTTGCGGGGATGATCGATAACAAGCTGGCCACTATTGCCAAGGACACTCCGGACTACTATGCCGTTTACCAGAAGGGGATCGAGGAGTATGCAATCGAGTGCGCTATCGCCAAGGTGTTCTGCAGCGAAGTCCTCGCCGCAGTAGTGGACGAGGTGGTGCAGATCTTCGGGGGCTACGGCTTCATCCAGGAATATCCTGCCGAACGCTTCTACCGCGATGAACGCATCAACAGGCTCTTCGAGGGAACGAACGAGATCAACCGCCTCCTGATCCCCGGCATGATCCTGACGCGGTCCATGAAAGGGGAGATTCCGCTGCAGCGCGAGGCGATGAAGGCGATCGAAGCGCTTACGACCCCCTCCTACGACGAGTCAGGTGACAGCGGCCTCTTTACCGCGGAAAAGACGCTCCTCGCTAATTTGAAAAAGGTCTTCCTGGTGATCGCGGGGAGCGGCGTGCAAAAATTCATGACTACCATCAAGGACGAGCAGGAGGTCCTTCTGGCGGTCGCTGACATTGCCATCAACATCTTCGCTATCGAGAGTTCTGTCCTGCGCGCTGAAAAGATCATGCCGACGCTGAGCGAAGCCAAAAAGGCGGCTGTCACGGCCGCGGTGAAGGTCTTTACCTTCAATGCCTCGGAGCAGGCAGCCACCGCGGCGCGCAAGGCGGCCTACTTCATCGAAGAGGGCGACACCCTGACCATGCTTCTCGGCGGCATCAGGCGATTCACTAAATACGACGCCACCGGTCTCCTCCGGGAGAAGCGTCTGCTTGCGAACGCTGCCATTGAGGCGGAGAAGTATATTTTTTAGGTCCATGCGGTTTATGTCTGAAAAGAGCGTTAGGCCGCGGATTTACCCCGTTAGAAATAGAAATTTCTACCGGGGTGAGCACGGATAGACACGGATAAAGACCAACGGCAATATTGCAACGCAGAACAGTTGATAGGTTGGGTAAAACGGGTCACATTGCACAACATCTTTCGACACGATAAGTTGGGCTCCATGAAGTATCTATTCACCCCAACCTACAGTTTCATTCGCCTCATTAGACAAAAGGAAAATTCGTATGACAGAATCCCGAACCATAAGCATATCCATCAACCGTCGCCCTGCGGAGGTATATGAGTATCTCGCAGACCCCGCCAACTTCCCGAAATGGAGCGTCTTCATCAAAGAGATTAGAAAGGAAGGAAGCGAATGGATTGCGACGACTCCAGAAAGCACAGTCCGGATTCGGTTCACGCCAAGGAATGAGTTCAGGATTCTCGACCACTATGTCACAGTAAGTCCTCAGATTCAAGTGTACGTGCCTATGCGCGTGTTGGCGAATCCGGAAAATGATAGTGAAGTGATTTTTACTGTATTCCGTTTGCCCGGCATGAGCGAGGAGCAATACAAAGATGATATTGAGATGGTGCTCGCTGACCTGACCGGGTTAAAGCGTGTCCTTGAAAACAAAGAGAAGGCCTGACAAATCAGTGCAGCGAAAGAGTGCTAGTATCGCCAGTGTCGATGACTTCCCCACCTCGTCCCCTGATTTTCGCTTGATAATGTGCGGCACATTGGTTATAATCAAAAGTAAGGAGTAACATCCATTGTAAGGAGAGGCGACATGACCGTTACCGCGAAGATAACGTCGAAAGGCCAGATCACGCTTCCCAAAAAAGTGCGGGATATCCTGCATCTTCGGGAGGGCGGCGTGGTCGTTTTCGAGCAGGAGAATGATACGTTTGTGATCAAACCCGCAGAGTCCCTTCTGGACTATAAGGGGTATCTCAGGGGACGGGCCAAACATGCCGATGTCGACATTGTCCGGGAGGCAGCCAGAGCGTATGTCGGGAGAAAGGCGGACAAGCGTGGTGGACGACCGTAAGCGTGCCGTCATCGATACCAATCTGCTCGTCCGCTTTCTGACCGAGGACGATCCATCCAAGGCAAACGACGTCAAACGCCTTCTGCTGAAAGCGGCGCAGGGAGAGATCAGGTTGCTGATACCCTCTGTCGTGATCGCGGAACTCGTCTGGGTCCTCCAAAGCTTTTATAAACTCGAACGCAGTGAGATCGTACCGCTCCTGAACGCAATTCTGCATACGCATGGCGTCGAGGTCAGTGACAAGACTGTTGTCTCTGATGCCATCGCGATGTATCGCAATGAGGCAATCGATTTCATTGACGCATGGATCGTCGCCTTCGCCAAAGCGGCAGAGGTTCGGGCCATCTATACCTTTGACAGGAAGCATTTCAAGGGCATTGATGGCATCGAAATGATGCATCCATAATCCTAACCCCGATAAGCAGGAACCTAGAGGTCAAAACCGAAAAGCGTCTCACGTAAGGACGCCATGAAAATATTCAAGTCTGGTTTTAAAAAACAAATAATTTACCCTTTCTTTGCGAGCTTAGCGACTTTGCCCGACATATTCTTGTCGTTTTGAGTAGAATTTGATTCCTTAGTTACTATTAGGAGCGCTCCATGGAAGCAACGCGGGAAATATACTGGAACGTCGGGCACGGGGTCGTAGTGCCGATGTACTTCTTCGCCTCTATTGCCATCGCAGTGCTTGTGTACGGCTTCTACCGGCGCTTCGCAACATACCGGCAGGGAAAGGCGCTGAACAGGCTCGATCGCCTTCCGGAACGGATCTTCGTGCTGCTGAAAAACATGTTTGCCCAGGTGCAGGTGCTTCGGGTGCTTGGCCCCGGCTCTCTGCATGCCTTCTTTTTCTGGGGCTTCGGCCTTCTCTTCATCGGCACTCTTCTGATCATGGCCCAGGTGGATTTCACGCAGCCGATCTTTGGGTGGATATTCCTCAAAGGGACCTTCTATAAGATATTCTCGCTGACTCTCGATGTGGCCGGCTTAGTCGCGCTGATCATGCTCGGGGGGCTTCTCGTGCGCCGCTTCCTGGTAGAGCCGGAAGGGTTGGAGACCACCCGCGACGATTATGTGGTGCATGCGCTGCTGTTTGTCATCCTGGTGACCGGCTTTGTCGTCGAAGGCGTGCGGATAGCGGCTACGGAGCTCAGGACCGATCCCAGTCTGGCGCGATTCTCTCCCGTCGGTATGTTCATCGGGAACCTGTTCATTGATATGACGCCTGATGCCCTGTCGCTCTTGCACAAGACACTCTGGTGGGGTCACTTTTTCCTGAGCATGGGCTTCATCGTCATCATACCCTTCACCAAGCTGCGCCACATCTTCACCACATCTGCGAACTACCTGTTTACCGATTTGTCAGCCAGGGGTAGCATCGCCACCATCAACATGGAGGACGAAGGCGCCAAACAGTTTGGCGCAGCAAAAGTATCTGACCTCACGTGGAAGGACATTTTCGATGCCGACGCCTGCACCACCTGCAAGCGCTGTCAGGACCGCTGCCCGGCTTATGCAACGCACAAGCCCCTGTCCCCTATGAAGGTCGTGAAGCAGATCGGCGAAGTGGCCTTCACCAAACCCCAAGCAGGCCTGGTCGAAACGGTCAGCGAGGACGTGCTTTGGGCATGCACCACCTGCTATGCCTGCCAGCATATCTGCCCGGCAGCGATCGAGCACGTGAATAAGATCATCGAGATGCGCAGGAATCTCTCCCTCATGGAAGGCGTCTTTCCCGGTGACGAGGTGCGGACAGCGGTCAACGATATCGAGGTGAACGGCAACCCCTTCGGCCTTGCCTTTGCGGCACGGGGGGAATGGGCTGATGGGCTCGACGTGAAGATCATGGAGCAGGACAGCAAGGTGGACATCCTCTACTTCGTTGGTTGTTACGCCTCATTTGACAAGCGAAACCGGGACATTGCCCGAAGCTTCATCAAGATCTGCAACGCCGCGGGCATCCGCGTCGGCATCCTCGGCAAAGAGGAGAAATGCTGCGGCGAACCGCCAAGGAAGCTGGGGAACGAGTACCTCTACCAGATGATGGCTACCCAGAACATCGAGCGGATCAAGGCCTACGGCGTCAAGAAGATCGTCGCTACCTGTCCCCACTGTTTCAATACCTTGGGGAGAGATTACAAGGACCTGGGGCTGGATATCGATGTCGAGCATTACAGCACCTTTATCAACGGGCTGATCATCAACAACAGACTCAACATGAAACCGTCAGCCTTCGATTTCACCTATCACGACTCCTGCTACCTGGGCCGCTACAAGGATATCCTTGACGAGCCGCGCGCTGTGCTCAAGGCGGCCGGCGGCCGGATCACGGAGATGGAGCAGTCCGGGTACGCGAGCTTCTGCTGCGGCGGCGGTGGAGGCAGGATCCTGGCCGAGGAAAAGCTCGGGACGAGGATTAACGCGACGCGGGTGACCATGGCCCAGGCAACGAGGGCCCCGCTCCTTGTTTCCAATTGCCCCTTCTGCCTCACGATGCTCGAAGACGGGATAAAGACAAATAACTGCGAGGAAAAATTGAAGGCCCTTGACCTGGCCGAGATCATCGCTGCAAGAATTATAACGAAAGAGTAACGGCTCAAACAAAAAGAATTTTACCGCGAAGGCGCCAAGAGTGCGAAGGAAGGCAAAAGATCCTTGCTGGTTTAAGACAGTGTATTAACGATTTTCTTCGCGTCCTTTGCGCCTTCGCGGTAAAATTATTTTGGTTCCGGCCTGACCCGGTTAGGAGGATGCGATGAAAATACTGGTTTGCATCAAACAGGTGCCCGACATGGCATCCCGGTTCAAGGTCAACGGTGAAGGGGTCTGGTATGACGAGACCGATCTGGCCTTCAGGATGAACGAGTATGACGAGTATGCCGTCGAGCAGGCGGTGCAGCTCAAGGAGCAGCTTGGCAATACGCCGGACATCACCGTCCTTTCCATCGGCCCTGACCGGGTCGTTGAAATGATCAAGAAGGCCCTGGCCATGGGGTGCGACCGCGGGGTGCACATCCAGGACAATGCCTCCTTTCGGAAAGATCCCTGGCAGATCGCCTCGGTCATCGCAGGGTTCAGCCGCGACAAGAACTTTGACCTGATCTTCACGGGGATGCAGTCCCAGGACCGGGGCTCCGGACAGGTCGGGGCCATAGCAGCCGAGGCCCTGGGCATCCCTTGCGTCACTACCGTGGTCGGTTTTGCCTTTGCCGACGGCAGTATCATCGCAAAGCGGGAACTGGAAGGGGGAGTGAAGGCGGTGGTGAAGCTCAAATTGCCGGCACTGTTCACCTGTCAGCTGGGGCTCAATATCCCCCGCTATCCGACGCTTCCGAATATCATGAAGGCCAAGAAGAAGGAGATCCTCTCCTTCGCGATCGCCGGCCTCCTTCAAGAGAAGGAACTGACCGCCACCACCAGCGCCTATCCGCCGGCAAAGAAGGGGAGCGGCGTTGTCCTGGAAGGGGATGTGAACGATATGGTCGGCAAGCTTATCGGCATTCTGAAAGAAAAGACGAAGGTTGTGAAATAGAATCGAGAATCCTGTCCTTTTTGAAAGGGCCACAACGATTTTACCGCGAAGGCGCGAAGAAATCGAATGCAGGTAGAAGATTTTCGGGATTGAAATTAGACATTGAAAGATTTTCTTCGCGACCGTTGCGCCTTCGCGGTTAAAAGATGTTTGCTCCGGTTCATCCGGATCAGGAGGATTTAATATGAAAGCGTTGCTCATTTGCGAATACCGGGAAGGGAAACTCATCGATTCAAGCTATGAACTGACGGCTTTTGCCGACAAACTGGGCGCTGACAAAGCACTGGTTCTGATCGGGAAAGAAGCGGAAGTCCCCCGGGTCAACGCCAAAGTGTATCTGGCAGATGCAGCGAAATACGGCGAATACAACCCGGAGCTGCACAAAAGGATCGTGCTCGAAGCGGTCAAGAGGGAAAACCCGGACTGCGTCGTATTTCTTCACTCCTCCTATGGCTGGGACCTGGCCCCTCGGGTGGCCGCGGCCCTCAAGGTCGGTCAGGTTTCCGAGATCATGGGTATCAACGAAGGGAAATTCGAAGTCGGCCTTTGCAATGCCAAGCTGCGGCGGATCGTCCAGGTGCAGACGGGGAAGATGGTCCTCACCATTCAAGCGGGGGTCTTCAACGTGACCGGAGAGCCTCAGGGGAAGGCGCAGGTGGAAAAGATCGACCTTGCCGAGGCGGTGTCTCCCCTGGAGTTCGTCGGTTATGAGCCGGCGCAGAAGAGGGAAGTGGACCTGGCCCGATCAGAGGTGATCGTCAGCGCCGGGAGGGGGGTCGGCAAAAAAGAGAATGTGGCGATCATCGCGGCGCTGGCCAAGGCGCTTGGGGGCGAATTGGGGGCGAGCCGTCCGGTGGTCGATGCGGGATGGGTCGAGCACAGTCGTCAGGTCGGGACCACGGGCCAGATCGTGGCGCCGAAGCTCTACGTGGCATGCGGCATTTCCGGGGCCATTCAGCATGTGGCAGGGATGAAGAAGTCGGAGTTCGTGGTCGCCATCAACAAGGACAAGGACGCTCCCATCGGCGAGGTGGCGGATGTGCTGGTGGTTGCGGATGTGATGCAGTTCGTTCCCGCCCTAACGGCAAAGCTCCAGAAATAATGCGGCGTGAACAGATACGGTTGTTCAGAATACCCGTTGGGTGTTCGAGAAATCCTCGAGAGAGATGTCAGTAAAACAGGACCTGAAAAGGAGAACATGACCAATGGGTGAAAAACTGGTGTTTCAGCCCCTTACGAGGGAAGACAAGATCACGGTCGTGCTCTACCGTGCAGGTATTGTGATATCCACCGCAGTCATCGCCGGTCTGTCGTATCTTCTGATGACCTTGTCCGAAAATTCCGATACCGCGTCGATCAGCTCGACAGGGGATATCCTCGCGTATGTCCTCTATGCCTCCGTAGGTGTGAGCGTATTCTTCATTCATCTGTATATCGGCAAGATCAAGCGATACCTGAAAAACCTGTTTTTCATCAGCCTCGGCTGTCTTGCCGTGCTTCTTTACCTCGGGAAAGGGTCCGTGTCCGGCGCGCTCGTTCATATGCCTTACAGCCCGTTGCTTCTGCTGCCGATCTCCGGATGCCTGGGATTCGTGACCGCGAAGGAGGCCTTCTGCTTCAAGCTTTTCGAGGGTTATCTCCTCGCCATGATCATGCCGCTCTACCTTCTGCTGGTCGCGAATCACAGCCTCACCGGCCGTGGTGTTTCCTACGGACTGGTCCTGATCGCCGTCATGCTTGTCATCTTCACGCTGCGAAAGGTATTCATGCCCGTGGCCTACGATATCGGCGATAAATCCGCGTATCAGTGAACAAGACTCCGGGTAATACGGATCGCCTCTTCACCTTTGAATGCGCCGATTTGAAAGCGGTCTTTGATCGGGACATAAAACCGGTTACCGCGGGTTAATTCAAGACCAACTATCGGCATGTAAGTTACAATACGATTCAGGTAGAATCAAGGCGTACTTGAAGTCGGCAGGGCGCAGACCGCCGACTCCCATCTGCTGAACGGAATTCAGTGAGCGATTCTCCAACAATAAAAAAAGACGTCATTATTATCGGTGCCGGCGCCGCCGGCCTCATGTGCGCGATCGAATGCGGCAAACGCGGCCGGTCCGTCCTGGTGATCGACCATGCTGAAAGGACGGGCTCCAAGATCCGCGTCTCCGGCGGCGGACGATGCAATTTTACGAACCTGCTGGTGACCGCCGACCACTATCTTTCCCGCAACGCCCACTTTTGCAGGTCAGCACTTGCACGATTCACGCCCCGCGACATCCTCTCTTTTGTCGAGAACTACCATATCGCCTATTACGAAAAAGAGGCAGGCCAGATGTTCTGCGTCAAGAGCTCCCGGGAGATCATCACCGCGCTCGAACAGGAGTGCGGCCGGGCAGGCGTGGAGATCCGGCTCACGTGCCGCGTATCGGATATCAGCCGTGCAGGGGTGTTCATGGTCACAACGAGCGAAGGGGTGTTCTCATCGGACTCGCTGGTCATTGCCACGGGAGGGCTTTCCTATTCCAAGCTGGGAGCGAGCGGATTCGGGCATGATGTGGCAAGGAAGTTCAAACTCAAGGTAACGCAGGTCAGGCCGGCGCTCGTTCCCTTCGTGTTCCAGGGCCTGGACCAAAAGGTCTTCAAGGGACTGGCAGGCATTGCCTTTGACACCGCTGTTTCCATCGGCAGAAAAAAATATCGCGGGAACATTCTCTTCACCCACCGGGGACTGAGCGGACCCGCCGCGCTCCAGGCGTCTCTTTATTGGGAGCCCGGTGAGCCTTTGCTGATCGATCTCCTGCCCGCGATAGATATCCATGGAGCTTTTCTGTCCGCGCGGCAGAGCAAGATGGAGATGCATACCCTGCTCGCAGGACATCTCCCCAAGCGGTTCGTCCAGACCTGGTGCGATCACATGATCATTTCAAAACCGATCAATCAATGTTCTGATAAAGAGCTGAAGGAGATAGCGGATGGACTTCATGCCTGGGAGATCGTTCCCAAGGGGACCGAGGGGTATGATGTTGCGGAGGTGACTGCGGGCGGCGTGAACACGGACGAGCTGTCTTCTAAGACCATGGAGGCAAAGAAGGTGCCCGGCCTCTATTTCATAGGCGAAGTGGTTGACGTGACCGGATTGCTCGGCGGCTATAACCTCCACTGGGCCTGGGCCTCAGGGCATGCTGCGGGACAGATTGCTTAAAGGGCAACGTTACTCCAGGTCCATCCTATTTATTCTGCGGAGAATTCGATTCTCTTTCTCGCAGCCCGCAGAAAGGTGCACGCGAGCTTCTGAAAAAAACATTGTTGTTCCCGCCTCAAATTATAAGATCAGTTCATCTGCCAATCTGAATTTCTCATCTCCGAAGCCACTTGTTTCGATTTTCTTTGACAAGAAGAACGGTAAACTTTAATATTATGAGAACGAGTTTTGGATGCACACTGTGCTCTGTGCAGGAGCTGAAGTTGTTTCCAACTCTCTACTTGGGAGGTATCCGATGGAAGGTTATCGGTTGCAACAGCTTGCATATCTGGTCATACCTTTGACCGCGGGCGTGGAATTTTTTCTGACCGCAAAAACGGAGCGCAAGAAAGAGGGAAAAGAGTCTGCCAAGGCAGTTGCCATGGATGCATTCGGATATGTGTTTATCGCCCTGATACCGGCGCTGTTCCTGTTCACGATCTTCAGTCTTGAGTACAAGCAATTCCCGCAGTTGGTACAGGTCCTTCACCGGCTCGACCGGTACGGTGTCATGTTCTTTTTTCTCGGCGCATGGTGGCAGATATTTATGATCACGGCGCTCAGGGCCAGGAGGGTTGCCAGTCAGGGAGGTAAATGCTTTCTTCAGGTATGGTGTCCCTACCTTCTGTTCGGCGCATTCATATCAGCCCTGGTCCTCTGGGTGGCCCCCTGGAACCTCATGTGGGTCTCCTTTTTCTGGTTCGTCGCGAGCTGCGGCGTGTGCGGTCTTGTCAATGTGTCTCCCTCGAAGGTGGCAAAGATATTTATGATATTGACTGTTCTTGTCCTCATCGGCGAAAATATTCTTTTTATTATTCTCGACGCGATCGTCTAGCTGGTGTGCCGGAACCCAAGCGCCAGATGGCATGAGAGCGTATCCGCGAGTGCTTCCGATTTGTGAGCAGTAATTTCCTGAACAACAATCCTGAAAAAATAATCAGTCATCAAGGTTCAGAACAAACAACGTGAACAGTAAATTAGTTGTGCTGTGTTACCTGGGCCCGGACAAACGAGAACAAATTTTTTTTTGCTGCCCAACGCGACAGCCTGAACAACGAATCAATTGCTTGGGAAATCATGACCAGCTTTTCGGTGACGGTATTTCAACCTCATATTTTTCATTAAACCAGACCAATCAACTCTTCAAAAACACCGTTACGTATATTCGTATTGCAAAAATATGTGCCACTGGCAGGCAGTTTTGATGCTTTGTTTCATTTCGTCCTTGACTGGCGCTTTTCAAGCAGCGCAGGCATGAAAAAAGCCGCATGGAATGAGATTAATTCGTGTATTTTATTTCGGTATATTATTTTCGATTTAATTTGACAAACACAACATGTTGTGGCTATAATTACCTCGTTCCACTAAATAGTGTAGCATCACGGTTTTAAAAACATCAACTATAAAGTTCATTTTTTTAAGAGCAGCCTCACGGGTGCTCTTTCAGCGTTTGGGATCAATTCTGATTCAGTTATTAGAGGAGGGGTTTAATGAAGAGTGCGGCTACTGGCTCCAAGACAGCATCCGGTAAGGGTCTCAATCTTTCCGAGAACTGCCTCAAGGTCCTTGAAAAAAGGTATCTGAAGCGGGACGAGGACGGGACGGTGGTCGAAACAGCGGTTGATATGTTCACGCGCGTGGCGCGGACCATTGCCGATGGCGACAAGGCCTACGGAAAGTCCGACGCCGATGTGGAGCGGACCGCGACCGAGTTCTACCGCCTCATGACCTCCCTTGAGTTCCTGCCGAACAGCCCCACGCTTATGAACGCCGGGCGCGAGCTCGGCCAGCTCTCGGCCTGTTTCGTGCTGCCCGTGGGCGACTCCATGGAGGAGATCTTCGATTCTGTGAAGAACGCGGCGCTCATCCACAAGTCCGGCGGCGGCACGGGCTTCTCTTTCTCCCGCATCCGGCCGAAGAACGACGTGGTGAAGTCCACGAAGGGTGTTTCCTCTGGTCCCATCTCATTCATGACCGTGTTCGACGCGGCCACCGAGACGGTGAAACAGGGCGGCACGCGGCGCGGCGCGAACATGGGCATCCTCTCGGTGGACCACCCCGACATCCTCGATTTCGTCACCTGCAAGCAGCAGAATGACCGGCTCAACAACTTTAACATCTCCGTTGCCATCACCGACCCCTTCATGGAGGCCGTGGACAGGGATGGCGAGTACGACCTGGTCTCGCCGCGCAGCAGGGCAGTGGTCAAGACCCTTTCCGCCCGCCGGGTTTTCGAGACCATCGTGAACATGGCCTGGAAGAACGGCGATCCGGGCATCATCTTCCTCGACCGCATCAACCAGTATAATCCCACGCCGCACGTGGGTATGGTGGAGTCTACCAACCCCTGCGGTGAGCAGCCGCTGCTGCCCTACGAGTCCTGCAACCTGGGCTCGATCAACCTGGCGAAGATGCTTGCGCCCAGTGAGAAGGCAGTGGATTACGACAAGCTCCGCCACACGGTGCAGCAGGCGGTCCACTTTCTCGATAACGTGATCGATGTCAACAAGTATCCCCTTGAAAAGATCGGTCAACAGACCCGCGCGAACCGCAAGATCGGCCTAGGGGTCATGGGTTTCGCCGACATGCTGCTTGAGCTGGGTATCCCTTACAACTCCGATCAGGCTGTGAAGCTCGGCGAGAGGGTGATGCAGTTCATCACCGACGAGGGCCGGAAGATGAGCGAGGAACTCGCACAAGAGCGAGGGGCCTTCCCGAACTTCAAGGGCAGTATCTACGACAAGCCCGGGCAGGCTCCTGTCAGGAACGCGACGGTTACGACGATCGCGCCGACCGGGACCCTGTCCATCATCGCCGGGTGCTCCAGCGGCATCGAGCCGCTCTTCGGACTCACCTTTGTCCGGAGGGTCATGGACGGCGCGGAACTCCTCGAAGTGAACCCCGTGTTCGAACGCGTCGCCAAGGAGGAGGGATTCTATTCCGAAGATCTTATGAAGGAGATTGCCGAGCACGGCGGGTGTACGGGCGTCCGGACGGTCCCCGAGGACGTGCAGCGCGTGTTCGTGACCGCCCACGACATCACTCCCGAGTGGCACATCCGCATGCAGGCCGCGTTCCAGAAATATACCGATAATGCGGTCTCCAAGACCGTGAACTTCCCGCACAGCGCCACCCAGGAAGACGTGAAGAAGGTGTACATGATGGCATACAAGCTCGGCTGCAAGGGCGTGACCATCTACCGCGACGGGTCGCGTGACGAACAGGTGCTCAGCACCGGCGCCACGGAGAAGGCGCGCAAGGCAATTGCCGCGGGCCAGCACGTTACCGTTGCCTCGGCCTCGCCCGAATTGGCCGAAGAAAAAAAGCCACGGAACCGTCCGGCGCTCACCCATGGGGTCACCCAGAAGCTTCCCACGGGCTGCGGAAACCTCTATATCACCATCAACGAGGACGAGGAGGGCATCTGCGAGGTCTTCTCGACCATGGGCAAGTCCGGCGGGTGCGCCGCCAGCCAGTCCGAGGCCGTCTCCCGCATGGTCTCTCTCGCGCTCCGTTCGGGGATCTCCATTGATTCCATCATCAAGCAGGTGAAGGGCATCCGGTGTCCCTCACCGGCCTGGGGCGAGGGCGGATCGATCCTGTCCTGCCCCGATGCCATTGCCAGAGCGCTCGAGCGCTATACCAAGGACGCCGCGGGCCACCAGCACTCAACACCCAGGGCTGTCTCAGTGCAACCAACGGTTGCCTATACCTCCACCGATTGCTCGAAAGGCGGAAACAAGAACCACCTGGGCCTCTGCCCGGAATGCCCGGACTGTGGCGGCCTGCTTGAATTTGGAGAAGGCTGCGCCTTCTGCCGGGGGTGCGGGTTCTCCAAGTGCGGATAGTAACCCCGTGCGGAATGCGGATTTTGGAATGCAGAACATAACATCAACCCCCCTGGTCGTACAACCGGAGGTAGCGTGAGACAAACGATTTCCTTCCGCATTTTATCCGATAAAGGGCAGTGCGAGGTACGTTAACAACTGACGGGAGAATTTTCTCCCGTTTTTTTTAATGGAGATGATTGTTGTTTTCATGTTCTGATGACCATCCAAATGTGCCATAACATTATGAATTTAAAGGAGATTATATGACTCTTGATGAGGTGATACTGGAACTTTACCGACTGGCCGAGTCAAAGAACTGGGACCACAAACTTACTGATGAGGCATTGTCAGCGGCGATCGAGGGCATGGAGCATATCTGGGAGCTCAATCAGGCGGACATGAGAAAGAACGCGATGATCAACGCGAACAAAAAAGAGCCTCGGGTTTGGTGTTAGCCCTGTTTTTTGCACAAAAAACTTGACATTTGATGAAGATGATTCTACATTAAGAAAAACAATATTCTGCCGTGGAACACGAGTTGTCTGCTCCCAACGTATTTCATCGAGAAAAGATTCCACATAGCCAGTACCGCCATTCAGCCCGTGCAAGCACGGGTTATCAGCTTAAAAGGAGGGGAACGCGTATGGGTATCGAGAGGATCGTACAGTATGAGTGCAAGGTGTGCGGCAGAAAGATAGATGTGACGAGGACTGGTGATATGTATGAGGAACCGGTATTTTGCTGTGGTCTGGAAACGTCTGAGGTCAGCGTAGCGTCCGCTCCGCCGGCAGCGCCCGCAGTCAGGAAAAAACCGGCAAAGAAGAAACCAGCGAAGAAAAAAGCCGTAAAAAAGGCGGCGAAGAAGCCGGTGAAAAAGAAAGCCGCAAAAAAGGCGGCCAAAAAGGCTGTGAAGAAAAAAGCAACGAAGAAAAAGGCGACAAAGAAGAAAGCGACAAAAAAGAAGGCGGCAAAAAAGAAAGCCAAGAAAAGAAGATAACCGATTACTTTAATATTTATCATGGGGCCCCCGGAAGCAGAGTTTCCGGGGGCCTTTTTTGTTTTCAGCCGATCGGGAGAACGCTCTCATAAAACTGTTGACTTATCCGTCAGCAGGCTTTAGGATTTAGTCCATGCACGACAGAGAACATATGGAGCATCATATCCGGAAGCTGAGCGGCCGCGCCATCGGCGATTTCGGCCTGATAGAGGACCATGACCGGATCCTGGTTGCCCTGTCAGGCGGCAAGGACAGCTGGACGCTGCTTCATGTACTGGAAAGCCTGCGGCGGCGGGCGCCGGTCAGTTTTTCTCTTATCGCCGTCACCGTGCATCCGGGTTTCCCGGGGTTTCAGACCGGACTCATGGAAGAGTATCTTCGTGCCCATGACGTCGAGTATCGGATCATCTCTGCGCCCATTCACGAACTCATGCTCGAAAAACTCACGCCGGACGATACCCCCTGTGCGCTCTGCGCCCGAATCAGGCGCGGGGTTTTGTACACCCAGGCGCGTGAACTCGGATGCACCAAGATCGCCCTTGGACACCATCGCGAGGACTTCATCGAGACGCTGCTTCTGAACCAGTTTTATAACGGCAAGATCAAGGCCATGGCCCCACGCCTGATTGCCGATAACGGGCTGGACGTCGTCATTCGGCCGCTCGTCTACGTGCCCGAAGATGATATCATTCGCTATGCCGCGAGTGCGGGTTTCCCCATAGCCTGCTGCGCCTGTCCTGCCTGCGGGGACACGGATATGAAGCGCGGGAAGATAAAAACGCTGCTGGCCGGCCTTGAGCAGGGGCATCCGGGGATCAAGGCCAGTCTGCTTGCTGCGCTCGCGGACGTGGAACACCGGCATCTGTTGGTGAAGTCGAGCGACGCGCTGCGGGTGACGACAGACACGTGACGATTTCGTGAACGACCGTACACCCTTTGCTGCCGGACGTAAGTTCACTTCTCCTCTGCGGGGGACCTGGGATGGTATGCCTCGGCTCTGAAAGTACTACACGCGGGCAATGCGATAACGCCTCAAAAATCATTGACATTCTCTGCGCCTGAGGCATATAATTCTCCACAGGTCTGTGTTTCTTAGTACGTCTCATCCCCGGGGGTTCGCATGGTCGAGGTCAAGAAAAAGCTTGGTGATATGCTTAAGGACGCCGGTATCGTCGACGATTTCCAGCTCCAGACAGCGCTTTCCCACCAGCGTAGCTGGGGGGGGAAACTGGGCGCGATCCTTATCGAATTGGATTTCGTCGAAGGAAGAGCAACTGGCCAGGGTGATCTCGGATAAATTACGGATCCCCTATGTCAATCTCTTCGAGCCCGAGGTCCCCCAAGCTGTAATCAAGCTGATCAAGCCCGAGATTGCAAAAAAATATCATGTGATGCCTGCGAAGAAAGAAGGGGGGGCGCTGGTCCTGGCGATGCTGGACCCCCTCGATATCGAGGCGATGGACGAGATCCGTTTTATCACCGGGCTTAGTATCAAACCGTCGCTGGCACTGGAGTCCGAGATCAAGGACGCCATCAGGAAATACTATGACGGTGAAGACGTGGCCCGCAAACAGGCGACAACGCCTTTTTACCACCGGGAACACGACTCAGGCGGGAAGATGGAGGTCATCCACGGAAGCGATCTTAACATGCCGAAGGCGTTCACGTCTGATGCGTCGTCTCCAATCCTCTCCCGGGAGGACACCGCGCAACAGTCTCTGGACGACAACAGGCTGCGGCTCGATGCCCTCATCGCCCTGCTGATCGAGAAAGAGCTGATCACGCGCGAAGAGCTCATGAGCATGATCTATCATAAGAAAATGGGTGTTTAAGGTGATGGTTGGTGAATGCGGACCCCGGGTTTGCCAAATGACGGGTCGGATTGCAGCTAATAGCGAACAGGGCGGGGGTGAAGTATGAAGCGGATAGTTCTGATGGGCATGGTAATGGTTGGCGTGCTGTGCGCTGGACCACTGGCGGCCCTTGACTACAACGGGCCGAGGATCGAGATCAAGGAATTGCGCTACGATTTAGGCAAGGTTGCCCAGGATACGCAGGTCTCGCAAATATTCGAGGTCAAGAACGTTGGCAGCGAGCAATTAATCATAGAAAAAGTCCAGACTTCCTGAGGCTGTACCGCAGCGGTGATCAGTTCCGATCACCTGGAGCCGGGGGCAGTAGGACGCGTGCAGGCGACAGTGAACACGGGCAGCAACAATGGGCGTATTTCGAAACACATAAGCATTTATTCCAATGACCGCACCCAGCCGGTACTTTCGGTGGAAGTGACCATGGATGTGGTGAAAAAGTAGCACAATTTCAACCCTAAGCCTTCACCACTCTGTGAGGGGAGCAGGCCTCACTATTTTCTTGACAATTTTCCGCTGCCTATGCTACTGTCAGGTGGTTTTTGGCCGGAATTATCATAAAGAGAGGCACGTATTACCTTGAAACAGCACAGACATCCGCACTATCCCAGCGACACGCCAACCCCTGGCATAGGTCCCGTCACGGCGAGACACTAATATTCGTCGTTCATAATCATTGCTAACGATACCGCGCTTACATTAAACGAGAGAAAACTGACGGACGTATTGTCTAAAAAATTTGGAGGGTATACCTATGCAGAAAAAATATCTTTTAGCCCCCGGCCCGACCCCGGTTCCCCCTGAGGCGCTGCTGGCCATGGCTATGCCGATCATTCACCACCGTGCGCCGGATTTTCTGCCGGTCCTCGATTCCGCGAAGAAAGGCCTGCAGTGGCTCTATCAGACAAAGAACGATGTGCTGATCCTGTGCGCCACCGGCACCGGCGGGATGGAAGGCTCGGTCACGAACTTTCTCTGCCCCGGCGACGACGTGCTCGTGATCAATGGCGGTAAGTTCGGCGAACGCTGGACCAAGATCTGCCAGGCCTACGGCATGAAGGTCGAGGAACTCATCGTGGAGTGGGGCTATGCCGTAAAGGCCGAGCAGGTCGAGGCCGCGCTCAAGAAGAACCCGAAGATCAAGGCCGTGTTCGTCCAGGCCAATGAGACATCAACGGGGGTCTACCACGATGTCAAGTCCCTTGCAACCGTCGTCAAAAAGACCGATGCGCTCTTTGTCGTTGACGCGATCTCGGCGCTTGTGGCGCATGATATCAAGGCCGACGAGTGGGGCATCGACGTGATGATCGGCGGTTCCCAGAAAGGCGTGATGCTTCCTCCGGGACTCGCGTTCGTGTCCGTGAGCGACAAGGCCTGGAAGATGGCCGATACGGCCAAGACGCCGAAGTTCTATTTCAACTTCAAGAAAGAGCGCGAGAACCTTGCCAAGAACCAGACGAACTTCACCTCGGCGGTGACGCTCATCATCGGTTTGAACGCCAGCATCAAGATGCTCCAGGACGAGGGGCTGCAGAACGTGTTTGCGCGCCATGAGAAACTCGCGAGGGCAACGCGCGCAGGTGCAGCGGCCCTTGGGCTCAAGCTCTTCCCCAAGGAAAGCCCGAGCAATGCGCTCACGGCCATCGAGGCGCCGGCAGGTGTTGACGGGCAGGCGATCTATAAGGATTTGCGCGTAAAGTACGGCATCACCGGCGCAGGCGGCCAGGACAAGCTGAAGGGCAAGATTTTCCGCATCGCACACCTGGGCTATGCCGACACGTTCGACGTGATCACGGCCGTGGCCGGCATCGAGATGGTACTGAAGGGTCTGGGCCACCCGGTGAAGCTCGGTACAGGCGTCGGCGCGGCGCAGGAAATATTGATGAAGTAAAGATACATTTTTACCACGGAGGCACGGAGACACGGAGAAGAGCAGTTACGCGATCTGTGTCTATTGTCTAACGCCTTTCTCTGTGACTCCGTGTCTCTGTGGTGAAATTTCAGGTTTTTGGAGGAATTCATGAAGGTTCTGATCAGCGACAACCTCTCCCCGATCGGGGTGGAAATATTGAAAAAGGCCGGGCTTGAGGTGGACGCCCGGAGTAAAACATCGGCCGAGGAGATCGAGAAGATCATCGGTGACTACGACGCGCTCATCATCCGTTCGGCCACCAAGGTCACGGCGGCGCTGCTCGAGAAGGCGACGAAGCTCAAGGTGGTCGG
Organism: Nitrospirota bacterium; assembly: GCA_963796285.1. Taxonomy (GTDB): domain Bacteria; phylum Nitrospirota; class UBA9217; order UBA9217; family UBA9217; genus JALNZF01. The sequence continues at coordinate 126,508 of CAWCKW010000001.1, forward strand.
TCGTGCGGGCAGCGGTCTGGACAACGTGGAGATCCCGGCAGCCACCAAGAAGGGTGTGGTCGTCATGAACACGCCGGGCGGCAACACGATCACCACGGCGGAACACACCATCGGCATGATCTTCGCCTGTGCCCGAATGATCCCCCAGGCCTATTCCTCGCTCAAGGCGGGGAAGTGGGAAAAGAAAAAGTTCGAAGGCGTCGAGCTGTATGCCAAGACCCTGGGCATCATCGGCATGGGCGCGATCGGCGGTGTGGTCGCGAACCGTGCGATTGGGCTCGGCATGAAGGTGCTGGCCTTCGATCCTTTTATCTCTCCGGAAAAGGCGAAAAGTCTGGGGATCGAGCTGGCGGACCTGCCGACGATCTATAAAAATTCTGATTTTATAACCCTTCACACGCCGAAGACCAGGGAAACAGCGAACCTGATCAATAAGGACACGATCCGCCAAATGAAGGATGGCGTTCGCATCATCAACTGCGCCAGGGGCGGGATCGTGAACGAACAGGACCTCTACGAGGCGCTCAAGAGCGGCAAGGTCGCCGGTGCGGCGTTTGACGTGTTCGAAAAAGAGCCGCCGGAGAACCATCCGCTCCTCACACTCGACAATTTTATCGCCACGCCTCACCTCGGCGCATCGACACGTGAGGCCCAGGAGAACGTGGCCGTCGCCGTTGCGGAGCAGATCGTGGACTACCTCATCGCCGGCACGGTGCGGAACGCCGTGAACGTACCGTCGGTGCCCGCAGACCAGCTCCCGATGCTCTCCCCCTACATCAATCTTGCGGAGCGCATGGGACTCTTCCAAGCGCAGCTTTGTGAGGGAGGCCTCACGCAGGTGACGGTGGAGTATAGCGGAGAGGTGTCCAATCTCAAGCAGGAGCCGATCACGCTTGCAGCGCTCAAAGGCCTGCTGACGCCGATCCTCAATGAGAACGTCAACTATGTGAATGCACCGCTCATCGCAAAGGACCGCGGCATCGAGATCAAGGTGTCCAAATCGGTCGATACCACCGAGTACACGAGTCTTATCACGATCCGGGTCAAGGCCGGCGGCAAGGACCTTTCCGTTGCCGGGACGTTGAACAGCAAAAAAGAACCGCGCATCATTCAGGTGGACAACTTCCCCATGGAGACCGTGCCCGAGGGCGACATGCTCGTGCTCATGAACAACGACAAACCGGGTGTGATCGGCGGCATAGGCATGCTGCTCGGCCAGAACGGGATCAATATCGCGCGCATGCAGTTCGGCCGCGAGAAGCAGGGCGGGATGGCGATGTCGGTCGTAAGCATCGACAGTGCCGTGTCCGACGACCTCATGGCAAAGATCAAACAGATGCCGAACGTGCTGTCGGTGAAGCAGGTTAAAATATAGCATTCCGCTTTGATGGAATGAATTGAAGATTGGAAGTTGGAAAGTGATGGCAGTTAGCTCTTCTGAGCAATTTGCAATTTAAAATTTCCAATTTACAATTTCCAATAAAGGAGTTCGTAATGCCGGTTTTAGTTGTTGTCGGCGCCCAGTGGGGCGATGAAGGCAAGGGAAAGATCATTGATCTCCTGACCGAGCGGGCGGACATTGTCGCGCGTTATCAGGGCGGCCACAATGCGGGCCATACGGTGGTCGTCGGGATGGAAGAGTTCATCCTGCACCTGATCCCGTCCGGGATCCTGCACCGCGGTAAAATATGCATTATCGGAAACGGCGTGGTGGTCGATCCTGCGGCGCTTCTCGACGAGATGGATGGCTTAAAAAAGCGAGGCATCAAGATTAATCATAGTTTGCTCATCAGCAAGAATGCCCATTTGATCATGCCGTACCACAAGGCGCTCGATATCGCGAGCGAGAATCTCAAGGGGAACAAAAAGATCGGCACCACGGGCCGCGGGATCGGTCCTGCGTACGCGGACAAGATAAACCGCAAGGGCATCAGAATGGCGGACCTTCTTGACCCGGAGCAGTTTCGCGAAAAACTGGCGGCCAACACCGGTGAGGCGAACTTCCTGCTCGAACGGTTTTACAACGCGCCGCTGGTGCACCAGGACCAGGTGTATGAAGAGTACATGGGATATGCTCACAAACTGAAGAAATATATTACCGATACCACGCTTGTTCTCAGTGAAGCGATCGCAAAGAACAAAAAGGTGCTGGCAGAGGGCGCGCAGGGCACACACCTCGACGTGGACCACGGGACCTACCCCTTTGTGACCTCATCGAGCCCCACGGCAGGCGGCGCCTGTACAGGCCTCGGTATCGGCCCGAACACGATCGCCGAGGTGATGGGCATTGTGAAGGCCTATACCACCCGCGTGGGCAGTGGGCCATTTCCGACAGAGCAGGAGAACAAACTGGGTGAGTTGCTCCGCGCCCGCGGCAGGGAGTACGGCGCCACAACGGGCAGGGCGCGTCGGTGCGGCTGGGCAGACACTCTCATCATCCGCCATGCCGTGCGCGTGAACGGCATGACGAGCGTGGCCATCACCAAGCTCGATGTGCTCGATACCCTCGATGAGCTCAAGATCTGCGTGGGCTACAAGTACAAGGGCAAACTCTATGAGGAGATGCCGTCCGAGCTCAAGGTGCTAGAAAAGGGCGTTCCGCAGTATATCACCATGCCGGGGTGGCGACAGACCACCATTGGAATCACGAAATACGGTGACTTGCCCAGGAAAGCCCGGGCCTACGTGGAGAAGCTCTGCAAGCTCTGCGGGGTCAAGCCGGCCATCATCTCGACCGGCGCGCGCAGGGATGAGACAATCATCCTCGAGCAGCCCTTTAAGAAGGCAGTGACGCGGGGACGAAAAGCGAAATAGGTCTTTTGTGTTGACAAAGACAACGGTTCTTTGTTATGATACGCAGCTTTAAAGAATACCGCGAGAGCGGGCCGGTAGCTCAGTTGGTAGAGCACCGCCCTTTTAAGGCGGGTGTCCTGGGTTCGAGTCCCAGCCGGCTCACCAGTTACCTTTAGTAGTGGAAATTGCAAAGTGAAAGGTACTTTCTGTCTGAAAATTTGCAATTTTAAATTTCCAATTTCCAATTTTCAATAACGCTTCAATGTACGTCCCCATCGTCTAGCCCGGCCCAGGACACCGCCCTTTCACGGCGATAACAGGGGTTCGAATCCCCTTGGGGACGCCAATCAAATCAAAGAGTTAGCTATTCAGCTAGCTCTTTTTTCTTTTTCAAACGAAGCGGAACCGTAGCGCTTCTCCCGGTAATCCAATACATTCAAACTTTCTGGCACTGCCAATATAATGATGTTCAGTGCAGCTCTCAACGAGGAGTCCACAACCCAACCTGTTCACAACCTCACAGGAGCAGTAATGCAGAAATAGAGCGCATTTATTTGCACGCCAGTGGATATCGATTCTATATTTAGAGTGGTCATCAGTATTCAAACGCTCCTCGTACGTTAGTAGTAATCATTGTAGCAAACCTTCTGCTTTGTTTCATTTTTCGTGCTATACTTTGCGTATTCTGTCTTTCCTGTCTTCAGTTGTTCGGAATGATTGTTTTAGACGACCAGCGCTTCAGGAGGGAATATGATACACAAATGGCGGCATCCGGTTCAATTAACTGTCATCCCTACCACAAAAATTCTGTTATTGTTCAGCCTGTTCTTCCTATCCTTTTTGGCTGTCTCGCCGGGAGTTGCTCACGCCGTCGCTCCATCGATCACCAAGTCCTTTGGAGCTGCGACGATCCCGTTAAACGGCACCACATCACTAACCTTCTCCATCAATAACACAGACGTCTCAACAGCTCTGGGCCTGGCCTTCACGGATAACCTGCCTGCAGGCCTGGTTGTTGCCACGCCGAACGGCCTGACCGATACCTGCGGGGGAACTGCCACCGCGGTTGCGGGATCGGGCAGCGTAAGCCTCTCCGGCGGGAGCGTTGCGGCAAGCGGCAGCTGCACCGTCAGCGTGAACGTGCAAGGGACCACGCAAGGAGTGAAGAACAACAGCGTCCAGGTGAGTTCCACGAACCTCGGGACCGGTAACACCTCGAACGCCAGCATCACGGTGGTCGCGCCGCCGGTGATCATCAAGGCCTTCGGCGCAGCCAGCGTGCCGCTGAACGGAACCACAACGCTTTTCTTCCAGATCCAGAACAACAACGCAACAGCGAACTTGAGCGGCATTGCCTTCAGCGACACCCTCCCCGCAGGACTGATCATCGCCACCCCGAACGGCCTTGCCGGCGGCTGCGGCGTGACGATCACGGCAACAGCGGGAACGAGCGTCGTGAGCCTGTCGGGAGCATCGATCGTGGCGACCGGCACCTGCGGCTTCAACATAAACGTGACCGGCACTTCAGCCGGAACGAAGAACAACACCACGGGTAACGTCACCTCGACGGAAGGCGGCACGGGCGGGACAGCCTCGGCCAGCCTCAACGTCGTCGCGCCGCCGGTGATCAGCAAGGCCTTCGGCGGAGCAAGCGTGCCGCTGAACGGAACCACGTCACTGACCTTTACCATCACCAATCCCGGTGCGAACGCTGTCGCGCTCACGGGCGTGGCCTTCACCGACACCTTCCCCGCAGGACTGGTCGTCGCCACCCCGAACGGCCTGACCGATAGTTGCGGCGGGGGCACTGCCACCGCGGTTGCGGGATCGGGCAGCGTAAGCCTCTCCGGCGGGAGCGATTGCGGCAAGCAGCAGCTGCACGCGTCAGCGTGAACGTGACCGGCACTTCAGCCGGGAGCATGACCAACACCACGGGCAACGTCACCTCCACGAACGGCGGGACCGGGAATACGGCCTCGGCCGGGATCACGGTGGTCTCTCCTCCGACCATCACCAAGGCCTTTGGAGCCGCGGCCATTCCGGTGAACGGGAGCACGACGTCGCTCACGTTCACCATCCTGAACCCGAACACCGGCTCGTCCCTGACCGGCTTGGCCTTCACGGACAACCTTCCTGCAGGCCTGGTCGTAGCCACGCCGAACGGCCTGACCGATACCTGCGGGGGAACTGCCACCGCGGTTGCGGGATCGGGCAGCGTAAGCCTCTCCGGCGGGGTCGTTGCGGCAAGCGGCAGCTGCATTGTCAGCGTGAACGTGCAAGGGACCACGCAAGGAGTGAAGAACAACAGCGTCCAGATCACCTCCACGAACGGCGGGACCGGTAACACCTCGAACGCCAGCATCACGGTGGTCGCGCCGCCGTCCATCGTCAAGTTCTTCGGCGCAGCAAGCGTGCCACTGAACGGAAGCACAACGCTTTTCTTCCTGATCCAGAACAACAACACCACAGCGAACTTGAGCGGCATTGCCTTCAGCGACACCCTCCCCGCAGGACTGATCATCGCCACCCCGAACGGCCTTGCCGGCGGCTGCGGCGTGACGATCACGGCAACAGCGGGAACGAGCGTCGTGAGCCTGTCGGGAGCATCGATCGTGGCGACCGGCACCTGCGGCTTCAACATAAACGTGACCGGCACTTCAGCCGGAACGAAGAACAACACCACGGGCAGCGTCACCTCGACGGAAGGCGGCACGGGCGGGACAGCCTCGGCCAGCCTCAACGTCGTCGCGCCGCCGGTGATCAGCAAGGCCTTCGGCGGAGTAAGCGTGCCGCTGAACGGAACCACGTCACTGACCTTTACCATCACCAATCCCGGTGCGAACGCTGTCGCGCTCACGGGCGTGGCCTTCACGGACACCTTCCCTGCAGGACTGGTCGTCGCCACGCCGAACGGCCTGACCGATACCTGCGGGGGAACTGCCACCGCGGTTGCGGGATCGGGCAGCGTAAGCCTCTCCGGCGGAAGCGTTGCGGCAAGCGGCAGCTGCACCGTCAGCGTGAACGTGACCGGCACTTCAACCGGGAGCATGACCAACACCACGGGCAACGTCACCTCCACGAACGGCGGGACCGGGAATACGGCCTCGGCCGGGATCACGGTGGTCTCTCCTCCGACCATCACCAAGGCCTTTGGAGCCGCGGCCATTCCGGTGAACGGGAGCACGACGTCGCTCACGTTCACCATCCTGAACCCGAACACCGGCTCGTCCCTGACCGGCGTGGCCTTCACGGACAACCTTCCTGCAGGCCTGGTCGTAGCCACGCCGAACGGCCTGACCGATACCTGCGGGGGAACTGCCACCGCGGTTGCGGGATCGGGCAGCGTAAGCCTCTCCGGCGGGGTCGTTGCGGCAAGCGGCAGCTGCATTGTCAGCGTGAACGTGCAAGGGACCACGCAAGGAGTGAAGAACAACAGCGTCCAGATGACCTCCACGAACGGCGGGACCGGTAACACGTCGAACGCCAGCATCACGGTGGTCGCGCCATCGGTGATCATTAAGTCCTTCGGCGCAGCAAGCGTGCCGCTGAACGGAAGCACCTCGCTGTCCTTCCAGATCCAGAACAACAACACCACAACGAGCTTGAGCGGCGTTGCCTTCAGCGACACCTTCCCTGCAGGACTGACCATCGCCACCCCGAACGGCCTGACCGGCAGCTGCGGCGGGGGCACGATCACGGCAACAGCGGGCACGAGCGTCGTGAGCCTGTCGGCAGCAACGATCGCGGCAAGCGGCTCCTGCACCTTCAGCATGAACGTGACAGGCACTTCAGCAGGAACAAAGAACAACACCACGGGCAGCGTCACCTCGACGGAAGGCGGCACGGGCGGGACAGCCTCGGCCAGCCTCAACGTCGGCGCGCCGCCGTCCATCAGCAAGGCGTTCACTCCGACAACGATAGCACCGAATGTAGCGACTTCACTGACCTTTACCATCACCAATCCCGGTGCGAACGCTGTCGCGCTCACGGGTGTGGCCTTCACCGACACCTTCCCCGCAGGACTGGTCGTCGCCACCCCGAACGGCCTGACCGGCAGCTGCGGCGGGGGCACGATCACCGCGGTTGCGGGAGCGGGCAGCGTGAGCCTGTCGGGAGCGACGATCGCGGTAAGCGGCTCCTGCAACTTCAGCGTGAACGTGACCGGCACGACAACCGGGAGCAAGACCAACACCACGGGCAACGTCACCTCCACGAACGGCGGGACCGGGAATACGGCCTCAGCCGGGCTAACGGTGGATGCTACACTGCCTGTTATCACCTTATCAACCCTCCCGAACGAGGCTGTCACGAACAATTTCGACCTGAATGTGGCAGGTACGGTGACTGACAACACTGGCGTCCAGAATCTGACCATCAATGGGACGACGGTACCAGTGAACGCGGACGGCACGTTCAGCTACCTGGTGTCGCTCGTAGTCGGCTCGAACGTCATCACCACCGTTGCAACCGATCTTGCTGATCTTATCACAATGGATACACGGACCATCGTACTGGATCTGACAGCGCCTGGCATCACGATCACCGCTCCTGCGGACAACAGTGTCACGAACCTGGTTCTGTCCTCGGTAACCGGCACCCTGAGCGATCCGGCTGCTGTCAATGTGGTGCTGAACGGCGGCGCCCCGCAGGCTGCGGTCATGAACGGCCTGACCTTCACGGCAGCGCTGAACCTTGCGGTGGGTATGAATGCTCTCGACATTACTGCAACGGACCTCGGTGGGCACTCCTCTACGCATCACCGAACGGTCACCTCCACAGCGCTCGTGCCGGACATTTCGATAATGGATCCTGGTCAGGACACAACGATTTCCCAGGAAACGCTCACGATCAGCGGCATGGTGACTGCCTTGAGCCCCGCAACAGCGATCATGACGGTTGACGGAACGCCGTCTGCCCTGACGCTCACCGGCGATGTATTCACTCAGGCCGTTGCGTTCAACACCGCGGGTCTTCATGTTATCACGGTGACTGCCACGGACCAGTCGGCGAACACGGCAACGGTCCAGCGGAACATCTTGTACTCACGGTTGGGTGACACGAACAACGATGGGAACGTGACTCTCGCGGACGCGATCCTGGCCTTTAGGCATGCCCTCGGTATTCAGCTGATCACCGATACGGCGGAATTGAAGCGATGCGATGTCGCGCCTCTGGGTGCGGACGGAAGGCCTCAGCCGGACGGCGTCGTGGACATCGGGGATGTGATCATCATCATGCGCAAGATCGTCGGACTGGTAAACTGGTAGTTGGAGCATTTGAGACCCGACAGATTATAAGGAGATCTTTCGATGAAAAAGAGCATATATCTGGTTCTTCTCTTGCTGGCAGCGACTGTCTTCTCCGCATGCGGAGGAGGGGGTGGTGGTAATGGCGGGGGCACGGTAGTTGCGCCTCCGGTGATCCTCAAGTCCTTCGGCGCAGCGAGCGTGCCGATGAATGGGAGCACCTCGCTCACGTTCACCATCACGAACCCGAACACTGGCTCGTCCCTGACCGGCTTGGCCTTCACGGACAACCTGCCTGCCGGCCTGGTCGTTGCCACCCCGAACGGCCTGAGCGGCGCCTGCGGCGGCACGGTCACCGCGACTGCGGGAGCGAGCAGCGTAAGCCTCTCCGGCGGAAGCATCGCGGCCAGCGGAAGCTGCACCATCAGCGTGAACGTGCAGGGAACCACGCCAGGAGTGAAGAACAACAGCGTCCAGATCACATCCATTGAAGGCGGGACCGGGAACACCTCGAGCGCCGATATCACGGTCGATGCCGGACCCACGGTAGCAGTACTCACGGTGATCACGCAGGGGACGAGCACGGACATCGGAGGGGTCGGGTTTACCGTAAACCTTCCCGCGGGCGTTATTGTCAAGACAGACTCCGGGGGAAATGTTGATGCGAGTGTCGTCACACCATCGGGTGTTGCAGCAGGACAGGCCACAGCGATAAGCGTATACACGGCAGCCACGTCGACGGCGGCGGCAAAGCTCGATACCCTCGTGGTCAACACCACTCCGACCGGCTTCTCCGCGGGGCAGTTCGCAACCGTCCAATGTGATATCACGTCCGGATCGCCGAAAAGAGCGGACTTTAGCCTGACAAATTTTGATCCGCGCGATACCAATGCGATCGCTGATCAGCAGCCTTACTGTAACGTATACGATCACGATCCATTAAGAACATTGGTATGAAAAAGATTTTCAATACGATCGGTATCACCTTTGCCCTCATCTGGACAACGACGAGTTTTGCAGCCGCTTCCACGGTTAACCTCACACCCGCAGGAAGCGGCGTTTTTTTTCTGGAAGGCTCGTCGTTCCAGAACATCGCCGCACTCGACATAACCATAACCTATAGTACCGGCTCTCTGTCGAACCCAAACCCTGTCCAGGGAAATCTTATCTCCGGCGCTCTCATGATCGCGAATACGAACACCCCCGGAACTATCCGCATGGCGGTCGTTCATCATGATGCCATGACCGGTTCCGGCAACATCGCGACCATCACGTTCACCGGTTCAGGCAGCGGAGATGCGATATCCTTGTCGGCTACAGCACTCGATCCGGCGGGGAAAACAGTGTCCCTTGTCGCAGCAGGGAATGCAGCGAATTCCGGACAATCTCAACACCGCCTCCGAACCAGCAGGAAACTCAACCGGCCGCCCCCCCAGCCACAGCACAACAAATGCCGGGACAGATCATTGCTAAAACGAACTTAAATTCGTTCAGTGCCTTGATGACCGAGGACACGACCAGCCAGCAGCCAAAGGAAAGAACTCTAAACTGAACCGGAGCCGGAAAAAGCGGATGTCCCTCTAGCTCTCACAGGGCCGGAGGTGACCAGACCTCCTGATTCGGACCGACAACCTGCCAAGTCCATGGACAGGGTTTTTACGCAGCAAAGCGCGCTCTATCGCTTCAGCACGTACAAGGGGGCGCGGACGCCGGAGTCGCTGACTGGCCTTATGACCGGGGAGTCCCCGCCGGGCTACAGGCAGGACCCGATTGCTGCAATCTCCAACGGCGCATCGACCATACGGGTAACCATAATTTCTTCGGCAGAAAATAATGCCCCGCAATTTACGGCCCGAAATGGCAGGATCGTTTCCGTAGAAAAGGACCGGGATCGCAGCCATACATGGATCGTCACCATACGGCCGGATAAAGATACGTATGATAGCAGTGTCGCTGTGCGGGAAAGCGGGGTAGTGCGGGAACTTTCGCTGACAGTTTCGCCAAAAGCGGATGTGGACCTTGACGGATCGGGCACTGTGACGATTCGGGATTTTCAGATATATCTCGATCCAAAGAATAACAGGAAAACATTCCACTATCCCGTTGCCGGCGGCAAACGCACAAGCTATCTTGATGACTTCGTTTTCACAGCGAATTATGCGGCCGCAAATAAAAAAATACGAAAAGGTGACGCAAAAGGA
>CAWCKW010000002.1:0-10693 GCA_963796285.1 Nitrospirota bacterium
AAACGGGCTGTTATACCCGTGCGGGAAGAACATTTCTCTCTTGCTAGAAAATTCTCATTCCTGCGGGACGGAATTGTATGGGTGAGGCTCTTAATCATCGTTGCGAACGTTCCATCGATCTACAGCCGCATTCTTCGTCAGTATGTCCTATACGACCACTTTCACCGGCACTTTAACTTCTTCAGTTTTGTTCGATCGATTTATCTCGTTTCAATATTGCGGGGGGAGGGAAATGCGGGGAAATTATTAAGTATAAAGCCGCTTCTCTATCTCGGTTCCATCAGCTTCAGTATCGTGGCATCAGCCGGCAAAACAGGTTGTCGAGGCCCATTCCCTCTTATCGCCAGGCATGTATGCGTGGATCGCCCTTACCTCCACCCTCCTGGCCGCAAGTCTCACCTGTTTCACCATCAAGAGACCTCGCATGAATATTCTCGTCGGCAAGCATCACATTCCCTGATGAATTGCGTCATAGGGCTCCTTCATGCACGTTCTGATCGCCGGATACAAAGCAGACAGGGCGCCGGAGACGACGATGAATGAGACACAGATGAGCCCCAGTAAAAACATGACAGAGGGCGACATCCACATGAAGTCGATGTTGCCGAGGTACCTGATGATTAGCAGCCTGAAATTCCTGATAATGCCCGTGCAGAGCCCCACACCCACCACAGCGCCTATGCCCGATAACATGATTGCCTCAGTCAGAAGCAGAGAGAACACATGGAATTTGCTCGCCCCCATGGCGCGCAGGATACCGAGCTCGCGCGCCCGTTCGTTCACGGTCATGGCGAACACCAGGCCCATGAGCGCGAGCATCATGACCCAGCACAATACTCCGAGCGCCATTGTCCCCCAGATCGCAACCTCAACCTCCCTGCGCACCTGCTGCAGCAGGTCTCGCATGACAATGGCCTTTGTGGCGGGCAGGGTCGTTTCAATATCCTTGGCGACCTTGTGAGAGTCGGCATCCTTCCTGACCTTGACAAGGACTGCTGATATCTCTCCGGGAGCGATCTTCAGAGGTTGCTGCGACTTCTCCTGGGATACGCGGACCATGTCACGGATCGCCTCAATGGGCATGAAGATGGAGTTATCTAGCAATACCGAACCGGTACCAGCGAGCAGATAGCCGAGCCTGAACTGTTTTCCGTAGAACTTGAGATCTTTGTTCGGCGTAAGTGCCAGCCGCATTCCCACGGTGACCGGGTCGAGATTTTCATGGCCCGTCCAGGGAGGATATTGCGCGATCACCCACGGACCGAGGGTGAAGTCGGTTTTCATGTCAAAACCTACAAGAAGGGCTACAGGCATGCCGCAGCATTGAAATTTCGTCGAGTTCACGAATATTTGCGGCGAGGCGATCTCCACACCCGGCACCGTCCTGACCGAGTCGAGATTCCTGCCGTCCATGTAAAAAGCAGTCGGTATAGCTGACAGCAGGATACTCCGTCCCGCTTCCTCATGCTCAGCCGGAACAACCATAATGTCGGCTCCTAGTTTCTTCATGCCGTTCTCAACGCTTCTTGTCATGGAATAAAAAACCGCTGTACCGCCGAAGATAAGGGCGCTTGCCAGAAATGCCGCAAGCATGATCGCGATGCTTCTGACCCGTTTTCTCGTTAAATTCTTGAGTGCGACTAAGGCCAAATTCATATTAAAAAGCGCTCCTGAGATTAAATTGTGACTAAACTATGTCTGAGATAGACGATCACAGCCTGCCGTAGTTCACAATAAATTATTATCGAGCTGCTGTCAACACATCAATGTGCGGAACAATGTAGAAATTTTTATCTCCATGGCACACGAATAAACCGAAACACGAAAAAAGGGGAGCGGAAAATCCGCTCCCCTTGAGTGAACCTGTTCAAACAAATGCTGATTACTGCGCGGTCAGCTTGCCGTCGATACCGCAGAGGTGATGATCTACTGTAGTCAGAGTGCCGGCTGCGGCATGACAACCGCTGCATGTCGGTGTAATAGGTCCGACCGGCTGCATAGTGGTCAGATCATAGAGCTGCAGACCGCCTGTCTGGAATCCGCCTGTCGTGGCATCCGCATACCTGATCGTCAGGATCGCATACTTGCTGTCAGGAGTCGGCATGGCATCGTGGTTCTCGATCGAGCCTGCGGTGCCCGTCGTGCTCTTTTTGCCGATCGACTTGTCGCCCAGGGTCGTGCCCGTGGATGTTGAGATCGGCGTCAGGTCCGAGGCATTAAGCACAAAGAAACGATCTTTGCCGGACTGGAGGATCTTTGTGCCGTCCGGGGTAAAGGATGAACGGAACCCCACGGTCGGCGCAGCGTTCGTGAATGCTCCCATGCCGGTGATCGCGTGCGACGCAACAATGCTGGTAGTGGACACTGTTCCCGACACAACATCGGACATCTTCAGCAAATAGCCGATGAACGTTCCCACCGGATGGGCCGTAACATTTAAGCCGAAACCAGTCGGACTATCTGTAACGGATGGGTACGTGGATACTGAACCGTTGGTAACTACGCCGTCAACCGCGATCCCGTTTACCATTACGTACAGCTCGGTGCCAGAAGGGCTGCTGTTGATGCCGTGCGCAAACAGGGAGACATCAGTAGGAAGTGCCGAGGGTACCGCCGAGGTCATCGGGCCGGAAGTCAGCAACATAGAATCTCGTTCTCGTCCCAGCGGTGACAAGTGATGCACCATTCACAATATCATACTTCTTGAATGTATCGATATACGCAGGCACGGTCATGGAGAGCGTGGTGTAATAGTCCACACCGCCTACGGTTTCCTGAGCGGATGCGCAATACACGAGCGGCAGACCCACGACCAGATCGGTGCTGGGCAGTTGTGCTGCCATGATCGTAGCGGAAGCGCCGGCATCCACATCAACCTTCGCGTCAACTAAGTTTCCTCCTGTCACATTATAATACCCGATATGCGCCCTGGTGAGCGTCTGGGACGTGAATGCGTCATCCGGGATGATCGTGGAATAGTAGACCCGATTGGCTGCAGCATCATACCGCACATCATGGAAGATATGGGAGGGGGCAGCGCCCGGCGTGCCGGAAAGCTGCTTAATTTGACCATTTCCGCTGCCATTTGTGATCGTGATTGGAGTAGCGCTCGTGGGATCGATTGTCACATTGAAAATGCCGATATGTCCGCCGATTTCAGACGCCATGTACACAGTGCCGACATAGATCGGGACCACGGTCAGTGTAGCAGTGCCCGATTTGCCGCCGGACGTGGCCGTGATCGTCACCGTCGCCGGCCGCAACCGAAGTCGCGAGACCGGTGGCCGCACCGATCGTGGCCGTAGCTGTGTTTGATGACGACCAGGCGGCCGTCGTAGTGAGGTCCTTCGTACTTGCATCACTATACGTGCCTGTTGCGGTGAACTGCTGTGTTTTGCCGCTGCTGCCGAGCGAGGCAGTGCCAGGCGTCACGGCAATGGAGGTCAGAGTCACGGTCGGGGGCGGGGTTGTAGTGCCGCCGTTGTCGCCGCTGCTGCTGCTGCAGCCGCCGACCATCATCAAGCCGAACGCCAGTACAAGGGACAGACTAACCAGTAATGCTGCTTTTGCTGTTTTCATAAATCAGATTCCTCCCCTTCTTCAATTAGTTATTTTTTAACACGAGATGGATGTACATGCAATACTTAAACCGGAAAGTCTTTTTATTCGGCAGACACCTCCTTATCGCATGAATTAGTATGTTGTAACGAAGCCTGGCTTTTCTGCCGCTCCTGCCATATATCATCATCCAGTTTATGCAATAATGCATGTCCACGATAAAATATTGCATATCGTTTGTCAAACCCTAATTGAAATTATCAGGTCTTATAAAATTATAAATCTGTACGCGTTCCTCAATGGACGGCTTTTTTCACTACCGTCAACACCGTGGTTCCGGTGATCGTTGTCCCCGAACCCGCATCGGTCAACGCGGCGGTGATGGTCGCTGTATCGCCGACCGTCGCGAAGGATGGGACCTGGACAAATCCGGAAGTTGCGTCAATCACTGCCGCATTCTCGTTTGACGACGTCCAGGTCACCGTTGCGGTCAAGTCCTGCGTTGACCCGTCAGCGTACGTGCCGGTTGCAGTCAACTGCATGGTCCCGCCGAGAGGAACTGAGGGGCTCGCAGGTGTAATGGCGATGGATGCCGGCAGTTCGCTCTTCAATACGCCCACTTCAAGGGTAGCACTTCCCCTGACCCCGTTCTCGTCAGTGGCAATAATGGTCGTGGTTCCCAAGACGTTCTCCGCTGTTGCCAGGCCGTTAGCATTAACTGTTGCGATCGACGTATCGGATGACGTCCAGTTTACGCTGTTAGTGGCCATCGCTGTCTTCGTACCATCGGTCAATCTCGCGCTGACAGTGAATTGCTTCGTTGTATTGGGACCTATTACCGCAGCCACTGGATCTATGCTGATGCTTGACGCCTTTGCATTGTAATCCTGCACCTTGCACCCGTTAAATGAGCCGATCGCGAATACGGCCGTAATACAAGCACAAGCAAGGATGATAATCGAATTTATTTTTTTTAAGTTGTTTTTCATGGTCAGTTCCCCCGTCATTTAAGAAAAGTTAGATTCTCGCCTGTAACTGCACGATGATTGTCCTGAAATCCGGGGTGCCGGACTGGATCGAGAAATCGGTTTTCTGCGCTTCGAGCGTGAGCCTCAGGTCCTCCCCCATGATATAGTAGTTGATGCCTTCCGCCGACCACGTCACTTTCTGGCCGATGACCCCGTTCAGGCTGGCAAACGACCATTTTTCATACCTGCCGTACACCTGAAACTTACCCAACATATATGCTGCTTTCATATAGTAACCGTTTTTCTCGCCGTCCACGGCCCCGGGCACCGCTCGCTCTCCCGCTTCACCGAAGTCCTGCTTCAGGTAGGCTGCGGACAAGGTCGGGATCCCAAATTCCGTGGGATACTCGAAAAAGACATCGTACGTGTACGCTTGGTAATTTTGCCACCCGTGGCCGCCAAGCGTCGAATCGTAGGTTTTAAAAACAGCCTTCGGCTCCATTTCATATCCGGCGCCGAAGGTAAGCACTTTCTTCTTGCCCAGATAAGAGCCTTTGTAACCAAAGTTTGACTCGGGATCG
Source organism: Nitrospirota bacterium (assembly GCA_963796285.1). Classification (GTDB taxonomy): domain Bacteria; phylum Nitrospirota; class UBA9217; order UBA9217; family UBA9217; genus JALNZF01. The sequence goes on from CAWCKW010000002.1 coordinate 5,108, forward strand.
AGGAGTGAAACATGAACGCGGCCCGTATACCGGTAGCCGATGTCGTCCGGCTTGATCGCATCGGAATAGTTGTTGCCCTGCATGATCCCGAGACGATACTGGAACACGTTGTCGAATAAATTGCCCAAAGCCGTGAGACCCACGTCGCGGGTGCTCTTCTCCTCACTCCACGCGTTCTTCCGATCCGTCGGCGTAAAGGGCCCTGAGACAAAAGTAGATCTGTCCATGGAAAGCGGATCGAAGCAGCCTTCGGACACCTCTCTAGTGAGAAGGTGCTTTGTTCTACCGGCGCGGAATTTGAAAGCATCGCCATAGTCACCCTGAAGGTAGGCATCGAGCACGGTCAGCCTATAGTCGCCCGCATTCTCTCTCGGACTCACTGATGTTTCGTTGATCGTCCGCCCGCCGTTGTATTCCAGCTGCAGCGCGTACTGGTAAGTCTCATTCACCGCACCGAGAAAGCTGAGGCGGTCCCTGCGAATATATAAATTATCCATCTTGTTGCTGTTGCCGCTCGCATCGATGCTGCTCTGCGCTGCCCGGGCCTGCACCTGGTAATCGATGTCCAGGAACGAATCTCCGGATTCATACACTTGAAAGGCCGCGGCCGTACGGCCCGTGAAACCGAGTGCCGTGAAAACAATAGCGACTAACATCCATTTACCAAGACTGTTCAGATGCTTCATGTAACCTCCCCCTTTTTTTGCCCCCCATTCGTTGCGAAGAATGGTAGGATAATATACAGGAAATAAACGTCCTTTTGCCGCTATTATTCTCTATTGCCGCACTACGGTGTCTCATTTATCTGAATATGCGTGTGCTATGATACAAATGATGTTCTTCGATGTCAACCTGAAATTGTATATAGCATAACATCTCAAATCGTACATTTACTCTCGGTGAAGGTGACTGCGCATTTTCTTTTTCTTGCATTTTGGGAACAACTGTATTACCGTGCGGGATCATGAACTCACCGACAAAATACGAATGGAATCGTTACTCCGTCCCTTGTATGGCGATCCTGATCAGTGCGGTTATTCCTCTCCTGCAGTACCATTTCCGCAGGTTCGACGACAATCCATTCACAAGCTGGGACATGGTTTTTTCCACGACTGCCCCGGTTAAATTTTTTTTTATCTTAGTACCCGGCATATTGCTGGCGTGGCTTGCGATCAGGATTTCCTACCCCAACCCATTTCCGCGTTCACTCTTCCTGTTTTTCGCATGCTCCATCGTAACCGCTTTTTTTTGGGGAGAGCCCGAGGTAAACACGGTCACTGCGCGCTACGTGACGCAGGCGAAACACATTGAACTCTATGGCATTCCCTATTTTTTCAGAGAATGGGGCAACGACATCCAGGCGTGGATGGATCTGCCCGCCGTCCCGTTCTTCGATGGACTGATCTTCAGGATATTCGGCGAGTCCAGGATTTATATTCAGCTTTTCACGGCGTTTCTGTTCGGGATGACCTCTGTCATTACCTATTTGATCGGAAAAGCGCTATGGGATAAAGATACGGGTTTTTATGCCGGCCTGCTCCTGCTCGGAATACCCTACCTCATCATCCAGACGCCGCTTATGCTCCTTGATGTGCACACGATGTTTTTCCTAACGCTGTCGATCTATCTTTATATCCGGGCAATGGAAGAGGGCGGCAGCGGCCGCATGCTGGCCGCCACATGCGCCGTTTTTATCGCTTCTTTCTGTAAATACTCGGTATGGCCCATGCTGTCTGTTCTACCGGTCATATCGCTCGTCTATTATCTCCAGACTGATGTGTCCCTCCGCCGGAAAGTGCTGCAAAGAAGCTTCCAAATACTCCTGCTTTCCCTTCTCCTGGTTGGCGTCGTAGTCGCACTCAAGTTCGAGGTCGTAGTCGGCCAGATCAAACTCCTCCTGGAATTTCAGGCACCGAGTCTTGTCCGGTGGACCGAGACCTTTGCCTCGATCTTCCTTTTCCAGATCAACCCGGTTATCTCGATCGCGGCAATTTTTTCCCTCTTCATCGCAGCTTGGAAGCGGGATCTGAAATATATGATCGTGGTCTGGCTGCCATTGCTTGCCGTAATTTTTCAAATAAAGCGGGTCCGTTATATGCTCCCCTTTTTCCCCATGCTGACCCTCATGGCAGCCCAGGGACTCGCCGCGTTCCAAAATCCGCAACTTCGAAAAGTGACTGTTGCCTCAGTCATCATGACGTCGTTCGTGACCTGTTTCTTTCTCTTTCAACCTTTCCTGAATCAATGGAGCGCAGTCAATTTAAATGATGCCGGTCAATTCCTGGATACCCTGGACATCGATGCCGTCGATGTCTTCGCTCTACCCCAGCAAAATTATCCTGTCAATCCAGCCGTCGCTGTTCCCGTACTCGACCTCTTTACCCACAAAAGAATCTTTTATCACTATGTTCCCGGCGCTTCTTCACCCGATGAAGATTTTCATATATCTCGGTTCCGCGACAGCTGGGAATACCGGAATCCTTTCTATTACACGAGCGGTGCCGATCATGCTGCAGGTAAAAGGGCGGTCGTGGTGATTTTAGCGAACCTGCAGAACAAGATACCGCGCGAAGTGACCGAAAAAATCAGCACCCTCCATAACGCACGGTCGTTTACTACCGCAATTCCTTTCTTCTTCAACCAGACCCTTGTGCAGATTTACTGGCAATGACACGTTAAATTTCTTATAATAGAGAACGTCACGCACTTAGGCTTGCAAAATAGAATGGACGGGGACTTTGTGACCAAAACGCATTTTACAGACCGAGAAGAAAAAATACTCATCCTTGGCGGCGGGCTTACCGGGCTCTCCGCCGGATATGCTCTTTCCAAAGCCGGCATAAGCGTCGCGGTCTTCGAACATGACCCGACGGTGGGCGGCATCTCAAAGACCATCGAACACAACGGCTTCAGGTTCGACATTGGCCCTCACCGGTTTTTCACGAAGGACCCTCGCCTTGAGGCCTTTGTGAAAGACCTGATGGGAGATGAACTGACAACAGTGCCGCGCAAAACGAAGATATTCATTCGCGGAAAATACTTCGACTATCCGCTGGAGCCGGTCAATGCGGTTTTCGGCATGGGCCTGTTTACCACGCTCAAGATCCTGGGGGACTATGGGCTTGAGCGGATCAAACGGCTGTTCCGAAAGCCTGAACTCGTTTCACTCGAAGACTGGGTTGTCGCCAATTTCGGGCGCACCTTGTTCGATATCTACTTCAAGGAATACAGCGAAAAAGTCTGGGGCATCCCCTGCAGCGCCATCAGCGCCGAATGGGTGGCCCGGCGAATCAAAGGGCTGTCGCTATCTTCAGCCGTTGCGAATGCTTTTTTCAAAATAAAAGGAAGGGACATCCCCTCTCTTGTGGATGAGTTTCTCTATCCCCGACTGGGTATCGGACGGTTATCCGATAAACTCGCCGAGGGGATAGAGCGCTCAGGCGCGGTATACACCAATCGTGGGGTGGAACGGATAAGCCGCACCGGCTTTACCGTGAACAGCATAACGGTGAGGGACCGGGACGGTTCAAGGATCTACGGGGGAGCGGAATTTATATCGAGCATCCCGATCACGAAGCTGATCACCATGTTTGATCCGCCGCCCCCCGCGGAAATTCTGGCAGCCGCCTCAAGCCTAAAATTCCGGGACCTCGTGACCGTTACCGTCATGATCGACAGGCCTCGCGTTACCGATCTGACCTGGATCTATATCCCGGAGAAGAATATTCCCATTGGCAGGCTCCACGAACCCACGAACTGGAGCAAGGAAATGGCGCCCGAAGGCAAGACGCTCCTGGTAACGGAATTCTTCAGTTTTCAGGGCGATGCCATATGGAATTCGAGTGATGACGACCTTACCCGCCTTGCCGTCGAAAGTCTTGAGCGCCTTGAGTATATCAAAGGCCACGAGGTTCTGGAAAGCGTCGTGCTGAGGGTGCCGCAGGCATACCCGCTGTTCGAAATAGGATATGAGAAACATCTCGACCTCATGTATGATTATCTTGCTCAATTCACGAACCTCCATATCGCCGGAAGAGCGGGAAAGTTCAAGTACTATAACATGGACCATGCGATAGACTCGGGGATGAAAACCGCGGATAAGATCTTACGACAGTCTCAAGTTTCAAGTCTTATGTTAGCTGCAAGACCTGACCCGAGACCCGAGACATTTTAAAACGAGGTTAGAACGTAATGAAATGCGCCCTTATCATACCCTCCTGGGTGCCGCGGGATATTTTTTCTTCTAAAACCGCCGCATCCCAGATCAATTATTGGCAGCCCCTGGGAACGCTCTATGTGGCCGCGGTTCTCCAAAACGCGGGCCATGAAGTAATGTTCCAGAACGGCGCATTTCTCACCCATGAAGAACTGCTCCGGGAAACGGAGAAATTCGCGCCCCGATTCATCGGAATTTACTCAACAACCTTTGGATGGAAAAAAGCAAAACAGACAGCTTTTGATCTCAGAGCAATGTATGGAGACCGGGCATTCATCTGCGCAGGAGGCCCCTATCCGATTGCCGTGCAGGAGCGCTGTCTTATCGATGCGGGGGAAAGCATCGACGCCATCGTGACCGGAGAGGGGGAGTTCACGGTGCTCGAAACGGTAGAGAGACTCCAGGCAGGACGCACGCTTGAAGGCGTAGAGGGGATCATCTGGCGCGAGCGGGAACGGATCATCAAAAATCCGTCACGGCCGTTGATTGCAGACCTCGACGCGCTCCCCTTCCCTGCACGGGAACTCCTCGGGGACCCGAACCGATACTTGCCCACGCCGGCCACATACAAACGAACGCCCGTGACGGTGATGATGACGTCCCGGGGGTGCAACAGGCGATGCATCTACTGTTTTCAGATCGACAAGGACAGAAAAAGCGGGATCCGCTACCGCAGCATCGAAAACGTGATGCAGGAGATCGAGCAATGCCTTGCCCAGGGGTACCGAGAGATCAAATTTCTCGATGATACGCTTGCCGCGGACTACGATAGGGCAATGCGATTTACCAAGGAGATCAGGGCGCGGAAACTGGATTTCACCTGGTTCGTCTCGGCCTGCGTCAACCAGGTGGACAAACCCCTGCTGCAAGCCTTCAAGGACGCGGGCTGCTGGGCGATCCTGTTCGGCGCGGAGAGCGGTGTGCAGAAAAATCTCAATACCATCAGAAAAGGAACAACCCTCGACCAGATAAGAACGGCGGTGAAAAACGCGCAGCAAGTCGGGCTCAAAGTTCACACGCCCTTCATGTTCGGCATCCCCGGAGAAACCTACGAAGAGGGACTGGAGACAATCCGGTTCGCCATTGAACTGGATCCCGACACGGTAAGTTTCCATGCCATAACGCCCTTTCCCGGGACCGAGCTCTACGACAACCTGGACAAGTACGGCGAGATTTCCGAGGAACTCACGGACTTCACCTATCAGGGCGCCGCATTTGTTCCCCGCACCATGACCAAGGACCAGATCATCGACCTCAGGCAAAAGGCGTTCAGAAAGTTCTACTCCCGCCCATCGTTCATCGTCAAGAGAATTTTCTCGGTCCGGAACTGGGATGACTTCGCGTCCCTCGTTAAGGCGGCACGAAGTTTG
>CAWCKW010000003.1:0-354127 GCA_963796285.1 Nitrospirota bacterium
TCTCGAGCAAGATGAAATCGTAATTACGTCGAGACTTAGCGCATTGCTCTTCTCATGTTTAACTTGAGTATCATCGAATATTGCTGCGACTCCATCGGGATAATGGATTGTCCATTGATTTGACTTATGCGCTTTTTCTACGGCATGATCCGATTGAATAATTCCACCCTCTTCACCAATATGTATTTCTTGGCCGCTACCAATAAGGCCAACAACGCACCATTCAGGAATACGCTCTGCGAACTCAACAAAATGCTCAGGCTCAGATTTACCATCAATAAAACCTGGTCTGTGGCCATGTTTCTCCTTGACCTGCTCGGCATCGAAAGCACGCTGTGCCTCATCGTAGACTAGCACGTGCTCAGGCGGTACAAGATCTGCTTTAGCAGAATAACGCTTTACATAGTTCAAAACATCACGTACGAAAGTACTTCCGCCACCACCGGCACTCTTTAGTTCGTACTGCAATACTTCGCATGCGGTCCATTTCCAGAGAGAAACACCGCCGGTGCAGTAGGTTTTCCGTTCTTTCTCGGAACAGCAAGATCGTCAAGAAAGTGTGCATGTACGACTTGGAGACCTACGAGCGTCTTACCTGCTCCAGGTACGCCCGTGAGTAGAATAAGATGCCGTGTTCTTGTTCGCGCAGCCTCATGAATAATCTTGGTAATCTCAGCAAGGGCTGGCTCAGTTGCAGCTCGCGCCCTATGAATTGCGCGGATCGATCCGGATTTCATCAGTTCCCGCGCAGCCTGAACTAGTGTCGGGAGTGGTCGGTATGCATCGGCCGAAAGAAAAGAACTCACGGAAACTGGGGCAGAAATTGTTGGACGGTCTTTTTTTTGCAACAAAATCATCAAGGACATCGGGCCCATAATGTAGTACGCCCCCGGCTTCACCATGGTATCCCTTTGCCCGTGTTGGCATAAGCACAACATGCACAGTGACATTCAGCGCACTCTCGATGATAACAACGAAGTCACGACCATAAGCAGCAGCCTGATCAAGATCTGCCTGAGAAGGACGTTCTTTCCCCTTTAATTCAATTACGACTACTGCCCCACTGATTAAGAATATTACGTCAGTGCGGCGTGACTCCATCGGCAGCTCGTATTCGAATAGTCTTCATAATGGGCAGCCGATAGCATTTTGCGCAAGTATTTCCGCAACCTCATGTTGCAACGGTGGGATCGACTGATCCCAGGCAGACACCTGTTGGTGACTTGCATCGGTGATGAACGCTTGTAGCCGTTCACGTATTTCTCCAGCCCCGCTCTTCTGAAAGGTTGGAAAATCCGACTCCCAGCCGTAACGTGCGGAATTGTCGCTCATAACGAAAGCCTCGACGAACTTCTTAATCCTCAATTAGCGGGAAATCCGCTTCAGCCCAATCAGTTCATGCAGTTTCTCTGGCGGAAGCCAAGTAAGAGCCTTATGCTCGTGTAATTTTATTTCACCCGTTGTGATTCTGCAGACAAATGGATAGAGGGTAATTATGAAGGTCGGATATTGGTGGGTTACTGGGGCAAGAGACCGAGATATAACAATAGCAATACCAAGTTCTTCATGTAATTCACGTGAGAGGCAATCTTCCGGGCGCTCCCCGTCGTTGATCTTACCGCCAGGGAACTCCCACTTCAGCGGCAAGCTCATGGTCTCACTCGCTGAGTAGAGAGCACCTTGCCGTCTTTTTCGATTATTGCACATGTGACATGAATGTGTTTCATCATTTTCAGAAAAACCCGTCGATCTTTGATTAAATCACACTCTGTTATTCGCCCACATGATGCCAATTGTTCTCTGGCAACTTGCATAAGAAGTCATATACCTTCTCAAGACAGCCCTGCGCAGCAGCCCAGTCAATGTGTTCGCGGAGTCGCATAATTTTAATCTGTGCTGGCGTATCCCACAAGGCGGCCAAAATAAGCGGTAGTGCGGGTTCACAGCCAGATATTTTGCGCTGCTTATTGGGAAGCAGGTCATATAGCTCCTGCCATCTTTTCGGTTGCGGACATACCCGGTTGTTCTTCTGAATTTCTTTTATAACGTCATCAATTGTTACCATTCAACAATGCTCCTCGCTAACAATTCACCCTGAGTGGAATTTTCTCACGATAGGCTCCATCTTTCAACGCATCTGTTCATAATAATCTAAAAGCAAATATAATTCTAAGTGAATACCTCTTGCAGGCAGCAAATGGCTTCGTTTCTCATAAACTATTTCGGAGAATATTTTTTCGCTCGACGTCCTCTGCAAGATGTATCTTCCTATGGCAGTTTGGACAGATACAAAGGATGTTTTCAGGCACATCAATATCATACTCAAAAGTGCCCTGCTTGCTCATAGGGATAAGGTGGTGAGCTTCCATATACTGTTTTCCGGATATCTTATTAATGAACGTGATATGAGCGGGATCTATTTCGCATTTATACTCCGCTGCGATAAGAGCATTTCTCGTCTCTCGGATTACTCTGATACTTCTCAGCTTTACTGTACTTCTTGGGCATGGGACGAGGCAAACTACCCGCAGGGATTGCAACCGGATCAACTTCGTTCACCGTTTTCTGATAATGGACCTCTCGTTCATTGTCCGCTAGCAGCAAGTCCCTTTCTCCTATGCTCAACAGGCCGAGTTCGTCGATATAGCTTATGCCGAAATTTGTGAATCCAGAAAACGTAACAGCAGATTTCCATGCTTTCTCTTTTCCAATCTCGATTGCATACTGTTGCTCCAGTTTCTGTCCACTATAGCCTTTCCGGACCAACTCGAAAAGCATAGCAATTGCATATATTGTTTCTGTACGATAGTAATCCGCTAGGATATATTTACATAGCAATTGCTGCTGCGGTTTCGATAAACTCCACTTACCACCCGACCTTGCCTCATAATATTTTTTCCCAAGATCGGTTATCTCAACTTTGCTCTTACGCTCAATGGTAATAAGACCAAGCCCCTCTGCCAATCTGGCAAGCGTCCGTACTCGAACTAGCGGATGCTTGACCTTTCCACTTGGTGTTGTTTCGCTCGAGCAGCCGCAAGAGACTGCATATCTGTCAAGTGCTTCTCAGCGGCATAGTAGACAACGCCGTTAATGTAATGTAACTTCGCTACAGTGAAGACCTGACCTCTCAAGCCATTCTCCTATTTTAAACTACTTTGGGATCATTGTTTCTAACTATGTTTTACAATATCAGATAAAATGCAATAATGGAAATAACATCACCCTCTAGGTTCCTTTTTCATACCAAATCTTTGGCATATCTAAGAAGTCCGGGGAAAGCGCTCATTCCATTCCAAAATGCGATTTCCCAATTATTTCGGCCCCTCACCTTTCTGAATAAGTTCCTTCATTTGATATTTAATGATTTTATTGATCCACATTTTGTCAGGCTGACTATGTGTTATTTCGAATAATAGCTTTATCTCTCTCTCAAATCCCCTATTTTTCTGCTAGACTCAGCACCTAATTTACGAGCCAATCCGTATGAATCAAAGTGTTTACGCACTACCTTTTCCACATAAGGATCATAGCCATTCGAGGTTTTATCTGGGTCAATACTGAATGAAGCAAAAAGACATTGTCATGGTTAATAGTACATTTTAAATAACGAGTTTTCGTTAATGGGTCATAATAAGGGTGGATCGTCTTCCGGATCGGATGGACTTTGCCAACACTCTTCCCTCGTTGCAGGCATTGCAAACGCGAACTAGGTTCGGTGGATAAACATAGTAATCAGGAAATTTCGAACCCGGTAGAAAATGATCCCAGGTTCTAGCTGTTTCAATCTGACAATATGGACAGCGAGGAGTGGTGGACCTTTTCGCACTAAGTCCCTTTTTGAATTTGGTGCTTGTATCGTAACAGCTTTTTAATGCTATTTTTTCACTTGCCGTCCTCGGTACAATTGAAACCTTTTCCGGTTTTAATTTCTTAGAATCATACTCTGCATACCTGTCTGCGATTTTTTGAAATAAGGCTTCGGAATAGTCCGATTAGTACCGCTGTATTTACGCCTAACCAAATTACGAAAATCTACAAAGTGATCACCAATGGGAGCAACAACGTTTTTCATTTATTCCGCCTTTTTGCAGCCGACCATAAATAGATAAGCGCATTAGATCCCAATCCACGCGGGAATAGTGCTTCTACACTTTTTGGTTTATAGTTATGTTTTTCTAGCAACTTATCTATAATTGACGTGTAGTCACGCTTAAACTCCTGAGCCTCAAATAGCACGTTAGAAATCTCGGATAAGTTCTCACCAAAACATTCGAATGTCAGGAATTGTAACCTCAACCGAATTGCCTACTCTTGCCATAACGCGTATAGAGCTACTTGATACTTGCTGTGCAATAATTGGCGAATGCGTGGCAATAACTGCATATGACTTAAATATTCTGAGAAGACGCGATATTTCAGATATAAGACTTGTCATTAGACTAGGATGCAGATGAGTTTCTGGTTCATCTATCAGCACTAAGGTCTTTTCGTGAAGGTTGGACATCAAGTGTGTCAAGATGTTAAGGGCGATACGTTGGCCTGCGCTCAGCCTATTATAATAATTAGCATTTGCATCATTCATGTCATACCCAAGGTCAACTCCAAGTACATTCTTGATAGCAACCGATAACGTTTTCCGTTGTTCACTATCCATCCTATCAACTGACTCCTGAATGCTTTGAATCAGATCGTTTTCTGTACACAAATTACCATCTATTGTTCGGATGCCGCAGTACGTATATGATAATATTGCGCCTGGTTGAGGTTTGGGCAGTTCAAATTTGTCAAAAGCATTGAATGATATTGCGACAACACTATAAAAAGACGGCGCAGGATTTACGCGGCCTGCCTTCATTCTTTTCCCTATGATAACTTCATCATGCGCGCTAGTCCCTTCCTCTGATGTTATTCCGCTTAAAGCAATGGCCAGCCTTGAAAGGAACTGCGTTTTGCCCGCCCCATTAGGGCCCACGAGCAGCATTATGTTATTATGCAATCCCTTAGAAGCTCGAAAATTAAAAAAGAAATTTAATTCATTTTCGGCACCCGGAAGTTTCACTGTATATGTGAAGGATTTTATACTTCTTCGTTGCCCACCAAATATTTGGGGAACCTCATCCCGCACCTTAATTACTAAAGATTTATCACGTAAAAGTGACACTTGAAAACATTCATCCTCATCAAAAGATTTCCAAATACGAGGGAAATAGGCAGCATCTTTAATTGCTCGAAGGAATTGGACACCAAATCCTGCACTGAACTCTTTTAGACTATTGTAGAAATCGATATTTGAACTTAGGGCACAATAATTATCAGCTAGTGATGTGAAATTATTGGGACCGTTTCAAATACCCACGTGCCAGATTTCTGCCCACGATACATAATTCGATAAGACCCGACCTCTACGTAGGAGGAATCTGGCTTCATGTAGACGTAAACGGTGCAGCTCGTGTAGTAGCTATAGTCGTTCCAGTCATCTTTTTTAGCACCACAACAGGATAAGACTTTTCAGGTCCAGGATGACTGGGCGGCCTTCGACCAGACTCTTTATCAACAATAAAAAGCATCAATTCTCCTATTGAAGTGTGGGATGCGCGGACCCTTTAGGGTCACCCATTTGAAGGCTCCCTGTCAAGAGTAAAAGCCACCCCATGGCGAGAAAATGAAATTTTCTCGTCGATGTTTATGCAGTCATCGTTTTCTCTACCATTGCCGTAGTTTCATTCAGTTGCGGTATTCAGTTCTTCACTGCGTCACCCATCTCGATTAAGGTTTCGCTAATGTTGTTTCGCGTAACCCTTTCCCCGCGAAGCGGGGACCAGAAAATAATCGGCTCCTTGCCGTGTCCAAAACGGGTATCACAGATCATGTGGTTGTCAGCCAAGCCCCAGGGTGGCTCACGGCACGGGCAGTAAAGATCCCGACAACTCTATAGTATTGGGTGGAGCGGGATTACCAATCAAGTCTCGTGGTTCTTCCACACCCTAAGCAGGTTCACCGCTCCAGCCATCCTGTAATTACACAAATATCTTCTCCGGCATAAACAGCACCTCGTCGCGCATTACGTAATACGCTGCTCTCGCCAGCTTGTGCGCAAGGGCGTTGTGCGCGGCCATGAAGTTGGTTTTCTGCATCTTGCGATTATAGTATGTCCTTGCCTGGGTGTAGCTGCGCCGGGCATGCTCGGCTGCCTCGGAATAGGCCCATGCAAGATACTTGTTGCCGCTCTTTTTGTTCCCTTTGCCTTTTACCTTGTCGTTGCTGAGCCATTTGCTTGAAACTTTCCGGCAGTATAGATACGTAGTTGCCAACCTTGGCGAAGCGGCTGATCGGCCCGGTCTCCAGCATGATGGTCAGCGCCAGAATCTTGCCGATCCCGAATACGCTCTGCAGCTTCTCGTAAGGTGGCTTCAGCTCTACCTTATTTTCTATCACTGCCTCGATCTTTTTGATCTGGCGCGTCAGAAAATCGATGGACTCTTTGCTGACCATCCCCGCCAGAGCCAAGTCAGCGCTTCCCGCAAGAAAGGGGGTCACTCGATCCTCGGTCAGTATTTTTACATCGCTCGTCTTGAGCTTAAATCCGTTGTTGCGGCTGAGGATGTTCTGCAGGCTCACGATGAGTGAGGTTCGCAGTCTTACCAGGTGCATGCGTTTTCGCAGAAGATCGCGTATCGGCCGGTCTTCCTTCGGATAGATGTAACCCTCGGGCAGAATCCCCAGCCGCAGCATTTCTGCCAGCCAGAAGGCGTCGTGCTGATCGTCGGCGAATTTTAGCCCGGTGTATTTCTTGATCGCTGCCGGATTGGCCAGATGAACGTGGTAACCTTCACCCATCAGCAGGTCAACCAGCCAGTACCAGTTATAGGTCGATTCCACAACGATACCGGCGATGTCATTCTTGTACGGGTTGAGCGCCGCCTGAATACGCTCTCGATCATTCGGCAGCTTCTGTTTATATACCCGCTTGCCGGATTCGTCGATGATGCCGAGATAACTGTTGCTTGAATGTAGATCTAATCCAGTGTACAATTTCATATAGCACCTCCAAGGTTAGATTGGACTCTTCCCTTGAAGCATACCAGAGTGCCAAAACGCTCTGGTATGCTGAGGTGCCTTCATATGATTATCAAGTCTTGCGGCTTGACATTCCCCGCTTCCGGGCTTTTTTATAAACCGCCTGACTCTCCTTTACGATAAAACCAATTTTCCTCTTCGGCTTTTCCTCAACTTCTATCAATTGACGAATCGCTTCAAAAACGATCTGGAACTGCCCGTCATATTTCTTCTCCAATTCAGCCAGCTTCCGGGCCAGGTCCTTATGGGACGCGATCATCTCCCTCAGCTGTGTGAATGTTCTCATGATCTGAATGTTCACCTGGATCGCCTTGGGGCTATTCAGAATGCTTGACAGCATCGCCACCCCGTTTTCCGTAAATGCGTACGGGAGATACCTCCTGCCTCCCCATCTTGAGGTGCCAAAATGGTACTTCAAGTTGTCGAACTCTTCTTTCGTCAGCTGTACCATGAAATCATCAGGAAAGCGATCAAGATTTCTTTTGACCGCACGCACCAGCATCTTCGTTTCAACGCCATAGAGCGCTGCCAGATCGCTGTCCAGCATCATCTTCTGGCCGCCGATCAACAAGATCTTCTTTTCAATCACCTCTATTGGCACGAGTGCTTTCATGTATTCTCCGTTTTGCTGTCAGAGGTCTGGGCCGTTGTTGCACCGTTGAGTTCCTGTTGAAGGGCTGAAAGGTCGTTCATGGTTCTCCGGGATGTAGACCGTCTGGAAGGAATGCTAGATAGATGAAACCTGTCGACCGAACAAGAAGAACAATATACCGGAAAGCGCTAAATTGCAAGGGGAGAGGTGGGGGGGATGCAGTGTAGAATTCGGAGTGCGGAGTGGAAACCCTGAGGGCCAAAGAAGACAGGGGTCTGGGTGAAGGGCACAGGGGTTCATGACCTACCGCTTTTATTCTTCCCCTAGTGCTTCCAGATCAGCGAGGTCTTTTTTTCTCCCCAGTGCCTGTTTGTTGCGAATGAAAGCGCGTTTCCCGAGATAGTGCACCACAACATCGCCGTAGTTGCCGTTTTCACGGCTTGCTGCGGCTTCTTCCCAGGACAATCCCGTAATGGATGTGATGATATCAACACGAACAGGCACGACGCCGAGCTGTACGATCTTGTCCGGCGAAGAGAAGTCCTCATTTCTCAAACCCAGGGAGCCGAAACCATATTCCTCAAGCGCGCTGAGGATGCGCCTCGCGTTCTCCTGATCGGCACGAACGAGAATATCCATGTCGCCGGTATATCGTGGAGCTCCGTAATACGCAAGTGCATATGCGCCGACGATAAGATAATCGACGTCATGGGCGTTGAATAACGCGAGCAGTTCTTTGAAGTCTCTCTGAACTTCCATGCTGTTGTCTCCTCAACGACTCAACCGCAGCGATGCGTTCCTCGGGCGTCTTTTCCAACCAGAAGTTAAGGTTCTCCCTCACTTCGGAGAGGTTACGCAGGTTTTCTTTTCGTATGGTCTTTGTGATCATATTTGCCTCACCAGGTCCGACTCCGTGTTTGCATCGCCAGCGAGTTCAGCATCACGTCTGATTGAAGAATACTATATCAATGGGGAAATGGCAAGCGGATTAAGAAGCAGCGAGGTGAGGGTTATGCAGTGTGGAATGCGGATTGCGGAGTGGAAAACCGGAGGCCCAACGAAGACTGGGGTCAGGGTTCAGGGTGCAGGAGACAGAGTACTCAGTACTACGTTCAAAGAACAGAGTACCGGGTACAGAGTCCCCTACATATAACAGCATTCATTTACGGGACGCTGCGCTAGGCTTTCTTGACATACAATGTACAGTAGCCCTGTGGGCTGATCGAACCCTCCACTATCTGACAGGTGCCCTCGGCCGTTGACGTCTTGCCGGGGATGAAAAAATTACAATTGCCGCATTTCATATCGCCCTTCGGCTTGTCTTGATAACTCACCGCGGCTTTGGCCGACTTTGCTGCGAGTGCCTTGCCGGCGAAAGCGGATGCGAGTGCGACGCATGTTACTGCGGCAGCGCCTTTAAGCAGTGTGCGGCGGGAAATCAACTTGTCCATGTCCAGGTCTTCGTTCATTTGTGTTTCCTCCTTTTTTGTCATCTCCAGAACCATTGACCTCGTCGGGTCGACCTGCTAACTCCGCTGCGGCGGCAGCGAAATTATCTTCTGTATATGAAAAGAACATAGCAGGTGAAAGTTGTCTTGTCAATACGACGAAAGTTCGGATGTCCTGTCGTTCTTTCCTGTTTCCCGGTACGAGTGCTATACTTTAAGCATGAAGGCTTCTCTAAATGGTTAGAAAGCAGGTATGGTGGAGGGTTCTGCAACTTTTTGATAACAAGAACAGACGAAAGGAGTAATCATCATGAAAGAGGAACTCACAAATAGGAATGGCTCGATCCTGACGCTGGTTCTGGCAGGCGGTGCTCTGGGGGCCGGGTTGGCACTGGCACTGGCGCCGAAACCGGGAAACGAGATCAGGAAAGACCTTAGACGGGTAGCCGACCGTTTCTCACAGGCCGTTGATATTGGCAAGGACCTCTATGGAGAGAGCCGGGTGTTTGTCGGCAAGGCCGTTGAAGCGAGCAAGAAGGCCTACGTGGAGGAAAAGCCCCTTGAGCCCATAAGAATCGGGATGCGCTCTCTCCTGGTGCCGATCCTTGCGAGCGGTATCATCGGGGCAGGCATTGCGCTCCTGCTGGCGCCGAAGTCGGGAACCGCGACCAGGAATGATTTGAAACGGCTCGCAACGACCACGCGGGAAGGCGTTGTTTCCGCTATTGACGCGGGCAAGGACCTCTACGTGGCAGGCAAAGACGCGATAACCGGGGCAGTGGAATCAAGCAAGATACCGTATGTCGAAGGGAAAAAGGATATTATGCATGCAGTGTAGCAGGGTGTAGGGTTCACTTGAGGTGCCAAAATGGCACCTCAAGTTGTCGAATACCGCCATAGAGCGCTGCCAGTCTGCGTCATCTTTCTTGCGTGCCCAAGAAAGGTGACAAAGCATAAGTAAGCCCCTGCCAGGAAGTCCACGATCCTTGTTTTTTTTCTGCACCCCAGTTCACAGGTCCGCGCAGTCATGCTTTGATCTTGCCAATTATCATCCTTTTCTGCTGTCGCAGCGCTCCACCCTCACCCTTTAAAAAGGGTTCGGCCGCGTCTGCCTGGTCTTGTGGGTTAATTATCTTTATCGAGCATCGCATGTTGTGCGCGAACCTGTTCATGGGATGCAGGGGGTTTTGGAAAGGCAGTTGGATTCGGGTAAGGATCTGCACGACGGTTTTCTTTCAGCCCCCCATGCGAAAATTTAGGCAGGCGACTGAGTCCGAGGGTAAAGCATTTCGGACTGTCTGAGCCCGACGCAGGGCGAGTTTCCGAAATGTACTGAGGACGATTGAGCATGCCGTAAAGAATTTTCGCCGGGTGCCCTTCTTTGGGTCACCTTTCTTGGGCAAGCAAGAAAGGTGACAAAGTATAAGCAAGTCCATGCCAGGAAGTCCACGATCCTTTTTTTTTCTGCACCCCAGTTCACAGTTCCGCGCAGTCATGCACTGATTGTTACCAACTATCAGAAGCTCCGACCCCGCATGTCCCCGGAGAAGATCCATAACTTTCATTTGCCCTGATAAACCCAATCACCTATAATAGGAATAGACAGCATATCACTCCAATACCATCAACATCTCAGGCATGCAATGACATCCCGCAAAAAAATACTCCTCTGGTCCTCCGGCATCGTTGGCCTGGTAACGGCTTTGCTGATCGCTGTTATCGTCCTGGCGCCGATGTATCTGGACTCTCAGGGAGTGAAAAACAAGATCCAGGCCGCGGTTTCGGAAAAACTCGGCGGAAAAGTCTCCTATGAAAGGATCGACGTTTCGCTCTTTCCCCTGCCTCACGTGATCATCAGGCAATTATACCTGGCCTATCCCCGGACATTCAGCGGTCAGCTGCAGTCCATCACTATCTATCCCCACCTGTTCCCGCTCTTCAGGGGCAAGCTCCAGTTTTCGAAGATCCAGGTCCAGGAGCCGGACTTCACCATCGTCCTTCCCGCCGTGGTATCTGAATCGACGCCTACGGCTCCGTCTCTCGAGGAAACGAAAGCGAATATCCGGGCCGTGCTTGGATACCTGCAGACGATCGGCCCCGGTCTTGTCGTTGAAATGGACAACGGCAAATTCCTGTTCAAACGGAGCAACCGGGATTTTCTCTCCCTTCGGAACGTGACCGTGCATTTCAACGCACCGCCCGGCGAGATGAAACTCCTGGTCAAGGCCGGCACGGACCAGTGGGGGGATTTTAGCCTGAGCGGGGCATACTCCTTTACCGAAGCGCAATCAGAGGTCAGGGATCTGACCGTGTCCCTGGGCCACTCTTCCCTCCAGGACTATTCCGGTGTCCTGACCTGGGACCGGGTCCCGCGTTTTGAGATACGTTCGGGCAGGGCCGTGCTCGCGCTGCAGGAGATCTTCCAATGGCTTTCGTCATCGGAAAGCCTGGTCCCCTTTATGAAGGAGATGTCGTCGTTAAAAGGTCAGCTCACCATTCAGTCCATGCGCGGAGAGGGATCGGTCTCCGATCCAAAGAAATGGCGCTTGAGGCTGACCGGCGAGGCCCGGCATATTGAGATCGAGTCGCCGCGGATCCCCGCACCCGTGATGATCGATACGCGTTTTATCCTGGAAGATAACCTGCTGGAGGTATCCGAACTGTCTGCCCGCCTGGGGACGTCTACCCTGTCTCACGTGTCCGCGCAGCTTGTCGGGAGAAACGATCCCGAGCTCGAGATCCGGAGCGGCAACGCCGCGATCAATATCACCGAGGTCTTCGGCTGGCGGCAGTGGCATCCGGCATTGGAGCATTCTCTGCAGAAGGTCGACACGCTTGCCGGCAACTTCACCCTTACCTCGTTGAAATTGAAGGGGCCCCTGTTCCGGCCTGAGGAATGGAACATCAATGCCGGCGGCATGGTTGACCATATTGTTTTTAATTCTGCGTTCTTGCCCGGACAGCTCGGCCTGGTCAAGGGTAATTTCAGTTATGTTCCGGATAAACTGTCCTTTGCCATGAAGGAAGCCACGATCCTGGATTCGTCATTGACCGGCACAGCCGTGGTGAGCGGCGTTACCGATACCCTGCAAAGCATCGACCTGACCGTAAACGGGCAATCAGGCAGAAAGACCCTTGATTGGGTTTTTAAGGACCTCGAGCTTCCAGCCGCGCTGATGGTAAAGACCCCCCTTACCCTTGTTGATTCCCATCTGGTCTGGCAAAGGCAAACGGGCACATCCTTCAGGGGAACGGCATCCGTGGCAAACGGGCCGACGTTCTTCGTGGACCTTTCCCAGCACGGCCGGGACCTCGCGATCCGCCGTCTCTTGATCCAGGACCAGGAGACCAAGGCGTCCATTACTTTGAATTGGCAGAAGCAGGCAGCGGACTTCTCCCTGTCCGGTCTTCTGGCGCAGGCCACGCTGAGCAGAATATTCGAGCAGGGAAACTTCGGCAACGGGACCGTGCACGGCGATCTTCATGCCCTGGTCCGCACGGACCAGCCGCTCCGGTCGCGGGCAACGGGCACCCTTGCGGGGAATGACATTTTCATCCCCTGGGGCATGCCGATCCCGACCATGGTGGACAAGTTCTCCCTCCATGCCGACGACGACGTGATCACCATCGACTCCGCCGACGTAACCTGGGGCACACATCATTACTCCATGTCCGGGGCCGCAACCACCTCTGACGAGGGGATCGCCTTCAGCATGGCCCTCACGGCGGACGGCATCGAGATACAGGCGATCCAGCAGGCCCTGGAGCAGGCAGGCACGAAAAGCACCGATCGACAAGCCAGGCCCTTTCCCATGCCGCCCATACGAGGCGACCTCCGTGCCGACTCTGCGTACGTTAAATTCGGACGCTTTACCCTTGCTCCCGCCCACGCCGTCATAACCGTGGATCCGGACAGGGTGAATATGGATTTTACCGACACCAGGACCTGCGACATTTCACTGCCGGGTTCACTCCTTATTTCCAGGGAAAGCATGTCTTTTACGTTCACCCCCACGGCAAAGAAAGAAACCCTGGGTTACACGATCTCCTGTCTAACCGGCATGGACGTTCATGTTACCGGCGAGTATGACCTGAACTCGAACTTCCAGGCGCACGGAACGGGGAAGGAGATCCTCTCTTCCCTGGAAGGCAGAGTGGATTTCAAGGCGCGGGACGGCAAGATCTACCGTTATCCGATCCTGCAAAAAATATTGTCCGTGTTGAGCGTGCTTGAAATATTTCGCGGAAGGATCCCGGACCTGGGGGGAAGCGGCTTCCCCTATCATTCCATGGCAATACGGGGAGATATCCACAAAGGAATATTCACGCTGGAGAAAGCCTACATCGGCGGAAAGTCTCTGGATATCATCGCTGAAGGCGAGATCGATCTGGGGAAGCAGAAGTTGGACGTCGTCGTGCTCGTGGCGCCTTTCTCGACGCTCAACTGGATCATCAGGAACACCCCGTTCCTCGGCAAGATCATGGGCGGCACGCTGATTTCGATCCCGGTCCGGGTCTCCGGCGATCTGGCGAACCCCAACGTCGTCTTTCTCTCTCCCACGGCCGTGGGCTCGCGGATCCTGCGTCTCCTGGAGAACATCATCATGCTGCCGGTCGACATCATCTCGCCGATATTGCCGAAGGAAAAGGAACAGGAAAAGAAGAAGTGATTACGCTTCAGGGTTCAGGTGGGGGTAAAGCTATTCGATTCTGACGTTCACCTGCGCCGGGTAGCTCTGACGCGAAAGACGCGCATAGCAATGCTGCACAGATCGAAATGAGAGAACAAGACAAGGCAGACGCGGCCTCACCCTTGTAAAAGGGTGAGGGTGGAGCGCTGCGAGACCTGCATATCAGGGCGGAGGCACTGTTAATATACCTGGCATGCTGCGCGTCTAAGCGATGAGCTGCCCAAAAAAATCGATGCACACATGGAACAATCGCCAACTTAGATAACCTTCAGAAGACAGCTTGTTAATCTCGCCGTCGGATCCTCTGCGCCAACAAGGCAAAAGACCATCACATCAATCTTGCCGGTTTTGTAAAAAGAGCAGAACGACACGTTTCGCAAAGCAACCCGGGACTATAGGACGTCCCTAAAGATTTCCATCTCCAAAATTTTCCCAGCTCTGTTTATCCTGCCCGATGTCCGTGAAGGTGACCCTGGCGCGCATCCCGCATAAGCTCAATGAACTTCGTTCGCTGTTCCGGCGTCAGTTTGGATTTTATCTCCTCCCGCGCCTTTATTGCATTGAGCATCATGGCGGTCTTGAAACCCTCCATCTTTTTTACCTGCGACTCAACAGCGCTCATATCCACGCTGTCCTTGCGGAGATACTCGCGAAACTCCATTGCCGCGATCTTGAGCTCCGCGCGCTTTTTGATCTCGTCCTTCCTCAGCGCGATACTGATATCATGTATCGCGGCCTTTTGGGCGGCAGTGAGGTCGAGCTGCTTGAGCGCATGCCATAGACGCCGGCCATGATGACCAGAGCCCGGGCCTCCTCTTTCAGACCAATGATGTGATGCCGGCCCGTCACACTGCTGTACCGGATCGCTGTCTCCCTTGACCCCATCGGGGTATCCTTTGTCGGCTGCGGATACCTGCGCGGCTGCTATGAGACCCAGACACAAGAAGCCTGCGGCAAGAAGAAGACCGTACATCCTTACCCTTATTACTTTGATCATTGTTGTTTCCTCCTTTGGAGTGATTTTGATGTTTCAGATATCCGTATGGACTGCCAAGCTTCATTTCCTTCGGCATGTTGCTGATGGTATAGACCCGACCTGCTGGAAAAGGTTTAATAGACGCTTTCAATTCCGGTGACGTGCGGGGTTAGGGTAAAAAACTCTCATGTTTTTTGAGGGCCACGCCTGACGCACGGGTAAGGCCGAAGCTTTAGTTCTTTGCTTTTCCAGAGGCCCCTGCATCCCATGAACAGGTTCGCGCACAAGCATGCGATGCTCGATAAAGATAGTTAACCCACAAAACCAGGCAGACGCGGCCGAGCCCTGTTTACATGGCGAGGGTGGAGCGCTGCGACAGCAGAAGAGGGTGATAATTGGTAACATCAGTGCATGCCTGCGCGGACCTGTGAACTGGGGTGCAGAAAAAAAACAAGGATCGTGGACTACCTGGCAGGGGCTTGCTTATGCTTTGTCACCTTTCTTGCGTGCCCAAGAAAGGTGACCCAAAGAAGGGCACCCGGCGAAAATTCTTAACGGCATGCTCAATCGTCCTCAGTACATTTCGGTCCGGAAATGCTTCACCCTCGGACTCAATCGCCTGCCTAAATTTTCGCATGGGGGGCTTCAAAGAAGTAAAGACTTAAAGCTTTCGGTTTTCCAAAACCCGCTGCATCCCATGAACAGGTTCGCGCACCAGCATGCGATGCTCGATAAAGATAATTAACCCACAAGACCAGGCAGACGCGGCCGAGCCCTGTTTACATGGCGAGGGTGGAGCGCTGCGACAGCAGAAGAGGGTGATAACTCGTAACATCAGTGCATGCTGCGCGGACCTGTGAACTGGGGTGCAGAAAAAAACAAGGATCATGGACTACCTGGCAGGGGCTTGCTTATGCTTTGTCACCTTTCTTGCGTGCCCAAGAAAGGTGACCCAAAGAAGGGCACCCGGCGAAAATTCTTCACGGCATGCTCAATCGTCCTCAGTACATTTCGGTCCGAAATGCTTCACCCTCGGACTCAATCGCCTGCCTAAATTTTCGCATGGGGAGGCTAAACGCGATATCCTCAGAGCTTTTGCCTTACCAAAACCCCCTGCATCCCATGAACAGGTTCGCGCACACGCATGCGATCCTGGATAAAGATAATTAACCCACAAGACCAGGCAGACGCGGCCGAGCCCAGTTTACATGGCGAGGGTGGAGCGCTGCGACAGCAGAAGAGGGTGATAACTGGTAACATCAGTGCATGCCTGCGCGGACCTGTGAACTGGGGTGCAGAAAAAAAAACAAGGATCGTGGACTTCCTGGCAGGGGTTTGCTTTTTCTTTGTCACCTTTCTTGCGTGCCCAAGAAAGGTGACCCAAAGAAGGGCACCCGGCGAAAATTCTTCACGGCATGCTCAATCGTCCTCAGTACATTTCGGTCCGAAATGCTTCACCCTCGGACTCAATCGCCTGCCTAAATTTTCGCATGGGGAGGCTAAACGCGATATCCTCAAAGCTTTTGCCTTACCAAAACCCCCTGCATCCCATGAACAGGTTCGCGCACACAGCATGCGATGCTCGATAAAGATAATTAACCCACAAGACCAGGCAGACGCGGCCGAGCCCATGTTTACATGGCGAGGGTGGAGCGCTGCGACAGCTGAAGAGGGTGATAATTGGTAACATCAGTGCATGCCTGCGCGGACCTGTGAACTGGGGTGCAGAAAAAAAACAAGGATCGTGGACTACCTGGCAGGGGCTTGCACAACAACAGAAAATAGAAAAGCCGCGTGTTTATTCCGTTGATCTCGTTCTCATTGCCCCTGATCTCTCATTGCCGCGCTAACGCAGGCTCTTTCTCAAAAATTATGACGGGATAGGAGTGATATATTGTTTCTTCTTTTACTTTCCAGCCCAATCTTGAATAGAACGGAACAGCAAGAGCGGCATCGGTGCTAAACAAAAACAATTTGCGTATTTCCAATTGTGCGGCCTTCTGCTCTATGGCCTTGACCAGGCTTGAGCCGATCCCTCTCCTTCTCCATGGTTCGGCCACGTGCAGGCTGGTAAGCCATGGCGTCAGGTCGCTTCTCGTCTCCATGTCGAAGGCCTTGAGAGAAACAGTGCCTATCGGTTCTCCTGCTTCGAGGGCGACGAGGGTAAGGGGCAGACTTTTTTTATTGACCCTCTCCCGGAGAAGGCCTTCAAAATCCTGCAGCGTTGCCCCTGGATACAGATATGACCACTCGTTGTATATCCAGGCGGCAAGGACCGGTATTGTTTCCTGGTGATCTCCTAAATATTGAATATCCATTTACGCACTGTTCTTTCATGGTAAATTCATTCGTAGTATATGCGTCGGCAAGAGGATCGTACCCATAACGCTTATTTCCTTAATGTCAAAATCTAACCACAGAGTCCACAGAGAACTGCTTGAATTTAAGGGATATGAACTTCCTTGGCATCGCCTCTCCCTCTGTGCTCCTCCTATTTCATTCTCACGGCTCTTCAACCATGAGAGCACTATGCGTCGTATTGAAAGAAAGGCTCAATGTGTTCATGTTTACCACCGAGCGTTCCTCAGTGCACTCTGTGGTTTCATACTTTCCTCTTTGCACGATCATCACTTTACTTCGTTCGCCGGGATAGCGTTGATCAATTCCCGGGTGGTCACGACCGTAGCCTGCCGGGGAAAAACCTTGTCCATCAAAACGCGGTTCACTTCCGCATCCGGGTCCGCGCAGGCATCTGACACGACCACGATGAAGTAATCCCAGTCAGCGGCCCAGCGTACCGTGGAAAGGACCACGCCGCTCGTCGAGATGCCGAGCAGTACGAGGGTGTTGATATTTTTTGCGCGCAGGATCGTTTCCAGATCAGTGGTGGAAAAAGCCCCGACACGGCGCTTCGTGACCACGATATCTCCGGGTTCAGGCGCGACCCTGGCATGGATCTCGGCCCCGGATGTGCCTTCACGCAAGCGTCCCGATGCTTTTAAATTGCCGAAGAGCTTGTTGTGCGGATCGACCTCAGGGTAACCATCGCGAAAGCGCACAACGACATAGACAATGGGCAAATGGGCTTGCCGCGCCTTCTTGAGTATGGCGCCTGCTCTGTCCAGCAGGGGCGCTTGCATCTTCTCAGGCAGCATGCTGACGATATCATTCTGGTAGTCCATGATCAGTACCGCCGTTCTCGTTGTATTGATCGTAAGCGCCGGTTCGATCAATACGGCTGTTCTGGCGCTCGTATTGGCCGACCCCGGCATGCCGGCGCCTTTCTGCGTGTCCTGCTTGTCCACGGCGGCGAGCGCGTTCCCCGCTATGGACAGTGACACAACCAACAGTGAGATCATAACAATAGTGCGCATGTATCATACCCTCCTTCGCGAAACAGGAACGATAATAACTTCTTACACTGCAATCGAATGGCTTTTGGATGTCGCGTCCGGCGATTGCCGGAGATTTATACAACCGGGTCCACCATATCCTGCGTGAAGTCTGCAATAACCAATGCTGCCTGTGGAAAACACGTGCATGCTTAGTTCTCCGGGGGCGTATCTGCAGGCGCGGATTGCAGACAACTATTGAGACAACTGGTTAATGTGTCCTGGCTCTCCTGCACGCACTGAGCGCGCGCCTGATCAGGCTCTTCACCGGGTGGCGGGCAGGTTACATCCCTTGATGCTTTTTCGGCGGCACATCTTGTTTGGCACTCAGCGTTGGTCTCTGCGGAGCCCACACGAGGCAAAAGCAGCAACGTTCCGAATATGACGAGAATGAGGATTGATCGCATTGTCCCTCCTGTCGGGTTTGCAGGTACGAACCCTGCCGTTTTACAAGACAATTAAAACCATTACATATTATTTTATCATGACCTGATCGGCAAAACCAGGTTTTTTTGGCATAGTGTGCAGGATGAAACCCGCACGTTAAGCATAAGGATGGGGCATCCGCGTCGCGCCCGTATCGGCCCCGGCGACTCCTCAGATAACATGATATAATTCAGGCATGGACCCAAATCGACAAAGATTGTAGAACAGCAATTCCTGAAGGAGGTCAGTATGCCGCAGCGTTCCCTGCTGGTCGCCGATGACATCGAGAACCAGACTGATGCCGGGAAAAGACTGTCACAGGCGATTTTCAGTGTCGCCTCTTCGTTGGCGCAGCATTTGAAAACCGTTGTCGAGCTCCTGTATGTGGAAGACAGCAAGTCCTATCCCCGCGCCAAGATCGATCCCGCCGGCATCCAGGCATGGCATGCCGGACATCAGAAGACCCTCGAAGAGGCCGGCAGGCGGCTCCAGGTCCCTGTTCGCTGTTCACTGGCGAGCGGCTCTCCCGCTGAGCAGATCTTGACGAAACTTCAGTCCCGCCCTGCACCTGAACTCGTGATCGTAGGCACCCGGGGCCTGAAAGGATTGAAGCGCTTGTTCATCGGAAGCGTCGCTGAAGAAGTGATCCGTTACGCCAGGCGGCCCGTGATGGTGATCGGGCCGAATGCCCGGAAGAAAGAACTCTTGCTCGTCGGACGGAAGCAGGCGGGCATCCTCGTCCCGACCGACCTCGGCAAGAACAGCAGGGCCGCCGAGCTCTATGCAATCTCTCTGGCCAAGCGCATCGGGGCCCGGGTGGTCCTGTTTCATTGTCTTGGGGACAATTACCACGCCATCGTCGACCAGAGCATGGCCTCCGGCATGATCCCGTTCAACATCGAAAACGTGCTGGACGAGCTTCGGGAGGATGCCATCAAGTCGCTCAAACAGAAAGCCGGTAATTTTCAAAAACACGGCGTTCCCTGTGAATATAGGATCGAAGAAAGCGTGGCCCTGTCCTCCTGCGCCGTTCATCAGGAGAGTGACCAGGGCTATTCGTTCATAGTCATGGGGACCCACGGCAGGAACGTCCTGCTGCAGGCCTTTATTGGAAGCACTGCCCGCGAAACGATCCTGAACGCCCCGATCCCGGTGATCACGGTCCATGCCGGGAAATAGCATTTCCGAAGTGCGCGAAATGCATGATAGCATTATGTCAAAATCCAACCACGAGTTCACAAAGAAGGGCTGAAGAATGGCTGAGGTTATTTTTGAATGGGGGGAACCCCGGGGACTGTGTGTCTCAAGCCTGAATTATTCCCCCTGCTGATCAGGGAGAGATCTCATGGAATAGAGGATCTGCAGGATACTGAGAGCGGTTAGGATCCCCAAGAGCGCGATCCCGGACAGGACGAACGCGAGGGCCCCTGCCGCAATGGCAAGAACAGCCAGCATATACTGCGGCAGGACAAAACGAAGCGCCGCATCAGGCGGTTTGCCGGGGTATGAAGAGAGAAAGATCGTATTCAAGGAAAGCATGCAGACCCCTGCGGAGGCACTCAGGATAAAGGCCTCCTGGACCGGCATCATCGCGTACGGCGCCAGCACGATCACCCGCTTGACCCCGACGGCAATGGATACGATACCCAGCGTCAGCGGCAGGTGAGAATACAGCCATTGCTGATATGCCCTGACATGATCCCTCGATAGGAAGGACAGCCGGTATGTGTTGTCCGGCGCGATAATATTCAGCCACCAGGATGAGACGGACCGCCGCATACGACAGGGCAAAACCAATGGAGCTTTGTCCAAGGGCATGCGGCACGTGCACGATGAGGGAAGCCACGGCCACGATCTGTGCCATCGTCAGAAGCCTGTGGACAAGGTCATCGGAATCAAATCTGGTCAGATAAAAGGTCTGGCCGACCCAGGCCCACCAGACAGGTACAAGGAGAATGGTGAAATGCAGCGATCCTCTCAATGAGTAATCGCTCGCGAGGTTTCCAGCCAGCTGGGATATGGCCGCGACAAAAACAAGGTCATAGAAGAGCTCCAGCCAGGTCGCATGCCTCTCCCGTTCCTCAGCAACATCGGTCCTGAGCCTCGGCGGTTTGATGAGTCCCTTCGTGAGCATGCTATCTCATGACCTGTCAGTATTCCACCGTACTTTGGGTAACGCTCCGGGATTCTGACGTTCGGAGGCCCCTGCATCCCGTGAACAGTCCCGCGCACAAGCATGCGCAAACAGTCATGACCGATGCCATCACAAAAACAGGCAGACACGGCCGAGCCCGTTTGAACGGGCAAGGGGAAGTGCTGCGATATTCGAAGATGCTTATTGACGGCACTGGCAATGCATGCCTGCGCGGACTGTGAACCGGGGTGCAGAAAAAAAAGAAAAACATCGTGCGCTGCCTGCAAGGAGTCGTCTTTGCTGATGATCCCTGACGTTCGGCCGGCTCGCTGCACGCAAACGTGAAATGTTATCCGCTTGTTATGGAGATGATTCAATTCCTTTAACACAGCGGAATGGGTGGCTAAATCATGTCGTATCAGGATACCGGGTACATGCTTACTTATGGATCGTCTACTTGTGCTTTATGAACGTTCCGTTCCGGTATTCTTCGAACGCGACTTCCAGCTCCTCATCGGTGTTCATCACGATCGGGCCGTACCAGGCTACCGGTTCGTTGATGGGCTTGCCTGATACGAGCAGGAAGCGGACCGGCTCGCCCTGGGACGAGACGGTCACCTGATCGCCGTCGCTGAAAAGAACCGCCGTGCCGTTGTGGATGTATTTGTCCCGCTTCATGTCGAAATAGTTTTCACCCAGGGCATCATAGGCATAGGGGTTCTTCTCATTGCAGAAGACGCCCTTCCCGCCGATCACGTAGGCGAAGACCGTATGGCCGCGCGGTGTCTTGTGCATGAACTCGGAAAGCGCCGGGAGCGTCACATCGAGATACTCAGGATCGATGACGACGTCCCTGACCGGGCCCTGTTTTCCCTCCATGGTCCCGGCGATGACCTTGACCTTCGCGCCGTTCTTCATCACGACCTCCGGCACCTGCGCGCTCTTGACATCGCGGTACCGGGGGTCCATCATCTTGTGGGATTTGGGAAGGTTGGCCCAGAGCTGAAATCCCTCCATGACCCCGTTGTCGTCTCCCTGCGGCATCTCCTGGTGGATGATGCCGCTCCCCGCCGTCATCCACTGCATGTCTCCCGACGTGATAACGCCCTTGTTGCCCATGCTGTCGCCGTGCTCCACGTCGCCCTTGAGCACGTACGTGATCGTCTCGATGCCCCGATGAGGGTGCCAGGGAAAGCCTTTGATGTATTGATACGGATCGGTGTTTCGAAAATCATCGAGCATCAGGAACGGGTCGAACAGCGGGACCTCGCTGTTTCCGAACACCCGCCTGAGATGGACCCCTGCTCCTTCGAGCGTAGGCCTGCTTTTGAACACTTTCCTGATCTTTCGGTTTTCCGTCATGGACGTTCCTCCTTAATATTTGTTTATTGTCCTCGAAAGGAGGACAGATGCTTTCTTCACCGATCTTTTCATACGAACGTTATCCAAAGATTATTGCCCTCCGCCGGACGTGTTGGTTTCAACCCACGCCGCGAACGCATTCATGAACTTTGCCGCGAATTCCCGGGTCGACTCATTGGACAGGTCGCCTCGCTCATCGAAGAGGTCCCCGGCTTTCCCGATGTATGCCTCCGGCTGTGGCATTGCGGGTACATCGATGAATACCAGAGATTGCCTGAGATGGTGGTTCGCGCCAAATCCGCCGATGGCGCCGGGCGAGACGCTCACCACCGCGCCCGGTTTTCCAGCCCACGCGTTTTTCCCGTAGGGACGGGACCCCACGTCGATCGCGTTCTTGAGCACCCCGGGAACAGAGCGGTTGTATTCCGGCGTGACGAACAGGACGCCGTCAACCTTCTTCAAGCTTTCACGGAACCCGGTCCAGGCAGCCGGCGGGTCGTCTTCAAGGTCCTGATTGTACAGCGGGAGCCCTCCGATCTCGATAATTTCAAGACTGAGAGAGTCGGGCGAAAGTTTCATCAACGCCTTAGCCATTTTACGGTTGAATGATCCCTTTCGAAGGCTCCCAACGAGAATGGCTATTTTTTTCTGTGCCATTGTCTCCCCTCCCTCGTGCGTAGTTCAGCCGATCTGGACCGCAAGCATCGAGACCGAACCGCTATCAACTTCCTGTATTTGATTTGTCCATTGATCTCAATGCACGAGCTTGAACCCGATATCCGTGCCCATTTTGAGCGTGTAGCCGAGTTGGATATTGAAGTATCCGAGCGTCTCCATCCAGCGCGCGTTCATCAGAGGGCCGGCATCCACGGGATCGAACCCTATCTCCTGCCCGGCGGCAAGCACCAGTTTCTTTGCCGGTTCGTCGTCCCCGGCGACGAACAGCGTGAGCTTCTCGCCCTTCACCTTGCCGCTGGACATGTTTTGCGCGAAGACGGTGTTGAACGCCTTGACCACCTTCGCTTTCGGCGCCTTCTTCTGGAGTTCCTCCCCGCCGCTGGTCGTACAGCCGAGGGCAAGCTGGAAACCGGGTGTCAGGGCGTTGGTCACATCGAGGAGAACCTTTCCATGAACAGCATCGCCCATCACACGCAGCGCATCATCAATAGCGCCAAAAGGAATGGCAAGGACCAGCATCTCTCCCCAGGCGGCGATCGCACGCACCTCCTTCGGGTCGCTTCCCGCGCCTTTCACTTCGTACCCAACGCCCTCCAGCCCGCGCTTCAGCGCGGTCCCTACATTTCCTTTTCCGATGATCCCGATCTTCGGTCTCATATACGCCTCCTTGATTGCATACTTTTTTATCACAACGGGTTTGAGCGTATCACGCTTGCCTTTATAGTATAACAGAACAGCAGGCCATTCATGTTTAGGCCGGATCACTCCAGGGTCAGGAAGGGGCAGGAGTTCAGAGTTCGGAGTAAAAAAGGGGCCTGGATAACCAGTCCCCTGTGTCCATTTTCCCAAAGAAAAAGCCCCTCATCTTCAAGGGGCTTATGCGTTACTTGGATTTAAATAAAACTCGAGTGGATCTTCCGTTCGATCGTTCTCTGACTTCAATTTCGCTGCTAAATTTTACGGCTCTTCAGTTTAAATATTAACACCACGTATGCTATGTTGGTAACCGGCATGAGCATGTCGGCAATAAAGGCCCCGATCGCCCCCGTTCTTTCCAGCGCCAAGAAATAGTTAAAAGAAATAATTAAATAAGGAACAGCAAAAGGGATCATTATCATCCATAAACGGGGAAAGAAAGCTGCAACATTCATTGCTGAAGAATCTTGCGATTGGTTCTGTTGAGACCGGCTGTTTCCCCTGTCCGCACTATGATGCATGTCCTGACTCCTCTCGGCGCAGCAGTAAATATTTCCTCTGTCGGTATAACTATAACTATACATATATTAAATGTCAAGACAATTAAAATTGGTTATATTCAGGGATATACGAGCGTCCTTCTATTTGAAAGCGAGTGAATATGTCCCGGCATGTCTCCCGTTATCAGATTAATGCCGGCCCGACTTGTTGCATGGACAAAAATGACATAAATCAAAACATTGATAGTTTAACGACCCACACAAAAGTCAGAAGACCCATATTTTTGAATATACCCTTAACCTACGCCGACAATTTATATCTGTCCATAAATCTTGCCCATGCGTGTGATCAATAAAATGGTTCTATCCTTCCTTGAACATCTTTACTGTTCGACTAATTGTGCGATATGTTTAATTTGCAATACTTATAAAATAGGTTATTATAGTTTGTATCCAAACTGGATAAATCTGCGATGCAACGGAGATCGGCTACACCAAAACCTTGATGAAGAGAGATGAAAAGAAAATCGTATCGATCAACGTATCGATCAAACGATCTCTCCTGATGCTTCTGCTTGCCGCCGCCTTTGCGTTCGGTGTATTCGTGGGTGCAGGGATGGGTGTGTTCACCTCTCCTACAGCGAGCAAGGTCGACGCTGTCCCGGAGATCACGGACGGATCGTTCAGGTTCATCCGTGCCATCGTGGATTCGAATCGCACCGGCAAAAATCGCACAACCAAAGAACTGAAGCCTTTTCAGTACAAAGTGAATGCATTGGTCGAAAATACGCTAAAAGAAGGCGGTGCTGCTGCTGTCTCGGTTTATTTTCGGGACTTGAACCATGGGAATGTATTCGGCATCAGAGATCAGGACAAATTCTCACCCAAGAGCCTGTTAAAGGTCCCGCTCATGATCGCCTATTTCAAGTGGGCGGAAACGAATCCTCTCATTTTACGAAAAACCCTCAGGAGCCCGGGCACGGGACAAGAAGCAGTGCAGGGACAAAGCGATCAAGTTAAAAAACTGGAACCTGGAAAAGCCTACACAATCAACGACCTTATCTTCAGGATGATCGCCCACGACGATGCCGACGCGTACACTCTCTTGTATGCGAACCTGCCGTCAAACCGCCTTGAGAAAATATTCAATGATCTCTACGTGGAATACGATCCGCTCAAACAGGAAAACTCCTTGTCGTTGAAAGCCTTCGCAGTCTTCTTTCGCGTCTTATACAACTCCTCCTATCTTACAGAGGAGATGTCGGAAAAAGCGCTTCGTTATCTGTCAAAATCAGCGATCCAGACAGGCATGGTCGCCGGCATCCCTCCGAATGTCGACATCGTAAGCAAGCGTGGAGAACGAAGAATATCGGTTACTTCAAACGGCAACGAAAAAGAGCTGTCCCAGCTCCACGAATTCGGAATAATCTATCATCCGCATCGTCCGTTTCTCCTCGGAATCATGGTGCAGGGCGAGGACCTTGACCAGCTGACCAAAATACTTCGCGACATCACCCGTCTTGTTTATGAGGAAGTGGATAAGCAATCATAGCCCCGCGCATGCGATCGATGATCTTCCGTAGGCAAGCAAATACCCGGTTACGTTCATGGCAGAAATGGTATACCACCTTGCAAAGGATGCGGTTTTCAGTAGTGCACACAATGGTTGACCGGCTCAAAGTAATTTGCCTTGACTATTCTGTCGTGAGGCGTTAGCATTCAGCTTACTCCAGTTTATTTGCGGAATACCGAGTACTATTAAAATAATGATGTTTACCGAACATAAAAAACAATTTTCCAGGCTACTCCTCGTCATTTACTTTCTTGCCTATTCGATATCTCCGATTACGTATACTCTTTCCGCCAAACAAGTACCTGAACATATCTATGCGACAAATCAAGAATCGTCAAGCATAAAAAGTATTCATATATTGCTGTGGGAGTTTTTCATAGAAAAACTATCTTCTGTGGAGGAAAACCCGCACGACGATGGGAATGCTTCCATTCTTATAAAGAAAAAACGTGCCCTCGCACCGGAAGATGCTTCTGATAAATTATCCTTGTTTAAGAATGCGTCAGTGCCGAAAGGCTGCCACAATCCTTTGGCACCGGCAACATACAGTTTAAACGTCCTACCGGCAAATACCTGTAGTATATACAAAGGTTTCAATCCCTTATACGCTGGCAATTCTCCTCCGCTTGTTTAATCTCTAGTACTATCCAGTCCACACAACTCATTTTCAAAGACCCATTCCGCCTGTATTTATGAGAAGGCAGATAATGCCGCGAATGACTGCTCGTGCATGGCGTTGTCTTTATGTGCCCCGACAGAATGGGAACTGTTTTATCACGTCATCATCATAAGGAGAGGTTTCCAATGAGATACAAGGGAATACTGCACTATGGAATAATTTTACTGTTAACCACCATCGTTCTCTGGGGTTGTCCTAAAAAATCCGAAATCACGGCTTCGCCCGAGCTCCAAAAGGAGAACGTGACCTCTCCTGCAACCCCTGATGCCGCGGAGACCGGCATAAACGGTAAATCTGCTTCACCATCCGAATCAATGGATGAGGCAAAAGAACGCGCCATGGCAAACAGAGGAGGTCTGCAGCCAATCTATTTCGATTTCAACAAAGCCTTCGTACGAGACGACGCAAAATCCGTCTTGAAAAAGAACGCCGAATGGCTCAAATCGAATCCAAAGGCGATGATCAAGATCGAAGGCAATTGTGACGAGCAAGGCACGGCGGAATACAACCAGGCCCTTGGCCAGCGACGCTCACTCAGCGCAAAGAAATACCTTACCGAAATGGGCATTGCTTCCCGCCGGATGTCGCTGATCAGTTTTGGCAAGGAAAAGCCGATCTGCACAGAGAGCGCTGAAAGTTGCTGGCAAAAGAACAGGCGGGACGATTTTATCGTCGTAAATCAATAAAGACTAAAATCAAACTAAGACAGAGGGCGACGAAAATTAAAATAGATACTCCCAATGGCGATGGTTAAAAATATTCGCCGCTCATATGCAGGAGGGATTTGAAATGGGAAAAAGGCAGTTGTTGTTCGTTACGTACCGTGATGATAATTTAGCAGAAGGCGTTTCATACGCCATCGATCTGGCAAAAGCAATGGATGAGGATATCATGTTCCTTTTTGTTCAGAAGCAGTCCAGCCTCATCGGGAAATTAGAGGACCTGATGACCGCCGTGGCTTTTGCCGAAGCAGGCGAGCACAATACAGCGCGTCAGATCGCGACTGAGGACGCCCGGGACAGGGAGGACGTCTACAATAACGAGCTTGATGCTGTTGTTAAAAAATGCCTCTATGAAGGTATTCACGTGAGCGTCCATACGTCGCCTCGTGATACCCTGTCAGGCATAAGAAATTTTTTGAAAGAACACTGGGGCATCGATAAGGTAGTGTTGAGTCCGGCGATAACCGCGGCAGGGAACATCACTTCAAAGGACATGGGCCGGCTGGTACGTACCATTTCCCGTCCGATCGTGACCATGACGCGGCAGACCTGTGCAGTTGCATGTGGAATGGAGAATGGATGAAGATTCGGGTGATGGTCCTGTCACTTTGCATGCTGATCTTGGTGAGCCCGGTTTTCGGCGAAGACATGGCTGAATTAAAAACGCAGAAAGAAAAACAAAGCTATGCGGTCGGAATGAACATGGGCAGAAACCTCAAAGACAAATCAATCGATATTGACTATGCTGTTCTTATTAAGGGCATCAAGGACGCGTTGTCCGAAGGAAAAACGCTCTTGACCGTGCAAGAAGCCCGTGACATAATAACGGCACTTCAAAAAGATTTGCAAGCCAAACAAGAGGTAAAAATGAAAACATTGGGAGCATCGTCAAAATAGGGCAAAGGCAAAGTCATATTCACGCAATAGACGTAGGAGCGTAGCATGGCCCCTACGTCTATTTGTATCTCGTGTTTTTCAAAGCGATTATAATATTCATATTCACAGCATATATAGTTTATTTGCTTCTGTTATACTGTTTCTGCTTCACAGGAGCGGCTTATGATGACGGTGTTTCGAAGTAGGTCCTGAAAGGAGACGTATGAGGAAGGCGAATTGGATAGCGATTTGCATAATTCCCAACAAAGAAGAAACAAAAGAAAAATATGTGTGCTGTGCCTGCATCGGAAAGAAATGTACGTTGCTGCTTTCTCTAAATAGTGAAAACCCGCAAGGTTGCAAAGAAGAGGCCGACGCGGAAATTGTCAATTCAGATTCTCAAAACGAACTCGCTAATGTCTAAAACGAAATTTGCCTTGGCAAATTTCGCCCCGATAAAAACGGGCCAATAAACAAGGTTGGTAGATCAGGACAGCGATCTATTGAAAGACATTGATGAACCCTTCTCCACAAGATGCGTGAATACGCTTATGTCCCCTATTACGAATAAATTCATCAATATCTCGATAGGTCTCTTCGGCAGTCAGGCGATCCGCGCGCTTTCTAAAAACAAGACGCGGAGCGCGTTGTCGGCAATAGGGATAACCATCGGCATCGCCGCGGTAGTTTGCGTGGTGGCCATCGGCACGGCAGGTTCACAGCGTGCCGAGCAGCAGCTCCAAAACCTGGGGGATAATCTGATATGGATCGAGGCTGGTTCCCGCAATGTGAACGGGGTACGGTCCGGCAGCCACGGCATGACTTCCCTTACCATGGAAGATGCCGAGGCAATTCTCCATGAAGTTCCGTTCATTAAAAGTGTTTCTCCGAACGTGGACGGAAGTCTGCTCATTGCCTCCGGGAAGCTCAATTGGACGACGCATTACCGCGGCGTCACCCCTGAATTCCTGGAAATCAGGCGCTGGGGATTGACGGAGGGAGAACCATTCACGAGTGAAGACGTGGATCATGTGGCAAATCTGGTTATCATCGGGCAGACCGTGCGTCAGCAGCTCTTCGGAGTCGAGGCGGCGGTTGGACGCGAAGCACGAATCAATAAACAGATATACCGGGTGATCGGTGTGCTGGCGCCGAAAGGCCAGTCCGCTACCGGACAAGATCAGGACGACACCATCTTAATGCCCTACACTACAGTACAGAAGAGGCTGCGGGGCAAGGGTTTCTCGTGGCTGGACGACATTATGTGTTCGGCTGAGTCCCTGGACGCTGTTAAACCCGCTGTTGACCGGATCAATGAACTTCTGCGCGAGCGACATCACATCCGAACGGGAAGTGATAGCGATTTTAACATCCGTCGTCCGGAAGATGTAATCAAGGCCCAGATCGCAGCAAACAGAACACTCTCGCTATTTCTCATCAGTGTCGCCTCCATCTCTCTTCTGGTCGGCGGGATCGGGATCATGAACGTGATGCTTGTATCCGTTACTGAGCGAACCCGGGAAATTGGTTTGCGCATGGCGGTCGGGGCTAAGACATCTGCCATCCAACTGCAGTTTCTCGGTGAAGCCGTCATATTGAGTCTCTTCGGCGGTCTCTCGGGAGTATTTGTGGGTGTGATCGGCTCTTTTATTATGGGGTACACATTGGGCTGGCCCATGTCCATCCCTCCGGAATCTCTTATAATCGCTCCAATATTCGCCATTGGGGTCGGCATCTTCTTCGGATTTTATCCGGCATGGAGGGCCACACAGCTGGACCCGATCGCCGCCCTGCGTCGTGAGTGATAAATCCTTTGTCGCCTCACAGTGAACTTTGGCATTCGTAACATGAAATAGATTTCTGATGATCACAGCAGAAGCAGCTTTTAGGGCAAGAGTGGAAGTTTCATTCTGCAATTGCCTATTTAATGTCTATCAAAATGTCATCCGCATAGGCGGTATACGGAGAATTAATGAATAAGATTGCGAAAGTCACTCTCTTCTTTTGGATAATGAAGATCTGTGCAACGACTCTCGGTGAAACAGCAGGAGATCTCCTTTCGATGACGATGAACCTCGGTTACGCCGTTAGTTCCATCATTCTGATCAGCTTGTTCCTGATTTCTGTTGTTGCCCAGCTCAAGTCGGCTAAGTTTCATCCGTTACTTTATTGGACTGTGATCCTTACGACAAGTACGGCTGGAACAACGATGTCAGATTTTATGGATCGAACCCTGGGGCTTGGTTATGCGAAAGGCTCACTAATCTTGATCATGTGCTTGCTAGCGGTGCTGGCATCTTGGCGTATTAGTGAAAAGACATTATCCGTTAGCAACATTCGAACGACCAAAGTGGAGCTTTTCTATTGGACGGCCATATTGTTTTCGAACACATTGGGGACAGCCTTGGGAGACTTCCTGGCCGATAGCTCCGGCCTGGGCTTTTTGGGAGGGGCCGCTCTCATCGGGGGCCTGCTCGGGTTACTCATTCTTGCTGCCACCTTTACGCGGCTTAATCGAGTCATGTTGTTCTGGATAGCTTTCGTTTTGACTCGCCCGTTTGGTGCAACCTTCGGAGACCTTCTTACAAAACCCGTCGTCAAGGGTGGACTCAATTTTGGCACGGTTGGGTCTTCCCTCCTCCTCGCTTTCATGTTCGCAACATTCGTCATATATACGAGCGCAATGGAGAAGCGTGCAGTGAGTCAAGATGTAATCGAGTGAACGTTGTGCAGATGGGAAGGATAGAGGCGTTCTGATGTCCTATCAGTTTTAGAGCAGGATTACCGGGTTATCATTTAGTGAGCTTTGAAACAAAGCATACTTATGGAATAGTGTGCGCCCTCCCTGCTTCGCTCAAACGCGCACTGGGCCACACATCGTCTCAAAGCGCACTAGGCCAGGACACCAAGAGACTGCCACAATGACAGAAGCGATTAATCCCGAAAAGATCGAGAACACTAAGGATTGCCTTTCCGTGAAGCCTAGCCGCTTTTAACCGTTCCACATAGACAGTAAGATATGAAAAAAAGTCCAGCAGCAATATCCATCGCCATTGGCATTCTCCTCTCGCGCATCATGGGGCTTGTGCGAGAACGCGTATTCGCTCATTACCTCGGCAACTCCGATGCCGCGGGCGCATTTCGTGCCGCCTTGCGCATTCCCAATCTTTTGCAGAATCTTTTCGGGGAAGGGGTCCTTTCCGCTTCGTTCATCCCGGTTTATGCAAAACTGCTGGCGGAAGGGAAAGAGGAGGAGGCGCGTAAGGCTGCATCCGTTGTGCTTACGCTTCTTGTGGTTATAACCGCGGTACTCGTGGTCATAGGCGTAACTTTCAGCCGACCCCTTATCGGGGTCCTTGCGCCCGGATTTCACGGCGAGGTTCGGGAACTGACCATCAGGATGGTTGCAATTATGTTTCCCGGGACGGGAATCCTCGTACTGTCTGCGTGGTGTCTCGGCGTCCTTAATAGTCACCGGAAATTTTTTCTCTCCTACGTCGCGCCGGTGCTCTGGAATTTGGCCATCATCGCAATTCTCGTTGGTATCGGCGGGTATTATCTGGCAAATCGTCCCGGGGCTCAGACGCGGCTCATCATCTGGGTCGCGTGGTCCACGGTCATAGGGGCGGCGCTTCAATGGGCGGTTCAGTTCCCACTCGCTTTAAAACTTAACAACGGATTCGCTTTTTCACTCAAAACCCGGCTGGCGCCGGTGCGATTAATTATAACCAGCTTCATGCCGGCGGTGGTCACCCGCGGCGTCGTGCAGCTGTCGGCCTACATAGATCAGGTCCTGGCAAGCTATCTCGGGCCCGCATCTGTCTCGGCCATGGCATACGCGCAGACGATTTATACCCTGCCGGTGTCGTTGTTCGGGATGGCGATATCATCGGCCGCACTGACGGAGATGTCAAGAACCACCGGAACAAAAGAGGAAATCATCCAGGCATTGAAAGCCCGACTGATCGCCGGAAGCAGAAGGATCGCGTTTTACGTCGTTCCATCAGCTGTGGCGTTTATCGTCCTGGGCGACGTCGTCACGGCAACGCTCTTCCAAACAGGGCACTTCGGCGGGTCGGATTCGCGTTTTGTCTGGTTTATCCTGGCAGGGAGCGCAGTAGGGCTCGTGGCCACAACGCAATCACGCCTCTTCGTATCGGCCTTCTGGGCACTCGGAAATACCAGAACGCCGCTGGGCATTGCATGTTTTCGTGTGGCATTAACCGCTCTCCTGGGCTTCTTTGTCGTGTTTCCCATGCGTTCCCTTTTTGCATTAGACGCCATATACTGCTCGGCTGCTCTCACCGCATCGGCAGGCGTCGCGGGCTGGATCGAGTTTCTGCTGTTCAGATACGCCCTCGCTGCAAACATCGGCCGCTTTAATCTCGGGGGCCGGATGATAATGGCGCTTTGGGGCATAGCCATCGCATCCGCCGCTATCGTCTTAGGAGTAGAGTTGTTCGTACCTGGATTTCATGTTGTCATTCGCGGGATCGTCATACTGGGGCTTTACGGCCTGCTCTACATTGGCGGTGCTACTGCAGCAGGAATCCCGGAAGCGGCGGAAGCGATTCGTCCGATAAGACGGTACCTTTCAGGCATCAAGGAAAGATAATCCTGATGTTATACGTTGCTTCGTGAATTATGTCTTGCCCACTCGCCGTCATTTTAATTGATATTATCCATAATATAGTTGATGATATCCGTCAGAGTGATAATGCCCGACAGTCTGTCATTGTCGACGACAGGGAGCTGCTTTATCCCCTTGAGGATCATGAGAGAACCCGCCTTCACGATGGGAGTGTCGCTCGTTATTGTGATGGGCGGCGTCCCCATGAGGGCCCGCACCTTCAGGTCGTCCAGCTGGTGCGCCCTCACTTCGATGCCCTCGAAGCTCGCCATGTGGCGCTCGCCGTCCCTAATGTCAGAATAGCCCGGCAGCATGGCTTTTGAAATATCTGCCTTCGGAATTACTCCAGCAACCGTTCCCCCATCCAACACCACAAGGCCGTTTAGCAGAAAGGCCTTGAAAATATCGGCCTTCGTAATTACTCCTACAATCGTTTCGCCATTCAGCACAACGAGGCCGTTTACGTGGTGTTTCTTGAGGATCTTGGCACAATCCTTCAAGGTTTGTTCCTGCCCAATGGTATGGACTTGCTTCGTCATAATCTCGGATGTCTTCATGACTAGATCTCCTTCGGAGAAAGATTATTAGCCACAGTGCTCACAATGAATTTAGAGAATAGCTTTGGGCTTCTCGACCGGTGATTATAAGTTGTAATCTGTTCGATTATAGCAGATTCTATTCAAAGGTAGGTATTGCCGGTGAATTCAGGCCGAACTACGCTCGACCAGCATCTATGCCGCAGCCGCGGGAACGCGCCATTTGATCATCGCGACCTTTACGGCGTCGTTCACGACAAGGCACGAGACCATCGCATAGCCGAAGATCACGAGCGTCTGCCACCAGGGCAAGGGCATGAGTCCCGGCAGCCCCACGAACGTCAGGATGGTGCCCGTGAGCGCATTTGCCACAAGAGCCCCCGCCAGGCTCTTGCTGGGCATCGTCGTCCAGAACCAGTGGCGCTCCCGCGCGGACACGATGGAGAACACGGCAAAATAGAGCAGCGTGAGGAAGCTGAAGGTAGTGAGGGCATTGTCGTTCGTTGCCAAGCCGAAACGCGACCAGCCGATCCACAAGAAGAGCAGCGCCTCCGCGACCATCGTAACTCCCAGCACCGCGGAAACGGTAATGAATCCCCCGATGTTCCACGTCTCAGGCTTTTTGGATGGCTGAACATGGTCGGTGGCAAGAGCGATCTTCGCGAAGTCCGTCATGAAGACCAGCAGCAGCATCGCAAAGGCTGAGACAACGAACTTGCCGGTCACCACGAACGCGATGGCCACGAAAGCAGCCTTCAGGATCGTCCGGCTGATCTTGTTGATGATCCACGTGAGTATGCGTTGATAGATGGTCCGACCTTGCTCGACCAAAGCCACGATGTTCGTCAGCCCTGGTTCTGTCAAAACGACGCTTGCGGCGCCCTTTGCAATGTCGGTGGCGGTGCTGACGGCGATGCCCACTTCGGCCTGGCGCAGCGCGGGCGCATCGTTGACGCCATCGCCCGTCATGCCGGTCACATGCCCTGCGGCTTGCAGGTGCTGCACCACGATGTATTTGTCCTCCGGGTACACTTCGGCGAAGCCATCGGCGCCCGCCAGCAAGTCCACCGCCTCGTTGCCGGCCTGAGCGCTCGCGGCCTTCAGGTCCGCCACGCGCCGTATGTTGGGCAACCCGACGCCGCGCGCGATCTCACTCGCGACAGCCAGTGCGTCGCCGGAGAGCATCTTCACGGGAACACCGAGGCCGTGAAGTGTGGCGATGAGCTGCTTTGCCTCCGGTCGCGGCGGATCATACAACGTCACCAATCCGACCAATGCAAGGGTGCCCGTCTCGGGGCCGCGCGCTACCGCCAGTGTCCGATATCCCTTCAGCGCCGATTCTCTGACCTGCGCCTCCAACGCCTCGATCGCCGGGGGCTGGAGTCCGCAGGCCTGGGCAACGCTTCGCACGGCGCCTTTCATCACGCGCAGCCGCTGCCCGTTCTGTTCGACCACGGCTTCCGTCCTCCGGTTTGTTGCATCGAACGGAGTGAAGGAGACCGGCATGACCCTGGGAAGATCGTCGAAGATATGCCGCCCTTTTGCCGCGGCGAGGAACGCCAAATCGATCGGATCCTGGTTGGCTTCCTGAGACGCGAGGGCGCCGACAAACAGCACGTCGGATTCCGTCGCGTGCTCCAGCGGGATCACTCCGGTGACCGCCAGTTGGTTCATCGTGATCGTGCCCGTCTTGTCCACGCAAAGCACATCCATCGTCGCCGCATCCTCCGCGGCGCTGAGGCGCGTGACCAGCACGCCGCGCTTCGCCAGCTCCTTCGCCCCGAAAGCCATGCTGACCGTGAACATGACGGGGAGGGCGACCGGCACCGCGCTCATCAGCAGGACCAGCATGAGCGGGACCATCTCAAGAAGCGGCGCATGGCGGATGAGCGACAGGACGATCACTACGCCCAGCAGCGCGCCGACGATAACGAAGAGCCAGCGGACCACCTTGGCCACCACCGCTTCGATGTGAAGCTTCGGACGCGCCTCCTGCACAAGTTCCGTGGTTCGGCCGAAGTAGGTCTTCGCGCCGGTCAGAATTACCACGCCGTTGCCTTCTCCCCGGCGGACCACGGACCCCGAAGAGAGCACTTCGCCGGGGGCTTTGTCGGCATCCTGCGACTCGCCGGTGAGGGCCGACTGGTCAACACTCAACGCTCCGGTGAGAAGTTTTACGTCAGCCGGGATGATGTCGCCGGGACGCACGCGGAGGATGTCGCCGGGGACCAGCTCACGGGCGGGAATGACCTGCCAATTGGCGTCACGCAGCACGCGCGCACTGACCTGCAAGCGCTGCCGAAGCGTTTCGACGACACCGGCGGCGCGATGCTCCTGGATAAAGCTCAACACGGCATTGACAACCAGCAGTGCGCTGACCACCGCGAGGTCCGAGTATTTCCCGAGGACAGCCGACAGGACCATGATCAGTTCGAGCATCCATGCCGACACGCCCCAGAATTTCTCGAGGAACTTGAGGACCGGGTGCCTCTTCTGCTCGGCCACTTCGTTGTAGCCGTGCTCCTTCAAACGGGCCTCCACATCCGCCCGCGTGAGACCGGCCTCCGGGGCCACATGAAGCAGCGAGAGCGTATCAGGCACCGACGCGGAAGCGATATCGGGTCCCTTCTTATTTGATGGCATCGAACTCAAGATCATGCACCTCCGGTAATTGACGCCGCCCAGCGCGAAGCTCAAGGGCGCGGTGGCTTTTATACTGCGAGGCGCTTGAGCCGCGTCTCCCTTCAGTTATTGTACCAGATGGAGAGTTGGATTTTGCGCGAAACCTCTAATTCCGGCGCGGCACTACAAAGGGCAGGAGCTAATCTTTTCTCCATCTGCTCAGTTCATGGAGTCACTCTTTTCGCGGATAAGGAAGGCCGCTGAATCGTACGGAGTCAGCGGCCTTAGTTTATTTAGAAGTAAGATGTAGATACAACACTTTACAATGCTTTTTTTATTGAGAATGCACCGCGTATTTGGTTGACCGTATAGCCGGTGGCCTTATCGTGCGGATACTCGGCAGTAAGCTGTTCCTTGACCTGCGGCGCAATGGTTTCCAATGGACCATGGCACTTCAGGCAGATATCCTGCATCGGGATCGCCTTCATATAACGCATAAATTTGCCCTGCGGTTCAATAACGATTTCAGCAAATTCCATGTTTGCAGGATTTTCCTTTTCCAGGCGACTTGCAAAATCAGCCAGCACTTTCTGCTCCCATGCATCTGGTGAGCCAAGCAAGGGGTTCCGGGTTTTCAAGGAAACCCGCGTTACACGCTGTCCGGTCTTTCGCGATAGATCGGAGGTAATTGCCGGAGCAAGGTCCTTGCAAACTTTGATCGCTGCTGCCGGGCCATTTGCCGTCATTTCTTTCTGCAGTGCACCTCCCAGTTGAGACACCATTTCTTTGACCACGTTGCGGCTGTCTTCTTGAAATTTCGCCAAATCGTCTGCCATTGCCGGACTCGCACTCAAAAAAAGTGCCAGGGTAACCATGAGCCATGTATTTCTCATAACATTTATTCTCCTTTTAATTTGTTACGTCGTGCACTTCATTTAACGACGTATCTATTATGTTGTACGAAACTTTCACATCCATGTCTTTTCTTAGTGAGTTGTAGACGGAGCAGTATTTTTCATGCGACAGGGATACGGCACGGGCGACTTTTTTTGTGTTCAGGTTTTTCCCTGTAAGATGAAGAGCTATCTCTACTGTTTTAAAGTACTGAGGCGGTGTTGTGTTCCGTTCCCCGGCGATATCCACTTTGAAATTCTCCAGTTCCATCTTCATCTTCTGCAAGAACATAACAACGTCGATGCCCATACAACCGGCCAAGCTCAAGAGTAGAGCGTCCGTTGGTTTGCAGCCCCACTGGACATGGGCGTCGAACTCTATTTCATACCCTTCCTGTGTTCTTCCGACGAATATCAGTTCCTTGTCCCAGGTCAAAGTTGCTTTGGACAAATGGTTGATTTTTTGTTTATATCCCGTTAAGGACTGTTCCAGCTCTTCCTTCTCGTTCTCAGACATAATAACTCTCCATTGCTGTCATTCCGCTTTTGTCAAGAAAGGAGCCCGCCCCGGCTCAGAACGGGCTTTTTGTTTTGCTATCTTCTCCACCCCGCCCATGCGGGGACGCCCGAGCTATCCCGCAGGATAAGGACGCTGTCACCCTTTTTGCATTCCGCCGCGATGATGGCTGGTTTGCCATCAAAGGTTACCCTTGATCCCTTCACCTCGATCTTGTCGCCTTTCTCAAGTTTCACGTCTTGCCGCTCAAGGTACCATTCCGGGCCGAGATGAATGGCTATGGCCTCTTTGTCCGTCTTAAGCATGAGATGGATACCGGAGTACATCCCCTTCATTGGTGTTATCTTGTCCACTGATTCTATGACTCCGGAAACGGTCTCCACTGTTGCCGGATCGTACATCCTCTGGTAGGATGAGCCCATGCCCCACCCGCCGCTCCCGCGCCAGCCTTTCCAGGGGCCCGCAAGGGCGACCGAAGAGACAAAAAGCACTGATAAAGCAACTACCACACTGATAATTCTTGCTGTTCTCATGACTGCCTCCTTTTAGCCGGGATTAAATGATGCGTTCATTCAGCAAACTATTTCTTTTTTGTATTTTCAAGACCTGGCTTTACTTACAAGAATTACATGTCGAAATACCAAGCAAATGGTAGAGCGGGCACCATCCGATCGGGAAACTCGGGCTGA
Source organism: Nitrospirota bacterium (assembly GCA_963796285.1). GTDB lineage: Bacteria > Nitrospirota > UBA9217 > UBA9217 > UBA9217 > JALNZF01. The sequence continues at coordinate 37,713 of CAWCKW010000003.1, forward strand.
TCGGAGACTGGTCCCGGAATGTGATCAAAATGTCACGTTCTGGCGCTTCATGAGGAGTTCCCCAAGATAGGACCCCGGCTTGACCTCAGCATTCTTGATCCACTCCGCTCCCTCAAGACCATATGGTTTAACGCAGGATGCGCAGATATAGAACTTGCAGTCGAAGTCTTCGACCAGGCTTTTCATAAGTTCCGCAACAGGCGAAAAACCCTTCTGCCACTGGACCGACTCGGCAAAGCCCTTCCGCGCCAGGTGCACACCTTCATTCATCAGGAAAAAGTCTATCTTGGCATCAAAAGCCGCCATGTTGGTGGCAAGCTGGAGCGCTGCGGCTGCGCGTTCAATAGCATCATACGAATGAGTGAGCACGAAGACGAATTCCTTGTTTTCCATCTTTTTCTCCTTTTGATCTCGACGGTGATACTTAATGAGCGCAACCCCCATCATCGCTGTGGCCACCGCAGCACCCCTGGACCGTCAACACAGGAAGGTTTTTCGCCTGAAACAGAGAAAGATTTTCCCGTATTGTCTCCCCCTGCGAACGATGCACCGTGATTCCCATCTGGTTCAGCCTGGTAAGAGCTCCCGCTCCGATGCCACCAACAACGATCGCATCGACCTTTTGGTTATCGAGCGCCTTCATCGGGTTGCATGCGCCATGCGTGTGGTGCTGGTCCCGATTGTTTATCGACGCAACGCCGTTTGTGTCCGTATCGAAAACGACAAATACCGGCGCTGAGCCAAAATGGTTGTACACCGTGCTCTCGATCCCATTATCATTCTGGACTGGAAAACAGATCTTCATGTGATGTTCCTCCTCTTTATGGTTTATACAACGATTATTCAAATACGATAGCCTGGCCTTTGCTCAGGGCTTTCGCAACCTTTTTCCGTGCTGTCGTGAGTATTCTTTGAACGGTCCCTCTTGATACGCCCATCCTGGCGCCGGCCTCCGCTTGCGTAAGATCATCCAGATCGCAGAGCTTTAAAGCCTCAAGCTCTTCCCGCAAAAGGGGTATTTGCTCGACCTCGGACATCGGGATGCATGTGGGTTTGAAGGCTTTGCCTTTAAACTTACACTTGCAGTTTCGCGGCTTTTTGCACCTCGGCGACATGCTTGCCCCCTCTCGTTTTGTGCATATGCTCATAAACATAACAGGCGCCGGTGATAATGTCAAGGATCATTCAGGGGCCTTTCGCTTTTATTAGAAAAGACGCGTAGATAGAATATCGTTATATTTTAAGCATAACGGAAAAACTGCTGTCATCGCGCTTGATTTTGAAGGTAATGAAATACTCAGAAAGATAGGATAGTTTGAGCCGGAGGTATTTGTGGAAAACTCGAAATGGCAAGAAAAAAGACTGCCCGTAGAGCGGCAAAAGTCATGTTGCGATAACAAGAGGTAACTTAGAGTATGTCAGTTCTTAATGAAGAAACAGAGGTCTCAAAGAAACAAGCGCTGGGCTGCGTGGGGAAGTTGTTTCCTATGATGCCTCATGATTCCTTGTTGCCGAACTTTTATTTTGATCGCCGTCGGCTCCTGTGCGCCGACCGCGCAGAGCAAAAGGCCGACACATCAATCTTGCCTTATTAACTATCGGAACTGCGCTTTACGTAATGCAACCAGGGAAACAACGTCTCCGGATATGTTCATCCCGCGGTACCCGCTGCTGCAGAGAAGAACATCCTCAATCCAGGATCTTGAGGGCATAGCAGCACATATGGTTGTCGAGGACCTTGTCCACGACCTCCCGGGCCGCACCGCTTTCCTTCAGCCACTTTTCCGCGAAGCCCTTCTTGCCGGACCCGGACTTGCACCCGAGCTGTATGACCCGGATCTTCTTGCCGCCGATCTTGATCTTTCCCGCGAACGCGCTCCTCATCGGCTGATGCACGGAGCAGAACGGGCTTACCCCGGCCCCCTCGCCGACCTGGTACTGGTCGGTGATGTTGCTCTGCCTATTGAACTCCGCGGTGAAATCCGCAAACCCCTCGGGCAGCTTCTCGAACACCTTGGTGTAGTTCTTGATGGACGGGCCGAAGGGACAGTTCTTCAGGCCGAAGATGTAGTTGTCCATGTGGGTCGCCTTGCCTTCGATCACCGTGATGGGGTTCGTCGCGTTCTCGATCGCTGCGAGATATGCCTCGAAGGTCGGGTAGTCGGTCTCCGCGATCCGGTCCGCCGTCTTGATGGCGTTCCGGATCAGCGTCCCCTTGGCGCTTGCCGCGCCGGAGAGCGTGATCATGACCTTGATCATGTCGAGAAAACTGATGTGCGCTATATCGAGAATATTTTCGTCACTCATAATTTACTCCCCCCTAACCCGGACAAGCCGGAACCAAGCAAATCTTTTTCTCGCAAAGACGCAAAGGTCGCAAAGGGGTAAATCATAAATCCTGCCTTTCTTGGCGCTCTTTGCGTCTTTGCGAGAGATAAGGTTTTCTCTCTTTCGTCTTACTCTTAATCCGATGGTATCCTGTTATCCTGTCAAAAAAGGATTTCCATTATATCGCGGCCGCGAGCGCAAGTTCGTGGCTGTGCTTCTTCAGCTTCAGCCGGATCATGCCGAGGTTCGCCTCCCGGTCGGCGACGATCACCAGAAACGCGTCCTCGCCGATCGGCGAGAGCATGACCGGGCCCTTCTCGAACTCGATCATGTTGATATGCATGGCGCCTTTGTCGAGCTGTCTCCCCATGGACGAGGACGCGCCGAAGCCGCTCGAGGCGATCGCGCCGATCATTTCCCGGTCGATGCCGCTCCGCGCGATGCTGTCGAGCAGAAACCCGTCGCGCGCGACGAGGCAGACGGCTTCGATGTTCTGCATCTTCGCCAGCTCGCTCAATATTTCCCGTGTCGTTGCCATGTTTCCCTCCTGCTTGGATGCCGCTACTGCGGCCTTGTGCTCTTCATGCTCCATGCTCCGTATCTCCGCCTTCGGCGCTTCGGCCTGGGGGGCCGGCGCGGGCATGGCGGCGCGTTCGGTATCAGGCGCCCGCGCAATGACATCGGGTCTTACCGGCCCGGACGCTTCTTTTCGCGTGCGACCTTCCTTGAGCAGCTCTTCCACCGACTTCGATACATTTTTCTCCGTTATCGCGCACGTTCGGGAAATATCGATTTTCGCTCGATCCCAGGCAGCCATGTGGCTCACTGCAGCATCACCGTGCAAAGGCCCGCTAAAAGCATAAATCAGCTCCCCCATGTTGAAATAGAGGGTCCCCGATTCCCCGCCGAATTCTACGGACAGCGTACAGGTCCTTTTCTCATTCGCGACCAGCCGGAGGAACGCGGGAAGGTTGAGGCCTTGATAATGTCCGGCGGTCGCGAGGTTCAATTCGGTCACGATCGCGGAGGTCAGTTCCTCGAGATCGAATGGTTTCCGAATATAATGGGGGACGTCGAGCAGTTTTAATTTTTTTTCAATGTCCGGCGCCGTGCCGTGCGCGGTCATGATGATGGAGGGAATGTCGGGATGGTGCTTGCTCATATACGCCATCAGCTCGAACCCGTCCACCACCGGCATTTTGAGGTCGGTCACGACCAGGTCCACCGGCTGCGAGGATAGGATCACGCTCGCCTTGGCGCCGTTTTCCGCGGTCACGATCGTGAACGCGCCGGCGTGCTCCCGGAAACCCTCTTTCAGGCTTTGCAGCAGGTTTGTTTCATCATCAACGATCAGAACAGTCTTCATGTGACTTCCCGAGTTATGACTTCGGTTCGATGGGCATCAATCCAGGATTTTGAGGGCGTAGCAGCACATATGGTCGTCGAGGACCTTGTCCACGACCTCCCGGGCCACACCGCTTTCCTTCAACCACTTTTCCGCGAACCCCTTCTTGCCGGACCCGGACTTGCACCCGAGCTGTATGACCCGGATCTTCTTGCCGCCGATCTTGATCTTTCCCGCAAACGCGCTCCTCATCGGCTGATGCACGGAGCAGAACGGGCTTACCCCGGCCCCCTCGCCGACCTGGTACTGGTCGGTGATGTTGCTCTGCTTATTGAACTCCGCGGTGAAATCCGCAAACCCCTCGGGCAGCTTCTCGAACACCTTGGTGTAGTTCTTGATGGACGGGCCGAAGGGACAGTTCTTCAGGCCGAAGATGTAGTTGTCCATGTGGGTCGCCTTGCCTTCGATCACCGTGATGGGGTTCGTCGCGTTCTCGATCGCTGCGAGATACGCCTCGAAGGTCGGGTAGTCGGTCTCCGCGATCCGGTCCGCCGTCTTGATGGCGTTCCGGATCAGCGTCCCCTTGGCGCTTGCCGCGCCGGAGAGCGTGATCATGACCTTGATCATGTCGAGAAAACTGATGTGCGCTATATCGAGAATATTTTCGTCACTCATAATTTACTCCCCCCTAACCCGGACAAGCCGGAACCAAGCAAATCTTTTTCTCGCAAAGACGCAAAGGTCGCAAAGGGGTAAATCATTAATCCTGCCTTTCTTGGCGCTCTTTGCGTCTTTGCGAGAGATAAGGTTTTCTCTCTTTCGTCTTACTCTTAATCCGATGGTATCCTGTTATCCTGTCAAAAAAGGATTTCCATTATATCGCGGCCGCGAGCGCAAGTTCGTGGCTGTGCTTCTTCAGCTTCAGCCGGATCATGCCGAGGTTCGCTTCCCGGTCGGCGACGATCACCAGAAACGCGTCCTCGCCGATCGGCGAGAACATGACCGGGCCCTTCTCGAACTCGATCATGTTGATATGCATGGCGCCTTTGTCGAGCTGTCTCCCCATGGACGAGGACGCGCCGAAGCCGCTCGAGGCGATCGCGCCGATCATTTCCCGGTCGATGCCGCTCCGCGCGATGCTGTCGAGCAGAAACCCGTCGCGCGCGACGAGGCAGACGGCTTCGATGTTCTGCATCTTCGCCAGCTCGCTCAATATTTCCCGTGTCGTTGCCATATGCTCCTCCTTAGTTGATGCCGCTACCGCGGCTTTGTGCTCTTCATGCTCCATGCTCCGTATCTCCGCCTTCGGCGCTTCGGCCTGGGGGGCCGGCGCGGGCGCGGAATCCGGCTGACGGTCGCCGGAAGCTTTGTTCCGCTCATCCCACACACGGAAACCTTCAAGCAGAATATAACCCAACGTAGACTTGATGTTTCTGTCTTTTATGGTACAGACGCTCTCAATCTCGATGGCGGCGTCGTCCCAGCAGACGATGTCGAGCGCGGCCTTCTCATGAGCATCCAGGCCATTGACGGCGTCCATCAGCACGCCTTCCAGAAAATACAAGGACCCTTCTCGTCCGCGCGACGAGATCCTGAGCGTGCAGGTCTTCTTCTCCATCTCAACGAGCTGAATAAATGCCGGCAGCGTTATCCCCTTGATGTAGCCCCTCGCTACCGCCTGAAGTTCGGAGAAAATTGCTTCGACAAAATCCTGAAATTCTATCGGCTTTTCCAGGATCTTGAAGTTACCGATGCTCTTCAGGCGGGACTTGATATCGGGCGTACCATATGCGCTCACGACGATCGCCGGGATGCCGGGATAATTTTTTGTCATGTGAGCCAGGAGGCCAAATCCGTCCAGTTCCGGCATCTTCAGATCGGTCACGACCAGGTCGATATTGTGCGTTTTGAGTACGTCCAGCGCAACCCTGCCGTTCGGAGCTGACAGAGTATTAAAGTCGGACGCATACGCTTCCAGCCCTTGCAGCAGGCTGAGCAGGTAGGACTTTTCGTCATCCACGATCAGCACATTTTTCATTGAACCGTTCTTTCCCATAGTATTTATTCATATGCAATGGTCATGCCAGTGATAAGTCATGCGCCACAAGCTTGACGCGCGAATGAGGACCATCGATAAATCAATGAGTTTGGTCTTATGAAGGTCCTGAGTGATGTTGTTTGGGAGAGGCGTAAAGATAGGTTAGTCTGAATAATTCAAAATGCTATAGCAGTTTAAACAACGAAATACCGGGTCTCGCACTGCTCCAGCCGGCTAAATGGTCCAATAAATGAAGACCGCGACATCAATCGATCCGATATTTTTTCAGCTTCCGTTTCAGCGTGGTCAGGGATATACCCACGGCGCGCGCAGCGCGGCTGAAATTGCCGCCATGCTCTTCAAGCGCGGCAAGGATGTGCCGCTTCTCCACCTCGTCCATGGTCTTGAGCGGACCCGGCGCTGCCGTTGCGGATGGCATCGTGCGCCCCCGGGGAGGCGGGGGACCCTTCACAACAGATGACCTGAGAAATTCGGACGGCCGCAGGTCCGCTCCTTGCTGCAGGATGATGGCGCGCTCGATCACATTCCTGAGTTCCCGGACATTGCCGGGCCAGTCATACTGCGCAAGCTTGGCAAGCTCGCCGTCTGCGAGGCGCACGCCCTTGCCCTTCGTTGTTCTGCTGATCAGGAAGCCGCAGAGCTCTGCGAGATCGTCCTTTCGTTCACGCAGAGGAGGCAGGTGCATCTTGATCACGCTCAGCCGGTAGAAAAGGTCCTCGCGGAATTTTCTCTCCCGGATCCCCTTCTCGATGTCCACACTGGTCGCGGCGATGACCCTGACCCGGGCATGAAGGAGCGTCGTGCCGCCGAGCCGCCTGAACGTGCCGTCATCGAGCACGCCTAATAGCTTTGACTGGAGCGAAACAGGCAGTTCGCCGATCTCATCCAGGAACAAGGTCCCGCCCTCAGCCACCTCGAACAGGCCTTTCTTCATGCCGACAGCGCCGCTGAAGGCCCCCTTTTCATGGCCGAACAGTTCCGCCTCGATAAGATTTTCAGGAAGCGCCGCGCAATTGATGCCGATGAACGGCGCATGTCTCAGGGGACCGCGAAAATGCACCGATCGCGCTGCAACGTTCTTTCCTGTCCCCGTCTCTCCGGTTATGAGCACCGGCGCGTCCGCTGTTGCGGCCAGGTCGATCAGGCGGAGGATTTCCCGGATCCCGGAGCTCTGCCCCACGAGGACGTTTTCGGCGCTTTCCACGTCGGAGCGGTAATTCTGGAACTGCTCCACTTTTTCCAGGTCAAGCGTCCGCAGCGCCTGCTTCAGGACCAGGTCGAGTTCCTCCAGTTCGAACGGCTTCGACAGATAGTCGAACGCGCCGGCCCGGACCGCCTTGACCGCGTTCTCAAAGCTCGGAAATGCGGTCGTAAAGATGATCTTGGTCTGGCTGTTGCGCTCCAGAATGGACGCGCAGAGCTCGGCGCCTTCGACGTCCGGCAGTTTCTGATCAAGCAGCACGATGTCGATCTGGGTCGACGAGCAGAGGTCGAGGCAGTCCTTGCCGGTGTGCGCAAGGTAGACTTCGATCCCGTCCGTCCGCATGTAATCCCGAACGGAGAACGCGAAGTTCCTGTCGTCATCCACGATCAAAAGGTTGGTCTTCGCCTTATGCATGCCGGTTCTCGCCCGCGGGCAGGGTCATGGTGACTGTTGTCCCCGCGTTTTCCCGGCTCCCGATCTCTATCGTGCCGTCCATCTTCAGAAGCATTTTTTTCACAATGACCAGCCCCAGGCCGGTCCCGTGGCTCTTCGTTGTGGAGAATGGCTGAAACAGGTGCTTCTGCTGCTCTTTAGGGATCCCCCTGCCGTTGTCCATGACCGTGATTGCGATCCGGTCCCCGGAGCGGGACGCGGCGATGCCGATCACCGGATCAGCGATGCCGTCAAGCGCGTCAAAAGCGTTCGTCAGGAGGTTCAGCATGACATGCTGGAGAACGCGCGCATCGAAAAAACCGTACTCCACATCCTGGGTGAATGCCGTATCGATCCGGATGTTCCTGGCGCTGAAATCCCGCTTCACAATGGAGAGGAGGTTCTCCATGAACGACACCAGAGGTACCTCGCTGCATTCCGGATTCTCATACATGCTGAAGTTCTTCAGGTCCTTCAGGAGCACCTCCACGCGGGTAATATCGGAAAGCACGCGGTCGATGAATTCGCCTATCAACTCCCTGGAGTAGGTATTCAGGTTTTTTTTGCATACGGTCACCGTCGTTTTTATGGAATTGATCGGGTTGCCCAGCTCGTGACGGATGCCGGAAAAGATATAGCCGAGGTTGTTCATGGTATTGACCGCTTCCGCGATGGCATTGAGCCGTGTTTTTTCGGTTATATCCGAAAGATAGATCCAGAGATAAGAGTCGGAAATGACATAGATGGAATATCCGATGAACTTGCGGCCATGCCGTATGGTAAGCGGTCCCAGGGTTTGTGCATAGGTGATCGGCATTTTTATGTTGGAAATAAGGACCGAGGCGAGCGCTTTGTAGTCTTTGGGTTTTATTGTATCACGGAAGACGTCAATGGCAAGCTTGTTCTGAAAAAAAACCTCCTGTTTCACGATATCGAATCCGATGATCCCGATGCTGATATCATCGAGGATATTGGCGTAGATGCACTCTCCCAGACAGGGGGTCTTGCTGATCGGACAAGTCCGGCCGTCCTGCCGGTGAAAACAGGTATCCGTGATCATAAGCTCTCCTTATGCTCTGCGTCTGCCGTACGAACGATTACTTCAGCGCGGAATCCATTCCGCGAGTAACCTCGTTGTTGATGAACCTGCGGATGATCTCTCCCACTCGGAGAAGCCTTCAGGAAGTGTGCGACCCCTGCGGGGCAGGTCACCTTTTTTTGCTCATCATGAACAGGCCTTCTTCAATTGCCGCGAACTTTGAACAGGACCGCGCTGATCTTATCCATGCGGACCACGGCATCATAGAAGTCTCTGCCGGAGACCTTCGAGATATGCACGAGGCTGTCCCCGATCTTGCTGACCGTGCCTTCCAGCGTATCGCCGGTATCCATGCGCACGATCACCCTCTTGTTGATATTTTCCGACAGTATGTCCTTGACCGTTGCCGCCGCGGACTTCATTTCGTACTTCTGTTCATCGGCAAAAACGTTGGGAGCATGCACCGCCATACCGCTCACCATAAGCACTGCAACACACAGAATATTTTTTATCATGAAGATCCCCTCCTCGAAATGTGGTCGTTGATCTGCTCGACCTCCTGCTGTTGAGAACGCTCGAGAGCATGGCAACACCTTGCTCTGTAAAAGCGAAAGGAAGCGCGCCACCGAAGAATTTCTTGTGTGGTATCACAGTCTGTGATACCAGCACTTCGGCCTCGGCAGCGGTCAACGGGAACATGAAATCCTCCGCGAATCTCTCCTCATTCCTCTTAACCGCCTGGTTCAATGCTCTCGTTTCAACACCATAGAGTTCGGCGAGGTGTGGACTCAGAATAACCTTCTGACCGCGAATAATCAGTATCCTCCGTTCAATTGCTTCAATCGCCATAATTACCTTCATCCGATCTCCTTTTTCAAGGACCCCGTAGCATAAATTAAGAAGTAAGAAAGGAAAAGTAAGGGAGCCGTTAGGTTCTTACGGCCTGACCTTGAGAATATCACACGCGCTCCTTTTAAGGTCTTACAGCGCTGCATTGTTCGTTTATTGGCATTCCCGTATTTGATACGACTTGAATACACCGATCGTCCCAAAGTTCCAGCATCGCGAAGTCCTTTATGTTCGTGACTTCAAGACGCGGCAAACCGTGCTTTTCAAGCCAATCATGGATAAACGGGATTTGTTCCGGCACGCCTGCCCGTGCTGTGAAGATCTTAACAATAACACCTTGTGATACCCATGCGTTGACACGGGCCATCATGGGCTGAATAGGCTCTCCGATATGCTCAATGCCTTTCCATTCGTCATAATGAGCAAGCGTCCCGTCCAGATCAACACCGACCCAGTTATTGTTTGACATTCAATCTCTCCTGTTCTTAAACAATACTTCACGGCTGCTATTATGTCCGTCTTACAAATTCTATTTCGCGAAAGGGTGAAACTGATCGGCCGACAGCAGGAAGAATATAACAGAATGCGCTAAATAGCAAGCAGAGTTGATTGGTTCAGGGGTCAGGGGTCAGGGGGATGCAGTGCGGAATTCGGAATGCGGATTTCGGAATGGAAACATCTGCGTGCTCCGCGGTGAACATCTTGTTACACAACAAGAAAGAGAACCAGGGAATCGCACAAACATGGTCGAGCAGCAATACAACCTTCGTCGTAGATATGCCCTGAGCAGCCGCTTCCTGTCCCCTTTTTCCCTCTTAATGCTGATATCCTGTTGTTCTCTCCCGTTTCCCGGTACGAGTGCTATACTATCAGTATGAACACGTGAAAGCAGGCGTGAAGCAGGGTTCTCAACCCTTTTGAGAATAGTGACGGAAGAAAGGAGTAATAATTATGAAAGAGGAACTCACAAATAGGAAAGGCTCGATCCTGACGACGGTTCTGGTGGGCGGTGCCGTGGGGGCCGGGTTAGCGCTCGTGCTGGCGCCGAAATCGGGAAGTGAGATCAGGAAAGACCTGAAGCGGGTCGCCAACCGGTTCACACATGCCGTTGATATCGGCAAGGACCTCTACGGAGAGGGCAGAGAGTTTGTCGGCAAAGCCGTTGAAGCCGGCAAGAAGGCCTACGTGGAGGAAAAGCCCCTTGAGCCCATAATCAGTGAGAGGGGCTCACTCGTGGTACCGATCCTGGCGGGCGGTATCATCGGGGCAGGCATTGCGCTCCTGCTGGCGCCGAAGTCGGGAAGCGAGACCAGGGCTGACCTGAAGCAGTTCGCATCGACCACACGGGAAAAGGTTGGGTCCGCCATTGATAAGGGCAAGGACCTCTACGTGGCAGGCAAAGGCGCGATCACGGAGGCCGTGGTAGCAGGCAAGAAAGCGTACATCGAAGAGAAGGAGGAAATTTTGCGTGCAATGTAGCAACAGGCGGTTCCGGGAGTGCGCTCGGAGGGTGATGCTTATGCCCCCTGAGTGCATTTCAGGGACGTGGCTTCCTTCGTTGCATAACGCTTATTCGACCACTCGCTCCAGACTCAATAGGTCTTTACTCAAGACATCCCCCGCTTCCCGCCCGTCCGATACACTACCCGGCTCTCATTCACCCCGTTAGAATTTGGAAACGCTTCAATCGTTTTATAAATATCTTTTGCCCATGCCTGTCTTTAGATATTTTTCACGTGCCGTAGCATCTTGTTCATGCTATAACTGTTCCGCTCGCCGGATCACCCAGAAGTCGTCCGACAGGTTCCTGTCCGCTAGGTACGCGTAGGGGATCGTAAAATAGCCCTTCATACCCCAGTCCGTTCCCCAGGAATTTCTGACGATGAACCGTTTTTTTGAGTCATTGTATCCCACGGCCAATACCGCGTGGCCGCCCACCACGCGCTCGGCGGACTTCGGCATCGGCACGACGCCGGTCCGTGCGACCTGCTGCGTTTCGAAGCTTTCATACACCGTGAATCCGAACACAAAGGGATAACCTTCGGCAAGACAGGCGCGCATCTGATCGACGGTCAGGAGGCGCTGGTATGAAATGATCTGGTGCCACAGCCCTTCCTTGTAGCAAGCGGGGCCCGGCTTGACGGCGAACTTCGCTATCACATAGGGCCATTTCCCCTCGGAACAGACCCCCTGGTGTTTCAGCGTCTTGATGCCGTCCCGGATCATCGCGCCTGAATCGGATCTCACGGAATGCTCGATAACGCGCTCGTTATAATAAATGAAAAGCCTGCTCAGATCTACAAAGCGGATGTTGTCTTTCTTTTCCAGGAATTCCAGCGAGCCCGCCAGGGCATTCCCCGTGCAACTGCCGAGGTCCCCCTGGTTTTCCACGGGCGGGCACTGCTGTCTCAGATCGATCGCGGATGGGAGTATCGCGGGCACCATATGCACCGCGCCGTACAGGTGATCTCGCTGGTCCGGTAAATCCGGCATCCAGCCGTAGCGGCGTTTTTTGGCATTGCCCTTTTTTGCCTTACTTGTCTTCTTTTTCACTACCATATCATCTCCTCCTTGGGTCGCTGTTCAGATTTTTAAAACCCACCACAGAGAACTCAGAGAAACGTATTTGATCTTAGTAAGTTCTGTCTTTCCAGTCGCGCGCTTCAGAAACCCCCGCATACCTCGTCGATTAACTTCGCGTCAATCACCACCCGCAGCGGCTGCCATGACGGATCGAGACGTTTCATCCCGGCAACGAAATCATCGGAGTTCATGAGAAGATACCCTGCTGCCGCGCGAAGAAGATCGATGGTTTTTTCAGGCAGAGAGAATGACGTTGGAAGCGCCTGCAGGCATCGGCGCAGGCGCGGATCGGGGATATCGTCGAAGGTCAACTCGGCAAAGGTAAAATCAGTGGTAAGCGGATTATTGATCTGCGCTGCATTGGGGCAATTCTGCGCAAGGCGCTTGTTGCAGGAATCAACCGTGTGGGCCAGCTGCTTCATCTGTTTAAAATGTCCATCGGTCATTTCGAGGCTGTCATAGGAAACGTCATCCATCGGTCCATTCATGATCACATCGAGGACAGCGCCGATACCGGGAGGTGAACTCCTGGCATCCCAGGTCCCCTGCTTGGTAGTCTTGGCATTGACCGCTATAACCATCAGTCTCCCCAGTTGCCCCAGATTAGCGGCTTTCAGTATGCTCCAGGCGCTGTCGGTGGTGGTTATTGCCTGAAACGGTCCCCGCAGGCCCAGGTTGTCAGATATGCCGCCGTCCAGGAGGTGGGCAAAGCGACGATCAGGGTCGCGGTACGATTGCGCGGCAAAGGCTTCGGAAACCCGGCGCTTTGGGTTTTTCTCCCGGTCCAGGCCAAGTTCAACCCACAGGGGAAGCGGTCCGCACTGCTCCTTATAAATGTCCACGGTAAGAGGGGCGAACGCAACTGGAAAATTCGAAGAAGCAGCCACGGCCCGGGAAAGGTTCACGCCGGAGAGATCCGAGCAAAGCAGGTCGAATTGGTCCTGGGTGAACTCGAAGCGGTGGGCAACGCTTATGTCGGTGGCATTCAGCACCAGAAACGGCACGCTCCCTTTGGGCTTCTTGAGCAGGTCACCAAATGTTTTCCCCTCGAAAATCGTGTTGTTGTAATATTCATCTGCCAGGTCTATTCGGCTGAAGTCCGGCGAGGCAAGCCTTATCCAATTATAAGGATTGAACAGCCTCACAAGAAGCCCGCTCTGAATGTTTCGCTTGAGGAATTGGTCAGGGAAATCGCTGAAAAATCGTTCGGGAAAGAGGGCGTAGTACGTAGAGGTGAAGCTCCCGCCGGAAACCGACGAGATGATCTCCACATCGTCGAGGAGACGCCGCTTCGAGCCGTCATGAGAAGTGTATTCCACTAGCCTGAGTTCTTCCATCAATCCGAAGGAAAAGGCCGCGGCGCGCGTTCCGCCTCCGGAAAACGCCAGAAGAACGAAAGGCCTGTCGCTCGCAGGCTGCCGGCGCACGACGCTGTAGCGGTAACCGGCATCCGGTGAAATGGCATCAAGGCGAGGGTTATCTGGATAATGAGCGCACCCGCCAATGATCATTGCCACAACTATGGAAAGGCGCTTCAGACCACAGCTTTTTTTCTGCACTTGAACGCTACCTCCACGGGTGAAATCGGGTCGGTATCATTTATTTCGATCTTGACCTGTCGTGGAGTACATTTTTTCTTGTCAGGGCACTGTAAGGCAATGGTGTGCAGGCCAGCGTCGCATTGTTTAGTCAGCAGGTTGCCGGCGCTGTCCTTGGTAGGACCCTGGTCGCTGCCATCGAGAATCACTCGTCCTATTACAGTGCAGCGGCATAGAAAGAACTCCATTGAGAACCTCCTGTGCAATAGTGCATCGGACTCTTATGACATTTAAGGGCATTTCCTAGTGATTCCAACCCGAGCGGCTCGAAGACATCGGGATCGGGGAGGTTGTCAATTTCTTCAAAGAATAAGTCCTTGAGCCAGCAGAACCGCCCTCAGGACCCAGTTTGGGGCCTTTGTTGCACCCGTTGCGTACCGCCCGGTTACGCTCGTTGCTAATGCCGAGAATTTTCCTTTGAAAGGCTGAAAGGTCGCTCATGGTTCTCCGGGATGTTGACTGTCTGGAAGGGATGCCACATAGTGATACTGACCGATTGAACAGTAAGAAGAATATAATAGAATTCGCTAAATTGCAAGCAGAGAGGTGGTTGGTGTCCAGAAAAGAGGTGAGAGATTGCCGGTGTATGCGACAACGACGAAAAAAAAGCCCCTCATCTTCAAGGGGCTTTTGCACTTCATTTAACTTTGTTGGATGGTGAAATGGGGCGGCGGACATCAAACAGATTGTCCAACCTCATGGAATCATTTCAGTATTTTCAATGCTATTTTTCGACTTACCCCTAAAGCTACCCCAAAACATTCTATTTGCCGTACCAATAATCGAAGTTATTAGTGCCCCATCAGGGCGATAAAAAAAAGAAGCCACTGCACTCTCAAGTGGATGCAACCGCAGCGTAGTTTACACGGCACGGGAAACCGCTACTACTTCACGTTTTGGTCAAGCACTACAGACTTGGTCTCTCCCGTTTCCGCAGCTGACTTGCCTGCCTGATTCAGCGCTGCCGACTGTGTATTCGCAACCTCTGGATTGGGGGCAGCGATCTGAACAGCGTCCGCATTTATCTTCGCTGCGTTTTCGGCTGCAACTTTTTCTGCCTCCACTTTTTCGGCCGCAGCTTTTGCCTCCGCCTCTGCCTTTATCTTCGCTGCATTTTCGGCGGCAACTCTTTCTGCCTCTGCTTTTTCAGCGGCTTTTGCAGCAGCAATCTTTACAGCTAGATCATACTTTGTCACTGCAATCCTCAAAGAATTGAAGAAATCGGAATAATAACCTGGGTCAGTAATATTCCCTTCCTTGATAACTAAGGTTTGATATTCGGTTCCAGTAGGAATAACCGGTAGGATCCAAAGAAGGTGCCACCAGGTAGTAGATGCGCGGTGGAGAATTGTCTGCTGGCTTGAAGCCAAGGAGACATTTGTTTCGGAACCTGTTACTTCTGAAATATCTACTGATGCACTGATATTATAAGATATCTCAGGTTTTTCCTTATCCTGCATGTTTCGTACAGCTTTTACTATGCCCGACTTTAAGTCTGCGCTTTCAATAGTGAATCCTTGCTGAATAAATACTTGTTTTGTGATCTTGAAAATATTTTCAGGTGGCTGCGTGAAGGCGCACTGATTATGGGTAAGTGAATGTTGACTATCAAATGCCTTTTGATACGCCTGTTGATTATTTGCACATCCGGTTAGTGCAATCATTGCCACAAGCAAAAACCACTGCAAAAGTCTGCTGCCTCTGTTTCTCATAATTTCTCCTTTATAAGTTCTCAGAATATAAATCAGTGAACTTTCAATTTTTTTATGAAGCTGCCTCTGTCAGGATTTTGGCGTATGCGCTGCAAACTGCTACTTGAAACAAATAATGTTATTAAGTATTGCTGCTACAAAAGATACAGGAAGAATGCTACTCCTAATTTATTTAGTTGTCAACATAATAAATGGTAATTTAACAAATACCGAATGTAACCCGATATGTTTCAAATAAATGCACCTACAACGGGTTCAGGACGGATAACTTTGGGGACGTTGTTTCTATCTATGCTTTCCTTCATCAAAGGAGTCATTAGCTCGTATAAATTCACCGCCTTCGCGTCCTGAACAGCCCACCCTGCTGATACCAGCATCCGGTCGATCTGTTCACGGGCTATGTCTTCGGGGCCTGGAGACATGCGGCCTTTCGTTAAAGCAAGTTTGCTAAAATCATGGCGCGCTGAAATGAGTGTGCTAAGGCGAGGTTTCCGGCTGCTACTGTATTATAAACAAAGGAATATGTCAAAGACATTCATGAAATTTTGACGCACCCTGAGGCTACTCATACCTTAGTGCGTCGAAGGGATTAAGGTGCCTTGGACCACGTATATCGCATCTTACCGCCTGTCGCCGTTAGTGTTTGGCTATCACAACTGAAAAAGAAAAAGCCCCTCATCTTCAAGGGGCTTTTGTACTTCATTGGACTTTGTTTGATGGTGAAATGGTGGGGCGGCGACCATTTAATAGGTTGTCCAAGCGCCCTGATTTACAGTACATCTCACAATGGGAATTTAACTCGTACCCCCAAAAGTACCCCAACGTGATTTAGCGGCCTTCAAACATTTCTACGCAGCTGCCTCAGACGCGAAACGGATTGGTGATCCGAAGACGGTTGTTAATAAGCTGACCATGTTGCAAATCTTCCGTGTATAAGACGGAACAATCGTTTTCCAGTGCGGCTGCAACGATCAAACTATCCCAATATGAAAATTTGTACTTCTTAGTCACCTTAAGTGCGCTGTCAATCGTGCTCTCCTTAATGGACGCCAAACGAAGCGCGCGCATGAAACCATGCGAGGCTTCGGAAACCTCTTCGATATTGAGAAGGCGCTTTTGAAGACAGGTGCTTATGAATTCACTGATGACCTGCGAACTGATGACCGCGTCGGAACTTCCGAGGATCACTTCACGTGCTTTTGCTTTCCGGTCGCTGTCACTGCTTATGAAGTAGATAAGGATATTTGTGTCAATGAATGCCTTATCGGGCATGGATTTCCTCCCTGTCGAATTTATATCGTGCAGGGAGCTTTACGTTGAATTTATTAAAAATGGAGTCGAGTATCGACTCTTTTTGAGATGTCAAGATCGCGACGTGTTCCTTACCGAACATCTTTCTGATTTTATTTACTTCCTCTTTACCTTTCACCTCAACGATAACTTTCATACTATACCTGCCTTGTCCAGCAAATTGAAAAGCGATTTCTTAATCTGCCGTTATTATATCCACAATGACGCATATTTCAAGACATTTCTGCTGCCAAGCATTATGGTTTCCATCACGACTTCGCTACGGGCGCTATTAGCTTTCGGATATCAGCAATGGATTCACTTGTTGACGGTCGCAGTGAAGCAGATAAAGTTAAAGTAGCTTTCATGGTTGAGGGCGTTCACATACGGGTCTGCCCTGGGGATATTATCCAGGCCGTGGACCTCGCTGATCCAGAGCCGCCTTACCAAAGGCCTGAACAGAAAGGCAACAACCGGAGAATCAAGTCCACTGTGCCCATTTTCCTAAAGAAAAAGCCCCTCGTCTTCAAGGGGCTTTTGCACTTCATTGGTCTTTGTTAGATTGTAAATTGGTGGAGGCGGCGGGAATTGAACCCGCGTCCGAAAACCGTCAGCCAGAAGCTCATACATGCTTATCCCCGCTTTTATTGCTCTCGCTTCATCCGGCGCCTTGGGGAAAGCTTCGGAATCGGCCAGCCCGGTTTTTCTTATCTCCCCGCCCCGGACGGCGTCGGGAAGACCAGCCTGGTTTTTGACATCTCTGCGATCGTTCAGGCGCCAACCGCGAGACGCGCTACCTATTTAGGCGGCGTATGCCAGTTCTTGATTATTGGCAGTTGATCTTTACCATGTGTTTAACGAGCCCCATGGTACCTCGGCATGCAACTCCTGACCTCTAAATCCCCGTCGAAGCCTGTCGCCCCCTTTTGTTGAACCGATGAAATGCGACCAGAACCGACGAAAGTCGACTTAAAACGAATAGATGTCCTTTCGATTCTCGTCACTGCACGTCGCTTCTCGTCGTTTCATGCCGCTTCATGTCGATACAATATATTACCTCATTCGTCCTTGCTATTCAATACCCTTTTCACCTCAGCATTGCTTATGCCGGTGATGCGGACGACCTTTTCCCTGGAGGTGTGGCCGGTAACGATCTCAACATGGGATCTGGGGATAGACAGGGTATGGGCGAGGAACTTCACTAACGCCTCGTTGGCAGCGCCGTCGACCGGCGGGGCGGTGAGTCTGATCTTGAGTCCGCCGCTCTCCATCTGGACGATCTCGTTCTTCGAAGCGCGGGGCTGGATGCGTATCGAGAGTGAAACCGGCGCCTCAGGCCCCTTATTCCTGGGCAGGTTCCTGGGCAGGCTCTTCTTTGGCGTCACCACCGGCCTCCTCGAAGCTGACCATTTCCCGGTGCATCTCAATGACCTTCTTGATGTCCTGCAGGAAGTGATGCTTCCTGCGCTTCAACTCCTGGATCTCCACCTCAAGCTTCGCCTTCTCATCCTGGGAATTGTTTATGAACTGCAGCCTGCGCACCTCCGCGTCCTTGATGATGACCTCCGCTTCCCTGCGCGCGTTGTCCTTCTGGTCCTCCATGAGCTTCTGGGTCATCAGCAGCGTGTTCTTGACCGTTTCTTCCCGTTCAGTCAGTTCGCGCAGGCGCTCATCGTAGGACTGGCGGAATTCCTTCAGCTCCGTTGTTTCCCGATACAGTGTTTCCATTTCGTCCCGCACCAGGTCGAGAAACACCTCGACCTCGGCTTGTTCGTAGCCGCGAAAAACCACATGGAACCGTTTCTGCTGGATATCGATAGGTGTTAACCTGTTGCCGTTACTCATACGAGTGCCTCCTCGGGCGCAGCGCTCCAGTGAGCGCTTACCCCATTGCGTTTCCGATGCGATAGAGAGTATTGATCAGCGCGTACTGCAGGAACAGAATAATGAGCGCGGCGATCAACGGCGAGAAATCAATCCCGACTTTGTGGGGAGGGACCAGCTTGCGGATCGGCCTGAGTACCGGCTCGGTCATTTTCGTCAGGACCTGCACAATGGGATTGTAGGGGTCCGGGTTCACCCATGAGATAAGCGCCCTGATAATGATGATCCACATGTAGATATTCAGCACGACATCAAGCACCTTGGCCAGCCCCAGAACGATATTTCCAAATACGAACATTGCTCCTCCCTTAAAAAACGGACATAAAGTCGACAGAGATGCGACAAGAAGCGACGAGAAACGACCTGAACCGGTGATGTTTCCACTTACAGCGTCCAATTCTCTGCGTTCCGACTCATGGAAACCAACCGTGTCAGAATGTGCTCGTACGTTCTATCGAGTTTCTCCGCGGTTTGCTTGTCGATATACGCACATCGAAGCGCAACTTCAAGCCACGTTTGCGTTTCTGATGCCTCTGCTTCGGCGTCGTTTAATTTGCTCTTAAATGCCGCCTCATATCTTCTCTTTCTCCATGCTTCGGCAAGATTCGCGGCAACCGAACGGGACGATCTCCGAATTTGATCTACAAGAGAATACTTCTCTTCCGAAGGAAATGCTTTGGTCATGGTATAGATCTCCATGGCGCCATCCATCGCATCCCGCCACACGTGCAGTTCTTTATGGCTCTGTATGTTCCCCAAACCTCAGCCTTCTCTTGTCGTCTTTGTCGTTTTTGTCGTTTCTTGTCGTCTTTCGTCGGTTTTAGTCGTCTCGCTTCTCCTTACTTCCCCAGTTCCCTGCTCCTCGTTGTCGCCGCCTCAACCGCGTTCATGAGCGTCGCGCGGAGTTTTCCCTTTTCAAGGGCATGAAGGCCTTCGATGGTCGTCCCGCCGGGAGAGGTTACCATGTCCCTGAGCTTGCCGGGATGTTCCTTTGTCTCAAGCACCATCTTGGCTGCGCCGTACACGGTCTGGGCCGCAAGCTCGAGTGCAAGCTGCCGGGGAAGACCCGCCTTTACTCCGGCGTCGGACAATGCGTCGATGATCATGAATACGTAAGCCGGACCGCTGCCCGAAAGCCCGGTCACGGCATCCATGAGCTTTTCCTCCACGATCACCGCCCTGCCCACTGAGTTGAAGATGCTCTGCGCCAGGGCAAGATCATCGCTCGTTGCGTGCTTCCCTCCCGCAAGCGCTGCCGCGCCCGCAAGCACCAGCGCAGGGGTGTTCGGCATCACGCGCACCACATGGGAAGTCTCCTTCAATCCCTTTTCGATCTTGGCGATCACAATTCCCGCGGCAATGGAGATAACGAGCTTCTTAGCATCAACAGCAGATGAAAATATCCGCGAGTACCCGTTCGACCACCTGCGGCTTGACGCACAGGAGTATAATATCAGCCTCACGCGCAGCCTCAACATTACCCCTCTGCTGAACACCATAGGTCGTATGGAGATGCGCAAGCCTGTCAACGGAGACGTCGGTGACCAGGATGTGGTCGGGTTTTGCCGTCCCTGCCGCGATCAAACCCTTGATGAGCGCCTCGGCCATGTTCCCGCCGCCGATGAACGCTATTGTTTTATTTGTCGTCATGAAACCTCCGGTGACTTTCGCTGCTCTTCATTCCGCACTCCAAACTCCGAACTCCGAACTCTTAAACCCTCTCCCCGAATATCGCCGTACCCACTCGCACCACGGTTGCTCCTTCTTCGACAGCGGCCTCAAAATCTCCGCTCATCCCCATGGACAACTCTTTCATGACCGCGTTCGGAATATGCTCCATTGCAATGCTCTCCGCCAGCTCCCGCAGCACGCAGAAATACGGTCTTGAGTCCTCCTGGTTCTCCGAGAACGGAGGGATGGTCATCAGCCCCTGAATGGCGATATTGCCCAGTTTCGCGGCCTCCCTCACCAGTGCCGGGGCATTTCGTACGGTCATGCCGGCCTTGCTCGCCTCTCCCGCGATGTTCACTTCGACCAGAACGTTCTGCACCTTCCCGATCTTCGCCGCCTGCCTGTCGATCTCCTTCGCAAGCTCCAGGCTGTCCACTGAATGGATCAGGTCAAAAAGCTTCACCGCGTACTTGGCCTTGTTCGCCTGCAAATGGCCGATCAAATGCCAGCTCGCAATACTGCCGAGCTTCTCGATCTTCTCCTTCGCTTCCTGTACCCGGTTCTCGCCGAGGATGGTCGCGCCCGCGGCAACTGCCTCGCGAATCCTTTCAACATCGACGGTCTTGGTCACGACCACGAGCTTGACGGACGCCGGATCGCGGCCTGCGCGCTTTGCCGCGGCAACGATCCTGTTGCTCACCGTCTTGAAGTTGTCCGCAATTGACATAAAAAAGAGACGATTCGTCTCGCGCAAAGACGCAAAGTACGCCAAGAAAAGCTTTGAGAACAATTGATGCATTCATAAAATTCGGAACTGTCACCGTCTGCTTTTAGTTCAGGCATTTCAGCCATTTTATGAAACTGCACCAATTAAGATGATCTCGTAGAAAGGCATAATCTACCGCAGAGGCGCGGAGACACGGAGACACGGAGAAATGCATATCGAAAATAATAAAGATTTTCTCTGCGCCTCTGCGTCTCAGCGGTTAAATCCGACTGATTTCGTGTTCATCAATTATACATGATAACTTTTTTATGCTCCTCTGCGACCTCTGCGCCTCTGCGAGAAATAATGCTTTATGGCTTTATCATGATCACCGACAGCATCCTGCCGGTCCTGCCCTCGGCGCGGAAGGAGTAGAACAGGTCACGCCTGCATGACGTGCAGAGCCCGAGCGCGTGCACATTCTTTTCAGCCAACCCGATCTGCAGCAGCTCCAGTTTGTTCGCTGTTACCAGGTCCAGGCTCCAGCGGTCATCTCCGCGCGGAGTGGAGACCTCTTTCCAGAACGAGAATGCCTCTCTGACCCGTCCCATCACCGCCTCGTCCACCTCGTAGCATTCGGGCCCAATGGCCGGTCCGATCGCCGCGATCAATTGCGCAGGTTCTGATCCGAATTCTTCGTGCATCCGGTGTACGGCCTTCTGGACGATCTTCTTTACCGTGCTCCGCCAGCCCGCATGCACAGCGGCCACCGCGGGTTTGACCGGATCGAATAAGAGGACCGGCACGCAGTCCGCGGTCTCTACGCCGATGGCGATCCCCGGAACATCGGTAATCATCGCGTCGGCATGCACGGTCCGGACATCCCGGACGTTCAGGTCGTCCACCGTGACGATATTTTCGCCGTGCACCTGGTTCACGGTCACCACCCGGTCTCTGCAGACCCCGAACGCGCTTGCCACCGCGGTCCAGTCATCCGGATGCCTGATCCCGTTGTTCCTTGCGCCCAGCCCGCCCTGCCGCGTGGTAAAGGCATGGAGCATCCCGGTTAATTTGTCGAGCGCGGGGACCGAAAGCAATCCATCGTCCCTGACCTTGGCGCATTTTTTATGCTGTGATTTGACGGTATTCATCGGTGATCCAGATACAACGCGTTACTGACAAACTCCGCAGGTCTTGCACGAGCCGACCTTGCACGGTGGAGTGAATTTTCCCTCGAGCGCCCGCTGATATTCATTCTTAAGATATTCTTTTCTCACACCGATGTCAATAAAATCCCAGGGCAGGTGCTCGTTGAACTCGCGCCGTCGATACACGTAAAAATCCATATCGATCGCCGTTGCTTTTGCCGCCTTTTTCCAGTCCCCGCCGTTTTCATGGGCCGCCCTGATCAGTTTTCCGGTCCTGCGGTCCCCGCGCGAGAGCAGCGCCTGGACATATTCCCACTTCGGAATGTCGTGAATGACGTTCATGTTCCCGATCTTCCGCACCGCCTTGTCCAGTGAGCGCTGCTTTTTATTCAGACTCTCGACGGAATCCATCGGCTCCCACTGGAACGGCGTGAACGGCTTCGGGACAAAGGAGTTCACCGAGAGCGTGATCCTGCCGATCCTGCCGAGGGGCCGGGCATGGTCGAGCTGGACCTCATGCACCTTGAGCGCGAGCAGGATGATCGCGTCCACATCTGCCTGGGTCTCCGTCGGCAGGCCGATGATGAAATACAGCTTGAGGTTCGGGATGCCGTGGCGAAAGACCATATCGGCGGCGCGAAGGATGTCTTCTTCCGTTATGCCCTTGTTGATCACCTTGCGAAGCCGCTCGGATCCGGCCTCGGGGGCGATCGAAATGGTCTTGTGTCCGCTCTTCGCGAGCCGTTCGATCAGCGTCTCACTGACCGAATCCGCGCGCAGCGATGAGACCGAGACGCCCCCCTCGATCCTTGCGCAGAGGTCGTCAATGTCGGGATAGTCGGACAATGCCGCGCCCACGAGCCCGATCTTGCCGCACAGCTCGTCCGCCTTGCCTGCCTGCTCGCCTGATCTTTCGATGTTCAGGTTGCGGGGAGGAAGGTACAGGTAGCCTGCCATGCAGAACCGGCAGTGCCTGCCGCATCCCCGGGTGATCTCCGACAAATACCGGTCGCTGAACTCCGTATGCGGGGTGAGAATAACAGTGGCTGCAGGCGCCTTGTCGAAGTCTTTGACCGTCCGCTTGACGATGCGGTCGGGGGCAACGGGCTCAAGCTTTGTTCGTCCCATGATCGTCCCGTCTTCATGATAGACGACCTCATAAAACTCCGGCACGTATACACCGGGGATCCTGCTGAGGGCGCTCAGAAGCTCGTGCCGCTCTTTTCCCCTGTTCTGCTTGTACGCATCAATGAACTCTCCTACAACTTCTTCCCCCTCCCCCACGATCACGACATCAACGAAGTCCGCAAGCGGCTCAGGGTTGAAAAAGGAACAAATGCCTCCGAGGACCACCAGCGGATCATCCTCCGTCCGTTCGCGTTTATCCGCCGGGATGCCGGAGAGTCTCAGGATCTCGAGAATATTCACATAGTCCTGTTCAAAGGACACGGAGAAGGCCAGGAGGTCGAACTCTCTCACGGGCCGCTTGCTCTCGAGGCAGAACAGTTTTGTGCTGGTTGTACCATACTCTTCAATGTCGTCCTCATCAGGCAGGAACACCCGTTCACAAGCAGTGTCGGCGCGGCGGTTCAGGATGGAGTAGATCTGGTGCACGCCGAGGTTCGACATGCCGATGTGATAGGTATTGGGATAGGCCAGCGCGAATGCGACCTCCGTTCCACGGGCCTTTAAGATCGTCCCGCGCTCGGCAGCGAGCAGGGCATCGGCTTTTTCCTTCAGCTTTCTGGACATGGAAGAATTATACTATGCCTGCATGCCGGGCGCAAAACAATTCCTGCACACCGTAATGAAGGTTCGTATAGGAAGGGACAAAAGATGAGGGGCAAAGCTGTATCAGTATTTCATGCGTTTGTATTAGTATGAGAGCGTTAATGATCAGGATACGAAGCTATTCCTGCTATTCTCCGCGCCTCTGGGGACATGCGGGGTTGGGGTAAAGCTATTTGATTCTGTCTTTCCCCTGCGCCGGGCAGCTCTGACGCGAAAGACGCGCATAGCAATGCTGCATTGATCGTAGTTACGAGTACAAGACAAGGCAGACACGCCCTGCACTCGCGACGTGGCGCTCGTAAACGCTGGGTGCAGGCGGCCTCACCCTTTTATAAGGGTGAGGGTGGAGTGCTGCGAGACCTGCATATCAGGGCGGAGGTACTGTTAATATACCCGCCATGCTGCGCGGCTGAGCGATGAGCTGCCCAAAAAAAACGGTGCACATCTGGGGTAAGTACCAACTTAGATAACCTTCATAAGACAGATTGTTAATGAAGAATAAAAAGCGATACCTGCTATTAAGTGACCCACATAAAGTCAGAAGATCCAAAAAAGCTTGCTTCTGTTCCCGTCCTATTTTTCATCCAGGATCTCCCGCACCTTTCGCAGGAGGTCGTTCATGTCGACCGGCTTGAGGAGAAAGTTCACATCTTTTTCCAGCAGTCCTTGTTTATGCATGACATCGGCGGTGTATCCGCTCAGGAACAGCGCCTTGATAGTGGGCTCGAAGATCCTGATCTTTTCATAGACCTCTTTTCCGTTCTTTTTCGGCATAATAACGTCGAGGAGGAGCAGTTTGATCTTGCCCCGGTTGGCCATGAATTTATTGACGGCATCCTCCCCGTTTTCCGCAGCAATAACAGTATAGCCGCTCTGCACCAGCATGCTGGTCATAAAGCCTCTCACGATCTCATCGTCCTCAGCAACAAGAATGGTTTCCGATCCACCTTCGATGGGCGGCGATACGGCTGGTTGCGTTTCTTCCGTCGTCGTTTGAGCAGCCGGCAGATAGATCCTGAACGTGCTCCCCCTTCCGACCTCGCTATCGACCTCGATAACGCCGTTGTGCTGTCTGATGATGCCATATACCATGGCAAGTCCCAGACCCGTGCCCTGGCCCACTTCTTTTGTCGTGAAGAAGGGTTCGAAGATATGCTCTTTGGTTTTCTGTTCCATGCCCATACCCGAATCCGTCACGGCGATCAGGGCGTATGTCCCGGGCTTGCGCAGATCGCGGGCCTTTGCAGCTTCCTCGTCCAGGTATACCAGCCGGGTTTCCATATACACATATCCGCCGTCCGGCATCGCATCACGCGCATTCGTCACGAGATTTATCAGAACATACTCTATCTGCCCGGCGTCCGCCATGACGGTTACTTCCTGATCGATCAGGACGCTCTTAAGCTCCACGTCCTCGCCGATGAGCCTTTCGAGAAGCTGCTCCACTTTCCGGATAATGTTGTTAATGTTCACAAGCTGTATGTTCAGGACCTGTTTTCTGCTGTAGGCAAGAAGCCCCTTGGTCAGGTTGGCGGCACGGTTTGCCGAGGCAAGGATCTGAGCAACATAGTGCCGAAGCGGTTCATCCTCCTTCATTTTCATCTGTAAGAGGCTTCCGTATCCGATGATCGCAGTGAGGATATTGTTGAAGTCATGGGAAATCCCGCCGGCAAGGGTGCCGATGGATTCCATCTTCTGGGACTGGCGGAGCTGCTCCTCAAGCAGTTTCCGCTCTGAAATGTCGATACCTACGCCCACGAGATAACGCTTGTCATTCATGCTCATCCGAAATCCCGTGAGAAGGAAGGGAATGCGTGCGCCGCGCTTCGTAAGGATCCTGACCTCGGCGGAAGCCTTGCCGGTATCAAATACTTCTTTCATTTTGCTTAGTATCAGATCCCAGTCCTCGAGAAAAAGATTTCGTAAATTAATTCTTGACAACTCTTCACCAGAATAGCCGGTCGTCTCTTGAACATTGTTGTTCCATTGGATCAAAGTCCCCTGTTCATCGCAGATATAGAACATCCCCGGCAGGCTGTCAATGACCGTATCTGAGAATTTTTTCTCCTGCAGAAGCGCTCCCTCCGCCTTCCGGTGCTCGGTGACATCAATGCCCGTGGCGATCACATACTCGACCGAGCCGTCCTTGTCAAGGAGTGCGGTGTTCGACCACGCGATCAGCTTTCTCTGTCCGTCCTTCGCCACCCAGTAGTTTTCGTATCTGTTCGGAAACTTTCCTGATGCCAGGTTCTTGAATACGCCCTTGACCCCTTCCACCTGTTCAGGGGGGATGAGAAAATCCCAGATAAAACGGTCCCGGACCTCTGCGAACCGATATCCGCTTACCTCCTCGCAGGTACGGTTGAAGCGGACGATCCTGCCGTCACGGTCGAGCACGAGGACAATAGAGCCGACCGTGTCCAGCACCGTAGACATGAAATCGCGCTCTTTCTTGAGAGCCTCTTCTGCCTTCTTTTGCTCGGTGACGTCACGGGTTATGCCGAGTAGGGCAATAATATCATTTCCCTCGTTGCGGAGGGGCACTGCATGGGTATTGAGCCAGAGATGCCTCCCCTTGACACCGGCCACCTCAAAGGTGAGGTTCCCTGACTTTCCCTGGAAGACCTCGTCCGTGAGTTTTTTGAATGCGTCGCGATATTCCGGCAGGACGATGGTATAGATCGACTTGCCATGGACCTGTTCAAGGGAGTCCACCTGCATCATGGTCAGACCCGCCGGGTTCATCGTGATCAACGCACCGTCAGCGGAGACAAGCTTTACGCATTCCGGCTCAGTATCGATGACCGTCTGGAGATACGTTTTACTCTCGCTAAGCTCACGCTCCAGCTGCTTACGCTCCGTGATATCATGTACCAGGGAAAGGACACCGCTCGTCTTCCCTGATGCATCACGAAGCGGCGTGTTGTACCATTCACAGATGAGCTTGCTGCCGTCCCTGCGGGTGTTTTCATTCACCGATTTAGTCGGTTCATCACCGTGCGTGAGCCTGGCCCATATCTCGCTGACCTGCGGTTGGGCGCTTGTCGGCACGATCAGTTCATACGCATGTTTTCCTCTGGCCTCGCCGGCCGACCACCCGAAGATGCGCTCCGCGGCAGCGTTCCACTCCACCACGTGAAATGAACGGTCCCAAACGATGTACCCCATAGGCATTCGGTCGAAAATAACACTGGGCGCCTGGAGTGCAGCGCGGGCCTGCTCGGATAGTTCTGCCAGGTTGTCGGTTGGTTTTTTGTCCGGTGTCATCAGACGTTCTCTCTGTCGTATGCTGCGGGGAGAGGCTCCTCTCTCTCAGCCGCTCCGGGAATTACTCGTTATTACTCCCGTGAGATATCACACGTCTTTTTGTGATGCGCATTCGTAAACGCGAATGTGTCAAGTATATCAAAACGCACGCGTTCCTGCCTGATAAATGACGCGCACCATTTGATTCGCTACTGACTAAACAATTCCTGACAGACTCTGCAGCAGGGCCCTGGCAGATTTTACAAAACAGACGCCTTCGGGAAGTTTGCAGTTCCCTGCCTTTTTTTGCCCAACGGCATTGTCGGGCAGCACGATGCCGGCAAGCGCGGTTTTTGCATCAGCAAAAATCCGCTGAAGCTCGGCGGGCAAACCCTGGATTTCAGCGCCCTCTGATCGCTCGAAATCCGTCAGACTCTGGCGTGACGCTGCGGTCGTGTTTACGAGTGCTTTGCACGTACGGCAAAAAGGGTCTCTCATCTGGTTCATCAGTACGCCGGAAAGGTAATGATATCCCCGGACGTTATTCACAAGCACCATGATCATCCCTCCTCTGCTTCAGTAGATTGAGAAAAAAAGATGCGGAAAAACGAAGCTGAACAGCTTCGCCCTTCCGCATCCCTTGCTTGTTGCCGGTCAGTACTTATTCCGCCCGTACCAGGTCCTCGAACCTGATGTCCACGCCGAAGACACCGACGATATTGCCCTCGTCATCTGAGATGGGCGCCGACACCGTGATGCAGAGCGCGCCGGTGATCTTCGAGGTATAGAAGTCGGATACGAAGCTCTTGCCGTCCTTCATCGGATTGATGAACCACGGCCGGTCCGAGAAATTGTCGCCGAGGCCCGAGTGCTCGAACTGGGCCTTGTACTGGATCTGGGTGATGTTCCTCGTGATCTTCCTTCCTTCCGCATTGACCACGTACGCGAACTGGATAAAGGCGTTTTCGTCCAGAAGCTTCTGCATGACCGCCTCCTGCATCGTGTGGTCCGTGGTGCGCATTTCTTTCCGCTCCACCATCTCCTCGACGAGATGGAGTGCGATCTCCTGCGCCTTCTTCTTGAGCTTGTCGAGGTCAGACACAAAGTACTCGGGGAGGTACTTCTTCACCCGCTCCAGAAGTTCGTCGTGGGAGATGCTCGTGGTCCTTCCCTGTTCGTACTGTTCCATCACCCACTTGTTCATCTTGGCGAGACCGGGGTGGCGCTTGTCGATCTTCTTGTCCGCGTCCAGCCCGAGGTGGCTGTTCACCCATTGGGCGATGCCGGCAATGCCCGATTTATCGGTGATGATCACGCCCATGGGCCGCTTCAGGATCTTCGAGGTGTCGAAGATATTGTAGATCTCCTCGTTCTTCATCATGCCGTCGGCATGGATGCCGGCGCTCGTGGAGTTGAACTCAGAACCCACAAAGGGATAGTTGGCCGGGATCGGAAAGTTCATTTCCCTTCTGAAGTACTCGGCCATGTCCGTGATGGCCGCGGTGTCGATGCCGGAATCATTCCCCGTGAGGCTGATATAATCGATGAGCATGGCCTCAATGGGCGTATTGCCCGTACGCTCGCCGAATCCGAGCAACGCGCCGTTCACGGCCGAGCAACCATACATCCAGGCGGCCACGCCGTTGACGAGCACCTTGTGGAAATCGTTATGGCCATGCCATTCGAGCTGCTCCGACGGCACGCCGCCGTCGTGGATCAGGGAGTAAAAGATCTCGGGCACGCCGCGCGGCAGGGCCGTGCCGGGGAAGGGGAAACCGTAGCCCATGGTGTCGCAGGCCCGGACCTTGACCGGGATCTTGGCCGCTTCCGAGAGCTTCATGAGTTCCTGCACAAAAGGGATGACGAACCCGTTGAAATCCGCCCGCGTGATGTCTTCGAGGTGGCAGCGGGGAATGATGCCCTGCTCCAGCGCTGTTGCAACGATATCGAGGTACTGCCGGAGCGCTTCCTTGCGGGACAGGTTGAGCTTCAGGAAGATGTGATAGTCGGAGCACGACGTGAGAATGCCCGTCTCCTTAAGCCCCATCTCCTTCACGAGCTTGAAATCTTTTTTGTTCGCCCTGATCCAGCCGGTGATCTCCGGGAAGCGGTAGCCGCGTTCCATGCAGAGCCGGACCGCTTCACGGTCCTTTTCGGAGTAGAGGAAGAACTCGGTCTGGCGGATCACGCCGCCCGGCCCGCTCATCCGGTGCATGAAGTCGAAGATGTCCGCGATCTGCCTGGGCGTATAGGGCGGCCGGGACTGCTGGCCGTCGCGGAAGGTCGTGTCGGTGATCCAGATGTCCTTAGGAATATTGGTCTGGATCATCCGGTCCTCGAGCATCACCCGGGGCACGCTCGAATACGGGAACATGTCCCGGAACAGTACCGGCTCTTTCACGTCCTTGAGTTCAAAGGGTGTTTTTACTGTCTGTTTTTTAATGGTCAACGTAACCTCCGGTGTACAAATAAATTGGAAATTGCAAATTTTAAATTGATGCCCTGTTTTTTACATTTTGCAATCTCAAATTTTCAATCTTCAATTTCCAATGAGTGATTACGCTCCCCGTATTCCCCTGATCGCCGCGGCATAGTCCTTCTTGCCGAAGACCGCCGAGCCGGCAACCAGGATATCGGCGCCGGCGCCGGCGATCTCGGCCGCGTTCTCGGGCTTCACCCCGCCGTCCACCTCGATCTCGATCTTCAGACCCAGTTCGTCGATCCGCTTCCGGAGCCGCCGGATCTTGTCAATTGCCGAGGGGATGAACGACTGGCCGCCAAAGCCCGGGTTCACGGACATGATGAGCACCATGTCGAGCTCCGGCAGAATATAATCGAGACTCGAAAGAGGGGTCGCGGGGTTCAAGGACGCCGCCGCCTTCACGCCCTTGTGCTCCCGGATCAACTGGATAAGCCTGTTCAGGTGAAATGCGGTCTCCACATGTACCGAAATATAATCAGCCCCTGCCTTTGCGAAATCGGCGATGTACAGCTCCGGGTTGGTGATCATCAGGTGCACGTCGAGCGGCAGCGTCGTGCTTCTCCGGGCTGCTTCCACGATCAGCGGGCCGATGGTGATGTTCGGCACAAAGTGCCCGTCCATCACGTCGATATGGATGATATCGGCGCCGGCGGCCTCGACTGCCTTGATCTCCTCGCCCAAGCGGGAGAAATCGGCGGACAGGATGGATGGAGCTACCTTTATTTTTTTCGTCATGGTATACCTCAAAAAATCAAAATTGGAAATTGAAGATTGGAAATTTTAAATTGCAAATTTGAGTAAATCGGACTTTTTACAAACCATCAAATCTCGTACCGATCACTATGCATTTCACTTGAAAATTTCCAATTTCCAATATTCACTTTCCAATTGCGCGCCGCGCTACCTGTTCACGACAATGTCCACCGTCGCATCAGCGGCGACCGGGAACCCTGCGCCCGGCTCCTGATGGACGACGACCCGGTCCGTTCCGGTTGCATTGTCCCCTGAAGGCCTCGTGATAACGCGGTATTGCAGTCCTATCCTGCCGATGATCTTGAGCGCCTCTTCAGCTTTTGTCCCTGTCAGCTTCGGCATGATATACTGCGGCGCTTTTTTACCCGCACTGATGAGCATGCTGATGCCCGCGCCTTTTTCAAGCGGGCTCCCGGCCTCCGGGGCCTGCGCGATCACCATGTCACGCTCCACAAGGTCCGAGTACACTTTCGACACCGGGCCGGGAGAAAAACCCGCCTGCCGGACCATGAGGTCGGCCTTGCGAAAGTTTTCACCCACCAGTTTTAACGCCTGGGTGTCACTGGGCCCCAGGCTTACGACCACATGCACCTGTCGTCCCTTCTTTATCCCGCCCCCCGGCGCCGGCGATTGGGAGACCACCGTGTTCCTCGGCAGGGTCGGATGAGGCTCCTGCCGGTCCACCTTGAGCAGCAATCCCTGCTGCGTAACCGTCTCGATCACGTTCACGATGTCCTGTCCCATGAGGTCCGGTACACGCACTTCTTCCTGTCGGAGGAGCAACGCGACAACGGCGAATGCGCTCACAATCCCCACGCCGATGAGTACAAAGAACAAACCCAGACCTTTCAGAAAACGTCTCATATCAGAACCCGCATTTTACCACAGTAATTTTAAGATGCAAGAACTTCTGGCACTGGTCCCCTGCCCGTTGATCCCGGGACCCGGCCCCTACGTTTTTTTCATCATCCTTACGCCAAAGAACCCGTCCATCTCCGGCGCCTGCGGAAACGTACGGAAGATGCCCCCTGCATCCACGAGCGCTGCCGCTGCCTGTGGAAGAAAGGGGCGCGGATCATCGATCCTGAAGGAGCTTCCCGGTCCTGAGAGAAACCAGGCGATCACCTCATCGTTCTCTTCAGGTTCCGTGGTACAGGTGGCGTAGACGAGCGTCCCGCCGGGTCTCAGTAGAGAGGCACAGTTCTCGAGGATCCGCCTCTGGAGCGCCGTATGATCGCCCACCGTCTTCTCTGTCTTGTTCCACCTGCCGTCGGGGTGCCTGCGGAGTACCCCGAGGCCGGAGCAGGGCGCATCGATGAGGACCCGGTCAAATACCCCTCCCTGATAGCGCGATGCATCGCCCTGGAGCGGCGTGATGATCGTGGTCCCGAGCCGCCTGCTGTTCTCGCGGATCTTCGCGATCCGGGATGCATCGAGCTCGAGCGCCACGACCGTGCCCTGGTCCTGCATGAGCTCGGCCAGGTGCGTTGCCTTGCCGCCGGGGGCCGCGCACGCATCCAGGATCGTCTCGCCCGGCCGCGGCGTAAGCAACAGACCGATGAACTGGGCCGCCTGGTCCTGGACCACGAACCAGCCGTCCCGATAGGCCTGAAGGGCGCGCAGCCACTGCGGCGATGAAATGACGTCGAGACCGACAGGAGACATGGTTGTCTCCGAGACCTGCACCCCCTCGGCTTCCAGCGCCGCCTTAAGCGCGGCGCGCGTTGTCTTAAGGATATTGGTCCTGATCGTGAGCGGCGCGGGCCGGTTGTTCGCCTGGAGCAGGGCCTCGGCAGCTTCGGCGCCGAACCGCGAGACCCAGCGTTTCACGAGCCAGACCGGGTGTGAGTAAAACATGGACATCCGCGCGACCGGATCCCCGGAGTCCGGATACGTGATCGTGTCCCGTTTTCTGTCCAGGCCCCTGAGCAGTCCGTTCACATATCCGTGCTTGTTGCCATGCTCTTTAGCGAGTTCCACCGACGTGTTCACGGCGGCGCTCACCGGCACCCGGTCCAGGAAGAGCATCTGGTAAGCGCCGAGCCGCAGGATATTCCGGGTCCAGGCATCGGTCGTGCCGATCGGCTTGGCGGAAAAACAATTCAGCACCCAGTCCAGGCGTGCGCGGTTCCTGAGCACTCCGTACACAAGCTCAAGCAGAAAGCCGCTGTCGCGCGCATCCATGCGTTGCCGCGCCTGTGCAAGCAGCTCATCAACGAAGATGCCCTCCTCGGTACGGCAGAGGATCGTGAGCGCTGTCTCCCGCGGTATATCCTTATCCACCCTGCGAGCGGCGGCCGCTTCATTCGGTGTGCGGCCTGTGTCATTCATAGGCATGGCGGTGTACACTCTTTCTCAGCAAGACGTGACCTATTCTCGTGATTGCCCGAAACAAAATTGAACACTGCAGAGCACAAATTGCAAAAACCAACATGAAGGGAAAAACACCCTGGCCCGCGGTCATTCCTCAATTTTGCGATTTGCCTTGGCTGAGACCTCGCTATGATCGTCATCCCCGATCATTGGAGAGCTCCGTTCTTCAGCGCGGTTCACCCCGTTAGAGCAAGCCGGCGACTGTTTGCTATAGCCAGTCCCCTGTCTGCTCTTGGAGGGCTGAAAGCGCCATCCGTGACAGTTCGTGTTATATCGTTCTCTTACTGGGTTCGGGGTTGCCGCTTACGAAGAATTCGAGCGCTTCAGCGACCTTGCTGATATCGACGCTGGTGTTGAAGCAGGGACCGAAGGGACGGTCGTTCAGGATACCGATCACGGGCAGAGGGTAGGCGTCCTGGATGCCGCTCGTCAGGTCCCGCTCGCAGGCAACGGCAATGATGGCTTCCGGCTTTGATTCCGCCACCCTGCGCCGCGCAAGTGTTCCACCCGTGGCCACGGAGAGGTGGACGTTGTATTTCCGGGCCAGCTCCACCAGGTCCTTGATCTTGCACTTGCCGCAGGCCTGGCATTTGGACGCGTCGCTCGTGACCTTGATGGCGCAGTCGCTGAACTGAAGGCAGTGCGGCATCAGGAGCAGGAGGCGCTTGGGCCTGCTCTGTACGTAGCGGGCGCGGACGAGCAGATTGTTCACTTCCACGAAGGACTGCTGCACCTTCTCTTTGGAAATGCCGAGGAGCTTCCCCAGCACGATCATGATGGGGAAGAGCACCTCGATCACGATCCCCCGGAGCCGTGCCGCGAAGAAGATCTCTTTCCCCCGGACCAGCGTGAAGATCAATAGTCCCACGCCGAGGATCAGAAATCCGAGCGCCCCGCTCATGGTGAAACACACGACCTCCGGAGCAAGGGGATGGATGTTTCTGAGCCCGACGTAGGGGATCAGATAAAGCCCCACGGTTATCGCGGTAATGAGCAGGACCGTGAAGACAATGAGGCCGATGAATATTCTTTTTTTAGGTTCGGACATGATCTTTAAAGATCCTAAATTCCAAAAACAAATCGCCAAATGCAAAATAAATTCCATAATCCAATATCCGAACTGATTGGTTATTGTATGTTCGGTCATTGGTGCTTATTTGCATTTAGTGCCTTGAGGTTTGAATTAACGCGTCAAATTTTTTCCGTTCAACTCCCCGGTGTCCCCGCATGAACTCGCCCGCGGTCATGGGCTTCCTGCCCTCGGGCTGGATGCTCAGGATGCGCAGCAGCCCGCTGCCGGTGCCCGCCTCCAGGGTGTTGTTGTTCCTTTCGTACAGCCTTCCCGGTTCACCGGATCCCTCGAGTATGGCTGGTCGCGACGATCTTGACCAGTTTTTTGTCCAGATAACAGTATGCGCCGGGCCAGGGAGAAAGTCCCCTGACGCGGTTATGGAGATCCAGCGCGGAAAGGTCCCAGTCAATGAGGCCGTCTCCCTTTTTTAGAAGAGGCGCCATGGTGGCTTTTGTTCCGTCCTGCGCGACCGGAACAAGTTTTCCTGACGCGAGCAGCGGCAATGCCGATGTTATAAGCTTCGCTCCGAGCAATGCAAGCTTTTCCGTCAGCGCGCCGGCCGTGTCTTCCGGGCCGACGGGGATGCTCTCCTGCATCAGGATCGCGCCCGTGTCCATACCCTCGTCCATCAGCATGATGGTGATGCCGGTCTCGTGCTCGCCGCGGATGATCGCCCAGTTGATGGGTGCAGCCCCCCGGTATGCGGGCAGAAGCGAAGCATGGATGTTGATGCACCCGAATTTCGGGAGCGTCAGGATCTCTTGTGGAAGGATCTGTCCGTATGCCGCTACAATGATCGCCTCGGGACCCATCTTCCGGAGGTTCTCGATGAATTCCGGGTCCCTTACGCGCTTGGGCTGCACTACCGCGATCCCCAGCTCCTGTGCCGCAAGCTTGACCGGCGGCGCAGCAAGGGCTCGGCCGCGGCCTGCCGGCTTATCGGTCCGCGTGACCGCACCGGCAACATCGTGTCCGGCCGCGACCAGGGCGCGGAGCGGTTCAACTGCGAACTGCGGTGTGCCCATGTAGACGAGTCTCATAACAAACTCCAAATCCCAAGCATCAAATGACAAATAATAACCAAGCACCAAATTCCAAACATTTGATCATTGTATTTTGGTTATTGGTATTTATTTGGAACTTGGGATTTGTAATTTGGGGCTTTCTGAAGAACTACGTCTTCTCCGCCAACGCCTTCTTGAACCGTCGCTTGAAGAGACTCTTTTTGAGCGGGCTTAATTTGTCCACGAACAACAGGCCGTTCAGATGGTCGATCTCGTGCTGGAGGGCCTTGGCCATGAGACCTTCGGTCTCGAGCTCGAACTGCTTGCCCGTCCTGTCCTGCGCACGGACCTTGATCCATGCGGCACGCTTGACCTTTTCCGAATAATCCGGGATGCTGAGGCAGCCCTCTTCTTCAATGACCGATCCCTCCATAGCGAGGATCTCGGGATTGATGATGACCAGGAGCGGGTGGCGCTGTTCCTCGTCTTCCCGTGTGCTCAGGTCGATCACCGCCAGCTGGAGCGGCACCCCCACCTGGTTGGCCGCAAGACCGACGCCGGGGGCCGCGTGCATGGTTTCCACCATGTCCTTGATCAGAAGGTCGAGGGAGCTGTCGATTCGTTCGACGCGGGTGGTTTTTTTCCGGAGCACGGGGTCCGGATAGATACGAATTTCTCTGAGTGCCATGGTTATTCATATGTAACATGATTTATTTCTAAAATCAAGGCATAAGATCAAGACGAGGTGTTGACACCCTGCCAAGCTTTGTGGTATTTTTAGCCCATGGCAATCGACAAAAATACAATTTCAAAAGAGGCCCAGAAGTTCGTTGCCAAGGGCCAGTATGACAAGGCGATTGCCGAGTGGAAAAAGCTCCTCAAGGTAACTCCGGACGATCCCAATATATACAATACCATCGGCGACCTGTGTCTCAAGAAAAACGCCAAGGTCGGCGCGGTCGAGGCATATCACAAAGCGGCCGATCTTCTGGCCGCTGACGGGTTCACCTCCAAGGCCATCGCCCTCTATAAAAAAGTACTCAATATCGATATCAATCAGATCGAAGTGCACCTCGCTCTCGGCGATATGAATGTTGAGAAGGGTCTCATCGGCAATGCCCTCGAGAATTACAAGCACGTCGCCGACCACTATACCCACAATAAAGAAACAGCCAAGGCCCTCACCATCTACCAGAAGATGGCGGACCTGAACGCCTCCAATGTCGCGTTCCGAATCAAGCTCGGCGATATGTACGCGAAAGAGGAGATGAACGAGGACGCGGCCAATGCCTATCTTGCAGCGGCGGACGTGCATGTATCCAAGAATGCGTTCAAGGAAGCCCGGCAATTGTTCGAAAAGGTCCTTGCGCTGAACCCGGCCAGCAAAGAAGTGTATTACAAGGCCGGCATCGTTTACTTTAAGGAAGGCAAATTCTCTGAAGCCTGTAAGGCGTTCAAGCCGGCCTTTGAAGACGACCCGTCAAATAAAGAGCTTGCCAATGCGTATCTTGAGGCCCTGGACAAGGCAGGCAAGGATGTCGAGGCTGAACAGGTCATCCGCGGGCTCCTCGCTATGGACCCGGACGATGCCGCGTTTCGGGAAAAACTGTATCGCCTGTATCTCGCAAAGAAAGACTATGACAAAGCAATAGTCGAGGCCGCGACGCTTGCTGACGGGAAGATCAAAAACGAGGATGCCGGCGGCGCAGAAGAAATATACAAGGCCTTCGTGGCCGGCAGTCCGGACTTCCCCCCTGGCCGTCAAAAACTGGCCGAGTTCTATCTTTCCGTCAACCGTCCACAGGATGCGGCCACGGAACTCATGCAGGCCGCCAAGTTGTTCATCAAAGAAGGAGACCTCCAAAGCGCCAGGACCGTTCTTACCCAGGTGATCGAGACAGCTCCAGGCCTGTCCGAGGCCAAGGAACGGCTCGAACAGCTGCAGACTCCCGTCACGGCTGAAACGCCCCAACCACTGGAGTTCATGACAACGGAAGAAGGACCGGAACCGACCACACCCTCCCCTTTTGTTAACGAACCCGAGCCAATACCGGTCCTTGAAGCGCCGACTCCCGCTCCTCCGGTCGAAGCTGCGCCTATTTCGGCGGACGAAGACCCTGCGATCGCCGAAGCGTTCATCGAAGCCGATGTGCTCATCAAATATGGCCTTGCCGCCAAGGCGATAGAGCAGCTCGAAGCGCTGACCAGCCAGTTCCCCGAAAGTCCTCGCATACGCACCAAGCTCCGCGATCTCTACCATGAGCAGGGTAACAGCGACAAAGCAGTGCGGCATGCCCTCCTCGCCGTCGCGCTCTATACAAAATACGGCAGGGACGACCAGGCAAAAGCAGCGCTGCAGACAATTCGCGAACTGGCTCCCGATCATCCGGCGGTCCTTTCCAGGCTCGGAAGGATTGCCGTTGCACCGGAAGCGGAAGCGATCTTGGGCGAAGGACCCGCAGCAGGTCATCCGCCGGAGTTCACGCAGGACCATCTCGAAACTCCTCTCACTGAGCCCGAGAGTGCTCCGCCTTTTCCTGAAGAAATCGCCGAGGAGACCCTAGCTCCCCAGGAGGCGGCCCAGACAGGTGAAATCGAGTTTGAGGAACTCGGCAAGGTTCCCGATGCATCGGACGTGGAAGAGTCCATGGGCAAAGCACCCGAAGAAGACCTTCCGACGGGGATCATGCAGGACCATCTTGAAACACCTCTTGCTGGGCCCGAGATATCTCCGCCCTTACCTGAAGAAATCCCCGAGGAGACCGAAGCACCCCAGGAGGCGGCCCAGACAGGTGAAATCGAGTTTGAAGGACTTGATTCAGGGATACTACCTCCTCTGGAGGAGATATCGCCCGAAGAAACAGTCCCTGTTACCGAACCATTTGCGAAAGAATCGCAACCAGCTGAAGAAGAGCCTCCCTTTGCCGAACTGCCGGCAATGGACCTGCCGTCCGTTGAAGAAGAGCCTGCCGGCGAGCTGGAACAAGCCGCAGTCGCACCTGCGGATGAATTGGCCGTGCCCGGACCGCCCGCCGAGATTGATCTTGAAGAGTTATGGGCAGAAACCGAATTCTACTTCCAGCAGGGACTGTTCGACGAGGCAAAGAAACACTACACGCGGATCCTCGCACTGACCCCCGGCGACCAGCGGGCAATCGATCGGCTTTCCGAAATTTCTCGTGAAGAAAATGAAACGCGGGAATTTGCCGAACTCACCGATGCTGTCGAAGGGCTGGAAGGCTATGTCCCGCCGAAAGCTGCCGAGGGAGCGCTGGCAGCAAGC
Organism: Nitrospirota bacterium; assembly: GCA_963796285.1. Taxonomy (GTDB): domain Bacteria; phylum Nitrospirota; class UBA9217; order UBA9217; family UBA9217; genus JALNZF01. Next base: position 75,565 of record CAWCKW010000003.1, read on the forward strand.
GCATCTGATGAAGAAGCGGTCCGCTCTCTGATGCAACAGATCCAGCAGCTTAAGCAGCAGCCTACTGCGCCTCCTCCGCAGGCTCCGGCCGATGCCGTCAGCAGTCCTTTAGAGCCTGCAAAAAAGACCGATGAGGAAGAGGTCCGCGCGCTCATGATGGAATTTCAGCAGCGCAAGCAGCGCATGAAGCAGCCGACAGCACCCCCCCAAAAAATCGTTGTGTCGCCTCCGCAGGCTCCTGCCGATGACATCGGCAGGCCTTTCGAGCCTGCAAAAAAAGCCGACGAGGAAGACTTCTTTGATTTGGGTGAAGAGCTCCAGCGGGAAACAGCTACCCCCGCTGCTCAGCAAGGTGGAAAAGCCTCCATAGCTTCCTCCGAAAAAGCCCCGCAAGAAGCTGCCGAGGACTTCTTTGATCTTGCCGCAGAACTCAGAGACGAATTGAGCGCCATGCCGGTCCCCGTGCGGCCTGTTGCGCCCGCAGAGGAACAGAGCCTCGACGATATCTTCGAGGAATTCAAAAAGGGAGTAGAACAGCAATCGGCAAAGGAAGACGCTGATACCCATTATAATCTCGGCGTAGCCTATAAAGAGATGGGGCTGCTTGACGATGCCGTTGGGGAACTCATCATGACAACCGAGGTGGAGCCCAAGTTCATCCAAAGCCGTTATATGCTCGGCCTGTGTTATATGGAAAAGGGAGAGTATCAAAACGCCATTTGCGAGATCCAGACTGCGTTGGATTACTCTGAGTCACTGGGGATCGACACCGAGAACAGGATCGCGATGCACTACGACCTCGGACTTGCATTTCAAGGCGCGGGAAATATCAACAACGCTATAAACGAGTTTCAAGAGGTCGTGAACGAGAACCTGAAGTATCGGGACACTGCCGCCAAATTGAAAGAGCTCCGCAAGGGAGACTTCATTTCCCTCGAACAGCTCAAAGATGATATCGAGAAAGAAATATCCTCAAAATTCCTCGAAGAGGGTGAACGGATCGAACGCGAAGAAAAAACCAAGAAAAACGAGCGCGTGAGAAACTAATATGCCTAATTATTAAGCTTCTGATCGTTTTTTGTGCAATACCCATCCTGCGTTAAAGATAACAACAAATTGAAATATAAGGTATTATGATTTAGCATCAAAATTGCTTATTATCTAGACATGTTGGAGGTCATTTTCCATGAAGAAGATTGAGGCCGTAATCAAACCATTCAAGCTCGACGAAGTAAAGGACGCACTCAATGCGATCGGCGTCCAGGGCATTACCGTGACCGAGGTCAAGGGATTCGGCAGGCAAAAAGGTCATACGGAACTCTACCGCGGAGCAGAGTATGTCGTTGACTTTCTCCCGAAAGTGAAGTTAGAGATCATCGCCGCGGATAGCCTTGTTGCAAAGATCATCTCGACCATTGAAACCTCGGCAAAGACCGGTCGTATCGGCGACGGCAAGATCTTTGTCACTCCGGTGGAAGAAGTGATCCGCATCCGCACCGGCGAGCGCGGGGAACCGGCGATATAAGACAGAATACAGAAGTCAGAAGACTGAAGTCAGACCGAAATGAAACGACTTCTGGATTCTGGCTCCTGACCACTGAATTCTTGAGTTTAAATACAGGAGGAATCAATGAAACCCAAAGTTGAATCAATGAAACCCAAAGATGTTGTGATGATGGCAAAAGAGAACAAGGCAGCGATGGTCGACTTCAAATTCATGGACTTCCCGGGATTGTGGCAGCACTTTTCCGTGCCCGTGGACGAGCTGACCGAGGGCATCTTCGAAGAAGGCCTCGGATTTGATGGTTCAAGCATCCGCGGCTGGCAGTCCATTCATACGAGCGATATGCTGGTCGTTCCTGATCCGGAGACCGCGGTGATGGACCCCTTCACCAAATATCCGACGCTCTCGCTCATCTGCAACATCGTTGACCCGATCACCAAGGAGCGCTACTCCCGCGACCCGCGCTACATCGCGCAGAAGGCCGAGGCCTACCTCAAATCCACCGGCATCGGCGACACCTGCTACATGGGTCCTGAGCCGGAATTCTTCATCTTCGACGACATCCGCTTTGACCAGAACTCCCATGAGGGATACTACCACATCGACAGTTCGGAAGGCATCTGGAACAGCGGCCGCGTTGAAAATCCGAACCTGGGCTACAAACCGCGCCACAAGGAAGGTTACTTCCCTGTTCCTCCCATCGACAGCCAGGAGGACATCCGCTCCGAAATGGTGGCAGAGATGCAGAAGGTCGGCATCTACGTCGAGCGTCAGCACCATGAGGTCGCCACCGCGGGCCAGGCCGAGATCGACATCCGGTTCAGCAACCTTGTCAAGTGCGCCGACCAGGTCATGTTCTTCAAGTACATCATCAAGAACGTGGCGAAGCGGAACGGCAAGACCGTGACCTTCATGCCGAAGCCGCTGTTCGGAGATAACGGCTCGGGCATGCACACGCACCAGTCCATCTGGAAGGGCGGCAAGCCCCTCTTCTCCGGCGATAAGTACGCCGGCATGTCCCAGATGGCGCTCCACTACATCGGCGGCATCCTGAAGCACGCCAAGGTGATCGCCGCCTTCACCAACCCGACGATGAACTCCTACAAGCGTCTGACCCCGGGCTTCGAGGCGCCGGTGAACCTGGCCTACTCGAGCCGGAACCGCTCGGCCTCGGTCCGCATCCCCATGTACAGCGCGAACCCCAAGACAAAGAGGATCGAGGTCCGCTTCCCCGACCCGTCCTGCAATCCCTACATGGCCTTCGCCGCCATGCTGATGGCGGGCCTCGACGGCATCGAGAACAAGATCGATCCGGGCCAGCCGCTGGACAAGGACATCTACGATATGGCGCCCGAAGAACTGGCAAGCGTGCCGTCCATGCCGGGTTCGCTCGAAGAGGCGCTGGACAACCTTGAGGCCGACCACGGCTTCCTGTTGAAGGGTGACGTGTTCACCAAGGACGCCATCGAGATGCATATCAGCTACAAGAGGACCAAGGAAGTGGACGCCCTCCGTCTGCGGCCTCATCCGTACGAGTTCTTCCTGTACTACGACATCTAATCCGCATCATCCGCAATCAGGTGAACATACCAGACCGGGACCCTCAACAAGGGGTTCCGGTTTTTTTTGTTTTCTCGCTACATCGTTCGAAGTCCTGCGAATAGAGCAGTATTCACTCTTCCACTTTATACCCCAGTCGTTTCTGACTATTCTGCAACATATCGTCTTTATTAAATTTTAATGCTTTTATGTTTCATCTTAGCAGCAATTTAATTAACGGTTATGCTATACATTTATCAGAAAGAAGGGGGTGACCGATGGACATTATCTATCTTGGGATCTGCATTGCGTTATTCATCGTCAGTTGGTTTTTCGTGAAACTCGTTGAACGAGTCTAGGAAGGAGGCAAGGAATGGAACTATTCTACTGGATTGGCGGCATTCTCGCCGCGGCGCTGTTAGTGTATCTCTTGATAGCACTTCTTAAACCGGAGGCATTGTCATGACTGGCAACGATATTTTGCAGATATTTTTATTTTTTGGCGTTCTGTTGCTCCTCGCAAAACCGCTCGGAGTCTACATGGCGCGGGTTTACGAAGGACAGCCTTCGGGCCTGGACCGCGTGCTCGGGCCTGTTGAACGCCTGTTTTACCGGATTTGCGGCATCAAACCCGACGAGGAGATGAGCTGGAAGAAGTATGCCGGCGCGGTGCTTCTTTTCAGCGCGGCGGGATTGTTCTTCCTCTATGCCTTGCAGCGCTTACAGGGTTTTCTGCCGCTGAACCCGCAAAAGTTCCCGGCAGTCTCCCCTGATTCTTCCTTTAATACGGCAATAAGCTTTATCACGAATACCAACTGGCAGGGGTACGGCGGCGAAACAACGATGAGCTACCTCACGCCAGATGGTCGGGCTTGGGGTGCAGAATTTCGTGTCTGCCGCGGCAGGTATGGCTGTGCTCGTTGCCCTGATCCGGGGGTTTGCCAGGCACTCGGCAGAGACCATCGGCAACTTCTGGGTCGACCTCACCCGTTCAACACTTTACATCCTGATGCCGCTTGCTCTGGTTTATTCCATGCTGCTCGTATCTCAGGGAGTTGTGCAGACCTTCAGCGAATACAAGACCGTTGCGCTTACCCAGACCATCACCTACGATAACCCGAAGCTCGATGCCCAGGGCAACCCAGTCAAGGATGAAAAGGGAAATCCGGTGACGGAAAAGGCGGAGATGAAGGAGCAGGTCATACCGCTCGGTCCGGCCGCATCGCAGATCGCGATCAAGCAGCTCGGCACGAACGGCGGCGGGTTCTTCAACGTCAACTCGGCCCATCCGTTAGAAAACCCAACCGCTTTCTCCAATTTTCTTGAAATGCTGGCGCTCATTCTCATACCTGCGGCGCTCTGTATCACCTTCGGCAGGATGGTCGGAGACAAGCGCCAGGGGTGGGCGCTGCTTACCGCCATGGTCGATCGTCCTCGTCACGCTGATGGCTTTATGCACCTGGAGCGAGCAGGGCGGCAATCCCGCGCTTCGCATCCATCGGCATCGATCAACAGGCGAGCACTATGCAGCCCGGCGGCAATATGGAAGGAAAAGAAGCCCGCTTCGGGATCGTTGATTCCGCGATCTGGGCCACGGCGACCACGGCAGCCTCGAACGGCTCGGTCAATTCCATGCACGACTCCTACACGCCCATGGGCGGCCTTTACCCGCTGGCACTGATCCAGTTGGGAGAGGTTATCTTCGGCGGAGTCGGCTCCGGGCTCTACGGCATGCTGATCATGGCCATTATCACGGTCTTCATCGCCGGACTCATGGTCGGGCGCACGCCGGAATATCTCGGCAAGAAGATCGAGATGTTCGAGATGAAGATGGCCTCGGTCGCGGTGCTGGTCGTGAATGCGCTGGTCAAGATCGGCACGGCTGTCGGCGTTGCGACACCAGCGGGAGTCGCGGGAGTAGCGAACCCCGGTCCGCACGGATTTTCCGAGATACTTTACGCCTTTTCATCTGCAGCGAACAACAACGGCAGCGCCTTTGCGGGCCTCTCCGCCAACACGGTCTTCTATAACACGGCGCTCGGGCTGACCATGTTTATCGGAAGATTCTGGGTGATCATCCCGGTGCTTGCCATTGCCGGCTCTCTCGCGAAGAAGAAACAGGTACCTGCCGGCTTGGGAACGCTGCCGACCCATACGCCTCTTGTTCGTGGCGCTTTTGATCGGGGTCATCGTGATCGTCGGAGCGTTGACGTTCATGCCGGCTTGGGCGCTTGGGCCAATTGCCGAACAGTTGATGGCAAGCAGATAAATAAAAACATTCACCACAGAGTACGCAGAGTAAAAGCGGAATGATTTTTTAAAAAATAAATATAACCTCTGTGGTTAAAGGAGTTACCTATGAGCAGTAAATCGAAAAAGCGATCGCTCTTTGAACCAACGATCGTAAAAAAAGCATTATGGGATTCGTTCAGAAAATTGAACCCAGTACACCAGATCAAGAACCCTGTCATGTTCGTCGTGGAAATAGGGAGTATTCTTACGACCCTCCTCTTCTTTCACGCAGTCCTGACGGGAAAAGGCGAAGCGTCGCCTTCCTTCATCCTGCAGATCTCCATCTGGCTCTGGATAACGGTGCTCTTCGCCAACTTCGCCGAATCCATGGCAGAGGGAAGGGGCAAGGCCCAGGCCGAATCCCTCCGCCAGACGCGGCGCGATGTCATGGCCAAGCGGCTTGCGAAGCCTGCGCCTGATGCGGAGGTCACGAAGGTCGCCTCGTCACTGCTCAAAAAGGGCGATGTCGTTCTCGTGGAAGCGGGCGACATCATCCCCATGGACGGCGAGATCATCGAGGGCGTGGCCTCGGTGAATGAAAGCGCCGTGACCGGCGAAAGCGCGCCCGTGATCCGCGAAAGCGGCGGAGACCGGAGCGCGGTCACGGGCGGTACTACCGTTTTATCCGACTGGCTCGTGGTGCGGATCACGACAAGTCCGGGAGAGACGTTCCTCGACCGGATGATCAGCATGGTGGAAGGCGCAAAGCGCCAAAAAACACCGAACGAGATCGCCCTTGATATTCTGCTCGCGGGCATGACGATCATCTTCCTGCTTGTGTGCGTGACATTGCTCCCCTACTCGCTCTTCAGCGTCAAAGCAGCGGGTCAGGGCGCGCCGGTCACCATCACGGTGCTCGTAGCGCTCCTCGTATGCCTCATCCCGACCACCATCGGCGGGCTGCTTTCGGCTATCGGCATTGCGGGTATGGACCGGATGATCCAGGCGAATGTGATCGCCATGTCCGGACGGGCCGTGGAAGCAGCCGGAGACGTTGACGTGCTGCTGCTCGATAAGACCGGGACCATTACGCTCGGTAACCGGCAGGCCACGGAATTCGTTCCAGCGCCGGGTGTACATGTGGGCGCACTTGCCGACGCAGCGCAGCTCGCCTCGCTGGCCGATGAAACGCCGGAGGGGCGGAGTATCGTGGTCCTTGCAAAAGAAAAGTACAGCCTTCGAGCCCGAGACATGCAAAGCATCAAGGCGGAGTTTGTCAATTTCACCGCCCAGACGCGGATGAGCGGGGTAAACCTCCAGAACCGGGAAATCCGCAAAGGCGCGGCGGACGCGGTTGAAAAGTACGTTCAAAAAATGGGCGGCATGTTTCCTCCCGAGGTCCGATCCATCGTTGACGACATTGCCAAACAAGGCGCAACCCCACTCGTGGTTACCGAGGGGAGCAAAGTGCTCGGCGTCATCCGGTTGAACGACATCGTGAAGGGTGGTATTAAAGAGCGCTTCGCTGAAATGCGCAAGATGGGGATCAGGACGGTCATGATAACTGGCGACAATCCGCTTACAGCGGCCGCGGTCGCGGCCGAGGCAGGAGTTGATGACTTCCTTGCAGAAGCGACGCCCGAGGCAAAGCTCAAGCTCATCCGCGAGTACCAGAAAGGCGGCAGGCTCGTTGCCATGACCGGCGACGGCACGAACGACGCGCCCGCGCTCGCCCAGGCGGACGTGGCCGTGGCCATGCACAGCGGGACCCAGGCGGCAAAGGAGGCGGGCAACCTGGTTGACCTCGATTCGAACCCGACCAAACTCATACAGATCGTCGAGATCGGGAAGCAGCTCTTGATGACCCGCGGCACGCTCACGACCTTCAGCATCGCGAACGATGTGGCGAAATATTTCGCCATTCTGCCTGCTGCATTCCTTTCCATCTATCCGGCGCTTGGAGCGCTGAATATCATGGGCCTTGCAACGCCGCAGAGCGCTGTGTTGTCTGCCGTGATCTTTAATGCCTTGATCATCATCTTCCTCGTGCCACTGGCGCTGCGCGGCGTGAAGTACCGCCCTCTCGGCGCCTCGATAGTCTTACGAAACAACGCTTTGATTTACGGCGTCGGCGGCTTGATCGTACCGTTCATCGGCATTAAGCTGATCGACATGCTCATAACGGCGATACATATTGTTTGATATGACCTTGCCCCTCACCTCAATCCTCTCCCCAATAGGGAGAGGAAGTAAAAAGTCCCCTCGCCCCTCAGGGGAGAGGGCCAGGGTGAGGGGTGGTCTCGTACTGAAAGGAGAAACCAATGTTCACCATGATTCGTAACTCGCTCATGTCCCTATTACTGTTCACGGTAATCACGGGGCTCATTTATCCCCTGGCCGTAACCGGGCTAGCGCAAGCGATTTTCCCAAGTCAGGCAAACGGCAGCGTCATCACGAAGAACGGCAAAGCCGTTGGCTCTTCGCTTCTCGGCCAGCAGTTCGAGGACCCGAAGTACTTCTGGGGAAGGCTCTCGGCAACGGGTCCTTATCCGTACAACGGCGCCGCTTCGTCAGGCTCCAACCTCGGCCAGAACAATCCAGCTCTCATGACGAATGTTGAAGGGCGCATCAAAGCCCTGCATGAGGCGGAACCTGGAAATACTGCGAAGATTCCCGTGGATCTGGTCACGGCCTCGGGCAGCGGTCTCGACCCGCACATCAGTCAGGCTGCTGCTGACTATCAGTTGCACCGAGTGGCAAAGGCCCGGGGACTCGATGATGCCAAAATCCGAGACATCGTTGCCAATAATACGAAGGGACGCTGGATTGGCCTGATCGGTGAACCGGTGGTCAATGTTCTTGAGCTGAACCTGGCGCTCGATGGACTGAAGTAATTGTGGAGGATACATACAATGAAAAAGATTGCAGAGCTTCTTGCAGTTCTTCTTATATTATGCGCGGGGCTGCCTCAGCTTGTAAACGCCGTTTCCTGGTCCCCCATCGAGGAAGAACGTCAAGAGAAAGTTGACAAGGGGATCATGGTGAAGGGCATGGCCGTATGCCTCTTCCAGAGCGGGACTGCGGACGTAAAGAAGGCGATCAGCATAGGTGACATTCTCGTCGTGTACGCGGAAAGCCCAAAACACGCGCTCAAGGAAGTCGGGAAAATAAAAATTCTTTCCTATTCAGGAGAAGATTACCTGAAAGGCGAGGTTGTCGAAGGCGAAATTAAACCCGGCGACATCGCAAAAAAAGGAGAGGTCGCAAGCCTCGTCATATCGCCGGGTGATAAGTGTAAATAACCTGCACAACAACCAGCTGTTAACTTTAACACAGGAGGATCAAATGAAAAGGTTCGGTACTGTTATAGGTATCAAGATCGGTTTAGCGATTTTTTGCGCTTGTATGCCATTGTCCGCGCCGGCATTCGCCGAGGACGCGAAACCGGCAGGTCTTACCTTCGATGAGATGAAAAAAGCTCTCGGTTTGAGCGTCTATGTGCAGACAGGATATACGTACAACGGAAATGCAAGCAGTCTCACTAATGTCCCCGGTGATCCGGGCTCGGAAAATAACCTGCGCGGTTACGACCACAAGGCAAACAGCTTCGGCCTCGATCTGGCGGAGATCGTGTTCGCCAAAGACCCCGCGGCGAGCGTGATCGGCTACAAAGTGAAGGTTTCGGCGGGAGAAACGGCGAAATTGATGCATGCGACAGGTTTGGGAACTCAACCGACAGGAACGGCGAATCCCGAATCGTTTGATATCACGGAAGCCTACATCAGCTACACCGCGCCGATCGGCAAGGGACTGCGATTTGATATGGGGAAGATGGCCACGTTCGTCGGCGCGGAAGTGATAGAGGCCATCGACAACCCGAACTATTCCCGGTCATTCCTGTTCGTCTTTGCGGAACCGACGACGCATACCGGTGTGAAGGCAAGCTATGTATTCAACGACAACGTGAACGCGGCATTGTTCGTAGTGAACGGCTGGGACAATGCAACGGACAACAATAAGGGCAAATCGGCCGGTGTGAGCGTCAATATCGCGGCGGGCGATCCTTTCTCCGCGTACATCAATTATCTGCAGGGCCCCGAGAGCGACAACAACAATCATGACAATCGGTCGCTTCTCGATCTCGTTGCCACGATCAAACCCGTAAAGCCTCTGTCCATCATTTTGAACTATGACAACGGCAAGCAGGACAACAGCGGCGCATCTTCGGTGAAATGGAGCGGAATTTGCGGGGATCGTAAAATATGATTTCAACGATACCTACAGCATATCGGTTCGGGGCGAGTCCTTTGACGACAAGGACGGCTTTCAGGACAGGCACGTCGCAGAAGTTGACCGAAGTGACGGTGACGCCGGAGATCCGGCTAGCCGGCGGCCTGATCGTGCGGCCGGAATACCGCCACGACTCATCGGACAAGCAGTCCTTTGACAACGGCACGAAGAAATCGCAGGACACGATCGCGCTCAACGCGATGTATCGCTGGTAACGTTATTTTATCTTTGCCGTTGATTCGGTTGGGTTGCGCCTTGCAACCCAACCGAATCAGCATTTTGGAATATTCGTGAGATCTTACTCCCACCGTGCGTCATGTTCCGTCCGTTCAATCATAACTCCAGGTTGAATTCTCCGCCGCTTGAGCGTGTTAGTTTATTACAACAATTGACACCATCACCTTGTCGTCAATTGATTTCTTTCCGATGAGTATTTTCAGAAATTTTAAGTCTGATCATTTTTTCCCTTATGGAGACCATGGGCAAGAAGGTCAGGCCTTACTCTCGAAATGAACTGTATTACTGAGCCGGTAATGGCACTCTCAATAATCCAGCCGATGCTGCCGAGCGAGAGCACAATCACCGCAAATGTCCGAATGGATGAGCTCTCCGGTTCGCCGAGATGTTCATGGGTTTGGTCGATCACGCCGCCCTCATGTTCATGATGGTGTGCAAACAACTCCGCATCTACATGTGAGATGCCGACGATACCTATCAGGAGCAGTGATGCGAAAAAGAGTGATAAAACCGTCGACACTGCAGCGCTCCAGAATACGGGCAATCTCGTTCTGAACAGATAAAACAGGGTGTGTCCAAGAAAGGCTTCGGCGCCAAGCAGCAAAGTATTGAGACCGACGACGGTAATACCGCCATGACCGACCATGGCGAGCATTAGATTAACGATGAACGCCGCCATGAATCCCAGGGATGGCCCGAGCAGTATGCCGGCAACAACCGACATATTGAGGTGATAAGCGATAGGCAGAATCTCCAGGCTCATGACAACGAGCATCACGGCAGCTAGTGCCCCCAACAAGGGGACCTTTTTCTTCATATCCGCCTTCCTCAAGCGGAACATGCTCAGAGCGAGGAACAGCGACATCAGTAGGAAGCCCGAAACCCACAGCCAAACAGGGAGAATACCATCAGGAATATGTATGTGCGTCATGACGCTTTCTCCTTTATGTTTTGTGAATCTGTCGTAAACCGCCCGCAAGAAGCCTGGAGACTAACCAACCTATCGCATAGAGTACGCCAAGGAGGACAACATCCGTCGGGCCGACCGGCAAATCCCATTGATATGCGGTCCAGAAACCGAAAAACGCGGTCGCGCCGCCGATCAAAGAGGCCAGCACCGTGAACTGGCGCATGTTGCGAGCAAATTGATGCGCAATCAGCGCGGGAATCAGCAAAAATCCGAATGCGATGAGCGGACCGACGCTGAGCACAGCCATCGAGACGGTTAATCCAATCAGCAGGTAGAGCAACACATCCCAGAAAACGACTTTTTTGCGAAGAATAACCGCCATGTCGCGGTCGAATGAGACGAGGAGCAACTCCTTGTGGAACAGTCCCAGTACTGCGAGGACGACCGTAAGCGTTGCCGCCGTCAGCACGAGATCGAAATTGGAGATGGTGATGACCTCCCCTTTCAGCATATCGAGCCAGCCGATTTCTCCGTAAGGGTTTTTTGACAGCACTAAGATGCTGAGCGCGGCGGCCACAACGTAAGCGGTGCCGAGCCGTCCTTCAGCTTGTCCGCGCCCGCGTCGTTCCAGGAATGCCAGCACCAGGATCGCGGTCAGCGAGAACAGTATTGAGCCGACAAAGGCGAGCGCGTGCGCGCTGTGTGAGCCGTGCTCGGTCAGCTTGAATCCAAGCCACAGAGGAAGCGAGAGAGCGATTGCAACGCCGGTCGAGGAAATCTGGGGCAATGCCACACCCATGAACACCAAGCGGCGCATCACGAGAAACACGCCAACGAGCGGGCAGGCAAAGCCGACAAGCACGCTGGTATAAAGCGAGTTACGAAGTAGAAAATCAAAAGCGAGAATCTGGTGTAAGGTTTCCATATCAGCCCATCCCTATTTCAAATATTTCCGCTAATCGTTCGGCTGTGAGTAGTTCGCCTGCTGCCCCGTGAAAAACCTTGCCCTCGTGAAGCCAGATCACTTTTTCAGCATAGTGACGGACGGCCGAAAAGTCGTGCGTAACGAGCAGCACCGTGATTTTCCTTTCCTTGCAAGTTTTCGAAATGAAATCCAGCACAGCGGTCGTTGCCTCACGGTCTACCCCCGCCGTGGGTTCGTCCAGCACCAGCATGTCGGGACGTGTGGCCAGGGCACGGGCGATGAGCACGCGTTGTTTCTGACCACCCGAGAGTTCGGCAAAGCGCTTGTGGGAAAAAGCCTCCGCACCCACTGCATGCAGACACTCGCGCGTGAAGGCGCGTTCGACCGGCGGGATAAGCCCCCCCGAACGTATGCGACCATAAACACCCATAAGCGCGACATCGAACCCTGTGAGCAGATACACCGGGTCGAACTGATTGGATTGAGGGACATAGCCGAACGTAAGCGGTCCGCCCGCAGATGCGGTATCGATGCGGCCTGAGACCGGCGGCAGCAGTCCGAGCAGCGTTTTGAGCAACGTCGATTTGCCCGAGCCGTTGGCCCCAAGGATAGCGGTGAAGCTTGCCCGGGAGATGGAAAGCGTAAGCCCGGACAGCACCGGCTGGCCGTTGTAACCTATGCTCAGGTTATCCAGTGTTATCAGTGATTCATTCATAGTCTGTTATATAAGTGTCCGCCCGAGAACCCGGACGGACACTCGCTCCTGTCTTTATTTCCTTGCTTGCACGGCATCTACCATCGTGTGAACAATATAGTCCATCATCTTAATATACGTCTCTGTATTCGGCACGCCGCCCGGCATGATAGGCAGCGTTACCATGGTCGCGCCGGTCTGTTCGGCGATATTTTTCGGCGCCTTTTCCGGAAACTGCGGCTCGCGCACGACGATGGCAACATGTTCGGACTTCATCGCTCTGCTTAATTCCTCAATGTGACGCGGGGTCGGATCGATGCCAGGCTTCAGTTCGATCGTGCCGAAATAAACCAAACCAAAGCGCTCCGCAAAGTATGGCCAGTGCTCGTGATAGGAAACGAACTTCACGCCTTGGAGCTGTTTGGCCGCCGTCTTCCATTCGGCAATCTTGGCATTGAGCTTGGCGAGATAGGCATCGCGATTACGGGTGAATTCTACCTGATGTTTTGGGGCAAAGTCTACGAACGCGTTGTAGATATTCTCGATGGCGGTCTTTGCCAACACCGGGTCGAGAGTGTAATGCGGGTTGCCATAGGGATGAACGTCGCCCTGATAGTGGTCGGTCGATTTGGGCACATCGCGCGGGATGACGCCCTTGGAGCAGTCCACATAGCCAGGCGTGCCCTTCTGGATGCGGGGATTCTTACTCGCCTCCAAAAGCGCGGGCAGGAATGCATGTTCACAATCGAACCCGATTAAAATCATCAGGTCCGCCCGGTTCATCATCGGGACATAGCTCGGCTTCATCGGGACCCCGTGCGTGTCTTCGACGCCGGTGGCCAGGCTTTTGACCTCGACTAAGTCTCCGCCAACAGCGCGTGCAAAATCAGCGAGGTCGGTGAGCGTCGTAACAATCCTGATTTTATCAGCATGAGCGGGCGTCGCCCACCCGCACAAGGCCCCGGTGAGCGCAATTATCGATATCAATGTAAATAATTTGGATTTCATAGTATATCCCTCCTTCTTAGAGTTAGCGAGACTGCCACCCATGCGAGTGTGCGCCGATGATCCACGCCCATTGCAGATAAACGGCGTCATCAGGGCGCAGGCCGGTCGCGGCATTGTTGTCGGTGTGCGTATATTGAAGGCGCAGCTGGTTCCAGTGGCTCGTTGCCCAGGTTATGTTCGCGGATTCCGCGGAGGTTTTGGCCTGCTTGTTTGCCATGTCCTCCACTTGTTCATATTGGACCCCGGCTATCCATTGCCGATGGAACTTGTATGTGATGTAGGAGTAAAGGCCCAGGGATCTGACGGAGCCGCTCGGCAGGGCGTTGCCGGAGGGGTCCGTCACATCATAACGGTTGTCGCTTTGGAGCACTTCCGTGCCCCAGGTGATGGTCTGGAACTGATTATTGCGAAGAGGCTTCCAACTCAGCATCACGTCCACTCCCACGAGGCGCCGCTCGCGTTCGGTAAAGGTGTTACCGCCTACGGTTGGAAACGATGGATTCGCGGGGTCGGGGTTCCACTGCGCGACTGTTCGCGGATTCCAGAGGCCCGAAATGCCCGGTTCGAACGAGACATTGGGTGTCAGGTCAAAATAGGTGGACAAACGGCCCCAATAGTTCAAGCCGCTACCGTTGCGGTTATCGCCGACAAAGTTCGGTGGATTGTCGCCGCCGAACTGGTCGCCCGCGCCGAGCGTCAGGCTGATGTAGTGGTCGACCGGCACCAGCCAATTAACCTGCAGCCCGTCCGTCCTCGCCTCGCCGCCGATGTATCGGTCGAGCACGAGTTGACGATTCACGAAGGGCAGCTCATGATCATGGATGTAGCCCAATCGGCCGAATTCTCCGAAGAACCGTCCCGCCTTTACCTCCAGGTTCCCGGGCAGAGACGTCGTCTGGAGCGCTGCCTCTTCGATCCCCCAGCTCTCTTCGCCGGTGACCGGATCGGCTGATCCGTTGACCACTATGTAGCCCTTCGCGAATGGATCTATTGACGCGGCTGCGTTCAGTTCCACCGAACGTTGAAATATATCAACCCCGCCGGGCCGGTCGCTGCCCGTATCCGTTGACCCTTTGCTGCGATAGGAGAAGATGGTCTCGCCTACGAACCCGATGGCCGGGTTGAATATGCTTGGAATTTCCCTTTTTTGCGTTTCGGACAGTTGATCAATGGTTTGTGATTGTTCCTGCACCGTGTCTTCGAGCTTCTTGAGCCGCTCCGCTGTATCGTCGGCAAAAACCGCCCGGCTGAACGAGCAGAAAGTAAGAATGCAAATAATGCACAATACTCGTTTCATAAGTTCCTCCGTGGATTCGAATAGGACAGCTACGGCGAGAACGCGCGAAAAAACCATCATCAGCATCCCGATCAATAAAGGATTAGCTTGAATGCGCGTATCTCACAAAGCCTATGTTGGTAGTACGTGGGAATAGAGGAATTATGCCGGGGGGCCGCGAGTGCTGCGAGAAAGAGGAAAAGAGCTTTTCGATAAGAGCGGGAGCGGAAGCAACTAATGTTGTTTCGGATAAACAGGGGATGCCATCAAAAGGAATTATTGATGGCCCGGTCGCGGACTGATGATTGCTTGCAACGCAGATGGGGCAGTCGTGATCGTCATCAGTATTTTCGTGGTGATGCGAAACGGCAACAAGCGTGGAAAGAAGGAGGAGCAGTGCAAGTAGTGCGGCAAATCTATGGTGTGCATTCATGGTGCTTCTGTTTCGCATGAATATAGATTAAATGGTGTGGCAAGATATGTCAAGTATTTTAAACAAACGCACAGGACCGTTTTATGAACAGCGATATCATTCTTTAAGAAATCTTCCTGCTTTTGTCCCTTTTTTAGTAGCATTTTTATGTGGTTAAGATTAATATTGTTTCTTGTACATGACGATGAAAATTGTGCGAAGATAACATAATGATGTTATCTTTCGGAGTCAAAAGCAATGGAAGAACGCAGACCTGATCCCGACCAGCTTCTCCATCGGGCACGCGAAGAGGAAGAAAGAAAACGAGAGGGGCAGCTGAAGATGTTCTTCGGCGCCGCGCCCGGTGTCGGGAAGACCTATGCCATGCTCGAGTCCGCCAGGCAGAGGCGCGCCGAAGGCGTCGACATCATCGTCGGTCTTGTCGAGACCCACGGCCGTAAGGAGACCGAGGCGCTCCTCGAGGGCCTGGAAATACTCCCCCGCCGGAACGTTGAATATCGCGGCGCTGTTCTGAAGGAGTTCGATCTCGATAGCGCCCTTCGCCGCAAGCCCGCAATCATGCTCGTTGACGAACTCGCCCACACGAACGCACCCGGCTCCCGCCACAAAAAGCGCTGGCAGGACGTGTACGAGCTGTTGGGCGCGGGCATTTCCGTCTACACCACCGTGAACGTGCAGCACCTTGAAAGCCTCAACGACGTTGTCTCCCAGATCACGGGCGTCAATGTACGAGAGACCGTGCCTGATTTTCTCCTGGATCGTGCCGACGAAATTGAGCTCATTGACCTGCCTCCCGACGACCTGCTCCAGCGTTTGCGGGAAGGCAAAGTGTACATGCCCGAACAGGCCGCCGCGGCAATCGAGAATTTTTTCCGCAAAGGCAACCTGATCGCTCTCCGCGAACTGGCCCTCAGGCGCACCGCCGACCGCGTGGACGAACAGATGCAGGTCTACCGGCAGGACAAGGGGATCAAAGCTATCTGGCCAGCCGGAGAACGTATTTTGGTCTGTGTTGGCCATAATCCCCGCTCGATCCGCCTGATCCATGCCGCGCGAAGACTGGCAGCCGGCCTGCGGGCAGAGTGGATCGCCGTGCACGTGGAAGCGCCGTCACGGGTCCGGACCTCGGAAAGCGACATAAAACAGCTGGGCGACCACATGCGGCTCGCGGAAAGTCTCGGCGCGGAAACAGCGGTGTTGAGCGGCCAGCGGATGAGCGAAGAAGTCATAACCTACGCACGCAGCAGGAACGTGAGCCGGATCATCATCGGTAAACCGACCCATGCCCGCTGGAAGGACAAATTGTTCGGTTCCCCCCTGGACGAGATCGTGCGCGGCAGCGGCGATATCGATGTCTATGTCATATCCGGCGATGTTGCCGAACTTCATTCGCATACTCCTGCACGGTCGCGTATCCGTTCCTGGCGCAAACGTGAGTTCGTCTGGAGCATCCTGACCGTGGCCGGCTGCACCGGCCTTGCCCGGATCATGTCCCCCTATTTCGAGCGGCTGGACGTGGCCATGATCTATCTGCTCGGGGTCGTGCTCATATCAAGCAGGACCAGCAAGTGGCCGGCCCTGTTCACCACGATCATGAGCGTGGCAGCCTTTGATTTTTTCTTTGTTCCGCCTCTTTATACATTCGCGATCAGCGACGTGCGATACTTCATTACGTTCCTTGTCATGTTCCTGGTCTCCTTCATCATCAGCAGGCTCACACTCCGGGTGCGGCAGCAGGCTGAATCGGCAAGGCTGCGCGAGCGCAGGACCGCGGCCCTGTACAGCATGAGCCGCGAGCTCGTCCGCGAGCGCGGCACCAAACGCCTCAGCGAAATCGCAATACGGCATATGAGCGATATGTTCGACAGCGATGTCGCGATCCTGATCCCGGACGAAGGCAGGCCGTCTGAGTGCAGACAGGCGCCGCCGATGCCGTCTTCACACCCGACCAGCAGGAGCTGAGCGTTGCCCAGTGGGTTCTCGAGCACCGGCAGGCGGCAGGCTTAAGCACGGACACGCTGCCCGGGGCAAAGGCATTATATCTTCCGCTCGTCGCTTCATCGGGCGTAATCGGCGTCGCCGGCATTCTGCCGAAGAACGCCGGCGACGGTTTCGAACCTGAACAGTTCCACTATCTCGAGGCCTTCGCGAACCAGACGGCCATTGCGATCGAGCGGTCCTTCCTGGGCGAGGCGGCCCAGCGCGCCATGCTGAAGGCCGAGACGGAAAGCCTCAGGAACACGCTCCTCAGCTCCATCTCACACGATCTGCGTACGCCGCTGTCGGCCATCACGGGCGCGGCGACGACCCTCCTGGAGAATGACGCGGCCATCGACTCCGTCGGCCGCCTTGATCTTCTCCAGACGGTCCGCGAAGAGGCCGACCACTTGAACAGGATCATAAAAAACGTACTCGACATGACGCGGCTCGAAGCAGGCGCCATCACCCTGAACAAAGAATGGCAGCCCCTTGAGGAAGTCGTGGGCGCCGTGCTCAACCGTCTGGGCAACCGCCTCAATGATCATCCCCTGACCGTAAAACTACCGGGGAACCTTCCGCTCATTCCCTTCGACAGCCTGCTCATGGAGCAAGTGCTCGTGAATCTGTTCGACAATGCCATCAAGTACACTCCCAAGGGGACGCCGCTTGAGTTGTCTGCATCGGAATCGTTCTACACCGTGACCGTCGAGCTGGCGGACCGCGGCCCCGGTATCCCTTCCGGGGAAGAAGAGCATATTTTCGACAAATTCGTGCGAGGTCTCGGACCGGGAAGCGGTGTCGGACTTGGCCTCGCCATCTGCCGCACCATCATCGAAGCCCACGGTGGTAAAATATGGGTGGAGAACCGCGAGGGCGGCGGTGCGGCATTTCGATTCACGTTATCAACGGCGGGATTGCCGCCCGCGCCGAAACAGGTAGAGGAAGATGCCTGAACAAGGGAACACGTGTATGCGCAGAAGTCTTGATGCCGAATCCGCATCAACACTTTCACTCTTTATCGCGTAACCGACACTGATATTCAATCATGCCTGACGACAAAGAACTCATACTCCTTATCGAAGACGAGCCGCAGATGCGGCGTTTCCTGCGGATCACGCTCCAGACGCAGGGCTTTCGCCTTGTGGAAGCGGCGACCGCGCAGGAGGGTCTGATGCAGGCGACAACACGCAACCCCGACATCGTGCTGCTCGATCTCGGCTTGCCGGATCTGGACGGACTGGAAGTTACGAAGCGGTTGCGCGAATGGACGCAAACGCCGATCATCGTCATTTCCGCGCGGGAACAGGAGCAGGACAAGGTCAAGGCGCTGGATGCGGGCGCTGACGACTATCTCACGAAACCGTTCAATGCAGGGGAACTGCTGGCGAGAATCCGTGTCGCATTACGGCATGCGGCAAGGCAAATCACTGATCAGAACGAGCCGGTCTTTACCATACTGAATCTACGGGTAGATCTGGCGCTGCGGCAGGTATTCGTGGACGACAAGGAAGTGCACCTGACGCCCATTGAGTACAAGCTATTGATGGTGCTCATCCGGCATGCAGGCAAGGTCATCACTCATACCCAACTTCTGAAGGAAGTATGGGGGCCGGCGCAGGTGAATGAGGTCCAATATCTCCGTGTGTACATGACACAGCTTAGACATAAACTGGAGGCGGACCCCGCGCGGCCGCGGTTCCTCATGAACGAGCCGGGGATCGGGTATCGCCTGAAATACGATCCCGAAGGGTAAGGCGGACTCGCTTGCCAACATGCGCATAAAATAGACATATGCTTAATTTAGAGCCATCTGTTACGAACGATCAGTATCCTTATAAGCGTCGAGACATTGGAGAATCAAGACCTTAGCGAAACAAAGTTCGTATCATATCAGGCACAAGTCTTGCTTTAGTATTAAGGTTCGAATTGCGATGACCGTTGATTAAGCATCAGGGTATCAACGGGCATCTTTTTTGGCTGTGCAGCGTTAAAGGAGAAATATTTCATGGACCAACAGCACAAACCCTCGCCCCTCCAAAGAATAAGAACCGTCATCCTTGGCGGAAAGCACAACATCGAGGATACCACGCTCTTCCATAAGCTCTCGCTCATCGCTTTCTTCGCCTGGGTCGGACTCGGCGCTGACGGACTTTCATCGTCCTGTTACGGCCCCGAAGAGGCCTTTATCGCCTTTCATGGCCATGTCTACCTGAGCGTCTTCGTCGCGCTCATGTCGGGAATAACGGTGTTCATCATCGCCGCAAGTTACTCGCAGATCATCGAGCTCTTCCCGTCAGGCGGCGGTGGTTATCTCGTTGCGAGCAAACTCCTGTCACCAACGGCAGGGATGGTCTCGGGCTCGGCGCTCCTGATCGATTATGTGCTGACGATTACCATTTCCGTGGCGAGCGGGGCCGATGCCCTGTTCAGTTTTCTTCCCCCCGCCTTGCTTTCCTACAAGCTCGTGTTCGCGCTTCTCGGCGTATTACTTCTTACCGTTATGAATATGCGCGGCGTGAAGGAATCGGTCCTCCCTCTGGTGCCCATCTTCCTCACCTTCGTGGTCACCCACGCGTTCATCATCGGCTACGCCGTGATCATGAATCTGGGAAATTTGGGAATGGTCGCAGCCTCGACCAGGGCGGACATCATGCAAACGCAGGCGGAACTGGGGATAGGCGGTATGCTCCTGCTCATCCTGCGCGCCTATAGCATGGGCGCCGGCACGTACACCGGGATCGAGGCGGTCAGCAACGGTCTGCCCATCCTCCGCGAGCCGAAAGTGAAGACCGGCAAACGCACCATGCGGTACATGGCTGCCTCCCTGGCCTTCACGGTCATGGGCCTGATGATCGCCTACCTGCTCTATCATGTCGTACCGCAGTCCGGCAAAACACTGAATGCCGTTCTGTTCGAAACCATGACCAAGGACTGGGGAAAAGGCGGTGTCGTCTTCGTGCTCATAACGCTCCTGTCCGAGGCGGCGCTCCTGCTTATCGCGGCCCAGGCCGGATTCCTCGATGGACCCCGGGTGCTTTCGAACATGGCCCTGGACCGCTGGTTCCCGACCAAATTCGCCATGCTCTCCGACCGGCTTGTCACACAGAAGGGCATCCTGCTCATGGGCGGCGCGGCCCTCGTCACCATGGTCCTGACCAACGGCTCGGTGAAGTATCTCGTGGTCCTTTACAGCATCAACGTGTTCATCACCTTCTTTCTGTCCCAGTTCGGCATGGTGCGCCACTGGTGGCAGGTCCGCGGCAAAGAGGACCATTGGGAAAAGAAGCTTTTCATCAACGGCCTGGGCATGACCTTGACGTTCGGCATCCTGGTGACCGTGACCATGCTCAAGTTCAACGAGGGAGGCTGGATCACCCTGCTCCTTACGGGCTCCCTGGTCGCGATCGCACTGCTCACGAAGCGTCATTACCGGAACACCCATCAACTTCTCCACCGCCTCGATGAGCTGGTGACGGTGGCGGAATCTTCATGCCCCGCATTTCCCGGTGAACAGGGGAGCACGAAAGAACTGAAGATAAAATACGATCCCCAGGACAAGACCGCGATCCTGCTCGTGAACGGGTTCAACGGGCTCGGACTTCACACGCTTTTCAGCATCATCCGGCTGTTCGGCGGGACCTTTAAAAATTTCGCATTCATCCAGGTCGGCATCGTGGACGCGGGGAACTTCAAGGGAGTGGAAGAGGTCGCCCGCATGAGGACCGATGTCAAGAAAGAGCTGGACCGCTACGTCCACTATATGCGGTGCCATGGATATTATGCCGCGGCATATTCATCGTTCGGCACTGACGTGGTTGACGAGATTGCCAAGGTAACTCCGGAGATCCTTGAAAGGTTCCCGAACGCGATCCTGTTCGGCGGACAGCTCGTATTTCCGAAGACCACATTTATATCCGGCATGTTTCATAACTATACGATCTTCGCTGTTCAGCGCCGATTTTACAGCGAGGGCATTCCTGTAGTTATCCTCCCCATCCGCGTCTAACCGATGTCCACGCGGACAGGCCATGCAATATGAGCGTCCCGCTGATCGCTCTTTCGCGCCTTTTTCTGATTGATTCTCTCCTGCTGGTTAGGTTACAATTTGAGTACGATGTTTCATCTCAGGTTTGAAGAAGAATCAATGAAGATAAAACCGTTCCTCTTCGGGATACTTGTTTTCATCCTGTTCACCGGCTCTCAGGCATCGGTTCTTGCAGCTGCGAAGGAAGACCTCATCATCGAGCACGGCAAACGAGACTCGCAGATGATCGCCCTCACGTTCGATGCCTGCCCTACGACCCTTCCGGATGAATATGACGAAAAGGTCATCGAGATCCTGCTTCGAGAAAAAACACCGGCCACGCTCTTTCTGAGCGGCCGGTGGGTGGAGAAGAACCAGGAAAAGGTGAAGTTCCTCGCAAGCCAGCCGCAGTTCGAGATCGCGAACCATACCTTCTGGCATCCCCATTTGCTTGAAAAGGACGATGGACGGATTTTGCGTGAGTTGAAGCGGACGCAGGCAATCATCAAAAAGCTGACCGGCAATACACCGCGTTATTTCCGTCCGCCCTACGGCGAGGTTGATGAGCGGGTAGCCGCTATTGCAACAACAGCCGGGCTCACGACCATCCAGTTTGATATCGCATCAGGTGATCCGGACGGGAACCTCTCGCCGCAGAGGATCGTGCGCAGTGTGCTCCGGGAAGCCAAAGGCGGAAGCATCATCGTATTTCATATGAACCGGAGAGGCGTTCACACCGCGGAGATTCTGCCCGACGTCATCGCCGGTCTGCGGAGGAAAGGGTTTACGCTCGTGACCGTTGCCGAACTGTTGAAAAAGTGACTTTAAAAGGACTACATATTGCATTCATTCTCATTTTGATGTGATCGCATCATATCTCTGTTTGCCGCCGAGACGCGGAGGCGCAGAGAAAATCGGTATTATTTTTAATAGGTATATCTCCACGTCTCTGTTTATGGCCGCTCTTTCGTAGCCTGCTGTTGCCATATCGCGGCCACAGGCAAGAGCAGGCTGCGTCTCTGCGGCATTCTTGCTTTTTATCTTCCGTGACCCCGTCAAAAAGCCCTCGCATTTCCTTTTCTATCGGTTATAATATTTCCCATGCAGATCCGGGATATCCTCAAGAACAACCCCCTCGTGCTCGCCCCCATGGCCGGCATTACCGACTTCCCGTTCCGCAGGATCTGCAAGGAGCTCGGCGCGGGACTCGTGTTCTCGGAGATGGTGAGCGTCGAAGCGCTGATCCGGGAGCATAAACGCACCCACGGCATGCTCCGCACGGATTCGGCCGAGCGTCCCGTCGTGTTCCAGATCTTCGGGTCAAAACCCGCGTCCATGGCAGAGGCAGCTCATATCGTGTCGCAGGGCGACGTGGACTTCATTGACATCAACATGGGTTGCCCGGTGCCGAAGATCCTGAAGTCCGGCGCCGGCGCGGCGCTCCTGCGCGACCTCGGACTTGCCAAGGAGATCATGTCCGCTGTCGTGGGGGCTTCAAAAGTACCGGTCCTGGTCAAGATCCGGCTCGGGTGGGATGCAAAGAGCATCGTCGCCGTGGACCTGGCGCAGGCCGCCGAAGCAGCGGGAATCGCCGCCGTGACGGTGCATGCGAGGACCAAAGCGCAGGGCTTCTCAGGCCATGCGGACTGGGGTATGATCAGGGTGGTCAAGAAGTCCGCGGGCATACCGATCATCGGGAACGGCGATGTGCGTTCCGGACCGGACGCGAAGAGGATGCTGGACGAGACAGGATGCGATGGCGTGATGATCGCCAGGGCGATCCAGGGCTATCCCTGGATCTTCCGCGAAGCAAAGCAGTATCTCGAAACCGGTCTCGAGCCTGCCCAGCCTTCCCCGGAGGAACGTCAAGCGGTCATGCTCCGCCATCTGAACGATATGGTAAAACTGCTCGGCGAGTATGCCGGCGTGCGCGAGATGCGCAAGCATCTGTGCTGGTACACGAAAGGCCTGCATGGCGGCGCGGAGTTCAGAACAACGATCAACCATCTGGTGACCGTAAAAGAGGTGCGGCGGGAGATCGAGGAATACTTTGTCGGCCTGCGAGGAAGCATCGCAACTGTCCAACAGGCATCTTGTTGTTAATTCCGGCTTCGACTCAACACAAGGGAACGATACACGCATGACAATAAATAAGACAGGGCCGGAGAATGACAGGAAGGACCAGATCATTGCCGAGGCCCGGCGCAACCGGGAACTCCGCGAGCAGACCTATCGGGACCAGGCGCTCAAGCTGTACCCCTCGATCTGTGCGCGGTGTGGTCGAGAATTTTCAGGGAAAAAACTCCGCGAGCTGACGGTCCATCACAAGGACCACAATCACGACAACAACCCGCCGGACGGCAGCAACTGGGAACTGCTCTGTCTCTATTGCCACGACAATGAGCACCAGGAGTATCTGGATGAGGAATCGTTCGGGAAAATCGCGCCGGGCGGCAATAAAGAGCCTTCCGCTACGCACAAGCCCTTCGCTGCGCTCGAGGCATTGCTGAAGAATAAAAACAAATAAGTTCATGGTGAGTTGTACCGATTCTAGCGGCAATATGCCCTGATGCAAACCTGCACAACGATATTATGGTGAACATCTGATAGTTATGCTCCGTCGCATGCCGCGACGCATCGTTATTTATGCTTGAGCCCAATGCAAGCTTCTGTTATTATTCATTCGCTGTATAATGATGCACGCAGACCGGCACTATTCAACCGCAAAGCTTGACGCAGGTCCTTCATGCGTAAAAAGAGGATAATTCCGGACGAACAGGGCAGTGCCATCCCAGGATATAAGGTGCTTAAATGAAAATTCTCCTCATCGGGAAGACCGGTCAGATCGGAAGCAATATCCTGCGAAACAATATCCATCACCGGATCTATGCCCCTGAACGGGCGAGCGTCGATATCTGCTCGCGGGACGCGATCAATAACGTGATCGATGATTACCAGCCCGAGGTAGTCATCAATGCGACCTCCTTTCACGATGTCCCCCTGTGCGAAGCCGATCCACTTCGCGCTTTTACGGTGAACTGCGTGGCGGTACGGGATCTGGCCGTTGCCTGTGACCGTATCGGTTCCCTCTTTGTCACCTTCAGCACTGATTATGTGTTTGACGGTGAAAAGCGGGCGGCCTACCAGGAGGACGACAAGCCCGCGCCTCTCCAACTGTACGGTATTTCGCGCCTAGCCGGCGAATATGCGGCGTTGTCCGCGGCCTCCGAGAACACCATCATCATCAGGACCTGCGGACTCTACGGTATCTCCGGATCATCGTCCAATGGCGCTAACTTTGTTGATCAGCGTATTCAGGATGCGAAGACCCATGCATCACTGGCCATGGGAGGCGACCAGGTCGTCTCCCCCACGTATACCCATGACCTGAGCACGGCGGTCTTGCAGCTCATTGAACATCCTCAGAGGACACCGGGTGTTTACCATCTCGTGAACGAAGGGAAATGCAGCTGGTATGAGTTCACCAAAGCGATCTTCGAGATCATGGGGCTCACGGTCAAGCTGAACCCCATGGACCGCAGCGGGAAAAGCGGCGACATGAAACGGCCGCTCTATACGGCCCTCACGAACACCAAGGCGCGGGCACTCGGAATCATGCTGCCGCCCTGGCGGGATGCGCTGGAACGGTATTTGGTGAAGAAATATCAGATAAGCGGCAGGCGGAAATGAATGACTCTCAACTCGTGATGCGTCGTCAACGTTGTCCTTCGTTGCAGAGATCGCGCGTCGGTGCAATGCTCAGATACGTCAGGAAATGAATAAGCAGGCGGGCATACGTTCATTTCACGATGATTCGCTATTGCCTGGGCTATGTTTATCCATTATTTTTTCCAGCATACGGACAATGCCGGTTCCCAGTGTAAAGAGCGATTCAATGGGAAGGTTCTTTTCGGCCGTATCGTCGAAGAACAGGTGAAGTCTGGATTCAAGATCATCTTCGGGCTTCCAGTAGCAAACCAGGATCGGTACTTTGGGAAAGGGATAGAGAACCACGGAGATATCCGATGAGAATTTATTAAAAGACGACTCGCCGCTGAACATGCTGATCAGGTCCTCGAAAAGTTCTCCATGTGCATCGGCAATCTGCTTCAGCGGTTGTTACCCCCTCAATGCCTCCAGTTCATCCCATCGCTGATACGCCTCGGCAAGTTCGCTCTCCAATGCGTCAAGCCGTGCCTTGGTCGCTGAAACCTTATCGCCGCTGCTGCGATAAAATGCCGGATCAGCCATGACCGCAATGATCTGCTGTTGCTCCGCATCGAGTTCTTCAATGCGCTTCGGCAGGGTCTCGATCTCTTTTTGTTCCTTAAAACTCAGCTTGCGCGGCCTCTCTTTCTGAGGACCCGGTGCGATCATTTTTTCCACAGACTTGGCAGGGACCGCGGCCGTCTCATTCTTCCGCGTGCTCTGGCGCAGCCAGTCGTCATATCCTCCGACATATTCATTCACCCTGCCGTCGCCTTCGAACACGAGCGTGCTGGTGACGACATCGTTGATGAACGCGCGGTCGTGGCTCACCAGCAGCACGGTGCCGGGATAGTCCATTAAAAGCTCTTCAAGCAGATCGAGCGTCTCGATGTCCAGATCGTTCGTAGGCTCATCGAGCACCAGGACGTTCGAGGGCTGGGTAAAGAGCTTCGCGAGCAGGAGCCGGTTCCGCTCGCCGCCGGACAGGACCTTCACGGGGCTGCGGGCGCGGGCGGGCGCGAACAGAAAATCCTGCAAATAGCCGATGACATGCCGCCGGATGCCGTTGATGGTCACGTGGTCGCTGCCGTTCGCGACGTTGTCCTGAACGGTCTTGTCATCATCGAGCTGTGCGCGGTGCTGGTCGAGGTACGCCACTTCGAGGTTCGTGCCGTGCTTCACCGTGCCCTTTTCGCGGCTTCAGATCCCCCAGCAGGATCTTGAGCAGCGTGGTCTTGCCCGAGCCGTTCGGCCCGATGATGCCGATCTTGTCTCCCCGAATGATGGTCGTGGACAGGTCGCGGATAACGTCGGTGCCATTGTACCCGTGGCTCACGCCCGTTGCCTCGATCACCAGCTTGCCCGTGCGCTCCGCCTCCTGCATCTGCATGCGCGCCGCGCCGATCACTTCCCGCCGCTCGCTCCTGGTCTTTCGCAGCGCCTTGAGCTCCCGCACGCGGCCTTCGTTCCTTGTCCTGCGCGCCTTGACACCCTGGCGGATCCATACCTCTTCAGCGGCAAGCTTTTTGTCGAACTTCGCGTTCTCCACGGCCTCGGAATCGAGGGCCGCCTGTTTCAGTTCCAGATAGGCCTGGTAATTGCCGGGCCAGCTCGTGAGCCTGCCGCGGTCAAGATCAACGATGCGCGTCGCGAGCTTCTGGAGCAGCATGCGGTCGTGGGTCACGAAGAGCAGGGTCCCGCCGAAGGTGAGCAGAAATTCCTCGAGCCAGGCAATGGCATCGATGTCCAGGTGGTTCGTGGGCTCGTCCAGCAGCAGAAGGTCCGGAGCGCCCGCCAATGCCCTGGCCAGCAGAACGCGCCGCTTGAGCCCGCCCGAGAGCTCCGAGAACTCGGCGTCCTCGGGAAGCTTGAGCCGCGTCAGGATCTCATCGACGCGCTGCTGCATCTGCCATCCGCCGGCTGACTCGAACTTGTGCTGCACATCCTCGAGCTCAGCCATGAGCTTCTCACTGTGGTCGTGGGCCAGCCTGGCGCTCACATGATGATATGCCGCAAGCAGCTTCCCCTGCTCGCCGAACGCGCTCGAAACAACATCGAACACGCTGCCGAAAAGCGCCTGCGGGACCTCCTGCGTCAGGAGCGTGATCTTCACCCCCTGTTGAAACACGATCTTGCCCCCGTCGGGCTGGATCTCGCCCGTGATGAGCTTCATGATCGTGGACTTGCCCGTGCCGTTCCGTCCGACCAGACAGACCCGCTCCCCGCGGTCGATCGAGAGATCGACCCCTTCGAGCAGCAGCGGCCCGCCGAAACTGACCTTGACGTCCTGTAAACTGACCAATGCCATACCATACCCCGTTCTTTATCATTGTGTTGCGCCCGCACAATGTACTCCCGGGCGTGTTGAATTGCAACCGAAAACAGGGCTCTCTTTGGCACGTTCCGCCGTGGGTAATAACAGGAGCGAGGTGATAAGAAGTTTGCTAAAGACGGACGTTGTGATAATATAGTTGAGAAGAACGACGCGCCATAATTAGCCATATCAATCAACAGAAGGTGAGTTTGTCATGAAGGAGCAGCAGATCATAGACGGTCTCAAGCCAATATGCCTGTGCAAAGGGATCAAAAAGAGTGTTTACCTCAAGCACATCAAGGCCGGCTTGACGACCGTTGAAGAATTAAAAAAGGCCACTGGCGCCGGTTCCGGTTCATGCAAGGGGAAGCGATGTACGCCGCGCATTATCGAATTGCTCAAATCAAGGGAATAGTCCTACGCGCAGAGGACAAAACTCAATCTACGCGCTAAGCACTTTTACCCTTTCGTCACCGTTGACAGCATCCAAGATCAGGCATATATTCGTTCAATATGACGATACAAAAGGAGGGGGGTAAAATGCTGAAAACGATCAACACGCGCCGCAGCGTCAGGAAATTCAAGTCAACCGCTGTCAGCGACAAGGATATTCACGATTTACTTGAAGCTGCCATGAATGCGCCGTCCGCGGTCAATGAACAGGCATGGCAGTTCGTGGTCATGTCCGGAAAAGTCCTCGATGACTTCCTGGCCATCAATGGGAACACGCCGAAAACCGCCCCTGTTGCTATTCTTGTGTGTCAGGATCTTGCGGCGGAAAAGGCAACGGGTTATTCCGTGCAGGACTGCGCGGCCGCGACCCAGAACATTCTGCTCGCAGCCCATTCAAAAGCCCTGGGCACCGTCTGGACAACCGTTTTTCCAGACAACGTCAAGGCGGTGCAAGCGCTGCTGAACATTCCGGAAAATGTCCGCCCTTTCTCCTGCGTGCCCGTTGGCTATAGCGCCGAGGGTGAAAAGAACACAACCAGCAGATTTGATGAGAAGAAAATACATAGGCAATCCTGGTGAGAAGTCTACCGCCATTTTACTGTGGGTTTCTTCCTGTATTTGTTGAAGTTTCCATTTTCTGCAACACATAAGGTTACAAGCTGAATTTAGCAGCTTTAGCATGAAAAAGAGCTAGCGTACAGTTTCGATAAATAACAACAATATAACATTGGTCAGATTGACAAACATTGCGCAGATGCTAGAATTAATATAAAGAGACTGTCGGGGCTGGTTTTATTCACCACGATAGAGCACAAAATAGCCAAATATTGCGCTCATCTATCCCGCGGCAAAATTTATTATCGGCGCATCTTCAAAAACGCCTTTTTCGGAAAGTTGGAAAAGGCGTTTTGTTTTACGACATGGGAATCTAACAGGACGGATAATCCAAAACCTCCTGGAGGTATAAGAAGGTATAACATGAAACGATTACTCAGTTTATTGGTTGTGTTTTTTTTAGCGGTTTTTTTGCTGTCTAACTGCAGTGGAGGAGGGGGCGGCGGTACAAACTCCACGTACACCGTAACTTATGATGGCAACGGCAACACCGGCGGTAGCGTCCCGACTGACACGAACAATTATCAGCAAGGTCAGACCGTTACAGTGCTCGGTAATACAGGCAACCTCGTAAAGACCGGCTATTCCTTCATAGGCTGGAACTCGCTACCGAATGGATCCGGCACGACCTATACACAGGCGCAGACCTTCACGATGGGTTCGGCAAATGTTACCCTGTACGCCAAGTGGACCTCAAACCCTACATACTCCGTGACGTATAAGGGCAACGACTATACCGGTGGCAGCGTCCCGATCGACACAACCCATTATGAACAGGGGCAGTCCGTTACGGTGCTTGGAAATTCAGGCTATCTTGAAAGGACGGGATATTCCTTCTCAGGTTGGAACACGCAGGCGGACGGGTCTGGCACGACCTATACACAGGCGCAGACCTTCACGATGGGTTCGGCAAATGTTACCTTGTATGCCAAGTGGACCGTAAACCCCACTTACACCCTAACCTATGACGGCAACGGAAATACCAGCGGCAACGTCCCGATTGACACAGCCAATTATGAGCAGGGGCAGCTTGTTACGGTACTCGGAAATACGGGAAGCCTCATAAAAAGCGGGTATGCCTTCTCGGGCTGGAACACGCAAGCTAACGGAACCGGAATAACGTATGCGGAACCGCAGACCTTCACGATGGGTGCTGTAAATATCACACTGTACGCGATGTGGACCGCAGGCCCCACATATACCGTAACCTACGACGGCAACGGCAATACCGGCGGCAGCGTCCCGATCGACACAACTAACTATGTGCAGGGGCAGACTGTTGCGGTATTCGCCAATCCCGGTATTAAAGCAGGGTATTCCTTCTCAGGTTGGAACATGGCTGGCTGACGGGTCCGGCATGACCTATACACAGGCGCAGACCTTCACGATGGGTTCGGCAAATATCACTCTGTACGCAATGTGGACCGAAAATGTCCCGCGCTTCCTATACGTGGCTTCTTATGACTATCCCGGTGTTTCAAACTATGCGCTTGATGTATCTACTGGGCGCCTGAAGCTTACTGGCAGAGTCTGGGTGGGACCGGGTCCCATCACGTTAGCTCCTTCGGGGAAGTTCGCCTACATTGCAAATGAAAACAGGAGTATTTCTCAGTGCACGATCGGCGCGGATGGTACACTCTCGGCTATGAATCCGGCCACGGTCGCGGCGGGGTGGTATCCCAGCTCCGTCACGGTTGACCCCTCCGGCAAGTTTGCCTACGTTGCGAACGATGTCGACAACACCGTCTCGCAGTACAAGATCGGCTCCAACGGGGCGCTCTCACCTATGACCCCGGCTACGGTCGTAACGGGGTTGTATCCTAGAGCCGTCACGGTCGACCCCTCGGGCAAGTACGCTTACGTAGCGAACAGCGGCGACAACACCTTCTCGCAGTACAAGATCGGCACAGGCGGGACGCTCTCAGCCATGACCCCGTCCACGGCAGCCTCGGGACGGAATCCGAGCTCCATCACCATCGACCCTTTAGGCAAGTTTGCATACGTAGCGCACTACTACGACAACACCGTCTCGCAGTACATGATTAACGCCGCAACTGGTATACTCTCACCAATGACCCCGTCCACGGTCGCTGCGGGGTCGGGTCCGTTCTCCGTCACGGTCGACCCCTCAGGCAAATACGCTTACGTTGCAAACTTGGAAGACGACACCATATCTCAATACTCGATCGACGCGACAACTGGAGCTCTTTCGCCAATGACCCCGTCCACGGTCGCTGTGGGGTCGAGTCCAAGATCCGTCACAGTCGACCCCTCGGGTAAATACGTTTACGTGCTGGGGGGCACCTTCTCGCTGTACACGATCGGCTCCAACGGGGCGCTCACGCCGAATTCTCCGGCAACAATCATAACACAGCCTCTCGCGTTTTCTCTGGCGATCAGTTATGGCACGACCCCGGCGGCTGCAGTAGCAAAGTACGCCTACGTAGCGAACTACGGTGACAACACTGTCTCGCAGTTCACGATCAACGCGACGACGGGCGCCCTCTCGCCATTGACCCCATCCACAGTTACGGCGGGGTCGGGTCCTATTTCCATTACGGTAGACGCCTTGGGCAAGTACGCCTACGTAGCGAACTCACGATGACAATACCCTCTCGCAGTACACGATCGCAACAGGGGGGCCGCTCTCAGCCATGGCTTACCATGCCACGGTCGCGACAGGGAAGTCTCCCAGTTCCGTCACAGCCGATCTGTTTGGCAGATCATGTCTTTGTAACAAACTACAGCGACAGCACCGTATCGCAGTACTATGACGTTGATTCCAAGGGCAGCCTCTACACACCTTGGCCCATGCCCGCGGTCGCCACGGGGTTGGGTCCCGCGTCCGTCACTATCGACCCTTCTGGCATGTACGCCTACGTGGCGAACTTCGGCGATAACACCGTCTCGCAGTATATGATTGATACGTCAGGTCTTGCGCTCTCATCAATGACCCCTTCCACGGTCGCTGCGGGGTCGGGTCCAATATCCGTCACGGTCGACCTCTTGGGCAAATACGCCTACGTGGCGAACGAAGGCGACAACAGCGTCTCGCAGTATACGATCGATGCGTCGAGTGGTGCGCTCTCATCAATGACCCCATCTACGGTCGAAACGGGGTCGGGTCCAAGATCAATCACGGTCGACCCATCGGGCAAGTACGCCTACGTAGCGAACAAAGGCGACAACAGCATCTCGCAGTACACGATCAGCGCGACGACCGGTGCGCTCTCATCAATGACCCCATTTACGGTCGCAGCGGGGTCGGGTCCCAGCTCCGTGACCATCGATCCCTCGGGCAATTACGCCTACGTGACGAACGAAGGCGACAATAGCATCTCGCAGTACACGATCAGCGCGACGACCGGCGCGCTCTCATCAATGACCCCATCTACGGTCGGGGCGGGCTTATTACCCCGCGCCATCACAATCGTAGGCAGCTATCAATAAACTGCGGCATGCCCGGCGCTGGGACACAATACAAACTTTGGGGCGATCGACGTTGCAAGTTCCAACTAGTATTTTGCAATATTTTTTACCAAAAGGTAATGCACACTCGTAGGTGAAGTAAACATCCGCCAGATAACATCGCGCTTCAAGATTTGCAGATGAAATCTCCAAGGCTGTCTGTCCCTTCATCGCAAAGCCTTAACCCGCCCCACATACACCACATGCCGCAACCCGCCCCTTCCCGGCCGCTGTCGATCAACAGTAAATCCAGCGGCAGCCAGACGCATCTCGAACCCTGCATCAGGATTCTCTCCCCAGACAGCGAAAACACCGCCTGTGGAAAGTGCGGCGGCTGTAGTCTTCAGAGCGCGGCTCCCGTAGAACGGATCGAGTACGGCATCACTGGATGCGCCGGGGCCTTCGTAAAGGTCGATGATGATTGCGTCGAATTTTTCGGCGCCGGGCTGAGCAGCCCGCGCGATCATTGCCGCGACATCGTCGATCACAATGGTAACCCGCGGATCATCCACAGCACTCTTCGTAAGTTCCGCAAGAGGACCGCGACACCATGTGGCCATGACCGGATTAAGGTCTGCGACGAGTACCCGCGCAGCAACAGGCAACGCGTCGAGAGCTGCCCGCAGGGTGAGCCCCATGCCCAGGCCGCCGATCAGCACCCGCGGGGCACTGAGCCCTGCAACCAATTTGCAGGCACGCTCTCCGAGCACGATCTCAGAACGGTTTGAGCTGCTGTTCATCAGCACGCGGTTATTGATGAGGATCAGAAAATCCCGTTCACCCCGCTTACGCAGTTCGAGGACCCCTTCTTTTGTATCAACTTTGTCCAATGTCTGCCACGGCTGCGCCATAAATTATCCTTACCCGGGTCCGCCGGATACGAATCGTAACCCTCACAAGCCATCACCGATCTCTCCCTCGCACTGATTTACACAAGAAGGAACGGAGTCATCGGCTTCCAGTAACCCCTCCAGATGATCGGCACAAAGACCTGTTTGACGATCCAGGGAAATGCCATCATAAAGGCCTCACGATCAGTCGCCTTCAAGATTGTAGAATAAGAAGGGCAGCGCCAAAGGTCCCGGACCCGAGTTCTTACTGCCGTGGTCGGTGATCTTTTTGAGGAGGTTCTCCTGTTCCCGCATTCCCGCGACCGCCTTCAGCCTGTCCGCGGTAAAATGATCCTCCTCGATTCTAATGTGGGGTCCCCACACCCTGTCGAATTCTCCCAATACCTCGCGTAGTCTGCCGACACCGCCAGATGATATCTTTGAAAGACACTTATCCAGGTCGACCAGAATGCGGGCCATGACCTGGTGGTCTTCCTCCAGCCGGGTATAAGGTGCCTCGAGCTTGTCCCTGAAGTAGGGAAAGACAATGTCATCCTCGGTGAGATGATGCGAGTGCGTTATCCACTTCAGTGTTGTTACGTACAGAGGGAAACCTGCGGCTTCCTCGGGTGGTATGCCCTGCTTCCCGAGGTACTCGTCACACTTCTGAATCGAAATGTCCAATGCTCGTGAGATAATCTTGTGGATCCTCAAGAGACTGCTTGCAATTGGACTCATTCCCGTCATGGCGCCACTCGCCTTCATTGTAGTGTATTAACCGTAACGAGCGCGTGAGGGGCGCGGTTTTGGCACCCTCTCGAGCCGAATGGTGAGAATCACAGGCATTTCGTAGCGTTCGGCCCGACCTACAGGTTGTTCTTCCTTGTACCTGTAATTGCACTAACGAAGTGATTAAAATTTTGATTAAAGAGCTCGAGAAGCTTCTGGTTATTTCAGCATCGGATAGTTTGGTCACAGGCTTATCTTCCACGCTTCGTGTGAATACGGACGCAGCTTCGCTGCCAACGCGGTCATAGATCCACCACTTAGTCGTAAGAAATAGCTGCCCACTGTTCTCATAAACGCTACCATGTCTTGCCGTAAAGAACATAGTCTAAATGATTGTTCTGCACGCTAGCAACAATTTCCTTGTCGAGGTGTTTTGCTACCCCAAAGCCTTACATCTCGAATGTACCTACTCAGTGCAATAGGATCCATGTCCGAGTTCCATTTGAGGTCGGTAAAGCTAATCGTCGGGGTGGATGCCATGCGTTCGTTCAGGGCTTGTAATGATTTCATTTGAAGGATTACAGCCAATTCGTCAATCGACGTATCGCCACTATTTTTTGCCGACTCAGCAGTAATCATCACCAATGCTCCAAGAAGGCCGAATTGGGAAGCCACTCTTGTTCGCTCTCATGGGCTTTATCGTATAACAGTCGAACTTGATGATTCCGAGTTTCTTCTCGGGGTTTCCAGAGAATCTCGATCAAGCCTGTCAATTTCAGTCTTTGCAGCAAGACTATAACCGGCAAGAGATAACATCAAGACTACAGTCAGGACATATGTTTTCATTGTGAAAATGTCCTCCTTCAACTTTTCCATCGTCCCGTCGACGGGTCGAGCCTTGTTATCCGACAACTTGCCTTATCAAGTCAGATTGCGTTCTGGCTTACTTGACAATGCGGCGGTAACTCGCTGCCCCCGCAGGGGGCGTCGATGTTGACTGCCTGGTTCCTGCGGCGCTTTCCAGCCGCGTTTTACAGGCAGTTAGCGAGTTACCGCCGCGTTCCCGCGGCGCTTCCCAGCCGCGGGAACAAGTTATTATCTAAACAGGCTGGTACTGAATTTATTGAGAAAATTATCAGATTTTAGATTATGTCAAATAGTTTTTAAAAAAGGACTAATATCGGAAATCCGTTATTAGCGAGTTTAGCAATTAAGATGCCTGCATACAAAGGAGAATGAAAATTCCTGCGCTTCAGAAATCTTCAGCCCCTATGTAACACGGGGCCTGGACACATATGGCTATTGATGGAAAAGATTTTAGGCCGATTCAATTATCGTGTCAATTAAAAGATAACGGGTTTCTCATGAATGTGATCAAGGCGGGTGTTATAAAAATTTACGTTCGGAGAACGCATTCAACACTTTCTTTCGCGTCCATCTGCTTCCTCCGGGGTGAACTTAGTCCAGGTTCGGCGCCGCTTTCCGCATCTGCTTAATCTTGCCCCGCTGCTTCTTGCTCTCGATCCGCCGCTCTTTCGCTGCCAATGTCGGCCTCGTCTTCTTCCTCGGCTTCGGCTTCTCGGTCGCCTTTCGAATGAGCTCCACCAGCCGCGCGATCGCGTCCTCGCGGTTCCGCTCCTGCGTGCGGTGCTGCCGCGCTTCGATGAGCAGGATGCCGTCCTGGGTGATGCGTCTTCCTGCCAGCCGGATGAGCCGCGTGCGCACATCGCCGGGAAGGGACGGTGAGTTCCCCACATCGAACCGGAGCTGCACGGCCGTGGACACCTTGTTCACGTTCTGGCCGCCCGGGCCCGAGGCGCGGACAAAGTGGAGTTGGATCTCGTTCTCGTCGAGCGAGAGAGTGCGGGTCACTGCGATCATGCGGGTACTGTACACTATTCTTGATTCTGACTCAAGATGGAATCGTATGCCGTTCGGCTTGACAGCGCAGTGTCCTCATGGTACGTTGCATCCTATGGCGCCGGTCATCGAAATAAAAGATCTCATCAAGACCTACCCGGGCGTGCGCGCGGTGGACAATGTCAGCCTGACGATCCGGGAGGGCATCTGCTTCGGCCTGCTCGGACCGAACGGCGCAGGCAAGACCACGCTGATCGAGATCGTCGAAGGCATCCAGCGTTGCGATTCCGGCAGCACGCTGTACAAAGGCGCGCCCGCAGGCCCGGCGTTCCGGAAAGAGGCGGGCATCCAGTTCCAGGTCACGTCGCTCCAGGAATTCCTGACCGTGCGCGAGACCCTGCGGTTGTTCATGAACTTCTATCCCAGGACGATGGACCTGCAAGAGGTCATCCGTCTCTGCAGCCTCGATGAGTTCCTTGACCGGGATACGCGTAAAATTTCCGGCGGTCAGCGCCAACGGCTCCTGATGGCGCTCGCCATCATCAATGATCCTGAAGTCCTCTTTCTCGACGAGCCCACGACCGGCCTCGATCCCCAGTCGCGCAGGAACTTCTGGGACCTCATCAATCTGATCAAGTCCCGCGGCAAGACGATCGTGCTGACCACGCACTACATGGACGAGGCCTACACGCTCTGCGACGAGATCGCGATCATGGACCACGGCAAGATCATCGCCCAGGGCCCTCCGGAGCTGCTGCTCCGGGAGCACTTCGGCAATGTGGTGCTGCAGTTCCCGGAAGAGGACGTGAACAATAAACTCGAAGGGCTCGGGCTCTGCACGTCCAAACAACCGGGGTGGTGCGAGATACAGACGCACGATGTCGATAGCACGATCAGAACGCTGCTGGAGCACGGCGTTTCGCTGTCGCGGATGAACATGCGATCCTGGAGCCTGGAGGACCTGTTCATCTCGCTTACGGGGAAGGATCTAAGAGGTTGAGAAGTCAAATTCTTAACAAAACGGCAAGAAATTTTCTCGCAAAGACGCAAAGGACGCAAAGGAAGTCTTTAAGTCCTGGTTTTTAACCCGAATGATTTGCTTTTCTTTGCGAGCTTGGCGTCTTTGCGAGAGACGCCTTTTAGCTTCTTTCTTTTGGTTCCGGCTTGTCCGGGTTAGGCTATCACTATGAAAAGATTTCTCGCCATGCTTCACGCGCGGAACATGGAGTTCATCCGCGACAAGTCGTCCCTGGGTTGGAACATCCTGTTCCCGCTCCTGCTGGTGCTCGGCTTCGCAGCCGTGTTCTCGGGAGAGCCCCAGGCCATGTTCAAGGTCGGCGTCATCGGAGACACAGCGGCGCTCGCTCCATCAGATGCGGATTTCCTCAAAACGAACTACATCAAGTTCATCATGGTGGACAACGCGGACGCGGCTATCGACAAGGTCGGGCATTTCCAGCTCGACATGCTGATCGACCTGCGCGAGGGCAAGCGATACTGGATCAATGAAAATTCTCCGAACGGATATGTGCTCGAACGCATGATCAATAGCGGCAGACAATCGGACTATCAGCGCCAGACGGTCCAGGGCCGCAAGATCCGCTATGTGGATTGGGTCGTTCCGGGGATCCTGGCAATGAACATGATGTTCAGCTGCCTCTTCGGCGTGGGCTACGTGATCGTACGGTACCGGAAGAACGGTTTCCTCAAACGGCTCAAGGCTACGCCGCTCAATCCCTTCGAATTCCTGCTGGCGCAGATGTGTTCGCGTCTGCTCCTGATCCAGACGATCACCACCGTCGTCTACGTGGGATGCAATTACTTCATCCACTTCCAGATGCGCGGGTCGTATGTGAACCTCTTCCTCATCTCCCTGCTCGGCTCGATCTGTTTGATCTCCATCGGCCTGCTCGTGTCCGCCCGGCTTTCGAGCGAAGAGCTTGCCAGCGGCATCCTGAACCTGATCACCTGGCCCATGATGCTGCTCTCGGGCGTCTGGTTCTCCCTCGAAGGCACGAACCCGGTGGTCCAGAAGATCGCCCAGTTCCTGCCGCTCACCCACCTGGTCGACGGCGCCCGGTCGATCATGACCGAAGGCGCCAGCCTCATGGACATCGCCCCGCACCTCGCGGTCCTGGCACTCATGACTGCTGTCTTTCTTTCGATTGGATCGCTTATCTTCCGGTGGGAGTGATCTTTGCTTTAGTCCTATC
Organism: Nitrospirota bacterium; assembly: GCA_963796285.1. Classification (GTDB taxonomy): domain Bacteria; phylum Nitrospirota; class UBA9217; order UBA9217; family UBA9217; genus JALNZF01. The sequence goes on from CAWCKW010000003.1 coordinate 112,807, forward strand.
TCCTGTTCAAATCAAAACAATTTTGCTATCAGAGCCGGCACCACGGTCTCGACACTCAGAATGCGCTCTCCCATTTGCACTGGAGCGAACCCACAGGCAACGAGTTTTTCTATTTCGTAAGGGATAAAGCCCCCTTCGGGACCGATGACGAGAGTAACAGAGCTTTTAATATTTCGCGGACAGGGTTCTGTTGCATGCGGGTGAGCTACAAGGGGCAGCGTTCCTTTGATGAGTGCAGGCGCCTCATCCTCCACAAAGGGTTTGAACAGCGGACGGAGCAGGACTTCCGGCATTACGGTATCGCGCGCCTGTTCAAGACCGAGGACCAGTTGTTCTTTCACGCTTGATTCGTTCAGGAAGGGACTCTGCCAGAAGCTCTTCTCCACCCGGGAGCAGTTGATCAGAATGATCCGCTTCACCCCGAGGGAACTGACGGACCGCAGCACCCGGCGGAGTACCTTGGGACGCGGCAGCGCGAGGATGAGCGTCAACGGAAGCGCAGCAGGCGGCGCGCGTTCGAGCCGGACCTCCATCTCCAGGACCGTTTGACTCAGGAGCGTGACCTTCCCGGACCCGATATGTCCGTTCAGGACGCCGACACAGAGCTCATCGCCGATCGAAGCCCGGTGGACGTCGAGGACATGCTTGAGGCGGCGGCCTTGGAGACGGACGAGTTGTGTTGTCAATAAAGTCGTCTTGGAAGAGGAGGATGAGGTTCATAGCGAAGACGACGATCAAAAATTAATCCATCCACAGCAAATTGACCGCGGGTACGGCGTGAGGGCCTCGCGTGGACGGCGAAAGGTCTTTTGAGTTTGATTAATAATCTAAGGTATCCATTGCCCGCTCTTCCGCCATCGCGGTTCAAACGCTGTTGTTTTTGTAAAAGCTAAAGGAATTATCATTCAAACGGCTCATACTGCACCCTCACGATCGTGAACACCATATCGCCCTTCGGCCGCTTGACCATGACTTCATCGCCTTCGGCCTTTTTCATCAGCGCCCTGGCCATGGGCGCGTCCATGCTGATCAGGTTCTTCGCGGCATCGAACTCGTCGGGGCCCACGATGCGGTACTCGCTGATATTCCCCTCTTCATCCTCAAGCCGGACCCAGGCGCCGAAGAATACCTGTGACGGATCGGTCGGCGCGCTGTCCACAACAACGATATGCTCCAGCCGGTCCTTGAGATGGTGGATGCGGCTGTCGATCTCGCGCAGCTGCTTCTTGCGGTAAATGTACTCCGCGTTCTCGGACCGGTCGCCCTCGGCTGCTGCGGCGGCAAGCGCAGCTGTCACCTCCGGCCGTTTTTCCCGCCACAGAAACTCGAACTCATCGGTCAGTCGCTTCTTGCCTTCAGGCGTGATGTACCTGGAACCTGGAATTTGTGGTGGTCGGTATCTGCTCATAGGAACGGAATCATACGGTAAAAACAGGCGAGAAGCAAGAACCAACTACCCTAACCTTGGCAAAGCCGGTATAGCATAATTGAACCGCTTTGGTCTACCAATACCTGCGTTGTCGTTATGTTTTGCAGTTACTATTCCGCTGATTACCCCTGCTCGCGTCACTGCTGTCGCTTTGACGACCTTGAACCTTGTCCCTTCATCAATCAATCCTTCAAAGCTGACGAGGCTTCCCCGCTGCATGGACCCGAAGGGTTCGTTCCCCGGGGTCGCGTCCTTATCCTGCCGCATGACGAGCTTTCGTTCACCGGCGCCGCACAGATAGAACTCGATCTTCCCCTTCGAGACCAGCGGCTCACTCACCACCCGAAAGACATTCGGGCCGCAGACATCCGACAAAGAGAGGCGGTCCTTGCGGAGGACCAGATAGGAGAACTTGAGGGAGTCCTTGCGGAGCCCCGTGAGTTTGTCGATCTCTTTCACGAGCGTGGGCGGGTCCCAGGGGATGTCCTCATGGCACCAGTCTTTGGGGTTCACGAGCGCGGGACACTTCGCGCTGGAGAGACACGGGGAATAGAGGTGAAAACCCTGCTCCAGGATGCCATCCCGGACCTCGAGCATCTCGCGCGAGGTTTCCCGCAGGGCCGGCTCAATGATAATGCAGCTGCCGTCGTCAGCAAGGGCTCTTTTCAAGATGTCCTGCAGCATGCCCACGCGCTTCCCGGTCCTTGCTTCATCGCGGGCAAACAACTCGTTCAAGACATTCGACAGGATGATCACGTCAAAATGTCCGTGCAAAATATTTCCCAGCCCTGTGATGTCGGACTGGATTGTTTTCAATGACGCCTCGAGCGGATATGCTCTTCTGGAGGATAAAAAAAGCTCCTCGGCCATCTTCAAATTGCCCGCCACCTGATCAACCGCCGTAATCTCAAGCTGCGGCTTCCGTGCCTGCTTCGAGAAAAAAGTCAGCACACCGAGCGAGGCGGTGCCGGGACCGGCGCCGATGTCGAGGACCCGGAGCTTTGCTTTTGCGAACACATCGCGGGGATGAAGGCACAGCTCCTGAAGCGGTTTGTGGATCTTGGAGAGGTTTGATGGCAGAAAATAGGCCCGGTATGCTTTTCTAAGTCCCTCGTCCTTGAGGTAGGCTGCGGGAAGGCCTTCACGCTCCCGGGTGAGCAGCGTTGAAAGCCTTGCTACATCCGCTGCAAGGGAGCGCAGCTCATCGTGTGATAGTTCCGGCGATATGTTCATGGATCAAACGATTGCTCAGCGTTAAAACGTAGTGTGGAATTGACCGACAAGATTCAGAACGAAAAAGAGGCACGCCGATTATCTGACGGTGCACCTTTCGCGAAGTACCATGCACGACATGTTGCCGCTCCAACCATTGTTCAACCGCCCATCGCCCCGCTTCCGACTACTCAACAATGGTGACGGCCATACCGCTCCCCTGGGCAACGATCTTGCTCGAAACACTGCCGATCAGCGGATGTTTTCCCGAGGTGATGCTGCGCCGGCCCACCACGATCGTCCCATAGCCGCCGTCCTTTGCTTCTTCAAGAATGCTCTCGGCCACGTCCGTTGAATCGGAGAGCGACTTCGTCGTAATTTGCTGGGGCTTCATGCCTTTGCCGGTCAGTGTATCAATGGCCTTCTTGAACGCCGGCGCCATTTTGGCCTTCCGGTCGGCGATCCACTTGTCCACGACCTTTTTCCGGTCCTTCTTCTCTTCCTCCGACAGGATGTGGCCTTCGTCCCAGAATATGGCCGGCAGGTTCGGCAGCACGTGCACCAGCCCCACCTCAAGGTCCGCGGCCCCGGCGAACTGCTGTGCCACGTATTCTACGGCCTTGGTTGCATTCGGTGAATCGTCGATAGCTATGAGCATCTTCTTCATGGTTAGCCTCCCAAAAGGACATCCGTTTCTATTTCATTTATAGCATACTTTTGGAAAATATGGATTCTCTTTTTTTTACTCTCAAGGGAGTATGCCCTCTTACCGCAGCAAAACGACAAAGAAATAGGGGATGATCTTTTCATCATCCCCTCTGATCCACTGGAAACGCTTACCGCGTCTTTACCGGCTCGTAAGTGCAAAATGGCTCTGAGGCAAGATAGTCGCCCGAAATGGCGAACGCCCGCGCGCGGCAGCCGCCGCAAACCTTGCGGTATTCGCAGATGCCGCATTTGCCGTGGTAGTGGTCGAGGTCGCGCATCTCTTTAAAGAGTTGCGACTCGTTCCAGATCTTCGAGAAAGGCTCCTTGGTGATGTCCCCTGCCTCTTCTTCGAGGAATCCGCAGATCTGCACCTTGCCCACGTGGGATACGAATGCGAAGCTCTGGCCGCCCATACAGCCCTTGGTCATGGCATCGAAGCCATGGGACTCGGGCGTGACGGTCTTGCCCTTTTCCTTCTCTCCCTGGCGGAAGATACGGTAGTAGTGCGGAGCGCAGGTGGGCTTGAACTGGATCGGCACCTTATCGCGCATCTCGTAGAACCACTTGAGCGTGCTCTCGTATTCCGCGGGTGGGATCTCCTGGTCTACGAGGTCCTTGCCGCGGCCCGTTGGCACGAGCAGGAACGGATGGTACGCCACGGCTCCCAGTCCGATCACCATCTCGAGGAGCTTCGGCAGGTCCTTCACGTTATGTTTCGTGATGGTGGTATTCACCTGGAACTCCATGCCGACCTTCTTGAAGTTCTCGATGGCCTTCATCACGCTCTCGAACGCGCCTTCCACCCGCCGGAAATTATTGTGCTGCTCCGCGGTCAGCCCGTCGATCGAGAGCGACACGCGCATGATGCCGGAGTCCTTCATCTTCTGCGCAAGCTCCTCGGTCACCAAAAGGCCGCAGGGCGCCATGACCATGCGCAGACCGAGCTTGGTCCCATGCTTGGCGATATCGTAAATGTCGGCGCGCATCATGGGCTCGCCGCCGGTCAGGATGATGATAGGGTCGCTGAAGGACTTGACGTCATCGAGAAACTTGTACGCGTCCTCGGTCGAGAGCTCGCCCGGGTAGGGACCGTACCTGGCTGCGGCGCGGCAGTGGACGCAGTTCAGGACGCAGCTGCGTGTCACCTCCCATGCGATCAGCCGGGGGAGATATTTTTTTTCGCCGCCGGGGTGGCCGTGGCCATGGGGCGCTTTCATGGTATGGGGATGGGTCATGAAGACTCCTTACACAATATGCTCAAAGTTCCATAGCTGAGAATGAAATCAATATCGAGTGACAATAGATCAAAAGGAAGACAGATATGCTCCCATTTTATACGTGATTTCACTTTGAACATTGAGCATTGTCATTTGAAATTTCGCTGCGCTTTTGCAGTCGTATATTAACCAATAAGAGGGTATTAGTCAACTCCCAATAGTGCTCTCAATAGCCCTTCATAGTCCCCTTGATTTCGCTAAAGCCCAGCATGTTTATGTGTGGGTCTCCAAAAAAGTTGGGTTATTACACTACACTGTCAACTTAGTAGCAGGTATGCCCATTACTGCCTTTTACATCTCTGTTGTATCATTGATCATTGATATCCCGATTCACCAGCCTTTTTTCCAACAACCATTCCTGCTGGTGATATAATTTAATCAGAAGATGTTTTCGGAAAGTGAGGTAGGGGGCGAGGGATGAAAATAGTAGCCCGCAGTGAAGAACGGCAGTTGCAACCATTCTGAAACGATGTGCAAAAGAAAGAGGTGATGGTTATGAAAGAGGAAACCACAAATAGGAAACGCTCCATCCTGAAGCCGGTCCTGATGGGCAGCGCAGTAGGGGCAGGTATAGCTCTCCTGATTGCGCCGAAATCGGGAAAGGGGATCAGGAAAGATCTGAAGCGGTTCGCAGCGAACACGCGGGACCAAATTGCCGATGTCATTGACGAAGGCAGGGACCTCTATGAAGAAGGCACGGATTTTGTCGCTGGAGCCATAAAGACGGGCAAGGAAACATACACCGAAGGAACGAAAGGGATTCAGAGGCTCATTTATAAAAAAGAGCGGTCGCTCATGGCGCCCATCCTGGCAAGCGGTGTCATCGGGGCGGGCATCGCACTCCTGCTGGCGCCGAAAGCGGGAAGGAAGGTCAGAGGAGACCTGAAGAGGATCGCCGCGAACACGCAGGACAAGATCGCTACCGCTATTGACAAGGGCAAGGCCCTATACACAGAGGGGAGAAAAGGCATACTTGAAGCCGTGGAAGCGGGCAAGAAAGCGTATGTGCATGAGAAAGGGAAGTTCCGGCATGCGATGTAGCGGAATGTACTGTTACGAGCGTCTTGCGGCATAAGGTGTGCGCTTAAAGATTCAGAGAGCCCTGTTCGGGCGGCTTATGAGTGACAAGGCATTGGCATGAAAGCTGATGCCTTTTTTATAGGAAGGCAAGGTTGGAGGTATCGGGGAAGCGGTCTGGCCGGACCCCGGAATTGACATTCCCTCACGGAAGGTCAACGGATCCGCTTTACGCCTTTCTATCCAGCGTCCTGATCCCGGTATTTATTCAATGTTCACGTGTTTGAGCTCCGGCAGATCCGATTTTTCATCATGCTCCCCCTGCCGCCCTATCCAAAAGGCAGATTGTTCCCCGGTCACAGATGCGCGCCTTGCCTGTTGCATACGAAAAAAAAGCCCCCCGCTTGCGCGAAGGGCACCCTCAAATACCGTATTGCTGCGGTTATTTTATGACACCGCAGGCAATCCTGCCTCCGCCACCCCCGAGTTTTTCAGGAACATCGGCGTAATTGTCGCCCCCTGCATGGATCATGAGCGAACGGCCTTTCACGTCCCCGGTCTTGAGGCGTGGCGCGACCATCGTGTCCGTCGCTTTGCCATCGGCCCCGACTTTCAGGAAGGGCAGATCGCCCAGGTGGCCCTTGCCAGCGGGACCTTCATGCTTGCCCGCGCCTGCGGGGTCGTAGTGGCCACCCGCTGCAAACCCGGGCGCCGGCTTTCCGTCCTTCATACCGACCGCGCACTCGGGCTTCTCATGGACATGAAACCCGTGGTTACCGGGCATCAATCCGCTCAGGGCCGGTGCGAGCTTGAGCCCTTGCGGCGTGTCCGTGAGCGTGACGGTCCCGATCGAGGCCCCCACCCCCTGATCGCTGATCAGGTTCATCTGGACCACGATCTCTTCGGCCGAAGCGGAGCCGGCCAGTACCAGCAAAGCAACGATCATAGCTACATACACTGCGTATCTCATGAAAAAACCTCCTTTAAAAGAAAGTTCGACCACATCAGGAGCAGGCCGTTTTATGGATCAATTATATCAGAAAAGTCCGGGGCCGGGATGAAGCGGTTGGATTATTTCACGTAGCCGGATATGACCGAAAACCTCTCGAACCATTGCTATGCAACGAAATAGGCACCTCAGGGTTTTCTGCGCTCAAGTTCTGCAATGATCTGGGCTCCCAGTAAAATAATAACAGCTATCGCCTCTAAACTGAGCAGGGCCACCACTGACGTAGCAAAAGAACCGTAGATTACATTTACCGCAGAGAGGACTGAGTAATACCAGACCAACACACGGCGGGTGATCTCCCATAAAACCGTCGCGATCGTCCCTCCCAAAAGAGCGTGCCGGAACGTGATGCGCACCGCGGGCATGACCAGATAGAAGGAAGTCAGAAGCAATACCTCGCCAAGTATCCCGATCAGATACAGCACAACGAAGGAAGTGCCCTCAATGCTGAGGCCCCATCCAAATATGACTAACTGCCTGCCGTTGTGAGTCTCCATGGCACCCGCAATAAACGACACCAGCAGGATACCCAGGCCGATCAAAAAAATATATACGTATGGAATAATGAGGGACAGGAGAAAGTGCCGGTGTTGAGTTCTGAAACGATGAAAAAATATCACTGACATGGCGCTTTCGAGCACGGTAAAGGATATGGAACCGAAAAAGAGCATGGCCAGAAAGACAAAACTCCCGACCGTCTTACCGTGTTCAAGAAATACCTGCACTTGTTCGGTCAATGTAGCTGCATAGCCCGGTATTATCATTCCTATATATGTCGACAAGGTGTAATATAACTGGGCCTTCTCTATAAAATGTGACAGCACAATGAGGGCGAGGACCGACAGGGGTACAATTGACAGCAGGGTATAATAGGCGATGGCTCCGGCAAGCAAGAGACCCTGATTGCGTCTGAAATCATGCAATACACTGATGAGGAAACCAACGAGCCGATTGAGGAGCAAATATATATTTTTATGCTTTTTCATTGAAGGGATAAAAGAGCTAAAGATAAAAAGTAATTTGATGTGGGCATGATCAAGGAGAGAGAGCCGGATCTCTCTGCTCTTGTCCGCACTGTCGAGAAGAACGCCTAGTTACCGCTCTCCAGGACTTTTTTAAATTATAGCAGAAGATCCACGAAGGGGTGCGTGTCATTCCTCCAGCTCAGGCGTTCTATCGTTCGAGGACCGGCTGTTTTCACGGGCATACCCGGTCATTCCCATCATCAATCGCACTAAACCATAACTGAGCCAGCTCATGAACCGGAAATAAGCGGTCTGCTGTTTCCAATTGTCCTTCAAGATCCGCTGGCCATCGGTTTCCATGGTCTGTTTCAGGCTTGTGCGCCAGAGTCGCGCCAAAGGCTTCGTCGTCAACAACGACATTCGCTTCGCGTGAAAGCAGCAGGCTGTATGGATCGATATTCGAAGACCCCACCGTCGCCCAATGCCCGTCGATCACCGCCACTTTGGCGTGCAGAAAGCTCTTGCGGTATTCGTAAATTTCAATTCCCCCATCGAGGAGATTGCCGTAGAGCGCCCGCGTTGCATAATGCTGGAGAAGATATTCCACCCTCCCCTGCAGCAATAATACCACCCGTACACCACGTCCGGCCGCGTTGATAAGCGCATGACGAAAATCGAGCCCCGGTAAAAAGTAGGCATGGGCGAGAATGATCTCGGATTCCGCCTGCTCGATCGCCCGCATATACGCCGTTTCAATGTCCCGGCGATGGCGGAAATTGTCCCTCACCACGAATGCCGCGCTCATGCGCCCCCCGGTGGAGGTTGAACCAGGCAGGTCCCCGCCCCGGATCAGTCCCTTTGCGGAAATAACTCCACGCCACCGTTGACCACAGGCGCCGGGCGGAAAGGCGGATCACGTCCACCAGCGGCCCTTCCACGGCCACTGCGTAGTCGTAGCGAGGGGGCAGGTCGCCCGCCGCCCCTCGATCATCAATAATGTTGATCCCCCCGACAAAGGCGATCTCCCGGTCTACGACCGCGATTTTCCGGTGCATCCGGCGCAGGCGCTTGCGGCGAAACGTCCAGGGGGATATCTTGGGGCGGTAGACGAGCGCCTTCACCCCGTCTGTCCGCAAGTTGTCCAGCATGCTCCGCGGCAGGTCCTTGGACCCGTAGCCGTCGATCAGCACATAAACGTTTACGCCGCGCAGGGCAGCCCGCTTCAGCGCGTCCGCGATCCGTTGTCCGGTGGCGTCATTTTCGTAAATATACGTTTCAAGATAGATATCATACCTTGCCCGGTCGAACGCCGCCTCGATGGCGGGGAAAAAGGCCTCTCCGTTCTGCAACAGGGTAATCTGATTGCCCGGAACAAAGCCGGACAAGCTCGCGGGTCGGACTGCATGATACAAACTATGGCTATGTCGTTTCCCATGGGACATAACACACTTACCTGTCTCTTTGATAGTTATGAGAGTGCAAGCTTTCGGCGGGAGAATTCAAATCATAGTGATGCGATCCCCAGATACTTCATCGGGTTGTCCGCCGCAAACTGGATCGCCCGCTCCTTCGGCACGCCGAGCGTGATCAGGTTCTTCACCGCGTCCGCCAGCGCAATGCCGCTCCCCATAAGAGTGCCGCCAGCGCCCCGGATAGGGCCGCTTCCCCACTTCGGCCCTTTGACCGAATCGGAAATGAGGATGATCTTGTCAGGCGATTTCATATCCAACAGCATTTTGAGGCTCTGCGGGTGAAGATGGGCCATGTCCGCGATGACCTCCACATGGATGTCCTCGTCCATGAGCCCGAACCCGGCAAGCCCGGGTTCCCGGTGGTGGAATCCGCGCATGGCGTTGAACACGTGGGTGATGCCGGTGGCGCCGGCGCGTTTGCCCTCCTCGGCCTGTTCAAAGGACGCATCGCTGTGGCCCATGTGAACGAGGAACCCTTTTTCGCGGCATAGCTCGATCACCCGGAGCGCGCCCGGAAGCTCCGGGGCAATGGTGATGATCTTGATGAGGTCCTCGAAGTCCTCGACAAGCCGCGAGAGCGTATCCACCGAAGGCTCAACAAAGCTTTTTCCGTCCATAGAGGCCGCTCGCTCGGGATTCAGGAACGGCCCTTCAAGATGGACACCGAGGATCCGGGCGCCTTCGCGCTGTATATCCATGGCGCGCCGCACCGCGGCCATGTTCTCGCGCATGGCCTCGATGGTGCCGGGATAGATGGTTGGAAGGATCGCCGATGTTCTGTGCGTCCCGTGAATTTCTGCCATCCGGAGGATATCATCCTGCCGCCGCGTCCGCGTGTCGTAATCACCCGCGCCGTGCACATGGATGTCGATCAGATACTGTTTGTTCCCGACTGCGTAGGCCATGGGGACCTCACGTGAATAGTGCGCTATGCAACAGGCAAAATGCAAAAACCCGCTTCTTTATTTTGGAAGTTACACTTTGAAATTTGCAATTTGAACTGATTCTACGTGATCTTCCCCCGCCGCGAGAAAAATTCGCTCAGGGCAAGCCGGACCACGGCCCCACGGTCCCAGGGCTGTTTCAGCTCCTTCGTGAGTTCTGCGGCCACCTCATCCAGCGCCGGAATATGTTCATCCTCAAGCTGGATCGTGACCTCCACCAGTCCGTGCTCGTGCTCCTCCTGCTCATCATGTCCGTGTCCGCAGTGTTCATCGTGCTTGTGTGCGTGGTCGTGCTTGTCGTCCATACGATACCTCAAAAAATGCCAACGTTTTATGCTCAAATACGGGACACATAGAAAACAAAATAAATTTCAGCGAACCGTTGATCATTGTCGTTTGCTTTGACATTTGGATTTTGATATTTGAACGTCTCTGTACATCCGTGTCTCCGCGGCATACCTCACAAGAGCACCCTCATCATCGCCGGCATCGTAAAGAACAGCGCCACGGTCGAGACGGTGATGCATGCGGCCGCGAGCGGCACATCCAGCTCGAACTCGTCGGCGATCACGAGCGAAAGCACCATCACCGGCATCGCGCCCTCAATGGTGGTCGCCTTGAGCACCCCGGCCGTCATCCCGAGCCGCGAACCGATCCACCACGCCAGGGCCGGTGCAAGCACCAGTTTGATCGCAAGCGCGGGTACGGCTATCAGAAGCCGCTTCACGTCATGGAAATCGAGTGCCAGACCCACGGTGAAGATCATGATCGGGACCACCGCCCTGCCCATGAGCCCAACAGCATCCTGTACCGGCTGCGGTACTGCGACCCCGGCGAATCGGACTGCTATACCCGCGGCCGCCCCCCAGAGGGGCGGGAGCAGGAACACGCGCTTGAGCGATGCGCCGATGGACACGGCCTTGCCGCTCCCGTACCGCGCGGCGATGAACACCCCGATCGTCAGCAGGATCGGTGTTGACGCGAGCAGATCGTAGAGGACCGCCACATAGCCATACTGTTCGCCGAGCATCTCGGTGATGACCGGAAGTCCCAGATACATCACGTTGCCGAACGCGGCGGAGATGATCATGATCCCGACAGCGGGACGCGGTATATCCTTGAACCACGGCAGCAGCCGATAGGCCGCAAATCCGGCAGCGATGGACGCCAGGACGACGAGTGCCCCGGTCAGCGGGATGGAAATGAAGCTCCGGTCGCTCGGGGCGCTCGCCATCAGGCCAAAGGCCAGCGCGGGAATAAAGAAATTGAACACCGCCACGCTGAGCGCATGACGCACCCGGTTACGGTCAAGCCCGCCGGGGTTGAAGAACCTCCACGCGTACCCCGCCGCGATGATTAGACCGAATGAGTACAGGACCTTATTGATACCAGCTCCTTGCCGTTCATAATAACAAGCCTCTGCCGCGTCCGGCGACATCCCGGAAACCGCATAAACATTTTACCTGCTTTTAAAAAAAGATACCAGCAAATGTTTCTGCTTTGGACGCCACGAAGTAGACGGATGTCTTTGACAAATGCGCTCGCTTTGACCTATAATAGCGGACGAGAACGGGTACCCAAGGGCCCGGTTGGCCAATTCATTGTGCGGAGGTCAAAGAATGTACCAGTTATGGATCGCAATAATCGCCGTGCTTATCATGGCAGGAGGATTGGGAGGCATCTACTATCTCATCATTAAGCAGAACGCGGTGATCGGGACCAAAGCCTTACAGTTCATTGCAATTGTGTTCGTTCTGCCCCTGATGCTCGCGCTTGGTGTGACAAACGTCATAGGCAGAGAGACCATCGGCCCGCTCATTGGTGTCATAATAGGATACGTGTTGGCCACCGGATTCAGCCATGAGTAGGCAAAATAAAACAGTCCATTACAGAGCATAGGGAGGTCACTGGGTAGGACGGGTAGAACGCTGCTGGATAAAAGGTTTTCCTTACCGCTGCTCAAATGCATTTTCCCCAACGCTTGACGTACACGTTTTTCTCGGTGTTCTCTGTGGTAAAAGCTTTTTTGCCTCTATTCGAATTTTTCATCCGGACGAGTCTGACACAGACCATTCATCTTTGCTTCTCCATCCTGTCTTTTGGTATGAACGGTATCGTCAGCATGCCGGGAATGGTCATCATACAGACAATGATGAAAAACATCCTGTACCCCACCGCCTGCTGCAGCCAGCCGCTCACGAACCCCGGAAGCATCATGCCGAGGGCCATGATTCCCGTCGAGATGGCGTAGTGAGACGTTTTGAATCTTCCCTGCGCCGAATACATGAGATAGACCGTGAACACGGTGAACCCCAGCCCGTAGCCGAACTGCTCCATCGCCACGAGCGGATATACATAGCCGATGCCGGGCTGGGCATAGGCCATGTAGACGAAGAACAGGTCCGGCAAATGCATGGCGATCACCATGGGCCAGACGCAGCGCCTGAACCCGAACCGCGAGATGAGCCAGCCTCCAAGGATCCCGCCGAAAACCAGACACAGAACACCTGCCGTGCCGTAAACGAGACCGACCTCTTTGGTCGTGAGACCCAGCCCGCCGACACCCGAAGCGTCGAGAAGAAAGGGAGAGACCAGTTTCAGGAGCATGGCCTCGCCCAGGCGATAGAACAGGATGAACGCCAGCATCACGCCGACCTTCTCCTGCCGGAAGTAAGCGCTGAAAACCTCGCCAAATGACGCGGTCCCTTCCATTTCTTTCCCCGGACCACCTCTGTCGGACGCGGGGAACGGGAGCGAAAATTTGTGATACACCGCCGCCCCCGCGAAGATCAAGCCGGATGCGACCATGACCGTCGACCAGCTCCGCGCGATATCGTTGCTCGATGTTTCGAGCGTACCCGCAACGTACACGAGAAATCCGGAGCCGAAGATCATCGCCAGCCGGTAAAACCCGGCCCGGAGGCCTACGAACAGGGCCTGCTCCTTCTCCGTGAGCGCGAGCATGTAGAACCCGTCCGTAGCGATGTCGTAGGTCGCGGAAATGAAGGCCCCCGCGCAGAACGCTGCCAGGGACAGGAAGAAGAACGCTTCCGTCCTGAGCGAAAAGGCGATGACGAACATGCAGAGACTCATCGCCGCCTGGGTACTGAGGATCCACTTCCGCTTGGTGGAATACACATCGACAGCCGGCCCCCAGAACATCTTGAGGACCCAGGGGAGATAGAGCCAGCTCGTCCAGAAGGCGATGTGGGCATTGTCGATGCCCATGCGCTTGTACAGGATGACCGAGACCGTATTGATCAACACGTAGGGGAGGCCTTCGGCAAAGTAGAGCGTGGGAAGATAGGACCAGGGGGTGCGGAAGGTACGTTGTTTTTTCATGCAGTAGAGAGTAGCAGATTGTCAGAAAAACATCCAGAAAAAACAATTGGTGAGGGCGTGGTGATGTCATTGAAACACGTCATTTATCTTTTAACCGGACCGCCAAGATATCGCAGGTTTCGAGCGTGCCGCATTGCGCTTCTACTCCTTTTTTTCTTTCTTAACTGCCGCTTTTTTCTCTTCTATCGCCTCAACCTTCACCAGGTCCAATGTTTTCTTTGCATCGGGGACCAACGCGCTGTCCGGATACTGTTCCAGAAATTTTTCCAGCCGCGTTATGGCAGCTTCTCTCTCACCCCTCGCAGCGCGTTCGACGGCCGCCTTGAACTTCGTCAGCTCTTCTTCCGTCACCAGTTCGTCATCGGTCTTGCCCTTCCAATAAAGCTTGGCGAATGGACCCTCCGTTGCGCCCCGCTCACCTGCGACCCCCGCGCTCGGGGGCAACGTCATCTTCGGTACGATCGCTTCGATCTTCTTCTGGATCACCTTGAGCCAGTCCGCAAGGATCAGTCCCTTCTGTTCCCCGGCCAGGGCCGATGTACAGCACAGGGTGATAATTGTGAAAAAAATTAACAGCCTTTTCAACATTACTCCTTCCTGAGGGGAAACAGGAATCCTGCTTCGTGTATCTGAGGTATTATTTCACGATCTCCAAACTCTCCGCGAGGTCCGCATACTGCCGCAGGACCCTCGGGTCGATCGCGGCTGCTTCTCGAAAAAGCTTCTTGGCTTCCTCTTTTTTGCCTGTCTGGAGCAGGGTGCGGGCAAGATTCACCATGATGCCCGGCTCTTCCGCGGATGCCTTGAGCGCCGCCTCATAGGCCTGGCGCGCGTCGTCGAACCTGCTCTCCTGGTAGCTGATGTTCCCGATATTATTGAGCGCCAGGGCATTGGTCTTGTCATGGGCCAACATCTTCTGGAACTGTTCGAGCGCTTCTGAAGTTAGACCGTTCTCCGCGAAGAGGATGCCGAGCTGGGCAAGGGCATTCATGTCGTGGGGATTTTTTTTGAGCATCTCCCGATAGCCGGCTGAAACGTTCATAAGGCGCTGACGGCCAAGAGTTTCCAGCTCGTCCTTATATGCCTCCTCGATCGCGTCGCGTTTGACTTTCACGCGAAAGTCCGTTTTCGGGAGCAAGACCGGCATGAACTCTTCCCAGGCCTTCTGTACACTGATGATGTCCACGCTTTTCCTGGCCGACCAATCGCGATATTCCTCCGCGCCCTTCTGCCATGCCCGGGTGAAGGAGGCTCCCACCATGGTCATCTCCACTGGTATCCAGACCATCCCCTGGCGCAGCACGAGCAGTTCGTCAGGGAACCCGAGCGTCATCTTGTCCTTCTCAAGAACGCCGGTGTCGATCATCACGAACAGGTGGCCCGGGACTTTTACGAATGCGGTCCCGATACCGATGTTCTCCATGCATGCCGCGAACAGGACCGAGAGGTCGTCGCAATCTCCGCTTTTTCTCGAGAGCGTATCTCCGGGGAACTGCAGGTAGTCAACCGCCGATGCGTTATCGGAAAACTCCGTGAACGGGCTCGTGGGGTCTACAAGGTACTTGAGCCCCAGAACACCCAGCGCATCGAAGATGCCCCTCGCATTTACGATAGACCGCGGCACATTCGGGTAAGCATCAATATACTGCTGGACCACCAGCCTGCTGAAGCCCGCCACCACGGGGGCCTTGTGCGTTACGAACGCGCCGAGCTTTGCCTTCCGATCCCACCGCATCGCGTGCCGCTCAAAGAGGATTAACGGGAAGCTCCTCTTCACAGTCCTGGGCTCGCCCCCATCATTTACGGTGAGCGTCACTTCGCCCCGAAGCGGCGTGTTGTCGGTGTCCTCGAGGACAATATTGTTGAAGAGCGGCTTTATCAGGACCTTGATCTGCTGTTTCGCGCCTATCTCGGCGATCTCGGTCTCCATGGGGGAGTACATGTAATCCCTAACCATGAGGCTCATCTTCACTTTCTGATAGGCTCTATCGGAGTTGTTCGCGATCACGACCTTTCCGAGCATATGGGACCCATAATATTGATATATCGACGCGAAGATCTCGTCCGCCTCGATCCTGGTTATCGAGAGCGGCGGCACAACGAGCGGTGCCCTGGGCGTCGAGGCAAAGACCACTTGGCTCGCCGGACTTTCATCGCCCTCCTTGCCCACGGCGGTGATCTGGTAATAGTAGATGGTCTGGTCCTCGAGCGGGTCGTCTGTAAAAATGGTCTTGTCCGTCTCGATTACGAGCTCGAAGCCTGCGGAAAGTTGTTTGGTGCGGTACACCCGGTAATGGTTAATAAAGGGCTCAAGATTCGGCAACCACGAGATCGTGATCTGTTTCTCCTGAGCCTCGGCCCTGACCCGTGTGGGAACGCCGGGAACCAGCTTTGGCGTGACGGCGGAAACGAAATCCGACAATGCGCTCTCGTACCCATCCTGTGCCTGGCTGCTCACACGGTAATGGAAGGACCGGTTGGTCTGCAGGTTCTTGTCCAGATAGAATGATGTTGTCGACGTACCGACGAGTGTGAATACCGCTGTCGGAGAATCAGCCCGGTAGATCTTATACTGCTCCAGATAGGTCTCCGTATTGCCCTTCCAGCTCACTTGGACCAGGTTTGCGCGCGCCTGGGCAGACAGCTCTTTCGGGACTGCCGGTGCGTGCTTCAGCAGGAAGACCTGCACCCTGTTGTTTCCGCGGTCGCCCACGTACAGCCACCGGCCCTCTTCCAGTGCCAGCCCGAGGGGCGCCCGAAACTTGCCGGGCAGGGAGCCTTCGCTCCCGAACTTTCTCAGAAACCTTCCGCTGCTGTCAAATACCTGAATGCGGGCGTTCCCCGCATCGAGCACGTACACTTCATAGTCCGGAGAGACCACGATATTTTCAGGTTCCTTGAACTCGGCGTCCTGAGTGCCGGTCTTCCCTGCTTCCCAGAGAAGTCTCCCATCGCTGTCGTACTTCGCGATCCGGTCATTCCCCCGGTCCACCACATACAGGTTCTCCGCTCCATCCACCGCAATGTCCACGATCTCATTGAACTGGCCGGCCAGCTTTCCGTTTTTTCCGAAACTGCCGATGAAGGCACCCCTGTCATTGAAGACCTGCACGCGTTTGTTCCCGGTGTCGGCGATACAGAGGTTCCCTTTCGGGCTCACTGCGATGCCGGACGGTGTATGGAACTCGCCCTCACCGCTACCGGCCTTTCCGATCACCTGCAGGAGGTTCCCTTCGCGGCTGAACTTCTGCAGCCGATCGTTGTCCGTGTCAGCGACCCAGAAGTTCCCCTGGCCGTCCACTGCAAGCCCGCGAGGGTTCTTAAAGAACGCCGGTTTGCCGCCTCGCGAACCGATGGTGCGGACCTCGTCAGCACCCAGAGTGGAGAGGGTATCACCCAGGATGCCCCATGCGCCGTTGTTGAACGTGATCGCCACGGCCTTGCCGGGCATTTCCTTGAGAAACTCCACTGTCGGCAGCGGAGACGCCGGTGTGAGCATCGGCGCGTCGTCATGCTCCGCTGCAAACACCTGGACCGTGTTCTTACCCGCGTCGATCACCCAGATCTTTCCCTCCCGGTCAACGGTCAGCCCCGCGGCAACATAGAACTGTCCGTGGCCATCGCCCGCGGAACCGCTTGAACAGACCGGGTTCCCCTGGCCATCGAACTTTTTGATCTTGAAGTTGCCCGTGTCCGCAACATAGATGTTCCCGCGGACATCCACGGCAACGCCCTGAGGCTTATCGAATCCTGCCATGCTGCTCCCCCGGGAATCGAATGCCACGGCCTGCGTGCCGGAGGGTTCGAACACGCGCACCATGTTTTTACCTGCATCGAGCACATAGACGCGGTTCTGGACATCCACGGCCACTCCTACCGGAGACTTCATTTCGGATTTCGCGATCTTCGCCGCGATCTGAGTCATGAAAATGCCGTCAGCTGTCAGCACCTGAACGCGGCTGTTGCCGGTATCGGCGATGTAGACCAGTCCGCTCGACACAGCGATCCCGATGGGCGAGCTGAACTCGCGGGGCCCGCCGCCTTTGGCGCCGAAACTGCGGAGCCATTTCCCTTCCCCGTCGAAAACCTGCACGCGGTTGTTGCCGGTGTCCGCAACGTAGACGCGGCCGCGCCCGTCGATCGCGATCCCCGCAGGCGATCTGAACTGGCCGGGCTTGCTCCCTTTGCTGCCCCAGGTCGAGACGGTATTGCCGTCCTGGTCCAGTTCCACGATCCGGTGACCGTCGGTATCTGCAACGTACAGGCGGTGTCCGTAAACAGCCAGAGCGCGGGGTCCGTTGAATTGACGCTGCTTCGCCTGACCACCCATCTCGCCGATCTCGCGCACGAACTCCATCTGCTGGTATGCAGACGCCGGGACCGCAGACAGCAGAGAGAGCAGACAGATGAAGACAATATGCAGAACTGCCGCCATGTGCAAGCCTCCTGAAAAACCACTGCAGTATAACACAGGGCCCGCGAGCGGAACAATGAATAATGTTTCCATCCATCAATCGCCGGCGGCAGTTCGGGCAATATTCCCTGCGAACGATTTTCCTTTGACTTTCTTGCCATATTCAGGTATTTTCGTATAGGAATTCACGCCATACTCGAGAGGTCCATTATCATGAAATCGATAAAATCCATGTTACTGGTCTTGACCGCAGCGCTCATCCTCCATTCGACACTTGCCCTGAATATGGCCCAGGCATCGGATACAACGCTATCCGTCAAGAAAGACGATGCAACATGCGATCAATCCGCCACGACGTGCTTCACGACCATTCAGGCTGCCCTAGACTATGCGAACAATATCATCACCTCTACGACCGGCACCACAGCCACCTTTTCCATACAGGTGGAAGCGGGAACGTATAACGAATCAGTTACTCTGGGCACCGGGATTACGTCGCTCAGGGGCAGAGAAACCGCAAGGACCATCCTGAGCGGCGGCGGGAGCGGAACCCTTATCTCAGTAAGCGGTGGGAATCCCATTATTTTCAACCTTTCCTTCCAGAACGCGCAAATTGGGATCGGCATCACCAACAACGCAACCGCCACGATAAAGAACAATATCTTCAATCTTGGGTCGAGCGGGACGGCTGTTCAATTAACTCAAAGCACTGCTCAAACCAGCATCACGAACAATACCTTCTATATCAATAATGTTGCGATCAGCAGTTCCATTGATCTACCGGTAAAAAACAATATCTTTTCCTCCAACACCACCGCGCTTTCGCCGCTGACGGTCTTTACCACGACAAATGTCACCTATAATGATTTTTTCCCGTCAAATGCCACAGACCCGTTGAACGGCCAGGCGAGCGACACTCATGGTAATATTTCGAGCGATCCACTTTTCGTTGACGCGGCAAATGGGGATTTTCATCTCAAGGCGGGCTCACCCTGCATTAACAGCGGATTGGATTCGTCAGCTATTGATATGGGCGTATACGGTGGTTCGTCCGCGGACACGATACCGTTTATGGTGTCCGGGGTGGCCAGCTCTCTGGATACGACAACGAATATCATCTCAGTGAGCTGGAATGCAAATAACAGTTATCTTGTGACAGGTTACCGGGTCTATTACGGGGCCACATCCGGCGTCTATACCGGCACTGGCGCAACAGAAGGCATATCCCCGATAAGTATTCCGTCCGCTGCGACAACTTCCGCAACATTAAGCGGTCTGATCTCGGGCGTCACCACCACCCCCGCAAACCCGACGCTCACCTCGGTTTCCCCGCTTAACGAAAGCCTCGCTTTGAGCTGGGATGCCGTTGACGGAGCTACGGGTTACCGGATCTACTACGGCACGTCTTCTCCGCCGAGCACGACTATCGACGTCGGCAATACAACAACTTATACTCTGTCCGGTCTTACGAACGGCCAAACATACTTCGTTGCGGTGTCGGCCATTGCCCAGCCCACAACCTATATTGCAGTGACCGCTATTGACAGTACCGGCCCCTACGACCCCGGCATAGGTCACGAAAGCGCTTATTCCCTGGAATCGAGCGTAAGCTTCGGTAGCGCCATGGAAAGCGGCCTTTCGAACATCTTGAGTGATTTTCCCGAGGCCCTCGTGGCATATCCGAACCTTACGAGCCAGGGCCCGCATTGCTTTATCGCGACAGCGGCCTTTGGATATTATTCAGCGCCGGAGGTGCAGGCACTGCGCGAATTCCGCGACCGTTATCTGCTCACGAACAGCGCAGGCAGCGCATTCGTCAAGTGGTATTACGAGCACGGCCCGGTTGCCGCTGCCTATATCGACGCCCACCCGGCATATAAGCCCGTGATCAGGGCAGCGCTGATGCCCGCGGTCGGCGCGGCGCTCTTAATGACAAGAACATCGTTCTTCATCAAGACTCTCGTTGCCCTGTTCATCCTGACGATTGCTCTCACGATGGCGTATCGTTCTTCCAGAAAGAAACTTTCCGGTTCGGGAGGGTCCCTGTGAAAAAGATCATACTGCTTTTACTCGCTCTTACTGTACCGGCAGTTGCATATGCCGAGGAGCCGCTCCTTGCACGTCCCTACTGGTCGCTGGAACTAAAGGGAGGCATGTTCGCCCCGGCCCTTGGAGACTGGTCGACGTACTACGGCAAGAAAGACATGCCGGAGTATGCAGGAACGCTGGCGTACAAGATCCTGCGCCAGGTCGAGATTGGGGTCGGCGGGGGGATGGCCAAAGACAGAGGCCAGGCCACCGCGCCGATCCATGGTACCTTATCTGGAGAAGTCTCCTACAAGGTGACTCCGCTCAACGTCTTTGTTCTGGTGCGCGGTATTATAACTGAAAATCAATGGGTGGTGCCGTACATCGGCGGCGGCTGGACCAGAATGTATTACCGCCAGACGGTCGAGAGCCAGGGGCAGGCGCGCGGCTCCGCGGACGGCTACCATATAAGGGGAGGCCTGCAGCTTTCCCTGGACAATCTCGACGAGAGCGCGGCTGACAACTTATACAGTGAAGATGGTGTATACCACACCTATTTCTTTGTCGAGGTCGAACGGACGAAGGCGAAGGTCAAATCCTTGTCAGTGGATCTCGGCGGCACCGCTTATCTGATGGGACTGCTGTTCGAGTTTTAAAGACAGCGCAGAATGCGGATGAGCCTTTCGCACGATCCCCCTGGTAGAGCGTTCGTACGCGATTATCCTGTAATGTATGGGGCTCACTGCTGAGGTGATTCGAATGCAGTTGCCGAACTTTTTAAAGCTTCCCATCAATCCTGCCGATATAATCCTTTCTGTGGGCAACCCTGCTTACACCTGTCCTTTCCGGAAGCAATCATGCACGGATAAACCCGCAATACTGCCGATACGAAAAGCCTGCGGATCAATGACGACTATTTTGAGCTCATCGTCTGGTGTGCCATGGACCGGAGAGTGAACGGGTTTCAGGGATCGAATATGCATTGACATGGGTAAGGGGATATGGGATGGACCATCACCGGATCGACAGCGATGAAGCATCACTGCTAAAGGACATGAAACCGGTCCTGATCCCCGACGGTACCGTGCCTTATGACAAACTTGAGCTGCTCTTCACGGAACGAGGTATGAATATTGAACATGAGCTTTATACACTGGTGCGGCGGAAGTTATCGGAGAACAGGGGTGCGGTTGATGCGGGATCATTCTCTGATCGAGGATTGTATCTCGTTACCCGGAGGCTGCCGTGTCAACACGGCAATACGCTTGATCCTATTAGAACATAGCTGATATCTTCAGCTTGCGCAGCCATACCGGCAGTTGACTGATCCGCTTATTTGAACCTGCTTTCCATTTTTTCTGACCATAGTGATGATGTCCTCGGTTCGGGGAAGATCCGATGACGGGGATGACGTAATGAGACCGCCAGTCTTCTTTCCCGACCTACACTCCTGGAGCAGGTCTGCACGTAATTTTGAACCGGTCATTCCCCTCCCCTGCAAGGCAGCGGTCTTTTGTCTGTTCCACATGATCGATGAACCTAAAAAACAGCTGTTGATCACACAAAGCCGCCCCGATAGAGCCAATCGATCGCAGGCTCCGAACGCAAAGAAAATCAACTCCTACTGCTGTAAAAGACCTTGCCCTTTTGATGTACTGATTTATCAGATCAAGTCTTTTATTTTTCTCTGGGTTCTCTTTGATTTCTGCGGCCAGTTGCTTTTTTAGGCTGAAGACCCCTTCTCGTGGAGATGACGACAGCTCGTAGGGTCGTATCGAGAATTTCAGGTTTTCCTGCCGTCCGTTCACAATGGCTGACAGTTCCTCACTCGTTCCCTCGCACGCGGTAAGGCCTGCTTGTCGCCCCTCACCAGCAAAAGACCTTGTCACTGGTGAACACGTCCGTCACGAGTTTATCGTATGCAATACCGCCTTGGGTAAGATCGATGATCTTCGATTGATTGCCCGACGCCTGCGCCTCAATTATCTTCTTCGTGCTTGCGTCCGGCGCTTTTTTCACAATATGCAGAATTTTCATGGTGCGGTCCCCCTTCACTTAGTACGGCACCACAAGGTCATACTCTAGGAGTTTCTTTGCCATCTCCTCAAGGGTGATCGTTGTGAAGCCGTTTTCCGGATTATTGGAGTACATCTTCAACTCAAGTTCCGTGGCCAGCTCGAACGGCTGCGCTATCTCCGGATCGTTCTTGTCGAGCTTACGGTCGAGGACAAAGATCTCAATGGTATCGTCCGCAAGCGTGAGCCCGCCCGCAACACGGAGGGCCTCACTCGGCCTGTCTCTCACGATAACGGCTATTCTTTTTGTGTCTCCCATGGTCACACTCCTTTAAAATATCAGTACTCGCTCATTGTCATGCAGCATGCCGGCGTTGTTGTACTGGCTGCCGTACGATATTCCCTCGGTCTTGTCATGGACCCCGACCCGCTCGCAGCTGTGGTCGCAGACCGAGATCTCGACGCCGTCAACCTTGAGCAGTTCCAGAAATTTCGGGTCACGGGAGAATTTCACTCCCTCGTCGGTCATGAAAATCTGGACCGGATGCCCTGCTGCCCGGGCTGCCTTGGTAACGCCGATGATATGCTCCAGGTTCGCATACTGTGTGACCATGATGCCCAGCTTCGCACTTGCCATATGTATCACCTCCTCTCAAACAGATTAAAGCAACTATACCAAAAAAAGCGTATAGAGGACTGAACGCATAGATCTCTGGATTTGTAACACTTGTTTTACTCATATTCAAGCAAAAAAGAGAGCCGGGCAGGAATCCCCACCCGGCCCTGCTGGTAATCGTCGAACGCTACACGTCCATATCCTGCATCGGCTTGATGAGCAGGAAGTAAACCATGGTCCAGTTGCCGAGAATGATAAAGGCGTTTGCCACCCAGCTTGATACCGCAAGGGTGGACACGCCGGTCAGGCTGTGTCCGATGTTACAGCCGCCGCCGAGCTGCGCGCCTACTCCCATGACGAATCCGCCAAACATCACCTTCAGGAGTTCATCGGCAGGCGGGACCTTGAGCTTCACTTCGTTCATGAACTTGCCGCTGATATATGCGCCGATCGGCACCGTAAGCACGTAGAAGGCGCTCCAGGACATCGTTATACCGAGGATCGACGTGGACTCGGCTGCAGGGACCTTGGAGTCCCCGAAGAACACCCCGAGAAAAAACTCGCGGACCGGACCGGTGAACGAGAGCCCGCGGGCCCTGCCCGTAAAGTAGCCGGACGCCCAGAATGCCGCTATGGCTATGACGCCGACGAGGAGGCCGGCGAGGGACCAGGAATACCCCTTTTTCGCCTTCTGGAACGGCTTGCCCTGGAACACAAAGTAGAGGATCGGTATGGTGACCACCGCGATGACGATCCACTTGTTGATACCGATGATATTGTAGAGCGTCGGGACGGTGTCTTCGCCGACGGACACCTGATAGTTCGTCAATGCATCGAAAACCGGCTTCAGAAAGCCGAACCTCATCACGACAATGCCGAAGATGAAACCGCAGACCGCCATCACATAGGCGAGGTTCCCTTCACCCACACGGTACAGGATGCCGCTGCCGCAGCCGCCGGCAAGCACAATGCCCATGCCGAAGATGAATCCGCCGATGATGTTCGCGAAGGGCGCAAAGCCCTGGCGGTACAGCTCGACCGGCGCCATGACCCCGGCCTCGTTGACGTGCTGGATCCACCCCATATCTTCGATCAGATTAGCCCCAATCATCGTGACCGCTACAGCGAGCAGATACGCGCGGAGCATCGTGTAGTCCTGAAAGAGCACCTCACGAAACGCGGAGTTCACGCAGAACCTGCCGCGCTGCAGAGCAAATCCGAATGCCGCGCCGATGAGCAGACCGGACACGATAAACGCTATCATAGAAACCATTCTTCCCCCTCCTTAGAATGTTCCCCCTATGGTTTTGTGCAAATGGTCCACTTCCCCGGGTGGTCCCTTGCAGCTGTTACGACTTCTTGATGTAGATCTCCCACATGCCCTTGTCCTCGATCTTCACGGTCTCGATGGCCAGGTTGTTTTTTTCGCAGTACCGCGGAATGCTGTCCTCGGCCGATGCCGGGGCGTCGCAGAGCACCTTGATCGTCTGGCCGCTTGAGAGCTTCTCGATCGCCTTCTTGGTAAGGAGCAGCGGATAGGGGCACACCCTTCCGAGTGTGTCCAGTGTCTGGTCTGGTGTTGCAGTCTTGATTGACATGTGAGTCCTCCTTGAGCGAAGTAAGAAAATTCGGGTCATTCACGAAAACGACCCGTTGATGATAAGCCGTGATACGCATAATACGACGGTATGAGGCGTTTTGAACCGGATATCACCTCCTCATGTGTAAACTGGAACTAACCATGAAGTCCGTCCTGAGCGTAAACAGGGAACGGTGTGGAGCAAGTGTAGTAACTTAGCAAAAACCGCGTTTCCTGTCAAGACTCCTTTTTACGATTTCACGCCTTTGCCACAGTGAAATCCTCTATTTGATATTATTATGACCTTGCATGAATCGCTTATAGCAGCGACAAGAGGGTCAGTGCGATGACGAGGGCGAGCAGGCCGAAGGCAACGAGTACGGGGATTTTCCTCTCCCGGAGCCCGGCTGATGGAGACCTGTCGAGGAACGGCGTTAGCAACAGTGCGCTGAACGCGAGACCCGGCAGCAACACGGCGCCAACAAACGTCCATCCGCCGGAAAAGTACTTGGTGAGCTGATACAGAAAAAGAAAATACCATTCAGGCCGCGGGCTGTACTGGGCGGAGAAGTCTATCTCCCTGCCGATCGGCGGCGGAAACAGGACGGCGAGGAGCAGCACCGCCTCGACCGTGAACATTGCCACGAGCATGATCTCGAAAAAGGAATAGGGATAGAATTTTTTATCGTTTTTACTATCTGGCATGCCAATCCTGTGTGAAGCAAAATACGGTTCGTGGAGCATTCGCCTGACTACTCCTGACGCTACATTCCCCCTGATATCCCCAGCCTCCGAAGGATATGGAAATGGACCCAGAGAAAAAACACCGTCAAGACCGGGAACCAGAGTATGTGCATACTGTAAAAACGGAGGAGCGTCTGGCCTGTCACCTCTGTGCCGCCGCGTACCAGGGCGGCGAGATGCGGCCCGAAGAGCGGCATTGACCGGAGCATGTTGGTCCCCACCACCGTTGCCCAGTACGCCTTCTGGTCCCAGGGAAGCAAGTAGCCCGTAAAACCGAACGCCAGCGTCATCGCCAACAGCAGGGCGCCTGCGACCCAGTTCAGTTCTCTCGGATTTTTGTAGGAGCCGGTGATGAAAACCCTGAGCATGTGGAGAAGGACCATCACGACCATGAGGTTCGCGGCCCAGTGGTGAATTGAATGGAGAAGTCCGCCGAGCGGCACGGTCTGGTGCAGACGCTGAATGCTGGGGTACGCCTCCGCCTCAGACGGGATGTAGTGAATAGACAACAGCAGACCGGTCAGGAGCTGCACGATGAACAAAGTGAACGTGACGCCGCCGAAGCAGTAAAAATAGTTGATCCACCCCGGCACCGGCTTGTCCATCACTCTCCGGTGTCTGCTGGTGATCCCCATGCGGGCATTGAGATAGTCGAGAATTCTCATCGTGCTAGACCTTGACCCCGACGAACAACGTACCGTCCTCTATCTTCAGGGGGTACCGCGTCAGCGGCGCGGGAGGCGGGCCGGCAATGTTCCTGCCGGTCAGATCATACCGCCCCCCATGGCAGGGACAGACGAACTCATGCTTTTCCTTGTGATAATTTACGAGACATCCGAGGTGAGAGCAGGTGGCGGAGAACACGTCAGGACCATCGGGAGACGAGACGATAAAGACCCTGGCTTTTCTTTCCTTGCCCTGGACAGCAAACGTAAGCTCCGCCTTTTTCACACCGACCCGCGGGATCTCCTCCTCGGCAAGGAGCGGGAAATAGGCCAGCTCCTTATCACGGCTCTTGATGGGCGCAACTATCGTGGCAGCGGGGACCAGGAACCCAAACCCGAGCAGAACGAGCACCCCGGTGAGCGCCTTTTTGATGAAATCCCGTCGGCTGGTTTCCATGGGTTATCATATTACGACAGAGTGGGGAAGGGAGTCAATCGCAATTCTCTGATCTCATGAACAAATATGCAATCTTCCCTGCTGAGTTTTCTTTTTCGTGCCTGTGGACAATGCTGTCATGGGAGGGAAAGCACCCTACTGCGGATTATAGCCAGCCGGGCAATTATTGAAACTGCCGATCTGAAAAGTGGATTGCGCAGTAACCGAAAAGCTTACGCCGTTTTCACTATGCCCTTCGAAGGTATAGGTGGCGATGTAATTGTTGAGATAGCCGGGGCTTGATTGATAGGCGCCGGACTGCATATCGGCCAGATACTTGTTTTTTCGCACCAGATCAACAAACGTTGCTGATGTCTCGACCGAAACAGTGCTAGCGCCGCTCACCAGGAAGCTGAGCGCCATTTCCCGGCTGTCCGCCTGAATGAGAGGTGCGCCGGGCGAATCCGCAGAGCTATTGTAATTAATGGTGTATCGATCTAGTGAGACGGTCATATCCTTGATAATATTACCCGGGTTGATAAGACGCGCGCTGAACGTCACCGTTGCGCCATGGTCCGCAAAATATTCAGCTTGCGTTGAACTCCCGCTCACACATGTATCCTGGACAGCGTCAACTGACGTTGTGCTGACCGCATTGTAGGTCGGCGTTATCATTGCGCTCACGGTAACACCCGGGCTGTCTTTACTGCCTCCTCCGCAGCCTCCCAGCAGAAGCGCGTTGAAGAGAATGCCGATGATCAAATAGTAGGGAAGTGTCATCTTCATACCGAATCCTCTAAATCCCGCATCGCGGCCCTGTGTTTATTCCTTGACAATCGTCGGCGTGATGAAGATCATGAGCTCATCCTGGTTTTCAAACTTGCTCTTCTTCTTGAAGAGCCAACCAATGACCGGGATCTTCGACAGGAGCGGGACAGCAGACTCGGACTGGCCCTCGCTCTTGGTGAGGATGCCGCCGAGCACGACCGTCTCACCGTCATTCACCACCAGCTCTGAGTTTGCATTCCGTTTCGTGATCGTCGGGATATTGTCAACCTGCCGGGAAAAGTCGGGTTCCGACTTCTCCACCTTGATCGCAAGGGTGATCCGGCCGTCCTGGGCGATCGTCGGCGTGGTCGACAGCATCAAGCTCGTGGAAATGATCTGGACCTGCGCGGAGGTGCCGGCCGTCGTCGTGGTCAGCACCCGGACCGGGATATCGATACCGCTCGATATTTTCGCTTCCTTATTATTCATCGTCATGACCTTCGGGCTCGACAGGATCTTCCCGTTCCCCGTGGTCTGCATGGCGGACAGCTGCAGATCAAGCGAGAGAGCGCCGCCCAATTTGCCGAAGGAGATCCCGATCGCGCCGCCGGAGCCGCTCCCCACCGCTGCCGGCAGGTTCACGGCATAGGCATTGCCGCTCAGGCCGATGTCACCGGTCAGGGGATAAAACGTACTGCTGCCGATTGTGGAGCTTGCAGAGCCGCTCGTCGAACTACTGGAGCCCGAGGCGCCGCCGGTCACGACGGTCGTTCCCTTGCCGTTGGTGCTTGAGTACTGTCCTCCCCACTGCACCCCCAACTCCCGCGCGTAATTGCTCGACACCTCGACGATCTTCGCCTCGATCAGGACCTGCGGCATTTTTACATCGAGGCTCTTGAGCAAACGCGCCATCTGGTCGATATTGAGCGAAAGATCTCTTACCACGAGCGCATTCATCCTGCTGTCAACCGAAATCCTCGCTTTCTCGCTTTTCACCCCGGTCACGATGGGAAGAACATCCTGACTGCTGGCATGTCCGAGGGGAAAGACCCTGGTCTCCATATCATTGTCCCGCACCTCGGCCAGTGATAGTATGCGGACCATATTGGCATCCCTCACGTAGGTGAGCCCCTTGGTTTTCAAAATAGACTCGAGGGCGTTCCAGATATCGACATTCTTAATGCTCAGGGAGACCTTTCCGCTCACCCCATCGCTCACGATCATGTTCAGGTTCGCCGCCTGTCCCACGGCCCTTAGCACGTCCTTGATCTCAGCATCCCTGAACTCCATGGAGAACTCTGAATGCGTTCTTTTAATGTCTACCGTCTGGGCATGCGCCGGCGCGGCGATCAGCCACAGGGCAAGGCCCGCGAGCGTCGCCAGACGAAACAGGGATTGGGATGTACAGGGAACCATAGTCACCTCCGGGCGAGCCAATGGAATCTCGGGAGTCCGGGGGTTGAGACGGCTTCGCCTTCAGACCCCTCAGACTCCATAAACTCAACAGACTCGATAGACTCTCTTCCTCACTTGTTCATGGTAAAATCTTTAAGGAACACTTCTTCTCTCTCGCCGGCGGCGCTCATGAACACCACGCTCCGACTGCGGATGTCCACCAGCTTCTTGTCGCCGACCTTTGCTCCTACCTGATACGTCTCGCCGCCGATAATGGCCAGCCGGACGTCCTCGCTGAAAATAATTCCGGTCAGTACAAGGCCGGGGCCAGGCGAAGGAGCCATTTTCTGCTCCGGCCGTTTACCTGCCAGAGGATTATTGAAGGGGTCTCTGCCCCAGGAGTCGTCTCCGGAAGGCGGGCCCGGGGCGGTCGCAACAGGCCTGCCCGCGGAGGGATGAAAGGGGTCTTTCTCCGCTGCACCTTCCAGCGCCTGGACCGCAGTCGTGAAGATGACCGCCACGGTCATTATGATATATATTAGTCCCTTAAGCATAAGTTCAAATTCACAAAACGTTTCAATGCCCCTGTGCTGTTCCGCGCTCCGTATTCTGTAATCCGAAATAGGTTCTCACTTCGCCATATACGTGACCGCCTCGATCTGGGCTGCGCACACTGAAGACGCATCGGGGCAGGATTCAATGCGTATCTTGCGGACGTTCACGACCGTGGGCAGGCTCTCAAGGCGCTTGAAATATTCTCCCAGCTCGCGGTAGCGGCCTTTGAGGTCGATATTCATAGAAAGTTCTTTGTACTTCTCCTTGGTGGTTTCCCGGGCGGGATGGATCTCCACCAGATTGACCCCCATGCGGCGCGCGGCGCCGGACACATCCTCGAGGAACAGGATAGCGCTCTTCTGGTCGGCCAGGTCCCATCCTGCTGAAGCCGACATATCAATGGATGCGCGACGTTTGAGCTCAACCATTTGCGCCGTCTGGTCAAGAAGATCATTCTCACTGTTGCGAATGTTCGTCTGGACGGAAGATACTGACCGCACCAGCATATCATAGGGCACTTGATAGAACAGCCATGAAAGCGTACAGAACAGGGTGACCGTGGCAATAATACGCTCCCGCTTCGTGAGTTTCCGCCAATAGTCAACAAGTGACCGCTTATCAGCCATCACCGCGCCTCCTGCGCTTTTTTCATGCCGCAGATGATCTCAAAGCCAACCATGTCCTGCCCCTGGACCACGGCCTTCTGAGCATAGGAAAGCTCCGGATCTTCGAAATACCCTGATTTTTCCATGGAACGCATAAAATCGGCTATCGAGAGATAGCTTAATGCGCCCCCCTTGATCCTGATCTGTGCCTTGCCGTCGGCAATGCCTTCCAGGTAATCGAACCAAAGGCCTTTGGGGACAATGAGCGAAAGCTGTTTGAATACCCGCGACCACTGCACCCGCTCCTTCAATATATCCTGGATCAACGCGGCCTTGTCCCGCGTCATTCCCGTTGGTGAAACGATCGCAAGCTCTTTACGCAAGGCGTCCATCTGCTGCAGGAGTGTCTGCTTCTGAGCGTTCAGGGCGGCAAGCCGGTTTTGCGACATCGCGTACTGCCGCGCCTGCAAGCCGAACAATACCAGCCACACCAGTATGAACAGCATGGCCAGAAGAACACCCCACGTCGCAAAGGGAGAGGATTTCTTTTCCTCCTGGGGCAGCAGATTGATATAGTCTTTTACCGGTTTCATGATATTTTTATTTTTTCATCCTGCCGCTGCTTTTGAGAAAACCGACCCGGACATGCCGGAACTAAAAGCGAATATTAAACTTTTCTCAGCGCCAGCCCAATGGCCGCCGAAAACCGCGGCGCAACAGGTCCGAACTCCTCCAGCATGTTCTTCTTACTTGACAGGCAGTCAAAAGGCTGGTCGATCTCCACCCCATGCTCCAGAGATCGCTCACAATATTCCGCCGTCCCCTGCATGAGCGAAACGCCGCCGCTCAAGATCATGCTCTCCACGTTTTTCTCCCGGAACGTGGTTTTATAGTATTCAACCGACCGGCGGATCTCCATGAGCAGACCGTCGAGCCGCGATTGGACCGCCTCGATCGCCTTGTCCTTGCCGGCCGGGGTAAGAACGTTCAGGGCACGCTTCTTGTCTTCCGCCTCCTGCAAACCGATGCCCAGCGTATCGGCGATGGCGCGCGTCATGTCCAGCCCGCCGCTCTCGATACAACGGCTGAAGCGGAGGATCCCGCCCTTGAAAATATTGATCTCGGTCTTGCCTGCGCCGAGGTCCACGACGAGGGTGTTTGCGTCAACGGGGATCTCGCGGAACCGGAGGACATTGCGGAGCGACAGCGCGTTGGCGTCCACGGCTGAGACTTTGATCTTCGCTTCCTGGAACGGCATCAGATGCTCAAGCACTTTTCCCCGTTCAGCGGCCACCATAACGAGGTCGTACTTCTCCACCGTGCCTTCTCTTTTTTCATCGACAATAAGGTATTCGATCTGGGCGGCATCGACAGGATACGAAATATGCCGCTTTGCCTCCCAGCGGACCGCCTCGCGCAGCTCGTTGAGCGGCATCTTGGGCAGGGTGAGCGAGCGGATTGTCAGGTGCTTGCCGGGCATCAGGGTAACGATGTTGTTGCTGCCGATCTTCTTGCCGGCCTGGAGATGGCGGAGATCTGCGCTGATGCTCATGGCCTGGGCCTGGTCGGGCGGAAACTCCATAAGCACTGCCGACAAAAGCTTCGGACGCTTCCCGCTCTTCGCGATGCGCACGACCTTGATGCTTCCCGCGCCGATATCGATGCCCGTTATGTCGTTTGAAAAGAATCCCATAGCATTTAAGATGCGACCTTGTCCTTAATAAATCCTAACGGTGAACAGGGGGCAACCTTGCACCTGTACCTGTCTACTGCCTGCTAATTCTTCTCCGTCTTGAGCTCTTCCGAAGCCATCTGGTACGCCACCTTGTGTTTGTACCCGCGCCGCAAATATTTCCAGATCGCCCGAATACGCTCGAAGTCCTGCTTGCTGTATTCCCGTGCCTCGAGGTCGCCCATGGGGATGCGTTTCGGGCTGATATACCCCTTCTGCTCCAGGTAGTAGAGCTTGTGTCTCGGGATCTCGAGCTTGCTGATGATTTCTGATGTCTTCATGTACCTTCTCCCTGACAGGGACTGAATCTAAGAATAAGCTTGAATTTAAGTTTAGGTTTGAGTTTGAGTCTATTTTTCTATAGATTGGGAGAAGGATAGACAATATTCGCGTATTTGTCAAGAAGAAAGGTATTTTTAGCGATTATTTTTTTAAAGAGCAAGGTCGATTTACTTTAAATCCTCGTGCCAGATGCCGGTGTCAGTCGAGTTCGGTCCGCTGGAGTCAAATGGGTTGACGATCACCGCCGTTTGTTTGACTCTGGTCACCGCCGGAACCGCATCATCAACGATCGTTACGGTGAAGGTATAGGTTCCGGATGTAGTCGGCGTGTGCGAAAAGAGCAGATAAAAATCGCCGTCATACCCCCCTGGCGGAATATAATCGGCAGGGGCCTGGGCCGTAAACGTGGTTGACCCCGCGGATCTTAACCAAAGGTCGTCAGGGGTATGCGCCATATTAGTCACCAGAGCATCGCCATCATCGACAAAGGTCCAGCCGGCGGGGATGCCAATGTTCACTATTCTTACGTTGGAGCAGGCAAAGTTCGTAATATTCCAGTCGAGCTCGAGATTAGTGCTGTCAGCGGTTATACTGCTGGTATTTGTTACGTCGGGGGGAGGTGCGATGTACCCGTCCACATCCTGTGAAGGAGAGACCACGGTAGCGGTCGTGTAACCTCCGGTCGCTGTTGCATTGCCTTGGACAGCATAGATATCATTCGGGTTGCCTGAAACGGTTGCGGCCCAGGTAAACATTCTGGAGCTGCCCGTGGGTAACGATATCGGAGTCTGTACTGCCGGGTTGAATGGACCGAACACGACTGTCGGAACCGTTGGTGGCACTGCAGGAGTCAGCGCTGAGGGTTGGACATTGTTCAGTGTGCCACCTGTTGTGTTTGTCACCGTCATCGTAAAGGTTGTTGTGTCGCCCGAATAGAGGCAAATCTGGCTATTCGATATCGATGCGGATAATCCACAGCTGATCCCGGCGGCAACAGTTACCGAGGTTGAAACCGTACTTGACGTTCTTGTGCTGCCGCTCGTTGTTGTACAGTTGGCTCCACCCGAACGCGCACAACCGGTGAACGTAACTGACTGCCCGGTTGATCCGGTAATTTTATAGACCCAGACGATATCCCCGCTGGGACCGGCGGTCGAAAGCGGCAGGGTTGCGGGGCTTGGGCCGCTAACCAAGGTGGCAGTAGCACTGCCCGAAGGAGTTTGGAGAACCGGAGTGATCGTTAATGGGGTGGTTGTAGAGTATTTAGTTATGTGCATTGTTAAAGTCGTGGTGCAACCGGAACCGGGGCTGGCGGGTACCGCCGTCAGGGTTATGCCCAATGTTTTCCATGTCCATCTGGCGGCAGTAGCGGTATTAGCGCTCGTACTGGTGCGTCCATTTGTCCGATAATATGTCGCTGTAACTCGGCTGAAACCGACGATGATGTCGTACGTTGTGGCAACACTTCTGATATTCAACGTAAAGTCCTGATAATTCGGCGAGGAATTCGGTATCCTGTTTGGGCCGGCTGTTCGATTCGTTGCACACGTGACCTGGGTTGAGGAATTCCTCGTGCAAGTCCAACCATTCGCTTGTACGGGTTGTGTTGTTGGAAACGAGGTGTATGTTGCCGATATCTGGAACACGATCTGATAAATTTGATCTGTGCTATTAGTCCCCCCGGGCGCATTCGTTGATTGAAAGCGCACATTGATCGGATGATCGACGGTGCCGTCCATGTTAAACTCGGCAGCCGACGTATTGGTCACAGTAAAAGTACGAGCAGCCTCCGCAGGGGATTGCCAGAGACAAAGCGCAACGCCGATGCTAATTAATAAAAGTATCTTCTTCAGCAGCATCTTCATGGCGTCCTCCTTCGTTATCGTTGCACTGTCTTTTTAACGACCCTCATGGCGGCCCCCACTGTTGCGGTTGAGGTGATTTCAGCTTGATAATGTGCGGATTCTCCGTTTGCGAGTACCGGCGTCACCCGCGCATTTAGGGCATGCGACGGCGGCGTGGTCTGCGATGCGGCATCCTGGCAGCGCTGAACACCCGTTACAGTCATGGTGACGCCGGAAAGAGAAGATCCTGTATAGAGGATCTCTTCACCTTCGATGTCGAGTGTGCCTCCACTTAAGAATTTATTATTGGCCGGTATGGCATTGGCCGCTATGATAAAGGACGTGGGCGAAGAGCAATTAGCAGGTAAGGCCTGTGACAGCTTCGTCACCGGGTAAACATTACTTCCCCTCGGATGAGTAATAGTAACGCTCGAAACCACCAGGGTAAATGTTCCAACGCCGACCGCAGTGTATTGCACAATCTCCGCGTCAACGGTAAAATCATCGCCGATCTGCAATGACCCAGACGGGGGGAAGCGGTTCGTACTGTAAACGGTAGCGGGAGTTTTACCGGGCAAAAGGCGCTTCTTAAGCTTGGTTGCCGGGATGTTCGTGACCGCAATAAAGGAACCGCCGCCCAGGTTTGGCGAGGTAGTATCGACAGGATCGGGACTGCGATACCAGTCAACATTTTGTGCAAGAATTCGTTGTTCGTACTCCACCCCGCCCTCGGCAATGGAGAGCGCCTGCGTCGATTGCGCGTCGTTCACCGAAGTAAAGGTGCTCGTGCCGACCATCGTCAGCAACATCACTCCCATGAACGCGATCACGACGATGATAAATATGGCAACGATGAGAGAGACACCCCTTGTGTTATACAACATTGTCATATCTGCACCTGTATTTTTTGACCCATGACCCTTGGCCCTTTTATTAAAAATTCCTTGGATGGACCCTGGTTCGCATCTGAAGTGTATCTGAACCCTGTTGGGAAGTAATGACAATATCGATGAACCACAATAGATTCAAATCCGCCGGCAGAATTGCGGCCGTGTTGTCATTTTTATAATAACTGAAGGAAAGCGCGCTGATCCCGGATGCCAGGACATCATTCCCTACTCCATTCCACCGGTTCAGTGTCGTACCCGTTAACTGAAAACCCGACGGTGCTCCGTTCACATCCGTAAAGCGAAGGTTGGTGGCCGTATAGGCCGTGATATCCGCCGGATCCGTGCTCCTGATCAGCCGGATATCCCTCGCCATCCGTTCCATGGCAAGCCTGGCCTGGTAGTGCACACCGCTGAGGTTCTGCTCTTGTGAGCTTGCCTTCATCCCCTCAAGGATGATCAGGGCCGCAATACTGGAAATGATCCCGACGATCACGATCGTAATGATGGCCTCAAAAAGGGTAAAGCCTTTTGAGTGCGGAGTGTGGAGCGTTGAGTTCGGCGTTGAACTTGTGCAAGACGCGTCCTGCATCTTGATCCTTTTTGTATTCCGCACAATATAACCCACAATCCGCATTCGAGGCTCCTGCTAATAATTCGTTATGAGCGACTCCACGCTGACGTTTCCGATTGTCGGCTGAGTGACCGTCACGGTCACGTGTTTGTAGTTCGTCGCCACTGCGCAATTCGACTGATCATTCAGGTTTCCCGCAGGAACAAAACAGATTGTACGAGTGCAAAAGAACCCTGCCACTATCGTCGAATTACAGGGCGGGCTGCCTGTCACTAATGTGCCGGCACTAAATCCGTTCGTCGCCTTTTCACCGAACACCTGGTCCATCTCCCCCTGCGCAAGCTGCGTTGCCTGACTGAGGATGAGCGGGTTTGCGCTTCCTTTCATGCCGCTGGTAAAGACTGAAAGAACGCCCACCGCCGCGAGCGAGAGGACCACGAGGGTAATAATGGTCTCGATCAGGGTGAAACCCTTCGAGTTCGGAATTCGGAGTTCGAAGTTCGGAGTTATAATCCTGACATCTGCAATCCGCACGTCTTGTCTTAGCCTCCCACTTTCTTATCCTTCTCGACTTCGATCAATTCACTGCTCCGGTCTGTGCCGTAACAGTCACGGTGCCAACGGCAACCGCGTTCGCGTTCACCGAAATCATCAGCCCGGAGGACGGAGACAAACAGTTCGCCGGGACTGCATTACAATTGTATGGCCTGCCGAGAGAATCATACTCAAGACAGTTCATCCCCGGCGTAGGCGTAACGGTAATACCAGCATAGTTTCCCGTGTTCAATACGACACTCAAGCTCACACCTCCGGCAGGATCAACCGCTGCTGTAAAGCCGCTGCAATCGCGCAGGGCGCTCGTGTCGATCACCACGGCATACCCGGCGGGAATTGGCGCGGTGCCGGTCCCATTGAAATAAACCCTCGCCCTGCTGTTTCTCGTCATGGCAAGGTCCTGCGCGTAGCGGATGTCCGCACGCAGTTTGTCGGTAAACGCCGCGGCATTCGTGGTCGTTATGGTACCCAGCCTCGGGATAACAACCGCAGCCATGATGCCGATAAGCACCAGGACCATCACAAGTTCTATGAGCGTGAAACCCTTACGATCCATAGTTTTTCACAGTATATCAACATCAGGATGATAGTTCAAGGCGTCTGAAGCATCTATCCCCGGCTCCTGTCCAGAAGGTCCTGCACGGCTTTCCGGTCCGGAGAATCCTGCGGCAGGAGTTCCAGCGCCTTCCGGAAATACTTTCCCGCCTCCTGACGGCTACCAGTTTCAAGCAGGACCTGTCCCATGCCTTTATAAGCCGGCGCGTATCCAGGGGACATTTTGGACATTATTGAAAAATGCTTGAATGCCTCGTTATAATTCTTCTTTTCAAGGTACGTCGTCGCGATGATATTTCTTATATATATGTTCATCGGATCGGCCAGCAGGGCCTTGTTCATGATTTCCCTGCCTTTTTCCGGCTCGCCCAGCTCAAAATAAGCCTGCGCGACCATCAGGTAATCTTCCGATTTTTGCGGGATACCCTTTGCTGCCGCTAGGTAATATTCCGCAGCTTTCTTTTTATTGCCGAGCTGTTTGTAACATTCGGCGATTGATCCTAAAACTGCGGGCGAATAGTTTTTCCCCTCAGAGGCCTTTGTGAAAGTATCAATGGCCTTTCGGTAATCTTTTTTTTGTTTATAAATGGAACCCAGATTGTAATAGTATATTTCCGCCGAGATCGACCCTTTCAGGGTCAACATTATCTCCTCAGCCTTATTCAGGTCATCCTTCATAAAATAGGCAATCGCCAGGTTCAGGTATGTTGCGATCGCGCGGTTGCCTTGTTTCAGCGAAAGCTCCATAATGCCGATGGCCTTGTCAATATTTCCACGTTCCAGATAGGCCGCACTTAAATTGACATAGGACTTGCTTTTTTCGGGCGCTTTTTTTAGGGCATCGGCCCAAAGCGTGATGGGGTCTCTATACACGTCATTCCGCATAAAGGTCAAGACGCCGAAGAGCAGGACAATGCCGACGATTGCGGCAATGCAGGTTCTTGTATACCGCTGCGATGCATCAACGAACAGCTTGCTGAGGGCAAGGCAAAAGCCGAGCCCCGCAGCGTAGACCCATCGCTCTGTCATGTAATCGCTCATGCGCATTACAAGAAACGGCGTCAAGTTGATGAAGAACCAGAGGATGGAAAAAGACAGCACACGGTTTTTATTTCTGAGGAGATACGCAATCAGAAGAAGTCCCGCGACGACCGCCATGGAAAGCACAACGCGAGGATCGAATGAGGTCGACTCTGTAACTGAATGGTCGATCGTCAGTCCCAGGGGGACGATCATCAGCCGGATATAGTCAGCAAATACCTTGATCTCAGTCAATAGGTGCGTTGTCCAGGGTCGGTCATACATTTCAGGGTGGGCGATACTGCCGGCATAATACAGAAAACCCGCTGCCATTATTGCCCAA
This sequence comes from Nitrospirota bacterium, assembly GCA_963796285.1. GTDB lineage: Bacteria > Nitrospirota > UBA9217 > UBA9217 > UBA9217 > JALNZF01. Next base: position 149,794 of record CAWCKW010000003.1, read on the forward strand.
AAAGGCAGGTGAAATTTAATTCTCGAGAGAAAATTTTGGTCCTTCCTCACAACAAAATAATAATCGAACAGGATAAGGAGGGCAGGCAAGACAATCGCGGACTCCTTCGACGCCAGACCGAGGAAAAAACAGAGGAGGGCGAGCCCATAGAGGATGGGGGAGAATGCCTTCTCCGTAGCTCGAAAAAACAGAAGCATCGTTCCCAGCATTAAGAGCGTGGACAACTCCGAAGACCGGCTCGATATATAGGTTACGCTTTCAGTATTGATCGGATGCACCGTAAAGAAAAGCGCCGCAAGTAGCGCTATGGCGTGATACCGATCATCGTCTTTATTGTCGACATAGCGGGCGATCAGCAGATAGAACGTAAAAGCAACAGCAATGTGGATGCTCAGATTGACCAGATGGTATCCGAACGTATCCAGACCACCCGCCATATAATTGAGGTAAAAGGTAAAAAGAAGAAAAGCCCTGCTGGTTATCACCGCAGCGAAGTGCCCGGTTATCCAGTCCAGATAAAGCGGGAAGGACTTGATGATGAGTTGTTCTTTCAGAAAATGAAAATCATCATAATGAAAAGGTACGCTGAAGGAATTGATATAGGCGAGCAAGCCTGTCAATGTGAGGAAGAGCAAAACCGTTCTTTTGCGGATCACGGTGGAATGCATTCAACCCTTTTTATATAAATTGTCTATAGGGACTTCTCCCCATTGCCAATCATGGTACGCATGGTCAAATTATTACAGCGCTACTCCCGTCAGATTGCATAGACGGGTTGACCCCTGATAGGAAATCGTTACGTTCGCTGCTGTCGCCCCGGTCGCCGTTGCCGAGCCGCCTAAATCAGTATTAGAAATAACATTGGCGAACGGCTTCAGCGTTCCCCGTGGATACCCCGTATACGAAGACGCGATCAAGACTGCGCCGCTTGACTTCAATCCACCGCACATGCCATCAAAGCTTGCACTCAGCGCGTCTGTACGCATATCAATATACTTAGGGATCGCCACCGCGGCCAGTATGCCGAGGATGACGATGACCATGACCAGCTCGATTAACGTGAATCCCTTCTGAGTTCTTGCCATCAATTATCCCTCTTGCGAAAATAGTTAGGCATGCATTTGACCCCTGTCAAAAAAATTGGCTATGGGGATTGCTCCCCATAGCCAATCATGGTTTCCATTACCTAACTGTTACTGCACGACTGCCGTCAAATCGCATGCACGAGTAGACCCCTGATAGGAAATTGTTGCTACCTTTCCTGCTACAGTCGTCGTTGCGCTGCCTAAATCAGTATTCGCAAGAACGTCAGCAATCGGCTTTAGCGATCCCCGAGGATACCCGGTATATGAAGACGCGATCAAAACCCCGCCGCTTGACTTCAACCCTCCGCACATGCCATCAAAGCTTGCACTCAGCGCGTCTGTCCGCATATCAATATACTTCGGGATCGCCACTGCCGCCAGGATACCCAGAATCACGATGACCATGACCAACTCAATTAATGTAAAACCTTTCTGTGTTCTTACCATTTTTGTTCCCTCCTTAGAATTTGTATTATTAAACGCCCTATCGTATTTCGCAAATCGATCGATTTCATAACAACACTGTCAACATAATTAAAGCACTCGGCGCGCCTTGCCGTGCCACTTGCCGTCCATTGCAACTGCGATCAGCAGCCGGTTAAAGACGTACTAACGGTACCGGTAGCGCCGCTATACATTGCCCCGCATGTCCCGCTTCCGCCATTTTCAGGCTGAAACGTTACTGCGTTTGGATCCGCAAGATTGATGTTAAACCCCGCCGTATCGGTAAGAGCGGAGATTATGCCGGCTTGCGTACCAGCAGGAATCCCAAGGGGAGCGTTCACAAGGACACCGTCCATATCAATACTCGTGCCGCTCGCATATCCTGACACCATGTACTTTGCCTTTGAAACGATCACGGCTGCTCTCAGGCCGCCGGCCATGCCGTTTACCGCCGCTTTCCGAGCATCAGTTACGATATTGATATACCGAGGTATGGCCACAGCCGCTAGAATTCCCAAGATCACGATGACGATTACCAGTTCGATGAGGGTGAAACCTTTTTGTTCTCTTGCCATTTTCATCTCCTTCCTCCTAATTTTACACATATTATCTGTTCCCAAAAGACATTTGATGCAACGCCCAAGCATGGAAACCCGTGTGTATGCTACCAGTTTTCATACCCTCTTGTCGTCGCCTTGACCGCTCCGAGAACAGGATCGTACGCGTAGTAATTGCCGAATGGATCCACAAGATGCCCCTGTGCATCCAGCGCCTGTGCTACAAGATATTTCTCGTCTAAAAATATCGACCCCGCAGATGGATCAGGCCCCATTCTCGAAGGAAGCATGACACTTTTTTCAATAAGTTCATTGAGGCTCGTGGGGTTTCGTTCATTCAACGCACGAAAAAGTCGGATGCTCGAACGAATATTCGCCAACCCCATTTTAAGGGCCGCTTCCTGGGCCTCGTGGGCCACTCGCTGATATTTCGGAATCACAACGCCGATCAGAATGCCGATGAGACAGAGAGTGATGACAGCATCAACGATCGTGAGCCCTTTTGCATTCTTGAACCAGGTCCCCACGCTGCCTCCGAAACGGCTTGTGGTTAAAATATACGCTTTTTGCAATGCAGAGTCAACGTATACTTTTGTTCAAAACCATTAAAGATAGCCTAATAGTAACAGGCCCGAAACGGTGTTGAGCTGTTCGATTACCTCTTGAACAGACTCATCATATTCCACATGGGGAGGAAGATCCCCAGGGCCAGGAACAGGACCATGCCGCCGACAAAAAGAAGCAGGATCGGCTCGATCATGGTCGCAAGGTTGCGAAGGGTATACTCAACGTCCATGTCGTAGTAATCGGAGACCTTGTTCAACATGGTATCGAGCTGTCCCGTTTCCTCGCCCACCGCCATCATCTGTATGACCAGCGGCGGGAAAAGTCCCGAGGACTCCATCGGCGCGGTCAGCCCCTTGCCGTCCCGGAGACTATCGCTCATGGATTCAACCGCCCGGGCGATCACTACATTGCCGACCGTCTCTCCCGCGATCTCGAGCGTCAGCATCATGGAGATGCCGCTTTTCTGCATGGCGCTGAATATTCGCGCGAACCGCGAGAGTGCCACTTTTTGAAAAAGGGTGCCGAACACGGGTAGTTTGAGCTTCAGCCGGTCCCACTGCCATCTGCCCGCCGGTGTTCCCAGGTACCAGATCACTCCCCACACAGTCAGGGTGATGCCGATAATAATAAGATACCAGTAGTGCTGGACAACGTAGTTGATGTTGATCAGGATGCGGGTGGGCAGCGGCAGCTCTGTTTTAAACTGGGCAAAGATCGCCGCGAACTTCGGGATCACGAACGTGACAAGAAATGCAAATGCTGCAGAGATGGCGATCACAACGATCAGCGGATACCGGACAGCTGCCTTCACCCGTGCGCGGGTTTCAGCCTCATGCTCCGAAAGGAGCGCCAGCCGGCTCAGGATATCGTCGAGGATACCGGCCGTCTCACCGGCCCGGACCATGCTCACGTACAGTTTGTTGAATAACTTGGGCTGCCTGGCAAGGGCATCGGAGAACGAGCTGCCGGCCTCGATATCACGCCTGAGCTGGGAAATTGCGGCCTTCAACCGCGGATTTTCCGACTGCCGTTCGAGTGTTACAAGGCCCTGGATAAAAGGGATGCCCGCGCTCATGAGCGTGGAAAGCTGTCTGCTGAAGATGATGAGGTCCTGCGGCGTGACCCGGGAAAACAGTGCACCGAGGTCGGTCGCCGACAGCCGCGCCGGCTCCTGCTCCTCGATCAGCACCGGGATGTGTCCCATACCGGAGAGCTGGTCCGCTACGCCCTCTTTGCGCACGGCCTCCATCGTACCGGTGTGCAGCACGCCGTCCTTATCCCTGGCCCTATATCGGTAAAGCGGCATGAATACCCCCGGACAAAAAACACGTGAGAGCCGGAAATCAGCGTTAAGACCATCAGAACACGGATGCGAGCAGGGATCAAGAGCTCAGACTATCAGATTGCGGACTGAAAAAAAGCCGTATACTTCCCCTTACCTCTGTCATTTGTTGCTAAACATTATCACAAAAAAAAGCATTCTGCAACAATACAAAATAAAATCATTGACAAGCCCGGTTTACTGGGGTATATTTTCTCCAGTCATCGAATAACCCTGACCAAACACCCCGTGTTATTGCAAAAACCCAGCATACTGATAACCAGGTAAAAACACTGCATACCGTTTACACAGAGAGGTCTTTTATCACGTAAGCAACCCGCTGACAGACTACGTTGTTGCTGATCATTCACAACAATCAGCCTGACGGAACCAGCCTCCTTATAAAAACCAACATCACGCTATACACAACGCTTATACCTGCAACAGCAGGAGCAGCATAGCCCCGCCAGAGATCAAAGACGGGCTTATCAACAATCACGGAACATTTAACAGACGTCTCCGGATCGCTCGCGAGGGCGCGCCGGACGATCTCTGCACGGAGTAGACCATCAACCCACCTCTCACCAGGTACATACCGCACGCGCCCCAGCAAACCACGGGCCAAGGAGTAAAACCATGAATTTAGTAGAACTCAAAGGAAAGAACATCGCCGAATTGACCGACATGGCGAACGACCTCAAGGTCGAAGGCGTCAGCGGCCTTAGAAAACAGGAGCTGATCTTCGCCATCCTGCAGGCGCAGACGGAAAAGAACGGCATGATATTCGGGGAAGGCGTTCTCGAGATCCTGCCCGACGGCTTCGGCTTCCTTCGAGCCCCCGATTACAACTATCTCCCCGGCCCCGACGATATCTACGTTTCCCCCTCCCAGATAAGAAGGTTCAGCATCCGCACCGGCGACACCGTCTCCGGCCAGATCCGGCCGCCGAAAGAGGGCGAGCGTTACTTCGCACTCCTCAAGGTGGACGCCATCAACTATGAAGACCCCGAAATATCCCGGAGCAAGATCCTGTTCGACAACCTCACGCCTTACTACCCCGAAAAAAAGATAAAGCTCGAGACCGGCCCGACGGACTATACCACGCGCGCCATAGACCTCGTCACGCCCATCGGCATGGGACAGCGCGGAATGATCGTGGCCCCTCCCCGGACCGGCAAGACCATGCTGCTCCAAGCCGTGGCCAAGGCGATCATCAAGAACCATCCGGATATCAAGCTCATCGTTCTGCTCATTGACGAACGGCCCGAGGAGGTCACGGACTGGCAGCGTCAGGTCAAGGCCGAGATCATCAGCTCCACCTTCGACGAGCCGCCCCAGAGGCACGTGCAGGTCGCGGACATGGTCATCGAGCGCGCGAAGCGGCTCGTTGAGCACAAAAAGGACGTCGTGATCCTGCTCGACAGCGTCACCCGCCTCGCGCGGGCGCACAACGCGATTATCCCGGCATCGGGCAAGGTGCTTTCCGGCGGACTGGACGCGAACGCGCTGCAGCGTCCCAAGAGGTTCTTCGGCGCGGCCCGGAGCATCGAAGGGGGCGGCGGCAGCCTCACCATCCTGGCAACGGCGCTCGTGGACACGGGAAGCCGCATGGACGACGTGATCTTCGAGGAGTTCAAGGGCACCGGCAACATGGAGCTCCATCTCGACAGGAAGCTGGTCGAAAAACGAGTGTTCCCGGCCATCGACATCAACGCGTCCGGCACCCGCAAGGAAGAACTGCTCGTCGACAAGGACGACCTGAACCGCATGTGGGTGCTCAGAAAGGTCCTGAACCCGCTCTCCACCGTGGAGAGCATGGAGTTCCTGCTCGAAAAGCTCAAACAATCAAAAACGAACAGGGACTTCCTGGACTCGATGAACAAGTAACCGGTCAAATATTTCGCTTGTAATTTTGGATGTTTTGTTATATTATTCCGGACTTACGGTAACCAGTGGCGGACCCCCTTAGAAAGGGGATTCTCACAAGGGTGACCATGGTAAAGGTTTGAAATGTAGCGAGTAATACATAGAGTACGTATTATGGCTTCAATAATAATCAGGAGGAGTAGAACCATGAAACAGGGAATTCACCCGGACTACAAGCTGTCGGAGGTCCACTGCGCCTGCGGCGAAGCATACCAGACACGGTCCACAAAAGAGAGCATCAGGCTCGACATCTGCTCGGTCTGCCACCCCTTCTTCACCGGCAAACAGAAGCTCATCGATACCGAAGGCCGCATCGATAAGTTCCGCAAAAAATACACGAAGGCGTAAAGCAGCTTGCGAAATGCGAGACATCGTAGGGGCAACCCTGTGTGGTTGCCCTGATTCGGGCGGCCGCACAGGGCCGCCCCTACGTTTTTTATCGATGTCAAAATACTTTTTCACGAGGTCCCTGACTTGTCAGATAGAGTGAACATAGGCGGCCAGGCGGTGCTCGAGGGCGTGATGATGCGCTCGCCGCGCGCCTTTACCGTGGCCGTACGCAAAGGCGGAAAACCCGACGCCGAGATCGTGGTCTTCGCGCAGGAGCTCAAGCCGCTCGGCGAACGGTTCCCGATCTTGAAGAAGAAGATCATCCGGGGTTCGGCAGCGCTGTTTGAAGCAATGTGGCTCGGCATCCGGGCGCTGAATTTTTCAGCAAATGAATCGCTCGAAGAAACCAAGGACGGAAAGAAAGAGGAGATCGGATCCCTCGCCATGGCCGGAACCATGGTCGTGGCACTTGCCTTTTCCCTCGGCATCTTCCTGGCGCTCCCCCTCCTGCTGACCAACCTGCTCGGCTCATACTACGTTACGGTCAATAAGAACAGCCTCTTGTTCAACCTCACGGACGGCGTGCTCCGGGTAGGGCTGTTTCTGGGGTATGTCTCCGGCATCTCGTTCATGAAGGACATCCGGCGGGTCTTCGAGTACCACGGCGCGGAGCACAAGGCCATCGCCGCCTATGAGTCCGGGGGAGAGCTCACGGTCCAGAACGCGCGGCAGTACTCCCGCATACACCCTCGCTGCGGCACAAGCTTCCTGATCGCGGTCATGGTGCTTTCCATTCTCCTGTTCTCTCTCATTCCGGGCAGCTGGCCTCTCTGGGCAAAAGGTCTTTCGCGGATCATCCTGCTGCCGTTGATCGCGGGGTTGGGATATGAATTCATCAAGTACAGCGCGAAGCAGTGCGGGACCCCTCTGATCAAAACCCTGATGCTTCCGGGACTCTGGCTGCAGCGGCTCACCACGAGTGAACCGTCGGACGACCAGATAGAGGTCGCCATCAGGGCCCTGAACGAGGCCCTCGCGATGGAACCCCGCTGAAGCGGGGTTTTTTTGTTTGAGGTCAAAACCCTGAACACGAATCACACGAATTGACGAATTTCATAAATAAGCATGTTTTGTTGTCTTCGTGGTATTCGTACTATTCGTGCAATTCGTGTTATTCATGATGTATTTACCCTTATGTTCAAAAAATTAGAAGCAGTCGCGGAAAAATATGACGAGCTGACAAGGCTCTTGTCCGATCCTGTCGTCGCTGCCGACCACCTCCAGTACCAGAAGTACTCCAAGGAGCGGTCGGACATCGAAGACGTGGTGAACCATTACCGCGCGTACCGGGACTTGCAGAAGCAGCTCCAGGAGGCCGCGGAGATCACCAACGACAAACAGGCGGACCCCGAGTTGCGCTCAATGGCGGACGCCGAGACCAAGGAGCTTGCACCGAAACGCGCGCAGATGGAGCAGGAGCTCCAGCTCATGCTCGTGCCCAAGGACCCTCGGGACGAACGGAACGTATTCCTCGAGATCCGCGCCGGCGCCGGCGGTGACGAGGCAGGACTCTTCGCGGCCGAGCTCTTCCGCATGTATTCGCGCTACTCCGAGAAAAAACGCTGGCAGGTCACTCTCCTGGACATGAGCACCACCGGCGTGGGCGGCGCAAAGGAAATAATTGCCCAGATCGTGGGCAAGGGTGTGTTCAGCAGACTTAAATACGAGAGCGGCGTGCACCGGGTCCAGCGCGTGCCTGCTACGGAGGCGAGCGGCAGGATCCACACCTCCACGGTCACCGTGGCCGTGCTGCCCGAAGTCGATGACGTTGAAATTAATATAGAACAGAAGGACCTGCGCATCGATACCTACTGTTCATCGGGTCCCGGCGGTCAGAGTGTGAACACGACCTACTCTGCCGTCAGGATCACCCACATCCCCACCGGCGAGGTGGTGGCGTGCCAGGACGAGCGTTCGCAGCTCAAGAACCGCATAAAGGCCATGAAGATCCTGAAGTCCCGCCTGCTCGAGAAGGAGAAGGCGAAGCAGGATGCCGAAACAGCCCAGGACCGCAGGTCACAGGTCGGCTCGGGAGAACGCAGTGAAAAGATCCGGACCTACAATTTTCCGCAAACCCGCGTGACGGACCATCGCATCGGGTTGTCGCTGTACCGGCTTGACGCAGTGATGGACGGCGACCTCGACGAGTTCATCGACGGACTGACCTCTGCGGCGAACGCAGAACGGCTGAAAAATCTATAGAAGGCTTGACGGTTGGAAGATATGAAGGTGAATGAATGCGCTACTCGTCTCAACTTCCTGTCCTCATGCCATCCTGCTCCCGGTCGTTACCGTGACACTCGCTGAAGCCATCAACAATGCGGTAAACCTGTTATCAACAGCGGGCATAACCAATGCCCGGCTCGACGCCGAAGTGCTTCTTTCTCATATCATTATGAAAGACCGCGTCTGGCTCATCACTCATCGAGACGACGCACTCGATGAGAACCATCAGCGGGATTTTGCCGACATGGTCCGGCGCAGGGCCAGGCGCGAACCGCTTCAGCATATCATCGGCAACCAGGAATTCTGGGGCCTGGAGTTCATTGTCTCGCCCGACGTGCTCATCCCCAGACCCGAGACCGAGTTCATCATTGAAGCGGCACTCGCGATCGTGCAGAATCGGAACACGCTGGTCAGGATCATTGATCTCTGCACCGGCTCAGGCTGTATCGCCGTGAGCCTGGCAAAAGAACTGACCGCTGCCCGCATTATCGCGACCGACGCCTCTGAGAAAGCCCTTGCCATTGCACGGGAGAACGCCCGCAAGCATGGAGTTTCAGATCAGATACGGTTTCTCCTGGGCGATCTGTTCGAACCACTGGAAGAACTGGACATTCGCGGGCAGATCGATATCATTGTATCGAATCCGCCCTATGTGCTGGCAGGCGATCTGTCCACGCTCCAGCCCGAGGTGAGGGATTACGAGCCTGAGATGGCGCTCATCGCCGGCCCCGAGGGAACGGAGATGGCGAAGAGGATCATCCAACTCGCGCCGGAGTATCTGAAAAAGAACGGCGCGCTCATAATGGAAATGGGGCTGGGTCAGGCAGAGGCGCTCACACGGATGGTCAAAGCAACCGGCGCATATGGCAACCGCGAAATACTGAAGGACCTGGCGGGAATTGAAAGAGTGATTGTCGCAAGAAAGGTGTAGGAGTCAGAAGCAGCGCCCGGGAACCACAGGAGAGCCCAAGAATTTTCTCCTGACTACTGACTCCTTACGTACTGGATTCATCATGAAATCAATCTACATCAACGGCGGAAAAAAACTGAGCGGCGAGGTCTTCATCAGCGGTGCCAAGAACGCCGCGCTCCCGATCCTTGCGGCAGCGCTTCTGTGTAAGGGGAAACACCGTATAATAAATGTCCCTCGCCTGGCGGACGTTACGACCTTCGGCAGGATCCTCCAGAATATGGGGGTGTCCTTCGAGCGGCAGGACCGTGACGTTCTGATCGATTCCACAGCGCTCGCGAAGCCTGAGGCGCCCTACGATCTCGTGCGGACCATGCGCGCATCGGTCCTGGTGCTCGGTCCGCTCCTAGCGCGCACGGGCAAGGTGCGCGTGTCGCTGCCCGGCGGCTGCGCCATCGGGGCCCGGCCGATCAACCTGCACCTCATGGGCCTTGAAAAGCTCGGAGCGACCGTCGAGATCGAACACGGCTATGTCGTGGCAAACGCAAAGAGACTTCGCGGCGCCCACATCTATTTCGACACCGTGACCGTGACCGGTACCGAGAACATCATGATGGCAGCCGCGCTCGCGGAGGGGGAAACGGTCCTCGAGAACGCCGCGCGGGAGCCCGAGATCGTTGACCTCGCGAACGCCCTCATCCGTATGGGCGCGACGATCGAGGGAGCGGGCACGGACATCATCCGGATCCAGGGCGTCGAGAAACTCCATCCCCTGGACTACTCCGTCATGCCGGACAGGATCGAGACCGGGACCTTCGTGATCGCAGCGGCCATAACCGGGGGAACGGTCACGATCAAAAACTGTATTCCCGGCCATCTCGATGCCGTGCTCGCCAAAGTTGCCGAGGCAGGGGCAGATGATAAAACCGGTGACAGCACGATCCAGGTCACTGGTCAGCGCTCGATCAAGCCCGTGAACGTCAAGACGCTGGAGTATCCCGGTTTTCCCACGGACATGCAGGCACAGATCATGAGCCTGATGTCCCTCGCCGAAGGAACGAGCGTGATCAACGAGACCATCTTCGAGAACCGTTTCACGCATGTGGCGGAACTCCGGAGAATGGGGGCCGACATCCAGACCGATGGCCGCACCGCGATCATCAAAGGTGTGCCGAAGCTTTCCGCGGCGCCGGTGATGGCAACGGACCTCCGCGCGAGCGCGTCGCTCATCCTTGCCGGTCTCGCGGCCGAAGGAGAGACGGTGATATCGCGCATCTACCATCTGGACCGGGGATATGATACTATTGAGCAGAAGCTCTCGGCGTTGGGAGCGGATATTAAAAGAGTATGAACCGATTGCGGATTACAGGATTTCGGAATGCGGATTTACACTCTGTTATGCCCTCTGAAATCTCGAAATTGAAGGGGTTTGTATGAAGATCATCGACTCACAGCAAAATGACATCGTCTCCGAGCTCAAGCGCATCATCAACCGCGGCGAGACCGCGACCGAGGAAGTCGCCATTGTCGTGAAAGAGGTCGTCGAGCGCGTCCGCAAGCAGGGCGACCCGGCAGTGCTCGAATATACCGAGAAGTTCGACCGGGTGACCCTCGCGCTCAAGGACCTCAAGGTCTCTCCTGAGGAGATCAGGGATGCCTATACCAGGGTCGAGACGAAGAAGGTGGACGCGCTCAAGGTTGCGGCGCAGAACATCCGCGCTTTCCATGAAAAGCAGAAGATCAGCACCTGGGTCAACCAGGAGGCCGACGGCGTTATCCTCGGCCAGCTTGCGCGGCCGATCCGGAGCGTCGGCGTCTACGTACCCGGCGGCAAGGCGTGCTATCCGTCTTCTGTGCTGATGAATGTCATTCCCGCCACGGTGGCCGGCGTTGAACAGATCGTGATGTGCTCGCCCGTGCCGGGCGGCGTTTTGAACCCCTACATCCTCGTTGCCGCTGATATCGCGGGTGTACGCGAGATCTACAAGATCGGCGGCGCGCAGGCCGTCGCGGCGATGGCCTACGGCACGGCCACGATCCCCAAGGTCGACAAGATCGTAGGGCCGGGCAATATCTATGTGGCCACAGCCAAGCGGTACGTTTTCGGCCAGGTGGACATCGACATGATCGCTGGACCGAGCGAGATCCTGATCATTGCTGACGGCTCGGCGAATCCGGTGTTCGTGGCCTCGGACCTGCTGTCGCAGGCGGAACACGATGAGCTTGCATCCTCGATCCTGGTCACCACCTCCCGGGAACTGGCGGAAAAAGTCGTCGTAGAGGTCGAAGTTCAGCTCGCGAACCTGAGCAGGAAGGAGATCGCGCGCAAGGCCATCGACAGGTTTGGTGCGATAGTACTCGTGAAAACGCTGCAGGATGCCGCTGAGGTCTCTAATTCCATCGCGCCCGAGCATTTGGAGCTTGCCGTCGAGAAGCCCTTCGAGCTGCTCGCATCGATCAAGAACGCCGGCGCCATATTTCTCGGCCACTACACCCCCGAGTCCGTGGGCGATTACATAGCCGGTCCAAACCATGTACTGCCGACGGGCGGCACGGCCAGGTTCTTCTCGCCCCTGTCCACGGACAGCTTCATGAAAAAATCCAGCCTCATCTTCTACACGAAGGAGGGCCTGGACAAGGTGGCTGAGTCCGTGATACAGATCGCGGACGTGGAAGGACTTGAAGCCCATGGAAACACGATCAAGGTGAGGATGGGGAAAAAATAATTATTGGAAATTGAATAGTTGGAAATTTAAAATTTACAATTTCCAATCTTCAATCTCCAATTACTTGCGCCAAAAGTAATCACATGAGGAGGCCACATGCCTGTAAAATCCAAAAAACAATCACCAAAAGCAACGACTCCCGCAAGTCAGAAGCTCAAGCTCGGCCTGCCCAAGGGCAGCCTGCAGGAGTCGACCTTCAAGCTTTTCGACAAGGCAGGATACCGCGTGCAGGTCAGTTCGCGCAGTTACTACCCGACCATCGATGACGCGAACATCGACTGTACCCTCGTCCGGGCGCAGGAAATGGCGCGTTATGTCGATATCGGCATTTTCGATGTAGGCCTTACGGGCAAGGACTGGATCCTCGAGCAGAACGCCGATGTGGTCGAGGTTGCCGAGCTCCGCTATGCCAAGGGCGGGTTGAATCCGGTGCGCTGGGTCGTGGCCGTGCCTGAGGATTCGAAGATCAAAACCATCAAGGACCTGAAAGGCAAGCGCATCGCCACGGAGCTCGTGGGCTATACAAAGCGTTATCTCAAATCCAGGGGAGTCACTGCCGAGATCGAGTTCTCCTGGGGCGCCACAGAGGTGAAGCCTCCCCGCCTGGCCGACGCGATCGTGGAACTCACCGAGACCGGCAGCTCGCTCCGCGCGAACAATCTTCGCATCATTGAAGTGATGCTTGAGTCCACTACGCGGCTCGTCGCGAACAAGAAGGCCTGGAGCGACCCCTGGAAACGGAAGAAGATCGAGAACATGGCCATGCTGCTCCAGGGTGCGCTCGCGGCCGAGGAAAAGGTCGGCCTCAAGATGAACGCGCCCAGGGCGCACCTGCAGGAGATCTGCGGTCTCCTCCCCTCCCTGCATGCGCCGACGATCTCTCAGCAGACCGACCCGGCGTGGGTCAGCCTGGAAGTGATCCTCGACGAAAAGCAGGCCCGTGACCTGATCCCCCGGCTCAAACGCCGCGGAGCATCGGGGATCGTGGAATATCCGCTGAACAAGGTGATTTCGTAACTGTGATTGGAACACAAAAGGCGGCCCACAAGGCCGCCTTTTTCTTTTCTGCCGAAAGTTCCTTCGCGTCTTATATAATCGAATACTTCGGCTTGTCCTTTTTTTGTTCGTACATCGACGTATCCGCCCGGATCAGCAGATCATCGAGGGAACATGGACGGGACGGGTCGTAATAGCCGACTCCCACACTCAGTGACAGCTTATAGCGTCTGCTCATTGAATTATTATACGTACCCACGTTTTTTTGCAACCGGGCAACGATCAGATCGGTACTGTCTGTGGTTGTCCCTACGGGGACGACCGCAAATTCATCCCCGCCGATTCGGGCTATGATATCGACATTTCGACACGTTTCTTTCAGAATTCCGGCAACCGCTATTAATGCCCTGTCTCCTTCCTGATGGCCCAGGGTATCGTTAATCACCTTTAAACCGTCCATGTCGGCCGAAAGCACATACAAATCTCTCTTCAAGCGACTGGCCAGGTTCAACTCGCGTTCCGCGAGCGCGTAGAATCCTCGCCGATTGTTCAGGCCGGTCAGCTCATCCGTAATTGAAAGTTCGCGGAGTCGCTCTTCCATGCGTTTGCGCTCGGTTACATCCCTGAGTATCCCCTTGATGCCGAGAAAATTGCCATTCTTGTCCTCTATTACCATGCTCGACGACTCAAGTTCGATTGGTTCTCCATATTTGCTCTTCGCTCTCATGTGGTAGGCGCTCAACGCTTTTTTCAAATACAACTGTTTTCTGAAAGCGTCTCTGTCCTTCGGATCTCTCCAGTATTCCAACGCGTTCCTCCCGATCATGTCGCGGGGACTCTCATGTCCGAAAATCTTTGCGCCCGCGAGGTTCATGAGAACGAATACGCCGTCGGCGTTTACTTCATATATGCCATCAAGGGAGGAGTCAACGAGGTTTTTGTACTTCGCTTCGGTCTTACGATAGTCCGCTTCCGCAATATCGCGCTCGGCATGTGCGCGGTCTATTTCATCTCCGATTGATTTTGATATTTTAGATATTAACACGCCAACCAAAATTATCGACAGGAACGCAATTGCAGAGGCGATCAGCGCGGGATTGCCCGCTCTGCTGAATGTGGTCTCATACATCAAACCATCGATCAGGACAAAAATGACGATAGACGGAAGGAACGCCCTCATCAACCGGCTGCGGACTGTCGGCCCTATAAAGCCCCTGACCGGCGAAACCGTCGGCCCTGCCGCGGCTATCAGTCCGAGGGCCATGAGCACAAAAGCAATCGCGGTTGGAAGAGCGACAGGTATTATGTTTCCGCCGTACAAGAGAGGCGTGCCGTGCAAATAGCCGAGAATGACGATGAACCCTATCGAACCAACCGCCATCGCCGGAAAAGCCGCGGCTTGTTTTAACCATTGTCTGCCTTCTGAATAGACCAGAAACAGGACTCCCAGTCCTGTTAAAAAAAAAAGCCACGGCCGTGATTGGAGACATATGGCCGGATGGAATAGTGGTCATGGATGGGGCTGCTTCAATTCCAAGGCGTTCGACTTCACTGGATATGCCGAAAATAAAGAGGATGAGGATTGTCAGACAAATTAAGACAGTCAGGCATGCGCACAGGACCGCTGTCAATCGTCCCGCAGAACTTCGGGGGTCGCGACCAAATACCAGCAATGACGCGCTCAGCATGCAGAAGCAGACTGCAGTGCTCGGAGCTATCGGCACATAATCCGTTCTGATCATCGTGACGATGAACGAGCCTGAGATCCAGCCCAGCAGGGAAACAGTGCTGATGAGCAGGACGGAAAGAAAGCTCCATCGGGCCATACGTTTTAATTCAATCTCTTGCGCGTCAAGCGACATTCACACCACTCCATAGCTTTCAGTCTGTCGTTTATCATCCTTATTATGGTTCATGGTCCTGCATCCCTCTTAAGCCTCTGGGAACCTGCCAAATATAATTGAATAAGGACGGCGTCATCGGGACTATCTTTGAAATAAGGTCGCTTCTCGATCCTTGAAATGTTGCGATACCCCTCTCTGCAGAGAACGTCCCATAAGTATAGCAAAAACATGCATGAATTGTCATCGAATTCCCGGTCATACGGTCTTCATAACCGTTATCATCGACAAAGAAGGTTACCTTTTTTTACTCACGTTGGGTAGAATATGACTCATAAGCCACCAGATAAAAAAAGCGGCCATCTGGCCGCCTTTTGTTCTGTGCAAACCGCGCAGCAGCTTTTTTTAATCCCTTCCCGACTTTGTGACAGCGTCTTTGAGACCGGTTTTCAGGCCATCTGCCGATGTGATCGGCGCTGAACACCGCTTCCCGACACAGAGGTAAACAGCTTCCCGGAGCGGGTAGTTGAGTTTCTTGATCGCCTTCGCTTCCTCTGAAAGCGAAAGCACGCGTACGGTCTTCTCCGGAACAAAGAGACGGTTGATCGTTGACAGATAGTTCCGGGCCCCTTCGCCGTCCGCAAGTATGATGATCTGAACGGGTTCGCCCACGATCCAAAGCAGCATGGCACCATAGGTCCCTGCCTGAGGAGGGAATTTTTCGTATTCTCTCGAGATGCTCGATGTAACAATATCACGGACGACCTTCAGCTTGTCGTATTCTCCGGTAAAACCAAGCCTGCTCAGAAAACGGACCGCCCGGTAGTTGGCAAGATTCTCATTTATCTCCGACAAGACCCCCGCCGTGACCGGCTTCTTGATCGGCGCGTCGGGGTTGGCACGGAGCCGCTTCGTCGACCTTTCATAGCGGCTGCTCACCAGCCGGCCTAAGTCTTGCGCTGTCAGCAGATAACGCCTTTCTCCCGTTGTATTGTACAGATCGAGCATGGCTGATCCAAAGAGCGCATTGTCCGACAGAAGCCCCTTGAGAGACGGCACTCCGTTATGGAAGGCGTGGAAGACACCTTCGTCCCCGGCTGACATGTTCCGGAGCAGGAACGCTGCGCTCTTTACGGCCATGTCAAGATACAGTTTCTCTCCGGTCGCGTTGTACGCAGCAACGAGAGCGCTGATCATGAGAGAGGAGGAATCGGCATAGGTCGTTTTATCAACAAAAGGCGGCCTCAGGCCTTTCCGGTCCTGCTTTTTGTAGTAACTCTCATCAGCGTCCTGGCTGCCATACAACGCGCCGCTTGCGGGGTCGTACAGCCTGGCCTGCACGAACCGTATGCTCTCGCGGACGACAGGGAGATACTCATTGCTGTTGAACACCAGTGATGCATCAGCGTAGTTCCTGATCAGACCGGCGTTCACCTCGAGCATCTTTTCAAAGTGCGGCTCGGACCAGTCCGGCTTTGTGGCGTAGCGGAAAAAGCCTCCCTCGACCTTATCATAGAGCCCGCCATTTGCCATCCCATCGAGGGTCTTCTGGACGATCTTTTTTATACTCGCGTCCTTGTTCCGCGCATACCGGGAAAGCAGGAAGTCGATCGCGTCCGGATTCGGAAACTTCTGGCTGTGTCCGAAGCCCCCATGGATGTCGTCAAAGGAATTTTTCAGGACCTCCGTGATCTTATCGAGTTCGCCCTTGTCCGGCAGACTCCTCAGGCCGGTCTCTCGAATGCGGCCGAGCTCCTTCATCGCTTTAAACTCTTCGAGCCGGTCTGCGATCGTGCTGCGATCCGTGCTGAACAGCGTCGCGACGCGTTTCAACCGCGGGAGCATTTCCTCCGGTGGAATATAGCTCCCGCCGCTGATCACCTCTCCCTGCGGTGTAAGAATGGCGGTGCTTGGCCAACCACCCTGGTTGTACAGCGTATCGATATCAGGACGCAGATCGGAATCGACCCGGACGGGGATGAAATGCTCATTGATATACGCGATGATCTCGTCGTTCGAGTACGTGGTCTCGTCCATCACATGACACCAGTGGCACCAGACCGCGCTGAGCGAGAGCAGGACGAGCCTGTTCTTCTTTCGCGCCTCCTCCAGCGCCTCGGGCCCCCAGCTCCTCCACTGGACCAGGTGCGCCTTGTTCGGCCGGGGCGAAAAACGAAAGTCCGACGCCATCGCATGGTGAGAAACGAGAACGATACTGCAAACAAGAATTATGAAGAGCCTTTTCACTGGGATACGCCTTTCTCCGTGTACCTTCCATCTCGATAGAGAAGCATGCATGGACGGAGGTAATGAATCGTTGTTCAATGATACTCCATTGCCTGCGAGAAATGAAGCACCATCTATGCGTCTTTCATTATTGATCACAGCCAGATAAGTCTACATGATCTCTCCGGGCAAAGGACTGAAAACTACTATTTGAAAGATTGTTATTATGATATAGCTAGTTGGCAAATAGTTCTTCCTGTATCACGCAGAGTTCTCATTCTTCAAAACACATCAAGTTTCATTCTGTATCTGTTACCATGTGCCCATAAAATACCTCTTATCCCCATTCGATCTCGTTGACATCATGGAAGAGAAGGCATATATTTGTTTCAACGAATGCTGGAAAAACGATCGAATATCAGGATCACTTAGCTAAGCACTCATTTATTGGTGTTGAGTAGGGTCCTCTCAATCACTGGTTCGCTAACAAAGGAGAAAAGAGATGGGATGCCTAATTGCAGTTGTCGCCTTGGCTGCGCCCCGGGTACTGATAGTCTTCGCCTTTCTGTTGACGGACTGGTTCGGACGTGCATTTCAGACCAGCGTGTGGCCGATCTTGGGATTCGTGTTCATGCCGTATACTACGCTCGCTTATATGGCGGCTATGCTGAACAACAATCACACGGTGTCAGGTGGCTGGCTGGTGCTTCTTGTTGTAGCCATTGTCGTCGATGCTGGACATTGGGGTGGTGGTGGAGCTACCTATCGTCGAAGATGACGCGGAAGTGAGTCGCGGAATCTACGAACCCTGCGGCAAACGACTGAGCAACGCGGAACGCAGAAAATGGCGAACCAGAGGTTCTTCCTGAACGGTTGCAATTGCAGTAAATCGAAAAACCAATAGTACCCTTAGACTTGCTTGTCTTTATACGGACATTCTCATATGGAGATTTGATGAGCGATCGATTGAAATCTACCTTAAAGTATTTCGGGATAGTACTTCTTGGGCTTTTTCTTGGCGCATTTCTTATAAAAACCCTTGAAATGTTTCTTCACGCGCTCTAGCAATCGAAACGTTTCATGCACTTTGCTTCCTGAAGCCCACAGCAGTTGAATAATTTGGAATTTACGGACTTCATGTCGAATTCGTGATAGCAAACCCAAATAATATTTGACTGTCCATTGCTTTTTTGTAAAAATATGCAACTACCCTTCGACTCGATTTCTCTGACCATTCAACCAGACTCGATCTCGTGATCGTGAAAAAGATGCTCACTATGATGAACAGTACGATCACGTTGAAGAGCCGGACAGACGAAGGGACTATTGTAGAGATATTCATTCCTAAAAAAATGACCGAGAGATCTCAGTTTCTCTCTGATTGTGACTATATATGGTAACGAAGCCAATTGCGGTGCTGCTCATAGAAGACGATCCTGGTGACGCGGTTCTTATCCAGCGGCACTTGTCCAATAAGCAGAACGTTCATTACGAAGTGACGCGTGTTGACCGGCTGAGTAACGGGCTGGCTTGCTTACAGAAAAGCGGTTTCGACGTCGTGCTTCTGGACCTCGGTTTGCCGGACTCGGCGGCGGGCTTCGGCGGTTTTGAAACGGTGCATGTGTATGCGCCCGACGTCCCCATAATCGTTCTGACTGGCTACGATAATGATGAATTCGCTATCGAGGCTGTTGAGAAAGGCGCTCAGGACTATCTTGTAAAAGGCCAGATCACCGACGTTATGCTGGGGCGCTCTATACGCTATGCTATCGGACGCCAGAAACTGCTCACGCAACTGGAACATTCCGCAAAGGAAATACAGGAGCGCAAGGGGACGGAAGAGTCGCTCCGGAGCGCGTATGCGGAAATCAAGCAGTTAAAGGACCGGTTCCAGGCTGAGAACATCTACCTGCAGAAGGTGATCGCCAGGGAATACAACTTCGGCGAGATCATCGGGCAAAGCAATGCTCTCGAGTATGTGTTCTTCAGGGTCGAACAGGTGGCGCCCCAGGATGCGACCGTTCTTCTCCTTGGCGAGACCGGCACCGGCAAGGGAGTGGTGGCCCGCGCCATCCACGGCAAGAGCAGCCGCAAGGACCGGCCCATGATAACGGTCAACTGCTCGGCGCTCCCGGCGAACCTCATCGAAAGCGAGCTCTTCGGGCGGGAAAAGGGCGCGTTCACCGGGTCCAATGCCCGGCAGATCGGGCGCTTCGAACTGGCCGACGACGGCACCATGTTCCTCGACGAGATCGGCGAGATGCCGATGGACCTGCAGACCAAGCTGCTCAGGGTCATCCAGGACGGCGAGTTCGAGCGGCTGGGCAGCCCCCACACCATCAAGGTCAATGTGCGGATCATCGCGGCCAGCAACCGGAATCTGGAGGAGGAGATCCGGAACGGCAGGTTCCGGGAAGACCTGTTCTACCGGCTGAATGTTTTCCCCATCACGATCCCGCCGCTCCGGCAGCGCAAGGAGGACATCCCGCTTCTCGTCGATCATTTTGTCGCCAAATTCAACAAGAAAACAGGCAAGAAGATCGAGACCGTGTCGAAAGAGACCCTGAACGCCCTCCAGGAATACCACTGGCCCGGCAACGTGCGCGAGCTGGAGAGTGTCATCGAGCGGGCGGTGATCACGAGCCAGGGGAGCGGCGTTGCAGGTACTGGACCGGTTCGTGAATTCCCGGAAGGCCGGTGAACAGGAGGCGCGGGACGGCAAAGGCCCTTGCCGAGCTGGAACACGACCACATCCTCCAGGTGCTCCAGAAAACCGGTTGGCGGATCGAGGGGAAAAACGGCGCAGCGGCGATCCTCGGTCTCAACCCCAGCACGCTTCGCGGCCGGATGCGGAAATACGGCATCCGCCGTTCATAAATACAGTTTCTTTCTAGAAAAACCTTGCCGCTCAAGCGAAGTGTTGTGTCTAAGTTTCAACCTGTATTTGTTAGTCGTTTGGATTATCTAAGAGTACACAGTAGTAGGTGCTACAGAGTAAACAACAAAACCCCAAAGGCATTGATTACTGCTGGTACTCACCAGTCATAAGGCTTCTTATTTCCCATGAAGTGTATCCATCCAACGTATCGCTTCTGTATCTGTTACCTTGCCGAGATAAACTTGCGTCGTTTTCAAATCGTGATGTCTGAGAAGAACCTTTGATATTATTTCCAAAGGTACACCATTACGACTGGCATACGTTGCGGAATGCCGCCGAAAATCATGAGGAGCAATCTTCACATTGAATTGGGCGCTAAGCCTCTTAATCATTGATCGAACGGTTGAATAGCACACAGAAAATAGTCTGTCATCTGGATTCAGACCTTTACTGCTGACATACTCAGCTATACGCTTGCAATTTGCTCTGGCATAAAAGCGATTTCTGCATCTTTGCCGGATTTCGGCTCTCTAATTATAAGCTTCCTGTCTGAAACGTCAGCAACTGTAAGCTTCAGGACTTCACCGACTCGCAAACCACATCTGCCTGTAGTTCCAGGATTAGCCTATCCCTCGTTGAAGTAGTTTTATAGATCAGCTCATCGACAAGTTCCTTGTCTAAGATCTTTTTGAGCATCTGTTTTGGCGTCCTGAATTGTTTTGATAATAAGGTGTATGCACACGGGTTTTTAATATCCAGCGCGCATTCATCAATTACGTAGTTGAAAAAAGCTTTGACTTGCGCATACTTTAATCGTCGAGTTGATCTTGATGCAGTCCCAACTATCGATTCAAGAAACCTTGATATATCATCGGGTGATATTGCATTCAGTGGCTGATCTGCAAAGCTGTACCGCAATTTAGAAAGCAAGTAGTTGTAACTGTGCTGCGTGCTCTGTTTCAGTGTTGACACGTGGTGGTATCTGAAGAAATTGATGCCCTCAAGAGTGTTCATCGTATACCTCCTATATGAGATGGGCCTTCGGGGTTTTAATCAGCAGGGCGATTGACAAGTCCTATAAAGAAGTATAAGCTAATTTAGTCGAGGATACTTCCCAATACATTGTGGTTTCCATTTTTAGAAACGGTCAATACTTCATCTGGAATTGATTGGCTTCCCACCCCGAAAATACCCCATTAGGATCGCGACAATTTCAGCCTTTTGAAATTGCAGAGTTCATCTGGAATCCGTTACCCGCCTTGGCTCGTGTCTCCCGCTCTTTGGTCCCCAATTCGACAACCAGAACAACATATCTCGACGAAATGGTGTTGCGGCGGTAATTTTGCAACATTTTGTCGATCAGGAAAAACGAAGCTTAAAATCAGGGTTTCCTTATGAAATAAAAGTATATACTCTGATATAATAAAGAATGCTGACATTCATTATATTACCTATGCATAATATTATTAGCGTTTTGCCCTGCAGACTGACTTGAGCATTGTTTCATGAAGGGGGAGATCAGATGTTAATCCAGGAAGACTATTTCAAGAACATTTTTAACACAGTTCGTGAAGCTATTCTCGTCCTGGACGAAAACATGAGAGTTCTGTCGGCCAATCGCAGTTTCTTCACTATTTTCAAAGTAGATGCCGCAAATACTATCGGCTCTCTTTTATACGATCTTGGAAACGGACAATGGAACATCCCGTACCTTCGCGTGCTGCTTGAAGATGTTCTTCCGAAGAACGACACCGTTGATGACTACGAAATTGAACATAATTTTGAGAGCATCGGGCAGAAAACCATGCTCCTTAACGCCTGCAAAATCAGGGAAAAGAAAAACGACCTGCCGATAATCCTTCTCGCCATCGAGGACATTACCGAGCGCAAACGATTGGAAGACCTGTTGACAGATTCTGAAAAGCGCTACAGGCGTGTTTTTGAGACCGCAAGCGACAGCATCGTGCTTCTCGAAAAACGCGAAGGGACATATAATCCAAGCTAATCCGGCCACCGAGAAAATGTTGGGTTATTCCGAAAAGGAGTGCGTCGGGAAAAACCTTCAGGATATCGGTGTATCGCTCGATATGAGTGATTTCGCAGCGATAATGCAAGCCTTGAACAAGAAAGGTATTCTTAATTACGATGATGTTCCGGTAAAAACCAGGTACGGGCAAGATATCAACGCGGATATCTACATGGTCGACAGGGCAAAGCTGGCACAATGTAATATTCGAGATGTCACTGAACGGAAGCACAAAGAGGAGAATATCCAGAAGCTGAACCGGATATTAGTGGCGCGCAGCAATAGCAGCAAGGCCCTGATAAGCGCCAGTGATGAGTCATGGTATCTCAATGAAGTCTGCAGGATCATTGTCGAGGACTGCGGCCATGCCCTGGTCTGGATCGGATTTGCGGAGCAGGATGAAGGCAGGACCGTCAGGCCGGTGGCCCACGCAGGCTTTGAGGAGGGCTATCTTGATGTATTGAATATCACGTGGATGGACACAGAACGCGGCCGCGGTCCTGTCGGAACGGCTATCAGAACGGGCAAGCCTTCCGTCATCCACGATATCCACGGCAATCCCGCATTCTGCACCTTGGCGCGATGAGGCTGTCAAGCGGGGATATGCCTCGATAATCGGCGTCCCACTCCTGGCAGAGGGAAAAGCCTTCGGTTCTCTCAATATCTACTCCCGGCAGCAGGACCCCTTTTCCAAAGACGAAGTGCAGCTGCTTACTGATCTGGCCGCGGACCTGTCGTACGGCATCGCCACCATCAGATCGCGTGCCGCGCAGGCAGAGGCTGGCAAAGCGCTGATCGAGAGCGAAGAGCGATTCCGTCTGGCAATTCAGGCAACGAAAGATGGCATTTGGGAATGGAATATTCTAACCAATCAGGTTTTCTTTTCCCCTCGGTTGTGTGAGATTATCGGATATTCGGTTGATGATCCGGAATTTCCACATTCGTATAAAGCATGGGCAGAAAGAATCCACCCTGATGACTACGAGCGGGTGCAGAAGGCAATGACCGACCATCTTGAAAAAAGGACGAAATATGATATTGATTATCGTCATCGGCATAAATCTGGTGAATACCGCTGGCAAAACTCCACAGGAGAGGCGATTTTTGACGAGAGTGGGAAATTCACGAAGATGGTCGGATGTATCTCAGACATAACCGAGCGCAAGAAGGCGGAAGAAACGCTGTACATAAAAGAACACCAGCTCACTGAAGCGCAGCGCATAGGGCAAATCGGTAATTGGGATTGGGATTCGACAACTGACACAATTATCTGGTCTGATGAGTATTATCATATCTTTGGCATTGATCCGAAACTGCCCGCTCCTAACTACCATGAGCATCTGAAGGCTTATACCGCGGAGAGCGGCGCGCGGCTCGATGCAGCGGTAAAAAAAGCCATGCAGACCGGAGAGGCTTACGAACTCGATCTGGAGTTTGCCGATCCGGGCAAACGGACAAGGTGGATTTGTGCGCGCGGCGAAGTAAAAAAAGACGCAAACGGCCGCATCGTAGGTCTTCGCGGCACGGCCCAAGACATCACCGAGAGGAAGAAGGCAGAAGATCGCCTTGTTGTTTTGAATCAGGCCATTGAGGCATTACCTGTTGGTGTGACCATAAGCGATTTGGAAGGAAAAATACTATATATAAATCCATTTGACGTAGAGACTCACGGATATGTCATTGACGAATTGATAGGAAAAAATGCGCGGATATTCGCCCCTGAAGAATATAGTCGGCCAATAAATATCGCGGTATTGAGTTCCATGAAAGTCTGGAAAAGGGAAACTGTAAATATCAAAAAGAGCGGTGACATATTTCCTGTATATTTGATATCCCTGTCTGTCAGGACTTCCGATGGAAAACCTATTGGAATTGTTACTGTATGTGAGGACTTAACTGAAAGGCAAAAACTTGAAGAGCAACTCCGTCAATCCCAGAAGATGGAGGCTGTCGGCACGCTGGCCGGGGGGGTTGCACATGATTTCAATAATATCCTCAATGTAATTATGGGATATGGCACCATGGTCATGGACAAGTTGGAAGCCGGTAGTCCTTCAAAGGAACAGATGAATGAGGTGCTCAGTGCCGCCGACAGGGCTGCGAATCTGACCAGGAGGCTGCTTGTCTTCAGCAGAAAACAGGCTGTTGAAGTGAAGCCCGTTAATATCAATGAGCTTATCCTCGGACTGCAGAAAATGCTTGTCCGGATTATCAGAGAGAGCATTGAATTTAATTTGGACCTTGCGGACAGGCCCTTGATAGTGCTGGCTGATGCCGGCCAGATAGAACAGGTGCTGATGAACCTTGCCGCAAATGCAAAGGATGCGATGCAGGAGGGCGGCCGGCTGACGATCGGCAAAAACTTGAGGAAGTAGATGATGAATATGTTGCAGCGTATGGATATGGAAAGCCTGGAAGGTATGTGCTTATCACGGTTGCTGATACAGGGCACGGGAATGGATGAGGAAACTCAGAAGAAAATATTCGAGCCTTTTTTTACCACAAAAGGTATTGGCGAAGGGACAGGGCTTGGCCTTGCAATTTCCTATGGAATAATAAAACAGCATAGCGGATACATAAAGGTCTACAGCGAACCGGGACAAGGTACGGTCTTTAAAATATATCTGCCTCTCGCTGAAGAAACGGCATCCCTGCATAAGAAGACGGAGATTGCCGTCCCGGTTAAGGGCGGCAATGAGACTATCCTCGTGGCCGAGGACGACGCTTCGCTGAGGAATTTGGCAAGGATCGTACTGGAGTCCTTCGGCTACACTGTTATCTCCGCAGAGGACGGGGAAGATGCGATCGCAAAATTCATGGAGAACAGGGACCGTATCAACCTCGCCCTGCTTGATATGATCATGCCGAAGAAAAACGGGAAAGAGGTCAGTGAGGCGATCAGAAAAGTCAACCCTCGGATAAAAGTACTCTTTGTGAGCGGATATACCATGGATATCATCAAGAGCAAAGAATTGACAGAGGCCGGTTTTGACTTCATCCACAAGCCTTTCCCGCCACAAACCTTTTGATAAAGGTAAGGGAGGTCCTGGATCGATGAGCGAAAAAATACTGATTGTCGACGATGAGGATGCAAATCTCAGGCTGCTTACCCAGTGGCTCATTCCGTTAGGCTATGCTATTGAAATAGCCTCAAACGGAGAAGAGGCTGTACGGAAGGCCAGGGACAGCAGACCTGACCTGATAATACTTGATATCATGATGCCGGTCATGGATGGCTATGAGGCGTGCAAACGTATTAAGGCTGATCTTGATACTGCGAATACCCCGATCATCATGGTCACGGCTTTGCATGACAAGGAATCCAAACTTAAAGGACTTGAAGCAGGCGCAAATGAATTTCTTTCCAAACCCATTGACCGGTCGGAGCTGATCATACGGGCGAAGAACCTCCTTGCGATCAAGGCATCCGCAGATTTTATGCTCAGGCATTATCAAATACTGGAGGATGAGGTCAGGAAAAGGACACTTGAACTTGACGATTCTATGAGAGATCTCGCAAATATGAGCAACGAGATGGTCCTGAAGTTGATGGCTGCAGCAGAATTCAGGGATACGGACACAGGTGCTCATATAGCGAGAATAGGGTTTTATGCTAATAAGATCGCAGCAGCGATGGATATGCCGATGGACTTTATTGAGACGATAACCTCTGCGAGTTTGCTGCATGACATCGGGAAGATCGGGATCCCGGACAGCATTCTCTTAAAGCCGGGTCCTCTTACACGAGATGAATATGAGATTATGAAGACTCATTGCGCAATGGGAAATAAAATACTCTTCGGGATCAACCTATCCCAGATATTCAGATGGCTGCCTCCATTGCCTTAAATCATCACGAACGGTGGGACGGCGGGGGCTATCCAGGTGGCCTTAAAAGAGGAGAAACACCCGCTGAGGGCAGGATTGTCATGCTTGTCGACCAGTATGACGCTCTCAGGTGTCATAGGCCCTACAAAGCAGCCTTTGACCATCAAAAGACCTTCACGATCATTACCGAGGGTGACGGAAGGACCGTGCCAGAACATTTTGATCCAGCGGTCCTCAAGGCTTTCAAGGAAATCGCACCATTATTTGAAGAGATATTCGATCAACACCAATAGGAATCATCAAAAAAATCAGTTGTGAGAACAACGAGGCCGGGTACACAGTGTTAAAATAACTGAGATTTGATTTCACTGGGTTGCTGCTGTCCTCAGGAAATTGTGACTTCAGAATTGCATCTTTCCTCATGTTCTACCCATATATGACGTTGTGTCCGAAGTGAACTTACGAACCCGAAGACTAAACGAGATCTTCGTTAGCATGTTTCAACCGGTACTTGACAAATATTTCGGCTTAGCGAAAGTACAGGTTTGTAGGTGTACCAAATAATCCACAATTTGTCGATGAATGCACGATTTCAACATGAAATCGGCAGTACAATACCTTTTGTCTTGTATGAAAGCTCTATGCATGACATTGCAGGATGAACCAAAGTTCGCGGTTCCCCTGTCTAACGCAAAGCTCTTCGTCTTACACCAGCTCTAACAATTTTCCCCTTGTACATCCATCCGGATTCTTGTATATTCCCCATACCATGGCCGCAAAATCAGAAAAAAATAAGGACATCTCAACGCTCATCAGGCCCCAGGTGCGCAAGCTCGCGGCGTACCACGTCGACGAAACGCCGGTCCGCATCAAGCTTGACGCCATGGAGAACCCGTTTCTTATGCCCGAAGCGGTGCGGCGCGAGATGGCGGAGGTCGTCCGCAAAACACCGATCAACCTTTACCCCGATCCCTCGGCCAAAGAGGTGAAAAAGTCCATTGCCTCATTCTGGAAGATGAGGCCGGAGCAGATGATCCTCGGCAATGGTTCCGACGAACTGATCCAGGCGATCATCCTCGCCTTCGGCGGCCCGGTGCTCGTTCCCGTGCCGACCTTTGCCATGTACGAGATCACCTCACGCGCTCTCGCGCAGAGCGTGGTCACCGTGCCGCTCGACGACACCTTTGACCTCGACGCGGACCTGTTGCTCAAGAAGGCAAAAGAACGCAAGGTGAAAGTCATCTTCCTCGCCTGCCCGAACAATCCTACGGGAAACCGTTTCTCGGACACGGCGATCAGGAAGGTCCTGGACAATGCCGATGCAGCGGTCGTGATCGATGAGGCCTATTTCAGCTTCTCCAACAAGACCTATCTGCCGCTCCTGAAGAAGTACCCCAACATGATCATCCTCAGGACGCTTTCGAAGATCGGTTTTGCCGGCCTCCGCATCGGCGTGCTGACCGCCTCGCAGGCCATTGTTGATGAACTGAACAAGATCAGGCTTCCGTACAATATCAACAGCCTGTCCCAGGCGGTCGGGGTAACTGCGCTCAAGCATAACACAGTCATCAACCGCCAGATTTCCCTGTTGATTTCAGAACGGGAAAGATTATATAATGAACTGACAAAACTGCGGAATGTCATTGCCTATTTGTCAGAGACCAATTTCATCATGTTCAGGACCGCTGCGGATGCATCAGGCATCCACAGAAAGCTCAAGCAGGCCGGTATCCTTATCAAGAACCTGAACAAGCCGGGCCCGCTCAAGAACTGCCTTCGGGTGACCATCGGGACGCCTGAGCAGAACAAGGCCTTCATTGCCGCACTGAAAAAAATCCTGGACACTGATGAACACTGATGGCAGCTCTGATAAGAACCGAAACGACTTGATCATACTGTTTCAGTGAAAATCAGTGTCAACGATTGCAAGGAGATCCGCATGCCCCGAAAGGCAACGATCGAACGCAAGACCAAAGAGACGGACATCAAGATATCGCTGAACCTTGACGGGACCGGCCAGTACCGCATCAAGACCTCGGTGCCGTTCATGGACCACATGTTCTCGCACATTGCCAAGCACGGTTTCTTCGACTTGATGATCAAGGCAAAGGGCGACACGGAGATCGACGACCACCACACCGTGGAAGACCTCGGCATCGCCTTCGGCCAGGCGCTCAAGAAGGCGCTCGGGGACAGCAAGGGCATCCGCCGGTATGGCGAGGCGACCGTGCCCATGGACGAGACGCTCGCGCAGGTGGTCATGGACCTCTCCGGCAGGCCGTACCTCGTGTACCAGCTGGACCTGCCGAAAAAATACAAGCTCAAGGACTTCGACCCCGGACTTGCCGAGGACTTCTTCCGCTCTGTTGCCAACCACGCAGGCATGAACCTCCACATCCGCATACTCTATGGCCGCGATGTCCACCACATGCTCGAAGGCATCTTCAAGGCCTTCGGCCGCGCCCTGGACCAGGCCACCAGCCTGGACCCGAGGATCAAGGGCGTGCTCTCGACGAAGGGCAAGATATAAACCTTTTTTTACCGCGGAGGACGCGGAGAGCGCCGAGAAGTTAATATCTTTAGACTTTCAACTCTGCGTGCTCTGCGGTGCTCTGCGGTGGAGCCTTTTACAATGATCGCAATCATCGATTACGGAATGGGAAATCTCAGGAGCGTCCAGAAGGGCTTTGAACACACCGGCCATGAGGCCGTGGTCACCAGCGACGCCAAGACGATCCTGAATGCGGACAAGGTCGTGCTGCCCGGCGTGGGCGCGTTCTCCGATTGCATGAAGAACCTTGAGCAGTACGGCCTCATCGATGCCGTGCGCACAAGCATCCGCTCCGGCAAACCCTTTCTCGGGATCTGCCTGGGCCTCCAGCTGCTCTTTACGGAAAGTGAGGAGTTCGGGATATCCAAAGGCCTGGACATCATTAAAGGAAGGGTCATCCGATTCAAAGGTCCCGAATTCGCCGACCTCAAGATCCCTCACATGGGCTGGAACTCACTTACCTTCAAGAAGCGGCCGACTGCGCTCATAGACGTGCCGGAGAACAGCCATGTGTATTTCGTGCATTCGTTCCATGTCGTGCCCGATGATAAGGCCGTGATCGCGACCACCACCCCGTACGGCATCGACTTCGTCTCAAGCATCTGGAAGGACAACATCCTTGCGGTCCAGTTCCACCCCGAGAAGAGCCAGGCGCTGGGGTTGTCGATCCTGAAAAGATTCGGGGAACAGAAAGGCTAATTTCACCGCAGAGGTCGCAGAGAACGCGGAGAAAACCTAATAATTCTGCAATTAATCAGGACCTAAAATATATGCTCACACGAAGGCACGAAAGCACACGAAGGAAAGCACAGTTGCATCTTGCTTTTTGGTTCAAACCCAGGAATTAAAGCCTTTCTTCGTGCCTTTGTGGCTTCGTGAGACAATGATCTGAGTAGTTACATTGTTCTCTATGTTTTTTTCTCAGCGTCTCAGCGCCTCCGCGGTTAATTTTTTTGAGGTTTTATGCTTATCATTCCCGCCATCGATCTTAAAGAAG
The DNA here is from genome assembly GCA_963796285.1 of Nitrospirota bacterium. Taxonomy (GTDB): domain Bacteria; phylum Nitrospirota; class UBA9217; order UBA9217; family UBA9217; genus JALNZF01. Next base: position 179,289 of record CAWCKW010000003.1, read on the forward strand.
GTAAATGCGTCCGCCTTGAACAGGGGCTCATGGACAAGGCCACGGTCTATTCCGAAGACCCCGCGACCACGGCACGGCACTGGGAGTCACAGGGGGCCGAGCTACTGCATGTCGTGGACCTGAACGGCGCCTTTGCGGGCGTGCCGAAGAACCTCGACGCCATCAAGGCGATCCGCGCTGCGATCAAGATCCCGATCGAGGTTGGGGGCGGCATACGAGACCTGGCAACGATCAGGACCCTAGTCTCGATCGGCATAGACCGCATCATCCTCGGTACTGCCGCCATCGAGAACCCCTCCTTTGTGCAGGAAGCCTGCAGAGAGTTCCCGGGCAGGATCATCGTGGGGATCGACGCTAAGGAAGGCCTTGTGGCGATCAAGGGCTGGGCAGAGGTCACGAAGGTGCAGGCCGTCGACCTTGCGCAACAAATGCAGGAGTATGGCGTCATCGCCGTCATCTATACGGACATCAAACGCGACGGCATGCTGTCGGGCCCGAACATCGAGGCGACGCAGGTGCTCGCGAAGGCGCTCCATATCCCGGTCATCGCTTCGGGCGGCGTTCATACGATGAAGGACATTGAGGACCTGCTAGCAGTGCGACACTCAGGCGTGAGCGGGGTCATCACCGGAAAAGCGATCTACAGCGGTTCGCTGAATTTAAAAGAAGCCATCACCTTTGTCAAACTGAACGATAATCAGTGCGCGAGATAAACAAAGATCACGAATGTCACGAATAGACGAATCGCACGATAGCTCCGAAGTTCATTCGCGTCATGCGTATTATTGCGTCTTTAAGCGTGAGAATGCGCTATAGGATTTTAAAATCATGTTAACCAAACGCATCATACCCTGCCTTGACGTGAAAGCCGGACGGGTAGTAAAGGGAGTAAGCTTCGTGAACCTGCGCGATGCAGGCGACCCCGTCGAGATAGCGAAGATCTACGACGAGCAGGGCGCGGACGAGCTAACATTCCTCGACATCACGGCCTCCCATGAGGAGCGCGGCATCATCCTCGATATCGTGCGCCGCACTGCGGAGCAGGTCTTCATGCCGCTCACCGTGGGTGGAGGCATCAAGGTCCTGGACGATATCCGCAACCTCCTGCTCGCCGGATGCGACAAGGTCTCGATCAACACCACCGCGGTCCACGACCCGGAGTTCATCAAGGCCGCCTCCATGCGCTTCGGAAGCCAGTGCATTGTCGTCGCCATCGACGCGAAGCAGGTGGTAGCCCATGACAAGAACTTCAAACCGCCATTGAAATGGGCAGGCGATCCAAAATACAAATCTTTGTTTCTTTCCCAATCCGCAATCCGCAATCCGCAATCCGAAATACATTGGGAGGTCTACACCCATGGCGGCAGAAAACCCATGGGCATCGATGCCGTGGCGTGGGCAAAGAAGATGGAGGAGTACGGCGCGGGTGAGATCCTGCTCACGAGCATGGACCAGGACGGACAGAAGAACGGCTACGACCTGGCGCTCACGCGTGCCGTGGCCGAGGCGGTCCAGATACCGGTCATCGCCTCGGGCGGCGTGGGGAATCTTGAACATATTTATGACGGGTTCACAAAAGGCAAGGCCGATGCCGCTCTTGCTGCCTCGATCTTCCATTTCAGGGAATATACCATAAGGCAGGCGAAGGAATACCTCAAAGAACGGGGCGTTCCGGTGAGATTGTAAATTCGACATCAACGTACATCTAAGAGTGGTATATCAATCTGCTTTCGCGGCAAACACTATCCCCGATCACTATCGATCGTACATTCTTTAACGCTCTGATACATTGAAGCTCCCTGCAGCAGACTGCGGGGAATGCGCTCACTCCGGAATTTCGCGGTAACATCAATATCTATGCAAAAACTCAAACTATTATTGACCGTTATTATTCTCATAAACGTGATTTTTTTTTCTTTGTCCGCAATTACGCATGCCGTGAATGCAATGGATCTTCAGAGCACGATGATTCAGGAAAATAATGTCGATACGCTGCTTTTAAATCCCGCGCAGGAAAAGACGGCTCCGGCCTCGCGTGTTTCGTCGGAGTCTGACTTGCACATGGAGTTCGGCGTCCAGTACATTCGGTACCGCAATATGGATGAACCTTACGAGTTCAACCCGGCGGCCGAGCTGATGCCGGCTTCTTCTCCCGGATGGGAACACACGTGGCACGAGGAGAGGACCTGGTTGCGTGCGAGCGATGATCTGTTCAACAGCAAGCATCTTTTATTGCAGCCGGGATTGATGCTGGGTGCGGTGAGGGGCGAATTCAAGGCAAGCAATGCCGCTCTCCACTTCTCAGAGGAATGGCGGACAAAACCCGCCTTGCTCTGGGGCCTGTCATTCACCGGAGAGCTGCGCGCGGACCGGCATAGCGGTCCGTTCCTGAACGTGCGGTACATGATCAGTGGGGCCGAGGCCTCTGAGGAGCATGAAACCCTGACCTCGGACAATCTCGGGACCTCGGGCGATATGAGAGACGCGCGCTTCCGCTGGCAGGAGACCGAGGCGTTTCTGGGCGCGGGTTATCGATGGGGAACGCTGAAACCGATGGCAGGAATATCCTATACCAACTTCCGTCTGCAGAAGCGGTTGCGCTACCATATCCCTGAGGCGGGCTTAAGCAGCACTGATCTGCAAGTCGTCCGCGCCCTGAACAGCAGAGAAAGCGAGTACGACTTCCGAAACGGTCATCCCTGGGCGCCGTTTCTGGCCCTGGAATGGACAATGACGCCGGGCTGGACGCTCGTTGCCGTCTTCACGTTCCGGCAGAATGAGGACCTCAGCCTGTCGTTGCGCAAGAACTTTTAGACCAGGGAAACACGTAGGCGGCGTGGGGTATCTTGAACACATTTATGACGGGTTCACAAAAGGCAAGGCCTATGCCGCTCTTGTTGCCTCAATCTTCCATTTCAGGGAATTTATAGCTAAAAAAAGCGGCCCCGACCGAGAGTCGGGGCCGCTGCTGTTTTACGAACTGGAAAGAACGCTTACTTCGCCTTTACTTCGATCTCTGCTGCACGTGATTCGTACTTAATGGTCACTTTCGCTCCGACCTTCAGGTCTCCCTTGACCTTCGTGCCGGCGTCCTTGGTCATTTCGAATTTCTCGCCGTTCTTGTCCACCACGATGACGTTGTCCTTGACCTCCAGGACCTTGCCGGTGAACTGATAGGTCTTTCCTGCGTACGACACCGATGCAACCAGGCACATCACTACCGCAAATGCCACAACCATTGCTGATACACGCTTCATAGAAAACCTCCTCAACGTAAGATATGAATTTCGAACCGTTGTAACTATATCGAATCCGGACCACGCTGTCAAGCGCTCCGGCTAAATCCGCGACGCTATCGTTTCTTTCCGCTGCCGAGGATCGAGCCAAGCACCCCGCGGATGATCTGCCGTCCGATCGAGCTGCCGATGGCATGGGCGGCGCTCTGGGCCATGGCTCCGAAGAGCTTTGAGGTCTCCGACGCCGGCTCGGCAGTGCGGCCGCGTGCCGGCGCAGTTGCCTCGGCAGCCTGTGTTTCCGTTGTCCGCTGTTTCAGCTTCTCATAGGCCGATTCACGGTCCACCGCCTTCTCGTAGTGCCCGAACAGCACTGATCCTTTGATGATCCCTGAGCGCTCCTCCGAAGACAGTGGTGTAAGACGGCTCCTTGGCGGACAGACCATCGCACGCTCTACCATGGTCGGGGCCCCCTTCGCATCCAGCACCGACACAAGGGCCTCACCCACGGCAAGTTCGGTGATCGCCTTTGACACATCGAGGCCGGGGGCTGCGCGGAAGGTTTCCGCGGCTGCCTTCACTGCCTTCTGGTCCTTGGGTGTGAATGCCCTGAGCGCATGCTGGACCCGGTTGCCCAGCTGGCCGAGGATGACCTCCGGAACATCGAGCGGGTTCTGCGTCACGAAATAGACTCCGACGCCCTTGGAGCGGATGAGCCGGATGACCTGTTCGATCTTGTCCTCGAGCGCCTTGGAAGTATCATTGAACAGCAAGTGCGCCTCGTCAAAGAAGAACACGAGTTTCGGTTTGTCAGGATCGCCCACCTCGGGCAGATTTTCGTAGAGCTCCGCCAGCAGCCAGAGCAGGAATGTGGCATAGAGCGTCGGTGATTGCATAAGCTTGTCAGCGGCAAGGATGTTGATCACCCCTTTGCCGTTGGCGTCGGTCTGCATCAGGTCTTCGAGGTTAAGGGCCGGCTCGCCGAAGAACGTGTTGCCGCCCTGCTCCTCGATGGCAAGCAGCCCGCGCTGTATCGCGCCGATGCTGGCAGTCGAGACGTTGCCGTACTCGGTCTTGAACTTTTCAGCATTCTCCCCCACGAACTGGATCATGGCCCGGAGGTCCTTGAGGTCCAGCAGCAGGAGGCCGTTGTCGTCGGCGATCTTGAAGGTCAGCGTGAGGACCCCGCTCTGGATGTCGTTCAGGTTCAGCACGCGGGAGAGCAGCAGCGGGCCCATCTCGGAGATGGTCGCGCGGACCGGATGTCCCTGCAGGCCGAAAACGTCCCAGAACACGGTCGGGCAACTGTCAAAGGCAAAATCTGGAATGCCAAGCTGCCTGGCGCGCTCGGCGAACTCGGGCCGGTCGCCGCCCAGTTTTGCGATGCCCGAGAGATCGCCCTTCACGTCAGCCATGAAGACCGGTACGCCGATCCTGCTGAACTGCTCGGCCATCACCCTGAGCGTAACGGTCTTGCCTGTGCCGGTGGCGCCGGCGACCAGACCGTGCCGGTTGGCCATCCGCGGCAGGATCCCGACCTCGGCCTTGCCTTTTGCAATAAGCAGAAATTCAGCTTTTTGTGCCATAGATCCTCCAGGGAACAGACGCCGGTAGCATAAACCTGAAACAGCACGTGGACACGGAAGAAGCGGAATGGATTATTCCACAAATAAATTTGCAGCGCAAGCACTTATTGCTAAGGCTCAGGTGTTCCTGGTTCACGAGCGGCGATGTTTCTGCCCTCCCGTTTCTGAACCGGTCCGACCAGCGTTTCGTAAAACCAAAAGGCGGGATGAGTGTTCATCCCGCCTTTTTTTGTTGTTCGCTTTCCTGCTGAGCCGAAGGAAGAACCTGCTTTTCTTCCGACCCCTGAATACTTTCTCCTGACTCCTGCGTAATTACTTTTTCGCCGCAATGCCCTTCTGGATCGCCTTCACCACGCCGTCGCTGCTGGCCTCGCTGATCTTGAGGAGCATGCCCTTCTTCTCGTAGTAGCCGATGAGCGGCGCGGTCTTTTCGTTGTACACGTCGAGGCGCTTGCTGATGGCCTCCACGGTCTCGTCAGCGCGCTGGATCGTGGGGTGGCCGCACTTCTTGCACTTGTCGCCGGTGGCCGGCGGGTTGCTCTTGATGTTGTAGATCTCCTGGCACGAAGCGTTCGAGCAGGTCCTGCGGGTGGTCAACCGGTCGAGGATGACATCGCGCGGCACTTCGATGCTCGCCACGAGGTCAAGCTTGATGTTGAGTTTCTTCATCAAGGCATCGAGCGAATCAGCCTGCGAGATAGTCCTCGGAAAACCGTCGAGCAGAAAACCCTTCTTGCAATCCGGCTCCTGGAGACGATGCTCCATGATTCCCATAATGAGAGAATCGGGCACCAGGTCGCCCCGGTCCATGTAGCCCTGTGCTTCTTTGCCGAGCGCTGTGCCGGCCTTGACCGCTCCGCGCAGAATGTCGCCCGTCGAGATCTGCACCGATCCGTCCAGTGCTGTCAACAGTTTTGCCACCGTGCCCTTGCCCGCGCCCGGTGCGCCTAAAAGAATGATTTTCATTGTTACGTGCCTCCTCGGATTGGAAAGTGGATTAGTGTTTCAAGTCGGCCATTATCGTATGAACGGGTAAAAAAATCAAGGGAAATATCATAAAGCAGTGGTTGTTCGCAACTGCTCAGGACCATGATAAAGACATTCTCACACGGAGGCACGAAGCCACAAAGGACGGCAACAAATTTACGGGCTGGTTTCAACCCCTATTTTAAGCCTTTCTTCGTGCCTTTGTGGCTTCGTGTGAGACATGCCTGAGCAGTTTCCGCTGTTCCTGAAAATCGGAACAGCGGAATTATACCATCACCACTTCATACTGCTCCTGGTGCAGGTTGGGGTCGGCCTTGATCACGATCTTCTTCTGAAATTCCTTTTCCAGTTCCTCCACTCCCTGCCGCTCCTCATCGTACATCAGGTCGGCGACCCCGGAGTTCACGGTCACGAGCGCCTTCTTTTCATCGGACCCGGTAAAGGCCCTGCGGAGCTCGCGGAAGACCTCGTAGCAAACCGTGCGGTTCGACTTGATGTAGCCGCGGCCTTCGCAGTAGGGGCAGGTATCGCACAGTGTGCGTCCCAGGCTCTCTCGAATACGCTTGCGCGTCATCTCGATCAGCCCGATGGGAGAGATGTGCGAAATGGTCGTCTTGGCCTTGTCGCTGGCCAGGGCCTCCTGGAGCGCCGCGTACACCTTGCGCCGGTTGTCCTCGCGTTCCATGTCGATGAAGTCGAGGATGATGATGCCGCCGATGTTCCGGAGCCGGAGCTGGTAGGCGATCTCGCGCACCGCCTCGAGGTTGGTCTTCAGGATCGTGTCTTCAAGAGAGCGCTTGCCCACGTACCTGCCGGTGTTCACGTCGATCGTTGTGAGCGCCTCGGTCTGGTCGAGGACGATATACCCGCCCGACTTGAGCCAGACCTTCCTGCCGAGGGCCCGCGAGATCTCGATCTCCACGCCGAAATGCTCGAAAATAGGGTCGTCTCCGTCGTAGGGCTTCACACGCCTGCCGAGCTGGGGGATGTAGGAGTCCACGAACTCTTTCACCCGCTGGTATTCCTCAGGGGCGTCGATGACCATCCTGTCCACGTCACGGGTGAACACGTCGCGGATCACGCGGAAGACGAGGTCGAGCTCGTTGTGCATCAACGCGGGCGCGGAGGCCTTCTCCTTTTTCTTCTGGATGTTCTCCCAGAGCCGGGAGAGGAACTCGATATCGGTGGCGAAATCATCCTCGCTCCTGCCCTGGCTGGCGGTCCGGATGATGTAGCCGGTGTTCGGCTTCCGGAGCCGGCTCACGATCTCGCGCAGCCGCTTTCGTTCCTCGCCGTTCTCGATCCTGCGTGAGACGCCGATGTGGTTGACGCCCGGCATCATGACCAGATAGCGGCCGGGAATGCTGATGTAGGTCGTCACGCGCGCGCCCTTGGTGCTGATCGGCTCCTTCGAGACCTGGACCAGAATGTCCTGGCCTTCCTGCAACAGGTCCTCGATCTGGGTCGCGTGAGAGCGCTTCCGTTTGGGCTCGACCTCGAGCTCAAGGCCCTCGTCCTCCATCATGGGGGTGTATTCCGACGTGCTGTCGAACACATCTCCCACATACAGGAAGGCGGACTTCTCCAGCCCGATGTCCACGAAAGACGCCTGCATGCCCGGAAGGACCTTCATCACGCGGCCCTTGTACACATTGCCTGCAACGCCGCGGTCTTTCTTACGGTCGATATATATTTCCGTGACCAGGGCGTTCTCCAGGAACGCCACGCGAGTCTCCTCCCGGCCTGCGTTTACGATGATCTCAGATGACATTGTGTCTCCTTCATGATGTTTATGACCGTCTCTAAAATCTATTTTATAATACAACAGGATTGAATACAAGAATTAAAAAAGGGGGTGGGGTCAGATGCCGGCAGAATGCTCCACGGCAAACCATCAAAAGTGCTCAGGGGCATGATCTTAAATAACGTAACTATTCAGGTTTTCTCACACGAAGCCACAAAGGCACGAAGAAAGGCTTTAATTTCTGAAAAATCCGGATTCATACTGTATTTGCCTTCGTGTGCTTCGTGCCTTCGTGTGAACATATGGTTTTAGATCCTGAGTAGTTATAAAAAACAGTGATGACCACGCCGTCCCGAAAAGCGCGCGTCTCCTGAACCGGTCCTCAGGGCACCATCGGACTTACCCACTGATCCTGCTCCCGGCAATACACCCCGATGCGCGTTGCCCTGAAGAGCACGGACTCATCACGCCCGATGCCGAACAGGTGCTCGATCACATCCTGCAGGCGCGGCTTGATCTGGTCATGATCGACCAGCGTGCAGAGAAGACGGTCAGGAGCCGCGGCGATCGACTCAATACACGGGCGGATGTCCTTCTGCTTCCCCTCTTTTGAAACGATCACCGATGCGCGGGACAGGAACTCCTGCACCCGCTCTTCGATCCTGTCCCGATACGGCGCTGCGACAATGACCTCGTACGTGTATCTGCTGATGCTGCCGGACAGGGACGGCGATTTCTTTGGAACAACCTTTGATTCAAGGATCCTGACGCCCTCAGGCAGGGTGCTGTTCAGGCCCTTGGTTATCTGGAGCTGGTCCGCGAACGGGTCGATCTCCAGGTCCAGATATTCCGTCTCGCTCTCCATGCCCACCGGGAGAGCCGGGCCGAACGCGATCTTCAAATGGGGGTTGAAACCCTGGGAAAAGGCGATAGGCACCTGCGCTCGGACCACGGCACGATGGAACAGGGCCATGAAATCGAGATGGGAAAGAAAGCGAATGCGTCCGGTCTTGGTGAACTTCATCCTGACGCGAACGGTCATGTCCGGTAGTCCTGCGGGTTTTTGTCGATCTGCCGGCGCGAATTGTTGCGGAACGGGCTTCGTTGTTGCCAGTGCTGCCGGCCTCCCAAGCTCGTTCGTCCCGCCGTCCGCGCACCCGATGCCACAATGCTCGCACTCCTCCCGGCAGTTCTCCGTGATCTTCTCCTCCACCGCGCGTTGATACTCGCGCTTCAGGAATTCCCCGGTCACGCCGCTCTTGACAACGCCCCAGGGCAGTTCCTCCTCCAACCCGAATGTCCGCGAGGCATAGGTAGAGGCATCGAGTCCGCATTTCTGAAAAGCCTCGGTCCATTTCTTGAAATCAAAGCACTCGGTCCATCCGTCGAAGCGGCAGCCGAGGCGCACCGCCTCCTCAATGACCTTGCCGAGCTGCCGGTCGCCGCGCGCGAACGCGCCCTCCAGCAGGCTCGTCTCGGGATCGTGGGCCTTAAGCGTAATGCCGCGCTTCTTCAATCCCCGGTCGAGATAGGCCTGCTTTCTCCGGATCTCCCCGATGGACGCCTGTCCATGCCACTGGAAAGGCGTGTGCGGCTTGGGCACGAAGGTCGAGACGCTGATATTGAGCTGTACAGCGCGCTTGGAGGCGCGCTTGCCGACGCTGAAAAGTTCGTTCGCGAGCCTGATGATGCCGTCGAGGTCTTCATCGGTCTCGGTCGGGAGTCCGATCATGAAGTAGAGCTTGATCGTGTTCCATCCGCTCCTGAAGATGGTCTCCGCCGCGTCCAGCAGGTCCAGGTCGGTCACCGGTTTGTTGATGACCCTGCGCAGGCGCTCGGTGCCTGCCTCAGGCGCGAGAGTAAAGCCGGTCTTGCGCGTACCGGCAATGGCCCTGATCATCTCCGGCGTGAGCGTGCCCACGCGAAGCGACGGGAGCGAGACCGAAACGCGGCTCTCCCGGTACTTCTCCATCAGTTCGATGATGAGCGGCTGGATCTCGGAGTAGTCGCCGGAACTCAGCGAGGCGAGCGACAGTTCGTCATACCCGGTGCACGCGAGCGATTCATCAAGCAGCCCTTTTACCGTTTCCGGGCCCCGCTCCCGATAGGGCCGGTAAATGATCCCTGCCTGGCAGAACCTGCAGCCGCGGATGCAGCCGCGCGCGACCTCGACGGTCACCCGGTCGTGGATCGGTTTCATGAGCGGCACGAGGGGTTTGTCCGGATAGGGCGCTGTATCGATGCTTTTGAGATACCGCCTGCGTACAATCGCCTTTCCAAGCGAGGGAACGTAAAAGCCTTCCTGCTTCGAGATGGCCTTGAGAAATTCCTGTTTGCCCCGATGTTCCTGCCGCAGCGCCACGATCTCGTGCACTGCCTCCTCTGCCTCGCCGATGAAAAAAACATCGATAAAATCTGAAAGCGGCCCCGGGTTCACGGCGCAGGGGCCGCCGGCGATGATGAGCGGGTGGTTCCCGTCGCGGTCCGCGGAACGCACAGGGATCTGAGCGAGCTCCAGCCCCGTCAGGATGTTGGAGTAGGAGAGCTCGTACTGGAGGGTGATGCCGATAATGTCGAACTCCGCAAGCGGCAGATTGGACTCCAGGCTGGTAAGCGGCCTTCCTGATGCGCGGAGCCGGTCCTCATAGTCTGTCCAGGGAGAGAAGACCCGTTCGCATGCCGTGTCCGGCCTGTTGTTCAGGATGTGATAGAGGATCCGGATGCCGAGGTGCGACATGCCGACCTCGTAGGTGTCGGGAAAGAAGAGGCAGACCCTGGTCTTGACCCGGGCCAGGTCTTTGTGGACTGCGTTGATCTCGGTGTTGATGTACCGTGCGGGCTTGGTGACCAGCGGGAGAAAGTCTTCGAGCATGGAACTCCTTCGAAACAGAATTCAGGAGTCAGAGTTCAGGAGTCAGAAATCTGGCTTCTGTACTCCTCGACTTCTGAATTCTGACTTCTGTCTTCTAGCTTCTGATTTTTAGTAGAACAGCATAAACCGCCGTGTCTGGATATTCAAGAGAATTCCGAGGGCGAGAAAGGTGGCAATGATTGACGTCCCGCCGTAGCTCACGAGGGGAAGCGGCACGCCGACGACGGGCACGATGCCCACGGCCATGCCGACATTGATGATGACGTAGAGCGATATCATGGAGACAAGGCCGCCGGCCATGAGAGCGCCGAGACGGTCCTTTGCGTTCTTGGCAATGTCCACGCCCACAAGGAGAAGGAGCAGATACACGAACAGCAGCAGGCCGGCGCCGACGAGGCCCGTCTCTTCCGCGATCACGGCGAAAATGAAGTCTGTGTGGCGCTCGGGCAGAAAGGCCATCTGGCTCTGCGTGCCTTTTCGGTAACCCTTGCCCATGATCTGGCCCGAGCCCACGGCGATCTTGGACTGGTTCGCGTGATAGCCGCTCCCGAGCGGGTCCGAGCCCGGGTCGACGAACGCCTTGATCCGGTTCTGCTGGTACGGCTTGAGAGAACCCCAGATCTTGTGACGCACCGGCGACACGGCGAAGACGAGTGCGGCGATCACCACTCCGGTGACGAGCACCATCAGGGCGGACCGCAGGTGTATGCCGGCGAGCACGACGATGAGGGACGACGTCATCAGCAGCATGATCGCCGTGCCGAGGTCAGGCTGTTTGAGCACCAGCAGGAGCGGGACCAGGACCATGGCCCCGGGTACGGCCAGGTCGCGAAGCTCGTAACCTCCCCGCTTCGGGTCTTCAGCAAAGTACCGCGCCAGGGCGAGTGTGACCGAAAGCTTCGCAAGCTCCGAAGGCTGGAAGGCGAAGGGGCCGATGGCGAGCCAGCGCTGGGCCCCCATGCCGGTCTTGCCCATGACCATGACGAGGAACAGGAGCACAAGCGAGACCGCGTAGAGCAGGTAGGCATAGCGGCCCACCGTGTGATAATCAGGGATGAGCGCAAGGACCATGACAACGAAACCTATGGAAACCCAGATAATCTGCTTCGTGAACAGGGACGAGGGCCCTCTCGACGTATACGTTGCGCTGTATACCGCAGCAAGGCCGATGGCGGCAATGATGACGACCAGCAACACGAGCCCCCAGGGCAGATTATCGAACCGTCTTTGGCTCAACATTTTTCAGATACTCCTCAATGACTTTTTTTGCAATGGGGGCGGCGGCGCTTCCACCGTGTCCGCCGTGCTCGACCACCACGGCCACGGCGATCTTCGGGTTATCGACCGGAGCAAAGCCAACGAACCACGCGTGGTCCTTCGTTTCGTCCGAGAGTTTTCGGCCGGAAACTTTCTGCGCAATGACCTGGGCCGTGCCTGTCTTGCCGGCGACAATTGCAAGCGGCGTAGCGGCCGCATGGGCGGTGCCTCCGGGTTCGTTGACCACACCGGCGAGGGCACTGCGCACTTCCTCGAGTACGTTGGGATCGAGCGTGACCGAACCAGTGTGTTCCGGAGAAATAACGTTCACTTCCCCGGTCTCCCGGTTCCTGGTCTGCTTGAGCAGCTGGGGGCGGAAGAAGCTTCCGCCGTTCGCAACGGCGCTCATCATCTGGCAGGCCTGGATCGGGCTGACGAGAACGAAACCCTGGCCGATGGAGTTGATGTATGTGTCCCCCGGATACCAGGCTTCCCCGGTCCGTTTCTTCTTCCACGCTGTCGTAGGAATGAGGCCCGGTTTTTCGTCAGGCAAAAGAATGCCGGTCAGACTCCCGTAACCGAGTTTCCTTGCATACTCGGCCACACGGTCCCAGCCGATGCGCTCTCCCATCGTATAGAAATAAACATCGCAGGACTCGACGAGCGCCTGGTGGAGAGAGACCGCGCCGTGTCCGCCTTTTTTCCAGCACCGGAAGGAGTGCCTGCCGCTCGTGAGAAACCCCTTGCACGTTACCTTATCATCTAGCTTGATCACACCGGACTCCAGGCCGGCCAGCGCCACGATGATCTTGAACGTGGAACCCGGCGGATACACGCTCTGGATCGCGCGGTTGTACATCGGGTGGCTGGGGTCTTTCATGAGCTGCACCCAATCCTTTGGAGAAATTCCCCGGGGGAAGAGGTTCGGGTCGTATGAGGGATGGCTGGTGAGGGCGAGGATTTCGCCGGTGTTCGGGTCCATGGCCACCACGGCCCCTGCCCGGCTGCCGAGACCTTCCTCGGCCGCTTTTTGCGCATCGAGGTCGATGGTGAGATAGATGTCCGTGCCGGGCTTTGGCTCCTCGATGCCGAGGTCCTTCACCTTCCTGCCCGCTGCGTTGACCTGGATCATGCGCCTGCCCGCAACGCCGCGCAATAACTTGTCGTAGATCTTTTCCAGGCCACTCTGGCCGGTAAGCATCCCGATATCGGCCTGTACTTTCTTGCGCTGGGACTGAGATACCTTGCCGATGTAGCCGAACTGGTGGGAAGCGAGCTCCCCGTAAGGATAATGCCTGAGGTGCTCAGGTTCGATGATCGCCCCGGGCAGATCATCCTGATGGGCCTCGACCACGGCCACCTCGTCCCAGGGCGCCTCTTCCCGGATCTTTACCGGATCATAACTTGTTCTGACGTCGTTAGCTTCTTCGAGGGCTTTGCGGATGGCATCCGGAGTGACCTTGACGATTGCCGACAACTTCTCAATCGTGGCGTCAAGGTCAGGGGCGTCTTCGGGGATCAGCGAGACATCGAAGACGAGTTCATTCTCGACAAGCGGCCTGCCGCTGCGGTCGTAGATAACACCCCGGGGCGGCCTGAGCATGACCGGTCTGATCCGGTTGTTCTCCGCCTGCTCCTGATAATACGCTCCCTTTACCACCTGGAGATACCAGAGGCGGATGAAGAGTATCACAATAACAAGGATGATAAAGGCTGCCAGAAGCGGAAGCCTACTCTGGATATCGTCGGGGCTGTCCTGTTGCTGATACATTTACAACTCCCTTTGAACGGTTCGTCGCATCACTGCCGACATGACTCTCTTGTTGCCGAGCAGCCTCAGCAACATCGCGCCCAACACGCCGGTGTATAGTGCTTGGGGAAGGATGCGGCCCGCCATCAGGCTGAAAAAGGGGACCGACCCGTAGAACAGCTGCAGAAAAAACGTTACGACGATCCCTTCCAGCAGGCTGAAAGCCGCCAGGAAGACGCTGTTCGAAGGGCTGGTATAGTCGAGCACTCTCCTGCCGAGCAGTCCCGCGGAGAGACCGACCAGCCCCCTGGTCAGGCCCGAAAACCCGATAAAGCTCGCAGAACCGATATCCTGGACCAGCCCGATGGCCATGCCCGCGAGAGCGGCCTCCCAGGGTCCGGTCAGCAGCCCTATGATATAGAGCAGGGCCAGGGCAAGGTCCGGCTTGATTCCACCAAGCGACAGGGGTTCGAGCAGGACTGCCTGAACAGGAATGATCAAGAGCAGAATAGTAAAATACACGAGGGATTTCATTTCAAGAGCACGAGCGCCTCTTCCAGGCGAGAGAGTCCGACTGCAGGCTCAGCCACCACGGTCTGGAACGGGATGGCCTCATGTTTTGATACTTTGACGACACTCGCCACGGCGAGACCTTTGGGATAGATGCCATCGAGGCCCGACGTGACGAGCACATCGCCTTCCTGGATGTCAGCATAGTACGAAATATATTTAAGGGAGCAATTGACGAGCTTGCCCTCGAGCAGCCCTTCTTCGCGGTTCCGCAAGACACGGACGGCGATCGTGCTGCCGGGATCGGTCAGGAGAAGGACCTTCACTGTGCCGGGAAGCACGGCCTGGACCTTCCCGACCACCCCTTGCGCGGTGATCACGGCCATGTCCTTCCGGATTCCATTGTCCGAACCCTTGTTGAGGGTGACCGTGCTGGAAACCGGCGAAGACTGCTTGCCGATCACCTCCGCCATGACTGACGGCGGCGGATAGGTCCGTTTAAAGTCCAGCGAATCCCGCAGCCGTTCATTCTCGTGCAGCAGCTCGTTCATGACGCCGTTCTCGAGCTGCAGTCGTTCATTCTCGCTCCGAAGCCGCTGGTTATCCTGCTGGGTGTTGACGAGAAGAATATACCCCTTTCCGATGGACGCCGCAGTGTCAAAGGGCCAGCTTATGATACGCTCAAAAAAGCCCGAGACGGCCAGGACCGGCTCTTCCATGAACGTGAACCGCCCGTTCTTTACCTGGAGAGTGATCAGCCAGAAGAGGAGGATAAAGAGGAAAAGGATCGACAACGATTTTCTGTGTTTTGCAATAAACCCGGGCATCCGCTTCAGCCGCTTTCCGTTTACCCCGTTAGAGCCCGTCCCGAGCGCTCTCGTGGGCGCCATGGCAATGATTGCCGTAAATTGCATCCGTGAGGATCAATATCTTCGACAAGCTCTGACGGGGTTTACCCCATCTTTCCTTGATCGGCGTGCCGCTCCTGGTTACAGAGCTGTTCGTCAAAACGTTCGTGCTCGTTGGGCAACATTTTTCTATCTCTCACGGGAGTTACATGATGACTTTTTTCAGAATTTCCTCATCATCGAGGACCATACCTGCCCCGAGCGCTACGCAGGTAAGCGGGTTTTCAGCGATGATAATGGGAAGGGAGGTCTCCTCGCGCAGGAACACATCGAGCCCTTTCAGGAGCGCGCCTCCGCCTGCCAACACAATGCCTTTGTCCACGATGTCCGCCGACAGCTCCGGAGGTGTGTTCTCGAGCGCCAGCTTGATGCCGTTCAGTATCTGGCTGACCGTTTCCGCGAGCGACTCGCGCACTTCGTCGTCGTCGAGGACGAGCGTCTTGGGGATGCCGGAAACCAGGTCGCGGCCCTTGATCTCCATCGTATGCCGTTCGCCGTCCGTCTTGTACGCCGAACCGAGTTCGAGCTTGATCGATTCGGCCATCATTTCGCCGATCAGGAGGTTGTACTTGCGCTTGATGTAGTTGATGATCGCCTCGTCCATCTTGTCGCCGCCCACCCGGATGGCCTTGCTGTAGACCACGCCGTCCATGGAGATGACGGCGATGTCCGTGGTGCCGCCGCCGATGTCCACGATCATATTGCCCGAGGGCTCGGAGATGGGCAGCCCCGTCCCGATGGCCGCTGCCACGGGCTCCTCGATGAGGTAGACATCCCGTCCGCCCGAGGTGATGGCGGCGTCCTTGACCGCCCGCTGTTCCACCTGCGTGATCCCCGAGGGGACGCCGATGACGATGCGGGGCCGCATGAACGACTTGCGGTTATGTACCTTGCGGATGAAGTACTTCAGCATCTCGCCGGTGATGTCGAAGTCGGAGATGACGCCGTCCTTGATCGGACGGATCGTCTTGATATCGCCGGGCGTGCGGCCGAGCATCCGTTTCGCCTCCACGCCCACGGCAAGCACCTTGCCGGATTTGACAGAAATGGCGACGACAGACGGCTCGTTGCAGATGAT
Source organism: Nitrospirota bacterium (assembly GCA_963796285.1). GTDB lineage: Bacteria > Nitrospirota > UBA9217 > UBA9217 > UBA9217 > JALNZF01. The sequence goes on from CAWCKW010000003.1 coordinate 195,214, forward strand.
CCCCTTCCCTTTCACGTAGACCAGGGTGTTGGCCGTGCCCAGATCGATCGCCATGTCGTTCGAAAACCAGCCCATGATAGTATTGATAAACATTGTTACAGGAACTCCTTTCGATGAGAAAAAAATACATATACTCAGGACCAGAAAAAAATCATGCAGGTAGAAACCTTTGCGTTCTGGTTTTGCGCGAGATGCTTTTCCCCGTCTTGTTAGACCTGAGCAGTAAGAAGTTAATTCACGTTCACACTGCTGTCATAGATACATAATTATTGCGGCATATCGAGCGGCCTGTTCGTACCCGTCGGCGAGGCCTCGTGCTGCTGAACCAGCGCGGCCTTTTTCTCTCCCGGGACCGGCGCCTCCAGAACAACCTGCGTCCTCGCCAGCATGTCGCCGATCCGCATCCCTGTCTTGTCGCCAATTGCTGTAAGGCATTCCGCGCCGAGGGCAAGCGTTCCGAATACCCAGCCCACATAGGGTATCAAAAAGAGAAAATAGGCCAGAACAAGCGGGACATTCCTGATGATCGAGTCCCGGTAGGTCGACGCAGGCCCGGAGTCCTCCAATGATACGACCCTCAGCCCGATGAGTTTTTTCCCGATGCTTCGGCGATCGAACAGCCCATCACGGATGAGAATGTACCCTGACGCGGACAAAAAACCGATGACATCCGGCAGTCTTGCCAGGCCGATGATAAGCAGGAGATCGACAAGTCCCGCAACTGCTCTGGTTGTAAGGTCCGCCCTCTGCAATGAGCCTCCTGAACTAGTTCATACTAGCAGAATAAAAAAGGTATTTCAAGACTAAAAAAGGCTTCGGGTACTGTGGAGAGAACTCAAAAAGGGTCACTGTGCGCCTAACATGCAATGGACGAAGTGGTCCTGACCGGGTATACTTAAAGCATCGTTTCCCGAAAGGACCTCCTATGCCAATTGACGCAGAGGGTAAAGGCCGTTCCCTGCTATCCAATACAGATTGGGGGAAAATATTACCTTTCCTGAACTGGAAGCAGTTGATAAACCGCAGAAGCACCCGCGCCGACCTCTTGGCCGGGATCACCGGTGCGATCATCGTGCTGCCGCAGGGAGTCGCCTTTGCCATGATAGCGGGCCTCCCGCCGGAATACGGGCTCTACTCGGCGATCGTCCCCGCGATGATCGCAGCCCTGTTCGGTTCTTCATTTCACCTGATCTCCGGGCCCACGACCGCCATCTCCATCGTGGTCTTCACCACCATCAGCCCCCTTGCCGAACCTTCAAGCGCGACATATATAGAAATGGTTCTGACCCTCACGTTCATCGCCGGCGCATTCCAGTTCGCCTTAGGGCTTGCGCGGCTCGGCGCGCTCGTCAATTTCGTGTCCCATTCCGTGGTCGTGGGCTTTACGGCCGGGGCTGCCTTGCTTATCGGGTCCAGCCAACTTAGCAACTTCTTCGGCGTGCCGGGTTCGAAGCATCATGCCTTTGTCCATGTCTGGATGGACCTCTTCCACAAGCTGCCGGAGGCAAACCTCTATGTCGTGGGCATCGCCCTGACCACGCTGGTTGCCGCCCTTGTGTTCAAAATCTACCTCCCCCGCTGGCCCGGCATGCTGCTTGCCATGATCATCGGCAGCATCCTATCACTGGCGCTGAACGGCAAGGAACACGGCGTACGGCTCATCGGGTCCTTGCCAGGCCATTTGCCGCCGTTCTCTCTGCCCGATCTTTCGACAGCTTCGGTGCGCGAGCTTGCGCCTGCCGCTCTCGCCGTTGCCATGCTCGGCCTGACCGAGGCCGTGTCCATTGCGCGGGCCGTGGCCACCCGCTCTCATCAGCGCATCGACAGCAACCAGGAGTTCATCGGCCAGGGCCTTTCGAACCTCGTGGGCAGCTTTTTTTCGAGCTATGCCGCGTCAGGCTCTTTTACCCGCACGGGACTTAATTACGAGGTGGGAGCCAAAAGTCCCATGGCGGCCGTGTATGCGGCAATCACCCTGGCCATGGTGCTGCTGCTCATCGCCCCGCTCACGGCCTATCTGCCCATCGCATCCATGGCCGGCGTGCTGCTCCTGGTGGCCTACGGCCTTGTGGACCTGCACCATATCAAAACCATCGTCAGCGTAAGCAAACAGGAGACCTCCGTGCTTGCTGTCACCTTTTTTGCGACGCTGCTTGTAGAACTGGAATTCGCAATTTACGTCGGAGTTATCCTGTCGCTCCTGCTCTACTTGAACCGCACCTCGCACCCCCATTTTGTCACCCTGGTCCCCGATCCCGACAGCAACCGGCGAAGCTTCGTGAACATACTGAAAAAGCCGTCACTTGAATGCCCCCAGATGAAGATCATCCGGATCGACGGATCACTGTTCTTCGGCGCCGTAAATCATATCGCCGATCAACTGGACAAGATCGCCAAGGAGAGCCCCGAGCAGGCCCATATATTGATCGTCGGCAGTGGCATCAATTTTATCGATGTGGCCGGATGCGAAATGCTGGCCAACGAGGCCCATCGACTCCACCTCAACGGAAGAAAGCTCTACCTATGCTCTATGAAGAGCGAGATCCTTGACATACTGGGGCGTGGCGGCTACCTTGATCGGATCGGCGAGGAGAATATCTTCCTGTCCAAGGTCCAGGCAATGAAAAGGATCGTGCTCCAACGTCTGGACCCTGAGCGGTGCCGTATCTGCCACGTCCGCATCTTCACGGAATGCAGCCAGATGCCGCAGGAGCCAATGGCCAATGATCCTGAAAAGATCGTTGAACAAAGGATTAACTCGGAGTTATAACGCTTCCGGAACGTGTGTGACGGGCGACCTGTCCGGGGAGCTTTGATTTACCCTCTTGCTTCCTTTTACGTCGTTTTTCTGCGAAAATCTGCATAAACCTCATACGTAAAGACGACAGGTTGCGTCCCTGTCCTTAAAAAAGAGTTAGAGCTTTTCGTTTCAAAAAGGTGTATACTGATGTTTCCTGGAAAGGACCTCTGGTCCAGACGAGAACCTTCCGGAGCAATCCCCTCGACAGAGAAACTGCAAGTTCGTTGCAGATACCTCAGCCTAGTCAATGAAAAGGAGAGCACTATGCCAGAAAAAATCCAAGCCGGCGAGAACATTGCCTCATACTGCACCAAGTGCAAACTGAGCCTCGACCATACGGTCGTGGCAATGACCGGCGAGACCATCGCCAAGGTAAAATGCAAAACCTGCGCCAGTGTGCACAAGTTCAAGGACCCGGCGGCCGTCAAGAAGCCCCGGACCGTGAAAAAGAAGGAAGATGCCGTGCGAACTGCCGAAACACTGTGGGAGACCAGCCTGTCCGAGACAAAAGGCAAAGAGCGCGTGTACGACATGTCCGGGAAATACCGCGTCGGCGACATCGTGCTCCACAATACCTTTGGCAAGGGCATCGTTCGGAAGCTCTATATGAACAAGTGCGACATGCTCTTCAAGGACAAAGAACGCCTCATGGCGTCGGCGAACCAATAGCCTTCATTCTCTTACCGCATTCGCCCCTGTGAGATAAAAAATGCTGACAGGAGAGAATCGCAAAAACGAACTGTAGGGGAAGAAGGTGAGAACGCAGGCACGTAAGCCGGCCCCCGTTTCTCACCTTCTTCCCTTTTCAACTTCTCACCACAGCGCCAGGCAGTCTTGTTCCGAAATGAGTACATCAAAAATCCTCATCACCTGCCCCAAAGGCATCCCTCCCTTTCTCAAGCAGGAGTTGTGCAACCTGCGCTTCCCGGTACTGTCCGAAAACATCGCCGGTGTCGAGACCGAGGGCAGCCTCGACGACGCCATGCGTTTAAACCTTCTTCTTCGAACCGGACACCGCGTTCTTTTCGTGCTGAAGGAATTTACGGCCGGGAACGCCGACGAACTCTATCGGGCGATACACGGCATCGCCTGGGAGCGGCACATCCCCGAGGACGGGTATCTCTGCATCACCTCGAGCGTTGATAATCCCACGATCAAAGACTCCCGCTTCGCGAGCCTGAAATGCAAGGACGCCATTGTCGACCGCATACAGGAACAATGCGGAAGGCGGCCCGACTCCGGTCCCGAACGCGACCGGTCCGTGGTGCATCTCTACTGGAAGGACGACCAATGCTCGGTGTATCTCGATACTACCGGAGAGCCGCTCTCGCGCCGCGGTTACCGGAAGATCCCGCTGGGCGCGCCCATGCAGGAGACGCTGGCCGGTGCGGTCGTGCTCGCGACGGGCTGGAACGGAACGGGGAACTTCATCAATCCCATGTGCGGCAGCGGGACGCTCGCTATAGAGGCGGCGCTCATCGGCTTGGACCGCGCGCCGGGGATACTGAGGAGCAACTTCGGGTTCATGCACCTCAAGGGATTCAACGAAGCCCGCTGGAACGAACTGCGCGAGAAGGCGCGGAAGGAGGCAAAGAAAAGCCTGCCTGGGAAGATCATCGCCACGGACATCAGCCCTCATGCGGTCGAAGCTGCGAAGAAGAACGCGACGACCGCCGGCGTTGAGCATTCCATCGAATTCAGCGTCTGCAATTTCTCCGACACTCCCCTGCCCGGGGACGGAGGCGTCATTGTGCTGAACCCCGAGTACGGCGAACGGATGGGTGAGGTCCAGAGGCTGGAGGCCACCTACAAGGACATCGGCGATTATTTCAAGCAGAAGTGCAGAGGCTTTACCGGCTATGTCTTCACCGGCAATCCCGCGCTCGCCAAAAAGGTGAGCCTCAAACCGAAGAGGACCTTTCAATTTTTTAACAGCGGGATCGAGTGCCGGTTGCTCGAGTATGAGCTGTATGAAGGGACCAGAAAGGTCAAAAAGCCAAAACCGCCGAAGGACTAAAACCCGCCTCCCATCGTTTTTTGGCAGGAAGAGAATGCGTTTGTATGAACTCGAAAATCGTCATACCCGCCCTTTCCCCTCGTCAATAACCCCTTACAAAAACAAAAAATCATTTGCCATATCAACCCTGCTGCGTTATTATGCTAAGCTGTTTTAGCAACTCATCTTTTTACCAGCAAGGAAAACAAATGCTCCAGATCACGAACATAGAAAAATCCTACGGCAAACAGCTGCTCTTTGACAGCGTCAACCTCACGGTCAATCCCGGGGAACGCGTGGGGCTCGTGGGCAGGAACGGCCACGGCAAGACCACGCTCTTCCGCCTGATCCTCGGCGAAGAGCATGCGGAATCGGGCTTGATCAAGGTGCCGAATGGATACACCATCGGCCACCTCTCGCAGCATATCAGTTTCACCGAGGACACGGTGATCAAGGAGGCCTGTCTGAGCCTCCCGGAGAACGAGGACCATATCGATGAAACGTACAAGGCCGAGGCGATCCTGTTCGGCCTCGGGTTCACGGCCGAGGACATGGACAAGGACCCGGCCTCGCTCTCGGGCGGGTACCAGGTCAGGCTGAACCTCACGAAGGTCCTGGTGTCCGAGCCCAACCTCCTGCTGCTCGATGAACCCACGAACTATCTCGACATCATCTCGGTCCGCTGGCTCACCCAGTTCCTGCGCGCCTGGAGGAGCGAACTCATCATCATCACCCACGACCGCGACTTCATGGACAGCGTCACCACCCACACCATGTGCATCCACCGGAACAAGATCCGCAAGGTCGCCGGGTCCACGGAAAAGCTGTACGCCCAGATCCTGCTGGAAGAGGAAGTCTACGAAAAAACGCGGCAGAACGACGACAAGAAGCGCAAGGAGGCCGAGGCCTTCATCAACCGCTTCCGCGCTTCTGCCACGAAAGCCAAAGCGGTCCAGTCCCGCATCAAGGCCTTCGAAAAACGCGAAAAATTCGATAAGCTCGAGGAGATCAAGACCCTCGATTTCTCATTTCGCTCGGCGCCTTTTGCCGCCAAATGGCTTCTGACCGTGGAAGACCTTTCCTTCTCCTTCACCCCTGACGGGCCGAAGTTGATCGACGGGATCTCCTTCGGCGTCGGGAAAAAAGACCGCATCGCCGTCATCGGTAAGAACGGCAAGGGAAAGACCACTCTCCTGAACCTGCTGGCGAACGAGATGACCGCAACGGACGGCGAGGTAAGGCTCCATCCGAACACGAAGCTCGCTTATTTCGGCCAGACGAACATCAACCGGCTGAATCCCGCCAAAACTGCCCTTGACGAGATCATGACCGCCCATCCGGAGCACAGCCATGGCATGGCCCGCGCCATCTGCGGCGCCATGATGTTCGAGGGCGACAACGCCCTCAAAAAGGTGAGTGTGCTCTCGGGCGGTGAGAAGAGCCGCGTGCTGCTCGGCAAGCTCCTTGTCTCTCCAGCCAACCTCCTGATGCTCGATGAGCCGACGAACCACCTGGACATGGAGTCCATCGACTCGCTTGTCGAGGCCATCGAGGTCTTCGACGGCGCGGTGATCATCGTGACGCACAGCGAAATGATCCTGAACGCCGTGGCCACGAAGCTGATCGTCTATGACAAGGGAACGGTCAGCGTGTTCGACGGCACGTACCGGGAATTCCTCGAGCGCGTGGGATGGGACGACGAGGGCGGCGTCAAGGCGCCGAAACAAAAGAAGAAGGACCAGGACCGGGGCGGCAACCGCAAGGACGCGAAGAAACTGCGCGCCGGGCTCGTGGCGGACAAGTCAAAGGTCCTGAGCACACTGAAGAGCAGGATCGCGGCGCTCGAAGAAGAGATCACGAAACTGGAGTTCGACGTGGAACAGGACACGCAGAAGCTGCTTGAGGCCTCCGTCAAGGGCGAGGCCCTGTCCATCAAGCGGCTGTCGCAGACCGTCCGGGACAACAAGGCGCGCATCGATGCGCGCTTTGCGGAGCTCCAGACCGTCACCACCGAGCACGACGAGAAGGCGAAACGAGTTCGACCAGCAGCTGAACGAGCTGGCGCTGATATCGTAAAATTTTGCAACAGGATACCATCGTCTCGCGCAAAGCCGCAAAGACCGCAAAGAACGGCAAAAACAAAGGGGGCTATTGTCTAAATTCAAGACTTATCGGTTTTCCTTTGCGACTTGGCGGCTTTGCGCGAAAATGATTTGCCTGGTTCCGGCTTGTCCATGTTTAGGTATGGTGATACAACGATGAAAGGCTTTAACCGCTTTCTCCTCCAGTTCCAGCAAGACGTAAAGCAATGGCTGTTCTTCATGCTTTACCTGTCTTTCTTCCGCATCTCCTTTATCCTCTATTTCAGGAGCAAGATCGAACCCGCCACCAGCCTCTCCGATGTTCTGATGACCGCGCTGAACGGGTTGCGTTACGACTCCATGGTCTCCACCTGGTGGATCCTCCCGGCGTTCCTGGCAGGCATCGCCTACGGGGTTCATCAACATCGGGCGATTCACCGACCGCCTGCGCAGCGTTGTCGGCGCTCTCTTCATCGGGTTAACATCCATCGCCTGGGTCTTCACCTTCGTCTACTTCAAGGAATACAACGAGCAGTTCAACTTTTTTATATTTAACCTGTACTATGACGATACGAAGGCGATCTTGCAGACGATCTGGTCGGATTACCATCCCATCCCCGTGCTGATCATCATCGGCGTTCTCTCGACCATCGCCTTCTCCGCGGTACAATTCCTCCTGAAGAGAAGGCCCCGTGCGACGGAGACGATCGCGGCCCGCCAATTTTCCATTGTCTCACGAATGCTTATTTCCCTGCTCATTCTGGCGCTGCTCATCGTAGCCTCGCGCGGATCGATCGGCCGCAGGCCCGCGCAGCGCAAGGACGCGGCGATCTCGAAGGACGCCTTCCTGAACAAGTCCGTGGTGAACCCCTACTTCTCGCTTCTCTTCGCAATACAGGACCATGTCCTGCAGACCGGCCTGGCGGGCCTGGAAACATATTTGCCTGACCGTGACGTACGAAAGGCGGCGCAGGAACTGTTCAACGATCATCGATCATTCGATAACCTCGATGCCTATCTGAGAAAGTATGCGAAGGGACCGAAGACCGTGCCGCCGCGCCACATTTTCCTCGTTGTCATGGAGAGCTACGATGCCTGGCCGTTCATCAAGAAGTACGCCTCCCTCGGCCTGACGGGAAATCTCACCCATCTCGCCGAGAACGGCATTTATTTCGAGAACTTCGTTCCTGCCTCGGACGGCACCATGCAGTCGCTCACCGCGATCATGACGAGCATCCCCTATACTCATGTTGAGATCAATTATCAGTTCACGGCCCGCAAACCCTATCCTTCGTCGCTGTTCGAGACGTTCAAGCGACTTGGTTACCGCACGAGGCTGTTCTACGGAGGGTATCTGAGCTGGCAACGATTCGGGGATTTCGCAACAGACCAGGGAGCGGAAGAGGTCTACGGCGCGCCGCATATGAGCAAAGGCGTGGCAACCCATGAATGGGGCGTGGACGATGAATACCTGCTCGACTTTATCGCGGGCAAGGTGGATGACAGCCAGCCGAGCTTCAACCTTATCATGACGACGAGTTACCACCCACCCTATAACGTCGATGTGTGGGGCAAAGGCTTTCCCTTGAAACAGGTACCGCCCGATATCGCTCCGATGTTCGACAACACCACGAGCCTCAAGATGCTCGGTCACTTATGGTACTCGGACAGATGCCTTGGCGATTTTGTGAGGAAGATCGAAGGCAAACTACCCCGAGCGCTCTTTGCGTTCACCGGCGACCACTACGGTCGCAAGTTCATTAATGCCAATCCGGATTATTTTGAGCGGTCCGGGGTCCCCCTGATCCTGTATGGAAGAGAAGTGCTGCGCGGCATCAAGCTCCCCCGGGGCGCTGCAGGCTCCCATATCGATATCGGACCCACGTTGGTTGAGCTCACAGCTCCGAAAGGGTTCGAGTACTTTTCGGTCGGACAGGACCTGCTGGCGCCGAGGGAACGGTTTCTGGCCGTCGGTTTCGGGAAGATCATCGGAAAGGACTTCATCTTCGATGAGGGAAGAAAGGAGTTCCATCCTCTTCCGGGGAAAACGCTGCCTCAGAACTTGCCTGACATGCAAGAGCTGTTAGCGCTCTACGACCGTACCTATGGCATCGGATGGTGGCGGGTGAGACGGGGGAATCAGTTGTAGAAGAGTGCGACAGAACCCTGCGGTCACTTGAACGGAATATAGGTGCGCGGTCGATAACACAACAGCCCCGGCCTGAAGGTCCGGGGCTGTTTGAATGAGTACGCTGCGGATCGACTTACTTCGGAGCCGACAACTTCTTGAGGGCCTCCCTGGCCGAGTCGGCACCAGGTCCACTCGGCGCCAGTTCAAGATAGCGATTGAACTCCTGTATGGCCTCTGCTTTCCTGTTCAGATCAAAACCCAGCACCACGCCGAGATTGAGGTGTCCATTCGGAAATTTCGGGTCGATCTTGAGCGCCTTCCGGTACTGCTCCGCTGCCTTGTCGAATTTTCCGATCCCGCGATAGCAGGTCCCCTGGTCGACCAGTACGGCCACGTTCTTTGGCTCAAGGGCGAGCGCTTTTTCATAGGGATCCACAGCCTCGCCAAAGCGCTGCGCATCCATCAAGGCATTGCCGAGATCGATCCAGGCCTTCGCATTCTTTGGCGCCATCTTTGCCGCCTGCTCCATCTGGTCGAGCTGCAATTGCGCCGGCGGTGCCGCTGGCGCATAATTTAGCTGCTGCTGTTTCTCCTCCTGCTTCTTGCACCCGATGGCCATAAGCATCATGAACGACACGACCGCAACAACAACGATTTTTTTCATGCTTCCTCCTTGCCACAGTTATATTGCCTCCCATCAAGGGAGAAGAATTACTATGATAGTGCCTGATGTTCCCTGGCTTATCTCTTGACGAACGAACAGCAGTAATCGCTCAGCCTTTTTACTTTCATCGTGAATTTGGAATTGGCGGCCACTGCAAAGGACTCGCCGCCCTTGACCGTCAGCCAATTCTTCTCTCCCGGCAGGAGGACGTCAAGCTCGCCGGACATGATCTCCATAATCTCCTTGTCAGTCGTGCTGAACTCGTAAACGCCGGGCTGCATCACGCCGAGGGTCTTTTTTGAACCGTCGGGAAAGACCACGGTCCTGCTGGTCACCTTGCCGTCGAAATAGACATTTCCTTTTTTGATCACGGTTACGTTCTTAAATTCGGACATTGAACCCCCTTTTCAGCCACCGATGAATGCTTATAGGATACTATCGATGTTCTCTGGGCAGTTTTGTACCACGTTCTCCTGATTTTGTATAGTATTTTTTACCTGCATCGTCCGTCCCAGCACCCGGGATTCGATGGATTTCGTGATCCCGTCCTACAGACCCCTGGGGAAGGAAAACGTCGTTGCTGACGTTTACGCAGTTTCTATTGCAGCCAAAACTAATTATCCTCTCGTGACAAATCTCTCTTGTTTCCCGGAGATTATTTTCGGGGCGACGCTTTTTCAAGGGATGCAGGGCGAATGAACTTTTCGAGCCCTTCACGGAACCCTATGGGCTCTATGTTGAAAGCGTCCCGTATGTCGCGCATGGTGCAGACCGTGTCTTCCTGCAGCATGATGAGCTGGTCCGTGGTCACCGGCGATTTCGGCAGCACGGCTTTGAGTACCGCTGCCATGGACTTCATGAAGAAGAGCGGCAGGTGCAGGGTGGGCCGCTTCACTCCCATGGCATCGGCGATCGCAACGGTGACTTCCTCGTAGGTCAGCTGGTCCGGCCCGCCGATCTCGTAGATCTCGTTCAAACAGCAATCGCTCGTCACGGCTTTCACGATGCACGTCGCGACATCGTCGATGAAGATCGGCTGAACCTTTGACTTGCCCGACCCGATGATGGGCAGGACCGGCGATAACCGGATCATCTCCGACAGCCTGATCGTGAACTGGTCGCCGGGACCGTAGATGAGCGACGGGCGAAGGATGGTGAAGGAGATCCCGCTCGCGCGCACGAGTTCCTCTGCCGCCCACTTGGACTTGTGATATTCGCTCTTGGCGTTGGGCCGGGTGCCAAGGGCGCTCTGGTAAAAGAAGTGGCGCACACCGTTCTTTCTCGCCGCATCAAGAAGGTTCCGCGTGCCGTCAACATGCACACTCTGGAATGTCGCGCCCGCGGCCTCCTGGATGATGCCCACGAGATGGACAATGCGCTCAACGCCGATTGTCGCCTTCTCAAGCGAGGCAGGGTCCGACACATCTCCTTTGACGACATCCACCCCGAGGTCTTTGAGAGCCCGGGCCCTGCCCGGGTCCCTGACGATCGCCCGCACAGGAATGCCCTCCTGACGCATGCGCTTGATCAGGTGACTGCCAACGAATCCCGTGCCGCCGGTTACGAGTATCATAGAGAACCCCCGTGAACGTCATTTTTTCGAGGCAAAGGAAGACAGGAAGAGATCGCCGATGTTACCGTTTCAAAACCACACAGGCCTGTTTCATCATACATTAAGCAAAACCGGACCGAACGTCATTCTTTGACGGGATTAAAGCATAACGATGGATAAAAACTTACATCAATTCCTGTTGACCCTGTTATCCCGTCTGAAAAGGTTTTGCTTTTTCAGTTCTCATATGAACAATTAAAACAACGACGGCATCCAGAGCGACACATAGACTTGCGACTCGCCTTTGTCGTCAAATCCGTGTGCAAATACGATTCGGAACGTGATCGGGAGATAGTATGTCAGGTTTGTGTCGAGCCGGACCTCGGCGCCGGCAGATCGTTTGAAATCCCTGCTGCGGAAAGCGTTGTCCCAGGCGTTGCCGGCTTCGGCAAATATCGCACCGTGGACGCGGCGTAAAAAGATGGGAGCGCTGCTCCAGCCCAGCTCGATGTCCTTGATCGGGAACCGGTACTCGAGGCTTGCGAGACCTGCCTTTCTACCCCGAAATTCATTGATCCGGTAGCCGCGCAAATAGACCGACTCGTCATCAACCTGTATTAACGTGTCACCAGGATTATCGCCGCCGACTTGAAACGCACCCTGGGGCATCACATCCCCGGCCGAGTTCCCGGCAAAGGCCCGGACCTGGAGTACGTGGTGTTTCCAGGGAAAGTTGATGTACTCATGCCAGTCTGCCGTATACTTGGTGATGTCGAAATCGCTGCCGATTGATTTATCGTAACGTGTATACCCTACTTCGATGGTCCTGCCGTCCTCCGGGCTGATGGAAAAACCATACTTTTTTGCGTTGTTGAAGAGATAAACGGCTCGGCCCGACGCCAGAGTGCCCTCGGAGGGAAGGGGACCGCTGTAACCCGGCCAGGGCGGGAGCTTGGTAAGCGCTGAAATTTCTTTCCTCCGGTACCCGATGAGCAGCTCGTGCTGTTTCTGCAACTTGAGCAGGGGAAACACGAGCGATGCATCAAGGGTCTTCTCACGCTGCACATAATCCTTTGACCCGGTCGCATCGATCAGCAGATCGCTGAACGTACCATCCACATCCGATGCCGCGACCTGGATGGTCGGGTACAGCCCGTCATAGGCATAATTGAACTCATACCACGTGCGGTATGTTTTGGGGCTGTAGAGGCCGGCCAATGAATAGGAGTGGCGTTCGACCGCGTCCTGGCCGAACGTCAGAAACCCGAAAAGCCAGCGGCTTTCTTCACTATACCCGTACCAGGGAATCCAGAAGCGCGGGACAAGCGTAGGGAAGGGATTATACGTGCTCGTTTTCATTTCAACCGGTTTCTCTGCATAGGTGACGACAGGATGCCGGTCCTGGTAGGGTTCCGCCGATTTCCACGAAGCGGAGTCCGCAGGTCTCAGGTGAATGTCATATCCTGCGGAGCTGTATGACGAGAAAATGAGCGTTTTTCCGTCCGGCGAGGGGGCGGGCGTGAATGCGCCGCCAAGTACATTCGTTATCTGGTAGATCTTCTTTGTTGCAAGTTCAAGGCGTAGAGGTTGAAAATGCCGGTACGGTCCGAGGAGAAATAGATGATCTTGCCATCGGGACTCCACGTAGCGTTGCCGTCGATCGCGCGGTCGTGCATCAGTTCTTCGATCTTGTTTCCCCGATTGTCGAGGACCCAGATATCCTTGTAGCCGCCCGGCTGCCATACGCCCATAACGATCATGGGCCCCATCCGGACTGTACCGCGGCGTTTCATATTGGTCCGCGCTCTCTTCAGTAAGCCAGGTGATGTCCTTTTCGCGCGCCGGCCCGTGGAGCTTTCCGTGGTAATATCGAGCGAGCGCGAGCCGGTTCCTGCCGAGCTGGTTCATTACAAAGATGAGCTTCTTGCCGTCCGGCGAAGGATAGGGGTCGCGGGCGCGGAGCCCATCAGTAATGCGTAGTTCCTTGTTCTTCTTCAGATCGAAATAATAAATATCGTTATAGATGTTCGTGTTCCTGACGGTAATCGAATTTTGGTATAGTAAATACCGCTGCCATCGGGGCTCCACGCGATGCTTTCACCCGAGGAGGTCGAGGAGGTCGTGTTCTCGACCAGCTTGCGGTCTCCGGTTCCGTCCGCGTTCATGATATAGATGGCGGGGAATTCGTCATCATTTGAGACAGCATAGGCGATGCTCTTCCCATCAGGTGAGAAAGCAGGCGAGACGTTCACGTACCCGCGCCGGGTAAGGGCAAGCGAAGCCGTCAGGCCTTTTGCGTTCAATTCCTCCTGCATTTTTGTCGTAGCGTACCTTCAGCTCGTTTTGCCATTCGTCCCAGAGGTCGCTGTACCACTCGCCCAGCGTCCAGCGACCATTCGTATCCACAAGCCAGGGAATGCCGTAACCTGCTGTAGCGCCTGGAAATGTCGGCGAGCTTTTCCCTTCCGTACTTATCCGCGATAAAGCGGGTAAAGCCTTCGCCGAAGAGGTAGGGGACCTCGCCCGAGGGCCAGAAATCGGGGAAGACCGTGGCCTGGGAGAGGCGCGGGAACCGGTCCTCGAGCACTGCCATGCGAATGATCATCTCCGATCCGGGCGAACGGCCGCGGCCACCGGGGGTTTGCTCGGTCTCCTCGTACACGGCAAGCCCTTCGATCATCCAGATGGGCTCGAAGAGGTTCGGAAAGTAGAGTCGGCCAAAGATATACTGGAGAAAATCGGTACAGCCGTGGACCATGTCGAGATGAAGAATGTGCGTGTACTCGTGCGTGATGAGCGTCCGCATCCACTCGTCGTAAGCCGTAGTTCCGAAACCCGGAGCGCCGATGGGCGGCGTGAGGATACAGCGTAATATGGTTATAGGGAAACGGCGTGGTCAGATCCGTTCGTATCATCCATGGCGTCGACAAGGACCGATGGCGTCCTGCCGGTCGGGTCCCACTTGATGCGCGGGACGAGCCGATCATGCACGTCCTCGGCGATCACCGCAGTTCGCTTCGCGATCTCCTCTTCACCCTGGTGATAGTGGATGGAAAAGTGCGGGGTCTCGAGCGTGGTCCAGGTGAACGAGGGGTCGAACTTGGCGAAAGCAGGCGAGATGCTGAACAGGAGAACCAAGAAGAGGAATACAATCTTTTTCAAGGGGGCCCTCCGAAACAGGATTTGAACAACACCAAAATCATATCAGACCCCGATTCGAAGTCAAGGGAATAGTTTCGGTGTTCCTGTTGTACTGACAGCCTGTTTTGCCACATCCCGCCTGATCTGGTACCGTCCGACAAGGATGACCGCCGCGGCGCAAGCGATCTCGACAGAATAGAGGATCAGCGGTGTCGGCGTGATGAACCGGCTGATGATCGGATCGGTCATGATCATCTGGCCGCCGATCTTGCCGAGGAGGGCGGCGCCGATGTAGATGATGATCGGATAGTTGTCCATGAGCCTGGAGATCAGAGTGCTGGTGAACACAATGAAGGGGATGCTCAGCCCCAGGCCGAAGAGGAGGAGAAAGAAATTCCCGTTCGAGGCCGCGCCCACGGCCAGCATATTGTCGAGGGCCATGGTGATGTCGGCGATCACGATCAGCCGGATGGCGTGCCACAACGTGACAGCCTCCTTATGGATGTCCACTGCTTCTTCGTCTTCGACAAAGAGCTTGATGGCGATCCAAACGATGACGATGCCGCCGATGAGCTTGACGTAGCTGACGGTGAGCATTTGCGCAACGAAAAAGGTCAGCACGACCCGAAGCAGCACGGCCGCGATCGAGCCGTAGATGATGCCTTTCCCGCGTTGTTCCTTTGGGAGCGTTCGCACGGCCATGGCGATGACCACGGCGTTGTCGCCGGCCAGGAGGAGATCGATGAGGACGATGCTGAAAAGAGAAGAGAGAAAGGCCCAGTCCCACTGGATCGTGCCGAGTACTTCGAAATTCAAGTGCTGCTCCCTGGAGAAAAAATGATGGGAAGGCACGTGCCTTCCCATGTTGTGTCATGAGTATACCACCGACAATGGCTTTTTGACTACGGCTATCTGGTGTTCATCAAACAATGCATTATCGGGATCGATGATCGAGTGAAGCGGAGTCCGTCGTCTTCTGCAGGTCCACGATCTTTTTTCTGACATCCTGTGCCCGGATGTCAGCCCCAATCCCCATGAAGAAGAGCATCACGCCGATCAGTCCGAAGACCACCCATGCCCTCGTGAACTCGATCCCGTGTACCGTTCTGCTGATCAGGACGTAGAGGTACGTGAGCAGG
Organism: Nitrospirota bacterium; assembly: GCA_963796285.1. Lineage (GTDB taxonomy): Bacteria > Nitrospirota > UBA9217 > UBA9217 > UBA9217 > JALNZF01. The sequence goes on from CAWCKW010000003.1 coordinate 210,718, forward strand.
GCAACGGACACCACGAGGCCCGCGTAGGGGATGGCCAGGAGCAGCGTCGTGATCGGCATGAACGCCGCGAGATAGGCCACGCAGCAGTAGGCGGTCTCGTAGGATTCACGGGACCCCATTATTTTCCAGACGGCAAACACGAGACCGGCGCCGGCAAAACCGAGTACGGCATAGGCCAGAGGATAGAGCATGATTGAGGCGATCGCCATCCCGGTGCTCAGGATCGGGGTGTGCGAAAGCTCGGCGAATGGATAGAGAACAATGGATACCATCATCATGCCGGTGCTGAAGATGGGGTTCGATGCCACGTCGAACAGGCCGAGCGCGGCGGTGACCAGTCCGTTGATCACGCCCATCATCACCATGAACGCAAGCGGCAGGGAAAAACCTCCGCTCTTCGGCATCTCCCGAAAGAACGCTGCCGGAGATGTTATGACCTTGACCGCAGTTTGCATGAGCGCCGTAACCGTAACAGACGTTTTCTTCTCCATAACGATTCCTCCCCTGAGTATTATTGCGCACTGATACAGATCGCGCTGAGATGGATACGTGAAAAAAATAGCCGTACGATGAACCTGGAGCCGCTGCCGGTAAGAACAGGTTGCTTGTCAGGATCGTGGTGCCTGGTTCCGACCGTATGAATCTGTCGAGAGAAAAAAATACAGACCGCCAGTCCGTGGCGTAATGCCAGCCAGAATTCACTACTGTCTTCCGTTTATTACGTGCGTATACGTTCCTTCTATCCTCAATTGATATCGAACCGGTTCCTTGCGTGCTGAAAACAGTGTAGTTCCATGGCAAATCCGCCGCATCATATCATCTCACGTGAACAGGAACAATCCTTGCCGACGTCACATTATACTCTAAATGCGTATTGATTAAAAAAAATTTTCAACAATAACATGTCGTTATGTCTATTTATAACTTTACAAGTTATGAAGTTAGGTCTTTAGATGGGTCGACGTGTTCTTCGTCTCTTGATCATTTTCTCGATCTCGACAGCGATGAACACGACCGATGACAGGAGCAGAACGAACGCGAGTTCCACGGGCGTAAGCGGCTGGGTCTTGAAGATGGGATTTAAGAAAGGAACATAGATGGTGGCCAGTTGAAGGACCAGCGTTATCAAGACGCTCAGAAAGAGCGTTTTGTTCGTAAATATCCCCTGCGAAAAAAGTGATTCTTTCTCGGAGCGGATAGCCATTACGTGGCCCATCTGCGTGAGGCAGAGCACGGTGAAGACCATGGTCTGCCAGTGGGCGTCGCCGGAATGGATTGCCCATGCCTGGAGCGACAGTGTGACCCCTCCCATGAGCAGTCCCACCCAGATCGCGTGGATGCCGAGTCCATGGGCAAAGAGGCTTTCCTGCGGCTTGCGCGGCGGCCGCTTCATCACGTCCCCTTCCTCCGGCTCCACGGACAGGGCCAGCGCCGGAAGGCCGTCGGTCACGAGGTTGATCCAGAGGATATGGATCGGCAGGAGCGGGATCGGGAGGCCTAGAAAGGGCGCCAGGAAGAGGGTCCAGATCTCGCCTGAGTTCGTGGTGAGCAGGTACTTGATGAACTTGCGGATGTTGTCGTAGATGCGCCTCCCCTCTTTCACGGCCATCACGATGGTGGAGAAGTTGTCGTCCAGCAGGATCATGGCCGACGCCTGCTTGGCCACATCCGTACCCGTGATGCCCATGGCCACACCGATGTCGGCGCGCTTGAGCGCCGGCGCGTCGTTCACCCCGTCGCCGGTCATGGCCACGAAATGCCCCTTGTCCTGGAGCGCCTGGACGATCTTCAACTTCTGTTCCGGCGCTACCCGCGCGTACACACGGATGGACTCGACGCGCTGTTCGAACGCCTCAAGCGAGAGGGCCTCGAGCTCAACACCGGTGATGACCGCCGCAGGGTCATCGTTCTCGAGGATGCCCACCCGTTTCGCGATGGTCCTCGCGGTCAGGGGGTGGTCTCCGGTGATCATGACCGGGATGATGCCGGCGCTTTTGCAAAGCGAGACGGACTCCTTTGCCTCTTCCCGCGGAGGGTCCATCATGCCCATGAGGCCGAGGAGGACCAGACCTGTCTCGGCGTTCTCAGAAGACAGGTCCGACGGGACAGCTTCCCAGCCCCGCATCCCGATGGCCAGGACCCGGAGCCCGTCCGCCGCCATCTGGTCGCTGATCGATTGCATCTTCCTGGCATCAAGGTCCTGCATCCCTCGTGATGTCAGGACGCCTGCTGATCGTTCGAGCACAACCTCCACCGCACCCTTGGTGAAGGAGATATACGCACCGCTTATCACTGATGCCTGGCCCCTGACCCCTGATTCCGGCATCGCATGGAACGTGGTCATGAGTTTTCGCTCGGAATCAAAGGGGAGCTCCGCAGTGCGGGGATAGACGGCCTCCAGTTCCTGCTTTCTGAATCCATGGTCGCGCGCAGCAATAAAGAGCGCGGCTTCGGTGGGGTCTCCGGTCACTTCTCCCGACGTGTCCTGGCGTGCATCAGTGGAGAGGGCCAGGGCGGTCATAAAGAACGATTTCGGATTGCGGATTGCTGCTTGCGGATTAACAGCTTCTTTGCCCGTTTCATTCCGCAATCCGAAATTCGAATTCCGCACTGCATTCCCATCCACCCACATCTCCTCCACCGTCATTCTGTTCAGGGTGAGCGTTCCGGTCTTGTCCGTGCAGATGTAGGTGACCGATCCGAGCGTTTCGACAGCCGGAAGTTTGCGCACCAGGGCATTCCGTTTCACCATCTTGCGTGCGCCGAGGGCAAGGGCGATGGTGACCACTGCGGGCAGGGCTTCGGGAATGGCGGCAACGGCGAGGCTTACGGCCACGAGGAACATCCTGACGGGCTCCTCTTCCCTCATCAGGCCCGCGGCAAAAACGATGGCGCAGATGGCGAGCACGGCATAGGCGAGTTTTTTGCCGAACGCAGCGAGCCGCTTCTGGAGCGGCGTCTTTCCCTCTTCCTCGCCCTGAATCATGGCCGCGATCCGGCCCAGCTCGGTGTCCATACCCGTTGCCGTCACCATGCCGATGCCCCGGCCGTAGGTCACGATCGTGCCCTTGTAGAGCATGTTCTTCCGGTCGCCAAGGGCAAGTGGCTCCTGCTTGATCGTCTCGGGGTGCTTTTCCACGGGGAGCGATTCTCCCGTCAACGCGGCCTCTTCGATCCGGAGCCGGACCGACTCGATGACCCGCATGTCTGCGGGCACGATCCTGCCGGCCTCAAGGACCACGATATCGCCGGGCACCAGCTCAGATGCCGCGATGGTCTGATGCTCGTTGTCGCGGAGCACGACGGCAAGCGAGGCCGTCATCTTTTTGAGCGCCTCCATTGCCTTTTCCGCGCGGTACTCCTGCGTGAACCCGAGCACGGCGTTCAGGAGAACGATCACGATGATGGCCGCCGTATCAACCGGCTCGCCGATGACCCCGGAGATCACCGCCGCCGCGATCAGGACCAGGATCATGAAGTCCTTGAACTGGTCAAGGAACAGCAACAGGGGTGTCTTCTTCTTTTTTTCGACAAGCTCATTGGGGCCGTGCAATTCGAGGCGGACCTGTGCCTCTTCCGAGGTCAGACCCTGGAGGGAGGATCTCAGTTCAACAATGGTTTCTGCAACACTGCGTTGGTAGGGATACACGCGTTTTTCTCCTCGCGCCTCTCGCGCAATAGAGCAGGATGAACAGGTACGACAGAAGCCGACATACGGCGAAGCCCGCGGGCACGGGAACTGCGCCCGTTTTCTTTGAACATATCATTAATTCCCGTGTATGTAAAGGCAGGCGAGGAGGTCCGGCCCAGGAATACAAGTACACCATCGGGCAAACGGAGGAGAAACATTAAACCAGGAAGGAGGAAAACAAAGAGGCAGCAGGATCACTACTTTCCCTGCTGCCTCTTTTTATCTCTTTCATTTATTATTGGAACGGCACAACCGGCGGCTGATCTTCTCCACATAGATGCATTCCCTGCATCAAATGCATTCCGCCGATCAATATCATCACAACCATCACGACTACCACGATACCGATGACGACTTAGGCTCTCTGATTGTCCATATAACTTCTCTCTTAAATGGTTCCGTTGGAGGAGGTCAACTGGTTCATAAGCGACTGCATGTCTGTCACGGTCAGCCCTGATTTGTTCGCTGTTGACCCCATGAACGTTGTAATCGCAGTGGCCAGCCCGCTTGTTCCTGCCGTGGACTGCATCATGGTACCGCCGCCCATCATGCCTCCACCCATGCCGCCCATGGTGATAGACGTGCTGCCCATCATGCCGTTCATGATACCATCCGATGCGTCATTCATCATGGCCGTTATCAGCGCTGCGGGATCGGTCATGCTGATGGTCTGGGCATACTGAGACATGGCGGCAATGCAAATGCCGTAGTTCTTCATGGCCGTCGTCGTACCTCCGGATACTAATTCAGCCGCGTTCATCGGCATCGTCTGGAGGATGTCAGTGACCATGAAGTAATTGCCCACGGACGTGTTTGCCGCAGTGATGTTCGCGCCGGTCATGCCGCCTGCCATGTTGTTGGCCATGGCCTGGGCCATGGATGTAAGGGGCGTCATCTGAATGCCGGTGACCGTGCTGCCGCTCGAAATGTTCGGAATGACTGCTGTCATCATATCGCCGGACAACATGGGCATGGTCGTACCGGTTGCCAGGTTCGTATACGAGCCTCCGCTCATCTTGAGCATGACGGGACCGGAATAGGCGCCGAGGGACAGGCTGAAGCTGCCCATGCTGTTCGTGGTCCCGCTGGCCAGCTGCGCGCCCATGGCGCCGCCAGTCATTGAATATGCCATGACCGTGGCGTCGCTCATCGATCCGTTGAAGACCGATCCGCTGACCATCCCGTTCATCATCGTTCCTCCTCCGCTCTGAATAGTGCCGGTCGCCGAGGAAGTCAAGTGGTTCATGAGTGTCTGCATGTCCGTCGCGGTTACGCCTGACTTATTCATGCGTGGATGCAATGAACGTCGCCATTGCCGAGGCGAGCCCGCTTGTTCCCGCCGTTGTGGTCATCATTGAGCTGCCGGACATCATACCGCCCATCATGATCGGCGTACTTCCCATCAAGCCGTTCATGACCCCGTCCGACGCGTCGCTCATCATGGACGTGACCATGCTTGACGAGGAGGTCATTCCCATGTCCTTTGCGGACTGCGACATGGCAGCGATGGCCATCCCGTAGTTTTTCATGTCCTGGGTCGCCGTGCCGCTCGAACCTGACACCAGCGGGTTCATCGGCTGCGTATGCAGGATATCAGTGACCATGAAGTAATTGCCCATGGACGTGTTTGCCGCAGTGATGTTCGAGCCGGTCATGCCGCCTGCCATGTTGTTAGCCATGGTCTGGGCCATGGAAGTAAGCGGGGTCATTTGAATTCCGGTCACTGACGCATCGCTCGATACCGACGGGATGACAGCGGTCATCACGTCACCGGGAGACATGGTCATGGTGGCTCCCATTGCTTCATCGATATAGGTTCCGCCGCTCATCTGGAGCATGACAGGACCGGTGTAAGCGCCCATCGTCATGCTGAAATTGCCCTGCGAGTCCGTTGTTCCATTGGCCACCGGAGTTCCCATGACTCCATTTGTGATGCCGTATGCTGTTACCGTCGCGCCGCTTACCGGCCCCTTGACCACCATGCCGCTGATAGTTCCGTTACTTGTACCAGAAGTTGTCCCGTTGTCGCTGCCGCCTCCCCCTCCGCAACCATAGAGAAGCGACATGGAGCCGATCAAGAGCGTGAGAGCCAAAATTACATGTAGATTTCTGTTTCTTTTCACTTTGTAAGCCTCCTATTGAGATTGTATTGAGTACTTTTTTTCACAATTAACAACCATTAGACGAGCGGAAAACAAAAAGGTTACAAAGAAAAAAATTGGCTCTTTAGTAGCCGGCCGATATATAAGGGCTATCCCTATGATGATGGTATAATAACACAAAGCAAGGAACGCAATGCAATGACGTGTCTCGATAACAAGGAACAAATGTGCAACCGCTCTTTTATAAATATTATCGTCATCCTCCTGCTCACCGGTTGCGCACCCAAGTCGCCTGCACCTGAGGTGTTGAGCAACGGGGTCCGCTTTTCGTTTTTCGCTCCCTCTGCAAAGAGCGTCGCCATCGCCGGCAGCTTTAACCAGTGGGATCCAGAGCAGACCCACCTCACCGGTCCTGACAAGAAAGGACTCTGGACCATTATTCTCCCGCTCTCCACGGGACGCCATGAGTACCACTTTGTCATTAACAACAGTGAATGGGTCCTCGACCCGGCTGCTCCGTCAGTGGATGACGGGCTCGAAGGGAAGAACTCCTTTGTCATGGTTCCGCCATAAGAATCCGCAGAGCAGAGCGCCCCGGAACAGAGGGAAGTATCCGAAAAAAAGTACCTATGCTACAGTGAATTGGCGAAGTCCGATAAAAAGATGTAACTTTTTTTCTTTTTACTCGTCTTACGAGTATCAATATGAACATTGATCAGCAGTCCGGGGAAGCGGACATCATCAGGCAATGTCTCGATGGCGAGTCGGATTCCTATTCCGTCCTGGTGGACCGCTATAAAAAGATGGTTTACAATGTGGCCTACCGGATGCTGGGAGACGGTGATCTTGCGAACGATATTGCCCAGGAAAGCTTTATCGCCGCCTATGGGGGCCTGAAGAAGTTCAAACAGGACGCGAAATTTTCATCATGGCTCTACAGCATTGCCTTGAACAAGTGCCGGGACCATCTGCGGGTGACAAAAGAAAACATCCCGATCGACGATATTTCAGATATCAAACCCGGCAGCGGTCTTTCTCCGGAACAGGCCGCGTCGGACCACCAGAGCAACGACCTGCTGCAACAGGCCTTGAATGCGCTCCCTGCGGAATACCGCGAGGTGCTCGTTCTGAAACACATTGAGGAGCTGGATTACCAGGAGATCTCGGCGATCACGGGGGCCAGCGTGTCGGCGCTCAAGGTCAGGGCGCATCGGGGGCGTGAGATGCTGAGAAAGATACTGGAAAGATCAGGAGTGACCCATGGATAGAGAACGGGAGATCATACATAAGATCCTTGATGGCGATGCGGAGGAGGAAGAACAAAAGGTCCTTTCGCGGGGCATGGAGACCGATACCAGGCTGAAGGAGGACTTCACCGGCCTCATGAGCGCGGTCCGATTGCTCAAGGAGAGCGAACGGCGCGAGGCGCCGTTTTCCTTTACCGCCGAGGTAATGAAGAAATTGCCGCGGAGATCGCCGTCCGTGCTCAGCCGTTTCAGGGAATTCCTGTTTGGCAGCCGGGTGCTGCGCTGGAACATGGCGTCGGCGCTGGCAACGGCGCTGGTCGTACTGGTCATGGTCGTGACTGTTACCCGGACGCATCGCGAGCAAACCGGGACGATCGTCAGCAGTTCGTCGGGCCAGGAGGAGACCGCGGTCTCGGTCCGGCTGACCTTTCACGCTCCCCAGGCGCAGCGTGTGGCGGTAGCCGGCGATTTCAATAAGTGGAAGACCGATGTTCATGAGATGAAAAAGAGCGATGGCGTCTGGAGCATCGATCTGAAACTAAAGCCCGGAATCTATTCCTACAGCTTCGTCGTTGACGGTAAATCATGGGTCCCCGATCCCGGAGCGGAATCGTATGCAGATGACGGTTACGGGTCCCGGAACTCCATCTTGAGAATAAACATATGAAAAGGACAAATAACATGCTTAGGTTTGCCGGCACGGTACTGCTCCTGATACTTCTGCTCCCGTTGTCAAGGACGTTTGCTGCGGAGAACCGGCATCTTGACAACATTCGCAATGTCCTGGAAGCATCGACACTCTCGCGACCAGAGCAGGCTGAAGTGAATGCCAGGGCGGCCGCCGCAATGAACGCCGGGGTGCCGGGTGAGGACGTGGAGATCATTGTTTCGCGGTCAGTGGGCCGAGGAGCAGACGCCGGAGCGATCAACCGGTTCCTCGACACCGGTCTGTCGGCAAAAAAAGAGGGCCTGTCTGCTCGTCCCGTACTGGACAGGATAGAGCAGGGACTTTCGAAGGGTGTTCCGACCGAGCGGATCGTCGCGGCTTCCCGACGGCTTGCGGAGAAAATTGCAACAGCGCAGCCTCTTGTCGATGCGCTCATTCGCGACGGCATGACACCCCGTCGGAACAATGAACGCGAAGCAGCGATCGAATCAGCTGCCCGCGCGCTCGAGAAATCCATGGATGCCCACGATATCAGGGCCATGGGCGCGGCGGTCCGTAGCCAGCGGGGATCGCTGCTGCTCTTTAGCAGTGCCATGGACACGGCAGCCTATTTTGCCGCAAGCGGCATGTCTCCGAAGACTGCCTCGCGCCTTGTCCGGGATGCCGTGCAAAAGGGTTCTACCGAACACGGCCTGGGCGTCATGGTACGTAGGATGGATGATGAGATGAAACACGGGACCAGCGCAGAGGACGTTGCAAGGAAAATGGAACGCGGAAATATGCAAGAAGAGCGGGGCATGGAACGTCAGGAAATGCGCCAGGAGATGAATACCGACCACGGAAAGGGATCAGGTTCCGGTATGGGTGGGCACGGGATGTGATGCGCGGGAACATTCCTGGAACCAGGCTGTAATGGTATGGTTGAAAACCCATACGCAAGACGCGCGGGCAAACTACAACGATAGGAGGTACATATTATGAAACGGTCCTTATATATTCTCATCAGTGTGTTCGTGCTGTTGCTCACCATGCTGGGTGCAGTATGGGCGGCAGAGTCAAAGGAAGAGAAGACTCTCCAGAAGGAAGCCACTGCGATCAACGCCACGGCAGGCAATGCGCAGGGAGAGAAGGTCGTAACCCAGAGGCTGGAAAAGGAGTTCAAGGTAACAGAGATGCAGATCCAGCGCCTGCGGGACAAGAAACTCGGCTACGGAGAAATCGCTATTGCCCTGTCCCTTTGCCAGAAGATGCCCGGCGGTGCAACGGACGCTAATATTCAGCAGGTCATGACCATGCGCCAGGGACCGCCGACCATGGGCTGGGGCGAAATCGCCAACAAGCTCGGGACCAAGCTGGGTCCTGCGGTCTCCCAGGTCAGGAACGTCAACAAGGAAACCAACAGAGAGATGAAGCACGAGGCCAAAGGCGATAAGGAGCACATGGAGAAACATCAGGAGCAGCATGAAGATATGCACAGGGACTCCATGGATCATGAGAGCATGGGTGGCCAGGGTGCGTCTCATGGCAAAGACAAATAAGTTAAAATCGGGGGCTGTTCCATTTAAAACGAAGGCCTGTCTTCATTCTGTTCGGACAATGCTTTGTTCAGGAAAGAGGAAGAGTGTCCTTCGTTTGTATCTATGCGGTGACATCAATGTGAAGAAGGAGCTGCCATTGTGAAGAGAGAACAGGACCGCCTGGAATCGCGTAAGAGATATTTTTTACCTGAACTATTGCTCATTGGATTGATCCTCAGCTTTTTTGTGTTTCCGGGAAGCGTCTTTGCCGGCCTGCTTCTCGACGCGGAGCTGCGGCTCCAGTATGAGGACAACGTGGTCGGCCTTCTCTCGGACCAGCAGAAGGGCAGTGTCAGTACCGGGGCAGGAATGTCCGGTGGCACAGCCATGCAGGCCAGCAGTATGGGGGGCATGGGAGGCGGAAAGAACAATTACACGGGATCAAGTTCGGGCTCCTCCCAGTCGCCGGGCGATTTTTCCGCGACCCTTTATGCCGAGGCGGGAGGATACCAGGATGTGGGCAGGGATGCTGAGGTGTTCGCGAAAGGCTTTGCCTCACATACTTCCTACGACACCTACACGGACCTGAATTCGAACATCGGAGGTGTCAATACAGGCATTTCTGTCATTCTGAGTGACCTCCTCTCCACCCGCGTTTCGGTCCTCGGAAAGATCAAGCGTTTTGACGACAGCCAGCGCAACAGCACCGCCTACGCAGGGAACCTCAGCTTGAAGGAAAAGCTGACACCCTCGTTCTGGCTTCGGGAGTACGGCCAGTATGAAAAGAACAGCGCGGATACTTCTGTTTTCAGTTATACCGGCACAATGATCGGCATGGAGGCGGGTTATGCCGTCATGAAGAAGACCCGCGCAACACTCGGCTACAGCTATCTCGTCCAGAAGTATGACGAACCTTCGGGCGCCGAGATGAAAACACAGACCGCTTACGTGAGCGCTGAATATACCGTGAGGAAGAACTGGGCTGTTTCCGGGGAGTACGATTTACAGCTGAGCAAGGAGAACGTGACGGGGACGAGCGCGACGGACAATATCTTCTCGCTGGCGCTGCGGTACAATTATTAGAATAGTAAAGGGGGCACAACGCACTGTAAGAAGGGTTACGCGCTGAAGAATCGCGGATCCTGATCAATGCAGGATTTTCGATCAGATGCAGAGTATTTGACGCTATTTGCACATCGACGTGAAAACCAGGGGCGTCGCGACTGTAACGCCACGCCCCTGGTGAGCGATTTGTTGTCTGCTATTGCTTTTAATTTTATTTCTTGAATTTATCCGGGAACTGTTTCACGATACCGTCCGTCAACGTATCCGCAAACATCAGCATGTGTTCGTGACCTTTGTCATAATAAGTTATATCGGCCGCCCAATCTTTGTTCAGTCTTGACACAACTTCGCCTGTTGTAAGCGCCAGATGCTTATAGAGCATATTGACAAGGTCTTGCTTGGGCCAATTCGGATTTGCGCCGCTCAGGAATGTTGCGATATCATCGGCATTCGCTTCCCATTTCTTATTGGCTTTTGCAAGCTCTTCCTTGTTGCCCATCTTAGCTGCTTTGACGACCTCTGTTGCAACCATAATATGATCTCTCAGTAAAGAAGCTAATTTTTTCCCCGCCGCGTCTCCGTAGACCGGCTTTATCGCATCACCAATATCGTCTTGATTTCTGAGAAGTCTCTCGGCGATTTTACCCGTGTCTTCAAGACCGGCCAGTGCGCTTATAATGTAGTTCCGCGTATATATTATATGGTCTTCCCATAGCTTCCTCATAGCGATTCTTAAATCAACGACTGATTTGTTGCACACCATTTCACCGGTCATGCTGCCCTTCATGGATTCCGCAGCTGAAACACTCACCATCGCCGTTATAAAACATACAACCAAAATACAACTTACAATAACTTTTTTCATTGTAGCCTCCCGATTAGATTTAGTTTGTGAACAAATGAAGCAGGTATCCTTTACCTCTGAACCAAAACGCCTCCTTTCATGTAGAAAAAGACGAGACTTGTTATTAATTGTAGCATACTTTATTATTTCAGCAGTGAGCTTACGATAACAACATCGTTGATTTTCAATTTATCACATGCAATCAATAAATCAGTGAATTGCAATAGGAGCACTAATAGTGCACTTTGCAGGTTAGCCCATTGATCTCAGTACTTTTTTGTCAGTGAGAAAATTCCTTTATGGCGTTTCTGAGCACGTCCATTGGGATATTCTCATAGAGAACATTTTTCTGTATCTCGCCGCGGCAACTTGTTTTGTCGCATGGCCCATTCTTTATAACAGTCCCTGCACGATAATTGCACTTACTAATACTTATGACGTAATGTTTTTCGCCGTTACAGACGAAATAGTTGATGCCTCCCCCTCTTCAGCCCTTTCCGAATCCCGGCGTTGTTATAATATGAAATACTGACAAGTTCATAGAGATCATACTCCCTTCCCCGAACACCCCTGCCCGGTAATCCTGGCTGTTTCGCCATGCTATGAATTCACGGAATAACTTCACGAAGAGATTATCATTCGGCGCCTCTATCGTGCAATCAGGATCGCAGAACTATGCTTCAAGGCAGGGCCGATGTATGCCGGTAATACCAGCTCACGACCTGTTCAATGTTGCCGATGATGCTCTCTTTTGCATTCACCAGGAAGATCCGGTCCTGGATGTGAAACAGCTCGCGCTCCAGGCGCGCGATCAACGGAGGATAGGCAAACCGTCGCGCGAGCTCTGCCTCGAACATGGGCACGAGCTTGTCCTTCATGCGCAGCTCCGTGTCCATGAGGAAAACAGCGATGGCGGGCGCCAGGTCCGCGACGCGGTCGAAGAACGCCGTGATCTCGCTGTCGTAGATCTGTTTGGGCGGCGAGGATTTGACTTCCACATAAGCAAGCGCGCCATCGATCTTTGCGATCACATCGTAATCGCCGCCGACCCGCGGCCGCTTGAACTTCACTCCCCAGACCGCAGCGGAGCCGAACTCTCGCTTGAACACTTCGGCGACATACCACTCGAGCGTTTCTCCAAAGCTTCTGATCGGCCCTTTGGCAAGGACGTAACCGTTCTCCGTTTTCTTCACTAACTTGAGGGATACGAGATAATCGAGATATCCTTTCGTGATCGACGGTGTGGCATACCGCGTCACCTGCTCGAGCGTGAACAGCTTCTGGTGCTTGATCACGTCGCGCAGAAAGAGACGGAACGAATACTTATGGAGCATCTCGTAGAATTTTTGCTGAGATTTTTTTTGCGGGATAAACAGGTCATCGGCAGGTTCCCTTTTATAGATGATAAAGCCCCGGTGCCGAAGGAGCATGTCAAGGCCAAGCGTCTGCCGGTTGAGAGCCTTGCGCAGCCGCTTCACCTCTTCCCGCAGGAAGGCAAGCTCAGTAATGGTTTTGGCTTTTTCTGTGGGCACGGCCGTTCTCGCTGTCAAGTGAATAACGGTGCGCATAAGTTAAAAATAAAATGCCACTCAAAACGGCAAGACATTTTGCCACAGAGAGGCACAGACGAAGCACGAGAGAAAGGCTGAAATAATTTCATAGCTAAAAGATTTTCAGTTCATCTCCCCTCTGTGACCTCTGCGTACTCTGTGGCAAAAAGGTTTTGGTTCCGGCTTGTCCGGGTTAGGGAAGGCGATCTGATAAAAGTATAGCACAGGGTGGTGTTCACGAACGAAGAGCGGAAGGAAGTTATTGCAGGATGACCCTCATATCGAGTGCCGCAGCGCTGCGGGCATAGATGCGGACCGGGTTGAGGTCGATCTCTTTGATCCCGGGATGGTCGGTCATGAGCTTTGACAGGGCAGTGATGATCGAGAGCGCCGCCTCCTGGTCAAGCGCAGGGCTTCCCCGGAATCCCTTCAAGAACAGGCCTGCCCGGGTCTGGTCGATCATGTCGAGCATCTCCTCGCGCGTCATGGGCAGGATGCCGAAGACCGCGTCCTTCAGCGCCTCGACCCAGACCCCGCCGAGTCCGAAGGCAATGGAAGGGCCGAACTGCTCGTCACGCAGACCGCCGATCAGCAGCTCCAGGCCCTGCGGCATCATCTTCTCGATCAGGAACCAGCGGATCGTCGCTCCGGGAACACGCGCCGCGATCATGTTTTTCATCGTTGTAATGGATGCTGACAGACCGGCGCTGTTCGTTATGTTCAGCATCACGGCACCGGCGTCGGTCTTGTGCAGGATGTCGGGAGAAACGGCCTTGAGCACCACGGGAAAGCCGAGCTTCTCGCCCGCAGCCACGATGGCCTTCTGGTCAGCGGGATCGGCCAGCACAAACCTCGGGACGATAATGCCCACTGAGCGAGCAAGTTCCTTGGCCTCGTGTTCGAAGAGCGCTTTTCGGCCTTCTTTTTGTGCTGCCTGTATGATCTCAGCAGGAGTATTCATAAGTTCACTAAGGAATTAAATTCGTTTCAAAACGGCAAGAAATTTTCTCGCAAAGACGCCAAGCTCGCAAAGAAAGGCTATATCATTTGGTTTTAAAACCAGGCTTAAAGATTTCCTTTGCGTCCTTTGTTTATGGCCGCGCTTTCGCAAGAGCAGGCTACGGCTTTGCGAGAGAAGCCTTTCTCCGTGTCTCCCCGTCTCCGTGTCAGCTTACCCTTTGCACGTCGCCTTCATGAGCGCCGCGAGCGCCCGTACGGCACGCTCAGGCGACGGATACACGGGGATGCCGAGTCGCAGGAGCGCGTGCGTTGCCTCCTGCGTGTAGCCCAATCCCTGCAGGATACAACAGGTGACGGGTTTCTTCGCCTCATGGCAGGCGCGGGCGATCAGGCTGGTCGCGTCTTCGCTCACCGTGGTGGCACCCATCAGCACGATCACGACGGCCGCGTCGTAGTGCGGCAAAGCTTCTTTGAGCGCGGTGTAGTAATCCTCATTTTTCCCGCTGCCGGTGAGGTCAATCGGGTTCCGCGTTACAAAAAAAGAAGGAAAGGTCTGGCCGAGCCGCTCCTGCACCTGCTCCGGCATAACGGGCATGGTGAACCCTTCCTGCTGAGCCTGATCAGAAGCCGCGACCGCCATGCCGCCGCCGTTCGTCACGATCAGGAGGCGGTTCCCTGTGCAGGGATAATCCATGAGCGCAACGGCCTTTGACGCATCGATCATGTGGTCGAAGCCATAGGCCTCGACGGCGCCGGCCTGCCGGAAAGCGGCCTGGTACAGCCCGTACGTACCGGCGAGGGTAGCGGTATGCGATGCCACTGCGACCGCGCCGAGCTCGTGCTTCCCCGCTTTCCAGATGACCAGCGGTTTTTTAGCGGCGCAAGCCTTTGCCGCCAACAGGAATTTTCTGCCGTCGCCCACGGATTCCATGTACATGGCGACCGCGGTTGTCTGAGGATCGTCGGCGAAATACTCGAGCGCGTCCGCGTCGTCCACGTCCAGCCGGTTTCCGTAGTTCACGGCCTTGGCGATCCCCATGCCGTCCCGGGCAAGGGCTTCCATCAGGATGACGGTGATGGCGCCGCTCTGAGAGATGATCGAAAGATGTCCCGTCGCGGGCCGTGACACCCGCTCCCGGGACACAAAGAAACTGTCGAGTCCATTGTCCGTGTTATACACGCCGAGGCAGTTCGGCCCGATGACCCGGATGCCATGCCTTTTCGTTTTTTCAGCGATACGCTTCTGCATGGCAATTCCCTCATCGCCTGCCTCTGCGAACCCGGAACTGATGATGATGATCCGGCGGATGCTTTTTTCATGAAGTGCATCGAGTTCCTGCTCAACGAGCCGGGCGGGCAGGGCGATAATGGCCAGGTCTATAGCGTCCGGTATTGCCGAGACGGAGGGGTAACAGTGGTGGCCGAGCAGCATCTCGTGCTTCGGGTTGACGGGATAGACCGCTCCTTTAAAATGAGCGAGGTTCTCGAGGATGGCCGTGCCGGGCTTGGTGGGCTTGTCCGTGGCGCCGATGAGCGCGACGGTCCTGGGGTAAAAAAAATCGTGAAGATCGTGAGGCATGATTAATAAATAGCATACTATCAGGGCGTTTGTAAAGGTTATTTGAGTCTGTATTTAAATGTCCTTTTTTGTCATGCCGGACTTGATCCGGCATCCAGAAAATTTTGAAAAGACTGGATTCCAGCCTTCGCTGGAATGACGGACGCTTGTGAATTTTCAAATTAAAATATAGAGAGGGAAAGGCATCCGGGCGGTCAATGGAACCGAATGACCCCGGTGCAGAGAAAGACTGGTCATATCTTCATCGTGCGCAAAAGTTCCTCATACTGTTGCCTTCTTGTTTCCCATTCCTGTAATGATTTGTAACTGTCCGCCCAGGCATTGAATTCCTTGCTCTTCCCCAGCGCGCCTGAATTGTACTGTTCGATGAATAACTCCGTCTCAAGACCATATTTCGTGTTCATGGATGCAAGAAATCGCGTTGCCTTCCGAATAGTTGATTCGCAAACCTTCAGCTCCCGGGCAAGGGAGATCTCATATTCGTCGGTGTGCATTGTCCGGCCTCTCCATGCGTTCGATAGGGTTCACGCAGCTTTGCAGAAAAGGCCCCGCACGGAGTTCCGTGCGGGGCTCCCGGTGTCAGCCAGAGAGCTTAGTGGCCGGCCGGGAAGAAGGTATAGCTTACCCAGACAAGAATTCCGAGCAGGGCCACACCGAGACCGATGCTCCACCCGATAAGTTTCTTTTCCACGGGAAGCAGCGGCTCCCATTCCATCTTTTTCAATTCTTCTGACAACTTTGGTTGCTCTGCCATAGTTATCCCCTTTCCCTATCTAACCTGCCAACGGCGGTTTTACGCCGTGGAAGAAGATCCATGAGATGATCAAGCCGACCCAGATGATGAACCCGAAAAGCGAGATCACGTAGACCGCCGCGAGCTTGCCGATGCCCTCTTCCCAGAGCTTCTTGAAGTTGGACACCAGGCCGATCGTGAAGAAGGTCATGGTGAAGAAGATCCCCCTGAAGATATTGGCCCCCCCGGTAGAAGCTTTCGCGGCTGCCATGGTCCCTTTCGGGCCTTTCAGCTGATCGGTGAGGCCAGCAAGCTGTGACTTGTCCTTGGCGATCTGGTCGGTCAGAGAGGCAATGGCCGCCTTGTCTTGTTTCTTTGCAGCCGCAAGGGCGGCCATTTGCGTTTCTTCAACCGCAACCTGTTTCGTGAGAGGACCAATCTGGTCTCCCAGGGCGGTCACGCTCTTAGATGCCGGGATGCAGATCCAGAGGATTATAGCGAAGGTCACCACATACCCAATGACGAACTTCGGGAACCGGTCCCAGATCTGGCCCGGCCTGATCTTCTCACCGGGCTTGCATTCAATGACCGAGCACCAGATGATGGCCAGGATGAAAGCCCACACGCCGATAAAGACATCGATAAATACCTTCACCGTCGCGGCGGCGCCCATGATCCAGCCTTCTTTATAATTCACCCCATCGACCGCCAGCGCCTTCGCGCGGATGAGCGAGTCGGCCACGGCCCCGGCGGCCACGGCAGCGCCGTCGGTCTTGACAGCCAGGCCCATCCATGCGCCGGCCACCATGGGTTCTTTATAGAGGAAGGTCTCGGCGACAAACGGCAGGACGACGAGTTCGACCACGGCGAAGATCACGACGAGAGAGGACACCATAATGGGGATCATCGGCCGGGCCTTTATCGCGCCGCCCGTCGCAATGGCCGCGGAAACGCCGCAGATGGAGATGCCGGAGGCAAGTGGCGCGGCCCATTCCCTGCTGAACTTGAAGTATTTCCGCGCGATGAAGTAAACGACAGCCCAGTAGATGAGGTAGGCCTCGACAATGGCGCAGAGGCCGCGGAACATGACCGCCGAGGCGAGGCCGAGCTTTTCAGCCGCCGTTACGCCGAGGAACCCGCCGAGGATCACGATGGCGGTCTTGATGTACCACTCCGGCCGCACCGCTTCGTTGATCGCCGCGGCAAAGGAAGGAAAGAAATTGCCGAAGATCAATCCAACGGCCAGGGCTATGATAAATCCGGCTTCGGGGGTCAATTTCAATGACCACGTGATCCCGAACTTCTGCAGGTCCGGCGCCGTGGTCACCGCGATGTGCGCCCAGCTCCCTATGATCCAGCAGATATAACTGATCCAGAATACGACGGTAAAACTGACGATGAACTTCTTGATGTCCGCCTTGAGCGCCAAGGCGCCGACGGTCATGATGGCCAGGAGAACAACGTAGGTGGCGAGAAGTGAGCCGACTCCCCCGAGGCCGGCATAGGCCGCGGACATGGGTTTCAATGCCTTTGACAGGTCCGTCCATACGCCGGTGGTCACTCCCCATCCGAGGACGTCCATGCCTGCGAAGGTCCCCAGAGAGAGGATAAAGATGAACAAGCCGATCCATACAGCCAGCCAGTCTTCACTAATACCTATTTTTTTTTCTTCCATACAGCCGAGTCCCCCTTTCCCAAATTGGTTTCAAACATGTTTCCTTACATGCCGAAAAACACTTCAGGGTCATGGCGGATTCGCCCCATCGCATCACCTCCCCGGAATGAGAATGCATGGAACCGTACGGACAGCCTGCATATTATACTATAGGTTTTCCGGAATGGGGAAAGATTTAAAACGGGAATGGTTATGATTATCGTCATATCATTTTTGCGGATTACCGGGTAGTATTGACCAATGAACGCTGAGAGAACATACCTGCGCATCCTGCGGTATTCGGTACAGGCGGCTTTTTTTCTGCTTACGCTGTTTGTCGGCTACCGGTTTTATCAGTTCGTCCAGCATTTCGAAGCAGCCGGCCGGCCCTTTGTCCAGAGACCGCCGTCCGTTGACGCTTTCCTGCCCATCGGCGGGCTCATGGCCTTCAAGTACTTCATCCTGACCGGCATTGTCGAACCGGTGCACCCCTCCGGCTTCATCATGTTCGTGGCGATCCTCGGCGTCTCCCTGGTCGTGAAAAAGGGCTTCTGCGGCTGGATCTGCCCTGTCGGCACGCTGTCGCAGTATATCTGGATGGCAGGCGAGAAGGTATTCGGCAGGAACTTCCGCGTCGGCCCCTTTACGGACATCTCGCTCCGCTCGATCAAGTACCTGCTCCTCGGGCTCTTCGTGTTCCTGATCGGGATCGCCATGCCTCCGAACATGATGGCCCTGTTCTTTATCGCCGACTATTACAAGATCGTGGACGTGCGGATGATGAAGTTCTTCACCGAGATGACCACGCTTACGATGTGGGTCCTCATCGCACTCGGCGTACTTTCCCTGTTGTACAAGAACTTCTGGTGCCGCTATCTCTGCCCCTACGGCGCGCTCCTCGGATTGCTCAGCCGCTTCAGCCCCTTCAAAGTCCGGCGGAACGAAGAGAAGTGCATCCACTGCCACGCCTGTACGCGGCACTGCCCCACGCTGATCGATGTTGAGAAAAAAGAGGTAGTGAAGTCCGAGGAGTGTTTCGGATGCCTGACCTGCGTGAGCCGCTGTCCCGCGGAGGGCGCGCTCGAACTCACCGCAAGCGCCGGGAAAAAGGTCGGCGTAGTAAAGCCCTGGCTGTTCCCCATTCTCCTGATCGCGCTTTTTTATCTCGTGATCGGCATCGGTGTTGCCACTGACAAGTGGCATTCGAAGATCCCCAACGAGGATTACCAGCAGCTTATTCCGGAAGTGCAGAAGGACTATATGAAGCGGTGATTCATTTCACCACGGAGACACGGAGTCACGGAGAGTTCAAATTTCAGAGGAATAATAAAACCAAACGCTGCATGATCAAAGACGAATAAACGCTCGTCTTGTCTTCTTTCGCTCGTCGCTATCTTCCGGAACGATTTTCTCAGTGTCTCCGTGTCTCCGTGGTAAATTACTTTTATTATTTTCTACCCCAGGTCTCCCGCCGCGAAGGTGATCTCATCGCGGAACGCCTTGATCAGATAGACCACCTTCATGAGCTCACCATCGTTCATATCCACCATGGCCGCGCTCAACCCCGCTCCCGCAAGGTAGGAGAGGTAAGCAGAGGCCACGGTGGATCTCACGTTCTTCGGCAGGCCCGTTGTCACGTTCGAGATCCAGACCACCGTATTGAGAGGCGGGTCGACCATTTCGTTCAGGACCACGATACTCTCGTGCGTGTTGAGCAGATGCTCTTGACCATTGCCCCTGGCGATGTGCACCACCGACGGATCGGCGAAGATCCGCTCGTTCGGGATGTCGGCCGCATTTGCCTTCTCGATCAGGTCCTCGATGATCATGAGCTTCGCCTCGAGCGTGGCCGGCACGGTGCCCTTGAGCGCCCTGATGACAAGGTTCGATCTGGTCTCTCGGACCAGGGCAAGGAGTTCAGCGGCGTCTGTTTCGTCCGCTGAAAGATAATTGATGATCGGTGGTTCCGTGCAGAGCGATACGGTCTTCTTGAGCGCCTTCACATTCCGGGAGTCGAGGCAGAGGGGCAGGCCTGAACCCTTTTGAACGGCCTCGGACGCCATCGCAAGGAGGGCCTCGTCGTCGGCGCCGTCGCGTGACACCTGCACGTTGATCATATCCGCGCCTTTGGCCGCCAGGTCCTTTGCCATGGCAGCGATCGCCTTCGCGTCCTTCTTCTTGAGCGCATCCCCATACGCTTTGTTCCTTACATTGAGATTGTCCGCGATTACGAGCATGTGTTCCTCCTTGGCATTATGGTGTCAGTCGTAAATTCTCAGTGGTTTGATTAATGGTGATGATTTCAATAAACCGATTGTACCGCAGCATCACGGAGGGCACGGAGGCGAAAAAAATTAGGCGTATTATACGTTCTTAAGAGAGTCCCGCCAGAGACTCTGTGTCACCGTGCCTCCATGGCTGAAATTGACTGTTTCGAATGCTTCTTTTTTAGTATAGCATAAATTCCTACAACTCACGCCAACGAAGAAGGATGCATATTATTTGCTCGGAGTTCAAATGTTCGTTGCCGCGGCCAGGACCTTTTTATACATGGATAAAAGAGTGCACCGGAAATCCCGAAAAGCAAATGAGCGGCTCACTCAAAACTTGACAAAATCCTGATGTCGATTATAGTTATCGTATGCAAAGAGAGAAATTAAGCCTTCACCATAAAGACCTCCTCTATCCAAGGCTCCGTACGATCGCGGTCCCCCTCTCCGAATACACCTTTGCCAACCTGTATCTGTTCCGCGGAATACATGATTATGAGGTGATCATCGACAAGGAGATCTTTGTCAAGGGAACGACCTATGACGGCCATTCCTATCTTATGCCGACCACGGATGTTCGTTCGCTCGAGAGCGGCTATCTCAAGGACATGATGCGCGGTGTCGATTTTCTCTTCCCCGTGCCCGAGGAGTGGCTGTCCCGTTTTAGTACTGACGAGTTCGAGATCACCTTTGCTGAAGGTGACGCGGACTATATGTATACCGTGGAAAAAATGAGCACCCTGACAGGAAGGCACCTGCACAAAAAGAGAAATCTGCTGAAACAGTTCCTGGAGAGGTACAGGCACGAGGCCCTGCCCCTGACCAACGACCGGCTGGACCAGGCGCGGACCATCCTGGCGGACTGGCTTGCAACCACGGAGATGCAGGCCGATGACACCGACTTCGGTCCCTGCCTGGAGGCCCTCGACCGGTACGAGGAGCTCGTCCTCTGCGGCGGGATCTATTACGCCGACGACGAGCCCGCGGGATTCGTGCTCGGTGAAGAACTGAACGAAGCGACCTTTGTGCTGCACTTTGCCAAGGCCAGGACGAAATTCAAAGGTGTCTACCAGTACATGTTCAACAACTTCGCGAAGATCCTGCCGCCAAAGTACAAATACCTGAACCTCGAGCAGGACCTTGACAAGGAAAATTTGCGGGTCTTTAAATCATCCTATATCCCCGATGTGATGCTCAAAAAGGCCCGGGTGAGGTTGAGGGCCTGAAGAAGTAAACAACGCAACGTGACAGAGGGCTCGCGTCTGCGACTTAAGAGCTACGGATCCATTGCATGAATGAGCCTGAAACTAAGAACTAAGAAAAAACTAATAACTAAAAACTGCTTTTCTATGTCTCCCTGTGCATGAGCCTGGGGAAAATCACCACCTACTATTGCAATTTCACCAGATAGAAATCATTGGCTACTCGTTGTTGGAAAGAAGAAGCGATGGTTGCAAGATTTAATCGGTGAGAAATTAGCAAGTTAGGTTTTATGCAGCGATGATATGATAGTGGTATAGTTATTGCAACATATTGTTAAAGTTGCTCTGTACTCAGTACTCATCCATAACGCGGAAACGCCGGGAGCCCTGGTTAATGAAAAGAATCTTGATCGTTGATGATGAAAATTTGATCCGGTACTCCCTTTCCGCTTCGCTCAAGCAGGACGATACCTATGTCAAGGCTGTTGCATGCGGTAAAGACGCGATCGACGAGATAGACCATATCTTTTACAATCTGTGTTTTCTCGACGTTAACCTCCCTGACATAAATGGCCTGGAGATCATGAAGTACATCAAAAAATCTTCGCCGGCCACAAAGATCATTATTATGACGGGGGGCGTGGTTGATGAGCCGGAAATGCTGCAATCCATTCAGGCGAATGCGAACCTGCTCCTTCCCAAACCCTTTGATCTGGACCGCATCAAGCTGTTCGTGGATCGAATCCTCGGTCGGGGAATGTCCATACGCCGGTCGGAAGAGCAGTCCTACAGCGGACGCGAACACGAACCATTCGAAAACTGGCTAAGGGAAGACAAGAGACAGTACGAGAGAAAGGCAGTCGAACAATGTACCACCTGTTCCGTGATCGTCGCAGAGAGAGAACAGGAAAATAAGAAGATAACCGCCAGCGTGCTCGATGTCAGCGACGCCGGGATGCGCATCCGTACTGATTTCGGGCTCAAGCCCGGACACCTCCTCAAGCTCAACAATAGCCCTGCCTTGTCTACAGCGGTTGTGCGTTGGAGCAAGAGCGCGAAAGACGAAAACGCCTACCACGCAGGGATCCAGTTCGTCATGCCGGAGAATCCATCCAACAGCTCCTTTTTACAGGTGCACGACAGCTCCCCTTTACAGAAGCAGGCTGAGGGAGACTAGTTGTAACCGTTCATAATCAACAAAACGGGTAAAAACGCATTGCGCAATTACAACCCTGCTGTTATGTTTTTTCTTCCCATCCTGAGTAACCACGATATGCTACTCTAATCCGTATTTCTTCACCTGATATCGCAGGGTATCATAGCTGACCTGCAGGAGCTTGGCCGCCTGTGCCTTATTATTTTTCGTCCGCTCAAGCGCCTGCATGATCAGCCCCTTTTCCACTTCATCGAGCGATATGCCGGTTTCGGGGAGCGCGAACTTCGCGACCAATGGTTGGCTGACGATGCCTGATTGACCGGTCAACCAGTTCGGCAGATGCTTCGGGAGGATCTCCTCCGCGCTTTCCAGCACCACAAGCCTTTCCACAAGGTTCCGCAGCTCCCGGACATTTCCCGGCCATGCGTAGGATTCCATGAGTTTTTCCGATTCCGGCGAGAAGCGTTTTATCGATTTCTTATTATACCGCTGGGCGATGTGCGAGAGAAAATAGCCGGCCACGAGCGGAATGTCCTCTTTCCGTTCCCTGAGCGGGGGCACATGCAGATAGAAGATGCTCAAGCGGTAGAACAGGTCCATTCTGAATTCGCCTTTTTCCACCGCTTCCGCGAGATTTCTGTTCGTCGTTGCTATGACCGTCACATCGACGGGGATCTCCTCACTCCCGCCGATCGGTCGTACGGTCCGCTCCTCCAGCACCCGCAGGAGCTTGCCCTGAAGGTTCTGCTTCATATCGCCGATCTCATCGAGAAGGATCGACCCGCCCTGCGCCATTTCAAACAAGCCCTTCTTGGCCGACCGGGCATCGGTAAACGAGCCCTTTTCGTATCCGAAGAGCTCGCTCTCAAGGAGGGTCTCGGGCAGGGCCACGCAGTTCAACTTGATGAACGGGGAAAACCCCGACCGACCCTCATCACGGATCAACCGGTGGGCATACCGCGCGAACAGTTCCTTCCCGGTCCCGCTCTCCCCGGTGATGAGGAGCGTGGAGACCGAGGCCTCGGCCATCATCTCTATTTTTGACTTTAATTCCCGCACTGCCGCCGACCCGCCGATGATCTCCTTCTCAAAGACCTCTGACTGCACCTTTCTGAGATAATCGACCTCCTGTTTCAATTGTCCTTTTTCAATGATGTTGTGGAGAACGATCTTGACCTCATCGACATTGAACGGCTTCGTGAGATAATCCGCGGCGCCAAGCTTCATCGCCTTCACCGCGGTCTCCGCCGTGTCGTCAGCCGTCAGCATGACGACCTGGAGCGGGAGCTCCTCCTTGACGATCTCTTTCAGGACATCGATGCCGTTCCGGTCGGCGATCCGGATATCGAGGAGAACGACGGCGGGGGACCACGCTTTGATCTTGCTCACGATATCGTCCGCATCGGTCGCTGTTCGGACGTCGTATCCACCGTTCTTCAGCACCCGCGAGAGCATGGAAATAATGAGCTCATCGTCATCAACGAGAAAGATCTTCTCTTTGTTTTTCATACCGTGTGTACCCTTTCCGGATGTGTCGCCGTGAGGCTGATTTTAAAGGTGGCGCCTCCGCTTGCGTTCTTTTCGATGCTGATCCTCCCCCCATGGTCCTCGATCAGCCGTTTCGAGATCGCCAGCCCCAATCCGGTCCCTTTTGATTTCGTCGTGAAAAATGGATGGAAGATCTTGTCCATCATTGCAGCGCTTATTCCCTTGCCCGTATCGGATATTTCCACGCGAATGACCTCGGCTGTTGCATCGAACAGGGTTTTCATGGTCAGGGTGCCGCCGTCCTGCATGGCGTCAACGGCATTCAGGATCAGGTTCATGAATACCTGCTTCAGCTGCATGGGGTCGGCCGTGATCATCGGAAGCCGGCTGTCGAAATCCTTCACAACAGAGATCGTCCGCGAAGACCCCGGCGTGCGGGACTGGTTTTGCAACACCAGGCCTGATACGCCGGAAAGGACCTCGTTCACATCCGTTTCAACGAATCGGGGCCGGGGCGGGCGGGCAAAACTGAGGAGGCCCTGTATGAGCGATTCTATCCGCCTGATCTCGTCGATCACTTTTACGAGTACGCCCCGGTCCTCTTCCGGCATGTACGGCTCATTGGAGAGGACCTCGATCGAAACCTTGATGCCGGCAAGGGGGTTCTTGATCTCGTGCGCGAGACCGGCTGCCAGCTCTCCCACCATCTTGAGCTGTTCGGCCCGCTGCATTTTTTCCTCCGCCTCTTTCCGCGCGGTGAGGTCGCGATCGATCGCGAGAATATATTTATGGCCCCCGAGTTGGAGCAGGGTGGCGCTGATCTCGATCGGGAACAGCGTGCCGTCTTTTTTTCGATGTTCGGTCTCTACCTCGAGCACTTCCCCGTTGAGTATGTGCTTGATCCTCTCCGGCGCGCCCGCGGCGAACTCAGGCGTGTCGAGGCTTGCTATGTGCATCCCCAGGAGTTCCCCGACCGTATAATCGTGCATCGCCGCCGCGGCCGGATTTGCCGCAACGATCCTGCCTGCCTGCGCTCCTTCGGCATCCAGGATAAAGATGGAATCCGTCGCGGTTTCAAACAGCAGCCGATAACGCGTTTCGCTTTCCTCGATTTTCTGCAGCTGCTCCCTGAGCGAGCCCGCCATCGCATTAAAGCCGACCGCAAGTTCTCCGAATTCGTCCCGGAGCTCTTCGATCCGGAAGCCCAGGTCGCCTGCCTTCAATTTTCTCGTTGCATCGAGGAGGACATGGATCGGCCCCGTAACGCCCCTGATCACCGTAATGGCCAGTACCGCGATCAGCACGGGACCGGCGGCAACGAGCAGGATCAGGAAGATCCTCGTCTGATGCACTTCCCGCAGGGCGTTTTCAGTCCGATTGTTGAGCCTCCGGGTGGTCATGACGATCATGGTGTTGATTCTGCTGATAAGTGCATCACTGATGAGGCCGGCGTCTTCCTGTTCCGCCCGAAACCGGAGGGACTTCGCCTTCAGGGTCAATACGTTGCTTACTGCATGGCCATAGTGGTCGATCTGCTTTTGCAGATCACGAAGTTCCTCCATCACGTTCTCGCTATGGTGACAATTAAAACAGGTGTTGATGGAATCCCCCATATCGCGTACGTGCCTGGCGACCGCGTCGACACTCTCCGCGTTCTGTACGCCTTGCGAATACAGGTCCGCCTGTACCTCACGAATATTCAGCAAGAGGCGCTCTCTCAGTAGCTCAACCTGATGGGACGTGATTATTTTTTCGAACCGCGATGCGTTGGCATCGATCACGCTGATGAGGTAGACCCCTCCGAGGAGAAAGAGCAGGGACACGACACCGAGGACTATGATGATCTTTTTTTTCATGATTCAAGGGGAACGGTACGGCGCCTTGCTGCGAGGAGAATACACAACCAGAACAGTACTGCTATTCTGTAGTTTTGGGCCATCCGGTTTCGTGCGGTTTGCCCACCCACTGAACAAAGGCGTTCAGATCGAAGGGCTGGTCAAATAACTCCTTTGAAGGGTTTCATCCGGGATATTCTTGATGAAATATGAAGAAAACCACTGACATTGTAACCCAGATGGCCAGGGCTGTCAACCCAAAGTATGCCGCTGACGCCTTGAATTCCCTTGAATTCCCGTGCTTGCATGCGCTTTCCGTTTTTGTTATAATCCGCACACCTCAGCGGCAATGCATTCGCATGACCGGCGCCCGGACTGGCAGTTCTCCAGGAGACGTCGGAACGCCCTTGCCGCACCACAAGAATGGAGCCATGACCCTGCCGAATACCGATCCCTCTGCAGGGTGCACGACGGAAAACAGGTTTGACGACTTTTTCCTGGATGAAGTATGCCGATCACTCAACACGAGCCTGTTCAATTACCGGGTGAGAAAGCTGAGGTGGTCCCGGTCGATGATGCAAGCGGAGAAGATGCCTCCGGCGTGAGCCATTGCCCGCTCCACACATGACCGCCTTGCCAGGTTATCATAGCTTTCAAGATCAGTATATTGTAAAACACTATCGTGCACCCCAATACGTCAAACAAGGATCCGCGTGTGAACATGCCCGTCAACAAGGCAATGAAGCTCAGCATCGTCATCCCCTGTTATAATGAAAAAAACACGATCGCGGACATCATCCGCGCGGTCCGTTCATCTCCCGTTGAACATAAGGAGATCATCGTCGTTGATGACTGCTCGACGGACGGCACGAGAGACCTCCTCGCAACCACCATTGGGCCCCTCGCTGATAAAGTGATCTATCATGAATACAATCGGGGAAAAGGCGCCGCACTGCGCACCGGCATTGCGGCGGCAATCGGTGACATCATCATCATTCAGGATGCCGATCTCGAATATGACCCGCAGGAGTACCCCCTGCTGCTGGAGCCGATCCTCACGGGGAAGGCCGATGTGGTCTTCGGCTCGCGGTTCATGGGAAGCAGGCCGCACCGCGTCCTGTATTACTGGCACTCCCTGGGGAACTGGGCACTCACAACACTGTCGAACATGTTGACGAACATCAACCTGACGGACATGGAGACCTGCTACAAGGCATTCAGGCGGGAGATCATTCAAAATATATCGATCGAGGAGGACCGTTTCGGGTTCGAGCCGGAGATAACGGCAAAGGTCGCGAAGATGGGCTGCCGGATCTATGAAGTGGGCATCTCCTATTATGGAAGAAACTACGCGGAAGGCAAAAAGATCGGATGGAAAGACGGGTTTCGAGCCATTTACTGCATTTTGAAATATAACCTCTTCCGGTAACCTTTCAGAAATTCATGACAAAAAGGACATCAGTACAACTGATCAAATATGTGGGTGTCGGCGGAACCGCTGCGCTTGTTGAATGGACAAGTTTTGCCTTGCTGATCAGGGCCGCGCGGTTACACTACCTGGCCGCTGTGACCGTAAGTTTCATACTAGCGACTGCGGTCAATTACCTCCTCAGCTCCCTTTTTGTGTTCGTACGCGGCAGACACCCTGCTCATAAGGAACTGATCTTGCTTTACGTGGTCAGCGCGATCGGCCTGTTCCTGAATCTGCTTCTGATGTCACTATTCGTAGGACTTTTTGCAATGCAGACAATGCCATCGAAGATAGCAGCGACCGGTATTGTTTTTTTCTGGAATTTCGGTTCGCGAAAAATGTGGGTATTTGAAAAATAGTATGCTGTCGTGTGTACATACCACCCCTCATTTCGCACACAAGGAATCCTGTCCGATTACTCTAAGCTGAACATACAAGCCCCATATGCTCCTTTCCACGCTTGCTACGGAATTCGGATATCAGCTTCACGTCTTCCATTACCGCACCGATGTCGCCGCTTATCTTGCGCAGGTTTTCGGGCGTGCCTTTCAAGTCCACCAGCGCTGCGTTCACGTTGCTCTCCGTGTTCTTCAGGAACGCGCTAACCGAATCGTTCGTCTTCTTCATGCTCATGAGGTAAACGATATTAAACGCAACGTACGCGACGAACGCTGCGACTCCGATTCCCGGAATGACCTTGTTCATACAGTCTCCTTTTTGTACAAGCATGGTACACTTGGACTGCCGCAGGTTCCAGCATGTCGGGGACAGGGAAAACCAAGCAGGGCTAAATATCATCGCTAAATTAATTGGTTTAAACTGTTATTTGTTTTCAAAATGACGTGTGACTCGTCAGAACAACTTTGGTGAAATATACTGTCCCCAGGCAGGAGCTATCGGTGAAAATACCCTGTTAGAAAACATCGAGCGACCCTTGACCCCCCAAGCGGTGAATGACCTTCCTGATTAAGAAGCACCCTTTTGTGATTTGAATCACTTTATTGCTTGACCTGTCCTTTTAAAATAAGCGCCCGAATAAAATAATTTTCGCCAAATGTGCGGACAAGATATATGCGCGTAGGAATAAGATGGCTTCTAAGAGGTTCGTGAGCGTTCAGTTAGTAAATCCCGCAAGCGGTTCAATCGATTGTTAGCGACAAGATTAAGGCTCCTTTTGCTCGCTACCGGTATGAATAATGTGAATTAATATTTCTTAATTATGGATTATGGGAGATATATCGCATGAGATTTTATCAAAAAATGTTTGAAATGGTTGTGTTGTTTTTCTCAGTATCCATTTTACTCTCCTCGTGTGGAGGAGGGGGGGGGAGGCAATGACGCCGGCACATCAGCCAGGCAGGCTGTCACAGCCGTTGCAGGCACGGTAACGCTTGCCTGGGATGCTCCCACAACAAACACCGATGGAACGCCTCTTACTGACCTTGCGGGTTACAAAATATACTATGGACCAACGTCCGGCAGCTATACGAACACTCTTGATGTCGGCAATGTGACGACGTCCGTAGTAAACAATCTCACCGATGGACTTACCTATTATTTTACGGTTTCCGCTTATAATTCCGCAGGTGTTGAAAGCAGTTTTTCAAATGAAGTCAGTAAAACGCTGCCCTCTACTCAATCAACCCTGACGACCTTTACAATAACAGCAACGGCAGATATCGGCGGCACGATTACGCCTGCCGGCACAACAGGGGTAAACTATGGCGCGAACCAGACGTTCACCATAGCACCAGGCGCAGGCTATTATGTCGCAACGGTGCTCGTCGACGGCGTGTCAAAGGGAGCAGTCACCACGTACACCTTTACCAGCGTAACAGCGAACCACACCATAGCAGCGAGCTTCGCAATCAATAATACCTATACCATCACCGCCAGCGCGGGTACGGGCGGCGCGATCTCACCGTCTGGGGCTGTTTCGGCAAACTACGGTGGAAACGCAATCTTCTCGATAACGCCGAATGCCGGCTATAGCATAACAGATGTCAAGGTAGACGGGGTTTCCATAGGGGCCGTGACCACATACACCTTTACGAATGTAACGGCCGCACACACCATAGCGGCGACATTCGCACAGAACCCCCCATCCACCGATCACGGCGTCGGCCGCAAATTCAGACAACAGCCTTCCAGTCCACGGCAGCATCTCTTCAGCAGGCAAGACGACAGTAAGAAAAGGGGACAGCCTGACCATCACCATAGCACCTGACCCGCAGTACGAGGTGTACAGCGTGCTTGTTGACGGCACCCAGAGAGGGGCAATAACCAGCTATACCTTTAACAACATCACACAGAGCCACACCATAACAGCATACTTCAGGCTGATAACCTATTCCGTCACGGCGACATCGGATATTCACGGGACCATCAGTCCCGCGGGTACCACCGTGTTAAGCATTGGCGCCAGCGGGACCTATGCCATCTCTCCCCTGCCGGGATATCATACTGCGAATGTTCTTGTTGATGGCGTAGCAGTCGGTGCGGTGGCCACCTACACGTTCACCGCTATAGCGGCCAACCACACCATCGCGGCAACCTTTGCAGAGAATCCATCGTACACGATCACTGCTCCCGATGATCTTCAAGTCCTCGGGCTGCATGGCAGTATATCGCCGTCAGGCATCAGCACCGTGCTGGGCGGTACTGACAAACTGTTCACCATTGTCGCGGCTGCAGGATACCGGGTCCTCGATGTGCTTGTTGATGGTTCATCAGTCGGTGCAGTGGCCTCTTATACCTTCAAGAATATCCAGGCAAACCACACCATCAGCTCAACCTATGTGCCGGATCTTTATACCATCACGTCCACGGCCGCCAATGCGGACAATAGTGTTCCTGCCCATGGGACCATCACCCCGCTCGGCAAAATATCGGTGAACAAGGGCGCAAGCCTTACGTTCTTAATCACACCCGACCCGGGATACCAGGTGTCGAGCGTGATCGTCAACGGTACTCAAAGGGGTGCAATAACCACCTATACGTTTGATAACATCACGGCTAATTCCACCATCGACGTGTATTTCAAATAAACCCCTCTCGATTGCAGTTGTGGAGAAGGCCAGACAGATATGTCTGGCCTTTTTTTATAGCATCGCCGTCGTCTGTGGAGGACGTGTCTCAATCTTCATATCGAAAAAAAATGTAGCCAAGCTGCCGCAGGCGGATGCAGGTTAAACGTCTCTCCCGCATGGAAAGCGGCAGTCATTTATGAAAGCACTGTCGGTCTTGCCGTCCTCCCGACGAAATGTTAGTATATGAACTTGTCAAAGCTGCAGTCAGAAAAGATCTCCTTCTCCCATTCGCCATAATTTAGGGGTGGACGGTCGAATGCCCTGTAGTATATTATGTGGACGAAAAGGGAGAATATATCCAACCCTTGCAAAGGCCCCGGAGGTCGTGAGTGTCTTTAAAAAATACAGCATGGGGATTTGCCCCCGGTAATGATGCGGGCAGGCAGATCAAATCCGCGCCACTGGTGATGAGAACACTCATGGTCGCGATCCTGCTGGCGTCCCTGGTTGTAACCTTCTGGAGAAACGCGACATATCGGACCGAAGTTTCCCTTTGGGAAGATGTTGTGGCTAAGAGCCCGGGAAAAGCCAGGCCCCACAGCAACCTGGGAGGCCCTCTCGTCGCAGCCGGCCGCTATGACGAGGCGTTACGGGAATTTTACGCCGCGCTGAATATCGACCCCGGCTACGCCGAGGCCCATTACAATCTCGGGAACACCCTTGGCAATATGGGAAGATATGAGGAGGCGGAGCGTGAACTCCGGACCGCAACGAATCTCGCACCCCGTTACTTTAAGGCATACCTCTGCCTCGGATCGATCTATGCAAAAACGGACCGTGATGAAGAAGCGATGCGTGAATTCGATCGGGCCGGAGCGCTGAACCCGAAAGACCCCGGCACGTATTATAATCGCGGGGAACTGTACGCTCGACGGGGACGGTACGAGGACGCGATTCGCGAATATCAAGAGGCGATCCAGAGATCACCTGAGTTCGTGCAGGCCAGGAATAATCTCGGCGCACTCTATGGAAAACTGGGGCGCTATGAATCAGCGCTTGAGGAGTTCAAGGCCGCGGTCCGCCTTAATCCCGACGATATCGGCGCGCATTACAACCTTGGGCTGATCTATGGAAAACTGGGCCGTCCCGAGGAGGGCGCCCGGGAATTCGAGGAGTTCAGGCGATTGAATGCCCTTCGGGAGCGGGTTCCGTGAAGACTGGTACTGCGATCGAGCCGAAAAAAGCAGGCAAGGGTGAACTGGCCATCCTGTTCGTTCTGGGATGCGTCGTCCTTTTGCTCGCCGCCGCGTCATTCATGCGAAACATGACCTGGCGCAGCGATCTCACTCTGTGGGAGGATGTGATCAGCAAAAGTCCGGACAGGACCCGGGCGCATTACGCGGTCGGACTCTTCTACCAGAATCAGGAGAATTTCGCCGAGGCAATCAGGGAATACCAGACGGTCCTCGGTCTGGATCCCTCTTATGACAAAGCGCGCGATAATCTCGGCGTGGTCTATGGGAAGCTGGGCCGTTTTGAGGAAGCCAAAGAGGAGTTCCTGAATGTCCTTCGGCAAAATCCACGCGATGCAGCTGCGCACGGCAATCTGGGCGCTGTCTACGTAAAGCAGGGCCGTCTGGACGACGCGCTGGCGGAATATCGAAGCGTTCTTGAGTCCGACCCCGTCGATCCTGCGGCGCATTACGGGCTGGGCAACGTCTACCAGGAAATGGGACGCATGGACGAGGCTGTCCGGGAATATCAGACAACACTGGCGCTCAAGCCCGACAATGCCGAAGCGAGAAACAACCTGGGCATGCTCTACGGAAGCCGGGGCAACTGGACGGCAGCCATACAGGAGTTTCAGGCGGCAATACGTTATCAGCCCGATGGCACCGAGGCATACAACAATCTGGGGATTGTCTATGCAAAGCAGGGCCGGTTCGATGACGCCGTCGGTATGTTTCGGCAAGCACTCCTGCATGGGCGGGAAAGCGCTGAAATTCACAACAATATAGGCATGGTTTACCGTCTTGCGGGGCGGTATGAAGACGCCCTCACGGAGTTCCGGACTGCCCTGCGGATCGACCCCGGCCATGCGGCGGCACGCTCTTCCCTGGAACAGTTGTCGCAGGTGTTGCGGGAGAAGAACCTCTCGCGTTAATCTCGAATCGGGACTGCTTTTCTCAGAGAGAGTCTCCGCAGGCCGGCAACCTCCGGGGAGAAGAAAGGACAGGATTTCATGCCCGTCATACAGCGGAGCATCCACGACCCGGAGGATCATTCCCGAACGGGATTTTTCGACAGTTATCTTTTCCCTGTTCTGCTGCTGATTATTGCGGCACTGGCCGTGTATTCCAACACGCTTCAGGTTCCGTTTCAGTTCGATGATCCCACCAATATTACGGACAACCCCCTGGTCCGGAACGTCCGTAATTTCGAAAATTGGGATGTCCTGATGCAGCCGAGGTCGCTCACCAATCTCACCCTTGCGCTGAACTTCCGGTTCAACGGTACGGCGGTTGCCGGCTATCACGTCGTCAACATCCTGATCCACCTTATCAACGCTCTGCTCGTTTACGCGCTCGTTGCGCTGCTCTTCCGGACCCCCGCATTGCTCCAGTCTTCATTGAAGAAGCACGCAGGCGTCATCGCCCTTTTTGCGGCCCTCCTCTTCGTCACTCACCCGGTCCAGACGGGCGCGGTCACCTATATCGTCCAGCGCCTGGCCTCTCTCGCGACGCTGTTCTTCCTCGCCAGCGTCTCGGCCTATCTGAACTCGCGGCTTGCCGCTGAGGACCGCCGGTCGAACAGGGTCCGGTACTTGTGGTACGTGGTTGCTCTCGTCTCGGCGGTCCTTGCGATGAAAAGCAAGGAGACGGCGTTCACGCTTCCGATCATGCTATGTTTGTGCGAGTTCCTCTTCTTCACCGGTGGTTTGCGAAAAAGGATCGCTTTTCTGCTGCCCTTTCTCCTGACCATGCTGATCATCCCGTTCTCCCTGCTCGGGACGGGAAAGCCGCTTGGCGATATGGTGGGCGATGTGAGCAGAGTCACGCGGCTCGAAACAAACCTGCCGAGAACAGAGTATCTTTTTACCGAATTCCGGGTCATCGTCACGTACCTGCGGTTGCTGCTGTTCCCCGTGAATCAGAATCTTGACTATGACTACCCTGTCTATCAGTCCTTTTTCGACGTCCCTGTGCTTTTATCCTTTCTTCTCCTGGCATCCATTTTCGGGTGGGCGCTCTTCCTTCTCCACCGTGACCGGCGTTCTCCTTCCGAAGGCAGGCTTGTCGCCTTCGGCATCCTCTGGTTTTTCATCACCCTCTCCGTGGAGTCGAGCGTCATCCCCATCGCCGACGTGATCTTCGAGCACCGGCTCTATTTGCCGTCCGTGGGGTTCTTTGTCGCAGCAACTGCGCTCCTGTTCCGCGGCGTCGGGAAGCTTCGGCTCCGGCATGCGGTGACGGCGCTCATAGCCGCGCTGTCGCTGGCTGTTGTCGCCTTCGCCGGCCTCGCCTATGCCAGAAACACCGTCTGGCAGAGCGAGGTGAGTTTGTGGCAGGATGTGATCCGGAAAAGTCCGATAAAGGCGCGGCCCTATAATGGATTGGGTCTGGCCTTCTTGAATTTGCACGAGTATGACAGGGCGATCGAGTGTTTTGCCAGAGCGATCTCGCTCAATCCTTCCTATGGAACGGCGTTCAATAACATCGGGAGTGCCTTTTATCTCAGCGGGAGGTACGACCGGGCGGTTGAAGCGCACACCCGGGCCATCGCGTTGCAGCCCGAAAATGCAATCTTTCGAGACAACCGCGGTCTTGTCTTCGCAGCAATGGGCGACCATGAACGTGCAATGAATGATTACGACAAGGCAATCGCCCTGAACCCGTCTTATGCCATGCCCTATCACAACATCGGTGTCGTCCTTCACCGCCGCGGCCTGTATGGGGAAGCCATTGAGCGCTACACAAAGGCCATCACGCTGGACCCGGCCAACAGCACCTTCCGGGGCAACCGCGGCCTGGCCTATGCCGAGATCGGCGATTATGGAAAAGCCATAGCCGATTTTACGCAGGTTATTTTTTTAGATCCCGATAATGTTCAGGCCTACAGCGGACGGGGAGAGGTGTATCTCCGGCAGCAGCGATATAGCCGAGGCGGATACGGACCTTACCGAAGCGCTGTCTCTCGATCCGGCCAGTGCCGGTCTCCTGGTGCTTCGCGGCACAGCACGCGAACGGGCTGGACAACCATCCCAGGCACGCACCGACTTCCAGGCGGCCTGCGACAGGGGTAGTGTTGAAGGATGTAACGCATTAAAACGATTAACGCATTAACATTTTTTCCCCGGTTCCCCTTCTATTTTATGTCTCCCCCCTAAGACCGCTATATCCCCAGAGTAACACCAGACGCTTGGTGAATTCACCAGGTAAAATAGCTGCCCGAATTCCCCAATTATTATTAAGTTGCTGTAATTAATTAATTTTTTATTTTTTTTCAAGCTGGCATGGCCATTGCTATATAGATAAGACAGAAACAAGGAACAAAGTTGATTTACAGGTTACCTCTTTAGAATTTGTTTTCTGGAATCATCGGTTCGGGGTTGCTATGAAAAAGCGCGGATACAATAATTATTCCACCTCGATCATCATTGCCGCATGCTACCTGGTTGCTTTGGGCAACTATGAACAGGCGCATGCGGTGAATGTAACCTTCATGTACACCTTGTCCGATTTTACCGGTCCCATTATATATGACGGAGCAACGGTGTATGTCGATGGGGCCCGGAATGAAGTCTATGTCGTTTCCAAAGGCATTGTGAAGGTTTTCAACGACAAC
Source organism: Nitrospirota bacterium (assembly GCA_963796285.1). GTDB lineage: Bacteria > Nitrospirota > UBA9217 > UBA9217 > UBA9217 > JALNZF01. The sequence continues at coordinate 245,623 of CAWCKW010000003.1, forward strand.
GGTATGGAGATCTACCGATTCAACGACGGCGATGAGTTGGGCGCGATCTCTTCTCTTGATTTCGACCAGCAAGGCGACATCTATGCGCTTTCCTATAAGTACGGCTATCTGCAGGCATCCTACAATATCCTTCGCTGCAATTATCGCGGAGAAATACAAAGCACTATTGAAATAAAAGGGGTCCCCTCAAGCTTCAAGGACTTCATGCCGAGATACATGGCGTACCGTGACCGTAAGTTCTATCTTGCGGACCCATCAAGCCTGAGGATCGTGGTTACGGACATGAGCGGTCAGGTCCAGAAAAGCTTCGATTTAATATCCATTCTTGAGCTCAAGGAATCGGACAGGCAAGACACCGAGATGGGTGGATTCAGCGTGGATAAGGACGGAAACATGCTGTTTACCACGCCAACACTGTTCAGCGCGTCCGTACTATCTCCGGACGGGAAAGATCGCTTCCTTCGGTCAGGCAGGAAGCATACCGGGAAAATTCGCGAATATCTCCAGTATCATACGCGACAATCGAGGCAATATCCTGGTGGCGGACAAACTAAAAGACGTGGTGACCGTTTTTGACAAGAATTTTAATTTCCTGATGGAATTCGGTGGACGAGGAAACGCGCCGGAGAATATTGTAATCCCCATGAACATGGCCCTGGACAGCGACAACAGGCTTTTTATTACACAGTCCAGCAGCAGAGGGGTAAGCGTTTTCAGGCTGCTGTACAACTGAAAGCCATTAGTAGAAGAAGGAGGTGATAACCCAAAGAGAGAAGAACGTAACCAGCAATTGCAGCAGGCAGTACGCAACAGCAAGTAGTGCAGCATCTCAAACAGGCATGCCGGTATGACCGGCACAGCCATCCTCCGTAAATAGTAAACCCATCGCAAGGTGGGGACACAAAGTCGACAGATCCCGGAAACAGGACGGCCGGGTCTGCCGGAGCAAATTAACATGGAGGATGTAAATGAAAATCGTCAAATTTAGCTTTATCCTCGTTGCTGTGCCGCCGTAGTATTCGGCCTCAGCGGCATAGCTTCGCGTTCCATACCGGCGGCGTCGCCGAATGTACTGGTTGCCACAAAATTCACGATGGTCAACAGGCGCCAACCGTTGCAGGTTGCCGGTGACGAGTTCCACCTGCCTGTCCTGCCACGCGAAATGCGGCCAAAGGCAGCTACCACATTGCCACGACATCCGCAGACCAGGCCGGCGGCCCCGGCACCTGGCCCGTTAACATACCCCGGGCGGCGACTTCGCATGGCTGAAGAAAGACTATCTTCTTGCCGTACGCAGCGACCACAACCACGAACGATGGCTATACCCATGGCCATAACATCGTTGCGGCGACTATGGTTTTGCGCGGATCCGGTCAACACCACCGCTCCCGGCGGCACGTTCCCAGCCGGCAATCTCGCCTGCAACAGCTGCCATGACAACCATGGTCGTAACCGTATTAGCTCGAACATGACCGTAGCCACGGGCGGCGCGCCGATCATCGGCTCCGGTTCGTACAGCACCAGCGTCATGCCGGCAGCCGGCCAGGCAGTCGGTGTGTATCGTCTGCTCCGCGGACTCGGCGATGTCCATGCATCGGGCGATGACCTTCGCAGCGATGATCCGCCGTCGTTGCCGTTGCACCGGGCACCTACAACGCGGTCGGAAGGCACTCACTGCATACGCGTGTTGCCTACGGCTCCGGTATGTCTGATTGGTGCGCAACCTGCCATCCTGACATGCTTACCGCTACCGCCGCCAAGCACTCGCACCCGGCAGGCGCTGACGCGTAAGTTCCGGCACGATCAGATGAACAATTACAACGCCTATAAGATGTCGGGCAACATGACCGGCGCGTCGGCGACAGCATACAACTCACTGAGTCCCGTTCGAAGAGGCGGCACGGGCGGACGGCTGAGCAATTTCATGTCACCCTTAAAGTCCATGGCCAAAGAACGATCGGCGCACCCGATGGGGCGCGGTATGACGAATTCTCAGGTCATGTGCCTCACCTGCCACGGGCGCATGCCTACAGGCATTCACCCACATGACCAGATGGTTTAACGACAGCGAGTTCATCGGTCACCAACAGCCTCTATCCGGGTACGGACAACTCGCGGAAAGAGCTACTCCCTGGCTATAATGAGCAGACTATGCCCTTTACTACGGCAGGACCGGTAACTCAGTTTGCCACCTATCAGCGGTCTCTCTGCAACAAGTGCCACGCGAAAGACTAATGTTTGCTAGGTTATCAACTAAAGGGAGGGCCGAGAATTGCCGGCCCTCCTTTTTTTAACAACATATTGAAATTTGGCGTTGATCGTGGTAAAATATCTGCACTTTTCTCGATACATGGAACAAGCGGGTAATTCACCCTCATGAAAATCATCTAAACTAATCCTGCTTTCGTTGCGCTCATGATGATTATCGGCACAAAGGACCGGATTGCGTTTGCGTTTCACGGGGGTGGCGTCGGCGCCTGCGATGCCTGCCACAGTATGCATAACGCTTCACCATCCGCCGGAGGAGCACTCTTCAAGGCCTCGGATCCCAGCTCGGTCTGCCTTAATTGCCACGAGCGGGTAGGCGACATGGGTCCCACGAACTTTCACGTAAGCACGTCGGTTGCCGATATGCCCCCTGGCTATCCGCCAAAGCAGCTCACGCCGGGCGGTGACTTTGGCTGGCTGAAAAAGAACTATTCTGGCTCCCGGGCGCCTCGCAGCTTCCGATGTACAGCTATGGCGACCGGCATGGCCACAACATTGTGGCGAACGATTATTCCTATTTTCCCGATGCGACAAAGGTGAGCGCCCCGGAAGGGAACTATCCCGCCGCGGACCTGACGTGCATCAGCTGTCACGACCCGCACGGAACTATCGCAGGGATTCGACAGGCGCCATCAACGCCTCAGGAGCCCAGATCATGGGATCGGGTTCCTTTGCATCCAGTCCCGATCCCCAGCCGGGGATTGCCGTAGGCGTGTACCGGCTTCTTGGGGGAAGGAATTATCAGCCGAAATCCGTGAGCGGAAACTTCGCTTTCTTGAACGACCCGCCCGCGGCCGTGGCGCCGGACAAGGCACAACAGATCGGAATCCACGGCCCAGACGCGCGTGGCCTATGGCGCGGGAATGTCCGAATGGTGCCAGAACTGCCATACGACCATGCATACGATCGCGAGCACGGCAACGCCTACGACGCCGCCGACCCATCCCGTAGGGGGCCTTGCAAAGCTGGGCTCCACGATTTCGAACAGCTACAATGCCTACATCAAGAACGGCGATCTCACCGGCAGCATGAACACGTCGTTCCTCTCCCTCGTTCCGTTCGAGGAAGGGACCACGAATTACGCGGCGCTCAAGTCCCATGCCAAAACGGATGACTCCTATCTTTTCGGACCCGATGCCATCTCTTCGCAGGTGATGTGTCTTACCTGCCACCGGGCCCATGCCTCGGGCTGGGACGAGGCAACTCGATGGAATGCCAATACGGACTATATTGTGTACAACGGGTTCTTTTCCCAGGACAGCCAACCATATCAGCCCTACGGCCAGGGCCGGACGGAAGCTGAGGCGCAGCAGGCCTATTACGCCATGCAGGCAACGAAATTCGCGGTAAACCAGGATACGCTCTGCCACAAATGTCATTCAGGGACGCTCCCATGACCAGGATATTCTCTTCCATTACTTCAGGTATCATCTTTTTCGTTTTCGTCCTGGCGGGATGCCGGACCGTCCCTGTGCAGACCATGCCTCCGCTTGAGGATGAAGGCGAGGTGCTGATCTATCTCCAGCCTTTTCCGGCCGAGGCCGTGGCGCTCCGGTTCACCCTCTCGTCGATCTCCGTGCTCCGCGATGACGGCACGGAATTCCCCCTCGAGCTTTCAATAACCGATTACTCGGGCAAGAGCATGGCCCGACAGAGACTGATCGCATCGGGGCGACTGCCGGCGGGGCGGTACACCGGTGTTCTCGTCGGCGCCGGGAGCGCCGTCCTGAAAAACGAAGACCGGACCGAGACGAACCTGATCGTGCCGGAGGCGCCCCGGAAGCAGCAGTTCCTGTTCATTGTGGAGAAAAAAAAGGCGCTCCTCATCGCGCTCTCGTTCCAGGTTGCGGGATCATTGCAGGAAGGGTCCAATTTCTCTCCTTCGTTCGAGGCCACGGTCCCCACAAGGCCGCTTGACGATCTGACGGGATACCTGTCGGACAGCGGCGATAACGCGGTCGTGGTTTTCGACAAACTCAGGATGCAGGCGACCGGCGTCATCGCGACCGGAAGCGGTCCCGGAGCCGTCGTCATCGATACGCGGTCCAGGAAGGCCTATGTTTCCCTGTCCAACGGCGACGCCGTTGACGTCATCGACATGACCACCGGATCCATCCTCAACAGGATCACCCTCTTCGGGGGAGACGAGCCTCAGGAGCTTCTGCTCACGCCGGACGGTCAGACCCTGCTCGTGGTGAATGCCGGCTCGGACTCGGTGAGCTTTATCGACACGAACTCCCTCGTGGAGCGTGCCAGGGTCGCCGTCGGCCGGCGCCCCCGGTCCCTGTTGATGGACCCGACGGGCAAGAGAGTGTTTGTCTTCAACAGACTGTCGAACACCATATCGGTCATCGATCTTGCTTACCGCTCTTTGAGCAGCACCATAACCACGGGGCTGGAACCTCTCCGGGGGCAGTTCAACCGGACGGGCGACAGACTGTACGTGATCCATGCCCAGTACCCCTATTTGTACGTCATTGATCCGTCGTCATTCTCCGTTCTCCAGCAGCAATTCATGGGGACAGGCATCGTTTCGCTCAAAATCGACACGCGGACCGATCTGCTCTACCTTTGCAAAAAGAACGAATCGGTGATCACGGTCTACAATCTTTTTACCTTTACTCCGGTTGCATTTATCCCGACCCCGGGCACGGTGGAGTACATGACCATTGATAATGTCACGAATAACCTGTACGCAATTGTGCCGGAACAAAAGGTCCTGATGATCATCAATCTTTTAAACGGGAAGACCGAAGGCGAGATTGACGTGAATCGGCAGCCGTCGTGGGTGACCATGACGGGGGAGCGATAAGATGGGTTGCGCAAGGAGATCAGCGACCGCAACGGGCCGGGCGGCAGCGTGGACCGGGGGATTCATTGTCAGCTTGTTTTTTTTTTGGTCGCCCCGGCCGGCCGTGGCCGATTCGATAACCGGCCACGCCGATCTGATCTATACAAGGACTAACTCAGTGTCGGAAGACCCCACGGGAAACCAGCAAAACACGGAAAGCCGGGGGCTTAATCAGATCTACACCCTGGCCGCGGACAAGATCCTGCTGCCGAATCTGAAGCTCTATGCGAGCGGCATTTTTCAGCAGAATGCGTCCGACTCCATAACGAATGGGGAGAAAACATCGTCAACGACGGTCCTGACAAGACCGTATCTCGATCTGACCCTGCGGTCGTCGCCCTTTTCCGGGGGAGTGAACTACAGCAAAGTGACGATCGAAACAAGGACTGCCGGCTCCCCCCGGATACCGCTTATTAGCGAGGCCTACAACGGCTTCCTGGGCTGGAAGCCCTCGGAGCTGCCATCGCTCGACATTAGGATGAATCAAACAAAAAATTACGACCAGGACCGCGTCCAGATCAATACGGAGACCAGAACTGCAAGCGTAAGCTCGGACTACTCCCCCGTGAAGACCGTTCATTTGCGGTACTATGGGAACTATACTGATCAAAAAGACCTGCTCGGGGGCAACGAGACGACATCCATTGGACACGATGGAAGGATCGATTACGGCGACCAGTTCTTCCGCAACCGGCTCTCCCTGACCGCGAGCGGGGAAGAAGCCTACTCGACGACCAGGACCTCGACGGCAACCGGCCAGGGTACCGTCAGCCAGCAGGTGTTTGCGATCCAGGGTCTGTCCCTGAACACCTTCGACGTCCAGGGACTTTCCCGCATTCAACTTGCCGATGCCTCGTTCCTGATCGACAATGTGCAGAACGGGCCACGGAACGACAGCAACAATATCGGTGCGAGCCTCTACCCGCAGGACACGACGCCACGGAATATCGGTCTGCAGTTCGCCGTGCCGAGCGAGGTGAACACGGTCGATGTCTGGGTGTATTCCGTCCATGATACGAAAAATCCCGACACGACGCAGGATTATCTGACAGCCGCCGTGTCCGGCGCCTATACCTGGGCGGTGTACACGAGTTCGGATAACATCACCTGGAGCCTCTATCAGTCGGGCGTGCCCGCAACCTATACCCCCTTGGCAGGCCAGCTCGGTGTGGGAAAATTCGAAGTTACCTTCCCGAGCGTGACCTCGCAGTATCTCAAGGTGGTCGTCACTCCCATCGTGCCGTCAGCGGCGGGAACCGAGGGGCAGAGTTTTCCCGGCGTGTATCTGGCCGAGCTCCAGGCCCTGATCTCCACCTCGGCCGCAAACGCACAGGGTCAGCACTCTGCGAAAACGCAGACCCTGAACGTAGCGGCCAAATACACCATCCTGGAAAAGCCCTTCTTGTCCTACGACTTTTCGTATTTTGAAGTTCAGTCGGAGTCGTTCCTTTCCATCACGAGAAACTCAACCATGTCAAACGGCCTTTCATACAGCCAGAAATATAACACGGTCTTTTCCGGAGGCGCGGGAGTACAACGGATCGACGAGAACGGCAGTGATCCGAACAGCCGCAGGGTCATCTATCAGTTGAGCACATCGCTCATGGCGGTCCCCCTGCCCACGCTCCACCACAGTCTTTCCTACAGCTATCAGGACCAGATATCAGCGGAGGGGGACAGTTCGAGTAATTCGGTGTATATGACGAACGCAGCAGACCTTTATAAGGGCGTCGCCATATACGTGAACGGCGGGGAGACATGGGCTGTCGATATAAACCATGAGAGTTCGACATCGGTCCAGTACTCATACGGCTTTACTCTGGCTCCTCTTAAAACACTGTCGATCACCGGTTCCTCCACCTATTCCAGGTCCATTTCAAGTACGTCTGTCTATTACTCGCGGAGCGACACCCTCGGCGTGGCCTACTCCCCTTTTACCACAATGTTTATAAGTGCGTCCTGGACCACGCAGGACGAAACCGCCCATCACGACAGGCTTCAGAACTATTCCTTTAGCTGGTCTCCTTTCCCCGGCGGTGACCTTGTATTCAATCTCGCCTATCTGGAGACCGTGCAAATGCAGAACAATGCCATCCAAAAGACTCTCCAGGAGTCATTGCGCTGGAATATCAATCGAAAATGTTCGTCCAGACCGGCTATGCTGACATTACTGAGAATTCCGATCTCCAGCGCACGCTGGAAAGAACATTTTCAGCGGAGTTAAATATAGTGCTCTAAGGGGTAGTTCAAAAGTTCTATGAAAACCAGTGAGGCAAATATGAAACCACACCCTGCACTCGCGGTTCCACTCGTAAACGCTGCGCGCAGGCAGTGTGCACTGAGGAATGCTCGGGGGGAACCTGAACGCATTGAGCTTTCTTTCAACATGATACACAGTGCTCTCATGGTTGAAGAGTCAAGAGGATGATAAAAGGCGCAAATAAGAGGAGGATCACAGAGGGGGAGGCGATGCCAAGGACGTTTATATCCCTTAGATTCAAGCAGTTCTCAGAGAACTCTGTGGTTCGATTTTGACATTACGCTCTAGGGGAGAAGGAGGGTTCATGTTTTTCCGGAAAATCGTATTGATCATGATGATCGCCGGCGTTGTCGGCTGCGGCCGGACGACATCAGATGTCTTTCGGGATCAGGCCATGGATTTCGGCTTGATCCAGACCGTTGCGGTTATGCCCTTCGCGAACCAGACGCGGGAACAGACCGCGTCGGACCGCGTTCGGGACGTTTTTATCAACAGACTGCTGTCCACCGGGGGGGTGTATGCGCTCCCGATCGGCGAGGTGAAGCGGGGAACGTCTCGTGCGGGAATCGCTGAACCCACAGCCCCCTCTCCGGAGGACGTCGTAAAGTTTGCCGGTATCGTCAAGGCTGACGCCGTGATCACCGGTGACGTGAAAGAATACGGCGAAGTGCGGTCCGGCACTGCCAACGCGACCATGATCTCCATAAGCATGCAGATGATGGAAGCACAGACAGGCCGGGTCGTCTGGTCCGCATCCTCAACACGGGGCGGTGTCAGCATGAGCGACCGTCTTTTCGGTGGAGGCGGAGAACCCATGAACATTGTGACCGAGAGAGCAGTAGATGATATCATCCATAAATTGTTCAAATAGACGCTGTAGGCTCCTCATCGCCGCATGTTTGGTCCTGTCGGGGTGCGCCGGCGTCAATCATGCGGTGCCGACGAATCCTTCCGGGCAACGGCATCTCAGCATCGCCGTGTTCCCGGTAGAGAACAAGAGTGCTGTCAAAGCGCCTCTTCGAGAGATCCAGCAAGCGATCGTGAAGCGACTGGAGTCTACAGGGGCTCGCTATCGTTGATGAAGAGGCGCTCAAGCGGACCCTGGACAAGCACCGCGTGCGTTATCTCGGTGGACTGGACTCCTCGGTGTCCAAGGCCCTGCAAGAGGAAGCAGGAGCAGATGCGGTACTGATCACCTCGCTGGAACTGTACAACGAACTGGCCCCTCCCCGGATCGCCCTTCTGTCCCGACTGGTCTCTACAGGGCCCAGACCGGAGATCCTCTGGTCCGACAGCGTGGGACTGGCCGGAGATGAAGCTCCGGGCCTGCTCGGCCTGGGTCTGATTAACGATCCTAAGGTCCTGAGAGAAAAGGCCGTCGGAACGCTGACAGGCTCCCTTGCCGCCTTTTTATCGGGCGAGAAAATCGAGTTGGAGGGCGGAAGAAAGAGCTATGCGCCGAAGATAAAGTTCCGCTCCTCTTCTGTCGGCTCTGATCTTCTGGAGAATGACGTCAATTTTGTGGACAGGACGTCGAGCGGCGACGATCGAAAAGGCCGTGCGCGCATTGCCGTGACGCTCACCTCCCCCGGTAAAGCCCCGGTTACGGTTGAGTATGCCGACGGGAACGGAACTGCTTCAACGGGGAAGGACTATGAGCTCAGGGGAAACACGCTGACCTTCGCCCCCGGCGAGACGAGAAAAGAGATCGAGATCGAAGTGAAGTACAACGCGGTTTACAAGGACAACAAGACAGTTAACCTCATTCTGAAGAGTGCGAAGGGTGCAGCTCTCGGCAGCACGACCGTGCATACGTATACCATCGTGAACACGGTCCCCCCGCCGACGGCGTCGTTTGCGTCAGCGAGCCAGCAGGTGAAGGAGACCGAAGGTCCTGCGACAATGCTGGTGGAGCTGTCTGCAATATCGGGGAAGGACGTGACGGTCCCCTTTACCGTGAGCGGGACGGCAAAGACGCCGGGTAATTACACGATCACGTCGAGCCCGGTAGTGATCAAGGCGGGCGCGAAGAGCGCAGGGATCGTGGTAAGCCCGGTGGACGACAAGATCAGCGAAGAGGACAAAACGGTAGTGGTGGTCATGGGCGTGCCAATGAACGCGACGCAGGGGAAGACGACGGAAGGCGTTGTGACCATCGCGGACGCCGATCCGAAGCCTGCGGTGGGGTTCACGGCCGCGAGTTCGAGCGGGGAAGAGAAGATAAGTCCGGCGCGTCTCGAGGTATCGCTGGGGGCAGTGAGCGGCAGGCAGGTAACGGTGGAGTACGCGGTCACGGGCGGCACGGCGGTTCGGGGGAAGGATTATTCGGTGAAAGAAGGCAGCCTGACCTTCGCCCCCGGCGAGACAAAGAAGGAGATCGAGCTCGGCATCGGAAACAACGGGATCTACGACGACAACAAGACGGTGGCAGTGGGACTGAAGAGCGCGCAGAACGCCGTACTGGGCGGGACTGCAACACACACCTACACCATCGTGAACACCACACCCATGCCCGACGGTGGCGTTCATGCACGCGAGTTCGAGCGGGGATGAGAAGACGAGTCCTGCCCGGCTGGAGGTGTCGCTCGGGGCAATGAGCGGGAAACCGGTAACGGTGGAGTACGCGGTCACGGGCGGCACGGCCGTTCGGGGGATAAACTACACATTGAAGGACGGGGCACAGACCGTGACCTTCGCCCCCGGGGAGACGGTAAAGACCGTCGAGATCGGGGTCAAGGATGACGGGCTGAATACGGATAACAAGACCATCGAAGTCGGCCTGAAAAATCCGAAGGGTGCTGTTCTCGGAAACACGACCATGCATACCTATACCATCCTTGACGCAGACCCGATGCCGACGGCGTCGTTTGCGTCAGCGAGCCTGCAGGTGAAGGAGACCGGGGGTCCTGCGACAATGCTGGTGGAGCTGTCTGCGATATCGGGGAAGGACGTGACGGTGCCCTTTACCGTGAGCGGGACGGCAAAGACGCCGGGTAATTACACGATAACGCCGAGCCCGGTAGTGATCAAGGCGGGCGCGAAGAGCGCAGGGATCGTGGTAAGCCCGGTGGACGACAAGATCAGCGAAGAGGACAAAACGGTAGTGGTGGTCATGGGCGTGCCAATGAACGCGACGCAGGGGAAGACGACGGAAAGCGTTGTGACCATCGCGGACGCCGATCCGGAGCCTGCGGTGGGGTTCACGGCCGCGAGTTCGAGCGGGGAAGAGAAGATAAGTCCGGCGCGTCTCGAGGTATCGCTGGGGGCAGTGAGCGGCAGGCAGGTAACGGTGGAGTACGCGGTCACGGGCGGCACGGCGGTTCGGGGGAAGGATTATTCGGTGAAAGAAGGCAGCCTGACCTTCGCCCCCGGCGAGACGAAGAAGGAGATCGAGCTCGGCATCGGAAACAACGGGATCTACGACGACAACAAGACGGTGGCAGTGGGACTGAAGAGCGCGCAGAACGCCGTACTGGGCGGGACCGCGACGCACACCTACACCATTATGAACAGCAATCCCAAACCGTCGGTTGCGTTCACTGCCGCGAATCAGCGGCTCAAGAAGTTCGCCGGCAATGTTCACCTTACCCTTCAGCTCTCGAACATATCGGGCAAGGATGCGGTCGTGCCCTTTACCGTCGGCGGCTCCGCAGTTCAAGGCAAAGATTATACCGTTACAGCGAGCCCGGTTAGGGTTCCGGCCGGCGAGCGTGACGCCGTCATTACGATCGAGCTGAAAGAAGGCCCTCCCTCAGAAGTCGATAAAACGATCGAGTTGAAGCTCGGGAACCCGGATAATGCGCTCCTCGGGTCGCCCAATTATTACCGGCTGGTCCTGGTCAAAGACGCGCGTCCAACCATTGCTGTGCTTCCCTTTTTTAATACCAGCAGGAAAAATGACGCCGGCGATATACTTATGCTTCAATTCGTCAAGGAACTGAGGAAACTGACCGATTTCACCGTGTTCGAGCCCGGCATTGTAAGAGAACATCTCCTGAACATGCGGGTCATTATGTACGAGGGGATATCCTCTTCCGATATTGATCTGATAACAGGCAGCCTTGACGCGGACCTTATCGTGACGGGAAAGGTTTTCGACTACAAGGATTTCGAATCCTCCTGGGGCAAGCCCCGGGTGAATTTTACCGTCATGCTGATCTCGAAAGCCAGCAAAAGGGTGGTCTGGTCGTCCAGCAGCGTCAACTCGGGAGACGACAGCCTCCTCCTGTTCAGCTGGGGCGAAGTCAATACGGCGAATGCAATGGTATCGGAAATGATCGAGGCAGTTCGCAAAACCATGCTCTCGTGGTAGGAAACGTGCTGAAGCCGAAATAAGCCCGGATTTGGCACGGTGCTGATTGACACTATTACAGAAAGAGGTGAAAGAATGTTGAAAAAAATATTCGTTGTAACAGGCATACTCACGTATGTACTGGCAGCTGCTTCCCCGGGGTTTGCATCAGATCGAAAGACGGCCCCGGCGGGCGCTGCTGCTGCCCAGGAACAACCGGTGGCGCCGGAGGACAAGATGGTTATGTTCGTAAAAGACGTTAGTTCTTCCACAATCATAACCGTTCCGACCCTCTCCACGGTGAACGCCGACCTCCCGGTTGCCGAAGTGAATGGAGAGCGCATAACCGTAAATGACCTTCGGTCCGCAATCGGAAGCGTCCACGACCAGAAGAAAGAGGCGGAGCAGGAGACGGTCAAGCAGGTGTCAAGGATCGATATGGCGGGATTGCTGCAACGCCTGATCAACGTCGCGCTTATGTTCCAGGAAGCGCGGAACATCGGTCTTGATGAGTTGCCCGAGGTGAAGAACTCCCTGGACATATTTTCCCAGGTTACCCTGAGAGACCTGCTGCGCCAGAATTTATGGAATGACGTTTCCGTGAGCGACGACGAGGTCGATAAGGAATACAAGGAGGCGGTGCGGGAGGTGAGGACAACTTCAGCCTTCTTCGACAAGGAGGCGGCTGCGAAAAAAGCCGCGGCCAGGATCAAGTCAGGAAAGAAATTCGAAGATGTCATCGCGCAGGCAGTCAAGGCCGGAACCGCGAAGGGCACCGAAGAGGAGAACTTCATCAAATTTCGGGAACTCGATGCTGCGGTCTCCAAGGCGATCGCCACGATGAAAATCGGGTCCGTTGGACCTGTTACAAGGGTGAAACTCAAGGGGAAGCCCTATTTTGCCCTCTTCCGGTATGAGGCTGAGCAGTATCCCGAAAATGCCGCTGCCAGGGAGCAGGCGCGAAAAGACGTCATGAACACAAAGCGAGTGGCGTCGCTCGGGGCGCTTATCACCTCCCTGAGCCAGAAAAACGTAACGATGCACAAAGAGCTCTTTGAAGGACTCGACTACGGACCGAAGGGACCAGGGCTTGAGAAACTCATGAACGACGAGCGGGTCATCGCTCGACATCAAAGGAGACAAGCCTGTTACGGTATCTCAGCTGTCCGAGGCAATGCAAGACAAATTCTACCACGGCATGAAGAACCTCAAGGGCAAGAAACTGGACGAGACGAAGCAGAAAGTCCTGGAATCGATCGTGCAGAAACGGCTTTTGTACCTCGAAGCGCTGAGCCGCGGTCTCGACAAGTCCCGAGAATATAAAGACATGCTCAAAGACTACGAGCGGAACATTGTTTTCGGGATGTTCGTTCAGCAGATTGTTGCCCCGAGCGTGGCGATTAATGAAGACGATCAGCGTGCTTATTATCGCGAACATGCTGCGGAGTTCATGTCTGAACCGCGGGTGAAAATAGCGCATCTTGCTTTCCTTCAGAAAGCCGATGCCCAGTGGGCCATGGACAGGATGCAGAAAGGCGCCGACTTCGGCTGGGTCAAAGCCAATGCCGCGGGGCAGGCGCCGGACAGCAAGGACGAGGAGCCTGCATTCGGGATCGACGCGGTGCCCGTATCCTCACTGGCGGAGGATGTCCAAAGTACCCTCGTTGGCGTAAAAGCCGGAGATGTCCGGCTCTACGAAGGCCCGAAGGGTCCATACCATGTACTGTACATTCAGGAAATGATCCCCCCGCAGCAGCAGACCTTTGAGCAGGTACGCCCGTCCCTCGGCTCGAACGTATATTATACCAAGCTGAACAAGGCGGTCGACGAGTGGACCCGCAAACTGAAAGAGACTGCCGACATCAAGATCTACCTGGCTGAATCGGCGAAGTAAAAATATGAGAACACTGCAGAGGAGAACCATGCATACCACCCATTTAAAACCAAACGCGCTTCTCATCGGACTGCTCCTTCTTCTGGGAGGAACTTTTTTTCTGACGACAGCGAACCCCGCGTTCGCGCAGCAGCGATTTGAAAAGAAAGACTGTCTCGAGTGCCATAAGAAATTTGCCGACAAATATCTTGGCATGAAAAACGTCCATCGCGTGGTCAAAGAAAAAAAATGCGATGAATGTCATCTCCGGCATGGCAGAATTCCCAAACTGCTCCTCAAGAGGCCGGGGAATGAGCTCTGTTTTTCATGCCATCCCAAGGAAAAAATAGGATTGAACAAGGCAAAAGTGCACTCCGCCGTAAAGAAGGCGACCTGCACCAGCTGTCACAACCCCCATGCTTCCCAGGGAAAAGCCCTGCTCAGGGAAGAAGGCAATGCAATCTGCACGCAGTGCCACCAGCCGGCAGACTATAGTAAGAAAGTAATCCATAAAATTCTGCAGACTGATGGATGCAAAGCCTGTCATTTGCCGCACAGCGCCGACTATGATAATCTTCTCACCAGCGCGGAGCCGGGACTCTGCCTCAACTGTCACAGCAGCGGTGCGCCGTCATTTAAAAAAGCCCACGGAGGATATCCCGTGGACGGCCGGGCCTGCTCACGGTGCCATAACCCCCACTCCTCCGATGAGCCAAAACTCCTGAAAACGAGCCTGCATAATCCTGTCGGGTCCATAAGCTGCGATTCGTGCCACAAACCCGCGGGAGACGCAAAGCCCTTCGAAGTTACTCAGCAGGGATCGGACCTTTGCTACCAATGCCACGACGCGGCAACGTTGAAAAACGGCGGCACGGTGGAACATCCGCCGTTCAAGGACGGCATGTGCCTTTCCTGCCACGATCCCCATTCATCGGATAACCCGAGGCTGCTGCTCGAAAAAGGCAACAAGCTCTGCTTCACCTGCCATCCGGACAAGGACGTGAAGGTTGCGTACGGCCATAAGGCGCTCACGGACGGAAAGGGCTGCCTGTCGTGCCACGCCCCCCATGCGGCAAAGAACAAAAAACTGCTGCTCGCCAAAGATGGCGAGCTCTGTGTTACCTGTCACGCGAAAACCGCCGAGGCGAAAAAGGCTAAGGATGTTCATCCTCCCTTTGCCAGCGACATGTGCACGTCCTGCCACAACCCTCACGGGACAAATATCCAGGGAATGCTGAAGAATCGCATGGACACCGTCTGTTATTCTTGCCATACGAATGCGGAAGCGGATTTTCAGAAAGCGAATGTCCATCCGCCGGTAAGTCGGGCGCAGTGTACCGCCTGCCATAATCCCCACGGATCAAGTGAAGGCAAACTCCTCCGGGCGTCCGATTCGGAGCTCTGCGCGCAATGCCACGGCGATATGATGAAGGAAGTGCCGGGAGGGTCCATGCATCCGCCCTTCAAGGACCGGCAGTGTCTCCTGTGCCACAATCCCCATGCGAGCGATGTCCGCGGGATGCTCAATGGCAAAGAGGATACGATCTGCTTCCAGTGCCATGCCGAGCTGCAAAAAGGACTGGGCGCGGGGAAGAGCAAGCACGCTCCGGTGATGGCGGGTGAATGTACCAAGTGCCATAGCCCGCACAAGTCGAAATTAGCCAAGCTCCTCCTGGTGGAAAGCCCCGATCTGTGCCTGACCTGTCATACGGACATTAAAGCAAGGATGGCAGCGGGCATGGCCCATCCCCCGGCACAAAGCGACTGTATGCGATGTCATCAACCCCATGTCTCGAAGGAAACGACCCTACTGACGCAGCCGATTCCCGCGTTGTGCAGCGACTGCCACGACCTGCCGGGAAAGGAATTTGCAAAGGATCATATTAACATCAAGGCGGCGGTCATGGACTGCAGGACCTGCCACGATCCGCACGGTTCGAAAGACCCGAAGCTGTTCAAGGACGTTGAGCATCCTCCGTTCGCCGCAAGATCGTGCGACGATTGCCATATAGGAGAAAAGAAATGAAAAAATACTGCATTAATACATGTTCCGGGTTGTTTCTGCTGCTCGCGGTGGTCGGCCTTCTCGGTGTGATGAATCCAGCCGTTGCGCAGGACAAACAGGACAACAAATTCAGGCTGAAGCCGGGAGCCCGCGGGAAAAACTGCCTGACCTGTCATGTCACCTTTCAGGACAAGATCAAGATGCCATTCGTCCATACCCCCGTAAAGAACGGCGACTGTACGGGCTGCCATAACCCCCATGACTCTTCTCATGGGAAGCTGCTGGCAGCGGATCCCAACAAGATCTGCTTCACCTGTCACGCCGACATCATTCCCAAGAGTGCCGTCAGCGCCCACAAGGTCGTGGCGGAAGGAAACTGCATCAAATGCCACGATCCGCACTCGTCCAAGAACAAATTCAACCTCCTTGCGTCGGGAAACGAGCTTTGTTTCGGCTGCCACAAGGAGATGGGCGAGGCGATCAAAAAAGTGAAATTCAAGCACTTCCCGGTGGAGAAGGGGTGCCTCAACTGCCACAATCCGCACTCCTCCGGCAAATCCGCACAGCTGTTGAAGGATGCGGTTCCGGCCCTCTGTCTTACCTGTCACAAGGCCGAGGCCCCGTCGTTCAAGAAACAGCACATGAATTACCCCGTCGCCAAAGGTCGTTGCACGAGCTGTCATGACCCCCATGGCTCCAATAATGCGGGTATCCTGTTCGCTAATGTGCACCGCCCCGTGGCGAACAGAATGTGCAACCAGTGCCATGAGGATCCTACGTCCAAGACGCCCTTTGCGACCAAACGGAAAGGATTTGAGTTGTGCCGGGGATGCCACAGCGCCGTGGTCAATGATGCATTCACCAAGAACCGGATCCATTGGCCCCTGGTCGACAAAACAGGCTGTCTCAACTGCCATAACCCGCATGCGTCACCGGAAAAGCCCCTCCTGAAGTCCAAGCTGGTCGATGTATGCGGACAATGTCACGCCGATATCATCGAGAAGCAGAAACGTTCGCCGACGAAACATAAACCAGTCAATGACGGTCAGTGTACATCCTGTCATTCCCCGCATGCGTCGAACAACGTATTCCTGTTCGAGCAGGCGTCTTCGATCGACCTGTGCAAGACCTGTCACGATTATTCAAAACATTCGACCCATCCTGTGGGGTCGGAGGCGATCGACCCGCGGAACAATAACGCCAGCGTCGCGTGCACGAGTTGTCACGGGGTCCATGGTACGGAAAACAAACAAATGCTCTGGTACCCGACCATTAACGATATGTGCGTCCAGTGCCATACTAAATTACACTAGAGGTGATGCCATGATGAAAAATCTGATTCTCGCAGTCATTCTGCTGTGTCCCGCTCCCGCGCTGTGCGCCGATTCGCTGCAGCTGAGGCGGACCGCCACGGTTTCCGTCGATACGGCGGGCGTTAAAATTCGGCAGCCCGAGGGCGTTGCCTGCAGGGAGAAATCCCTGCTTGTCGTGTCCGATACGGGGAACGGTCGCCTCCTGCCTTATACACTGGAAGATGACGGATCGATCAAACCGGGGACTGAGATCAAGGTGCCCTATCCTATGCATGTACGGATGAACACGAAGAAGGAGATTTTCGTGCTTGACGGGAAGCAGCACCGCATACTGCGCTTCAGCCCCACGGGGGACCCCCTGGGGTACGTCGAACCCGCAAACTTACCGGCGCCGACTGCATGGATTCCGAAGAATTTCGCGATCGATGCGAACGACAATTTATACCTTCTCGACGTTTTTTCAGCGCGGGTCATCGTTACGGGGCCTGATGCCAAATTTCAGAGGCAGATACCGTTTCCGGCAAATGACGGTTTCTTTTCCGACGTGACGGTAGATTCTCAGGGCACCATTTACCTGCTGAACAGCGTTCATGCCGCAATCTTTACCGCTGCCCGGGATGCCGTTGCTTTTACTCCGCTGACAAAGGACCTGAGAGACCACGTCACCTTTCCCACGTCAATGGCTGTAGACAAGAAGTATATTTTTGTCGTTGATCAGAACGGCGGAGCGGTTGTTGTTCTTGGGAAAGACGGTTCGTTTAAGGGACGCAAGCTCAGAATGGGGTGGAAGGACGGCGAGCTCTACTATCCCGCCGATATATGCCTCAACGACAATGAGCAGGTCTTTATCGCTGATCGCGGAAACAACCTCGTTGAAATTTACCATATGGAGGGCGAACACGAATAGCTCGGATATCCCGCAGCGGCAGCGCCGGCACGTGACGGTTGCCCATTTCTTCCTGCGGGCGGCGGGAGTGCACAAGTGGTTAGAATAAAGACCGATCCCGTCGCCTCGCGGCATTTTCTGAGCACGGCACGCGACTATTGCAGTGATCCGATATTCTGTGCAATCGCGGTTGCTTCAGTGTAGGTACGATATTGATAAACGGTAAAAAAGTTATTGTCGTTCTACCAGCATATAATGCCGCAAAAACGCTCAAAATGACGTATGAGGATATCCCCCGTGAGTTCGTGGATGATGTCATCCTCGTAGACGATGCGAGTTGGGACGGTACTGCCGCGGTTGCCCGTGAACTCGGCATCAGAACGATTATTCATGAACAAAATACCGGATACGGCGGAAATCAGAAAACCTGCTATAAGACGGCGTTGGATCTGGGAGCAGATATCGTTATCATGCTTCACCCCGATTATCAATATACGCCGAAACTGATTCCGGCTATGGCGAGCATGATAGCCTACGGCGAGTTCGATGCCGTTCTAGCATCCCGCATTCTGGGTGTGGGCGCCTTGCGGGGCGGGATGCCGCTCTATAAGTATATGGCAAACCGCGTCTTGACCTTGCTTGAAAATCTTCTGATTGGGCATAAACTGTCGGAGTACCATACCGGATACAGGGCTTTTTCCCGGGAAATATTGGAACGACTTCCTTTGGACAGAAATTCGGATGATTTTGTCTTCGACAACCAGATGCTGGCGCAGATCATCTGGTTCGGTTACCGGATCGGCGAGATCAGCTGTCCGACCAAGTACTTTGAGGATGCCTCCTCCATCAATTTTCGCCGTAGTGTTGTTTACGGACTCGGAGTGCTGAAAACAGCCTTCCAGTTCCGTTTGTGCAAGTTGAAGCTCTGTTCCGGCGGTATTTTCATCTTCCCGTCTTCCCGTTCTCGCAGCAACGTCCCCTGAATTCAGCATGAGCACGCACTTTTGCTCCAGCTGCGTTGCGGGCTGCACCGGTCTAGGAGATACGGGAGGTCAGTACAGCCGATGCTTTATGAAGAGATTGTTTTGAGCGTGAATAAAACGAGAAGTCTTCGATATCGTCTTGCGGCTGCGATCGCTTTTTTGGCATTTGCGGTCTACCTGCCCGCTTTGCAGAATGGTTTTTTGAACTGGGACGACAATGTCTACGTTGTCGAAAACCCCTTCATCCGTTCCTTCAATGCAAACCTGTTGAGAGAAGCTTTTTTCCAGTTTACCGCAAGCAACTGGCACCCTCTTACCTGGATCTCCCATGCCCTGGATTATGCTGTCTGGGGCTTGAACCCATGGGGCCATCACTTGACCAATATCATTCTCCACGGCATGAACACCTTCGTGGTGGTCCTGCTCATCATGATGTTGCTTGAGGCGGCGAGGGAACGAACGGCAGGTCAGGGGGGCACGGGTTTTCTCAATGACCGGACGATTCTCCTGGTCGGCGGCGGAACGGGGCTTTTATTCGGACTGCATCCCCTGCATGTCGAGTCGGTCGCCTGGGTGGCGGAGCGAAAAGATCTGCTCTGCGCCCTGTTTTTTCTGCTCAGCGTGACGATGTATGTGAAATACGGGGTTGCCGGGCGGAATGAGAGGGACCAGCGCAATGGTTTCTTCCGGTTCAGCGATAAACACTATTGGTCAGCGCTCGGTTTTTTTATCCTTGCTCTGCTGAGCAAGCCGATGGCAGTATCGCTCCCGCTTGTTCTTCTGATACTGGACTGGCATCCCTTGAGCAGGATCAGTTCTTTCCGTTCGTTCCGGCTTGCGTTCGTCGAGAAATTTCCTTTTGCCGCGCTGAGCATTATTTCTTCGCTGCTTACTGTTCTGGCGCAGAAATCAGGAGGGGCGCTGCATGCCACGGTTTTAGTATCGCTGCCGGTTCGACTGCTGGTAGCGGCCCGATCTTTTATCGGTTACCTGTCGAACATGCTTTTGCCGGCGCATTTAATTCCCTATTATGCCTATCCGGTTCAGAGCACGGTTTCTCTATTCTCGACTATTTACGTAAGCTCCTTGGTATTGCTCCTCGGAATTACTGTTTTCTGCATACGACTCGCAAAGAAACAGCGCTATTGGATGTCCATCTGGCTCTACTATATTATCACTCTTATCCCTGTCATCGGCATTGTCCAGGTAGGCGGCCAAGCCATGGCGGACCGATATACGTATTTGCCGAGCTTAGGTCCATTTCTGATCATTGCCCTGGGAGTTGCGTGGATCGTCAATTCTGCGGCCGGCAAAAAAGCGCAAAGCTTGACGCTGGTGCTTGTAACCAGCGTTGCGGCAATAGGGATAACTGGTCCTTTAGCATATGCGACCATACAACAGACGCGCATATGGAAAAACAGTATATCGCTCTGGAGTAGTGTAATAGAAAAGGAACCCCGGAGCGCATCTCTCCCTTATAATAATAGGGGCCAGGCCTTCGATAAACTGAAACAGTATGACAAAGCAATAGATGACTACGACATGGCTATTGCGGTAGACCCGACTTCGGAGGAGGCATTGAATAACCGCGGAGTTACCTATAGAAAAATGGGCATGATTGATAAAGCCCTCGCAGATTTTAATGCGGCCATTGGTTTGAACCCGTCTTTCTATCAGGCTTATAATAACCGCGCTTATGCTTTCGGATTGCTAGGTGAGGTTGACAAAGCATTGGACGATTACGATCATGCTCTTGCACTGAATCCGTCTTATTTTCAAGCGTACAACAACCGGGGACTTATGTATGATCGAATGGGTCTGGCAGATAAAGCAATTGAGGATTTTAACCGAACTATTTCATTGAATCCTTCGTCCGAACTGGCTTATTTTAATCTCGGAATTTTATACGGAAAGATGGGCAAATATGACAGCGCGCTGTTGAATTTCGATGCAACCCTCAGTCTGCGGCCGGATTTTGCCGATGGTTATCTCAATAGGGGGATCACGTATTTTCTTGTCGGTCAGAGCAGCATGGCATTAAAAGATTTTACAGCCGCGATCCTTCTCGACAAGAATAGCGCTCGAGCGTATGCCGCTCGGGGGCGGTTATATGACTCAATAGGACAAAAAGATCAGGCTCGTGTAGATTATCAAAGAGCATGTCAGTTGGGTGACCAAACCAGCTGTCAAACTCTTCAGTAGCAGTTCGCAAAAGTAATAATGATACAGTGATCTCTCTCTTTGCAGGGGAACCCCGGAAAGATGTTTTGTGATGGCGGTAAAAAACTGATGAAAACAGCTGGAAACACTAAATACTATACCGCGGCTGCGATCGCTTTTTTGGCATTTGCGGTCTACCTGCCCGCTTTGCAGAATGGTTTTTTGAACTGGGACGACAATGTCTACGTTGTCGAAAACCCCTTCATCCGTTCCTTCAATGCAAACCTGTTGAGAGAAGCTTTTTTCCAGTTTACCGCAAGCAACTGGCACCCTCTTACCTGGATCTCCCATGCCCTGGATTATGCTGTCTGGGGCCTGAACCCATGGGGCCATCACTTGACCAATATCATTCTCCACGGCATGAACACCTTCGTGGTGGTCCTGCTCATCATGATGTTGCTTGAGGCGGCGAGGGAACGAACGGCAGGCCAGGGGGGCACGGGTTTTCTCAATGACCGGACGATTCTCCTGGTCGGCGGCGGAACAGGGCTTTTATTCGGACTGCATCCCCTGCATGTCGAGTCGGTCGCCTGGGTGGCGGAGCGAAAAGATCTGCTCTGCGCCCTGTTTTTTCTGCTCAGCGTGATGATGTACGTGAAATACGGGGTTGCCGGGCGGAATGAGCGGGGCCAGCGCAATGGTTTCTTCCGGTTCAGCGATAAACACTATTGGTCGGCGCTCGGTTTTTTTATCCTCGCTCTGCTGAGCAAGCCGATGGCAGTATCGCTCCCGCTTGTTCTTCTGATACTGGACTGGCATCCCTTGAGCAGGATCAGTTCTTTCCGTTCGTTCCGGCTTGCGTTCGTCGAGAAATTTCCTTTTGCCGCGCTGAGCATTATTTCTTCGCTGCTTACTGTTCTGGCGCAGAAATCAGGAGGGGCGCTTGTCGCCTTTGAATCCGAGCCCTTGCTGAAACGCGTGATCGTGGCTTCCCATTCGGTCATCGCTTATCTTGTGAAATTGATTTTGCCGGTCGGTCTTAAGCCTTTTTATTCCTATCCCCGAAACGCATCAATCATGACATTCGAGTACGTTGCGGCGATTTTTCTTGTCGCAGGGATAACCGTAATAGCCATCATAACCGCGCGAAAACACAAGGAGCTGATGTCGATCTGGTGCTATTACGTGGTCACGCTCATACCCGTACTCGGGATCGTCCAGGTAGGCGGCCAGGCCATGGCGGACCGCTATGTTTATTTGCCCGGTATCGGCCTCTTTTTCGCTGCAAGCATGTTGTTTGCGTGGGGCTCGGAAAGAATCAACAGGTCTGTTCCGTGGTCCCGGGTATACAGGCCTGTCTCCGTGGTCGTTATCAGCGCCCTGCTTGTTACGTTGTCCTGGCTCACTGTCCGACAAATCGGTATTTGGAATAACAGCATCGTTTTCTGGAATCATGTTATCGCTCAAGATGCGTCGCAGTTTCCCCTGGCCTATAATAATCGAGGCATTGCCTACGAGGATCAAGGCCGTTTTAATGATGCCCTTGCTGATTTCAACAAGGCACTGGCCGCGAATCCCTATTATGTGGATGCATACTACAACCGTGGCAAAACATTGGATGCTATGGGGGAACGTGACGCCGCGATTGCCGACTTCAATAAAGTTCTTGATCTGAATCCGGGAAACTATTTTGCCTGCAACAATCTCGGAGTGCTTTACGGCAAGGCCGGTTCTTTCAGGATAGCAATGGAATATTTCAGCAGGGCAGTCACCATCAATCCTCAGTATGCCGACTCCTATTTCAACCGCGGGCTCACCTCCCTTTTTGCCGGACGCGATGAGGAAGCTCTGGAGGATTTTAACCGGACGATAGCCTTGAAGAGCGATTTTTCACCGGCTTATTCTAAGAGGGCGGACCTTTACTTTAAAACAGGCAGGCGGGAACTGGCCCTGAATGACTTGCGCAAAGCCTGTGATTTGGGCAGCAGGGACGCCTGCGTCGCGCTGCAGCCGTAATTCCTGGCGACGCGTACCATGGCAAATAGGGCTTCCCGGCAGGTTCCGCAGCGACCGCAGCCAAAAAGCGGGCATTCTTCATATAAAACAGCAGAGAGTTACTCTGCACTAGGTGCAATTTATGATGGTCAGTCGGTTTCTTAAAAATAACATTGTCCTCCTCTGTGCCGCCGCCGCTGCACTGATTACCATCGCCGTTTTTCTTCCCGCTGTCAGGAACGGCTACCTCATGACCTGGGATGACGATGTGTATGTGAGGAGCAACGAACATATCCGGTCCCTCGATCTCGGTCTTGTGAAGTGGGCTTTTACCACTTTTTACGGCGCAAACTACTGGCATCCGCTCACCTGGCTTTCTCATGCCGTAGATTATGCGTTATGGGGGGCTGAACCTGGAGGCCATCATCTTACGAACATCATCCTGCACGGTTTGAATGTCGCTTTGGTCATCATGCTTCTCTACAGTCTGCTGAGCGCCGGCTACGGGATTCCAGGCAATTCCCCGAAGTTGAGATATTTCTCCCGCAATGCAGCGGCTCTCATAACCGCGGTCCTCTCCGGCTTGCTTTTTGGCTTGCATCCCCTTCGTGCAGAATCTGTGGCCTGGATAGCGGAGAGAAAGGATGTTCTTTGCGCGTTATTCAGTCTTCTGAGCATCTGGTCGTACGTGGCATATGCCAGGAGAGCAGCGGAAGATCCGCAACCCGGTGCGTCATCCGGGGTTCCGGCAGGAACGTATGTATCGAGCGTTGTCTTTCTTGCGTTCGCTCTCATGAGCAAACCCATGGCGGTGACCGTTCCGGCTGTCTTCCTCATCCTGGACTGGGCCGTCTTCAGAAGACGCATGACTTTGCGCAGCGTCATTTACGAGAAGATCCCTTTTTATCTCCTCAGCCTGGGTGCGGTGTCGGTTTCGATCTACGCCAAGCATACTCTCAACGACATCGTATCGTTCGACACGATTCCTCTGTCATCGCGGCTTCTGAACGGATTTCACGCAATCATTTTTTACATAAGCAAGACCCTGTGGCCTGAGAACCTTCTTCCGTTCTATCCCTATCCCGGACCTGCAGCGCTCCGCTCCGTTCACTATCTTGTGCCGGTTATGCTGGTTGCCATCGTTACGGCCGCGTGCATTGCCGTGGCCAAGAAGCATCGGCTGTGGCTCGGCGTCTGGAGCTACTATGTTCTCTCTCTTCTGCCTGTTCTGCCATTCATGATTGTTGGCGAGGCGCCGGTCGCAGACCGTTTCTCCTATCTGCCGAGCCTCGGGCCTCTGTTCCTTGTCGGCTTCGCGGGAACGGCTGCGCTTGACAGGGTCTTTTCCGCGAAGCGATGGATCATAGGGCTCCGGAGTCTTTCCCTCTTAGTTCTTGCCGGTGTTTTTATCCTGTTGTCCTATTTAACGGTAAGGCAGATCAATTATCAGAAAAACGACCTGGTGATGTGGGACCATGAAATCGCGGCGCTGCCAAACATGGATCGGAGCCAGTATCTCAATTATTACCTGGCGTACAGTAAGCGCGGTCTTGCTCTTGCGGAGAGCGGAAGGCTCGAAGAGGCTGTCATGGATTATGAACAAGTGCTTCGGGACCGGCCTGATTTCGCGCCCTTGCGCGTCTATACGGGAATTTTATATTATCGGCTGGGTCGGTACAACGAGGCGATTCAAGAATTTCAAACAGCGGTGACGTTGGATCCCGCTGATGGAGAAGCCCACCGGGATCTCGGCATCATGTACTATAACCAGGGTCGAAACATGGCTGCACTGCAGGAGTTCTCCACAGCCATACAATTGCAGCCAGATTCAATTGAAGGGCATTTCGGACTCGGAAATGTTCTCTACCTGGAGGGGGACTTCGGCGCCGCCATAGAACATTATCAAAAAGTCCTCGACCTTGCCCCTGACTTCATCAAGGCAAGAAATAATCTGGGATCAGCGTATTTACGGACCGGCCGGAGAGACGAAGCCATCAGCGAATTTCGTTCCGCAGCGAACATCGCGCCCGGCTCCGTTCTTATCCACAAGAATCTTGCGGCGGCCTATCGGTCCGCCGGACTGAAAGAAAAAGCGTCGCAGGAATATGAAATCATTCGACGCATGGAGCCGGGCTTTACGCCGGATCGCCATGCAGCCTTTGCTGTAATCATGAATTGATGGGTTGTTTATCTATATCCAGACCAGACTTGGAGAGGTCTGAGGTACTCCTATGAAAACAAAACAAAATGCCAAATATCCTCTTGCGGTGATGATCGCTCTTGTTACAATGGCGGTTTATCTACCGGCCCTGCGAAATGGATTTCTGAACTGGGACGATAATGTATATATCGTGAACAACCCCGCGATCCGGTCGGTAAATCTATTTTTATTTAAATGGGCTTTTTTCCACTTTTATGCGGGTAACTGGCACCCTCTAACCTGGATATCCCATGCCCTGGATTACGCCGTCTGGGGCCTCAATCCTCTCGGACATCACCTGACCAATATCGTCATTCATGGAATCAATACACTGCTGGTTTTCCTGCTCTATTACCCGCCTGCTTGAGGCAGCGAAGGTGCGCGCGGTCGAACCGGGGCTTCCGATATTCTTAGATGAACGGACAATCCTCATCGCAGGAGGAGTCACGAGTTTCCTGTTCGGTCTTCATCCCGTTCATGTAGAGTCGGTAGCCTGGGTGGCTGAGCGGAAGGATCTTCTCTGCGCACTGTTTTATCTGCTCAGCGTCATTTTTTATATCAAAGGGATTCCGGCCAAAGACGAGGACCGGCGGCGTGACAGTGTATTCAGAGGGTATATCAAATCAAACTACCTGTCGTCCCTTTGTTTCTTCGGCCTTGCTCTGCTGAGCAAGCCGATGGCGGTATCCCTTCCCGTGGTCCTGCTGCTTCTGGACTGGTATCCACTGAATAAAATACGGTCTTTGCGGTCACTCCGCAGTTCTCTTATTGAGAAGCTCCCCTTTGCAGCACTGAGCCTGATTTCTGCGCTGCTGACCATTTCTGCTCAGAAAACGGAAGGCGCGATCGTGTCGGCGGAAGCCATACCGCTTCTGACGCGGATCCCCGTAATTGCTCATTCGCTGCTTTCCTATCTCGGCAAAATGATTTATCCATTCAATTTACTGCCCTTCTATTCCTATCCAAAGAATATGACCTTGTTCTCTTTGCATTCTCTTTTTCTTCTGTCTTTGGTTGCAAGTATAACCATAGCCTGCGTGGTCATGATAAAAAGGCAGAAATTGTGGCTGTCCATCTGGATCTATTACGTTACCACGCTGATCCCTGTAATAGGTATCGTACAAGCAGGGAGTCAGTCAATCGCTGACCGGTATACCTATTTACCCAGCCTGGGACCGTTTCTGCTCATGGGTTTACTCATTACCTGGGTTCTGAAAAAGGCGGATTCAGGATTACCATCGGCTTTGGTCGTGAAAAGAGCCGGCGCGGTTATGGCTATTCTCGCGGTTCTTACATTGTCCTATTTGACCTTTAACCAGATAGCGATCTGGAAAAACAGCCTATCCCTGTGGAACTATGTAGTTGAACATGAGCCTTCGGAAGATCCCCTGGTCTACCTTCAGCGGGGGCTTGTTTTTGAGGAAAGTGGCCGCCTCGATGATGCGCTCAATGATTATGGCAGGGCAATAGCGTTGAAACCTTCCTTTTATCAGGCTTTCAACAACCGTGGTCTTGTTTACGACAAAATGGGGCTGCTCAATAATGCAATTATGGACTTGAATACGGCAATTTCCCTGAATCCCTCCTTTTACCAAGCATATAATAATCGAGGTCTCGTCTTTGAAAAAATGGGGGAGTACGAAAACGCGATCTCGGATTACAGCTTGGCGATTTCTCTAAACCCCTCCGATTATCAAGCGTATGATAATGCCGGCGTGTTATACGCCAATTCCGGCCGTGTCGATGTGGCAATACAGTACCTTACCCGCGCCATCACCGTCAATGAAAACTACGACAATGCATACGATAATCGGGGTTTGCTGTATTTCTCTTTAGGGCAAAATGAAAGATCACTTCAGGATTTCAATAAAGCAATCAAGCTGAACCCTTCTTTTAGGGATGCCTATCTGAATCGCGGAAAGCTTTACAGCAGAATCGGCAAGAAGTCACTCGCAATCCAGGATTTCCAAAAAGCATGCTCTCTCGGAAGTACTGTGGCATGTGCTATCATTGGCCAGAACCACAGCCGTTCATAAGCGCACCGGGGAAACTGCACGACAGGAGGATGGGACACACGTGTAATGATTAATCCCCGATCAAGTGATCAGGGGACAACCGTTGAAGCAGAAGTGAATCATTTACAATTGTCGGAAGTCATGCGAGACGGTTCATTCTACACTGCCGTCCCGTTCCTGAAATATTGCATCGAAGGGGAGGATAACCTGCCACGAGCAGGCTGATACGAAGTAGTTATAATCCGTTGGTGCTGCTTTATTACGAAATGATGTGCAGTAGTCACCTTTCACGTTTGCAAGTATTTCAAACTCTTTTAATGGCTAGCTGACATTACGAATGGTATCCTAGAATTATCCAACATTCCAAAAGATTCGCGATATGCATTTATTGTAAACAGCGGAGTTTTTTTGACATGACCCATACTGTGAGTACTGTTGCAGGAAATGACCAGTTTATGTTATGGTTGCTTCAATCATCCTAAGAATATTATTCGCTTTCCATACTAAGGCAATTTAAAGCTCTTATGGTCAACGGCGTACAGATAGATGTTACGTCATGGGGGTCATGGAGCACTGATAAGGAGATTTATTATAAGACTATGGACCTTAATCTCACAGACCTATTTATGGTTGAACCAATGATATGGAGGGAGTGTGAATGGATGGATACAACATCCCGCCATTATTTGTCATCATGCTCTATTGTGCTATCATCATAATCACGACGATGAGCGTTATATATTTTGTCAAGAAAAAAGTTCCTTTTCCCCCAAGCCTTAAGAAAATCGATTATCATTGCCTTCTTTTGTACCGGATTCCTCTATTTAGTTCATTCGGAAAGTACATGGTACACGTGGTTCAGTGAAGATATTGAAACATATTCCCTGTATTCCACAGAAGCGAAAACAAGGATATATCTGGGACCTCTTTACGATTTTGTCACAGTGGCAAATAAAGTGCTGAAAGACAACGAATACACAATTTATTCTTCCGATGGCGGCTATAGTTTAATGCTCCAATACTATTTGCTCCCAAAGCGTAACAGAGTTAACGCAAAAAACATCATCGTTACATACGATAATGATACCGCCTATGACGAACATACAAAAACGTTCATCAAAGGTGATCGACGTATTGAAAACGCAGAGCTGCTCTATCGCTATGATTCTGGTGCATATATTCTGAGGGTCAAATGATTCTAACGATCGTTGCTTTAGTCATACCGGCCATCCTGGGTTTTCTCATCGTATCCATTCTGCTCCGCAATGAGACCACAAGCGGGATGACCGAACGTCTCTGCCTGGCCTACCCGCTTGGTATGGGATTATTGACCATGCAAATGTTTCTCCTGGCCCTCGTCCGCGTTCCTTTAACGCTTTGGTTTGTTACATCGCCTATTTTGATAGAAATTATCGTGATCTTTTGGTGGATGCGAAGAAGTAAGATAGTTCTCGCCAAGAAACCTTCATTCGAGCTTTTCAGCGAGATTTTCGGCGCAGATAGCCACTGGCTCAAAAAAATCTCACTGGCTATCTTAACTACTTTCATCGTTATTAAAATTGGATCGATCTTTGTGGAAACGTATTTAAGGCCTATTTTTGCCTGGGACTCATTAGCAAACTGGTCGGCCAGCGCCAAAGCATTCTATTATTCTCACGGTCTGCTCTTAGATACTTCGCCGGACGATTTTTTCGGCAAGGGATTGCTGAACAGGAATGCAAATTATCCTCCTCACAACCCGCTTATGCAGGTTTGGATGAGTCTTTGGATTGGACATTTTGATGAAGTATTTGTGAAATTCTGGAGTCCCGTTTATCTGCTCGCCATGTCTGTTTATTTGTATGTGGTCATGGCACGTGAGACCTCACGCCTGATCGCACTTTCAATGCTTGTACTCTTCTTGAGCTCCCCGCTTCTGTCAATCCATTCGATTGAGGCGTACAGTGATGTCCCGCTCAGTGTTTATATCCTCTTCTCTTTAATAATGTTTCTCTACGCCATGAGAGGGAATTATGGCTATTGGACACTGATGGGACTCTTCTCGGCAGAAGCGCTATTCACAAAAGATGAAGCGCCTTTCTTTGTTCTTCCTCTTCTTCTGGCTGCCGCTGCATTCTTTTGGAAGAACAGAAGTCAGGGGACTGTTCTTCGAAAATCAGCAGTTCCCTTGTTTGCAAGTCTACTTTTAGCAGTACCCTGGTTTATTTTTAAATTCTCTCATAAACTCGGGTTTGGCGCAGATTATGTTACGGTAGAATATACTTTTCGGCCTGAGATGGTGTTGAAAGTCATTTCGCTTCTTGCTTCTTTTCAGAATTTTAATGTTTTTTTCGTCTTTATTCCCTTTCTTACAATCTTAGCCGGGCGACCTACGAAAGAATTCATTTTCTTGGCTACTCCCGTTCTGAGTTATGCAATGTTTTTTATTCTGGTTTATACGCTGACCGTATTTTTTTCTGGAAGCTTAATGTTCAATACGGCGATTTTCCGGAATGTGCTGACCTATTATCCAAGCATTTGTTTATTAACTGCTTTGCTGATTAAGACCATCATGTTGAGATGGGATTCACCCACCGCTTCTCTTTAACTCATTCTGAGAGCGACACAGGCAGACTGTTCACTACAAATGATGACGCTTGTAAGAAATAGACATACGGTTCTCATTGTTGCTCTGTTGACGTCCGTCGTCCTGTTAACCTACGGCAACAGTGTCTTGAACGGTTTTGTCTGGGATGATCATGATATTATCGTCAACAATGAAGTAAACAGAGATATTACCAATGCATCGAGTTTGTTTTCGAGCGCGGATTCGACGGTTTCAGGCAACCAGAAGGCCTACTACCGACCTCTCAACAGGTTGACATATCTTCTGGAATATCAGATCTTTGGTTTGAACCCTTCCGGATATCACCTGCTAAGCGTTCTCATCCACCTTCTGGCGGTTCTTCTTCTCTATTTCGTGGCGCGGTTCCTTTTCAATGACCCGGTTCCGGCATTCATTGCGGCATTGGTCTTTGCCGTTCATCCTGTCAATGCCGAGGCCGTCAACTTTATATCCGCCCGCAATAGCGTGTTGTGCGCGGCTTTTGTCCTCTCTGCAGTTCTTGCCTTCTTTTTCGCCGCACCACCCGTACAAAGCCGCTTTACTATCTGTCAGGGTTGCTTTTTTTTGCCGGGCTCCTCTGCAAGGAGCAGGCGATGATGCTTCCGCTGGTCCTTCTGGTTTATACGCTGACTCAGGACCGTCCCTCACGTCCAGGGAACCGCCAACTCGCGTTTTCGTTGATGCCGTTCGGTGTCGCTGCAACAGTATATCTTGCACTGCGGATGCATGCCCTGTCGGCCATGGTCGGGATCAGCCAGCCTCTGAGAGGGCTTGGCGAACGGCTGCTGCAAAACATCTACATTATTCCCAAATATGCTGCGATTATTCTTTACCCTGTTCATCTAAACGCCCTCTATGCAATCCCCTCGGACTATCTTGCGAATCCACTGTGGCTCGTCCTTGCCTGGACCGCAATCATCGCGGCGTTCCTGCTGATTGATAAAAAATCTCGAGCCACCCGATTCGGGCTCATCTGGGTTGCCGTTAACTTTATTCCAATCAGCAACATTATTCCAATCCCCAGTGCGCCGATGGCGGAGCGATACGTATATCTTCCGGCAATCGGATTGTGGATCGTCGCAGCCGACCAGGTCTATAACGCGTATAAGCGTTTCACCTTCAAAAAGACGCTCGTGGCCGTCGGTACTTCACTGGCGCTCTGTTGCGCACTACTGACGATCAATCGCAATTTTGACTGGAAGGATGACCTTCGCTTTTTTACGCGGATGACCGAAGCAAACCCCAATTCCGCCCTTGCGCACTTCAGCCTCGGCCTTGCCAGCCACGAACGGAATGATGTCCTGCACGCTCGGGAGGAATGGGAAAAGGCTGCGGCAATCGACCCACGACGGTTTCTCGTTTTTGGCCATCTTGGGGAAAGTTTCTTGATGTCAGGAGATATTGACCGCGCCGAATACTATTACCAGCGAGAAATAGAGACAAATCCGGATGATGCGGCCGCTCTCTATAATTTAGCGGTGATCAAGGATAAAATGAACAAGCCGGGGGAGGCGCAGCGGCTTTATGAACTCTTTCTCACGATCCAGCCGAACGCGGATGAGAATATTCGCGCCAAAGTTGCCGCAAAGATAACGCTTCTCAAAAAAAGAGTCGGGAACGGTAAATGAGAAATAAAGAACGCTAGGGGAAATTCTTCAGGTCAATCTGCGGTTCGACCGGGAAGCCGCTTTTTGGGTCACGATCAGCCATCCCTATCGCAAGGGTATATGTTTTTGATTGGCCCGGCTGTAATATTTGGGGTCCCCACTGAAGTCCTATGAATCTGGTATTGCTGGAAAGGGGTACTTTATTTTCGTTCATTTGCGGGAAATCATAGGGGCCGTTGGAAAAAAATACGAACGGATCTACATCGCTATACCATCTGATAAAATTGGCGGTGAAAGTAAAGTCATGATTCTCACCGATCGCATCATTGCCGAAGTCGAATAGTCCGGCTGAATGAAATTTTTTTGTATTGAGCCGGCCCTTATATTTATATATATAATTTGATACACCGTCCGACGCCCAGCCGACATTGCCGCCCGATGTCCCGTAGTTTCCCAACCATGGTTCATCTCCATAGTCATAGTAATATGTCGCAGGCCGATCTCCGGTATTATCTATCCTAATCGAAAGAATGAAATAAGGCTCTCCGGCCTTGAAATACGCGTTTCTTTTAATGCTCAAAGGCACTTCATCGATGATAACTTCATGGCTGCTCTCTAAAATCAAGTCCTCGGCATTGTAATGGAGCACCCTGCTTCCGAGGAATTTCCATGAGGAAGGGAGTATTGCCTTAAGGTGGGAATCCGAGATCGCTTCATTGGCGTTGCACCAGATATGATACCACCTGGCACCGTCATAATATGCCATCCCCGTTTCATTCATCTTTACCACCTTGTTTTCACGTACCTCTGCAGGCAGCCCTCCTCCCACGAAAAGACCGGAGACTTCCGCGCCACCGTCGTCAACAAACCTGCTGAAGCAAGTAAGTAACTGCTTTCCGCCGGGCAGGTGATTTCTTATGAAGCCATCGCCTTTTTTATCATTCCATTCATAATAGAGACAGGGCTTGTCAGCCGCACAAGCATTGGCCGGACCACTGAGGGGATGTTTCCACTCTTCCAGATCAATGCCCCAGATATAGCGCGGCTCTTGACCAAGATAAAGGTCGTCCTGCACCTCTAAAAGGGCGCCGTGCTCGGCCTTGAGCAGGAAAATGCCTTCATAATTCCCGGTAATGTTGAACCGTACTATCGTTATGACCGTAATTACCAGAATTGCGATGAATCCGATAAAAAGTGTAAGTATTTTGGTCAACTTGGATGTGCGGCTATTGAATATGCGTAACATATTGTATCCTTATTCAAAACAGCGTCTTCAGTTCGAGATAGAAACAACATCACCGATTGCGGAGGAATGGCCCGTTCTCTAGGATCCACTATGCCGCCGCAAGGCGGTCAATAGGCACATTTCTCAAATTTCGCTAATACCTCTATGTGGAGGAAATCCGAAGGTACTATGCGAAACTCCACAACGGTCACTTGCGCTGCTGAGTGTTGCCGGCAGTGCAGAAACCGCAAAGTACGGAGCATATTGCCTTTCAAAGCTCGGGCTCGACATGAAACAGTGTGTCCTCGATAATCCCGGTCAGATGCCGTACTTCTAATCTTTTCCCTTGCGGTTGCAGTCGTTACATGGAAGAAAACCCTCCCGATGCCAGCGCGCTACAGGCATCTTTGCTCCCCAAATCACAGGCTTTTCGAAAGTCAGACAGGGCAAGGTCCCGCCTGTTTGTCCTGAGATAAAGAGTTGCGCGATTATAGTAGGCAATGTCCATATCCGGATTCAATTCGATGGCTCTATCGAAATCATCCAGTGCCTTATCGGGCTGGCCGTTTTGGGAATAGATAACCCCTCGATTGTGGAAAGCTTCCGATCTATTCGGGTTTATGGCGAGAGAATCACTGTAGTACTCTATGGCTTTATCCTGTGCGCCGGCCCTGTGGTAGATGACTCCCAGATTAAAATACGCTTGATCATCACCCGGGTTCAAGGAAATTGTTTTCTGGTAGTCATCGACCGCCTTATCGATCCGTCCTGCTTTTTCATAACAAACTCCGCGGTTATTATACGCAAAGAATGCCCTTGCCGGATCTCTGTCAATGACATACGTCCACAGTACTATCCCGTTCTTCCAGATGCCGATCTGTTCGTAGGTCACATATGACATAGCTGCACAAACCGCAAACGCGGCAGCAATGATGACACCCTTGACAGGAGCGCCCGTCCCTGTTCCGGCAAATGCGTGCTTTGCAATCCATGCTGCCGCCAAACCGACAAGGAAGAACGGAGCCAGGCTGGGTAAATAGGTAAACCGGTCCGCCATTGCCTGCGGCCCTACCTGCACGATGCCGAGTACGGGAAGGAGTGTGATAATGTAATAAGACCAGGCCGCCAGCCATAATCTATTGTTTTTCGCTTTAACAACACAGGCGATGGTAATTCCGATTACGAGCATAATCGAAGAAAGATACTTGAACGACAGAACAGTTGCTGCCGTCGGGTACGTGTAAACAGGGAGTAAATTAAGCGGCCATATCATCATCCCGAGATAAGCGATGAGAGAATGAGCGGAGACGATTGCACGCGTCGATAAGGGCACCATAGTTATGGGGGCGATGGCACCGCCCGCTTTATGGGCGAGAAGGATAATGACCGACATGCCCAGACTTAATGCAATGAAGGGCACCTTCTCGACAATAGCCTTCCGAAATGCGGCAGAAGTTTTTATTTTTTGGAACGGATACCAGTCGAGGATCAGGAGAACCGCGGGCAGGGTAACCGCCATCGGCTTACTAAATAGGGCGAGGATGAAAAAACCGATCGTGATGAGATAGTATTTGTCGAAAAACCGAAAGGACAACTCTTTGCGTGCCGCTCTGTGGCCTTCACCACGGACATAAGCCGTATAGGAAATGATGCTGAGAAGGAAGAACAGGGCGCACAGGAGGTCCTTACGTTCCGCAACCCAGACAACCGATTCTACATGCAGAGGATGCAGACCGAACAAAACGCCGACGGTCCCTCCCGCTACCAGCATTTCCCGCTCGGAAAGGATTTTCGTCATCCCTTGTTTTAGTGACGTTTCGTTCCATGCATCGAGCAATCTTCTTGCGGTAATTACCACAAGAAAGGTATTCACCGCATGGAAAATATTGTTCACGAGATGATGGCCCCAGGGATTCAGGCCCCAGACGGCATAATCTACGGCATGGGATGTCCAGGTAAGGGGAGCCCAGTAGGATGCATAAAAATCAAAAAACAGCCATTTAAGGAAATTCAAATCAAATGAACGGATATGAACGTTATTGATGACATACAAATCATCATCCCAGTTAATGAAGTCATTCTGAAGAGATGACAGGTATGCGATAAATGTTATAAGTGCTATGGAAACTGCGAGATAAGTGGCTCTTCGCCTTGCTCTGATCACAACCAACCCCAAGAATTTCAGAAAATTACGTTCCCGATCCGGCGCGAATTATCGCGTTATTATACCCTTTTTAGGATATTTCAACCACAAATTCCTCATGCAATAACTGTCGATAACAAGGCTCGTACCCGCACATTGTTGTGAAAACAGCCCGATACGGGAGTTAAGTCTCCAATTAGCCGGACCAGGCAGCTATAGGCGTTATAAGTTGTAAGGTGAACTGCCGCATTGGGGAAAAGCGATAGAGGGTAATTGCCTCTGGCATGTGTGTGCGGGAATGCTCAGTCTTTTGGATGACATTTATTGCAGAGGCCCTTCTGATAGCTGGCAAACAGGGTAACTGGCCTGTCATAGTATGCCATCTGTGTCTCAGCCTCGGTGCGCCCCTGCGCATTCCTCTGAGGCGAACCATTATTGATTCCGGGGTAAACACCTTTATGCACGATGAACTCCGATGCCATGTTCCATCGTGCCATATGGTCCCAGGCAGAAGCGTGTGCCCTATGACAGGTGAGACACATCACATTGGAACCATAACCGGGACCCATGGTGTAGGTGCCGTCGTTTTTTGCATGCTGCCCGAGGACCGATCTGTCGTCAGTACCTTCCTCAAAGGGAACCAGCGAGGTGTACGAACTATCACTTTTCCCATTGATGTCTCCTGATTTCACATATGCGTTGTAATTGGAAATGATCTCATTCGTACACTGGGCGCTATTGCAGACAGGGTGTCCGTATGCTCCTGTACAACCATTCGCGTGGCAATTTGAGCACCATTCAGACATCCCCCTGCCATACGCTACCCTCGTGTCTGTTGCCGCCTCAGACCTGTTGTAATCACGCGGTGCAACAGCAACAGGTGCATCAGCGGTGAAAACCATCCCTGGCGCTAAACTCGTTTTATAGCCAATCCCACCCAAAAGACGATACGCACTATTGGCAATTTTCCCATGCGGATCATGGCAGCTGATACAGGAAAGTGCGCTACTGGGATAAATTCCACCTGGCGTTATGCTATATGTACTATCTGCTCCATACCCATAGTCTGCCGCAACAATATTATGTCCATGCCGTTCTCCGGGGCTGTTCCCTGTAGATCCTGATTCTCTCCAGGAGTAGCTCTTTTTTAAATAGCCGAAGTCTCCGCCGGGAGTCAGCTGTGAGGGCGGTATACCCGCTCCTAAATCGTGGTCATTGGTTGCGATGTAATGGCCGGTGGGTCTCCGGGTACCTATCGGTGCTTGATGGCATCGAAGACAGGTAGAGCTTGCATCGGACCCCCGTAACGAGCCCTTCGCGTCTTGATGACATTCCTTGCACTCTCCAGCCCCTCCTGAATGAAAGGCTTCCCCCGCGCGGACCAGACAAAGAGTAAGGAAGAAGACCATGATAAAGACCATGCATGATCTAACGCCATGCTCCATCCTGCTCTTCGAAAATCGAAATAACAAGTTCATGCTCACTTTCTATCCGGTTATCCTTGCTCCACCTGAAAATGCCTCTCACCAAAGCTCCCCCCCTCGATGGGGGAGGAATATAAAGGTGGGGGTGATACTACGAAGACCGAGCTATGGCCGATTTTCATCTTCCTAATGTGACTACCACTCATGGACGATTCATTAAGCAGGTTTACCTCACGTGAGTATTGAAAATCCTCTCGATTATCCCGGATAATGATATCAATTTACTTGAGCTATTGCAAGCCACTTCTTTACTATAATATTGACCCTTGCACTATTGAAAAACTTTTGTTAAAGTACACTAAATGATAATTGAAACGACGTAGAAAAAAAGGAGGGATAGTATGGCGTTTACCACACAGAGAAATTACCGTCTGCTTCTCTATGCTAAAACGTTTGGGATCGTTTTAGTCGGCGCTGCAATTGCCGGATGGGGAGTGTTCTGGTCGTTCCCTGCGGGTCTTGGCGAAGGCTATCATAACGCACTGGCCGCGGTGCAGGCGATCCGGAACGTGCTCTTTTGGAAGATTGCAACAGTCTATGCCGTTATCGGCATCCCCTGCATTGCAGCGATAGCACTGCTTCACCTGTTCTATTCCCACCGCATTGCCGGCCCGGTATACCGTATCGGCCTTGTGGCAGCCAGGATCGCACAGGGCGACCTGTCCGGAAAGATTACATTTCGCCCGAAGGACAGCCTTGCGGACATGGCGGATATACTGAATGATGTGGCATCGCAGTACCGGGGGCGCATCGGTGCTGTCAAGGAGTACCTTGCCGTCATTGATGTACAGTCAAAAACAATGTCCGACCTCATGCAGCAGGGTAAGGATGGTGCTGCGCTCAAACAGGCCGTGGAAAAAATAACGAACAACGTAAAAAATATCGAGCGCAGTCTCTCGGAGATGAGAACATAACAACAGGGAGGGAGGCAGGCATGCGGATTAATATTAGAAAAAAGTACTTTATTAAAAAAGATTTCCAATCGCGGTTCATGCTGAGATTTGTTGTCATTGCAATCGTCTGGGCAACAGCCACGGCCATGCTGTTTTCCTACCTGGCGGGAAAAAAGCTTGATGAAGTGCGCTATTCATCTCACATCGACAGTAAAACAATAAGCGAACTGCTCATGCCCATTACGTTTGCCGCTCAGGTGGTCTCTCTGCTGATATTCGCCGGTATCCTGGCCTATACCATCAATTCGCTTTGGAAGAGGCTTTCCCCGCCGCTCTATTCCCTTAAAAAGGACATTGCGAGAATTGCCGGCGGCGATCTTATGAGTGAGGTCAGTCTCAGTTCAGACGAAGAGTTCCAGGACCTGGCCGTGGACCTGGACAGTATGCGTTCCGGACTTCGGGAAAAAATTGTCCAGCTCAAGGAACAGCAGCGGAAACTGTCCGCTGCGGCTGACGAACTGAGCAGATCAACGCTCGAGGGGAAACCGTCGTTGACTCCTTCGGCCTCGCTCCAGGCTGCCGTGGAGCGGATGAAAGCGGCTGCCGATGTCTTCCATTATTGATCCTCATTGAACTCCAGGCCCTTGCAGAGAGAACTGCTGCCCGATGAACCCGAGTCCTCATGTGCATTCGGATGATGCTTCCCATGCCTGCTGGAGTGTTTCTCCCTTCACCCGCTTTTCCCGACAAACCTGCTTTTACCTATTGACACACCGCCACAATACAGTGTACAAAAGAGCCTACTATTTTCACGAAGGGAATGAGAACGACTATGGCAGCTGAACCGAACAAGATCATCTACTCCATGGTGGGGGTAGGCAAGTTCTACGACAAGAAGCCGGTATTGAAGGACATCTACCTGTCCTACTTCTACGGCGCCAAGATCGGCGTGCTGGGCCTGAACGGCTCGGGCAAGAGCTCGCTGCTCAGGATCATGGCGGGCATTGACAAGGAGTTCGTGGGCGAAGTCGTGGTCTCTTCGGGCTACACCGTCGGAATTCTCGAACAGGAGCCGAAGCTCGATCCGGACAAAGACCGTGCGTCAGTGCGTGGAAGAGGGCGTGCAGCAGACCGTCGAACTTTTGCATGAGTACAACAAGATCAACGAAAGCTTCGCCAATCCCATGTCCGATGATGAGATGAACAAGCTCATCGCGCGGCAGGGCGAGGTGCAGGAGAAGCTCGACCATCTGAACGCCTGGGAGCTGGACAGCAGGCTCGACATGGCCATGGACGCCCTGCGCTGCCCGCCCGGCGACGCGGTCGTGAAGGTGCTCTCGGGCGGTGAGAAGCGGCGTGTGGCGCTCTGCAGGCTGCTGCTCCAGAAGCCGGACATCCTTCTGCTCGACGAGCCCACGAACCACCTCGATGCCGAATCCGTTGCCTGGCTCGAGCACCATCTCCAGAAATACGAGGGCACGGTGATCGCCGTGACCCACGACCGGTACTTCCTCGACAACGTGGCCGGCTGGATCCTGGAGCTCGACCGCGGCCAGGGCATTCCGTGGAAGGGCAACTATTCTTCCTGGCTCGAGCAAAAGGGCGAGCGGCTGAAGCAGGAGGAAAAGACCGAGAGCGACCGCCAGAGGACGCTCGCGCGCGAGCTCGAATGGATCAGGATGTCGCCCAAGGGCAGGCATGCGAAATCGAAGGCGCGCATCAGCTCCTACGAAGAACTGCTCCGCCAGCAGACGGAGGCGCGCGGCAAGGAACTGGAGATCTATATCCCGCCGGGACCGCGGCTCGGCAAGGTGGTGATCGAGGCCGACAACGTGACCAAGGCCTATGGCGACAACATCCTGGTCGAGAACATGTCCTTCATGCTCCCGCCGGGCGGCATCGTGGGCGTGATCGGGCCGAACGGCGCGGGCAAGACCACGCTCTTCCGCATGATCACGGGCCAGGACAAGCCCGACAAGGGCACGATCAGGGTCGGCGAGACCGTGAAGCTCGGGTATGTGGACCAGAGCCGCGACGTGCTCGACCCGAACAAGACCATCTGGGAGGTGATCACCGGCGGCCAGGAACAGGTCCAGCTCGGCAAGCTCCTGATGAACTCCCGCGCCTACGTCTCCCGGTTCAACTTCGGCGGCACGGACCAGCAGAAGAAGGTCGGCGTGCTCTCGGGCGGCGAACGGAACCGCGTCCATCTGGCGCGGGTCCTGAAGGAAGAGGCGAACGTGCTGCTGCTGGACGAGCCCACGAATGACATCGACGTGAACACCATGCGCGCGCTGGAGGAGGGGCTCGAGAACTTCGCGGGCTGCGCAGTCGTGATCAGCCACGACCGGTGGTTCCTCGACAGGATCGCGACGCATATCCTCGCCTTCGAGGGAGACAGCAAGGTGGTCTTCTATGACGGGAACTACTCGGAGTATGAAGCGGACAGGAAGGCCAGACTGGGCGCGGCGGCGGACCAGCCGCACCGGATCAAGTACCGGCATTTGACGCGGTAATACAACGACAAACGCATCCCCTCCCCTCTCAAGGGGAGGTAACAGGGATAAACCTAACCCGGACAAGCCGGAACCAATTAGTCAAAACCGAAATGCGTCTCACGTACCCTGCTCTTGCGATAACGCGGGCACAAGCAAAGCCATACCCTGCTGTTGCCAAGGCGCGGGCACAGGCAAAGGACGCCAAGAAAATCTTTTGGTCTTGGTTTAAAAAAACTAATAATTTAGCATTTCTTTGCGAGCTTGGCGTCTCAGTGTGGCCCTCTTCTTGGCCATTGCGCGAAATATTCTTGCTGTTAACGCAAAATTGTACCTGACCACGAAGCCCGTCAATCGTGGAAAGATTTTCTGTTCTGCTGTCACACAAACTTCACTGCCTTCACCGCCTTGAGGCCGGCCGACCCCCGGGTCATCACGCCGAACGGCTTCAGGTCGATCACCTTTTCCCTGCCCTTGTCGTCGATCACTTTCACCTGCTCGCCTTTTCGCACGGGCCTGAAGAGCGCGACCTCGCCGTTCTTCACGTTCACCAGCTTCACGCCCTTGCCCGCGCCCGTGAGCACGGGGACTTCTTTGGCCGCGACAACCACGGCCTTGCCTTCCGTGGTGAGGAACAGGATGTTCGGCAGATCGAGGATCTCCACGCCCTGGATGCTGTCCCCGGGCTTCAAGCCGGCAAATTTCTTTCCCGCCCGCGTGGTGGCGGAATTGAACTGCCCGAGATCGAAGGCGAAGCCTATGCCCTTGGCCGAGACGGTCAACGCCGTCACCTCTCGGGGGGCCAGGGCAAGTTCCGCCTGCGTCTCCTTTGATTCGGTCGTCGTGCCCGTAAATACGGTCGTCAGGTTCATCGCACTGATCGGACGTTCACCGTCGCCGAACTTGAACAGATGCTGGACCGGCTCACCGAACCCGGAGCCGCTCGGCAGGTCAAAGGCCTTCACGACGTAGACCTTTCCCGCTGATGAGAACACGGCAATGTTGTCCCGGGTGTTCGCGGGCAGCAGCGAGAGGAGCTCGTCCCCTTCCTTGAACCGCAGGTTTTCGCCCACGGTCTTGACGCGCCTGATCCATCCCATTCTGGTGAGGATCACGGTCACGTCCTCGTGGACCTGGAAGTCTTCCTGCGAGAATTCCACGTCCTCGGCGGCCTTCATCACGGACTTGCGTTTGTCGCCGTAGTTATTCTTGATCTCGAGAAGCTCGGTCCGGATCAGTCCCCAGATCTTTTTCTGGCTCGCAAGAATGGCCTCGATATCTTTTTTCAGCTTCGTTTTCTCCTCTTTCTCCTTCATGATGCGTTCGATCTCGAGGCCGACCAGCTTGTAGAGCTGCATGTCGAGGATCGCCTTCACCTGCTCGTCATCGAGTTTGAAATGCTTCTTAAGCTTCTCGGCAGCGTCCTCGCGCGACTTCGCCTTGCGGATGATCTTGATCGCCATGTCGAGGTCGTCGTAGAGCACCTCAAAGGCGTGCAGGATGTGGAGCCGCGCCTTGAGAAGCCGCAGGTCATGATTCAGCCGCCTGGTGGTGATCTCGTGCCGGAAGTCGAGGAAGTACCGCATGATCGCCTTGAGCGACAACCGCTCGGGCTCCATGTTCGGCTTGAGCGCCGTGAAGTTGATCGGAAAGGTCGTCTCGAGGTCCGTGTGCTTGAAGAGGTAGGCGGTGACCAGCTCCACGCTCGTTTCCGCCTTGAGCTCGAGCACGACGCGCACCTCATGGGTGGACTCGTCGCGCACGGCGGAGACCTGCGGCAGTTTCCGCTCCTCCATGAGTCCGATGAGCTTCTCGAGCACCTTCGCCTTGTTCACCTGGTACGGGATCGTCGTGAAGACGATCGCCTGTCTGCCGCGCGGGAGCTCCTCGACCGTATACTCGCCGCGGATCCTGATGCCGCCGCTCCCCGCCTCATAGATCTCCCGCAGTTCTTTCTTGGAGTTCAGGATCTGGCCGCTCGTGGGGAAGTCCGGGCCCTTGATATACTTGAGCAGGTCTTTCACTTCAAGGTTGGAATTATCGATCAAGGCAGCGAGGCCGTCGATCACCTCGCCGATGTTGTGGGGTGGAAAGGAACAGCTCATGCCCACGGCAATCCCCGACGTGCCGTTCACGAGAAGCTGAGGAAACCGCGCGGGAAGGACCACCGGCTCCTTGAGCGAGTTGTCGTAGTTCGGACGGAAACCCACCGTGTTCTTGTCGATCTCGACAAGAAGCTCTTCCGCGATCTTCGAAAGCCGCGCTTCGGTATACCGCATGGCCGCAGCCGGGTCCCCGTCAAGGCTGCCGAAATTTCCCGATCCGTCGACGAGGGGGTAACGGAGAGAGAAGTCCTGGGCCATCCTGACCATGGCATCATAGGCCGCCTGGTCGCCGTGGGGGTGGAACTTTCCGAGCACTTCGCCGACCACCGCCGCG
Organism: Nitrospirota bacterium; assembly: GCA_963796285.1. Lineage (GTDB taxonomy): Bacteria > Nitrospirota > UBA9217 > UBA9217 > UBA9217 > JALNZF01. Next base: position 287,614 of record CAWCKW010000003.1, read on the forward strand.
CTCTTTCTATACCTGGCAGTGGGACCGAGGCCCATTTCCCACATCGCAAAGAGGATCCTGCGGTGCACGGGCTTCAAGCCGTCACGCACGTCAGGGAGCGACCGGGACACGATGGTCGAGAGCGCATAGGTGAGGAACCGGTTCTCGACCTCGGAATGCAGCGCCGTGTTCAAAATTGAATCCTCTTTAATCGGCATGGGAAACCCCCTTCATAGATTTCGGATTGGGGATGCGCTCCAAGTAATTATCTGCATACCACCATCCGCACTTGCAACGCGGCCATCTTACCACAAACGAAGTGTATTTTTAAAGAATGATTTTTTTATAAAGTCGTGTATACTAGTGGAATGTTCAACCTGCTGACCATACAGGGCGAGGCGCACACTCGCGAGACCTTTCGGTGTGGCAACTGCAAAGGGGATTTTGAGGCCACGATCATAACCTGGGTGGACGTCTCGAAAACGCCTCAGGCCAAACAGGCGCTGCTGAAGTGGGAGTTCAATCTTCTTCCCTGCACCCGCTGCGGCTGTCGGAATTTCTCCGGCTCGCCCTTTTTCTATGAAGACTTCGAGGAAGGCCTCCTGGTCGCCGTGTTCCCCGGCATCCCGGATAAACGCGGAGAGGTCGAGGAGTCGATCCGCGCGAAATACGGCTACTACCCGGTGCTTGAGTTTTTTTATGATATGACCCAGATCTGGATGTTGATCTATTTTCAGGAGCACTACCGGGTAAACAAGAACCTGCGCGCGCTGTCCCGCATCGGACAGGGTGAGGAACGGCTGCGAAAGATGCTGCGGTTCCTGAAAGAGGACCCCCTGATGATCACCATCCGCGAGAAGCTGACCGGGTCCCTCTTTAATGATAGTGCGAACGATGATCTTGTGGAGGTCCTCGGACAGGCCGTCTATACGCTGGAAGAGATGCTGCCCTGGCCGAGGGACCGGCGGTGCCTGTGCGGGGCCGACCTTGCGGATGAGTTCACGTGTTGCAACAAGCGGGTCAACCTCGCGGAACATGAGCTGCTGCTGTCGCGGCACTACGTCATATACTGTCCGGTCTGCAAAGAATCGCTCTCCGGCGCCTCATGCGAACACTGCGGCAGGGTCTACACCTGGAAGCTCGGCAGTGTTGCAACCTATAAACATGATGATGGCAACTCCCCGCGCTCGGCCGGTCGTGCGGAACAGAAGCCACAGGCGCAGCTCTGAGCCCCACACACGTCAGTTCACGATAAACCACGCTTTCTCCCTTTCTTCCGCGTCCTTTTACACTGATCCTGAAAAGATGAATTAACCACGGAACTCAGAGATCACCGCAAGCGCTTGATCTGAAAAAAAATACCGCCACGCAGGTGAATCCTTTCGCCGGCATTTCTGTATGTTTTTCTTTGCGTTCGGCGTCTGTCTTCGATCGGCTCCAGCGGGGGCGGCCCGGCGTGGCCCTCTTCTTGGCCATCGCGCGAACAACTGCAGTTTTTAGATCATGCATTTTTTGTGTTAAGAGAACACGATGTGTACCAGCCGCGAAGGAAATCATGGGAACAAAGAAGAAAATGAGTCTAAATAAAAGAAGGGGCGTGTAGATTAGCGTTGTGTATTCCTGGAGGGGCATCTCCCTGTGGTTGCGCTCGTTTGGGGGGCGCCGGTGCCCCCCGCAATGCAATCCCTGTGCGCCTGAGCGAGAATACCTGCTTATGGGCCGGCGGTAAGAGGGCTCGTTGGCTAGCTGGTCCCCAGCTTGAAATTAAACACCCCCTTGAGATGATACTGGGGCGCGGGATCAATTGATGAATCATTGTCAACCAGGGTAACATCAAAATCACCCGTTGCCTGGGACGCCGCTGAATCAGACGAAAAGGTGATGGTCCCCTGGCTCACTTTTTTCAGCGTGGATTTCTCCCCATTGAAGACCAGGAACGTGCCCGGGAATTTCTCGTATTGAGGGTTGTCTTCAATGGAAAACGTTTTGCCTCCGACGCTCGGCATGACGCCATTGTCCGATTTCAGAATGTCGATCCTGATGACGGTCTTGAACGCCGGGTCCCAGGCATTTTCCGCAACATCGGCCTGAATCGACCAATAGGAGTTGTTGTTCGTTGAGTAATAGTAATTGGGCTGAATAAGCCCGTACTCGTCATAGGTGACCGTTAAATAGTTGGTATGCGCCGGGTCCTGATCGACATTCGAGGCAGTGGACGCCGTGCTGGTTCCGGTTGCAGCACTTGCCGCTGCAGTACTGGATGAGGCTTGGCCGCCACCGCTGCCGCATGCAGCCAGAAGCGCGACCAGTACTGCGGTCACGAACATGTGCTGCAGGTGGATCCCGTGCTTTATGTGGTGGGGCTCGGCATACCCCTCTTCAATGAGCACCTCGCCAAGCTTTTTCCGGGAACCTGTCTGCTTGCGGAGGGCATCATCAAGCTGATTTCGGGAGATGGTACCTGATGAGACCAGGATCTCTCCGAGCTTAAGCGGGCCGGGGACCGGTTTCGCATTACCCTGGTTCTGTTGAAAATCGAGCACGCCGTGCAGCTCTCGCTCCGTAAGCAGGCCCTGGCGAACCAGGACCTCGCCGAGCTTCTCGCCGCTTCTTTGTTGCTCGGCAATGGCATGCTCAAGCTGTTCACTCGTGATGCGTCTTGCCTGAACGAGCAGTTCGCCCAGCAGCCGGCGAACACCCGCGGCAAGCTTGACCGCGTCCTCGACGCGGTCGAGATGTTCCTGTACTGCAAGGGCCACTTTGATGTCCGCCGGATCAAGAATATTCATCCTGACCAGGACCTGACCCAGGCGTTCGTTGGTATTCTTTTGCTCCTCCAAAGCTGCCGCGATGTTCTGCTGGGGCAGAAATCCACCATCGATCAAGATCTGTCCGATGAAGCGCCTATTGTGTTTTTGTTTCAACATGGGTTGCTCCTTTGCGCTGTCACCTGCCGCGCTGTGCTCCTGGTTTCGTGATTTCGAAAATAACCGTTTACGGATAGAGTCCGTTCGTCCGATACTCCTGCAGGAAGTATGACAATTTTCATCCCTGTGTCCTGTGCGTTTTCCCTCAGATTCGTATTTGCCCATACTATCCTGCTTTCTTTTTACTGGCCGCTGAACCACTTGACGGCATCTCGTATGCTCATCTGGTCAAACTTCATTCTCAGCTTGATGAACGGACCCGCGCTGGTGAAATCAGACTGGGAGAAGTCGCGGTCCTTAAATCCGGTGAAATTATATCCCAGGCTGATCCATATATTGCTCCCCGCGTTAAAGCCCACGGACGCCCCGGTCCCGAACGTCTCCTGGTTGATGCTGTAGGAGTGGAGCCGCATGCCGCGCAGGCCTGCATCCCACGTCTTTGTGATATCATAACGGCCCTCCAGCCCGATCAGGTCCGTGTATCCGCGATAATCGCTATCATCGATGGTTTCCAGGACGTATTTTGCTCCATACTGCAGGGAAACCTGGGTCCTTTCGTCCGTCTTGATGTTCGCGACGAGATTGTTCACGACGCGCTGGTTGTTGTCATAGGTCACGGTCCCGCCGTCCTGCTTATCGACGAGAAAATCGAGGCGGTCCAGAATAATGAGGCTGGTCGTGACCGGGCGGTATGCCAGGCTCAGCCTAAGATCGTCGCTTTGCGTATGCTGCCCGGTCGAGTCAACGGTGCGGAACATTTGCAGTCCGGCCGCGAGCGCGAATCCGCCCCCCACCTCGCCGTTCGCACCCGTGAACAGGCCATACTTGTCCTCTGAATCCGAATTGCGCTTCTCGACCCGCGCTGTCCATGACCATTTTTCCTGATGGAATCCGGCGCCGAGGGAGATTGCGGTGAAGTCCTCGCTGCTGGTTGATGTGGACGTATCATCGGTGCTCGTGGTGGACGTAGCCGTGCTGCGCAGTGTCTGGCTTCGGTCCAGGCTGCCGTCCACGCTCCACTGTTTTGTGATCTGCCAGGACTGCTTCAGGCCTGTGGTGGCGAAGAGCCGCACGCCGTTCTCGGTCGACTGCTGCTCCATGGTGGACCCGATCTGACCACCGGTCCACGGCGATGTCCTGACCCCGATCCGCGTGGTCGCGGTGTCTAACGCGGAGCCTTGCGTCCACTCCTGGTCCGCGTAGATCGTAGATTTCTCATTGAGCTTGTAGTCCGCCCCGACGGTTGTCTTTGTGGGATACTCAACGTTGTTGTTCGCTCCGATGGACTGATCCCGATTGATCCGGATCGCGGTCTTATCGGTCACCTGGTCCTTTACGCCGGCGAAGATCTGGTCGGACCGTTGCGTCTCGCCGAAGCTCTGCGTCTCGTCGGTGCTTAGGGTGTCTATAGCCTGGCGCAGGCCCGCCGTCAGTGTATACCGGCCCACCGCGTAATTGCTCCGGACCTCGGCCATGTCGCGAACCGCGCCGGTGGACAAGTCGTTCTGCTCGAACACCTCACCGCTGACGGTCCACGGCTTGTTGATCCGGTAATTGAGGTCCGCCCCGACCTTCCGGGTTCCCGACTCGCTGGCGTTCTGCTGACCGAGTCCGAACCCGACTTGCTGTTCCCGAACGTATGCCTTCCCCTCCACTTTTTCAGAACGGTGCTGCAACTCCGCGAGATACGCGTCGCCGTTGCTCGTGACACCGTCCTGGTCCGTCTTTGTCGTGGCGGCCTCGGCCCGGAGCGTATCGTGCTCACCGAGCTTGATCTTCGCATCGACCCCCTCGAGATTGCCCGAACCACCCACCTGGCCCTCGTGGACATGGGAGGCGCCGACCTCGAGACGGCTGTCGAGGAACCGTGCCGCGACGCGGCCGCCATAGTTGTATTTCTTGTCCGAGTCGTCAAAGGAATCATATTCCGCAACAATGAAAATTGGATTGAAATCCCCGTCACTGCTGTTCACCGGACTCTTGAAGAAAATGGTCCCGGCATCGTAGTCGATGGTATAGTCAAGTTGGTTGGTCAGCTGTTGGCTCGAAAGAATGACCTCGCTCTTGAACCGGTCCCGGGTCTCGAGTGTGATCGTATCGGAATTGAGCACAATATTCTTCCGGGACAGGTGATACAGTCCCGAGGTGCCGTCTCCCGATAACTCGTCCCGCACGTGCGCCTGGTTCGTATCCGCAAGAAAAACGGCATATTCGTAATCCTTGGTCTTCATCTCCGATTTGAACCCGGTGAAGTTCCGGCTGTACCGTGAAAGCTCGGTAAGGGAAAGGCCGGCGTTGAAATCGCCGAACAGGGCATAGAACTGGTCGCGCTCCAGCTTGACATAGATGTGCTTTGCGCTGGCTGCGTCGTTGCTCTGCATTGTACCGTCGCCATACAACGTGTAATATTTATTTGGATCGATGGTCTGGTACAGGCTCGCCTGGTCCGTGCTGTCTGTTTTTTTGCTGTCATAGGCCAGCGTAAGCAGCCACTCGCCCTTGATCCTGCCTTTGGCATAAAAGGCCAAACGGTCCTCTTCGAAGTATTTATCATCACCACTCCCGGACGCGAAGGTCTCCATGTTGCCCTTCACTGCATTGTATCCCACCGTGCCTTCGGCCAGGCCGACGAGGACCCAATCCCGGTCCCCCGGCTTGAGCCACGTTCGGATTTCCTGGGTCGTGCCATCGGCAACCTGGAAGCGGAGGACTGCTTCACCGGTCTGCATGGTCGGCTGGAGCTCGATGAGGGCAATGCCGTTCTCTCCCACATGATATTTCTGGCGATCGTTGGTCGACGCGGTCAAGGGGTTCTGCTGGAGGTCTTCGACCCGCTGGCGCGCAAGATACGGCGGATCCACCCTGTACTCGCCCATGACGCCCTCCCGCGCGGGATGACCTTCCTTGTCGGTCAGCAGGACGGCTATGACCGGCGCATTCTTGCCGTCCGCCGCGAGTTTTGACTGTGCGGGAACAAATTCCGCCTTGACCGGAGACCCCGAATAATGCATGACCCGCTTCACGCGGGAAGTCTCGGTTTTGTTTTCATCGTATTCCACGCCCTCGAAAAGATTGTCGCCGTCAATCAAATGGATGCCTCTCCAGAAACTGACCGCAACTCTGTTGTCTTGCCGCGCGGTCGTGTTGTCGAGATAAAACGCGTCCACTTCCTCTCCGTTCAGGAACAGTTTAAATGATTTCGAGGGATCGTGTTTGATCACGATATTCGTGCTCGCGATCGGGGGATGGTATCCCTCAGAAGGCCAGAGCCAGGACAAACCTATCTGCGACTTCTCCATCCAGTCCACATCGTAATCGGGCATGGTTTTGCCGTCTTTTTCCTTTGCCCTCTGGTCCGGGGCCCATTCTTCACCCTGCGCCAGGCCAGTGATCGACACGGTCTTCTTGCCGCTCGTTTCCTTGTCGTTGCGGATAGAGGTCCAGGCGGAATCCCTGCGCGTGTCGAACGTGGGATGGAGCGCGACGTCGGGTTCGCTCGTCTGACGCTTCAACTCATAGCGGACAAGGTTCGTGTCAGCCACGGGAGTCTTCACTCCTTTTTCCGCCGGAGTGTCGAAAACCAGGAACGCCTTCGTGGACAGATTTCCTTCAACACCGTGCGCCGGCGCTGTCGCGAGTAAAGCGACGGACCCCTCCCACCCGGCGGGCCGCTCGCCCAGATGATAGGTCAGGACGCCATCGCCGAGGTCAGGATCGGGGACCCGACCGTCAGTCAGACTGCTGCTTCCCGCCGCGTACGATACGCCGTCCGGCATCATCACGATCAGCCGGAGGTTCCGCACCGGGACCGCTCCCACATGCAGGTTGGCCGAGTAAGCGAGGGTGTACCGGCCGTTCGCGTCCGGGAGAAGGCAATTCTCGTTCACGAATGGCACCATGGCCGCATCATCGTTATTGCCGTTCACGTACGGCTTCGCGGTGCCGGTCTGGGCCATGGCCGGGGAATTCTTCTTCTGTTCGCCGAAAGGAGTACACGTTTGGGCCGCAGCCAGGGAAGCCCCCGGCTCAACGTCAACAGGGTTAATCGACCCGGTCCGGGTCGTGACCAGAGAGGTCCGCAGTTCAAGGCCAACCTCGCCGGTCTGTTTCGCTTTCGGAGGACGGAGCGCCAGATGGAAATCGGCCCTCCACAAGGTGCCGCCTTGCAAATCCACGAACTGCGAAAAAGACCTGCCCGCGAAACGCGTGTTGTCCTCGCACTGCGCGGACTCGTATTGATCGGGTACCGTGACCGTATCAAGCTGCACCACGTGGGTCCCCGCGTTAACAGCCGCAAAGTGATACATCCCGTTCTTGTCGGTCACGACATAGGACCCTTCCTCGAGGAAGATGCGGACCCCTGCGATGCCGCGCCCGTTGTCGCCGCAGCCGTCGAGGACTCGGCCGACAATGGTCGTCTTGGTCATAAAGAAGTCCTCGGTCACCTGGACCGTGGTTGTTGCCGTATTGGATTTCACTCCAGAGGTGCTGTTCGCCACGGCCGTGTTCACTGCCTTGCCAAGGTTGGCGCCCGCGCCTACCTCCGTGACATAGCTGACATCCGCCGTTGCCGCGGCGGCGAGATCGCCGACCGTAAAAGTTAAGCTCCGGCCGTCTCCGGAGATCGCAGGATCGGTCGCGCGGACGCTGTTCAGGCGCACCGACCCTTTTCGGTACCGGAAACCAACCGGCAGCCGGTCAATAATCGTCACCCCCGCTGCTGCAGCGGATTTGTTGATGTTCTCCACCGTGAGTGCGTAGGGAACAAAGTCGCCGATTGCCGCCGAGGCCTTGCCTGCGGATTTGATCAGATAGAGCTGGGTGCTTGCCGGATCCGTGGGAATATCAATGCGGATAGCGGGCCCCGCGTTCACCACGAACTCCTCGCTTCGCGAGCCGGGCTCGGCAATTGCGAAGGGGCCGCCCGACAGTGCCTGCAGAACGGCAGTCGCAACGTTCGAGGGAGACCGGTATCCAGAGGGCGGCAGGACATCGAGGCGATAGTGGCCCGGGCTGATGAAGGGGAAACGATAACCGCCCGGGGTCAGGGAATAGACCTTGCCGCTGCTGTCCACCGCTGTACCGCCGGTGGTGAGGGTGGAAGGAAAGGTCGCGACACCGTCATCACCATACACGGTCGCGGGACTGCCCGTGGCGGTGTTCACGAGGGTGACGCTCGCCCCGTCGACAGGCTGGCCGGTCGCGCTGTTGAAAACGATCCCAAAGGGATCAACGAGCGCCGAGACGGAAGTCTTGTCAACGGGATCGGACGGGTCTGTATAGGAAACAATGACGTTCGAGTCGTTCACCATGCTGAGCATGCCGTTGTTCAGCGTGACCGACTGGGACGTGGATTGAATATATCCGAGGAACACGCCGGTATTGGGGCCCGTCTCCGTGAGGCGGAGCACCTCGGTGTCGCCTGTCTTGTCGTCGCGGATCGTTACGACAGCGGTCTCCGCGAGGGCAGGATCGTTGTTCTGGTCTTTGTCGGTCAGGCGGATGAAGACCGGTTCGCCCGTGTGATATTGGGTCGGTGAAACAAGCGGCACCGGCTGGTTGATGTCAATGGCCGCGGAAGAGCCGGCAGGAACCGGCGCGCCGAGGACAACAAAGGGCCCCGCGGTGTTTCCACTGGGACTGTACGATGTCGGTTTTACCGTGAGCTGTTGAACGCCGGTTGCGCCAGGCGCGTACTCCAGAAATTCTATGACCGCAGTCGTCCGCTGGACCATGGACGTCACTGACGCCGCTGGAGACGTTACGGTTACCGGACTGCCCGCGGATGCGGGTGTATACGTCGCGGTTGCGACATTGGTGATGATCGTGCCGGAAGGTGTGCTCGACCAGCCGACGGATGAGAACAGATGAATGAATAGGAATGATAACATCAAAATAACTATGGGAGAAAAAACCGGGACCGCTCCGGCGAACAGGCGCACCCCGGTTGTGCCTTCACCCTCGTGCGTGAAGGTACGGTCGGTTTGCGCGCCATTTGTGCTGAAGCGGTCCCTCATAACAATCGGTCAGGCCCCCTGCCCGAGCCACTTGGCAGGGGGCGTCATCTCTTCCTCCTACTGGATAGTAGCCTGGTACACAATGGTCGCTGTTTGACCCGTGGCAAGAGAACTTATCGTGGCTGTCAGCGTTTGGCCGGCCCAACTGCTGGATCCGCTGCCGCCGGTAAGACAGGCCCAACCGCCACTGGCTATATTCGCCCTTGCCTGTCCCGCACATCCGGAGCCGCCGCCGGCAGTTACGCTGGTCCACGCCGCGGTAACGGGCACTAACGTTGCCGTCAGTGCGTCGGTGACCGTAACGGCTGTTGCGGTGCTCTGGCCCGCGGGGTTATTGATCACTACGAGATACTCCATGATAGCCCCGGGTATCGCCTTCGGGGTTGACGTGCCGTTGATCGGATCGCTGTACACGACCGACGACTTGCTGACCGTCAGGTTCGTCAGGGCCGCATGATAAGCGCTCCTTGCTGAATGCTTGCCGTCTCCGGCAGGATCATCCGTACCCGCAACATCGCCCAACACCACGTCCGCGGTGCATGTTCCATATGCGCTGGTAATGGTACTGGTATTGTTCGCCTCAGCCGTCGTCCCGTCGACTTTATAGGCCTGGGCACGCAGCGCGTAAACTGCATAGGCGCCGTTGGTCAACCCCGCCGGCATGGTCGCAATAATGGTCACGGTCGTGGAAGAACCCGCTGACACTATCGCTGTGGCGGCGGCCGATGCCGCGTAGCTTTGTGCGTTAAAAGCATCGGTCACCGTATTGTTTCCGGAGAAGACAGACGTTGTAGAACCGGATACTTCCTCGACTGCGGTCAAAGCATACGTCTGATTTGCGTTGCCGTTGTTCGTTATCGTGAACGTCAACACCGCGCCTGATTGATTCGAAACAACCGATACGCCCGGCGAGGCATCAGTGGTCGTCACCGTGAGGTTGACCCGGTTGCCCACCACAATAGTACTCGTATTGGAGCTGACCACCGCCTGCGCGAACCCCCCCACATTGTACGCGACAGCAGCTGTGTTGCCGATCGGGGTACAGGCCGGGGTAAACGCCGCCATGGCTGCTTGCGGCACTGCCAGCGCTATGACCAGGCACAGAAGCAATCCGACGATTATTGGAACTTGTCTCATTTTCATGTTGCTCTCCTTTGGTTTATAATTCACTGTAAGCTTCCTGGATCGTTATTGTTGTCATGCCGAAAATACCGGCTCGATCGATTACTTCGCCTTTTCACACACTCGGTGATTTCGGGCTATGGCGGATTTTCTATGCACCATTGCTGTTTCATAATCCTTACCTCCTAAATTTTTTTTAAATTCAAAGCTGAGAACCTTAAATCCTTAGAAGTTGTTCAGTTTAATACATTTGCCGGAACGTTCGTCTATTGCACCCTGGCCCTGAAGGAAACACTGCCCTTAGCGCCTTTTTGCAAGGGTTTCTCAATGGTCCATCGTATATGTGTGTAATCCGCCGCCGCCGCGCGCCGCTCCTTCCCGTCGGAGGACGTTACCTTCAATTTATCGGCCGCCGCGTAGGTCTTGCCCTTGTCAACGGAAAATTCGATCCTCGTCCCATTGCCCTCGGCCGTGCCGTCCACGTAGAGCATGTGCTCGGGCACCGGATTTTTTATAACAACATCGGTTGCCGGCTTATCTCCGGCATAGGTATAATTATTGGTAAAAATGACCGTTTGTCCGGGCGCGACATTCCTAGTCGTGGCATCGATCCGTTTCACCTCCTTTTTGCCCTCAGCATTGGTCTGCGTAACTTCAACCTCGGATACCGTTTTGATATCGAGTACGCCTTTTTGCTGCGCCCACACCGCCGCCGGCGCGAGAAGCGCAGCGGTAAATACCAGATACAATACTTTTTTCATAGTCCTATCCTCCTCGTTTATTTGATCTTCACTTCAAAAGTTATCGTCTGTATCGGCGACGAACTCGTCAGGTTCCCGAGTTTCACGGTCACCGCATTCGGCGTCGTCAATCCAACGTCCCCGGCGTCGGTGTCGGCGATATCGGTGAGGGCCGTGTTGTTCAGCCGGAGCGAATTGGCGGTATACGTCGTGTTCACCGGCAGCGGATCGCTGATCACCACGTTGTTCGCCGTGCCGCCTCCCTTTGTGCTCGCCGCAATCGTGTACCGGAGCGTCGCGCCCGGTATGGCCAGGTTTCCGCCCCATTGGTCGAGGATTGTCACGGTCTTGTTCAGGTTCACGTTCAATGCCGCAACGGATACGCCGAAGACGCCGGTTGCCGAATGTTTTCCGTCCCGTGCCCCATCGCCGACAGCGCTTCCCGCGACGTCCAAAAATACCGTGTCGATACCCGATGAATTGGGCCCCGTGGATTGCATCGAACTGTTCAAGGTGCCGGCATCGACAGCTGTTGCCACCAGGTCGTAAAGCGCTGTTTGGCCGGTTGTCAGGCCCGCAGGCGCGTCCGCCACGATCAATACGGTGACCGACACGCCGGAGGCAAGGTTCCCGAAGGTGCTTGCGTTGCTGTACAGGGTGTCTCCCGAGTCCCAGGTGCCGCCGTTGTTATTGTCGCGAAAGATACGAACATTGTTCATGGTCCATGTGTTCGTAGCCTTTGACACGGCCGATAATGCGAAGCGCATGGCCGTATTGCTCGTATTGGAGACGAGGAACGACAAAGCCACGTTGCTGGAGGTCGGCGCGGTATTCACGTCGGAGTTCTTGGTCACAACCACGTTGATCGCCCGGTCCACCGTGAAGGAATTCCCGGCTGTCGCGGTATGGGTCAGGCCGTCCTGGACAAAACTCACGGCGACGGTGTTCGTGATGACCGTCCCCGCAATCGTGCCCGCGGCCCCGGCCGTGCCTACCGCAAAAAGACAACAGGCAAAGCAGGTGATGATCGCCCAGTATGCCGCGTAATATGTTTTCTTGCTGTTTTGCATAGTCGTATTCGTTCGGCCATCGTCCATCGCCGGCAGGGACAATAGCGTAAGCGCCTTAGTTGATCTGCATCTTGAACATCACGGTAAAACTTGCACCGCCTCCGTTCAGCGTCCCGCTGGGTTTGATGCGCACCCCTTTGACCAGCGGATCGTAACCGATGGTTGTGGGGGGATAGACATAAGGCGGACCGCCGCCGGACTGATACGAATAGGAAACCGCGTTCGCATAGGTCCACGGCGTCGTCAGGCCGCAGCTGCTGCACGAGAAGGTTACCGCGATGCCGGCGGTATCGACGTACATGGTCGTATTGGCCGGGACGACGTCCGAGACGACAATCGAGTCCGCGTCCGCCACGCCGCCGCCATTGTTGATCACCTGAATCGTATATTGGATCTCCGCGCCGGGGATCGCCTTAGCTGACGCTGACACCCCGTTGATGGGATCGGAGATGACCGACGCTGATTTCACGACCATGATATTCGGCAGCAACTGCACGAGGAACGTGCCCACGCCGGTGTCCGATACCGTGTTTTCCGTCCCTTCCTTGGCCGTGATGCTATAGGTCCAGATTCCGCCGGGGCCGGCGCCGGGCACCGTGTACGCGTACTCGTATGTATTGGTCCCTGAGGTGGACGATACTATGTTGGTTAACGTGGCGGCGCTCACGAGCGTATTGTTGTTCGGGTCCTTGATCGTGATCGCTGCTGAGGAGATATCGAAGCTTCCGAAGGGATCGCTCACCACCGGCCGCAGATAGACCGTCTGACCGCCGGCATAGTTGCCTGATGCGGGGGTCGACGTACTGGGATACGTCGCAAGATAGGCGTTGACGCTGTTCACGGTGATGACTGTTGAGACCGGCAGTACTGTTTTGGAGATGCTATTGCCCAAGGTAGTGTCCACCGGATACACCAGGATGCTGCGGCCTGCAGAGCTGTTGTTGGTTATCGTAAGGGTCAGGTAGTTGCCCGCGGTGCACGTGCGGGGGAGCGCGGCGCTCGTCAGGGTCACGTTCATCGTGGTTGTGGCTGCGGAGAAGAGCGTCCGCGTCGTGGTTCCGGTGAAGGCATTGGCGCCCCAGCTCGCCGAGCAGTTGAGCGTTGCCGCCGCGGTGTGATTGGTGTTATTGTTGCCCGCAAGGCTTCGCAGATAGAGCGTCAGGGGGACGTTCGCGGTGATCGTGACGTCTTTACGCAGAGGCTGGGTCTGGAGCGACCAGACAGCGGAGGCGGCGCTCGCGATCGTGATCGCGGTCGTGTTCGGCGCGACTGCAGATGACGGCGTTCTCGACATAAGGTAGGGGGAGCTTGCCCCGCCGTAGAAATAGAGCGGCTTATTGCCGATCAGCGAGACGATCGTGGCCGTGGTCGAGGACACTGCAGGCCCTGCGCCCACCGGAAGGGTGATGTTCGCTGTGTTGGCGATCGAGCCCGACATTGCCGAGACCGTGGCGTTGAAGACGATGGTTACTGAGCCACTCGCCGGGACCGTGATGCTCCGGATGTCAAGCGTTGTGGCGGTGGAAAAGTCCGCGGCGCCGGAAGGTATGCTTACCACCAGGAGGCTCGATAGATTTGTCGAAATCGTGTCAGTGACCTGCGCGCCGAAGGCCGTCACCGTCGAAGAACTGTTGATGAGCGTGATCGTGTACTGCAGGACATCGCCGGGATTCACGTTGCCGCCGCCGGGGCCGCCGCTCAGGTCCGTCCAGGTCTTCGTGGATGTCGAGAGGTTCGGCGTTTGAACCGTGGTGGTGTCGGTAACCGTATAAGCATTTACTACCGGCCCCGATGAATTGGTGAACGTGAACGTGGCCCGTGTTACGATCTGGTCGATGGTGCCGGTCGGCGCGGACGAGAGGACCGTGTCCTTCACCAGGATGCAGATCGGCGTTCCCGCAGTCGCGCTGATGGAACCCGGCAATGCAATATCGCCCGCGTTGTAGATTCCACTGCAATCCACATCCTGATACAGAACGACCGCAGGCCAGGTCGGCTGACTTCTGCTGTTCACAGCGAAACTGACCATACCGCCCGACCCGGGCGAAAATGTATGTGCGTAATAAAGCTGGGCAAGCTGCCCGCCGCTCAGAGCGAGCGAGGACGGAGACAGGATATTGTCCGGGACATTGCTGAGTACAAGGCCGGTGATCTCGGTCCCCCGGGTAAACGTGAAGGTGACATCGCGACTGCCGAGGTTCACCCCAGAACCAACGGCGCTGCCAGGGTTGTAGTTCACCATGGAGTATCCTGCCGGAATCGTAGTCTCCGTGACCCGAGCCTTCGTGAAGTTAGTGCCCCAGGGCACGTAGAGCGAATAGGCCCCGTTAGCGTCGGTTGTGGCCGTGTCGATGGAAGTACAGCTGCTGTCGTCACAGATGCTCACGTTCATGCCGGAGAGGCCCGTCTCTCCTGCGTTCTGGACACCGTTGTTGGCGTTCGCACCCACGGCGGCCCCATCGTCCTTTAACGCAAGTCCGTCGATGCGGGTCCCGTTCAAGACACCGAAGTTCTGGTTGGTCAGATTCGATGAGCCCACCGCCACGCCGGAGAGGGTGTAATTGACCGGACTCGTGTAGATCCACTGGGTAGAGGGGAAGGACGGGTCGAAGGCAGTGTTGTTCGTGGTACTCAGGATAATCGTGTACGTGTCGTTGGTCGGCACGAGATTGAATGTGTAGGTTCCCGCGGCCTGATCGACCGATGTGATCGAAAGTGCGGAAACGAGATTGCTCGACCGGAAGAGCTTCGCATAAATGCCGGCAAGATTGGGGCTGTTCTCACCAGCGTCCCGGATGCCGCTGTGGTTGGCGTCGTTGTAGACCATGCCCGAGACAGTTGTTGAAGGACCCGACAGCGCGACCGTGGTGGTGTCGGTCACGTTGTAAGTGCCGGTCAGCGGCCCGATGGAGTTGGTGAACACGAATGTCGCCCGGGTGACAATCTGGTCCGTGATCCCGAGCGTTATGCCTGCGGGGATCGTTTCTTTGACCAGGATGCAGAGCGGCGTTCCAACGCTGGCAATAAACGAGGCGGGCAGCGCGATGTCGCCCGCGTCATAGGAACCGTTGCAGTTTACGTCCTTATAGAGCGTCTTCAGCCATGTCTGGGTCTGGCTGGAAACAACGAAACTGACCGTCCCGCCGCTCCCGGGCGTAAACACATGACCAAAATAGACCAAGGAGGGGGAACTGCCTATCTGTGTTAGAGAAGAAGGCGAGAACACATTGTCTTGTATGTCGCCGAAGATGATGCCGTTGTACTTGTTGTATAGCGTGTAAGTGAACTGGATGTATTCGGGCGGTCCCATGGTGTAAGCGCCGCCGGTGCTCCCGACATTGGCGTTCACCGACAGGTAACCCGCGGGATTGGTCTCGTAAACCCTCAGCGTCTTACTTGCCGTGTTCGTAAACAGCATGAAGGTGCCGCCGCTGTCAGTGGTTGTAGTGTCATAGGTCGTGCCGCCGGTATTGTTCGTAAGCCAGACCGTCACGCCGGAGACCCCGGTCTCGGCCGCGTTCAGCACACCGTCGTTGGCATTTGATGGAGCGCCATTGTACCCGTTGTCATTGATCACCCTGCCAAAAATGCGGGAGCCATGGTACACGCCGAAGTTCTGGCTGCTCACGCTGGAGCCGCCAACGATCACATTCGAGAGCGTGAAATTGAGAGGGTTCGTGTCGACCCATTGGGCCGTAAATAGCGGCGTCGGGTCGATCAGGCTGTTGTTTGTACTCAGAATGATCGTGTAATTCTCATAGGAAGGCACGTTCACAAACGTGTAAGACCCCGCGGTTACCAGCACGGCCTGCAGGGCCGTGATCATATTGCTGGATCGGAATAGTTTCGCGTAATAATTACTTCCCGTGTTGGCCGCCGTTTCACCGCCATCAAGGGTACCGTTATGGTTGGCATCATTGAAGACAAAGCCCGAAACAGAAACAGTAGCGCCGGTCACGGTTGCAAGCACGGACGCGCTGTTGTTGCCGGAGTTGTAGTCCGTGATCACCGCAGGCACGGTCAATGAAGCCGTGTTCATGATCTGGGTGCCTGGCGTCGCGGAGCCGCTCACCGTCCCCCGTACCGTATAGGTCACCGAACCGTTAAAAGGCAGTGTAGCGGTGCCGGCGCTCGCGATGTTGATCGTGCCGGTACCCGAAGCGCTGCCGCAGACTCCGCCGCCTGAGCCGGTACAGGTCCAGGTGACGCCGGTCACGAGGGCCGGAAAAGTATCATCGATCGGCACATTGACGGCTGTCGTATTGGCAGGACCGTAGTTCTTCGCTGTGATCGTATAATTGATCTGACCGTTCGCCGTAACCGAGGGATTCGAAACGAGTTTGGTGATCGCGAGATCAATGTCCGTCTGGAGCGGGTCTATCAGCAGGTTTCGGATCTCATGGTAGTTCGTGGAGCCGCCGGTGCTTGCCGCATAACCGATCTTGACCGAAGCTGGTATCGGCCTGCCGGTAAAGAGTCCCGTGATCACCGGCGTCACTGGCTGGTTATAGCCGAACTGGATATAGGTATCGACCTGCAGGTAATTTGGCGCAGGGACCGGCGTCAGTTTGATCACGACCTTGCGGTATTGGGAACTATACTGGATCGGCCGATAAAACTGGTTGTTGAAAGCGAGTTGATTTCCTGCTATGGCGCCCGATCCGCCAAGCCAGTAATAGGCACCCGAGGGATGATTGTACGGCCCGCGAACGCCCACTTCGTTCACCTGCTGACCTGGCCCGCCAAGGCGTCCCTCGCTGGGATTCGAGAAGTTCCCATACTCGTCAATGCCGATGCCGATGTATCCGCCGGTGAGGCCTGAATGAAGCGGGGCCACGGTTTTTTTATCGTATCCGAGGGAACCGCCTGAAGCGCCGGGCGCGAAGGTCATTGCATCATAGGACCCGTCAAAAAGAAAGACGCTGTATCCGTCGGCCCCATTCCCGCCCCAGGTCGCGTAATCGAACTGGATGACCACACCCGTGGAGATATCAAAGGGAGAATCGAAGAAGGCGAACCCCGACTGATTTGTGAGAGGTTCGGTGATTCGCAGCCAGCCGTCCCCGGCGGTGTCGACGCCGGTACTTGCAGTAAGGTAGGCGCTTCCGCCGATCACCCATCCGGGAGAGGACATGCCGGTCATTGGCTCATTGACGATCGAGGCCCAGGCGCTGTTACTGAAAAGCCACCCCGAAACTACCAGGATAAATACGAGTATTCTCAGTGAGGAACGAAACCCCGAACTTCTATTTGGGATTGTCATGTGTTCATCCCCATGGTTGAACAGTTTTTTGCATTGTTGAACAAAATTTGCATATATAACCAGGTTATGATTTGCCCCCGTAATCCTTCAGGGCGTTATTAATATCCAATATGCTTGATTATACAGAAATATAAATTATTGTCAATACTTTTTTTTGTTGTTTTATCGGCATTAGAATAGCCGGTCTTTCTTCAAAGCGTCGGTGCCACAATGCGAGCTTGTAAGACTCCAAGTCCTCGCTCCGGGAGCTGATTATTTTAATAATGCAGGGCTTTTCTTAGTGCTTTCGTATCATAGGTGGGGTAATTTTTTGCAGACTAACATCAAGCGGTAATGTTTAATCTAAAAAAAACAGCAGTTATGCACGCAAGGCCGCCCCGATAGATCCAGGCGAAGTCAGGCTCCGGACGTTAAGAAAAAAGAAAAGCTTGTTAATGACTTCATCCAGTTAGCGATGCCTTTTTTCGGATCAAGCGCTTATTTATTCTGTATGATCCGACCTATGTGGACCTTCACTTGTATATCTGTGACTAAATGCTCTTTATAGGTTTAAGAATTGTGCGCTTTTGTAATACAGGCTATTCTGGTTTTTTGATCAAGACCATGAAGATAATTTTTCCTAACTTCTTTGCGATTGGCGTTTCGGTTAATATGCCATGGTATATTAACGATTAATACATGAAATCTCCCTCAAATAATTACTGTGAAATGCGGCCGCTCATTATAGTACGGCATCAGCATGCGGAGAGGCCTTGCTCATCCTCGTTTCTACAGCCGGCCGGGCACGCAAAACAACACAGGCGGTGATTTCTCACCGCCTGTGTCATCATCCTGGTCATCAACGAGGGGCAGCCGCTCAGGGCTGCCCCTCCAAAATAATTTTATGATCAGCTTGCAGAAATTCGACTACGCCTTCTCTGCTGCCTTCTCTCTCATCGCACTCGGCGCGGATACGAGGTAGCCCATCGCCGTGCCGATCAGCCCGCCGACCACGAGGCAGACCGCTGCTGCGCAGGCGATCCCGACCACGATCCCCATCACGATTATTGCCCGCGCTATGAGGGTCGGCTCAACTGTCCCGCCCATCAGCTTCTGGAGCAGGATCAGCGTCCCGAAGCTGCCGAAGTAGAACCCCGGCATGATCCCGAATACCAGAAACACCACCCCCCCTATTGATGCTCCGATCTTCATTCCTGTTTTGACTGTCTCGTTCTTCATGGCGAATCTCCTTTCAGCCGCAGCTGTTATATTTTGTTGAATAGTATCTTGCCCCTCTGTTTATCTCTGGCCCGCTTTTGCTTCTTCCGGCTCTTTGGCATGCGTGCCCGATTCAAGGGCCTTGCCGACAAGCCAGCCGACCGTTGATGTGGCCGTTACCATCACGATGCCGGCTACCAGAACTCCGAGGAGCATGGATGCGAGTACGATGACCCTCGATACCAGTCCCGGCTGGAGGGGAAGCCCAAAGAACCATCCCGCGATATTGATGCCCATCGCGCCGCCCAGCAGGCTGCCCGGCAGAAGCCCAAAGAGCGCGAAGAGCACCAGTCCTGCGCCTGCCCCGATGTATGCTGTCTTTCTTGCTATTGTGGTCTTCATTGTCGTTTCCTCCTTTTCGTTCGTCTTGCTTAGATAAATTGCATCAACCATGCCAAAACCCAACTGATTGATTTTATGAATATCGGCCGGGCCAATGATTTTGCAAAACTGAGAAAATAGCAATGACAAACGACATAAGTGCGAAGAACGCACCAGCAGACGGAAGGGAAAAATCACCGATCAAAGCGAATGCCTCGTTACGATAATTAACAGAGAATCTTACTCTTGTTGCCGGATACAGTGGGAAAAACAGCCTTGACTGCCATTAAAAAAATATGATAGACTCCGCAAATGCACGTACCATTCACTAAACAGATCATTTTTATCGGTCTTTTGTTACATCTCGTCATGACGGTTTCCCCCTCCTGTGCGCAGGAACACGCGAACAGGGATTATGAAATAGCGGTTGCCAAGGGCACGCTGCAAATTGAGACCGGTGAATACAGTGAAGCCATTGCGTCACTTAACAAAGCGCTGGAAATCAAAGAAGATGACAAGGCGGCCACCCAGTCGCTCGGCATCGCTTATTCACGGTCAGGAGACTTTACTGCCGCCCACAGGGTCCTGCTGAAGGCCCTTGAGATCGACAGAACCGATTTTCGGACCCGCTATGAACTTGGCATTTCGAGTTACAAGCTCGGGGATTCGGAAAATGCCGGGCGCCTGTTCCGTGAAGTTGCCGACGGCGGTGCTGAGGAGCAACTGACGATCGGCGCAAAAAGGTATCTTGACCTCCTGTCTTCAGAAGAAGCTGGACATAAGAAAGAGGCGTTCACCCTGGACGTGCTCGCCGGGCTCCAGTATGACTCGAACGTTATTCTGGAACCGTCTGACGCAGCAGCCTCGGACGGAAAAAAGGCGGATTGGCGCGCTATCGCGATGGTGAACGCCGCATACCCGTTGATAAAGATGGAACGCACAACCGCCGAAGCAGGGTACCGCTTTTACCAGAGCGTGCACAACAGCATTCAGGGCTTCAATGTCCAGCAGCACAATCTCGGCCTCGGCGCAAAGATCGTTGTTGCCGATGATGTGCGGGCAGGCCTGAACTACCAGTATAGCTATTCACTTGTGGGAGGAGACCGCTACAGCATTATTCACCAGATCATGCCGTTAGTGTCCCTGGATCTCTCTTCATATCAGACCGCAGAACTTGCCTATACCCATGAGTCAAAGAAGTTCTTCGATAACAGCGACTTTATCGGGAATACCGACCGGTCCGGGAACAACAACGCTGTTGGTTTGACCTATCGTCATGAACTTGGCAAGGACCTTGGTGTTTCAGCGGGCTATGCCTATGACAAGGATTTCACATCCGCATCCAATTGGTCATATACGGGTCACAAAGGGTCCGCGGGCGCACACGCGGTATTCTCCGGCTTCACGTTTTTTGCGGGACTGTCGTACACTGCCAGGAACTATGGTGACACGTTTCCCGGGTTTACGGACAAGCGGAACGACCGAGTGCAGGAATATTCATTGAACATCGTCCGGGAAATCTCCAGGCGCATGAGAATCGACCTATCGGAGCTGTATGTGAAGAACCAGTCGACCCTTTCACCCTATGACTACAGCAGAAATATAGTGGGGCTCTCGGTGGTCGTGACATTATGATGAATCTTCTGCGCATACACATCCTCGTTGCGTTCGCCGCGCTGCTCGCGGCCCCGTTCGCTTCCGCTGCCGCGGACAAAGCCGGCGACATTGTCTCCCTGCGCGGCAAGGCCGTCATCAAGCGACTGACTAAAAAAGATATCTCTGCGACGCCGAAGACGCCTCTTCTGGAGTCCGATCAGGTGATTACCCTGGAAAAGTCCCGCATGAAGATGCTCTTCAGGGACGATAGCGTACTCACCCTCGGCGCGAACAGCAAACTCATCATCAGGAAGTATCTCTACAGCCCGGAAAACAAACGCAGTGAATCGATCTATGAGCTCGCCGACGGAAAATTACGGGCCGTTGTCGGAAGTAAGGAGTTCACGGTAACGACCCCAACCGCATTGACCGCTGCCCGTGGCACGGTGTTCATCACCTGGTACGACAAAGGAATAGACAGCACGGGCGTGGCTGTCATCGAAGGAAGCGTGCTTGTGCAGAGCAGTGACGAGACGATCAAGGGCTCGCGCACCCTGACGGCAGGTCAGATGGTGTTCGTGCCCGCGCATCAGCCCCCGGGAACGCCGGTCCCCATTAATTTTCAGTCGGACATCGGCCGGGGAAGCGAGGTCGGCGTGATCATCGCCGAGGTAAGCGGTGATGCGCCTCCGGACCCTCTTGTGCCGCCACGGGTGTTCGGCGGACGCGACATCAGAGACGTGATGCGGATCTTTCCTGCCGCCCCGCCGCTGGACCAGGCTCCAAAAAGTGTGACAACAGTAAATCTGAATCTGACATTCCAGTAGCACGCGGGGCAATGACATGAAGAAGCTCCATTTCATCATACCAATTTGCATCTTATTCATGCTCCTGCTCCATTCCTGCAGCGGCGTGGGGCCGACGCGCACGTCACTTGTCACCATCACCGTCGGAAGTTCCTCCAGCGCTGCCGTCCAGGTACAGCCCGCGAACACCTGGGCACGGTTTAAACACTTCATTGCGGGTCTGCTCCAGACCACCATAGCCACCGCAGCCATTCCGTCAGCGGTATCCGATATTAAAGTGACCGTGTCTGCAGCGGATATAACGAACATCATCTCACTGGTTCCCGTTGCAGGGCTCCCGAGCGTCACTATCACCATCGAGGTCCCGAACGGCACAAACAGAACGTTCCTGGTGGAAGGGCTGGCCGCATCCGGCGTCGCGGCCTACCGCGGCCAGACAACCGCGGACCTTACCGGTGAGCCAGTCTCACTCGCGATCACCCTCACGGGAGTGAACTCGCCAACGTTCGCCGGTCTCGTCTCCGCGTCGATCTTGACCATATCGAGCTCACAACTGCAATGGAACGCGGCAGCAGACGTCGTATCTCCGTCTGCCAACATCGTGTATCTAATCTATCAGGCGACAACGCCGACAGGGGAGCTCTTCACAACGCCGACGTATACGAGCCCGCCAGGTACAACCTCGTTCACGGTCTCGAACCTGACGCCCGGCACCATCTATTACTTCGTGGTCAGGGCGATGAACGAGGCTGGCATCATCGACACCAATATGGTCGAACGGTCCTTTGTCTATCCCGGGTTGTATGTGGCAACGTCCGGAAGTGACACGACCGGAACAGGCGCGCAGGCCAACCCGTATCAGACCATATCGAAGGCCCTGACAGCAACTCCGGGGAACGAGGGTATTTTTGTCTCAGCGGGAACGTATACTCCGGTGACCACACTACAGCTCAAATCAGGTACCGCGTTGGCCTGCACGGGCCCAGGTCATACGACCATCATATACAGGCCGATCAGCGGGTCCCCGGTCGCTATCGCGGGGAACGTTGCAGCGATCATTGATGGCTGCACGGTGACGGAAACCGGATCGCTGGTAGTGAACCCTTTGATCGATGATGCCTTGGGCGCTACGACGATCAATAATACCCTCGTGGAGTGCAGTTTGAACAACACCAATATCGGCATAGCATTACAAAATAATTCCGCGGTTATGAACTCCAGAATGAGCAATTGTGCGTATAATGCGTCGCCTGGATACGGGATCAGCATTACCGGTGGAAGTGCCCTCATTTCGAGCAACACCTTTACCGCAAATATCGGCGCAATACAGGTGTCCGGTGGAGCACCAACGATCACCAGCAATATGATCAATAACAACGTAAATGGCATTGTGGTTTCGGGAGGAACTTCAACGATCAGCAGCAATACGATCGACAGCAACAGCTCAAGCGGGATTTCCCTGACTGGCGGGACGGCTTTAATCAATGACAATCAAGTTAGCACAAACGGTACCGGGATATCGATATCCAATGTCAGCCCTGTGATCAATGGCAATACGATCATAAGCAACAGCACGGGAATATCGGTTATTGGCAGTCCTGCGTCACCCGCAATCAACAACAACAGCATTTATTGTAATACCACTACGGATCTCAATCTTGCCGGCACGATCAGCGTCGATGCAACGGCAAACTCCTGGGATCACGACAGTAAGACATCACCCGTCGGGCCAACCACCGCCACAACGGGTTGCGCAGGTGGTGTTGATATCTGCTTAGGCGGCTCGGTCAGTTATTCTCCCACAATTTCGGCTGTGCCGGTACCACCCGCGTGCAGATGACATTTATTGCAGCACCTGCGAAAATAAAGGCTGAATGAATGATCCCCTTCAAAAAACCTCACGTTGTCCTCATCTTCGGTGCCGTCTGTACCTCTCTGTTCCTCCTCCTGCATCTCTGGTCCCCGCGGTTCATTGAAGAGAACATCGAATCCGCATTCCTGGACTACCGGTTCAAGATCCGAAACCTGCTCAAGCCGCCCGTGGTGCCCGAGAGCATCATGATCGTCGAGGTCGATGAAAAGAGCCTCGAGCGCTACGGCCGCTGGCCATGGAGGAGAACGCTCCAGGCACGGCTTATCAGCACGCTTGTGACAGGCGGTCCTGCGGTCCTTGCCGTTGACATCTTCTATCCCGAGCATGAAAATGCGAGGGCCGATGCCGCGCTGGGCAGGGCCCTTGCACCGGCATACGGCAAGATCGTACTCGCGGCGGGATTTGACCTGGAGCCGGAAACTGGCCAGGACACCCCCGGTTACCTGTTTGACAACGCGATCACCAGTATCAAGGACCAGTCGAGACTGAAGACTGTCGTGACCGTCACCAAGGGGAAGATGTCAATCCCGTCCCTGTCGGCAAACACAGCACTTGGGCATGTGTTCAGCCCCGCAGACATGGATGGGAAATTGCGCTGGGAATGTTTGTATGTGAAATATGGGGGCGAGCTGTATCCGTCGCTTTCCCTGATAACGGCCGCATACTCGATGGGAAAGGATGTGACCGCGTTGACCGTCCATGCCGGGCGGGGTGTTCAGCTCGGAGATACCTTCATCCCCTCCGACGCGTCGGGACGGATGCGAATTAATTATCTCGGCCCTGAAAGGACTTTTCATTCTGTATCAGCCGCTGACGTGCTGGATGGGCGGGTACCTCTATCGGTTTTCCAGAACAAGATCGTGTTCCTCGGCACATCAGCGCTCTCAACGTTTGATTTCGCAGTCACCCCTTTTTCTGCGCGCATGCCCGGCGTTGAAAAGAACGCCACCGTGTCCGCTAACATCCTGGAAAAGAGCTTCATTCATGACGTCCCGGTTTCCGTTGCGTCGCTGATCATCCTGTTTACCGGATTGGCGCTTACGGTGCTGTTCTCCCGGTTCCAGGCATCCCGGGTGATCGGCGCAGCCGCTTTTCTGATGATTGCTTATGTGGTCGTCAACCAGTATCTCTTTAGCTATCAGGGGCTGTACCTGAATTTTGTCTATCCGTTTTTCAACCTGGTCCTGATCGCGGGGTTCTCCGGCTCGTTCAAATATCTTACCGAGGAACGCAGGGCGCACGAACTCAAAGCCATGTTTAGCCGCTATGTTTCCCCCAAGATCGTGGAGCAGCTCATCGCGCATCCTGAGATGGCGAAGCTTGGCGGCTATCGCAAGGAGGTTACGGTGCTGTTTTCCGATGTGCGCGGCTTCACCACCTTCTCCGAGCACAGGCAGCCAGAGGAGGTCGTAGCCCATCTGAACGAGTATCTCCGCGAGATGACGAACCTCATCTTCCGGTGGGACGGAACCCTTGACAAGTTTGTAGGTGACGAGATCATGGCATTCTGGGGAGCGCCGCTCGACCAGCCGAACCACGCCGAGCTGGCGGTCAAATGCGCGCTGAACATGTCGAACCGGCTTGATCAGCTTCAAAAGAAATGGCGGGACGAGGGCAAGGCTCCGCTGGACATCGGCATCGGGCTGAATACCGGATCAGTGCTCATCGGCAATATCGGTTCAGCGGACAAAAAAATGGATTTCACGATCATCGGCGACCATGTAAACCTCGGCGCCCGCGTCGAGAGACTCACGCGGAAGTATGATTCTCGCATCCTGATCACGGAGTTTACCATGGCCAAGATCGAGCACTTGATCAAAGAAGGGACGCTGTGGCGCGTCGAGATGAAGGAGATCGACGCGGTAACGGTGAAAGGAAAGGATGTCTCGGTCAAGATCTTCAGCATAGCATCAAAACCTTCCCCGGAAAAATAATGCATCCCTGCGTCAGGCTCTCCCGCGCCTCCTAACCAGGGCAGACGACCGCGGATGTACGAGGAGTAAAGCGGATTTTCTCAAGCCTGGCCCCGGATCAGCAAGTCGTCATGCCGGTTAATTCCCCCACAGGATCATTGCAGCAGTGCATCAAAAAACTGCGTTCATCTGCGTCTACCTGCTGTAGGTCGGGTTATCCCCTCAGATGGCAATCAACGAAATGACCGTTACCAAGGTCGGTTGTCTTCGGTACGGTCTTGTCGCAAGGCTCGAAGCGGTAGATGCAGCGGGTGTGAAAGCGGCATCCGGTCGGGATCTGTGTAGGGCTTGGGATATCACCCTTGAGCAGGATGTGCTGCTTTTTCACCGTGGGATCGGCAACCGGGATGTCAGCCAGAAGCGCTTCGGTGTAGGGATGGGAAGGGTTCTTGTAGATCCCTTCAGCGGGCGCGATCTCCATGATCTTGCCGAGGTACATCACGGCAACACGGTCCGAGAAGTGGCGCACGATGTTCAGATCGTGGGCAATGAACAGGAACGAAAGTTTCAGCTCCTCCCGCAGGTCCCCAAGCAAGTTGATGATCTGAGCCTGGACCGACACATCGAGCGCCGAGACCGGCTCGTCAGCCACGATGAACGACGGCCCGCTCGCAAGTGCGCGAGCAATGCCGATGCGCTGGCGCTGGCCGCCGGAGAACTCGTGCGGGTACCGCCGCAGAGCATCAACCGGCAGCCCTACTTTTTCGAGCAGGGCAGCTCCCCGCGCTTCTAGCGCATCGTCTTTCGCCAGGCCGTGGATCACGAGCGGCTCGGTGATGATCTCCTGAATGCGCATGCGGGGATTGAGCGATGCAAAAGGGTCCTGGAAGATGATCTGCATCTTTTTCCGGAGCTCCCTGAGTTCCTGCTTGCGGAGCGAGCCCAGGTCCTTCCCCTCGAACGAGACGCTTCCGGATGTAGGCTCCAGCAGCCTGAGCGCAAGCCTGCCGAGTGTTGACTTGCCGCACCCGCTCTCACCCACAAGGCCGACGGCCTCGCCGCGACCCACCGAGAGCGTAACACCGTCCACAGCCGTCGCCCGCATGGTCCTGCCCAGTCCGGCTTTCACGGGAAACGTTTTTCTCAGATTCTCTATATGAAGAAGAACGTCATTCATCTAAATGCCAAAATTCAAATTACACAACTCGAATAATTCCCTGTCATAAGTTCTCAGTCGTTAAACAGTCTATATGTTACTTATTGCGGTTTGGAGCTCACTTGTCATTTGCTGCTTGGCAATTGGAGCTTGTTTTATCTTGCTTCCCAGCATCTCACGAGGTGTCCCGGCTTTATCTCCACGAGTGCCGGCTCCACCACGCACTGAGCGGTCCTGATCTCGCAGCGTGGAGAGAACGTGCATCCCTTCGGCAGATCATACAGGCGCGGCACCGTCCCGGGAATCGTTCGCAACCTGTTCTTTCCCGCCTCGGTCGGCCTCGGGATCGAGGCCATGAGGCCGCGCGTGTAGGGATGCTGGGGATTCGCGAAAAGCTCGCGGGTATCCGTCTGCTCCACGATCCGTCCGGCATACATAACCGCCACTTCGTGGGCGCGCTCTGCGATCAACCCGAGATCGTGGGTAACGAGGACCATTGCCATGCCCATCTCGGCCTGGATCTTGCCGAGCAGTTCAAGGATATGCGCCTGGATCGTCACATCGAGCGCCGTGGTCGGTTCATCGGCGAGGATGAGCGATGGTTTGCACGCAATGGCCATGGCGATCATCACGCGCTGGCGCATGCCGCCCGAAAGCTGATGCGGGTACTCTGCCACACGCTTCTCCGGCGATGGAATGCCCACCGATCGCAAAAGCTCCACCGCAGCGTCCCTGGCCTGCTGCGTTGATATATCCTGATGCGCGGTCAGGACTTCTGCTATCTGGTTGCCCACGGTAAAGACGGGATTCAACGCGGTCATGGGCTCCTGGAAGACCATCGAGATCTTTGCCCCGCGGATGGTCCTGATCTCTTGGGGAGAGAGGGCAAGCAAATCCCGGCCTTCAAAGAGGATCTTGCCTGAAACGATCTTACCGGGGTAGGGAACGAGGTTGAGAATGGAGAGCGCGGTCACGGTCTTGCCGCACCCGGATTCGCCGACCAGGCCGAGCACGCGGCCTTTCTGCAGCCTGAGGCTCAGGTTGTCGATCGCCTTGATCACGCCCGCACGGGTGAAAAAATGCGTGGTCAGGCCCTGTATGTCGAGAAGGTCCAAAAGCGGCGCTCCGTCAGGGCTGTTGGGGTTTGACGAAATTCAGGTACGTCCTCACGGCGGAGTTGTCAGGATCGTATAAAAGCGCCTCCTGCCACTCCTCCTCGGCGAGACCGACGAACCCCTGCGAATAATAGGTGATGCCGAGGTGCAGCCGCGCAGCAATGTAGCGGGGATTGCTTATCTTGGCGCGGTTAAATTCCTTGATGGCCTCGTCGTAGTGCCCCTGGTCACGCAAGGCAATGCCGAGCTGCGTGATGATATCGGCAAAATTCGGCGAAAGGCGCAGGGCCTTTTTATATTCGTCGATCGCCTCATCCAGGAGCCGCAGACCATAGTACATGTTCCCAAGCCGCAAATGCTCGGCCGCGAGCTTGCCTTTGATGAAGGGGTCGATTCCGGAGGCCGCGGAGGTCTTGTCCGCCGTCAACTCGGTGAAGTGGGCAGCGCGCTCAAAGACCTGGCGAGCCCTCTCATACATGCCGAGGTCGCTGTACGTAATAGCCAGATTGAGCGACGCCTCGGTGTACCCGGCATTCAGGTCTAGCGCCTTTTCAAAGGACTGTGCGGCGAGTTTGAGCCGGTTGGTCTGGTTATAGATGATCCCCAACTTGTTCTGAATGTCGGCGAACCGGGGATTAATGGCCAGGAGGTCCTGAAAGATACGCCCTGCCTTTTCGTAATCCTTAGCATCGAACGCCTCCATCCCCTGCTTGTACAGCTCATCGAGCTTTGTCTGCATGTTCACCCCGTCCAGATAAGATAGTTGGCGTGTTGTTCCGAATGTAAAAAATTTATCACACCTCGGCATGACATGTCAATGGAAAACCAAGAGAAGCGTTTTGCATATGTTCGCTCTATTCGCCATATAGGTTCACGCAGATAGACATGATAGTTTCCCACTGTGCAAACCAGGACACAAAGAAGAATTGAAAAATTATAGGGTTGATCTAACACCTGATTTACTCTGATTTCTCTTCGTGCCGGAGCCTGCTGCCGATCTGATCTTGGCTGCTTTCGTGGTATACGTGGCATACGTGGTTCAGATGTGTACGGACGAGGACGTTGAACTTGATTTGACAGCTATTGATAATATTGTTTTTTTTACTCCCAACTGTGTCTTCATGGCAACATTACCTTACCGAAATAGAGTCATTTTAACCACTGCATACGTTTCATCACTATTTAACATGTTGATTTTAAATAATTTTAATAGAAACAAATAAATGGCATACCTATTGCTATTGTCTATGGTGAAAAAAGGGCATATCATCATGATAAGATATCAGCGAACAATAAAGAACAACATCCTCTGCAAAGGCATCGGTTTGCATACCGGTAAGACCGGGCAGATGACGCTTAAGCCCGCTTCGGCGGGCACCGGCGTAGTATTCATCCGGACCGACCTGTCCAACACCCGGATCAGGGCCATGGCCGCCAATACCGATTCCACAAGCTATGCCACCACGCTCAGCCAGAACAACGCGTCCGTGAAAACCGTTGAGCACCTGCTCGCGGCCTTCGCCGGGCTCAATATTGACAACGTGTACGTTGAGATCGATACTGAAGAAGTGCCGATCATGGACGGGAGCGCGCGGCCTTTCGTGAAGCTCATCGCCGATGCCGGCATTGTGACCCAGGAAATGGCCCAACCCGCGCTCAAGGTCATTAAACCAATCTTCGTGCGCGAGGGGAACAAGCACCTCGCAATCTGGCCCTCGGAGACAACGAGCATTTCCTACTTCATCGACTTCAACCATCCCCTGCTCAAAGAACAGAGCCTGCAGTATCAGCCCACGGAAGAGACGTTCCTGCGCGAGATATCAGAAGCCCGCACGTTTGGATTTATGAGCGACGTCAAGACCCTCCAGGCCAACGGCCTGGCAAAGGGCGCGTCTCTGGAAAACGCCGTGGCGCTCGGCGAGGACTCGATCCTGAATGAGGACGGCCTGCGGTACCGGGACGAGTTCGTGCGCCACAAGATCCTCGACCTCATCGGCGACCTTTCTTTGGCAGGCATGCCGATCATCGGCCACATTGTCGCGCATAAATCCGGACACGGTCTGAACGCGCAGATGGTCAGCAAACTTCTGAACAGTCCGCAGAACTGGATCCTGGTAGGTACTCCGGAGAATGCCGGCGTCCATCAGCAGGAGCCGGTTCTCCAGCAAGCCGCGTTATAATATCAAGTCTGTTCCCTTTTCCAAAAAGCGAAAGCCGACGTTCAAATTGAACGTCGGCTTTTTTGTTTGGACTGGATTGGATTTCAGAGCTGTTTCAAACAGAGACACCCGGCAGGCATTTCTCTTTCCGCATTCAAACGAATTTGAGTATCGGCAAGGTTTATGCCTGCTG
This sequence comes from Nitrospirota bacterium, assembly GCA_963796285.1. GTDB lineage: Bacteria > Nitrospirota > UBA9217 > UBA9217 > UBA9217 > JALNZF01. The sequence goes on from CAWCKW010000003.1 coordinate 317,121, forward strand.
CGGATATTGCGCCAAGACCTGTTATTAAAATCAAGGAGTCTACTCGTTTTTATTGACTTCGATAGCGGTCAACTGTTGATCCCCGCCGGAATTGAAAGTCAACCTGCCCTCTTTTTTGTATGAGCATTCCACCACCCAACGGTCATCCCCAAAATAAAACGGGATGTGCGCTTTGCCTGTGGGACGTTGCCATTGGTTGTCCGGTCTACCTATCTTGGCAAATACTTCTTTCATGGTCATGCCGACTTTCAGCTTGGCAAATTTGCTGCCGCGCGCAGGAGTGCCGATCACGCCATTTTTGCTTTCATCTTTCTTGTCGGCCTTTTCGGATTTCTCTTGTTTCTGGGGCGTAGCAGTATCATCCTTGGACTTGTTATGCACGCAGCCCGCAAGTACCGCAAGCACAGTAAGCGCACTGAGCGCAACAATAAAACTCTTCTTGATATCCATGTTCATGGCAACCCCTCCTGTTTTTAATGACATATATTTGATTTCTTCTTTATAACCATTTGCAAAATCTAAGTCAATGTATTTATTGCTAGCCCTCTTCAGATATTCCAACGCCGCCGTGAGGGACGCGTTTTTCAGCGACCCTCTCGACGGCATCGTTGGATCATTGCGTCGAGTTGCGCTCTAATGTCCTCGACCTACGGCACTATTCGCTTTTGTTTTCTATTCCGTATGCGAACACCGCACCTTTAACAGCATTGAGCATCCGTTCGAGACGTAGGGTCAGAACTCTTTGAGTGAACGGACTAAATAGAAAAAATTTCCCGGCTTTGCTTGTTATACCGACTTCCACCTCGGTTCGACTTGCCTTCTCATGAACATAAATCGGATAGAGGGAACCATAGCTATTCCATGAGATTCTTTCGTTTAATATTACTGCAAGATTCTTTTCGTCGAAGTCATCAATTCGATAGCGGTTTTGCGTCGCGAATGCCATTATTGCTTTAAACGTTTCGATGGGCGAACGATTCGTGAAAAATGTCTCGCTATAATGTGCTGTCGTTTTTTTAAGTGATCCTTTTCGAATTTGATCATTGATTAAATAGAGTGCAATAATCCAAAGCGGGAGTAGGTACGGAATGTAATCTATCATCATGCTCACCCTTAAAGTGATAATAAATATTTTAAATTGTCACGAAACAATGCGAAATGAGAAACTACAATCAGTTATTGATGGGATGGAATCATGCATCTACATATATATGCAAGCATATACAGGTAGATGCTTTTCTAGCATGCGTGCCACGAATATATATCCGATTTTCAGAGATGTCAATAAAATCGAATCAGTATATCGAATCAGTATTTACGGGTATGCATTAACAAATTCAGGTTGATACTTTATGAGATTGGAGGAAAGGCAATTTCACCGACTACAGGAAGGAGTCTTTACATGTTTTGATAAAAAGCTGTGTGTTTCTCGGCGAGAAGAACTACCTTCTGCTTTTCAGATATTCTTCCATGATCGCAACGCCCGCGCTGGTGCCGATACGCTCGGCGCCGGCCTCGATCAAAGAGGTGAGCGATGCAAGGTCCTTGATCCCGCCCGATGCCTTGATGCGGCATGCGGACCCGACAGCCTGGCGGATAAGATGAATGTCCTCAACCGTTGCACCCCGGGGCCCATATCCTGTCGAGGTCTTGATGAACTCAGCGCCGGCGCTTACCGCGATCCGGCACACGCGGCTGATCTCATCATGCGTCAGGCTGCCGGTCTCGATGATGACCTTGTGAATCTTCTGCGGCGTCATGGCGATCACGTTCTTGAGGTCGACCTCGACGACGTTGAACTGCTCCGATTTCACCATGCCGATGTTGATGACGATGTCGAGCTCACTGGCGCCGTTCTTCATGGCCTCCATGGCCTCGACGATCTTTACCGTAGTCGTGTTCGCGCCGTGAGGAAAGCCAACGACCGAGCAGACCTTCACGAGCGTACCGGACAACAGCTCCCGTGCCTGCGCCACATAACAACCATTCACTACCACACACGCGAAGCCGTACTTTCTGGCGGCCTTGCAGGTCTCGGCAAGGTCGTTAAGCGTCGCGTCCGGTCTGACCAGCGTGTGGTCGATGACCTGCGCTAAATGGCCTGCGTCTTTAAACACGCGCGCACCTCTTTCCGATAGGCCTGGTGCAGGGCGGCCGTGACCGGGCCGGGGGTTCCCTTCCCGATCTTCTTCTCATCTATGGTCGTTACCGGCATGATCTCCATGGTCGTGTTCGTGATGAAACACTCGTTCGATGCTCTGAGGTCCTTTGGCCGGAGCATGACTTCCCTTACCGGGATCTTTTTTCGTTTCGCGAGACGAATCACCAGATCGCGCGTAACACCCTCGAGAATGCCGGTGTCCAGGTGGGGAGTATACAGGACCCCCTTTCTGACCATGAAGATGTTGCTGATGGTCCCTTCTGCAACATAGCCTTCCCAGTTGAGCATGATCCCTTCGTACGCGCCGGCCTGAATGGCCTCGATCTTGGCAAGGATATTGTTCAGAAAGTTCGTGCCCTTGACGGACGGCGGGAGCGCAAGCGGGTGGTTGCGACGTGTTGTTACGACCGCGACAGAAACCCCATGTTCATAGTATGCAGCGGGATAGTCGTGGAACGGTTTGGCGACGATCACCATGGTCGGCGCGACGCAGAGGGCCGGATCGAGCCCGATCTCACCGGGGCCGCGGGAGAGATGGAGCCGGACATAGGCCTCCTGGAGCTTGTTGATGCTCAGCGCTTCATTCAGCGCGTCTCCGATCTTGTCGAGCCGCATGGGAAGCTTGAGGGATATGGCATCGGCGGAGTGCTTCAGACGGGAGAGGTGCCTCTTGAGGAGAAAGAACTTCCCCCCGTACGCGCGCATGGTCTCGTAGATCCCATCGCCGTAAAGGAAACCGTGATCGAAAACTGAAACCCGCGCCTGTTCCTTGGCCACAAAGCGGCCGTTGAGATATACGAGCATGTTAAAAAAGTAGCATTAATGTGTTTGAGAGTCAAGAAGGAAAGGAAGGAAAAGCGGCACCAATGCTGGTTTTCCAGGATTGCACTAATCCGTCATGAGTTCGCCCCGCATCACGGTTACCGCCTTGCCGGAGAGCATCACCCGGTCCGCGTCAATGCACACGCGCACCTCGCCGCCCCGTGCAGAGGCTTGATATGCGTTGAGTTGATAGCGTTTCAATTTCTTCTGCCAGTACGGCCCGAGACAGCAGTGAGCCGAACCGGTCACCGGGTCTTCGTTGATCCCGACACGGGGGGCAAAGAAGCGCGAGATAAAATCGTACTCCTTCGAAATAGATTGCGCCGTAACCATGACCCCGCGCATAGGCACGGTCTTGAGGAGCGAAAAATCAGGCGAGAGGCCGCGCAAATACCAGCCGTAAGCGTGTCACTGAGGCCTACACCTTGTCCAGCTTCTTCAGGAACCCGAACATGTCGAAGCCGGCGCTGATCAGCTCCTTCGCCCGCTCGACCTTCCGCTTCTCGCGGATGCTGGACCTCCCCATGCGGAGTTCGATCTTGTTGATGGCGGAGAAGGTGTCGTCGGTAACGGTCAGTATGGGGACACCGCGGACGCGGGCCTTGTCGAGCACAACCTCATTCGTCCTGAACCCGCCGGTCAGGATGATGCACTTCGTCGAGGTCTCGAGCGCCGCCAGTTGAATGTCGGTGCGGTGAGCGCCGGTAATCACGGCCTTGTTCGGCGTCCTGCGGAAATAATTGAGCGCGCTGTCCACGTCCATGGCGCCGATCAGAAAGTTCTCCACGAATTCGCCGAGCTTGTCCTCGCAGCAGAGCACGTTGCCGTTCAAGATTTCATTCAACTGCCCCACGGTCACGGACTCGAGGAACTTGTCCTTGGGGATCACGCCAAAGACCGGCACGCCCTTCTTCTCGATAAAGGGTTTCACAATGTTCTTCACGTGCTCGATCATGCCTTCCGGCACCTTGTTGATCACGCTGCCTGCGTACCGCTTGCCGAGGATCGCCCGCACTCCGAAGAGCGAGTCCGCGGAGCTGTCTCCCCTCCAGGGCTCCACCATAAGCACCTTGGCCTTCATGTCTTCGGCAAGGGACAGCGCATCGATACCCAGGAGCGCGCCATCAAAGAGGTCGCTGGCCCCACAGATGATGATGAAGTCCTTCTTCTTGATCGATTTGAATGCGGCCAGGACACGCTTCTTCGCGTCAACGGCCTTCCCCTGATAGAGCAGCGTCTGTTCCTCGTAGCTCATGACAAAAGGTGATATCACGTCGAGCGGCTCCTCAAGCTCAAGCATCTCCTTGAAGAACAGGCCATCGGCGTCATACACGTCCTTTCCGCTCTTCACCGGAATGGTGCCGAAAGGATGCATCACGCCCACCTTGTAGTCCATGTCCCTGAGCTTCAGGGCAAGGCCGAGGGTGAGAAAGGTCCGGCCGGCGAAACCGGTATTGGATGCGACGAAAATGGGAATCATGAGAACCTCCTAAAAGAGTCAAGTAGCTTGAAGCAAGGGGCCAGGAAAATCAAAAGCCTGCATAACTATCAACCTCGTTCATCCCAGTGATTTAATAAGCCCCTTGATGATACGTGATGTTTCTTCCCGGATACTACCTACGACACAATACTCACTATCTGTCAAATATCCAAGATCTTTTGTCAGCAGTAGATAAGTCTCTACTTCTCCCAACGAGCCTTTTGCGATGTATAAAAACTGAAGATATTCCTTACGATGCTTGAGCTCATATCCTTCCGCGATATTTGCCGGCACTGATACGGCGGCCCTCTGGAGATGAGAGTCCTTCTCGAGGAAATTTTTTTGACAGCTGGTAGACCACGAGAGTCAGTTCATATGCCTTCTTCCACGCATTCAGTGTCCGAAATCCTTTAACCTCTCTTTCCATAATGGTTTTCTCCTTTTCCCTTACTCCTTGACCCTTGGTGCATGCTACTTGATCCTAAATCCTTAACCCTTGCCCTATGACCCTATTTTTTAAAAATGATCCTCGCATCAAGCGCCATCGCGCCCTGTTCCATCACCAAGAGCGGGTTCACATCCAGCTCCTGGATCTCGGGGAAGTCCGTCACGAGGCACGAGAGGTTAACGATGGAACCGGCAATGGCGTCGATGTCAGCCGGCGGCTCGCCGCGGGCGCCGCGCAGAAGGCCGATGGTCTTGATCTCGTTCACCATGGCGACGGCGTTTTGCCGCGTCACGGGCACGATCCTGAAGGCCACGTCCTTCAGCACCTCGACATAGATTCCGCCGAGGCCGAACATGATCATGTGGCCGAAGGTGCGGTCGTAGGTCACGCCGAGGATCACTTCCTTGCCGCCTTTCAGCATTTCAGAGATCATCACTCCCTTGATGAAGGCATCGGGCATGATGCGCCGCGCATTGGATGTTATCTCCAGGAATGCGTCTTCCGCCTTGTTCGGCGTTTTCACGTTCACCCGCACTCCGCCTACGTCGGTCTTGTGCAGGATATCGGGTGACGAGATCTTCATCACCACCGGGAACCCGATCTGCGAAGCCATCTGGACCGCCTCTTTAGAGGTCCTGGCGAGCGCCCGCTTCGGGAACCGGAATCCGTAATAGGTCAGGATCTGCATGGCCTCGTCTTCGCCCACCTGGGTGACGCCATTCTTGAGAATGGAAGCGATAGTATCCGCTGCTGCGTCGACATTATGCCAGCAGGTCACCGCTTCATCGCCGGCGACGGCTGTCCACGCCCGCTGGTCCGCCAGACGCTTGAAGGCCTTGACGGCCAGCTCGGGGTAGGAGAAATTCGGGATCGATGCGGCCTTGAGCAGTTCGATGCCCGCGCGCACACGCTTCGCGCCCATGAAGGACGTGATGACCGGCTTCTCCGTGGACTTCGCCGTTGTGATGACCGCTGCGGCGGTCTTTTCCATGTCCGTCATGGCCTGGGGCGTAAGGATCACGAGGATCCCGTCCACGTTCGGGTCTTTGGCAGCCTGTTCGAGCACGACCGCATAGCGCTCGGATGTAGCGTCACCGATCACGTCGATAGGATTGAAGACCGAGGCGTTCAACGGGAGCTTGCCGACCACGGCGTCGATGTGTGCTTTAGTCATGTGCGGCAGCTTTATGCCGAGCCGTTCGGCCGCATCCGCTGCAATGATCCCCGGCCCCCCCGCGTTCGTGATCACGAGCAGGCTGTTCCCTGCCGGGATCTTACCCTCGGAAAAGGCGAGTGCGGTATCGAACAGGTCCTGCACGCCCTGGGCGCGTATCACGCCGGTCTGCTTGAACGCCGCGTCAAAGGAAACGTCGGACCCCGCGAGCGCGCCGGTGTGGGAAGAGGCCGCGCGCGCACCTGCTTCGGTGCCGCCGGATTTGAGAAGAATGATGGGTTTGACCTTGGTGACTTTTTGCGCGATCTCGATAAAGCGTTTGCCGTCGACCACGTCCTCGATATAGCCGAGGATGAGGCTCGTGTCAGGGTCGTTCATAAAGTACTCGATAAGGTCGATCTCCGACAGGTCCGCCTTGTTCCCGAGGCTGATGAACTTCGAGAACCCGACATCGTTCCCGATGGCCCAGTCCATGATCGCGATGCCCATGGCGCCGGACTGGGAGAAGAAGCCGATCGTGCCTTTTGGCAGCATGTCCGCCGCAAAGGTGGCGTTCATATCATTTGCGGTGTTGATGAGACCGAGGCAGTTCGGCCCCAGGATGCGGATGTGCTGCACCTGGCTTATCTGTTTAAGCTCTTCTTCGAGAAGCGTGCCGCCTGCGCCCGCTTCTTTGAACCCCGCGCTGATGACGATGGCCGACTTGATGCCCGCTGCCGCGCATTCACGGAGCGAGGCGGGAACGAATTTCGCGGGGATGACGATGATCGCAAGGTCGACGGGTTGTCCGATGTCCGATACGTTTGCGTATACCTTGAGCCCCAGGATCTCTCCGCGCGACAGGTTGACAGGATACAACGCGCCCCTGAACTTGAACCGCAGGAGATTGTTCAGCACTGCATGCCCGACCTTCTTCGGGTCCGCGGACGCGCCGATGACGGCAATGGCATTGGGATTGAAAAGGCTTTCGAGCATCATAGTGTTAGTCTAGATGAGAATCAGCAAGGGGTCAAGAGAGAAAGAAAAACGACTCATGTCCGCTCAACCGCCGGGGCCGCCTGCTACGATACTTCGTGACCCGTCCAAACCGCAGCCGAAAGGTCATGGCTAAAAGGCGTCTCGCGCAAAGCCGTACCCTGCTGTTGCCAATGCGCGGGCACAAGCAAAGGACACAAGGGAAGTCTTTATGTCGCGGCTAAAAACAATCGATTTGGCCTTTCTTTTCGGGCATACCGACTCAGTGTTCGCCTCATTCTTGGTCATTGAGCGATATATCATTCTTACAACGCATTTCCGTGTGTCTCTGCAAACCGGAATATTATGTATACGATCCTCACTTTATGCTATACTTCGACCTACGCTGAGAATGTCAAAGAGGGAGAATCTATGCAGCTTTCATCCGTTGTCAGTACTGCCGCTTGCGTCATGCGGCTGATCTATTATTGCCTAGATTCGGCATCAGGTATATATTCACCCATGATACTGCTATAAGGTGACGAAGTATACGATCAGGGAGCGATAAGATAATATGAAAAGTACTTGGCCGTTGATCATCGCAGCTCTCGTAATAATCCTTGTGCTCGTTTTTCTTTCATCCGCAGGGAAGAAGGCGCCGTTTATTCCGCCCGACAATATTCACCATGCTATAACGACACAGGAGGTTTGTGTAGCTTGTCATGCACCCGGCAAAGAGGCGCCGTTGAAAGCGAGCCATCCCCCGAAAGAACAATGCCTTATTTGCCACAAGGTAAATAAAAGTTGATCCTTTATATGGACAGGAAGTGAGAAGCTATACCCGAACTTGTTGTAGTTTCCATTTTTTGAAACTCATAACGTATCAACCTGTATTCTTTACTGTCTACCCATAATATCCCCATTCGAATTTGAAAAATATGCTCTTGTATTGACTTGCTCGTTTGTATATAGTATCGGACAGACTGGCTGAGTTGCTGGCGCCGGCCGCGGGCTTCAACCCCGTTGGGCAACCGTGCATGGTTTGTCTTCGGTTCGATTCCGTAGCCTGTCTCCATATGACATCAAGGTCGAGAGAAGAAACATCTTCATAGCGTTCCACTTCGCTCCACGATATTGAGTGCATAGTACAATCAGTTGCCGACAATGGCTTACACTTCCCGAATATACAGGTTTGTAGGTGAAGCAATTAACTTTGAGAAGATAATTCCATTCAAGATTTACAGATGATGTCTATCCTCTGCATTTCAGATATGAGGTGCTTATGAAACTCTCCTGGTTCTCCTTTTATAGTCTCATCCTCGCCCTCTGGGTCGGCGGCATGTCGATCTTCACCTTCATCGTCACCCCGGTGATCTTCAAGTCCTACCCTAGGGACCAGGCGGGCGAGATCGTCGGGAGACTTTTCCCCGGCTATTTTCTGTACAACCTTGTCCTTGCCGCTCTGGTCCTCATTTTGTTCTTTATCGTGGCGAATGACCAGTCAAAACTCGCATATCGGCTCTCGCTGGTGTGTGCGGTAACGGCACTACTCATCAACCTGTTCATCGTGTTCAAGCTCCATCCCGACGCGGTCAGGATAAAACAGCAGGTGACGTCTTTCGAGCGCGAATCGCCCGATTCTCCGGCGAGAAAACAGTTCAGGAAGCTGCATGGTGTCAGCGCGGTCCTGAACCTAGTCCTGCTCGCGGAAGGGATTACGCTGCTGGTCACCGGGCCGCTGGTCAGGAAATGACAACGCGTCGTTGTTGGCTAAAATCACGGTATAGCATAATGTATTCTGTAATTTTTTCTTGACTTTTATTGCCGAATAATAGATATTACCACTCTCCAAGTGGTTGGAACCGGGCGGATAGCTCAGCTGGGAGAGCACAGCCCTTACAAGGCTGGGGTCACAGGTTCGATCCCTGTTCCGCCTACCATTATTTCGAAATACAGTTTTGAATTTAGTTCATAGTCTCTACTACGAGCTCACAACGCAGCACTCACAACTCATTCCTGGGGTGGTAGTTCAGCTGGTTAGAACGCCGGCCTGTCACGTCGGAGGTCACGGGTTCGATCCCCGTCCGCCCCGCCATTTATTTTGAACACCAGCAGAAGATAACAAAAAAGCCGGGGCATGCTGCCTCGGCTTTTTTGTGTCTGAACCATCACCATGTATCTATTTATTTTTTGATCTTCCCCAGCCGCTTCGCCAGGCGCTCGGTCTCGTCCAGCAGATTCTCCACCTCATCCAACCCCTTGTCCCAGAACCGCTCGTCCGAAATATCGATCCCGAGCCTGCTAAAGATGTTCTTCGGCGAGTCAGAGAGTCCTGCAGAGAGAAATTCTTTTACCTGGACGATGAACGCCGGGTCCCGCTTCACCGAATTCTGGAGCGACTTGGAAATGAGCAGGCCGCTCGCGTAGGAGTAGACATAGAAGAAATACCGGATATGGTTCCAGTAGACCCACCAGTTCTCCGAACCCTCTGATTGCTCAACGGCACGCCCCATGTATGCCGCCATGTGCTTCTGGAACAGTTTGCCGATCTCCTCTTTCGAAAGATATCCCTTTGCCCTGAAATCCTTGTGCAATTCCTGCTCGAAGCGATAGCACGCCACCTGTCGAAAGATGGAGGAGACATCGTCGTTCAGCTTCTGCATCATGATGGCAAGCCGCAGCTCGTCGTCCGCAGCGTGCAGGATCTCGTCGAGCACGAAGTCTTCCATGAACGTGCTCGCGACCTCGGCAGTCGAAGTCGGAGTGCCGAAGTCCAGGGCGTGCTGCTTCCTTTTAATGAGCTCGTTGTTGATGCCGTGGCCCAGCTCGTGCGCAATGGTCAGCACATCGTGCAGCTTGCCGGTATGGTTCAGGAGAATATAGGTAGGCTGGACCATGAGGTGATGCATGCAGAACGCGCCGCTGTCCTTGCCCTTTTTCGGATAGGCGTCGATCTGGCCGTTGTGAACGAACCCGGCAAAGATGTCGGCGAAATCCGGGTCAAGTTTGCCCATCACCCTGTGGACGAGGTCCACGGACATCGAATAGGGGTAGCGCCGTGCCATCGTCCCGTATTCCACGTTTCGTTCGTGATAGGCGAGTTTCCTGACCTTCAGCAGCCTTGCCTTGAGCGCGTAATACCGCACCGGGATAGCGAAACGCCTTGATACCGATTCGATCAGAGCGTCCACCACCTCGCTATCGATATCATCGGCAAGGTGACGGAGCGTATCGGGCCGGGGCGAGCTGCGGAGCTCGTCGTCGATCTTTTTGTTTGCGAACACGGAATTGATCTCGGCCTCGGCGACCTCGGCGTTCTTCGCCAGAACATCGTTGAACGCCTTTGCCGCACTGTCGCGCACCCGTTTTTTCTTGCTGTTCATCATCCCGACGATTTCCGAGAAGGGCATGACCTTCCGCTTCCCCTCCTCCGTAACCACAGCGCGTTCTTCCTTCGACAGGAACCCCGCCGTCATCCGCGTCCAGTTCGACGAGGACGTTGCGGACTTGAGGTTCAGGATCTTCTCTTCTGGCTCGCTCAGGTGATAGCGCGACTCGGCAAAGATCCGCTCCAAAAAATGGCGGTATCTGGCAAGACCCTCGTACTCAATAAATCCTTTCTGCAATTCAGGTTTTATCCTGGCGATGCGCAGGTAAAAGAACTGGCTCTCGTTCTCGAGCTTTTTGCTGAACTCATCGATCTTGTTGAACCTGGCCTTCAGCTTCGGATCGTTCTGGTCCTGGTGGATCCTGAGCCAGAAATAGTAGCCTTCATTACCGTCGGTAAAATACTCTCGCTTCCACGATTCATATTGGTCCAGCGCCTGCCGCAGGATTGCCGGGTCTTCGAGATAATCAGCGCGGTCCTTCCAGGCGTTGATGAACTCATAGCTCTTTTTCTCGACGAGTTTCCGCGATTCCCCGATCCGTGGATCGTTATCGCCCGCGAACAGCGGCTTCAGGTTCCAGGCAGACCGGCCGACCTTTAATGATATTTTTTGAAAACGAGGCATCCCCGCTCCTTCGTTACAGCAGATTATATATATGATTGTGCACAGTATACTCGCTCTTGCTCATACTGTCCAGTAACTGCCGGGAGCGTGTAAATGAATACATACTGTATTGCCGCGATGAACTCCGCATTTTCCAAAGGAACTGGTCTTTACCATCTGTATTTGTCCCCCGGCCTTCTCAGGACAAGTTTCACCTCGCGGTCTTCAATCCGATTAATTCCGCCCTACTTAAGGACCTGATTAACGTGGCCTCTCACCAGGAATCATAGTACCTCTTCATCCTCTTTATGCCAGGCCGGATCAACGATGCATATGAATTTGAGGTCTGTGTTTCCGGAATTCGTGATGCACTGCGCCGCCATCGGCGGGATATACACCGTCGAGCCGGAACGGACAGGCGCGTTCTCGTTCTCGATATGCATAACGCCTTCGCCTTCCAGTATATAGTAGACCTCCGATGTCTTGAGCCGGTGCCGCCATGTTGTATCGCCGGGCTTCACAATAGCGTGTGCCAGGCTGTAACGAAGCGCGAGGTTTTCCTTGGCCGGGTGCAGGATTTCACGCAGCGTGCAGTTGTCTCCTGCGATGAATTCTTCACAGTCTTTTAATTCGCGGATGAACATTGTAAAAGATCCTCCTTCCACGGGATATCTAACCCGGACAGACCGGACCCTAGAGAAACCAAGTCAAAGTCATTGATAGGGATAACGACGGATGAAACTTATGCAAAATCTTGATCCTTCATCATTCGAGCAGTGAGAATCAGCGTCAATGAAGTCGACTTTTTCCTGCCCATTTTTAGTAGAAAACGATTCGTTAATCACTCCAGTTACCATAGCATACCGTGAGGTTTTAATCAAAATAAAGAGGGAGACCGTCGGAAAAAGATCCGACCGGAGTTGATTTCCTATCCAACTTCATATACAATTATATTATCAGGAAAGGGCCGGGGCATGCATCGTGGACAGCACAGGCAAAACAACCGACGAGTTGACAAATAAGACCGAAGCGCTGCCGCTGCAGGAGGATTCGCTGTTCAGGACGCTCTTCCAAAAAGCCGCGATGGGTATGGCAATCGTCGATGCCGCCGGCCGCTTTGTCGAATACAATCCCAGGCTCGCGACAATGCTCGGCTACGACAAGCAGGAACTCATCAACAGGCATTTCACCGAGTTCACCCACCCTGAAGACCGGCCCTCAGATGCCGCCCAGTACAGGGAACTGCTCGAAAAAATGAGGGGTTCCTACCAGATGGCGATCCGTTGTATCAGAAAGGACGGAGGAATCATCTGGGGACTTCTTGCCGTCTCCCTTATCCGCGACTGGGAGGGCGCACCTCTTTTTGCAATCCGCATGATCGAGGACATCACGGACCGCAAGCGGGCCGAAGAGGCCATTGTCAAGTCGCGCAATTTTTATCTTTCGCTGATCGATGAGCTGCCGAACCCCATCCGCCGCACCGATGCCGATGGAAAGTGCGAATATTTCAATAAGTCATGGCTCGCGCACACGGGGAGGACATTGAAACAGGAGATCGGTGAGGCCTGGGCCCAGAACGTCCATCCCGAAGACAGGGACCGGCTCCTGACACGCCAGTCCAAATCGTTCAGCTCCCGCCGTTCTTACGTGACGGAATACCGGCTCCGGTATTATAACGGGAACTACCGCTGGGTCGTGGAATTCGGGAGCCCCTTCCACGAAATTGACGGGTCATTCGGCGGATACATCAGTTCTTGCTATGACATACAGGACCGAAAGACCATGGAGAAGACGCTCCAGATCATGTCCACGACCGACGAACTCACCGGCCTCCTCAACCGTCGCGGATTTTTTACCTTCGCCAAGCAGCAGGTGAAGCTGGCGAACAGAAACAATAAAAAGCTCCTCCTCTTCTATATGGACCTCGACGGACTGAAAAAGATCAATGACACGATCGGCCATTCCGAAGGGGACTTGGCGCTGGTCGAAGCCGCGACGGTCCTCAAGGAGATCTTCCGCGACTCAGACATCATCGGCCGGCTGGGAGGGGACGAGTTCGCGGTCCTGCTGTTCGAACCGATAAGCTCCTCCGACGAGCAGGCAATCTTCACCCGCTTGAGCGAGACACTGCGGGAGAGAAATGCACGGCCGGGGCGCCTCTATACCCTTGAGCTCAGCACCGGGATAAAATCCTATGATCCGGCATATCCGTGTTCCCTTAGCGAACTTATCTCACGGGCGGACACCCTCATGTACAAGGAGAAGAGATCGAAATCCCGGGCACAGTGATCATTAGCCCCCATCCATGAACGCCGACGCATCACAATCCCTCAAAACCTGGTTCCTGAACTATGTACATTCGTGCGCCCTGTCGGTTCAGGAGGACCAGCGAAACATCGACATCAAGCAGGAGCACACGCACCGGGTCTGCCTGAACGCCGTGCGGATCGCAGAGGACCTGGGCCTGGATCAGCAGGAAACCCGGCTCGCCGAGGCCATCGCCCTTTTCCATGACGTCGGCAGATTTTCTCAATATCAGCAGTACAAGACCTTCGACGACAGCATCTCGGTCAATCACGCGGTCCTTGGCGTGAAGCTGCTGGCAAAACACAACGTACTCCATGACCTGCCAAAGCATGACCAGGACATCATTGTCCGATCGATAACACTGCACAATATCTTTTCTCTTCCCAATGGGCTCGACGAGAAATCCCTGCTCTTCGCCCGGCTCATCCGCGATGCGGACAAGCTCGATATCCTGCGGGTGGTGATCGAATACTTCGAGCAGGACGAAGGGGATAGGGCTGAGGCGGTCGCGCTCGGACTGCCCGACCTGCCGGGCTATTCGCAGGCAGTCCTTGCCTGCCTGGCACGGGGTGAGCTCGCCAGAAAGGACGCACTCACGACCTTGAACGATTTCAAGCTGCTGCAATTGGCCTGGCTCTATGACATCAATTTCACGTGCTCCCTGCGGATGGTTGAAGAGCGGGGCTACATTCGAACGCTTGCGGAAATGCTGCCCCGGAACGAGGAGATCGCCGGCGCGGTCGAGGTCGTAAGCAAATACGTAACTGGAAGGCTGACGATACGCTGACCCGGTATTGCCTGGCCTTGTTTATCATAATAATTCGCTTTACTCAGCCCCCCATTATTTGGTAATATAAAAAAGAATTGCGGAAGGAAGCGGCTTTCACAGAGCTGGCAGAGCGCACAGATAAGATGAGAAAGCAGGAAAATAAGGAATGAGAAATAACATCGTATCCATCGGTGCCGACGAACTGAAGTATGAGATTCGTGAGATCGTTGCTGTTGCCAAGGAATTCGGCAAGCTCGGCGTCGAAGTCATCTGGGAGAATATCGGCGACCCGGTGCAGAAGGGTGAAACGATCCCTGAGTGGATCAAGGACATCGTGGTTGCGGCGACGCGTGAAGACGCGACCTACGCCTATTCACCGACCAAGGGGCTCGAGGCGACCCGAGAGTTCCTGGCGCAACTCGCAAACAAGAACGGTAAGGTCAGGATCACGAAAGAGGACATCATCTTCTTCAACGGTCTTGGCGATGCGATCGGCAAGATCTACGGCCGGCTTAAAAAAGAATACCGGGTGATCGGGCCGAGCCCTGCCTACAGCACGCACTCCTCGGCAGAAGCGTCACATGCGGGGTCGGAATACCTTTCCTACAACCTGGACCCGAAGAACCTGTGGTATCCCGACGTCGACGACCTCAGGATGAAGGTGAAGTACAATCCCGCGATCTCCGGAATCCTCATCATCAATCCCGACAATCCCACCGGCGCGGTCTATCCCAAGAAGATCCTGCAGGAAATCGTAGCCATCGCGAAGGAATTCGATCTCTTCATCGTCTGCGACGAGATCTATACCAACATGGCCTACAATGGGAAAAAGGCGGTGCCGCTCGCCGAGGTGATCGGTGATGTGTGCGGCATCTCCATGAAGGGCATCTCAAAGGAGCTGCCGTGGCCGGGTTCGAGGTGCGGCTGGATCGAAGTCTATAACCAGAAGAACGACCCGGTCTTCACGAAATACGTGAAGAGCGTCCTGGACGACAAGATGCTCGAAGTCTGCTCCACCACTCTGCCTCAGACGGTAATACCGCGCATTCTCGGGGACAAGCGCTATCCCGCCAATGTTGAACAGAGGAACAAGAGGTATGAGAAGCGCTCCAACATCGCATACGATCTGCTCAAGGGCATCAAGGGGACCATCGTGAACAGGACGAACGGCGCATTCTATATGACCCTGATGTTCGAGGACAATGCGCTGAACGGCAAGCAGTCCCTTCCGATAAAGGACAAAGCCGTTAAACAGCTGGTCGAAAAAATCACCAGCAGCGTGGCACTCGACAAGCGGTTCGTGTACTATCTTCTCGCCGCCACCGGAATCTGCGTCGTCCCGCTGACCGGGTTCAACTGCGATCTCAAAGGGTTCAGGGTCACACTCCTCGAATCGGACGATGCCAAGTTCGAGCACATCTTCACGACCATCCGGGACAAGATCACCGAATATCTCGCAAGTGCATAGCCTCTCCCCCGGCAAGTCAATGCGGCTGTTTTTCGAAGAGTGGCAGATATTTCCCATACCCCTCTTTCACCAGGTCTTCCTGGGGAATGAACCTGAGTGACGCCGAGTTCATGCAGTAACGCAGACCCGTCGGTTTGGGGCCGTCATTGAAAACGTGGCCCAAGTGCGATTCCGCATGCTTGCTCCGGACCTCTGTCCGAACAGAAAACAAACCCCGATCCTCTTTCTCCACGATATTACCCGGTTCCATGGGTCTGGTGAAGCTCGGCCAGCCGGTTCCTGAATCGTATTTATCGATCGAGCTGAACAGAGGTTCGCCGGATACGATATCCACGTAGATCCCAGGTCTTTTATTGGCATTATACTCGTTATTGAACGGCTGTTCCGTGCCTTCCTGCTGCGTCACCTTGTACTGCAGGGGTGTAAGCTTTTTCTTCAATTCCTCTTGAGATGGTTTCATAAAGGTTTTCTCCATAACTTTCGCTTTTCCGTCCTGCTGATCGCTACCGGCATAAGCAGGCACACCGACAAGTATCAACAGCGGAAGGATCATGAAACCTAATACTTTTTTTCTTAACATGGCCTTTTCCTTCCTTTCCTACCTATATTATACACCCGGAGAAGAAGCGGGGGGACTTTTTATCGGATGAATGTCATCCCGTATTAACGTTTCCATCGTCGTTGCAATGTATTACCGGCAGCCGGTACCATACCCCTGCTCTATCAGCGTAATAAACAAGAGGTATAACCCATGAGCATCCGCATAAAAGTCTTTTCCGACACTATCTGACCCTTCTGCTACATCCGCATGGGCATTGCCGACAAGCTGAAGAAGGAATTTGGCCTCTCCGTGGAATGGAACGGCAGGTTCGATCAGTTCCACAGCGCACACTTTCGGACATATTTTTCAGGGGGCATGGATATCAGCAGCCTCGAGGTGTTGACGCAGATAGGCAATGAGTCGGGCCTGGATCGGGATGCCCTTGTGCAGGTTCTGCAAACAGGGAGATACCGGCCAAGGATCGAAAATATCTGCAAAGAGAGGGCCCGACTGGAATGACAGGGATTTCCGGAGGGATCGTCGGGTCAATAACCAAGATTGAACCGGCAACAAAGAGAAGGCCCCCCGGACAAGCCGGAGGGCCTTGGGTGGTTTGCTTGCTGGAATGCTACTTCATTCCAGGTGTTGCCGCAGGCATTGTCGAGGTTGACATAGATGCAGGAGTTGTCGGGGTCATAGACGACTGTTCCGCAGGCTTCGGGGCCTCCTGCTTCTGGCAGCCAGCAAAAGCAAAGACCGCGGCTACTGCCAGGACTGCTATAATTGCACTGATCTTCTTCACGTTAATTCACCCCCTTTCTTCTCATGAGAGTAAATGCAGCGCGCTTGTCACAATAAGATAAATTGGATGAAAAACGCACTACAGCAATGATGACTTTTTGAGTATCGTGGGCCCACAACGGGATCAGCCCAGCCTGTGAATAGGTAGATCAGGTCCGCAGCATCAACACAAAACGGCAGAATTATATTCCTTTTCTTGAAAAAATCAACTGAATAAAAATCGAACGTAAAAAACACTTTTTTTCATTGTTTAGAATGGAAACGACATACGACATCGACCAAGGATTCATCGGGAGTTGTCCTCGCAATAGCTATCAGAAATCACAATTGTACCTCTATCCTCCCCAACACGGTTTTTCTGTTCTTCATTAAATCCCTTGACAGAAGCTAACGGTATAGGTATAAAGTGTCTTTTGAAAACCCTGCCGTTTTTGTATCTCTCTGCAGTCTGTGGGCCGTGCGTCTAACGTCCATCAAGCTGCTGACGTACATTTAATCACATCATGAGGTGGACCGATGGCTGCTGAAAAAATGGAATTCAAGACGGAAGTAAAAGAGCTGCTGGATCTCATGATCCACTCCCTCTATTCGCACAAGGAGATCTTCCTGAGGGAGCTGATCTCGAATGCCTCCGATGCCATAGACAAGGCGCGCCACGAATCGCTCACAAACAAGGACGTCCTGGCGAACACGGGTGAATGGAAGATCAAGATCATCGTCGACAAAACAGCAGGCACGCTGACGATCAGCGACAACGGCATTGGCATGACCCATGATGAGGTGATCGCGGAGCTCGGGACCATCGCGCATTCGGGCACGAGGGATTTCCTGCGGGCGCTCCAGAGCAAGGCATTGAAGGACAAGCCCGAGCTCATCGGGCAGTTCGGCGTCGGGTTCTACTCATCCTTCATGGTCGCCGACAAGGTCGTCGTGGTAACCCGGAAAGCGACGGAGATGACGAACAAGGCCGTCAAATGGGAATCCACCGCCGACGGGTCGTTCATCATCGACGAAGCGGAAAAGGCGCGGGCCGGCACCGACGTGGTCCTCCATCTCAAGTCAGAGGACAAGCAGTACCTGAACGAATGGGAGATCAGGTCGATTGTCAGGAAATACTCCGATTACATCGCCCATCCCGTGGTCATGGACATAGAGCAGGAAAAAGAAGATCCGGCGGACAAAAGCAAAAAGATCAAGGTCACGGAAGAAGAGACCATGAATGCGGGAAAGGCCATCTGGCTCAAAGACCAGTCGGAAATAACGGCCGAGGAATACAACGATTTTTACAAGCATATATCCCACGATTTCGGCGAACCGGCAAAGGTCATCCATTACCGCGCCGAGGGCACGTCGGAGTTCACTGCGCTGCTCTACCTCCCTGCAAAGGCGCCCTACGGGATCTTGTATAAGGACTACAAGATCGGCCCGACCCTCTATGTCAAGCGGGTCCAGATCATGGACCACTGCGAACAGCTCATTCCCGAATATCTCCGCTTTGTGAAGGGAGTGGTCGACTCCTCTGATCTTCCGCTGAACGTATCGCGCGAGATCCTGCAGTCCAACAAGCATGTCGAGGTCATCAAAAAGAACATTACCAGGAAAGTGCTCGATACCCTTGGGGACATGAAAAAGAACACCTATGACGCCTATGTCACCTTTTATGCGGAATTCGGCAGGGTCCTGAAAGAAGGCATCCATTTCGATTTTTCCCGGAAAGAGCAGATCGCCGATCTGCTGCTGTTCCCTTCAACAAAAACGGAGCCGGGGAAATACACGACCCTTGACGACTACGTGAAGAACATGCCGATCGCGCAGGCAGAGATCTATTACATCACCGGCAGGCCTGATGAGAATGTCATGCACTCGCCCTACCTCGAGGTGTTCCGCGAGAAGGGATACGAGGTCCTGATCATGACCGATGATATCGATGACTTCATCATGCTTGATCTTCAGGAGTACAAGGGCAAAAAGATAAAATCGGTCATCAAAGGGGATATCAGTCTCGATAAGACTGAACAGGCGGACAAGGACAGATCAAAAGAGAAATTCGGGAAGTTGCTCGGCATGATAAAAGAGCAGTTAAAGAACGAGGTAAAAGATGTGCGCCTGTCGGGCAGGCTCAAGGACTCTGCCTGTTGCCTTGTTGCCGACGAAGGTGAGCTTGATGCCCAGATGGAGAAACTGCTTAAGTCCATGGGACAGGAGGTGCCGTCTAACAAAAGGATCCTCGAGATCAACGCGAACCATAAGGTTTTCGAGGCCATGAACAACCTGATCAGCATGGGCAGCAAGGACGAGCTCTTAAAAGAATATATCGACCTGCTGTACAACCAGGCGCTTCTGCTCGAAGGCTCGAAACTCAAGGACCCTGCTGAGTTTGCGAAGTCCGTAGCAAAGCTTATGTCGGAAAACGTACGGCAGTAACCGCTGCAGGGCCGGACGCTGCCGACAGGCCATCAGGCACAAAAGACCCAATATGCTAAGCACTGCAGATGTGAGCTGAACTCAGCTCAGTTAGAGCTTCAGGTGGGGCCGCAGTTCAAGGAGCAGACCTTCGCAGCGGTTGCCTCGTCTTCGAGAAAATGACACTTTTTGTACTTCTTCCCGCTTCCACACCAGCAGGGCTCGTTCCTGCCCGGTTTTACCGCGACAGCGTTCGCTTCTTTGCCCTTCAACAGGCCCACGACTCGGTCAAACAAACCCATACTTCCTCCTGCATAAGACTTTTGTGAGTTACGTATGATAACAAATTATCAACCATTTATCCACTGAATTTTGCTCGGGTTGACTCGGTCTTACTTGACTTCATCTGCAACGTCTGATATGTTTGGTCTCACGAAAACGACACCACAGCGAATTGCCAAGGAGATGCTCCATGCTGCCCGATGCTGCTGTTTTCCTCCGGAATGAAACCCTGAGAACGATCAAGGACCGCCACAGCGTCAGGACCTTCACTAGGGACGATGTGACCGACGAAGAGATCTCGCTTCTGCTGCAAGCGGCAAACGCGGCGCCATCGGCCCACAACCAGCAGGCTTGGCGGTTCATCATCCTCCGCGGCGAGAAGAAACAAGAACTGGCGCAGCTCGTGACCACTCGATCCGTTGCGTTTCCCCGGCCGGCCGCGGCACTCCTCCGGATGGGAGCGAAGAGCATCCTCTCGGCGCCGGTGGTCATTGCCGTAGCGAACACGGGGGACCTCATCAAACACGGGACCGAGCTCTTCAAGGTGGAAAAGGAAACGGCCCACGATTTCTTCCGTACCATGGAGATCCAGAGCTCGGCCGCTGCGGTCGAGAACCTCCTGCTCGCCGCCACCTCCCTCGGCCTCGGCACAGTCTGGCTCGGCGTGCTCTATCTGATCAAGGATGAAGTGCTCCGCTTCCTCGGCGAGCCCGGAGGTGAATTCATGGCCGTGGTCCCCGTAGGCCATCCGGCCAAGGTCAGCTGCGGACCAACGAAGCAGCCGGTTGAGATGAAGATTCGATCGTTGAGCTGAATTGCGAAGTGCCTCCGGCGCTGATCCAGCCATGAAAAATCTTGATATTTTTTTGCTCGCTTCTAATGTTGTTCTTTGCTACAATGGATCAATTTCTATGTGCCGGTAGTAATTCTAGAGCATAATCTGGAGGTGATGGATGGAATCGGAACTGTTATTTGCGGATGTTATCGAGGATTTGCTCAGAGCAAAAAAAAATGGTGCCCTGTATGTCGCTGTCGTCGAAACCAGCGAAGATCTCATCCGGATGTATTTCAAGGATGGGCAGATATATCACCTCCGGTATGGAACGGCCCTTGGCAATGACTGTCTGGACATCCTTGAATACTACAATCTCTATAGTGCCACGTTTTTTGAGGGAATAAAAGCACCGGATAAACCTGCCACGGACCTCCCCTCGACTGATAAGATCATGGCGAGGATCAAACTCATGAACAAGAAGATCAAAGTAAAATAGAGTGTAATGTTGCCGTTTGCGTCAACCTTGTGATCTTGCACCCGGTAGTCATCAAGAATGGCTGCTTCTTCGACCCGAACTACTTGCGCAGGGAGCCAGCTGCAACGTGCAATATTTATTCGATACACTCGTGAACCAACTTCCTTCCTGTGTTTATCCTCTTTCGCAATTATGTCAAACGTTCTCTGAGATTCGAAGATGCAAGTATGCAACCCAGAGGGCACTGAGGAATACATGGGGAAAAATGGTGTGAAGACAAAACTGTCACAAGGTATTCGATTCGTCAGAGAGAGATGGTACAGCCCAACTTTTCGCTTCGAAGGAAGCGGCAAAACCGCGCCGCTGAGCCTCGGGATTATGCTGCTGACAACGGGAAAATTGTTATTTAGCGCATTCTTGAAATCAATCTAGTTTTAAGTGTACGCTGCAGCCTGCCATGGCCTGCTATGGGTCGTCAACCCCATCCTGCTACTCGCCTCCCTCTGGGCAGGTTGATTGATGACAACCTACCAGATAATTTTCATAAAAAAGGGACATCCTTTACGAACAGGATGTCCCAAATAATTATTGATAGTCCCTACTTACTTTACGACAGCCAATTGCCTCGGCTTGTACGGTTGCGCTGTCCAAGTACTAACGCCTTCTGCCGAAGTTGTTGTTCTCAACAACTGGTGCAGCGCCGCACGAAGGCGCAGGTTCAGGCCGCTGTTAAGGAAGTGCTGCCAGGAAATCTGCATAATTCTGGGCGGTTGTGCCAGACGCCAGTGAGGCGCCCTTCCCGACCATACTGTTGACCGTCGATAGCCAACTGCTTGCAGTCCGTCCGGTAACAGTGTACCCGCCGGATTTGAATACGGTGGTGTTCACCGTGAGGCCGTGGCAACCTGTACATGACGAGGTTACGTTAGCCTTCGTAACCGTCGATGACGTGCAGGACTGTGACAAAGCAGCAGGAGTTCCTCCGGTGCAGCCTGTGGGAGTCGACGTAGCTATTGTCCTGGTCTGCGTACCGTTAGTGCATGTTCCCCAGCCAGAGTACGTGAACGAGGTGCAGGTTGACGTGCAGGACTGTGACAAAGCAGCAGGAGTTCCTCCGGTGCAGCCTGTGGGAGTCGACGTAGCTATTGTCCTGGTCTGCGTACCGTTAGTGCATGTTCCCCAGCCAGAGTACGTGAACGAAGTGCAGCTCGTGACCGGCGGGACATAGGTGCACGCCTGAGACAGTATGGGTGTCCCTGTACAACCCGCAGGAGACGATGTTGCCGTTCTGGTCTGCGTGTTGTTTGACTGGCAAGCACCCCAGGCGGAGTAATTGTAGGTGCAGGCCGAGGGAGTTGGCGGTACATAGGTGCAGGCCTGTGACACGACCGGTGTCCCCGTACAGCCCGAGGGAGTCGATGTCAGCATCGACCTGAGCTGCGTGCTGTCCGACTGGCATACACCCCAATCAGAGTAGGTGTATGTGCATGCGGTCGTACCACCCGGCCCGGCAGGCATGTTATCCGGGTAGAAGGTTCCAGAGGCAAGATCCTTGAGAGAACCTGAAAAGATAATACCACCGGTTGCCTTATTCGTTACCGTTACGGTGCCATTGCGTCACTTTAAACGACACGTCGCGGAGCAGCGCACGAAGTCCGCTGCTGCTGTGTTCGTTATCGTCACCTTCATCGTCGGTGACCGGATTCCCCGAAACCTGATACAGCGCAAACAGGGGCGCCAGCACGGTGCGCAGGCTGTCAATGACTTCTGTAAATTTGTCCGAGGTCCTGTTGTGCTCATAGTTATTGAACCGCGAGTAGAGGATACTCCCATCGGTATTCTGGTCATCCGCTGCTGCAGCTACAGCCGTATCCGATACCTGGTTGATGTTGGCACGTCCGCTGTTTGTCGATAAGGAATACAGAACAGTATTCACTCCTGCCTGGTCGGTCCCCGAGGCCTTGAGCACGAAAGGCGCCGTGAGTCCGCTCACGTCGGCAGTGTAAGATCCGTTGCTGCTGATCGCAACCGTTTTTTCCTGCGGCGTCGCAGAAGAATCCTTCACGGAAACTGTACTGTTAGTAGTTGTGGCCAGTGATGCGACACCGTAAACCGTTGATTGAGAAGTATTTGTTCCTGAAGATGCTGTCGGTGAATTTGCGGAACCGCAACCGCTCACTATGAAGATCAAAGTAACCGCGAAGAATAAGAGTGTATTGGTGAAGTTTTTACTCATCGTCCATTTTCTCCTTATTGTTTAATTTCTTGTGCCCTGCGAACACAAGTCATGCAGTCCTGCTTGCATCCGTCTCTTCTTCACCTCTCGCCTTGTCTGCTAAATAAGGCAAGAGGTTGTTTCATGGCACTACCTGCCGGCATCACCTCCTGACACGCTGTCGATAGACTATGTTAAATACAAAAAGCCGGGCTGCCGAAATATTCCCTGATATTTCGGCAGCCCGGCTGTCTCATGGAGATCCTGAAGGCTTTCCGCCCCACCCTCGCGGATGGTTGAGTATTATCGTCTATCTGATGCTGTGTGAAGCGAAATGCTGAAACCGTCCTCGATCCGTGCGTGGCGCCCTGGCATCACAAAAGCCGATTGATGGTAATTGCTGAGTCGAATCAAGAATGAGACACTGACTGATTTATAACCTGCACCTGTATTGAGAGACCAGGCATTTCGAATTATTGTGATTAGCAGCTTGACATGTAGCCGCATGATACTCTTTTAAAAAATTTTGCCGGTGATCTGCATCACAATTAAGATAAAAAATCGCAGAGGTCCAAGGGAAAACTGCTGATTCTTATTATTAGTGTTTGTATGAATTGTATATCCGTAGAAGAACCGTATTGTCACGAGCAGATATCGGCGTATGGAAATTATATCTCCACTGATAGTCGGCAAACTGATCCGTTTGTACTGAGGATTCGCAAGGTAACTATAAGCGACAACTCCCCTCACATAGACTTGCCAAGATCATGATGGGTATGCTACACTGTGAAGAATCGTGATATTCATTCTCGGCAATCATCAGTGAGGGGACCACAATAACCACGGGGCTCCTGGGGAAGATTGTTTTTCTCATGATGGAATAGTTGAAAAAAACTGCTGCCGGGAACGGCAATGAGACTACCGCCCCTGATTCCCGTGCGTTGCTCAGCAACATCCGGCAACGATACAATAGTACGATCGGGGACGGGTCATCTGTGCACCGGCGACTTTGAAGGATCATAACTTTGTTCCGAAGCGTCCAGCTGCAATTGTCGGGTAATCTTGTTTTAAGAGATGGTTATTGCCGGTATTAGATATCGCATCCAACATGCAACTGAAAGCACGAACAGGCCCGAAGCTAAAAGGTCCTACGCGCGGCGTTCTTGAGTCGAGACAACCTTTCGGAGCGTTCGATTAGAATACGCTCGAAAAGATCAAAAAATGGCCTGACAAAATCCTGAAACGGAAAACACGCATTTCGAGTGAGGCGAGTTGAAAAAGGAGATAGAACAAAATGAAGGTGGCCCTCTTTGCAGTAAGCAATAATCTCTGTGACGAATGCTCGCTCGCGCTGCGGCGTTTCGTCGGCAACATCGACGGTGTTGAGTCCATCGAAGTGGAGCGAGGAAAGATCGCCGTCAAGTTCGATGAAACCGCTATCGACGAAGAAAAACTGACGAAAATCACGAAGGACAGCATAGAAAAATTGGGATATCGAATCGAAGAAGAGTGAGAATGCATTTTAACAGAAGAACGGTGGATGTGCTTAAAGAAAAACTTGATTTATTCGTTATGCCTTCCATCGTGCCGGAGCCTGCCCTCGGCTGATCTACTCGGGGTTGCCTTCGTGTGAACAATTGACCTCTTAAGAGATTTTCGAGTTTAAGAGACTATAGTAAGTTGAACACTGCTGTAGGACTAAACATGATTCCATATCCTTCAATAGAACCCGAGATTGTGCACATTGGCCCTCTTGCCATCAGATGGTATGGCGTCATGTACCTGTTCGGATTTGCCGCGTCCTACTTTCTCGTAAAAAAACAAATTATAAAACGGGGCCTACCGCTCAGCAGCGATTTCCTCGAGTCCCTCTATACCTACATCATTCTCGGCCTCGTGATCGGCGCGCGGCTGGGCTATGTGCTCTTCTACGACCTGTCTGCTTATCTTACCCATCCTCTTGAGATCTTCGCTGTGTGGCACGGAGGGATGTCCTTCCACGGCGGTCTCATTGGGAGCGTGGTTTGCGGGGTATGGTATTGCAAGCGGTCACATGCTGACGCCTGGCGGGTCGCAGACCTCGTTAGTGCTACTGCACCGATCGGCCTCGGCCTGGGCAGGCTTGGGAACTTCATCAATGGCGAGCTCTACGGACGAGTCACGGACATGCCATGGGGCATGATCTTTCCAAATGGCGGATTGCTTCCACGTCACCCATCACAGCTCTATGAGTTCTTCCTCGAAGGTGTTGTCCTCTTCGCCGTTTTGTGGATCATGAAAGACCGGGTTAACAGAAGCGGCATTCTCCTCTCACTTTTCATCATGCTCTATGGAATGATCAGGTTTCTCGTCGAGTTCTTCAGGGAACCTGATTCACAGCTCGGCTTTGTTCTCGGCCACTTCACCATGGGCCAAGTCCTGAGCGCCTGCATGGTGCTGGGAGGCGTGGTCTTGTACTCTGTGCGTCGAAAAGAACGCGCATCAAGTACGGGTATTTGAAAACCATCCGCACCTGTCAGGTCATATACGAAATCCGATATTGGAAGAATGCAAATGATATACCTTGTTTTGATACTTGGCCGCCTCGATGGTAAGTCAGCATTTCCCGATATGGAGGATTTGCTTGGGCAAAACTGCGGCACTGACGAAGATCCCCTGGAGGAAAATATCTCGGCATAGTCCCGGGGCTCCGGGTACTGCAGGCGAAATAATAAGCCATCGTGAGGAAAAGACACAGCCGTCAACCTGACGCTCCTTGAAGCGCGGCGAAGTGCCTGGCTGATACGGTGGTACTTTCAGGCACCCGGTGAAGATCATGTTCTGGGCCCCCATTGCCGCGCTTCTCGTGGCTTTAGCGGCTCTCGCCGTGGCACTGCAGGAATGACGGTTGTGAGGCCGCATTAAGGAGTCTGTTTACGGTCGGTTTTATGTGATATAATTTAATAAAAGGGAGTGAGAAATGAACTATATGCTTCTGAACATCGGCGCTGTCGTCTTTATCGCATTTGCCGTCGTTTCTATCGCCTATCAGATAAATAACTATCGCGCTGCAGAGGCGTTGCGGCAGTTCATTCGGCAGTCCTCGGGTGAAATGCAGAACGTTCTTGCTGAGCTCAGGGTCACGCTCGAGAATTTCAGAAGGATTACCGACAATGTTAACGTGGTAACGGAAGACGTGCGGGAGATCGCGAACTCGGTTGCCGATCTTCAGCGTGATATAAAAACACTGTATAGTTTCATCAGGGAAACCTTGGGAGGCACTGTGAAAGCGGACATAGCGGGCCTGAAGGCAGGTGTCAAAATCGGAATGGCGACCCTGGTGAAAAACCTCAGAGAAGAAAGGAGTGATCATGATGAAAGAAAGACTTGAAATAAAAGAACGGTCCGTGTTCGTCCCCTTTATTTTGGGTGGACTGGTCGGAGCGGGGATAGCACTTTTGCTTGCTCCGAAATCTGGCAAGGATGTCAGGAAGGACATTGAGGACCTTGCCGAGAACACAAGGGAAACAATAACCTCGACCATGCACAGGGGCAAGGAGCTGATTGAGGAGGGGAGAATAGCCGTTTCCAGCGCTATTGACGCAGGAAAAGCCGCATATGTGCACGAAAAGGAGCAGCATCTTAAGGCAGTATGAGGCTTTCGGTCAGGGTGCCCACGGATCGGCTATGCGTGAGCACCCTTTTCATTGCGGGGAGGAACATAACATATAAATAAAAACACTTACAATTGATCGTTTCAGCAGGTCTTATAGTCGTAGTCGGCATTCTTTATATGAGAGTGCAGATGAGAGACATAGAAACCGTTATTTTCGGCTTCATTGCGGCGATCCTCCTGATGATGAACGAAGTAGGATTCTCCCCCGTTAGTACCCCTCGGCAATTCAACGATAAGGATACAATAAACGCTGTATTGGACTACACATTGCGGGATTCATTGTTATTCCACCGGTCAGACATTTTGCCGCTGATACCCTGCACTACTTCAGCGCTTTTCTGAAAACCTAAAGAGTGGGTTCTAACATATTAACGAAGGATGATCTCCATCCGTTCTAGAATGACTATTTTTCACGCGTTCATTTAGCCGGTCTGTTCACGACCTCTGCACCCTGTTTGTCGTTTTCTGCTTGCCCCATCCGTTTCTATCCTATATATGAATATCCACACAACGATCTTTCGAGGTAAATGATCAGGATGCAATGACCACGGGTACTGAATGTTCATTTGCGTCGGAGTACTTTGGTGGGACGATCACGTGCGCTTTGCATAAAGAGTACCAAATCAGTCCTGTAATTGTCCTTGACATCGCTGTCGATCGAGCTATAGTTAAATTAGAAAGAGGATGCATATAGTCCCGTTAAGTGGTTGACTGTTGCTGATAGTAAGTTTCACAAAGGAGGTATATTATGGCAACCGCAAAAGAAATAAAAGAGAAGGTCTATTTTGAGGAGGTCTACAACGTACTTGACGGATTCAAAATGAGACTCTACCTGCTGCGAGAGGAACTTGCAAAGACTTACGGTAGGGAAAGCAGAGTGTTTATGGATCATGACCGTCATCTGCTCGAGATGGTGGAGTATGTAGATTGGCAGATCCAGGTGCTTGAGAAGGGTACGTCGTTCGACTGGAAGACCGCGAAAGGGAACAGGGAGGGGATTGAGAGCGATGTTTCAGTATTGCCAGCCGAAGCCGTGACAGGCTCGGAAATCTCCGGCGGGTATTTGGGCGGGTAACTGGATAAGCACGAAAGGGAGAATTTGAGGCCGGCGGGAGTATTTTCGCCGGCCTTTGTTTTGATCAAAACGGAGGGGGGTTGTTTGAAGACCAATATACTCATAACGGAAGCCATCGGAAATACCGGATTGCCCGCAGTCGTTCGTTTTATTGTTCAGAGTAAGCACCGCACAAATATGAGTTCATGGCTTTAAATCAGTGTGTACATTTTATATCGGAACGGCTTCAACTCTTTGCTCGACAGTTGGCCTTGAGCGTCTTTTGCCTCAATTGATTCGCGTAAGTACGTGAATGTTCCATCCCTGCTCTCGGGCATACCTTCGTCTTTGATGGTCAAGAGTAGTGTGAACAGCCCTATTCCGGCACCAATGATATCCCGAGAGCAAAGTACCCTGCAATGATGATCACAAGGAGGTACCTGGCAATAAATAACTTTTTTATTTCTTTTTTTGCGGTCATACCCATGGGCACCGTGATTTCCGCGTACGCTCTATCCTCCCGTTTGTTTAGTTTTCTTTATCGGCTTGTTTACTTCCGGGGAAAGGATGAGCTGAGGAGGTATCCCTTGCGCGCCAAGGAGCACAACGAGCTGGTCCAGCCCCTCCGCGATATTCTTGAGCCTTTTTATCGGCAGCTTTTTAAGACCGGCGACGAGAAGACCTTGAGCCACTTCAGGCGCTTTCTTTACAAGGGCCTCTCCCTTCAAAGTCAGCTCCACCCGCACCACGCGACGATCTTCCATCGAGCGCACCCGCGTGACAAAATCCTGTTTTTGGAGGCGGTCCAATATGCCCACAACGGTCGCGGGATGCAGATACATCTGCCGTGCTATCTCAGACACCATGATCGGCGCGCCCTGCGAGATGGTCTTGATCGCCCAAAGCTGCGGACCGGTGAGACCCGTCTCCCGCTCAGCCTTCTTCGACTGCCCATTGACGACCTGGAAAACCCGCCGCAAATTATCGATGATCGCTGATACCGTGTCCGGATTGGTGGGCATGACGTCTCCTTATAAATAGCTTGACAAAAAAACTCGTTCGTGGTAAACAGTTTGTACGCAAATGATTTTAACACAAACTATAAATGCGTGCAAGCGAAATCAGCGCTGCCTCGTCCCTTCTGCAGAAAAGAGGGTCCCTGTAATAATCATGCGAACAATATCCTCTCTATTTCATAAAAAAGTAACTATCCGTGGTGGAATGCCGATGCGTTCATGATGATATCGCGTCTCCGCGCTGGCGGGTAGATGCTTCCGTGCCAGACAGGCCGTACTCGTTCAATACGGATAAAGAATAGACCGGAACAACTAATTATACTAAAAGGAGGTTTTGCTATGAAGAAGCATGTTCAGTTGTATCTCTTGGCAATAATGGCACTGGGATTGCTGGTACTCTGGGGGTGTCCGAAGAAGACCCAAATGACGACTA
Source organism: Nitrospirota bacterium (assembly GCA_963796285.1). GTDB lineage: Bacteria > Nitrospirota > UBA9217 > UBA9217 > UBA9217 > JALNZF01. Next base: position 346,346 of record CAWCKW010000003.1, read on the forward strand.
CTCAGGAAACGCAGACGGAAAAAGTGACCGCCCCCTCGACCCCGTCAGCAGCGAACGATTATGACAGCAGGTCTGCGGCGGCAGCAGCTGAAGGACGCGGTGAAGGGTACGGAGAGCGGGCATTGGCCGCTGGGGGTGGCCTTCAGTCGGTTTATTTCGATTATGACAGATCCTCCATCCGTGCTGATGCCGGAGCGACCATGAAAGCGATTGCTGATTGGCTGAAGGCACACCCTGCCGCAAAGATACGGATCGAGGGGAACTGTGACGAACGGGGAGCAAAGGAGTACAACGTGGCGCTTGGCCAGCGGCGCGCCGCAACTGCGAAGAAGTATCTCACTGACCTGGGCATTGCCTCCGGCAGGATATCGCTGCTCAGCTATGGCAAGGAAAAGCCTGTCTGCACTGCTGGCAGCGAGGCGTGTTGGCAGAAAAACAGGAGAGATGATTTTATTGTCGTAAGCCCGTAGTGGGTGACGCCGGGGCGCCTTGTCCAACGAACCGCACCTCCGGACCCGATAGAGTCGCCCTGCCGGGGTACTGGCGCGCGGTGAAAGAAATCGTATTTTCATCATGTGTCGTCAGGTTCTTTTAATGGTTGCGTCGCGATGCCTCGCGGGCCATGCTCCGGGTGACCCCGTTCCCGCATATTGCAGCGTAGGATCCGTTCGAGGTACCGTAAGAATCCAGCGTCTTGCGGTGCCTTCCTTTTTTGTATGGTATAATAACATCACGCACCCGAATATCATTTCACACGGAGGACACGATGAGCTATTTTGAAAGCATCAACTGGGAAACGATCAAGAAGGACCTGCAAAAGGGCCTGGATAAAGGCATGGTGGCCGTAAAAAAAGGGGCGATCGTAGCACAAAAGAAAGCCGGAGAGCTGAGCGATGAAGGAAAACGGCAATATAAGCTTTTTGCGCTCAAGACAAAGGTCCACCAGGGGTTCTCCGACCTCGGTGCCCGCGTATACGCACTCATGGGCACCAGAACAAAAAACCCCTCACTTGATGCAAACGTAAGGGACATCGTCTCCCAACTGAAAAAGCTCGAGATGCAGATCGCAGCCCTCGAAACAGTAAAAAAAACCACGCGTCAGTAAAAAAGCAGTCAAACGATAAATCCGCCGCGCATCGCGACAATGACCATACCCGTTTTATGTTCCGGGCGCGCTGGTCTCGAGAAGTGACCAAGGCACCCGACCTTTTCATGGGCATTGCCGGGCGTTCTCTGCAGGTCGAAGCGGTCGAAATACACTGACTCTCATGAACACCCGCCTGATAACCGCTGCGCCAGCGACCGCGTCATGACCCGACCATACCCACCTGATACGTACGGCGCAGTCGCCTGGCAACGGGATTTTCTTGATCATGGCGTTCACGGGCAAGCGAAAGGAGGCTGCATGATTACGCTCGTTATTGTGATTATCGCGGTATCCGTAATGGTCCTCTTTTCAGTTCAGAACGCGGCGCCGGTTGTCGTCTCCTTTCTGTCGTGGAAATTTGGGGCATCTCTCGCCGTAATCATTGTTCTTTCCGTGCTCATCGGCATCCTTATTGGAGGGACAGCGGTTTCTTTCTGTAGGCTCAAGCGATCGATCAAAAACAAAAAGGCCATGTCACGAGCGACAATGGAAAATAAACAACATCCATGAAAAACGGTATCCGCAGCGAACACTTCACCGGGAGGCACCATGGATACTTTGGGACAACAAATAATCATCCCCATCATCATCGTCATGGGGTCCGCAGCGGTTTTGCTGATCATCCGCGCAGTACTCTTCCGCATTCTCCACCAGTGGGCGAAGCGGACAGAGACGCAATTCGATGACATCATCATCTCCTCGATCAAGAACCCATCCCTGCTCCTTGCCGTGGCGATCGGCATCCATCTCGGATTGTCCTTCTCGGACATTCCCGCGAAGCACCTTAGCTATTTAAGCAAGATCATCCATATTATCATTATTCTGTCAGTGACTCTCGCTTCAGCGAATATGGCAGGCCGGCTGTTCAAGAATTACATCCAGAAGTCCAACCTCCCGATCCCTACGACGGGCCTCGCATACGGCATATTCAAGGGGACGATCTTGATGATCGGGTTCCTGATCATCTTGAGCGTTCTCGGTATTTCCATTGCCCCCCTCCTCACGGCCCTCGGTGTCGGCGGCCTTGCCGTGGCCCTGGCGCTCCAGGACACCCTGGCGAACCTTTTCGCCGGCATCCACATCCTCATGGAACGATCCATCCGGGTCGGTGATTTCGTCAAGCTCGAGACAGGGCAGGAAGGCTACATTGACGACATTACATGGCGAACGACCCGGGTCCGCATGCTTCCGAACAACATCGTCGTGGTCCCGAACAACAAGCTTGCCCAGAGCGTGGTCACGAACTATTATCTTCCGGAAAAGCAGATGTCGCTCCTGATATCGATCGGGGTGAGCTACTCCTCTGATCCGGAACAGGTGGAGCGGATCCTCGTCGAGGAGGCCAAAAAAGGCGCCCTGGATATCCCGGGACTCCTGGCGGAACCGGAGCCGTTTGTGCGTTTTATTCCCGGCTTCGGTGACAAGCTCGCTGGACTTTACCCTCATCTGCCAGGTCAAGGAATTTGTGGACCAGTACCTTGCCCAGCATGAGCTTAGGAAAAGGATCTTTAAGCGGTTCAAAGAAGAAGGCATCGAGATCCCCTTCCCGCACCGGACCGTGTACCTGAGGGAGGAAAAGGAATGGAACAAGACCATGAGGAATCATGGTTCTTCATAGGTTCACCTCGGCCGTGATCGGTGGTAACGTTTTTGCTGTTTATTTATCAATTCCTGTTCCTTACAAAGGTGGGAGACACTATGGCAAAAAAGAAAGAGACAAAGAAAGAAGCAATGCCGACGGCCAAACGACGTGCAGACGTCATCCCCGGCATGAGCCTCTTGACGGACCACGACATCTACCTGTTCAAGGAAGGGAACCACTTCAGCCTCTATGACAAGCTCGGGGCCCATCCCCTGGTCCGCGATAACGTGAAGGGCACGCACTTCGCGGTCTGGGCGCCCGAAGCGGAACGGGTGTCGGTCATTGGAGAGTTCAACGATTGGGACAAGGACCGGCATCTCTTGAGCGTGCGCTGGGACGGGTCGGGCATCTGGGAGGGGTTCATCCCGGGGATTGAAGCGGGGGCAGTCTACAAATATCACGTCGTCTCGCGCCATGCGGGCTACCGCGCCGACAAAGGCGATCCGTTTGCCTTCCGCTGGGAGGCTCCTCCAAGAACAGCTTCCATTGTCTGCGACCTTGCGTATCAGTGGGAAGACAAGGAGTGGATGAAGGACCGGCACCGCGCAAATGATCTGAACGCCCCCTTATCGGTCTACGAAGTGCACCTGGGCTCGTGGAGGCGGTCCGTGGAGCGGAACAACGGCTTTCTCACCTACCGGGAAATGGCGGAATCTCTCGCGGACTACGTAAAGGAAATGGGCTTTACCCACGTGCAGTTCATGCCGGTGACGGAGCACCCTTTCTACGGGTCCTGGGGGTACCAGACCACGGGCTATTTCGCCCCATCGGGCCGGTACGGAAGTCCTCAGGACTTCATGTATCTCGTGGACCGTTTGCATCAGAACGGGATCGGCGTGATCCTCGACTGGGTGCCGTCGCACTTTCCGAGCGACGAACACGGTCTTGCCTATTTTGACGGGACCCACCTCTATGAGCACGCGGACCCGCAAAAGGGTTTTCATCCGGACTGGAAGAGCTACATTTTTAATTACGGCAGGCACGAGGTGCGCGCCTTCCTGGTGAGCAGCGCCCTGTTCTGGCTTGAAAAATACCATATTGACGGCATCAGGATCGATGCCGTCGCGTCCATGCTCTACCTCGACTACTCGCGCAAGGAGGGCGAGTGGAGCCCCAACCAGTTCGGCGGCAGCGAGAACCTCGAGGCCATCACCTTCCTCCGGCGGCTGAATGAAGAGGTCTATCGCAGGAACCCCGACGTCCAGACCATTGCCGAGGAATCCACGGCCTGGCCCATGGTCTCGCGGCCAGTGTATGTGGGAGGACTCGGCTTCGGGCTGAAGTGGAACATGGGCTGGATGCACGACACGCTCGCGTATTTTTCGCTTGATCCCGTGTTCCGGAAATACCACCATAATCAGCTGACCTTCAGCATCTGGTACGCCTTTTTCGAGAACTTCATGCTCTCACTGTCCCACGATGAAGTGGTGCACGGCAAGGGCTCCCTCATGAACAAGATGCCCGGCGATGACTGGCAGAAGTTCGCTAACATGCGGCTTCTCCTCGGCTATATGTTTACCCACCCGGGCAAAAAGCTCCTGTTCATGGGTGCGGAGTTCGGCCAGTGGAACGAGTGGGACCATGAGAAGAGCCTTGATTGGCACTTGCTGCAGTATCCTCCTCACCAGGCGCTCCAGACCTGGATGAAACACCTGAACATCCTGTATCGCCACGAGCCCGCGCTCAATGAACTTGACTTCGTGAACGCAGGTTTCGAGTGGGACGACGTCAGCGATTGGGAACAGAGCATCGTGAGCTATTTCCGAAAAGGGAAAGCTCCCGAAGAGGTGATCCTCGTGGTCTGCAATTTCACGCCAATGCCGCGCCAAAACTACCGAGTCGGGGTACCGACTGGCGGCTTCTGGCGCGAGGTCCTGAACAGCGATGCGCGTGAGTACGGCGGGAGCGGGCAGGGCAATATGGGCGGGGTCGAGGCAACGCCCGTGTCCATGCACGGGAAATATCATTCCCTCTCGATCACCGTGCCTCCTCTGGGCATAGTCATCTTTAAAAAAGAAGGAAAAAAAGTGTGAGGTCCGGAGCGTGGTATATCGGGGACGGTATGCAGAGCACGCGGAGTTTTAAAAAGTGTATTCTTTCTCTGCGTCTCTGCTTGTGCCCGCGTAATCGCAAGAGCAGGGTACGAGAAATTTTATTCCCATTTTGCATCATAAGTGTCCCAACGTTACAGCAATAGATTCAATTGGTTATCACCATCAATGTTGTCATTTTCGTAATTCGGTGAAGAAAGAACCTGCAAAATGGGCGTTTTCTCGAACTGGGTCACACTTAAAATCTGTAGAATTGTGTAAAGGCTCCGATCCAGCTTCAATTGTTTCTTGACAATGGCCACGAGAACATATACAGAAATGGCGATCCATATTTGGGTCTTCACAGCGTTCTCACTGGTACCATAAAACGCTTTGATCCGCAGGTGCTGCTTGATCCATTTGAAGAACAGTTCCACCTGCCAGCGACATTTGTAAAGATTCGCGATCACGATTGACGGTAGGATAAAATTGTTCGTCAAAAAGACAAACCGCTTCTTGGTATCTACGTCGTAGTAACGGATTCGCCTGAGCTTCTCGGGATAGTCTATCAACGTATAGAAGCCCGTAACCATAATGATCTGGTCTGACCGTACACCGGTCGATTTGTCCACTGGTTGAGAGTAGAGACGTTTGAAAACAAAATTGCTCTTCGCGCGAGTTACGAAGAACGCAAGAGATTGATGAATCCGATAGAGCCGGGAGAAATCGATATAAGCCCTGTCGAAAATATAGATCGCCCCGGCTTCGAAGATGAGATCGTCGAGCGCGCTGACATCGTCTATTTTTCCACTGGTAATGCTGATCACAACGGGGATGTTGCCCCGGAGATCCAATAGCGTATGAAGCTTCACCGCAGCTTTGGTTTTGCGGAACTTGGCCCAGGGAAATACCGAAAGACAGAGATCGATGGTTGTTGAGTCGAAAGCGTAGACGGTATTCTTCAACTCCAGGCCAAAGGTTTCGTTTGCGTACAACTCCCTGGCGATTTTGATCAGCACTTGTGCGAAGTCGGCATAGATTCGCCAGTCGCGGTTCTCGTTTGCATGTGCCAGCGTATTTCGTGAGATGTTTCCCCTGATGCCCATGTGGTACAGTTTTGGTTTTGCCACACGAAGACAAGCTTCGATGTCCCTCAGACTTTCTCGATAAGTAAGTTGCGCGAAGGCCATGCAAAGGAACTGATCCAGACAGGTGAACGTAATCACCTTGAAGTTTCCGTTGTACCGAGAAACACACTGCTGAAATTGAAACGATGGGGCGAAATCCATGATTTGAGAAAAAACCGTTCTGCCGATATTCATGATAGACGATCTCCTTCCGCAGGGCTGCGGAATTATCGCCTATTGGCAGAAAATATTTCAAATCGAAAAGTTGTATTTGAGAAGAATAGTTCATGTTTTTCTATGTGTTAATCGATGTTCCAAGTTCATCCTTGGGACACTTATGATTTTGCATAGAAATTAATTTGTAACTGAGTAAGGAGGATCCATTTGTCACACCCCAAGATACTCGCATTCATTCTCGCCGGGGGCAAGGGCGAGAGGCTTGCTCCGCTCACGGATTATCGGTCAAAGCCGTCCGTCCCGTTCGGGGGTCGGTACCGGATCGTGGATTTCGTCCTGAGCAACTTCGTGAACTCGCGCATCTATTCCATTTACCTCCTGGTGCAGTACAAGTCCCAGTCGCTTATCGAGCATGTTCGCCAGAACTGGGTCCTGTCCCCTATCGTCCGGGCGCATTTCGTAACCGTGGTCCCGCCGCAGATGCGCATGGGGCCGGGGTGGTTCCAGGGTACGGCCGACGCCGTGTACCAGAACATCAACCTGATCTATGACCAGCAGCCGGAACTTGTCGCCGTGTTCGGGGCCGACCATATCTACCGGATGGACATCCGCCAGATGATCGATTTTCACCTCGAGCGAAACGCTGCCGTAACGGTCGCCGCCCGGCCGGTGCCAATGGGTCAGGCATCTGCATTCGGCATCATCAAGACGGACCAATCCAAAAGGATCACCGGATTCCAGGAAAAGCCGGCCCACCCCGCCCCCATGGCCGATGATCCACAGCGGGCCTATGCATCCATGGGGAACTACATTTTCAACAAGGAGGTCCTGCTGGACGCGCTCGTCAAGGGGCAGCAGAAGGACCACCATGATTTCGGGACCCATCTGCTCCCTGATCTTGTAGATACCGGGAAGGTGTTCGCGTATGACTTTGCAACCAACATCATCCCCGGCTTCATGCCCTACGAGGAGCAGGGGTATTGGCGGATGTGGGCACGATCCCGGCTTTTTTCGATGCCCACATGGACATGCTGGGCGAACGGCCGAAATTTGAACTGCATAACCGACAATGGCCCATCCATCCATCGGAATATGAGGGTCCTTCAGCGAAGATCTTGAAGGGCGATATTCAGAACAGCTTCATTTCCGAGGGTGCATTGATCAAGGACGCCCGGATCGTCAATTCAGTGATACGGCGGGACGTCGTTGTCGAAGAAGACGTCGTTATCGAAGATTGTATCATCATGGACCACTCGGTGATCAAGAAAGGCTGCCGCCTCAAGCGGGTGATCGTGGACAAGTTCAATGAACTCGCAGAAGGCGAGCGGATCGGGTTCGGGCCCGATGTCGATCGGCTCCAATGCGCCTGCCACCGCGATCCATCCGGCATATCGATGATCCCCAAAGGCGAACGGCTGATGAAGTGTCCGCCATGGTAGCAGCAATGTCGCAGTTATTCGGGGAGAAGGCATGCTGTCCCGGTTGAAATTCCCGATCTGTTCCATATTCATCATCGATAGCGGATCGTCAGGAAGTACTGAACAAACCGGCTTGGGCCAATCATTGAGGGGCGCGTGCAACAACGTCGAGCGCGAAAAAAATTCCCCCCGATCGATTTTATTGATCACAGGAAAAGCAAACATGAGACGAAAAGTAGTG
>CAWCKW010000004.1:0-10660 GCA_963796285.1 Nitrospirota bacterium
TTATACTTCCTCACCACCGCGGTCACGACACCTGAGATCTTGAGCTCATTCTTCGGCTTGATGGGCTGATATTTCGGGTTTGCGGCTACGAGGGTAATGTTGTCTCCGCGTTTCCGGAGATACTTCATCGTCCATTCACCGTCCACCTGGGCGATCACGATATCGCCGCTCTTTGGTGTCTGGCCTTTATCCACAATGACCATATCTCCCGGAAGGATCCCTGCGCCGGACATGGAATCGCCGGCTACCTTGAGCAAAAAGGTGGCCTCGCGGTTCTGGATCAGGAAGTCATCGAGGGAGAGGGTGTCGACCAGCTCTTCTTCCGCGGGAGAGGGGAACCCTGCCTCGACAGTTCCCAGGACCTTGACAGGGCTGGCAATGGAACCGGGAATAAGCCTGCCTGTCCTGTCCCGCTCCAGGACCTTGAGCTTCTCCAGCCTGCCGACGAGCTTGAATACCGCGTTCTTTGACCGCAGACCGGTCATCTTGCCGATCTCCGAGAAACTGGGCATCCTGCCGTTTTTCTGCTGGAAGCGGGCAATGTCCCGGATGCGGGAGCGGTGCTTTTTGTCCTTGGATATCGGTGATGGCATAGATAGAGTATAAGTGAACGAACGTTCACCTGTCAAGGATTTTCTGGATTTTTGTCACGGGGTTGCAGCGACGTGCTATACTTTCAACAGGTTAGGTGATCGGTCATGTGCGGACGATTTGAGATACATAGCGCCCCTGACATTATCGCGAAGATCTTCGGGACGGCTGAAGGGGGCATTGAGTCCCCTCCCTGCTATAACATCGCGCCCAGCCAGGACATCCTGATCGTCATCAATGACGGCAAGAGGAAGCTCATCAAATCCCGATGGGGCTTTGTGCCGTCCTGGTCCAGGGACCTGAACACCGGCTACCGGATGATCAATGCCTGTGCCGAGACCGCTGCAGGCAGCGGGGCGTTCAAGTCCGCCTTCGAGAAACAACGGTGTCTTGTGGTGGCTGACGGGTTCTATGAGTGGCGAAAGGAAGGGACAGCCAAGAAGCCGTTCTATATTCGGCTCAAGTCGCACAAGCCGTTTGGTTTTGCCGGACTGTACAGCATTTGGACGTCACCGGAAGGCGAGCGCCTGTATACGAGTACGATCATGACGACCAATGCGAACGAACTGGTCATGCCGATACACGACCGGATGCCGGTCATTACCCCGGCGGACAAATATGCCGTATGGCTGGATCCCGGGACCAAGGATAGTCCGGCGTTGCAGGAAGTGTTGCGTCCCTACCCGTCAGGGGAGATGGAATGCTTCCCGGTAACTCCCAAGGTGAACTCTGTTAAATACAATTCGCCGGAAAATATAAAGCCGCTGGACGCATAGAGCCAGCGTGGTTGTCAGGACTCCGGCAATGAATGATGAGCAGCTAAGGAGGGGAGCCTTATGATACAAAACAAGATCGTCGTGCGTTACCAGGATGGCCGTGTGTCAAAGGGCTATACGAACAATTTCATGCCCAACAAGGACGTCTTTCATCTCGTCCCGCTGGATGCCCCTGCCGGTTCCAAGCCGCTTGATGTTTACGTCAACGTATTGAAGGCTGTTTTTTTTGTGAAGGACTTCACCGGGGACCGTCAATACCAGGAGAAAAAAACATTCGATACAGTCAAACCGGTTGTGGGGAAAAAGATCAAGGTGGTTTTCAAGGACGGGGAGGAAGTCATCGGGACGACGCAGGGCTATCAACCCGGCCGGCCGGGCTTCTTCGTTTTTCCCGTTGATCCGCAATCGAACCTGGAACGTGTATTTGTTTTCTCCGCTGCAACTCGTGAGGTTTCGTTTATTTGAGCGTTGAATGAAGAAGAAAGCCGAGTGGATTGTTTTTTGCGACGGAAAATAAAAAATGTCGGAAGCGGTATTGATAAAGAAGCTTCCGACATTACGGGAGGCAAATGGTTCGGACCCGTGAGTATGGCAGGAGGCGTAGTGTCCATTCAGAGCAAACCATTTTCACGGTACAAGTCACTTTGTATATACTCAATCCCACAGGCAATACGTGTAACCCGTCTTGGTTTACATCACCGATCCGGTTTGCATTGTCGTGGTGCGGGCCCGACGGTTTTCATTTGGCAGAAGATTAAAGTAAGACAATACGAGATAGTGTAAGAGCTTTCGTCTCTCTGCCGGAGACATGCCCACGTAGAGTGAGCTGTCGATCAAAATATTATTGATCTCTTTTTCCTGTTCCCTGATGATTTTAATGCTCTCTTGCCAGTTCATAATACTTACCGAATGTCTTATTATTTCAGCTTTGTTAAACATCGTCATTTATTACTATAAATTGCAAACTCATTGCCAAAATACAACTATTTGATTTTAGTAATAAAATAGTAGTATGGTTTCTTAGTGTAAGATTGTTCGACAATATTAAGATTATGATTCAGGGTGATAATAGGGAGGTGATAGAAAAAGGTGTGGCATATTGAATTGAAAACATTTTTTTATATAAATATTATAATAAAAACGATATATTGCGCATAATACCAAAGAACATTCAAGAGTGGGTTACGCTGTGATGTGAACTTGAATTTCTCACTGATCAGCATCAACTTCCTTTTTGCTAAGTCAATAACAGGAAAAACAGGCAAATTTTTGTAATATTTAGATACACTATATTACCTTGAGCGAAACTATCGAAATCATGGTCTTCGGTAGCGGATGGTATCTCAACTGGTTGAGCTTAATCCTCATTGGTTCTCCTTCGCAAAGGTCAGTGCCGAGTTCCTGCTCAAAGAATCTCAGCTTCTTTTCCCTCTCTCACCATCTCCGCCACACATTCAATATGATACGTATAGGGGAACATGTCCACGGGCTGGAGCCGGTCCAGCCGGAACCCGAAGAGGTGAAAGAACTTCAGGTCCCGCGCGAGCGTCGAGGGATTGCATGAGACATACACGATCTTTTGCGGGACAAAGGCGAGCACGCGCTCGAGCGTCTTGAGCGTGGCGCCGGCGCGCGGCGGATCGAGCACGATCACATCGGCGCGCAGCTTTCTCTGGATCAGCGCCTTCAAACCCTTCTGCAGGTCGTCGGCAATGAATTCAGTATTCGAAATTCCGTTCAGGAGCGCATTCGCTTTCGCGTCCTCGATCGCCGACCAGCCCGACTCGATCCCGATCACGGTCTTTGCCTTCTTCGCGAGCGGGAGGGAAAAATTCCCGATGCCGCAGTAGAGGTCGAGCACGGTCTCGCTCCCCGTGAGCGCGGCAACGTCCAGCACCGTCCTTACCATGTTCCTGTTCTGTTCCCAGTTCACCTGAAAAAAATTTCCTTCCGTGGCTTTGAGGGTCATGCCTTCGACTTCGAGCGTGAGTTGGTTCCTCCCGAGGGTAAAGGCCTTTTTTCTGCCCGCGAATCCGGTCACACCGATCACTTCCGGAGAGCTTTTCCGCAGGTCGGAGAAGAAGAGGTCCATCGGGGAGAAAGGCTGCTGTTCGCTGAAGAGCAGGAGATGCACCTCTCCTGACGGCGAGGCGTTGATATGGAGTTCGGTGAGCAGCGGGAGCTTGTCGGACAGTGCCCTGATATCCTTCAATACGCTGTCGATGACGGGGTGAATGAGGAAGGCGTTCTCCACCTCGATCAGGTCGTACGAACCCTGGCGGAAAAACCCGATCTGCTGACGGCCGTCCTTCATCCGCACATTGAACTGCGTGCGCAGCCGGTAGTGGTCCGTTCGCGGAGAGGGGAGTATCGGAAGAAGGCGCCTGGGTTCCATCCCTCCGATCTTTTTCAGTGTATCGAGCAGGATCTCCTGCTTGTAGCTGAGCTGGGCCGGGTAGGCGATGTGCGGCCACGTTGCGCCGGTGCACTCTTTTTCTCCCTTGCACAGCGGTGTGATGCGGTCTATCGACGGTGTGAGGACCTTGACCAGGGCGGCCTCTAAAACCCCTTTCCGCTTTTTCCTGATCTCGATAACGACCCGCTCCCCCGGCAGCACGCCGGGAACGAAGACCGCCTGACCGGTGTCGAGCCTTGCCAGGCCGCTGCCGCCGTGGACGAGCTTCTCAATGAGCAGCTCCATTTGTTCGCTCATCCGAGGATCTTCTTTACCGTTTCGCGGAGCAGAGACAGGTCTGAGGACTTGACCACGTAGGCGTCGGAGCACCAGCTTCCGAAGTCATGTTTGTATTCCTCGTAGGCCGTGCTGATAATGACGGGAAGCGCGCTGTCCTTTTCCTTCATCTTGCGCAGCGTCTCGATGCCGTCCATTTCCTTCATGCGCATGTCCAGGGTGACCAGGTCGAACTTGGTCTTATCCATCTCAGCAAGCGCCTGGATGCCGTCATGGACCGCGATGACGTCGTAGCCCATCTCGGTAAGCTCCTCTTTATAGAGTTCCCGGATATTTTCTTCATCGTCGACAACCAGTATCTTTTTCATACGTACCTCCTTGGCACATTCGAAATGAGTAGTTAGCATCCCTGACCCGGAAAAGCCGGAACCAAAATCTTTACCTGTTCTGCCGTAATTATCATGAGACCGTCAATAAGCACGTGCAACAACGCTTGGAATGAATGATCAGGATTGCGCGTTCCTGTTCTCCGGGAGCGGCAGCTTGATCGTAAAAATGGCCCCTCCCGCTTCCCGTTTCCGCAGCTCGATCCTGCCTTTGTGGGCCTTGACGATCCTGTTCGTAATCGGCAGTCCCAGCCCCGTGCCCCGCGGTTTCGTCGTGTAGTAGGGGTTGAAAATATTTTGCATGACCTTGTCCGAGATACCGGGCCCCGTGTCCCCGATCTCGATCGCCGCCTCATTCGTTTCAGGCACCGCATAGGTCCTGATGGTGAGCGCACCCCCGTTCTCCATGGCCTCCATGGCGTTCTTCAGTATGTTGATCAATCCCTGCTTGATCTTCTGCGTATCGATCATCAGGTGCGGCAGGGAAGGGGAGAGGTCCCTCTCGACATGGATACGCCGCTGGCCGAGCTCGTCCTCGTAGAGTGTCAGGATCTCCTCAAGGATATCGTTGAGGTTCCCTTCTTCGAGCTGCGGGGCGAGTTCCTTGATATAGGAAAGATTATCGTGGATGATCCCTTCGAGCCGCGCGACCTCGCCCAGGATGATGTCGATATATTTTTTGTCCTCGGTGTCCTGGAGCTTCTTCGCGAGACGCCTGGTGAAGCCGCCGATCGAGACGAGCGGGTTCCTGATCTCGTGGGTGATCTCGGCCATCATGGCGCCGAGGGCCGCCATCTTTTCCGACTGGGCGAGCTGCTTGTGCATGGCGCGCATGTCCCTGTTCATCGTCTCGAGGTTCGTATGGATGATGGCGTTCTCGATGGCGAGCGCGGCCTGGTGCGCGAACAGGTTGAGAAAACGGATGTCTACCTCGGTGATCGGCCGCTGGGTGAACAGGTTGTCCACGAGGATCACGCCGATGACCCGGTCCTTTGCGATCAGCGGGACCGTTGCGAAGCTGTTCGCCTTGAGTGCGTCACGGAGCTCGCGGCTTACGAGGGGGTCTTTGGCTGCATCGGTGATATTATACGGTTTTTTGTTCAACACCGTGAGCGCCAGCACTTCCCCGTTCTGCGAGAGCGGAATGCGGATGCCCTTCGCCAGCGTATTGAGCGATGACTCGCGATGCTCAAAAAGCGCGCCGGTCTGGATCCACTCCATGAGGCTTTTATGGGTGTTCGATACTTCGCTCCAGGCGCGGCCCGCCTCTTCCCAGCTTATCGGCCCGACGCCCATCATACCCTGGAGCGTATTGCTGCGTTCATTGGTCAGGAACAGGAGCGCCCGGTTGAAGCCGAGACCGCTCCCTCCCATGGTGGCCGCCGTCAGGATGATCCTGAGCAGGCGGTCGAGGTTCAGGGTGGTGCTCATGGCGGTGCCGATATCGTAGAGGATGGTGAGCTCCTGAGCCCTGTCGCGCGCCTCGATGGCCAGGTCCTCCATGCGTTCATACACGGCTGCATTCTCGACCGCGACCGCGGCGCTGCTTGCGACAGTGGCCAGGAACTGGAGGTCATCTTCGGTGAAGGGCTGGCCTCCCTCCTTGTTGTAGAGCGTAATGACGCCGATCACCCTGTCCCGGAAAAGGAGCGGGACGCTTACGATTGAGGCGGCAGCGACCCCGCAACCATCTGCAAGATCAGGGTCTCTCGCGGTGTCCTGGATCAGGAGCGGTTTTTTCCCCCAGGCGACCCGATCCGCTACGATGCCGCCGAACCGCGTATCCATCTCCGAAACCGCGTCGCCCACGACGCTGTAGGAAGAGAAGGTTTTATGGTTCACGATCTCCGGCAAATTCATGAGCCGGATGGTGCAGCCCTGGGCGCGGAGCGACTGCGTGCTGTTCTTGGCAATGAGCGCCAGAAGCGGATCGAGGTCAAGCGTGGAAGTGAGCGCCATGCCGATCTCGTAAATGGTGGCGAGTGCAGACAGGCGGTCCTGGATGTCCTGGAACATTTGCGCGTTCTTGATCACCCCGCTGATCTGATTGGCGGTGGTGGTGAGCAGCGTGATGTCCGATAATGTGGCACTCCAGACAGTGGAAGAGAGCGCGAACACCACGCCGAGGCACTGGTCCTGGTCCATGATCGGCGCTGCCACGAGGGACTTGAACTTTTGGATGCCCGATTCGGGGACATAGGCGAAGCGGGGGTCTGAAAAGGGGTCCTCGAGCGCAAGGGGAACTTTCTGCTCGGCCACCCAGCCGGCGATGCCCATCCCGATCGGGAAACTCAGCTTGCCGACGGCTTCCTGGTGCAGGCCGATCGCCGCGGTGAGCGTGACGGTCTTACCGGAGCGGTCGATCAGGAACACCGAGGCGCCGTCCTTTCCCATACCCAGCGCAATGACCTCGACGAAGCGATAGAGCTTCTCCGGGAGGCCGTCGGACGAGTTCGAGATCCGTCCGATCTCGCTCAGGATGCTCAGTTCTGTTTTTTCGGAGGTTTCCATGGTGAATCCTTGGGGAGCCAGGAGTCAGTAGTCAGGAGACAGAATAATTCGGCATCTGTCTTCTCCTGACTTCTGGCTTCTGACTCCTGTCTCCTGTCTTACGTCTTCTTCCTCATCGCCTTCCGGTACACTTTCACATACTCCTCGGCCGAGCGCTCCCACGAGAAATCCTGTTTCATGCCGTTTCGCACCAGGCGGTTCCATTTGTTCCTGTTGCTGTACACCTCGAGCGCGCGGCGCAGGCAGTCGACGAGCGCCGTGGCGGAGTACTCATCGAACAGAAAGCCGGTCCCCTGACCTGTTTTTGGGTCATAGTCAGCGACCGTGTCACTGAGCCCTCCTGTTCTGCGGACGACCGGCACGGTGCCGTATCGCAGGGAGATCATCTGGCCGAGGCCGCAGGGCTCGTAGTGCGACGGCATGAGGAACATATCGCACCCTGCGTACACGTTCTTCGCGAACGAATCATCGTACCGGAGCAGGACGCGCATTTTCTTTGCATAGCGGTCGGCAGCATCGGACAAAATGCGGTGGTATTTTTCATCTCCGGTCCCAAGGATAACGAGCCGCACGCCGAGGGACATGATCTCTGGAAGTGCCTCGGTCAAAATATCCAGCCCCTTCTGGTCCACAAGGCGCGTTACCATGCCGATCAGCGGATCATCGGACCCCTGCATGCGGATCCGTGCACAAAGCGCTTTTTTGCAGAGGGTCTTGCCCGCAAGCCTCGCGGCGCTGTAGGTCTTCGGGAGGTCGTGGTCGCGTGCCGGGTCCCAGGTCTGGTAATCGATCCCGTTCACGATGCCGGTAAGGTCACTGGCCCGGTTCACGAGCACGCCTTCGAGACCATTACCGAATTCAAGGGTCTGGATCTCGCGGCTGTAGGTTTTGCTCACGGTCGTGATGAGGTCCGAATAAACGAGGCCGGCCTTGAGAAAATTGATCTTGCCCCAGAACTCAATGCCCTCGGGCGTGAACACGTCCCATCCGAGACCGGTCAAACGCATGTCCCAGTGCCAGAAGAGTCCCTGATAACCGAGGTTGTGCACGGTGAAGACCGTTTTCGCGCGGTTCAGTGTTTCGGACCCGCGGTACAGTGTTTTCAGATAGAGCGGAACGAGCCCGGTCTGCCAGTCGTTGACGTGGATAATGTCCGGGCTGTATCCCAGGGCGCGGCAGAGCTCCAGGATGGAGCGCGAAAAAAAAATGAACCGCTCCGCATTGTCGGGATAATCGGCCTGTTCCGTCTGATAGAGTTCGGGCCGGTCGTAGTAGATGTCCTTCTTGATAAAATAGACAATGACATCACCACCCATCCTCCCCTCGAGGACATCGCAGCGCTCCAACCAGGTCCCGAGCGGGACCGGAAAGGTCGCGATGTGCGTGAGGTCCGATGCCTGCCGGGCCACCTGCCGGTAGTACGGCATGACCACACGCACCTCATGGCCGAGCGAGGCGATTGCGGGAGGGAGGCTCCCGGCAACGTCCGCGAGCCCGCCGGTCTTTGCAAAGGGGACTGCTTCAGACGCAGCGAACAGAATTTTCATACTTTGATTTCCCGAAGGAACTTTGCCGCCTCCTCGGGCGGCGTGGGATTGATATAGAACCCCGATCCCCACTCGAAGCCCGCTACGTTCGTCAACTTGGGCATGAGTTCGATGTGCCAGTGGTAGTACTCGTTGCGTTCGTCCTTGAACGGAGAGGTGTGGATAATAAAGTTATACGGAGGGGTTGAGAGCGCACGATCGATCCTGCGCAGGACGTTCTGCAGGAGGCCTGCCAGGTCCTTGAAGTCCTCGTTCGAGGAGGAGGTATAAGCGGAGAGGTGTGACTTGGGCATGATCCAGGTCTCGAAGGGGAAGCGGGACGCGAAGGGCGCAAGGGCGATGAAGAGCGGTGTTTCGAGCACCACGCGCGCGCCCGATTGTATCTCCTGACGAATGATGTCGCAGAAGATGCAGCGCTCCTTGAGGTTGAAGTGGCGCTTGCACCCGTCGAGCTCTTCCTGAACCTGGATCGGCACGATCGGAAGCGCGATGAGCTGTGAATGCGTATGTTCGAGCGTTGCTCCGGCCGCGAGCCCTTCGTTCTTGAAGACGAGGGCATATTGGAAGCGGGTGTCCTGCTTCAGGTCTATCATGCGGTCCCGGAACGCCCACAGCACCTCCTCCATTGCCTGAAGCGGGAGGTTCGCGAGCGTTGCGTCGTGGTCCGGGCTCTCGATGATCACCTCGTGCGCTCCGATGCCGTTCATCTTGTCGAATATGCCCTCTCCCTGCTTGTTCAGGTTGCCCTCGATCTGGAGCGCGGGGAACTTGTTCGGCACAGCCCGGAGCCGCCAGCCCGGACTGTTGGGCGTGGCCGCGCTTGCAGGGCGATAGGCCAGGACCTCGTTCGGCGTGGTGCGTTCGTTGCCCCCGCAGAAAGGGCAGAACCCGCCGCGTTTTGTACCGCGCTGGTCCTGGAAGTCCGCCGGCCGCTTGCCGCGCTCGGATGAGATGATGACCCAGCGGCCGGTGATCGGATCTTTTCGTAATTCTGGCATGTGTGCTCCTTATATTCTTGTTAACATCCTATTTTTTAGTAACTGCTCAGGACCCGAAACCTTATGCTCACACGAAGGCACGAAGAACACGACGGAGAACACAGTATGAATCTGGCTTTTCGGAATTGAAGCCTTTCTTCGTGGCCTTGTGGCTTCGTGTGAAAATAACCTGATAAGTTACATTTTTATTATAACCGCCTTGTTCCTTGTTGTCAAAATAACTCTTGCTGTGCTAAGATGAGCGCCATGAAGAAAAAACTGGACAGGCTGTCGTACACCCTCGGCAGCATGCTGAAGGCCCGAGGCCTGGGGAGCCGCTTGAGCGAGTACCGTATTTTCGGCCAGTGGGAGAAGGCCGTCGGCCCGGTCATCGCGCGCCACGCCCAGCCGCAGGCAGTGCGGGGGAAGAAACTCACGCTCGTCGTGGACAGCCCGGCCTGGATGCAGCAGCTTTCCCTGCTCAAACCCGAGATCATGGAAAAAGTGAACAGCACCCTCGGGAAGAAAACAATCAACGACATCACGTTGAGAATCGGCGAGGTCGAGTCGCGGGCAGCACCTCCGGAAGAACCGCCTGTGCCAAGCGTTCTTAACCAGGATGAGAGGGAAAAAATAGAGGATTATGTTCGCGAGATAAGCGACCCTGACACCCGAGAGGCGGTCAGGCGCGTGATCGAAAAGGATTTTTTAAGCCGTAAGCGGGGCAGGTGACGCGGGTGAAGGGCAGGGTAGCGTTATCGCCCAGCCCCTCGTGGGCCACAGGTTGGAAATTCCATCGCGACTAGTTGCCTTACTTGTCATCAAATGAGATTTGATCCCATTGGCGCCCCATGACAATCATTGCAGTCTCAACTGAGAACCACATGGATATCATCGAATCGCTTGCCAGGGAAATTTGGACCGAGCATTATATCCCGATCATCGGCGAGCAACAGGTTGGTTACATGCTGGCCAGGTATCAGTCCAAACAGGCCATCAAAGAGCAGATCGCTTCGGGTGTCCTCTATTTCCTGATAAAGGAAGGCCAATCATTCATCGGATACATCGCTGTTCAGCCAAGAGGGGATGAGCTGTTCTTGAGAAACATTTATCTGCAAGCCTCCCATCGCGCCAGGGGGATACGGCAAACAGGCCGTGCAGTACGTGGAAACGCTCGCGC
>CAWCKW010000005.1:0-32836 GCA_963796285.1 Nitrospirota bacterium
ACTCTCTCCGCGACAAATTACGTCGACCGTTCTGGCGGGGAGAAAATAGAGATGCATCCTCACACTGGCGCCGGGCAACAACGCTCCAATCGGGGGGGTGAAGGTGACGGCAAAAAGCGGATGGTTCGCGGCGCGGCCGTCGGGGACCGAGGACATCTACAAAATATATGCGGAGAGCTTCCTGGGAACGGATCATCTGCACGCATCCTGGGGAAGCGCAGACAATCGTCAACGATGCTTTAGCGGCGCCTCATCGGTCAGGGCTTGCGGGCAAAATAAATATGAGGGGAAATCATGAACGAGCAAAAAGGGACAGTCACAAATTTAGAATCCTTGATGGACATGCTTGCAAACAAGGACGGCGTAATTCGCCAGAAAGCAAGGGAAGAATTGGTGGCGCTGGGCAAACCCGCCGTCTCTTTCCTCATCCAGGCATTGCAGAATTCCAGGCTGGATCAAGTTCGCTGGGAAGCAGCCAAGGCGCTCGGTAGTATCAGCGATACCAGATCAATACCGCCGTTGGTGAAAGCGCTCGAAGACAACAACTCCGACGTGGCATGGGTGGCTGCAGACTCATTGAAAACCTACAGAATGGCTGCCTGGCCGCCATTATTACAGGCGTTGATCAATAGTAAGTCGGATGCCGTGGAATTGCGCAAGGGGGCGCACCATGTTTTGGTGGACCAGAGAGAGGATGGATTCAACGATCTGCTCTCAACGCTCTTAAAGGCTATAGAATCCAGCTGTGCTCCGGAATCGTCGACAGTAGCTGCCCACGAGATCCTTAAAAGAATGAATGCAAAAGCATGATCACTCATTCACGCACCAGCAGCAGCCGGGGATTCCATTCAGGACAACTATGAAGGAAGTCCATGAGCAAACAAACACCTGTCAGCAAGCCGATCTACAGTCTTTTACCCACGGACGTCGAGGGTTTCGATTCCCTGGCCGAGCTTGCCCTGGATCTGCGCTGGTCGTGGAATCACGCTGCTGACGAAATATGGCGACAGCTTGATCCCGCGCTGTGGGATCTCACGTATAACCCCTGGGCAGTTCTGCAGACGGTCTCCCGGGACCAGCTCCAGCGCGTGTCAGCCGATCCCGCGTTCCGCAAAAGCGTCGATGACCTCGTGCAAGCCAGGCGTCAGGCGGCGAAAGCCCCTGCGTGGTTTCAGCAAGAGCATCCGAAGTCTCCCCTTACCAGTGTCGCGTATTTCAGCATGGAATTCATGTTGAGTGAAGCTCTGCCCATCTACTCAGGCGGACTGGGCAATGTGGCCGGCGATCAGCTCAAGGCGGCCAGCGACCTGGGCGTTCCGGTCATCGGCGTGGGGCTGCTCTACCAGCAAGGATATTTTCGGCAGGTGATTGACAAGGACGGAGCGCAACAGGCACTCTTCCCCTACAACGATCCCGGCCAATTGCCCATAACACCGTTGCGCCAGGCGAACGGAGAGTGGTTGCGGCTGAAGCTCGACTTGCCCGGTTACCCGGTCTGGCTGCGCGCCTGGCAGGTCCAGGTCGGCCGGGTTCACCTTTACCTGCTCGACAGCAATGACCCTGCGAACCTCCCTGCTCACCGGGGCATTACCAGCGAGCTTTATGGCGGCGGGCCGGAGTTGCGGCTGAAACAGGAGATCATGCTTGGGATCGGCGGGTGGCGCTTGCTCAGCGCGCTCGGCATTCAGCCGGAAGTCTGTCACCTGAATGAAGGACATGCGGCCTTCGCCATTTTGGAACGCGCCAGGAGTTTCATGAAAGAGACAGCGCAGCCGTTCGAAGTCGCACTCGCCGTCACGCGAGCGGGCAATCTCTTCACCACCCACACTGCGGTGCCCGCTGGCTTTGACCGCTTTGCTCCCGACCTCATTGAGCAATACCTCGGTGGTTATGCCGAGCAGAAGCTCGGTATCACCCTCCACGATCTGCTCGGCCTCGGCCGCCAGAACCGCGAAGATTCGACGGAAAGCTTCAACATGGCCTATCTGGCGGTCCGCGGAAGCGGGGCAGTCAATGGCGTGAGCCGTTTGCATGGAAACGTGAGCCGTCGTCTCTTTGAGCCTCTTTTCCCGCGCTGGCCGCAAGACGAAGTGCCGATCGGACACGTGACCAACGGAGTCCACATGCCGAGCTGGGACTCTGCGCCTGCCGACGATCTTTGGACGAAGGCCTGTGGAAAAGACCGCTGGCTGGGGACAACAGAAACCCTGGAACAGGACATTCGCCGCGTCTCCGACACCAGGCTCTGGAAATTTCGTACTGCTGCCGGCAAGTCTCTGGTTGAATACGCCCGCGAACGATTGTCCCGGCAACTGGCCGCATCAGGCGCGCCGCCCGAGGCGGTTGACGTTGCGAAACATCTATTTGATCCCAACGCGTTGACGCTTGGTTTTGCGCGCCGCTTCGCAACCTACAAGAGACCGAACCTGCTGCTGCACGATCCAGAGCGGCTGCTTCGCCTGTTAACCGATCCAAAGCGCCCGGTGCAGCTTATCCTTGCCGGCAAGGCCCATCCATCGGACCAGGCAGGGCAGGCACTGATCCAGGAATGGACCCATTTTATCCGACGGCCCGAAGCGCGCCCCCATGTGATCTTCCTGAGTGACTACGACATGCTTCTGACCGAGCACCTGGTGCAGGGGGTGGACGTCTGGATCAACACGCCGAGGCGGCCCTGGGAGGCCTGCGGAACGAGCGGCATGAAAGTGCTTGTCAATGGCGGCATCAATCTTTCGGAATTGGATGGGTGGTGGGCGGAAGCATACACGCCTGAAGTGGGGTGGGCGTTGGGGGACGTCCGGGAGCATGGCGACGACCCGGCCTGGGATGCTGCCGAAGCTGAGGCGCTTTACGACCTGCTCGAACGCCAGGTGATCCCGGAGTTCTATACTCGCGACAAGAAGGGCATTCCAACTGCCTGGGTGGCGCGAATGCGTGAAAGCATGGCGTCTCTAACCCCCCGCTTCTCCGCCAATCGCTCGGTGCGTGAATACACCGAGCAACACTACCTCCCGGCTGCTATAATCTATCGTAAACGAGCCGCACATAAAGGGGTAGTGGGCAGACAGGTGGTTGATTGGCGGCATAGGATGGAACAAGAATGGGGAATACTCCACTTCGGCGATGTGAAGATCGAGAGCAACGGGAAACAGCACGTTTTTGAAGTTCAGATCTATCTCAATGACCTCGACCCGCAGATGGTGCGTGTAGAGCTTTATGCCGACGGTGTTAACGGAGGCAATCCGGTGCGGCAGGAGATGAAGCTTGCCCCGCAACCAGTGGCTGCGGACGGTGGTTACGTTTATCGTGGGCAAGTGCCTGCGGCCCGCCCTGCGAGGGACTATACTGCGAGGGTGATACCGAATTACGATAGTGTTGCGGTTCCTCTGGAAGCCGCTCAAATACTGTGGCAGCGGTAATTGAACGCGCGAAGCTCATAACATGAAATGGGCGGGTCGGCTCGTTTCCCGGAGCGTATCCCGCAAGCCCCATCCCGTGGTCGGGGAGACTTTACAAAACGTAAAACGTTGGAGGGGAAAATGGCAGAAAAAACTCTCACAATAGCAAAACAAGCGGGCATGGGAGCTATTCCCAATGCGAAGGGTGTGACCTTTCGGGTATGGGCGCCCCATGCCGAAAAGGTTTATGTGATCGGCTCCTTCAATGACTGGAAAGAGACTGCTACACCTCTGGCCAGCGAGCAGAACGGCTATTGGGCGACTGAGGTGCCTAACGCAAAAACGGGAGATGAGTATAGATATATGATTCACGCCCCTGCTGATTGGAAGCTCCCTCCTCTCTCTCGTATCGACCCTTATGCCAGAAAGGTTACGAACGCAACGGGCAACGGAATAATCTATGAGCCTCAAGCCTTTGATTGGGGTAATACTGCCTTCCACATGGCCACGGGGAATGAGCTTGTCATTTACGAAATGCATATCGGCACCTTTCATGTCAAAGAGAAGGGACACCCGGGGACGTTTGAAAGTGCCATTGAAAAAATTCCTTATCTGAAAGAACTGGGTATCAATGCCATCGAAGTGATGCCGATCGTGGAGTTTTCAGGCGATTTTTCGTGGGGGTACAATCCGGCCCATCCTTTTGCCGTGGAAAGCATTTACGGAGGACCGGACGCCTTCAAGAGATTTGTTAGAGCGGCCCACGAGCAGGGTATCGCTGTCATCGTGGATGTCGTTTACAACCACTTTGGTCCGGGCGATCTCGATCTGTGGCAGTTTGACGGTTGGAGCGAAAATAATAAAGGAGGAATCTACTTTTACAATGATCACCGCTCGCAAACACCCTGGGGCGATACGCGTCCCGATTACGGCCGGGATGAAGTGCGCCAATATCTGCGCAATAACGCCCTGATGTGGCTCGAAGAGTACCGCGTCGACGGCCTGCGCTGGGACATGATAGCCTATATTAAAAGTATTGACGGTAATGAAGGAAATCCGGACACGGATATTCCCGAAGGCTGGAAATTGATGCAATGGATCAATGTGGAGATCCAACAGCTGTTTCCCGGCAAGATCAGCATCGGCGAAAGTATGAAGAACAACCCCTGGATCACGAAAGATGTAGGCGCGGGCGGCGCAGGCTTCAATGCGCAATGGGATGCCGAATTTGTTCACCCCGTTCGCCAGGCCGTGATCGTCCGTGATGATGCAGCACGTGACATGGGTGAGGTCGGCAAGGCCATCGAGCACCGCTACGATTCAGACGCCTTCAATCGGATCATTTATACCGAGTCGCACGACGAGATTGCGAATGGCCGGGCACGGGTGCCGGAGGAGATCTGGCCGGGAAAAGTGGACAGCTGGTTTTCCAAGAAGCGGTCCACGCTGGGAGCTGCCCTTGTTCTTACTGCGCCCGGCATCCCGATGCTTTTTCAGGGACAGGAGCTGCTGGAAGATCGCTGGTTCCAGGATAAGGACCCGATCGACTGGTCCCGGGTTAAGGACGAACACGGCATTCACAAAATGTACCGGGACCTGGTCGGCCTGCGGCGCAACCGGTCAGGCGTGACGCGGGGGTTGTGCGGGCAAAACATCCAGCTCTATCACGTCGACAATGACGCCAAGGTCATCGCCTTCCATCGTTCGGACAAAGAAGGACCAAAAGACAGCGTCGTGGTGGTGGTTAATATGACGAATCAAAATCGCGATGGTTATGTCATTGGTTTTCCGCGCGCCGGATTGTGGAAAACGCGCTTTAACAGCGACTCCTATAACTACGGCCCAAATTTTGCCAATCATCCCACGACTGACGTCGAAACCCGTGCGGATGGTTCTGATGGGCTTCCCTGCTCCGGCGAAATCGGCATCGGGCCATACACGGTGGTAATTTTTTCACAGGATGAATAGAGTCCGGCTCCGTGTGTTGTATGAATGATATCGGCAGGTAACAGAAAATTTACGTCGCTGAAAGGTTCATGGTTATGTATGAACAACAAGCGAGTGCAGAAGAGCGGCTTTCTTCGTGGTGGAAGAATTCGGTTATTCTGGTCTTGGTCGCATGTTTTACCGTATTGATCTGGCTCGCTGCTCAAGGATATAGAGACGCACCGCCTGTTCCTGAAAAAGTCCTGGGTCCATCGGGAGAATTGGTTTTCACCGGGGAGGACATCACGGCCGGGCAGCAGGTCTTCCTCAAGTACGGATTGATGGAGAACGGGACGATCTGGGGACACGGGGCCTACCTCGGGCCTGATTTTTCCGCTGACTACCTGCACACGCTTGCAGTAGCCGCAGGAGACCTGATTAGGCGTCGACAATCCGACAGTGTATTTCTACAAGGTACGGGGGTAAACCCACAGGCAATCAATGCAGAAGTGCAGCAGTTGCTGAAACAAAACCGGTACGATTCTCAAACGGGAAGTCTGCATTTTACTGACGTTGAAGCCGCCTCCTATCACGACCAAATTGTGAAATGGACGGCATACTTCTCACACCCCGTTTCAAGCGCTGGCCTCCCTGCAAAATACATAACCGATCCGAATGAGCTTCGGCAGCTAACCGCCTTTTTTTCCTGGACCGCATGGGCCTCAGCTGCAAAACGTCCCGGTAAAGAATACTCTTATACGAATAATTTCCCCTATGAACCGGCAGTGGGCAATACGCCGGACAGCGACGCCGTCCTCTGGAGCGCGCTCAGCCTTATTGCACTGCTGGGAGCCACAGCCGCAGTTCTCTTCGCCTTCGGCAAGTTCGATTATCTCGGCTGGAAAGGCAGGGGCGGGCACATTCATCCTCAGATGATCCCCGGCGGAATTACGACTGATGGGCAACGAGCAACCATTAAGTATTTCGGTGTTGTTATGTTTCTTTTTCTCATCCAAACGATTGTCGGAAGCGCGACCGCTCATTACCGCGTAGACCCCTCCGGATTTTTCGGAATCGACCTGTCTGTCCTCTTTCCGAGCAACATCCTCCGCACCTGGCATCTGCAGGCAGCGATCTTCTGGATAGCAACGGCATTTATCGCGGGAGGCCTTTTTCTTGCTCCTGCGCTCAGCGGGAAAGAACCTAAAGGCCAGGCGATGGGAATCAATATCCTGTTCGGCGCGCTTGTCGTCGTCATTGCAGGCAGTATGCTTGGTGAAATTCTCGGCATCAACCAGCTTCTCGGCACGCTTTGGTTCTGGTTCGGGCATCAGGGTTGGGAATATCTCGATCTCGGCCGTGCATGGCAAGTTTTGCTGGCCGTTGGTCTTTTCTTCTGGTTTATTCTGCTCTATCGCGGGATTTCGCCGGCGCTCAAAAACCCCGAGCGGAAAGAGGTTGCTTCGCTCTTCCTTTACGCGGCCTTCGCAATTCCCTTGTTCTACCTGCCGGCAATGTTTTTCACCAGCACGACCCATTTCTCCGTAGTGGATACCTGGAGGTTCTGGATCATACACTTATGGGTCGAAGGGTTCTTCGAAGTGTTCGTGACCGCCATGGTGGCCATCATATTTTACCTTCTGGGCATGGTGTCGCACCAGACAGCTGCGCGCGTGGTTTATCTCGACGCAATCCTTTACCTCGGGAGCGGCATCATCGGCACGGGCCATCACTGGTACTGGACAGGACAGTCAAATGTCACCATGGCGCTGGCAGCGGTCTTTTCTGCGATGGAGGTCGTACCGCTCACGCTTGCTCACGCTTGATGCCGGAGACTTTATTAAATTAACGCGTTCGAAATGTGACATCTGCGGCAAGGAGATTTCAATCCCGCACAAATGGACCTTCTACTTTCTGGTCGCCGTCGGTGTGTGGAACTTCGTGGGCGCCGGGATTTTCGGGTTTCTCATCAACCTTCCGATCGTGAGTTATTTTGAGGTCGGGACGATTCTCACGCCGAATCACGGCCATACGGCGCTGATGGGTGTATTCGGGATGCTCGCCATGGCCATTCTGGTCTTTGCCCTCAGGCAGGTGTCAACGGATGCTGAATGGGACAGGCTGGAAAGGTACATCCGCGTCTCCTTCTGGGGACTGAATATAGGTTTGGTGCTTATGGTAGTTACGAATCTCTTCCCCGGAGGAGTGCTCCAGTTTGCGGACGTCTTAAATAACGGCTACTGGCATGCGAGGAGCCCGGAGTTCCTGCATACGAGACTCATGCAGCGCATTGAGTGGCTTCGATTGCCTGCTGATATGATATTTATTATCTTTGGCGTTATGCCTCTTGCCATGGCAATGGGCATGAAATATATGCCGCGAAGAAAATAATCTGCGGCTTGACGATGACGAAGTTTTCTACCAATGAAAGTTGTTTCCGGTGCAAAACGCATCTGCTCCATCATACTGATAATAAAAGGAGGCAACACACAATGAATATGTCTGCGGAAAGGTCAGAAGAATTTTTAAGTATCATCAAGGAATGGATAGCCTTAGAAGACAAGACAATAGTAAGCGCCGACGAGTTGATAATCAAAGCGAACAATCCCTTTGTGAAGATGAGAATGGAGATGGTCAAGCATGATTCGGGAAAACACAAAGAGATGCTCCAGTGGATAATCGATAACTTGACAAAGGAGGCAGTGCATCTTACCCCCGATGAAATAATGCCTCTGTCCGCATTGCTGCATAAGCACTTGGAAGTGGAAGCAAAGTCTATCGTTCTTGCTAATAATGCGCTCAAAAAAAGTCAGCTCCCTATAGTACGATATATCCTGTCGGCTCTGCTCGATGACGAAACAAAGCATCATGAGCAAATTATCAAGTTAAACGATGAAATCAAGAAGGCGATAGTGTCTGTAACGTAACGCGTAATGAAATCGAATCAGTGTCAGTCCTATCTCGGCGTGCAGGTCGGACAGTTCCTGATAACCTTGAAATTAGAGAAAAGGATTAATTTAGATCAAGGAAGGGAGTGAACGATGCGCAACCCGGTAATAGATTGGGATACCTGTATAGGCTGCGGTTCATGCGTTGCTCTTTGTCCGGCGGTATTCGAACTCAAAGATGACGAAAAAGCCTGGGTTTACGGCCCGGACAAGTGCGATACCTGTAATTGCCAGGAGGCAATAGACGTTTGTCCAACTCAGGCGATAAGCTGGAGCGAATAAAAAGCCAGACGGAATACGTTATCTAAAATAAAGGAGGATGTGTTATGGCGATCAAAACACCCGCATCATTAACACATGAGCATGATGAACTCCACTCAGAACTTGTTGCCGCGACCAAGGCGGGCGGCAAGACCGGCGCAGCAGCGGAGGCGGTCGCGCGGGCGCTTCATCCCCATTTTGTAAAGGAAGAGGAGTACGCCCTGCCTCCGCTAGGGCTGCTGGCGCTGTTGGCAGATGGCAAACTGCCGACTGACCGCGATGCCGTAATAGCCATGACGGAAAGGCTGGGGAAAGACCTTGGCCATATGCTGCATGAGCACAAGGCCATTGTCATAGAACTCCAAAAACTCATGGAAGCGGCAAAGAGCGAGAACAAACCGGAATACATTCACTTTGCCGAGAAACTGAAACTGCATGCCCAGACAGAAGAGGAAGTTCTGTATCCTGCCGCTATCCTGATCGGGGAGTATCTTAAACTAAAAGCAGGAAGAAAGGTAGGTCCACTGACATGAAAAAGAGGCTGTTTAAGGTAGAGGATCGATTTTGCGACGAATGCGCACTGGCGCTGCGAAGGTTTATCGGCCATCTCGAGGGAGTTGATTCGATTGACGTTGAAAACAGGATGATCGCGGTATCTTTCAATCCGGCAAAGATGCCTGAGGAAAGACTTGATAAAATTACGAAAGACAGCCTGGAGAAGCTTGGTTACAAGCTGATCGAATGACACTTAGATGGGCCCTCTTAATCCTGTACAGCGACGATTTTAAAAAGACCATTGATGGCTGTCACCTGACGCACAACGCACCGGAATTCAGGAATCCCGACGGGAGCGCGGATACGAAGAATGAAATGAGTTGAAAGGGGGATTTATGACCACCTATAACACCGTCAAAATTGACAATGTGGACATCTTCTATCGCGATGCAGGGCCTTCCGATGCCCCGGC
This sequence comes from Nitrospirota bacterium, assembly GCA_963796285.1. Lineage (GTDB taxonomy): Bacteria > Nitrospirota > UBA9217 > UBA9217 > UBA9217 > JALNZF01. Next base: position 9,501 of record CAWCKW010000005.1, read on the forward strand.
AATCGTTCTCTTGCACGGTTTCCCCTCTTCGTCACACATGTACAGGAATTTAATTAATAAACTGGAAGACGATTTTCATCTCATCGCGCCCGACTATCCGGGCTTCGGTAACAGCTCATGCCCGCAAGCGAACGAGTTTACCTACACCTTTGATCACTTATCGGAAGTAATCGAGAAGTTTTTGCAGGCACTGGGTCTCCGGAAATTCTCCCTCTACGCGCAGGATTACGGAGGGCCAATCGGTTTCAGGATTGCGGAAAGGCATCCGGAATGGATCCAGTCGCTTATCATCCAGAACTCAAATGCCTACGAAGAGGGGTTGACGCCTCTCCTTGAACAGAGGAGGCCGCTCTGGGAAAAGAGTACGAGAGATAACGAACGGATCGTGCTTAAAACCTTCAAGCTGGAACGTACGCAGTGGAAACACACCAACGGAGCACGTGACAGGAGCAGGATCAGCCCCGATGCCTGGAATATGGACCAGTATTTTCTGGAAAGGCCCGGCAACAAACTTATCCAGCTCGCACTGCAAGCGGACTTCGGCTCCAACGTGAAACGCTATCCTGAGTGGCAAAACTATTTCAGAAAGCACCAGCCGCCGGCGCTTGTCGTATGGGGCAAGAATGACGAGATCTTAGCTCCTCAAGGCGCCGAAGCGTATAAGCGTGACCTCAAGAACATCGAACTGCATATGCTCGATACCGGGCATTTCGCCCTTGAAGAGTACTGCGACGTCATCGCGGGATACATGAGGAGATTTCTTAAAAGCCCCAAACTAAAAAAAGTATAAAGTAAAGGCGTTGTTTTAACGGGAGGACAGAGGGTTTCGCTTCCTAGCATGAGCCGGATTAGTTTCCACATACGACCACGGCCGCCCTTCCGGCTGGATCTCACGGTTTGGACGTTGCGCCGCCGTCCCGATAACGCGATGGATCGCTGGGATGGTCACACTTACCGTCGAGTCTTACTGATGCCAACCGGTCCCGCAGAGGTCGCGGTCACCCAGGTTGAACCTCCTGAAACGCCGCGGCTCCGGGCCGTTGTAGAGGATCGACAGGTCAGCACCCTCGTGAAAGGCGGGGTGGCATCAGCTCTGGAGCGGCTGCTCGGTCTAAGCATCGATCTCGGAGAGTTCTACCGGTTTGCCGAAGGGCAGGATCAGCTGGGACAACTGGTACGTCGCTTTCGGGGCATGAAACCACCTCGCTTCGCTACTGTTTTCGAGAGCGTCATCAATGGGATCGCCAGCCAGCAGGTATCGCGGACCGTTGCGATTCTTGTCCTCAACCGATTGACTGCACGATATGGTGCGGCGGTTCGCGACGAAAACAACGCCGGTCGCGCTTTCGCTCGTCCGGAAGACCTGGCCGGGCTGCAGCCGGACGACCTGAGGCAAATCGGGTTGAGCCGTCAAAAGGGGCGATCGAACTTCGAGTTGGCCAAGACGTTCGCCGAGATGGAAGATTGGATCTTGAAGGGCTTGCCGAATCACCTGAAGAGACGCTCTCGAGCGCACCTGGTTACGGGGGGAAGGGCGCTGGACTGCAGAATATTCTTGCTGCGCGGTCTGGGGCATACCCACGTCTTCCCGGGCGACGACTAGGTGCGCGCAATAAGTTTCGGCGTTGGCTGCGCGTAACGAAACCCATGGATTACATGTCAGTTCACCGCATGCTGAAGCGTTGGCACCCCTATGGAGGTCTGATTTACTTTCACCTGCTGTTGGACCGGCTCGCGGACGCAGGGTTTTTACGGGAAGAGACGCTGCAGTCGCAGATCGGCCAGAGCGGCCGCACAGATGATAGATGAAATATTAGAAGGAGATTACACCAATGGCACACGACTTCAAAATAGGGGATCATTTTGCTTGGAACTCGGAGGCGGGTCGCGTGCGGGGAACGATCAAGAAAAAAAACGTACGCGATCACGTTCAAGCGTTACACGGTCCCTGCAACGAAAGAAGAGCCGCAGTATTTGATTAAAAGCGATACGAGCGAACGCCTGGCCATGCACAAAGGTTCGGCCCTGAGAAAAATCAAGAAGACACGACACCTGAAGGGGTAAAAGTTGAATACGTCGGATCTCGTTAATTAATTCTCTGACGATAACATTCATACACACATACTGCTTTATCTTCGTTGACAATCGGATAAGCGATGCTATACTCATTTCATACGCTTCTTTTCACCTGCCCTTGGAGATGTTCATGAAACCGATACGTCCTTTAATGATAGAGCACATGCTTATTGACCGCATGATCACGCTCCTGGCCCAGGAGCATCACAGGATCAGCGAAACCGGAAATATCGATTACGCGTTCCTTGATATCGGCATAAATTTTTTAAAAACCTATGTAGACAAATTTCATCATGGAAAGGAAGAAGAGATCCTGTTCAGGGAACTCGCCGAAAAACCGCTTTCTCCGGAAGACAGGAAAATTCTGAATGAATTGATTGAAGAGCATGGTCGTACCCGAAAAGCCGTTGACAGGCTGGTGAGCGCACGGAGGCAGCAGGACGATAAAAAGCTTGCCATAACGGAAATCACCAAGCACATGGAAACCCTCATAAAGTGGTATCCCGTCCATATGGAGAAAGAGAACAAGCATTTTTTTATTCCTTCCATGAACTATCTGAATGAGCACGAACAGATTACGATGCTGGAAAAATTCAGGGAGTTCGACAGAAACTTTATGCAGCAGAGTTTCGAGAAAATCATCAAGGAACTGGAAACAGAGAAAAAATAGCTGTTGATTATCCGGAAATCCTTTTGGTAATCCTGAGCCGCCGGGATTACAGCTTATTTTACGACGGATTTTCATTAAAATATCAATGAAAAAAACTCGACAAAATCACGAAGGACAGCCTTGAGAAGCTGGGCTGTAAATTGCTCATCTGCGGCCGGGCCTGACTTCCCGGCAGACCAAGGAGGCTGATCATGTCTATGAATCCAGCATCTCGCCCGCCCCTCCCGCCCTTCAGTCGCGAAACCGCCGCGCAGAAGGTGCGTATGGCCGAGGACGGGTGGAATACGCGCGACCCCGAACGGGTGGCGCTGGCCTATACTGTTGACAGCGTATGGCGCAACCGCGCCGAATTCCTCTCGGGCCGCGAGGCCATTGTACCGTTCCTCAAGCGCAAATGGGCCAAAGAACTCGACTACAGACTCATCAAAGAGTTGTGGGCTTTTAACGAGGCGCGCATAGCGGTGCGCTTCGCCTACGAATGGCACGATGACTCGGGGAATTGGTTCCGCTCCTACGGAAACGAGAACTGGGAGTTCGATAAAAACGGCTTAATGCGGCTTCGCTTCGCAAGCATCAATGACCTGCCTCTTAAGGAACCGGACCGCAAGTACCTCTGGCCTCTGGGCCGGCGTCCGGATGATCACCCGGGCCTTTCCGACCTCGGTCTCTGATGTTTCCCGAATAAAGCCAGCCGCGAAATCTGGAGGTTGAAAATGGCAGCTCCCAATTCGGACGCGTTTGTCTTCTTCGGCGCGACTGGCGATCTGGCGTATAAGCAGATATTCCCGGCGCTTCAGGCGATGATCCGGCATGGCCATCTTGACATTCCTATTATCGGTGTGGCGAAGTCAGGATGGGATGTCGAAAAATTCAAAGAACGCGCCAGAGACAGCCTCGGGAGGCACGGCGGTGTGAATGCAGAGGCCTTTGTAAAGCTCTGCTCGTTGCTGCAGTATATTGACGGCGATTACCATGACGATGCGACCTATGAGATGTTGCGCAAGGCGCTTAAAGACGCCAAGCGGCCCCTGCATTACCTGGCGATCCCGCCAAGCATGTTCGCCACTGTGGTCGAAGGACTCGCCAGGTCGGGCTGCGCCGGGGATGCCCGCGTGGTTGTCGAAAAACCATTCGGCCGCGACCTGGCCTCGGCGCAGGCGCTCAACCGGACGCTTCAACGGTTCTTCCCCGAAGAGGCGATCTTTCGGATAGACCACTTCCTCGGCAAGGAACCAATACAGAATCTGCTCTATTTTCGCTTCGCCAACTCTTTCCTGGAGCCGGTCTGGAATCGTCATTATGTCGAGAGCGTGCAGATCACCTTGTGCGAAAGTTTCGGCGTGGAAGGCCGCGGTCATCTTTATGAAGAACTGGGCGCTATTCGCGACGTTGTGCAGAACCACATGCTGCAGGTCATGGTCCTGCTCGCCATTGACGCCCCAACGAGCATCGATCCGGAAGCGACGCGCGACGAAAAGAGCCAGGTCTTCAGAGCGATACGGCCGCTCGCTCCCGAGGACGTCGTGCGGGGCCAATACCGCGGCTACCGGGACGAGAACGACGTGGCGTCCAATTCACCGGTTGAGACGTTCGCCGCCGTACGGCTCCATATCGATACCTGGCGCTGGGCAGGCGTACCTTTCTATATCCGGGCCGGTAAGCGGCTGCCATTCACCGCAAACGAGGTATTTGTTACGCTCAAGCGTCCGCCACAAGTGGTCTTCGATGATATCAGACCGGGCAAGTCGAACTATTTCCGTTTCCGCTTCAGTCCCGACGTTTGTATCTCACTTGGTGCGAGGACCAAGGTGCCGGGGGAAACCATGATCGGCGAAGAAGTAGAACTATTAGCGTGCCAACACTTCCCCGAGGAGATGTCACCGTATGAGCGTCTGCTCAGCGATGCCCTGCGGGGCGACGTATCCCTTTTCGCCCGCAAAGACGCCGTCGAAGCCGCATGGCGCGTCGTGGATCCGATCCTGGAAAACAGGACGCCAGTCCACGAGTATGAACCCAACACCTGGGGACCAACTGAAGCTGAACGGATCATTGCTGGCAATGGCGGGTGGCACAACCCAAAGCCGGAAGAGACAGTCGAGTGACGGCATCCAGCACTGTCAAGTTTAGACCATGTGCGACATAAAAGGAAGCGAACCCCACGCAGGTACCCGTTTATGATGAGAGTGCGAGGGAGATGACTATTGGAGGGATACCGATGGCGGAGGATTTCAAGGTTGGGGACCATGTTGAATGGAACTCTGAAGCCGGATGGGTCCGGGGAGCTATCAAGAAAAAAATTACCTCGGCCATCAAGTTCAAGACGTACACGGTTCGCGCCTCGAAGGAAGAACCGCAGTATCTGATCAAAAGCGACAAGACTGACCACATGGCCATGCACAAAGGTTCGGCACTCAAGAAACTCAGTAAAAGTTAACGTCGAAGGGGGACGATTGTGAATAAGTCCTAAAGCATGGTGACTTGAAGCGGAAGCAGGCAGGAGATCGTTTCCCGGCGATTCCTGCATATTCGTGAGGCTACACGATGACAGCGCAACACGAAGTTGTGTTCTTGTTCGACGTCGACAATACGCTGCTCGACAACGATTACGTGGAAAATGACCTCAGGCGCCATATCGAAAGCGAGTTCGGGGCTGAAACCAGAGACCGGTATTTTGCCATTTTGGAAGAGCTTCGCTCCGAACTCGGATATACCGACTATCTGGGGGCCTTGCAGCGTTACCGGCTTGAGGACATGTGCGATCCGAGATTGTTGATGATGTCGTCATTCCTGGTGGAATATCCCTTTGCCGACCGGGTGTATCCGGGTTCATTCGCCGTTCTTAAACAGGTCAGCGAGTGGGGACCAAGCGTAATCCTGTCCGATGGCGATGTGGTCTTCCAGCCGCGCAAAGTACAACGATCGGGGCTGTGGGAAGCGGTCGAGGGACGTGTTCTGATTTATATCCACAAAGAACGGATGCTGGCTGATGTCGAACGGCTCTATCCGGCTACCCATTACGTCATGGTGGACGACAAGTTGCGCATTCTCAAAGCAATGAAAGGGATCTGGGGCGACAGGCTGACGACGGTCTTCCCGCGACAGGGGCATTATGCGCTCGATCCGGGAAACAGTGCCGCCTATCCACTGGCTGACATCACCATTGAGCACATTGGCGAAATGGTCAATCTTGATTTGAGACCGTTTCGAGGTGGAACTGAGGGGCAATGAAAACAAACGTCCTCACAATCAACGGCGGCTCGTCGAGCATCAAGTTCGCGTTGTTCCAGGCAGGTCCCTCGCTTCACGGATACTGGAGGGCAGGATTGAGCGGATCGGATGCCGGCGGCCGAACTTTGCGGTGAAAGGCTTGGACAAGGCGGACAACTTTTCGCGGCCAGTGACAGCGCCGGACCACACGGCGGCGGTTGGGGCGCTTGATGGATTGGGTCGAGGAACGAATCGGACGTGATGATTGACCGCGGTGGGGCATCGCGTGGTGCATGGCGGGCCGAAGTACAGCAAGCCGCAGCGAATTACCCCGGAAATGATTGAGGAGCTGCACCGCCTCAGTCCATTCGATCCTGAGCATATGCCGGAGGAGATCCTGTTGACCGAGGCGTTTCATAGCCGGTTCCCCGACCTGCCCCAAGTGGCGTGTTTCGACACGGATTTTCACCATGACCTGCCGCGCGTGGCCAGTTTGTTGCCGATCCCGCGCCGCTACGAAGCGCAGGGGGTGCGGAGGTACGGGTTTCACGGGTTGTCGTATGCGTTTCTCATGGGAGAACTGGCCCGCCTGGCCGGAGCGGAAGCGGCACAGGGCCGGGTCATCCTCGCCCACCTCGGCAATGGCGCGAGCCTGGCTGCGGTGCGCCGCGGCAAGAGCATCGACACCAGCATGGGCTTCACACCGACGGCGGGATTGGTGATGAGCAGCCGCTCGGGGGACCTGGACCCGGGACTGGTCTCCTACCTGGCGCGCACCGAGAAAATGAGCGCAGCGCAATTTCAGCACATGGTGAACCATGCGTCCGGGCTGCTCGGCGTGTCGGAGACCAGTTCCGACATGAGTGACTTGCTCGACCGTGAAGCGCAGGATATGCGGGCGGCTGAAGCAATCGCGCTGTTCTGTTATCAAGCCAAGAAGTGGATTGGCGCATTCTCGGCGGCGTTGGATGGACTGGACACACTGGTGTTCGCCGGTGGTATCGGGGAGAATGCTCCCACGGTCCGCGCCCGGATTTGCGATGGGCTGGGATTTCTGGGAATCGAACTCGAAGCAAAGCGAAACGCGGCGAACGAGGGCGTGATTTCAGCGGCAACGAGCCGGGTCGCAGTCCGCGTCATTCATACGGACGAAGAACTCATGATTGCGCGCTCGGTATGCCTCGTAGAGAACATCGATCGAGAAGGTTGCGAGGCACGCCCGACGGCAAAGAAAGGCCGAGCCAGATAACTATGTCAAACAGGCTTAACCAAAAGACCCGCAGGGTCTGGGCGATACTTTGTCTCGCCGTCAAAAAGTTTTTGCGGATTGACGGGGCACAGTGGGCGGGATCGTTCGCCTTCCATGCATTCTTCTCGCTGTTTCCTTTGATGATCCTGCTCGTCACGACTGCCTCGTTCTTTGTTGACCCGGAAAGGGCCGGGAAAGAGGTCATTGCCCACATGGAAAATTACGTCCCGATCAGCGGCGTGATGCAGCATCGCATTTTTGATATCATCGCGGGTGTGGTCAAGGCACGCAGGCATGCAAGCGTGATTGCGTTTCTCATACTGATCTGGGGTGCCCTCCGGTGCTTCAATACCCTCATCCGCGCCACCAACCGTGCCTGGGAAACAGCGGCGCACAATTGGTGGCGGACACCGCTGAAAAGCCTGGCGCTGCTCGGCATCACGGCGGGTGCGGTCCTCCTGAGCATGGGGGTGCCGATGCTGGCGAAAATGTCGAAGGTGTGGTTCTTTCCAGTGGGTGATTTCCATTCCCGGGTCTATGTCCTGGGCAGCGTCGTCATCCCATTGTTGGTGGTGTTCCTCAGTCTGAGCCTGTTTTACTGGCTGGCTCCGCGCCGTCCCACGCGCTTTGCCGAAGTCTGGGCCGCCGCCCTGTGTGCCACGCTTCTCTTGCGGGTGGCAGATAGTCTGTTCGTGATATACATCAAGAACTTCGCCACGTTAAACGCGGTCTATGGGGCATTCGGCGGAATCATGGCCTTGTTGCTGTGGATTTATATTTCCGGGTGCATTTTCATTTTAGGCGCCTGCCTGTGCGCTGCTCAGGCCGAAGGCGTTCGGCTTTGACGGAAACAACTATGGCGCGCTGAATATAAGGAATTGATCATGAAGATAAAAACGCTTTCACCGTAACTGCTGCGCCGGAGAGATACCTACTGGAGCGCCGCCAACCAACTGTCGGGAGCGGCCAGTTTATTGCATGAGATTCCAGGCCAGCGCAAACCGCTCCATGCATAAGGGATCGACGATCAATAAACTCAAAAGCAAGAAATGAGTGCGCTGAAACTAAATAAACTGCCGAGTGCGAGGAAAAAGATGCCTCGTGCAGAACCTTCGCCATTGGTAATGACGATCGGTCATTCCACGCACACGCTCGAGGAATTCATCGGACTGCTTCAGGCACACGGGGCAACTTGCGTAGTGGATGTGCGCACGGTGCCGCGTTCCTGGCACAATCCGCAGTTCAACAAGGATTCCTTGCCCCAAGAGTTAAAGAAGGCCGGCTTGGGGTATGTTCATACGCCTGGACTGGGCGGCCTGCGTCATGCAAAGCCCGATTCGCCCAACGTGGGATGGCGAAATGCCTCCTTTCGAGGTTATGCCGATTACATGCAAACGCCCGAGTTTGCGCAGAGCCTTGACGCATTGGTCCGGTTGGCGAACCAGGAGCGGATCGTCTTGATGTGCGCCGAAGCGGTGCCGTGGCGCTGTCATCGCTCGCTCATCGCAGATGCCTTGCTGGTTCGTGGAATTCGCACGGAGGACATTATGAGTGCAACCCGTCGTCAGGTCCATACGCTCACGCCCTTTGCCATGGTCCGGGGCAACGCGATCACCTATCCGGCCGAAGCTTCAGAGAGCGCGCAAACGAAGCCGTCTGCAAATGTTCCCGGCCGCAACCCGTCTCAAAGGTCGCGCCTAAAGAAGGTTAAACCATGAAAACAAACACGCTCACTCCGGAACTGCTCCGCAAGATGGACGCCTACTGGCGCGCTGCCAACTATCTGTCGGTCGGCCAGATCTATCTGTACGACAATCCGCTGCTGAAGCGGCCGCTGGCGCTCGCGGACGTGAAGCACCTGCTGCTGGGACACTGGGGCACGACACCCGGGCAGAATTTTATCTACGTGCACTTGAACCGGGTCATCAAAAAATACGATCTCGACATGATTTACGTCTCCGGCCCCGGGCACGGCGGTCCGGCCGTCGTGGGCAACACGTATCTCGAGGGCACGTACAGCGAGATCTATCCCGATATCAGCCGGGACGAGGCCGGGCTTCGGAAGCTCTTTATTCAGTTTTCATTTCCCGGAGGAATTCCCAGCCACGCATCGCCGGAGTGCCCGGGCTCGATCCACGAGGGCGGCGAGTTGGGCTATTCACTCAGCCATTCGTTCGGAGCGGTGTTCGACAACCCTGATCTGATCGTTGCCTGTGTCGTCGGCGACGGCGAGGCGGAGACGGGTCCGCTTGCCACCGCATGGCATTCCAACAAGTTCCTCGATCCGGTCACCGACGGCGCGGTGCTGCCGATCCTGCATCTCAACGGCTACAAGATCTCCAACCCGACACTCCTCGCGCGCATCACCCGCGAGGAATTGGAACAGTTGCTCCGCGGCTACGGGTGGACGCCTTACTTCGTCGAGGGTCACGAGCCCGGCTTGATGCATGAGGCCATGGCCTCGACGCTTGACACCGCGGTAGAGCAGATAAAAAAAATCCAGAAGGACGCCCGCGTCCACGGCGCCATCGCGCGTCCGCGCTGGCCCATGATCGTCCTCAATTCGCCCAAGGGCTGGACCGGGCCGAAGATGGTCGACGGCCTGCAGGTTGAAGGCACCTTTCGTTCGCACCAGGTGCCGCTCCACCCGGCCGACCATCCGGCGCACCTCAAACTGTTGGAAGACTGGCTCCTGAGCTACCGGCCGTGGGAACTCTTCGACAGCCAGGGCCGCCTGAAACCGGAGCTGGCCGAACTTGCGCCCAAGGGCGAACAACGCATGGGCGCGAACCCCCACGCCAACGGCGGCATTCTGCTCCGCGACCTGCGGATGCCGGATTTCCGTGACTACGCGATCGACGTGCCCGCGCCGGGGGTGCGCGGCATCGGCGACACGCATGTGCTCGGGCGTTTCCTGCGCGATGTGGCGAAGCTGAATACGGAGCAGCGGAATTTCCGGGTCTTTGGCCCGGACGAAACGCTCTCCAACGGCCTGGAGGCCCTCTTTGAAACGACCAAGCGCCAATGGGACGCCGCGATTGTGCGCGATGACGAATTTCTCGCGCCCACCGGCCGCGTGATGGAAATGCTCAGCGAGCACCAGTGCGAGGGCTGGCTCGAGGGCTACCTGCTCACCGGTCGGCACGGGTTGTTCAATTGCTACGAGGCCTTTATTCACATCGTCGATTCGATGTTCAACCAGCACGCCAAGTGGCTGAAGGTCACGGCGCACCTGCCGTGGCGTCGGAAGATCGCCTCGTTAAACTACCTGCTGGCATCGCATGTCTGGCGCCAGGACCACAACGGCTTCACGCACCAGGACCCCGGTTTCATCGACCACGTCGTGAACAAGAAGTCCGAGGTCGTGCGTGTTTACCTGCCGCCGGATGCAAACTGTCTGCTTTCGGTGATGGACCACTGCCTGCGCAGCCGCCATTACGTGAATGTCGTGATCGCGGGCAAACACCCGGCGCCTCAGTGGCTGACAATGGACGCCGCCGTCAAGCACTGCACCAAGGGCATCGGCATCTGGCCGTGGGCCGGCAGCGACCAGGGCCTTGCGCCCGACGTGGTCATGGCCTGCTGCGGCGACGTGCCCACGCTGGAAACGCTCGCAGCCGTTTCCCTTATGCGCGAGCATCTGCCCGATCTGAAGATCCGCGTAGTCAACGTAGTCGACCTCATGAAACTTCAGCCGCAAACCGAGCACCCGCACGGGCTCTCCGACAGGGACTTCGACGAGCTCTTCACCAGGGACAAACCGGTCATCTTCGCCTTTCATGCCTACCCATGGTTGATCCACCGGCTGACCTATCGCCGCACCAACCACGACAACATCCATGTCCGCGGCTACAAGGAAGAGGGCACCATCACTACGCCCTTCGACATGACGGTGCTGAACGATCTGGACCGCTTCCACCTCGTGATGGACACCATCGACCGCCTGCCGCAGACCGGCGACAAGGGGATCACCCTGAAGCAGCAGCTCAAGGACAAGCTGATCGAGCACAAGCAATACATCGACAAATACGGCGAGGACCTGCCGGAAATCCGGAATTGGAAATGGAGCAACCCGTAGTGACGGCGCAAGCAAGCAAGGGAAAAAACAATGGAAACGTCTGCGGAAGGTTAGAGCCTGCTCTCGAATGAATCCATCGAGGATGGGGTGATTTTCAAATGAAATATTCATTTTGACACGTGCACACGGAAGGGGCTTAAGGGATGCTTTGCCGACCGCTCGGCGGCACAGTACGGGTGGATGAGCAGTTGTGAAAAGGGACAATTATGACTAATAAATATATCTCCCGAACTATTCTTCTCTTATTATTTATCATGTTTGCATTGACCCGCATAGTCGGGGCAGGTGATGAATCACCATCGGAGGCATCTGGACAATGGAGAAATGATTTGAAACGATTGGTTATACTCTCCAGGCTTGTTGCTCATAAACCGTCATTGTTACGTGAAAAACCTTCACAGAAACAAATTCACGAGTTATCGGCCGAACCCTTTGGCTGCGAGTCGCCTGATTTAAGTGAATGTTTATTATCCCGAATATCTATTGTGCTCTCGCAACAATCTACAGGTTCCGCAAATATATTCGACGCAACACAGGGAGCAGCGGTCCAAATAAACTTTACGAGAGCAACGGATGTTTGGACTGATAAGGATATTGAAAACAATTGGGATGTTGTTAAGAAATGGACGGATGCAGCGGGTCCGGCGGCTTTAATTCTCGGTTCATTGTTGATATATCAAAATAGCGGCAGTAATACGGGCGCAGCGCTTATTGGGAGCGGCGCTGCATTGATATTAGTAGGCAATATAGGTATGTTAGGTCAAATGTTTGGCGGCGTCAATAATAGAACGAGAGCACAGGTTGCCAAAAAAACTATTAACACATTGCAAGATATTGAAGCGTCAAGGCAAGCAAATGAAGATTCACAACTTATGTATGGGTTTTTAAAAAGTTATAGCAATAAATCTGAAAAACTATTAAGTACAATATTAACGTTGTCAAACGACGCTAAAGACTTAATGGGTGTAGCTCCCTCTCCCGCTAAAGCGAAAAGGATCGTGGAGCTCTGTGATAAAACGAGAGAGGCAGTAAGTAGCTTCAAAGAGGCTGCCGGATTTGCAGGAGATTACGCCTATCAATTATTAACTCTTTATGAAAAATACCATGATGAAGTTTCGCCGCCTTTAGATAGAAAGAAATATGAGGATGCACAACAAAGCGTGAAAGAATTTAGTTCCAACTATGATAAAATAATTGTTCCTTTCTTAGAGGGCGTACCCGAGGAAATAGAAGCAATGCAAAATATAAAGGCAGCTATCATTGCAAACAGCATTGCTGATAAGCAGTACTTCTAATGATATGCTAAAAGAGCGCGCGACGGACTTGATGCACCGCCACGCGCGATTCATTGCACGCATGGATGTTAATCATGACTCCGAAGAGAAAAAAAATCTACTTCATAACAACGGGCGCGATCATCCTGGTCGTCGTTGCGATCATCCTCGTTCTCCTGCTCAATCTACAAGCCTTTAAACCGCAGATCGAGTCAGCTGTGTCGAATGCCCTGGGGATGGAGGTCCGGATCAAGGGCAGGTTGGGCATCGATCTTGTTCCGGGTTTCGGCATATCGCTGAAGAACGTCAGCGTGCGGAACGGGGGCGCGGATGTCGTTACCGTTGAGAAGATGAGGATAGGGCTGAGGTTCATTCCCCTGACGAGACACGAAGTTCGGCTAAGCCGGGTCGGGCTTTTCAAGCCGGTCTTCTCTCTGGTCCGATATAAAAACGGGAAGTTCAATTTTGAAAAACCGGGGCGCTCACTGATAGAAAGGCTTCTTACGGTGAAAAAGATATCCATCTCAGAGGGGAGACTTGTTTATACGGATGAACAATCCAGCGGGAAGATCCAGGTGGACGACTTCGATGGGACCATACGAGATCTTTCATACGGCATGAGGGAAGGCGCGGGACCATTCATGAACATCTCATTCTCCGGGGATATCAAATGCAAGGCACTCTTGATCAACAACCTCACCCTGACAAACCTCGTGATAGGAACAAAAGGGGAAAACGGGATACTCGATATAGACCCGGTCAGTATGCATATCTTCGGCGGGACCGGGAAGGGAAGCGTTCATATTGACATGACTAAGGCGTCGCCCCATTACCGGGTGATCACTTCGCTTGACAGGTTCAGGGTCGAGGAACTGATTCAGGCATTATCAACCGGGAAAAGCTCCCGGAGAAGCATTGAAGGAACGGTCAACTTTTCCGCGGACCTGACGGCAACGGGGCGGAGCGCGGATGAGGTGAAGAGGTCGCTCAACGGCAGCGTTTCCTTGAACGGGGACAATCTTACACTCTACGGCTTCGATATCGATGCCCTTATCCCCAAGTATGAACGAAGCCAGAACTTCAACCTCGTGGATGTAGGGGCATACCTGCTCGTGGGCCCCTTCGGACCGGTGCTCACCAAGAGCTACAATTTCGGAAGCGTGTACGAAGAGTCGCGGGGCGGAAAAGGGACCATCAGCAAATTCGCTTCAAACTGGAAAGTAAAAAACGGCATTGCCGGGGCGATCGATGTCGCCCTTGCCACAAAAAAATACCGGATCGCCATGAAGGGCGGATTGAACTTCACCACCGACCAGTTTGACGACGTAACCGTGGCGGTCCTCGATAAAGGCGGATGCGCTGTTTACAGCCAGAAAGTGCACGGGCCGTTCCGCAACGCGAAGATCGAAAAGATAAGCATGCTTAAATCAATTTCGGGATCCGTGTCGAACGCGCTGAAAGATGCGTGGAAATTCATTGGTGGAGAGTGCACGGTATTTTACTCAGGTTCGGTGGCTCAGCCCGAGGGGTAAGCATAATCCATGACAATGCGGTTCCTCCCGGGGATTCGGATACGCCTTTTTCTACAACAGTGAGCACTCTCTGTGTTAGAATACTTTATCTAAACTATTCAGCGAATGATATGCGCTTGTGGGAGAGCACATGGTCAAGAAGCAATCATCGGCTAGACCTCCATCGAAGGGCGTCAGAGCCTTCCTGCGATCAGGTCAGGGTTGACAGCGGAAGGATGCGAATATATACTTTTAGTAACTACGGTCACCTGATCTCTTAGTTCCTGAACTGCTCTCCCTGAACGATGTCCGATCTGGAGGGAGAGGAATAAACCCGAATCCCCCTGGCAGTTGTGTGATTGCGGACGAGCTTTTGTTTTTCTGAACGGTTGTTGCCGGTGATTTAAAAGGCGACGTGACGATGCGAGAGGAGAACACTATATGAGAAAACTATTTTTCATCATGATAGTCACACTCATCTCAGTGTCCGTTTTTGCTGATGAGAAGCGGTTTTCCGTGCCCATCGGCGATTCTCCGGCGACCGGTCCCGCGAATGCGCCGGTGACGATCATCGAATTCCTCGATTTCCAGTGACCGCACTGCATGGCGGCGGGTCCGACCGTCAAAAAGATCATGGAAAGGTATAAAGGAAAAGTCAGGCTCGTGGTCAAGAACTACCCGTATATTTACCGCGACTATTCCCATATCGCGGCTGAGGCTTCGCTGGCGGCGCGGGACCAGGGAAAATACTGGGAGATGCATGACCTCCTGCTCAAGCGGTCGCCGAAGCTCGACCGGGCCAGTCTCATCCAGTATGCGAACGAGCTGGGGCTTGATGCGAAGAAGTTTACTGAATCCCTCGATGCTAAGAAGCATGCGCAGGAGATCGAACGGGACAAGAGGCTTGCCGTGGACATGGACCTCTACAACACGCCCACCTTTTTCATCAATGGACGCAAGGTCGTGGGTGAACGGCCGTTCGAGTATTTCAAGAAGATCATTGACGAGGAGCTGAGAGCGTCGCGCTAAATTCACATTCCGGAGTTCCTGGTCCGGAGTTTGGAGTTCGGAGTGATTTGCGACCTCCTCCTGCCCTTGGCGCGACGGTCGCGGGCGAGGGGGCCTTAGCGATACGATCGGAGATAAATGAAATGCCGTTCAACCTGTTCGTGACGATGGGGATCAGCCTTCTCCTGGTCTGCGCCAGCGCCTTTGCCGGCAACCTCGAACCTGTTCAAGCCGTACCGGTCCCGGAGCAGAACGCGCAGACGCCGGAGAAGATCGAGCTTGGTAAAAAACTTTTCTTCGACCGGCGGCTTTCCGGGGACGGCACCATGAGCTGTGTCACCTGCCATGACCCGGAAAAGGCCTTCACCGACGGGTTGGAACTGTCGCTCAGTTATCCCACAACGCGGAACTGGCGCAACTCTCCCACGCTCGTCAATGTGGCGTTCCAGAAATTTCTTTTTCACGACGGCCGATCCCTGACCCTGGAAGACCAGGCGCTCTTTCCCATGATGTCCGCATTCGAGATGAACCGGAACCTCGATTTCGTCGAGGAGGTGATCCGGTCGGTGCCGGAGTATGTGGATGCGTTCCAGAAGGTCTTCGGCGGTGAGGTGACACGGGAGCGCATGGCAATGGCCATTGCCGCCTTCGAGCGCACGATCATCTCCGTGAATTCCCCGCTCGATAAATACCTGAAAGGGGACAGGAACGCGATCTCGGATGACGCGAAAAAGGGACTTGCACTATTCCTGGGAAAAGCCAGATGCGGAGAGTGCCATTTCGGCGTTAACCTGTCAGATGACAAGTTCCACGCACTTAACGTGCCTGAGAATCCGGAACACCAGAACGACCCCCGGATCGCCGCTACGAGAAGGTTCGTTGCCAAGGTTTACCATTACGATGACTACCGCAACCTGACCGAAGACCCGGGCCGGTATCTCATCACCAAGGACAAGAAGGACTGGAAGGCGTTCAGGACGCCGACGTTGCGGGAGATCGCGAAGACCGGGCCGTATATGCACAATGGCATCTTCGCGACACTTGACGAGGTGATCGAGTTCTTTGATAAGGGCGGCGGCAGGGGGAACAGGGTGCTTCAGCCGCTGGGCTTGAACGACAAGGAAAAGAAATACCTCAGGACGTTCCTCGTTGAGGCGCTGACCGGTGAAGATTTCGTCATCCGGTATCCGAAGGTGCCGTAGTCAGTTACGAATCAAATTCTTAAAAAAGGGAAGAGTTTTTTCTCGCAGAGGTGCAGAGTTCGCAGAGAACAGATAAAAAATGTTCTGGGTTAATACCAAGGCTTAAAGGTTTTGATTTAACTCTGCGTCCTCCGTTTATGCCCGCGCTATGGCAACAGCAGGGTACGTGCTCTGCGAGAGTCGCCCTTTTGTTTCCGGCTTGTCCGGGTCAGGAGCTGAGAACGCGAGAGACTTAAACGGAATACCATGATTAAATGGATACCTGCCGCTGAACTATCCGATCTAATCCTGTTGAAAGGTTTTCATGGACATCATCGAAGAACTTATCGCGAAGAAACCGCATCTCGAGGACCCGCTGCGGTTCTATGAAAAGTCCCTGCAGTTCACGGATGGGGTGAGAGCGCTCGGCATGCCGTCGAAGCCGGGTTTGAACGCCTATCCACCGGAATTCATTGGCCGGATCGTTGAGCGCTTCTTGTCTGTTTTTGACCTGCCCGAGGGCAGCCTGTCTCCCCTGAAACAGGCACTGGAGCTTGGGGAGATCGATTTTACGAGACTTCCGTTGCTCGAAGTGCCTGCGTTCTCGCTCCCCTATGCCGAGGACGATCTTACGATGCTTCTTTTTCTTTTGAGCAGGCCGTACTTTTTCGGAATGCATGACGTTTTATCGTATGATGACCGCCTCTGGGAGAAGGGAAGGTGTCCCTGTGTGCAGATGCGCGGCCGGCCCTGTCGTCTGTTTCCCCGGAAGGCCGTCAACAGCTGTACTGTTCGTTCTGCGGCACGAAAGGACAGTATGATGCCATCGGCTGCCATGTTTGTCATAACCAGGACCCGGCACGGTTGGACACGATCGTATTTCAAGAATGAAGAGGGATTCAGGGTCCGGGCCTGCAACGCGTGCAGATCGTATGTGAAGATCGTGGACAGGGAATTGCTGGATCGCATGACGCCTGATCTTGCTGACCTTATAAGCCTGCCCCTGGACATTGTGGTCCAGGAAAAAGGCTACAAGCGTCCTTCGCCGAATGCTATCGGGATGGTGAGGATGTCCGCGAGCGGATGAAATGATGTGACGGAGGGTGGGATATTCTATCCGCTGATTTTCTGGATGGCCTTTTTGATCTTGTCCGAATTCGGTTCGAGTTGTAGGGCCTTCTGGTAAGCGGCGAGTGCCTTCACTTTCAGTCCGCTTCTCGCGTAGAAGTTCCCGAGCTCCAGATGGTACTCGCTTTTTTCCGGAGCATCTCGGTCGCTGGCACGATATGTTCTTCTGCTTCGTGGCCTCTGCGCGGAATGCGTGCGAGCGTCAGTCCCCGGCGAAAAACGTATTCCGAGTTCCCCGGGTCAAGACGCATCGCCCACTCGAAGGCCTCCTCGGCGCCCCAAAAGTTTCCCTGGTTAAACTGCTTCATCCCCTCGTTGTACTGAACGCGGGCGGTCTCTCGGTTGGTTGGCTGATTCCTTCCGGGCTTTCCCCATCTGCCCGCTCCCACTCGGCGCCGCTGGCGAGGTCGAGGTTGTATTGGTTGCGTGCGGTCTGTGAACTGAGCGTTTCATAGGCATCATGGATCCGCGAAAAGAGCGCTTCAAGCTTCTCTTTCATGTCGCTCATCTCGGGTTCAAAGTGCCGGTCCGGATGGTAGAGCTTGGCCAGATGGAAGTACGCCTTCTTGATTTCCAGGTCGTGTGGCGCCGTGGCCCACCTCGAGCACTTCATAATGGTTTTGACGTCCCAGACTGTCGAAGGCGTTCTGGATCATCTTTTTGGTGACGGATATCTCAGGCGCAGCGGCTCTCGTTCTATTTTCTCTTCTGCCGCGACGGTTTCGCGCACGACCGCGGACATCGATTTTTCCTCCCTCGGTCTTGATCTCTCCTGCTTCCGCCATCCTGAGCGCCAGCAGCGTGTAGATCGCCTTGAGCGTGTTGAAGTCCCCGATGCCGGACAGTACGCATATTTCCTGGATGCTTTTGGAGCCATCGATGAGCGAAAAGACCGACTGCTGGTCCTGATCGAGGTGGACGCTCTGGAAGAGGAGCGAGGGGTCCGTTGATGTGCGAAGGATGGTCTTGATCGAAGGGAGCGATTTGCGTACCCCCTTCCAGTCGAGAGTGCGTATGCCCTCGATGATCAGGTCCCCGGTGCTCATATGGATCGGGATGATCTCGGAGACCGGCAGCGGGCCGCCATCGAACTGGTAGTGTCCGTCGCGCCAGCTGAATAGCTTAAGGATGATCTCCTTGACCTGGAGCTTCACCTGGGCCACGAGGTCCTGCGCGGTGAGGCTTCCCATCTCGAACAGGACGGCTCCCAGTTTTTTGCCGGTTCTGATGACGACTTCCGATGATTTGTCGAACTGGGCGCTGGTGATCTTCCCCGTTCGCATCAGGAACTCTCCCAGCCGGTCTTCATCCAAATTTGATGAGGCGAAGAGGATGTCCCCGTTCTTAAAGAACACCTTTTTTATTTCCGTATCGCGCGAAAAGACCACAGTGCCGGTCTCTTTTTCTTTCCGGAGGTCCTGAAAGAGCCAGGGGAGGGTCATGTCCTTTAATATCGCCGGAGGGTGAGATCATGTAGCTCCTTGGGGCTGTCAAATAGAACAGCCTGCCGCAAAATGCGAATTATTATATCACTATTTTACACAGTTTGCACAATTATTTGTCGCGTGGCTCCATCCCGTGTATGCTACACTGCAATACCCAATTGTACACGCAGGTCATTGACTAACGTCCTGCTTCTTACTATAATGAAACCATACTCTCCCGATCTACTCCGTGCGAGATCGTCCAGCGTGCTCTCCGGAAAAGAGTGTTCTCAAATGATAACATGCTGTTTTATCGATCTCTCCTCCCGTGGCGGACCGATCGACCATATCCCTTATTATCGTAACTCGCGAATCCAAGGTCAGTAAAGGAAAGGCTCATGCAAAAAGACCTCTTCCTCGGTATCGATATCGGTTCGGTGACCATCAAGACCGCACTCTTCGATAGGGACAAGACGCTTCTCTCCGAGACATACACCCGAATCAAGGGTGACCCGCTCATGTCCCTCGAGAACGAGCTTCGGACCCTCACGTCGACAATTTCCCGAAAGCAACATCATTGCAGCCGGCATCACCGGCAGCGGCGGCAAGCAGGTTGCCGGGACCATTGGGGCTTTGTTCATCAACGAGATACTCGCCCAGTCAGCCTTCGCCGGCAGCTATCATCCTGATGCGCGAACGATCATCGAGATGGGCGGAGAGGACGCGAAAATCATCACCCTCGCCCGCGATGCGGTCTTCTCAGGGGGTCAGGATAGAAGACTTTTCCATGAACGCGGCCTGCGCTGCGGGCACCGGGTCATTTCTCGATCAGCAGGCCTCACGCCTTCACCTCACCATAGAAGAGTTCAGCGCCATCGCCCTCAAATCCAAAAAGCCGCCGCGTGTCGCGGGCCGGTGCAGCGTATTCGCCAAGAGCGACATGATCCATCTCCAGCAGAGCGCCACACCGGATTACGATATTGTGGCCGGGCTTTGTTTTGCCATGGCCAGGAATTTCAAGGCAACCGTGGGCAAGGGCAAAAAGTTCCATACGCCTCTTTTGTTTCTCGGCGGCGTGGCCGCGAATCTCGGCATGCGCAGGGCCTTCCGCGAAGTCCTCGTCCTGTCGGAATCCGATATGACGGTACCCGAACACTTTACCACCTCGGGCGCGATCGGTGCTGCGCTCATGGTCATGGAACAGTCCCGCACGCCTGTTCCGTATCGAGGCGTGTCCGCGCTTGCCGCCTGCCTCTCCGCACGAGAAACGATCGCGCATTCCGGCGTAAGCCCCCTTGCCAGTCCCCGTGGCATCATGCCGAACCCGGACTGCGATGCGACACCGGACGCGGACGGCCTGATCGAGGTCTATCTGGGGGTGGATGTGGGATCCGTCTCGACCAATGTGGTCGTTATCGACAAGAACATGCGGGTGCTGTCCAAACGGTATCTGCCCACGGCAGGCAGGCCGATCGAAGCGGTCAAGCAGGGCCTTGCGGAAGTTGGCGAGGAGATCGGTTCACGGGTGAAGATCCTTGGGGCCGGCACCACGGGTTCAGGAAGGTATTTAACGGGTGACATGATCGGCGCCGACGTGGTCAGGAACGAGATCACGGCCCAGGCAACTGCCGCGGCGGCCATCGACCCCGCGGTGGACACCATCTTCGAGATCGGCGGACAGGACTCGAAATATATCAGCCTCCGTGACGGCGCGGTGGTGGACTTCGAGATGAACAAGGCCTGCGCCGCGGGCACGGGTTCGTTCCTTGAAGAGCAGGCCGAGCGGCTCGGTATCCAGCATCAAGCAGGAGTTTGAGAACAGGGCGTTCCAGGCGGAATCGCCCTGCCGGTTCGGCGAGCGCTGCACCGTGTTCATGGAGTCCGACCTGGTGCACTCCATGAACACCGGCTCGGGCGTGGAAGAGCTTACCGCCGGGCTCGCCTATTCCATTGCCTATAACTATCTCAATAAAGTCGTGGCAGGCAAGCATGTCGGGGACCGCATCTTCTTCCAGGGCGGCGTTGCCGCGAACAGGGCTGTCGTGTCCGCATTTGAGACGATCACGAACAGGCCCATCACGGTCCCCCCCCACCACGAGGTCACCGGCGCGATCGGAGTGGCCATCCTTGCCATGCGCGAACGTACGGGAACAAGTACCTTCAAGGGTTTTGATCTGAGCAAGCGCGCATACACGGTGACGAGCTTCGAGTGCGCCGAGTGTGCGAACCGCTGTGATATCCGCAGGGTGGTCTTTGGCAGCGAGAAGCCGCTCTTTTACGGCAGCCGGTGCGAGAAGTATGATGTAAAGAAAAGGACGTCGTCATCCGTTTTGCTGCCGGACCTGTTCGCGGAGCGGGAGAACCTCCATATCGCCGCGACCGCACCCCATCAGCTTGCAGAGCATGCACCGAGCATCGGTATCCCGCGTATGCTCTACGTGAACGATTTTCTGCCGTTCTTTCAAACCTTCTTTGCCGAGCTTGGTTACCGCGTGGTGCTTTCGGAGCGCACAAACCGGACATTGATCAACCGGGCGCTCGAGGCCACCGTGGCCGAGACTTGCTTTCCCGCCAAGGTGGCGCTCGGACACATTCAGGATCTTATCGATAAAAAAGTGGACATCCTGTTCCTACCGAGCTTTATCCGGCTTCCCGCATCCGGGGACCAGGAAAGGAACGTACAGGCCTGTCCGTATGCCCAGGCGTTGCCGTATATCGCCAGGTCATCGGTCCCTATGGGCAGCATCAAGGCAATCGAACCAGTCCTCTATCTGCATGACGAGCGTCATTTCAGCAAGAGCATGCAGGCGCTGGGTGCATCACTCGGGAAGGGCAGGGCAGCGGTGAAGAGGGCGCAGCATCGCGGCCTTCAAACGCAGGGAAAATTTCTTCATGCCGTTGAGGAGCGCGGTCGTGCCGTCCTTGCCGCGATCAAGCCCGGAGAAAAGGCACTCGTGCTTATCGGCCGGAGCTATAACACCTGCGACCCCGGTGTGAACATGAACCTGCCTTCCAAGATCCGGGACCTGGGTATCCAGGCCATTCCCATGGATTTTCTTCCGCTGCACAGCGTGGACAGCATCGGCCTTGAGAATATGTACTGGCTCTCGGGGCACAAGATCATGGCTGCGGGGAGGATCATCCGGGAACATCCGAACCTCTACCCTCTCTATCTCACGAACTTCGGGTGCGGACCCGATTCGTTCATTACGCACTTCTTCAAGGATGAGATGTCAGGAAAGCCCTTCCTCCAGCTCGAGATAGATGAGCATAGCGCCGATGCCGGGGCGATCACCAGGATCGAGGCATTCCTGGACAGTCTCAAAAATGCGGGGCAGAGCAAACCGCGCGGGTCCGTCTCGGTCCAACGAAGGGGGTCCAGACCGCTCCACGAAAAGAAGGTGTATTTCCCGCCCATGACCGATCACGCGCATGCGCTCGCCGCGGCGTTCAGGGCCTGCGGCGTGGACACCGAAGTATTGCCCGAATCGGATGATGAAACCGTGCGGATCGGCAGGGAACACAGTTCGGGCCGCGAGTGCTATCCTCTTGCCCTCACTACCGGCGACATGATCAAGGCAACGCGCATGCCCGGGTTCGATCCGGACAGAAGCGCCTTCTTCATGCCTGCGGGGAGAGGGCCCTGCAGGTTCGGCCAGTATAACCGCTACCACCGGCGGGTGCTGGACAAGCTGGGGCTCGACCGCGTGGAGGTCCTCTCACCCATGCAGGACGAGTCGCTCCATAAAGACTTCCGTGTGCTCGATAAGGATTTCGTGCTTATGTTCTGGCGCGGAGTGTTCGCCGTGGACATGCTTCAAAAGGCGCTCTGGGAATGCCGGCCTTATGAAAAACAGCAGGGACAAACGGACCGGGTCTATCAATCCGCGCTGAACGCGGTGACCGCTGCCATTGAGCGGAGGGGAGACCTCCTTCCGGTGCTGCGCGGCGTGTATGAAGACTTCTCCGCCATCGGGATCACCGAACGCACTAAGCCGGTGATCGGCGTCGTGGGCGAGATTTATATCCGCTCCAACCGGTTCAGCAACGAGGACGTGGTACGCCAGATCGAGAAGCTCGGCGGCGAAGCCTGGGTCGCTCCCATTTCCGAGTGGATCCTTTACGTGAACACAACGTCCAAGGCGTCGGCAAAGATGAACCAGTCGTGGAAGGCGCTGCTCAAGGCATACATGACCGGCTGGGTGCAGCACCGGGATGAGCGCCGGCTCCTGGGCGGGTTCAATGGCAACCTCCGGAGCCTGCACGAGCCGAGCATTGAACGCACCCTGCGCCGCGCCGCGCCCTATATCCACCATTCCTTCGAGGGTGAGGCGGTGCTGTCCGTGGGCAAGGCCATAGACTACATCAACCGCGGCGTCTCGGGCATCGTGAACGTGATGCCCTTCACGTGCATGCCCGGCACGATCGCGACCGCCGTATTGAAGCGCGTGCGCGAAGAACACGATAACATCCCCCTCCTGAACATCGCCTATGAAGGGCAGGGCGACTCTCAGACCCTGACCCGGATAG
>CAWCKW010000006.1:0-216089 GCA_963796285.1 Nitrospirota bacterium
TCCGCCTGCCTCCTGAGGAACGTGGGTTTATCCAGGTCCTCCTGGTCGATGCCGAACGATTCATTCCTGAAATCAAAAGCCTCCTGCTTGCGCTTCGGTTTTTCCAGGGACGCCCTGAACTCCTTGAAGTTCGCCACCGGCCGTTTGATCCGGTCTCTCGCTCCCTCGTCGTCGAAACCGGTCGCGATCACCGTCACCATGATCTCCTCGCTCATGACCGGGTTGATCACCGCTCCGAAAATGATGTTCGCGCTCGGATCGACCTCCTCCTTGATGATCGCCGTCGCCTCGTGCAGCTCATTGATACCCAGGTCATTGCCCCCGGTGATGTTGATGAGCACACCGCGGGCGCCCTTGATGGAACCATCCTCCAGCAGCGGGCTCGCGATAGCCAGGTGTGCCGCATCCACGGCCCGGCACTCCCCCCGGCCGATGCCGGTGCCCATGACCGCCCTGCCGCGGATCGACATCACGGTCTTGACGTCGGCAAAGTCGACGTTCACATAACCCGGCACCATCACGACATCGGAGATCCCCTTGACCGCCTGGCCAAGCACGCCGTCGGCGACCCGGAAGGAATCGAGCAGCGTTGTCCTTTTTTCAGCGAGGTTCAGCAGGCGCTCGTTCGGGATCACGATAAGGGCATCGACGTTCTTCTTGAGCTCGGCAATGCCCTCCTCCGCCTTTTGCATCCGGTTCATCCCCTCGAAGCTGAAGGGCTTGGTCACCACGCCGACCACCAGGGCGCCAACCTCGCGCGCGAGACTGGCAAGCACCGGCGCGGCGCCCGTGCCCGTGCCGCCGCCCATGCCCGCGGTGATGAAAACCATGTCTGCACCGGCAAGCGCGGCCTTGATCTTGTCCGCGTCCTCAAGGGCCGCGGTCCTCCCGATCTCGGGATTTGCCCCCGCCCCGCGTCCGTTCGTGATCTTTGACCCGATCTGGAGCTTTATCGGGACCCGCGCCAGCTCAAGGGCCTGCATGTCGGTATTGACCACGAGGAACTCGACCCCTTTGATGTCCGATTGGACCATGCTGCTCACCGCATTGCTTCCGCCGCCGCCCACGCCGATCACCTTTATGACGGCGGGCAGGCTTTCCTCCTCGAACTGGAACATCTCGTGTGCCCCCCTTTCCTCGCGCGGTTCATCCGCCGTGGCCTCGCACAAAACCTCGCCATGCGTTTTTGCCACAAACTCCATAATGTCTTGAAATCCAAAATCGAGCTTATCTTCCATAGTATTCTCCTCAATCCCTTGCGCCATAATCCTGGTCTCGGCATTGCTCTTCTTGGATCTTCTCGCCATGATCCTGCCCTCCGATCCGTTCCTTTGGATTAGACGAATCCTTCCACCCACTTCCAGAGACGCTTCAGGCTCCCGCTGCTCCTGAATTTTCGCGGTGCCTCCTGCGCATTCTCGGCGCCGTAGAGCACAAGCCCCACTCCCGTGGCGTAGATCGGGCTGTTCACCACGTCCATGAGGCCGCCGATGTTTCTCGGAGTGCCGCGCCGGATCGGCAGGCCGAGATAGCGTTCCGCCGCATCCTGCGCCCCTTCCATCAGGGCCGTGCCGCCGGTCAGCACAACGCCGGAGGCGAACATATCCTCGAACCCCGTTTTTTTGAGCCGTTGCTGTATCATGCCGAACAGCTCTTCGACGCGGGGCTCGATGATCTCGCACAGGATCTGGCGTGAGAGGAGCCGGGGCGGCCGCCCGCCCACACTGGGAACATCGAGGGTTTCCTCGTGCTTGACGAGGGAGGAGAGGGCGCACCCGTACTTGATCTTGATCTTTTCCGCCTCCGAGGCCGGGGTGCGCAGGCCGATCGCAATATCGTTCGTAAGATGGTTTCCGCCGATGGGAAGCACCTCGGTGTGCCACAGGCTGCCCTCGAGAAAGAACGCCAGGTCCGTGGTCCCGCCGCCGATGTCCACAACGACGACGCCGAGTTCCTGTTCCTCGGACGTGAGCACCGCCCTGCTCGAGGCGAGCGGCTGCAGCACCAGGTCGTTCACATGCAGCCCCGCTCGCGAGCAACTCTTCACGATGTTCTGAATGGCGGTCACCGCGCCGGTGATGATATGGACCTTGACATCGAGCCGCGTTCCCGACATCCCGTGCGGGTCCCTGATCCCGTCCTGGTCGTCAATGATGAATTCCTGCGGCAGGACATGAAGGATCTGCTGATCCATGGGAATGTTCACAGCCCGGGCCCCATCAATGGCCCGCGCCACGTCCGCCGGTCCGACCTCCCGGTTCTTGATCGCCGCCACGCCGCGCGAGTTCATCCCCTTGATATGGCCGCCTGAGATCCCCACATACGCCGAGTTAATCTCCACGCCGGCCATGAGCTCTGCCTCATGCACCGCTTTTTTTATGGACTCCACCGTACTGTCAATGTTGACGACAACCCCTTTTTTCAATCCGTGCGAGGGACTGATACCGATCCCGATGATATCGACCTTGCCGTCGTCCTTGAGCTCGCCCACGATGGCGCAGACCTTGGTTGTCCCCAGATCCAGACCCACCAGCACGTTATTCGGTTTTCTCGCCACTGCTTCCTCCTTAAGAAGGGTCATGGGGCATGGCATGGATAACCTACAAGCCGTGTTTTTTCTTGACCCCTGACCCCTGACCCTTGACCCCTGCCTTGTGCTCTACGCCCCCGACATTTTTCACCATCACCGCGGCCTGTCGCTCGGGACGAAGGTCCACGTAGGCGATCTCCAGGCCGCGCTGTTTTGCATCGGACAGGATCTCGGCAAGCCTGCTGAGCTTCTCCGCATGATTGCCCGTGCCGATCTTGAACTCGTGGTCGGCATATAAAACACTGAGCGTTTCGGGAGATTCCGCCCTGATAGTCACCTCATGCAGCTCCCACCCGCCCCGTTCGGCGATCTCGGCAACAAGCATCAGCGCTTCGGCCATACCTTCGGACGTCACCTGCTCGCCCAACCGTACGCGATGCTCCTTGACAACAATGACGGGGAGCTGCCATGCTGATGCGTTTTCATTCACGATCTTTTCTATGATGATGCCATCGTTGTCCATCACATACCGGCCGGCGCCGGTATCCAGCAGCGCAAAGGGGACCCGCTCGGTAACCACTATGCTGATCCTGTTCGGCAGGCGGCGGTAGATCCGGACATCCTGCACCCAGGGGTTCGCGCGCGCGCGCCTGGCAACGGTTTCAAGGTCAACCCGAAAAATGTTCTGGCCGGTGAATACGCCGGTGATCGTCCGGAGATCAGCCTCGCTCACCTGCTTCACGCCCGTTACATCCACGCCCGCGATTTGGAACATCTCAGCGTGCAGGAACGTCTGGTATGCCTGCCAGGCCAACACGCCGCCTGCGATGATTATGACGACCGTGATGATCCGCAGCGCGGCGGTTTTGATCCCCGCTCCGCCTGTCCGGGACCATCCGGCAGCGCGTCCCGCCTCGGCCCGTTTAACGGTCACGCGGTTTGAGTTGCTGCGGTACGATCTCGGGACTTTTACGTTTTTATAGTCTCTCATATTCGATTGCGGAATGCCGATTGCCGATTGCGGAATGATCGAGACAAAACCTTTCAATCCGAAATCCGCAATCCGAAATTTAACGATCCTTGAGCGCCAATCGCAGAATTTCCTCCACCAGGTCAGGGAACGACATGCCGACACCCCGTGCGATATCGGGCAAAAGGCTCGTGGCCGTCATTCCCGGCAGGGTGTTCACTTCAAGGATATAGGGATCGCCGGCGGCATCAATGATAAAATCCACTCTGCTGTATCCCCTGCAGCCCAATGCACGGTGCGCGGCCAGCCCCGCGTCGAGCGTCCGCTTGTAAACTGCCTCGGGTACCCTCGCGGGGAAATAATGCTCCGACATCCCCTGTTCGTACTTTGCTTTGTAGCTGTAGAAGACGTCCTTCGGTACGATCTCGATGGCGCCCAGAGCGCGCTCGCCCAGGACGCCGACCTGTACCTCCATCCCGCGGATGTATTTCTCGATCAGGACCTCGCGGTCATATGAAAAGGCAAGCTTCACCGCGGGAGCGAGCTCATCGCCCGTGTTGACCACGCTCACCCCGACGCTTGATCCCTCGGAGCTCGGCTTGACAACGAGAGGAAAACCAAGCTCCATCTGCGCTGTCGTCAGCGGTTCCTTATCGCCGACGGAAACAACCATGAATGGGCCTACGTGAAGACCATATGCCTTGAACACGGTCTTGGAGATGATCTTGTTCATGCCCATGGCGCTCGCGAGGATTCCCGAGCCCGTACCGGGAATGCCCAGGATCTCGAGCATGCCCTGGATCGCTCCGTCCTCTCCAAACTTGCCGTGGAGCCCGTTGAAGGCGACCTCGACTCCCGATTTCCGGAGCTGCTCTCCCACATCTCTGCCGACATCAACTGCAACGGCATCATATCCTTTGCCTATCAGCGCTTCCAGAATTGCGTTTCCGCTCGCGAGCGAAACCTCCCGCTCCGACGATAACCCGCCCATGAGCACACCGATCTTTTTTTTCGTTATTAAAGCCATGTGATTATTCCGCGCCTTCTCAAGGACCCAAACACCAGGACCCCGGAGCCTTTTTACGCATCGTCTCCTATTATCCTTATCTCCGGCTCAAGCCGAACGCCGGATATCTCCAGCACTTTCTCCTTAACGATCTCCATGAGCGACAGCACATCCGCTGCTTTCGCCTTGCCCGTGTTCACGATAACGTTGGCATGCTTTTCCGAAACCTGCGCACCTCCGACCTTCCTGCCCTTGAGCCCGGCAAGTTCGATCAACTTGCCCGCGGATTCTTCCTGCGCGTTTTTGAACACTGATCCCGCATTCGGGGACCCCCAGGGCTGACGCTGCTTTCTGGTGTGCATCAGTTCTTTGATCCGTGCCTTGATCTTCTCGGTATCGTCGCGCCGCAGGACCACCCGCACCTCCAGCACCAGATGTCCTGCGGGGATCGAGGTCGTCCGATAGCTGAACCCCATCTCCTGCGCGCCCCTGGTGATCAACTCGCCGTCAGGCGAGATCAGGGAAACGGATTCAATGACGTCCCCCATCTCGCCGAGAGCAGTGCCGGCATTCATGCAGACCGCACCACCCACCGTTCCCGGGATGCCGGCGGCAAACTCAAGTCCCGTGAGCCCCTGCTCCACGGAAAAGGAGAGAAGCTTGGCCAGGGACGCGCCGGCTTCCGCGTACACCGCGGCAAACGAGCCGCCGATCGATCGGTATTCCCGTTCGATCTTGATCGCATGCAGGTGCTTCAGGGAGATCACCACGCCGCGAAACCCGCCGTCCCGCACGAGCAGGTTGGTGCCCCCGCCGAGGATGAAGGAGGGCAGCTGCCGGGTCTTGATCGCCTGCAGCAGACGGCGAAGGTCCTCCCGGTCAACAGGATAGGCGAGAATATCCGCCGGACCGCCGATGGCATACGACGTGTGCCTGCTCAGCGGTTCGTCTCGCTTGATCTCGCCTTTAAAGTTTTGTATTTCCATGGTCCATGTGTTTCAGGCGCTCCACAACCTGTTCCCCGAGCTTCCACACGTCGCCGGCGCCGAGCGTGATCATGAGATCGCCCTTTTTGAGGACCGAGAGCATGTGCTCGACGATCTTCTCCCGCTCCGGGATGTAGGAAACGTCCCTGTGGCCGTATTTCTTGATCCCCTCGTACAAGGACTGGCCCGATATCCCGGGGATCGGTTTCTCCCCTGCCGCATAGATGTCCATCACCACCAGCGTGTCCGCCTGGTTGAATGCGGTAAAGAATTCCTCGAGCAGGTGCTGCGTCCTCGTATAGCGGTGGGGCTGGAACACCACGACCACGCGCCGCTCCATGCCCGCGGCCGCCGCGGCGAGCGTGGCCTTCACCTCGGTGGGGTGGTGGCCGTAGTCATCGACAATCGTGATCCCGCCCACCTCGCCCTTGATCTGGAACCGACGCTGCACGCCGCTGAAGTCCTTGAGCGCTTTTCTGATGACCTCGAGCTCGATGTCCAGTTCCCGCGCCACGGCAATGGCCGCAAGGCTGTTGTTGATATTGTGCACGCCCGGCACCGAGAGTTCGAACCATCCGAGGTCCTGGGCGTGGTGCAGCACTTTGAACGAGGAGCCGAGCGGCTTGAGCGAGACGTCCCGTGCCTGGTAATCGGCCTGAGAGCTCATGCCGTAGGTCTGGTACCGTTTCTGCACCAGCGGGATAAGGGCCTGGATATGCGGCTGGTCCAGGCACAGGATGGAAACGCCGTAGAACGGGACCTTGTTGATGAACTGAAGGAAGGCCGACTTGATCTCATGGATGTCCTTATAGTAGTCGAGGTGCTCCTCATCAATGGTCGTGACCACGGCGATCGTGGGAGAAAGTTTCAGGAAGCTCCCGTCGCTCTCGTCCGCCTCGGCCACGAGGAACTCGCCCTGACCGAGCTTGGCGTTCGTGCCGAGGCTGTTCAACTTGCCGCCGATCACGACCGTGGGGTCGATCCCGCCGGCCGCAAGCACCGTGGCGACCATGGAGGTCGTCGTGGTCTTGCCGTGCGCGCCCGCGATGGCAACGCCGTACTTGAGCCGCATGAGTTCGGCGAGCATCTCCGCCCGCGGAATGACCGGGACCTGCTTCTCCCGCGCGGCGATCACCTCGACATTGTCGTTCTTCACGGCCGAGGAGATCACCACCACATGCGGTGTCGTGATGTTCGCGGCACGGTGGCCGATGGAGATCTCGCCGCCCAGTTTTTTAAGCCGCTCCGTCGTGTCCGACTCCTTCATGTCCGAACCGGTGACCTTGTACCCGAGGTTCAGGAGCACCTCGGCAATGCCGCTCATGCCGATGCCGCCGATCCCCACAAAATGAATGTGTTTAATTTTTTTGAACATAGTCGTTACAGATCCTTACAATCTCCTCCGCCGCCGTATTCTGCATCGGTGCCGCGCTCAGCGCGCCGGCCCCCGGTGCGCGATAATTCTTGATAACGCCGGCCAGCTTCTCCGGCGTGAGGTCCCGCTGGAGGATCACCTCGGCCATGCCGCGCGCTGCCAGCGCCATCGCATTGTACTCCTGGTGGTTGTCCGCGGCAAAGGGAAAAGGGACCAGCACCGCGCGTTTGCCGCAGACCGCGAGCTCTGCCACCGTGGTTGCACCCGACCTGCAGATCACGAGATCGGCAGCAGCATACGCCCCTGCCATGTCGTGGATATACGGGAGCACAACCGCCTTCACTCCCGCATCACGATAACCAGCTGCGGCCTCGACAACGTCCTTTTCCCCGGTCTGATGAAGGACCTGAAGGTCGCGGACGTCTTTCAGATAGACAGCGGCCCTTTTCATTGCCATGTTGATGGCGTGAGCGCCGCCGCTCCCGCCCATCACAAAGACCGTGAACCTTCCCGGTTCAAGCCCGAATCCGGCGAGTGCCTTGTCGCGGTCGCCTTGTTCAATCCCTTTCCTGACCAGCGGACCGAGATTCACGGTCTTCTCAGGAGGAAAGAACTTCTGCGCCCCGGTCCCTGGAAAGCAGAGGACCACCTTATTAGCCAGTTTCCCCAGTTTCCTGTTCGCAAGCCCGGCATAGGAATTCGGCTCCACGATGAACAAGGGAATCCGGAGACCCAATGCCGCCAGGCCCATCGGGCCCGAGGAATAGCCGCCCACGCCGATCACGACGTCAGGCCTGATCTCACGAAGCATCTTCAGGGACTGCAGCACGCTCAGGGGCATCAGGACCATCGTCTTGATGATCGACAGGAGGTTCATGCCTTTGAGCTTTCCAACCGTGATAAAACGGACCGGCAATCCTTCTTTCGGGAGCACCCTGGCCTCGATGCCCTGGGCCGTGCCGACGAACACGACCTCGTTGCCGCTCTCCTTCAGCAGCTCACGAGCGATGGCGATCCCCGGATACAGATGGCCTCCGGTCCCTCCCCCTGCGATCACAACCTTCATGCTCTATCGTGCTCTCCTTGACCCCTGCCCCGTGACCCGCGACCCTGTTAGGTTGTTTCTTTCGAAATATTCAACAGCACCCCGAGGGCCCCCATGGTGATCACGAGCGATGAACCGCCGTAGCTCACGAGCGGCAGCGCGATGCCCTTTGTGGGCAAGAGCCCGGTCACGACCGCCATGTTGATCATCCCCTGGAAGCAGATCAGGAGCGTGATGCCGAGTGCGAGCATGCGGCTGAACATATCTCCCGAGGCAAGCGCGATACGCACTCCCCGCCACAGGATGATAAGAAAGAGAACGACTACCGCAAGCGTGCCGATCAGGCCAAGCTCTTCCCCGATCACCGCGTAGATAAAGTCAGAATGCCGCTCCGGCAGGAACAGGAGCTTCTGCCTGCCCTCACCCAGTCCCCTGCCGAATATGCCGCCGCTGCCGAGGGCAAGGAACGACTGAATGATCTGATGGCCCGCTCCCTGCGGATCGGCCCAGGGATCGAGGAATGAGAAGACCCTGCGGGCACGATATGCGCTGTGGGCCACGGCAATATAAACGACCGGGAGCGCCGCGACAACGGTGCCGCCGAGGTGGAGCAGGTTCGCTCCGCCGGCAAAGAGCATGATGCCGGCCACGCCCGCGAGCGTCATGCCGGCGCCGAAATCCGGCTGGCGGCTCGTCACAAGCAGGAACACCCCAATCACCACATATGCCGGGAACAATCCGCTCATGAAATCGCGGAGCTCGTTTCCCTTTTTAGCGATGTAGTGGCTCAGATAGACCACGACCACGAACTTGGCGAGCTCCGACGGCTGGAACGAGAACATGCCCAGCCTCAGCCACCGGCGGGACCCGTTGATCATCCTGCCTACGCCCGGCACCAATGTTGCCGCGAGCAGCACGAGGGAAACAACCAGCAGAGCGAGTACGACCCGCTTGTCTTGAAACACCGCGTGGTCCATACGCATCGTGATCGCCATCAGGGCAAGGCCAATGACGGCCCACATGATCTGGCGCTTCATGAAGAACGCCGGGTCGTCGTAGGTCGTGAGCGCCACAACGCTGCTTGAGCTGTACACCATCACGATGCTGCCCACCAGAAGCGCCAGGATAGCCGCGAGCAGCGGCGCGTCGTAATGACCCTTATAGTGCATCACTCTCTGCATGATTGTCGATCCTGTCTAACGAAACACCGGCCCCGTGATCAGAGCCCCTTCACTGCTTCCTTGAACTGTCTCCCGCGGTCCTCGAAATCCCTGAACATGTCAAAGCTCGCGCACGCGGGCGACAGGAGCACGACGTCACCGCGGGCGGCACGGGTCGACGCGAGCCGGACCGCCTCCTGCAGCGACGCTGCGAGCACCGTCTCCGTTGCCGTACCGAGGACCTTCGCCATCTTGTCCGCAGCCTTGCCGATCAGGACCAGGAGCTTGACCTTGCGCTTGAACAGGTCGTAGAGCGGGCTGAAATCGCTTCCCTTGTCCAGGCCCCCGGCGATCAGGATAACGGGCTGGGTGAACCCCTCCACCGATTTGATGACTGCGCCGACATTCGTGCCTTTCGAGTCATTGATATAGCTCACGCCGTCTTTGGTTCGCACGAATTCAAGCCGGTGTTCAAGGCCGGGGAACTCCTGCAGCACCGCGGCCACCGACCGTACATCGGCGCCCGCCAGGATGGACAGTGCTGTTGCCGCAAGGGCGTTTTCGAGGTTATGCACACCATTGATCTTTAGTTCGTTAACGGCAATAACACGACGTCCGTTGAACATGAGGTGTCCATCAAGCACGCACGCGCCGGGGTTGAATCTGAGCTGCCGTGAAAAAGGAATGACCGTGGCGGCCGTGCGCCTGGTGTAGGACTTTACGATGGGATCATCGAAATTCAGGACCAGATAATCTTCGTGTTGCTGGTTCATGAAGATCCGCGCCTTGGCTTCTCCATATTCCTCAAGATCTGGCATACCGGTCGAGATGGTCCTGGGTCACGTTCAGGATCGTCGCGATCCGCGGCCTGAAGGTCTCGATGTCCTCAAGCTGGAAACTTGAAAGCTCGGCAACGATCCAGTCTTTTCCCGTCAGCTGCGAGACCTCTTCGGTGAGGGCGTTCCCGATATTACCTGCGACCAGCACGTTCTTCTTCGCCTTCGCGAGCATCAGCCCCACGAGGGTCGTGACCGTTGACTTGCCGTTCGTGCCCGTAATGCCGATGTACGGCGCATCAGAGAGCAGCCACGCAAGTTCGAGCTCGCTGATCACCTTGACGCCGCGCCGCTGTGCCTGCAGGACCGGCGCGATCTTGGGCACACCGGGGCTGAGCACGATGAGGTCGGCCTCGACGAAGATCCGTTCCGGATGTCCGCCCGCCTCAACAGCGATGCCGCTGCCGAGAGACGTTGTCGCCGCAGTCAGCTGGTCCAGCGGCTTCTTGTCCGTCACCGTCACGAGCGCGCCGAGCGCATGGAGCGCACGCGCAGCCGCGGCGCCGCTGCGCGCCAGACCGACGACCGTTACCTTTTTGCCCCTAAAATCCGGCTTCACAAGACCTCCGACATCAACACCTTTTTGCCACGCCCTGCACTCGCGCTCGCACTCGTAAACGCTGGGTGCAGGCAGAGATCACAGAGGGCACAGAGAAAAAGAGAAAAAAAGAAACTGAAAAATTTGGTTCATCTTGTCCAAGATCTTCTCTTTCCCTTACTTTCGTGTTCACGCTTTCCTCTGTGCTCTCTGTGACCTCAGTGGTAAATAGCTTTTTTCTCTTTTCATCTTAACTTCAACGACCCGATCGAGATCAGCGCAAGGATGATCCCGATGATCCAGAAGCGAACGATGACCTTCGACTCCGGCCATCCGATCTGTTCAAAGTGATGGTGGATCGGCGCCATCTTGAAGATACGCTTGCCCGTCAGCTTATACGACGCCACCTGCATGATCACCGAGAAGGTCTCCATCACAAAAATGCCGCCCACGATGACAAGGATCAGTTCGTGCTTCGTCACCACGGCCAGCGTGCCGAGCGCGCCGCCGAGCGACAGCGACCCCACGTCCCCCATGAACACCTCTGCCGGGTGCGTGTTGTACCACAGGAATCCGAGGCTTGCGCCGAGCATGGCGCCGCAAAAGATGGCGAGCTCGCCGCTCCCGGAGATGTAGAGGATCTTCAGATAGTCCGCGATGATCTTGTTCCCGCCGAGGTATACGATCACCGCATTCGCTGTGGCTGCGATGCCCACGAGACCGATGGCCAGTCCGTCCAGGCCGTCGGTGAGGTTCACGGCGTTCGACGAACCCACGATGACCACGGCAACAAAGGGGACGTAGAACCAGCCCAGGTCGAGGAATAAACTCTTCATGAACGGCACGGAAAGGAACGTCGCCTCGTGGTCGCCGGAAAATTTATAGAGATATACGCCGATCGCAAGCGACGCCGCGATCTGGAGTCCGAACTTCTGAAATGCCCGCAGGCCGGTTGAATGCTTCTTCACCACCTTGAGGTAGTCGTCCCAGAACCCGATACCGCCGAAGGCAAGCGTGGCGAAGAGCACCACCCATACATACTTGTTCGTGAGGTCCGACCATAACAGGACGGAGGTCGCGAGGGAGGCAATGATCAGCAAACCGCCCATCGTCGGCGTTCCCTGCTTGGTAAGATGGGTCTGGGGGCCGTCGACCCGGACCTGCTGACCGACCTTGAGCCTCCGCAGCCAGGCGATCATGGACGGCCCCAGCAGGAAGCTCGCGAGCAGCGCGGTCAATACCGCCCCTGCGCTCCGGAAGGTAATGTACCGGAAAACGTTAAAACCCGAGAACGCGTCACGCAGGGGATACAAAAGATGATAGAGCATTAAAACTCCTCCAGGATCTTTTCCATTTTCATGCCGCGGGACCCTTTGATCAGCACGGCATCTCCCGGCTGAGACAGCTTTGTGAGCAGAGCGGCGGCCTCGGCCTGCGAACCCGCCTCAAAGACCCGGTCCTTCGACATGCCGGCATCGATCGCCCCTGCTCCCACCTGTTTCGCGAGCGGCCCCAACAGTGATCACCAGGTCCACGCCGAGCCGCGCCGCAGTCGCGCCGATTGCGCGATGCGCATCGACGGTGACCGCCCCCAGCTCCAGCATATCGCCAAGCACGGCTATTGCCTTTCCTCCTGATCTCAGCGAGACCAGTGTTTCGAGCGCCGCTTCCATCGAAGCAGGGTTCGCATTATAACAATCGGCAAGCACGGTCCTTCCGTTGACCTGCCTGAGCTCCGAACGCATGGCAACCGGTATAAAATCATTGAGGCCTTCCTTCACGGCATCGATGGACATGCCCACCGCGAGAGCGGCCCCGGCGGCGGCCAGGGCATTATAGATATTGTGTTTCCCGACGGCCCGCAGCCGCACGCTCACCGTGGAGCCGTTTGACCCGATCATGAATTCCGTGAAGTCCCTTTCCGGCCGGATTTCCCAAGCGCGCACATCGGATTTCTTGTCGATGCCGAAAGAAAGGACCCGTCCGTTGTACTTCTTTTTCAGCACTTCGAAGTAGTGATCATCGGCATTCAGCACCGCCGTACCGCCGGGCTTCAGGTGGTCGAACAGCTCTCCCTTTGCCTGCGCCACCCTGTCCATGCTCTTGAGAAACTCGAGATGTGCAGGACCGATGTTGGTGATCACCCCGACATCGGGGCCGATGAGCCGGGCGAGCAGATCGATCTCCCCCATCGCGCTCATGCCCATTTCCACGACCGCGGCCGTATGGTCCGCATTGAGCTTCAGGAGCGTGAGCGGCACGCCGATATGGTTGTTCAGGTTCCCCTCGTTCTTGAGCACCGGGCCTTTTTGCTTCAGGATGCCCGCGAGCATCTCCTTGGTCGTGGTCTTGCCGTTCGAGCCGGTAATGCCCACCACGGGTATCCCAAAATTCCTGCGATGCATGAAGGCCATCTCCTGGAGTGCGGAGAGCGTATCTTCCACGGGCACGATATTCCGCAGCCCGCCGAGACTGGAGAACCTGTTCGAAAGCGCCGTCCGATCGACCAGCGCACCCCAAGCCCCTCGTTTCATCACCTCGGGAACAAAATCATGGCCATCGAAACGGTCGCCCTTGATCGCCACGAACAGCTCATTCGCGCGAATGGTCCGGGAGTCGATGGAAACTCCCTTGATCTCCCCCCTCGTAATTTTCTTCAAGGTCTCCTTCAACAGGTTTTTTTCAGATTCGTTCATGATCCGTGATACGGAATGCAGCAACAGGAAGACGGTATTTCGTATTCATGCCGACTTCCGGTTCCTGACCTCAATCTCCTGACTCAAGCGTTTCCGTATCTCCTCCCGCGCGACCTCCCGATCATCAAAGTGCATTTTCTTCTCCCCGATGATCTGGTAATCTTCATGGCCCTTGCCGGCAAGCACAACCACATCACCAGGCCTCGCCAGAGCGATGGCAACGGCCACGGCTTCATGCCGGTCAGGTATGACGTAGTATGGTTTTCTTCCGCGAGCGCGCTGTATCGCATCGTCCTGAGCTGCGATCTTGATGCCGCCTTCCACCAGTCCCTGTTCAATTTCGCGGATAATGCTCAAGGGCTCTTCGGTCCTCGGGTTGTCGGACGTGATGATCACGACATCGCTCCCCTTGATCGCGGCTGTACCCATTTTCGAACGCTTCGTCCTGTCCCGGTCGCCGCCGCAGCCGAAGACGGTGATGATCCGCTTTGCCGTGATCTCCCGCACTGCCTCAAGGAGCTTCGTGATCGCGTCTTCGGTATGGGCGTAGTCCACCACCACGCCGTACGGTTGGCCTTCATCCACTTTCTCCATCCGGCCGGGCACGGCCTTCATGTTCCTGAGACCGCGTGCGATCTGGTCGCTGTTGATGCCAAGCGCCGTGCCGAGCCCGATCGCCAGCAGGATATTGTAGATATTGTGCCTGCCGACGAGCGGCGACTCGACAGGGATCGTTCCCGCGGGCGAGGCTGCGTCAAACGTCAATCCATGGATGCCGTGGCGGATCGTTCCCGCCGGCCGCACGTTCGCAAGCTCTGAAAAACCGGTCGTGATGACCCGGGCGCGGGTCTTCCTGACGATCTCGGCGCCGCGCGCGTCATCAATATTGACGACCGCCCAGGCCTCCGGGGATAGTCCAGTGAACAGCAGCAGCTTGGCCTGAAAGTAGGCATCCATGCTTTCATGAAAATCAAGGTGGTCCTGGGTAAGGTTCGTAAACCCCGCCGCTGCAAACTTGCATCCCGCGGTCCTGCCAAGCGTCAGTGCGTGCGACGAAACCTCCATGACGCAGTGCTCCGCACCGAGCCCCACCATATCCGACAACAGCCGCTGCAGCTCGAGAGATTCGGGCGTGGTGTTCGGCGCGGGATACACCGCGTCGCCCACGCGGTAGTCGATCGTACCGATGAGGCCGGTCGTGTGCCCGGCGGCTTCGATGATGGATTTCAATCAAATAAGTGGTCGTGGTCTTGCCGTTCGTGCCCGTAATGCCGACGAGTTTAAGCCTCTGCGACGGATGGCCGAAGAACGCATTCGCCAGGAGGGCGAGCGCCCTGCGCGAGTCATCAACGATGATCAGCGGCGTGTCGGCAGGGACTGGCGGTCCCTCCTGTTTTTCAGCGACTATTGCCGTTGCGCCCTGCTGTATTGCCTGCGAAATAAACTGATGGCCGTCCGAGTGAAATCCCCGCACGGCCACGAACAGAGAGCCCGGCTTCACCTTCCGGGAATCATGGGCGATGTCTTGTACCTCCCGGTCCAACCAGCCCGGAGGAAGCGTTGTCCTGTTTTCCAGCGCGATCAGAAGGTCGCCGAGTTTCATCTTCCCACCAGGAGCATCCTGCCTCCCATGTCGTCCGGAGCCACCTGCAGGTACGCGAGGCTCTGTTCCGCCACCGCCTTGAAGACCGGCCCGGCCACGCTGCCGCCGTAGTGGACGGCGCCTTCCGGGGTGTCAACCATAACAAGGATCACGAGCTTCGGGGAGTTGGCCGGAACGAACCCAACGAAGGAGCTGACGTAATCCTTCTGCGAATACTTGCCGGTCCTCTGGTCGATCTTCTGCGCCGTGCCGGTCTTTCCCGCCGCTGTGTATCCCGCGGGCCGCGCCTTCTGGCCCGTGCCGGTCTCGACGACCCGCTGAAGCATCTTGTTCACCTTGGCGCAGGTCTCCTCGGTGATCACGCGGCCCACGGCCTGGGGCCGGAACTTTTTCCCTTCACCGCCGTCGTGGTCGACGATCTCCGAGACGATGTAGGGCTTCATGAGCATGCCGCCGTTTGCGAGAGCGCAGTACGCGGAGGCCATCTGGATCGGCGTTACCCCGATCTCCTGGCCGATGGCGATGGAGCCGATGGATACGCCGGACCAGAGATGCTGGTCCTTGAGCTGGCCGGGGATCTCTCCGGGGATGTCCACGCCGGTCTTCTTTCCGAAGCCGAAGGCGGTGATGTACTTGGCAAAGCGCTCCTTCCCGAGCCGCAGTGCCACCTGTGATGGTGCCGACGTTGCTTGACTCGGCGATCACGTCCGTGAAGGTCAGCACGCCGTTTTCGTGGGCGTCCTTGATCACCCGGTCGGCCAGATGAATTTCGCCTGCCGAGCAGTCGATCCGCTCGAGCGGATGCACAACCCGTTCCTCAAGCGCCGCTGAAGCAAGGAAGGGCTTGAAGATCGAACCGGGCTCGAAGGCATCGGTCACCGCACGGTTCCGCCACTCGGCAGGTTTCGAGCGCTGAGGTTCATTGGGATTGAATGGCTGTTTGCCGTTTGCGGCCGACCGCACCGACAGGGCGAGCACTTCGCCCGTTTGCGGGTTCATGACCAGACAGACGCCGCCCTTTGCGCGCGAACTCGCGAGCGCCACGTCGAGCTCCTTCTCGGCGATATGCTGGATCACTTCGTCGATCGTGAGGAGGAGGTCATGGCCCGGCTTTGGCAGTTTGTACTGGAACCCCGGTCCGCCCGGGAAGACCGTTCTGCCCATGGCGTCCTTCTCCGCGATCACCCAGCCGTTCATGCCCCGGAGCGTTTTGTCGTAGGCGAGTTCCAGGCCCTCGAGGCCTTCGTTGTCCACACCAAGAAATCCGAGCACAGGCCCGGCGAGGGTCTTTTTGGGATAGAATCGTTTGGCTTCGAGCCGGATCCCGATTTCCTTGTTGCCGAGCTCTCTGATCTTCTCGGCCCTTCCCGGCTCCACCTTTCGGCTGAGCCAGACAAACTGCTTGTTTCCCGCGAGCCGTTGTTCCAGACCGCGCCGGTCTTCCCGCAGGATCCGGGACAGCTGCAGCGCAACCTGGCGAGGATTGTCGATCCCTGACGGCACCCCGTAGACCGAATCCACATCGAGGCTCACGGCAAGCTCACGCCCCATGCGGTCGTAAATGGTGCCCCGCTTGGGATCGAGCTTCACGACGCGCTCCTGCTGCCGTTCGGCGCGGACGGAAAGCTCCGCCCGTTGATAGACCTGGAGGTACACGAGCCTCAGTGCCACACAGCGCGAAGCCCATACCCATCAGGAGCAATACTGCGAGTATCCTCCCCCGTCTTTCCATCAATCGGCCGTCCTCACACCGTGTGTCCGTGTTCCGGCGAATGATTCCATTTGTGCCGGAACGGAAAAAACTTCAAATTTCAAGAAAGGGCTCCAAACAATATCCAAACTGCAAATCTTGCTTGTCCAGTCAGCGGTATTCGATCCTGGTTTTTGAGATTTATTTCTCATTTGGGACCTGGATTTTGGAGGTTGTCCTATCCTTTTTCCGTTTCACCATCACGACATTCTCCTTCGCCGGCCTGACCATACCCAGACGCTTGATCGCGATCTCCTCGATACGTGCCGGAGAGGAGAGACTCGACGCCTCGATCAGAAGCGACCGGTTCGCACGCTCAAGCTCACTCTTCTCGCGTTGAAGAACCTCGATCTGGTAGCCGAGTTGGACGATCTTCACCTTCCCGCCCACATACAGAAGCAGGCCGGAGATGATCAGGAGCGCGAAAAGAACCCGGCGAAAGTTGTCACGCCTGCTCCGCCCGAATACAAAAGAACCTATTTCACCTGATCGAGCATTCATGCCCAAAAACTCCAAGATCCAAATCTCACATCTCAAACAAATTACAAATCATAAAATTTCAACGGGCGGACTTTTGTTTAAAGTGTGAAAATCAGAATCTTCCCGTTCATATCTTCTCCGCTGCCCTGAGCTTTGCGCTCCTCGACGCGGGGTTCTTTCTTTCCTCTTCCTCCCCAGGCACAATCGGCCTGGTGGTAAGGATCCTGAGGACCGGTTTCCTGCCGCAGGCACAGACCGGAAGTCGGGGCGGGCACACGCACCCTTTTGCCTCCTTCACAAAGGTCTGCTTCACCATCCGGTCTTCCAGGGAGTGGAACGTTATCACGGCGATCCTTCCGCCGGACTTCAGCATCGGGAGGATGCGATCAAGCCCTTCGCGGAGGGACCCCAGCTCATCGTTGACCGCGATCCTCAGGGCCTGAAACGTCAGCGTGGCGGGGTGAATGCGCCGTGGAGGGTAAGGGGGGAATACACTTGAAACGATCTCTGCAAGCTGAACCGTGCTCGTTATGGGTCCCCGGACCCTCGCTTTCTCAATTGCCCGAGCTATGGAGCCGGCCCTTCTCTCCTCCCCGTATTCACGCAGGATCTTCACGAGCTCTTCATGGGGGAGTCTGTTTACCAGGTCGGCGGCAGTCAGCGGCCTGCTCATGTCCATGCGCATGTCGAGCGGGCCGTCCAGCATGAAGCTGAAGCCGCGCTCCGGGGTCTTGAGATGAAACCACGACATGCCGAGGTCGAGCAGGACCCCGTCGACAGCCTCATATCCCAGCCCGGAGAGGACCTCGGGCAGGTCACGGTAATTTGCCCTCCTGATGATAACGCGATCGCCGTAAGAAGCGAGGTTTTTGCTGCACCGCTCCACCGCGTCCGCATCCTGGTCCATGCCGATCAACACGCCATCGGGCGCGGAGCGCTTCAGGATCTCCGATGCATGGCCGCCGGCCCCAAGCGTCCCGTCAACATACAGGCCGCCGGCTTTTGGCGCGAGCAAATCAACGGCCTCATGAAGCAGGACGGGAACGTGTGCCAATTGCGGATTTGGGATCTCGGATTGCGGATTATTATTTATCGAATGTTTTTTGTTTCTCATTCTGCAATCCGCAATCTAAAATCCGCAATTCTTCAGAGTCCCAGCGGCAGGTTCGTTTCGGGCTTACCGCCGCCAAAGCTCTTCGCCGCCAGCTGCGCCGTGTCAAAGACCTGAAATTTCTCGAGCACGCCGGTGGTGCGAAAGATGTTCTTGATGTAGTCCGACATCCCCGCGAGCCGGATATCGCCACCGAACGACTGCATCCGTTTCTGCTCTTCAACCAGCACCGAAAGGACCGTGAAATTGACATGCTCCACGGACTCGAAGTTCAGGATCAGGCCGTATATATCGCCCTTGATCAACTGGCCGATGACGCGGTTGATCTCCGCCATCTTCGCCGAGTCGATCTCGCCTTCCAGGTTCATTTGAAATACTTTAAGTTTCGGCTCCATGCTATAAGCCCAATGCGGCGAGCGCCTCGCCGATCTTGTCGCCGTTCTGAGAATTTCGTGCCTCCCACGCCTTGGCGTCCCATATCTCTATTTTGTCGATGATCCCGACGAGCATCACGTTCTTCGCGATCCCCGCATGTTCACGAAGGGCCGGCGGTATCAGGACGCGTCCCTGCTTATCAAGTTCGCATTCCGTTGCAGAGGCGAGCAGGAACCGCATGAAGTCCTTTACCTCTTTTTTCATAGTGGGAAGGTTCCTGATCTTGTCCTCAAGCTTTTCCCATTCCTCGAGCGGATAAACAGTGAGGCACTTATCATAGTCCATGGCGAGCACGAGCCTGCCGTCATAACGGTCCGCGATGATGTCGCGGAACCTCGACGGAACGCTCACCCTCCCCTTGGAATCAACCGTATGTTCAAAGCTGCCTCGAAACATTGGCCTCCCCGGTTCTACCCACTGCTTCCCACTTTATACCACCTGCTGGGGAAAGTATATAATTCATGCGGGTCGATGTCAAGGAAAATATTAATATTTTGAGATGTTACAGGGTGGGTGGGATGCCGGGATAAAATCTGTTTTTCGCGTGACAACGGGGGATGAAAAAGGTACTATCAATCACTGCGCAGCAGGAATCGGCTGCCAGGAGTTGACAAAAAATTTTGTGTCTATTCTGACCACTGACTCCTTCTATATGATGACCGAAAATTTCATTACCTTCGACGACGAGCACATCAAAAGGGAGAAGGCAAAAGCCCGTGAACTGCGCAATTCCCAGTGGTGGAAACGGAAGCGCTCTTCCGGTATCTGCTATTATTGCGGAGGCAAGTTCAAACCAACGGATTTGACCATGGACCATCTGATCCCGGTCGTGCGCGGCGGGAAGTCCGTGCAGGGGAACCTTGTGCCTGCCTGCAAAGAGTGCAATAGCAAAAAAAAATATCTTCTGCCAACTGAGTGGGAAGAGTATCTCGGCTCTCTCAATAAAGAATGATCCAATCCCCGAACAACAATATACAAACAGTGCGATTGCCTTTCTTGCATCTTCAGCATTATCATGATGACCAGGTCAAAACATACCGTTGTTGTTCTTCACTAACCAGGGATTCTGAAAAGAGCGCATGTCCACCTAATCTCTAACGGGATCCCCTCTTCCTCTTTTCGAGCGCCACCATAAGGAGGGACAGCGCGGCCGGGGTAATACCGGAAATGCGCGATGCCTGGCCAAGCGAGACCGGCTGCACCTGCTTGAGCTTTTGCTTCACTTCGCTGCCAAGACCGGTCACTGCGTCAAAGTCCATGTCCGCGGGGATGCCCTTCTGTTCCAGTGATGCAAAGCGCTCCACCTGCTGGAGCTGGCGCTGGATATAGCCCTCGTACTTCACCTGGATCTCCACCTGTTCAGCTGCTGCTGCATCAAGCGGTGTGTCAGGCGGGCTGATCTTTTCAATATCCCCATATCCCAGCTCCGGTCGCTTAAGGAGCTGATCGAGCGATGCTTCTCCCGGAAGTTCCGTGGAGCTCTGTTGTGCCAGCACGGCATTGACCTCCGGAGTGGACTTGACCCAGGTTTTTTTAAGCCTCACAGTTTCACGCTCGATGCTTTCTTTTTTCTCAAGGAATTGTTTGTGCACTTCCCCTGACACGAGGCCAAGCTCATATCCCTTGTCCCGGAGCCTCAGATCCGCGTTGTCCTCGCGGAGGAGGAGTCGATACTCTGCCCGGGAAGTGAACATGCGATAGGGTTCGTTCGTACCACGGGTCACAAGGTCATCGATCAACACGCCGATGTACGCCTCGGCGCGCGAGAGGATGAGCGATTGGCGGTGCTGGATCTTGAGAGCGGCATTGATGCCGGCCATCAGTCCCTGGGCAGCGGCCTCCTCGTATCCCGATGTACCATTGATCTGTCCGGCAAAGTAGAGCCCGCTCAGCTTTTTTGTTTCGAGCGTATGTTGGATCTGGGTTGGAGGAGCAAAATCGTACTCGATGGCATAGGCAGGCCGCATGATCTCGACCTGCTCAAGTCCTGCGATGGAACGGTACATCTGGACCTGAACATCGTACGGCAGGCTCGTGGATACACCATTGGCGTAATATTCCTCGGTATCGAGCCCCTCGGGCTCAAGGAAAACCTGATGTCGTTCACGCTCCGAAAATCTTTTAACCTTATCTTCGATCGAGGGACAATAGCGTGGCCCGATGCCCTTGATCATTCCGGCATAAAGTGGGGAACGATCAAGGTTATTTATAATTATATCATGGGTTATGGTATTGGTATACGTGAGAAAACAGGGCATTTGTGGGAGCGGATGGCTTTTTTCAGTAAAAGAGAAGAATGGCGCCGGATCATCACCATGCTGCATTTTCATACGTGAAAAATCGATCGTTTTTCCGTTCAACCGCGCGGGTGTTCCGGTCTTGAGCCTTCCGATATCGAAGCCGAGTTCCCTCAAGCAATCCGAAAGTCCAAGAGACGGGAACTCCCCTGCCCTGCCCGAAGGATAATGCACCAGGCCGATGTGGATCAGGCCCTTCAGGAACGTGCCTGTTGTCACGATCACCGCAGATGACAGGTAGTGCACACCGATTGTGGTCTCGACCCCGATGACCCTGTTGTCTTCAATGAGGAGCTTCTCGACTGTCCCCTGCTTCACATCCAGGTCCGGCTGCTTTTCAACCGCTTCCTTCATGGCGAGCCGGTACCGCTGCTTGTCGGCCTGGGCGCGCGTGCCGTGAACAGCCGGGCCCTTGCTCCGGTTCAGCGTGCGGAACTGGATACCTGTCCGGTCAATGATCTTCGCCATCTCGCCGCCAAGCGCGTCGATCTCCTTCACGAGGTGCCCCTTGGCCAGCCCGCCGATGGCAGGATTGCAGGACATGAGCGCGATGCTGTCGAGGTTCATGGTAAGCATAAGCGTGGAACAGCCCATGCGCGCGGAAGCGAGCGCGGCCTCGCACCCTGCATGGCCGGCCCCGATCACGATGACGTCGTATGTATTATTTAAAGACATGAATCA
Source organism: Nitrospirota bacterium (assembly GCA_963796285.1). Lineage (GTDB taxonomy): Bacteria > Nitrospirota > UBA9217 > UBA9217 > UBA9217 > JALNZF01. Next base: position 21,500 of record CAWCKW010000006.1, read on the forward strand.
ACTCCAAACATTTTAACCGCGGAGGCGTACCCTGCACTCGCGCTGAGCACTCGTTAACGCTGGGCACAGGCGGAGACACGGAGAAATGCATATTGAAATAATTAGAGGCCGTATTTTTAATTGCCGTTTTCCTTAAGATCGTCATTCCTGCGAAGGCAGGAATCCAGTCTTTTCACAAGTCTCTGGATGCCGGATCAAGTCCGTTATGATGAAAAAGATAGTATAAATACAGACTCTCATTAGGATGTTCTCTGCGCCTTCGCGTCTCTGCGGTTAAATTCGATTTATTGAGAGATCATCATGTATTCGTATTATCAATCTACTTCCCGATGCAGAAATCATTAAAGATCCGCTCGAGGATGTCTTCCGTATACGTCGCGCCGATGATCAGCCCCAGACTGTCGAGCGCGCCCCGAAGGTCCAGGGCAATGAACTCCGGAGAGAGGCCGGACGTGATCGACTCAAGCGCTTTTTGCAAGCTTGCTTTCGTCTGCTCAAGCGCTGTTTTGTGCCGTTGGTTTACTGCCCAGACATGCTCCCTTGAGTTGATCGTCCCCTGCTTCACCTGGTCTGATATCGCGCGCTTCAGGCTATCAAGCCCCTCGCCGCTGCGGCACGATACGGAAACTTGTACCTGCGGCTCATTGAGCTGCTCAAGTTTTCTCGACAGGTCCGACTTGTTGATGATCGCGATCACGTGTTTGCCCTTGACCTCGTCCATCACGCGCTGGTCCTCTGCAGTAAGCGGCTGGGAACCATCGAGAACGAGAAGCACAATATCGGCGGACCCGATGGCCGCGATGCTTCGGCGCACGCCCTCCTGCTCCACGACGTCATGGGAATGCCGGATGCCGGCGGTATCCAGAATTTTGAGCGGCACACCCGCGATGTTCAGATATTCTTCAAGAACGTCACGCGTCGTCCCCGGGACCTCGTTCACGATCGCCCGGTTTTGCTTCAAAAGCGCGTTTAACAGCGATGACTTGCCGACATTCGGCTTGCCCACGATGGCAGTCGCGAACCCGTCGCGGAGTATCCTGCCATAGGTGTAACCCGAAAGCAGAGATTCGACCCCGGCAAGCAAGAGGCCCACGTCGTCCGCGAGCGGCTGTCCCGTCCCGGTCTCAATATCCTCTTCAGGAAAATCGATCCCCGCCTCGACCGCGGCAATGAGCGACAGCATCCGGTCGCGCAGCGCGGCAATTTCTCCGGACAGGCCTCCGGACAGTTGTTCATTCGCCGCCCGAAGAGAGAGATCGGTCTTGGCACTGATGATGTCCATGACCGCCTCGGCCTGGGCTAGGTCAATCCTGCCGTTCAAAAAAGCGCGCTTCGTGAATTCACCCGGGTCCGCCTGCCTTGCCCCGGCCGCAACTAGCAGCCCCAGTGTACGCAAGAGCGGCATCATGCCGCCGTGGCAATTTATCTCGACCACATCTTCCCGGGTGTACGTTGCCGGCGCGTGCATCACGCTCACCAACGCTTCATCCACGTTCTCGCTCGAGGCAGGATCGAAAACATGGCCGTAGTGGAGTGCGTGTGAAGGGGCGATCATGAGGTCCTTATGCCTGTGCGGCCTGAATATTGTTGACGCGATCCCGATCGCTGCACTGCCGCTGATCCGGATAATGCCGATCCCGCCCGCGCCCGGCGGTGTTGAGACAGCGCATATGGTGTCCTGGTCAGGCATGGCGGCATAGTACCATAAACAGGGGAGGGGCGATAAGGAAATTTTGAACAGATGATGTAAGGCCCTTGATGATGCGGGGACTCAGGGTATCGCGTCGTCTATTATAAATATGTACATCCGGAATATTTTTTATGATAAAATACACTCACTGCTAAGGCATTGTTAAAAATTCTGTGAAATCCGGAGAGGCAACGAATTAAACCACAGAGATCACTGAGGAATGCTCGGGCAAAACCTGAACGCTGAGAATCTGATTTCTCAGTAAGATTCTCTGTTCCCTCTTAGGTTAAGAGATAAAAATAGAATCAAATAGAGTTAGTAAGAAAAATATACCACGGGGGAGGAGGCCGCAGAGTCGTTTATTTCATATATTCACGATATTCTCTGTGCTCTCTGCGGTTAAATCTTGACAATATGAATTCGCGGAAAAGGAAAAGATTATGAAGAACACATTCCTCTGGGAAAAATACAAAAAATATCTCTGCGAGTGTCCGTCGACCGGCATGACGCTCGACATCAGCAGGATGAACTTTGCTGATGATTATCTCGTCACGCATGGAACCGGAAATCCAGAGGGCGTACGCGGCCATGGATGCCCTCGAAGCAGGGGCCATCGCCAACCCCGACGAGAACCGCATGGTCGGCCATTACTGGCTCAGGGCGCCGGGACTCGCTCCATCTCCGGAGATCAGGCAGGAGATCGAAGACACCCTCAAGGCGATCAAGGACTTCACGTTCATGGTGCACGCGGGAAAGATCTATCCCCGGAAGCGCGCCCGGTTCACGAATCTGCTGAGCATCGGGATAGGCGGCTCAGCCTTGGGACCGCAGTTCATCGCCGACGCGCTTGGAACAGCTGCCGATAACATGAGACCCCATTTCCTGGACAATACGGACCCGGACGGGATCAGCCGGGTACTTGCCGGGATCGGGAATGATCTCGCGGATACGCTCACCGTGGTGATCTCGAAGAGCGGAGGGACCGTGGAGACCAGGAACGGGATGCTTGAGGTTGCCGCTGCTTATCGAAAAGCCAATCTCTCATTTGAGCGACATGCCGTTGCAGTTACTGGGGTGGGGAGCAAGCTTGATGAAATAGCTAAAAAAGATTGCTGGATAGCTAGATTTCCGATGTGGGACTGGGTTGGTGGGAGAACATCAATAATGTCAGCAGTTGGGCTTTTACCAGCGTCACTACAAGGAATACATATAGTTGAGTTGCTGAAAGGCGCTGCCCTATGTGATGAGCTCACACGACGAAAAGATACCCGCTCCAATCCGGCAGCGCTCCTGGCCCTTTCCTGGTATCATGCAACAGGCGGCAGGGGACAGAAAGACATGGTGATCCTCCCCTATAAGGACAGGTTGATGCTCTTTCCGAAATATCTTCAGCAGCTTATTATGGAGTCGTTGGGCAAGGAAAAGGACCTGAACAACAAGGTGGTGAACCAGGGGATCGCCGTGTACGGCAATAAAGGCACCACGGACCAGCATGCCTATGTGCAGCAGCTGCGGGACGGGGTAAACAATTTTTTCGCCACCTTTATCGAAGTGCTCCACGACCTCGACGGCACTTCCCTGGAAGTCGAACCCGGCATCACGAGCGGAGACTTTTTGAGCGCCTTTCTCCATGGGACGCGGAGCGCCCTCTATGAGAACAACCGCGAGTCGATCACCATCTCTATCGATAAGCTTGATGCGCGGTCCATCGGCGCGCTTATCGCTTTGTATGAACGGGCGGTTGGCTTCTACGCCACGCTGGTCAATATCAACGCCTACCACCAGCCCGGGGTCGAGGCGGGGAAGAAAATGGCCGAAGCGGTCATCACACTGCAGCGCGAAGTCTTCTCCTATCTGCGCAAGAACCCCGGGGCATCCTTCACCGCAGACGAGATCGCAAACGCGCTCAGCATGGTAGAGAACGCCGAGTCAGTGTTCAAGATCCTTGAGCACGCTAGCGGCAATCCGGACCACCGGATCATAAAGACCCCGGGGACCCGGGCCGTTGAATCGAAGTATGCAGCAGCCGAGATCCTGGTGCGTAACACCTTAATCCAGAGAAACGGCTTAATCTTGCCACATGGACAACAGTCGCGGTTAGTTGGACATTCGCATGCTCTTCGTGCAACATGCCTCTTTACAGCGGGACATTCCGGCATTCAGCTAGGCGAGGTGGTCCAGCATTTTAAAGAAGGTGATTATCTCTTCCTCGGTATTATAAAAATGCGGCGATACGCGGATACCGCCGCCCCGGGCATTGACCATGATCCTCTTTTCCCGCAGCGCATCCCTCATCTCGGCAGGATCAAAATTGCCCGAAACCGTGATGTTCCCGCCACGCTCATGCCGCGCACCGGGGGTCAGGCCACGATAGCCTCTTTTCTCCGCTTCCCGCAGGATCAGATCGCCGAGGTCGAGTACACGCTGTTCGATCTGTTCGATGCCGACCTCGAACAGGAGATCAAGTGCCGCGCCAAGCCCGAAAATGCCCAATAAGGTTCATCGAGCCTTCCTCGAATCGCAGGCAATTGGTTTTCAGAAGAAAGTCAGGGCGATCGAACGCTAATTCATTCCGAACGCTTTTCCATCCAATGAGGGGAGGGGAGAGCCGCTCAGCAAGGCCGTTGCTGCAATAGAATATCCCGATACCCTCGGGACCGAGGAGCCACTTGTGCGCGTCGGCCGAAAGAAAGTCGATATGAAAGGCCTTGACATCCATCGGGACCATGCCGAGACTCTGGATGGCATCAACGCAGAGCAGGACCTGTTTATCCCGGCACAGTGAGCCAACCTTTTCTAAATCAATCCTGAAACCGTTCGAGAATTGAACAGAACTGATGGCAAGCAGCCGCGTCCGTGAATTTATGAGCCGCGAAATGTCGTCGAGGAGAATCCTGCCGTCCCGTGAAGGGATGGTGCGGACTTCTACACCTTTACTCGTGAGATTCAACCAGGGATAGATATTGGAAGGAAACTCTTTTTCATAGATAAGAACATTGTCACCAGGCCTCCAGTCAAGACCCTGTGCAACGATCGACAGTCCGTGAGACGTGCTCTTTACAAAGGCGATCTCATCCGGACATGCGTTGATGAGTTGCGCACAGGCCCTTCTGATCTCAACGATCCGTTCCGCCCACACGGGATAATGAAAAGACCCGCCTTCAGCCGACTCGGCAAGAAACATTTCGACCGCGGTCTTGACCCTGAGCGATATCGGCGCCACGCCCGCATGGTCAAGATAGATGTAGTTCCCGGAAACGGGAAATTCTCGCCGGTATGTCTCGAAATAGTTGTTATCCATTGTCCCTGAGGTACTCTTCCTTTTTTTTCCGTGATAATCGCTTCATGGCATATTCTTTTTTCAGGGCCTGTGAGCGGCTGCGGCAAGGCTCGCTGAAGATAAGCATCACCGGAAGCCGGCTTCGGGTATAGCGCGAGGCTGTGCCGCTGTTGTGCTGCTGGACGCGGCGCGATACGTCAAGGGTAATGCCGGTGTACAGCGTGTTGTCCCTGCATTTCAGAACATAGAGCAGCCAGGCAGCTGCTTTCTTCCTTCTTTTCTTCGCAGGGGGCATCGTCTGTAGATTGTAACCGAGACAGGTGCCTTAATCAAGCCTATTTACCGGCATTCAGATGCTTGCCTGCCCCGGTTGCTTTCATTCAGGCCGCTGTGTTATAGTGTTTTTCCCATGCAGACCCTGCACGATATTATCCAGCCTGTGCTCAGTACTATCCAGGCCGGACAAAAGACCGTCGAAGTGAGCGAACTCTGGGGGGCCTCGAAGGCCTTTTTTTTGTTCAGCCTGAGCACTGAAGCTCGTTGTCCGGTCATTGTCGTCACTGCGAGCGAGGAAGAGGCGGAAGCGCTCGCGGAGGACCTGAGTTTTTTCGACCACGCGATGCCCCGGGACCAGGCAGGGGAGCACACGGCGACGATCCGCGCCTTTCCCGCCTGGGGCGTGCTTCCCTTTGAGGCGGACTCACCCGACAGCCGCACCGTGGGGGAGCGCATGCGCTTTCTGTACCAGTTGGTCTCCGGTATGCCTGGTATCTACCTCGTGCCTGCGCAGTCCCTGACGCAGAAGCTCCCGCCGTGGGCGCTTTTTGTGGATTCCATAAAAACCATAACCGTTGAAACACAGATCGATCCCGACCGTTTAACCGCCGCTCTCGTTGCCGCGGGTTACGAATCAGCGTCACTGGTCACGCGCGTAGGCGAGTTCAGCCGGCGGGGAGGGATCATCGATTTTTTCTCACCGCTCCACGAAAACCCGGTCCGCATGGAATTCTTCGGCGACACCATCGAGTCTTTGCGAGAGTTTGATCCCGAGACCCAGCGGTCCACCGCGGAGATCAGGGAGGCGGTAGTGTTGCCGGTGCGGGAGGTCATGATCAATGACAAGGGGATCGAACGGTTCAAAAAACGGTTTCCCGTAACTTCGGATGCAAACGGTTTATCAACGCAGAACACCATCGATCAGATACAGCAGGGCGTCCTCCCGCCCGGCGGCGAGTTCCTTGCCCCGTTCTTCTACGAGATGGAGAGCCTGTTCCACTATTTGCCCCAAAACAGTCTCTTCGCCCTCATCGAGCCCGATGATCTGAAAAAAGATCTCGAAGAGCAGGGCCGGAAGAGGGAAGAGGGCAGACGAGAAGAGGTCGAGGAAGGGAGAACGCTGCCGGAGGTCGCTGAGCTGTATCTGGATCAAAAGGGGGTAGAGGCCGGGCTTTCAAACTTCCCCGTCCTCAATCTGCGTTTGCTCGGCACGGGCGAGGGCTTTCGCATGGACACGAAATCTTCGTCCTGGCTGAGCGTCCGTCTCACAAAGCCGGTCGAGCGTGAACAACGCGAGCAGGAACAAAGGCCCGTTGAAGGTACGATGGCCGGGCTCGTGGAAAAACTGAAACGGCTGAGAGAGTCCAACCGTGTCGCGATCGTATGCGGCACTGACGAGGCCGCCGCAGCGGCTCAAAAAACTTTTCATGGAATACGGCCTCGGAGTGGTCATCGGCCCGTCGGTCGCACCGCAGGAGCAAGGGCCCTGGCCGGTCATGGCACTGATCGGCAGGCTCTCGGAAGGGTTTGCCTGGCAGGAGCTGGGCCTCGCCTTCATCACGGAAGAAGAGATCTTCGGCAGGAAAGTACACCGCCCCTCAGCCCCGAAATCCAAGGTCGCTCCGTTCCTCTCGACGTTCAAGGAGCTCAAGCCCGGCGACTTCGTGGTCCACGCAGACTACGGCGTCGGCGAATACCAGGGCCTGACGCACATCAGCGTGGACGGGTTCGAGACTGACTTCCTCACGCTCCGCTATGAACCGGACGCGAAATTATATGTTCCGCTCTACAGCCTGGACAAGGTCCAGAAGTATATCGGCGTCGAGGGCTCGGCCCCGAAGCTCGACAAGCTCGGCGCTCCCGCATGGGCACGGACAAAAGAAAAGGCGCGGAAGGACATCCTCGAGATGGCGCAGCAGCTTGTGGCCGTCTATGCCGCCCGCGAGGCCATGCAGCGTCCATCCTTCTCGCCGCCGGACAACCTCTACCGCGAGTTCGAGTCCGCGTTCCCCTATGAGGAGACGCCGGACCAGCAGAAGGCGATCGAGGACGTGCTCGCGGACCTGCAGCGGCCGCGGCCCATGGACCGGGTCGTGTGCGGCGACGTGGGGTACGGAAAGACCGAGGTCGCGCTCCGGGCCGCGTTCAAGGCCGTGGAGGACGGGTACCAGGCAGCGGTGCTCGTGCCCACGACGCTGCTTGCGGACCAGCACTTCCGCACCTTCTCCCAGCGGCTAGCGCCATTCTCGGTCAGCGTGGACATGCTCTCCCGCTACCGGACGAAAGCGGAACAGAAGGGAACACTCAAGGGCTTAAAAAGCGGCACTGTGGACATGGTGATCGGCACGCACCGCCTGCTCCAGAAGGACATTGCTTTCAAGAACCTCGGCCTGCTCGTCGTGGATGAAGAGCACAAGTTCGGCGTGAAGCACAAGGAGCGCATAAAGGAATTCAAGAAGCTCGTGGACGTGCTTACGCTCACTGCCACGCCGATCCCGCGCACGCTCCACATGTCGCTTGCCGGCATCCGCGATCTCTCGATCATCCAGACCCCGCCCCTCGACCGCCAGGCCATCCAGGTGGTGCTCGCCCGATTCGGCAAGCGCGTGATCCGCGAGGCGATCACCCACGAACTGGAACGCGGAGGGCAGGTGTTCTTCGTGCACAACCGGGTCCAGGGCATCGAGCGCATGGCCGACTTCATCCGGAACCTGGTGCCCGGGGCCAGGGTCGGCATCGCCCACGGCCAGCTCAAGGAGAACGAGATCGAGGACGTCATGACGAAGTTCCTTGCCGGGGACCTGAACGTGCTGGTCACCACGACGATCATCGAATCCGGCATCGACATCCCGACCGCCAACACGATCATCATCAACCGCGCGGACCGCTTTGGCCTGGCGGACCTGTACCAGATCAAGGGCAGGGTCGGCCGGAGCAGGGACAAGGCCTATGCCTATCTGCTTGCCCCGGCGGACGAAGCGCTCTCCGATGTGGCGCGCAAGCGGCTCCGCGCGATCCAGGAGCTGTCCGAGCTCGGGGCCGGGTTCCGCATTGCAGCGCAGGACCTCGAGACGCGCGGCGCCGGCAATCTGCTCGGCAGACAACAGTCCGGCCATATCGCTGCCGTGGGCATCGACCTTTACACCCAGATGATGGAAGAAGCCATGGCTGAGCTGCGCGGCGAAGCGGTTTCAGAAGATCCGGACACGATCATCACGATGCGGGCGTCGGCCTTTATCCCGGAGGACTACATCCGCGACGTGAGCCTGCGTCTCGCGGCGTACAAGGAGATCTCGAGCGTGATCAACGAAGCGGAATTAAGGGACCTCGCTGAAGATCTTCGCGACCGCTACGGCGTACTGCCCGAACCGGCAGCGAACCTTCTTGAGATCATGGGCGTCAAGCTCATTGCTAAACAGGCGCATGTTGCGCGTATCGACGCCGGCAGGGAGCTCGTGACCATCACGTTTGCTGAAAACGCAGGCATTTCGCCGGACCGGGTCATGACACTCCTCAAGAGGAACAAGGGACGGATCAGGCTCGTTCCGGAATATACGCTCCAGATCCAGTTACCCGACGAATCTCTCCGAACAGCGTCTGAAGCGGTGAAAAAGTGCTTGCAGGAACTATTGTAGTGTGTTATAAGAAAGAGCGTTTCGTTTAACAGAGACAGGCTGTTCCTGGGACGTAAATTTCCGTAGAGAGCACCGTCCTGACGATGATCGGTGAGCGTGGTTATGAGACACAATCCCCAAGGAATCCTCTACCCACCCGCAGGAATCAGCGGCTTTCGCTAAACAGAGCAAATTCACTTACCGGAGGAAATCATTTCATGAAGAAGTTCAGCTCGGCACTCACATTAGTTGTCCTGGCGCTCGCGATCGCGATGTCCGGATGCACCAAGGGCCAGGACGGCGCGGTTCTGGCCAAGGTGAACCGCGGCACCATCACCGCGTCTGATTTCAAAAAACAGATCGAGGAGCTGGCGCCCCAGATGCAGCAGGCCGTGGTGGCCGACCCCAAGGCGCGCAAGGAATTCCTCGATGACCTGATCGGGATCGAGCTGGTGATCCAGGAAGCGAAGCGGCAGGGGTTGGACAAGGACGCGGACTATAAAAAGCGGCAGGAACAGCTCAAGAAGGAGCTGGAGCGCCGGATCCAGGAGGAAGCGAAGAACGATCTCTTTAACAGCCTGTTGAAGAAGGAGCTGGGCGACAAAATGAGCAAGGTGGTGCCGCCCACGGACAACGAAGTGCGGGATTACTACAACCAGAACAAGGACAAAATCAGCAAGGCAGCGGGAAAGCAGATCAGCCTCCAGGAGATCGCGCCACAGCTCAAGATGAGGATGACGCAGGAAAAGCGGCGTGACCTCTACCTTGAGTACGCCAAGGTACTCAGGGCCAAGGCCAAGATCTCGGTGGACGACAAGGCACTGGATACCGCAATGGCCGAATTTACCAAGCCCGTGGACCTGTCCGGCCTCACGGTGACGAAGTCCCCGGCAGCGGGAAAAGAAGAGACACATAAATAGCGGCTACGATGAATATTCACGCGTCTCATGAATTATCTGGCCCCGGTGCTGCTGCTGGGGCTTCTCTTTTTTTCCTGCACGAAAAAGAGCGAGGAGCAACCCCGGGGCACTGCGGCTACAGTCTCAGCCGACAGCAGGGTCGTGGCAACAGTGAACGGGGACCCCATCACACTCGCCGAGTTTCAGGAACGGTTCGGACGTACCGGTATCAAGCCCGAGCGCGATGCCGAGCTCGAGATCAAGGCGGAGTTCCTCAACCGGCTTATCGAACGCAAGATGATGCTGGGCGAGGCCCAGCGGAAGCGGATCAAAGTCGGGCTGCCCGAGATCGACAAAAAAATGGAAGGGCTTCGCGTGGAGTATGGAAAAGACGTTAAGGACGTACTTGCGAGCCAGGGCATTGACTTTGAAAAGTGGAAATCCGACCTCTGGGAAGATATGATGATCGATCGGCTGGTCGCACGCGAGGTGAACCGGCATATAACCGTGGCGTCGTCCGACGTGCGGCGGTACTACCAGGCGAATGCCCAGGAATTTGAGAAGCCCGAGCAGGTCCGGGTACGGCAGATCGTGGTAGCCACCGAGCAGGAGGCCCGCAAGATGCTGGATCTCCTGCAGGCAGGGACCGACTTCTCCACGTTGGCGCGCGAGAAATCAACGGCGCCCGAGGCCGAGCACGGCGGCGATCTGGGCTACTTTGCCATGGGCGAAATGCCGGCGGAGTTCAACGTGGTCTTCGGAATGCCCATAGGCGGCATCAGCGGGATCGTGAAGAGCCCGTATGGGTTCCACATCTTCAAACTTGAAGACGAAGCGGCGTGCGGGCAGGGTCGGCCTTGACGAAGTTCTCGAAGGAGATAGCCGAGAAGCTGCGACGGAAAAAAGAGGACCAACGGTACAAACAATGGCTCACGGAGCTCCGCTCGCGGACGAAGTTTGAGGTGAATTACCAGGCGCTTGAGCAGCGAGCCCCGTTAGAGGGGACAGGAGAGCACGCTGATTTGGTCTCTCGATCCGCAGCCACTCCGCGTTAACCTGAAAAAAGCATTTCGGCGGATGAAAATCAAAGAAAAGTTCAATTCGACAGGTCAACAACAATCCAAAGAAAAATCCGGTGTCGTCCGGTCCTTATCCGATTTAATCAGTGTCAAAATACTTTTTTCAGGTTTTTAAAAGTGACGCGTCTGAAGCGATAAGCCGCAGAAACGGTTGTTATCGGGATGAACGCACGGCAGGATCGGCTTTCTCTGACGGCAAGAGCAGGAGCGTCCCGCGGTCATTCGTCAATATCCAGTTTTGTCTTGAACCGTTCCGATCCGGCGTTGATGCTTTCGAGCACATCACGCGCTGCCTGGCCGGTCAGCACACGCGGCCGGTACTGCACCCGGTAGTTGTTCACATCCAGCGGCACGGCTTCTACCCTCGCAAGGCTCTTGCCCTGAAACGTCAAAAGGAGTATCATGCTGGTGTTCGTGCGGTTGCTCTCTGACCCGAATACGAAGTTGCCGAGACTGTAGGCGATGAGTCGGCCTTGGTACACCTCGAGCTCCTGCAGCACATGCGGATGGTGTCCGAGCACGAGGTCAGCGCCCCAGTCAATGGCCTTGCGGCCCAGCTCGACCTGGTAGTCCTTGGCAGCGGTCATGAGTTCCGCTCCCCAGTGGAATGAGACCACGACCAGGTCCGCCGTGGGCCGTGCCTTTTCAATGTCGGACTTTCACAAATTCCGCATACCCCGGCGCAGTGCCGGGCCTGCTTGCTGATGCGAAGAATTCGAGCGGAAAGGTGAGGGAATACGAGAGGAAGGCGATCGTCTTCCCCTTGATCTTCAGGACCGCCGGTGTGCGGGCGTCATCGAGGTCCATGCCTGCGCCGGTGTAGAGGATCTCGTGCTGGTCAAGGACCCCGAGGGTGTCTTTGAGCGCCAGCGGGCCGAAGTCCATCGAATGATTGTTCGCGAGCGAGACCACTCGGATGCCGGCATTCTTCAGCGCCAGTGCGGCGATCGGTCCGGCTCGGAGCGTGAACTTCTTGTTCTCCACAGCGGTGCCGCGGGTGGAGATCGAAGACTCAAGGTTGCCCACCACCACGTCTGCCCGGGAGAGAAACGGCATCACGTCGGTGAAAGGGTAGTCCGGGCCGAACTCCTTGAGAAATGGCTCGACCCTTCCGCCGAGCATCAGGTCGCCGACCGCGGCGATGGTGATCTCGTCCTGCACCGACTGGTCAGCAGCAGCGGGGGAGACAACGGCAAGAAGAAGAGTGAACGTGACAACGAATATTTTCATAACAGGTGATGTGGATATTAATCAACTCGCCGCCAAAAGGCAACAGGAAAAGGCGGTAAAACTAAGAGCACGGAGTGGGGCCATGAAGAAATATTTAGTGACATTCATTACTATGATCGGCATTCTTCTCACGAACACCATGCCGGGCATCGCGAGCGGTTCGGTGGTCGTGGACCGGGTGGTCGCGGTGGTGAACAACGAGGTCATCACCCTGAGCGACCTTCAGCGCGAGGAGGCCTTGAAGAAACGCGACACGGTGCACGACGACCGGCTGGTCCTCGAGGACATGATCGATCGAAAGCTCCAGATGGCTGCCGCGAAGCGCGAGGGCGTGGATGTGACGGATAAAGAGCTTGAAGACGCCGTTGCCGATATCATGAAACGGAACAGCATGGACATGATGCAATTCAGCGCTGGCGCTGGCCAAGGAGGGGCTCACCCTCGAACAATACAAGGCAGAGCTCCGGGAGCAGATCACGCTTTCGCGCCTGTTCAATAAATACGTTCGCTCCAGCGTGAACGTGGACGAGGCGGAGGCCCGTGCGTTTTATCGGAACAACCCGAAAACGTTCTCCCTGCCTGAGGAGATCCGGGTGCGGCGGATCTTCCTGGCAGTGCCGGAGCAAGCTTCGCCTGACCAGGCCGCGGCAATCAAGGAAAAAGCGCAGTCCGTGTATGCACGCGTGCAAAAAGGCGAGGATTTCATTCATCTCGTCCGCGAGGCCTCGCAGGGCGAGACTGCTTCACAGGACGGCGATCTGGGGTTCATGCAGCGGGAGGACGCCCTTCCCGAGATCGTGGAGGCGGCTCGCGCGCTCAAGCCGGGTGAAAGTTCAAGCCCGTTTCGTTGCGCCGGCGGCTACAATATCATCAAACTTGAAGAGGTGAGAACGCCGGTCAAGCCTTTTGAAAAGGTGAAGGACGAGATCATGAAGACCCTCTACGAACAGAAATTGGAGAATACCTACCGAATCTGGCTCCAGGCGCTCCGGGGCGATTCGCATATCGAGAACCGATTGTAAGCAAGCCGCAAAGGGCTGAGAGCATGGCGCAGAGCGTCTGGTGTAACTAATTCTGTTTTGCTGTCGCTCCGTGAGTTGTGCTCTCTGCCCTTTGCGCTCTGCGCGATGCTTCTCCCCATCATGAAAACCGTAAAACTCAAAAAAAAAGAAGAACGCCGCATCCTGCGCGGACACCCCTGGGTGTTCAGCAACGAGCTCGATCGTTCTCCCGCTGAATGCACACCCGGCGAGATCGTCGATGTGTTGGACAACACGGGAAGGTTCATCGGCCGCGGCACAATAAATCCGCACTCCCTTATTGCAGTGCGCCTCCTCACGAGAAAACCGGAAGAGATCAACAGAGATTTTTTCAGAAAGCGGATCGCTGCTGCCCGCAGCCTTCGGACCATGCTCGGATTCGGCGATTCCTTTCGCGCTATCTTCAGCGAAGGAGATAATCTGCCGGGGCTCATTGTCGATAAATATGCTGACACGCTGGTGGTCCAGTCCTCGACCGCGGGGATCGACGGGATGCTGAACGAGATCCTCGCCGCGCTGCAGGAAGAATACGCGCCGACGGCTATCGTGCTCAGGAACGACACGGCCTCGCGTGAGATCGAAGGCCTTGCCCGGGAAACGCGGGTGGTGCACGGAGCAATTTCCGGGCCGGTGACGTTCGAGGAGTCCGGCATAAAATACCGCGCTGACGTTCTCGAAGGACAGAAGACAGGGTTCTTTTTCGACCAGCGCGAGAACCGGCTGGCGCTCAAAGAGTATGTGCCGGGCAGGCGTACGCTCGACTGCTTCTGCTACGTGGGCGCCTGGGCGCTTTCGGCAGCGCGTTTCGGCGCAGCGGAGGTCATCGGCCTTGACTCATCGGAGAAGGCGATCGCATTGGCCACAGAAAACGCCGCATTGAACGGTCTTGCGGCGCAGTTTAAGAAGGCCGATGTTTTCGAGGAGCTCCGCGTCCTGGAAAAACAGCGGGAACGCTTCGGCTGCATCATCCTCGATCCGCCCGCGTTCGTAAAGAGCAGGGCAAAGGTGCGCGAAGCGTTAAAGGGCTACAAGGAGATCAACCTGCGCGCCATGAAACTGCTCGAGCCGGGCGGCGTGCTCGTGACCTGCTCCTGCTCCCATCATATCGATCAGGAACTGTTCCGGGAAATGCTGATCGACGCGGCATACTCAGCCGGTCGGCAGGCAAGGCTCCTGGAAATGCGCTCCCAGGCCAGGGACCATCCGGCCCTGCTCGCGGCCCGGGAAACGCAGTATCTGAAATGCGCGATTTTGAAAATGGATTGAATCAAATTCACCACACAATGGAATAGAATTTTTACCGCGAAGACGCGATGAACGCGAAGGCAGTCAACACCAACGGGATTTTAGCCTTCATTCAGACCTGTAAGAAATTCTTCGCGACCTTTGCGCCATGGCGGTTACTAAGGTTTTTATTCCGGACTTGTTCGCTCGGATTAGGTCTGTAGAGAAGAGATTTAGCTTGACGAACCAGCGTTCCCTGTGTTAAAAAGTATCCGTTCCCGGGCGATTAGCTCAGCGGGAGAGCACTGCCTTCACACGGCAGGGGTCGCAGGTTCAAACCCTGCATCGCCCACCATGACCTTTCAAGGAGTCAGCGGATAGCTTGCTGACTCTTTTTATATTCCCTCATTTTCTTCTCTTGCCATTTACAACTTACCGTAGTACCGTTTAGGAACGCAAAGCGCTCTGTTCCAGCGCGAACATCGAACCGTGAACAGTGAGCTTATCATTTAACGTATCCAATTTAGTATGAGGATGGAACCATGTGCGACCTCTGCACCAAACACGGTGAAGGGAAGATCTGGTATAAGAATGCGAGAAATTATGCCGATGACCTCCTGTCAGACCTAGAACGCCGCAGTTATATCGAGAACTTCCTGACCACTGCGTTCAGCGAAGGATTCCAGACACTCGGGAGGCTTGAGACCATTTATCGAAAAAAAGGCAAGCTCCCTGAGGCGGTCAAGGCTGCCATGGTCAAGAAGGCAAAGGCGGAGCATTTCGGCCAGGTGCTGCCTATCGAGGAGATCAGCGAAGTGGTGCGCCGGTCCAGGACCGTAGTGCGAATGCCCTGTGCCTGCCGCTGGAACATCGGAAAGAAAGAGGAGCGCTGTTGCTACGCGGTCAGCTACGGTCCTGAGGCCTGGTACAAAGACATCGACATGGGTTATTTCGGAATGGCCTCGGATGAGGGCCTTGAGTCGCTCTCTCCGGACACGGCCATCGAGCAGATGAAGGCCATGGAGGCGAACGGATCGGTCCATACCATCTGGACCATGATGACACCGTTCATCGGAGCGATCTGCAACTGTTCACCTGATGAGTGCCTTGCCATGAGGACCCTGTCCCGGACCAGTGTCGAAACCATGGAGCGGGCCGAGTATGTGGCGAACGTGGATGAAGCGCTCTGCACCGGGTGCGGGCTGTGTGATGCGCCCTGTCACTTTCGCGCGATCGAGGGCGTGACCCGGAATGGCAGGTCACGTGCCCGCATTGATCCGCACAAGTGTTTTGGCTGCGGTCTGTGCCGCGGGGCATGCGTCGTCGGAGCGATCTCGCTGGTGCTGCGATAGGTGAGAAGGGGAGAGAAACAATAAAAAAAGCAGGTCCTGAATGAACAGGACCTGCTTAATAGGCTAACGCGTAGGCTTAGAGCTTTACAACGTTGGCTGCCTTCGGGCCCTTGGGCGAGTCGACAACGTCGAACTGCACTTGCTGGCCTTCGGCCAACGACTTAAAGCCGCTGTCCTGAATGTCGCCGAAATGAACGAACACATCGCCGCCCTTTTCGCGGGTAATGAATCCAAATCCTTTGGAATCATTGAACCACTTTACTGTACCTGTTTCCATGGTGAGCTACCTCCTTCTTTGGAATTGAAGCTCACGGAAAAGGCCAAAAAAATCCGCAAAGCCTAACGTACTTTGCGGTCACCCTACAAATACATCCGGAACTTCTGAGCGACATAATGACACTTCTGTACCGGGATGTCAAGAACTATTAATAATAAATAGAGGTCTCCCCCTGCTCGCGCGAAGAACGTCTGATTCAAGATCCAATCTTATAGCCTGTTGGGACCCATTGATATGCTGCCGAACTCGGCATTCAGGAGGTCTAGACTAAGCTTAGCCAATCGTGAGCTGCAACTAAGTTTCTTCTGAACAGGGTCAGATGTGGAATAAGTTCAACTGACGGACGATTGTCGTAAGATTGGAGAGCGAACTGACAGAGCCAGGGATTTTGCAGCCCAAGCGAAGAAGGGATTAACCTTCTCATGGTCGCGGAAAGTGGCTATTGGTTTGTTTCTTTTTGGATGGATTCGAGCAGCGAAGCTATGATCTTATCAGGAGCCCGGGGCGCCACGTCGAGATCTGGCTGTTGAACGTGCTCCAGGATGTGCACTTCCTCTTCGGAGGACAGGACCACGAATTTTATGCCTGCCCGATATCGGTCTCCGCGCTGATTGCTCCAGACCAGCACGCCGAACTTCTGCCCTCCCACTGGTTCCTTGAAATGGACCAGGCCGGGCTCTATCCGTTCAGACAACTCTATCCCCACGCCAACCACGCTGATATCCACGATCCGGACAATGTGTTCTGTCCGCGTGGATTGGGCGAAACCAATGACATCCAGAGAATACGCTCGCGGTGAGGTAAGACGATACCGCTGGATCCCCCGTGTCATTTTTTTTTCATTCTCAGACAAGAAAGAAATTCCTCCTCTACAGCGTGCACTGTCTGTCTGCTCCAGTTATATCAAAAAAATGATCAAGAGTGAAGGAAATAATGCAGCCTGTTCTTTTTTTTCAGCCCACGATGCCCGGTAATCCCCTTGACCCCGTCCCTTCAAATCGGTATTATAGTGCGCAGGTGTTGTATGCCGGCACTCCCATGACAGTAGACAAAACCATATTCGGCCTCCGGTTCCGTTCGAACGAACGACTCCAGCCATCGCTCGAAGAACTCAGGAATTTCCTCGACAACCCTAAAAAGGCGGACAAGGGAAAGCTGCACAGCGACGACCTGGCAGCGTACCGCGATCTGCTTAAGGCCATCGAGTCCTTCGAACACGGCCAGCAGTGGGGCTTCCGCGACAGAATGCTCTACAGCGTGCTCGGCCATTCCCACCTCGTCAAACCCGCGCTCAAATTGGCCGTGGAGCAGTATAAATTTCACGTGCACACCCTGTCAGAGCTCGACCTCAAAAAACCGTCCGCGTTCATCACATCGGCAGAAGACGAGATTGCAAGGCTCAATCCGAAAAAGAAAGATGAAGCTGCGCGAAAAGAACGGCTGTCGGGAATGGTTGAAGAGAGAAAACGGGCACTCAACGCTATGAAGAAGCACTGGCACGCGCTTGCTGAAGAGCTGGGGCACATCATCGAGTACGTCAGGGACAATCTCTCCAAGATCGAGAAGCTTTCCGAGGAGTCGATCGGCATCCTCGTGCATGAGCAGATCGGCAGAAAAAAAGAGGCCGTCATGATCGAGGACATCAAGACGCAATTCAAAGAGCGCCTCCGGGAGTCCCTTCACCAGGGAACGATCACGAAGGAGCAGCTCGCGTCGGCACAGGAAGAGGTTGCCGGCCTCTCGAAACGGACCGCGGACCTCCTGCGGTCGGATGGTTACATGTTGGCGCAGCTGTACGAGGCCATCCACGATTACAGCAAAAAGATTTCTCGGGAGCTCGAGATCGTGATGGGCAAGATCGAACGTAAAAAACACACCAGCTATGATGAGGACCGGGAACTCTACATGCAGGCTGAAAAGATCCTGGTATCGCTCACCCATGATTGTTATTTTGAGATACAGGCGTCTGACATCGGCACCGAGACAGAGCATAAAGAGATTCTCATCGAAAAAAGAAGGGAGATGCTCGATCACCTCTTTGACCTGCTGCGGAAAGGGCATCGTCCTAATCAGGACACCCCGCTGAAGTCGGGGCATGCCGGAAAAGCTTTTTGACGGGAGAACAGGTTAGAATCTGAGTTAAATATTTACACATGCTCTTAGATACAATACATCCTGCTATGTTATCGAAGGGGTAAGCCCTTTTTACCAGTTTTGAGAAAAATTTGGTTCTTAGGTAGGGTTATGATCACTATAACGCGAAGGGATTCTCGCATTTCTCTGCGTCTCTGCAAATGGCGTTTCGAACAGAACCTGCCCTGATCCTAACCACGGGCACCGGGAGGTCTGACCCTGCGGAATCCCGCAATATCCAATACCGACGCATGAAAGAGAATGAACGCTATGGTGAATACATCAACGAACTACTCCGATGACAACGCGTTGCGCGAAGCGCTTGCCAACGTCAACGTGGACAGAAAGCTTCATGAGGTCTATGGTCTCTTTTACGGGTGCATGGCTGCGCCCAATGTTGCCGAGCCTGCGCAGTATCTGGCGATGATCTGCGATGGTGACCATACCGCCGCTGCATCAGCGGAAGAGGCCGCCGGCGTCCTGGACAATCTGATGTCTCTCTGGAACTTCATTGCCCGATGGAAGCCTGACGAGGAGCCCTTTTACTTTCCCGACATGGCGTATCCGGCCACGACCCAGGGCCTGCAGCAGCGCATGGCCGACGATCTGTCGTTGATCAACTATTTCATCTCCGGGCTTAAACTTGGCGGAACAGAAGAGAATGATTTTGACGATGAAGCTGTTGACGCAATGCATGCCCTTGCGGAGGCGGCAACCCTGCTTCAGAAACAGATCGAATCCAAGAAAACATCCGACGTGAAGACAACGACAGAGCTGATTGATGACCTGGAAGATTTCATGGCCGACAGCATCGCAAGGGTATCCATTGGACTGAAGGGTGCGAAACGCTGACCCGCAATGAGCGCTTACTCAATGGTTTTTGATACGAATCATCTTGTTATTTGCTCAGGACGATTATGAACTGCTGGCAACGTTGTTTTAGACCGGACAATCAATATTCCAATCTCCTTTATGGGAGCACATGAGCATGACAGGATTGATCTCAAAAAGACCATTCATAGGCTTCGCGACAAGCATCCTCTTCAGTGCTCTGGGCATGCTCCTGATCCAGATCGACCCATCACCGGTCCCTTCAAAAGGCATGCTGTGGTTGTTCAGGGTCGTGGGATATTTCACGCTCTTTGTCGCTCTCGGGTCCCTGGTGAACGCCGTTTTTGCAGTGTGGGCACATAAGAGCGAAAAGAATATGAAATGAGATGGTGCCTGCAATGATTGCAATGATCACAACGGTGTATCACTCGTGTCGCAGGTGGGGACGTGCGGTGGTAACGGTGTTGTGCGTCCTGACCCTTGGTTTGATGCTTGTTCCCCGCGTGTTCAGCGCAGAAGACCGAACGAGATCAGCCATCCCTCTGGCCGCCCAGGCATTCTTGCCGGGCGAAACACTGACCTATGAGATCAGCTGGTCGAACATCGTCACGGCAGGGACCGCGGTCATGGAGGTCATAGGGGATAAGTTGCCAAACGGGCGGAAGGTTCTCCGGTTCATCGCATCGTCCCATTCCGTGGGTGTGGTGGACGCGATCTATCCGGTGAACGACAGGGTCGAGAGTCTCTTTGACCCTCAAATCATGCAAAGCCTCTCATTCAACCTCAACGAGAGCCACGGCAAGAGAAAAAGACGACGTTCGCTGACCTTCGACCATACTGGCCGGACAGTTATCAGCAGGCTGAACAACGACCCGCCGCAGACGTTGACTATCCCGGACCCGGTGCAGGATGCCTTGTCATCGCTTTTCTACCTCCGGACGCGAAAAGATTTCACGATTGGCACGACCCACGTCATCGAAGTCCATGACAGCGGCAAGAACTGGTCCGTCGAGGTCCATACCCTGGCGCGGGAGAAAGTGAAGACGCCTGCCGGGGTGTTCGATACGATCAAGGTCAAGACCTTTCCCAAGTACGAAGGGGTCTTTATGAACAAAGGGGAGATCTTTATCTGGCTCACTGATGACAGCCGGAAGATCCCGGTGCTCATGAAGAGCACCATCGCTATCGGGTCCATCATGACCACGCTGACGGACATGAAACTGGGAGCAGTTGAGCACTGAGGCGCCGCCAACGCCCATCTGGAGGCATACTACCGCTGGCACAAGATCGAGTGGGCCAGGAAGAGGACCCGGCCTCCGTCGATTCGATCTCCGGCGCGCGCGTACGCCGGCGCTGCCTCCATCATGATTCCTAAACAGAGCACTGCTCAAATGGTACGCATTGTATTTCTCCTTTCCGATTTGGAGCTATTCAAGACAGGAAGAATGGCCCTAAAAAAGCAACCATTTTTAAAGCGGAACTGCAGATCTCCGACATGGGCCGAAATTACTACCATGATCATGTGCTCACCATTGCACGCGACCCCTCGGAAAATGAATGAGCGTATGATGGTGCGCTTGCTGGCGTACGGCTTCATGCCCATGAAGCATTGAACGTTGCCAATGGGATGGGTATTGATGACGAACCTGATCTCTGGAAAAGGACCTGACCGGCGCGATCGACCTTTGGATCGAGGTTGGCCAACCCGATGAAAAAGAGGATCCGCAAGGCCTGCGGGCCGAGCAAAACAGGTAATCATGACAGCTATGGAGGCAAGAGCGTATCCGGGTGGCGGGAGCAAATCTGCGGCAAATAAGAACGGTCTGGAAATCTCACGATGATAACTGCCAGTAGCTGAGAGTTAAAACTGGAAAAGTCGTTTAGCGCAGTATGCAGATTCAATGTATGATAGAGGACGGGCAGATCTGGGTAGCTGATAAGAATAACACCGTGCATATAGATCTGTCCGTGGCAGCCTCCTGCTGCGTTGAAAAGCACTTCTAAGCTCGATGATGGATTAAATTCGTGGCGCTGACGGCTTCCACGCATACGAACAATAAAACGCGGATGTGATTATGAAGATCAGGGTATTGAAAAGAGGTTTCTCCTTCGCTTTAGTGCTTTCTTTGCTGGTGTTGCCAGCTGTTTCAGGCGGCCAGGAACACCACGTGCATGACACCGCAACAGCCCCGTAGGCCGGGCGACGATCCTCTCATCGAGGAGATGGTGCAGCTCGACGCCGTGTTCCGTGAGGTCGTGTCAGGTGTGTCTCTTGGAGACGGGGCGCGGGTTCACCGGGCGCTGGAGACCCTGCACAGCACTATGGAAAAGACCCTTGAGGGTGTGCACTGCGGAAGGTGAAATCCCGAAAAACTCTGGCCGGGTGAAGGAAATCGTGAATCTGGACAAGAAATTTCATACCAAACTGGACGCCCTTGCCCAGGCTGCGCGTAAAAACGACCAGCAGGCCGTGCTGAAGCTGACGAAGGAGCTCCTGGACGGCTGCGTGCAGTGCCACCGCATGTTCCGGAATCCCTAATCGGCATCTGAAAGAACGCACCAAGGCAGGAACATGCGAGAACGAGGCCGTCATGTGCGCTGCCGGGCCGAACACTGGTCCCGGTAATGAAAGTGAGGCGTTGCAAGTGACCGATCATGCGGACGGCGGACAGAATATCAAGTTGCTGACTGGCCACCAAAACGGTCTTACTAGTTGTATGGGACGGTCGCAGAAAAATCGAATGTGACGAACTGATCGGGAAGTGGATTAGAAGGCGCAAGCTTGTCTGAGAAACAACAAAGGGGTTCGACGATGAGCGACGAACCCCTTTTCATTGAATTCATGGCAGATTACTGATTCATTACCCCGCCTGCAGCTTTTCTTCTTCTTCCTGGCGGGTCTTGCATTCAATGCAAAGCGTGGTTACCGGCCTGGCCTCTAGCCGTTTTAGGCTAATCTGTTCACCGCATGACTCACAGACACCATATTCACCGCTATCGATCCGTGCTATGGCTTCCTCAATCTTTTTAAGCAGCTTTTGCTCTCTTCCTCGTAGACGGAGAACGAAGTTGTTGTCAAGCTCAGCCACAGCCTGGTCGGTGGGATCGGGAAAGCTTTCCTTTTCCGAGCTGATCTTGCTTGTCAGTGTGTGTTCCGCCTCGGTGAGAAGGTCTGCCTCTGTTTTACAAGCTTTTTTTTGATAATCAGAAGTTTCGAATCCGCAACCATATCCACGACCTCTCCATACAGTATAAAAGGGCTGGTATCGCCGATGTGGCGATGCAGCCCTTTGAAAATTAATAGCGTACTATATCAAAAAACTGCGCATGAGTCAATTGTTAAATATCAATGGAGAGTACTCTATTCGCCAATTGACAAACCTGGACAATATCGATACTATAACTTATGTCGAGTGAGAAGCAGAAACTCAATACGGTCATGCGATTGGGTGTGGAGCTCACCGAGGTAAAGGACGTCGATGTGCTCCTGGAGCGGATCCTTCTCGAGGCCCGGCAGCTTACGAACGCCGATGCGGGTTCGATCTATATAAAAGAAATCGACAAACTGAAGTTCAGCTATACCCAGAACGATACGCAGCAGAAAAAACTTTCGCCGGGCAAGAAGCTGATCTATGAACATTCTCCATCCCCATCAACAACCAGACGATCTCGGGCTATGTTGCTAACACGGGTGAAGCTGTCAACATTCCCGATGCTTACCGGCTCGCGTCCGGACTTCCCTATTCGTTCAGCAGGGCATACGACGACCTCTCGGGATACCGAACGCAGTCCATGCTGACGTTCCCGCTCAGGACCAACCGGGGCGCTACCATCGGCGTGCTCCAACTGATAAACGCGAAGAATGCGAGGGGCAAGGTCGTTCCGTTCTCGAAAAAGGACGAGCCCCTGATCCTTCATTTCGCCAACATGGCTGCTGTGGCCATCAAACGTGCCCAAATGACCCGTGCCATGATCCTCCGGACCATTCGGATGGCAGAGCTGCGCGACCCCAAGGAGACGGGCGCCCATGTGAACCGGGTGGCGTCCTATGCTGTTGCGATCTATGAAGTGTGGGCGGAAAAGCAGGCTGTTCCCAATGACGTGATCGACAAGAACCGCGACATTCTCCGCATGGCGGCCATGCTCCATGATGTGGGCAAGGTGGCGATCGCCGACTCGATCCTAAAAAAACCGGGTCGGCTCGATGACGCGGAGCGTGAGGTCATGAAACAGCACACCATTCTGGGCGCGAGGCTTTTTTCCGACCGCTATTCAGAGTTTGATGAAGCGGCCGCGATAGTTGCGCTCAATCACCATGAGAAATGGGACGGGACGGGCTATCCAGGTTTTGTCAACGTACATGATGGCCACGCGCTTCCTGGCTACGAGAATAGCGATGGAACAGCGCGGCCCAAGAAGGGGGAGGAGATCCCGGTGTTCGGAAGGCTCGTCGCCCTTGCTGACGTATATGACGCGCTCGGATCACGCAGGGCATACAAAGAGCGGTGGGACGAGGCCAAGTCCTTGAGGAATTGAGGGCCTGTTCCGGCACGTTCTTCGATCCGGAGATCGTCGAGACGTTCTTCTCTTGCATTGAGACCATCCGCAGCATCAGCGCGAGGTATCCTGACCATTAGTGAAGAAACAATTATTATATGTCAAAGTGCCAGGAACAAGAAACAACAGGAACGGTCTTAGCCTGGATGACCAAATTACTGGAAGTGAAACGGGTTTTATCTGATGTTACCGGTTTTATCCATAATCCGCATAAAAGTATTCGGTTCTGGCTTAGGGTCGGTTCTTGAAGACTGAGGATATCTACGGGCTGACGGAAGGAGCCGTATTTGCAAGCCGATCATAATCCTGAACCTGCCGGCGAACAACCGGAGTGCTTCCAGCTCATCTGTCTGGTTCATCAACTCCTTGTATGAAAAAACGCAAACCATCTGAACAACCACAAGCAGATTTCAAAAACACTCCTTTTAAGTCCCTGAAAGGCCTTGCGCCCTCAACGCCCTTACCCTCAAACAAAACCACACCTCCTCAGGCGCGCAAAAAGATCGACACCAGCGATGAAGACGATGCCTCGCTCTTTCTACGCGCAGCCGAGGGCGCGAAGAGATTCGGCCGTGTTCCTGATTCGCCTGCTGTCACAGCCGGGCAAGACCCGGAAAAACCCGTGGTACGCGCACCTGAAGAAAGCCAGCTTTTTCTCGCAGCCATGAAGAAGATCGGGACGGCCTTCCACGAGACATTGCCAGAGCAAGAACCGGAAGAGGCCGGTCAACGATCACCGACAAGCAGAATGCGGCAGCTGAAACGCGGCACCGTCCGGATCAGCCAGGAGCTTGATCTTCATGGTTATCTCAAAGATGAGGCTCTTGTGCGGCTTGAACAGTTTATTGCTGATGCACGCAGCCGAGGGCAGCAGGCGGTGCTCGTGATCACGGGCAAGGGCATCAACTCTCCCGAGGGGCCGGTATTGCAAGGGGCCGTGGCAGCGTGGCTGAGGAACAAAGGGAAGGGGCTTATTGCTGAGTTTTCATCAGCGCCTCGCGAACTGGGTGGGAGCGGCGCCTTTGTGGTGTTCTTGAAGAAGAAATGATCTTTATTCGAACCAAATGAACGGAATTTTATTCCTACGTTATCACTCGCCACAGGACATGTTCGTCTTTCCCGGTAATGCGGCACCATTAAAAAATCTCTTTGGGTTTTCGTGTCTATTCCTGGCCAACAGCTGTTTATTAGTATAAAACTAGGCTTCGCGCTAACCGACAAGGAAACTCGGGTTTTTACCCTTGACAGCTACCCGGGTTTTGGATATAGTGCTCAAGCTGTGACCGACTGGGGGATCGTCCAGTGGTAGGACGACAGGCTCTGAACCTGTTTACGGGGGTTCGAATCCTCCTCCCCCAACCAGATAACAACTGATTTTAAAATGAAGATTGAAAATTTCAAATTTTAAAATCGTGGCAAATTAATCGATCATTCTGCACTTTACAATTTTCAATCTTGCGCCTCACCAAGCAGGTCCCATCGTCTAGCGGCCTAGGACGCTGGCCTCTCACGCCGGAGACACGGGTTCGATTCCCGTTGGGACCACCATTCTACCCGTTTCATACAATTCAGCGAAGTGCATAAGCCCCGTGATAAAGGGGCTTTTTCTTTGTCCATTTTGCGGTCCTCTGCCCGCCCGATAAGCAACAACGCCATTCTTGCCGTTTTGCGCCGCATGGGGTACAGCAAGGACGAGATGACCGACCACGGCTTCCGGGCAATGGCGCGGACAATCTCTGACGAAGTTCTCCAGGTTCGGCCGAAATTCATCGAACATCATTTGGCGCATGCTGTTCGAGATCCGAACGGTAGGGCGTATAACCGGACAGCTCACGTGGATGAGCGGAAGAAAATGATGCAGCAGTGGAGTGATCATCTGACGGTTTGAAGGCAGGGGGAAGATATCGCCTTTCGCAAAGAAGGCGAGGTGAAAAGTAGCACGCAGCGGTCATATATCAGATAATAATACGGGGCCCCGGGGCAACCTGGGGTCTTTTTTATGCTTTCGCTGTTGCATGCCTCACATATATACCATCTCTTTTCTGGACAATTTCAGAATACGGCAGGCTCCATACACAGCTCAATGGAACTAACGTATACAAGCGTCTTGTTCAGCTCTTCAGCCAGGCTGATGATCGGTACAACTCCGGCCTGTTCCATTTTCAGAAAGAAAAAGAGCTGCATCGCCCGACATTGTATTGTCAAGCGGGCTGACAATGATGTCTCCCTCATTAAACTATGGCTCCATGAGCAATGCGGGAACGAGGAACTGCTCGTCGGGAACGACTTGTTCCGCTCGCTCAAAACAATCAATAAGGACGTCATCACCCTCTATATCAGGCTACAATCACAGTAATTTTGCCAGCATCAATAAACTGCAATGAACGTCTCATGTTGTCTGCGTCCTTGTATAGTTCAGCATCCCGCCTGCCAGAAGAATGTCGCGCTGCCGCATGCTCAATGCGAATTTCAGCTGAACAGTCTTGCCGTTCGTCGTGTCTTTGAGCATCAGGTCTGTGCCCTCTCTCGAGCGCAGCCTTGATCTTGCCGATCTCGATCGTATCATTGGCTCCGATCGCATCATAATCCGCTTCGTTCGCGAAGGTGAGCGGCAGAATGCCGAAGTTGATGAGGTTCGCAGCATGGATGCGCTCGAACGATTTCGCGATCACCGCCTTGACACCCAGGTACATGGGACAGATGGCCGCATGCTCGCGGCTCGAACCCTGACCGTAGCTCGCACCGGCGATCACAATATTGTGCTTCCCGGCCTTTTTGTTCTCGAGCGCCTTTTTCGGGAATGTCGCATCCACACCCTCGAACACGAACTCTGCGTATTTCGGAATGTTCGAGCGGTACTTCAGTCTCGATCCAGCGGGCATGATGTGGTCCGTGGTGATCTTGTCGCCGACCTTGATCGCCACCACGCCCTGGATGATATCAGGAAGCGGTTCTGCTGCAGGCGGATCGCCGATGTTCGGGCCCCGGTAGACGGTCACCGACAGCGGGTCTTTGGCCGGAGGCAGGATCATCGAGTCGTCGATCCAGAATTGCTCGGGCATGGCGATCTCGGGATAGGGGATGCCGAGATCACGGGGGTCCATGATCCCGCCGGTGAGCGCGGCTGCAACAGCGGACTCGGGACTGGCGAGATAGACCTTCGCGCTTTTGGTTCCGGAGCGGCCTTCAAAGTTCCTGTTGCTCGTACGGACCGAGACCGCATCGGTCTTCGGGGCCTGGCCGCTCCCGATGCAGAAACCGCAGGTCGATTCGAGGATCCTTGCTCCCGCGGAGACGATATCGGCCATGGCGCCGTTCTTCGCGATCATCTCGAGCACCTGGCGGGAGCCGGGCGCTACGCCGAAGCTTACATCCGGGAAAGACCCTTCTTCCTTTCAACATCGAGGCCACGATCATCAGGTCACGATATGATGAGTTGGTGCAGGAGCCGACCATGACCTGGTCTACTTTCGTTCCCGCCAGTTCCTTCACCGTGCCGATATTGTCCGGGGAGTGCGGCTTTGCCATCATCGGTTCGATCGATGCCAAGGTCGAGGTCGATCACTTTTTCGTATGTCGCGTCAGCATCAGCAGCGAGTGCGGTCCACTCGGATTCTCTTCTTTGCGCCCTGAGGAATGAACGCGTGATCTCATCGCTCGGAAAGACTGATGTGGTCACGCCGAGCTCCGCGCCCATGTTCGTGATGGTCGCGCGCTCGGGCACGGAAAGCGTTTTGATCCCGTCGCCGCCATATTCGATCACGGTGCCGACGTTCCCCTTGGTCGTGAGCATCTTGAGAATCGTGAGGATGACGTCCTTGGCCGACACCCAGGGCCGAAGCTTTCCGGTCAGGTTTATCTTCACCACCTTGGGACAGGTGAGGTAGAAGGGGCCGCCGCCCATGGCCACGGCCACGTCGAGTCCGCCCGCGCCGATGGCGATCATGCCGATGCCGCCGCCCGTGGGCGTATGGGAATCGGATCCGAGCAGCGTCCTGCCGGGCCTGCCGAAACGCTCAAGGTGCACCTGATGGCAGATGCCATTCCCTGCTTTTGAATAGTGGATCCCGTATTTTGATGCAACGGTCTGCAGATACCGGTGGTCATCGGCATTCTCGAACCCGTCCTGGAGCGTGTTGTGGTCCACGTAGCTCACCGAGAGCTCGGTCTTGACCCGCGGCACGTCCATGGCCTCGAACTGCAGGTAGGTCATGGTGCCGGTCGCGTCCTGGGTCAGCGTCTGGTCGATCCTGATCGCGATCTCAGTCCCCGGCTTCAAGCTTTCCCGTGACCAGGTGGGCTCCCAATATCTTATAAACGAGATTTTTACCCATAGTGTTACTCCTTCATCACATTGAATGCCCGCACATTATATTTCAAGAGCGTGGATAAGGCAACGGGAATTTGACGGCGGCTTATTAACCACTGATAAAACGGTACCGTGTAATACTTTCTTTTCATGATGACATCGACATGTTTTGCAAACCTTATTTTTCTGTGCTATAGTTAGCATATTCACAAGCACCCGAAACGGCAATCTACCTACAATTCTCAAAGGAGGCGCATCATGGTACAGAAAGCGAGTCCCAAACTCACGGAAATGATGAACCAGGCAATAGCAGGAGAGCTCCAGGCCATCGTCCAGTATATGTGGCACCACATCATGGTAAAGGGTATGAATTCAGCGTCCCTGATGGAGGTGTTCGAGGATATTGCAATGGACGAAATGAAGCATGCCGAGAAAATCGCGGAACGACTATTCTATTTTGACGTGAACCCCACCATCAAGCCGAATCCCATCGCCGTCGGCGGCACGCCGGAGCAGATGCTGAAGGCTGATGTGAAGGCCGAGGAAGAGGCCATCACGCTTTATAAGGACATTATCAAGCAGGCCACTTCCGAAGGCGGATGAAACCACGCGGCTCCTCTTCGAAGAAATCCTCTCGCAGGAAGAGGACCACCACGATACGTTTACCACGCTCCTGGGACGGTAATAGACAGCAAGGGCAGGCCAAAGGCCTGCCCTTGCTCACTCGTTAAATCTCAAATTTCAACTCCCAAATAAATCCCAGAAATAAAAAGGGCCAAACGCCAAACGTTTCAGTCATTTGAATTTGGTGTTTGTCGCAATCACGGCATCTTGAACTCCTTGCCCGCGATCCGCACCGTAAGCACGGGGCAGGCCGCTTTGCGTACGACCTTCTCCGCCGTGCTGCCGAAGAGCATATGGTCGATACCTGTCCTGCCGTGGGTACCGATGACGATCAAGTCGGCGTTCCTCTCCTTCGCTGTCTGGATGATCTCGACGAACGGCACGCCGCGTACAACCATCTTCTCCACATCTTTCACCTGTTTGGAGACCTCTGCAGATCCATTTGTCCATTTCCTGCCAAGCGCTTTTTTGCATATCCTCGACCAGTTCGCCCGCGGAGATCGACGATGGGATGTACCACTCGGCAATGCTGATGTCCTGGATCACATACAGCAGGATGAGCTTTGCCTGGTAATCCTTTGCCAGCGAGATGGCGTGGTCCATGGCCGCGCGAGCGCCGTTCGAAAAATCGGTCGGAAATAGAATGGTCTTGATCTGCATAGGACCTCCTCGGGTTGGATTGTATAGTAAGTTTAGCTCCACTCCGGGACACTGTCAAACGAAAAGACAAGGGACTGACGAGCCCCTCATCGTAAAGATCAAGCGTCCGCATGGGATGGCGATCACCGTGAGAAGACGGTAACTATTCACTTGACCGGAAAGGAGCGCTCACTTACAATAGCAGGAGCAAATGCAGTGTCCAGGTTGCAGCTCAATTATTGTGACCACGACCCCTGCGTTAATCGGTTCTGAGGATCCTGCGATTCCGGCGTACTCGTTTCCGAACAACGGAGATCTGAACACGGAGAGTCAATAATGACCTTGTTCCATCTCATCAGCTATTCGCTTTTTTTAATCGCTGCCCTGGAAATTATCCTGGGGACCATACTTCTCAGGAATAATCGACGAAAGAGCTCTGTCCAAAAGGCCGTAGCGGCACTCTCTCTCTTCTCAGCCGCGTTTTCCCTCACCTCGGCGATCATGTATTTACGTGCCTCGCTGGCCTTGCCGATCGACCTTGTTGCCCGCTTCAACTGGATCGGCTGGTTCACGATCCCTGCCGGGCTCCAGATCATTTATTATCTTAAGGACGAGCGAAGTCGTGTCGGCTATATCATTGGCCTCCTCCTTTATCCCCTCTGGCTCATCATTCTCGGTCTGTGCCTCTTTACCGATCTGATCGTAACACCCGGCTATTCCGTGATCCCCTTCATCAATCATCCCGGACCGCTTGAATATCCGGCACGGCTGTTCGGTTCGCTTCTGGCCTTCTGGTTGCTTGGCACTATTCTCCGGTTCAAAAAAGAGCTGCAGGGGATCAAGAGGGCCCAGCTCAACTACTTTTTCCACGGTGTGCTGATCTTCGGAGGCGGCGCGTCAACTACCGCAGGCATCTTGCAGCTGTTCGGGGGATTCGGATTTGAACCCGGGCTTGCAGCTTTTTTCAGCCTGCCCTGGGTGGTCCTTACCTATTACGCGATCACCCGGCACCGGCTCTTCGATATACGGTACCTTCTCTCTCGCGTGCTTTCCACTGCCCTGGTGCTGTGCCTGTTCTTCGTCGTTCAGATCAGTGTATTCAATCTCCTCGCGCCGGCGATCGGTGAATCATTTGCAATCCTGATCTCTCTCATCGTCATCGGCATCGTTTTCTTCACGACCCGGCTCAATTCAAAGATGCAACGCTGGATCCAGCGGCTGGTCCTGCAGGACAGGTATAATTATCAGGGTGTTCTGAGGGAATCGATAAAAGCGATGATCTCGATACTCGACCTGGATGAGCTGCTGGACTATATCCTTGCCAGCATGAAAAAAGGTCTGGGGGCGGAAAGCGCCTGTTTTTCACTGCAGGAAAAGAGCGGGTGGGTTTCTCTTCGGAAAGGGCAGGGCACTCGCAGCGGCATGGCAAACAGCCGCCCGCTGAGTGATGAAGTCGTCGACTGGCTGCGCCAGACCGGCCATGTTATCGTGCGGCAGGAACTTGAGCAAACATTCTCTGATGAAAAAAGCATTATGGTCCACGAATACCTGGAGAAGATGGGGGCAGAACTCGTCATCCCTCTGCTGTATAAGGGGGACATCAAGGGTTGGATCGTGCTGGGGCAGAAGAGCAATGAGCAGCCCTATCTGCAGAGCGACATAAACCTGCTGGAGGTGATCGCTGGTCATGCTGCAATCGCCATCGAGAACGCCCAACTCTATGAAGAGGCCAGGCAGGCAAAAGAATTCACGAGGGAGAGCGAGGCTAAGTTCCGCACCCTGGCAGAAACCGCTGCGATTGCAATATTTATGCACCAGGGTGGCAATTTTCTTTACGCAAACCGCGCGGCTGAAGTCATTGGCGGATATGCTGTTGATGAATACCTGACCATGAATTTTATGAGTCTCGTGCATCCTGATTACATCGACCTGGTAAAAATGCGCGCGCGCGAACGCATGGACGGCGGAACCGAAGTACCAGCGCAGTATGAGTTCAAGATCATAAAGAAAAGCGGCGAAGAACGCTGGGTCCTGATGACCGCAGGCATCACCGTGTTCGAGGGGAAGACGACGGTCATGGGGACGTTGATCGATATTACAGCACGCAAGCAGGCCGAGGAAGAACGGGAGAAGCTTTACCTGCAGCTGCAGGGGGCTTTGCTTTCCCTGAAAGAAAGCGAGGCCAGGTTCAGGACACTGGCGGAAACAACGACTGCAGGAATATTCATCCATCGGGGTGGAAGATTTATTTATGCGAACCCCGCCATTAAGACGATCACCGGTTATGAGAGCGATGAATTTCTTGCCCTTGACTTCTGGACGATCGTTCATCCTGAGTATCGTGAGGTGGTGCGGGAGCGGGGCTTGGCCCGCCAGCGCGGGGCGCAGCTGCCGCAGGAATATGAGATCAAGATCATCATCAAGAACGGCGAGGAACGATGGGGTAATCTGTCCGTCGGGATCATTGATTATGAAGGAGAGCCGGCGGTCATCGTGACCTTTTTCGATATCACGGACCGCAAGCGAGCGGAAGAGGAAACGATGAGGCTGTTCGAGCAGCGAATCGCTGAAGAAAAGCAGCACCTCATGGAAAAAGAAAAGATCCTGATGGACCTCCACGACGGCATCGGGGGCATAACGACGAATATCAGCATCCTCTCTGAGCTGGCGCAGAAAGCGACAGACATTGACAACATCAAGAAAACGCTCTCTACCATCTCACGGCTGTCGCGCGAAGGGGTCTCCGAGATACGGAGCTTCATGCACGGCCTCGATTCCCAGGAGCTGAACTGGCGCTCACTGGCCGCGGAGCTCAGAAGCCAGGGCACCAATATGGTCGAGCTGCACCGGATAGCCTTTGCGCTCGAAGCTTCCGTGGAAGACATTCAGGAACAGCCCGGCAGCCTCCTTTGGGTGAACCTCTTCAAGATCTACAAGGAAGCGCTGACCAACATTATCAAACACTCAAAGGCCGACTCCATCATCGTTTCACTGAAGATAACCAAAGAGGGGATTCTGCTGGATATCCTTGATGACGGGGTCGGCTGGGAGGAAAGGCGGGGCAACGGCCGGGGCTTATCGAACATGAATAAACGCGCCGAAGAGCTGGGGGGGAGGATAACCCTGTCCTCCGGGGGGAGAGGTGCCCGGGTGACCTTGGAAATTCCCCTACCCTTAAAATACCCCATATCGGGTATGGCAATTTAGGCTCTTCCATGGTAAGGTGCGGCCATGCGACTTGTCATAGTTGAAGACGACCCACTGCTTCTTGAGAATCTCACCCTGCTCCTGAGCGGCGAGGGCGGAATAACGGTTACTGGCTCTTACCGCTCCGCTGAAGAGGCGTTAAAATTGTTCCGCAGCGCCAAACCCGAAGTGATGCTTACCGATATCGGATTGCCCGGCATGTCGGGGGTTGAGCTCATCAAAAAAGCCAAAGAAGCAATGCCCGGTCTCGAAATCATGGCCCACACCGTTTTTGAAGACCGGGAGAACGTGTTTTCTGCGATCAAAGCCGGCGCTTCAGGATATCTGCTCAAAGGCAGCAGCCCGCGGGACATCATAGAGTCCATCCATGCGCTCTACAAAGGCGGGGCGCCAATGAGCCCCAAAATTGCCCGCAAGATCATACATGAGCTTCAGGATGATGTAGCAAGTGACGATTTTCTGTTAACCTCACGGGAAAAGGAGATCGTCAAGCTCGTCGAAGAAGGGCTCACCTATAAAGAGATCGGCGAGCAATTGAGTATAAGCACCCACACCGTGCATACCCATATCAAGAACATCTACGAGAAGCTGCAGGCAAAAAATCGCCACGACGCCATCAAGATAGCGAGAAAAAAGGGCATTATTTAGCCAGGTCCCGCGATTGACCGTTGCACCCATTTAGCCTTTGTAGAACGGACGAATACCTTGCCGCAAAAAGAATCGCTGAAATCCTAACCTGCTCAATATTCTGTGCATTTCACTGTGTACTACCTTACCCGTCCCACGCCCTACGAATACCAGGGATGATGGCATTATGTGACCTATTCACAAAGATGGCTCCTCCTTATACTTTTACCCCCTTCCATGATGTAGAAAGGGGATTGTTATATTTGATTAGCGTGAGTCGCCCTCCCCTGAGCACTTATCGAAAGAAAAAGATGCGGTGCGAGAATAGAATCTCAGAAGAGAAAAGAAACGATGAAACGTTTTAAAGAAGGCCTGGCGTGAAAAGGCCGGAAAAACTGGAAAAAAACCATTGACAATTTTGCATCAGGCTGTTATAAATGTCGCCTATGCTTGAGGCCACGGAAAAGATATGGATGAACGGACACGTTCGTGAAGTGGGACGATGCGAAGGTGCATGTACTTACGCACACGCTCCATTACGGGACCGGCGTGTTCGAAGGCATCCGCTGCTACAAGACCGATTCCGGTCCGGCCGTGTTCAGGCTGCAGGAGCATGTTGGCCGGCTCTTCGACTCGACGCATATCCTTCAGATGGAGATGCCGTTCACGCGGGAGGCGGTGGCAGAAGCGATCCTCGAAACGATCCGCGTGAACAAGATCGAGGCATGCTATATCCGTCCAATTGCGTTCCTGGGATACGGCGCCATGGGCATCTTTCCCAAAGAGAATCCGGTCCAGGTCTCGATCGCGGTCTGGCCCTGGGGCAGCTACCTCGGCGAAGAGGGGCTCAAGAACGGCATCCGCGTGAAGATCTCGTCCTTTAACCGGCCCCATGTGAACGCGACCATGGTCCGCTCCAAGACCACAGCGAACTATGCGAACTCGCTGCTTGCCAAGCGCGAAGCGCTGAAGGACGGCTACGATGAAGCCATGCTGCTCGATACCGACGGCTACGTAGCCGAGGGAAGCGGTGAGAACGTGTTCATAGTACGGAAAGGCGTGATCAAAACGCCTCCGCTCACGTCCATTCTGGAAGGCATCACCCGTGACGCGATCATACAGCTTGCTGCCGAGCGCGGAATGCGTCTCGTGGAAGAGCGGTTCACGCGGGACGAGCTCTATGTCGCCGATGAGGCGTTCTTCACCGGTACGGCAGCTGAGATCACGCCGATCCGTGAAGTGGACAACCGCCGCATCGGTGAAGGCAAGCCGGGACCGGTAACGAAGGAGCTGCAGTCCGCGTTCTTCGACATCGTCCACGGCCGTGACAGCCGGCATGCGGATTGGCTCACCTTACGTTACTGCAGAAACAGCCGGCGATGAATAAATAAACATGTTTTCAACAAGTGCCGAAGTGGTGGAACTGGTAGACACGCACGTTTGAGGGGCGTGTGGGGCAACCCATGGGGGTTCGAGTCCCCCCTTCGGCACCATTTTTTTCGTACCGCACAGCATGCAAGCGCAGTACTCCCTCTCGCAGTCCTGAATCGACCTGATGAAAAAACAATTCGCCATACTGCTGCTCTGTTGTTTCGCTGTTCTCGTTCCCGTCGCTGGCTCCGGTCAGGAGCCTGGCAACGGCGATCTGGGGATCGTGTCCGCTCCGCTCGCAAATGTGCATGCAGACGGTCCGGCGTCGAGGTCCAGGCTGGAAACGCAGGTGCTCATGGGCGATGAGGTGCGGATCCTGGAAAAACAGGACAATCGCTACCGGGTGACAATCCCGAACCAGGAAAACCGGGAGGGCTGGATCCAGCAGGAAGCGGTCCACATCCCGAAGGACAAAGGCCGCTCCTATCTGAACGCAAACCGGCAGTGGATCGTTATTACGGCCCCGAAGGCCGAGGCCATGATCCTGGACAGGACCGGTGACCACAAGGTTTCGCTGTATGCGCGGCACGCGGCTGCCGGTGATCCAGACAACCGAAACGAGCCACAAGGTCCAGTTCCCCGACCAGTCGGTTGCGATCATCGATGTTTCGGAAGCCATGCCCGCGAAGCCCTCTGATCCCGTCATAAACGATACAAAGCCCGAGGAGATCGCAAAGACAGCAAAGCAGTTCCTGAACGTGCGGCACCTGGCGCGGCGGAATTTCCGAGCAGGGCATGGACATCAGCGGTCTGATCTATCTCACCTACCGGATCCACGGCGTCTTGCTCAGTACGGACCATACCTCGTTCAAAAGCAAGGCCGAACGTGTATCGAAGAAGGATCTCGAGCCCGGCGACATCCTCGTTTTTTATGGTGATAACCTCGGCCTGTACCTGGGGAACGGTCGGTTTATCCAGATCCCCAATAAAAAAGCCGCGCAGTTCGCCGGGATCCACGATCGGCGGTTCGTCAACTCCCTCCAGTACGGTCTTCGGATTATCGGCTCCGGGCAGCCGGACGAGAAGAAGAACATGGCTGCAATGACGGCCGATGATATCCTGCTTGCACAGGCGCGGCTGGCGAAACTCCCGCTGAACAAGCGGATTGCCTCCTGGGCCGGCCGCTTTATCGGCACACCCTATGATCCAGACCCCCTCGGCCTCTATGTGCGCACCAACCGCATCGTGGCTGACGAAAAGGTCGATTGCATGTATCTTACCTTCCGCTCGGTAGAGCTCGCTCAAGCCAGCACGCCCGGCGCGGCCATTGACCGGGCGCTCAACCTGCGGTTCATCACCCAGGGCAGGGTCCAGGATGGCCTTGTCACGAACTACGACCAGCGCTTTCAGTACGGCGAGGACATGGTCATGAGCGCCAAGTGGGGCAGGAACATCACCGCCGACCTTGGCGCGACCAGGCAGATCGCGGGCTCGCGCGGCAGAGACGTAGTCGACATCCTGCCGAAAAATGTCCTGGCGACGCAGGCACTCCAAAAGAAGCTCCAGGACGGCGATATCATCTACTGGGTCAAGGACCCGCAGAAGCGCGTGGTTGAGGAGATCGTGGCCCACCTCTCAATCGTCCGTATCAAGTCCGGCAAGCCGTATTTGATCCATGCCGCAGGCGATAAGGACCGGCAGGACAGGCCCGGTGGCGGCGTCGTGAAGGAAGTGCCCTTTGCCGACTATGTCCGGAGCATGCGGTTCATCGGCGCCTTCGTCACGCGGTTCGAGCAGTAGCCTTCCTGAAGCCACTCGTTCTTAACGTACTTCACGAACCGCCATCTTGAATTTTGAGTCAAATTTTATCAAAACCTAAACCAATTTTCACACGAAGCCACAAAGCCGCAAAGAAAAGAATTTATTTTTATCCTTCTTCGTGTCTTCGTGCCTTTGTGTGAGGCCGGTTTCAACTTTTTGGTTCATGCTTCATGGTTTGAGGCATTGCTTCGTTAATATTATATTCAGTTTGACTTTTCCGCGGCTTCTCTGCTATTCTCTGCTGTAAATCATCTTTCCAAACCCCGAACCCTGAACTCTGAACTCATCAAGGAGCCCTATGCTCTCCAAGGTCATCAGCGCGGCGGTGCTCGGTATCGACGCCTATCCGGTTGAGGTTGAAGTTGACATCGCGAGCAGGGGGCTTCCCTTTTTCTCCACCGTGGGCCTTCCCGACGCGGCCGTGAAAGAGAGCAAGGAGCGGGTGCGCGCCGCGCTCAAGAACACGGGCTTCGATTTCCCCTTGAAACAGGTCGTCGTGAACCTCGCGCCCGCTGACATCAAGAAAGAAGGGTCCGCCTTCGACCTGCCCATCGCCATCGGCATGCTGATCGCCGAAGGCGTGCTCACGCAGGAGATGGTGAGCGGCTATCTGATCGTGGGCGAGCTCTCGCTCGACGGCAGGGTAAAGTCCGTGCGGGGCGCGCTCTCCATGGCCGTGCTTGCGAAGAAGGCCGGGTACCGGGGCATGGTGCATCCCCGCGGACAACGCGCAGGAAGCGGCGGTCGTCGAGTCTGTCAAGATCTTCGGCATGCAGACGCTGCCGCAGGTGGTGGAGTTTCTCATCGGCAAGGCGGCGGTCGA
Source organism: Nitrospirota bacterium (assembly GCA_963796285.1). Classification (GTDB taxonomy): domain Bacteria; phylum Nitrospirota; class UBA9217; order UBA9217; family UBA9217; genus JALNZF01. Next base: position 58,403 of record CAWCKW010000006.1, read on the forward strand.
ACCGGTGAACATCAATATACAGAATGCCTTCGAAACCTACTCCGCGTATCAGGAAGACTTCTCCGAGGTACGGGGACAGGAACACGCCAAGCGAGCCATCGAGGTCGCGGCAGCGGGCGGGCACAACATCATCATGATCGGGCCGCCGGGCTCGGGCAAGACCATGCTCGCGCGGCGTCTTCCCTCGGTCCTTCCCCAGATGAGCTTCGATGAGTCCATTGAAACGACGAAGATCCACAGCATCATGGGTCTGCTCAAAAAAGGCCAGCCGCTTATCGCCACACGGCCCTATCGTTCGCCGCATCACACGATATCCGATGCAGGTCTGATCGGCGGCGGCCAGATCCCGAAGCCGGGCGAAGTGAGCCTGTCGCACAACGGCATTCTTTTTCTTGACGAGCTGCCGGAGTTCAAACGGAACGTGCTCGAAGCCCTCCGCCAGCCGCTCGAGGACGGCCAGGTCACGATCTCACGCGCCATCACGTCGCTCACCTATCCCGCATCACTGATGCTGGTCGCCGCCATGAACCCCTGCAAGTGCGGGAACTGGGGCGATCCTGCACATCAATGTCAATGCACTCCTCATCAGGTTCAGACCTACCGATCACGCGTGTCCGGCCCGCTCATGGACCGGATCGACATCCACATCGAAGTGCCGGCCATCAAATTCAATGAAATCTCTTCCGACAAGCCGGCTGAGGCGTCATCAGCGATCCGCGAGCGGGTCACCAGGGCGCGGGCCATCCAGTATGATCGTTTCAAGAGCGACGGCATCTACGCAAACGCGCACATGAAGCCGCGGCATATTCGGAAGTATTGCAAGATCGACGAAGACTCGCTCAATCTGATGGAAAAGGCCATGAACCGGCTGGGCCTTTCGGCGCGGGCGTATAATCGCATTCTCAAAGTAGCGAGAACGATCGCGGATATCGAGGGTAGCGAGAAGATCGCGACCGAACATATATCCGAGGCGATCCAGTACCGGAGTCTGGATAGAAGAATGAGCTGATACGATTGCAAAAGCTTGATTCATCGAAAAAACACTCTATCCTGAAACGGAGAGCGGTCATTGATGCTGTAACTGCCTTACCAATAACAATACGCCATATCATCCCCCCTCCCGATACATAGCTGATTTCGTTACCCGAGATTGCGATTTCAAATGACACATATTGCATCTTTGTGAAATTCATAATCTGCGGCTTTCTGGTATACTCCTCAATAGTTCCTTTTGATGATCCTTATCTATTGCAACGGTTCAAGTCTATATAAGCGAAGTTCTTTTTTATATTGCGGCGAACTACCAATGGGAGGTGCGGAATGACAAAGAAAACGGCATTCTGGATTTTTTTCTTCGGCACGGTTTCCTCGGCAGTCCTATTCCTGGGGCTGACGTGGGACACCCATCGCCAGATCGAGACGCTGTCCCATGTGGACAAGCTGTCCGACAAGGTGGTGGAAGGGAAAAGAACATTCGAGAAGTACAACTGCAATGACTGCCATACGATCCTGGGGTTCGGGGCTTACTATGCCCCTGATCTCACGAAGGTCGTCCAGCGCATTGGCGAGGATGGCATCCGGATCCGCATAAAAGATCCGGAGAAGGCCTTGGCCGCCTCGTGGCGCAAGATGCCGAATCTGAAGGTCTCGGACGCCGAGATCGACAATCTCATTGCGTTCTTTACCTGGGTCGGGAACATCGATAACGGAGACTGGCCTCCCCAGGACAGCAAGAAGCGCCTCTCCCGCAGCGAAGAGCGAATGGTCGCGAGTGTTGGGATTTCGCCAGGCGCCGCGGTCTTTCAATCGCGGGGATGCATGAACTGCCATTCCTTGCACGGGACCGGAGGGACCTTCGGTCCGGCACTGGATACGATCGGCCGGAAGCTGAGCATGGAGCAGATCGAACATTACATCAAGAATCCCAAGGCAGTGAACCCCAAAGCCATGATGCCGGCCCAGACGACACTCTCCGAAAAAGAGTTCAAAGAAGTCGCCGGGTTCCTGGCGAATTTAAAATAGGAGGATATGATGGAATACCGCTCACAGAAAATAGCATACTGGTATTTTGCCATTGCCCTGCTCCTGTTCACGCTCCAGGTTGTCATGGGACTCTGGCTTGCATTCAGTTACAGCTTTACCGTGCCGCAGTGGATCGTGGATAAATTCTCCTTTGCCACGGCGCGCGCCATGCACACCAACCTGCTTGTGCTCTGGATGCTTCTCGGGTTCATGGGAGGCACGTACTACATCGTACCCGAGGAGACAAAGAGCGAAATTTATTCAACGAAGCTCGCCTGGTTCCAGCTTCTCGCCCTGGTCGCTACGGGGGTAGTTGCTCTCGTGGGTTTTATCTTCGGTTGGACACAGGGACGCCCGCTTCTGGAAATACCGACGTCACTCGATCTCGTTGTGGTCGTGGGCGCGCTTGTATTCCTGTTCAATGTCGGCATGACCATGTACCTGGCGAAGCGCTGGACCGTGATTCAGGGCACCCTCCTCGGCGGACTGCTCTTTCTGGCGCTCCTGTATCTCTTCGGTATACCGTTTTACAGGAATGAGGTCATTGACTGGTACTACTGGTGGTGGGTCATCCATCTCTGGGTTGAAGGCGCCTGGGAACTTGTCACCGCCGCTATCTTCGCGTTCGTCCTGATGAAGCTCACCGGCGTGGACCGGCAGGTTGTGGAGAAGTGGCTCTACGTGGAGATCGGTCTCTTCCTCTTTACCGGGATCGTCGGCACCGGCCATCATTACTACTGGATCGGCGCGCCCAAGTACTGGCTGTGGTTCGGAGGGATATTCTCGGCACTTGAGCCGCTTCCGATACTGCTGATGCTCATAGACACCATGAACCATGTGAAGGAGCGCAAGCTGGAGATTAAGAACCGGCTCACCTGGACCATCGCGATCGGCTGCGCGGTGATGCACATGATCGGCGCCGGGGTATGGGGCTTCATGCACACCCTGCCGCAGATCAACTACTACACACACGGCTCACAGGTCACGGTTTCGCACGGCCATCTCGCGTTCTTCGGGGCCTATGCGCTGTTGAACATCATGGTCTTCTATTACGCCATGCCGAAGATCAAGGGGATCGAGGTCTACGATGCCATCGCGCGGTAAAGTGGCATTCTGGACCATGTCCACTGCCATGATGCTGATGGGGATCTCCTTCGGCATCGCCGGTGTCGTCCAGTCCTATATCGAGCGGGTGCTCGGCATGGGTTATATGGTCGCCCAGTCCTACATGCGGCTCTGGCTGGGAGTGACGTTCTTTCTCGGCCTCTGTTTCTTCGCTGGACTGTTGATCATGGTAACGGATCTTCTGACCCTGCGACCGGCGCGGAAGACAGCCGAGTGAAGCATACGTGGTAGTCGTGAGTAAAAAAGGTCACAATGAAGGACATCAGGGAGGCAGTGACCATGAAAGAAGGATTGTCCGAAGCGCGCTTTGCACGTGAGTGGGATTTTGTTATAGTTATTTACAGAAAAAAACGGGACCTCCCGTTCCTGGAGGTCCCGTCGTATAAAGCTGATATGCCTTCCTATCTCCCGTAATACGAGATCAAAGAAGCTTTCTCGATGGCATGCCCGTTCAGCATGAACCCAACGAGTGCGGCATTGGCCTTTTCATCCAGATCGAGTTTTGGTACGTCCAGGGCGAAAACCGTGAAGACATAGCGATGCGGCTTGTCGCCCTGAGGAGGGCACGCGCCGCCGAACCCCGGCTTGCCGTAGTCCGTCATGCTCTGCACGCTGCCTTTCGGCGCCAGGTTCTTTTGCGGGTTCCCGGCGTCGGTCACGAGCCCAGTTATGTCTGCGGGGATATTGAAGATCACCCAGTGCCACCAGCCGCTTCCTGTGGGCGCGTCAGGATCATAAACAGTGATCGCGAAGCTCTTCGTGTTTTTCGGCGCGTTCATCCACTTAAGCTGCGGTGAGATGTTTTTTCCTGTGCAGCCAAATCCCGAGTAGACCTGGTCGTTGGTCAGCTGCCCGCCGATCTGATCGCTTTTCAAGGTGAAGTCCTCGGCGCCGGCGATATTGACACACAAAAACAAGGCTAATCCTGTTGCTAGAAACATCTTTTTCATAGTACTTCTCCTTTCCAGGGTGTAATTAAGATCAAGTGTACATTCCAGTGCAGTAACAGGTGATAGGATGATTATACCACGGCCAATAGAACCATAACGGATAAGTGAGAATGCCATTGTTGCTGATCCATCGACCCCCAGTTGTTACATTTGCACCTCGATCCTTACTGACGATACATGACCCTATCTTCTTCAACCCCTCGTAATGGTTCTGATCAAAAGGAATACTCAAATTGCACGGATATCATCGATTAAATCAAAACTGACTTACAAGGTTAGAATCATCGCCTATCAACGAAATCTGCGGATTGATCGTTATTCTAAAGTGTGAAAGCTGTGCATCAGGCAGAATCATTGTGGATTTACAATTCAACTTGAAAACCTAATTAAAATATAATTTTATCAATTAGTTACGCATTCCACCTCCGCTAAAATCCGTCACGCCTCCGAGTAGGTTGCGCTTGGGATTTCAGTTGCAACGGGTGACCAATTAACGTGGCCGGCCAATGTCCTGTCATTTGACAATAAATCTTCAACCGAGTAAAGTGCACATTGCGGGTCATTCATGACGCATGACCCTCCCCCTTTTATGGGGGCTGTTATGAGCTGAATTATTTGCGAAAGGAAGCATAATCCGCAAATAACACCAAATATTACAATATGATGACTCCTAGGGAATTATTACATAGCGGCGCAAAAGATCTTGGCATTTCTCTGACCATCGAACAGATCAATTCGGTATTCATCTATCTGGCGGAACTTAAAAAGTGGAACCAGAAGATCAACCTCACTGCCATCAGGGACGAGGAGGATATTATTATCAAACATGTGCTGGATTCTCTCTCGTACATCCTCGGCTTCACCCCCGCGCCGGGACTGCGACTGCTTGACATGGGGACAGGAGCGGGCTTTCCAGCGCTGCCGATCAAGATCGCCTATCCCGGACTGTCGATCACCATGGTCGATTCAATAAAAAAGAAAGCCTCCTTCCTGCGCCATATCATCAGGACCCTCAAGCTTACGGAAACCGAGGTTTGCGATACGAGGGCAGAAGAACTTCCTGTTTCGCTCCACTCGACTTTCGATGTTGTCACTGCCCGTGCCTTTGCAGACATGAAGTCAGCCATCGCTACGGGACTGCCCTTGCTCAGGCCGGGCGGGCTCATGGTCCTCAGCAGGGGACCGGAAGAGACGATCAACGAACAGGACCTGGCTAAGACAGGCGTCTCGTTGGAACGCCGAATCGATCTAACCCTTCCGCATTCGAATTATCAAAGGGCTATCTGGGTATTTAAAAAGATTGGTTGAACCACAAAGGGTTCACCTCAGATGTGTCAGAGAGGGGAGTGTATTTGATTAGACCTGTGCTAAAGGTTGAGATTGTTCCACGTGGAACATTACGTGCGATAGGTTTATTCAAAAGGATCAAAATCCTGTACAATGGGACATATAAAAAACATTAAGGCACGATAATTCACTAGGTCTATTTCTGCACAAGATCATCAGGATTTGCGGATGGATTATCTACCGTTTCAGTGTGATATGTGGATTATTTTCTATATTATTGAAAAATAATCATTAATTGGCTGTGACCGGAAAGATTATTATGTTGGAAGGCTCACTAAGAATACCTCAAGAATGGCGCGAGAGCGCTGAAGAGATCGCTTTCCATGGCGGGCCGGCACTTGTCATCGGCGCGCCGGGATCGGGCAAAACAACATTCTGCCTCTATCTTGCCGGCCTTTTCTGCAGATCCGGTAAAAAGGTCGTTTTTATCGATGCGGATCCGGGTCAGCCCTTCATCGGCCCGCCGGCAGTGATTTCGCTTACGGCCTATACCGATGCAACAGATCTGCTGAAGCGCACGAACCCGATGATCATGAGCTTTGTCGGCAACACTTCGCCCGTCGGCCGCCTGCTTGAGATGATCTCGGGTCTCCAGAAATTGTACGCGCTGGCACAGTCGCTCGAGCCCGGTCTGGTCCTTATCAATACCTGCGGACTCGTGAATGGCGGCGCTGCACGCGAGCTCAAATTCCATGAGATCGACATGCTTTCTCCCCGCTCGGTGATCGCCCTGCAGAAGGGGACCGAGGTCGAGCATCTGCTCGCCCCGCATGCGCACCGGGCCGGATTGATCATTCACCGCCTCCCCATATCGCCCGACGCGCGGATTTCGACCGCGGAAGCGCGGCGTGCCTCCCGGGAACTTCGCTTTAAGCAGTATTTCCGGGGCGGGGACTTTCAGGAGATCGCGCTCCATGACGTCGGGATCCACGGCTCAGGCCTGGGCACCGGCGAGCGTCTGGGCTTCCGGGACATCAACCAACTTTCGAAGATCTTTCAGGCGATCGTGATCCATGCCGAGTTGTCCGCTGACAGGCTCTTTCTGATCATTGAGGGGGAATATGTGGAAGATGAGCTCTACACGGCAAAGGAACAGTACAAGGTCCGGGAGGTCATGGTCGTTAAACGGTCAGAGCTGGACCACCTGCTCGTGGGGCTGAATGATGACCGCAACCTCTGCCATGGCCTCGGAATCCTGCGCACCATCGATCTGAAGGAACTGTCCATCCGGGTAATAACCCCGCTCCGGGACATTTCCGGGGTACGGCATATATCGCTCGGGTCGCTCCGCGTCAGCCCTGCCGGAGGAGAACTGGGGCAAGTATAGTCCGATGTTCCACGTGGAACATTACTGTATGCGTTCGCTGACACGGGTGCGCATGACAGTACCAGTGGCAACATCAGGCTCTCAAGGCTCAATGAACAACAGACACAGTATGTTCTGATATGCTTTCGTTTTTATACACAGGAGTTAATCCGCAGTTATCCGTTGTTTCTCTGTGAAACCTTATTTATTCTTCCCACTCATTTTTCCGCAATATAACCCCACCTCTCAAATAGAGTTAAAATAAAACAACTGTTATGACCAATATCATATGCTTCTCCTTCCGCCTCCCGTATAATCGGACCACATCAACGATAGACGATGTAATTTATTCCTTGAGGAGGATACTATGTTTTGTTATCAATGTGAACAGGCTTCAAACAGTAAAGCGTGCACCAAGATCGGCGTTTGCGGTAAAGACCCGGAGTTATCATCACTTCAGGACCTCTTGATCTACTCCATGAAAGGCCTTTCGCTCGTTGCATTTGAAGGCAGGGGGCACGGCGTCGTGGACAAGGAAGTTAACCTCTTCCTGACCAAAGGGCTTTTTTCAACGCTCACGAACGTGGATTTTGATCCTAAACGGTTCGAAAAACTGATCAAGAAGAGCGTTGAGCTCCGCGAGGGGCTGAAGGCAAAGGTCACGGCAGCAGGAGGCAGGACTGACTTCGCGCACGGCAGCGTTTCCTTTAAACCTGCAGCGACCGTCGAGGCATTGGCGAAACAGGGCCGCGAGGTGAGAGAACGCGTGCCTGATGCAATGATCGACCCCGATATCCAGTCGCTCCAGGACATTCTTTTGTTTGGTCTCAAAGGCGTGGCTGCCTATGCAGATCATGCCCAGATCCTCGGGAAAACCGACGATTCCGTTTATGCGTTCATGGCCGAAGCTTTAGCAGCCATGACCGGTACCGATCTCGGCCTGAACGAATGGGTTGCCCTCGTGCTGAAGTGCGGAGAGGTCAACCTCAAGGCCATGGAAATTCTCGACAGCGGCAATACCGGCACGTTCGGCCACCCGGTCCCGACCAAGGTCCCGCTTGGCGCGAAAAAAGGCAAGGCCATCCTTGTATCCGGCCATGACCTGAAAGACCTTGATATGATCCTGAAGCAGAGCGAGGGCAAGGGGATCAATGTCTATACCCACGGTGAGATGCTGCCGGCCCATGGCTACCCGGGCCTCAAGAAATATCCCCATTTCTACGGCCATTACGGCACAGCATGGCAGAACCAGCACAAAGAGTTCGCCCACTTCCCCGGCGCCATCGTGATGACCACGAACTGCATCCAGAAACCGCTGGCGTCGTACAAGGACAATCTCTTTACCTGCGGACTTGTGGGCTGGCCCGATGTGAAGCACATTGGAGACGGCAATTTTGCCTCCGTGATCGAGAAGTCCCTGTCGCTTCCGGGCTTCGCAGCCGACGCTCCGGGCAAGGAAGTATTCGCGGGCTTTGCGCGCAATGCCGTGCTCGGCGTGGCGGACAAGGTGATCGATCGGTCAAGGACGGGAAGATCCGCCACTTCTTCCTCGTGGGCGGGTGCGACGGCGCAAAGCCGGGCAGGAACTACTATACGGAATTCGTGGAAAAGGCGCCCAAGGACACGATCGTGATGACCCTGGCCTGCGGCAAGTTCCGATTCTTCGACAAGAACCTTGGGGACATCGGCGGCATCCCGCGGCTGCTCGACATCGGCCAGTGCAACGACGCATATTCGGCCGTCCAGATCGCACTCGCGCTTTCAAAGGCCTTCAACATCGGCGTGAACGAACTGCCGCTGTCCCTCGTGCTCTCGTGGTACGAGCAGAAGGCCGTCGCCATCCTGCTCTCCCTGCTGCATTTGGGTATCAAGGACATCCGGCTCGGGCCGACGCTTCCGGCATTCATCACGCCGAACGTGCTCGACGTGCTGGTCAAGAACTTCGACATCAAGCCCATTGCAGCAACAGCCGAAGAGGACCTCGAAACGATCCTCGGGCCTTGCTGGTCAAAGACAAAAGCGGAATGTGTGGAAGCTGAAGAAATGACTGTCTGATATCAATCAACTCTCGTTCCGGCAGGACGGAAAAACCGTCCTGCCGTTCTTTTGTGGAGATCCGTTGGTATCTACTTAGGCACAACCGCACTCAATGCCGAACCTTATCGCGCAAAGCCGCAAAGTCGCAAAGAACGTCAACAACACGGGAAACTTGACACGTTTGTAAGAAAACAATCAAGCCTGATTCAGCATATACACGAGACCCGCTTTCCTTTGCGACTTTGCGGCTTTGCGCGAGACGCCTTGCATTTGACCTAAATAATTACATTCCGGAATGGAATGTTCCACGTGGAACATTCCATTGCCAGCCAGGTTTCTCTAATTTTTCCTTCCCTTTATCTTCTCCCTATGGTAAATTAATCGGGTTTTGTACAGTTACGCCAGAGGGGTTAGAGAAGCATGGGCAGGGTCATAGCAGTAGCCAACCAAAAGGGCGGCGTGGGCAAGACCACGACCACCGTGAATGTCGCCGCATCGCTTGCTGCTGCAGAAAAAAAGGTGCTGCTCATCGACTCGGACCCCCAGGGCAATTCCTCAAGCGGCATGGGCATCGACCGGAGCGAGATCATCGGCAGCACCTATGACCTGTTCACCGGCAAAAAAACGCTCCAGGAGATAAAAAAATCAACCCACTTCCCCTGGCTCGATGTGGTCCCCGCGAAGATCGACCTGGTGGGCGTCGAGATAGAGCTCATCCAGTTGATCGCCCGCGAGCGGGTGCTCAAGAAGGCGATCGCAAGCTTCCGGAACGATTACGACTATATCCTCATCGACTGCCCGCCGTCACTCGGCCTGCTCACCGTCAACGCGCTGACCGCGGCAGACGGGGTGCTGATCCCGGTTCAGTGCGAATACTATGCCCTCGAGGGACTTACAGCGCTCATGAACACCATCACGCTTATCAAACAGGACCTGAACCCCGACCTTGCCATCGAAGGCGTGCTCCTGACCATGTTCGACAGCAGGAACAATCTTGCCTCTCAGGTGGCGCAGGAAGTGCGCAAGTATTTCGGCAACAAGGTCTACACCACCGTCATCCACCGGAACGTAGCCCTCTCCGAGGCGCCGAGCCACGGTAAGCCCGTGCTCCTGTACGATATCCGGTCCCGGGGAGCGCAAAGCTACCTGGAGCTTGCAAAGGAGGTCATCACACAATGCAAAAGCAGGCGCTCGGTAAAGGACTCGGCGCGCTTATACCCGACCTTTCCTCGCTCGACGACAAAGCGCGAAAGGCCCTCGGCATCCACGAGATCGAGCTGGACAAGATCGTGCCGAACGAGTACCAGCCAAGAAAAACGTTTCAAAATGAGAGCCTGAAAGAGCTTGCCGCTTCGATAAAAGAGCACGGGGTGATCCAACCCGTCATCGTTCACCGGATCGGGACGAACTATGGCCTCATCGCCGGTGAACGCCGGTGGCGCGCCGCGCGTCTTGCGGGGCTCAAGACCATACCGGCGCTCGTCAAAGAGGCGACCAAGCGCGAGCTCATCGAGCAGGCCCTTATAGAGAACATCCAGCGCGAGGACCTGAACCCGCTCGAGGCTGCCGAGGCGTACAAGCGGCTCCAGGACGAGTTCAAGCTTACGCAGGAAGACCTCGCGAAGCGCGTGGGAAAAGAACGGTCAACGGTCACGAACTTTCTCCGGATCCTCGGCCTTCCCAAGGAATTGAAGCAGAGCCTCGCTACCGGCGCTCTCAGCATGGGCCACGCCAAAGCGCTTCTGTCGCTCGAACGCGTGCGCGACCAGATCCAGGCCGCGTCTGCGATCGTGAAGAAGGGTCTCTCGGTGCGCGAGGCCGAAGCGCTCGCCGGCCGGCTCAAGAACCCGGCAAAGGAGAACAAAGTCGCGTCAAAGCCAGGAACTGAAATCCGTGGAAGAGAAGCTCAAGAAAGTCGCTCGGCACCAAGGTGAGCATCATAACGAAGGCCAAAGGCGGCAGGATCGTGATCGAGTACTATTCTGCCGAAGAGCTGGACAGGATGCTGGAAAAGATCGGGTAAAAAGAAATTACCCAGCCCACTCACCAATAAGACTGGACGCTACAAAGAAAAGATGTGGAACTATTAAATAATTCGTATCTTGGTCGGTTTCGTGGTAAAGTAGATAACGAATTTTAGGGAGGGTCCATTCATGTTGAAAAAGGGTTCAGGCACACCAGAACAGTCCGAGATCTCTGCTTTCCTGGGCAAAGGCACGGAGTTTAAAGGAGTGCTCAGCTTCGAGGGCACCATCCGCGTTGACGGCAAAATTGAGGGAGAGGTCATCTCCAAGGACACGCTCATCGCCGGCGACGGCGCATTTCTCCAGGGCGAGATCTCCGTGGGCACGATCATATCGAGCGGCAAGGTCGTCGGCAACATCAATGCCAGCCAGCAGGTGCACTTGCTCGCCCCGGCCAACATCCAGGGAAATATAAAGACGCCCAAGCTTATCATCGAAGAGGGCGTCACCTTCGACGGCAAGTGCGAGATGGCAGGTGAAAAGAGGTCCGCCGAGCAGAAGGTCGTGGCATTGAAGGAGAGATAAGAAGTAATGAATTAAAGATGCTGCGTGGATCTTTACATAGTACTCACCGGCTATGCGAATCTTTCCATTCTGCAGATACGAATATACTCAGGATACGATCGCTGTCCATGACCACTGATCGCGCACTTCAGTGTTGTCGGCAGGTCGAGCGAAAAGGTAACCAACAGAGAACCGACCACGAGATATTGAAATTTAATAACAAACAAATCAACCCATCGCCGAAAAGGGCGCGGGATAATTTAATCGTTCTGATGTAACAATGGACCCCCTGTTATGACGCTAATTCATCTCTATCGCACCCCCGCGCTATCCGCCTATCAAACCGCCGACCTGCTCTCGACCGCTAAACAGATTGTTTCTCCCGCCATCACCGGGATCGAAACTGAATTCTGCTTTAACATTGCCGTAAAAAGCCGCCTTATTAAGGACGAGATTCGCCTGCTCCGCTGGCTCCTGGCCGAGACCTTTGAGCCGAAACAGTTTTCAGATTCTTCCTTTCTCACACCGCACTCCGCGCACCATACCCCGCACTTGATTTTAGAGGTCGGTCCCCGCATGAACTTCACCACTGCCTGGTCAACGAACGCGGTCTCGGTCTGCCACGCCTGCGGACTCGGAAAGATCACGAGGATCGAGCGCTCCCGGCGATACCGTCTCGATCTTGCCAAAGATATAGCGCTAACAAAGGATCAGGAAACCGCTTTTCTTGCCCTTGTCCACGACCGCATGACCGAATGCCCTTATCCCGCACCGCTCAAAACCTTCGAGACCGGGATCAAACCGGAAGCCGGTGCGCGTTATTCCGCTCATGGAACAGGGAAGGTCGGCCCTCGAAAAGATCAACCGCGAAATGGGGCTGGGGCTCGATGACTGGGACCTGGATTACTACACCAATCTTTTTGTAAAGGACATCAAGCGCAATCCCACGAACGTTGAGTGCTTCGACTTGTCACAATCGAACAGCGAACACTCGCGCCACTGGTTCTTCCGCGGCAAGCTCATCGTCGAAGGTAAGGAAATTCCCGGGAACCTGATGAAGATCGTCAAGGCCACCTACGACGCGAACCCGAACAACAGCGTCATTGCCTTCAGCGACAACTCGAGCGCCATTACGGGATACGACATCACCACCATCATCCCCGAGATCGTCGGGAAACCATCCCCGTTCCGTGAGGCGAAACGTAAGTACCATATCATATTTACCGCCGAGACGCACAACTTCCCCTCGGGCGTAGCGCCCTTTCCCGGGGCCGAGACCGGCACGGGCGGCCGCATCCGCGACGTGCAGGCAACAGGCACGGGCGGCCTCGTGGTCGCGGGCACGGCGGCCTACTGCGTGGGCAACCTCCGCATTCCGGGCTACGAGCTTCCCTGGGAAGACGCAGCATATTCCTATCCGCATAATCTCGCGTCGCCGCTTCGGATCGAGGTCGAGGCCAGCAACGGCGCATCGGACTACGGCAACAAGTTCGGCGAGCCCGTGATCCAGGGCTTCACCCGCTCCTTCGGCCTCCGCCTGCCTGACGGCGAGCGGAGAGAATGGATCAAGCCGATCATGTTCAGCGCCGGCGTGGGCCAGATGGACTCCCGCCACACGGACAAAACAGAAGCGCGGAAGGGCATGCTCGTGGTCAAGGTCGGCGGCCCGGCCTACCGCATCGGCATGGGCGGCGGAGCGGCCTCGTCCATGATCCAGGGCGAGAACATCGCCGAGCTCGACTTCAACGCGGTGCAGCGCGGCGACGCCGAGATGGAGCAGAAGATGAACCGCGTGATCCGCGCCTGCGTGGAGCTTGGGGAGCGAAACCCGATCCAGAGCATCCACGACCAGGGCGCGGGCGGCAACTGCAATGTGGTGAAAGAGATCGTGCACCCCGCAGGAGCGAAGATCGATATCCGCAAGGTCCTGGTGGGCGACAACACGCTCTCGGTTCTTGAGATCTGGGGCGCGGAATATCAGGAGCAGAACGCGCTCCTCTTGAAACCCGAACACGAAGGACTTTTCCGCTCGCTCTGTGATCGCGAGAAAGTGCCCATGGCGATCATCGGCACGATCACCGGCAACGGCTACATCGTGCTCTATGACGAGATGGTCAACTCGACACCGGAGAACCTCGAACTCTCCAAAGTGCTCGGGGACATGCCGCAGAAGGTGTTCAAGCTCGACAGAAAGAAGACAAAGCTCAAACCGCTCAAACTTCCAAAAGACCTCACCATACGCGCAGCGCTCGACCGTGTGCTCCGTCTCATCTCCGTAGGCTCCAAGCGCTTTCTCACGAACAAAGTTGACCGCTCGGTCACCGGCTTGATCGCGCAGCAGCAGTGCGCGGGTCCGCTCCAGCTTACGGTGTCCGACGTTGCAGTGATCGCCCAGTCTCACTTCGGACTGACCGGCGCCGCGATCTCCATCGGCGAGCAACCCGTAAAGGGGTTGATCGACCCTGCCGCCATGGCCAGGATGAGCGTGGGCGAGGCGCTCACGAACCTCGTATGGGCCCGGGTGAGCGGACTCGGCGATATCCGTTGCTCCGCAAACTGGATGTGGGCGCCGAAGCTCCCCGGCGAAGGCGCGAGGCTCTATGACGCCGCTGTTGCCATGCGCGACATGATGATCGAACTCGGCATGGCCGTGGACGGCGGCAAGGACAGCCTGTCCATGGCCGCAAAAGTAACGAACTCCGACGGTTCTCACGAGACCGTGAAATCGCCCGGCGCGCTCGTGATATCGGCCTACGTCACCTGCCCGGACATCACCAAGACAGTGACCCCGGACCTCAAGGCGCCGGGAAAAAGCAACCTCCTGTTCATCGACCTCGGCATGGGAAATAACCGGCTTGGCGGTTCCGCGCTTGCCCAGGTTTTCGGTCAGGTGGGTGACACATCGCCGGACGCTCGACGATCCCCTGCTTCTGGCCAGGGCGTTTAATGCCGTGCAGATACTGGTTGCTGACGAACTGATCCTCGCGGGCCATGACCGCTCTGACGGAGGACTCATCACCACGCTGCTCGAAATGGCCTTTGCCGGAAACTGCGGCATTGATATCGATTTGGGCAGACAACAGAAGGAGAATGAGATCGCTTCTCTGTTCTCCGAAGAACTGGGACTGGTGATCGAATACCTTCCGTCAAACGAAGCAGAAATAATCTCTATTCTCTATAAGGCCGCGTTGCCATTCCAGGTAATCGGCACAACCACCCCGGAGATGACAATCAACATCGCCGTGAATCAAGACGCCTGTTCTTTCAGAAAGATATGCTTGTGCTCCGTGACCTCTGGGAAGAGACAAGCTACCAGCTCGACCTGTTGCAGCGCAATCCCCAGAACATCCGTGAAGAGCGCAGGAACATCTTCGACCGCAACGGCCCGTCCTTTGTCATTCCTTTTACGCCGACGCAAACATCCGAGGAAGACTTCTGTAGGGTCAAGAAACCCAAAGTCGCGATCATCCGCGAAGAGGGGAGTAACGGGGACCGCGAGATGGTATCGGCCTTCTTTCTCGCAGGCTTCGAGCCCTGGGACGTGACCGTCACCGATCTGCTCGGTGGCCGCATCATGCTTGACCAGTTCCGCGGTGTGGTGTTTGTCGGAGGATTCAGCTATGCGGATGTGCTCGACTCGGCCAAGGGTTGGGCAGCTTCGCTCCGCTTCAATAAGAAAGTCTGGGACCAGCTCGATACATTCTATCACCGCCCCGATACCTTCAGCCTCGGTGTGTGCAACGGCTGCCAGCTTATGGCCTTGCTCGGCTGGGTGCCCTGGCGCGGCATAGCGGACGAGCTCCAGCCGCGCTTCATTCACAACAAGTCAGGCCGCTTCGAATCCCGCTTCTCGACGGTGAAGATCCTGAAAAGCCCATCGATCATGCTGCAGGGCATGGAGAATTCCGTGCTCGGCATCTGGGTGGCCCACGGTGAAGGGCTGGCCTACTTCCCTGACAAGAACATGTTCAACGAATGCGAACACGGCCTTGCGCCGATCCGCTATGTGGACGATGGATCAAAGATCACCGAAGCCTATCCCTTCAATCCGAACGGCTCTCCCGCGGGCATTGCCGGGCTCTGCTCCCCTGACGGACGCCACCTTGCCATGATGCCCCATCCTGAACGCACCGTGCTCACCTGGCAGTGGGGATGGCTGCCGGAAGAACTCAAGAACTCCCTTACTGCCTCTCCGTGGATCAAGATGTTCCAGAACGCCCGGGCATGGTGCGAGAATATAAAAGATCGAAAATAAAGACAAAATTTACACATTGGTCCTGGACTTCATTATGCCAAATAAGAGCGGTAAAGAGGTCTATGATGCGTTTATGCAAATGGGATTCAACATCAAAATACTTTGTATCAGCGGATATACTGCCGATATGCTTCAAAAAGGGGGGTGATGGAAGATGGCGTAAATTTTCTCTACAGGTTTGTTTCGCCCAATGATCTCTTGTAAAATACGACGGACGTAGTGCGCTAGCAAGGCACTGGCCAGATACCCTTAGTCCAGCGACACCACGAAGCTGCCTGAATATCCGCGCTCCTCCAGGTTCTGCTCTGCCGTTTCAGCGGACCTCAACGACGAATGCTTGCCAACATAGACCCGATAGAAGTGCTCGCCTCTTAACCAAGCCGAATGAACTTCCGAGAAACCATATATCTTCTTCATTTCCCCGGAAAGCCTTTCCGCATTCCTGGGATCGGAAAATGCGCCGATCTGGACGGTATAATTTCCGGCATCATAGTTCTCCAGTTCGTTATACTGATCTGCACCGCTACCGCGATAACCCAGCGCTACGACCCTTACCGGCGCTGTTCCCGCAATATCGACACCGAGCAACTTTGCCGCTGAATAGGACAGATCGATGATCCGCCCTTTTACAAACGGACCCCGGTCATTGACACGCACGATGGCCTCATGACCGTTGGCAGTGTTCGTCACCCTGACAAATACCCCGAGCGGCAACGTCTTGTGCGCCGCGGTCATGGCGTGCATGTCGTAAGTCTCGCCATTGCTCGTTTTTTTACCGTTGAAATCATCTCCGTACCAGCTTGCGATGCCGGTCTGAACGAAGCCCGCATGAGTTTGCAGCGGCTCATATCGCTGGCCCAGAACGGTATAGGGCCGTTGATACGCCTTTTGCCGGGATTCCGGCGGTTTCGCTACCGGGGTCTTTTTCGGTGCGCACGCCGACACCAGCATGACACAACACATGAACAGTATGCACCGCCTCATCATCCCGCCATACCCCTTGCTCTTTTTATCAACCCCGTGTATTATCTTGCGCAGTACCGCGTGCGAAGACGGCCTGTGGTGCTATCATACAAACTATTGACCAGCAGGGCAACAGAAAAAAACCCGCTTTCCCGACAACACAACTTTCCTGCATAAGGAGGCGCGTCCATGATCAAACATGTGGTTATGTGGAAGCTCAAGGATTTCGCGGAAGATGCGGACAGGGCACGGAACGCGAAAAGGATCAAGATCGAGCTGGAGGCGTTAAAAAATACCATCCCGCAGATCTTTCATCTGGAAGTCGGCATCAACTTCCTCGAATCCGATGCCGCCTATGACGTGGTGCTCTTTTCTGTTTTTAAGAACGAGAAGGACCTCGAGCTCTATCAGAACCATCCTGACCATCGCGCAGCCGCCGAGTTCGTCGGCAAGGTAAAAGAGAGCAGGGTCGTCGTCGACTACAAGACGCTTTGACGCTTCAAGGAGCATCCCATGGAACGGACCATACAACCTGTGGACCTCAAAGAACAGCTGGCAATCCGGAAAGATCTCATCCTCATCGACGTCCGGCGCAAGGAGGATTATGATGCTGACCAGGAGAAGCTTCCGGGCGCTGAGTGGCGCGATCCTGACAAGGTGGATGAATGGAGCGCGGAACTTCCCATGGACAAGCAGGTGATGGTCTACTGCGTTCGCGGCGGCTCGGTGAGCAACCGGGTGATTGACCATCTGCAGGAAAAGAACGTTCAGGCCCGCTTTATCGAAGGCGGGATCGAAGCATGGAAAGCGGCCAACGGACCAATGATCAAAAAACGTTAGCAGCCTCCGAATGTTTCTGTAACATGAATAATATGGAATGACAATTTGCCGCGGATTGACCCTGTATTGGAAAAGCTTAAGACAAATTCAGTTGTCACCATTTGGCGAATCACGGCTGTGCTGTTTCTCGTTATCATCAGTGCTTTTCCGTGTTTATCCATGGCCAATAGCCTTTTTAAGTAATAGCGATCCATCTGCCCGTGAGGTCCTGTCGTGAATCAAGAGAACGACGCTCCAATGTCTTTGATCAGGGTCTATCAACAGATCGCCTTCTCTCGCAACGCTTTGCCAGCCCCCGAGGGCGTGCTCGCCAAGTTTTGCATTTACCTGCCTGACCGTCCTGGCTCACTCGCGGGGTTCGCCTCGACCATCGCGCAGGCCGGGGGCAACATATCCTTTTTCCATTATGACCGCTCCCTGGACAGCAGCCGTGTGACCGCGGAAGCGCACTTCCGTGACACGGGAGGTCCGGACACGCTCCTGTCATCTCTCAGGGAAAAGAACTACCTCTTTACAAAAGCACAGGACGCGCAGGACGAGATCTTTATTACCACAGTCGAGAGCGTGCTGGAGATCAAGGTGCGCCTTTCGAATGAACCGGGCACGCTTGCCGCGTTCGCGGAATTGCTTGCCGCACATCGGGCAAACGTCATCTACATGCTGTACCATGAGGAGCTCGACCCCGAGTCAGCGGACATCGCCATGGCCACCGCCAGCCCCCGGGATATCACCGAGCTCCTGCAGGCGATCAACGAGCAAGGATACCATTACCGTGTCGTCTACCGCGGAAGCAACGAGCAAGAAGCGGCGAACATCATCGGGCTAAAGATGGTCGAGAAGTTCTTCCTTCGTTTGAAGAACCTTCTCCCGGCGAGCGACATTGCCGAGATCAAATCGCTCGTCGAATCATCGACGGACCTCTACCAGGACCTCGTGCTGTTCGCTACCGAAGCTGGGAATAACCTTGAGGCGGGCGACGTGTATGAGACGGTCCTCACCTTCGCCTCCCGTTCAAGGAGCAGGACCGGCGACAAGTTCGCGGCAGCAGAGATGCGGCAACTGCACTTCCCCGGCCCTGTGGCGCTCTACGGCTTCCGACTGCCCACGAGCGAGAACATCTACCTTTTCCACGATAAGGAAGAACTGACGATGATCGACGCGGGCCATGGCATCTATTACGACGATATCAAAAAAATGCTGAGAACGCGGGGCATGGACCCGTCACAAGTGACACGGATCTTCATCACCCACCCGGACACGGACCACGCTGGCATGGCAGGCTACTTTGAGCGCGAGTTCGGGTCCCGCGTCTTTATGCATGCAGGCAGCGCCGACGTCATAGCGAACATGAATCGCGCTGTCGGTGCGACGCATCAGGGGCTGCTGAACCTGAACAAGTATTATACCCGTCTCTCGATACGGTTCACGGAGTGCAAGTTCCCCGCGCAGCCGCGCTACTTCCCGACAGAACCGGCTGGGACCATTGGCTCGTTCACCGTGATCGATACCTTCAAGATCGGGCCGCTCTCCTTCGACGTGCTCGAAAGCCTCGGCGGTCATACTCCCGGGCTTGTCTTCTTTCTGAACCAGGAGTTCGGCCTGCTTTTTACCTCCGATTTTCTGCTGAACGTGAAGAGCCTGAGGCCGGAAGACAGAGAGCATCTCGGCATCTATCGGTATCTGCTCACGAGTCCGAACCGGGATTCGCTCGTCTATAAGGAAGAGACAAAGGCGCTCAAAGAAATGATGCTCGAGATGGGGAGGGAATTGACTGCCCGCGGCAGAACAGCGTACATTTTCCCGGGCCATGGCGATTACTATGCGGTTGGCGAGTCGGTTGAAAAATGACAGGCGTTTGTTTCGAGGGATGATTGAATATCGAGATCTTACAGCAGTTGGGTCCCAAGTACTGTTGCCCTCACCACCTCGTGTGTACGCTCAACCAGATGTGATCGCCATCGAATGCGGATTGTAACATTCACATGAACCGCTCGGGTGAGGGAGCGGGCGGCTCTTGGGACATCAATTGTAATTCACCATGTTTTCTATGTTCTTTGTTTGTAACTCAGCGCGTTCCCATACCACCTTTATCGAATCCGCGGCAATGCTCCGCCAATACAGTCCGGTTGGTCTATAGAGGTGGCTCTCTGTTGACAGATCATATTTCTGCACCAGTGGATCGAGCTCCTGGCTCACATAGATGCGTCCCTTGGGGACGAATTCAAATTGTGACAAATGGTTCCGATAGTTGCAAAGCAGCAACCCGTCCTGGTAGGTAGTCAACAGGTTTGAGTAGGCCTTGATCACGTCACGCTCCCCCTTTGACGTTGACTTGTCTTTTAAGGCCGCCGTCCCAGAGGCAATTCTTTGCAGCAATGTTTCCGGCACATCGCAGGGCTTTCCCGATGCAAGAGAAGTCGTCAGGTTCCGCGCAGTCCTGTTCAATTCCGAGAATTTGCCTTTATCTATGCCCGGTTCCGATACACACCCCAAGCCGGAAAGCACGATTGCAGACAACAATATAATGACCATGCCTTCTTGTCTCATGCATTCCCTTTAGAACTATAAAAAATTTTTTATTTCAATCCAACGGATGGAAGTCAGATCGCGTCTGTCACGTTATTTTCGATAAATCATAACGAGTTGAATTCGTAATCCTTTACCGCAGGGTAACAGTCGGCTGATGCGTACGCGCCAAAATACAGCTTGATCTCCCGGAGCATGTCATCCGTGAAAAGCGGAACCACCTGGGCGAAGCAATCGCGGCTCACCAGGGTGTTCACGTTTGCCTCCCTGTTCGCCATGCCCGCAGTCGCAGCGCAACGAACATCATGGGGTTCGTGCTTGTCGGAAATGGTGTGCGTGCTCGTATGAGCCGCTAGATTTTTGACATCTCCTGGAGCTTTTTGAGGCTCTCCCAGTCATCGTCTACGTACTTCTGGAACTGCGCGAGCACTGCCTCGTTGCCCGGTGTGAAGAGGTGCTTGAACCGGCCCTGAAGCTTGAGCCACTCTGAGACCGGCTTCCTTCTGTCTCCGGGATCATAGTTGATCGTCCACTTCCCGTTCTGAACCTCGTAAAGCGGCCAATAGCAAGTCTCCGCTGCAAGCCTGGTAAGCAGGATCGAGTCATCTGTCTGGGTGCGCCAGCCGCGGTTGCAGGGGGAGATCACGCCGATGTACGCCGGGCCGTTCGTGGCCAGTGCCTTGCGGACCTTGGTCATAAGATCCTTCCAGTTATGGGGCGATGCCTGGGCGGTATATGCCAGGTTGTGCGCCGCCATGATGCGCGTGAAGTCCTTGCGTCGATGGGGCTTACCCGAGACCTTGGAACCTACGGGACAGCTAGTCGTGTCGGCAGCAAAAGGCGTGGCGCTCGAGCGATGGATGCCCGTGTTCATGTACGCGCCATTGTCGTAGCAGATATAGAGCAGCTGATGGCCGCGCTCCATGGCGCCGGAGATAACTTGCAAACCAATATCGTATGTGCTGCCATCACCGCCGAAGGCGATGAACTTCATCTCCTTCTTCAGTTTGCCCTGTTTGCGGAGCGACCGATACATGGTCTCCATCCCCGAGGCCGTTGCAGCGGCATTCTCATAGGCGCTGTGTATCCACGGTACCTTCCACGCCGTGTGCGGGAACAGACAGGTCGAGACCTCGAGACAGCCCGAGGCGTTCGAGATCACCACCGGTTCGTCGATGGCCAGAAGGACTTGGTGCACGATGGTCGGCGCGCCGCAGCCGGAACACATCCGATGCCCGGCGGTGAGCAGGCGCTCTTTATGCGTTAGTGATTTCAGAGTCAGAGGTTTTCCCTTTATCGTTGTACTCATGGTGATCTCCGGTATGCGACATTCAAGTGACATATAATCATTGTCCAATCCAGTTTGCCGTGCTTTCATACCGCACCGACGATTTTTTCGTACTCAGCGATCATCTCGTTTCTCTGATTCTTTAATTCGGCAGAAAATATAAAAAATTTGGCCCGCCTCCCGCTGAGCGTTACTGTTGCGATCAGTTTATCGCCAGGCACTGCATTTTTTTTATACCGCACGATCTTCTGCACAACGTAGGGATTCGTTTTTAAGCCTTCGACCGCGATCGGAATGAGCGCTGCGGCAACAAGACAGACAAATTCGTCCTGGGCATAACCGGGATACGTGGGTGCGCCGGGAAAATGGCCTTCCAGATCCTGGTCGTCATCGCGAATTTCCTTTACCCCGTCATGATACCGGGAGCACTGGCACTATAAAAAACACCGTCAATTTTTCTGAGGGCCGCCCCTCGATGCGGTAAAATCGTTTCAAGACTTTTTCTATTGAAGCATATGAAAGGCATATCCATGATTACGTTCTCCAATAATAAATATTTTTTTAATTCTTGTCCGACTTGACCAGCGCCAAATGCCGCTTCTTAGGTTCAACCGCGATGACCACCAGGAAAACCTCGGTCACTGATCTTAACCAGAAAAAACGCCGCCTTCTTCTGCGTATTCTCGTCTTTACGAGAAACCGAAGCTTTTATGGTCCCGCGATCCCGTCGTTATAATGGTCTTTCTCCGGATGGACCCTGTTGATGAGCTCACGAGAAAAGACCCTGTCCTCGACCAATATCCTGCTGAATATAACCCAGCTTCCTTAAGACCGGCACGAACTTCATGGCCGAGGCAATATAGTCATGGGTAAGTCCGGCGCAGTACTTTGGCGAGACCGCAAGCGTGTCAAGAACGAACTGCTCATCAACAACGCTGACGAAATCAGCGATCAGGCGCGCCGCTTGCAGCGGTTCCTGCCTGATGAACGCAGTGGCCTCCTCGTGCAGCGCGAGGAATCGTTCCACGATCTCGCGCTCCCTGCGCAGGAACCCGCGATCAGCCACGATCCCGTAGCTCGGGTTGTTCGGCCACAATCGTGACGGAGGATAGAGAATCCTGCCGCCTGCGAACCGGTTGATCGCGATAGCCAGGGCCGGCGTTCCCACAGCAGCAGCCACATCGTGGCTGACCATCGCCTCGGTCACCTGGTCTGACCAGGGATAGTTGAGGACCTTGATCTGTTTGTGCAGGCCATGCTGTTCAAGGCAGTCCCTGAGGATCACGTCATGAATGGACCCTGTTCCGGGCACGCCGATGGCGTGCCCCTGGAACTGCCGCAGAATAACACCCAGGTCGCTGATCTCCGGAAAGCCGGCAGCCTGCGGTCCCCCTGCCAGGACCGTCCCTTCCATGTGGCCGCCCGCAACGCAGACGACATTGATGCCCTTGCTCATGCCGATGATCGCGGGCGGCAGACCGACGTAGGCAAGATCCAGCTCGTTCTGCTGAAAGGCCTTCATGATCGCCGGGCCCGTGCCCATGAGCTTCCACTCGATCGTCGCGCCAAGCCGCGCGTCCGCGTTGCCCTGTGCCATCAGCAGGATCGCCGTGTGATAGAACGTAGAAAGATGTCCGATCCTGATCTTCTTCACATGCAATGCTCCGGGAAGAGGATGATCATCGCTGTTGCACATCATAATCCAGATTCCCGTTGCAGTCAACCCTGTTCAGGAGGCGCGACTGGCTCCGAGTCGCGCCACACATGACGGAGGAGCAGGGGAACGAAAAGCATGGTGCGTCGCAACGGCACGGCTGGGAGGCCCTTTCCTGTTGCCGGGCTTCGGACAGTGTGTTACACTATTCCTATATGAAGATCTCGCTCGACAGGGACACCTCGGAGCTGCTCAGAACGTTCGATGTCCTGAACATGCCCGCCTTCATCGTCGACACGCGATGGACCATCCTCTCCTGCAATGACAACGTCCGCGCTGTATTTGAATATGACCGGGCCGAGATCATCGGCCGGCCTCTCGAGAAATTTATGTCCCTCGACAGCCTGATCCAGGAGCAGGGTGCATCCGGCCCTTCTCTTTCCGACGCCGCGTCCCAAGACAACGGAGGCTCTGCGATCAGGGCCTTCTGCTTCCGGAAGAACAGCGGCCCGCTGTCGGCCCGCGTTGCCGTCATCCCGAACCAGCAGCACCGTCCCGACCGGAAGATCGTCGTGGTCCGGGACGCGCCCGTACCAAGGAGCGCACCCGCCGGCACTGCCAGTCCGGATGACCACGCACCCCAGGTCGAGCTCATCAACGAACTCAGCAGCATCATCAACTCCAGCCTGAGCATCGGAACGATCTTCCGCATGGTCGTATCGGAGCTGCGGAAAAGCATCGACTACAGCAGGGCAAGCCTGCTGCTCTACAACGAAGCGGACGACAACCTCCTGATCTTCGCGCTCGACACCGAGATGAGAACCACGATGAAAAAAGGGGTGAAGGCCCCGATCGAAGGCACGAGCGCGGGCTGGGTCGTGCGGAACAACAAGCCCTGGATCAGCTATGATCTGAAGGAGACCGGGTTCCTCCAGGACCAACGGCTGCTGCACGAGGGTATCCGTTCGACGATCAGCATCCCCCTGTTCCATGACCGCATGCTCGGCGTGTTCAATTTCGACAGCACCAACGCCTCGCAATACTCGGAAAAGGACCTGGACCTTCTGCTGCCCGTGGCCAAGCATATCGCGGTGGCCCTCGAGAACGCAGTCCTGTTCGAAGAGATCTCGAAGGAAAAGAAAGAGTGGGAGCGGACCTTCGACGCCATCACCGACATGGTCTGGATCGAGGACGGCAGACAGCAGGTGATCCGCGCAAACCACACGCTCCTCATGCGGACGGGCTATTCCAAATCGGAGATCACGAACAAACACTGCGGCGAGCTTCTTGATAAACTGGGGATCACGCTCGACGGCTGCTTGTGCTCGGAGACGCTGTCGCGCAAACAACCGGCCTTCCAGGAGCTGAAGAGCGCCAGCGGCAGCATCTTCAACTTCTGGGCCTATCCGCTGATCGATGAGGAGGGCCGCCTCTACTCCATCGTCCACTATCTCAAGGACGTGACGGCCCAGCGGCGGATCGAGCAGCAGCTCATCCGCACGGACAAGCTTGCGTCCCTCGGCACGCTCGTAGCGGGCATTGCCCATGAGATCAACAATCCGCTCGGCATCATCGCCGGCTACTCTGAAGCGCTCCTCGACCGCGCCGCTGCGCCTGCCCTGAGCGCCATGAAGGAGTTCGAGGACTTTCCCGATTATCTCAAAACGATCCACAGCGAGATCTTCCGGTGCAAGGGCATCCTCAAGAGTCTTCTCGAATTTGCGCGGCCGACGGGCGGCACCTTCCGGGAGATCGACATCAACGAGCTGATCAAGGAAGTGCTGCTCCTGCTCCAGCACCGGACCGCGAAACTCAAGCACACCCTCGAACTCGACCTGGACCGCAACGTCCCGAAGATCCACGCGGACGCGGGCAGCCTCAGACAGCTGTTGATGAATCTCCTCCTGAATGCCATTTACTTCACGCCCGAAGGAGGAAGCATCTTTATCAAGACCGAGCCCGATGATTCCCGGGAAGAGACTCGCTTCCCGGGATGCCCGCGCCGGGTCCGGCTCTCTGTCACTGACACCGGGTCCGGCATCCCGGACGACCTGATCGACAGGATCTTCGATCCCTTCTTCACGACCAAGCCCGTGGGCGAAGGCACCGGCCTCGGCCTCACCATCAGCCACAAGATCGTTGAAGAGCACGGCGGTTTCATTGATGTGAAGAGCGCGCCCGGCAAGGGCGCGAGCTTCATCATTATGCTGCCGTCGATCACGTGCCGGGAGTAAGCGTATGATCAACATCCTAGTCGTCGATGACGAAGAGCCCTTCAGAAGGCTGCTGAACAAAGAACTGGCCCGTAAAGGATACGCCGTACAGGTGGCACGCGACGGCGGCGAAGCCCTGAGCACGCTACGCGACAACGTCTTTGACGTGATCCTCCTCGATATCGTCATGCCCGGCGTGGACGGCCTGTCGCTCATGAAGAAGCTGAAGGAGGATTCAGGAGCGCCGGCGATCATCGTCCTCACCGGTCAGGCGACGGTCGAGACTGCGGTCGACGCCATGAAGCATGGTGCCTACGATTATCTCACCAAGCCCTACAAGCTCGACGAGCTGGTGATCGTCATCGAAAGGGCGTATGAGTACCGCCGGCTCTCTGTCAAGAGCAAGCTTCTGGAGCAGGAGCTCGTCAGGAAAGAATCCCCCTTTGAGTTCGTCGGGAAAAGCAGGCAGATCCAGGAGATCTTGTCCCTCATCATGAAGGTGGCTCCCGCAGACTCGCCGGTCTTCATCCAGGGCGAGAGCGGAACAGGCAAGGAGCTCATTGCGAATACGGTCTGGCACTACAGCACCAGGAAGGATGCTCCGTTCATCGCGCTCAACTGCGCGACCCTGTCGGAGAACCTGATCGAATCCGAGATCTTCGGCCACGAGAAGGGCGCCTTCACGAACGCCTACCAGATGAAGCACGGCCTCGTTGAAGTGGCGGACAAGGGCACGCTCTTCCTTGACGAGATCGGCGAGATGCCGATCGCGCTGCAGCCCAAGCTCCTGCGGTTCCTCGATTCCGGAGAGTTCCGGCGGGTCGGCGGGAACAAAACCCTGCGGGTGGACGTGCGTATGATCGCTGCGACCAACAAGGACCTGTCGGGCCTGATCAAGAACGGGAACTTCCGCGAAGACCTGTATTACCGCCTGAACGTGATCAACGTTGCCATTCCACCGCTCCGGGAGCGCAAAGAGGACATTGCCGGGCTGGCAGAGCACTTCCTGAAAAAATACGCGCAGAAGCTGTCCAAGTCCATCGCGGGCTTCACCGCCGAGGCCCGGGAGCTGCTCACCGGATACAAGTGGCCCGGCAATGTGCGGGAGCTCGAGAACGTCATTGAGCGGGCCGTGATCCTGTGCGAAAGCGACCAGATCGGCGCAGAAGACCTTTCGATCTCGTCTTATTCAGCCGTCGCGGAGATGAGCGTTAATCCTTCCCTCGAAGAGATGGAGAAGAATTACATCCTTCGGGTCCTCAAAGAAGCAGGCGGAAATCAGTCACGGGCGAGCCAGCTCCTCGGCATCGACCGGAAGACCCTGTACCTCAAGCTCAAGAAATACGGGATCACTCCCTGACGCGATCAAGAGGAAACGTGTTCTGCCGGAAGAAAGCCCCTCTGCAAAGGTCAATGATCTGAACCGTTCACACGCGTCACGCCATTCCAGAAAACTGGATGAGGAGACAACCCATGGCCGAAGTAGAACTTCCCAATCTTGAAGAGCTCGAAGAGATCAAAGCAAAGACGTTTACAAGACGCGTTGCGCTGACCACGGCTATTTTTGCAGTGCTCCTCGCCATCACGTCACTGGGCGGCAACAATGCCATGAAGGATATGCTGCTTTCGCAGCAGCAAGCATCGGACCAGTGGGCCTTTTACCAGTCAAAGGCCCTGCGGGAACATCTCTACAAAACAAACGGCCTGCGAATAGAAGCGGACCTTCTTGAGCGGGGCGCGGGGATGAAACCGGCTTCAAAAAAACTGTATGGGGCAATGCTCAGGGACATGCGGGCTGAAGAAAAGCGATATGGCGTGGAGAAGATAAAGATCGAGGAAGAGGCCAAACATCTCGAGGCGGAACGGGACAGGAACCGCATCAAGGACCCCTATTTCGACTATGCCGAGGTCTTGCTGCAAATATCCATTGTCATGGCATCGATCTCGATCCTGGCTGTCTCGCGCCAGATATTTTATTTCGCACTTGTTTCCGCATCAATCGGAACGATCATGATGCTGAACGGGTATCTGTTGATCTTTAAGTTGCCGTTCTTTCATTGAACTTCCATTCATCACACTGCATGATATACATCCTGGAAACCCGTGAATCATAACGCCGCTTCTCCACGGCCAAGCTGATAAAAACAGCCGAGGCAACTTGCCTCGGCTGTCCTTTTGCTCCCGACAGTATGCATGCAGGCTGCCATTGTTACATTTTGATCCGTGACAACTTTATCGACATCTCGGATTTTTTCACCCCCTGGTCATAGAGCGTCCAGGTATTCGTGATGTTGTCCTTCCCCTCAAGGGCGATCCGGAGCCCGTGCATGTGCATTTCGGTCAGAGAAGCAAGTCCGGGATTCTTTTCGGACAGGACGAAGACCAATTCGCTGCCGCCCGAACCCATGAGCTCCATGTGCGGCTGGTTGCCGAGAGAGCAGTAATGGGTCATGGTCAGTTTTCCGCCGAAGTCGTGATAGACCGTGACCATCTCGTGGGGTTTGCCCGCTGCAAACCGCTCCACGATGGCGTTACCTGCCGAGGTCAGTTCATAGATGACCCTGAGCGTCTCCATGCCCTTGCCCATGTCAACGTTACCTTCCCAGACGCCCACTAATTGCTTCATTTTTTCAAAATCCTTCGTGTGGGTTACCGGCGTGCTCATCTGGTGTTCATCGGAATAGGCGTTGCAGGAACTGAATGCCGATCCCAGAAGGAGAATCATCGCAACGTACATAACCTTTTTCATAGTTCCACCTCCAGTAAAGTAATGTGTCATAGTCATCTTCACATAATGTTTATGGTTTAGTTTAACACATTTTAACTCGTTCGGTCTTCATTGGACGCGTGGCCGGCCAATGCTGCTGCGGTCAACCCAATTTGCCCTGTATGGCCAGCCGGTCAAGACCCTGCCCGATGACCACCGCCCGGCTGTTCTGCGCGGCCTTCTCATGGCGTACACTGTTCACCCTGCCGAAGACGAGATCGAACCGATAGGTGCCCTGCTCCGTTGCGACGATGGCCTTTGCCCGCGCCACGGTTCCGTACTCGCCCCTTGCCAGATCGTCAAAGAACCTCTGAACCAATGCAAGCTCCATCCGCTCCGCGAGTCTGAAGGACTGTGTCTCGAAGTGAAGGTGGCAATTGCCAGAATGGATATCGCGATGCAGGGGCGCTTCCGGCAGCGGGATGTCGACCGCGGCGTTCACGGAACGGAGAACGACGGCCAGGGGATTGATGGAGCTGATCAGCTGTTCTGCGGCAACGATCATGGGCTCGTCTGCGAGGTCGGTCTTATTCACCAGGATGACATCGGAGTTCACGACCTGGTCCTGGAAGAAGCATCCGTACATACCGGACTCATAAAGTTCGGTGAACTCAGTCGCGTCGACTATCCCGATGACCGAGGCAGAGCCGGCCCCCGCGCTCTCGAGCGCTTCCAGCACTCCGGACGGAGATGCCACGCCGCTCGGCTCGATCAGCAAGTGTTCGGGGGCGAACTGTTTCACAATGCGCTGGATGGTCTGGATGAGCTCGAACTTGAGCGTGCAGCAGACGCACCCGCTCGGAAGCTCCACTGAATCGATGCCTCCTGCGGACAATATCTCACCGTCGATCCCGACAGCGCCGAAGTCGTTCACCAGCACAACAGTCCTCTCATTTCCCTGTTTCACAAAGCTTCGAATGAACGTTGTTTTGCCAGATCCCAATAATCCGCATACGATCGTCGTTTTCATGCCGAAACCTTCACCATCCTAACAGCTGCTGTTGTTACGCAAAGCCGCACCGTACGCAAAGAGGATCAGCTTGCTGAACGGGCTCGTGAACCTGTGCGCAGCAAGAAGCGCGGTATCGGGCCATGATAAGCACCCCTCCCCATGATGGGAGGGGACCAAGGGGCAATGCGTCATTCGATGCTTGTGCGCTTCATCCGCGCCTACCTCCACCATCGCGGGGGAGGGACCTGAGCCCTGACCCTCTAGCAGAGCTATTGTTTCGTGTTTTGGGTTATAGCGTTTTTACTCTGAGAATTCCGTGTTCTGGCAAAATGTTCATTAGGTTCATCAAAACGACTCACCTCATACCCATTCATTGCAATGGAAGTGCCATAAGAAAAGATGAGCATGTTCGTCAAGGCGCTATGCATTCAAACAAGCTCCATTACTACACGCCACTAATCAACAAGCATCACAGATATCCGATGTCATACAAAATGAGTATGAGGAATCAAAAACAACGTGAGGCAAAATTCCCCGGCTCGTGGGGTATTCTTCATCTATTGTACAGATAGTGATAATCTAAAACCATAAATTGAGCCGCGTAATGCCCTGGTATGCGGCCCGCTCCTGCTCTTCAAAGCGCAAGGATTCGCTGACTCGCAGCATTTAAGAATTAATGAATATCACGGTCTTTCCAATGATCTTCGACTCTTCTTCACGACCTCTCGCACACTTTTATCCGCCTCGCTTCCCCGGCTTGGCCTGGATCGCAGGCCCGTTAAAAATGTCACCGCCTGATTGGCATCGCATATGCACCATACACCCTGTCATGAAGAACATCATTCTCTGCTCGTCTAATCCCATTTTGATAAAAAGCCTCTACAGCATGCTGCGGGAGGATGGGTACAATGTGGAGACCATCGAACACCCGGCCCATGCGGTCCAGATGGTCATGCGCAGGCACTATCACTTCGTTATCGTTGATTCAGAGCCATTCGGCCTTTCCGCGGGAGACGCGGCGAAGATCATCAAGGCCGTCGCGCCCCTGATGCCGGTCCTGTTCGTCGGTGATGACCGCATAGATCCACAGGTGCAGTCCGTAAAGACCCCGATCGACCTCGAAGCATTCAAGCGAACGATCCACAGCATCGCGGTTTGACTGTCCGACCCCAAAGGATACGAAAGGAGATGTGATGAAACCAAAGGACGTTATACTCAAGGCATTCGAGGGAGGCAAGGCCGACCGGCTCCCGGTGACTCTTTTCGGCGCAGGCATGTGGAGCATCAAGCGGCACGGAACGTCGTTCGAGGCCCTGTCGCGGGACGCGAACAAGATGACCGACATGCTTGTCGCCATGAGCGAGACGCTTAAGTGCGACATGGTTTACGCGGGCTCGGGCTACAATAACTTCCATGCGTCGGCCCTGGGCGGGAAGATCAAGTTCCGCGAGATGGGCGCACCGGACCTGGAGAACCACTTTGTCTCATCCGAGGAGGACCTCGCGAAGCTCATGCTCAGCGACCTCGACAAGGACGAGGTGATCACGACCGTCATTAAATCCCTGCGCCAGACCAAGGCAAAGATCGGCAATAATTACGTCGTCACCATGACGGCCTGGGGCCCCTTCACCCTCGGCGCGCGGCTTGTGGGCGAGGAAACGATGATGAAGGCCACGTTCAAAAAACCCGCTTTCGTCGAGAAGGTCGTTGATTTCGCCACCGATATCCTGATCCATCTCTACGAGCCCATTGTCGCTGACAAGACCCTTGAGGTCATCAGTCTCGCGGACCCCACTGCGTCGGGCGATCTCATTTCCAGGAAACAGTTCGAGAAGTTCGCATTGCCGTACCTCAAAAAGTTCACTGACTGGGCCAAGTCAAAGAGCGTCCATACGCTGGTCCACATCTGCGGAAACACCACGGACCGGCTGGACCTGTTCCCACAGACCGGCGCGAGCTGCATCAGCCTGGACCACAAAACGGACATCACCAAGGCCAAAGAGGCGCTGCACGGTAAAATGTGCTTCGCCGGGAACGTGGACCCCGTAAAGATCATGCTGAACGGCACGGTCCAGGACGTGGAGAATGCCTGCAAGGACATCATCACGGCCGCCGGTACCGACGGCGGGTTCGTGCTCATGCCGGGGTGCGACATTCCGCCTACCGTGCCCTACGACAACATCAAAAAGTTCATCCAGGTAGCACATGAGTGGAAAATGTAACCGCACGCGGCTGCCGCTGTCAATATTCCTGAAAAGGAGGTGAACCGGTTCATCGTATGAAAGGAAGTTAACGTCATGGGTATTTTGGACGAGTTGAAGAAACTGTTTTCCGGAGCACAACGTGCATCCGGGCAAAAGGAGGAAGCAAAAATGGCTGACAAGAAAATGACGTTGGAAGAATGTAACGATTACATGAAGAAGCAGTGCGGGTTCGTACCGCGCATGTTCCAGGTCATCAACACGGTGACGCCAGAACCAGGAAGGACCTTCGCTGATTTCTACGCGAGCATTTTCGCCGACGGCGCGCTTTCCCGCAAGGTGAAGGAGCTCATGTTCATGTCGGGCGGCGTGGCCTACTGCTCCCCGCGGTGCATCATCCACGTGATCCCGGCGATCAATGCCGGCGCAACCACGATGGAGATCTTCGAAGCAGCATCGGTCGGCATGATCCTCGGCGGCTTTGTGCCGGGCGGTCCCGGCATCCCCTATGCGTTCGAGTATGCATTAAAGTGCCTCGACATCGAAGCAAAGTTCCGCAAAGGCGAGAAATGGGAGTATCTCCCGCAGCCAAAGTTCGATCACGGTGTATTCTGACAGAGCTCGATGGGGGAGCATTTCGAAGGCTCCCCCGCCTTTTGGACTCATACAGTCATTCATAAAACGGATAAGAAACAAAATGTTACCGCAGAGAACGCAGCGTTCGCCGAGAAATCATTGAATAAATAATCAGGCAGGCTCTTCTCCGCGACCGCTGCGGTGAAAAAGAACTCAAGATGCATCATGCTCAATAGCAGGTAAAAGGGGAACAATGATGTTTCGATTTAACCGTGAACAGAAAGTCTTCAGCCTCGGCGGTATGAAGGTCGGCGGACAGCCCGGGGAAAACCCGCCGCTCCTGATCGCGTCGATGTTCCACAACAAGGACCGCATCGCCGCGGACCGCAAAGGCAATTTCGACCGGGCCAAGGCGGTGGAGCTGATCAGGACGCAGGAGGCTCTGTCGGCCTCCACGGGCATCCCGTCCATGGTGGCCATGGTCGCGAACTCTGCTGAAGAGGCAAAGATCTACATCGACTTTTTCCGCGAGACGACGAAGATGTCGTTCGGCATCGATATGTGGGTCGCTGAAAAACGCGCAGAGGCCACCGAATATGTCGCCAAACTGGGGCTGCAGGACAAGTTCCTGTACAACAGCATCACGCCCTGGGACAAGGACATCAAGGGTCAGGTCCAAAAGCTCAAGGACCTCGGGATCAAGCATGTCGTTGTCCAGGCCTTTGACGACGCGGACCAGTCCCCGCGCGGCAGGCTGAACTCCCTGGAAAAGCTGCTCGACCAGGGCGCCGGGGATTTTGAGACAGTTATCGTGGATACCTCGGTCATGAACCTGCCCGCCACGTCGTTCTCGCTCGTCGCCAACCGGCTGATCAAGGAAAAACTCGGCCTTCCCTGCGGCGGCGCCTATTCGAACGGCACCCATATGTGGAAGGATGCGAAGACCATCTGGAGCCTGGACGGGTTCAAGGCCATGGACGCTGTGGTGCAGGGAATGTCCTCGGCGCTCTGGAGTGACTTTAACTTCTATGGTCCCATCGTCACGGCGCCGCGCATCTTCCCGGCTGTTGCGGCAGCGCAGATCCTGCTCTCGACCCTGGTGTATGATGAAACACAAACGATGTCGGACAACAAGAACATCCCGATCAAGAAGTACTTCTCGGATTTTCTGGGAAAACTGACTGCAGGGGCAGCAAGGCGCTGATGCGCCAATTGGAGAGTAGATTTTCAATTTAAAATTTCCAATCTCCAATTTTCAATAATTATTTTGCTAAGGAGGATGCATGACCACCATGAATGCAAGGGAACGGATCCTGAAGCTCTTTGCCGGTGAAGAGGTTGACCGGCCGCCCTGCTTCAGTGGTTTCGGCAACGTGACCACCGAAGGGCTGAAATCGCTGAATCAGAAGTTCGCGTCATCGCATCTCGACGCTAAAATGATGGCCGATGCCGCGGCATCGACCAATAAACTGTTCGGGTTCGAATGCGGGGTAGTGCCCTTCGACCTCTGCATCGAGGCTGAGGCCATCGGGTGCGAGATCAATGTCTATGCCCACTCCGAAGACCTGCTCTACCCCACGATCAAGAAAAAGCTGATCCACAATGAGGCCGAGCTGGACATCGTCATCCCCACCGGTCTGACCGGTCGCGGCCGGGTGCCGCTCATGATCGAAGCGATCAAGCTGCTCAAGAAGGACATCGGGGCCGAGGCGGCCATCGGGACCTATGTGCTCGGCCCCTTCACCCTGGCGGGCCAGATCATGGAGCTGAACGATCTCCTGAAGCTCTCGTTCAAGAAGCCGGACAAGATCGGCAAGCTGCTGGACCAGATGGCGGACACGATCATCGAGGTGGCCAGGGTGTATGAAAAGGCCGGCGCCGACTACATCACGGTGCGCGAGATGGGCGCTACGTCCGACGTGCTCTCACCGCGGGTGTTCAAGAGCCTGATCCTGCCGTATTTGAAAAAGATCTTCGCCCAGCTGAGCGTGCCAAGCGTGCTCCATATCTGCGGCAAGACGAACGACATTGTCCCGTTCATGGCCGAGAGCGGCGCACGGGCGATCAGCGTCGACCAGAAGAACGACGTTGCCGAGACCCGCAAGAAGCTCGGCCCCGCCGCGCTCATCTTCGGCAACTACGATCCCTACAACGTGCTGGTGGCGGGCTCAACAGATCTGGTGCGACAGACCATCAAAAAATGCATGGACGACGGCGTGAGCGCGGTCTGGCCGGGTTGCGACATCTGGCCCACGGTGCCGCCGGACAATGTCAGGGCCATGATGGATGAAGTCAGAACATACAGGAGGTCATAACATGGCAACGGACGAGAAAAGAGCGGAGCTGCTGGCGAAGCTGAGGAACGCCGTGATCCAATACGATGAGGACGCGTGCAAGGAAGGCGCCCAGGAGGCGCTGGACGAGGGCATGGACGCAAACGATGCCATCTTCAACGGTCTCGTAAGCGGCATGGAAGAGGTCGGACGGATGTTCGAGGCCCAGGAATACTTCGTGCCCGAGATGCTCATGTGCGCCGACGCGCTTTACGCGGGCCTGGACATCCTGAAGCCCCACGTGAAGCAGCTTGACCTGGGCGTGAAGGGCTCCGTGGTGATCGGGACCGTGGAGGGCGACGTCCACGACATCGGCAAGAACATCGTGAAGATGATGTTCGACGTGGCGGGATTCACCGTCTACGATCTGGGCCGCGACGTGCCCCTCGACAAGTTCGTGGAAGAGCAGATGAAGACGGACTCTGACCTGGTCTGCCTTTCGGCCATGATGACCACGACGATGACGGGCATGAAGAAGGTCATCGATGACCTCCGGAAAAAGAATCCCAACGTGAAGATCATGCTCGGCGGCGCGCCGGTGTCCCAGGATGTCGCCGACAAGTACGGCGCGGACGGATACGCAAAGGACGCGACCAACGCGCTCAAGGACGCCATCAACATGATCGCTTCGCTCAAGAAGATGAAGGATGAGGTGGAAGCCAAGAAAGCGAAATGAAGACCTCGCTCAGGAGAGAGTTGCTGGACCATGGCGCCACGGTCGTGGGAATCGCAGACCTTCGCGGGTACCTGAGCGGGGAGATCGCCCATCTGGACCGCGCAGTGTCGATCGGCGTGGACCGGAGGCTGAATGAAGACACGCTCAGCCTGCTCGTGAAGCTCCAGAAGCGGGCAGTGCGGTTCCTGAAAACCCGGGGACACCGGACACTGGCCATCCCGCCGGACTCGGACCGGAAAAATGGCACGTTCATCTCAACGCTGTATTCCCTGTTCAACCACAAGATGGCGGCCACGTCTGCGGGTCTGGGGTGGATCGGCAAGAATGGACTTCTCATCAACCCCGACTACGGGCCGCGTTTGTCTCTTGCCACGGTTCTGACGGACGCCCGGCTCAGCCCGGACGTGCCCATCGAGCGTTGCCTCTGTGGAGAGTGCCTTCTCTGCATAGAGCACTGCCCCTCAAAGGCTATAACCGGATCGGAGTGGTCACGGTCGTCGCCCTTCGTTGAACTGGTGAAGCTCAATGCCTGCAGGAGTCATAAGGCGGCGAAGAGGGCAATGGACAACAAACCAAATTGCGGATTGTGCATCAACATCTGCCCGTATGGGAGGAAAAGCGAAAGAGCATTGGAAGCAAGTAACCACGGAGTCACGGAGACACGGAGAGAAACACTGAAATGAATAGAGCCAAGGCTGATGATTTGCGATCTACGTTTGGTCGATCCTGTTCCTTGCCCTGCTTTCAATATCTCGGACTTCTCCGTGCCTCCGTGTCTCCGTGGTGGATATAGATCCGAGACTTGAATATGTCGGGAGGAAGTGCATGGTCAAGAAACACAAAGTTATATTTCAGCCCTCGGGCAGCCGGGGTGAGGTAGAGGACGGCAAGACCATCCTCGAGGCAGCCCAGTCCCTGGGTGTTGATATTGAGGCGCTCTGCGGCAACAAGAAGGTCTGCGGCAAGTGCAAGGTGAGGATCGAAGAAGGGTATTTCGAAAAGGACAACATCGAATCGGGCATGGCCCACCTCTCGCCGCTCACCGAGGCGGAGAAGAAGCACATCAAGCCCGAGGACGGGCCCGGCATCAGGCTGTCCTGCACGGCTGAGATCCACGGCGACATAAAGGTCTTCGTTCCCGAACGATCGCGCGCGGGCAAACAGGTCGTGCGCAAGGCGGCCAAGGAGCTTACGATCAAGCTCGACCCGGCAGTCAAGAAGTACAACATCGAACTCACAAAGCCCACCCTGCATGACATGACCACCGGTGACTGGGAGCGCGTGCTCAAATTCCTCGACGACGACTATGGACTAAAGGGTCTCACGTTTGATTACCTCGTCCTGAAGGACCTTCAGGATACGCTGCGCAAGGGCGAATGGAAAGCCACGGTCACCGTCTGGATGGACAAGGAGATCATCAAGGTCGAGCCCGGGTTCGTTGAAGCAAGCTACGGTCTGGCCGTGGACATCGGCACCACGACCTGCGTGGGGTACCTCACGGACCTGAGCACGGGCAAGGTCGTGAACACCGAATCCATGATGAACCCCCAGGTGCCCTACGGCGAGGACGTGATGTCGCGCATCACCTATGCCATGAGCAATCCCGGCGGCCTCGAGACCATGCAAAAGGCGGTCATCATTGGTCTGAACGAGATCATCGAACGGGTGGTATCGGACATCGCGAAGGACGCGCCCCATCCCGGCTTTGTGATCGATGACCTCACCATCGTGTTCAACACGGCCATGCACCACATCTTCCTGGGCATGAACCCGGAATACATCGGCAAATCGCCCTTCATCCCGGCGGTCCAGAGCTCGCTCGACATCAAGGCGCGCGACCTGGGCCTGAAGATCAACCCGTCAGCCTACATTCACGTGCTGCCGATCGAGGCCGGCTTCGTGGGCGCAGACAACGTGGGCGTCCTGATCGCCGAGGAACCCTACAACCAGGACGAAATGGTGCTGATCATCGATATCGGCACGAACGGCGAGCTGCTCCTGGGCAACCGGAACAAGGTCTGCTCCACGTCATGCGCCACGGGCCCGGCCTTCGAGGGCGCCCAGATCAAGTTCGGCATGCGTGCTGCTCCTGGCGCGATCGAGACGGTCGAGATCGATCCCGCGACCAAAGAGCCGCGCTACAAGGTCATCGGCAAGGCCGACTGGCATACCCACATCGCGGAAGTGAAGGCCAAGGGTCTGTGCGGTTCCGGCATCATCGGCGTCGTGGCGGAAATGTTCAAAGCCGGCATCATCGATAAGAGCGGCAGGTTCGTGATGGACCTCGGCACGACGCGGGTCAGGAAGGACATCGACGGCAAGCCCGAGTACGTGCTCGCCTGGGCCGCGGAGACCTCCATCGGCCATGACATCACCATCACCCAGGGAGATGTTCGCGCGCTCCAGCTCGCCAAAGGGGCGCTCTACGCCGGCGCAAAACTGATGATGAAGCGTCTCAACGTGACCAAGCTCGACCGCGTGATCCTGGCCGGCGCGTTCGGGAGCCACATCGACAAGGTGGCATCGCTCACCCTCGGCATGTTCCCGGACTGCCCCATCGACATGGTCTACGCAGTGGGCAACGCGGCCGGCGACGGTTCGCGCATGGCGCTCCTGAACCGGGACAAGCGGCGCGAGGCGAACGAGCGGGCGCGGTGGGTCGAGTTCGTCGAGATCGCCACGGACCCGGCCTTTGAGAAGGAATTCATGCAGGCGATGCATATCCCGCATATGAAGGACAAGTTCCCGAACCTGAAGGAGCTGCTCGCGAAAACGAACAGCCCGGTGGAGATCAAAGGATAAACCTGGCCCAGTCAAGTCGGAATTTAACAAATCGTCTCTGTATGCCTCCGCGGGAGATTTTCACCCGTTGTGAAAAGAATTTGATTTGCAACTGACTAAAAACGGAAGTTTCCCGTTCAAAGAATATCAGCTGCTGAATGAAAGGCGGCCGACCGGAAGAGCCTATGACCACGGTTATCGTCAATGCGGGTGCGTGCGGATATACCGTCACCATCACAGCAAAAAAAAACAAAGACAACACGATCGTTGTAGCCCTGGATACGGAGTGTGCCATGGTGAAGAAGATGCTCGAGGACATCGCGGTCCTTGACCGGTTCGCCCCGCTCACCGGGTTCCAGAACAATCCCGTGTACCTCTCCGCGGCAAAGCGCCTCAAGCATGTGGCCTGTCCTGTGCCATCAGGCATTTTGAAGACGCTCGAGGTCGAAGCGGGCTTGAATGTTGTGAAGGATGCAACCATCACGTTCGATAAGAAATAGACCTTCTCCAGCTAGTGAAGTTGGGTATTGACCAAAAACCCTTTTATGGTCTGAACAGTACGTCAACGGATCGGTTATTTGCCCGATATGGTACAATAGGACAAGAACAAAGGGCGACCATGGAAAAACTTCTCATCGTTGCCGTGTATGCAGTGTACGCGGCATTCTGGCTGCGGTTCTTGGGGCATGCCCTCGTGTGGTGGAAAGCCACGCAGCGGTTCATGGAACCCATTGCTCCCCGGACACGGGCGAAGGCCTGTGCGCTCACGGCCACTGATGTGGTGTTCTTCAACAGGCTCTTCTGGGTGAACCCAGGGCTTTGGTTCGGTGAATGGCTCTTTCACGCCACCTTGACGCTTGTGTTCCTGCGCCACCTCAGGTTTGTCCTGGACCCGGTGCCGGCCTGTATCTGGTGGGTACAGACGCCAGGGCTGATCGCGGGCTATCTTCTGCCCGTGTCACTCGGATACATCCTGATCATCCGGCTGCTCACCAACCAGGAGAAGTATGCTGCTCCTGGGAACGTTTTTCTCCTCGGTCTGGTGCTCGTCATCAGCTGCGTCGGTCTTCTCATGCAGGCGCTGTTCAAACCCGACCTCGTCGGCGTGAAGCTGTTCATTCTCAGCTTTACCGGCTTTACTCCGGCGGCCGTACCTCATAGCCTTTTGTTCGTACTGCATTTCAGCCTCGTTCTGGTCCTGGTCCCCTTCCTGCCCACGCACATCTTCACGGCCCCGCTGGTGATGATGGAGGCCAGGAAGCGGGAGCAAGCGCTTCGCCTGGTGATCCATGAAGAATGACCGGTCCTTCACTGAAGAGCTTTCATCCAGACAGGTCCTCGAGATCGACGCCTGCACGCAGTGCGGCGAGTGCCTGAAACACTGCCCGGTGCAGGACGTGACGGGCAACCCCGCGGTCTCGCCGCCCGAAAAGATCCGCATGTTCCGCGAGTTCATCCGCGCAACCGACGGGCTCAAGGCAAAGCTCTTCGGCCCGGGCGAGGTGGACCGGAAACTGCTCGAGGATTTCACGAAGGCCGTGTATGAATGCACCACCTGCGGCGCGTGCGGTCAGAACTGCCCGGTCGGCATCTTTACGCAGCGGCTCTGGCCCATGCTCAGAAAAGAGATGGTGAAACGCGGCCTCGGGCCGATCGGCGTCCAGGCTGACCTGCCGAACGCGATCCGAACATTCCGGCAATCCCTATGACAAACCTGCGGCAAACCGGTATGCGCCCTGGTTCCCGGAGCAGGTGAAGCTCGTGGAGCGTTCAGCGATCGCCTACTACGCCGGGTGCACGGGCGCCTACGAATCACAGCCCATGGTCAGGGGAGACGTGCTCGTACTGAACGCGATCGGAGAGCCCTTTACCATGCTGCCGCCGGAAGAAGAGGTGTGCTGCGGATTTCCACTCTTCATCACAGGACAGCACGATCTGCTCAAGGAGCTCGTCACGAGGCTCGTGGAGGGATATACGGCGCGCGGCGTCAAGATGCTGGTCTGCTCCTGTCCCTGCTGCGTGAACATCATGGCCCGGGACTGGCCCCTGATCTACGGCGCGGCGCTGCCGTTCAAGATACGGCATATCACGCAGTATGTTTCGGAGGCGATCCAGCAGGGCAGACTGCGCGTGAACAAGGAACTGCATGAGTCCGTGATCTACCACGATCCCTGTTACCTCAGCAGGGGTGTGGGCGTGATCGAGGAGCCGCGCAGCGTGCTCAAAAGCATCCCCGGAGTCACGCTCCTGGAGTTCGAGCGGCATGGCCTGAACTCGCGATGCTGCGGTTCCGGCGGCGCGGCCCGCAAGGTCTTTCACGAGAACGCCATCAAGATGGGCAGACAGACCATTGACGAGGCCGTGGCAAAAAAGGCCGACCGCCTGATCTTGAGCTGCCCCGCCTGTTATGCCAAGGTGAACGAGGCCATGCAGGGTTATGATAAGCAGATCCGCATCACGGACATCATGGAGCTGATGAGCGGGTTGATTTGATAATGAATGCGTCTCGCGCAAAGCCGCAAAGGGCGCAACGAAAATAAAGACGTGAATTATTAGTTCTTTCTCTGTGTCTTTGCGCGAAAATTGAATTAAGGACTTAATCATGAGCCATTTTTCCATTCAATGCAAAAAGTGCGGTAAGAACCTCGAGAACACCTTCTGCGCCTTCTGCGAACACTGCAAGGACGCGCTCCTCGTGACGAATTATCACGGCACCCGTTTTGCGGAACAGGGGACTGAGGGAATCTGGAGGTTCAATTGGCTTCCCGTCCATGGTTCGCGATTCTCCCAGCCGGGTCCGCTGGTGTATCGTTCGCAGCGTCTTGCCGAGCATCTTGGCCTGGAGAATCTTTACATTGCTTTCAACGGGTACTGGCCCGAGAAAGGGGTGTTCCTTGAGACGTGCACGTTCAAGGAGTTCGAGGCCGCCGTGGTGCTTCAGAACGCCCGGGAGAACGGCATTGAAGGCCTGATCGTCGCATCCGCCGGGAACACGGCGCGGGCCTTCTCGCACCTTTCTTCGGTGACGGGATTTCCCGTCGTCATTGTCGTACCGCGGATGTGCCTCACGGAGATGTGGTACCT
The DNA here is from genome assembly GCA_963796285.1 of Nitrospirota bacterium. Classification (GTDB taxonomy): domain Bacteria; phylum Nitrospirota; class UBA9217; order UBA9217; family UBA9217; genus JALNZF01. Next base: position 98,827 of record CAWCKW010000006.1, read on the forward strand.
CGAACAATCGTCCACAGTGCCTACTCTCGCGGTGGGGGACGGCGATTACGCGGACTCTATCGATGTCGCGAAGAAGATCGCGCTCATCACGGGGTTCCCGTTCGAAGGCGGGGTGAAGAACATTGCCAAGCGAGACGGCCTCGGCATCGTGATGCTCGAAGCGGTTTCGAAGATAGGAAAACTGCCGGACCACTACGTTCAGGCCGTGGGAAGCGGCACCGGCGCTATCGGCGCGTGGGAGATGGCCGAGAGGTTCATTAAGGACGGCAGGTTCGGCTCTCGCTTGCCGATCCTCCATCTCGGACAGAACCTCCCTTTTGCGCCGATGCTTCATGCATGGGACAAGGGCAGCCGCGCGCTGTTCCCCGAAGACCTGAATCCGGAGCTGATCGCGCAAATCACTACCCGCGTGCTCTCGACCCGCTATCCCGCATATTCGGTTCAAGGGGGATGTGTTCGATGCGCTCGCGGCAACCAGCGGAAAGATGTACGGCATTGAGAATGACGCCGTGTATGCCGGGATGGAACTATTTCTGAAGACCGAAGGCATCGACATCGTTCCCGCCTCGGGCGTGGCCGTTGCCGTGCTCGGCGACGCCGTGCGGAAAGGCGCGATCAAAAAGAACGAGACAGTCCTTTTGAACATCACAGGCGGAGGAGAAGCGCGGCTGAGACAGGTTAAGAAGACCTATGCCGTGGAGCCGAAGTTTATCTCTAAAAACGCGACAGACAAGGACATCGAGGAGCTTTTGTGCCACACCCTGAAGAAGATCTCATAGCCATACTCAAGAAGCACTCGGTGGATTTCACCGCTTCCCTTCCCTGCGAGAAGATCAAGACCCTTCTCGAGATGATTGGCCAGCAGTTCACGCACCTGCCATTGACCCGCGAAGAGGAAGGGGTGGGCATCTGCGCCGGTGCAGCGCTCTCGGGAAGACGACCGGCCATGTTCGTTCAAAGCTCGGGCATCGGGAACATGCTCAACGCGCTCCTGTCCCTCACGCAGTTCTATGAGCTCCCGCTCGCGATCTTCGTGAGCCAGCGGGGCGATCTACAAAGAGAAGATCGAAGCCCAGTTCCCCATGGGCCAACGGCTCCCCGGCATACTCTCCGGCGCAGGCATCGCCTATACCGAGATAAAAAGCAGCCAGGATATCAGCAAAGTGGACCAGGAGCTTGCGGAAGTGTTCGGCAAGAATAGAATTCACGCGTTCCTGATGAGCCCTGCGATATGGGAAGGGTCGGAATGCGGAGTTCGGAGCGCAGCATGCGGAACAAGGACATCAACTGCAAAGGAACCTGCGTCAAGGCCCATGCCTGGTGTATCAAGGCCGACGTTGACACGATTCGACATCATCAAGATCCTCGCGCCATACCTTGAGGGCAAGGCAGTCGTGAGCAATCTCGGATGGCCTTCCAAGGAACTGTTTGCCATCAAGCATCAACCATCGAACTTCTACATGCTCGGCAGCATGGGCATGGCAACGCCCATCGGCCTGGGCATGGCGCTCACCTCATCGAAAGAGATCATCGTCATCGACGGCGACGGAAGCCTGCTCATGAACCCCGGCACGCTCGCAACAGCAGCTTACGCTGCTCCGCGCAATCTGACCATCATCGCGATCGACAACGGCGCCTACGGCTCCACGGGAAACCAGCCGACGCTTGCGGCATCATGCGTTGATCTCGAAGCCGTCGCGCAAGGGTTCGGGTTCAGGAACACGGTGAAGGTTGCGACCGAAGAGCAGATTGTGGAAGTGATGAAGAAACAGCGGAAGGGGCCGCGTTTTATTCATGTCCTGGCGATTCCGGGGAACAAGGACATCCCGAATATTCCGATCCCTCATATGGAGATCAAACAACGGGTGCAGGAGTTTCTAAGAACGTGATCTGCTTACCATTAATACAACGGGGCATTCATCACCGGAAAGAGGATGAGGATACAACTCGAAATATTACTCGCCCTTTTAACTGGTTTTTGCTTTGTTCACGTACAAGGTTGCACTGCAGGCCTGTCGAAAATGCTGCGAACTTCTTGTTGAAAGGTACATCGAATGCGCAGGTCAAACCATGATTTTACTCAGCATGCATCTCACAGGTGAGAGGAAGGTCTTACCTTGGGTTTTGAGTTATCTTGAGGCCGATCCCGATCTCTTTGCCACAGCAGACACTTTAGGCTACCTTCTCTGATTCTCTTGAAGGCTTGCACACCGTATCTTGCCTAAGGCCGATGAAAACGTGTTACCTCTGCCTCAAAACCCAAGGTAATTCTATAAATCTGCAGATGTTTTGTTATAAAGTTCTCAATTATAGCATTGAGGATATTAAATGAAATCATTAATCGCATCAACATCGCTTATTTAAACTGCAAGGTTGCCTGTCATTTGCAGCCAATTTTTGTTCCTTATACCTTCTCTGCAGCAGCCTGCTTATTACGCATAGTAGATGGAACGGAGACTGCAACTCCCGCCACCGTGCCCGAAGCCCGCCGACCACGAGGCAGACCGCTGCTGCGCAGGCGATCCCGACCACGATCCCCATCACGATTATTGCCCGCGCTATGAGGGTCGGCTCAACTGTCCCGCCCATCAGTTTCTGGAGCAGGATCAGCGTCCCGAAGCTGCCGAAGTAGAACCCCGGCATGATCCCGAATACCAGAAACACCACCCCCCCTATTGATGCTCCGATCTTCATTCCTGTTTTGACTGTCTCGTTCTTCATGGCGAATCTCCTTTCAGCCGCAGCTGTTATATTTTGTTGAATAGTATCTTGCCCCTCTGTTTATCTCTGGCCTGCTTTTGCTTCTTCCGGCTCTTTGGCATGCGTGCCCGATTCAAGGGCCTTGCCGACAAGCCAGCCGACCGTTGATGTGGCCGTTACCATCACGATGCCGGCTACCAGAACTCCGAGGAGCATGGATGCGAGTACGATGACCCTCGATACCAGTCCCGGCTGGAGGGGAAGCCCAAAGAACCATCCCGCGATATTGATGCCCATCGCGCCGCCCAGCAGGCTGCCCGGCAGAAGCCCAAAGAGCGCGAAGAGCACCAGTCCTGCGCCTGCCCCGATGTATGCTGTCTTTCTTGCTATTGTGGTCTTCATTGTCGTTTCCTCCTTTTCGTTCGTCTTGTCTGGGTAATTGCATCATACGTGCCAAAAGGTAAGGTCCTGAATTTGCTGGAAGGAGGTACTGATAACGTTTTGCAGAAGTGAGAAAAGAAGGTTTATTTTAATAGAGATGCAAAAAGCTGTTCCAAGCAGCGCTGGCTACAGATTACTCAAGCCGTTATTGCTAAACGTATCTTAATATGGCGGCTTGAAACAGGGATTAAGCCCCTTTAACGTTTGTTCTTTATGGACCGCGTCCATAAGCACCTGACCGCTGCTTTCCAACAGGCTAGATGCTGAAAATTGCGCCCAACTTTGCACTTTCATGAGTCTGGCCACCCGATTACCGATCATTTTCCTCGCATCCGGCGTAACGGTTACACATGATGCGCTTTTGCAACAATATTCCGAATAACAGCAGCTGGTATTGCTACATTTGTCGTTATCCATAGTACCCACCCTTTTGCTCCCAAAATACTCATTCTGGTTATTGATTCAATAATGAGTGGCTGATTTTATCCCGGACTGTCTATGTTGTAAAGAATATTTTCGGGGTATGCGCCGATAATAATTCGTGACGTACTATGCAATTACAAGAATACGCAGTTATTGTGAGATTCCGGAAGGACTCTGCATTCCGTCAATGTATCTTAATATAAAACAGCATAAAGTTATGTTAAAATGGTTCGAGTCAATATTGGCTCCCCATGCTGGACTCGAACTGAACCATCGCAGACGAATTATACGTGAAAGTTGAAGATTCAAAAGGGTGCGCCACTGCGGCTTTAAGGAAGAATGAATGTACGATGAGGTGTTTCTTAGATGATCATCCCCGCATCGTTACTGCACGTTACTATAATCTGCCCGTCTTCTGATACTCCTGCACGTAGACCTTGATGGCCCTGAGGATCAACCAGTCCACGGAAACACTATTGTCTAGTGCGATTTGCAGCAATGCATCGACCTGGTCCTTGTCAATGGCAGGCTGGGCAGGCGACGGCGCTGCGATTGCTTCTTCCGTCGTGCCGGGATCTGATCCGGGTGTCCGCTTGCAGTGTTCTTGTCGAAGGAGTCCCATCAGGCTTTTTACATCACCACCCTCGATCGCTTTTCTTACTTCCTCTAGAACTTCTGCCGGCGCTTCTGCCGCAGGCAACACCTGCTCCGTGGGCACGCTTGCTGATGACTGCGGCTGTTGCTCCTCAGGAGATTGTACGGTTGGGACACTTCCCATAGGCATCATGCCGGTCATTCCCATCATCATGCTGGCCAGTTTCCTTGCATATTCATTGTCAGGCATCTCCTGCTTGATAAAGTCATCAAGCTTTCCCTCAGCCATGGCACCAGCCATGCGGTCCGCCAGCAACGCCGCCTGTTCATCCGGCTGTTCAAATCTGTTTTTTCTTCCAAAGGCGGAATTCGGCGGCTTTGGAAGTGGATTATCGTTCTTTGTCATTAGTTCTGCCTCCCGGGCAGCAAACAAGGTTTCGTTCGTATCCTGACGCGTACTGCAGATCGCTGAAAATTGCCTTCGCTGTTATTGCAGGAGCGCTTCTTTCGACGCGGCAATCCTGCACCATCTGATTTATCCAACCGTGCGATGGCTTCAGATGGTGCAGGACATTATAGACCCTCGGTGTGATAATGTCTAGACATATGCGGAGAACCAGGCCACGGTCTCCCGCAGTGAGTTCTCTGCCGCGAGCGGCACCATCTGGGCGAATATGCAGATATAAGCACTTCCCCTAATAAACAGCCGCGGATACGGATGAAATCGGTTTTTTCTTTGGCTTTTAAATCACCCATTCAGTGTCCACATGCTTTTTTAGGCCAATAGGACGAATTTTACAGTTGCAGTCTGCGTTCAGAAAAGGTACATTGTACCATTCAAGCTAAGGAACAGCGCGCAAACAGGGAAGTGTTTCCCTGGTTTTTTTTTCAACAACAGATCCAAAGGAGAGCACCATGACACAGGCAAAACAGGGAGATATTGTTAAGTTGCACTACATGGGCAAACTGCCGGACGGGACCATTTTCGATACGTCCCGTGAACGCCATCCTTTGCAGTTCACCATCGGCAAGGGACAGGTGATCGCCGGCTTCGAACAGGCCGTGATCGGCATGAAGATCGGGGAGTCGAAGACCGCGAGAATCCCGATGGAGCAGGCCTACGGTCCCCATCGCGAGGACATGGTCGTGACGATGGACCGCAGCAAGCTGCCGCCGGGCTTGAATCCGATGGTCGGCCAACGGCTCGAACTCACCCAAGTCGATGACCAGACCTCCCTGGTCACGGTAACGAATGTGACCGAATCCACCTTGACACTCGATGCCAACCATCCCCTGGCCGGTAAAGAGCTGACCTTTGATCTTGAACTGGTCGGGATCCTGTAAAGAACCGACTGATTTATGCGGAAGATCCCGACCGACAACGTCACCCTGACAGAGCGACTCGCATATGCGACCACGCCTGATGGGTACTCGGTCCATGACACAATAGCCATAGACATCAACATGTCGCCGAACTCTCCGGATAAGCACTACAACGCGCTCGTCAAGGTCACTGACCAGTGCACCATGAAGAAGACCCTTCTACACCCGCCGAAATTCGCGATCAAGATCATGCTTCAGCAATAATCCCTTCAAAAGTACATCAAGTCCTGATATACTATTACTATATGCTCAACCGCCCGTACTCCTCATTTCCCCTTGGGAAGAATGCCGGAGCAAGGGGGGAGGGCTGAACCTTCCCCAACAAGGGTGAGGAAGCCCAAGCTAACCGTGAATTACAAAATTACCATGTTAAAAATACCCGGCCTGCAATCCGTTTATCGTGTCGTTCTCTACTACCTCGTGTTCGGCATCGTCTGGATCGTCCTCTCCGACGGGCTGCTCGCACTGCTCGTCCCGGACCCTCACAGGTTGAACGTTCTCCAGACCTATAAGGGCTGGGCCTTTGTTTTCGTCAGCTCACTTCTCATCTATTTCACAATTCAGCACGGGCTTCGAGCGCTGGCTCAGACCGAGGCTGACTTGCGCGAGTCAGAAGAAAAGTATCGCACCTTAATCGAAACCGATAACGACGCTGTCTTCATCATTGACGCGGAAACAGGGATCATCCTTGATGCCAATAAAAAAGCCGACGACCTCCTCGGAATGACCCATGAGAAGATCATTGGAATGCACCAGAAGGCGATCCATCCCGAGGAAGACTCGGACCAGTGCGCCCGTATCCTGAAAGATTCGCTCACGAACGGCGGCGTTGTCGCTGGTGATATCTGCGTGTTCCATAGAAGCGGGAGAAAAATACCCGTTGAGGTCAGCGTGACCATCGTCGAGCGGGGCGGAAAACGGATCATTCAGAGCTTTTTCCGGGACATCACCAAACGGAAACATGCCGAGGACCTGGCAAAAGAACGGCTCCAGCGTCTCGCTGCCCTTCATGCCATCGACATGATCATCAGTTCGAGCCTCGATCTCAGGGTCACGCTCTCTGAGTTTCTCGACCTCGTGATCTCACAACTGCGCGTGGACGCCGCTGATGTTCTGCTCCTGAATCCCCATACTCAGACCCTTGAATTCGCTGCGGGCCGCGGGTTCCATACGGACGGTATCCAGCGATCACGAGTCCGCCTGGGTGAAGGCATTGCGGGTCTGGCCGCCCTGGAACACCGGAGCATCAGTATCCCGAACCTCCTTGACCCCGCAAACGGTTTCCTTCGCACGCCTCTGCTCGAGACCGAAAGCTTTATCGCCTATGCCGTGGTGCCTCTCATGGCAAAAGGCCATATAACTGCTGTGCTTGAGGTCTATCACCGTGCACCCCTGGTCCTGGACACGGAATGGCTGAACTTCCTCGAAGCCCTCGCTTCCCAGGCCGCCATTGCCATAGACAACGCCACGCTCTTCAATGAGCTCCAGCGGTCAACGATCGAGATCACGGTGGCGTACGATGCCACCCTCGAAGGCTGGGCCCGCGCCCTCGATCTCCGCAACCAGGCAACCGAGCAACACACCCAGCGGGTGACGGAAATGACGATGCGCCTCGCGCGAACCATGGGGGTCGGCGAAAAAGAGCTGGTGCACATTCGTCGCGGCGCACTCTTGCACGACGTCGGAAAGCTCGGCATTCCCGACAGTATCCTGCTCAAACCCGGTCCTCTTACGGATAACGAGTGGGCCTTGATGCGCAAGCACCCCGAGTACGCCTTCGACATGCTCCAGCCCATAGCGTATCTCCGGCCTGCGCTGGACATCCCGTATGCGCACCATGAAAAATGGGACGGCAGCGGTTATCCCCGCTCATTAAAGGGAGAGCAGATCCCCCTCGCGGCCAGGATCTTCACAGTCGCGGACGTGTGGGACGCCATGACCGATGAGAAGCGGCCGTATAGAAGAGCCCTGTCAAAAGATAAAGTTCGAGAATATATTCGCTCCCTAGCAGGGACCCAGCTTGATCCAACAGTCGTAGATGCGTTTTTGAAGATGGCGTGGTAAGTCCAATGAAAGAACGGGCATGCCAGGGGTTGATGCTCTTGATAAGAACATGTCGCAATACGAAGCGTGGTTTGGTGATCATCCCTTCGCATACCTTTCGGCACTCCCTGCCGTGCAGGAACTGCTTCCGATGCACGGGAGCGGGATCGAGACCGGTATAGGAACCGGCCGGTTTGCATTGCCGCTCGTGATCAAGCAGGGGATCGAACCGTCGCGATCCATGGCGGAGATTATGGTGAAGGTTCTTTTGTGGTGATCAAGGCGGACAAATAATCCCGGACAACGGGGAGGCCACCCCTGACAGGAAAAACGATCGTCTCTCTCGTCAAGACATCCGACTGGGAACTCGTCATACCGCGGCTGAAAAAAAGTGCGCTCGTGACGGGCGATGAAATAAGCAAAATATCAATTACCGATTGATGAGTATTCTGCGGGATAAAAAAGGCGGGTGTTCTTCCCGCTCCTGCTTGGATAGAACATCCCGCCGATGAAAACGTGCGTTACAACACCTGCCTTCATGACAGCCAACCACAAAGATTTCTAGTCTATCGTCGTGTCATGCATATTCGTTAGTAAAGAATAAAATAGGTACATATGCACCCAGCTGCCGTTGTTGGATTTATCCGGTTCAGGATGCAACCACAGACGAACTCGATGACGCTCCGATGAGCTTCCGCACGTAGAGCTGCTGAACGATCGAGAGTGCGTTGCTCAGGGTGATGTAGAGCAAGAGGCCCGCCGGGAGCCAGGCGAACATGAAGATCATGGCAATGTTCACATACATCATGATCTTTGCCTGCTGCGGGTCGGGTGTGGTGGACGTCATCTTCATTGTCAGGATCATGCTCACACCCATCAGGACCGGCAGGATATAGAACGGATCGTAGACCGACAGGTCTTTGATCCAGATCGGGATAAAAGGGGCCTGACGCAGTTCGATGGACACGGACAGGACATTGTAGAGCGCCACAAAGAACGGAAGCTGCAGGAGCATCGGCAGGCATCCGCCCACCGGATTCACCTTGTGTTCCTTATAGAGCTTCATCATCTCCGTGTTCATCTTCGAGGGGTCCTTTTTATACTTCTCCCGGAGCGCCATGATCTGAGGCTGGATCTTCTTCATCTCCTCCATGGATGTCGCGCTTTTCAGCGACGGATAGAACAGGAGCAGCCGCACCACGATAGTGAGCAGGATGATCGCGATGCCGTAATTTCTCGTGAGGGCGTAGAATTGTTTCATGAGCCAGAACATGGGCTTGGCGAGGACGCCGAACCAGCCATAGTCCACCATCTGCTCCAAACCGCGTCCGAAAGCTTGCAGGAGCGTAAAACTCTTTGGCCCCGCATAGAGCGTGAACGTGCGCGCTTCGGGTTTCTCTTTTACCGTCAACGCGGAAGTGAGGAGATCGCCGATTTCTTTGGGTGCCGCGGTCAGCTTGCCCGTCACGAGTCCCGGGTTCCCGGAGATGAACGTAGCGGTAAAATATTTATCCGACTGGCCGAACCAGTCGATGACGCCGGCGTATTGCACTTCACCCTTGATACTCTCTAGTTTCTCAAACACTGATTTACCGTCTGTCTGGGCAACCAGGCCCACGCGGCCCTTTGCAGCCGTGCTGGTCTTGTCCTCGAGACCGAAATCCGTTCCCAGGGATAACGTATAGCCGTCCAGTTTGCTCGTATTGACCTCGATGTCGACCTTGTACGCGTCGTTGTGAAAGGTCAACCGTTTTTCGATCGAGATGCCCGCGGGGCCGCTGTACGTAAGTACCAGCGTTTCCGACGGCCTGTCCTTGCCGAGGTGTATTGCGTCGACGTTTGCCCGATACTCCACCCGGGAAAGATTGTACAGGTCCTTATCAAGGGGTGCCAGGGTCAGGGGCATCACCATGTCCCTGCGGTCCATCCCCTCGTAAACAGGCAGGAGCTGCACATTGCCAAACACCTTCTTCGGCTTCTCTTCCTTCGGCGCCTGTCCCATGAGCTTCTTGATCATGACGCCAACTCCGACCGGGGTCTTGTCCGACTCCCGATAGTGCTTGAGCTCCCAACCCGTGAGCACTCCTCCGGCCGTGTTCACCGTGGCCCGCACCAGATCGGTCTCGATAATGATGTCATGTCCCACGGCTGCCGGCTCGATCCTCGCAGCCACAACCGAGGCGCGAACCGGTTTCTGCGTCTGCATTGGCGTTTCCTGCGATACTTCCTGTTTCGATGTTTCGGGAATGATCGGTTTTTCCGGCGGCTTCGGCGCAAAGAAGCGCATATAGCCCACGAACACGAGCAAAGAAAGGGAAAGTGCTAATATGAATCTTCGTGTTTCCATGGATCCTCCGAACTTATTTTACGGGGTCGTATCCGCCTGGATGAAAGGGATGGCATTTTAAAACACGCACGACCGTCATCCAGATGGCTTTGAACATGCCCTTTTTCTGAAAGGCCTCGACAGCATATTCTGAGCACGTCGGTGTGAACCTGCAGGCTGGCGGCAACATCGGCGAGATAGTGCGTTTGTACAGTCTCAGGAGAGCAATAATAAAAGTATTCACATTCACGTCGCTTTGTTTTCCTGCGTGCGGTTGCGCAGCGCGGTCCGCTGGAGAATGGTTTCAACGGCCTTCATGATCTTTTCATACTCTGCAGTGATCAGTTCCCGCCGCGCCACGAACACCAGGTCAAATCCGATCGTCTGGTCCCGCAGTGTCTTCATAATGCAGTCCCGTATCTGCCGTCTGACCCGGTTTCTCGTTACTGCGTTCGCCAGTTTTTTACTAACGGCTATACCGATCCTGAAGTTACCCTTATCGTTCTTGATATAAAAAAGAGAAAGACCGTCAACCGACAGTCTTTTGCCCTTCATGGTAGCTGTAAACTCTGAATTTTTTCGAATCCGCTCGCTCTTTCGATATGCGTACGGCATCGCGTCTTTCCCGGCCCGGAATTATACGGAGAGACGCTTTCTTCCCTTGGCCCTGCGGCGCTTGATAACATTCCTGCCCGTAGCTGTGCTCATCCGCTTCCTGAAGCCCTGTGCCCGTTTTTGCTTAAGATTGCTTTTTTGTGCTGTTGTTTCCGACATCGCCTTGCTCCTTCGGTGGTATTTATGAACAGGCGGGTATTATAAGCGAAAAAGTAAATATGTCAAGCGAAAAACCATAAGTAAACAGGGTTTTGACTTAGCACGGCTTTTTTGGTACAGTGCGGTACTCGAAAGATCGCTGTGCTGGAGCTCCTGGATGTCGTGGACCATATCATTCCAGCAAAAAACACAACACTGGATATCTCCCACCTTCATCTGCACGGTGAAAAGCAACACGCCCGTGATCCGGGAGCCGCACAAATGCGAAGCAATCGGCTGTCCAACCTCGACCGGATGCCGGAGGACCAACTGACGATCGCATCAAGAAAAAAGTTTGGCGCTGTTACGGAAAAAACTCAACCGATGAGGAATGTTGTATGCAGGGACAGGCTCTATGCTTGTTGTTGCCGTGTCCCCCGATCCTGTATCGACTCAATATGAAAACACCCTACACATTCCCTGTTGACGCCATTCTCCTGCTCGGCCCGACCGGTGTTGGCAAGAGCCCGCTAGGTGATGTCATTGCGCAGAACGGTCTGTTCGGAAGAACGTGCCGGCATCTCGATTTCGGCTCGGAGTTGCGCGGTGCTATTTCAGGAGGCCAGCGGTCTGCTGCTTACTCTACAGCGGAGCTTGACTTTATTCACGGCGTTCTTGAGCGCGGTCTCCTGCTCGAGAACGAGCACTTTCTCCTCGCAAAAAAGATCATCTCTCTGTACTTGGACCGGGTTGGGTTCGCTCAACACGAGGTACTCGTCCTGAACGGGATCCCGCGCCATGCGGGGCAGGCAATCGATATCGCGACGCTTGCTGCGATCCACACAGTGGTTATTCTTGACTGTTCTGCAGATGATGTTGTTTGCCGCATTCGGGAGAATGTCGGTGGAGACAGGACGGACCGGGTCGATGATAACATGGAACTGGTCGATAAAAAACTATCGATATTCCGTGAAAGGACCGAGCCGCTTATCGATCACTACACACAGCGTGGATGTGCTTTGTATCGGATCAGCGTCTCGGCTGACATGACGCCATCAGAAGCCTATTGCAAGGTATCAGCGCTTGCCGCCGCTTATCCACCAGTCACTCTTGTCGCTGAACCACCACAACGATGAGTCGGTTTCCAGGATCGTCTTCGCGAGTTCCCTTGCTGAGTCCGTTTGCAGTCGTTTGAGCGAGAACTCAAGCCACTCGTCTGCATACTTGTTTCCGAGGTCTTTGTATTCCTTGAGCGCGAGGATCATCTCCAGCTGGTCTGCATCGCGTGCCAATCGCGCCTCATCGGTCTTTCCTTCGATGAACTCCTGGATCAACTCCCTTATCTCGCTGCCGAACGGCAATGTCTGCGCCAGATCTTCGACTGCCTTGTTCTCATTTGCCTCGACATACTTTTTATTCACATAGTTGAGGTCGCCTGTCCGCGCTTCCGGCAGATCGTGGAACAGGCACATCTTGATCATCCGGTCTACATTAACCCCCGTGGCAAGTTTCCCGAGCGCGTAGCCGATGTAGGTCGTGCGAAATATGTGCTCAGCCACTGACTCAGCACCAGTGCCGAGGAATTGAAATCCGCTCCGGGGCGTGCGCTTCAGCATGCCTGCTTCGAATAGAAAATTTGCAATATTCTTCATATGGCGTTTCATATCACGAATTGAGTCATCTGTAAATAGTATCCTGCGGGATGCATGTTACCTTTGTGCATAAAGCGCGGCCACAATTAATTCGCTGCTCAGATAACATTAATTTTCCGGCCTTGAAATTCAACAATTTGCCCTTTCCGCATCTTACATCGCTTACGGAATTCCACACTTCCATTAACCTTAACAGAGCCCGCTGCGATCGCGGTTTTTGCCATACCCCCGCTATCGCACAACCCCATGACTTTCAAGAGGTCATGCAACTCGATAAACTCTTTGTGCCCCAGTTTAAACTCGTCCACTATTATCCTTAAATATTGTTCGGACATATGACAGTCTTGATAGGCCTGCATACCCATTGTTCGGGTTTGCTGGAGAATTAAGAATGACATTTGTACTACTGATCAGATCGAATGCTACCATGTTCGTGGCAAGCCGGAGTGCTGCTGCGGTACGTTCAATGGCATCGTAGGAATGGGTGATAACAAACACAATCTCATTATTTTCATGTTCTCCTCCTGAAGATCACGCGGTGGAGTTATTAACGACTGGACATAAAGATACCACGCGAGAGGTACAATTAACAAATGATTTTTGTATTTTGTTGTGTAACGCGAGATGATGTTATTCAGATGGCTTGTTTATCTTAATTACTATTAATATATATTAAATAAATTAGTAGTAGTAGTAGTAGGGCATGTGGATATGTGAGCAGAGAAGAAAAGGCGTTGAGAAATAAAACAAAGCACGACCGGATAAAGGAGGTTCAGCGATGTGCGTAGAGGGGGATAGTGGTGTTGATAACTGGATGCGAGGAACTATACACAGGTTATCAAAAATCCATACACAGGCGAATGTGGGTAGTTTTTTAACCCGGCGGCCAGGCAAACCTGCGGCCGGATAATAGATGGAGATGGATGTGGAACACGGACTGTCCTGCATCAAGGCCGTTGTTGATGACCATCCGATAACCGCCCTTATCGAGACCTTTCTTCGAAGCAATGGTTTTGGCAATAAAGAAGAGATGGCCAATGAGTTCACGATCTGTAATGGCGATGCTGTGGATGTCAGCGATATGTTTTTTTGGCACAATGAGCGTGTGAACAGGCGCCTGGGGATTGAGGTCCTCGAAGGCGACTGCGTACTCGTCCTCATGGAGAATCGTTGCCGGGATTTTTTTCTCGATGATCTTGCAAAAAATACAGTGCGGGTCGGGACTCATTTTGTATCTCCCGGTAGGTTCTCAGAAAAACTTCTAAAAAAACAAGAGCGTTCTCCGGTATGGCAGGCAGGACCGGTCTGTTCGACTTTAATCAGAAGTGTGTCCTGATCACAATCGTATAGAATATCTTTAACGCGCTGGATATTGCCGGAGGTCTCGCCCTTTTGCCAGAACTTCTGTCGAGAACGGCTCCAGTACCAGGTGAAACCGGATTCGACCGTCCTCTGAAGCGAGGCAGCGTTCATATACGCGACCATCAATATCTCGTTAGTTTTCCAGTCCTGGATTACCGCGGGGATCAGGCCTTTCTCATCATATTTAAGGTTATCAGGAATCTGCATGATTGGAAAGGTTTTATCATAAATCAGAAAAAATGTCCAGAGGAGAGGAGCATAGACAATAAGAAACCGGTCCCATGGGAGACCGGTTTCTTAACCTGAAACATGTTCAGGAGCGTCGCGCAGGTGATAAATAAATCCTGTTAAACGAAAAGATTGATCTGTGCGTCGATAGCTGAATCCAGCCAGGCAGCGGCGCCACCGAACTCAACCCCATCGACGATGTCCGACTGCTTCACGCCCATCACGTCCATGGTCATCTGGCAAGCGATGAGCTTTACTCCCGCCTCCTTGGCAAGATCAAGAAGCTGGCCGATAGAAGCAACACCGTGCTTATTGAAGTTGGATTTCATCATTGCAGTTGCCATGGCCTCCATGCCGGGAAGCGACCCGATGAGTGTGGGGATAGGCACCGGCATCGGCATCGCAGGGTTTCCGATGGGCGAGATCTTGAGCTTATCGGCATTGCCCTTTTTTATGATGTCGAGCCCGAAGAACGTAAAAAATATCGTCACATCAACGTCCATGGATGCGGCCGTAGTAGCGAGGATCAGGGGCGGATAAGCCATGTCCAGTGAGCCCTTGGATGCAATGATCGTCATTTTTTTATTTGCCATGGTATTCTCCTTATGCCGTTTTTTTGATGTAGAACGTGAATGTGCCCGAACCTTCTTCGACCTTCACGATTTCATTGCCCGTTCTTTTTGCCCACGATGCCATATCATTCTTCGAACCGGCGTCGGTGGACTCTACTTTGAGGATCTGATCCTTGGAGAGCGCTTCCACTGCTTTCTTTGTTTTCAATATCGGCAACGGGCAGCTCATGCCTTTTGCATCCAAAAACTGATCAAACTTTATATCTGCTGACATATCCTTCACCTCCAAAAAAATAAACAATAATATCTACCATTGAAACACCTGTTTTATTATACAGCCGGTGGGAGCAAAGTCAAGCGTTTTTTCAATAGTACACACAAGAACTTTGCTGGGAGATCGATGTGTTTTTTAACATACCATGCATGCGATCTAGAGTTTTGAGTATGTAGATGATTGGCGGGTATGGTTTGTAGGATTAAATGACTGGAAACGGAAAGCAGATGTCAATGGTTAAAAATACCTTGCCAGAAGACCTGTGTTCTGGTATAGTCTGCCTCGCTGGTAACCAGCGTCAGAACAGATTAGCAAGATGCATGCTAAGCCTACTCATGCAGCAATACGTAAAATCTCATAATAATAGGGCAACAAAAAGCGGACAATAAGCCTCCGCGTGATAGCGTAACCTATCGAAAATTAAACCAAAAACTCATTATCCACACCTGTGGATAAGCATGTTTGTAACCAGAGTTGTTTTTCCAGATATTTTTGGGGTATGTATGGATCAGGAACGCGTTTGGGAAGAGATACTGTTGCTCATAGAAAACCGTATGTCCAAGCAGGGTTACGACACCTGGTTCAGCCAGTCAAAGCTCCTTTCGATAGACGGCAACAAGATACAGATCGAGGTCCCAAGCAAGTTCCATAGGGACTGGATAAAAGAGCATCACTGGAGCACTCTTTCTGATGTCATCAAGGAAGTAACCAAGCGGGAAGATGTGGAGATCGATTTCTTTGTCCAGCCACAGTTGGCGGCAAAAAAAACCGTTCGCCTGACCAAAGAAGAAAAAAAAGAGGGCCGTGAAGACAAGATAGGGCTCTTTGAAAAAAAGTATACCTTTGCCAATTTCGTCGTAGGTCCAAGCAATCAATTTGCACACGCTGCGGCCAAGGCCGTGGCGGACGCGCCTGGCCGATCGTACAATCCCCTCTTTATTTACAGCGGCGTCGGACTGGGCAAGACCCATCTCGTAAACGCCATCGGCCACCACATTCAGAGCAAATCTCCGCGAACAAAAGTTGCATACCTCTCATCCGAACAATTCACAAACGAACTCATTAACAAAATGAGCCATCAGCGGATGGAGGAGTTCCGGCAGAAGTATCGGAACATGGACGTCCTGCTCATAGATGATATCCAGTTCATTGCAGGCAAAGAGCGGACCCAGGAGGAGTTCTTTCATACCTTCAATACCCTCTATGAAGCACAGAAGCAGATAGTGCTCACCAGCGACCGCCAGCCCAAGGAAATTCCCGATATCGAGGAGCGGCTCCGTTCTCGATTCGAGTCCGGACTGATTTCGGACATTCAGCTGCCGGACCTCGAGACTCGGATAGCAATCCTGAAGAAAAAGGCGGAGTTCTGGAGCATCCGACTGCCCGATGATGTTGCGGAATTTCTGGCCTCGATGATGAAAAGCAACATCCGGGAGCTTGAAGGCGGCCTGGTGAAGCTCGGTGCGGTCTCGTCGCTCACGAACACCGAGATAACGCAGGAGCTTGCCAAGAATGAGCTCAAGTATCTTCTTGACAGCAGGGAACGGGTTATCACCAACGAACTTGTGCAGAAAATCGTGTCCGAAGCGTTCGGCGTGAAAATCTCCGATCTCAAGTCGAAACGCCGCACCAGGGCCGTGGTTCTGCCTCGCCAGGTCGCAATGTATCTCTGCAGAACGCTTGCCGGTTCATCGCTGCCTGATATAGGACTTTTCTTTGGCGGCAAGGACCACAGCACTGTCATTCACGCGTGCAAAGTAATTGAGGAAAAAAAAGAAAAAGACCCCGAGTTAAAAGCCAAGCTGGAGATGTTAATTAAACAGTTAAGACATTGAAATATAAAGGCAATAAACCATAAAAAAATATTGCTATTTGCTGGGGATTCTGATAGTATTCGTGGACGTGACAGGAGGCTTCCCTGATGAAACTGAAAATTAAAAAAGAGGAAATTCTGAAGGGGTTGCAGAGGATCCAGGGTGTCGTGGAAAAGAAGAACACCATGCCTATTCTCTCGAACATGCTCCTTATTGCAGATGACCGCGGTGTGGAGATAATCGCTACGGACCTTGAGATCGGGCTGCGCGGGCGTTATGAGGCGGCAGTCGATAAGCCCGGCGCCGTCACCGTGTCAGCGAAGAAAATGTATGAGATCGTGCGTGAGCTACCAGCCGATGACATACAGATCAACGTCGAAGAAAATAACTGGGTCAGGATACAAACGGGCCATTCACAGTTCAAGCTCGTCGGGTTGCCAAGGGACGAGTATCCTGCGCTCCCTGATGTCGCGGAAGAAGGTATGATCGTCATCGAAGGCGATACGCTTCGCGACATGATCAAGAAGACGCTCTATGCCGTGGGCGAAAACGATGCGCGGTATGTGCTGAACGGCCTCTTTGTCCACATGACCCAGACCAAAGGCGGCCTCAACATCAGGATGGTCGGCACCGACGGACACCGACTTTCGATGATAGATCGTGTGGTTGATGCCAAGCACAAGGAAGAGGGCATCATCATCCCCAAAAAGGCGATGGTAGAGCTTCGGCGGCTCCTTGAGGAAGATGCTCCCAAGACCGAGCTTAGGCTTGGGTTCAGCAAGAACCACGCGCTGTTTAAGCGTGACGGCCTGGTCATGGTATCAAAGCTCATCGACGGCAACTATCCCAACTACCTCCAGGTTGTGCCTGCGAAGAGTACGAAGAAGGTCACCGTGTCCAAAGACGCGTTCACCCATGCGGTGAAGCGCGTTTCGATCCTGTCCAAGGAAAAGACCAACGCCGTAAAACTGCAGCTTGAATCGGGCAGGCTCATTCTTTCCACGAACAATCCGGAAGTGGGTGAGGCGAATGAAGAGCTGGTGGTGGATTACAAGGGCGAGGCGATTGCGATCGGGTTCAATTCACGCTATCTCATGGATGTGCTTATGGCCATGGACCGCGAGACCATCTCTCTTGAGCTGAGCGATGCGCTGAGCCCGTGCCTGATCACGGAAGAGGGCGACGAAAATTATAAGTGCGTTGTGATGCCGATGAGGGTGTAAGAAAAAAGCCCAACGCCAAACCCAAAATAAAATTCTAAAATACCAATAACCGATATCAGCGATGTTTGGCATTCGCGATTGTCTATTGGGGCTTATTTGAGATTTGAACTCAGTTATTCGGAACTTGTTCTTGGCATGAGGGATTGCTCCGCATGGTGCGGTCAAATCCCTCTTTTTGCGAGGAGTGGATGGAATATACTGCAGACAGCATAAAGGTGCTCGAAGGTCTTGAGGCAGTGCGTAAACGGCCGGCCATGTACATCGGCAGCACCGGCAGCGTCGGCCTTCACCACCTGGTCTACGAGATTGTGGACAACAGCGTGGATGAGGCTATGGCAGGCTTCTGCAAGAACATCGATGTCATCATCCATATCGACAACAGTGTCACCGTGATTGACGACGGCCGCGGTATCCCCACTCAGATGCATAGCACGCAGAAGCGTTCGGCCGCCGAGGTAGCCCTCACTGTGCTTCACGCAGGCGGCAAGTTCGACAGCGACGTGTACAAGGTATCGGGTGGCCTCCATGGCGTGGGCGTGTCTGTGGTGAACGCTCTCTCGGAGTGGCTCGAGCTCGAGATTAAGCAGAGCGGCAAGGTGTATCAGCAACGATACGAGCGGGGCAACCCGCAGGCCCCGCTCGCGGAGACCGGCACGACGACCACGACGGGCACTAAGATCACCTTCAAGCCCGATTTCCAGATCTTTGAGGACCGGGAGTATAGCTATGACATCCTATCCCAGCGTTTGCGCGAGCTTGCGTTTCTGAACCGGGGTTTGAAGATCTCGATTCAGGATGAACGCTCAAGCAAGAAACAGACCTTCTTCTATGAAGGCGGCATTGTTTCGTTTATCGAGTACCTGAATAAGAACAAGGCAACGCTTCATCCGACCCCGATTTATCTTACCAAGGAACGGGAAGGCATCTTTGTAGAGATCGCGCTCCAGTACAACGACAGCTATGTCGAGCAGGTTTTCGCCTTCGCGAACAACATCAACACCCAGGAGGGGGGCACGCACCTCGTGGGGTTCAAGGCCGCGCTCACGCGCACCGTGAACGGTTATGCGGTCGCGAGCGGACTGCTCAAGAACGGCGACGAGGCATTCTCGGGAGAGGATGTGCGCGAGGGATTGACGGCAGTCGTGAGCGTGCGCCTGCAAAACCCGCAGTTCGAGGGACAGACCAAGACCAAGCTTGGTAACAGCGAGGTCAAGGGCATCGTCGAGGCCATGGTGAACGAGTCCCTCGGCGCCTATCTTGAAGAGAACCCTGCGGTCGCGCGCAAGGTAGCGGAGAAGGGTTTGAACGCAGCCCGGGCGCGCGAGGCAGCCCGGAAAGCCCGGGAACTCACACGGCGTAAGGGCGTCCTTGACTCAACATCCCTTCCGGGCAAGCTCGCGGATTGCCAGGAAAAGGACCCGGCCCTCTCAGAGATCTTCATTGTTGAGGGAGATTCAGCAGGCGGTTCTGCCAAACAGGGCAGGGACCGGAAAAATCAGGCCATTCTTCCACTCAAAGGAAAGATCCTGAACGTGGAGAAGGCGCGCTTTGACAAAATGCTCTCAAGCGACGAGATCAGGGTGCTCATCACCGCTCTTGGGGCAGGCATCGGACGCGAGGAGTTCAATATCGCCAAGATCCGCTATCATAAGATCGTGATCATGACCGACGCAGATGTTGACGGCGCCCATATTCGCACCCTGCTGCTTACGTTCTTCTACCGCCAGATGCCTCAGATCATCGAGCGCGGCTATCTCTATATTGCGCAGCCGCCGCTCTTTAAAGTAAAGCGTGGCAAGACGGAGCGCTATATCAAGGACGAATCGCGCATGGAGGACTTTTTGCTCGATCTGGCAGCGGAAGACATTGAGCTGTTTGCGACGGAGCAGGACCTATGGCTTACCGGCGAGCGGTTGACCTCCACGCTCAAGAAGCTCGTGCAATTCGAACGGACTCTTGACAAGTTCCGCAGGAAACGGCTCGATGTCATGGTGCTGCGCTCGATCCTGCTCGATAAGACATTTAGTAAAGCATACCTCAAGGAAGAGGAGAAGCTCAAATCACTAGCTCTCACCGTGGAGGAGTATCTCAAGCAATTTCATCCCAAGACCAGGACCGAGTGGGCGATCGAACCGGACGAGGAACACCAGGCCCTCCGACTCCGCTTTGATTCAAAATACGATGCAGCGCACTCGAGTATCATTCTTGATGAGAACTTCGTGACCACGCCCGAGTTCCGTGAACTCCAGAGCCTGTCGCCGGCTCTTCTCGGGCTCGGCGGGCCGGTGTATAAGATCCGGGAGAAAAATGAAGAAAGGATCTTCGTTAACCCAGGCAAGCTGGCGCACTATGTTCTCGAACTCGGCAAGAAGGGTCTCGCGATCCAACGGTATAAAGGTTTGGGCGAGATGAACCCCGAACAGCTCTGGAAGACGACCATGGACCCGGAGAAACGGACATTTCTCCAGGTTACCATCGAGGACTCGGTCAAGGCAGACGAGATTTTTACGATTCTCATGGGCGATGCGGTAGAGCCGCGCCGTGCCTTCATCCAGCGCCATGCGCTGGAAGTGAGAAATCTTGACGTATAAACAGAGTCGGGAGTCCAACGTGTGTTGTGCGTCTAAAGAACTCAGGACACAGCGCTCATCACTTGACTTTCAACTCTTTAGACCCCAGAGAACTCAATAGTTTCGAAAGACTGATACCATCATGGAACCTCAAGAGATAAAATCACAGATCAATATCGAGCAGGAGATGAAGACCTCTTACCTCGATTACTCCATGAGCGTCATCGTGGGACGGGCGCTTCCTGATGTGCGCGACGGCCTAAAGCCCGTGCATAGGCGGATTCTCTATGCCATGTTCCGCGAAGGGCTCCTGCACAATAAGAAGTATTCAAAGAGCGCCGGTGTTGTGGGCGAGGTCCTGAAGAAGTACCATCCCCACGGCGACAGCGCGGTGTATGACACCATGGTCAGGATGGCCCAGGACTTCAACATGCGCTATCCGCTTGTGGACGGTCAGGGCAACTTCGGGTCTGTTGACGGCGACCCGGCAGCGGCGTACCGGTATACCGAAGCGCGGCTTACCAAATTGGCAGAAGAGCTGCTTGCTGACATTGACAAGGAGACGGTTGATTTCACTCCGAACTTTGACGACACGACGGTCGAGCCGTCTGTGCTGCCCACGCGTGTCCCCAACCTTCTGATCAACGGTTCCGCCGGCATCGCCGTGGGCATGGCCACGAACATCCCTCCGCATAATCTTTCCGAGGTCGTTGGCGGGCTCATCATGATGATCGACAACCCCGAAGTCACGATCCCCGAACTCATGACCTCGATCAAGGGGCCGGACTTTCCGACTGCCGGCTTTATCCACGGCTATGAAGGCATCCGCCAGGCCTATATGACGGGCCGGGGCATCATCCAGATGCGTGCCCGGGCAACGATCGAAGAAGGCAAGGGCGACCGTGAGAGCGTCGTCGTGACCGAGCTCCCTTATCAGGTGAACAAGGCACGACTACTTGAGCGGATCGCCGAGCTTGTCCAGGAGAAGAAGATCACGGGCATATCCGAGATCCGCGATGAGTCGGACCGCGAAGGCATGCGCATCGCGATCGATCTGAAAAAAGGCGAGCTCTCAACAGTGATCCTGAACCAGCTCTTCAAACATACGGCCATGCAATCGACCTTTGGTGTGATCATGCTCGCGCTCGTGAACAACCAGCCCCGTGTGTTGAATCTGCGCAAGCTCCTGTCGAACTTTATCCAGCATCGCAGGGAAGTGGTGGTGCGCAGGACCAAGTTCGACCTGAGAAAAGCTGAGGAGCGCGCACATATCCTGTTGGGGCTCAAAATCGCACTCGATAATCTCGATGCGGTCATCGCGCTGATCAAGGCGTCGGCGAACCCGGAGGAGGCCAGGATTGGGCTGGTTCGTGAGTTCACACTCTCGGAGATCCAGGCCCAGGCCATCCTTGAGATGCGGCTCCAGCGGCTTACGGGACTTGAGCGAGACAAGATTATTGCGGAATATGAAGAGGTGCTCAAGGAAATCGCTCGATTGACCGAAATACTCGGTTCCGACGCGCTGGTGATGAAAATCATCAGGGACGAGTTGCTTGCCCTCAAAGCAGAGTACGGCGATGCGCGCCGGACCGAGATTGTGGCACAAACTTCGGAGATCGACATCGAGGACCTGATCAAGGACGAGGATATGGTGATCACCATCTCTCATGCGGGCTATATCAAACGCATCCCGCTCACGACCTATCGTGCGCAACGGCGCGGCGGCAAGGGCAAGATGGGGATGGAGACCAAGGAAACCGATTTTGTCGAACGGCTCTTCACGGCCACCACGCACAGCTATATCCTTTTCTTCACGAACAAGGGCCGGGTGTACTGGCTTAAGGTGCACCAGATTCCCGAGGCAGGCAGGCAGGCAAAGGGCAAGGCGATCGTGAACCTGCTCCAGATGGGACAGAATGAACGGGTCACGGCCGCTCTCCCGATTCGCCATTTTACGCCGGACAAATTCATCCTAATGGCGACGAAAAGGGGCATTATCAAGAAAACAGAGCTTGATTCGTACAGTCATCCGCGGCCCTCGGGCATCATCGCGATCACGCTTGAAGAGGGTGACGAGCTCATCGCGGCTGAGGTGACGGACGGCAAATGCGATGTGTTCCTCGGTACCAAGGATGGTCTCTCGATCAGGTTCTCTGAGACCGATGTGCGGGAGATCGGTCGCACCGGTAAGGGTGTGATCGGGATACGGCTCGATAAGGGCAACGAGGTCGTCGGTATGGAGATCGTGCGCGACGATTCCACGATCCTGACCGTGACCGAGAACGGCTACGGCAAACGAAGCACGCTCGAAGACTACCGAAGCCAGGGCAGGGGCGGCAAGGGCATCATCACAATCAAGATCATGGAAAAGAATGGCCGGGTGGTCGGCATGGCTCAGGTGTCCGCGGAAGACGAGATCATTCTCATAACGTCGAACGGCAAGGTAATTCGCATCCGGGCCAAAGACATTTCGGTTCAAGGTAGGAACACGCAGGGCGTGCGACTCTTCGATATCGAAGAGGGCGATAAAGTGGTCAGCTTTGCTAAGGTGGCAGAACGTGAAGAAGAAAAAGAAACAGCTCCGGAGAAGAGCTCGCCGGAGCCGTCCGATGCCCAGGATACCAGCGCGTCATGAAGAAGCTTGTGATTGTTCTTCTGCTTACGATATTCGTGTTGTCTGGCTGTAATGTTTTTGATAAGGCCGCGCAGAACGAGTTTGAGGCTGCGACCAAGCTCTGGAATGCAGGTGATTACCAGAGTGCAGTCAGGCTGTATTTTGAGCTCGTTAAGGAGCACCCCTCCAGTTCGCGAGCTGATGACGCACTTTACTGGGCAGGGGTGACGCAATTCCTTTACCTCGGCGAGACCGAGAAGGCGCTTCAGACCTTGCGACTGCTCTTGAAACGGTATCCGCAAAGGGACATGGCGCCCGCTGCCCAGTGGTACATCGCCCAGATCTATGAGCTCGGATACAGTGATTACGAACGCGCTACGGCGGAATACCGAAGGGCTGCGGAGTATTCGGACCGCGAGGTGAGGGAAAAGAGCCTGTACAGTCTTGCCGATAATCTGTTCCGTCTCGGCAAGCGGGACGAAGCGCGCGATATCTGGATGCTGCAGGTGGCGGAATTCCCCAACGGGCCGCAGTCACGGATTGCCTATTACCGGCTGGGGACCGCTGCATTTGCAAAGGGCGAGCTGAAAAGCGCAGAGTCGTATTACCGAAAAACGCTTGAGAATAGCACCGATAAAGAGCTTGCAATCAAGGCCACGTTCGCCCTCGCCGGCTGTTTTGAAGCAGATGATAGTCTGGCAGAAGCGCTCAAGCTCTACAAGGAGATTGAACCCGTCTATTCGAATCCAGAGGCCATTCAGATCAAGATCCGGGCGCTCGAGACCAGGATCATTAAGAAAAGTTATTGACAACATACAAGGAGAATGTTACCTTAAATGCTTGATTTGCGGTTTGTTAGGGATAACACGAATACCGTCAAGGCCGCGCTGTCCCGTCGTGGAATCACAATTGATCTGACGGAGTTCCTGGCGCTGGATACGAAAAGGCGCGCAGCGCAGCAGGAGATCGAGACCCTTCGCCGCAGGCGCAATGAGGTCTCCGAGGAGATCGGCCGACTCAAGAAGGTCGGGCAGCCGGCAGAGGACAAGGTCGCGGAGATGCGTGCGGAGGGCGACCAGATCGCCTTGCTCGAAAACAGCACCCGCGACATTGAAGAAGCCCAGCGGAACATCCTGCTCAATATTCCAAACCTGCCGCATTCCTCCGTGCCCGATGGCAAGGACGAGAACGACAACCAGGAGATCAGGCGGTGGTCTCCGCAGGGCGGTGAGCCGCCAAAGTTCTCGTTCGATCCCAAGCCTCATTGGGATCTGGCCGAATACCTGGACATTATCGATTTTGACCGGGCCGCCAAGATCACCGGCGCTCGATTCGCTCTTTATAAAGGCATGGGCGCACGGCTCGAGCGCGCCCTGATAAACTTCATGCTTGAGTTGCACACCCTTGAGCATGGCTATCTGGAAGTGCTCCCGCCATTTATGGTGAACAAGGCGAGCATGACTGCGACGGGCCAGCTTCCCAAGTTCGAGGAAGAGCTCTTTCGGGTTGAGAACGGGACATACTATCTAATTCCTACCGCAGAAGTTCCGGTAACCAATATCCATCGGGACGAGATTCTGCCGGAAGAAAAGCTCCCGGTGCTTTACACGGCCTATACACCGTGTTTTCGCCGCGAGGCGGGTTCCTATGGAAAGGACACGCGCGGGCTCATCCGGCAGCACCAATTCAACAAGGTGGAGCTGGTCAAGTTTTCGAAACCTGAAGATTCGTACGAAGAACTGGAAAAACTCACCCGCAATGCCGAAGACGTGCTCAAGCGACTTGGTCTTGCGTACCGGGTGATCGCTCTTTGCACCGGGGACATGGGATTTTCCGCGGCAAAGACGTATGACATCGAGGTCTGGCTCCCGGCGCAGAACAAATACCGGGAGATCTCCTCGTGTTCCAACTTTGAGGACTTTCAGGCGCGGCGCGGGAACATCCGGTACAAGCCCAAAGGTGGGAAGAAGACCGAGCTGGTACACACGCTGAATGGCTCCGGTCTTGCCGTGGGCCGAACCGTGGTGGCGGTCCTGGAGAATTTTCAGCAGCCCGATGGGAGCGTTGTGGTCCCCGAAGTGCTCCGGAAATATATGGGTGGAGAAGAGAGAATAACGCCGAGAGCCGATTAAGTGGTTCACGCGGTTTAAACCGACGTGCAAGTTCACGGAGAGATGGCCGAGCGGTTTAAGGCGGCGGTCTTGAAAACCGTTGAGCGAAAGCTCCGGGGGTTCGAATCCCTCTCTCTCCGCCAAATCTATCGATAGTCTTTAGAATCTAGCGAGTTGCAAGTCTCACGAATCGAAGAATTACATTTGTTAGACTCTATAAACCCGATGGATTCAATTGGCAGTAGCAACGCGGAGAGGTGGCCGAGCGGCTGAAGGCAGCTGCCTGCTAAGCAGTTGTGGGGGTGACTCCACCCCGGGTTCGAATCCCGGCCTCTCCGCCATTTTGAGACTGTGCGTGCAAAGAATACATAAAAGCAGGCGATGTGCCTGCATATTGCGTTCAAAAAAAGATTGTGAAGGAGGATGTATCGATGAAGAAGCTTCTAACAGTTATTCTGGTCAGTGGTCTCGTATTTTCATTCGCGGGTTGCAAGAAAAAAGAGGAGAAACCGCAATTGCCCCCAGGACACCCGAGCATGGAAGGCGGAATACCGACAGGTACGGGTATGCCTGCAGCTATGCCGAAGGTAGACCGCACCGTCACGGTTTCTAAAGAAGTATCAACGAAATGGTCCGCAGTAAAGCTTGCGGTCGAGGACAAGGTTGCGAAGTCCAAGAAAGAATATACCATAGCGGTAGGGTCTGAGCTGGCAGTACCGAACACGAAGGTCAAAGTTAAGGTTCTCGCATTCCTGCCGGACTTCAAGATGGGCGACAAGGAAATCACGTCACTTTCCGACAAGTCGAACAATCCTGCGGTGCAGGTGTTGGTGACTGAGCCGGGTAAAGAAGACTGGAAAGGCTGGCTCTTTTCCCTGAACCCTAGTATTCATCCGTTCTCCCATGAGAAGCTCGCAATCACGCTCGTGGGTGGTGTTTCGAAGTAATCGTGACCGGCGCAATCCTGTCAATCGGTGCACAGATGCATACTTGCATCTGTGCGCTTTATTTTGCGCCCATAGCTCAGCTGGATAGAGCAACGGACTACGAATCCGTAGGCCAGAGGTTCGAATCCTCTTGGGCGCACCATTCTTAAAAAAAAGATGAACCGACCGGGGTGCAGAACGGACAAAGATTTTATGCGCATGGCGCTGGCCGAGGCTGAGAAGGCCGTCGCGTGCGGAGAAATCCCGGTTGGTGCCGTGCTGGTGATCGCGGGTGAGGTCATCGCAGTTGCGCATAATATGCGCGAGACCTGGCAGGACCCTACAGCACACGCAGAAACACTGGCGCTCAGGGAGGCGGCTGCGAGGCTTGGCAGGTGGCGGTTACAGGACGCAACTCTCTACGTGACCCTCGAGCCCTGTCTTATGTGTGCGGGCGCGTTGGTGCTCGCACGGGTCAACAGGCTAGTCTACGGCTGCCGGGACCCCAAAGCTGGCGCACTCGGGTCCGTATATGATGTGGTGCGTGACGGCGGGTTGAATCATGTGTACCGGATCACGCCGGGAGTGCTCGAGGCTGAATGCCGGCAGATACTCTCAGGGTTTTTTGAAAAACTTCGAGAGAAAGTCTAAAGAGTGAGTAATATCACGAATGAGAGGTAACAATCCGCAGACCATGGTTATCCGGAGAGGTGGCCGAGCTGGCTGAAGGCGGCAGTCTCGAAAACTGTTGTGGGGGTAACTCCACCGGGGGTTCAAATCCCCCCCTCTCCGCCAAGTTCACTAATAAGGATCAGATTCAACGCACTGAGTTAAGCAAAGCAAGACGATACGAGCGAGGGATTAGTTTATTATTTTTAAACTACGAACTCCGGACCGTGAACTGTAGCAAACGGAGAGGTGGCCGAGCGGCTGAAGGCGCACGCTTGGAAAGCGTGTTTAGGGAAACTTAACGTGGGTTCGAACCCCACCCTCTCCGCCATATTGAAAAACAGACTCAAGAGTCGTGCCGGTTGGGAGACTAAAGAGTTTGATTTAGCACTCTTAAGACCCTATAAATAAACTCGTTAGAAAGAATAGACTTGCAAAGTAGCGCTCATGAGCCCGGGTCCTGCGCAACCATGGTCCGTGAATCCCGTCAGGTCCGGAAGGAAGCAGCGGTAAACGGGTTCCTGGTGTGCCGCAGGGAAGCCCGGGCTTGTGAGCTTTTTTTTTAACAGGTTGCCCCTCGTCCGATTATATTGTTCGGGGTCAGTGGTAATCTCAGTATTGGGCTGTCCCGTCATGATGAGGATTTCATGAGCTATCAGGTTTTGGCAAGAAAATGGAGGCCACAGGTATTCGATGATGTAGTGGGTCAGGCGCACATCACGCGGACACTTCAGAACGCCATTATTACCGACCGGCTTGCCCATGCATTCCTCTTCTCCGGCCCGCGAGGCGTAGGCAAGACTACCACCGCGCGTATTCTTGCCAAGGCGCTCAACTGCATAAAAGGGCCTACTCCAACGCCCTGCGGTACGTGCGATTCGTGTCTCGAGACCGCAGCCGGCACGTCCGTGGACGTCATCGAGATCGACGGAGCATCGAACCGCGGTATAGAGCATATTCGAGAGCTGCGCGAGGCCGTCAAGTATGCGCCCGTGGTCGGCAAGTACAAGGTCTACGTGATCGACGAGGTCCACATGCTCACGAACGAGGCATTTAATGCCTTGCTCAAGACCCTCGAAGAACCGCCACCCCATGTCCTCTTTATCTTCGCGACCACCGAACCCCAGAAGATCCCCGCCACGATCCACTCCCGCTGCCAGCGTTATGGCTTTAAGCGGGTCGCGCTCCATGACATTATCGAGAGGCTGCGCACGATCGCTGCTGCCGAGGGTATCACCATAACGGACCAGGGTCTGGCCATGATCGCCCGAGCCGCTGAAGGAAGCATGCGGGACTCGCAGAGCATCCTGGACCAGGCGGTATCGTACAGCGGCATGGAGATCCGGGATGAAGATCTCCAGGCAACCCTCGGCTCCGTTGCTCAGGCCACGCTATTAACATTCACTGCAGAACTCTTATCACGGGACACCGCTGGCTTGCTCAAACAGGTGGATGCGTTGCTGGAGCAGGGGCAGGACATGCGCCAGTTCCTGGCGGGCGTTGTTGAACACCTCCGGAACCTTATGGTCGTGAAGATCGCGACAAATCCCGGACGGATCATTGAGCTTCCTGCTGCGGACATAGAGGCGATCAAACAACAGGCAGGCGGTGCTGAATCTGAACACCTCCTGATGCTTTTTGACAGCCTGTCAAGGACCCTTGAAGACATGCGATGGTCGCCCTACCAGCGGTTCACGATCGAGATCGGTCTCATCAAAGCATGCAATCTAGCACCGCTCAAGCCGCTTGGCGAGGTGCTTGGAATGCTGAACGGGCTTGAAGCGCGGCTCGCCACGGGCCAGAGGCCGACCGTGCCGGCAGTGTCCGCCGCACACCATATCAGCGAACGGTCTGTGGAATATCGAGCGAAGCCGTTGGCGGTCCCGGCACAGCATGCTCCACGAGCGGAGGGTGGACAGGATGACTTCTGGGGCAGTATTATGACAGCCCTGAAATCAAAAAAGCCGGGACTGGCATCGGCGCTGGGGCATTGCAGGCTTATCGAGCTGTCGGAGAACCAGATCGTGGTCGGCGTGCAGGGCAATGCTTTTCAACTGGAGCTTGTTGAAAAACGCGAAAGCCGGGTCCTGATTGAGGAGATTGCCACAGAAATCCTGAAGAAAAAGGTGAATATAAAGATCCAGCCTCTTGCGGCAACCCCGCAGCCCGGTGCAAAAACGACGCAAAAAAAAGGCAAGCCTGACGATCAGGATCCAGCAGTGCAGGATGTGCTCAAGGTCTTTACGCAGGGCGAGGTGATCGAGCAGAACCATTCTCATGAGTGAACAAAACACGCGGCAGCGCATCCCGTATTACACATTTGTTTTTTTTATATACCCATAAACCATTCAATTTTAGTTGCAAAACCGTAAAAATTCTTTTATTATATTATTCCTTTTACCCCGTTCGAGGATGCGAGAACACTTCTGACCTTTGACGGCGGTTGATATCATACCAGAACGAGTTATTGTACACAGGGTCGCTGGAGTACTCGACCTCTAACAGGGTGTACCCGATATATAATTTCACGAACTCTAAAGGCGCTCAATGTCAAAAAACATGATCGGAAATCTCATGAAGCAGGCCCAGCAGATGCAGGAGCGGGTAAAGAAGCTCCAGGAAGAGGCTGCAGGCAAGACCGTGGAAGCTTCCTCGGGCGGCGGTATGGTCACGGTGGTCGCGAACGGACGCCAGGAGGTCCTCTCGATAAAAATCGATCCTTCCGTCGTTGACCCGAAAGACATTGATATGCTCCAGGATCTTGTCACCGCAGCGGTGAACGAAGCGATTCGAAAGTCGCAGGACCTGATGAAAGATGAGATGGCAAAGCTTACCGCCGGCATGGGACTCCCGCCGGGGCTGATATAGAAATTGCGGTTTTGGATCGTCGATTTCGCATTATATTCCTTCCGCAATCCGAATTTCGCAGTCCGAAATCGATATGATACAAGGTGAACAAGACAGGACGGTGGTCGAGAAGGAACAGGCATCCCGGGCCGTCTCGCCCGCGAAGCGACAGGGGAAAGCCGGCGCGCAGGTGGCCGAGGTTTCCGGCAAGACACTCGGCAGGATGGTCGAGTCGTTCATGAAGCTCCCCGGCATTGGTAGAAAGAGCGCAGAGCGCCTCGCGTTCGCTGTGCTCAGCATGCCGCGGGAAGAGGCGGCCGGGATCGCGCAGGCTATCCTGGACCTCAAGAACAACAGTCGCTATTGCACGGTCTGTCATAATATCACCGAGGATGAGATTTGCGCCGTGTGCCGTGACGAGAGACGGGACAGCTCCCGCATCTGCGTGGTGGAGGAGCCGAGCAACATCCTGGTCCTTGAAAAGAGCGGTATCTTCCGGGGCCGTTACCATGCACTGATGGGCGCTCTCTCGCCGCTCGACGGGATTGGTCCGGAAGAGCTCACGATCGACGGTCTGATGGTGCGGCTGAAGAACGACGTGGTCAAGGAAGTCATTATAGCGACGAACCCTACGGTTAAGGGCGAGACCACCGCCCTCTACCTGTCTAAGCTGATAAAGCCCCTCGGTATCTGCGTAAGCCGCATCGCCTACGGCCTGCCGGTTGGCGGGGACATAGAGTATGCGGACGATAATACGGTCCTGCGGGCACTTGAAGGCCGGCGGGAAATGTAGGGGGAACAGCTAATAACAAATACGTTCCAATCACCAATATTAAAAAAGAACGGACATTGAACTTGTAAAATTTAAATCCTCATGCAGGTTTTGGTAGCTGGAGCTCAGGATTAAATTTTCGGAGGGCAAGATTATGGCAGAGATGATAGAAATAAGATGGCACGGCCGGGGCGGTCAGGGGACCGTGACGGCGGCCAAGGTGCTCGCCGATGCCTGTTTGAGCGGTGGTCGCAACGTGCAGGCGTTCCCGGAATATGGACCTGAGCGCGCGGGAGCGCCGCTGCGCGCCTATAATCGGATCAGCGAGAAGATTCTCAGGATGCACTGCCCGGTGTTGAACCCGGGTGTCGTGGCGGTCGTCGATGCTACGCTCCTGGACGCGATCAACGTGGCCGAGGGCGCGAAGGACGATGCCGTTTTCATCATCAACACGGGCAAGGACCCGAAAGAGGTGCGGGCGAAGTTAAAGGCAAAGCCTTCCCAGAAGGTCTTCACCGTTGATGCATCCAAGATCGCAAACGAGACCATCGGCAGGAATATGCCGAACTCCTGCATGCTCGGTGCAGTGAATCGCGCCACGTCGATCGTGACCATGGAAGTGCTGCTCGATGATGTGAAGGGCAGCTTCGGAAAAAAGTTCGCGCAGAAGATCATTGACGGGAACCTTGCCGCGGTGAAACGCGGGTACGAGGAGGTACATGAAGGATGAAACAGATGAACTGGAAACAGCTGCCCCATGCCGGCACGGTATTGAAGGCGGGGAATGCGAATGAATATAAGACCGGCTCATGGCGGTCGCTCAAACCACGCTGGATCGAGGAGAACTGCATCCAGTGTCTCTTCTGCTGGATCTACTGCCCGGATTCCGCGGTCCTGGTGAAGGATGAAAAGATGATCGGATACGATTACGACCACTGCAAGGGCTGCGGTGTTTGCGCTATGGAGTGCCCGGGCAAAAAGGGCAACAAGGCCATTGTCATGGAAGAGGAGGGCAAGTAACATGGCTGTGACAACGACAAAGACCGTGGCGGTCACCGGCAACCAGGCTGTTGCAGAGGCGCTCCGCCAGTTAAACCCCGATGTGATGCCTGCGTATCCTATCACGCCGTCCACCGGCATCATGGAGTCTTTCACCTCATTCGTTTCGAACGGGAAGGTTGACACCGAGACCATCCTTGTCGAGAGCGAGCACAGCGCTATGAGCGCTTGCATCGGCGCTTCTGCAGCGGGCGGCAGAGTGGCAACGGCCACGAGCGCTCAAGGCTTGGCCCTCATGTGGGAGATGCTGCACATTGCCTCGGGCTACCGCTTGCCGATCCTGATGGCGCTCGTGAACCGGGCGCTCTCCGCGCCGCTCAATATTCACGGCGACCATTCCGACGGTATGGGCATGCGCGACTGCGGCTGGATCCAGATCTTTTCCGAGAATGCCCAGGAGGCGTACGACAATACGATCATGGCGTATCGCATTGCCGAGCACAAGGATGTGCGCCTGCCGATCGCGGTCAACATGGACGGGTTCATCATCAGCCATTCGATCGAGAGCATGCAGTTCCTCCCTGATGATGAGGTGAAAAAGTTCGTGGGCGACTATATCGCGATTGATCCGCTCCTGGACCTTGATAATCCCAAGAGCATCGGCGCGCTGGTGCTGCCGGACTACTACATGGAACACAAGCGCGCCCAGCACGAGGCGATGGTGAACGCGAAAAAAGTCATCCAGGAGGTATCCGCAGAATTCGCCAAGCTCTTCGGCCGCGAATATGATCTGTTCGAATCTTACCGCCTTGAAGACGCCGAGGTCGTTCTCGTCGCGCTCAACTCCGCCGCGGGAACGATCAAAGACGAGGTCGATCGCTACCGTGAAAAGGGCGTGAAGGCCGGACTGCTTAAGCCCCGCGTGTTCAGGCCTTTCCCGTATGTGGAAATCGGAGCTGCGCTCAAGAATGCCAAGGCGGTCTGCGTCATGGACCGGGCGGATTCCTACGGCGGCTACGGCCCGCTCTTTATGGAGATCGCGCCGGCCGTATACCCCTATCGCCAGGGACCGCTCCTGTTCAACAAGATCTACGGTCTCGGCGGCAGGGATCTGATGCCCCTCGATGTTGACAAGGTGATCGACGAGACCATCGAGGTCGCGAAGACCGGCACGGTCAAAATGGTGAAGGACTACATGACGGTTCGGAACTGAGATCAATTTCCCATTCGGCCTTCACGGAAGGTTGCGTAGAGGAGAACACAATGAGCACACCGACACAGGAAAAACCCTTAACCCTGAAATCCCTGACGCACAAGCCGGAACAATTGACCGGTGGGCACCGGATGTGCTCCGGCTGCGGCGCGCCGACCATCGTACGTCAGGTTCTCATGGCCATCGACGAACCGGTCGTGATCGCGAACGCCACCGGCTGCCTGGAGGTATCGACCTGCCTGTTCCCGTACACGGCCTGGAAGGTGCCGTGGATGCACAGCGCGTTCGAGAACGCAGCAGCCACGGCCTCTGGGATAGAGACCATGTACCGATCGCTGCGGAAACAGGGAAAGCTTAAAAAAGAAATGAAATTTATCGCCTTTGGCGGCGACGGCGGTACCTATGATATCGGGTTCCAGGCCCTCTCGGGCGCCATGGAGCGCGGGCACCAGCTGCTCTACATATGCTACGACAACGGCGCGTACATGAATACCGGCATCCAGCGCTCGAGCGCTACTCCGTTCGGCGCGGACACGACCACCCAGCCGGTGGGTTCCCTGGTCAAGGGTAAAA
The DNA here is from genome assembly GCA_963796285.1 of Nitrospirota bacterium. Taxonomy (GTDB): domain Bacteria; phylum Nitrospirota; class UBA9217; order UBA9217; family UBA9217; genus JALNZF01. The sequence goes on from CAWCKW010000006.1 coordinate 131,909, forward strand.
CGCAGCGCCGTAAGGACCTGACCCGCATCATGGCAGCGCACAACGTGGCGTATGCGGCCCAGGCCTCGCCCCACAACTGGAAGGATCTCATCACCAAGACCAGAAAGGCCCTCGCCACGAACGGCCCGGCGTACATGGGAGTTGTTTCACCCTGTAACCGCGGGTGGCGATCCCAGACAAACGACTCAATCCTGTTGTCGCGGCTTGCGGTCGAGACCTGCTACTGGCCGCTGTATGAGGTACAGGATGGGAAATGGACCATCAACTACGATCCCAAGGACAGGAAAAAGCCGGTCGCCGAGTGGCTGAAACCCCAAGGCAGGTTCAAGCATCTCTTCGCCCCGGGCAACGAAGCTTTGCTCGAGAAGTTCCAAAAACTGGTGGACGATGACTGGGCGAGCCTCAAAAAGCTCCAGGAAATGTCCAGAAGCTAACATCCACATAAAAAACAGAAAGATCATAGCCGGGGAGACGCATACCCGGCTATTTTACTTATGTTACTATGTAAAAAAACGCTTGAAATCTAGACATTAGTATGGTTTAATGATTTAGTTGTGTTGGCTGCAGTCCGGGCAGCGTAATAAGTGAGGAGACGCAGACATGCTGGGTTCCGATTTGGTGATGTATGATGAAGAATTTAAGCAGATAGACGCCGAACTTCAGCGCCTCCTTGCCCAGGCGAATGCAAAGGTGGTATTCCTTGTTGATAAGAACGGCCAGCTGATCGCAGCCACCGGCGAGACCGAAAACCTGGACACCACGTCGCTCGCCTCTCTTACCGCCGGAAATATTGCGGCCACCGGCGGTATGGCAAAGCTTCTCGGTGAGAAGGAGTTCTCTATTCTTTTCCACGAAGGCGCGCGGGACAATATTCATATCTCCATCATCGGCCAGCGGGTCATCCTGGTGGTGATCTTCGACCAGCGTTCATCGCTTGGTCTTGTACGGCTCCGGGTCAAGAAGAGCGCAGAGATACTGGGCAGCATATTCGGCCAACTCCTTGTGAAAGTAGAAACAGAAAAGGGTTCTGGCAAAGCAGCAGATTCCCCCTTTGCAGAGATTACCGACGAAGATATTGATAAACTCTTCGGATAACCCAACCTCAAATATTCCCTGCGCTCAGTAAGGAGAGGAATTACCGTCCCATGTCTTTTATTAATTATTCATCGAGAGAGATCAACTGCAAAATCGTTTACTACGGCCCGGGCTTGTGCGGGAAGACCACCAACCTGCAGTGGATCTATAAAAAGACCAATCCCGACAGCAAGGGTAAGATGATCTCCCTGGCTACCGAGACCGAGCGGACACTATTCTTCGATTTTCTCCCGCTCGCCCTTGGTGAGATCCGCGGTTTCAAAACCCGGTTCCATCTTTACACCGTACCCGGCCAGGTATTCTACGACGCGAGCCGGAAACTGATCCTCAAAGGTGTGGATGGCGTGGTGTTCGTAGCCGATTCGCAGATCGAGCGTATGGAGGCAAATATCGAGAGTGTCGAGAACTTGCGCATAAACCTGGCGGAGCAGGGCTATGATCTTGATAAACTCTCCTATGTCATCCAATACAACAAACGGGACTTGCCGAATGTCGTGCCACTTGAAGAAATGAAAAAAGCGCTCAACCCTAGAGGCCTTCCGGACTTCGAAGCCTGTGCAGTGGACGGGACCGGCGTATTCGACACGCTCAAGGCAATTGCAAAGCTGGTTATCATGGAGCTGAAAAAAGGCCAGGAAGTAGGATAGGGTTCGTTGCGGAATGCGGATTGTGCAAAGCGGAACGAAGAACAAGCACTATCGCTGGCCTCATAGAGACGATGGTTTCCTCGTAAATAACCCATTGACAGAACAGGTTTAATGTGGTATTTTTCCAGCCTGATTTCCTTCCCAAAACCGATATTCCCGGATAGCTCAGCTGGTAGAGCGGGTGGCTGTTAACCACCATGCCGCAGGTTCGAGTCCTGCTCCGGGAGCCAATCAAGTCCAAAACTGGGCACTCTCCCTCTCATTGGGGATCGGGTGCCCAGTTTTTTTCCTGCAATAGCCGCAGCCAGCGCCACATGACTTCCACGGACACAGACCCTGTTGCCCTCGACCTTGATTTCATCCACAAGCAGCCTTAAATACTCTTTGCCGAACGAAGGGGAGGACTTATCCAACAGCTTGCGTTTCAACGACGAGCAGAAGGCATTGACATGGCCCGGTTTGATATGATCCAAAGGCAACTCTTGTTCACGCCGCAGACCCGCGATTTCTGTTAATATTTCTTGCCGTCTGGCTTGATGCTTGTGGACTCGCTCCTGTAAGGTAACATCCAGCGGCAGCAAACCTTTCTCAACAGCCTCATACAGACGATCAGACTGGGTTTTGAGGTTATCCAGTTCTTTTGTTAATGCTTTCAACTGGTCATTGTGCGAGGAGCCGGATTTCTTCTGAGCATGTAACAATTCTGTCAACATGGTTTTGACTCGCTCAGGTTTAAAGACGCGATCCGCGACAGCCTGTAATACAAGACCGTCCAGTTTTTCCATAGGGATATTATTGCTCTGGCAGGTCTTGCTTCCTATCTGGTTGATCCGCGTTGAACACTTGTAATAGTGATACTTCCCGCTCTTGCCGGTTGCAAGGGTCATCCTTGCCCCACACTCCCCGCACCGAAGAAGGCCGGTCAGAAGGGTAGGAGAATTCACGATCCGAGGCGGCACCTTTGCCGGAGAACGGTCAACGCGGCGCTGAGCTGCGAGGTTGAAGGTCTCAATGTCAATTATCGGCTCTACAGCAATCTGCACCCATTCAGATTGAGGCTTGCGCTTTCTGGTTTTCTTTTCAGTTTTATTAAAAAAGTATTCGCCAACATAGGTTCGATTGGCAATGAGGTCATAAACAAGAGTCTTGTTCCACTTTCTGCCTCGCATAGTAATGCCCCGGTCATTAAGAAGGGAAGCAACGCCCTTTACTCCGAGCACCCGGCCTTGATGACCGTACAGATACAGCTTGAAAATATCCTTCACTATGGTTGCTTCTAACGGGTCTATTACAAGTTGTTTCTTATTACCTCTTCTACCTTGCAGCGGAAATTCTTTCGTTCCATAGCCGTAAGTAGGTTTTGAACCGTTAAAATAACCTTGCCGTGCGTTCTCTTTCATTGCGCGAAGTGTGTGTTTCGAGTTTTCCTTGCTCTGATACTCATCGAACAAACCGAAAATGCCCCTTGCCATCTCGCCGGCGGAATCATCGCCTGTTTGTTGAGTGATAGAGATTAAGTTGACTCCGTGTTTCTTTAGACGTCGATCATAAATGGCAAGCTGGACATGATCCCGAAAGAATCTCGAAAGACTATGCACGATTAACGCACTATATGGAGCAGGCTCGGCGCAGGCATCGGAAATCATTTGCTGAAATACCGTCCTTTTGTCATCCATGGCCGAGGCTCCCGGCTCGATATATTCCAACGCCACACTGTGGCCATGCGCCTTGCACCACTCACGCATTTGACGCAGCTGATCAGGAATAGATAAATCTTTCTCAGCCTGTCTACTAGTTGATACTCGTGCATAGAGAGCTACTAACATAGTGTTTACTCCTCTTCTTGAGAGCATTGTATAAGAACATCTTTTATTATATCCGATAAATGTGATTGCAAAAGCCTGACCTCATTTTCAGTTATACGATCATTAGATAACTGGATATCGACTTCAATTATTATCGGCTCAGGTTTCCTCTTTTCGCTCAATCATGGCGCACCGCCTTCTTTGCTCAATGTCCTGCCCGATCCGTCCCATTCCTGACCACATGTTACCCGTGTTAACTCTTTTACAAGCCCATCTCTGCCAAATTCGCTTAATACAAGCAAACGAAATGTAGAATATTGACTCGGTGTTAATGGCAATAATTCGGCATAACGTAGAATATTCTTTAGTCGTGCGCTGACGAGGTGTTCTATTTGCTCTTTAGTTACCATTTTCCCAGTTGCATTTCCTTGACACGCCGCTTCACTTCCACATCCCAATCAAGGTATTCATGAACCCTACGCAGCTTCAGCCCGAAATGATCCAATGCCGCTTTATATCCAATGACCGGCAGACCGGATTGAATACAATAAACCGCACCGACTCGTTTTAAATAGCCGTACATCGCGATGACCATGCGCATCATGCGTTCTTCTAAAATAGCTTCATCGTCGTAAGCATTGCACACGCCGAGATGATTCAACATTCCGATTTCTTTCTGTAAGTCTTGCCATAAAGGATGAAGCGGCCAGCGGGATCGGTGGGAATCTCCGTTTGATTGCCTCAGAGTATCATGTTCATGAGAAAGATAACGCAGCAGGTCGCCATGCTGTCCTTGCAGGTCGTCGAAAGACACTATGCCGAAGCGCTTTAATATTGCCTTCCTAATCTGCCATTCAATGCGCCAGACATTTTCCTTTTGTCCCCATAAGTTAAAGAACCAGACCTTGCCGCTCTCTTGCTCGATTTCAGCGACCTTATCATAGACGCGAAGCACAATATCACCTTTGCCGAGAGTGAAAGTCTGCACCTTGCCGTTTTCACGGTGCTGGCTGTCCTTCCTAGAACGACTGACAAAACTATCCAAATTAAAATCAACAAGAGGCAGATTATAATCAAAGGTGAAATCCACGCGGGAGAGCTTTTCCGATATAATTGGCTCAAAGCCGATAGACCTGGCCCACGATAAAAACTTATCGTGCAGGATAAAGGCCGATTGACGCCAAAGCGCTGCGCTCCTAAACGTAACGTAAAAATTAGGCGACATGAATTCGCTGATCTCTATCTTGAAATCATTGTTTACAATAACGAAGGTATAGCCGGAGGATGTTCCGTAAGGTTGTAACAGAAATTCAGAATCGCCGAGCTTCACAGGCAGAGGATGTTTCCTTTTCGATTGACGAATTGTCTCTTTTTGCTCAGCAAGCCTTTGGAAATCGAGGCCCGACTGCCCTGCACTCTGAAGGTAATAAGCGCATTGAACGGTATCAAGACCATGAAGAATTAATTTGATTTTATCTACAGTCATTTTAATCACTAAAGTGAATGCTCATTAACTTCGCAAGCATTTTCTTATTTATTCTTCTTAGTTCGCTTCTTAATCTCCGGTTCGTTTTTCTCTTGACCAAATAAGTCCAGGACTTTATTTGCAGCTTCTTCATTCAAACCAAAAGCCTTCATGATTTTCGGTCTCATATATCTATGGACTTCTAAAAGGTCCGGGTTATTCTTAAGAATTCGTTTTAACTCCCGGTTATCGCTTGTTGATGCGCATATCATCACCCAACGAGCAACCGCAGACATACTAATCTTTCGTGGTAATTCACGAGCCGCAGCATAGCTAGAATCGTCTAAGTATATGTTAGTTCTTACTGCCATTGATTCACCCTCCCTTGGTTTATCTATACCACACGTAGCAACATTAACACACATGACACACCTTGTCAAGCAAGAAATAATTAGTAAGTTCAGATATGGCTATAATAGATAAACCCAGGCACACTGGCCTTCCCCTCGCTTCGCTCCGGGGAGTGGCCTCTTCCGACGTAATTCTAAACAATTATTGACATATATCAACAAACGTGATTATATATCCTTGTTTTATAACACTGACCAGAAGGAAGATGGATTTATCACCCCCCGTGTTACTGATCCGGGGGCCGAAGGCGCAGGATGTTAGGCATTCTTCTTGCTAAACTGGTAAAGAACGAAAATTCGTGCTTTACTAGCCATGTGCGGCTAGATAATCACTGGTTAGTCCGGAGTAAAAAATGAGATATTCAATAATAATTGCTATCTTGCTTTATAGCACGACATCGTTTGCTGAAGACCCGCAATTGTCGGCAGACAAAAAATTGGCTGATCTATTATTCCCATCAGAAAGCAGCGTCCAACTGGAACAATTTCCCGTGCTAACGGAAGCAGAATTCAATCCAATTAAGGATAAGGTTTTTAAACAATTAGATTCAGATGCCTGTCACATTATTTCCACTAGCGACACACCGCACGAGTTCTTCCGTAAATATGATTTGTCTGGTGCTGGTGTTGATGATGTGATTCTAAGTTCCTATTGTGCGGCAATGGAATATAGAAACTTTATCTGGTTTCGCAAGGGGAATTCATTAAAATATGCCGGCTTCATGTTGGGCACGCCGTTAAAATATTACCGCCCCAGTAAGTCGGAACCTTATTCAATTGTAGTAAGTGAAGGTTGGTGCTGTGCAGGTTTTGTCGGCAAAATCAGCCTCTACAAACTGAAAGAAAATCGTGGGCTTTATAAATATAAACTTGAAAAAAGAGTAATGGAATGGGGCGGAATCACAATTCCTGACAAACGAATAGCCCCCGTTAAGTTTAAAATTAAGTCTGAAAAATACGCCCTAAGAGATTCGCCGGAAATTCGTAACGAACCAATTGACGACATTCCTGGCGGGAAAAAACAAATCGGAAATATTATCGCGGAATTTCCACGTGGTAGCCAGGGAGAGGCAATAGCAGCGGATAAAGACAAGACAGGCCAGATCTGGTGGTTTGTTCTGATGGATAAAGATTCAAAAACCATCACTACTCTTTTTTATGCCGATAACGGAGCTTATAAAGCTGGATGGATGAGACAACAAGATCTTGAAATAGCCAAATGAAGACCAACCAGTCGTTCGAGTCCCGCGCTCTACGGCGCGGGGCTCAACTCGTCGTTATCTCCCCAAGTTGAAGGAAGGGGTCACACCATTAATACTGAAACAGCTCAACAGAATAGAGAACTTCGAGGAAATCCATACGACAAGTGGCTTGTCTGGGGTCCAGTCCTCGCAGGCGCTCTGTTGCCATACACGATATATACTCTATTCAATCCAAAGTTCCTGCTAGATATAGCCAAAACACCAGATGAGCTTGTGATTATGAGCATCGGCGCGATCATTTCTGATATTCCTTTCTTCGTTGTAGCCTTTTTCGCAAACGGTGACAAGAGTCGTAATTATAATCTGAGAAGGCGAGTTAGCAATACTGCCATACGATTCCTACCTGTATTCGGAATATATGCCTTTCTGCTTTATGATGTAGCAAGGGCAGCTGCTCTTAGACTGCCAGGTGCGTCAACGGCACCGATCGCTTTATTAATATTCCTGCCAATTGCCGTGTTGCTCGTATTTGTATTACAGCTGATCACCAAAGCTATTGAAAGATAACCTGGCGCTCGACTGCGACGCGCAAAGTCGGCGCGTCAGCGCCGCGTTAAAGTGTGATTATTTCATTCCATTGCCCTGTTTCATCATGTCCGGGGAGCCAATTTTACAAAAAAACCAGAATTCAATTCTGGTTTTTTTCATTTAACGATGAGCCACCGGATATACCTTCTTCAGAGCGAAACCAGAGACCGACATTATTGCGGTTTTGCAAAGGGTGCTCATCGTTGATTACAAACACCTCAACGACCCGAAGCATCAAGGAATTATGACCACAAAGAGATTTTAGGAATAGTGGTGCACGCGTTGGTTTGAAAAATGCAAAAGAAATGCGTTAGCAGTATGCGAAAGCAAGTCAAAGTGTAACTAAGAACGCTCGACCATCACGTGACTATGTCCTGTCCCAGCATGGGCCGGAATACGGACAGCACTAGACAGGTCATATGCCAAGACCGGCATGCGATTTGGGTGCATTTGTATCTATATACGCTTCCAAGGTCTTTGCTGCTTCAGGAGGAAGGTTTAAGAAGTGCACGCCATACCAATTGGCATCAACTCCCGGCACCGGTTGGATGATCCTGATGATCTCTCCTGTTAGCTGGATCTGTGTCGTGTTGGGCAGGAAGAACGAGCAGGAGAGCCTGTCGCCTTGGTTGAAGGTCTGGATAGTTTCAATGAGCATTCCGGCAAGGCTGATATCCAGGGAGTTACAGACAAAGTGGTTGGTGCTAACAGTCCCTTCAACGGCAACGTTGAGAAGCACTCGGTATGTTTCTCTCCAGGAGAGATTAAGGAGTGTTTTTGCCTGTGCCAGAAGTTGGGCGGGTTTAAAAGGTCGAGTAATAACGGCTTCTGCTTTGCAGTGCGAGCTCTGTTTGAGTGCGCTCTTGGTGTTTGCACAGACTAGGATTATGGATACTGGACTGTGTTCTGCATACTCCCTGAGAAGAGAGCAGAGCTGCTCAATGCCCATCCCCGGCATGTCAAAATTTATAATAATGAGGTCAGCGCGCACCGTGCGATGGATCTGCAGCACTTCATCAGTTGAGGCCGACGTGAATATCCGCATATCCGCCCGGTCTAAGAAGGTGTTTTTTTTCCTGAGTATCGTGTTTATGTCCTGATCAAGGATTATTTTTTTCATGGCTCAATTTCCAGGGTTCAGTCAACATTTGGTTGCGGCCAATCATGATTGACAAGCATACATGACCGATTTCCCCTAACCCTTGCACAATTATTATAGCAGTAACATAATTATATTGTCAAGCATAGAAAATGAAACAGGGGAAACAGTTATGTTTTAGGTTATATTAAAGCAAGCAGGGCTACGGCATTCTTATGCAGCATGATAACTTGTATCTGCCTTGATTTCTTCAGCTTCACAACGCTGCCGTGTAGTGACAACATAGTAGCACAATTAAGATCAGGCTATTTCCTTTGACTGCTGCTATTCGGCACTATTTGCAAATCAGAGAAATCGTTGAAGACTTCTTTTAACTCTTCAAGAAACAAGTAGGCCCGCTTATTCTGCTCAGTCACACATCTGTACTCGTGCTCTGTGTTAACATGCATCTCACGCTTTGATTTCGAGACTTATTCATGTTTGTATAGTTGATCCTACAAAAGTTTTCATCGGATCCAGACGCCCGCATAGCGAACCACACCTCGTTGCCTTGCGCGAGCATCTTAGTTCACTCGGGGAGATAATAAGGCTTGCGATCCAGCCGGTTATGGCGAGAGCAACTTCTGTTTTGCGCAAGAGCGGTCATTTTTTAATGAAAATGGACTATTGCACACCGTCACAGATAGTATTGAAGGGAAGGAGCGCAATAAAATCATCAGCGCTGCTTTATGCTCTTCGGATGATAGTGCAATTCGTGTTGAGTTGCAGCGTCCGTTTTTCGTCGGCCTGCGGTTCGGATTTATCGGAGGAGGCAGATTGTATTCGTCAGAACACTCCCGGCTAGGTTCAAAGAATATAATGAGATGGATATCATCAGAACCGGAAAACACCTACACGGTCATGATCTCTTTTTCCTTGTGAGCGAGCAGATCGTCGATTTTCCTGATATAGCTGTCAGTCGTTTTCTGGATCTCATCTTGAAGCTTCTTGATCTCGTCTTCGGAAACGTGGGCGGCCTTGTCCTTGCTCTTCTTTTTGATCTCGTCGTTTACGTCCCTGCGGATGTTTCTAATCGCGACGCGCGCGTCCTCGGCCATCTTCTTCGCCTGTTTCACGATCTGCTGCCTGCGTTCCTCGGTCAGGGGAGGAATACTGAGGCGTATGATCTTGCCGTCGTTCGACGGTGTTATCCCGATGTCAGATTTCAAAATAGCCTTCTCGATCTCACCGAGCATCTTTGCATCCCAGGGCTGGATGGTGATCATCCGCGCGTCAGGCATTGCCATGTTCGACACCCCGCTGAGCGGCGTCGGTGTACCGTAGAAGTCCACTGTGATCCCGTCGAGCATGCCAAGTGATGCCCGACCAGTGCGGAGAGTGGTGAATTCCTTCCTCAGTACTTCACTGGCTTTGCTCATCTTCTCTTCGGCTTTTTTCTTTTGCTCACTAAGCATTGTTCCTCCCGGTTACGAGAGTCCCGACTGTCTCGCCGAACACGATCTTTTTAATATTCCCGCGGACGTTCAAATTGAATACTATTATGGGAAGGCCGTTGTCCATGCAGAGGGATATGGCAGTTGCATCCATAACGCGGAGATCCTTCCGGAGCACATCGAGGTATGTCAGGCTGTCGAACTTGGTAGCAGTTTTGTCCTTCATGGGGTCGGCGCTGTAAACGCCGTCTACTTTTGTGGCCTTCATAATGACTTCGGCCCCGATCTCCATTGCCCGGAGTGCTGCGGCGGTATCAGTCGTGAAGTAGGGGTTGCCCGTCCCGGCTGCAAAAATTACTACCCGTCCTTTTTCGAGGTGTCGTACCGCTCGGCGGCGGATATAGGTTTCTGCGAGTTCGCGCATCTCGATAGCCGACTGTACCCGGGTGACCACTCCCTTGTTCTCCAGAACATTCTGAAGGGCCAGCGCGTTCAGCACCGTGGCGAGCATGCCCATGTAGTCTGCGCTGGCGCGCTCCATGCCCTTGGCAGCGCCGGAAAGGCCGCGGAAGATATTGCCGCCGCCGATGACGATGGCGACCTCGACACCGAGGTTGCAGATTTCTTTTACCTCAGACGTGATCGTATCGAGCACGGCGTGGTCGATACCGTACCCCTGCGAGCCCATGAGGGCCTCGCCCGATAGCTTGAGCAATATGCGTTTGTATCGTGGTTGCGTCATGTTAATTAAGCTGTGCTGCCACTTCCTCTGCGAAGTTTTCTTTTTTCTTTTCGATGCCTTCGCCAAGCTGGTAACGGACGAAACGGTTCACCATAGCGCTCTTCATGAGGTTCTTGATCTTGATCTTGCCGTCGGGGTCCTTGATATATATCTGGTCCATGAGGCAGGTGTCGGTGTAAAACTTTTCGAGCTTGCCATCCACCATCTTGCCTATAATGGCCGCAGGTTTGCCTGATTCTTTGGCCTGCGCCTCGTATACCGCACGTTCACGGTTAAGCACGTCGGCCGGCACGGCTTCCCGGCTCAGGAACTGCGGATTGGCCGCGGCGATATGCATGGCGATGTCCTTGCCGAGCTGTTCGTCGCCTCCGGAAAAGTCTACCATGACGCCGATCCTGGCGCCGTGCAGGTAGATCGCGAGTTGACCGGCAGTCTCATAGCGCATAAAGCGGCGGATGGAGATGTTCTCGCCGATCTTCTGTACCAGAGTGTTGCGCCCGGCCTCGACGGTCTCGTTGTTGATCGTAAGCTGCGCGAGCGCCGCGATATCGGCCGGATCCCGCTCTGCCACAAGTGCGGCAACCCCTTTTGCGAAGCTCTGGAAGTCATCGTTCTTTGCCACAAAGTCGGTTTCGCTGTTCACCTCGACCAGCACGCCGATCTTGCCGCCCCTCTGAATGGTGGACGTGATCATGCCCTCGGACGCCACGCGCGCGGCCTTTTTTGCCGCTGCGGACAGACCTTTTGTTCTCAGGAGATCGACAGCTTTCTCAAAATCGCCGCCAGCCTCTTCAAGCGCTTTTTTCGCTTCCATCATGCCGACGCCGGTCTTTTCTCTTAAGTCCTTCACTGCACTCGCGGATATCGTTGCCATGGTTCTTGAATCCCCCTTCGTGTAATTCCTCTAGAAACGCGCACCGTTAAGGCCGAGATCAAGATGTATTGTCTCGAAGTTCGCCCTAGCCCAATGTTCAGTACGAGTATGCATCGGTGGCCGAAAAGGCCCGATGCCGTTTTTTATGCTTCTTCAGCGGTTGCATCCACATCTTCAGTTAATGGTTCCGCTACTGCCACGGCCTGCGACTCGCCGGCGGCCTTCGCCGCCTCCATGGCCTCACCAGCCTCCTTAGCAATGGCCTGTCTGCCCTCGATGACGGCATCTGCGACCTTCGAGGCCATCAAGCGGATGGCGCGAATTGCATCATCATTGCCTGGAATAACATAGTCGATATTGTCGGGATCACAGTTCGTGTCGACTACGGCGACCACCATTATGCCGAGCTTGTTTGCTTCCTGGACCGCGATCGCTTCCTTGCGCGGGTCGATGATGAACATCATGGATGGTGGTTGGGACATCGTCTTGATGCCGCAGAGGATCTTTTCAAGCTTGGTGCGTTCTTTCTCGAGTCCCGCCACTTCCTTCTTCGTGAGCTTATCGTACGTGCCGTCTTCCTTCATCTTTTCGATCTTTTTGAGCCGGTCGATGCTTTTCTTAATGGTGGCGAAATTCGTGAGCATGCCGCCGAGCCAGCGGCTTGAGACATAGTACATTCCGCACCGCTTTGCCTCTTCGGTGATGGCGTCCTGGGCCTGCTTTTTGGTTCCGACGAACATGATGTCCTTGCCCTGGGACGATGCGGTGCGGACAAATTCGTAAGCTTCCTTGAACAGTTTGAGCGTTTTCTGGAGATCGATGATGTAGATCCCGTTACGCTCTCCAAAAATGTACTTCTTCATTTTGGGGTTCCATCGTTTTGCCTGGTGGCCGAAGTGTACCCCTGCTTCCAACAACTCTTTCATCGTGATCGTGGACATAATGTCCCTCCTTCAGGTTTTTACCTCCGCGCCGATCATTCCCCGGCAGATCCTGTATTAAAACAGGATACCCTGCCGTAGGTCCTGGCGCGTGTGTGATGAGATATGCCTTTTTAAAAAGGCGACCAATAAAATACCATATATGTACGCACGTTTCAAGGAAAATTTCCTTTATATGTCTTTTTTTCGCAATCTTATAATGAACGCATACGTTTTCTCAATTATGCAAAACACTCGAGACATGAATATTCATAAAATCAATCAGTTGGGTTTTGGCACGGTTGATGCAATTTATCTAAGCAAGACGAACGAAAAGGAGGAAACGACAATGAAGACCACAATAGCAAGAAAGACAGCATACATCGGGGCAGGCGCAGGACTGGTGCTCTTCGCGCTCTTTGGGCTTCTGCCGGGCAGCCTGCTGGGCGGCGCGATGGGCATCAATATCGCGGGATGGTTCTTTGGGCTTCCCCTCCAGCCGGGACTGGTATCGAGGGTCATCGTACTCGCATCCATGCTCCTCGGAGTTCTGGTAGCCGGCATCGTGATGGTAACGGCCACATCAACGGTCGGCTGGCTTGTCGGCAAGGCCCTTGAATCGGGCACGCATGCCAAAGAGCCGGAAGAAGCAAAAGCGGGCCAGAGATAAACAGAGGGGCAAGATACTATTCAACAAAATATAACAGCTGCGGCTGAAAGGAGATTCGCCATGAAGAACGAGACAGTCAAAACAGGAATGAAGATCGGAGCATCAATAGGGGGGGTGGTGTTTCTGGTATTCGGGATCATGCCGGGGTTCTACTTCGGCAGCTTCGGGACGCTGATCCTGCTCCAGAAGCTGATGGGCGGGACAGTTGAGCCGACCCTCATAGCGCGGGCAATAATCGTGATGGGGATCGTGGTCGGGATCGCCTGCGCAGCAGCGGTCTGCCTCGTGGTCGGCGGGCTGATCGGCACGGCGATGGGCTACCTCGTATCCGCGCCGAGTGCGATGAGAGAGAAGGCAGCAGAGAAGGCGTAGTCGAATTTCTGCAAGCTGATCATAAAATTATTTTGGAGGGGCAGCCCTGAGCGGCTGCCCCTCGTTGATGACCAGGATGATGACACAGGCGGTGAGAAATCACCGCCTGTGTTGTTTTGCGTGCCATAATAATACTGCGTTAAAGAGCAAAAATAGACATCACAACAGATTGATATCTAACGATTTGTACGTTGATAACCTTCCTTGGAATCCGGAAACGACCTCGCCGGTTGCTTTTCACTACAAAAACGCTTGACAAATCTTATGAAATTGTTTATATTCGCTATTCTTAAAAAAAATATTAAGATACAACAAGGCGGGGATTATGGCTACGTATTCAGCAAAAGCAGAAGATATTAACAGAAAGTGGTTCGTCGTTGATGCCAACGGAAAGACTCTGGGCCGGCTGGCAACGGTTATCGCCGCAGTGCTGAAAGGCAAGACCAAACCTATCTACACGACGCATGTAGACACTGGCGATTTTGTGATCGTGGTGAACGCGGACAAGGTCCACCTGACCGGCAAGAAGCTCGACCAGAAGATGTATTACAGTCACTCCGGGTTTCCCGGCGGCCTCAAGACCGTTAGCGCCGGTACGCTCATGCGGACCAAGCCAGAGGACGTGGTGATGATGGCGGTCGAGGGCATGCTTCCCAAGACACGGCTTGGCAAGCAGATGCTCACCAAGCTTAAGGTCTATGCCGGTGAAAAACATCCGCACGAGGCGCAGCAGCCGGTGGAAATGAGCATTAAATAGTTATAAGAGAAAACAGGGACAACCTGAGGAGGTTTGAATGTCAGCGGCAAGTGTATCAACACGATATTATGCAACAGGTAGGAGAAAAAATTCCATCGCCAAGGTGTGGATGATGCCCGGCAGCGGCAAGGTCACCATCAACGACAAGACCATGGATCAATATTTCGGCAGGGATGTGCTGAAGATGATCATTCGGCAGCCTTTTGAGGTCACCGGAACGGTCGACAAGTTCGATGTGCTCGTGAGCGTGCTGGGCGGCGGAAACTCCGGCCAGGCCGGCGCAATCAGGCACGGGATCTCCAAGGCGCTTCTTGAAGTGGACGCCGAGTCGCGCGGCAAGCTTCGCAAGGAAGGGCTTCTGACCCGCGACCCCAGGGCAAAAGAGCGCAAGAAGTACGGCCAGAAAGGCGCGCGCGCGCGGTTCCAGTTCTCGAAGAGATAAGGGATCATATACCTGTCGTTTGTTGAGTTTCATATCCTGTTACGAAAAAGGGAAGGTAGAGATGCCTTCCCTTTTATTTTGCTCAATGCGTGTGTGGCAATGAATGAGCGGAGTGCATCAGTATGAGCAACGAAAAAATGAACATAGCTATCGTGGGATCGAGCGGGTACACCGGCGGGGAACTCATGCGGATTCTCCTCAATCATCCGCACGTAACCGTGACCGCGATCACGTCGGAAAAATCCGCGGGCAAGCCCATCACGTCGGTCTTCCCGCACCTCGCGGGATTGACCTCGCTCGTGTGTGAACACCTCGACCCGGATACCATCTCGAAGAAATCAGACTTTGTGTTCCTCGCGCTTCCCCATGTGACCGCGCAGGAGACCGCATTCCGATTTCACAAGCTTGGCAAAAAGGTTGTGGATCTGTCCGCCGACTACCGTCTTTCGGACCCCGCAGTGTATGCAACGTGGTATGAGCACGCGCACCAATACCCTGAGCTCCTGAAAGATGCGGTTTACGGCCTGCCAGAGCTGCACCGGGACAAGATAGTAAATGCCTCGCTGATCGCAAATCCGGGGTGTTATCCCACGGGCGCGATACTGGGGCTTGCGCCCCTTCTGCAAAAGAACAAGGTGGAGCTGGGGAGCATCATCGTAGACTCCAAGTCCGGTGTATCCGGGGCGGGACGAAGCCCTTCGCTTGCACACCACTTCCCGGAAGTGAACGAGGGGTTCATGGCCTATAAGGTCGGTACGCACCGTCACACACCGGAGATCGAACAGGAGCTGTCCGCTCTGGCGGGAAAACAGATTACCCTTTCGTTCACGCCGCACCTGGTACCCATGAACCGGGGTATCCTGACCACGATCTATGCAAAGCAGTTATCTGCTTCTGATACAGCACAGCTCCATTCCTTGTATGAGGAGTTTTATACAGAGGCACCGTTTGTGAGGATGCTACCGGTTGGTCAGCTACCAAACGTGCGGAACGTGCGGGGTTCGAACTTCTGCGATATTGGCGTTTATGCGGATCAGCGGACCGGTCGCGCGGTCGTGGTCACCGCCATCGACAACCTCGTCAAGGGCGCATCGGGCCAGGCGATCCAGAACATGAACCTGATGATGGGATTTGATGAAGCGGAAGGCCTCAGGTTCGCGGGGGTGTTCCCCTAATCCGATATTTTAATCACGCCGAAACAGGGGTGGAAGAATGAGAACTCTGGATACAAAGAATTTTTCCGTGCCAGGATATAAGGCCTGGGGGATCCATTGCGGGGTCAAGAAGACGGATAAAAAAGATCTCGCGATCATCTATTCCGAACGCGAGGCAGCGGTTGCAGGGGTCTTCACGAAGAACCGGGTGAAAGCTGCATCAATTGTGCTGGACATGGCGAGGGTGAAGTCGGGGAAAGGGCAGGCCATCATTGCGAACAGCGGATGCGCCAATGCCTGCACCGGCAAGCGCGGTCTCGCTGATGCGCGTGCCACGGCAGAGATTGCGGCCCGGGAGCTCGGTATCATTCCCGAGGCGGTATATGTGGCATCTACCGGTGTGATCGGCGAATTTCTGCCCATTCCGAAGATGGAAACGGGCATCAGCACCGCGGTCGGTCTTCTGTCAGCCTCGGGCTGGGAGCAGGCAGCCGAAGCCATTATGACCACGGACCTCTTTCCCAAGCTTTCGATAGTGCAGGAAGAGATCGGCGGCAAGACAATCACGATCGCGGGCATCGCCAAGGGATCGGGTATGATCCACCCGAATATGGCGACCATGCTCTGCTTTATTGTGACAGACGCGAATATTTCGGCGCCTATGCTCAAGAAGTCCCTGCTCGCGTCCGCGGAGATCTCTTTTAATAACATCACGGTGGACGGCGATACGAGCACGAATGACCTGATCCTCTGCATGGCGAACGGCGCGGCGGGCAACAAGCGGCCGGGTGTGGGCAGCAGGGACAGCAGGAAGTTTCAGGCATGCCTCGACATAGTGGCGCGCTCTCTTGCAAAGCAGGTGGTGAAGGACGGCGAAGGTGCGACGAAGTTCGTGGAGATCGAGGTCAGGAACGCCAGGAGCCCCATTGAAGCAAAACGCTCCGCCATGGCCGTGGCGAAGTCGAGCCTTGTCAAGACCGCTTTATTCGGTGAAGATGCGAACTGGGGCAGGATCATGGCGGCACTGGGATATTCCGGCGTTGAGATGGACGAGGCCAGGACGGATATTTATATTGGCAAAAGCAAGCTCGTCGAAAAAGGTTTGGGGCAGGGCAAGCTTGCTGAACGCGAGGCAGCGCTTGCACTGAAGCAGCGG
Organism: Nitrospirota bacterium; assembly: GCA_963796285.1. Lineage (GTDB taxonomy): Bacteria > Nitrospirota > UBA9217 > UBA9217 > UBA9217 > JALNZF01. The sequence goes on from CAWCKW010000006.1 coordinate 148,740, forward strand.
GAAGTCCGAATCATCATTGATTTGCACAAAGGCAAAGCAGTCGCAATGGTCTGGACATGCGACCTGTCGTACGACTATGTGAAAATAAACGCAGCTTATCGGAGTTGACGGACGGGGGTCGGTATATTTGCGCGGGCAGGTAGTTGAAATGTACTGAAAATTTAGTAAAAATATGTCTTGACATTCATTAATGGAGTGGTTAATTTTAGTGATTATGCCGCTTTTCTGATAACAGAAGAGCGGTTTAACTGTTTCATGCTTTATACAGCTCGGCGCTTTTCAGTGAATACCATTAAAAACTATAAATAATAATAAGATATAAGCAGGAGGGGGGTGTAGAGAGGGTGCCTAGTATCAAGTTGCGAGAGAATGAACCTTTTGAGGTTGCGCTCCGGAGGTTCAAGAAAAGCATTGAAAAGGAAGGTGTACTTTCAGAGGTCAAGAAGCGGGAGCATTACGAAAAACCGAGCGTAAAGAAAAAGAAAAAAGCTATTGCCGCGCGTAAAAAAGCGGCGAAGACGGCAAAAATTTTCCGGCATGGTTAAAGCGGACGAGCGCGGCTCTCGGGAAGCGGCAGCGACAACAATAAAAAGCCAGAGTGAAAAGGGCGCAGGAATGACAGATTACTAAAGAGGGGCAAAATGGGATTACGAGAGACGATTGACGCTGATACTAAGGATGCCCTCAAGTCCGGCGCTAAAGATAAGGTTTCCACCCTCAGGATGCTGAGTGCAGCCCTCAAGAATAAGCAGATCGACTTGCGGCGGCCGCTCACTGAAGATGAGGTGGTTGAGTCCGTACGCTCTCTCATTAAGCAACGGAGAGATTCGATCGAGCAGTTCGGCAAGGGTGGCCGGCAGGATCTTGTTGATAAAGAGACTGCCGAGGTTGCGGTACTTGAAGTATATCTGCCCCAGCAACTATCTCGCGAAGAAATAGAGCTCATCGTCCGGGAGGCGGTCATCCAGGCCGGCGCGCAGGGAGCCAAGGACATGGGTAAGGTCATGAAGGTGATCATTCCACGGGTGGGCGGGCGAGCTGATGGAAAGCTGGTGAGCGAACTTGTCAAACATGCGTTGGGTTAAAGAAATGGTTTCAGACGCAGTGGTACGCGATGTATCACTCCAGGGCTGAACAGGGGGCCATGTAGACCGGGGCCCTCTATTTTTTTTCATAACGTACAGATTCACCTCTTATCAATTCTTAAACAACATCATCTTGAGCTGCACAACGGGATTGACTAACGCGAATACGAGAACCCCGGGAACTTCCGTTCGTGCTTTTTATGTTATTCGTGCAATTCGGTCGCCTCATGTGGTGCTCCTTCTTTCTCGTCAGGAGTCTGTGTATTGAAACTTCAGGAGTTCTTTAGACTGGCAATCCAATCCGGCATCGATGCCGATCCGCGCGGCAGAGCCGCCGTGGAACAGGAACTGCTCGAAACGCGCAAGGCTTACGAAGAGCTCAAGCCTGAGGACAGGGCAACGTTCGATCAGGAAAAGCTTGAGAACCCCTATACCGACAGCAGGATACTGTACGGCAGTCCGGGTCGGCAGGTGAAGAACATCCTCGCCGGGATCGATATCGAAACTCCGGAGCTTCTGCTTGCCGATCGCTTGATCCAGAAGGGTATGGAAATAGATCTCGTTCTGGCCCACCACCCCGAAGGCCGCGCCTACGCGAACTTCTATGAAGTGATGAAGATGCAGGCCGATATTCTCAACCGATTCGGTGTGCCGATCAATGTGGCGGAAGGCCAGCTGAGCGGCCGGATAAAGGAAGTTGAGCGCAGCCTCATGCCAATGAACCATACGAGGCCGGTGGAAGCCGCGCGTCTCCTCAACCTCCCCTACTTGTGTCTGCATACACCAGCCGACAACATGGTCGTGAGCTATCTTCAGTCCTTGTTTGACAAGGAGTTGCCTGTCCGTCTGAAGGATGTGGTCAAGCTCCTCAAGCAAATTCCGGAATATCAGGAGGCGGCCAGGAACAACGCGGGACCCAGGATACTGATCGGCTCCGATGACCAGCGGACCGGCAAGGTGTTTGTGGACATGACCGGCGGGACCTCAGGTTCCAAGGACACGCTCGAGAAACTTTCCCAGTCAGGTGTCGGGACGATCGTGGGCATGCATATGTCCGAAGACCACCGGAAAGAGGCGGAGAAACACCACATCCATGTCGTGATCGCCGGACACATATCGAGCGATACGCTCGGGCTCAACCTCCTTTTCGATGCCATGGAAAAACGCGGACCACTGAACGTCGTGGACTGTTCAGGCTTCAAACGGATCAGAAGGTAGAGCCGATGTTCCCGGTATGAATGACCATTCCCTGAGAGTGCTGGAATATGACAAAGTAGCCAGTGTCGTATCCGGATTCGCGGCATCGGAGGCAGGGAGGGACGCTGTTCTCGCCCTTCTTCCCTCACCTGATGCCGGGATTGTCGAGACCCGGCTTCAGGAGACGAGGGAGTTCATGCATCTTCTCCGGAGCAACGAAGTCCCTCCGCTTGACGGTATCCTGAATGTACGAGGGGCGGTCCACAAACTCGGCCCAACAGGCAGCATGCTTTCCCCTGTCGAACTCTTGAACCTGGCGACGACCCTTGGTACCGGCAGACGGGCCAAGCAGTTTTTCCAGCGCTTTGAAGGAAAGGGGGCCGAGGGAAGGCTTCGGACCCCGCTCCTGTGTGCCCGGGCAGGAAAGATACGGCCGCTACAGCATCTTGAGGAAGCGGTCTTTTCCGCGATCGATGATAAGGCCGAGGTCAAGGATTCGGCCAGCCCGACGCTCCGGAAGGTGCGCAAGCAGATCGTTCGGACTCGCGAGGATATCCTGGGCCGCATGTCCGGCATCCTGCAGGACAGCGGATTTCAAAAGGTGATCCAGGAGCCGGTGATCACGGTCCGTGATGACCGGTATGTGCTGCCGCTCAAGCCCAATTTCAGGCAGAGCATGAAAGGCGTTGTGCACGGGCAATCCGGGTCCCGGTCCACGCTCTTTGTCGAGCCCCTCGAGATCCTGGAACAGAACAATCGTCTTGCCGAGCTCCGCATGGAAGAGCGTGAAGAGGTTGAGCGCATCCTGCGGGAGTTGACCTCTCTCATGACGCAGGAGGCGGAAGCGATCGAGGACACGATCGAGGCCCTAGCCGGGATCGACGCGGTGCACGCCAGGGCCCGGTTCGGGATCGAGTATGAGGGGACCGTACCTGCACTCTCTGCAGATCGGACCATCCGGCTCCGGGCATCGCGCCACCCGCTCTTGGCGGTCAAGTTCAAGAACGCTGTCGGCAACAAGGTCGTTACGACGAATGACATCGAGCTCAGCTCGACCGAACGGGCGCTGATCCTGAGCGGTCCGAACGCCGGCGGCAAAACAGTGATCCTGAAGACCGTTGGACTCCTCTCCCTCATGGCGCAGTCCGGCATACCGGTGACAGCGGATGAAGGAAGCGAGCTTCCGTGCTTCAGTTCGTTATTCGCCGATATCGGCGACGAGCAGAGCCTGGAACAGGACCTGAGCACCTTTTCGTCCCATGTACGCCAGATCGCGGAGATCCTTCATCAGGCGGATCGGGATTCCCTCGTGCTGCTGGACGAACTCGGGTCCGGCACGGACCCGAACGAGGGTGCGGGACTCGGCGCGGCAGTGCTCGAGAGCCTGATTGAGCGCGGCTGCATCGCTCTTGTGACCACGCATCACAACGCGCTGAAGCTTTTTGGTTCGCAGACGAGCGGTGCCGTGAACGCGGCCATGGAGTTCGATCCCCAGACGCTCAAGCCCACGTACCAGCTCATACCAGGCAGGCCTGGCAGGAGCTATGGCTTGGATATGGCAACGAGGCTTGGTGTGCCAGATGAGGTGATCGGTCGCGCACGGGCACGGATCAGCCAGGATGATGCCAGGCTTGAGACGCTGCTCAAACAGGTGGAGGATGATTCCCGTCTGCTCGCGTCCGAAAGGGAATTTCTCGAAAAAGAGTGTGCAGCAGCAAAACAGGAACGGGTCGAGGCAGCATCCCTGCTCCGGGCAGCGAAGGAAGAGGCCCGTGCGGTAAAAACAAGGACAAAAGAGGAGGCGCGGGAGGTCCTGTCCGCCCTGCGTCAGAAGCTCCGAGAACTTTCACGTACTGCGGAGCTGGAACAGGCAGATATCAGGAAAACGGTCTCGGAGGTCGAGGCCCTAGCGAAGGCATTGCAGCCCGGTGAATTGGAACCGCAGGTTGCTTCTGTGCCGCTGACCGACCTGCACCGGGGTGACCGGATAAAGCTGGTGAGGGTGAACAAAACCGGCATTGTGCTCGGTTCGCACCGGGGCATGCTCGAGATCGAGGTTGACGGCAAGAAGATCAAGCTCTCCTCGCGCGAGGTTGTGCTGCTCGATCCTGTTCCGCATGGGCAAAAAGCGCACAGTGTACCTGGCTGGGGTACCGAACTCCACGAAGAAGAAGGACCATTGGACCGGCTCAACCTCCTCGGTTTTCGCGTGAATGAGGCATTGACAGAAGTGGAACGGTTCATCGACCGCGTCGGGATGAGCGGCCTGACCGTTGTGACCATTATCCACGGCTTGGGGACCGGCGCCCTCAAGACAGCAGTAACAGAATATCTCACGAACCATCCGCTTATCGCAGTCATCCGGCCGGGAGAACCGGCCGAAGGCGGCGCAGGCGTTACCGTGGCGGAGTTGAAAAAATAACGTGTTCTCCGAAGATATCATAAGCCGGGTCAGGGACAGCATCGACATCGTTGATCTAATATCCGGATATGTGTCCCTCAAGAAAACGGGCAAGAACCACCTCGGCCTCTGCCCCTTTCATTCTGAGAAGACGCCGTCGTTCAACGTGAACCCGGAAAAACAGATCTTCCATTGTTTCGGGTGTGGTGTGGGCGGGGACGTGTTCAAGTTTCTCGAGTTGCAGGAGGGGCTGAACTTTCCCGAAGCAGTGAAGCAGTTGGCGGCCAGGGGGGGGATACCGCTTCCCGCTGACAGTGTGTCGCGCAAAGAGGACAAGAGGACGGAAGATGAGCGCAAAGCCCTCCTCACGATCATCGCTGATGCAGCGGGCTACTTCCGGCAAGAGCTCGAAGGACCCGCTGGCAGTGCGGCCCGGGCCTATTTGAATAAAAGAGGCGTGACCGACCAGGTTGTACAGGATTTTGCGCTCGGTTTTGCCAGGCCCGAGTGGGACGGATTGCTCAGGCATCTCAAGCAGAAGGGATACGCTTTCAGCCAGATGGAGAAGGCCGGGCTCATCGTTAAGCGCAGCGAGGCCGAGGGTTACTACGACCGGTTCCGGGGCAGGATCATCTTCCCGATCCGCGATATCTCCGGGAACGTGATCGCCTTCGGCGGCCGGGTGATGGATGACTCACTTCCCAAGTATCTGAACTCTCCGGAGACGCCGCTGTACAGCAAGAGCAACGTTCTCTATTGCCTGGACAAGGCAAAAGAGCCGGCTCGGAAGCAGAAATATTTTATCATCGTCGAGGGATATCTCGATGCGATCGCGTGCCATCAATACGGGGCGCAGAACACGGTGGCCACGCTCGGCACGGCGCTCACCGAGGGGCATCTTCGGCTTATGCGGCGTTTCGCTCAGAACCTCGTGCTTATCTTCGACCCTGATCCGGCGGGGGTGAAGGCAGCCATGCGGGGCCTCGACCTGTTCGTGTCGAGCGGATTGAAAGTGAATGTCGTCTCGCTTCCCGACAACGACGACCCTGACACGTTCCTGAAGAAGAACGGCTACGAGGCGTTCGCCGCCTGTCTCAGGAAGTCCGAGAAGTTCATGGACTTTGTGCTCGGCCAGGTGGTGAAGGGAGGTCAGGCGACCTCGATCGACGAGAAGGTGGAAAAGGCTGGCGAGATGCTCGGATACATCGCCAGGCTTCCGAGCGGCATCGAGCGCGATTACTATCTAAAACGGACTGCGGAGGCGCTGGACCTGGACGAGGGTGTACTGAGGCAGGAGATGCCAAGGCCGCCAAAGGGCCCTTCCCATCACCCGGCGGAAAATAAAGTCCCTGCAACACACCGGGGGCACAAGCCCAAGGCCGAAGAGACGCTGATCCATTTGATGCTCAAGGATGCGGCAATCGCTCTCGGCTTGAGGGACCAGGTGAAGCCCGAGGATTTTACCGACCCCCTGTTCCAGCGCGCGGCGAAGCTCATTTTTGATTCACTCGATGATCAGGGCAGGCTTGATGCCGGTGCATTGCTCCGGGATGGAGACGAGGAGATAAAAAATCTGATTTCCCATTATTCCGTGCTCGAAATGGTGTATGATGATCAGGCAAAATCATGCAGCGATTGCATTGATTTGATAAAACAGAAGGACCCGGAAAAAAAGATGAAGTTGTTGCCGAAGGCGATCGAGGAAGCAGCGGCCAATGAAGACTGGGCGGAACATCGCCGGTTGCTTGAGGAGCAGAACCTGTTAAGCCGAAGAACAGGCAGAAAGATCCCCGGATTGGGCAGTTAATCAATAGCGCGTTGCGCACGGCATTGAATTCATGAGCGCGGACTGGTGAACATTTAACACAAAGGAGCATCACAGTATGTCAAAGCGGGGCAAGGCAGGAGATTCAAAAAAAACGGGCACAGCGGGAAAAGAGCGGAACTATGCGCCGTTTGAGGAGTCCGGTGAGGCGATCCCTCACGAGGATGTCTCAACAGAACAGCTCGACAACATTATTTCCCTGTTCGGCGACAGCGAGATAGAGATAGACATTGCCGACTCGCGGCATGACGGCAAGACCCGTCAGGCAGCGGATGAGGACCTCGAGGAAGGTGTCGAGCCGGACGAAGTGAGCCTCGAAGATACGGTGGAGGAGGAGGCCGAAGAAGAGGAAGTCGAGGTCGGCGTCGGCAAAACCGATGATCCTGTACGCCTCTACCTCAAGGAAATGGGCACGGTGCCGCTCCTGTCCAAAGAAGGGGAGGTGTCGATCGCGAAGCGGATCGAAGACGGCAAGCGCGAAGCCGACCAGATCCTCTATAGTCTGCCGTTTTCGCTTCAGGACGTGCGTGATCTGGGTGACAAACTTCGGAAAGGGAAGATCCGCATCCACGAGCTCGTGCACAACGGGGATGATGAGCTGGAGGAGTTTCAGAGCCAGAACGAGGAAGATCTTCATGCCCGGGTGATCAAGCTCATCGGCGAGATCGACAAGCTGAGCAAAGAGATGAACGCCCTGATCAACCACGTGACCAGCGACCGTGTGCGCGATTCCCGGAAGAAGGGGCTTCGGGAGAAGCTCCAGAAGACGCGGTACGCTTTGTTCGCCAAATTGGAGGCGCTGAACATCCATTGCCGCCAGACTGACCGGCTGGTCATGAAGCTCCGGGAACTGGTGGGAGAGATACAACTTTCGGAGCGTGAGGTCCACAGTATCGAGCGCAAGATGGCCCTGGATCTCGCGGGGGTCAAAGACGTATTCAAGAAGATGCGGCAGGGAGAGCGCGAGCTCAAAAATACCGCGCGCAGGCTCGAGATGAAGCAGGATGAGCTGCTGGGGCTGGAACGGACATACCGGAATGCGGGAAAGCGCGTGAAGAGGGTCGAGGAGGACTGCGGTGTTTCGGCCGAGGACCTCAAGAAGGCGCTCCGTGCCTATGAGCGGGCGGAAGAACGGGCCAAGTACGCCAAGAGCGAACTGGTGGAGGCCAACCTGCGACTGGTTGTCTCGATCGCCAAAAAGTACACCAACCGGGGGCTCCAGTTCCTCGACCTCATCCAGGAAGGCAATATCGGCCTCATGAAGGCCGTGGACAAATTCGAGTGGCAGCGCGGGTACAAGTTCAGCACCTATGCCACGTGGTGGATCCGGCAGGCGATCACCCGGGCGATCGCCGACCAGGCGCGCACCATTCGCATTCCCGTGCACATGATCGAGACCATGAATAAGCTGATCCGTACCTCCCGCGGACTTGTGCAGGACCTCGGCCGCGAACCAACCACCGAGGAGATCGCGTCATCCATGAAGCTGCCGGTCGAGAAGGTCCGCAAGATCATGAAGATCGCGAAGGAGCCCATTTCGCTCGAGACGCCCATCGGCGAGGAAGAGGACAGCCATCTGGGGGATTTCATCGAGGACAAAAAGGTCGCTTCGCCGCTCGAGTCGGCGATCCGCAAGAACCTCCACCAGCAGGTCCGCAAGGTGCTGAACACGCTGACCGAGCGGGAGGAAAAGGTGCTGCGCTGGCGCTTCGGCATCGGCGAGCAAACAGACCATACGCTCGAGGAAGTCGGCCAGGAGTTCGATGTGACCCGCGAACGCATCCGCCAGATCGAGGCCAAGGCGCTCAGAAAACTGCGCCACCCGAGCAGGAGCAAGCAACTCAAGAGCTTCATGGAATAAACAAACCCGGACGCGCCATCCTTGACATTTGTCACGGGTTGTGTCAATATACGCATTCGTCGCGCGGAAGATATCCAATATCAAACAGTAGATCTCGAACAAATTGTAATTACCAATGAGTATCGTTGGTGTTTGGGGTTTGAATTTTAAATTTGCAGTAGAGCAGGGCCCATAGCTCAGCTGGTAGAGCTACCGGCTCATAACCGGTTGGTCCCAGGTTCGAGCCCTGGTGGGCCCACCAACCTATCCGTCTGTCCGAATTGAGAGGAATGCCTCAGATGACTGGTATTGTAAGGCTTCGTATCAAGACGCCGTTGACAACACGCAGAACGTACGGAAAAATCATTAATATGCGCCCATAGGCGCATTTTTTATTTTGGAGGAGTGATGGACCAACAGCTTAACTTGCTTATTCAGCTTCAGGAAATTGACGGAAAACTTCGCGCTCTCGTCGAAGAGAAAAAAAGGCTGCCCGAGATCCTCGCGGAGTTCGAGCGAAGGCGTGCGGCAAACAAAGCGAACCTGGAACAGGTCAAGGAAACCCTTCAACTCGCGCAGAAAAACAAGCGGGACCGTGACCAGGACCTTGAGGTTGAGGTCCAGAAAGTCGGGAAGCTCAAGGCGCACACGTCAGAGATCAAGAACAATAAGGAATACCAGGCGCTGCTCAAGGAGATCGAGGCCGCGGAGCAGGCAAACAAGGCCATCGAAGACGACATCCTCAGTCTCATGGAGAAGATCGATGCCGCCTCCGCCGGCATCGTTGCAGCGGAAAAACATGCACAGCAAGAAGAAGAGGCGCTCCAGAACGAGCAGAATAAGATCGAAGCTGAATTTGCGAAAACGGAGACGGATTTGAAGGCCATTGAACAGGCGCGTCAGGACTTCGTCGTGCGCATCCAGCCGGTTGTGTATGCCAGGTATCAAAAATTGATCGGCACCAAGGCGGGCGTTGCCATTGCCGAGGCGCGCGGTGAATCCTGCTCCGGCTGCTACATGAGCATCCCGCCCCAGGTGTTCGTGAACGTCAAGAAGAACGAGAACATCATCACCTGTCCGAACTGCGGCCGCATCTTATATTTTAAAGAAACGATCGTGCAAAAAGACACCTAACCATGTTTACAATCCATAACATATGCCGATCAACCGCTCTTATCCGTTTTAAAAGATATTGTCCCGGCTGTTCTTAAGCTCTAGCTCGCCCGGTTTAATAAGGATCATTCGTGCATAAAACAGGTGTAGGAGAACTCACTGTCTTCAGCGACGGCGCATCGCGCAACAATCCCGGCGAGGCCGGGGCGGGCGTGTTCATCATGCGGAACGGCAAGCCTCTGGAAAGGATCGCGCGGTATCTGGGGATGACGACTAACAACATCGCCGAATATACCGCCGCGATCATCGGGCTTGGAGCGGGCCGTCCAGCTCGGCGCGTCGAGCGTCAAGCTGTTCGCGAACTCTGAGCTGCTCGTCAAGCAGATCAACGGCCTCTACAAAGTGAAGAATGAAGGACTGAAACCGCTCGCATGCCAGGGCCAAGGAACTGATTGCAAAGATCGGCAGCGTTGAGGTACAATACCGTCCCTAGGGCAATGAACAAGGAAGCGGACGCCCTGGCGAATAAGGCGATAGATGAGAAAATTGGAAATTGAAGTCGGAAATTAAAAATGCAAATTGGTTTGAAGGAGAACTTTAAATTCGAAATTTCCAATCTTCAATCACCAATTTTCAATTGATCTTTGAATCAGAGCGGGTGAGGTGATCGCTCTCCGGCAACGGGGGGAGGAAAGTCCGAGCTCCGCAGGGCAAGGCGGTCCCGAAACGGGACAGGGGGCGACCCCATGGACAGTGCCACAGAAAAGAAGACCGCCCCGTACAGGGGTAAGGGTGAAACGGTGGGGTAAGAGCCCACCAGGCCCGGCAGCAATGCCGGGTGCTTGGAAAACCCCGCCTGGAGCAAGACCACATAGGGAAGCGTCTCCCGAGCAATCGGGAGTAAGGACGGCCCGTCCGAGACTTCCGGGTAGGTCGCTCGTGCCTTCGAGCAATCGAGGGCCCAGATAAATGACCACCACTCCCGGGCAACCGGGAGGACAGAACTCGGCTTACGACCCGCTCTGATTTTTTTACCAGCCCATGCTGATGATTCGGCATGGGCTTTTTTGTTCGCCTGAACCTCTTTGAATATTCCTTCCGTATTATAGTTCGCCAGTTCCAAGAAATCCCGCCTTCGTATGCTCATCAAAGACACGCGTTGTTTAAACGAGTCGGTGACAAATTGTAAACGGCTGCACCGGAAGCCGCCGCCGTGTCGGCGCCTACGCACAAAATTGCCCGCTCACAACAGTGCACAAAAACAGCTTGACACGTGTAACCGTAAGGGTTACACTATGGATAGATGATCAAGACCTTCGCCCATAAGGGACTTGAAGACTTCTTTTTCGACGGCACGAAGAAGGGAATTCAGGCGGTTCACGCGCAGAAGCTTTCGGACATTCTGGACAGACTGGATGCCTTGCACATCGTGGAGGACATGAGATACCTCGGCTCAGACCTGCATCAGTTGAAAGGCGCGCTGAAGGGCTTCTGGGCGGCAAAGGTTTCCGGAAACTGGCGCGTTGTTTTCACCTTCAAAGAAGGCAACGCCTACCAGGTGAACTATCTCGATTATCATAGAGAGGTGAGAACATGAGAACTGGAAAAAGAACACCCACCCATCCGGGCGGCATTTTGAAAAGGCAGTACATGGAACCTTTGTCTCTGACGGTTTCCGAGCTCGCCGGGACCCTCGGCGTGTCCCGAAAGACCTTGTCGAAAATCGTGAACGAACGCGGCGATGTGACCCCTGACATGGCGCTGCGTCTCTCCAAGGCGTTTAACACGACCCCGGAACTGTGGCTCAATCTCCAGCGTAATTACGATCTCTGGGAAGCCGCGCACAAGTCGAACGACTGGAAGCTGGTCGAGGCGATAGCGGTATAAACGGCAGTTGCAAGAGATAAGGATGAGTGCGCGACCGATACCATAATAAAGGACCTGATACCCTAGCGACTCCGGCGCTCGCTGCAACGGCAATGGACCAGAAGTCAAGTATTATGACCGGGGATTCGGAGTTCAGGGAGGTGGAGCAACTGGTGAACGTAGTGTGGATAGGATAGGCCCAAAATATTTTTAATTTCTTAATTGGAGGGTACACTCATGAAATGGCTCGCTAAGTACACGGACGAAGCTTACGCCCTGATGCGAATCGTGGCGGGATTCATGTTCTCGTTCCACGGCGCTCAGAAGATCCTGGGAATGCTTTCCGATTTCCAGCCGCCAATGGGATCCCAGCTCTGGTTCGGCGGGCTTATCGAACTTATCGGCGGGCTGGCGGTGATGCTGGGGTATCAAACGCGCATAGCAGCATTCCTCTGCAGCGGCGAGATGGCTGTGGCCTATTTCCAATTTCACTGGAAATTCCAGATGGGACGTAATTTCTTCCCGACAATAAACAAAGGCGAGTTGGCTGCTCTCTACAGTTTTGTTTTCCTCTATATTGCCACGCGGGGCGGGGTGAAATGGAAGCTGGACAAAACAAACTAAAGATTGCTCAAATGAACAGCAGATGTTAAGAATGGAGATAACCATGGACGAAACTGCACAGCTCAGGTATTTGAAGATCGCACTGGTATTTACCAGGGCATTCTGCGCGGTGTGAGTCTTTATCAGCTAACCATTTCTGGCCGTCGGGCTGGGCCTGGCACGCGCACGCGGAGGGCCAGTCGCTCTATTTGCAGATGATCATCGGGATCTTTGCGACACTCGGCGCTTTCCTGATAATCGCGGCCCGAAATCCCCTCGAGCATCTCAATCTCATCGGCGGCGGTAGGGCCTGGTCTTTCTTCTTGAAAGGCTTCTTTTGCGAACATTTGGGGTCAGACTTGAGTTATTGAGATTCAAGCAACCCATAACGGGTCTGGCTCTGGAAATTAAGGATTGCTGATCGTCCTACAGGCTTCAACCATATTCCAGATGGCGTCGTACTGCATTAAAGATCCCCTTCCACGCACATAGTGATCGCCTATGAAAACCACTCGATATTTCATGATCATATTCCTGGGCCTTGCGGTGGCATCCTTAGCCACAGGCAGTATTCGGCGCAGAGGATATCTCCAGCCTTCTGGAAAAGAAGGGACCAACGGCAAAGGGAATAATTACAGAACCATCCATCGTCCGCGAGTCGAAGCTTCCGAACCTGCCGATCAATCCGAAGCAGATCGAGTATCTGATAGACAACCCCCACGTAATGCTGGCGTTTGCACACCTGTACGCCCCGTTCCTGGACAACTATAGTGTAGAGTCGATCCGATCATGTGGTCCATATTGACGAACCGGGTACCTTGGCGGGTGACGCGGAACTTATCGATATCCGTCCGGCAGGAGGGTCTACCTTATTGCCGGATATTACGACGTTTTCAATATGCGGTTCAATGGGGATGTGGTCCTGGTGACAATGTATTCCGAACAAAGTGAGAACGCGGCAGTTTCAGTAGATGCAACCACGATCGCCTATTTCAAGATCAAGTAGCGGCTTTGCAGGCGCGTTCGCGCGGCTGGCGGATTATCTGTTCCCTAAAAAAGTGGACGAACGGATCGAGCGCTTTGTCCGTGCGGCGGAAATTATCGCCGTCGCGGTCCATAAGGACCCCGCGGAAGCATACAGGAAGCTCAAGGCCTCGGGAGAGGTCAGCGCCGAGGAACTCGAGGAGTTTGGCCGGACGTTTTAAGAATGCTTGTGAGGCCGCGTGGGATCAGACATACATCTGTGGTTATGATGCAGCGAGAGTCTTCGATCATCATTCGGAACAAGGAGGCTACGAGTATCTCCCTTTGCATCCTTGATCATCACATAAGAAGCTCCTGTAGACAGGGCTTTCAATAAGTGCTATAATGAGACCTGTTAATAGTACTATTAAGGAGGTCTTCAATGGGCACAAAATTTTCCGAAGATATTGTTCCGCTCAGTGACCTGAAGGTAAATCCCGGCAAAGTGGTTTCGCACGTACAAGAGACACACCGGCCTATTTTGCTCACGAGCAGGGGCCGTGGAGTGGCCGTGGTCCGATCACTCAAGGATTATGAGGAAGAAACTGAAGAGCGCGCCTTTATGCAGGGCGTGGTGAAGGGGCTGATGGACCTGGAAGAAGGCCATGAAATTTCGCTCTCCGAGGCGAAAAAACGCCTTGGTCTGAAGTAATTCCATGGCTGAACAGGCACGAATAACGTTTGCTGCTTCAGCGATCAAGGACCTTGAGGACCTGCAGGCCTTTTATGCGGGTGAAGGTGTGCCTGATGTAGGGAAAAGGCTCGTCGCTGAGATCATTACCAGGGTTGAGCGACTGGGCGCGCATCCGCTGAACGGCCGCGTTGTGCCGGAGTTTGATGTTGAACATCTGCGAGAGATAATTTATCCGCCATTTCGTATCGTTTATCGGCATGATAAAAACAAGGTGCGTATTGTTCGAATATGGCGAAGTGAAAGACTTCTGAGAATGCCGTGACTACGTCAGCTATTGTCAAAAATTCTTGAACACCGTAACATCCTCCGCGACGATGGGATGAGTAACGGCGATTAAGTAAAGCAACTCACGTACACCTGCTGTTCCCCAAAAAGCCCGAACATTTTAGGGATAGGTCTTTAACGTTTGACTATACCCTTTTTCTCTGATAATCTCACTGCATGATTTTCTTCTCGCGCTAATGTAGCTCGCGGCATTAACGAGCGAGTTTTTATCAGCAATGCCGGGGTACGGGGGGAGGGGCGATGGAACAAACAGGCAGCATAGGCAGCGAAACACTTCTTGACTGCATCGTCATCGGGGCGGGCCCGGGAGGCCTGCAGGCCTGCATTCACCTTGGCCGCTACAACTTCCGCGTCATGCTGTTCCATATCCTTGGGGGGCGGACGCTCCTCGCGAAACATATCGAGAACTACCTCGGCATTCCCGTTGTCTCCGGCCCGAACCTCCTGGAGACCGGCCTTGCCCAGGCAAAAAGCTTCGGCGTCGCTGTGGAGAACGCCAAGGTGGACCGTGTCACACCCCGGGAGGGGCACTTCGAGGTGCTGGCCGGGGGGAAGACCTATCGCTCACGCTTTGTCATCGCCGCCTCAGGGGCCAAGGAGACCCTTGCCCCGTTCAAGAATCTTTATCGCTTCTTCGGCATCTCCTATTACACCTGCATGATCTGCGACGGCTACCGCACCACGGGCAAGAAACTGCTCGTCATTGACCGCACCATCAACGGGGTGCGCCTCAGCGTCGGCATGAAGCAGATGTACACCAAGGACGTGACCTTCCTCGCCCACGGCTTTACCCTGGCGCCGGTGTATCGGTCACTGCTCGATGACGAGGGGATCGGCCTGGTCGAGGGGCGGCCGGAAGAACTGCTCGGCGAGAAGGCCCTCGAGGGGGTGCGGCTTTCCGACGGCCGCGTTATCCCCTGCGAGGTCATCCTGGGGTGGGGCGGGATATCCCTGAACGACGAGTACCTCGAGGGCATCGACCTGGAGCGCGACGCCGAGGGGTTCAAAATAGCGACGAAGGGCTCGGGCGAGTCGAGCATCCCCGGCTTCTTCGTCCTGGGCGCTCTCCGCCACGGCCACTCCCAAGCGATCATTTCCGCCGGCCAGGGTGCCGAGGCAGCGATCGAGATCAGCACGAGGATCGTCGAACTCTAAAAGAAGATATTGTTAGTACAGGCTTAGCTGTGCGATGAAGCGGTTGACTGCGACGGTCTTGCCGGCCTCGGCCCCGAACCGGATGGCCGCGCGCGCTTGAGGAGCTTCCGCCTTCGCTTCTCCGCCTCGATCTGCTTGTTCTTTTTCTTCACCGAGGGCTTTTCGTAATGACGTCGCTTCTTCAGTTCGCCCATGAGGCCGTCCTGCTGGAGCTTCTTCTTCAGGTCCCGCAGGGCCTTTTCGATGTTCTGGGACTGGACCCTTATCTCCACGATTTTCCCCCTCCTCCGCCGTATCCGCCGCGATCACCCCTGCCGCCGCCACCGGAACCCGAGCGGTCAGTCTTGGGTTTTGCCTCGTTCACCGTGATAGTCCGGTCCATGAATGTGGTGCCGTTCATGGCAGTGATCGCTTTGGCCGCGTCCTCGTCCGACGCCATCTCCACGAAACCGAACCCTTTGGACCTGCCGCTCGCCTGATCGACGATCAGCGTGGCGGATACGACCTCGCCAAGCTTCGAGAATGCCTCGCGTAAATCCTCCTCGTGGGTGTTATACGATAAATTTCCAACATACAGTTTCTTCGCCATGTTGCCTCCTATGTTATTTCAAGTTCACGCTGACGGTCAATGCCGCGCAGCGCGTTACGTCTTCACCTCGGTCATGTGGTCCTAAAAAAGCGTGCGCGGACTCGCGTGAGTATTCACAAAACCGCGTCTCTCGCCAACCAGGTATGCTATCGCTTTTAAGTAAGAAAAGGTGAGAGCAGGAAGAGTCAGTTATCGAAGATGCGGCGCGGACGATATTTCGTTCCAATACGCGAGGGCCTTGCCCCATTTATAATAGTGTATGTGTCTATTATACCGTTTTCGCTGGCAAATGCAAGGATTACTCGAAAAAGATCGTGACACTGTGGGAACGTTAAACAAAAAGCGAGAAAGATCGTTTGGACCGGGCTATGCTATATATTCGGCATGACCATCCCTGCTCGTGTTCCCGGAAGAACCAATCAGCTCGCCACAGGGCTGGGCCTAGGAAGTGAACGCATTCTGAGCAAAATCAATAGATTCCCTCTACGTTATGTATACTTAGATCAAGGAAGAACGCTGAAGGTGGCACAATGTTGATCGAGATGCTGCAAGACAAAGATGCTGAGAAATCAGGCAGAGTCATGAAGGCAATGCTTCAAATGAATAAAATTGTATAAAAACGTTAAAGCAAGCCTATGAGCAAAAATGATATGCCACTAATAAATGACAAAGTCGTAAAAAGTCTTGTCTCACACAAAACCACTAAGCTACGGAGAGGGACCACCTCCATAATTAATAGCTTTTCTTTGTGCCCTTTGTCCTTAGTGTGAAAAATTGACTCTTACGAGATTATCATTAAATGAAAAGGACAAATAAGATATGGCAAAAAGCAAAATTGAGATAGCCAATACAAACGGTCCCGTCCCGCATTGATTCGTATGATCGTATCTTTGTCGTATGAACGAAAGCGATGAAACCTCGCATATCCGCGGTTGTGCTATACTTTCGGCATGTCCATCCCTACTCGTATTCTCGGAAGAACCGGACAGCTCGTCACAAGGCTCGGCCTCGGCGGCGAAGGGGTTCTCAGGACCTTTGGGCAGGACCAGGCCGCGTATGCACTGGTCAACCGGGCGCTGGATCTGGGCATTACCTATTGCGAATCCGCGCGGGCTTACTCGGGAAGCGAGGTCTATTACGGGAAGGCGCTCGGGGAGCGGCGGAAGGAGATCTTTCTCGCCAGCAAATCCCACAACCGCAACAAAAAGGGCGCGCTGGCCCATCTGCATGAGACGCTGACGAATATGAAGACCGACCATCTGGATCTCTGGCAGGTACATGACGTGCGGGAGGCAGAGGATATCGCAGCTATCTTCGGGCCGGGCGGCGCTATCGAGGCCTTTGTCGAGGCAAAGCAGCAAGGGAAAACACGGTTCATCGGCATCACCGGCCATCACGATCCTTCCATCATAAGGAAGTGCATCGAGCAATTCGATTTCGATACCGTTTTGATGCCGGTCAATCCTGCAGAGCAGAAGTTTAAGAGCTTTATCGAGAACGTCCTGCCCCTGGCTCGGGAGAAGAACATGGGGATCATCGGCATGAAGGTCTATTTACGCGGATACGCCTCTGGTTTACCGTGGTACGCCAGCATGGAACCTTTCCTGCGTTTCGCCCTCTCCCAGCCAATAACCAACGTCGTCATCGGCTGCGACGACATCGCACAGCTCGAACAGAATGTTGAATTCATCGGTTCATTCGAGCCCATGACGCAGGAGCAGCAGCAGGATCTCATCCGAGACGTGTCTCCCTTTGCGCGGCAGCTCATGTATTACAAACCATAATCCCTGCGACGTTCGAATAAAATTTGGTGATATCATCCTGGGAGAAGGATCCAATCTCGAAGGAGGTCTTGTCTATGAGGCACTCATTAATGCGGGGTGAGGTGAGTATTATTGGGAACCGGTGAAAGTTATGTTCAACCAGTAATAATAGGGACTCTAGAATCAAAAATGATCTGATCTCAAAAGATCTCAAGGATATCCTGAGCAGACTATCCTTTTCTAGGAACAGGGGGAAATAACAACAGGATGTTTTACTTTATTAAAGGGCTGGAATTGTACGTCACATAACAGGAGTGTCTAACAGAAGAGAAAAAAAATTGTGCCTTGAGTTTTGAGTGTTTGCGAGGCTGGTTCCAAAGTATTTGCCTTAGCAGATGCTTTAGGCTACCCTCTCTGTTCCTGTGAGGGCTTGCACACCGCATGATGCATAGAGGCGTTCTGATTACTACGGTACCTCTCAACTCAAAACCCAAGGCGAACTGGTAAACTTGCAGACGATTAAAGCGTTAGTGATAGTATAGCACAGATTTTCAATTTAGCAAGTTCTTGCCGACTATCCCCACTGGGCATATCCTTACCCTGGATTCCCACCACTTAACAAGCAGTTATCAAAACCCTGTAGCCTCCCGAAGATGAGTGGAGTATAATTCGGCATGAGTAATAAAAAGGCACAATTCTCGGTACGTCCTTTTGACAAGCTCCGTAAAACAATGGAGCAACGCGAGGCATTAACTATGCCCGCGACTCCTCGCCAAAAGAAGAAAGAAGACTATACCGACGAAGAGCTGTTCAGCCGCGAGATGGACGACGTCCTGGTGATCGAGGAATTCCGTTCACTTACCTGCGCTCCTTGCCCACAAAACAAGAGAACGGCACTAGTGCCGCGCGACCCTGATAAGGAAGCGCTTGCGGAACTCTGCGATATCACGGAAGGGCTGCTGCCGATCCATCTGCCCGATACCCAGGAATATGTGGAATGGGTCCATCCCGCGTTTCGCGATGATATCATCCGGAGCCTGCATGAGGGGCGGTTTTCGGTCCAGGCATATCTCGATCTTCACGGGTTCATTGTTCCCGAAGCAGAGAACGAATTGGACGAGTTCATTTTGGACGCGCTGAAAAAGGGCCTGAGCTGCATCAAGATCATCCATGGCCGCGGCCTTCGATCGGTCAAAGGCGCCCGGCTGAAGCACGCGGTGGTGAAAAGACTGTCCGGCCATTTCCGCAGAGACATCATCGCCTATGTGACTGCACGCCAGTGCGACGGCGGCCTGGGTGCGCTGTATGTACTCTTGAGAAAAAAATAGGACCCTCCACGTTCACTCCGAAAAATATTATGAATAAGAAGACAACAATGACCCGTCGACCGAAGAATAACAAGGCACTCACCTTGGCCCAGGCCCGTGCGTTCCAAAAAAAAATTTACGGTCACTACAACACCCAGGGCCGAGACCTCCCGTGGCGAAAAAAGCTGAATCCCTACCGCGTGCTGGTCTCGGAGATCATGCTCCAGCAGACGCAAGTGGAGCGGGTCATCGAAAAGTTCCAGGGGTTCCTCAAAGCGTTTCCCGATTTCAATGCCCTTGCACATGCACCGCTCCCGAGACTGCTCAAGATCTGGCAGGGCATGGGATATAACCGCAGGGCCCTGGCACTCAAGGCGCTTGCGCAAAAGGTCGTTGCTGAACATCGGGGCAAGCTTCCCCAAGAGCCCGAAAAGCTGATTTCACTCCCGGGTATCGGACCGTATACTGCAGGTGCGATTTCAGCCTTTGCCTTCAACCGGCCCGTCGTGTTCATGGACACGAACATCCGTCGGGTCTATATACATGAGTTTTTTCATGATCGCGATGATATCCATGATGATGAAATAATCCCTTTCCTCGAACGGACGATGGATGCCGAACATCCGGGGAAATGGTACAATGCTCTCATGGATTACGGGACCATGCTGAAGAAGGAGCATGTGAATCCGAACCGGAGGAGTGCGCACTATTCGCGCCAGAGCCCCTTCGAGAATTCGAACCGGCAGGTGCGCGGCAGGATCCTCAACGTGCTGGTGAAGGAAGCACCGCTCACCCAGGCGCAGATCGTGCTGAGGTCCGGGATGGACCGGGATCGGGTGAAGCAGAATCTCGTGCAGCTTATGGAAGAAGGGTTCATTAAGAAGAAGGGCATATTGTTCGCCCTCTAGTAATGCCCGTTAGATCCCCTGTCCAGCCGAGCGGGAGAGGGAGCAAGAGGTCGTCATACCATGAGATCAGCCCCCGACTATATTCAGTTCTACCCCACGCTCCGATGCAACCAATCATGCGAGTTTTGTTTTAACCGATCAATGCCGCCCATGCCGGATATGTCAGCTGATGACTTCAGCGTTATGCTCGAAAAGATCATCGCGCTCCCGGTGAGGACCCTGGATATTATCGGCGGCGAGCCTTCCCTGCATCCGCATATCGTCGGGTTTGTCCGAAAGGCAGTGCAGCACGGACTGAACGTAAATGTCAGTTCCAATGGAACAAATATTGTTGTGCTCGAAGACCTGCTGGATGCAGGCAACAAGGTTGCCATCGGAATATCGATCAACGACCGGGAATCCCTGGATCGTTTAGCCGGGTTTATTCAAAAGAATAAGGTGGTCGTGAAATCGATCTTTCATCCGGCAATTGATGAAGCGTTCATTCGCGACATCCTCGCCCTCAGGCCAAAGACGTTTTATCTGATCTATCGCGATACCCTGGATTCTAAAGACCTTCACGCGAGCGTGCCTTTTCATCAATTCATATCGGTTGCAACAGAACGGTTCTATCCGCCGCAGGCCGATACGGTCTTCTGTTCGGGCTTCATACCCGATAGCGTGAATTATCCCGAGCTTGCGCAGGTGCGATGTCCCGCCGGCACCACGAAGCTCGGCATCATGCCAGACGGCTCCGTCTATCCCTGCAATCTGTTCTTCGGAAAAAAGGAATTTCTGCTCGGCAATATCCTGACCGATCCGTTCGAGTCCATCTGGCATCACCGGGCCCTTGACTTTTTTCGGGCCGCTGTTCACAACAGCTGTCCTGAAACAACCTGTGAACTTCATACCCGATGCCACGGCGGATGCCCTGCGCACAGTTTCGCACATACCGGCAGGTTGAATGCTCCTGATCCGCGTTGCGTCGGAGGTTGACAGGCTTCATGAGGGAGAGTAAAATTGAACGCAGGTTTAATGAACACATACCCGAGGAGGTCGATCATGGTTACTGCGCTGGTCCTGTTGAATGTTGAGAGGAGCAAGGTGAACACGGTAGCGGAGATGCTTGCGGAGATGAACGGCGTTTCCGAGGTCTATTCGATCGCCGGCAGATACGATCTTGCCGTTGTCATTCGGGCCCGGGACAACGACCAGATGGCCGAGTTGGTGACCGACCATATGCTCAAGGTCGACGGTATCATCAAATCAGAGACGCTTATCGCCTTCCGCGTGCACTCCCGCCACGATCTGGACAGCATGTTCTCCATAGGAATGTAGCGTAGTATGTGCTAGTCATTCCCACCGGTGATCTGAAGAAAATATCATTGAGAATGTCCCCAAAATAGTATACTATTACCCCACGTTGCCGCATTTATAACAGGACACTAATTGATTGAGGAGGATGTATGAGACAGACCAAGATTCTTCTTTCCGACAAGGAGATCCCAACCAAGTGGTACAACATCATGGCGGACATGCCGAGCAAACCCAAGCCGCCCCTCCACCCGGGCACGCATCAGCCGATCGGACCGCAGGATCTTACCCCGATCTTTCCCATGGCGCTCATCGAGCAGGAAGTGAGCCAGGAGCGCTGGATCGACATCCCTGAAGAGGTCCTCGACATCTACTCACTCTGGAGACCTTCACCTCTGTACCGGGCGCACCGGCTCGAGAAGGCCCTTGGCACTCCGGCAAAGATCTATTATAAATACGAGGGCGTAAGCCCGGCAGGCAGCCACAAGCCGAACACCGCCATTCCCCAGGCTTATTATAATAAGAAGGCGGGGATCAAGCGCATCGCTACAGAGACGGGTGCCGGGCAGTGGGGGGCATCCATGGCGCTCGCGGGCAAGCTTTTCGGACTTGACGTCACGGTGTACATGGTGAAGGTGAGCTATGGCCAGAAACCCTATCGAAGAATTCAGATGGAGACATGGGGCGCCACGGTGCATGCAAGCCCGTCGAAGGTCACGAACTCGGGAAGGAAGGCCCTCGAGCTCGATCCGAACAACCAGGGCAGCCTCGGCCTCGCCATCTCCGAGGCTGTGGAGGACGCGGCCACTCACGATGATACGAACTATGCACTCGGTTCAGTGCTGAACCACGTATGTCTGCACCAGACCGTGATCGGGCTCGAGGCCAAGAAACAGATGGAGATCGCGGGCGATTATCCCGACGTCGTGATCGGCTGCTGCGGCGGCGGGAGCAACCTCGCGGGTATCAGCTTTCCGTTCGTGCACGACAAGATCGAGGGCAAGAAGGTCCGCATCATGGCGGTCGAGCCGGCGTCCTGCCCCACGCTCACCAAGGGCGAGTTCAAGTACGACTTCGGCGATGTTGCCGGACTTACTCCCCTGATGACCATGTATACGCTCGGCCATGACTTCATGCCGCCGGGCATCCATGCCGGCGGGCTTCGCTACCACGGCGATTCACCGCTCATCTCCCAGCTTTATCATGACAAGCTCATCGAGGCCAGGGCGTACAACCAGATTCCGGTATTCGAGGCGGCGCTGCAATTCGCCAATACGGAGGCGATCATCCCGGCCCCTGAGAGCGCGCATGCGATCCGGGCGGCCATCGATGAGGCGCTGCTCTGCAAGCAGGAAGGCAAACCGAAGACGATTTTATTCAACCTGAGCGGCCATGGGTACCTCGATCTCCAGGCCTATGCCGATTATCATGATGGCAAGCTCCAGGATTACGAGTATCCAGCAGCGAAGATCAAAGAGGCGCTCGCAAAGCTTCCGAAGATCTAGATCTTATTTTTCTCGTGCTCCCCGTCTTTGGACGGGGAGCTTTTTTGTTTTATAGAGATGGTAACAGGTGGAGGAGTAGAGGGAAAAGTGAGGCTACGTTTCGTCGTCGACAGGTTCCTTGCAATGACAGGTATTACGTTGTGTTAAAAATTACGTTGTATTTGTATTCTGCATCTCCCGCTTGAACTCCGAGGTGAAGTGGAACTTGATCTCGGGGTAGGCCTCGATCATATTCCGCAACACCCAATCCGATTCAGCAAGAAACACGATATTGCCGTCCTTGTCCGTGGCAATGCGGTCCGACTTGAATCTGCAGAATTTGTCCATTTCCTTTTCGTCGCTCGCGGTGATCCAGCACGCCTTGTAAATTTTCATCGGTTCGAACCTGCAGGCCGCGTTGTACTCGTGCTCCAGCCGGTACTGGAGCACGTCGAACTGGAGCTGGCCCACCGTGCCGACGATCCTGCGGTTGCCCTGCTGCTGGGTGAAGAGCTGGGCCACGCCCTCGTCGGTAAGCTGCTCGATGCCTTTTGCAAGCTGCTTGGATTTCGACGGGTCGAGGTTCACGAGCTCCTTGAACACCTCGGGCGAAAAGGTAGGGATGCCCTGGAACATGAGCTTCTCGCCTTCCGTGAGCGTGTCGCCGATCTTGAAATTGCCCGTATCATACAGGCCGATCACATCGCCGGGAAAGGCCTCGTCCACAATGCTCTTGCGCGCCCCCAAAAAACTCGCCGGGCTGGTGAAGCGGATCTGTTTTCCCAAACGGACGTGAAGGAACATCTTGTTCCGCTCGAACTTGCCTGAGCAGACCCGGATGAAGGCAATGCGGTCGCGGTGCCGGGGGTCCAGGTTTGCGTGGATCTTGAATACGAAGCCGGTGAAAGCCGCTTCGTCAGCGTTCACGATGCGCTGGTCCGTGGGTCTGCTGCCGGGCGTGGGAGCGATCTCGGTAAAGGTGTCCAACAGTTCCTTTACGCCGAAGTTGTTGATGGCGCTTCCGAAGAACACCGGCGCAAGGTCGGCGCGCGAGATAGGCATTGACGTCGAAGGGGTTGTGCGTACCTTCGATCAACTCCACGTCCTCCCGGAGCTTTACTGCATAGTCGCCAAGCTGCTGGTCAAGGACCGGGTCGCCGATGCCCTGGATCTCGAGCACGTCGTTCGCGACTCTGACGCCGCCGGGCCGGAAGAGGTAGAGGCTGTTGTTATAGAGATTGTAAACACCCTTGAACGAGGTTCCCATGCTGATGGGCCAGGAGAGCGGCTGGACCTTGATATTCAACTTCGTTTCGAGCTCATCCAGAAGCTCGAAGGGATGCTTGCCCTCGCGGTCAAGCTTGTTCACGAAGATGATGACCGGCGTTTTGCGCATGCGGCAGACTTCCATAAGCCGCAGGGTCTGTTCCTCAACGCCTTTGACACAGTCGATGATGAGGATGACGCTGTCCACGGCGGTGAGCGTACGGTACGTGTCCTCGGCAAAATCCTTATGGCCGGGCGTGTCGAGCAAATTGATCTTGAGCCCGTTGTAGTCGAAGCCCATGACCGACGTTGCCACCGAGATGCCGCGCTGGCGCTCGATATCCATGAAATCCGAGGAGGTGCTCTTCCTGATCTTGTTCGACTTGACCGCGCCTGCCACCTGGATCGCTCCGCCGAAGAGCAGAAACTTTTCCGTCAGGGTGGTCTTTCCCGCATCCGGGTGACTGATGATGGCGAAGGTCCGCCGCTTATTTATTTCGTCTGTATAGCCCATGAATTTATGTGTGTTGATCGTATTGCCGTGGTTATGGCCGCTTCAGTTCTGCCCAACGGTAACGCCTGCGGATACCGGAGATGCTATGAACACCTTGGAACAACTTGCGATGAGGGAGCCCCGGAGCCATGCAACATAACAACTGGACGGGAGAAAGTCAAGGATTTCTTGCGCTTTGAAGGAGAGATGGGGCGTTCACTCCGTCCGAACTCAGCCATGATACTCTGTGCTGATGGCCCTGTGCGTTTCCGCGGCCAGCTCTTTTCGCGACCCTCCGGGACGTACCTTGATCCTTTTGAGGGGGACGACCTCCACGTCGATAGATCTGAGCGACAGGAACCGGAGGAAGTGTTTCGCAAAGGTCACTCCGCCATAGTAGAAGACGAGGTCGCGGTTCTCCGGCGTGACGTGCTCGTTGTTCACTCGGTTGTAGCAAAGGCAGATCGGGACGATATTGGCCCTCGTCAGAACGGCAGCGTCAAACAAGGAATTCTTAAAGGGCTGTACGCGGTCGCCATTCGACGTGGTGCCTTCGGGAAAGAGCACAACGGGAAGGCCCTGGCCGAGTGCCAAGGCAATGTCCTCGATCTCGTGTTTCAGTCCCGACGGCCTTCTGCGCTCTACAAAAATACTTCCACTCAGCCGGGCCAATGTGCCGAGCAGCGCGGTGTTCTTCAGTTCAACCGAGGTGATGAACACCGAGGGTACGAGGGAGGAAATGACAAGGACGTCGATATAGGAAAGATGATTAGACACGATGAGGCGTACGCCACCGGTCTCGTGGACGTGTTCGCGATGTTTCACGTGCACGCGTATGTTGAACAGAAAGAGCGCTATTCGCGCAAAGCCCGAGGTGGTCCGTATCGCAGCTGCCCGTTTGGTTTTCTGACGAACGGGGAGCAGGCGGATGACACCTGATAGTAAAAGATATGAGAGGAGAAGGGGGATGAGCCCCGCGCCCTTGAGCAGTGCTCGCATTGTATGTCGTTGCTCCTGATTCGTGAACTATTCCAACGTGTTTCCGCTGCCAAGATGGCTGGTTGAGATTATTGCATATGGCCCTGCACTTTTCAATTGAAAAACGGCTTGTTGCCTGCCTTTTCCCATTGAGAGAATGCATTCGGCTGTTGTAGACAGGCGATCATCTCTAAAATGCACATTGTTATATAAAATCACACGTCTTCTCGAACGGGGTTTACATCAGCGGGAACCGCGGCTATACTTGAATTAGAAGCGATTGTTGTGCATGATCGCAATTATTCTCTTTTTCAGGGGGTCTCATCAGATGAGCGTTATGGCGGAATTCAGCGTTGTACCGGTCGGGAAGGGTGCCAGCCTCAGCCCCGTGATCGCTCGAGTTCTCCTGATCGTTGTGAAAAGCGGTGTTCGCTACAAGGCAAATCCGATGGGTACCGTTCTCGAAGGCTCATGGGAGGAGGTCATGGGCGTCATCAAGAAATGCCATGATGAGGTCATGAAGGATGCGGAGCGTGCCGTTACCAGCATCAAGATAGACGATCGCAAGGGAACGGATGCACGGATCGAGAAAAAGCTTGGATCGGTGGAACAAAAGCTCGGGTTGAAACTGAATATCTAGCGGGAGCGAGGTGGATTATGGACGGCAAGAAGAGTGAAAACGGCATGATGGAACGGCTCAAGATCCAGGAGAAGGCACTGTCGAACCTCGCGGACTCCTTGAAGAAGCACGAGGTGAAAGCGGTGGAGGAGATCAGAGACATGCAGGCGGAGCTCAAGGCGCTCAAGCTGTTCCTCGCTCGAAATATCCCCGAGTTCAAAAAGCAATTTCCCGAGATCCAGGGAAAGGTGAAATGAGGATGTCCCGGATAAGGTCCTGTTCATAGAAAGGGAGGCGAGTTATATGAAGATCGTCGGAAAAGTAGAGAGATCATACAAGCAGACATACAAAAAGAAATCATCAACCGCGGATCCCTATCTTCCAAAAGGCGCGAGCAAGAGGATAACGGTTTGCGACGGGTGCCATACCGTCTACAAGAAGAAGCGGTGGTATGCCGATCCGCATCTCTACAACGAGGCGGTCAAGATTCATGATACGGCTGTCGCGGTCTGCCCCGCCTGCCTGAAGATACGCGATAATTTCCCCGGCGGCATTGTGACACTGAAGGGTGATTACGTGCTTCCCCACAAGCAGGAGCTTTTGAACCTTATCAAGAACGAGGAAGCGCGGGCGCGGGGGTTTAACCCGCTCGAGCGCGTAATGTCGGTGAAGGAAACGGGGTATGGCAGCTTAGTAATCTCCACGACGAATGAAAAGTTGGCGCAGAAGATCGGCCGGGCCATCAAGAAGGCCTTCCGAGGAAAAGTAACATACCAGTGGTCCCACGACAACAAGCTGGCGCGGGTGGACTGGGCGAGGGCTGCGTGATGGTAGCGCCACAAAGGATGGATTGAATAAACCGGTTGGCGTGTGAACAATTTAGTGGGGCCATCAGAAAGAATACATCATGTCAAGAGTTGCTCCGGCAAAGGTGTCCTTGACTTTGGTATCTTCGCCTTTGGTCGTTTCGTACTGGTAGCCGAGAGCACCGGTGATCTCCCTGGTGAAGACGTAATTGACCCCGGCCCTGGAAAACCATCCCAAGGCCGTTTCTTTTTCGTTAGTCGCGGCAAAGGTCGCTTTCGTACTCCAGGGGAGACAGGTCAGTTCGCCGAAAAGCGAGAGAGCATTGTTCAGGGGCACTGATCCCCTGACACCGATGAGCGGTCCGTGCACGGTCTCTTTATTTTTGGTCATCTTTTCCCAGAATTGCGAACTCCGATATCCGGTGAAAACCCCCACGTTGCGATTGAACTGATAGCCTGCCACGACGTCAACATCATTGCGCTCCACATCGGTAGTAACATCGGAGTGCTCGAATGAGTAATCTGATACAGAGACCAGGTACGAAGCCTCTACAAAAACACCATTAGAGAATTCCGCTTCGGCCGCCCAGCCGATCAGCGCGCCGATTCCAGATGTCCCGCTCTGTGAGCCCGGACCTTCACTCTTCCACCTGTTCATCCATATTTTGAGGCCCGCTGCGGTCCTGGTGCCTTCTTCGGCGCTCGCTGTTCCGGCCATGGACAAAAGAATTAGTATTGCGACAAACCTACGAGCGATATGGTTCATACCTACACTTCCCCTTCTTCCGGGTCCAGGTGCTCTTTTAGGTTATCCACTGAGGATAGAACCGCGATCCATGATCGGCTAAATAATGATAGTATGACAGGCGCTCTGAACGTTGTCAACAGGCGGCGATCTGATCGCGGATAGCGGTGGCTTGATGAAAAAGTTTTTTAAAGCCGCGGTCCGAGCGCACATTTGCCGCTCATATCAGGCTGTTCCGGGTTTCTTCGATGGATTTCCCCTTGACATCAAGGAGAAAGACCTATAGGTTTAATCCAGCACTGTCGTTTTTATACCTCCGCGATATCATGGGCGCAAAGCCCGAAGAGGGAGAGCATGAGATGGCGATGACGCAATAATCGAGATGGTTAGTTGGTCTTTGCCGGCGAGACTTTTCTTTTTTTGTCGTACCCGAGTAATTATCGTTGAAGGAACATATATGCTGAAAAAATTACTGCTCATCACACCACCGTTTACCCAGCTCAATACTCCTTATCCGGCGACCGCTTATTTAAAAGGCTTTTTGAAATTGCACGGGTATGATGTTGTTCAGGCTGATCTCGGTATTGAATTGATAAATAAAATATTTTCGCAGGAAGGTTTTGAAAAACTCTTCCACGTTGTTAAAAAGCAGAACAATCAGCTGTCCCAAAACGCGCTTCAGATCATACACAATGAAAATTATTATTTGCAAACTGTGGGTCCGGTAATGAATTTTTTGCAGTACCGGGACAATACGCTGGCACAGCTCATCTGTAGTGATATGTTTTTACCAAGGGCCTCCAGATTCGATCAATTGCCTGATCTGGAGTGGTCATTCGGGAACATCGGGGTGAACGACAAGGCCCGGTTTTTAGCAACACTGTATATTGAAGATGTCGGCGACCTTATAAAGGAGGCGGTAACACCCTATTTTGGTTTCAGCCGTTATGCCGAAAAGCTTGGAAGGTCGGCGCGCTCCTTTGCGCCGCTCGATGCAGCTCTACACCAGCCTGTAAATATCATTGAGGCATGGATGCTTGAATTGCTGAAACACCATGTCGAACATGCAGCCCCCGACGTCATCGGGATAAGCATTCCTTTTCCCGGAAATCTGTACTCGGCGTTAAAATGCGGCCAATTCATCAAGAACAATTTTCAACAGATGAAAGTTGTTGCAGGCGGTGGATTTGTTAATACGGAGCTTCGTGAACTTTCAGAACCTGCTGTCTTTAATCATGTGGATTTTTTAACCGTCGACGATGGCGAACTTCCCTTGTTAGCTGTTCTTAAATATCTTCAAGGTGCAATAACGGAGAAGGATCTCCAGAGAACGTTCATCAGAACAGATGATGAAGTGCACTATATTCATGGTGCCGCGGAAAAAGAACATTCCCACGCCGAGATCGGCTGCCCGGATTATTCGGATCTCCCGCTGGATAACTATCTTTCCCTGATAGAAATTGCAAATCCCATGCATCGCCTGTGGTCCGACGGACGATGGAACAAGCTTACCGTCGCCCATGGGTGCTACTGGCATCAATGTTCATTCTGCGATACCGCCCTCGATTACATCAATCGATACGATACTGCACCGGTCAAGGTGCTGGTTGACAGCATTGAGCAGGTGATCGCCCAAACCGGCCAGACCGGCTTTCATTTTGTTGATGAGGCCGCGCCGCCCGCGGTACTGAAAGAATTGGCGCTGGAATTGCTGAGACGAAAGATCAGCATTTCCTGGTGGGTAAATATCCGCTTTGAACAGGCGTTCACCGAAGACCTTTGCAGACTGCTGGCTGCTGCCGGCTGCATTGCCGTGACCGGCGGCCTGGAGGCGGCCTCGGACAGGCTTTTGAAATTAATGAATAAAGGCGTGACTGTCCGCCAGGCCGCATACGCATGCCGAAATTTCAGCAATGCAGGCATCATGGTGCATGCCTATCTGATGTATGGTTTCCCGACACAGACTGAACAGGAAACCATCGATGCCCTGGAGATCGTGCGGCAGTTCTTTCACGAGGGCCTTATACAATCCGCGTTCTGGCATGTATTCACTGCGACGGTTCACAGCGATGTAGGAAGACATCCGGAAAAATATCAATGCAGGATCATCGATCGTCCTGTTGGGAGGTTTGCCGCCAATGATCTCGTACACGAAGATAGTATCGGCTGCGATCCTCACGTGTATGCGCACGGCCTGAACAAGGCGGTGTACAATTTTATGCATGGTATCGGTACGGACCTTTCGATCAAAGACTGGTTCGATTTTCAAGTCCCTGCGGTTTCCATAAAAAGAAATTACGTGGAGCAGGCGATCAATGAGGCCCCTGTTTTTGACAATGAAAAGTGGAAATCCAGGGTCGTCTGGATAGAAAACCAACCTCACCTTGGGCAAAACGGTTCGACGAGGCGGGGAAAACAGGGGGGAAAAAGCAAACTTGTTTTTTACAACAAAAGAGAACGATTCACGCTCATCACAACTGCTGAAAGAGGAGGGTGGTTGAATGAAAACTTTGAGAAATTTTTACTCCGGAATTCAAAATTACTGTTGCTTGAAGAATTGAAGCAAGATTATGAGAAACATATACCTTCTTCTTTTGAATCTTTTCTGCAATCCAAAGAATGGAAAACCCTGAGGGGAAGAGGGCTACTATTGATATGAGGTGACACTGCAGCGAGATAATGATAGATCCTCCTCTACGGTTCTTTTCGGGATGCTCTGCGGAGGGAGCGTGTCTTGAAGCAAAAAGAGCAGGGAGAGACGGGATCGTCAAGCACAGAACTGACAGCCTGGTGCTAAAAGGTTCCGTCGCTGTGCTCAAGAACCGGTCCCCTGATGTCATCTGCTTCAGGACGCGTTCTCTTCTCTTCTCCTGTTTTCCGGTAACTGTCCAGAAACTTCATCATCTCGTCCCCGGGAATCGGATGGCTGATGAGGTTGCCCTGCATCACACAACATCCTTCGCCGCAGAGTATTTTCAACTGCCGTTCCGTTTCCACTCCTTCAGCCACTACATTCAGCTTCAGACTGTGTGCCATGGCAATGATTGCCTTGGGGATCGCGGCATCATCAGGGCCGACATGAATGTCCCTGACAAACATGCGGTCAATCTTTATTTCATGGATAGGGAAGCTCTTCAAGTAACTT
Organism: Nitrospirota bacterium; assembly: GCA_963796285.1. Lineage (GTDB taxonomy): Bacteria > Nitrospirota > UBA9217 > UBA9217 > UBA9217 > JALNZF01. Next base: position 179,223 of record CAWCKW010000006.1, read on the forward strand.
AATGACGAGTAGCCCGTGCCAAAATCATCCATCGAGAACAGCACCCCTCTCCGCGTCAATTCGTTAAAAATGGCCATAATCTCCGCCGAATGCAGCATGACAATGCTTTCGGTAATTTCCAGCATGAGGTAGCGGGGTTCCAGACCGCATGCTTCAAGCGCCTGTGTTACGGTTTCGATAAAGTTCTGCTGCTTTAACTGCTGCCCGGATATATTCACGGATACGGAGAGCGATGCATAACCGTGTTTCTGCCACTCCTTGTTTTGCGCACACGCAGTGCGCAGCACCCATTCCCCGAGAGGCACGATCAATCCCACCTCTTCGGCCAAGGGAATGAACGTATCCGGCAGGATGATTCCCCGGTCGGGATGCTGCCAGCGTATCAGCGCCTCCACTCCAACGATAGTTCCGGTGCGGACGTCTATCTGGGGCTGATAGTACAGTACAAACTCGTCCCTATCCAGCGCCTTTCGCAGACTTTCCTCCATGTTCAGCCGCTCGATTGCGATAATGTTCATGGACTGCTGGAAATACTGGTAATTATTTTTCCCCCGCCTCTTGGCCTCGTACATGGCGATATCCGCATTCTTGAGCAGATTGTCAAGGTTCTCCCCATCGACCGGATACAGGGCAATACCGATACTGGCGGTGATGAACAGTTCATGCCCCTCGATCCTGAACGGTCTCGCCAGGGTTGCGAGGAAGCGCTGCGCCACTGCCGCCGCGTACGGCGCATGACTGATCTCAGTGAGCAGAATGGTGAACTCATCGCCGCCCTGACGGGCGACGGTAACTCCGAAATCATTCGGTTTCTCGTGGGCGACAGTATCGGTAGATCGAATACTATCGGTCAGGCGCAGGGCAACCTTCTGCAACAGTACATCTCCCCCCTGGTGGCCCAGCGTATCGTTGATCCATTTGAAATTGTCCAGGTCGACAAAGAGCAGCGCAAGGAGTTGTTGATGACGCTGGGCATGAGAAATGGCAAGCTGCAGCCGATCACGGAACAGGAGCCGATTCGGAAGGTTTGTTAAACTATCATAATAAGCCATTTTAGTTATCTGCGCCTGTGCCTGCTTCAGGTTGCTGATATCTATGAAGCTTTCAATAAGATGGTTGCGTCCCTTGTAGCGGATCTGCACAACGGACTTCAATATCGGTATCTTGCTGCCATCTGCCGTCAGGAGCTTGCGTTCGGAATTGTCGATCAAACAGTGGTGGTCTGTAATGGGACAATTCCCGGTCTCCTCGGGGCAGATGAAATTATGACATAAGCGGCCGACAACCTTTTCCTTCGGCGCTCCGATCATCTTAAGCGCGGAATCATTCACATTAACGATCTCGTGCGTCTCGGAATCGATGACGACCACTCCCGCATGGATCGAATCAAGGATTTTCTTCAGTTGTGTCTCGCTTGTCCGGAGAGCGTCCTCAGCCTGTTCTCGCTCCTTCAGTACCGCATTGACCTGATCAAGCATTCGGTTGAAAAACCGGGAGAGATAGCCGAATTCGTCCTCACTGCGAGCGTCAAGCCGAAGCGCAAGGTCTCCCCCGGAAACGGCCTTCGTCGCACTGATGAGCGTTTTAAACGGCTGTGTAATAAATTTGCGGATCACCCAGGTAAGAAAAAAGCCGAACAAAAGGGCCACGACCGCCATTACGAGGAAAAACCCGTTGCGACGGGCCTTCGCACTCTCATGGAGTGGCGGAAAAAAGAGCTCCAGCGTGGCTGCCTGTTGCGTTGTCTGGAGCGCCGGCCCGTTCACCTGCACCATCCGGATGAAGGAAGCGGTCTTCTCGGGCAGGTTTCCGACCAGAATTCGCTGTTGATTTACGGTCAGGGCGACACCTGAAAAATGAAAGGATGCGAAATGCCTTCGCACAATAGATTCGATGGTGGAAATGGACGCGTGAGGACGGCTTTCGAGGTCAGCCGTGATCTGGTAGGCGAATTGGTCCGCCTCGGCGGAGAACTCGCTGCTCAGTTTTTCTTCCACATTGTGGAGAGCGAAAATAGTGACTGCCAGGCCGACAAAGACAACTCCGTACAACACCGCGGCCGTGATCTTTATCGCGATACTGGCCCGCCAGTTTTTTACCCAGTCATCGGATATGGGGAGCGGCTCATCCTTCATCTAAAACCCAATTTTTTACAGGTAATCGATATGGGGCAGATGCCGGTAATGCCCGCCATGGAGAGACCAAACCCCACGGCCCAGGGGAAAAACCAGAGGGTCTTGGGAAAGACAAAGCATGAAACAATGAGGAATGCGGCAATAACCAGTCGGAAAACACGCTCAGCCTCAAAATTGTATTTGTATGTTCGTGGAGCGTTCGCAGCTGGCTCGCGATATGAATCAGGATATCTCAGCTTTGAAATCAGAAGGGGAATACGCCAGTTCGTAAGACCTTCCACGGTGATCATGACGATATAAACATACAGGAGGGGCGTCCATTCAAAGAATAGAATGATAAGCAATGATACACCAAGAAATAGTCTGAAAACGCGTTCGGTCATATCGTTCCCCTTTTGTCCGACCGGCTTCCGTGTAGCGATGTACACCGGCGTGTTGAACCATCTTCGTCATCGCTTCCACGGTCTCGGCCCGCGCAAGGGTCTGTGCACCGAGGGCCGCGACTGAGACCCTCTGGACGGAGATACGCCTACCGTGAAGATGGTTTCTTTGTCCCGTGTCATGGCCCTTCCGCGTACGAACCAGAACAACCCCGCACTATTTTTTGTATGATACCGGAAATCTTGGGGAAAGACAATAGAAAAGCGGTCGTTCGCTTCCGCATCACGGGTGGTGAAACGAGGGTCTTTCGGACCACCGATGATTCCCAGTTACTACAGGGCGTTCAGTGAGCCTTGGGGTTAAAAAGTGATAGAGATCGGAGTGTCGAGCGCGGCAAAGGATTTAAAGGGTGAAGTAGCAGGTGATTGGGGTCGTTCAATCAGGGTCCAGAAGGTCGCTCTTGCCGCTTTTACATCATCATTCTGAAGTTGTGGTTTTCTTCTCTCGTATTGTTGGGGGAGCGGTTAATCAACGTATTTAATACATTTTCGATTCAGAATGCAGATTTCTTGTCATTTGAAGAACAAAAACAAAACTGTGAAAAGCAATTTTCTTATCCTATTACCTCTTTCTGAGCCCCAGGGTCTTGAAAACCCTGAGGGAAAAAGGACTGTTATTGATCTGATGTACATGTGCCGCGAGATTAATTTCAGATGTCATACACAACATGCCGGGACAGGTTCTTTTCCCCTTGGGTTCCCCTTGACAGTCAATTCCCCTGCAGTTGCTTTTTCGCCGGTTTGCAGATACAATTATTCTAACCGCATTCCGGAGGTGCTCTATGCGCTTCACCCTGTCGCGAAAGGCCAGGATCGCCGGCATCATCGTATGCCTTTTTTTCGTCCTTTACACCATCGCAGGTTTTTTCATCCTGCCGCCCTACCTGAAAAAGACAGCCGTGGAGAAGCTGAGCGAGCAGCTTGGCCGCAAGGTAACCATCGATTCGGTCAGCCTGAATCCTTACGCCCTTTCGGCCGTCATCAAGGGGTTCGAGATCAAAGAGAACGACGGCAGCACCACGTTCATCTCCTTCGGGAGGCTGTATGTCGACCTCAAGATGATCACCATCGTCAAAGGCCTGCCCGTGATACGAGAGGTCAAACTCGAACAGCCCCGCATCCATCTTGTCCGCAAAGAAGCCAATGTCTATAATTTTTCCGATATCATGGATACGAATGCAAGCGAAGCGTGAGGCCAGTGTCCCCGAACAGCCCGGGAAAACGGTTTCCTTTTCCGTAAGCAATATCCAGATCATAGATGGGGGCATCGAGTTCGAAGACCGGCCGGTCAAGACGAAACACGAGATCACCCAGATCAATATTGCGATACCCTTCATCTCCAACCTCCCCACCTATGTGGAATCCTTTGTGCAGCCCTCGTTCAGCGCCTCGGTCAATGGTTCGGCAATGACCGTCCAAGGCACGACAAAGGTTTTTTCCGACTCCTTCGAAACATCCGTCGACATTGCGCTGAAGGACATCGATATCCCGTATTATCTTGCCTATGCGCCCGCAAAACTGAATGTGAAGGTGACGTCAGGCAGGCTCGACGTGGCAATGAAACTTGCCTACCGCCAGTATACGAACCGTTCCCCCATGCTGGTCCTTGCCGGCGAAACACGGGTGAAGGACCTTACGGCAGTGATCAAGAATGTCGACGGCGATTTTCTTAAGATACCGCTTTTGACCATAAAGGATATCTCGTTCGATCTCGGCGCGGCGAAGATGGAAATCGGCTCTATTGCTACCGAAAAGGGGTCCGTCGCGCTTGTGCGCTCCGGAGAAGGACAGCTGAACGTGGCCTCGATCATGACCGCGTCGCCGGAGCAGGCTCTCCCGAAAAACGTGAAGCCGCCATCCACGGACGTTCCCTGGACCGTGTTGCTTAAATCCCTCGTCATCGATGGTTATTCCGTGAAGCTGGCCGACCAAAGCCTTGCCGAACCCTTTGGCATTACCCTGGACGAAATCAACTGCAAAGCCCGGGACATCTCAACGGCAAAGGATGCAAAGGGAACGATCGCCCTCTCGATGCGGGTGGACCACAGAGGGAATGCCTCGGTTGGCGGTGACCTGATCGTCGATCCCCCTGCAGTAGACCTTGCCGTGAGTCTCAAGAAGCTCCCGCTCAAACCGATGCAGCCGTTCCTGACCGAACGGACACAGGTCCTTCTTGCGACCGGGTCGATGACCATGAGCGGCAGGCTCAAGGCGCGCCAGGACGCAACGACTGGGCTCAGCGCCGCATTCAAAGGGAAGCTCCGGATCGACAAGGTGTCGCTTCTCGACAAGACGACTGCCGAGGAGCTGCTGACGTGGAACACGCTGTACCTGGGCGGGATGGATGTCAGGTTCGCACCACTGTTCGTGCACATCCCGGAAATTGCGCTTTCAAAGTTCTCCTCCCGCATCATCATCAACGCAGACAGGACGATCAACCTGCAGGAGGTCTTAAAAACGCCGGCACCGGCGGAAGAAGCAGTAGCTCCGTCCATACCGGGTCCGCAAACGGCAGGTGCTGCCAAGGACGATCAACCGGCACCTTCAAAGCGACGCACTATCCGGATCGACAAGATCACGCTTCAGGGAGGCACGATCAACTTCACCGACGAAAGCATAAAGCCGCGCTTCAGCTCCAATCTGCTCGATATCAATGGACGCGTTTCAGGGCTCTCGTCCGATGAAAACACGGCAGGAGAGGTCGAACTCAGAGGCAGGTATGACAGCTACGCACCGCTCGAGATCACCGGAAAGATCAACCCGCTCAGGGACGATCTGTACGTGGAGCTCAAGGCGAACTTCAAGGACATGGACCTTACCACGGTCAGCCCCTATGCAGGCCACTATGCAGGCTACACGGTCCAGAAGGGAAAGCTTTCATTTCAGCTTGAATATCTGATCGTGAAGAACAAGCTTGACGCCAAGAACAGCGTTTTCCTCGACCAGTTCACGTTCGGCGATCCAGTTGAAAGCCCCGATGCCACGAAGCTTCCCGTGAAGCTCGCCGTGGCGCTCCTGAAAGACCGGAAGGGCGAGATCTCTCTCGATATACCCGTCAGCGGCGAACTGAACGATCCGAAGTTCAGCGTGGGCGGCGTGGTGCTCAAGGTCATCGTGAACCTGCTTGTAAAGGCGGCGACTTCCCCCTTTGCCCTTCTGGGCGCTGTCTTCGGCGGCGGTGAGGAACTCGGCTATGCTGAATTCGATGATGGCTCCGCCGCACTTACGGATGCCACGAAAAAGAAACTCGAAATCATCGGGAAGGCCCTGCAGGACCGGCCTGCGCTCAAGATGGATATCATCGGGCATGCAGATCCTGAAAAAGACCGGGAGGGGCTGAAACAAAACGGCCTGCTGCGAAAAATAAAATCCCGGAAGATCAGGGCAATGGTTAAAACCAGCGGAGATACCCCCTCCCTTGATGCGGTGACCGTTACGCAGGAGGAATATCCTGTGTATCTGAAGCAAGCCTATAAAGAAGAAAAGTTCCCGAAACCGCGGAACTTTATCGGCATTGCGAAGGATCTAACCGTGCCCGAAATGGAGAAGCTCATACTCACCAACCTGACGGTTACGGATGACGACCTGAAGGCGCTCGCCGGAGAGCGGGCGCGGTTGGTGAGGGATTACTTATTGCAGTCAATGCAGATCGAACCGGAGCGGATCTTCGTTGTTGAGACCAAAACCCTCGAGGTGGAGAAAAAAGAAGGGGCCAAAGACAGCCGCGTCGACTTTAGTCTGAAATGAGCATCATGTATTCATCAATTCACAGGAGGCTGCATATGAATAATAACCTCTATAAAATACTTGGCAGTGCCGCTGCAGCATTGATCTTCATCACCGCGCTGCTGGCCGGATGCAATTACACCGCGATGCCGAACAATGTTCCTCGCATAACGGGAGCTGATGAGCTCTTGCTCAAGAACATATCGGTCATCATCATAAATGCCGAGAAGAACGGGTCGATTGAAGAGATCCTGACGGATCAAGGAGAGACCTCGGGCTTTCAGGCGAACCGTCAACTCTGGTCGAAAAAGCTGGTCGAGTCCCTTGCTGCCGAGCTTGCACGGCGCGGGGCGATGGTGCGCAGCAACGCCCCGATAAAGCTCAGCATCTCATTGCCGGAAATAACTGCGCTCCAGACCACAAACCTCTACCAGTTCAGGGTAAAGGTCCTGGTTGTGTCGTCAACGGGATGGTCGAAAACATATGAGGGGGTCGCGGGTGGCGACATAAAGGTCGTTTGGTCCGTCACCTCAGCAGCAGCCCAATGGTCCGGTCAGGCGCTGGCCGAGGTCATAAAGGCCATGTTGTCTGACCGTGAATTCGTGGCCGCTCTTGGAAAGTAGGCGGCTGTCTCATCGTCGTGAAACTCCCGCATCATGGCGACAGCACAGGAGAGGCTGATCCAAGCTGAACTCGTTCGATACCCGCCCTGGGAAATACCATCACCCTGGTTTGCCGATGCCCATCATGGCTTCAAATCCCGCAACGCAACGTGTGCAACTACATCCCGCTGGCGCCTAGCTACGTGAAGATCCCGATGACGGCGCCGGTCATGCAGGTCGCAAGGGTTCCTGCAACGAGCGCCTTCATACCGAGCCCAACGATCTCATCGCGCCTTTCAGGCGCCAGGCTCCCGAGGCCGCTAAGGAGGATGCCAAGGCTGCCGAAATTGGCGAAGCTGCTGAGCGCATAGGTCATGATCAGCCGGCTGCGCGGGTCAAGGGCGTCCGCCGGGAGTTTGGACAGCTCGATAAAAGCGAGCAGCTCGTTTAAAATTGTCTTGGTGCCCATGAGATATCCGGCCGTCTGCGCCTCGGCCCAGGGTATGCCGAAGAGCCAGACAACAGGGGCCATGACGAACCCGAGGACCCTCTGTAGGGTGAGCGGCCGGCCGTTGACGTCAGGAAGCAGGCTGATGAGCTGGTTCGCGAGATACACCAGAGCAACCATGACCACGAGTACGGCAATGATATTCAACAGGAGATGGAGACCATCCAGCGTCCCCTTTACCACCGCATCCATGGAGCTGCTCGCCGTCCGCTGGGGCACGAAGGCCCCTGATGTCCCTTCCCCGGTCTCGGGGACCATGATCCGGGCGATCGTGATCGCGGCAGCCACGTGGATGAAAGACGCGACAAGGATATGGCCGAGCGGGTCAGGGACCACGCCTTTCAAGATCGTTGCGTAGAGGACCATGACCGTACCCGCAATGCACGCCATGCCCACCGTCATGAGAGAGAAGATCTCGCTCCGCGTCATGGTCCGGAGATAGGGCTTGATGACCAGGGGCGCCTCCACCATGCCGAGGAAGATCGTTGTTGAGGCGCCGAGACCGAGCGCACCGCCGATGTTCAGCGTTTTCTGAAGCAGCAGGGAGAACGCGTTCACAATGAACAGGCATGATCCTCCAGTAAAAAAGCAGGGCAGAAAGTGCGCCGATCACGAGCACTAACGGCAAAGCCTGGAAGGCGAGGATGAAGTTCGCTCGCGGGTTCCTGGAGAACAAAGGGCGGCGCGCCGCCGCCGATGTAACCGAAGACAAAGGAGGTGCCCGTATGTTGTTGCGGCTTCAAGGGTAAGCACGACGTTATTCAGGAGCAGAAAGGACTTTTTGAAGAATGGAATATAGAGAAGGATGCCGGCAATGGCGAACTGGACCAGCACGCCGGTGAGGATGATCGTAGGTTGACGCTTTTCCTCTTCTCGCTGATGGTCCAGGCGATGCCGAGGAAGACGACGATGCCGAGCAGACCTTGTATACGCATGGAGCGCTCCTTAATGACAGATGCTTGACGTACGTTTTCGCGATTATGCCATGCCAGGGGACAATTTTCAATTTAAAAGGTAGGCTGTCGAACAAGGGAGGGCGGCAGAATCCGGCTTTTCATCCATTCTGAATTATGCTACACTTATTCTGTCGGCAGAAAGACAAAGTGAATATGCTCCTGTTCCTGAACATACTCCAGACCATCCTGCTGCTGTTGATCGCGTCAGGCGTTGCCTACCTGGTTTACCGGTCATCCCGTGGCGCAAGGAGCACCAGGAAGTCCCTGCATTCGAGACGCAAGGATATCTATGGCGATCTCGTGCGGGTTCTGGCCACGCTCAGCAAGACAGGCGAGATCCGGAAAGAGGAGCTCCTGGACTTCCGGTCACGTACGCTGGATGCTGCTCTTATCTTCGACACGGAGATCGCCGCATACATCGACGAGATTTATACCCGGGGAGTGAAGCTCATGAGCACCAGCGAACTCCTGAAGGGAGCGGATTTGCCGATCGGCGAGAAACGCGACGATATCACTGTTGAGAACGCGAGGCAAACGATCTGGCTTGCCGATCAGCTCGCGATGGTGGAGAAAAAATTCGGACATTACCCGGATGTGAAGTAGCAAGAAGAGATACACGAAGCGTCATGCATCGTTGTCATCCTCCCGCGCGTATAATTCTGTTTCTCATCGTGTCATAAGGTCCGCCATAGCGAGGTATTTTCCCTGGTAGCATACCTGCTCCTCTAAGGCCTCTGCACGCTTTTTGCGCGTATGAAGTAAGACATTGAAACTAGGTTTTCTCCGGATGTCCTATTCCTTTCCAAACCTTCCCCGCTAATGATAATCAACGGATCGCTGAAAGTACATTGGCGTTGACTGTCACTAGTTAGAAACAAGCAGAAGGCATCCTCGCATTCAATAAGCATCCCCCCGCATCTTGACTTCTCATCTTCGTATGATATAGTTTTCTCAGAAGCCTGACATCAAGCCTCGAGTATAAGCGCGCCTCAATTAAATAATACTATGGTAATACTATCGTCCTGAAGTCGTTGCCTCAATAGTGAGAAAGTATCATTGTTGTGCAGTTTGAACTTCTTAAATTACGAAAGGAGGCATTGAATGTTAAAAGAGTTCAAGGAATTCATCATGCGGGGAAACGTAGTGGACCTCGCAGTCGGTATTATCATCGGCGGGGCATTTGGAAAAATCATCACTTCGCTGGTGGGTGATATCCTGATGCCGCCGCTCGGGAAGATCATGGGCAATGTGGATTTCAGCGGGTTGTTCATCAACCTCTCCGGCACTCCGTATCCATCACTGGCTGCAGCCAAGGCAGCAGGTGCGGCCACGATCAACTACGGGTTGTTCATCAACACGGTGATCGATTTCATCATTGTGGCGGCGGCAATATTCATCCTGATCAAGCAGGTCAATCGTCTGAAAAAACCGGTGGAGGTTGCAGCTCCAGCCACCAAGGCATGCCCCTATTGCCTGTCCGCGGTGCCGCTCAAGGCAACCCGTTGTCCGGCATGCACATCAGAATTAAAGGCCGCCTGAAAAGACGAAGAGCAACGGTCTGGCAATGCCGGTAAACACGATCTCAACGAAAGGGGGAACAAGAACATGAAAAGACTGATGCTGATAGTATTTTCCATTATCGTAACTGGAGTGCTGGCATTACCCAGCTTTGCGGCAATAACACCGGGGAAATGGTCGGTGTCGCCGTTTGTAGGATGGTATTCATTCGATCATGCCATGGACCTGACGGACAAGCCCGTATACGGACTCAGGCTCGGCTATGATCTCACCGAGCGATGGGGTTTGGAGGGTGCGCTAGACTACGTAAAGACGAAGCTCGAACACAGCAATGGAGATGCCGTAAGGGTTTATGGTTATCGATTGGATGCGTTGTTTCATTTTATGCCGCAGGAAAAGCTTGTCCCCTATGTTGCCGCAGGAGTGGGCGGGACAAATGCCGAATATCCGGTAAACCAACCTAATGATAATGACTTCCTGTTCAATTACGGTGCTGGAGTGAAATATTTTCTGTCCGACAACTGGGCCCTCAGGGCCGATATCCGTCATCTGCTCGTGTTCGATGGAGGACGCCAGGACTGGGAATCTACAATAGGGCTTACCTTCCTTTTTGGCGGTATGAAGCCCGCACCGGTCGCGGCCATGGATTCGGACAACGATGGAGTTCCGGATTCCATGGATAAGTGTCCCAATACGCCGAAAGGCGTGAGTGTGGACGCCGCCGGCTGTCCGCTTGACAGCGACGGCGACGGTGTGCCGGATTACCTTGACAAGTGTCCTAATACTCCGAAAGGGGAGAAGGTAGGCGCAGACGGCTGTCCGCTTGTCAGCGATAGCGACGCCGACGGTGTGGTGGATTCCATGGATAAGTGTCCGGATACGCCGAAAGGCGTAAGTGTGGACGCCGCTGGCTGTCCGCTTGACAGCGACGGCGACGGTGTGCCGGATTATCTTGACAAGTGTCCTAATACTCCGAAAGGAGCGAAGGTTGACAAGGACGGCTGTCTTGAGAAGTTGGCTGAAAAGGTCAGCATTGCGCTCCAGATCGAATTCGATTCCGGCAAGGCAGACATAAAATCAAAGTATGAAGAGCAGATCAAGAAGGTGGCTGATTTCATGACCACCTATCCAGAGACAACTGCAGTGATCGAGGGCCATACGGACAATGTGGGCAAAGAAGCATCCAACGTCCGTCTCTCGACGAGGCGCTCGGAAAGCGTCAGAACGTATTTGATAGAAAAATTCGGTATTGCTCCCGGGCGTCTGATCACCAAGGGGTTTGGTTCTTCACACCCGGTGGCTGACAATGCCACACCGGAAGGAAGACAGAAGAACCGCCGGATCACCGCGGTCATCGAGGCAATGACAGTGCGATAGAGCGATAACGAGCCAGGGGGCAGCAGCCCCCTGGGCTATTCAGTGGCGTGAGATATTGCTGCCGGACAAGGAGAAAAACTTGTGAACCCAAAAAAAAGAAATATGATCCAAACCAGCATTTTCTTTGCGATAGCTATCGCCATGACGCTGGTTCTTAGCCCGTCGGGAGTTCTCGCAAAGGAAAAAAAGGACACGAAAAGCGCGAAGAGTGAAAAAAAAGAGGCTGTTGACCTGAACAATGCATCGCAGAAGGAACTGGAAGCGTTGCCCGGCATAGGGGCGGCTGCTGCAAAGAAGATCATAGCTGGACGGCCGTACCGATCAGTAGACGAACTTTCCCGGGCGGGCCTGTCCGCCAAGAAGATAGAGGCCCTGAAATCTCAGGTCATGATCGGTTCGGCATCTGCGGCGCCCCAATCGTCGTCCGAGGGCAAGACGAAGGAAACAAAGAGTACGAAGGAAACGAAGGGCGCGAAAAGCTCGAAGAGCGAAAAGCATGAAGTTGTCGACCTGAACAATGCATCACAAAAGGAACTGGAAGCGCTGCCCGGTGTCGGGGCGGCGACTGCCAAGAAGATCATAGCAGGACGGCCGTACCGATCGGTGGATGAGCTCTCAAAGGCGGGCCTGTCCGCCAAGAAGACTGAGGCATTGAAATCACAGGTCATGGTCGGTTCAGCACCCGCAGCAGTACCCGCGCCATCCGAAGGCAAGGCGGGCGCAGTTACCGCCCCGTCTCCAAAAAGTTCAGCACAAGAGGAAAAACCCGCTGCGTCATCAAAATCAATGAAGCTCGCGCCGGGCCAGCGGGTGAATATAAATACCGCGAGCAAGGAAGATCTAGAGGCGCTTCCGGGCATCGGACCCGCAAAATCCCAGGCCATCATCGATGGCAGGCCATACGGCTCGATCGAAGACATCATGAAGGTAAAGGGGATCAAGCAGGGGATCTTCAACAAGATCAAGGACAATATTACCGTTCGATAGAAAACTGGTCCGCGTCGTTTCGCGGGGAGCAGCGTTGCATTGTGCGGTCAAAAAAGAAAAGGAGGGTCGTATGATAAAACGCAGTCTGGTAGTGATGGCAATAGGTATTTTTCTGCTGGTCGCGTCGTTCGCATTTGCTGGTGCGCCGAAGACGTACCAAGTGACAGGACCCGTCCTTGAGCTAAAGGACGATATGATCATTGTCCAGAAAGGGAAGGACCGCTGGGAAATCGCCCGCGGAGCAGATGCCAAAGTGACGGGTGATCTTAAGGTCGGCTCAAAAGTCACGATCGAGTACCGTATGAATGCTGCCACGATCGAGGTCAAGGATGCAGGCAAAAAGGAAGGTAAGAAAAAGGGAAAGTAAGTCCGTTTGAACATGCAGCAATTAACATCGGATGTGCCGGCTGTCTAAGCCGAAACGAACATCCCTCATCCCCGTGAGGCCCCACATCACGGTCTCACGGGCGCTTTTTTGGAGGAATCGCCATGGGTTTACTCGATCAAATCACAAGCGATCTGAAAAGCGCATTGTCAGGCGGAAGCGGTCAAAGCAGCTTGTTAGATGGTGTCAAGGATCTCTTGACCAATTCGTCAACCGGCGGACTCGAAGGGCTGGTACAAAGATTCAAGGAAAAAGGTCTCGGCGATACCATAGCCTCCTGGATCAGCACGGGAGAAAACAAGGTGGTCACTAACGAACAAATTCAAAAGGTGCTGGGAAGTGGTTTCATTCAACAACTCGCCGAGAAAGCGGGCATCTCACAGGAAAAGGTTTCCCAGCAATTGGCCGGCATGCTCCCCCAGGTCATAGACAAACTGACACCGAACGGAAAGCTCCCGGAAGGCAGTAAAATTGCAGAGGGTCTGAACATGCTGAAGGACCAGTTTTTCAAGAAAGCGTAAGGACTGTACGGATAGTTCAAATAAAAAACGCCACGGGTTCAAACCGGTGGCGTTTTTTTCCCTGAATGCATTTGGTGTATTCTGAGGAAACACGGGTTTTTTCTGGACAGAGAACATAACAACGAAGAAAGGATCTAGTATGATAAAACGAGCACTCTTAATTATGTTGTTGAGCATCGGAATTACCGCAGCTTGCATCAGTTTCCTTCGCAGAGGAGAAAGCACCGGAGAAGGCATTAAGCGACGAAGGTGAGGTTTCGTATGTTCAAACCGACGGCAATACAAAGGTCAGCACCCTGTCAGCAAAAAATATGGTGAAGTATAAATTCAACGATCGGCTGCTGGGCACCTGGAAGGCTGGCGCGGTGAGCGCCGAAACATCCAACGTAAAAACCGCGGAAAGCTATTTTACGGACCTCAAGCTGGATTATCAGAACACACCGCGATTGTATTCCTTTGTCAATGCCGGCTGGCAGCAAAACAGATTTGCGGGCGTTGATGAGCACATCTATGGAGGGGTCGGCGAAGGCTATAAGTTCCTTGATGGGCCTGCACATTTCCTGATCGGTGAACTCGGTGTAATGTATGTGGCCGACAAGTATACCGATACGACAAAGAAAGATTATCCCGGCGGACGAGCTTTTGCGAAATACACCTATGCGTTTACCGAAAAGAACAAGTTCTCCCAGTCCCTGGAGTATCTCAACGACTTTAATGATTCGAAGAGATACTTTGTGAATTCCGAGACAGCGGTCATTTCCGCGTTAAGCGGCATTTTTTCCCTGAAGGCTGCTTACCTTGTAAATTATACCAACGAACCGGTCCCCGCAACATTGAAAAAGAAGGACTCCATGACGACCGTGGCGCTGGTGGTCAACTACTAAACAACGAACTGAATCCCGTTTTGTTTCCCCGGGGACCGAAAAGTCCCCCCGGGGAGGTAACGTATTTATGGGCGACTCTTTAGATCAAACGTTACTACCCGCTACGCGTACGGCATCCCGGACATGCGGTGCCACGCGGAATGCGAAAGGGCTCGCCTGCTGAATGCGGGTTATTCATTGACTGTACCCGTATAGCCTGCCATCACCCACCAGCTTTTTTACGAATCATTCTTTCAGGTTTTTTCCATTCCTTTCATCCGTTGAAATAAAAAAAGTATGAGTAAAACAACTTGCTGGGTTGATATGCATAAACTTTGGGTACATTGGGTTTTTCAGCGTTTTATTGCAGAGTAACGGTACTCGGGTACAAAATATTAAGACCGTCCGGGATTACTGCGAAAGGGGGTATGTTGGTCTATGCCTTCGCCACGCGCACGAGGGAGTTGTTCTCGTTCAGGCCGTCGATGATGGCGCCGAGGCCGGCCATGTTCTGGAGGTAGTTCAGGGCGTCCTGGGAGATCTCTTCTCCCGGGACCAGGAGCGGGATGCCGGGGGGATAGACGGTAACGATCTCGGTCGAGACCCTGCCCACGGAATGGTTCACGTCCACCAGCTCGCTGTCCGAATAGAAGGCATCGCGCGGGGTCATGATGACCTTGTTGGTGAACGACGGCGGATGGACCTTGTCGAGCGGCAAAAGCGCGCCCTGGAGCCCGGTCTCGGCCGAGATCACCTTGAGCGCTTCCACAAGACGGTCCAGGTCATCCTGGCGGTCGCCGATCGAGACGATGACGAGCACGTGGAAGGGGTCCGCCATCTCGACCTGGATGCCGAAGCGGGTGTTCAGCAGCTGGGACACATGGTAGCCCGAGAGGCCCATGTCCGACACGGTAATGGTCAGCTTGGTCACATCCATATCTGCCATGCCTGCCTGCTTTGCCCGGTCCTTGGTGAAGCAGGTGATGCCGGGGATCATATTGATCTTGGCGCGGGCCTCCTCGGCGAGCTTGATGGTCCGGGTGAGCAGTTTTTTGCCTTCCGTGGCCATCTGCATGCGCGCCAGGTCGAGAGAGGCCATCAGGATATAGGACGGGCTCGTGGTCTGGAGGAGCTTTAAGGTGTTCGTCACGTCGTCGAGGTTGACCCTGCCGGCATTCGCGTGGAGCATGGACGCCTGGGTCATGCCGCCCACGATCTTGTGCGTTGACTGGACGCACATGTCCGCGCCGGCCTCGAGAGCGCATTTGGGGAGTTTGGGGTGGAACTTGAGATGCGGGCCGTGCGCCTCGTCCACGAACACCATAAGGCCCTTCTCGTGAGCGTAGGTGATGATCTTTTCGATGTCGGTACAGAGGCCGTAATAGTTCGGGCTGGTGATCAGGAGCACACGGGCTCCGGGGTTCGCGTCAATGGCGGCCTTGACCGTGTCGAAGGTCACGTTCAGCGTCAGCTTGAGGTCGCGGTCAAAGGAGGGTTGGAAGAAGATCGGCTGCGCCCCGCTCATGATCAAGCCGGTGAGGACCGACCGGTGGCAGTTCCGGGCTATCAGGACCTTGTCGCCCGGGCCGGTCGATGACGCCACCATGGCATGATTTCCCACGGTGGTGCCGTTCACCAGAAAATAGGATCGGTCCGCGCCGGCAGATTTTGCTGCAAGCTCCTGGGCCTCTTTGATCACGCCCGTCGGGTTCTGCAGGGAGTCTACTTCATCAAGGGTGGTGAGGTCGATCGAAAAGACGCGCGGCCCAACGAACTTGCGGAACCGGGTAGCGATGCCTTTGCCGCTCTTATGTCCGGGGGTATGGAAGGAGACTTTGCGGCTCTCCGCAAGGTTGACCATTGCGTCGAACAGGGGGGTGCGGAACTGCTCATCCTCGATTCGTGAAAGAGGAGGATTCATCGGCCGTCAATGATAGGTAAAGAGGGGTGAGTTGTCCTCTATGATCTTGGTCTCTTCCGCCAGTGCCTTGCGGATGTGCTTGGGCAGCAGGTACATGCCCTGGTTCGTGATGCCGTCGTAATACCGGTTCTCGCCCTTGATCCGCTTCTTGATCATGGCGTCAAGGTCTTTGGGGGCGAATGTTCGGGGATCGAGGTTCTTCGAGGCCAGGGTAAAGCCCCAGGGGAGGCCGAAGGACGGTATGGACACGGCATAGGGCGCCACCACCGGGAAAACCGCGTTCAGGGTCTTGTCCACTGCCGTGAAGTTCAAAAGCTGGTGCAGGGCCGTGGTGCCGGCCTGCAGGGAGATGGTGCCGTCCGGGCTCAGCCGCTCTTTCACGATCTCGTAGAACTCGCGGGTGTACAGGAGGTACGCCGGGCCTTCTTCAACAGGTTCGGAGATATCGATGATGATCACATCATAGGTGTCGGTCGTTTCCTCGAGATACTTGCGCGCGTCCATGTACCTGAGGTCGGTCCGCGGGTCGTCAAAGGCGCCCTGGTGCCACTCGGGCAGGAGCTCTTTTGATTTTTCAACAACTTCCTGGTCGATGTCCACCATCATGCAGTACTCGACGCTCTTGTGGCGGAGCACTTCGCGGAGCGTGGCGCCTTCGCCGCCGCCCACGATGAACACGCGCTTCGGGTCCGGATGGGTAAGCATGGCCGGATGGACCAGTGCCTCATGGTAGATGAACTCGTCGGTGACCGTGGACTGCATCTTGCCGTCCAGCACCAGGCACCGGCCATAGCTCCCGCTGTCCATGATCTCCATTTTCTGGTACCTGGTCTGGCTCGCGTAGTGGATCATCTTGATGCCGTGCAGATGCCCCTCGTCGGGGCTCGTGTACTCAATGAACCACTTGTTGCTCTTGGGCTCTATCATGCGGAAACCAGTTCTCCCTGAACGATGGGCTTGTGGGGAAGCTTTTCGGTACCAAGGATACCCCGCTTGATCTCGACGATCGAGGGGTTCTGGGACTGGAACTTCTCAATGAGGTAGTTGGCGGCGACCCTGGGATCGATCAGGTCCCCGCAGGTGAAGACATCGACTGCGGCATAGCCGTATTCCGGCCAGGTGTGGATGGCAAGGTGGGATTCGGCGATGACCACCATCCCGCTGATGCCAAAGGGGCTGAACTCGTGGAAAGCGACTTCAACAATGGTCGCCTTTGCCTCAAGTGCGGCATTTTTGAGTGTTTCCTGTACAAACTCCAGATTGGTCAGTGTTGTGCGGTTGCAATCCCGCAATTCCAGCAACAGGTGGGTTCCTAACGCGTGCAACCTGTTTACCTCCTTCTCCGCCTGCTTCACAAGCTCCGGGATGTCTCCCGGTCTCCGCAGACACTGCCTCCCGATCTCTCAGGAGGGCTAAGGTCCGATGCCAATCCGCCTCAACGTCAGACGGCGCCAAAAAAATAAAACTTAGTTGTCATTTATCAAATATTGAACTCTTTGTCAAGAATAAAAGTGTCTCGCGCACATTTTTTTCTTCCGCGCTGTTTTCCGTCTCACCGAGACTGCTCACCGGGATGTTCAAGGGCTCTTTTTTTGTTGCGCAATATACTCTTTTTTTCGACGAATGCAAGTGAAAATTGAAGTCCGTGAAAAAAAACTTTACTTCCATCCCCGATAGTTTTAATATTGCCCACACTGCTCCCGCTGGGGGCGCCGGAGCGTCAAAATCGGGATCATCGGGGTTCGGAATCCCCTGTCTTCCGACTTCTGACCTCTGACTTCTAATCATTGGAGGAACCACCATGTCGTCCGGAAAAAACGGCTTCGTCGAGATCGCTTCCGTGCTCGTCAACCCGGAGATCTTCACCCGTCCCTACACCTGCGATGTGGTCGGCTATGACTGCAAGTCGCAGTGCTGCTACCGCGCGTGTATCGTGCCCGGTCATGAGGCCGAACGGATCGAGGCGAACTTCGACGACATTCTTTCCTATCTCAGCCCGGAGAACCGGGCCGTGCTTAAAAAGAACGGAACCATCCTTGCCGATTGCAAAAAACAGTGCCCAAACGGATGCGAGATCCATGAGGACGAAGCCCGCGCCATCAGGCGGGCCTTCGGGGGCAAGGAATTCCGATGTGTCCTGATCCACAACAACATCTGCTCCCTGCTTTACACGAACAAGGAAGGGCTCAAGTACTGCGCCGTGCACACCTATGCCATGGACAAGGGCCTGGTCTGGGAGGAGTATAAGTTTGCGGACTGCGTCCAGTACCCCCTCGCCTTCTACTCGACCGAGGACGGGAAACAGGTGCTCTCCATCCAGGACACGCCCTACCTGGACCACATCCCATGCATGAAGAACCCCAAGGGCGAGCCCATGTACAAGAGCCTCAAGAAGACAATCGAGACCTACCTGGGCAAGGATTTCTACAAGCAGCTGGAGGCCTACGCGAAGAAGAAGTAGCAGGACAAGCCGACAGCAGCAAACCATTTTTACCGCGAAGGCGCAGAAGGTCGCGAGAGGAAAGCGTTATACAAACAGTCAAAGTATTCTTTGACGTCCTCTGCGTACTTGGCGCCTTCGCGGTAAATGTTTTTACTGTTTTGTGTAGAATTTAATTCTTCTCCTAACCTATGGGAAACCTCTTCCTCAGCTTCACCATAGCCATCTCCGGCGCCATCGGCCTCGTGATCATGAGCCGCTTTTACGATTTCGAGAACTACACCAACAAGATCTTACCGCTCGTACCAATCCTTTACGCCATCGTCTATGAGGTCCTGGAACACCTGAAAAAGGGCAAGACCAAGTATGTCCAGGAGCCCCGGGGAAAAGATGAGCTCAAGGAACGCAGGGCCCATGCAGACGAGCGGCGGCTCACCTTCGGCAGGGTCGTAAATGATGTAGGCGTCATCTTCATCATCAAGTTCTCCGTCGAGATGTTCCTCGTCGCGCTTTTCCTGAGCACTAGCGGACTGACCTTTAACGAAGCCTATGGCACCTTCGGCATCGACACCGTCGGCACCTTCCTCCGAGGAGACCACCCCTGGCTCTCGGGCAACCAGGGCACCTGGCTGCTCGCGCTCATCGCGATCCTCACCTGTTTAATCTCGGGACTCTGGATCGGATACACGTCGAAAGGCGTGGCCATCGTGGAAGGCGTGCTCGCCGGCGCAGCGGTCACCGTCGTCATGACCATGACCAACATGCTCATCCTTTACCGGAAGATCGAAGAGGTGACGGAGCGGCTTGCCGACTCCATGGGCTACGCCATGCAGGCGGGCTTCCTCGTCGTGATCGCGCTGCAGGTTCTGCTCTATGGTCTCTGGAGCGGACTGGTACAGATGGGGAAAATGGAACGCGCGCGGCAGACGGCGGAGAAGAAGCTGGCGAAGAAGGCGAAGAAGAAATAATCCCCGGAAAAGCCTCCGCTGAAAACCGTTCACAACTATTCTCGTCACGAAGTCATCAAGACACTAAGAAAGACAATCCCTGAAGTAAAATTCAAATCTGCATGCCTTCATGCAGGAGCTTGTCCTCGAATGATCCTATCGGGGGCGTCTCCGTGTGGCCCGCTTCTTGGCCGTTGTGGAAAATCAGGTGTTATAGCGGGGTTTGAAGAGAATCAAATGAACCTTCGTGCGTCGATGAAGTGATCTCTCCAGTAGGGGTCCTGGAGGCTGTCTTTCCGGACATTCCCTCCCCTGCTGGGGGCGTGGACAAAGGTATCGTTCTCGAGGTAGATGCCGACATGGGAGTATTTCTTCCCGCGTTCGTTAAAGAACAAGAGATCGCCGGTCTGCAGGTTCCTGCCTATTGATCTGGTGCGGTTCATAAGCGACTTCGCACCGTGGGGCACGTCCAGACCCGCGGACTGATAGCTGTACTGCACAAGTCCGCTGCAGTCGAAGCCCGCGGGGCTGTCGCCTTTGTATTTGTAGGGTCTGCCGATCATGGAGACTGCGGTGAGGGCGGCCTTCTCGCCGATTGTGGAGGGGTACTCGGGCGCAGGGCCGGTGGACAGCACCGTGGCGCAGCCGATAGCTGAGAGGAGGATCACACAGAACATGACCCCATATTCAATCCGAAGCAGTCTGTTGCCGATCAAGCTCACGGTTCCCATACTAATTCATTCACACGACCATGTCAACACATCGGCAGCAGGCGACGGCCGGTAGAGTCAGGCAGTCCCGGGAGGGGCATCCTTGTAACGTTCGTAGATTGCCTCGTACTCCCTGGTCGTGTCCTTGAATATTTGGAGGATCTGGGGATCAAAGTGTTGCGGCCCCATCCGTTCATTTCCCCCGACCATGATCCGGTAGGCCATGATGTAATCGAACGGCGGCTTGTATGGCCGGATGCTCCTGAGGGCATCATACTGATCAGCGAAGGCCGCGATCCTTCCCTCGATCGGGATCTTCTTTCCCGCGAGTCCGGCCGGATATCCGGTCCCGTCCCAGCGTTCATGGTGGTTGATCGCGATCCGTTCCGCCATCTGGAGAAATGTCGACCGTGACCCATGCAGGATCCTCCCGCCGATTGTCGTATGCGTCTTGACCAGGGCAAGCTCCTCGGGAGAGAGGCCTGAGGGTTTCAGCAGGATATCGGAGGGAATGCTGATCTTTCCGATGTCATGCATGGGGGCGGCGTATTGAATCGTTTCCACCCGCTCCTCGGACCATCCCAGATGCTTCGCGATGTGGGCACAGCACAATCCCACCCGTTTGACATGCGACTCCGTTGCTTCGTCCTTATACTCTGCCACAAAGGTCAGCCGGTAAATTGTGTCAAGATAGCTGTCCTTTAAACTTTGCTGGGATTTCTCGAGGTCCCTCATGGTTGCATTCAGCGCGGATGTTTTTTTCTCGGTCTCCGTCTTGAGGCGGGACGCGTAGTTCTTCAGAAAATCTTCAAACTCTTTTATTCGGAGGAGATTCCTCGTCCGGATCAATAACTCGGTGCTGTCAACAGGCTTGGTAAGAAAATCGTTTGCCCCGGCTTCGAGCGCTTTGAGCTTTGAGGCCTTGTCATCAAGGGCCGTCATCACCAGGATGGGAATATGCCGGGTATCGGGATTGTCCTTCAGCATCCTGCAGACCGCGTAGCCGTCCATCTCCGGCATCATGATGTCGAGGAAAATGAGGTCCGGGGTGAACGAAAGGGCCCTGAGGATGGCAGCTCTGCCGTCCTTCGCAGTGTCGAAGGCGCAGTTGAGATTTTTTAATATCGCCGGGATCAGTCTGAAGTTCTTTTCCTCATCATCGACTATGAGTATCCTCGGCTGTTCCTTTGTTTCTTCCATACAATCCTCCTCGTTCGTAGTTCCACAGCAAAAAGCAAGGGATGCCGTTATTCGCTGCCCGGAAGGTCGCGTCCGTACCCCGCAGCTGCGACCCGGGGTATGTTGAAGCTGAATCGGGAGCCCGCGCCGGGTGTGCTCTCCACCCAGATGCTGCCCCCGTGCAGACCGACGAGCTTCCTGCTGAGATACAATCCAAGCCCCGTACCCTCAAATTTCCGCGTTGTGGAGGTATCGAGCTGCAGGAACGGGCGGAAAAGCTTCCCTGTGTCTTCTGCAGGGATGCCGATGCCCGTATCCCACACATCGATCTGCACGCCGGCGCTGCTCCCCGATGCCCGTATTCCCACGCGCCCTCCGCTGGGCGTAAATTTCAGGGCATTCGCCAGGAGATTCAATGTCACCTGTTTTATCTTCGTTTTGTCCGCGGTGATCATGGCGATATCGGAGCCGATCTCCGCGCTCAAGGCGATTTGTTGCCTGAGCGCCTTTTCCCGGAACAGCGCAAGTGTTCCCTCGAGCAGTTCCTTGAGATCAAAGTCGTCAAGATCGATCGCCATCATCCCCGCCTCGATCTTCGAGACGTCCAGGAGGTTATTGATGATCCGCAATAGATGCCTGCCGCTCTCCCAGATGTCCTTGAGGTATGCCTCCTGGTCCGGCGTGAGCGGCCCCGCAGTGCCGTCGCGCATGACCTCGGAAAAACCCAGGATCGAGTTGAGCGGCGTTCTTAGCTCGTGGGTCATTTTCGACAGGAAATCCGATTTCGCCCTGTTCGCGGCCTCGGCAATCTCTCTCGCAGTCTCGAGCTCGCGGGTCCGCTCGCGGACTTTTTCTTCCATTTTGTCGTAGAGCAGAGCGTTCTCGATCGCCATGGCGGCCTGGATTGCAAGCGCCTCCAGAAGATTGATATCGAGTTTCGTGTAGGGCTCTTCGCTTATTTTCGGACCCAGGGCCGCCACTCCCAGCAGCTGGTCTTTATAAAACAGCGGGATGGCCACGGCAATCTTGTTTTCTATTAAACAGCTGCTTACCGATCTGGACTCCTCATCAGGGCCTTCCGCATCCAGCTCTTCCTTGATGACCATCTTCCCGGACCGTTCTATCCACAGGACAACGTTCTCATCAAGGCATCCGGTGCGGCTGATCCTCTCATGAACATCGCATCCTTTCCGCAGTGTATACTGTCCTCCCGCGGCCCTCAGAAATATGCAGACGCTTTCGGCGTCCAGGCTTTTTTTCATACTGTTATTGATGAAGTCGAGCAACTCATCCAGGTCCAGTTTGGTGGAGATCGCCTTGATGGCCTCCCTCAACACCTCATGATGATCATATTTGTGCTGTTCCACGGCGCGTTTTATCAACGTCTGCACTGTCCGGCTCATCTGGGTACCGAAGAAAAGAAATCCGATGATCACCAGGGAAAGCAGGATCGCGAGCGTGTTGCCGAGCTCCGGCTGGAACAGCATGAACAGGGTGATGTGAATGGCCGAGAACAGGAGCGACAGCAGCACGATCGAAAAGGTACGCGACGCAATGACCCGAAGATCGAACAGGCGGTGGCGCGTCATGGCGTAATAGGTCAGGACCACCCACGGAAAGCCGAAGTAGGAGCCCAGGCCGGGTTCGAGGAAAAAACCACTGGCCAAGGGGAGTATGCCGGCAACGAGCGTCCCCCCTCCCGCGAAAAACAGCATGCCGAGGGTGAAGTAGTTTAATTTCGTCCAGGCAAGACCGGTCGTCTGCCGTCTGAGCCGGAAGAGCTCGTACATCAACCAGAAGAGCTGGATGATACCCAGGACCCGGAGGGGTTTGCCGAGAGGGCCGGACCGGTCAAGATAGGGGATCAGTGCGTAATTACCGCGCTCAATGAGATCGGTCGATACGCTCACGCACAGGACGATGATCCAGAAGGGATAGAGGATGTAGCCCACCTGGCGAGCGGTCCGGCTTTTTTCGTCCCGCAGGTAATAGATGAACTGTATCGCAGCGGGGATCATCAGCCAGCCGATCCAGTTGAGACGGGCCAGAGGGGTGATGTCCCGGCCGAAGGATGCAAGGATATACATGAACGCGGTGACAAGAGCGAAGGATGCTGCGAAAAAAGAGATGGCTGCAACAGATTTGTTCACGGGGCTGTTGCGGGGGTTCTCCCTGAGAAGGATAAACCCCAGGAGGAACTCCAGGGCCGAGATAACCAGCAGCGGAGCGCCGATAATTTGGAAAAGATTCATGCCCAGCCCCATGCGGTCCGATTCATTGTTTTTGAACCGCATTCGTTGTTTGCGCCCGAACCTACGGCAAGCAGCCCGGAAAGGACGCTTCACGCGCCATGTGCCTCTCGAACAGAGAAGAAAGGGGAACGTTATCCATGCGCGTTCATCAACCCGATTAAAACCAATGCGATTGTACCATACTGGATCGTCTCTGTAATTAAAAAACAGACACAATACCTCTTGACCCTTTTTTCTCGCCCTGCTATATTCAACTCATGAAACGCAAGGTCATCTTCCTCCCCGACAATGTCACTGTCGATGTCGACGACAACACGAACCTCTTCAGGGCCGTCAAAGCCTCGGGCGTTTACGTGCTCTCGTCCTGCGGCGGCAAGGGCAACTGCGGCAAGTGCAAGGTCATCATTAAGGAAGGTACGGTCGAGAGCGGCAAGTCCCGCTCCTTCCTGTCCGCTGAAGAAGCCGAGCGCGGCTACGTGCTCGCCTGCCTGTCTCGCGTCAAGAGCGACGTGATCGTCGAGATCCCGCAGGAGTCGCGGATGCAGGCAAAGCACAAGATCGCCACCGGCGCGAAGACGGACGAGCTGATAAAGCTCATGCAGACCGCCGGCGGGTGCCTGGAGTCGCGCATCAAGCGGATCCACCTCGAGCTCAGCCCGCCCACGATCGACGATAACATAGCGGATTACGAGCGGGTCAGACGCGAGCTGGACAAGGCGGGCTTCGACGCATCGCATCTCCACCTGAACTACCTGGTGCTGAGCAAGTTGTCGCATGTACTGCGTGAAGACGGCTGGAACGTCACGGTCTCGGTCTTCAACGCGGGCGCTTTACTTGAAGTGCTCGACATCTTCCCCGGAGACACCACGAAGACGCGGTACGGCGCGGCCGTGGATATCGGCACCACCACGGTGGTCGTCTACCTTGTTGACATGACGAACGGCAACATCATCGGCACGGCTTCGACATACAACAGCCAGGTAAAGTGCGGCGACGATGTGATTACGCGCATCGTGTATGCGACGGAGCGGAACGGGCTCAAAGAGCTCCAGGGCCTGGTCGTGGGCAACATCAATACGATGCTCACCGAGCTGGCTGAAAAGAACAGGGTGCCTCTGGGCATGATCGACTACATCGTCGTGGCAGGCAATACCACGATGGAGCATTTGTTCTACGGCATCGATCCGCAGCACCTCCGCGAAGAGCCCTATATCCCGACGGCGACCTTTTTTCCGCTCATCCGCGGCAAGAACGTGGGCCTGCAGGTCGATCCGCAGGCCATTATTTACTC
This sequence comes from Nitrospirota bacterium, assembly GCA_963796285.1. Lineage (GTDB taxonomy): Bacteria > Nitrospirota > UBA9217 > UBA9217 > UBA9217 > JALNZF01. Next base: position 203,981 of record CAWCKW010000006.1, read on the forward strand.
CATGCCGAACGTGGCAAGCTACGTGGGAGGCGACATCACCGCCGGCGTGCTCGTATCGCAGATCCACAAGCAGGACTCGGTCTCGCTCTTCATCGATATCGGCACGAACGGAGAGATCGTGCTCGGGAACAAGGACTGGCTGGTGACCGCGGCCTGCTCGGCGGGCCCCGCCTTCGAGGGGAGCGGGATCAAGTTCGGCATGCGCGCCATGGAAGGGGCCATCGAAGAGGTCGAGATCAATCCGAAAACCTACGAAGTGAACTTCCGCGTGATCGGAGATTCGAAGCCCATCGGCATCTGCGGCTCGGGCATGATTGACATCCTCGCCGAGATGTATCTGAACGGCGTGATCGACCAGAGGGGAAAGATCCGTGAAGAGATCGGGTCCAAGCGCATCCGCCGCGGGGAGAGCGGCCTGGAGTTCGTGATCGCCTGGCGCGTAGAGAGCGCCATCAACAAGGAGATCGTGATCACCGAGGTGGACCTGGACAACCTGATCCGCGCCAAGGCGGCGATCTACGCGGGGTTCGCCACACTGCTTTTGCACATGGATATGCAGTTCGGCGACATCGAGAAGCTGTATATTGCCGGAGGCTTCGGACGCTACATCGACGTCGAGCGCGCCATCACTATCGGCATGCTGCCCGACCTGCCCGTGGACAGGTTCCAGTTCCTGGGAAACACCTCCATCATGGGAGCGTACTACGGCCTCCTGTGCGACCGCCTGCGACACGAAGCGGAAGAGATCGCGAAGAAGATGACCTACATCGAGCTGTCCGTCTCGCGCAGCTTCATGGACGAGTATATGTCGGCGTTGTTCCTGCCGCACACGAACCTGAACGCCTTCCCGACGGTCAAGAGGGAGTTGGAGGAGAGAACAAAGAAGGGGCAGGGTTGAGATCTCTTCCTGCGGGATCCCGCAGCACCATCCGCATATCTATTTTCCTATGTATTATCCATATCCACTGCCTTATTCAGCATATCGAGAATGCCGGGGACGGCGGACGTCACCCGGTTCCAGTTCGGGATAAGCGGCATACCCATGGGGTTTTCCATGAACGCCGATGATGCCTGCGTGATCGCCCGGGTAAAGGCTTCGACTGCTTTTGCCTCCTCGTGCCGGTCGAATTCCAGGCCGTTGATTGCGGCGTCGGCCTCATACTTCATGATGGTATCCTCGGCGCTCCTCAGATAGGCCACGGAAAGAGATTTGAAAAAGCCATCCGAGAACACGACCCCTTCCGAGGCCAGGGTCCTGAAAATGGACTTGCAGATATCAACGGTCATCTTCATCAGGCCCTTGTCCGCGTCATCCGGCGAGAGCTCCTGATGTTTATGTTCGTAGGTCTCGGCAATATCCACCTGGCAGACCCTGCGCGGAGAATAGTTCCGGTAAACTTCCGCAAGCGAACCGACTTCCAGCCCCCAGTCCCAGGGGATCCTGTTCACCCGCGCCAATTCCGTCGTCATTGAGAACTCCCCGGAAAGGGGATATCGGAAGCTGTCGAGAAACATGAGAAACTCGTGTGGTCCGATGAGCTGCTGGATGGACCGGACGAGGGGCGTCATCAGGAGCCGCGTAACCCGGCCGTGCATTTTGGTCGTCACCCTGCTGTAGAAACCCTTGCAGAACACATAGTCCAGGTTGGGATTTGCCACCGGGTAGCAGAGCCGGGCGAGCATCTCCCTGTTGTAGTTGACGATATCGCAGTCATGCAGGGCGATGACATCTGACAACCCGCGGGCGAGCACGTAACCGTAGGCCAGCCATGCGGAGCGCCCCTTGCCGCGCTGTCCTACATCCAGCCCGTTCCGGGCGAGGGTTTCATATATTTCAGTGATCCGTTTGCCGTCATTGTGGATGATCTTGACATCGGTAGAGATCGGCGACATGAACTCCCGCACGCGGAGAAACTCTTTTTCCGAGGCCTTGTCGAGGACCAGTACGATTTCTTTCAGGTAGTTCACCTTGGCGAGCTCCTTGATGATCCCGGGCATGGCCGGACCCTCGAACTCGGAATAGAGTGACGGCAGCACCAGGGCGATCGGCCGGGTCTTTGAAAAACCGCGGAGTTCCGCCTCCATGCGCTCGATCGACGGCTTGCCGAGCTTGTGCAGTGTCGTGATGATCCCTGTCTGGTAAAAATCGGTCATGGGCTTTCCTCCGGTCAGATATGCTGGATATCATCTTTCGCCTCTTCCGTGCTCTTTTCCACGGTCTCCCGCTCGATCATCCGTTTTGCCGCGTCGATGCCCCCCACGCCGAAGGAGATGGCGAGGGCCAGCACGATCCCGCCGAAGAGGATCGAGAAGGTGGCGAGCACGATGCCGGGTGCGACCTGGAGCTGTTCCAGGACCATGGCCAGGACCAGGACCGTCAACAGGAGCCGTATCGCCTCGGCGAGCAGCTTGGCGTAGTGATATCCGCTGTTCACCGCGGCGATCAGCACCGCCCTGCTGACGAAGCCCGTAAGCAAATAACCGACGAGCAGGATCATGACCGCAGAAAAAGCACGGGGCAGATACAGGAAGAACTGCGACACGAGGTTGTCGACGGCCTGGATCTTGAGCGCGCTCAGACCCATCATCAGCGCAACGACGATCATGATCCAGTACAGGATCGAACCGAGGGCGAGAGAGGGCTTGGCCCACAGGTCGCCCTTGCGCATGAGCGTCGTCATGCCCATCCGGTCGGACCAGCTGTCGAACTTGAGTGCTGTCAGGAACCTCACGAGGACCACCCGCAGCACGCGTGCAACGAGGATCCCGATGATCAGAATGACCAGCATGGCCAGCAAGTTGGGCAGGAATTGCGTGATCGTGTGAAACACGTCCTTTAATGGTTCGAATATCAGGTTCAGAAAATCCGTCATAGGGCACCTCCCGAAGATTATGTTATGTCAAAATTAACCACAGAGTTCACTGAGGAAGCCTCATATCTCAAAAGGGTTAAAGCTCTTTACCAGCTTCTTTCTCTGAGTCCTCTTGTTAAAGTATTGCAGTTTCCGCATTCTTAAGGGCTTTCAACGGTCTTTTTGTTGAAACAGTTGAGAACACAGAGCATTCCTCAGTGTCCTCTGTGGTTTCATGTTCTACCGCTTTTTTTTCATGAACGTTTTGACAGTATCTTTCATTAAGATATTGGCACAGTCGTCATTTCCAGCTTGCTATCAGGTATTCCTTGCTGTTCTCAAATTCCTGGCAGAGTTTTTCGATCTCGGCCTCGGCCTCATCCTGACCCATCTGCTCCACCTCAAGGATGAACGATGCGGTCTTTCCAAGGTAGAGGGGCGTCAAGGACTTGATCAGGTGTTCGACCGGCAATTTCTTGTTGTGATAGGCTATGGCATAGTCGTAAATGACCCGCGTCCAGAGCGCGAGGGGAAAGCGGAACTCCTTGTCCGCCAGCGTACCGAGCCTTTCCACTTCCCCGAAATCGCCGTTCCCGAGGACATCGAGCCATAGTTCACGAAGGTTTTTGAGGCCCTCCCGGAACAGGTTCAGCATCCGGCCGGTATTCACATTGACCTGTTCGAGCCCGACCGAGTATTCAAAACCAAAGGCCGTTACCGGTTCAGACCCGCGGATGGGTTTCCAGACGTCCCGGTAGGTCTCCATGAGCTCGAACGTTGCACCGACCACCTGGTAGAGCATGGCGCTCAGATCGGAGCCGGGGTCCTTGGCATCGTGGATCTTGGCGCCGAGAAAGGACTGGGTGACCTTGAACTGGTTCGCGATCGCAGTTGTGGTCATCCAGATGTCGATGCCGAACCGCGCAACATCGGTTTGCCAGACATCCTTGGTGAGGTAAAATTTTGCAAGCTTGCCCGAGAAGCCGAAGTCCCCGCCGATAGGCTGGCGCACCCGCTTTCCATAGAGCGCCCGGGTGAGCGGATAAACAATGCTGTTCGTGATGGTGCCATCGTACTTATGACGGTGGTACAGGGGGGCGACATAATCGAACCCGTCCTCCAATACGGGCTTCACGAGGAGTTCGATCCATTCGGGCGTGATGCTCCTGAGGTCGGAATCGACGACAACGCAGGCCTTCGCGTCCAGCGCCCCGGCGATCTCAAAGATAGTGCGAAAGGCGCTTCCCTTGCCAGGAAGGCCCGAATAGGGGGTCGCGATCTTGAACAAGGGTTCCACCCGATGGTGCAGATGGATTGTGGCAAAATTCTCGATGGACGTGTTCCGCACCACCTCGAGGGTGCCGTCCGTTGAACCACCATCGGAATTGATCAGCACATTCTTCCGGTCAGGGAAATACTTCGCCAGCCCGGCCTGGACCGCGCGGACCACATGGCCGATCGTTCGGGCGTTGTTGAAGCTCGGGATGCCCACGACGATATCGGCCTGCTGTATCCCATCGAGCTGCTCCTGAACTTCTTTTCTGAAGGTAACGGTTTTCGTTGTCACGATCGTGCTCCCTTGTTTTCCACTTCCTTGTCAGGATCGCCGCGTTTTTCAAGCAGTATGATCTGGAGGTCCATGACGTTCGTTCCCGTGGGCCCGGTAATGACATGGCTCTTGTTACCTGACAACTCATCGAACCGCTGGAAGAACATGTACGAATCATTATAGTCCAGACATTGGACAGGGTCAATGCCGAGTGCGCGCGCCCGGGAGACCGTGCTGCCATCAACGATCGCACCCGCTGCATCGGTCGGGCCGTCAGTACCGTCGGTCCCCGCGGACAGAAGGGAAACACCTTCCAGGCCCTCGATCTCCAGAGCAAAGGCAAGGGCAAGCTCCTGGTTCCTGCCGCCCTTTCCGTTTCCCTTTACGGTCACCGTGGTCTCGCCGCCGGAGAGAAGACATCGCAGTTCTCCGGGTCTCAGGGCGCCGTGCGCGCGAAGCGCTGTCTTTGCAAGAAAACGGGCAGCGTCGCGAGCTTCTCCCTGGAGTTCCCCGGTAATGATCTCCGGAGCAAAACCGAGTTGCCGGGCCTTCTCGTTGGCCGCGGAAAGGGCCTGGGTGATCCCGCCGATGATCACATTTCTGGTCTTATGAAGACACGAATCACCGCTTTTCACGGTCTCAGGCTCCTGCCCTTCCATTCCCCGCTCCAGAAATGACAGAACGCGTATCGGTATTTTCTCCTTTAATCCGTATTTCTCGATCACCGCCACTGCATCGTCAAAGGTCGTACTATCCCGGGCGGTCGGGCCCGATGCGATCACATCGAGCCGGTCACCGATGACGTCGGACAGGACCATCGTCACGACCTGTGCCGGGCATGCCGCCTTCGCGAACCGCCCTCCCTTGACAGCAGAAAGATGCTTCCGCACGGCATTCAGCTCTCCGATGGAAGCACCTGCCTTCAGGAGCAATGAGGTCACCTCCTGTTTATCTTGCAGCGTCAAGCCGTTCATTGGCGCGACGAACAGTGCAGAAGCGCCGCCGGATAAGAGACAGATGACGAGGGTCTTCTCATCGGCCGCCCGCACCAGCTCTACTATCCTCTTTGTGCCCTCCACTCCCGCCTCATTGGGAACGGGATGGGAGGCCTCCACCTGCTTGATGATTTTGAGCGGAGCAGTATGACCCTCCTTCACCACGATGAGCCCTTCGGTGATCCGGCCGCCAAGGGCGCCTTCAATCGCCAATGCCATGCGCGCGGTGGCCTTCCCGGCCCCGACCACCAGGATCCGGCTGAAGGCATCAAGTTCGTAGGCTGCCCCGGCAGCATGCAAACAGTTGTGCTCAACAGTTATGGCCCGGATCACAGAATGGTAGGGATCAACGGCAGCAAGTGCTGCGTTGAAGATGTCGATAAGGTTGCTATCTTTCATACGGTTATTTCTGATTCGATCAGCCCTCCCGATCAATCTATTCCTGCCCTTGTTCCCAGCAGCTTCTGCACGGCCTCGTTCCATCCCGCTGGACCTATTCCTTGAGTGCGATAGAGTCCAGGGATGTTGATCCTCCGATCGTGAATCCCATCTTCATTCCTGACCAGGACCGGATGATCAACGGCCAGAAGAAAGGGGAGATCGTTCAGACTGTCGCCGAGTCCCGCGATGATCACGGGACCCATCCCCCGCTCAAAAAGTGCGCGCAGAAGAGTTACTGCCTTGCCCTTGTGATGATTTCCCATAATATGAAACACGCGGCCCTGGGTCCACCTGAGGCCCGAGGCTTCGATCGCCTGCAGCAAGCGTTCGTTCGCTGCACCAGGAAATACGAAGGGTTCTTCATATTCCCGCTGTTTTGCCAGTACTGCGTCGTCGAACGAAAGGCCGGTCAGTGCTGCGATCTCGGCCGGGGTCATATCTCCGAAGCCGGTTACCGGTATCCGCAGCTCATCGCGGAGGCGAATGAACTGTTCGCGGACCAAGGCGTAGGGCATGCCGAGGGTGACGACCCGATACCCCTTGCGAGTCTCGCCTTCCACGGGGAACGGGAAGTAACCTTCGGGGATAAAAATCCCGCCGCCGTTCTCAACGATAAAAGGATGGCGGTTTTCCAGCCTATCCCGCCAGGCCTCCATCTCCGCCCGTGTCTTGCTGGAGCAGAGGACCAGCGGGATATGATCCTTCTTGATCTGCTCAAGGGCAGGCCCGGCCTCTTCAAAGGAGTAGGTCTTCGAGTCCAGCAGCGTCCCATCCAGGTCGGTAACGATTATGATCTGCTGCGGCAGTTGTACTTCTTTTATTCATGGTCATTTTTTTTCTTCGTGAGCTTATGGAAGACCTTCAGCATGGCCTCACTTATGCTCTTCGGCCGCGGCAGGTACTCCACTCTTCCGATGCTCCTCATCTCGGTGCCGTGCGACACGACCAGGGATGATGATTTCGTGAGGGAAAGCACCTGGCTTGGATAGACGCTCCGGTGGCCTGTCATGAGAAAGCTGATGACACAGGCCACGGCTGCATAGGGTCCGATCGCCGGACCGAACAGCTCAATGGCCATGATACTCGCCGATATGGGGGTGTTCGCTGCGCCCGCGACAAGGCTGACCATGCCGATCGCCGCGAATACCGATATATTGAAGCCCAGAACACTGCCGAAGAGGCTGCCGGCTGTCGCCCCGATAAAAAAAATCGGTGTAATGATCCCGCCGCTGCCGCCGAAGCCGAGCGTAATTGCCGTAAACAGTATTTTCAGCAGAAAGGCGCCAGCCGGCATCACACCTCCTTCAAGCGCATCCTTGATGGTGTCCAGGCCGAGCCCGAGATAACGGGTCGAGAAGATGAAGGTGAGTATGACAAGGACGGAACCACCCAGGAGCCCTTTCAGGGGTTTCCATACGTTCATCCGATGGCTTACGCGCTCGAAGAAGCCCAGCCCCTCTATCAGCAGCAGCGAGCACAGGCCGAAAAATATGCCGGCACCGCAGACCTTGATGAAGAAAAGGCTGCTGAACACGGGCACAAACTTGAGCGGTTCATGAAAATAGGTGATGCCGAAGGACGAAGATACCTGAAACGCTACGATGCCTGCCACAAAGGAGGGAAGCAGCACCTCGTACAGCATCCCGCCGACGAAGAGGACCTCCACACCGAAGATCGCGCCCGCGATCGGCGTCCCGAACACGGTTGCAAAGCCGGCGCTGATGCCGCAGATGACCAGTTTTTTCCGGTCCTTATCATCGAACCGCAGGAGGTCGGAAAAGGCCGATGAGACGCCTGCTCCGATCTGGGCTGCCGGGCCTTCCTTCCCGGCCGATCCGCCAAGCGCGATCGTAATGACCGTTGCAACCAGCTTTACCGGGACCACCATCAGCCGGATCTTGCCGGAATGCTTGTGGACTGCCTCAATGATCTTTTCCGTTCCATGCCCCTCTGCATCAGGCGCCAGATACTTGACGATGAGGGCGCTCAGGAACATGGCCGCCGGAAGCAGCAGATAATAATACCGGTATTCCGAGGCCGCGGAAATGCTAACCCGAGCGCTTTCAAAAAAACCGTCGTGGACAGGCCGACGAGGACGCCGGCACAGGATGCGAGGAACAACCACTTCAGGATGCTGATGAACAGCACCGAACTTTCCACTACTCTTCGTCTCATAATTCACCTCAAGCTATTCCCGCTTCATAGAGCCATCCTATATTGACAGAAATTGCCGGTTTTGACAAGACCCAACGATTCACATCTCACCTATAAGCAACAAGCCACTTTAAGTGAGAGCACATTGGCCGACAAAATGGGAACTCCGAATGCAAATGCGCTAAAAAGAAAAGGTACCGTAGTACGACAAAGACCTACGGTACCCCAAGTGAAACAAGTGCTACATTAGGGAGGATAATCTATTCCCCATCATCCTTTGGAACATAACGCGTAGCGAACAGTATGATGGCGGTACTCAGGAAAAAGAGCACGACCCCAAAGAGCGGTCTCAGGTAAGTTGCCATATCTTGCAATGCCGAAGCCACTTTCAGGAATGTATCCATTAGCGCTGACATTTTCATATGACGACCTTACTGTCCTATGGCAACGAAGTCATCCCTTCTGCTCTTCTGCCAGCATTTCTCGGTGTTTTCAGTACATATCGGCTTTTCCTTGCCGTAGCTGGTGAGTGAAATGCGACTTGCCGAAATACCCATTGCGGTCAGATACTTTTTAGCACTTGCTGCACGCCGTTGGCCGAGGGCCTGGTTGTATTCTTTTGTGCCGCGCTCGTCGCAATTCCCTTCAATATTGATCTTTGCCTGAGGATGCGCCTTGAGCCACTCCACGTTCATATGCATCGCGTCCTTTGCATCATCGCGGATGACGGACTTATTGAAATCAAAATATACGGATTTCATTCCGTCAGTTGTTGCCGTCCCTTTTTCATTCGACCCTTCGGATTTCATCGCAGCAGCTGATTCGGTGCCGGACATGGAGGATGCCTCAGGAGTAGCAGGCGCTGTTATCGTTTCTTTCTGTGCATCTGATGTTGAACTTAGCTCAGCTTTTTTGGGACAACCCCAGAGTGAAAGAAGTCCGACCAGTAAAACGAATGAAAGATATACCATGCCTTTGTGATTCATATTTACACTCCTCCTTGATTGTATAATGCTCCAAGATTATTGTTCTCTGTCGCGTCCGAGACGCGCTATCAGGATCAGACGCAGCGATCGGTTCAGTAGCCTATGAAGCTTTGTTCCCGGCGCGTCCAACAATGGTATTGTAAAGCCATGCGAATATAGCACCACCGACCAAAGCGTCGAAGAAACCATAAACGAGTCCGACAACACTGCCGATAGGACTGATGTTGTAGCCACGGTATAGTCGGCCAATAAGCGTAACTTCGTGCGTGGCCCCATCAAAAGCAATAATCCACCACGTAAGAGCGAATAATCCGAAGCCCCACACTATGCCGCACGTCAGTGCGAATGCTTTAACGTTCAGTTTCATTGCGGCGTCCTCCTTTCTTCTGGAGAGGAATTCATTATTTATTGATTTTTTGCCGTTTTTTTACAACGAAGCTGTCTGTTCTTCCTATCAGACACGAAGACCGGTATTAAGTTTAATGGTGCAATACTATTTTATTTGCAATTTATATCATATGTGTTAAAATCATTTGTATAAGAACTAATTAGCACTTAGTTGGTGCTTTGTCAAGCATATTTTTAAGGAGGAACTCCCCGATGAGCAAGAAATCCGAAATAGTCGCGGAAATAATCAACAACCTGCGCCGGGTATTTCAGGTCGTCAACGAACAATCGAAAAAAGCCGAGCATGAGACGGGCCTGACCGGTCCCCAGCTCTGGGCGATCAAAATCATAGCCCAGGAAGCACCGATCATGGTTTCTGATATCGCGCGGCGCATGTTTCTTCACCCTACCACCGTGGTCGGTATTCTGGACCGTCTCGAAAAACAAGGGTTAGTCGTACGAATACGCTCGACAGAAGACCGTCGTGTGGTAAAAGTGGAATTAACCGCACAGGGCCGGGCTTTAGTCAAGAAAGCGCCGGAAGTAGCTCAGGGCCTCCTGGTCGCTGGGCTTGAGAAACTGAACGCAAAAAATCTTGATAAATATTGCGCAGGGGCTTGATCAGATGGTTGGCATCCTCGGGGCGCAAAACATTCCTCCGCAACTTATTCTATCCCCGGAGGTAAAAAAACCTGGAATAACCGCAGTTGGTGCGACAATGGCAAGCTTTGCCACGCGACGAAGATTGGCTGCAACAAAAACCCGATGAACAAAGATGAAAAGATAAAAGCACCTATCAATAGCCTTGTCGCACCCCATGCGCCGCAGGGCCGCGAGAATGACGTTGTTGCTCAGGCTTATCCCCTCCCTCGCAACCGGTACAAAAGAGCGATATTCACGAGATAGGCAAGAAAGAGCGCGAGCGCATCCCAGCCGATACGAAGCGCCGTTTTTTTCTCCAGCCGATACATGAGGCTTACGACCACGATAGCAGTCATGATGATGGCGATCGTCCCCGTTATCACATGGTTCTGCGATACGGCGCTGAACAGAGGTCCGTGTGCGTAAGCAAGATCGTCGATGGCGAGGATCACCATGTTGAACAGGTTGCTTCCCAGGAGGTTCGCGATCGCCATATCCGCGGCGCCGATCCTGAGGGCGGAGATCGACACGGCCAGCTCCGGCAGCGACGTGGTCATGGCGATAAGGATTGAACCCACGAAGCTCCTGCCGAGCCCTGTCGCCTCGGCCAGGCCAACGCCGATGAACGGAAGCCAAGTGGCGGCAGCGACGATGACCAGGGCGTTCAGTGCATACTTTGCAGATGCTTCTTGTGTGGAGATATGGTCATACTGAAGCGCAGGGGCGATCTCTCCGATGTGGGGCACAGCCTGTCGTTTCTGGAACAGGAATACGCTCCGCATGGAGAGAGCATACAATCCGATGATGAGTGGCGTGGAAAACGAGATATGTCCGAAAGACGGAAGCCCCGTTGCGGCGGCGACGGAAAACGTGGCGATCCCCATCAGGATCACGCCGAATCCCGCGCTCAGAATATGGCAGTGCTCTGCACGGGAAAAGATCGGCTGCGTGCCGTGCAGCATATCCATGAGCGCAATGAGGGGAGAGATTGAACACGCAGCTCCCCATCACGTCACCCAAAGCGATATCGGGAGCCCCGGCGATGGCAACGGAACTGACTCCCGTGATCAACTCCGGCAGGGAGGTGACGCCGGACATCAGGATCAGCCCGATCCATGCCCTCCCGAGCCCGGTCTTCTCGGCGATCACGTCCCCGTAGCGCGACAGCTTCGTCCCACAGTAAACGATGAAGGTGGAGCAGATCAGGAATTTCAGCCGGAACAGCATGCTTTCCTCCCGAATGACTGCGACATTGCTGCTACCATGGCGGACGCTTCATCAGCCGTTCGCCTTTGGGGATGATCGATATGCCGGATGGATCGCGGTGGCAGGCGCATTGGAGCCGATCGACATCGGGCCCGAACCCGATCCGCTCGCCTTCTGCGAGTTCATTGAACTTGTCCACGATCACCCGCTTGAGGCGGCAGCCTTTCTTGATCACCGAGTGGTCCATGATGATACAATCTTCGATAACGACGTCTTCTTCGACAACGACGTCCCGCCGTATCACTGAATTGACGATCCGGGCGTCCTTGATCAATGCACCCTCGGAAATGAAGCTGTTCTGAATATCGCCCTTCAAGATCTTCGCTGAAGGACCCTCATATTCCGATGGATGGATGGGCCATTGTCGGTTATGCAGTTCAAATTTCGGCCGTTCGCCCAGCATGTCCATGTGGGCATCGAAAAAAGCCGGGATCGTGCCCACATCCCGCCAATACCCCTGCTCCTCGTAGGGCATGAAGCCGGGGATGATGTTGGTTGCAAAGTCATACGCGAACACCTTCCCGGTATCTACAAGATCAGGGAGCAGATGGGTCCCGAAATCATGGTGGTCCTTCTGCTGCCCCTTGACGAGCGCGTCCAGCAGGACCTCCTTGTTGAAAATGTAGTTCCCCATGGATGCATAGGCCCGCTGTGGATCATCGGCCATGGGGGCGGGGTGGGCCGGCTTTTCCTGGAATCCGGTGATCCTTTTGGATTGGTCCGTCTTGATGATGCCGAATGCAGATGCCTGACCCATTGGCACCGGCCGGGCGGCGACCGTTACGGCAGCGTTTCGCTCGAGGTGAAAATCGATCATCTGGCGGATGTCCATCCGGT
>CAWCKW010000007.1:0-17613 GCA_963796285.1 Nitrospirota bacterium
TAGCGGGAAAAGTGCGAAGTTACAAAATAAGGCTGAAGGGAGCTGATCCCTTCGGCCTTTTCTTTTTGCGCGATCCGAAAGAGACCGACCTTACGCAAGTTCGCTCTTCCCGTCCGTGTGCCTGTACATGATCCGCTCGAGCATGCGCACGATACCGGTCGCCATGGTGAAAAGCGACTCCACGGGGAGGTTCCGCTCGGCGGTGTCGTCGAAGAAGAGGTGAAGCTGCGACTCCATGCCGTCCTCCGGTCTCCAGTAGCAGACGAGCATCGGCACCCGCGGCAGGGGAAAGAGGACCACGGCGATGTCGGAATTGAAGGCGCGGACCGCGGAGGTCCCGCCGAACATGCTCACGAGGGCCTCGAACAGATCGCTGTGGCCGTCCGCGATTCGCTTCAGCGGCTTCTCGCACCGCTGCTCGAAGAGCGGATTCCAGGTCTTTCCCCGCGGGAGTTCCCGGAAGGGCACCCACCTGCCGGAGGGCTCCGCTCCCTCGCACGTAAGAATATAATCAAGCAGCGGCAGGGTGAACCACGCGTGGGTGTGGCACTGCGACACGACAGCGCCCTGCCCGTCGACCTCGAAATCCTTGCCCAGACACGTGATCGTAATGCTCCTGCCGTTGCTTGCGGCGCCGAGCAGCCTTGCCCGGGAAACAATGTCCCGCTTCGCGATCTTCTCTTTCAGCACCTTCAGCTGTTCATCCCTGATGCTCTCGATATTGACCTGCCTGCTGATCGCGCCTCCAAGCCGGGCAAGCGTTGCCTGATCCAGGCGCGGGCAGTCGGCTGGCCGCATGTCCTCTTTGAGGACCGCGGCAGCAAAGGCAAGGCAAGTCGCGATGCCGCACTCGCCGCAATTCGTCTTCGGGAGGAGCGCATAGATCTCGAGGGGGGTCTTGAACCGGGTCATGGAATATGGTACCGGGTTTCAGCGCGGAAGGCAATTAGGAAGTAAAGGGATGATCGACGGGAAGCGTTAAAAAAAATGCGACTCAAGATGGAACAACGGGCTGCAAGAAACTTGTTTTTTTCAGAACAATACCATGGTAAAAGTACTGACCTATGGGTTCCCAAAACACCCGTTACAACATCTGATCTAGCGTGTATTTTCCTTTTGCTTTTCTTATTTTTTGAGGGTATTCTGAACACTCGCCGTTCATTAAGCAGACAATGGAACTAAAAAATATCGAACAGATTACTGCCAGGCGTCAACGGTTCGTGCTCGTTGTAGAAAGCAGCGAGCGAAACCGGCGGTTCCTGTCCACGCTCCTGATACAGTTCGAATACGCACCCTACGCGGTCGGTACGGCAAAGGAGGCGGTGGACATTGTGACCGTTCTCAAACCGGTCCTGATCGTTACGGCCGGACAGATCGATGCCGATTGTAACGCAGTCGGGCTCATCACATCCATCAAGTCGGCCTACCCGGAATGCACGGCCCCTTTTATCGTGATCATCGCTCATCCCGAGCCCACGTTCGAACGGGAATGTCTGGGCGCCGGAGCGCTGACCTGCCTGCACGCGCCTGTTACGTTCGAGAACTTCTACCGGGTGATCCAAATCGCCATCGAACCCATCCCGCGCATGACCATCCGTATCAGCACAGATGATCTGCCTGCAGCAATAAACGGTAAGAGAAAAGATGAATGCGTACAAGAGATCTCCGACGGCGGGGCTTACATCCGGACCAGCTCGTTCCATCCGCGCGACACGAAACTGCAGGTCAAGATCACGTTTCCCGACTGCGTGATATCCGCTGATGCCGTTGTTATTTACGCGAAACGGTCCGATGAGGACAAGAAGGGCCGAACAGGCATGGGACTGCAGTTCGTATCGATCTCGGAAGAGGACCAGAAGCGCATACGCCTGTTCATCAGGCGCGAGATGTCCAAAGGCATCAATCCCACGCCACCTGCACGATAGTTCCCGCCGCATCGCCATCATTCCGTCCAGGGATGTCAATTCTGAAGTCCGACCCTTAATCTTTTGAAAAACGCAGAAAGCAATGCCATAAACAAAAAGGCCCTGGAATTCTCGGGCCTTTGTTTATTACATTGGAGACATGCCAATAAGAATAAGTGATACGCTGTGTCATAGTCAAACATTAGAGACCTAACCCTATGAGGTACTATTGCCTTACCCTCATGGGAGCAAGGGTCTCAACTTTACGGGTGCTGAAAGACAACGGGAAGTTTTTTTGCATCTGTAGGCGGGGCTACACATCACAGACCGACATCATTTGGTTCTTCCCCAGCGCCCCCGAGCTTCAGCCCTTTTTCCGATACCGGAAACAATCGACGACATGGTCGTTGACCATTCCCACAGCCTGCATGAAGGAATAGCAGATGGTCGGTCCGACGAACTTGAACCCCCGTTTCTTGAGGTCCCTGCTCATGGCTTCAGCCTCAGGTGTAGTTACGGGTATCTCTGCAAGACGTTGGCATGCGTGGCGGATCTGCTTTCCGCCCACGAAGCGCCAGAGGTACGCGTCCAGCGAACCGAACTCCTTCTGGGTCTCCAGGACCAGCCGGGCATTGGTTATGGCGGCCTCGATCTTTAACCGGTTGCGGATGATGCTTTCATCCTTCAGCAGCCGCTGCTTGTCCCGAATCGTGAACCGCGCCACGACCGCGGGGTCGAAACTCCGAAAGGCCTTCCGATAGTTCTCGCGCTTCTTGAGCACCGTGGACCAGGACAACCCGGCCTGCGCGCCCTCCAGTACGAGGAACTCGAAAAGCTTCCGGTCATCATGGAGCGGCACGCCCCATTCCTCGTCATGATAAGCGATCATCAGCGGATCGTCTGACGTCCATGAGCAGCGTTTGACATTCTTCTTCATGACAACTCACTTTCTTGAACCGGGTCATAAACCGGTTTTTGCGCAGAAGCAATCGGAATGTATAAGGATGGTCCCCTGAAACGAAAGGCCGGAGAAATTTCTCTCCGGCGATGATCGTTTAAACGTACGTAACACTGGACTCGACCAAATAGTTAGGCGGTCTTTCGCGTTGATCGAGCCTTTGGCTTGGCCTTTGCCTTGGATTTGAGCTTAGTTGCTTTACGTTTCTTCGGCGCATGCCAATTAAAAGGGATGGGCTGAAGCATACTTACGCGGTTACCCTCCGGGTCGATGAACGATACATAGTGTCCGACGTTCGGAATTTCCATGGGTTCCCCCAGCACCTTACCACCCGCGGCTTGCACTTTCTTGATCGATCTCTTGATATCGTCAACTGCGATAACGACGGACGGATATTGCGCGGGCCAATCGGGTTTTCTCGGGTAAAAGCCGCCGTTGATCCTTCCGGGTTTTTTGGGGCCTTTCTCGTCGGTTTCCGTGGTGGCTGCAGTAACATAATTACCCATCTCCTCGCCAAACATCCGCGTCTTCCAGCCAAAAGCCGATTTATAGAACTTCGCCATACGCACCCGATCGTCGAACGGCATCTCAAAGTGTACAACGGGATCCATAATGTATCCTCCTTTGAATTGGAATAGGGCTTGTCGATAAAACTATATCGCACGGAGCATCTGAAGTCAAACACAGGTGAAATATTCAGAGGGAGATCGATACGTCAAGGCAGGATATCCGTCAAGCGCCTTAGGGCGCCTTTTTCGCGAGAGCCATGATCTCCTGCACTGTTTTCCAGTTGCGACCGGTCACGGGAACGCCGAGCAGCCGTTCAGCACTTGCTGCGAGCTTTGACCTGCCGACCCCATCCGGGGCATGCAGATAGAAGAGCCTGCCCTTCAGTTCGAACCGTTCGCTCGCTGCTTTGATCTGCTCAAGCTTCTTGAGATCGGGTGCTTTGGGTGCGGACATGAGAAAGAGAACATGCAGGGTCTTAGGATCGGATTCGGCTTCCGGGAAGGGGTTGCTGGTGATCGCTTTACTCAGGTCCTTCGGCTCCAGGAGAAGCACCTGCGGCGCAAAACCTTGTGTCTTCTTGATCTCAGCGCTCATTCTGTCGGCAAGTTGGGAGGCATTCCTATCCTCGCATTGGAAAATCACGTTTCCGCTTTGTATATAGGTCCGGATCTTCTGAAGGCCCAGGCGCTGAAGGATCAGCACCAGGTCCTTCATCGGGAGAAGGTTATGTCCGCCGATGTTGATTCCGCGAAAGAGTGCGATATAGGTCATCATCCGATGCCCCTCCCCCACGTGTAGAGGATATCCATGGAACCCCTTAAGGGTCACCCCTTTAAATGGGTGACCCTTAAGATTCTCTCTGATTAAAATGCCAGGACTATTTCGCGCACAGACGTCGAGCTTGCGGGCCGTGCACCCTATCGCTTCCTTCTTCTCGCCGCCGCATCAGTAGACGTCTGCTTGACCCTGAGGAGCACCACTCTCTTGATAAGGGCGTAAGGGATAGCTTGATCGAGCGGGAACTTGAGATTGCCTTTTGGGCCTGCATAGGGCAAGAGCGCCTTTTCGAGCTTTGCATCGCCGGACACCGGCGGATAGAGACCGATGTGATTCTTGAAGGCTGCGAAATACACCAAGATGCCGTTGAGCCTGAACGCGGGCATGCGGTAACTGATGAGTTCCTCCGCCCCGGGTGCGGCGTTGCCGATGGTTCGTCGGATCTTCCTGAGGATCGGCTGCACCTCGGAGGGGGACGCCGCGATGTACTCGTCGATGCTTGTTGGGGCCGTTTTACGGATGGACATGATGATTCCCTCGTCTCAGGGCATACAATTTTCTGAGAGACGTAAACGATGTTGAGCGGTGACTCCTGCTTACGATAAGAGATTGGCACCTCACGATGCGGTTCGCCGATAGCGCATGAACACGACGCCTGTCGGAAGGGGTGACGCCTCAACCAATTTCAAGTCGAGGCGCTTTCCCTCCGGATACAATCGCTTGCCACCACCCAGCACGAGAGGATAGACGTGCAGACGGTACTCATCAACCAGATCATTCTGCGCCAGCACCCGGGCCAACACGCTGCTCCCGTCGACAAGGATGTTCTTGCCGGGCTGCTGCTTGAGCTGGCGTACGGTTTCAACGATATTGTCGCGTATGATGGTAGAGTTACGCCAAGCCGAGGCGGACTTCAAAGTGGTGGACACCACGTACTTGCGGATGTTGTTCATCGCATCGCCAAATGAATCGCCTACCATCGGTTCAAACGCGTTGCCGTGGATTTGCCAGGTCTTTCGGCCTAACAAGAGTGCATCGGCTTGGGACATCGCCTGAAAGAAGTGAGCGCCGATATCATCGTGCCAATACGGCCACGTCCAGCCGCCATGGGTAAATCCGCCTTCAGTGTCTTCATCCGCGCCGCCTGGCGCCTGGATCACGCCGTCCAGTGTGATGAATTCAGCGATGATAAGTTCTCTCATATTTTCCTCCTTAACCGTGAAAAAGTTTCTCGTAAAAAGTATACCTCAGGTTTATTCAAAGTCAAACAAACATGAGGTCTTGATAGGGATCATACGAGATGAAGTATTGTTAGTTGCCGAAAATGTCTCCCGGAACCGCAGCGAGTGACCTCCCCTTGCCTTCACGTCCTATTCATGATAATTTCCGCACATGCATGAAGAAGCCGTCCAATTGATCGATCTGACCCATGGTGCTCCGGAATTCGATCAAGCATACGCTATTCTTAGTTCGGACATCGCCCCTGAGTTCATGGAGACAGCGGAATTCCTGAGGAACCGTCTCCGCGTCAGGGACGAGGGACCGAAGACGGATGCTGAGAAGATATTGCTTCCGCAAGGCTATACGCTTCACTTGATCGCGGCACTCCAGGACGGCAAGGTCCTGGGAGCGGTCTATGGGCACCTGATCGCCGATATCGGCCCTGATAACCAAGGCATCGGATTTGTCACCTATGTCGCTGTCCACCAGGAACGCCGCAAACAAGGCATCGGGACGATGCTTCTCAAGGCACTCACAACAAGGGTCAATGAAGACGCACGCACGCTCTGCAACAAGCTGATCATCGGGATGGTGTATGAGATAGAGGAGACGGGCAAGGAAGCGATCAAGGGTTGCGTAAGCAGGCTGAAAGCCAGGCCGCTTGATGTCGTCTATTATCAGCCGGCGGTGAGATCGGGCATGTACCGGAGCGGATGGACCTGTGGTATCAGCCATGCAGGCCTGAACTATCAGCAGGCACAGCCGCAGGAACATTCAAGCTGCCTGCGGACATTCTCATCTCGATCGTGCGGAACATGCTGGTGAAGGAATATGTCGGCCCGGAAATGAAGGGATTTGATCCAGCAGGTGAACCCTATACGAAGTTTCTCCGGTCCGTCGGCAAGAGGAAGGAAATCGGGTTCTCGGTCCGCCGGTATTAAGTATTGACGTGCTCGAGGCTTAAGTCATCCCTTTTTCGCTTATTACCATTCAGCTTTGATACGAATTACAGGAAGGTAATAATAGACTATGTAATAAAAAACGGCCGGAGAGATAAATCTCTCCGGCCGTTATGCATTCCTCGTGAAAGGAAACTTTTATTCTTAGTACATCCCGCCGCCCATGCCGCCCATGCCGCCCATACCGCCCATGCCGCCGGGCATGCCGCCTGCACCCTTCTCTTCCGGCAGATCGGTGATCATGACTTCCGTCGTGAGCATGAGGCTCGCAACTGAAGCTGCGTTCTGGAGCGCGGACCGTGTCACCTTGGTCGGATCGATGATGCCGGCCTGGAGCATGTCCACGTACTCTTCCTTCTGTGCGTCAAAGCCGTAGTTCGGCTTGTCCGAGGACTTCACCTTGTCCACGATTACCGACGGCTCGAGTCCTGCGTTGTTCACGATCTGGCGGATCGGCTCTTCAAGCGCCTTCTTCACGATATTCACGCCGATCTGCTCGTCGCCGGAAAGCTTCATCTTGTCCAGGATCGGGATGCAGCGGAGCAGCGCAACGCCGCCGCCTGCAACAATACCCTCTTCCATGGCCGCGCGGGTCGCATGGAGCGCGTCCTCGACACGTGCCTTCTTTTCCTTCATTTCCGTCTCGGTTGCAGCGCCCACATTGATGACCGCAACGCCGCCCACGATCTTGGCGAGCCGCTCCTGAAGCTTCTCTTTGTCGTAATCGGAGGTCGTTTCGGCGATCTGCGCCTTGATCATCTTCACCCGTCCCTGGATCGCGTCGGTCTTGCCCGCGCCCTCGACGATAGTCGTGTTATCCTTGTCCACGGTGATCTTCTTTGCGCGACCGAGATCCGTGATCTTCACGTTCTCAAGCTTGATGCCGAGGTCTTCGGATATCACCGAGCCGCCGGTCAGGATCGCCAGGTCTTCGAGCATTGCCTTGCGGCGGTCGCCGAAGCCCGGGGCCTTGATGGCGCAGATCTGGAGCGTGCCGCGCAGCTTGTTCACCACCAGGGTCGCAAGGGCCTCGCCCTCGACGTCCTCGGCAATGATCACCATGGGCGCGCCCATCTTGGCGGTCTGTTCCAGGATCGGGAGCAGGTCCTTCATGCTCGAGATCTTCTTCTCCGAGAGGAGGATGTAGGCGTTCTCAAGAACAGCCTCCATCTTTTCGGCGTTGGTGACAAAGTAAGGGGAGATGTAGCCGCGGTCGAACTGCATGCCCTCGACCACGTCGAGGCTGGTGGTCATGCTCTTTGCCTCTTCCACGGTGATGACGCCGTCCTTGCCGACCTTGTCCACCGCCTCGGCGATCAGGTCGCCGACCGTGGCGTCGCTGTTCGCGGAGATGCTGCCGACCTGGGCGATCTCCTTCTTGTCAACAACGAGCTTGGAGTTCTTCTTCAGGTTCGCGATGACCGCCTCAACGGCCTTCTCGATGCCGCGCTTCAGGTCCATGGGATTGGCACCTGCCGTCACGTTCTTCATGCCTTCGCGGTAGATGGCCTGTGCCAGGACGGTAGCGGTCGTGGTGCCGTCGCCGGCTACATCCGAGGTCTTGGATGCCACTTCGCGCACGAGCTGGGCGCCCATGTTCTCGTAGGGGTCCTTCAGTTCGATTTCTTTTGCCACCGACACGCCGTCCTTGGTGATGGTCGGGGCGCCGAATTTTTTGTCTATCATGACGTTGCGGCCCTTGGGGCCAAGCGTCGCCTTTACGGCATCCGTGAGAACGTTCACGCCCTTCAGGATCGCCGCACGTGCATCCTGGTCAAACATTAGCTGCTTTGCCATATTATTTCCTCCTAAAATTCAATACGTTGTTTGATTCATCCAATACAGTAACCTTCAGGAACCTTAGCTCAGAACGCCGAGCACGTCTTCTTCTTTTACGATCAGGTACTCGATATTGTCGAGATTGATCTTGGAGCCGGAGTACCGGTCAAAGAGGATTTTGTCGCCAACCTTGAGGGACTTTACATCATCGCCCACGGCCTCAACCTTTCCACTCTGCGGCTTCTCTTTCGCCGAGTCGGGAATGTACAGACCTCCCGCGGTCTTCTCCAGTTCCGCTGTGTAGCTTACGAACACCCTGTCTTTCAATGGCTTGAATTTGACACTCATATGCTCAACTCCTTTCGTGAATTGTACGTTTTATTATAGCAGAAAACTTAGCACTCGTTTGAGGCGAGTGCTAATATAGGGCTGAGGGCTAAAAAAAGCAAACCCTAAATTAAGCGATTATAGACAATTCTATCCAGATATTACAGGATTTTGGTAAAAATTGTGGAATTACTGGTTTTTTGAAGTAATTTAACAAACCCCGCATAAATAGTATCTCTTGGCAAGTTGAACCCGGTTGTTTATTGTCCCCAGCAAGTACAAAAAAGAAAAGCAGGGAAGATATCCCTGCTTTTCCAATTCATTAGCCTTTTTCTCTCGAATCTCTTTTTCTATTTTCCCGTTTTTGCCGTTGTAGGAATATTCTTGAAAACGTCCTCGGGCTTCACTGCTGGCTTGAGTATCTCGATGGCCTTCTGTATCTGGATATCGTCTTTCTTTTCTTTCGGCGTGACTTCCATCGTGAAATCGTCTTCAATGGCAGGTGTCGCAGGCTTTTCTTTTTTCTTCTCATCTTTGATCGTATCGTTCTGCAGGTGGCGTTCGAGGTCCTTTTCGCGCACGACCACGTGCAGTGAATCAGTAGTCCCCTCTTTCACCTCTTTTACTGTAGGCAGTTTCACCTCGATGTCCGGTGTGATGCCCACGTTCTGGATCGAGCGGCCGCTCGGCGTATAATACTTTGCCGTCGTCAGTCGGATGCCACCCCCGCCCTCGAGGGGGAATACCGTCTGGACCGATCCCTTGCCAAAGGTCTGCGTACCCACGACCACCGCACGCTTTGAATCCTGCAATGCTCCTGCAACGATCTCGGACGCGCTCGCGCTCCCCGTGTTCACAAGCACGACAATGGGGAATCCCCGGGGCGCTTCCGGTCCGCTTGTGAGGAAGTCCTTCCGGTCGGTCTTCAGCCTGCCCTGGAGATACACCACGAGCGAATCCTTGGGCAGAAATTTGCTGCTCACGTCCACGGACGCGTCGAGGAGCCCGCCCGGGTCGTTCCGCAGATCGAGGACCAGTTTCTTGAGCCCCTTTGCCTCCAGGCCCTTCAAAGCTTTTTCGAGCTCCTCGGCGGTCTGCCCCTGGAACTGGATGATCTTGATATAACCGATCTCATTGTCCAGCATCTCGGACTTTACACTCATCACCTTGATGACATCGCGAGTGATCTTGAACTCTTTCGGCTTGTCCCATCCCTCGCGGTAGATCAGGAGACGCACCTGCGTGTTCTTGGGGCCGCGCATCTTGTCCACGGCCTGTTCAATCGTCATGTCCTTGGTCCAGTCATCCTCGATCTTCATGATCTTGTCCCCGGCTGCAAGTCCCGCACGGAACCCGGGGGTGTCCTCGATGGGAGCGATGATCGTGAGCTGCTGGTTCTTGATCCCGATCTGGATCCCGACACCCTGGAACTCTCCCTTGATGTCCATGTTCATCTCTTTGAACGACCGCTCGTTCATATAGGATGAATGGGGATCGAGGCTCGAGACCATGCCTCGGATGGCGCCCTGCATCAGATCCTTGGAGTTTGGATCTTCCACGTAGTTGCGTTTGACAAGCTCGAGTGCCTGAGTGAATGTCTTCAATTCCTCATAGGTATCGGGCTTGGCCTGCACCAACCCCTGACCGATCATGACGCCGGACAGCAGCAGGATCAGCGCGGCCATCAGAAACTTCTTTTTGTTGATTCGTATCATATCATCATCCTCCAGATGGTTCTGCATAATAACTCTCCTGAAAAAGTATCAGCAGTAATAGCAATCGGGCATAGTGAAAAATATACCGTGCTTTTGTAAATTTAAACGTAATCACATAGGTCCTGAGAAAAGACCATTAAACCTGAAAATGTTCCTGCAAAAAAGCTGAGACCGCAAAGGAAAGCAGCCCTTTTGTTCGTAAAAAATCTTTGCGTACGTTGAGCCTTTGCGGGAGATTTTTTACTTTTTTTGATCTAAGTGACAGCGACTTTTCAGTATCAATTTCCAAATTACTTCTTCGCCAACCACTGGAGCGGGTCCTGAGCCTCGCCGTTCCGGCGTATCTCGAAGTACAACTTCAATCCCTTCAGGCTGCCGGTCTCGCCCGCCAGACCGAGCACCTGGCCTCTGGCCACATGGTCCCCTTTGTTCAGATCCAGCCGCGAGAGATTGCCGTAGAGCGTGTAGAAACCGTCTCCGTGGTCAAGGATCATGAGCTTTCCGTAGCCTTTGTACCAATCCGCATACGCTACCTCGCCGTCCTGCACCGCTCGAACCGATTCCCCTTCGTGTGCCTGGATCTCGATCCCTCTGCGATATACCATGGTGCCGAACTGGGGATGGCGTTGCATGCCAAACCGGGTCAGTACCTGTCCTTCGAGGGGCCACGGGAGCCGGGTCCTGTCACGATTCGCGGTTTCGTGCCATTGTCGGGAAGCAGGAGGGACCGCTTTCGCAGCCCTCTTTTCCTGCTCGCCTTTTTTGATCATGGCCCAGAGGCTGGCGGACGATTCCTCAAGTTCGCGCAGGGACTGCTCGTATTGGCCCTTCTCATGCCGCACACTCGCGAGGATAACGGCTTTCTTCTGTTTCCGTGCCTCCAGCGCCGCCTTCGTTGCTGCGACCACTCGCTGTCGTGCAAGCAGCTCGTTTTTTTTATTTGCAATCTCCGCCTGATGCATCGCGAGCTTTGTCAGGGCATTGCCGTACTCCCTCATCATCACCCGGTCACGGTCGGCTATCATGCCGAGATACTTGATCCGCTTCAGCGTCTGGCCCAGCCCGTCCGGAGAAAGTATTGCAACTGCGTACCCGCTCCGGCTCAACTTGTAGAGCGCCCGGAGCCTCTGGCTGTAATTCTGCTTCAGCGCGGTAAGCTCGCTGTTGAGCACGGTGTTGTTCTGCTCGACCTCCCGAAGGGCCGCCTCGGAAGCACGCAGCCGCTGCTGCTGGCCGGTGAGTTCCACGCTTCCGGTCTGGATGCCCCGGTCGATCGTTTCGAGTTCCGAGAGGATAGAACGCTCTTTGCGGTCCGCCCGTGTCAGTTCCTTTTTTTTCTCGCGCATCTCGCGCTTGATACGCTGAAGCTCCTGTTTGTCGGCCGACCGGTCCGCGGCTGCGGAAAAGCCGCTCAGCCAAAGCGCGATAAGAACAACGAGCAGAAAAACGCGGGTGCATGTCGTCGTCCCCATGCGCTACTCCAGGAACCTGCTGACTGAGACCAGCCCGCCGGTAAGACCAAGCACGCCGCCGCCGATTATCATATATGTTACCACCGAAAGCGGAAGGAAGTCCAGCCCATTTGGCCGCGACAGGAAAAGAACGACCTCCTGCGGTAACGCATAGTACACACCCGCAAGGATGCCGATGGCAAGAGCCGAGCCAAGCATGGCGAGCATCATGCCTTCAATGAGGAACGGCCCCTGGATGAATCCCCGGGTCGCCCCGATCCACTGCATCAGCTCGATCTCCTGACCCCGGGAGTATAACGCAAGCCTGACCGAATTGGATATGATAAACACCACGGTAACGCCGAGCAGAACAGCTATTGCCAGTCCGCCATAGGTGATCGCAGTGTAAAAGCCCGACAGCACCCTGGCGCCCTCTTTCCCGTAGGACACGTCTTCCACGCCCCGATATTCGGATAATTTCCCGGCCAAGACCTCAAGCCGTTCCGTATCAACAGAACGGCGGTCAAAGGTGATCTCATAGGAATCAGGCAGCGGGTTCTCTGCCAGACCCTGGATTAGCGCCTCCTGTCCCTTCAGCTCCTTTTTGAACAACAGAAGCGCATCGGCCCTGGATAGATAGCTGACCTTTTTCACGCCCGGCTCGATCTTGATCCGGTGCTGGATAAAATCCTTCTCATGCTCCGTCAACCCGTCCTTCAGGTACACGGACATCTCAAGACGGTCCCCCAGGGAATTCACCGCAGCCTGAAGGTTCAGGAACACGATCAGAAAAAAGCCCACGATCAGCATAGCCATGCTGATTGTGCCCACCGCGAGGAGGTTCACAAGGCTGTTGGCGCGGAGTCCGCGGAAGGCCTCGGCGATAAAGTAGAACAGGCCGTATCCTCTCACGGCTCTCTCTCCTCAGCCGCTGTTCCGACCGTTCCCGCGTCCGGCTTCAACAGGGGAGGGGATACCGGGCGCTGAAGGTGGCTGCCGTCGTCAATAACCTTACCACCCTCCATGATGATGATCCTGCGCTGCATCTTCCGCACCGTTTCCCAGTCGTGGGTGGCCACCAGCACGGTTGTGCCCTTCATGTTGATTTCCCTGAACAGACGGAACACCTCCTGGGCGCTCTGGGGGTCCAGGTTGCCCGTGGGCTCGTCGGCAAGCAGCACCTGAGGTTCGTTCACGAGCGCGCGGGCCACGGCGACCTTCTGCTGCTCTCCACCGGAGAGTTTTGGCGGCGTCAAGTGGCTCTTCTTTTCCATCCCGACCTTCTTGAGCACCTGGTACACACGCCGCTCGATCTCGCCGGGAGTCGTGCCCACCACTTTGAGCGCGAGTGCGATATTTTCAAAAATAGTCTTGTGGGAGAGGAGTTTGTAGTCCTGGAACACGAAACCAATATTACGCCTGAGGTAGGGAATGGTCGAGGATTTCAAACGGGAAGTGTTCATACCCTGCATGACGATCCGCCCCTCGTCCGCTTGTTCGGCGCAGAAGAGGATCTTGAGCAGGGTGGACTTGCCGGCACCGCTCGGGCCGGTGACGAAAGCAAACTCGCCCTTGTCCACGGTGAAGCTCACGTCGCGCAAGGCGGGAATACCTTCATAATATTTTGTCACCTGATAAAGCTGGATCATGCATTCAATCTCAAATTACATGCTCCCAATCCCAACTAAACTTCCAATCGCAATGTCCGGAATTCAAATTAGTTTTAGCGCATTGAATTTGGAATATTGATGTTCTCTGTAAGTTGCTCTTTATTTTTCTGCACTTTCCCGTTCGTTCTTCAGCGATGTTTTTTCTTGATAGCTTCCTTGACCGCGGAAACGATATCGCCCGCCGACATGCCGTACTTGCTCATTAGCCCTTCCTGGTCGCCGGAAGTACCGAAGGTATCCCTGACACCGATGCGCACCATCGGGACCGGTGCGGATTCGCAAAGCACCTCGGCCACGGCGCCGCCCAGACCGCCGATGATCGAGTGCTCCTCGGCGGTCACGATCGCACCGCTGTACTTCGCTGCCGCGATTATGGCGTCAATATCGATCGGCTTGATCGTGGACATGTTGATCACACCCGCGTCGATCCCTTCTGCCTTCAGCAGGTCGCGCGCCTTGATCGACTCGGCAACCATGATGCCCGTGGCGATGATGGCCGCGTCCTTGCCCTGGTTGAAGACGTGGGCCTTGCCGATCTTGAACGTATACCCCTCCCCAAAGAGCGTGGGCACCTTGTTCCGCCCCACACGAACATAGCAGGGGCCTTGGTATTCGGCCACGGCCTCGATGGCCTGCGTTGTCTCGGGCCCGTCAGCAGGGACGATCACGGTCATGTGCGGGAGCACGCGCATCACGGCAATGTCCTCGACGGACTGGTGCGAGCCGCCGTCCTCACCCACGGTAATGCCGGCGTGACTCGCCACAATCTTCACATTCATGTTCGGATAGCAGATGGACTGCCGCACCTGCTCCCAGGCCCTGCCCGTTGCGAACACCGCAAAGGTGCTCGCGAACGGCAGCTTGCCGGCTATGGCGAATCCGGCCGCCGTGCCCATCATGTCCTGCTCGGCAATCCCGATATTGAAGAACCGTTCCGGGAACACCTTGGCAAATTTCGAGGTCTTCGTCGAACCCGACAGGTCCGCGTCCAGCACCACTACATCATCCCTCTTTTTTCCGAGGGCCACCAGCGCGTCCCCGTATGCATCTCTCGTCGCTATCTTCGTCACGTTACCCCCTATAGCTTATTGCGGATTTCAGATTGCCCCAGCTCTTGCGAAAACGCCGGGACACGCGGAATGCGGATTTAACAGCCCTCCAATCCGAAATCCGCAATTTTTATTTACACACCGTTTCTTCCGACAACTCTTTCAACGCGATCTCGAGTTCGTCCTTCGATGGCGTGGCGCCATGGAACTCCACCTTGCCTTCGAACTGCTTCGAGCCCTTACCCTTGACCGTCCGGCAAACAATCACAGTCGGCTTTCCCTTGATTGTTTCAGCCTTGTCGAGCGCAGACGTGATGGCACCCAAATTGTGACCGTCGATATCAAGTACTTCCCAGCCAAAGGCACGCCATTTGTCCGTGATCGGCTCTACACCCATCACCTTGGCAACCGGCCCGTCGATCTGGAGCCCGTTATTGTCCACGAGCGCGCACAGATTGTCGAGCTTGTAGTGCGCCGCGGTCATGGCCGCTTCCCACACCTGGCCCTCCTGCAGTTCGCCGTCGCCGAGCAGTGCAAACACCCGGTTCGGTGTCTTGTCGAGTTTGTGCGCCAGCGCAATGCCGTTCGCCACGGACAGGCCCTGGCCCAGCGAACCCGTGGAGATCTCGACGCCAGGAAGGTACTTGCTGTCCGGATGGCCCTGAAGCCGCGAGCCGAGCTTCCGGAGCGTGCAAAGCTCCGCATGCTCGATAAATCCCGCGTGCGCAAGCACCGTGTACAGGAGCGGCGCGGCATGGCCCTTCGAGAGGATGAAATGGTCACGTCCCTTCCAGTCCGGTTTCTTCGCATCGTACTTCATCTTATAGAAATAGAGTGCTGTCGCGATATCAGCCGCGGACAGGCTGCCGCCGGTGTGGCCCGAGCCACATTCGGTCAGCATCTTCAGGATGTCGATCCGAACCCTTCTGGCCTTGTCCGTCAATGTCTTCAACTGCTCTTTTGATGCCGCCATGCACTTGTCCTCCTGAGTGGATCTGAGTAATGAGCAACCACGAAAGATGTACTGTTCACAAAGAAAAGCGTCCAGTTGATTTTCATACGGGCCGGCCCCACAGGTAGCTGCGGCGCGAAGGTGTTTCGGAACTAGTTATTTTCCCGGTCTTGCTGTTCCT
Source organism: Nitrospirota bacterium (assembly GCA_963796285.1). GTDB lineage: Bacteria > Nitrospirota > UBA9217 > UBA9217 > UBA9217 > JALNZF01. Next base: position 15,454 of record CAWCKW010000007.1, read on the forward strand.
GGGCAAGAAAGTCCAGGATGATATCGTCGAGACCTTTGTCTTTCACCGGCTCTATGGACGGAGGCGACGGTGGCGGAGTTGGTTGTTTTTCAGTCCGGGCCGGTGAGTCCGGCGCAGGCGCGGACCCAGTGGATGACGTGTAGGTGGATTCGTGAGGCGCATCATTCAGGTTCAGCTTGCCCTTCAACAGATCCCGGATCATCTGTTTGTGCTGCTCCATCATCAGCTCGCGTACCACTTCCTCTAGGCAGTCCGCCTTGAGGATATCGGCGTAGCTGGTCTTGCGCGAGGCAAGGATAGCGCCTTGAAGATATAAGAGAGAGGTTATATATGGATTGTTGGTCCCGCCATCCTCGGTCTGGCAATGGTAGATCTTCGCCTGGAATTTGAAATCGGTGTTGTAGCCCGTAAGCATAGATGGGTATTATACAAAGCCGGGCAGGAAGTTGCAAGCCTTTTTGCTTGACAGCAAAAGAAGGTTAGTGTAACTTTTATCCCGTGCCGGCGTGGTGAAACTGGTAGACGCAGAGGACTCAAAATCCTCCGGGGGCAACTCCATGTCGGTTCGACTCCGACCGTCGGCACCAATAAAAAGATCGGCTTTTGCCGGTCTTTTTTGTTTTCTGTTAGTCGGCATAGAAAAAAGGGGCATGGGGGAAGGATTCCCCTTTGCTTCCGGGGGAACTCATGAAGGGGCTGACCCCTTCGTGAAGCGAAGCGCATGAGATTTTGCCGCCGGCACCACGTTTTTTCTCCACATTTCAGCAGTCCTCCCCCTGTAACTTTTTTCTTCAAACTCGACAATGTGCCTATTATTGTGTCTATGAGTCCGGATAAGTATTTCCTGCGCATCTTGAGTGTGGGGGACGATCGTCTCTCTCAGGCGTTCCGTAAATCTGCTGCATTGACGATATGTTATAAACGGTCAGATATCGAGCGCATTTTGAAGCTGAAATTTTTCTAGTCACAATCTCAGAAACGCCGGGCTGTAACCATTTTTTCCCTCCATGCAATAAGTTTTTTGCGCGTCATATTTTCTATAAAGTTTATATGTTATAATTGTTGAAAAGTGAGTTGAAATCTACTTATCTCGATCAAGGCGTCAAGATCAATGATGTCGAAGGAGCATCCGGCGATTATCTTGCAGACAAGGTTTTTCGTTTATAGTACCAGAGTTGCCCCGGTTTTCTTGGACACTCCTTTATAATGGAAAGGCGCTTGGTACAATTTTGACAATTTTACATTCTTCGAATGAAAATCCTATGTTTCGCATATTTCCATATATCTAATTGATTAGAAATAACTTTTATTTTTTAGGGCTTGTCAGAAAATTTTACACCTCCAATTAATTATAATCAAGCATTTGAAATTAAACGGTTCCAATTTCTAGCACTTTAATTGCACGAATATAGTATATGAGCTTACCTTTTACATCAATTTTATCCATAATAACATTCTAGATAAGAGATAAGCACTTCAGTCTGTATGAAACTAACTAGTCTTGTTAAAGCCGGGAAGAGAGTGATCCCGCTTGCACTTTAATTAGCATGTGCAAAGGGGGGCAAATGTAAGCGCTGAAGCAATATATTAATAAATTTCGCCCCATTGTATTGCTCAGTATCGCAAGAAAGGAGTCTAGACATGGTAAAATTAAATCCGTATTTAATAGTAATCATGATCGTACTCCTCATTATGTTCGGAGCCCATATGGTGCACAGCCGGGTGGTTGATGGCTTGGAACACGAAAAGATGCACGCTGTGCAAACAATTGATAAGGAAATCCAAAAGCTGAAAATTCTCAAAGCCATCATTGCTTGCGAGTCAAGCAACCGCCACGTAATCGGGACGTTATCTGAGGTAGGCGTAGACATCGGGAAATGTCAGATCAACACATACTGGCATGAAGCAAAGGCAGAGTCCATGGGATTGAACCTCTTCGATCCTGACGATAACATGGAATATTGCCTGTACCTTTTTAAGTCCGAAGGAGTTAAGCCGTGGAGGAGCTCTCAAGTCTGCTGGCAACAGGCACTTGCGAAGGAAGATATATATTTTTGACTGGTTCAAGAGAACCTGTACCTCAATAATTACATCTGGAATGGCATTGGAACTGTTTCCTGTTACGGATGGAAAGTTCGCGACTGACCATTCTTGGCCGAT
>CAWCKW010000008.1:0-20537 GCA_963796285.1 Nitrospirota bacterium
GATAGCCTTAACCGGGGCGAATTGCGGCAGAGCCGATGCCATGTCGTTTATCAGGTCATCAAACGACTGTCGACCACTGGCTTCCGGCCTCCCGGCCGCTTTCATTATATCTTTGATCCATTTCCAGCTTTCCTGAATGTCGCCGTGCGGTTTGAATACCTGAAAGAACCGCTGGGCACGTCCTTCATTGTTCACGAGTGTGCCATCGGATTCGGCGAACGTGCCGGCTGGAAGAGCTATATCTGCTCTTGATGAAGTGGAATTGATGAGATGGTCAATTACGATGACGTTCTTCATATGGTTCAGGAGGGCATCAACGGATTTTTGATCAGTTCTTCGGTAAAGGTCATTCTCAAGGATGATGATAGTGTCGACATTGTTTATACCCTCATCCCGGCCCTCTTCTGCTTGGGGAGAGGGGGCTTTCAGTAATTCGTTCAGATTCTTCCCGTCCATCATTCCTAACCCGAGGCTGTTGCATTCAGGAACCGCGTAGCAGAGTTCTGCTGGTTTGCCGCTTTCGCAGAGTGCCCAAGCGATGTTCGCAGCGGCCTGGATGATGGATTCGTTGGCCATGCTGGTGCCTGAGATGATGAGCGGTTGCCTGGCGCTTTTCAGTGCTTCTGCGATCTCGCTGGCCAGAGGCGTCATATCGACGTTCCCCCTCACCTCGGTCCTCTCCCCGGCAGGGAGAGGGGGTAAATCCGGGGCATCGGGGTTCAACTCATGGGCAATGGCATAGCCGAGTCTGGCGATATCATCGGGTGTCGCATGATATGTTCTCGTCGCAAGTGCATCGAGCTTGGTGCTTACGATGGTCGCGAGATAGAGCGGCCCGGTCTCATTTTGAATGGCATTGCGAATGGCGTTGTCGTCCCACTCCGGGATGCGCATCGCGGCTGATTTTTCCTTGGGTTTGTTCCGCATTGCCTGACGAAGTGCGAGGTCAAGCAGGGGAGCGGTGTTCGAGACGTCCTCGCCGAGGACCAGTACGGCGTCAGCCAGCTGAACATCGTGAAGCGAGGGAGTGCGCGCTGGGCCTTTCCGCAGAGTGTCGATGATGACGGAGACAAGTTTGTGGTCCGGTCCCGACATGCCGGAGTAGAAATTTTCGGGCCCGACAGCGTGCGGAGCGCGAAGTTTGATTCCAGCGATGCGCGGGGAGAGCCGATGCCGATGACGCCTTTGCTCCTGGAAAGGACATCAGTAATGCGTTGCAGCACAAGTGCCTTGTCTGTCGGTTCCAGCCCCCCCTCACCCTGGCCCTCTCCCGCAAGGGGCGAGGGGTTAATAGAAGCCCCTCCCTTAACGGGAGGGGTGGAGGAGGGTGATTTTTCCAGTGGTTTCCTAATTCTCTTCTCGCTGTTCACGAATTCATAGCCGAACCGGCCTCGGTCGCAGAGGAAATAGCCATTCACTTCACTGTTGTACCGGTTCAGTATTCTGCCGAGCGTGCCGTACCGTTCGCCGGGGATGGTGTTGCAGCCCAGGCCGCAATGTACGCAGATCGATGGCGCGGTCTGGAGGTCCCACTTGCGCGTGTAATGTCTGTTTGAACGTCTTATCCGTGAATACGCCGGTCGGGCAGATCTCGACGAGGTTGCCGCTGAACTCGCTTTCGAGCACGCCGTCCTCATGCCGGCCGAAATAGACATGGTCGTGCGACGCGAAGACATCGAAATCCCGGCCGCCCGCGTAGTCGCGGTAGAACCGGACGCAGCGGTAGCAGTGGATGCAGCGGTTCATCTCATGATTGATGAAGGGCCCGAGGTCCTGGTTCCGGTGCGTGCGTTTCTTGAACCGGGTCCTCCGGTAGACGTGGCCGGTCATGACCGTCATATCCTGCAGATGGCATTCGCCGCCCTCGTCGCAGACCGGGCAGTCGTGCGGATGGTTCAGCATCAGCCACTCGATAACGCTCGCGCGGAATTTCTTGGCCTCGGGATCGTCGATGGAGATGCGCGTGCCTTCGGCCGCCGGGGTCATGCAGGACATCACGATCCTGCCGCGCGTGTCCTTCTCGTCCTTGAACTGCTTTACCGCGCACTGGCGGCAGGCGCCCACGGAATTCATGGCCGGGTGCCAGCAGAAATAGGGTACGTCGAAGCCCAGGGAGAGACAGGCCTGGAGCAGGTTCTGGCCTTCCTTGACTTGGTAGGGTTTATTGTCGATGAAGATAGTGACCATATAATGCAATATTTAGAAAGGATAACTGGACAAAGATCGGATTAAGAGAATTCTTGAGGCCTGTCTATCCTTTGAATCCTGTAATCCTGTCTAAGGTTTTGCTTCCACGGGCATTTCTTCTCCCGTATGTGCTTCTCAAAATCCTCCCTGAAATACTTGATCGCACTCTGGAGCGGCTCAACCGCGCCGGGCGCGAGGGCACAGTAGGTGTTGCCCGGGCCGAGAGTTTGCACTGCTGCGCCAGGATGTCGATATCGCCGGCTCTCACCTCTGCCTTCTTCGATCGCATGGAGAATCTTCTCGATCCAGGGCAGGCCTTCGCGGCAGGGCGTGCACCAGCCGCAGGACTCCCGTGCAAAAAAGACTTCAGAGGTTATGCACGAACCCGACAGGACAGGTCTTGTCATCGAGCATGATCATGGTGCCGGTGCCCAGGCGGCTTCCGGCTTTCATGACCGAGTCGAAGTCCATCTTTACATCGAGATGGTCTGCAACAAGGAAGTCGGTTGACGCACCGCCGGGGATCACGCCGCGGAATTGATAGCCGTCCCGCATGCCTCCCGCGTGCTCCTCCAGCAGTTCGCGGACTGGTGACGCCCATGGGCAGTTCCCATGCTCCCGGCTTCTTCACCCTGCCGCTTACGCCGTACAGCTTGGTCCCGCCGTCGGGGCTCTTGCTCAGACCCTTGAACCAGTCAGCGCCGTTGTTCACGATATGCGGCATGTTCGCGATCGTCTCGGCATTGTTCACGATCGTCGGCCTGCCGAAGAGGCCGCAGACCTGGGGGAAGGGCGGCTTCGCTCTCGGCGTGGCGCGTTTCCCTTCAAGGGCGTTCAAAAGCGCGGTCTCTTCGCCGCAGATGTAGCGGCCTGCGCTCCCATGGATGCGGAGGTCGAGGTTGAACCCGGAACCAAGGATATTCTTGCCGAGATAGTTGTGCTCATATGCTTCGGCAATGGCCGCTTCCAGCCGACTTTACCGCCAGCTTGTATGCCCAGCGGATGAAGATAAAGGCCTGCTCGTGCTTCAATGGCATAGGCGCTGATGATCACGCCCTCGATGATCTGGTGCGGGTCGCCTTCGAGAAGCAGGCGATCCTTGAACGTGCCCGGCTCCATCTCGTCGGCATTCACGACGAGATATTTGGCGCGGCGCGTTTTCTCCCATGGGAACAAAGCTCCATTTCGCGCCTGTGGGGAAGCCGGCGCCGCCGCGGCCGCGCAGGTTCGACGCCTTGACGATGTTCTGCACGTCCTGGGGCGACATGGCGAGCGCTTTGCGCACTGACTGGTACCGCCTGCCTTCTCGTAATCTTTCAGAGAGAGCGGTTCCTGGCCAGGGCGGATGTTTTTTGTGAGCGGTCGTTCCATAGTAAAATCGTTAAAGTCAGATTCAAGGTTCAGACTAAAGTGCTGCAGATCAAGATTTTCATAGCCTTTGTCAGTGAATCTGTTTCTACTTGTATTTTTCAGTATCTCATCCATCATCTCCGGTGTCACGGGCCCGTACAGGTCCTCATCCACCATCATGGCCGGGGCGCGGTCGCAGGCGCCGAGGCAGGAGATGGGGAGCAGGGTGAAACGCTTGTCCTCTGTCGTTTCCCCGAAGCGATACCGAGTTTCGTCTTCAGAAGGTCCAGCAGCGGATTGTATCCCATGACCCAGCAGCTGATGCTGTCGCAGACCAGGATCACATGCCTTCCCACCGGCTTCCGGAAAATGAAGCTGTAGAACGTGGCAACGGCGTCGAGTTCGTCGGGCGTCATGTCGAGCATGCTCGCAACGTCCTTGAGGCTCTCATCGGAGACCCAGCCGCGGTGATGCTGAACGATGTTGAGCGCGTCGATGGACGCGGACTGCTTCGTGACGCAGTGAGCCAGTTCGGCGTTGATTTCCTGTTTTTCTTGTTCGGTGAGCATAATGTAATTAACCTCCTCTCCCCAGGGGGAGAGGATTGAGGTGAGGGGGTAATTGTCTTACTCTGTTGCTCTTATAATGATTTCACAAACACTCTCAGTATTCATTAAAATGTCCCTATCGCTGAAACGATAATATCGTATGCCTTGTACTTCCAAAGCTTTTTCGGATCTAACTTGTATCTTTTGTTACTCCTTCATCGGCATAGTGCTGACCGCCGTCTGCTTCAACGGCGATCTTGCATCAGGTGCATAGAAGTCCAGGATATACTTGTCTATAGAAAACTGTATTCTGAATTTAATCCGAGCCACTCGCCGATCACGTAAGAGCCACCAAAGTTTTCTTTCCGCGTCAGTCAGATTTCTTCGAAGCTTTCTGCTTCTAGGAATATTGGGTCGTTTCAACTTCCCCCCTCACCCCATCCCTCTCCCCGCAGGGAGAGGGAAATTTCTAATCATCTGTCCAGGTCCGCCAATATAAAATCAATGCTCCCGAGGATCGCCAGAAGGTCGGCGATCATCAGTCCTTTGCTGATCTTCGGCACCATCTGCAGATGCGGGAACGAAGGCGTCCGGATGCGCGTCCGGTAGGACATGGTGCTGCCGTCGCTGATCAGATAGTAGCCGTTGTTGCCTTTGGTCGCCTCGATGCCCATGAACGCCTCGCCGGCGGGATCACCGGCCCCAGCTTACGCCGAGGAAATGGGTGATGAGCGTCTCGATGTCGTGCATGGTGCGTTCCTTGCGGGGAGGGGTCGTGAGCGGATGGTCGGACTTGTAGGGCCTGCGGGCATGTTGTTCACGCACTGTTCGATGATGCGCAGGCTCTGGCGCATCTCCTCGACGCGGACCACGCCGCGGTCGTAACAGTCGCCATGGGCTGCCGTGGGAATATCGAACTCGAAGTTCTCATAGCCGGAATAGGGCCGTTTCTTTCTGAAGTCCCAGTCGAATCCGCAGGCGCGGAGCCCGGACCGGTCACGCCCCATTCAATGGCCTCGTCCATCGTGTAGATCCCGACGCCTTTGGTGCGGGCCTTGAAGATGCTGTTCTGCATCACGATCGTGTCGTATTCCTTGAGCCGCGGAGGCAGGTAGGTGAGAAAATCGCGCACGAGCCGGTCCCATCCCTTCGGCAGGTCCTGGCCACGCCGCCGATCCGGAACCATGCGGGATGCATGCGGCCGCCGCAGACCGCCTCGACGATGTCGAAGATGCGCTCGCGGTCCGTGAACATGTAGAACACCGGCGAGAGCGCGCCCACGTCCTGGGCAAAGGTGCCGTACCAGACGAGATGGCTCGCGATGCGGAAAAGCTCCGCCATCATGACGCGGATGGTCTTGGCCCGGTCAGGCACCTCGATGCCCGCGAGCTTCTCCACGGCAAGGCAGTAGGCCATGTTGTTCATCACGCCGCCCAGGTAGTCGACGCGGTCGGTGTAGGGAATGTAGGTGTGCCAGGACTGGCGCTCGGCCATCTTTTCGGCGCCGCGGTGGTGATAGCCGATGTCGAGCACGGAGTCCTTGATCTCCTCGCCGTCGAGCTGCAGGATGAAGCGGATCAGGCCATGGGTGCCGGGGTGCTGGGGACCGAGGTTCAGGAACATGAAGTCCGTGTCTTCCGTCTCGCGCTTCATGCCCCAGTCTTCGGGCCTGAACTTGAGCGCCGTCTGTTCGGCCTCTTCTTTTTCATCAGGCAGCTGGAACGGGCCCATCTCGGTGGCGCGCGCAGGATGGTCCTTGCGCAGGGGATGGCCTTTCCAGGTCGGCGGCATCAGGATCCTTTTCAGATGCGGGTGGCCGTCGAACTTGATGCCGAACATGTCCCAGACCTCGCGCTCGTACCAGTTGGCTGACTGCCAGAGATTGGTGATCGTCGGAAGGGCGGCGGATTGCTCCGGTGAGCGGGACCTTGATGCGGATGTCCTCGTTCCGGTCAAAGGAAAGGAGATGGTACACGACCGTGAAGTCGCTCTCCGGCTGGTCCTGGCGATGATTGCGCACGCGCTCGTCGATGGCCGTGAGGTCGTAGAGCATCTTATAGGGACGGTCGATGGCTGTCTTGAGATGGCGCAGAACATCGTGACCTTGTCGCGCGACACCCAGAGCGTGGGGATGTCGTCGCGCGTGGGCTGTACCGCGAGAATGGAGTCGCCGAAGGCGGTTTTGAGGTCATCGATGATGGGATTGTTTGGGGCATAGAGTGAATGCAAATGTCAAATTACAAAGCTCAGAGCTTAAAGGAATGTTAAAACATCAATGTTTAATTTGATAATTTTGAGTCTGTATTTAATATCCTTTTTCGTCATGCCGGACTTGATCCGGCATCCAGCGGTTTTATGAAAAGACTGGATTCCTGCCGCCGCAGGAATGACGAGCTTAAGAGAAATAGCAATGAAAATCAAACTATATTTTATAGTTTGATTTGTACTTTGGATTTTGAAATTTGAGCTTATTCCCCTACACTTCATCAGGCGATCTCAGGATAGTGGCCTTTTGCCGCTCTTCCCGCTTCAGGTCCCGCATGCACGGTTTCTCCGGCCGCACGATGCCCTGCGGCCCGGCGACCCAGCTCAGGGGCCTGCGTTCCTTGCCGACCTGTCACGCAGCATCAGCAGGCCTTCCATGAAGGCCTCGGGCCGGGGAGGGCAGCCGGGCACATACACGTCAACGGGCATGAACTTGTCCACGCCCTGGACCACGCTGTAGATGTCGTACATGCCGCCGGAGTTGGCGCAGGAACCCATGGAGATGACCCATCGCGGCGCCATCATCTGTTCATAGAGCCGCTTGATGACCGGCGCCACCTTGATGAACACCGTACCGGCGACGATCATCATGTCCGCTTCTCGCGGCGTGCCGCGGATCACCTCGGCGCCGAAGCGCGCGATATCGTATTTGCTCGTCAGACTCGTGGCCATTTCAACATAGCAGCAGGAGAGGCCGAAGTTGAACGGCCAGATGGAGTTCTTCCTCCCCCAGGCGAGCATGTCCTGCAGCGTCGTGAGGATCACGCTTTGGCGCATCGCGTCTTCCGCGGAATCGTGGTCAGGTCTGGTGAAAGAGTAGTTCATGAAGCCTTTCGGAAAGTTCAAATGTCAGGATTCAAAGTTCAAATCAATCCTTAACCAAAAAATTAAATTTCACGCTTTTTATTTTTTTATTTCAACTTGATCTTTGAACTTTGAAATCGATTTTGCAAATGTTCCCCACTCCAGTGCGCCGATCCGCCAGAGATAGACGAGCGTGGCAGTCAGGACACCGATGAAGACCAGCATCTCCCCATAGCCCAACCATCCATTCTCCCTGATGGACACTGCCCAGGCAAAGATGAACACGGCCTCGAGATCGAAGATGACGAAGAACATGGCGATGAGGTAGAATTTGATGTCAAAGCGCACCCGTGCCGTGCCGGTGGACACGATCCCCGACTCATAGGGCTCATCGGTCTGTTTTTCCCGGTGCCGTTCGCCGAGGAGCGAGGAGAGGACGATGATGATCGATACGAGGACGATGACTGCGAGGAAATACACGCCGAGCGGCCAGAGCGCGGTTGTGTCTGCTGTTGGTTGCGTCATGTGCAAAGAATAGCACAGAGGGGGATAAAGTCAAGCAGGAGATGACTGCAAACAGGTGACACTGCTCGACGCTGGAATATAGGATGCGCATGCGGGGCAAGTCATACGTGGTGCTTCATTTGTTATCAGCGGGGAACAAAAAAAAGCGGGGCATCTCTGCCCCGCCACAGTGTTTCTATTTTGCGGTTGTACCGCCATACCGCTCATTGTAGAACTTCTGGATCTTTTCAAGCTGCTCTTTGGTCATGCCCTTGGTATACCACTCGTGCCTGACATCGGTCTCGAGGTATTTTTTCACGATCTCGCTATAGAGCTCCGGACCGGCAACGTTCTTTACCTCGGGCAGGAATTCGGTATAGAAGTTCTTGGCCACATCATAGATACCATGCCACCACGCATAATCGGGGCCGGACATGGCCGCGCCGTGCCGTGCTCTTCTGCCTTCATGGTGCCACAGCTCCCAGTATATCCAGTCCAGCTTGTCGTCGAAATTCGCCTTTGTAAGCTTGCCCTTGTCCATCAGTTCCTGCCTGATCGCGGTCGCGGGTTTTGCGAATTTGTCGTCATACAGATTGACAAGATTATCGAACTGTTTATAGAACCCTTCCACGAAGGGCGTTGAATGGCAGCTGCTGCAGACGTTCTGCATGGCAGCGCGCTTTTTATCCGCGTTCTCCATCTTCTTCGAAATGGGCGGCCGAAGCGTCCAGCTGATCCGGGCGCCTACGTCATGGGTCACTGCCTGTGTCGGCGTGGCGCTCATATGGCAGGTGGCGCAGGTGGGGGCGGCGGAATAATCCTGTCCAACGACCCACTTGTCCTTGTGCATGTTCATCCGTTCCTTGTTGGCCTCATACAGGATCCCGTGTTTTGATTCCTGGTATACTTCCATCTGCGGATGGTCAGGGCCGAGATGGCATTTACCGCAGGTCTGGGGCTCCCGCGCCTGCGCCTTTGAGAAACTGTGGCGCGCATGGCAGGCCGAGCAGGACCCCTTGGAGCCGTCAGGGTTTATTCGGCCGATGCCCGTGTTCGGCCAGCTGTTGGTATCGAGCTTGCCATTTGCAAGGACCTTGACAATGCCGCCATGGCACTGCAGACAGCCGACCGCAACGGCCTCCTGTCCACCCACGACCTCGCCGAGATAGTTGTCCGCGGAATTGAGGATGTCCCCGGCTTTGGCATGGTGGCTCTCGGTCATCTCCTTTTCTTCCTTAGCGTGGCATTTGCCGCAGTCCTTGGGAGTGACGAGGATCGCGATCGTATATCCATTGTGCTCCATGGCATCAGGATCGGACTTCTCCGCCTTGTGGCAGGTGTAGCAGTCTACGCCTTTTGCCGCGTGGGTGCTCAGCTTCCATTCCGTGACAAAGGCTGGTGACTGTGCCTCGTGGCAACCTATGCAGGCCTGACCTTCTTTTGATACTTTTAGCTTTGCCGCTTCGCCCGACCCGGCATGGAACGTCATGACCATGCTGAGCACCACTGATAGAACAATGATCGATACCTGGTTCCTTTTCATACATTGACCCTCCTTTTCCTTGTTTATCTATTTTGATCAGCCCGGTGGCTTGCTCACTGTTCTTTAAATGACAATACGCTGTAGTGAGGAATCATGTTATAATGTGGTTATTATTGTCTCTTTTGCCCGGAGGCTGAATTGGTACGTAATTGAAGGCCCCTCGTTATAGGGTGGCTTGGCTGAAAAATGAATAACAATCGCAATGGGAACGCACCTTATTGCACAAACGAACAGAAAAGTCATCATACCTCACGCCTCAGTATGTGCAGTGTGTTCCGGTATGCGAAGAATCGTAACAAATCAAGTGTAGCATAAATTTTTTTATGTTATTTGAAATCACCAGTCAAGCCATTCTGGAAATGAAGACCTTTTTTATTAGCATAAAACGCATGCCGATGGCTATGATATGCATCATAGGTCCTGACCCTGGGCGCCTGATGTGGTTGGACAAGCGTGGATTTTGCCTTGACTTTGAAGTGCTTATGCACTATATTATGCTCCGTAGAGGAGGTCTGTATGACCAAAGCAGATATCATCTCAGAAGTTTTTGACAAGGTTGGCTTGCCGAAGCAGGAAGCGGAAGAATTGGTGGAGATGATTCTGGATATGATCAAGCTGGTCCTGAAAGAGGGCGAGACGGTGAAACTTTCGGGATTCGGCAACTTCGTGGTCCGGAAGAAGAACTCGAGAAAAGGCCGTAATCCGAAGACAGGCCAAGAGATCGAGATCACGCCACGGAGCGTCGTTAGCTTCAGACCCAGCATGATTTTCAAAGAGCATGTCATCGAATCCCCAACAACAACAGTCGAGTAAGCTCTTTTACCGGATCGGTGAGGTCAGCCGCTTGTCCGGGCTGGAACAGTACGTACTGCGCTACTGGGAAAGCGAGTTCCCTCAACTCAAACCGAACAAGGGTAAATCGGGACAACGCCTCTATAGTAAAAAAGATTTAGACACTGTTCTCCAGATAAAGCAATTACTCTATAAAGACGGGTACACGATCTCCGGCGCACGGAAAAAAATGAACGGCAAAGGGGACCGGGAGGTCCTTGAGTCGGTTATTGAGACGGCCAAGACGGAGCTGAAGGAGATACTGGAAATTTTAAAATAGATTTTTCAAGTCAAGGCTCAAAGTGCAAATGAGATAGTTGGATTTTGTCATTTAGATTTTGATTCATATATCGGGGCGTGGCGCAGCCTGGTAGCGTACTCGCTTGGGGTGCGAGTGGTCGGCCGTTCAAATCGGCTCGCCCCGACCAATTGTTGAAAGGCCCGGAAAACCTCCGGGCCTTTTTTTTACTCAACCAGGGAAGCGGGAAGTTCTGTTTGGCAATATTTGCCGGATCCAGTCGGATGTCAACACCGGACCGTCCTGTCAATCCTACTATCCTGTCAGAGGTATGATCCATGATCCTCGTAACGAATGACGACGGCGTATACTCCCCCGGCATCCAGGTCCTCGCCAAGCATTTGCGGGAACTCGACACCGTGGTGATCGTTGCCCCTGACCGGGAACGGAGCGCGGCGGGCCATTCGATGACGCTCCACCGGCCGCTCCTGATCGAAGAGATCAAGGAGTCGATGTACAGCGTCAATGGTACGACAACGGACTGCGTGAACATGGCGGTCAAGGGTTTGCTCAAAGAAACGCCGCGGCTCGTGGTCTCCGGCATCAACAAGGGGCCGAACCTTGGGGACGATGTGACCTATTCGGGGACTGTTGCGGGGGCCATCGAAGGCATCCTGCTGGGGATCCCTTCCCTGGCCATTTCACTCAACGGGCGCGAGAATTTCCGTTTTGCCGAGGCAGCGGAGGTGGCCCTCTGTACTGCCCGGCGGATGCTTGAACAGGGGATGCCCGCAGGCACGCTCCTCAATATCAATGTTCCGAACCTTCCGCTCTCCGAGGTGGTGGGGACGCGCATTACCCGGCTCGGCAAACGCATTTATCACCAGATGACCGTGGAACGCATTGACCCGAGAGGAAAGAAATACTATTGGATCGGGGGCGGCGAGCCGGATTGGGAGCGGGAGGAGGGCACGGACTTCGACGCTGTTGACCGCAAGATGGTCTCGATCACGCCAATTCATCTCGACATGACGGACTACGCTTCGTTCGACAGGATGAAATCCATGGAATCAATGTCCTATGCACAGCCGTTGAATCCGCAAGGAGCACTGAGTGATCAACCTTGAAAAGGAGCGCAGCAGGATGGTGGACGAGCAGATCGTCTACCGGGGGGTAAAAGATGAGCGTGTTCTCGCGGCCATGCGCAAAATACCCCGCCATGAGTTCCTGCCCGAGGCCATCCGCGGCATGGCATACACTGACAATGCCCTCCCGCTGGGCGAAAGCCAGACAATGTCCCAGCCCTATATGGTCGCGCTCATGACCGAGTTACTTGGCCTCAAGGGCCCGGAACGGGTACTCGAGATCGGGACGGGATCAGGCTATCAGGCCGCGGTACTTGCCGAGTTGTGCGAAAAGGTCTACACGGTGGAGCGCATAAAGTCCCTGGCTGACAAGGCCCGGGCAACACTCGACCGGCTGGGATATAAAAGTGTTGCGATAAAAATTTACGACGGCACCTACGGCTGGAAGGAGATGGCGCCCTTTGACGCGATCATGGTGACCGCGGGCTCACCCGATATACCGGCGCCTCTTGTGGAACAGCTCAAAGAGGGCGGCAGGATGGTGATCCCGGTGGGGGAGCGGTATGGACAGGAACTTTTCACGGTAGTCAAGACCGCGGAAGGCATGGTCACCTCACGGAGCATCCCGTGCGTGTTCGTTCCACTGATCGGCAACCACGGGTGGAAAGAGTAGGTCCCGTCACGGTACTGCGGTCTTCTTCGTCCGGTTTTTCCTGAGAAACTCATACGCCCAAGGACAATGCCAGCGCAATAACGTCCCCAGAAGCGCGCCCACCAGAACATCCGTCGGATAATGGACCCCCAGATACATCCTGGAGAACGCGATCAGCAATGCAAGAACAAGCGGATACGTCCTCCACGCATTTGCAATATAATCCCGGGTCAGGTAAAAGAGCGGTATTGCAAAGGCAAATGAGCTTATCGCATGGCCGGACGGCATGGAGTATGATTTCGGGCATGCGATAATGAGCCGGATCCCCTCAATCGCCCTGCACGGCCTTTCACGGGCAACAGCGTTCTTCAACACATCCTCCGCCCATTCCGCGAGAAAGACAGCGCAGCAGGATATCGCGATGGTCCAGAGCGCCGCTGTCAGATATCCTTTCCCCTCAGAATTTACCTGCGTACGACCTCTTACGAACATATAGAGCAGAAAGGGGAGGACCAGGAGATAGCCCTGATAGGAGAGTGCCGGCATCAAAATATCGAACAGAGGATTTTCAGTGCCGTGATTGATCAGGAGAAGCAGCTGTGTGTCCAGGGATTGGATAGTCATGGGTAGGCATCGCTACGAACTTTTCGCGCAGCACTTGATGATATTCGTATCGCTCACCTCAATGAGCCCGCGTTCGACGACGGAACCGATCTCTGCCAGGATGATATTGATCATTTCCTCTGAATCCACAATTTCGATTTTGACCGGGAGCGTGGTGGAGAGCTCCAGGATCTTGGCGGTATGGAGTTTGCCATGGCTCCCGTAACCTGCAACACCACGGAACACGCTGGCCCCGGCTATTTTCCTTTGCGCCAGAATGTCCAAAATCGCTTCATACACGGGCTTGCCGTGGAGCTTATCGGTTTCATCGATGTAGATCGTCAGCTTTTTTGCCGGGCCGGTTTTGAGCATGAAATACTCCTTACTTAAAGTATGATGAGCTATAAAGTCATAATCCACCGCGGAGGCGCTGAGACGCTGAGAAATACATATTAACAATAAAAAGATTTTCTCTGCGTCTCTGCGTCTCGGCGGTTAAATTAGAATTGTCGCATTCATCAATTATATGCTTTTCGCGATCACCTCACCGAGCTTCAATGCGATAAACCCGGCGGAGACGCTCAACACGACATTTAATCCCGCGATCAGCCATTCGCTGTCTTTCAGGAGCGCGCCGGTTTCGTACTCGAAGGTGGAGAAGGTGGTATACGCGCCGAGAAATCCCACGACGAGCAGCAATCGCCATTGCGGGTTCACCATGAACCGTTCGGTGAAGAGTGACATGAGCAGGCCGATGAGGAAGCTGCCGCTCACGTTGATCACGAATGTGCCGAGGGGAAAGCTGCGGCCCCACCGCTGGCCGATCCAGAGGGCGACCCCGTACCGCGTGATCGCGCCGAGGAATCCGCCTATGCCTATGATGAAGATATTTGCCATCGTTTTCCTGTCCCTGAATGTTCCATTCATAGCAGAAGGCACGCCTCAAGTCAATGAAAATGGTCATGCTTTCCAAAGCTGGAGCTTGCCCTCGAATTCATAATCGGGGGGGTATGACGAAATAACGAGCAATTAGGGACTCTGTCCGGGAGGCGTTGTATCCAGGGGCAAGGAACAGCGCGGCAATGATGACAGTGGCAGGCTAGGAACATATCATTACCAAAGCGCAACTTAGAGCCGTCAGTCCTGCTGATTTATCGGCCAACGGGTGCTTGACTTTGGTGCGTGTTGAATGCTATTATCCAGCCTGTTTTGCATCATTTCGAGAGGGGTAGGGTCACATGAAATTACACAAGAAGACGCATAACTGCGGCGAGCTTGCAAAAAAAGACGTCGGCGCGGTCGTGACGCTCATGGGCTGGGTGCACACGAGAAGGGACCACGGCGGGCTCATCTTCATCGACCTTCGCGACCGCGGAGGCATCACGCAGGTGGTCTTCAATCCCGTGACGGCAGCGGATGCACACGCGCGGGCGCATGACGTCAGGAGCGAGTACGTGCTCGCCGTCACCGGCACGATCTCGCTCCGGCCGGACAGTACCGTGAACCCGAAGCTTCCTACCGGAGAGATCGAAGTGGTGGCGAGCGACCTGGTGATCCTGAACGAATCAAAGGCCCTGCCTTTCATGATCGAGGATGAGACAGCCGTGGCCGAGAACCTCAGGCTGAAGTACCGCTACCTCGACCTGCGCCGGCCGAGCCTTCAGAGCGTCTTCATCGCCCGGCATCTGATCACGCAGACCGTGCGGCGCTTTCTCGACAACAGCGGCTTCATCGATATTGAAACGCCTTTTTTGACCAAGAGCACGCCTGAGGGCGCGCGGGATTATCTGGTCCCGAGCAGGGTGAATCCCGGCATGTTCTACGCGCTGCCGCAGTCGCCCCAGCTTTTTAAACAGATCCTGATGGTGGCCGGGTTCGAGCGCTACTACCAGATCGTGAAGTGCTTCCGCGACGAGGACCTGCGGGCGGACCGTCAGCCCGAGTTCACGCAGATCGATCTGGAAATGTCCTTTATCGACGAGGACGATATCATCGCGCTCATGGAGGCGCTGCTCGCGGAAGTTGTACGTGAAGTGAAGGGGCTCGATATCCCGATACCGTTTCCCCGGCTCTCGTATCATGAGGCGATGGACCGCTATGGCTCGGACAAACCGGACACTCGCTTCGGGCTTGAGCTTAAGGATATCTCCGATATCGCAAAGGCATCGGAGTTCAAGGTATTTCTCCAGGCCGTGGAACTCGGCGGTCAGGTGAGGGGTTTTGCCGCGCCGGGCATGGCGAAGCTTTCACGCAAGGAAGTGGACGACCTCACGAACGAGGCCAAGATCTTCGGGGCGAAGGGTCTAGCCTGGATCAAGGTGACCGAAGTGGGCTTTGAATCGCCGATCGCCAAGTTCTTCAAGGAAGGGCAGGTAAAATCAATTGCCGGGAGGCTCGCGGCAAAACCCGGCGACCTCATGATGTTCATTGCCGACAGTCCGAAGATCGTTGCCGAGACACTCGGGTATTTGCGGCTGCTCATGGGCAAACGGCTGAATCTTATCGATGAGAGCAAGCTGAACTTTCTCTGGGTCACGGACTTTCCGCTGGTGGAGTGGAATGCCGACGAAAAACGGTACGACGCCATGCACCATCCATTCACCGCGCCCCGGGAAGAAGACCTTGAATTCATGAAGACCGATCCGCTCAAGGTAAGGGCCCGGGCCTATGACATCGTGCTGAACGGCGCCGAGATCGGCGGCGGCAGCATCCGTATCCATCGGTCGGAGATCCAATCGCAGTTGTTCGGGCTTTTGAACATAGCCGAAGAGGACGCGAGGAAAAAGTTCGGGTTCCTGCTCGAAGCGCTCGAATTCGGCGCGCCGCCCCACGGCGGGCTGGCCTTCGGTCTTGACCGGCTCACGGCGATCCTGACGGGAGCCGCGTCCATACGCGACGTGATCGCCTTCCCCAAGACACAGAAGGCCATCTGTCTCATGACCGAGGCGCCGTCGCGGGTCGCGACGGCCCAGCTCCGGGAGCTGTCGATTAAATTGGATATTGTGGAATAATAACAGCGGAATTCAGGAGGCGGGAGTCAGAATCCAGGATAGGATCGTTATAGGTCGTAACGCGTTTTTCTCCTGATTCCTGGATACTGGCACCTGTCTCCGATTCTTTTTGAGGTTCTCATGAAATGCAAGTCCTGCGGCAAGGAAGTCGAACTTCGGATCGGCTGACGCACCATCACCTTTCGCTGCACGGTGTGCGGCAAGGATTTTTCGATCAAGGAATATTCGGACCAGGTCGATGATGAGACGTGGGAAAAGATCTCCCGCCGCCCCTGCAACCGCGCGTGAAGCCCGGTTTCCACCGATGAGTCGTATCACTCCACTCCCGCCGTTGTTCTTTTTTTTAGAATAATTACGCAGGCTCGCCTGTATGACAAAATTAACTTTATGTTGACAATTACATAAAAATATAATAATATTTGCATATATTATTTCGGAGGTAGCATTTATGATCCCCCTGGACAAGCGCATAGATATGCTCAAGGTTATTGCCCATCCCATTCGAATCAAAATCCTCGAAGATTTGACGCTCGGAGTGAAGTGTGTGAGCGACTTCGAAGAATCCCTCGACATTAGCCAGCCTAACGTATCACAACATTTGACCCTTCTTCGGACGAATGGAATTGTAGATTTCTTCGTTGACGGCAGGCTCAAGTGCTACTTTCTGAAAGAACCCCTTATCCCCGACCTCCTCGAAGTTCTCAAAAAACAGTATGAAGAAGATATCCCGGCTCCTGCTTGCTGTCCGGTAACGAAAAGAGGGACCTACCCCGGTGAAAGGAGACGTTAATCTGAATGAAGAAAGACTCTCAAACTTGCAATACCGGGTCGACAGATGTCTGTCGCCTGACGGGGCTCTTCATCAAAGAAAGCGACAGGGTTTGACATTTTAATTTCATTGAGGAGGCCTCTATGCAAAAAGAGATTGTAATGTTTCTTTCCACGACTCCCTACACCTTTGAGAACACGCATACTATTTTCAAACTAGCGGAGTCTGCTCTGAAGAAGGGGCACCGGGCCAGACTTATTGCCTCGGGCGATGGAGTCTTCTCGATTGTGAAGGGACAGGTACCTCAGGCGCTTTCCGAGCTGGTAGACCTTGTGGGAAAAGGTCTCAAGGTCGATATCTGAACAGGCTGCATGAAAAGCCGCGGTCTTGCGGCTGACGATTCCATTGAGGGTGGTGAGATGAGCTCGTTGAAGGGGCTTTTCAATGTTGTGCAGACAAAGCCTATATTCTTAAATTTCGGCATATAAGGGGGCGATTATGGGGAGCATAAGCATAATTCTAAGAAGGCCGCCGTACGGGACCGTCGATGCCTCGGAGGCGATCCGCCATGCTCTCGGGGGAGCGACCAATGATATGGAAATAAAGTTGCTCCTTGTTGACGGGGGGGTCCATGCGGCGAGAAAAGGACAGGATGTATCTGAGACGAAATATTTGAATGCAGGAGACGGTATTCAGGATTGCATTGACATGGGAGTTGCGGTCTATGCAGATGAAGCTTCATTGAAAAGGGAACAGATCGGCAATGACTGCATCATCGAGGGCGTAACGGTTACGAATGGCCCAGAAATCGCAGCTATGATCGGCAAAACAGATACAACGATTGTTTTTTAAAGGAGACTATCATGCTTGTGATCATCAAAAGCGCACCGGATACGACTGATGGGGCACGAGGCTTGACCCTTGCGAAGGAAGGCGGGGCCGATCTTATCCTGCTGCAAAACGGGGTCTATTTCGCGCAAAAGGAACGGCTTGGGTCTTTCCCCGGCGCGGTGTATGTGCTGGATGACGACAAGAGGCTCCGGGGTATCAAGGATTCAGAAATAGATGCCCGAGCGAAAGCCATTGATTACGACAAGCTGACAGACATTATTACGGGAGGCGATAAGGTGGTCGGATTGTTCTAAATCATGAAGTACAAGGGGAGGACATATGGCAAGGATCGTTGTGTTAGGGGGATCGTTCGGGGGATTGACAGCTGCCTTTGAACTCAAGCGGCTGCTCGGCAAACAGGCGGATGTTACCGTGGTGAGCGACGACGACCGGTTCGTGTTCCTGCCGTCGCTGCCGTGGCTGATCATGGGATGGAGGAAACCGGAGGACATCACGCTCAAGATTAGTGAAATTCTGAAGCCGAAGGGGATCGAGTTTGTTCATGATGCTGCAAAGCAGATCGATGCTGATTCATCGAAGGTCATCACTGCGAAAGGAAAAGAGCTTTCCTATGATCATCTCGTCATATCAACAGGCCCTCATCTTGCCTTTGATGAGATTCCCGGCCTCGGACCGGATAAAGGATATACAGCCTGTACCTTTACGCTCGACCACGCGATTAAGACAGGAGAAAAATGGAAGAGCCTGCTAGAAAAGCCCGGACCAATCGTTCTTGGCTCTTCACAGATGGTCTCCTGCTTTGGACCGTCCTATGAGCTCGCATTCGAGATGGACGCCGAACTGAGACGGAGAAAGATGCGGCACAAAGTCCCCATCATCTATCTCACATCGGAGCCCTATGTTGGGCACATGGGCGTCGGCGGGCTCGGCAATTCAAAAACCTTTATAGAGTACGAGTTCGCTGAGCGGGATATTAAACCAATAGTGAGCCAGGCTATCGAGGAAGTCACTCCGGGAGAGATCAAATTAAAAGACGGTACGAAGCTCCCGTTCAAGCTAGCCATGATCGCACCGCCGTTCAAGGGTGTGCCCGCAGTTGCGCCGCTTGGCAATCCAAGAGGCTTCATCCCGGTGGATAAGAACTACCGACACTCGAAGCATAAGAACATCTTTGCCATTGGTGTTGCGATAGCGATTGCGCCGCCTGAGGTTACGCCGGTGCCCACGGGAGTTCCGAAAACAGGATTCATGACCGTCAAGATGGCGAAGACCGCTGCAGCGACCATCGCATCTGATATTACCGGCAAGACACCGCCGCTCGCGGACGAACTCGGCGTCATCTGCCTCATGGACATGGGAAACACTGCTGCTTTCATGAAGGCGTACCCGGTTCTTCCTCCGAGACAAAGTACTTATACAAAGAAGGCGATCTGGGCGAAGTGGATGAAGGTCGGATTCGAAAAGTATTTCTTATGGAAAATGAAAAGCGGATTGAGCAATCTGCCATGAAAAAAAAGAGATACCGAAACTGCACGCTGTTTTTTGCGAGGGCTCTTCCATTCCCACGCGGTTCGAGATCCTCAGTCACTATAGATCAGGTGCATTGACCGTCAACAAGATTACCGCGAATCTAGGTATTCCAACGCTAAGTTATCAAGACGCGAAGAAGGGTTATGAGTTACTTCGTGTTTTGGTGTGGCCTGAGGCTAGCTATCTATGTTGCAAGTTTTACCCTCTCTGGTTATTGCGGACAGTCCACCCTTGACTCAAGAATTTATTGACATTTACTAAATAAATATTACAATTCAAATATTATGGAAATCAAACTCACACAACTTTCAAGCTGCGCTGGTTGAGCGGCAAAGTTCAGCCCTGCTGAACTGTCCCAGGTACTGGGACAATTGCCGAAGATCATGGACCCGAATGTGCTTGTGGGCTATTCGAATGCAGACGATGCGGGTGTTTACCGCGTATCGGACGACCTTGCGATGGTCTTTACCGCTGATTTTTTCACTCCCATCGTCGATGACCCGTACTGGTTCGGTGCGATCGCGGCCGCAAACTCGCTGTCCGATGTCTACGCGATGGGCGGGAAGCCGCTCGTCTCCCTGAACATCGCATCGCTTCCCCCGGGCCCGGAGTTCGTCGAGATCAACAAACGGATCATGCAGGGCGGCATCGACAAGATGACCGAGGCCGGGGTCGCCATCATCGGCGGTCATACGGTCAAGGACAAGGAGCCGAAATTCGGATATGCCGTGCTGGGTTCCATCCATCCCGATAAAATACTCGATAACGCAAAAGCGAGGCCGGGTGATGCCCTGATCCTGACCAAGATGATCGGCACCGGCGTGATCTCAACAGGGATCAAGTCCGGGAAATGCAGCGCAGCGACCGCGGACGCGTTCACCAAATCGATGGCAATGCTGAATAAACGTGCGGGCGAGATCATGCTCGAAGTGGGCGTCAGTACGGCCACGGACATCACGGGCTTCGGTCTGATCGGCCATTTGAACGAGGTGCTCACTGCGAGCAAATGCTCGGCCAGACTCCACGCGCGCCGCGTCCCTGTTTTCGAGGAGGCGGTAACGTTGGCAGAGAAGGGCGTGGTGCCGGGCGGCACGAAGGGCAATTTGCAGAACTATGATCCTTTTGTAGAGTGGAGCAGCGATGTTTCCATGACCGATCGTCTCCTGATGAACGACGCACAAACGTCAGGCGGTCTATTGATATTCGTGCCTCAGGTCAGAAAGAACAAGCTCATTATGGCCCTGCAGAAAGAGCATATCCTGGCGGCCCATATCGGCGATGTGCTCGAAGAAGATGAAAAAGGACCAAAGCGGATCTTCGTGGTGAAATAAATGGACGCCACCTTTACGGTCTTTCTGGCACTGGTCGGCGCATCCGTCGGTTTTCTCTCGGGCCTGCTCGGGATAGGCGGAGGCATCGTCATGTTTCCGCTCTTGCTCTACGTGCCGCCGCTTCTGGGTTTCAACGGAATAGATGTTAAAAGCATCACCGGCCTCACGATGATCCAGGGCTTTTTCTCCGCGCTCACGGCGATGTTCTACTACAAAAAGAACGCCCTGGTGAATAAATCACTGGTCCTTACGCTCGGCTTTTCCCTGTTTCTCTCGTCACTGATCGGAGCGCTGGTGTCGAAGAAGATACCGGACGGACCTCTGCTTATGGTCTTCGCGACGCTGGCATTGATCGCGGCGGCGATGATGCTCATTCCCCGAAGTTACCATCAGGACGAACTGACCGAGGAACACGTTGTTTTCCACAGGACCAC
>CAWCKW010000009.1:0-17744 GCA_963796285.1 Nitrospirota bacterium
ACTACTCACGGCAGGTCCGAATACCGGCAATGCAGCTGACATATCTTTCGCGATGTCATCGAAAGATTGCCATGTTGTCGATTTTCCGATCGTGGCAAGTATATCACGGATCCACTTCCAGCTTTCCTGAATGTCATGGTTCGGTTTGAATACCTGATAGAACCGCTGTGCCCGGCCTTCATTGTTCATCAGAGTTCCCTGGGCTTCCGCAAAAGTAGCAGCGGGCAGGGTGACATCCGCTCTTGACGATGTCGGATTGACCAAGGAGTCGAGAACGATGAGGTTTTTTGCATGACCCAAGGCTTCATCGACGATCTTTGCATCAGCCCTGCGAAAAAGGTCATTTTCAAGGATGATCATCGTATCGGCCTGACCGTCCCGGATGGATTTGAATGCCTCATCCAGGTTCTTACCCTTCATGAGGGCGAGTCCCATGGTATTACATTCCAGGACCGTGTAACAGAGGCCGGCCTGCTTCCCAATCGAGCAAAGGGCCCATGCAATATTGGCGGCAGCCTCAATGATCGCCTGGCTCATGCATCCGGTGCCGCTCACGACAACGGGACGCTTTGCACTCTTGAGCGCCGCGGCTATTTCCCTTGCTAGCGCTCTGACATCGGGTGATTGGTCTGGAACCGCGGGAACATGCTGATCCAATTCATTTGCCACCGCAATACCGAGCCCTGCGATGTCGGCGGCCGAAGCCTGGTAGGTTTTTGTTGCAACATCATCCAACTTCGACTTTGAACCGGACGCTATGTAGATCGGTGTTTCTGAATTCTGTCCCGCGTTCCTGACCGCATTATCGTCCCAGCCGGGGATCTTCATAGCTGCCGCTGTCTCGCGTTGCTTGTTCTGAGCTGACTGACGGATCGAGAGCGCGAGCATCGGGGCTGTGTTGGTCACATCTTCACCGAGAACAAAAACCGCATCCGCAGACTCGATCTCATGCAGGGAAGGCGTGCGAGCAGGACCTTTTTGAAGAATGTCTACGATAGACCCCATGAGCGTGTGTTCCTGGCCGGACAGGCCTGAGCAGAAGTTGTCAGGACCGACAAGGGTGCGAAGGGCAAAGTTCGATTCAAGCGACGCACGGGGCGATCCGATGCCGATCATGACTTTGTTTTGGGACAGCATCTTCTTGATCCTGCTGATCGCTGCGGTCTTGTCCGCAGGTGCCTGGCCTTCCTGTGTTGTTGCTTTAAGCAGCGCTTTTCTGATTCTGCGCCCGCTGTTCACGAATTCATATCCAAACCTGCCGCGGTCGCAGAGGAAATAACCGTTGATCTCATAATTGTAGCGGTTCAATATTCTGCGGAGGGTGCCGTACCGTTCACCGGGAATCGTGTTGCAGCCGATGCCGCAATGAACGCAGATCGACGGCGCGGTCTGAAGGTCCCATTTTCGAGTAAAGTGCTGTTTGAGCGTTTTATCCGTAAAAACCCCGGTGGGGCAGACTTCGACCAGGTTCCCGCTGAACACGTTTTCGAGCGCGCCCTCTTCATGCCTGCCGAAATAGACGTTATCATGGGACGCGAATACAGAAAAGTCGCGGCCACCCGCATAATTACGATAGAACCTGACACAGCGATAGCATTGGATGCACCGGTTCATTTCATGATTGATGAAAGGGCCGAGGTCCTGGTTCCGTTGAGTGCGTTTTTTGAACCGCGTCCGCCGGTAAGTATGGCCGGTCATGACCGTCATGTCCTGAAGGTGACATTCGCCGCCCTCGTCGCAGACCGGACAATCATGGGGATGGTTCAACATGAGCCATTCGATCACGCTCGACCTGAAGGCCCGAGCATCGGCATCGTCAATAGATAATCGCATTCCCTCGGCAACCGGTGTCATGCAGGACATGGTGATCCTGCCGCGCGTATCCTTGTCATCCTTGAACAGTTTGACAGCGCATTGACGGCATGCGCCCACAGAGTGCAGGGCAGGGTGCCAGCAGAAGTAGGGGAGATCGAACCCCAGCGAGAGGCAGGCCTGGAGGAGGTTCTGGCCTTCTTTGACTTGATGGGGTTTATTGTCTATATATATCGTAAGCATATTTTCTCTGATTGCTGATCATCTAGTGCCATGGGCATTTCTTATCCTGTATGTGTTTCGCAAAGTCTTCGCGGAAGTATTTGAGCGCGCTTTGGAGCGGCTCAACGGCGCCTGGCGCAAGAGCGCAGTAGGTATTGCCGGGACCGAGCAGCCTGCATTGCTGCGCCAGCAGATCGATGTCGCCTGGCTCTCCCCCTCCGGTCTCGATCGCATGGAGAATCTTCTCTATCCACGGGAGGCCTTCGCGGCAGGGCGTGCACCAGCCGCAGGATTCCCGTCTGAAAAAGACTTCAAGGTTGTGGACAAACCCGACAGGGCAGGTCTTGTCGTCGAGCACGATCATGGTGCCGGTGCCCATGCGGCTGCCGGCTTTCATGACCGAGTCGAAGTCCATCTTGATATCCAGATGTTCTGCAACCAGAAAGTCGGTTGAAGCACCTCCGGGGATCAAGCCGCGGAACTGATAGCCGTCCAGCATGCCGCCTGCGTGCTCCTCAAGCAGCTCCCGGATGGTCATGCCCATGGGCAGTTCCCATGCCCCGGGCTTCCTTACCCTGCCGCTGACACCGTACAACTTGGTCCCGCCGTCAGGGCTTGAGCTCAAACCCTTGAACCAATCAGGTCCGTTGTTCACGATATGAGGTATGTTCGCGATAGTTTCCGCATTGTTCACGATCGTGGGTCTGCCGAAGAGGCCGCAGACCTGGGGGAAGGGCGGCTTCGCTCTCGGCGTGGCACGTTTCCCTTCAAGGGCGTTCAAAAGCGCGGTCTCCTCGCCGCAGATATAGCGGCCCGCACTCGCATGGATGCGGAGGTCGAGATTGAAGCCAGAGCCGAGGATATTCGTGCCGAGATAGTTGTGCTCATAAGCTTCGGCAATGGCCGCTTCAAGCCGATGCGCCGCCAGTTTGTATGCCCAGCGGATGAAGATGAATGCCTGCTGCGCTTCAATGGCATAGGCGCTGGTGATCACACCCTCGATGATCTGGTGGGGGTCGCCTTCAAGCAACATCCGGTCCTTGAATGTTCCCGGCTCCATCTCGTCGGCATTCACGACCAGATATTTAGGGCGCGGCGCGTCCTTTCCCATGGGAACGAAGCTCCACTTTGCGCCCGTAGGAAAACCAGCTCCTCCGCGGCCGCGCAAATTCGATGCCTTGACGATGTTCTGGACGTCCTGCGGAGACATCGCAAGCGCTTTGCGCACAGACTGGTAGCCGCCGGTTTTCTCATAGTCTTTCAGAGAAAGCGGCTCCTGGCCAGCGCGTATGTTTTTTGTGAGTGGTCGTTCCATGGTATTTATTTGACTATGGGTAATTCTCCAGGATCTTTTCCATCATCTCCGGGGTCACGGGCCCGTACAAGTCCTCACCAACCATCATGGCCGGTGCGCGGTCGCAGGCGCCGAGGCAGGAGACGGGGAGGAGTGTGAAACGCTCGTCCTCTGTCGTTTCTCCGAATCGAATGCCGTGGGTCGTCTTCAGAAGTTGCAACAGCGGATTGTAGCCCATGACCCAGCAACTGATGCTGTCACATATCAGGATCACGTGCCTGCCCACTGGCTTCCGAAAAATAAAACTGTAAAATGTCGCAACTGCATCCAACTCATCGGGCGTCATCTCGAGCATTCGCGCAACTTCCTTGAGGCTCTCATCCGATACCCAGCCTTGGTGGCGCTGTACGATGTTCAGCGCTTCAATTGAAGCTGACTGCTTCGTCACGCAGTGTGCCAGTTCAACGTTGATTTTCTGTATTTCGATTTCGCTCAGCATTTCAATTTACCTCCTCTCCCCGAGGGGAGAGGATAGAGGTGAGGGGGTGTGTTGTCTTTGTTCTATTGCTCTCAAAATTGCTTCGTATATTCCTTCTTTGTTTAGCAATATATCCCTATTGTTGAATCTGATAATATGTATGCCCCGCGCTGACAGCGCCTTTTCTCTCTCTGCGTCATGCGTCGCGCCCTTATTTTCATAATGCTGGCCGCCGTCTGCTTCAATGGCAATTTGCAATTCAGGTGCATAGAAGTCCAGGATGTATTTGTCGATAGAAAACTGTCGTCTGAATTTAATACGAGCCAATCGTCGATCGCGTAAGAGCGACCAAAGATTTCTTTCCGCGTCAGTTTGATTTCTGCGAAGTTCTCTGCTTCTCGGTATATTGGGTCGTTTCAACTTCCCCCCTCACCCCAGCCCTCTCCCCACAGGGAGAGGGAGAATTCTAATCATCTATCCAAATCCGCCAGAATAAAATCAATGCTCCCGATGATCGCCACAAGGTCGGCGATCATCAGCCCCTTGCTGATCTTCGGCACCATCTGCATATGGGCAAACGAAGGGGTCCTGATGCGGGTACGGTAGGACATGGTATTGCCGTCGCTGATGAGATAATACCCGTTGTTCCCCTTGGTCGCCTCGATGCCCATGAACGCCTCGCCGGCAGGTATCACCGGTCCCCAACTGACGCCGAGGAAGTGGTTGATGAGCGTCTCGATGTCATGCATGGTGCGTTCCTTGCGGGGCGGCGTCGTGAGTGGATGGTCCGATTTGTATCCGCCTTCAGGCATGTTGTTCACGCACTGTTCGATAATGCGCAGGCTCTGTCGTATTTCCTCGACGCGCACGACCCCGCGGTCGTAGCAGTCGCCATGGGTTGCCGTGGGGATATCGAACTCGAAGTTCTCATAGCCGGAATACGGCCGCTTCTTTCTAAAGTCCCAATCGAATCCGCAGGCGCGGAGACCGGGACCGGTCACTCCCCAGTCGATGGCCTCGACCTTGGTATAGATGCCGACACCCTTGGTGCGGGCCTTGAATATCCTGTTCCGCATCACGATCGTGTCGTATTCCTTGAGCCGGGGAGGCAGGTATTTGAGAAAGTCGCGCACGAGCCTGTCCCATCCCTTCGGCAGGTCCATGGCCACGCCGCCGATCCGGAACCACGCAGGATGCATGCGTCCGCCGCAGATCGCCTCGACGATATCGAAGATACGCTCGCGGTCCGTGAACATATAGAACACCGGCGACAGCGCGCCCACGTCCTGGGCAAAGGTGCCGTACCAGACGAGATGGCTCGCGATGCGGAAGAGCTCGGCCATCATCACGCGGATGGTCTTTGCCCGGTCAGGCACCTCGATGCCCGCGAGCTTTTCGACCGCAAGGCAGTAAGCCATATTGTTCATAACGCCGCCAAGGTAGTCGACGCGGTCGGTGTAGGGGATGTAGGTGTGCCAGGACTGGCGTTCGGCCATCTTTTCAGCGCCGCGGTGGTGATAGCCGATGTCGAGCACGGCGTCGGCGATCTCCTCGCCATCGAGCTGTAGGACGATGCGTAACAGTCCATGGGTGCCGGGGTGCTGTGGCCCGAGGTTCAGGAACATGAAGTCCGAGTCTTCAGAAACGCGTTTCAATCCCCAATCTTCGGGTCTGAACTTGAGCGCGGCCTGCTCTTTTTCTTCTTTTTCATCAGACAGCTCGAACGGGCCCATCTCGGTGGCCCGCGCAGGGTGGTCCTTGCGAAGGGGATGGCCGTTCCAGGTCGGAGGCATCAGGATCCTTTTCAAGTGCGGGTGGCCGTCGAACGTTATCCCGAAGAGGTCCCAAACCTCGCGCTCGTACCAATTGGCTGACTGCCAGAGGTTGGTGATAGTGGGGAGTGAAAGAGATCCATTCGTGAGCGGCACCTTGATGCGGATATCCTCATTCCGGTCAAAGGAAAGGAGATGATATACGACCGTGAATTCACTCGCCGGCTGGTCCTGACGATGATTGCGAACGCGCTCATCGATGGCCGTAAGGTCATAAAGCATCTTATAGGGATGATCGACACCTGTTTTAAGATGTCTCAAAACATCGTTGACCTTGTCGTGTGACACCCAGAGTGTGGGGATCTCATCGCGCGTGGTCTGTTCGGCGAGAATGGAGTCGCCGAAGGTTGTTTTGAGTTCAGTGATGATGGGGTTGTTTGGCGTCATAAGTGAAGGCTAAATGTTAAATTACAAAGCTCAGAGTTTAGAGGAATGTCAAAACGTCAATGTTTAATTTGATTATTTTGAGTTGTATATAATGACATATTACGCCATCGCCGGACATGATCCGCATCTCCGAAGGCAAGGTATTTGTGAAAAGACTGACTCCTCCACCTCAGGAAGCACAAACTATGAAGATAATCAAAATAGGCATGATGCAAAGAGATCCAAGAAATTAGTTGCTTTTCCCCGGTACGTATGAATCAATAAGAATACTTCAAGATAATGTTGAAATCATAAGGGTATTCCTCTGCTTTCAAACTTCATCGGGCGATCTCAGGACCGTGGCCTTTTGCCGCTCTTCCCGTTTCAGGTCCCGCATGCACGGTTTCTCCGGCCGCACGATGTCCTGCGGCCCGGCGATCCAGCTCAAGGGCCTGCGTTCTTTGCCGACCTGCTCACGCAGCATCAGCAGGCCTTCCATAAAGGCCTCGGGCCGGGGAGGACAACCGGGCACGTACACGTCAACGGGCATGAACTTGTCCACGCCCTGGACCACGCTGTAGATGTCGTACATGCCGCCGGAGTTGGCGCAGGAACCCATGGAGATGACCCATCGCGGCGCCATCATCTGTTCATAGAGCCGCTTGATGATCGGCGCCACCTTGATGAACACCGTACCGGCAACGATCATCATGTCCGCCTCTCGCGGCGTTCCGCGGATCACCTCCGCGCCGAAGCGCGCAATATCGTACTTGCTCGTCAGACTCGTGGCCATTTCAACATAGCAACAGGAGAGGCCGAAGTTGAACGGCCAGATGGAGTTCTTCCTCCCCCAGGCGAGCATGTCCTGCATCGTCGTGAGGATCACGCTTTGGCGCATCGCGTCTTCCGCGGAACCGCGGTCAGGTCTGGTTAAAGAATAGTTCATGAAGCCTTTCGGAAAGTTCAAATGTCAAAATTCAAAGTTCAAATCAATCCTTAACCAAAAAAATTCAAATTTCACGCTTGTTGTTTTTTTTATTTCGAACGTTGATCTTTGAACTTTGAAATTGATTTTGCAAATGTTCCCCACTCCAGTGCGCCGATCCGCCAGAGATAGACGAGCGTGGCAGTCAGGACACCGATGAAGACCAGCATCTCCCCATAGCCCAACCATCCATTCTCCCTGATGGACACTGCCCAGGCAAAGATGAACACGGCCTCGAGATCGAAGATGACGAAGAACATGGCGATGAGGTAGAATTTGATGTCAAAGCGCACCCGTGCCGTGCCGGTTGACACGATCCCCGACTCATAGGGCTCATCGGTCTGTTTTTCCCGGTGCCGTTCGCCGAGGAGCGAGGAGAGGACGATGATGATCGATACGAGGACGATGACTGCGAGGAAATACACGCCGAGCGGCCAGAGCGCGGTTGTGTCTGCTGTTGGTTGCGTCATGTGCAAAGAATAGCACAGAGGGGGATAAAGTCAAGCAGGAGATGACTGCAAACAGGTGACACTGCTCGACGCTGGAATATAGGATGCGCATGCGGGGCAAGTCATACGTGGTGCTTCATTTGTTATCAGCGGGGAACAAAAAAAGCGGGGCATCTCTGCCCCGCCACAGTGTTTCTATTTTGCGGTTGTACCGCCATACCGCTCATTGTAGAACTTCTGGATCTTTTCAAGCTGCTCTTTGGTCATGCCCTTGGTATACCACTCGTGCCTGACATCGGTCTCGAGGTATTTTTTCACGATCTCGCTATAGAGTTCCGGACCGGCAACGTTCTTTACCTCGGGCAGGAATTCGGTATAGAAGTTCTTGGCCACATCATAGATACCATGCCACCACGCATAATCGGGGCCGGACATGGCCGCGCCGTGCCTTGCTCTTCTGCCTTCATGGTGCCACAGCTCCCAGTATATCCAGTCCAGCTTGTCGTCGAAATTCGCCTTTGTAAGCTTGCCCTTGTCCATCAGTTCCTGCCTGATCGCGGTCGCGGGTTTTGCGAATTTGTCGTCATAGAGATTGACAAGATTGTCGAACTGTTTATAGAACCCTTCCACGAACGGCGTTGAATGGCAGCTGTTACAGACGTTCTGCATGGCAGCGCGCTTTTTATCCGCGTTCTCCATCTTCTTCGAAATGGGCGGCCGAAGCGTCCAACTGATCCGGGCGCCTACGTCATGGGTCACTGCCTGGGTCGGCGTGGCGCTCATATGGCAGGTGGCGCAGGTGGGGGCGGCGGAATAATCCTGTCCAACGACCCACTTGTCCTTGTGCATGTTCATCCGTTCCTTGTTGGCCTCGTAAAGGATCCCGTGCTTTGATTCCTGATATACTTCCATCTGCGGATGGTCAGGGCCGAGATGGCATTTACCGCAGGTCTGGGGTTCTCGTGCCTGCGCTTTTGAGAAACTGTGGCGCGCATGGCAGGCCGAGCAGGATCCCTTGGAGCCATCGGGATTTATTCGGCCGATGCCCGTGTTTGGCCAGCTGTTGGTATCGAGCTTACCATTTGCAAGGACCTTGACAATGCCGCCATGGCACTGCAGACAGCCGACCGCAACGGCCTCCTGTCCACCCACGACCTCGCCGAGATAGTTGTCCGCGGAATTGAGGATGTCCCCGGCTTTGGCATGGTGGCTCTCGGTCATCTCCTTTTCTTCCTTAGCGTGGCATTTGCCGCAGTCTTTGGGAGTGACGAGGATCGCGATCGTATATCCATTGTGCTCCATGGCATCAGGATCGGACTTCTCCGCCTTGTGGCAGGTGTAGCAGTCTACGCCTTTTGCCGCGTGAGTACTCAGTTTCCATTCCGTGACAAAGGCTGGTGACTGTGCCTCGTGGCAACCTATGCAGGCCTGACCTTCTTTTGATACTTTTAGCTTTGCCGCTTCTCCCGACCCGGCATGGAACGTCATGGCCATGCTCAGCACCGCTGATAGAACAATGATCGATACCTGTTTCCTTTCCATACGTTGACCCTCCTTTTTCTTGGTTTATCTATTTTGAACAGCCCGGATGTCTGCTCACTGTTCTCTAAATGACAATACGCTGTAGTGAGGAACCATGTTATAATGTGGTTATTATTGTCTCTTTTGCCCGGAGGCTGAATTGTACGTACCCTTCATATGAAGGCCCCTCGTTATAGGGTGGCTTGGCTGAAAAATGAATAACAATCGCAATGGAAACGCACCTTATTGCACAAACGAACAGAAAGGTCATCACACCTAACACCTCAGGATGTGCAGTGCGTTCCGGTATGCGATGAATCGTAACAAATCAAGTGTAGCATAAAATCTTTTTCTGTTTTTTTGAAATCACCGGTCCAGCCCTTCATCGAATACAGATATTTTCTTAGCATAAAACGCCTGCCGATGGCTATGATATGCATCATAGGTCCTGACCCTGGGCGCCTGATGTGGTTGGACAAGCGTGGATTTTGCCTTGACTTTGAAGTGCTTATGCACTATATTATGCTCCGTAGAGGAGGTCTGTATGACCAAAGCAGATATCATCTCAGAAGTTTTTGACAAGGTTGGCTTGCCGAAGCAGGAAGCGGAAGAATTGGTGGAGATGATTCTGGATATGATCAAGCTGGTCCTGAAAGAGGGCGAGACGGTGAAACTTTCGGGATTCGGCAACTTCGTGGTCCGGAAGAAGAACTCGAGAAAAGGCCGTAATCCGAAGACAGGCCAAGAGATCGAGATCACGCCACGGAGCGTCGTTAGCTTCAGACCCAGCATGATTTTCAAAGAGCATGTCATCGAATCCCCAACAACAACAGTCGAGTAAGCTCTTTTACCGGATCGGTGAGGTCAGCCGCTTGTCCGGGCTGGAACAGTACGTACTGCGCTACTGGGAAAGCGAGTTCCCTCAACTCAAACCGAACAAGGGTAAATCGGGACAACGCCTCTATAGTAAAAAAGATTTAGACACTGTTCTCCAGATAAAGCAATTACTCTATAAAGACGGGTACACGATCTCCGGCGCACGGAAAAAAATGAACGGCAAAGGGGACCGGGAGGTCCTTGAGTCGGTTATTGAGACGGCCAAGACGGAGCTGAAGGAGATACTGGAAATTTTAAAATAGATTTTTCAAGTCAAGGCTCAAAGTGCAAATGAGATAGTTGGATTTTGTCATTTAGATTTTGATTCATATATCGGGGCGTGGCGCAGCCTGGTAGCGTACTCGCTTGGGGTGCGAGTGGTCGGCCGTTCAAATCGGCTCGCCCCGACCAATTGTTGAAAGGCCCGGAAAACCTCCGGGCCTTTTTTTTACTCAACCAGGGAAGCGGGAAGTTCTGTTTGGCAATATTTGCCGGATCCAGTCGGATGTCAACACCGGACCGTCCTGTCAATCCTACTATCCTGTCAGAGGTATGATCCATGATCCTCGTAACGAACGACGACGGCGTATACTCCCCCGGAATCCAGGTCCTCGCCAAGCATTTGCGGGAACTCGACACCGTGGTGATCGTTGCCCCTGACCGGGAACGGAGCGCGGCGGGCCATTCGATGACGCTCCACCGGCCGCTCCTGATCGAAGAGATCAAGGAGTCGATGTACAGCGTCAATGGTACGACAACGGACTGCGTGAACATGGCGGTCAAGGGTTTGCTCAAAGAAACGCCGCGGCTCGTGGTCTCCGGCATCAACAAGGGGCCGAACCTTGGGGACGATGTGACCTATTCGGGGACTGTTGCGGGGGCCATCGAAGGCATCCTGCTGGGGATCCCTTCCCTGGCCATTTCACTCAACGGGCGCGAGAATTTCCGTTTTGCCGAGGCAGCGGAGGTGGCCCTCTGTACTGCCCGGCGGATGCTTGAACAGGGGATGCCCGCAGGCACGCTCCTCAATATCAATGTTCCGAACCTTCCGCTCTCCGAGGTGGTGGGGACGCGCATTACCCGGCTCGGCAAACGCATTTATCACCAGATGACCGTGGAACGCATTGACCCGAGAGGAAAGAAATACTATTGGATCGGGGGCGGCGAGCCGGATTGGGAGCGGGAGGAGGGCACGGACTTCGACGCTGTTGACCGCAAGATGGTCTCGATCACGCCAATTCATCTCGACATGACGGACTACGCTTCGTTCGACAGGATGAAATCCATGGAATCGCTTTCCTACTCTCCGCCCATCCACAAGGAGCATTAAGTGTTCAACCCTGACAAAGAGCGTATGCGCATGGTGGACGAGCAGATCGTCTACCGGGGGGTAAAAGATGAGCGTGTTCTCGCGGTCATGCGCAAAATACCCCGCCATGAGTTCCTGCCCGAGGCCATCCGCGGTATGGCTTACACTGATAACGCCCTCCCGCTGGGCGAAGGCCAGACCATGTCGCAGCCCTATATGGTCGCGCTCATGACCGAGTTACTCGGCCTCAAGGGCCCGGAACGGGTACTCGAGATCGGGACGGGATCAGGCTATCAGGCCGCGGTACTTGCCGAGTTGTGCGAAAAGGTCTACACGGTGGAGCGCATAAAGTCCCTGGCTGACAAGGCCCGGGCAACACTCGACCGGCTGGGATATAAAAGTGTTGCGATAAAAATTTACGACGGCACCTACGGCTGGAAGGAGATGGCGCCCTTTGACGCGATCATGGTGACCGCGGGCTCACCCGATATACCGGCGCCTCTTGTGGAACAGCTCAAAGAGGGCGGCAGGATGGTGATCCCGGTGGGGGAGCGGTATGGACAGGAGCTTATCACGGTGGTCAAAACCGCCGAAGGCATGGTCACCTCACGTAGCATCCCGTGCGTGTTCGTTCCACTGATCGGCAACCACGGGTGGAAAGAGTAGGTCCCGTCACGGCACTGCGGCCTTCTTCGTCCGGTTTTTCCCAAGAAACTCATACCCCAAGGACAATGCCAGTGCAATGAACGTCCCCAGAAGCGCGCCCACCAGTACATCCGTCGGATAATGGACCCCCAGGTACATCCTGGAGAACGCGATCAGCAATGCAAGAACAATCGGATACGTCCTCCACGCATTTGCAATAAACTCCCGGGTCAGGTAAAAGAGAGGTATCGCAAAGGCAAATGAGCTTATCGCATGACCGGACGGCATGGAGTATGATTTCGGGCACGCGGTAATGAGCCGGATACCCTCTATCGCCCTGCATGGCCTTTCACGGGCAACAGCGATCTTCAATACATCCTCCGCCCATTCCGCGAGAAAGACAGCGCAGCAGGATATCGCGATGGTCCAGAGAGCCGCTGTCAGATATCCTTTCCCCTGAGAATTTACCTGAGTACGGCCTCTTACGAACATATAGAGCAGAAAGGGGAGGGCCAGGAGATAGCCCTGATAGGAGAGTGCCGGCATCAAAATATCGAATAGAGTATTTTCAGTGCCGTGATTGATCAGGAGAAGCAGCTGTGTGTCCAGGTATTGGATAGTCATGGGTAGGCATCGCTACGAACTTTTCGCGCAGCACTTGATGATATTCGTATCGCTCACCTCAATGAGCCCGCGTTCGACGACGGAACCGATCTCTGCCAGGATGATATTGATCATTTCCTCTGAATCCACAATTTCGATTTTGACCGGGAGCGTGGTGGAGAGCTCCAGGATCTTGGCGGTATGGAGTTTGCCATGGCTCCCGTAACCTGCAACACCACGGAACACGCTGGCCCCGGCTATTTTTCTATGCGCCAGAATGTCCAAAACCGCTTCATACACGGGCTTGCCGTGGAGCTTATCGGTTTCATCGATGTAGATCGTCAGCTTTTTTGCCGGGCCGGTATTGAGCATGGTATTCTCCTTAATTCTGTCAAAATCCACCACAGAGAACTCAGAGGAATGTTTGATTTTGTAAATTCGAAGCATTTACTGACGCGCCTCTGTGTCCTCTTCAGGGGCCTCACTTATTCATACTGAGGTTTTCCCTAAAACGACTTGAGAGCACAGAGATTGTTAATCCTTTGTTTTCTCAGTGTGCTCTGTGGTTTCATTTTATCTTCTTCATTTGTTTTTTTACACAACCGATTATATGCTCTTCGCGATCACCTCACCGAGCTTCAATGCGATAAACCCGGCGGAGACGCTCAACACGACATTTAATCCCGCGATCAGCCATTCGCTGTCTTTCAGGAGCGCGCCGGTTTCGTACTCGAAGGTGGAGAAGGTGGTATACGCGCCGAGAAATCCCACGACGAGCATCAATCGCCATTGCGGGTTCACCATGAACCGTTCGGTGAAGAGTGACATGAGCAGGCCGATGAGGAAGCTGCCGCTCACGTTGATCACGAATGTGCCGAGGGGAAAGCTGCGGCCCCACCGCTGGCCGATCCAGAGGGCGACACCGTACCGCGTGATCGCGCCGAGGAAGCCACCAATGCCTATGATGAAGATATTTGCCATCGTTATCCCTGTCCCTGATTGTTCCATTCATAGCAGAAGGCACGCCTCAAGTCAATGAAAATGGTCATGCTTTCCAAAGCTGGAGCTTGCTCTCGAATCTCATAATCGGGGGCGGGTATGA
Organism: Nitrospirota bacterium; assembly: GCA_963796285.1. GTDB lineage: Bacteria > Nitrospirota > UBA9217 > UBA9217 > UBA9217 > JALNZF01. The sequence goes on from CAWCKW010000009.1 coordinate 13,495, forward strand.
CGAAATAACGAGCAATCAGGGCCTCTGTCCGGGAGGCGTTGTGTCCAGGGGCAAGGAACAGCGCGGCAATGATGATGGCGGCAGGTCTAGTGAACATATCATTTACGATAGCGCTGCTTAGGCCGTCAGTCCTGCTGATTTATGACCAACGGGTGCTTGACTTTGGTGCGTGTTGAATGCTATTATCCAGCCTGTTTTGCATCATTTCGAGAGGGGTAGGGTCACATGAAATTACACAAGAAGACGCATAACTGCGGCGAGCTTGCAAAAAAAGACGTCGGCGCGGTCGTGACGCTCATGGGCTGGGTGCATACGAGAAGGGACCACGGCGGGCTCATCTTCATCGACCTTCGCGATCGCGGAGGCATCACGCAGGTGGTCTTCAATCCCGTGACGGCAGCGGATGCACACGCGCGTGCGCATGACGTCAGGAGCGAGTATGTGCTCGCCGTCACCGGCACGATCTCGCTGCGGCCGGAAAGTACCGTGAACACGAAGCTTCCTACCGGAGAGATCGAAGTGGTGGCGAGCGACCTGGTGATATTGAACGAATCAAAGGCACTGCCGTTCATGATCGAGGACGAGACAGCCGTGGCCGAGAACCTCAGGCTGAAGTACCGTTACCTCGACCTGCGCCGGCCGAGCCTCCAGAGCGTCTTTATCGCCCGGCATCTGATCACGCAGACCGTGCGGCGCTTTCTCGACAACAGCGGCTTCATCGATATTGAAACGCCTTTTCTGACCAAGAGCACGCCTGAAGGCGCGAGGGACTTCATTATCCCGAGCAGGGTCAACCACGGGATGTTCTACGCCCTGCCGCAGTCACCCCAGCTCTTCAAGCAGATACTCATGGTGGCCGGATTCGACGTATTTCCAAATAGCACGATGCTTCAGGGACGAGGATCTCAGGGCGGACCGTCAGCCCGAGTTTACTCAAATCGATCTCGAAATGAGCTTTGTAGACGTGGAAGATGTCATCGAGGTGATGAAGGCATCGTGAAGCTTTGAACGTCAATGAAGAGGCTCGATGATTGCGGTTCCTTTCAACGGATGGACTCATCATGCGTTGCCATGGAACGGTACGGCACGGACAAACCGGACTCCGTTTCGATCTCGCCTTTAAGGATGACCCCTGCTTTGAAGGGACGGAATTCGGGTATGTCTGCAGGTCGTAGAATCGGGAGGTCGGTGAGGGGTGTATTAAGGGCCGGTCAGGGGAAGCTCTCGAGGAAGGAAGTGGATACCGCAGTGGAGACGGCAAAGATCTTCGGCGCGAAGGGCCTAATCTGGATCAAGTGACGAAGAAGGCTTGTCTCGCCCATTGTCAAGTTCTTAAAGGAGGGCAGTAAAAGCCATTGACCGGAGCTCTCGACCAATCCCGGCGACGTCATGTGTTCATTGGCGAGAGTCCGAAGAAGGTTAATGAGACTCTCGGGTATGTTCGGCTGCTCATGGGGAAAAGGATGAACCTCATCGCCGGGACCAACTAACTTTCTCTGGGTGCCTGATTTTCCGTTGTTCGAGTAGAACGCAGAAGAGAAGCGATACGGCGCCATCACCATCCGTTCACCTCGCCAAGGGAAGAAGACTGAATTCATGGCGACCGATTCGCTTCAGGGCCAAGGCCTATGACATCGTGCTCAACGGCGCGGAGATAGGCGGAGGAAGCATCCGGATCCACAGATCGAGGAGCCGATGGAGATGTTCAGGCTCCTCAACATTGCAGAAGAAGAGGCGACGGAAAAGTTCGGGTTCCTACTCGAAGCCCTCGAGATCGGCGCTCCGCCCCACGGCGGGATCGCCTTTGGTCTTGACCGGCTCAGGCGATCCTGGGGCGTGAGAGCATAAGAGACGTAATAGCGTTCCCCAAGACGCAGAAGGCCATCTGTCTCATGACCGAGGCGCCGTCGCGAGTCTCCGCTGCTCAGCTCCGGGAGCTGTCGATCAAGCTGGATATTGTGGAGTAGATGCGAAACCCTTTGCCATGGAGACACGGAGAGAAAATGACTAGCGGCATGATTTTCTCCGTGCCTCAGTGCCTCCGTGGCTGCAATTAAGATGTTGAGGTTTCTATGAAATGCAAGTCCTGCGGCAGGGAAGTCGAACTCCGGATCGGCTGACGCGCCATCACCTTTCGCTGCACGGCGTGCGGCAAGGATTTTTCGATCAAGGAGTATGCGGACCAGATCGATGAGGAGATGTGGGAGAAGATCTCCCGCCGCCCCTGCAACCGCGCGTGAAGCCTGGTTTTCACCAATGAGTCGTATTTCTCCACTTCCCACCCATTCTTTTTTCCAGCTTAATTCAGCAGGCTCGGCTGTATGTCAAATTAATTTTATGTTGACATTTACATAAAAACATAGTAATACTTGCATATATTATTTGGAGGTGCCCTTTATGATTCCCCCTGAGAAGCGCATTGAACTGCTCAAAGTCATCGCCCACCCCATACGGATAAGGATCCTCGAAGATCTCACGCAGGGGGTGAAGTGCGTGAGCGACTTCGAAGAAACCCTCGACATCAGCCAGCCGAACGTATCCCAGCACTTGACCCTCCTTCGCACCCACGGCATCGTCGATTACTTTGTCGACGGCAGGCTCAAATGCTACTTTCTCAAAGAACCCCTGATCCCCGATCTGCTTGAACTCCTGAAAAAAGAGTACGACGAAGATATTCCCGCGCCGGCATGCTGCCCCGTGACAAAAAAGGGGACCTATCCCGGAGGGAGAAGGCGATAGAGACGGTAAAAATGGAGAAGGAGGGGGACCATGGAAATAAAACTTACACAACTTTCCAGCTGCGCCGGTTGAGCGGCAAAATTCAGCCCTGCTGAACTGTCCCAGGTCCTGGGACAATTGCCGAAGATCACCGATCCGAACGTGCTGGTCGGCGCTTCGAATGCCGACGATGCCGGCGTTTACCGCATTACGGACGACATCGCCATGGTCCTGACCGCGGATTTTTTCACGCCCGATCGTGGATGATCCCTACTGGTTCGGTGCGATCGCTGCTGCCAACTCGCTTTCCGACGTCTACGCCATGGGCGGCAAACCCCTGGTCGCTCTGAACATCGCTGCGCTTCCCGCCGGGCGCGGATTTTTACGAGATCAACAAAAAGATCATGCAGGGCGGCATCGACAAGATGACCGAGGCCGGGGTGTTCATCATCGGCGGCCATACGGTCAAGGACAAGGAGCCGAAATTCGGGTATGCCGTCATGGGATCGATTCATCCCGAGAAAATACTCGATAATGCAAAAGCGCAGCCGGGGGACGCCCTGATACTCACGAAACAGATCGGCACGGGCGTGATATCCACCGGGATAAAAGCCGGGAAATGCAGCGCGGCGACTGCCGAAGCGTTCACCAAATCCATGGCCATGCTGAACAAACGGGCCGGCGAGATCATGCTCGAGGTCGGCGTCAGCACGGCAACGGACATCACGGGCTTCGGCCTGATCGGACATCTGAACGAGGTGCTGACGGCGAGCAAACGCACGGCGCGTCTCCACGCACGCCAGGTCCCTGTCTTCGAAGAAGCGATAACGATCACGGAGATGGGCATGGTCCCGGGCGGAACAAGGGCGAATCAGAAAAGCTATGATCCCTTTGTGGAGTGGGGCGCCGACGTTTCAGCGACCGACCGGGTCCTGATGAACGATGCCCAAACCTCGGGCGGCCTCCTGATATTCGTGCCAAAGGACAAAAAGGAGCGGCTTATCTCGGCGCTGCAGAAGGAGAACATCCTGGCAGCGCATATCGGCGATGTGTTCGAGGGAGAGGCAGGGACGCGAAGCGGATCTTCGTGGAGCAATAGCATGGACGCCGCCTTGTATCTGTTCCTGGCCCTGGTCGGCGCTGTCCGTCGGGTTTCTCTCGGGCCTGCTCGGCATCGGCGGCGGAATCGTCATGTTCCCGCTGTTGCTCTACGTGCCTCCGCTTTTGGGTCTCGGCGGCATCGATGTCAAGAGCATCACCGGGCTCACGATGGTCCAGGGTTTTTTTTCCGCGCTTACGGCGATGTTCTACTACCACAAAAATGCGCTCGTGAACAAATCGCTCGTACTGACGCTCGGTCTTTCGCTGTTCCTGTCATCGCTGCGGGTTCGCTGGTGTCGAAGAGGGTGCCGACGGGCCTCTGCTGATGGTCTTCGGGACCTTGGCGTTGATCGCGTCGATCATGATGCTCATCCCGCGCAGTTACGCCAGGACGAGCTGACCGAGGAATACGAATTTCCACAGGACCACCG
>CAWCKW010000010.1:0-79716 GCA_963796285.1 Nitrospirota bacterium
CGCAACACAGGGAGCAGCGTCAAATAAACTTTACGAGAGCAACGGATGTTTGGACCGATAAGGATATTGAAAATAATTGGGATGTCGTTAAGAAATGGACGGATGCAGCGGGTCCGGCGGCTTTAATTCTAGGTTCATTGTTGATATATCAAAATAGCGGCAGTAATACGGGCGCAGCTCTTATTGGGAGCGGCGCCGCATTGAGATAAGTAGGCAATATAGGCATGTTAGGTCAAATGTTCGGGGGCGTCAATAACAGAACGAGAGCACAGGTTGCCAAAAAAACTATTAACACATTGCAAGATATTGAGGCGTCAAGGCAGGCAAATGAAGATTCACAACTTATGTATGGGTTTTTAAAAAGTTATAGCAATAAATCTGAAAAACTATTAAGTACAATATTAACGTTGTCAAACGACGCTAAAGACTTAATGGGTGTAGCTCCCTCTCCCGCTAAAGCGAAAAGGATCGTGGAGCTCTGTGATAAAACGAGAGAGGCAGTAAGTAGCTTCAAAGAGGCTGCCGGATTTGCAGGAGATTACGCCTATCAATTATTAACTATTTATGAAAAATACCATGATGAAGTTTCGCCGCCTTTAGATAGAAAGAAATATGAGGATGCACAACAAAGCGTGAAAGAATTTAGTTCCAACTATGATAAAATAATTGTTCCTTTCTTAGAGGGCGTACCCGAGGAAATAGAAGCAATGCAAAATATAAAGGCAGCTATCATTGCAAACAGCATTGCTGATAAGCAGTACTTCTAATGATATGCTAAAAGAGCGCGCGACGGACTTGATGCACAGCCACGCGCGATTCATTGCACGCATGGATGTTAATCATGACTCCGAAGAGAAAAAAAATCTACTTCAAAACAACGGGCGCGATCATCCTGGTCGTCGTTGCGATCATCCTCGTTCTCCTGCTCAATCTACAAGCCTTTAAACCGCAGATCAGTCAGCTGTGTCGAATGCCCTGGGGATGGAGGTCCGGATCAAGGGCAGGTTGGGCATCGATCTTGTTCCGGGTTTCGGCATATCGCTGAGGAACGTCAGCGTGCGGAACGGGGGCGCGGATGTCGTTACCGTTTAGAAGATGAGGATAGGGCTGAGGTTCATTCCCCTGACGAGACACGAAGTTCGGCTAAGCCGGGTCGGGCTTATCAAGCCGGTCTTCTCTCTGGTCCGATATAAAAACGGGAAGTTCAATTTTGAAAAACCGGGGCGCTCACTGATAGAAAGGCTTCTTACGGTGAAAAAGATATCCATCTCAGAGGGGAGACTTGTTTATACGGATGAACAATCCAGCGGGAAGATCCAGGTGGACGACTTCGATGGGACCATACGAGATCTTTCATACGGCATGAGGGAAGGCGCGGGACCATTCATGAACATCTCATTCTCCGGGGATATCAGATGCAAGGCACTCTTGATCAACAACCTCACCCTGACAAACCTCGTGATGGGAACAAAAGGGGAAAACGGGATACTCGATATAGACCCGGTCAGTATGCATATCTTCGGCGGGACCGGGAAGGGAAGCGTTCATATTGACATGACTAAGGCGTCGCCCCATTACCGGGTGATCACTTCGCTTGACAGGTTCAGGGTCGAGGAACTGATTCAGGCATTATCAACCGGGAAAAGCTCCCGGAGAAGCATTGAAGGAACGGTCAACTTTTCCGCGGACCTGACGGCAACGGGGCGGAGCGCGGATGAGGTGAAGAGGTCGCTCAACGGCAGCGTTTCCTTGAACGGGGACAATCTTACACTCTACGGCTTCGATATCGATGCCCTTATCCCCAAGTATGAACAAAGCCAGAACTTCAACCTCGTGGATGTAGGGGCATACCTGCTCGTGGGCCCCTTCGGACCGGTGCTTACCAAGAGCTACAATTTCGGAAGCGTGTACGAAGAGTCGCGGGGCGGAAAAGGGACCATCAGCAAATTCGCTTCAAACTGGAAAGTAAAAAACGGCATTGCCGGGGCGATCGATGTCGCCCTTGCCACAAAAAAATACCGGATCGCCATGAAGGGCGGATTGAACTTCACCACCGACCAGTTTGACGACGTAACCGTGGCGGTCCTCGATAAAGGCGGATGCGCTGTTTACAGCCAGAAAGTGCACGGGCCGTTCCGCAACGCGAAGATCGAAAAGATAAGCATGCTTAAATCAATTTCGGGATCCGTGTCGAACGCGCTGAAAGATGCGTGGAAATTCATTGGTGGAGAGTGCACGGTATTTTACTCAGGTTCGGTGGCTCAGCCCGATGGGTAAGCATAATCCATGACAATGCGGTGCCTCCCGGGGATTCGGATACGCATTTTCCTATAAAAAGTGAGCACTCTCTGTGTTAAAATGCTGAATCGTGAACTGTTTAACGAATGATCAGCGATAGCGGGAGAACAGATGGTCAAAAAGCAATCATCGGCTAGACCTCCATCGAAGGGCGTCAGAGCCTTCCTGCGATCAGGTCAGGGTTGACAGCGGAAGGATGCGAATATATACTTTTAGTAACTACGGTCACCTGATCTCTTAGTTCCTGAACTGCTCTCCCTGAACGATGTCCGATCTGGAGGGAGAGGAATAAACCCGAATCCCCCTGGCAGTTGTGTGATTGCGGACGAGCTTTTGTTTTTCTGAACGGTTGTTGCCAGTAATTTGGAAGGTGACGTGACGATGCGAGAGGAGAACGCTATATGAGAAAACTATTTTTCATCATGATAGTCACACTCATCTCAGTGTCTGCTGTTGCTGAAGAAAAGCGGTTTTCCGTACCCATCGGCGATTCTCCGGCGACCGGTCCCGCGAATGCGCCGGTGACGATCATCGAATTCCTCGATTTCCAGTGACCGCACTGCATGGCGGCGGGTCCGACCGTCAAAAAGATCATGGATACCTATAAAGGAAAAGTCAGGCTCGTGATCAAAAACTATCCTTATATATACCGCGATTATTCCCATATCGCGGCTGAGGCTCGCTGGCGGCGCGGGACCAGGGAAAATACTGGGAGATGCATGACCTTCTGCTCAAGCGGTCGCCGAAGCTCGACCGGGCCAGTCTCATCCAGTATGCGAAGGAACTGGGGCTTGATACGAAGAAGTTCACTGAATCCCTCGATGCTAAGAAGCATGCGCAGGAGATCGAACAGGACAAGAAGTTTGCCGTGGACATGGACCTCTACAACACGCCCACCTTTTTCATCAACGGACGCAAGGTCGTGGGTGAACGGCCGTTCGAGTACTTCAAAAAGATCATTGACGAGGAACTGAGAGCGTCGCGCTAAATTCACATTCCGGAGTTCCTGGTCCGGAGTATTCGGAGTTCGGAGTGATTTGCGACCTCCTCCTGCCCCTGGCGCGACGGTTGCGGGTGAGGGGCCTTAGGGATACGATCGGAGATAAATGAAATGCCGTTCAACCTGTTCGTGACGATGGGGATCAGCCTTCTCCTGGTCATGCACCATGACGCCTTTGCCGGCAACCTCGAACCTGTTCGAGCCGTACCGGTCCCGGAACAGAACGCGCAGACGCCGGAGAAGATCGAGCTTGGTAAAAAACTTTTCTTCGACCGGCGGCTTTCCGGGGACGGCACCATGAGCTGTGTCACCTGCCATGACCCGGAAAAGGCCTTCACCGACGGGTTGGAACTGTCGCTCAGTTATCCCACAACGCGGAACTGGCGCAACTCTCCCACGCTCGTCAATGTGGCGTTCCAGAAATTTCTTTTTCACGACGGCCGATCCCTGACCCTGGAGGACCAGGCGCTCTTTCCCATGATGTCCGCATTCGAGATGAACCGGAACCTCGATTTCGTCGAGGAGGTGATCCGGTCGGTGCCGGAGTATGTGGATGCGTTCCAGAAGGTCTTCGGCGGTGAGGTGACGCGGGAGCGCATGGCAATGGCCATTGCCGCCTTCGAGCGCACGATCATCTCCGTGAATTCCCCGCTCGATAAATACCTGAAAGGGGACAGGAACGCGATCTCGGATGACGCGAAAAAGGGACTTGCACTATTCCTGGGAAAAGCCAGATGCGGAGAGTGCCATTTCGGCGTTAACCTGTCAGATGACAAGTTCCACGCACTTAACGTGCCTGAGAATCCGGAACACCAGAACGACCCCCGGATCGCCGCTACGAGAAGGTTCGTTGCCAAGGTTTACCATTACGATGACTACCGCAACCTGACCGAAGACCCGGGCCGGTATCTCATCACCAAGGACAAAAAGGACTGGAAGGCGTTCAGGACGCCGACCTTGCGAGAGATCGCGAAGACCGCGCCGTATATGCACAATGGCATCTTCGCGACACTTGACGAGGTGATCCAGTTCTTTGATAAGGGCGGCGGCGGGGGGAACAGGGTGCTTCAGCCGCTGGGCTTGAACGACAGGGAAAAGAAATACCTCAGGACGTTCCTTGTTGAGGCGCTGACCGGTGAAGACTTCGTCATCCGGTATCCGAAGGTGCCGTAGTCAGTTACGAATCAAATTCTTAAAAAAGGGAAGAGTTTTTTCTCGCAGAGGTGCAGAGTTCGCAGAGAACAGATAAAAAATGTTTTGGGTTAATACCAAGGCTTAAAGGTTTTGATTTAACTCTGCGCCCTCCGTTTATGCCCGCGCAATGGCAACAGCAGGGTACGTGCTCTGCGAGAGTCGCCCTTTTGTTTCCGGCTTGTCCGGGTCAGGAGCTGAGAACGCGAGAAACTTAAACGGAATACCATGCTTAAATGGATACCTGCCGCTGAACTATCCGATCTAATCCTATTGAAAAGTTTTTATGGACCTCATCGAAGAGCTTATCGCGAAGAAACCGCATCTCGAGGACCCGCTGCGGTTCTATGAAAAGTCCCTTCAGTTCACGGATGGGGTGAGAGCGCTTGGCATGCCGTCGAAGCCGGGTTTGAACGCCTATCCACCGGCATTCATTGGTCGGATCGTTGAGCGCTTCTTGTCTGTTTTTGATCTGCCTGAGGGCAGCCTGTCTCCCCTGAAACAGGCACTGGAGCTTGGGGAGATCGATTTTACCAGACTTCCGTTGCTCGAAGTGCCTGCGTTCTCGCTCCCCTATGCCGAGGACGATCTTACGATGCTCCTTTTCCTTCTGAGCAGACCGTATTTTTTCGGAATGCATGACGTTTTATCGTATGATGACCGCCTCTGGGAGAAGGGAAGGTGCCCTGTGTGCAGTGCGCGACCGGCCCTGTCGTCTATTTCCCCGGAAGGCCGTCAACAGCTGTACTGTTCGTTCTGCGGCACGAAAGGACAGTATGATGCCATCGGCTGCCATGTTTGTCATAACCAGGACCCGGCACGGCTGGACACGATCGTATTTGAGAATGAAGCGGGATTCAGGTTCCGGGCCTGCAACGCGTGCAGATCGTATGTGAAGATCGTGGACAGGGAATTGCTGGATCGCATGACGCCTGATCTCGCTGACCTTATAAGCCTGCCCCTGGACATTGTGGTCCAGGAAAAAGGCTACAAGCGTCCTTCGCCGAATGCTATCGGCATGGTGAGGATGTCCGCGAGCGGATGAAATGAGGTGACGGCGGGTGTGATATTTTATCCGCTGATTTTCTGGATCGCCTTTTTGATCTTGTCCGAATTCGGGTCGAGTTGTAAGGCCTTCTGGTAAGACGTGAGCGCCTTTGCTTTCAGTCCGCTCCTCGCATAAAAGTTCCCCAACTCCAGATGGTACTCGTTTTTTTCGGGAGCCATCTCGGTCGCCAGCACGATATGTTCTTCCGCGTCGTGGCCTCTGCGCGGGATGCGCGCGAGCGCGAGCCCTCGGTGAAATACGGCATCAGCGTTCCCGGGATCAAGACGCGTTGCCCACTCGAAGGCTTCCTCGGCGCCCCAATAATTACCCTGGCTAAACTGCCTCATCCCCTCGTTGAATTGCGCGAGAGCGGCCTCTTTGTTGTTGACCGATTTTTCCGAATGACCCCGTTCCGCCCTCACGCGCACTCGTGCCCCGCTGGCGAGGTCGATGTTGTATTGGTCGCGTGCGGCCGGTGTGCTCAGTGTTTCATAGGCATCATGGATCCGGGTAAAGAGCGCTTCAAGTTTCTCTTTCATGTCGCTCATCTCGGGTTCAAAGTGCCGGTCCGGATGGTAGAGCTTGGCGAGATGGAAATATGCCTTCTTGATCTCCAGGTGTGCGGCGCCGTGGCCCACCTCGAGCACTTCATAATGGTTCTGACGTTCAAGACTTTCGAAGGCATGCTGGAGCATCTTTTTTGTGACGGAGATCTCAGCCGCAGCAGGTTCCCCCGCTATTTTCTCTTTGGCCGCGACGGTTTCGCGCACGACCTCACATACGATTTTTCCCTCTGCGGTTTTGATCTCTCCTGCTTCCGCCATCCTGAGCGCCAGCAGCGTGTAGATCGCCTTGAGCGTGTTGAAGTCCCCGATTCCCGACAGTACGCATATTTCCTGGATGCTTTTGCAGCCATCGAGGAGCGAAAAGACCGACTGCTGGTCCTGATCGAGGTGGACGCTCTGGAAGAGGAGTGAGGGGTCCGTGGATGGGCGAAGGATGGTCATGATCGAAGGGAGCGATTTGCGTACCCCCTTCCAGTCGAGCGTGCGTATGCCCTCGATGATCAGGTCCCCGGTGCTCATATGGATCGGGACGATCTCGGAGACCGGCAGCGGGCCGCCATCGAACTGGTAGTGTCCGTCGCGCCAGCTGAACAGCTTAAGGATGATCTCCTTGACCTGGAGCTTCACTTGGGCCACGAGGTCCTGCGCGGTGAGGCTTCCCATCTCGAACAGGACGGCCCCCAGTTTTTTGCCGGTTCTGATGACGACTTCCGACGATTTTTCGAACTGGGCGCTGGTGATCTTCCCCGTTCGCATCAGGAACTCTCCCAGCCGGTCTTCATCCAAATTTGATGAGGCGAAGAGGATGTCCCCGTTCTTGAAGAATACCTTTTTTACTTCCGTATCACGCGAAAAGACCACAGTGCCGGTCTCTTTTTCTTTCCGGAGGTCCTGAAAGAGCCAGGGGAGGGTCATGTCTTTAATATCGCCGGAGGGTGAGATCATGGTGCTCCTTGGGGCTGTCAAATAGAGAGCCTGCCGACAAAAACGAATTATTATATCACTATTTCCATAGTTTGCACAATTATTTGCGCGTAGCTCCATCCCGCGTATGCTGCCGCAATACCCAATTTTATACGCAGGTCATTGACTAACGTCCTGCTTCTTATTATAATGAAACATACTCTTCCGATTTACTCCGTGCGAGATTGTCCAGCGTGCTCTCCGGAGCGGGTCTCAAATGATAACGTGCTTTTTTCGATCTCTCCTCCCATGGCGGACCGATCGACCATTTCCCTTATTATCGTAACTCGCAAATCCAAGGCAGTAAAGGAAAGGCTCATGCAAAAAGACCTCTTCCTCGGTATCGATATCGGTTCGGTGACCATCAAGACCGCACTCTTCGATAGGGACAAGACGCTTCTCTTCGAGACATACACCCGAATCAAGGGTGACCCGCTCATGTCCCTCGAGAACGAGCTTCGGACCCTCACGTCGCAATTTCCCGAAAGCGACATCATTGCAGCCGGCATCACCGGCAGCGGCGGCAAGCAGGTGGCCGGGACCATTGGGGCTTTGTTCATCAACGAGATACTCGCCCAGTCAGCCTTCGCCGGCAGCTATCATCCTGATGCGCGAACGATCATCGAGATGGGCGGAGAGGACGCGAAAGTCATCACCCTCGCCCGCGATGCGGCCTCTCAGGGGGTCAGGATCGAAGACTTTTCCATGAACGCGGCCTGCGCCGCGGGCACCGGGTCATTTCTCGATCAGCAGGCCTCACGCCTTCACCTCACCATAGAAGAGTTCAGCGCCATCGCTCTCAAATCCAAAACGCCGCCGCGTGTCGCGGGCCGGTGCAGCGTATTCGCCAAGAGCGACATGATCCACCTCCAGCAGAGCGCTACACCGGATTACGATATTGTGGCCGGGCTCTGTTTTGCCATGGCCAGGAATTTCAAGGCAACCGTGGGCAAGGGCAAAAAGTTCCATACGCCTCTTTTGTTTCTCGGCGGCGTGGCGGCGAATCTCGGCATGCGCAGGGCCTTCCGCGAAGTGCTGGCACTGTCGGAATCCGATATGACGGTGCCCGATCACTTTACCACCTCGGGCGCGATCGGTGCTGCGCTCATGGTCATGGAGCAGCTCCCGCCGTCCTGTTCCGTACCGAGGCGTCTCCGCGCTTGCCGCCTGCCTCTCCGCAGGAGAAAAGATTGCCGCGTTCCGGCGTAAGCCCTCTTGCCGAGTCCCCGCGGCATCATGCCGAATCCGGACTGCGATGCGACACCGGATGCGGACGGCCTGATCGAGGTCTATCTGGGAGTGGACGTGGGGTCGGTCTCGACCAATGTAGTCGTGATCGACAAGACACATGCGGGTGCTGTCCAAACGGTATTTGCCCACCGCAGGCAGGCCGATCGAGGCGGTCAAGCAGGGACTGGCGGAAGTGGGCGAGGAGATCGGCGCGCGCGTGAAGATCCTCGGGGCAGGCACCACGGGTTCGGGCAGGTATTTAACGGGCGACATGATCGGCGCTGACGTGGTCAGGAACGAGATCACGGCCCAGGCAACTGCCGCCGCCGCCATCGATCCCACGGTGGACACCGTCTTCGAGATCGGCGGGCAGGACTCGAAATATATCAGCCTCCGTGACGGGGCGGTGGTGGACTTCGAGATGAACAAGGCCTGCGCCGCGGGTACGGGTTCGTTCCTTGAAGAGCAGGCGGAGCGACTTGGCATCAGCATCAAGCAGGAGTTCGAGAGACAGGGCGTTCGAGGCGCGCATCGCCCTGCAGGTTCGGCGAGCGCTGCACCGTGTTCATGGAGTCCGACCTGGTCCACTCCATGAATACCGGCTCGGGAGTGGAAGAGCTTACCGCCGGGCTCGCCTACTCCATTGTCTATAACTATCTCAATAAAGTCGTGGCCGGCAAGCGCGTCGGGGACCGCATCTTCTTCCAGGGAGGCGTTGCCGCGAACAGGGCCGTCGTGTCCGCCTTTGAGACGATCACGAACAGGCCCATCACGGTTCCGCCGCACCACGAGGTTACCGGCGCGATCGGCGTGGCCATCCTTGCCATGCGCGAACGTACGGGTGCAAGTACCTTCAAGGGTTTTGACCTGAGCAAGCGCGATTACACGGTCACGACCTTCGAGTGCGCCGAGTGCGCGAACCGCTGTGATATCCGCCGGGTGGTCTTCGACGGCGAGAAGCCGCTCTTTTACGGCAGCCGGTGCGAGAAGTATGAGGTAAAGAAGAAGGCGCGTCTTCCGGCGCACTGCGGGACCTGTTCGCGGAGCGGGAGAACCTGCTCATGAACGCGACCGGACACCATCAGCTTGCTGAGCATGCACCGAGCATCGGCATTCCGCGCATGCTGTATGTGAACGATTTTCTGCCGTTCTTTCAGACCTTCTTTGGCGAGCTTGGTTTCCGGGTGGTGCTGTCGGATCGCACGAACCGGACACTGATCAACCGGGCGCTCGAGGCCACCGTGGCCGAGACCTGCTTTCCCGCCAAGGTCGCGCTCGGACACATTCAGGACCTTATCGATAAAAAAGTGGATATCCTGTTCCTGCCGAGCTTTATCCGGTTTCCCGCATCCGGGGGCCAGGACAAGAACCCGCAGGCCTGTCCCTATGCCCAGGCTTTACCCTATATCGCCAGGTCATCGGTTCGCTATCGGTGACATCAAGGCGATCGAGCCGGTCCTCTATCTTCAGGACGAGCGTCATTTCAGCAAGAGCATGCAGCTGCTGGGTGCATCGCTCGGGAAGGGCAGGGCAGCGGTGAAGAGGGCGCAGCGGGTCGCCCTTCAGGCACAGGAAAAATTTCGTCATGCCGTTGAGGAGCATGGTCGTGCCGTCCTTGTCCGCGATCAAGCCCGGAGAAAAGGCGGTCGTGCTCATCGGGCGGAGCTATAACACCTGTGACCCCGGTGTGAACATGAACCTGCCTGCCAAGATCCGGGACCTGGGTATCCAGGCCATTCCCATGGATTTTCTTCCCCTTCACGGCGTGGACAGCCGCGGCCTTGAGAACATGTACTGGTTATCGGGACAGAAGATCATGGCTGCCGGGAGGATCGTCAGGGAACATCCAAACCTCTACCCCCTCTACATCACGAACTTCGGATGCGGACCGGATTCGTTCATCACGCACTTCTTCAGGCATGAGATGTCAGGCAAACCCTTTCTCCAGCTCGAGATCGATGAGCACAGCGCCGATGCCGGGGCGATCACAAGGATCGAGGCGTTCCTGGACAGTCTTCATAATGCAGGGCAGGGCAGACCGAGCGGGCCTTTCTCGGTCAAAGGCAGGAGTACGGGAAGGCTTCATGCCAAAAAGGTCTATTTCCCGCCCATGACCGACCACGCGCATGCGCTCGCAGCCGCATTCCGGGCCTGCGGCGTGGATACCGAGGTGCTGCCCGAATCGGACGATGAGACCGTGCGGATCGGCAGAAAACACAGTTCAGGCCGCGAGTGCTATCCCCTTGCGCTCACCACGGGCGATATGATCAAGGCAACGCGCAGGCCAGGCTTCGATCCCGACAGGAGCGCCTTCTTCATGCCCTCGGGAAAAGGACCCTGCCGCTTCGGACAATATCACCGCTACCACCGGCAGGTGCTCGACAGTCTGGGGCTCGACCGCGTGGAGGTCCTTTCTCCCATGCAGGACGAGTCGCTTCATAATGACTGTCCGTACGCTCGACAAGGATTTTGTGCTTATGTGCTGGCGCGGCGTGTTCGCCGTGGACATGCTCCAGAAAGCGCTCTGGGAATACCGGCCTTACGAAAAGCGGAAGGGACAGACAGACCGCATCTATCAGACCGCGCTGAACGAAGTGAGCGCTGCTATCGAGCGGAGGGCAGACCTCCTTCCCGTGCTGCGTGGCGTCTATGAGGACTTCTCCGCCATCGAGATCACCGAACGCACCAAACCGGTGATCGGCGTGGTGGGAGAGATCTATATCCGCTCCAACCGGTTCAGCAACGAGGACGTGGTACGGCAGATCGAGAGGCTCGGCGGCGAGGCCTGGGTCGCTCCGATCTCCGAGTGGCTCCTGTACGTGAACACAACGGCCAAGGTATCGGCAAAGATGAACCAATCATGGAAAGCCCTGCTCAAGGCATACATGACCGGAATGGGTCCAGCGCAGGGACGAGCGCCGGCTCCTGAGCGGTTTCAATGGCAACCTCCGGAGCCTGCACGAGCCGAGCATAGAACAGACCCTGCGCAGTGCCGCGCCTTACATCCACCATTCTTTCGAAGGAGAGGCCGTGCTGTCCGTGGGCAAGGCCATTGACTACATCAACCGCGGCGTCTCGGGCATCGTGAACGTGATGCCCTTCACGTGCATGCCCGGCACGATCGCGAGCGCCGTTTTGAAGCGAGTGCGCGAAGATCACCATAACATCCCCCTCCTGAACATCGCTTATGAAGGACAGGGCGATTCCCAGACCCTTACCCGGATAGAGGCGTTCATGCACCAGGCACAGGCGTATAAGCAGGCAAGAACGTCATGAGCGGACGGCGAACAATGAGAATACGGTCCGTTTCATATGTTATTGACGCGGTCATTGCAACTGTTTCACTTACACTACTGTTTTTTCAATTATCAGCTTGACATGAATGCGGAGAAAACGGTATTCTCTACCTATCCGAGGAGAATTCCCGGATAATTTCAAAAAAGAAACAGAGGAGAAACAGAATGGCAAACGGTGTAGTGAAGTGGTTCAACAACAGCAAGGGGTTTGGTTTTATCACGCAGGAGAACGGTGAGGACGTATTTGTGCACTTTTCGGCAATTTCGGGCGACGGTTTCAAGTCCCTGAACGAGGGTGACAAGGTGACCTTCGAAGTCGTGAAGGGTCCCAAGGGTCTTCAGGCGGCGAACGTGGCCAAGGCCTAAGCACGACTCAAAAAATATTTATATAACCACTCCAAAGGCCCCGGAGCGATCCGGGGCTTTTTTTATTAACCAACTATTTCAGAGTGTGTTCGGTGTTTTGCTTCAGGGCGAACAGAGAATCCGGAGAGAGACATAGTGAGAGTGATGTTTTGTCTTATCTCGGTAACCTCAGGTCCTTTGTGGTAAAAGCAGTTACGCAGTTTTGTGCTCTGAATAGTATGTCGTCTTATCGTAAGGAGCCCATTTGAAATTCGAACCATTTAAGTTCCATTCGAGTATTACAGCCGGCATAAAGGCGCTCGGTTATACCACTCCGACCCCCATTCAGGACCAGGCGATCCCGCCGGTGCTGGCAGGGGCGCGATGTCATGGGCCTGGCGCAGACCGGGACCGGGAAGACGGCTGCTTTTGTGCTGCCGATCCTGGAGCGATCTGCTGCAGGGACCGCGCGGCCGTGTTCGCGCCCTGATCATCGCTCCGACGCGGGAGCTGGCCGAACAGATCCACGTTGCCATTGTCACGCTTGGCCGTGACACAAAATTACGCAGCGTCACCATTTACGGCGGCGTGGGCGTGAACCCCCAGATCCAGAAACTGCGTGCCGGAGTTGAAATCGTCGTGGCCTGCCCCGGACGTTTGCTCGATCACCTCAATCAGAGAACGATCGACCTGTCGCATGTGGAAGTGCTCGTGCTGGACGAAGCGGACCGCATGTTCGACATGGGTTTCCTGCCCGATATCCGGAGAATCATCAAGCAGGTCCCCGCCAAACGCCAGACGTTGTTGTTCTCAGCCACGATGCCCGACGACATCCGGAAACTGGTGCGCGAAGTGCAGCACGACCCGGTCACGGTGCAGGTCGGTCATAGCGCGCCGGCGAACACCGTATCGCACGCGCTCTATCCGGTCGAGCAGCACCTGAAGACGGCGCTTCTCATGGAGCTCCTGAAACACACGGATACGGAATCCATTCTGATCTTTACGCGCACGAAGCACCGGGCCAAACGCATTGGACAGCAGCTCGAAAAGGCGGGCTACAAGGCCGCATCGCTCCAGGGCAACCTGTCGCAGAACAAACGCCAGGCAGCTCTCGACGGGTTCCGCGACGGATCGTACCAGATCCTTGTAGCAACCGATATCGCGGCCCGCGGCATTGATGTCTCGTCCATATCCCATGTCATCAATTACGACATCCCCGACACGGCGGATGCATATACGCACCGTATCGGCCGCACCGGCCGGGCTGCAAAGACAGGCGATGCCTTCACCTTTGTTACCCATGAAGACGAACCTCTCGTGAAGAGCATCGAGCGCGTGCTTGGCGATAAGATCGAGCGCCGTCTCCTGAAGGACTTTGATTACAGGAAAACGGCGCCGGCGCGCGATGCCGAATTTGCGCGCCCGCCGCGCGAACCGCAGCGCCGCCGGGAGCATAGCGGGGCGAAACCAGCAGGGGGGAGAGCGGCGGAATCCCATAGGCCGGCACATCCGGGGGCACGGCCTCACGGTGTTGCCCCGCGTCCTTCCGGAACAACCCATCCCTCAGGCACCCGGACGTTCAAGCCGAGCCGACCGCGCAATCCAGGCCGCTGAGCAGTAATACAGATAAAAAAAGGCGGTGAGATTTCTCACCGCCTTTTGCATATTGATTCAGAGTCATTCCCGGCAAGATGCCGTTGCGAATTATCGTACCATTTCCTGATTCGCAAGCTGCACTTGTTTTACGCTTTCTGGGCTGCTGCCTGTTTTCCCTTCACTGCCGAAGGCGCGGATACCACATACCCGGCGACCGTGCCCATGAGCCCGCCTACCACGAGGCACACGGTAGCTGCACAGGCCAGCCCAACCATGACACCCATGACCACCGCCGCCCTGACGAACAGTGTCGGCTCAACCGTGCCTCCCATCAGTTTCTGGAGCAGGACCAGTGTGCCGAAGCTTCCGAAGTAGAACCCGGGCATGATGCCGAATACCAGAAATATCAGACCTCCCACCGTTGCACCTATCTTCATCCCCGCTTTTACTGTTTCGTTCTTCATGACGATCTCCTTTCAGCCGCAGCTGTATATTTTTTTGTGCTCTTCTTGATTGAATTATTTAATTTTACTCATGACCGCAGTTTCCGGATCGAGTTGATGTCCTGATGCGTCAAGCACCCGTCCCAGGAGCCAACCTGTTGTTGATGTCGCCGTGACGATCGTGATGCCTGACACGACCACACCAACGAGCATGGAAGCGAGGACGATCATGCGTGAGACGATCCCCGGTTCAAGAGGAAGGGTAAAAAGCAAACCGGCAAGCTTAATACCGGCTGCGCCGCCTAACAGGCTGCCGGGAAGAAGTCCGAAGATCGCAAAGATCACCAACCCTGCACCAGCCCCGATGTATGCTGCTTTTCTTGATAGTGTGTTTTTCATTTTCGGTTCCTCCTGTTCGTAGTGTCTTGCCCTTGTTATTGCATCTCGCATGCCAAAATATAACTGCTTGAATTTATGAGAAAGCAGCATGCAATTATTTTTGCAGAGATGAGAAAAGGCTGGATGGAGTTTTAAGAATGCGAAGAAACGGGGTCACATGCGGGATGTTTTCCCTGACACAGATGATGCTGCGAGGCGGGTATTAAGGTAAACGGGCGCTCTTTGCATTCAAAGTTCTTGCACGTGCCCTGTTTGGCCAGTACTTGCTAGGCATAGCAAACTAATAGATCAGGCAAAGTGAAGATTGCGGCTGGAGGTCAATGCCATGCTTATGCATATGCCTCAATTGAGAAACGCCAGCAGTCTGAAATGAAAAGGCGCCTCAATATGAGGCGCCTTGTGAATGATGTTATTTCCAGTATCTTGCCTATGACCAGCGGCTTGGGCTGCTTGGTCTGGATTTGCGGAAATCTGCGAATTTCCCGCCGTCCTGCCTGACGCTCTTCTTCTCGTCCCTGGAGAAACGGCCGTCGGTATCCGACCGGCGCGTGGTTTTCGAACCAAAGGGAGTTCTTGATGAGGCGTTCTGCCCGTACCGTTTGCCGGCTGAGGCGCCCTGCCAGCGTTTCCCCGATGACGGCGCCGGGCTGCTTCCACTGCTCGATCGGCGTAAGGGGCGCGCCGGCTCCAGTCCCGTGATGACCAGCTGCGGGATGCTTTGTCCGATGTAGCGTTCGATGCTGCGCAGGGAGTCGACCTCCCTGGACGATGCGAAGGAGATGGCGATGCCCGTTGCTCCCGCCCGTCCCGTGCGGCCGATGCGGTGGACGTAATCCTCGGCGTTCTTCGGAAGGTCGTAATTGATCACATGGGTGATGCCGGTGACGTCGAGTCCGCGCGCGGCCACGTCCGTTGCCACGAGCAGCCGGATCTTCCCGCGTTTCATGTTCATGATGGTGCGGTTGCGTGCGTTCTGGCTCATGTCGCCGTGCAGCGCCGCGGCCGAATGGCCCTGGGCGTGCAGTTCGTTCGCCAGCTGGTCGGCATTTCGCTTGGTGCCGGAGAAGATGATCGCCCTGGTCATGCCGCTGTCCGAGATCAGGTGCTTGAGCATGCGGTTCTTGTGCTGCATATCGTCGGCCGTGTGCAGGCGCTGTTCGATCGCCTCCAGCGTGGTCTTCTTGCCGGCGATCTCGATGCGCACCGGATTGTTCAACAAGCGCTGGGCGAGCCTGGCCATGGTATTGTCCATGGTGGCCGTGAACATCATGGTCTGGCGCGTGGACGGCGTCGCGGCCGCGATGGTGTCCACTGCTTCGCTGAAACCCATGTCGAGCATGCGGTCAGCCTCATCGAGCACGAGCAGCTCGAGGCGGGAGAAGTTGATCTGTCCCCGTTCCATATGGTCCATGAGGCGTCCGGGTGTTGCAACGATCAGGTCCACGGGCTGCGATAAGAGTCTCTGCTGTTCGAAATAGGGCATGCCGCCGAGGATCGCACCGCTTCGGATGCGCATGAACTTGCCGTAGGTTTTTACCGCTTCGGTGATCTGGTTGGCCAATTCGCGCGTGGGCGTCAGTACGAGAACGCGGGGACCTTTGGATCTTCCTGTTGATGTTGAAGGGACGCTCAAACGCTGGAGCGCGGGCATCACAAAGGCCGCGGTCTTGCCGGTCCCGGTCTGGGCCGTGGCGATCAGGTCCAGACCCGCCAGGGCCTTGGGAATGGCCTGCTCCTGGATGGGCGTGGGCGTGGTATAGCCGCACAGTTTTATTGCCTTGAGGATCGGTTCGATGAGCTGCAATTTTGAAAAAGACATACTACTCCTTTGATCTCCTCTGCTGGAATGATACGATCCAGAAACAGAGATCCTGTTAGGGGTTTGCGTGCAGGCCGCAGGGACACAACTGTATCCCTGAGAGCGAAGACGACGCCAGCACAAATATGACCGGCATAACTACATCGTTCGCCAACCATACGTGCTGCTGTGATTTCAGAGTGGGAGCTGAAAACAAGGGGGGTTAGAGATCGATGATATGAAGGGCAGAGAGATGGTGACGTGTGAGTGTACTTCAGTCAAATCCTGCCGCATTGTTAAACAGTCGACGTGCATAATACAGGATTATCGGGAAATAGCAAGAACTATTTTGAAATAATTGAGATAAACTCACAAAGGCATGCTGGGGCGCGGGTTCAGGTCGAGGCGGGAGGTCTCTCCGCGCTGGTGATGGAGATATCCCGCAAGGGCGATCATGGCTGCGTTGTCAATACAAAGGTCCATGCCGGGAAGATAGAGCGTAATGCCGCGCTTCCCGGCTTCTTCCTTCATCCTCGCCCTGAGCAGGCTGTTCGCCGCAACGCCTCCGGCAACCACGATCTTGTCCGCACGTGTTTCGGAGGCCGCTTGCATGGTCCTGTCAACGAGCGTGTCCACGACCGCGGCCTGGAAGCTCGCCGCCACATCCTTGATATTAAGGCCCGGGTCGAGTCCCTTGTCCTTGCTCGTAAAGAGCGCAAGGTGGTTCCTGACCGCGGTCTTGAGCCCGCTGAAGCTGAAGTCATACCCTTCGAGATGGCCTCGCGGGAATTTCACTGCCCCGGGATCGCCCTCCCGTGCCAGCTTGTCGACCACCGGACCCCCGGGATATTCAAGGCCAAGCAGCTTTGCCACCTTATCATAGGCCTCGCCTGCCGCATCGTCCCGTGTCTGGCCAAGGAGCCGGTATTCGCCGAGTCCCTTGACGTGATAGAGCGCCGTGTGTCCGCCCGACACGAGCAGTGCGAGGTAGGGGTAGCCGATGCCGGGATATTCAATGTGCGCGGCGAGGATGTGGCCTTCGCCGTGGTGCACGCCGATGAAGGGGATGCCTCGCGCATAGGCGATGGCCTTGGCGGCGGAAACGCCTACGAGCAGCGCGCCGATAAGGCCGGGTGTGTACGTGACCGCTACGAGGTTGATGTCCTGGAGCGCAACCGAAGCGGAGGCGAGCGCCTCGCGGATGATGGGCATGAGGTTCTTGAGGTGCTCCCGCGATGCCAGCTCGGGCACCACGCCGCCGAATTTTTTATGGATATCGATCTGCGAGGAGACGATGCTGGACAGGACCTTGTCGTCCTGCAGCACCGCAGCCGCAGTTTCATCGCATGAGGTTTCTATTCCGAGGGTGAGCATGTCGTTTTTACCGCAGAGAGCGCAGAGTACGCAGAGGAAGGCAGGTTAATAGCAGAAAAGAAAAAGAAGGCCTGTTGTTGAAAATAATAGCTTGACAGTAACAGCCCTTGTCCCTTATCGGACAATTTCCGGTTTTTTCAGCGACCTCTGCGTCCTCTGCGGTGAAAATGGTTTAATTCATCAACCTCGACACGGGCACGATCTCGATCCCCTGGGTGTTGATGCCGGCAAGCCACTTTCTGAGTTCGTCGAGCGTGACAGGGTGCGGATGCCCGATGCCGATGGCCTTGCCGTGTTTTCGCGCGATGTCCACCAGCGCTGCCAGCTGTTCGCGGATATACGCCGGGTTGTCGCCTTCATTATCCAGGAACACATCGCGCTTGGCTGCTTTCATGCCAAACTCGATGGCGGTCGCGTAGGCCACGCTCTTCGGATTGGTCAAACTGTCGAGGAAGAAGAGATTGCGTGCCTTGAGCTCCGCCATCAGGAATTTCATGGCTTCCTTGTTTTCCGTAAGGGCCGAGCCTTCGTGGTTATTCACGCCGACGGCCCCGGGGACCGATTCCACGTCGTCGCTCACGGTGGTGAGGAACGCCATGGGGGTCATGTCGGCGCTCAGCGTGCCGGGGGACTGTGTTTTTTCGTGGTTCTTCAAGGGCTCCATGGGCATATGGAGAAGGACCTCACGACTGGCCTGTTTGGCCAGATTGGCAACATCTTTTGACTGCGGCAGTCCCGGCATAACAGCAACAGTGATGTTTCCGGGCAGCGTGAGGACCTCTTTTGCCTGTTTTACGTCCTGGCCCAGGTCGTCGATCACGATGGCGATCAGAGCCGTTTTTTCAAACGATCCCGCGACCAGGCTTTCGTGCGTGTTTTTTCGCTTCTTTTATTTGTTTTTTTGCTTTCGGGATTGTTTTCTTCTGCTGCGGTTCCTGTTTCGTTGTTTGCTCAACAGGCTTCTTTTCTTCCGCAACCCGGAACTTGCGAAGCGGACCCCAGAGCGTCAGCACGATCGCGACCAGGGCAATGACGATCCCCGCGATAACGATGCGGTCGAACGTACCGCCTGTGCCTTTGCCTCTGGACGAAGGTTTCTTTGCCATGGCAAGATTTATACAATATTATGGCGAAAAACACCAGACATTTTTTGTTGCACGTTGCGGAGAAGGGGCACTGCTGCCGTTGAAAAGGCCGCTTTTTTAACAAACGCTGTTTTTTGGCTTGACTTAGTCAGTGACGGATTTTATACTGCATGCCACGCATGTACCCATGAAGGTGCGGTGCAGAGGAGGTTTTAACAGGCTATGAGCTTCACCTATGTTCAAGAAATTCCGGCGCCCCAGGAGATCCTCGCAGCAATGCCGGTTTCCCCGGATCTCGTGGAGGTCAAAAAAAAACGTGATCAGGAAATCAAGGCGGCCTTTACCCGCCGGAACAGCAAATTGGTCCTGATCATCGGGCCGTGCTCGGCCCACGATGAGGAGGCGGTGTGCGATTACATCTCGCGGCTGGCAAAGGTCCAGGCAGAGGTGAAAGACACGATCGTCATCATCCCGCGCATCTACACCAACAAGCCGCGCACCACCGGGATCGGGTACAAGGGCATGGCCCACCAGCCGAATCTCCAGGAAGAGCCGAACATCGTGGAGGGCATCAAGGCGATCCGGAAGATGCACATCCGCGCGCTGAAGGAATCCCATCTTCCCGCGGCTGATGAGATGCTCTACCCCGGCAACTATCCCTACCTCGAGGACGTCCTGAGCTATGTTGCCGTGGGTGCCCGCTCGGTCGAGAACCAGGCGCACCGGTTGACGTGCAGCGGCCTCGATATCCCCGTGGGCATGAAGAACCCGACGTCGGGCGACATGGAGGTGACGCTCAATTCCATCCAGGCGTCGCAAGCTCCCCACGTCTTCAGCTACAACCGGTGGGAAGTGAAGACCTCGGGCAATCCGCTCACGCACGCGGTGCTCCGGGGCGCGGTGGACTATCATGGCCGCGCTGTCCCCAACTATCATTATGAAGACCTCAAGGCATTCACCGAGTCCTACCAGAAGCGCGGACTCACCAACCCTGCGATCATTGTGGACACGAACCACGCTAACTCGAACAAGCAGTATGCCGATCAGCCGCGCATCGCCATGGAGGTGATGCAGAGCCGCCGGCACTCGTCCCTGCTCAAGGACATGATCAGGGGTTCATGATCGAGAGCTTTATCGAAGAAGGCGCGCAGAAGGTGACGGAGAACGTGTACGGCAAATCCATCACCGATCCGTGCCTGGGATGGAAGGATTCGGAAAAGCTGATCCGCGATCTGGCGGGGATGGTGTAGGGGCAGAGAGCAGAGAGCAGAGAGCAGAGAGCAGAGAGCAGAGAGCAGAGAGCAGAGAGCAGAGAGCAGCAGAGACTCAACTCTATGCGCTATGCCCCATGCTCTCTGCAACTACGTATGGATCTCTTCGACGCAATCCAGGGAAGAAAAAGCATCCGCCGGTTCAAGCAGCAGCCGGTGCCTGACGAGGACATAAACAAGATCCTCGATGCGGGGCGGCTTGCGCCCTCGGCGAACAACACTCAGCCCTGGAGCTTTGTCGTCATCAAGGACAAGGCGCTTCTTGCGAAGATGGCCGGTGCGGTGCGGGAGATGATCGACCGGATGATCCCTTTTGCCGGTGATGAGAAGCAGGCGCAGCGGCTTGCGGCGTACAAAGGCAGCTATTATACATTTTTTGAGCATGCCCCCGTGGTGATCGCCGTGTTCATGGAAGGGTACAGCGCGGGAACGGACCGGCTGCTGGCGAGGATGGGGTATTCCGCTGGGGACATCAAGAGGCTCCGGCCCTTGCCCGGTCTTCAGAGCGTTTCCGCCGCGATCCAGAATATGCTTCTTGCGGTCCACGCTCTCGGCTACGGCTCCTGCTGGATGACCGGTCCGCTTGTGGCGCAGGAGTCGTTCGAGAAGTTGTTGGGTTACGGCAAGGACAAGTTCATTGCCGCGCTATTGCCGATCGGTGTCCCGGATGAGAACCCTCCGGCGAGGAGCAGGAAGCCGCTTGAAGAAGTAGTAAGATGATCGAACCGGTGTCTCCTCGCAAGGGAATGTCAGTAAAATCCGTTTTACATTTCCCGGGACAATCGCTATAATAACCCAGAAAATTCCCCGGGGACCCGGATAAGATCATTTCAGTTGTCCATCAGAGCCGATTATTGTCCGGGAGCATCGGTCGTACCTGAGAGCTTCTATGCGAATAGCCGGTATACAGATAAGCGCTGGCGAGGATATTGAACGGAATATCCAGCGAGCCGTGGAAATGGCGGAAGTGGCGGCTGAAAAGGACGCCAGGGTCATCTGCTATCCCGAGCTGTTCCTGACGCCCTGGTTCCCGAAACAAGAGAACAGGTCGCTCTTCTCACTGGCCTTAAGCCCGCTCGGCGAGACCTTCGCCAGGTTCCAGCAGGTTTCCGAGAAGACCCGGACCGTGCTCATCGTCCCGTTCTTCGAATCCGTCAGCGGCAAATACTTCAATAGCGCCGCGGTCTTTGATTGCGGTAAACTGCTCGGCAACTATCGCAAACTGCATCTCCCCGATCTTCCCCTCTATCGCGAACAGTTCTATTTTTCCCCTGGAGATACCGGGATCCCCGTGTTCGAGACGTCGCAGGGCAGGATCGGCGTCCAGATCTGCTGGGACAACCTTTTTCCCGAGGGCAGCCGGGTCCTTGCGCTTAAGGGCGCCGAGCTCGTGTTCGCGCCAACAGCCGCATCGGTCAAGACGCACAGTCTCTGGGAGCGGGCGATATGCGCCAATGCCTTTGCCAACAACCTGTTCATCTTCCGGGTCAACCGCGTGGGGAAGGAGGACGGGATCTCGTTCTACGGCAGGAGCTTCTGCGTGGACCCCTGGGGCGAGATGGCATCCGAACTCGCCGGTGGCAAGGAGGCGATCGTGATCGCCGATATCGACCTCAAAGAGCGCGTTGCCGCCATGGAGACCTGGGGGTTCCTCAAGAACCGCAAGCCCGCCGAATACGGGGACTTGGTGAAGTAGTGCTGCCGGGGGTGCTATCCTTTCAGACATAAATACAGAACATCGATTCCTAGGTGAGGTGTCCTGTTAAGCATCAAGGTGAGTGAAATGTTCATTGTGAGTATGTTCGTATCGCTAGTTCGTATCCCGGCACTGGTTGCAAGCAGTATCTTGCTTTATCAGGGCATATCGATCAAAGAGAAGTCAATAATCGTTGATTAGTGATCTCTGCAAAATGAATGCAATCCGGATCCGTAAGAGAATCGATAGAGTCGGGATACCAACGTTACTATGAGATAATACTTCATGATATTATCTCCCCCTGTCCTCACATCATATGCGAGATGTACCTATCAAAATTCTGTTGATCAGCATTAATCAATGCGACGAGCCCTACCCTGTTTTCCCGCTCGGCCTGGCATACGTTCATTCTGCCTTGCGCCGAGCCGGCTATCAAACCCGGTGGATTGATTGGCAAATGGACCGCACGGTCATGGCCGACACGCTTGCGGACTTTTTACCGGACTTTGTCGGTATTTCGTTGCGCAACATCGATGATGTCCTCATCAAGAAACGCCGGACTTTCTTCGATGACCTGAGCGGACTTTGCGCGGAAATCAAACAGCTCTCATCATGCCCGATTATCCTGGGAGGAAGCGGTTTTTCAATTTTCCCGGAAGAGCTGCTGATGTCGTCCGGTGCCGATTTCGGGATCCATGGAGAGGGGGAGGACAGCGTCGTTTCGTTGATATCAGCCCTGGAGCAAAAAAAAGATCACTCGGATATTTCCGGCCTCGTTTTTCGCAAGGGCGATCGGATTATCATTAATCCCCTGGGCAACAGCACGCCTCTGGACTGCCTGGCAATGCCGGAACGTCCCGGCAGCCTCGCCGAATTCTATCTCAAGAAAAGCGCGATGCTTAACATACAAACCCAACGCGGCTGCGCGTTTCGCTGCTGCTATTGCACGTATCCGGTGATCGAGGGGCATCAGGTACGCCGGCGCGCGCCTGAAGCGGTGGCCGAGGAATTTGAAATAATTCAGCACGCGGGCGCGAAATACGTTTTCATCGTTGACGCTGTTTTCAATTCATCCGCCGATCACGTCGCCGGGATCTGCGAAGCCCTTCTCCAAAAGAACGTAAAACTCAAATGGGGCTGTTTTTTGCACCCCAATAACCTAACCCCCGAATTGATGCGGATGATGTCCCGGGCGGGCTTGACGCACATCGAATTCGGGTCGGACTCTCTCTGCGATCCGGTGCTGGAAGCCTACGGAAAGCGATTCACGTTCGAGAACATTTATGAATCGAGCGAACTGGCGCGTCGCGAAAAAATCGATTACTGCCATTTCCTGATCTCCGGCGGGCCGGGCGAAACGCGAACGACACTGAAGTTGGGTTTCGAGAATTCGCATCGGCTGCAAAACGCTGCGATTCTGGCGGTAGTCGGCATGCGCATTTATCCGGGTACGGCGTTGCATGAACAGGCCCGTCGCGAAGGCATCAGCTGGACCGGGGCTGAGTTGCTGCAACCGCGGTATTATCTTTCCCCGGACCTGACGGAGGAGGAAGTCTTCGACCACTTGTGCGAATTTTCGCGCGTTTCGCCCAATTGGATCGTAGGTGATCCATCGCCCATTTATCTGAAAATGAATGAACGATTGCGCGCTAAAGGGATCGTGAGACCATTATGGAGTTACTTTGCCATGATGCAACGGTTGTTCGGCGTTCCTCCAAATTGAATCGCTTCAGAGGTCACATCAGGCCGGCGGTACAAGTAAGGTTTCAATCCATAATCGGTAATGAAAACCGATAACAATTGGTTTTGTGTAGGCCGTACTTGTTGGTGAATTATTATCATACCGGGCCTCACTCCTTGTAACTTCTCATTTCATATAATGTTACAGTTCTGTTAAATCTTTGTGCCCCCCTTGAATTCCCGCGAAGATACGTGTTATAACTACGCTCATGAATAATAAAATATTGATCGTCGATGATGAACCGGATATCGTTGACCTCGTATCCTATAATTTGAAAAAAGACGGCTTCCGGGTCACGACGGCCTCAGACGGCGAACAAGCGCTCCGCAAGGTCAGGAAAGACAAATTTGACCTCGTCGTTCTCGACCTCATGCTTCCCGGCATACAGGGAGTGGAGCTTTGCCGCATCATCAGGAACGATCCCAAGACGGCCGATACTCCGATTATTATGCTTACGGCAAAGGGCGAAGAGGTGGACCGGGTCATAGGTCTGGAAAGCGGCGCCGATGATTACATGACAAAACCGTTCAGTTCGAAAGAGCTCATTGCGCGCATAAAAGCCGTATTAAGAAGAACGGGAGAAAAAACAACAACGGAAAAGACCATCCATATCGGCAACCTGCTGATCAATCTGGAAACCCACGGCGTTACAAAGGGGAAAACCCCGCTGGAGCTCAGCGCAACTGAATTTAAGCTGCTGGTGTATCTCGTCGAACGGAAAGGCAAGCTGTACAGCCGTGAACAGCTCGTTGATGCCGTGTGGAAAGGGGAGGCCTTTATCGAACCCAGGACCGTTGATGTCCATATTCGCAGACTCAGGACCCAGATCGAAGATGATCCGTCCAATCCGGCGTACATAAAGACCCGTAGAGGCGTCGGTTATTATGTAGATGCAGACTTATGAAACAACGCATCTTCGGCCGGATATTCTTTCTGTATGCGGTCACGATGCTTGCCGCGGTCGTCTGTATCGAATTCTTCATCACCGACGCCGTGAGAAGCAGTCATATTAATGAACTTCGAGATCACCTCCTTTCACAGGCAGCGCTCATTTCCAATGACCTCTCGTTCAAGGACCAACCCTCTCTCGATAACCGCTGCAAACAGTTTAAGGAGCAAACCGGTTTTCGTGTGACCATCATCGCTCTCGACGGACGGGTCCTCGGGGATTCGGACAGCGCATCATCCGTCATGGAGAACCACGCGGGTCGTCCTGAAATCCAACAGGCCCTCATGAACGGTACAGGCATGTCCAAACGATACAGCGATACCCTGCACGACGATCGGCTGTATGTCGCAAAGAGGATCACGCGTGACGGTCTGCCCGTTGGTGTTGTCCGGCTCAGTATGCGGCTTAACGTCGTGGACGCCTCGATCGACGCCATCAGATTCAGGATCATCGGGGTCGTCATCGCGATCCTGCTTGCGACGGGCCTGTTCTCAATCAGACAGCTGGAGCGTATCAGGAAACTGACAAAGCGGATCGGAGACTTTTCGCGCTCTCTCGCGGGCGGCGAAACCGGGAACAAACTGTATTTTGACCGCGCTGGAGAGTTCGAAGAGATAGCCGAGAGCCTGAATCAGATGTCAGTGGAACTGCGGAACAGCTATTGCCGAGAACGACGGAGAAAGAAAACGGCTGAATGAGATTCTTCGAAGCATCCCCGATGTTCTGATGATACTCGAACCGAATGGCACGATTCAGCTCGCAAGCTCCGCCTCACGGCAGTATTTCGGCGACGTCCAATTGACGGGAAAACAGGTGTTCGAGGTCATACGAAACCCATTGTTCCTGTCGCTCATGGAAGAGGCGCGCAAGAATCTGACGCCCGGCGTCAGCGAACTGCGGCTTGATTATCCGGAGGAACGGTATTTTTCTGCGAGGGTTTCGCCTCTCTCCTCTCCGGAAAAGGGACTTGCCGGTTTTGTCGTCATATTGCATGACATCACGCAGCTCAAAAAGCTGGAGCAGACCCGCAAGGATTTTGTCGCGAACATATCGCACGAGATAAAGACGCCGATCACGGCGATCAAGGGTTTTGCCGACACCCTGCTTGAGGGCGCATTGAATGATACGGAGCACGCTGAAAAATTTTTAAAGATCATCAAGGCGAACAGCGAACGGATCAACAGTCTCGTTGACGACCTGATGACGATCTCCAAAATCGAGCTTGGCGTCGCCAGGATAGAGAGGTCCCCGGTGGATCTCTCTGATGCTACTGAACATGCACTGGCCCTGTTGAGAACCAAGGCCGCTGACAAGAAGTTGCTCGTGAAAACCGATTTTCCTGCCGAGCATATAAAAATCAACGCTGACAGGGACAAGCTGATCCAAATACTCACGAACCTCGTGGACAATTCAATAAAATTCACTGAAACGGGCGGAGTGACGATCGGTTTTCGAATAGAAAACGACAAACCATGCCTGTACGTCGAAGACACCGGCATCGGGATCCCGGAGAAACACCTGCCGCGCATTGGGGAGCGGTTTTACCGCGTGGACACCGCCCGGTCGAGGAAGATGGGCGGCACCGGGCTCGGACTGGCCATTGTCAAGCACCTGGTAAAGGCCCACGGCTGGGAGATGCATATTGAGAGCATTCCGGAAAAGGGCACGAAGGTGAAATTGTACGTGAGTTGATGCCATTCCCCGGGACACCATCATTTATCAGAAGTTAATCCGATCTTTCCGTGTCCAAATGATCTTTGTAGGATAATGTATCACCCGCTCTTTCCATTTGGTGCCGATTCCTCAACCTTCCATTCGTGTTGTCCCGGTTGTAAAAAAACCTTTCATTAGCTTCCCCCATATCCGATTCACGTTACGCCTGCGTATCCCGTTTCAATCCTTCATAATAGGACGCTCAGTATATTCGCGTCCGTTCCCTAAACCGGACTGCTCTTGAAAATTCTTTTCATGAACATTTAAACAAACCGACATACTGATGTAACAATAAGAGAGTAAGTTATCCCCCATGCAGAGACGCGCCGAGTGGACAAGAAGAAAGAAAATGTTCCGCTCAGCAGCTATGTACGCCGGGAAACACTTCCGTATTAACGGAATAATCATAGATCGTGGAGGGTACATCATGAAAAAGGTTTTAGCAGCGCTTGCAGTAGTTGCGGTCAGCAGTTTCAGCTCAATGGTTTTTGCGGCAGAAGGTGAAGCGCCGGTCGTGAAGGGTAATATAGAGCTCTACGGCGCAGCAAAGCTCTCGGTCGATGTTATCGAGACTGATGCCAGGACAACGGGGGCGGACAAGAGTCTTACGAAGGCGTCATCGAACTCCTCGCGCGTTGGTTTCAAGGGCACGGAAGCCTTTAGCGACGATCTGAGCGCCGTCATGCAGTTGGAGCTGGGTATCAATTACGACAGCACACAGACATCGGTCGTTTCATCCGTCTCGTCGGCCACGACCAACACCTCAAGCGGTGCAACGACAGTGAACACAAAATCAACGAACATCGACAAGATCACCTATCGCAATTCATACGCTGGCTTGAGCAGCAAAACATTTGGGGCCCTTATTATCGGCATCCACGACACACCGTACAAGGTGTCCACCGCTTCTTTGGATCCTTTCGCCGACACCATGGCCGACTACAACGCAATCATCGGCACGGTGAATGGCACCTCGGATTTCGATCTGCGCGCGAAGGATACGATCATGTACACATCTCCCAAGTGGGTCGGCATCCAGATCATGGCCGCCACGAGCACGACCGGTCAGGAGTCTGATACCAGCACGAGCGGAAATAAGCAGGAATATTCCTTTTCAGCATCCTACAGCGGCGGGCCGGCGTATGTAGCTCTCGCACATGAGATTCATAAGAATGGTTATGGAAGTTTGGACATACTGGGCAACAAGATTGACGGAACAAAACTGGGCGCGGGTTTTACTCTTGAAGGCACAAAGATCGGGCTGGTGTATGAGGCCCTGAAGGACGGCGTTTCGGACTCCAAAAACACGCGGAACGCGCTGTACGCCGCAGTAAGCCAGAAACTCGGCGATGAAACCATCAAGATCGCCTTCGGAAAAGCCGAGGATGGAAAAGGCCCGAATACGAAGACTGGGGCGACCTTGATGACCGTAGGTGTCGACCACTCCTTCTCCAAACGCACGACCGCCTACGTCCTGTATGCCAAGACAAAGAATGATGCGGATGCCACCTATGGCCTTGGCCAGAGCGGCGCAGGCGGCGCTTATGTTCCCAAGGCCGGTGAGAGCCCATCCGTCATTGCCTTTGGTTTGAATCACAGCTTCTAACGCCATCATATCAACACATCCGGCATCATCCTCCCTCGGGGCGGGCGTACTCGGCCCGCCCCACCCTTTTTGGACAACGAGAAGGACATTTACTGACGTAATTTGACCGGGGTGTCCGGATCGTCTCATCAAGTATATTGGGTAGTGATTTATCACAAGCTGTTCACAGAGGAAGCGGCAAAAAAAGATATGATCGAAT
Organism: Nitrospirota bacterium; assembly: GCA_963796285.1. GTDB lineage: Bacteria > Nitrospirota > UBA9217 > UBA9217 > UBA9217 > JALNZF01. The sequence continues at coordinate 27,808 of CAWCKW010000010.1, forward strand.
TTCACACAAACTTAACCAGGCTGTAACAGGCATGTAATTAGATCGTGGTAGTATCCGGCTGACAGGGTTCTTTGAAAACAGACAGCGTCCTAACAAGGTTATGAAGAGGCAACGCCCATGAAATACTTCACCAAGATCGTCGACAGCATGATCAAATTCATGATCCCGATAGTGCTCCTTGCCCTTTTGATGGGTATTGCGCGGGTCATTCTCGACCTTCGCGCAGTATTCGGAAGCCAGACACTGGCTGCCGCTTTCGACATGATCGTAACTAATATCCTTTCCATGTTCATCGTGATCGAACTGCTTAGGAGCCTCATAGAATACTTCACCGTGCATCGGCTCAAGATCACGTTTATCACCGACGCAGCGCTGGTCTTTGTCCTGCGCGAGATCATGGTCGGGCTTTATCAGCACAAGCTTGAGGCTGGAATGATCATGTCGCTCGCGGCCCTCATCCTGGTGATCGGCGGCATCCGGACGCTTGCTGTGGTATTTTCACCGGAAAAATGCACTGATACAAAAGAGGTCATCCATGCATAATAACGCACAGAAGCAGCTTCCTGAAAAAATCGAGGAAATACTCATTTTCGCTGCTAGCATAGCAGGTCTTGTATTGATGGTTCTCTATTGGCGATAACACGGGGAAACACGGCCATCGGGATGCCAGAGCCAACGAGGAAATCGGCTTTTCCGGAAGACTTTCAGTGGGGCGTTGCTACTTCCGCGTTTCAGCTCGAAGGCTCTCCGAATGCTGATTGGTCGACCTGGGACCCCGTGTTAAGCGACATCCCTGAGATAACGAACCACTATGCCGTTTTCAGGGAGGACCTCAAACTCCTTAAGGAATTGGGCGTAAATTCCTATCGCTTCTCCATCGAATGGAGCAGGATCCAACCGCGTCCGGACACCTGGGACGAAGAAGCCATCGCGCATTATCAGGAAATCATCGATATCCTGCGAAGCTACAACATCGAGCCCATGGTCACCCTCCATCATTTCACCCACCCCCGCTGGTTTCTGGAGCGGTATCCATGGCATCGAACTGCGTCCGTTGAAAAATTCCTGCGCTACACGGAGAAGATGGTCTCAACGCTCAGGAACGTACGATACTGGATAACGTTCAACGAGCCCTATGTCATCCTGATCGGCGGATACCTTGACGGATGCATTCCGCCGGGTCTGCGAGACGTACCCCGAGCCCTCGTCGCCTTGAAAAACATATTCACCTCGCACGGCAAGGCCTACGACATCATCCATCGATATATCCCTGATGCGCAGGTCAGTATCGCGCATAATATGTCCGTGTTCGCTCCCTGGAAAAAATGGAACCCTTTCGACCGGCTCCTGAAGAAGTCGGCGAACCATTTCTACAATCACTCGATCATAAACGCATTCCGGACCGGTGTCTTCATCGTCAAATTCCCTTTTTCCCGCGCCGTGCAGATCGAAATCCCGATCAAGGACAAGCTCGACTTTTTCGGCGTGAACTACTATACGCGCATCCATCTCCGGTTCAATCCGTTTAAAAAAATGGGTGTGGAGCTCAGACATCTGGACATCGACGGACATGGCCTTACGAATATCGGGTGGGAAGTGCATCCACGCGGCCTTGCAAAAGTGCTCCGGTATGCGTCAAGGCTCAACCTGCCGATCTTCATTACCGAAAATGGTATCGCAACCCATGATGCCGAAATGAAGGTAATGTACATGAAGCAGCACGTGGATGTTGTAGAGCGATGTCTGAAGGACGGCCTCGATGTCCGCGGCTATTTTTACTGGACCCTCATCGACAATTACGAATGGCTCCAGGGCTTCGATGCTCGGTTCGGTCTCTATCGCGTCGATTTCAAAACACTCAAGCGTTACCCAACGAGCGCCGCAACCTATTATGCCTACCTGATCCAGAGCCGGTCAAAGATTTAACGAGAATGTAAAATACTCGTCATCCTCCGGTAACACGACTCGTATATGATCAGCTCAGAGAGTACGTTAAAAGGCGGGAAACGAAATGCATCCACGATCGGGACATCAACCCTCATAAAGGCAGGTCGTTGATCCCCGGATTTGAAAGGAGATACGTATGAATTTAATCAATCTGACATCTCAGAACAATGCAGTATGCGCAGACGCTCATATGGCAACGTGCCCCTATGAAAAAGGGAACAGCAATAATTGTGCTGCCTCAATTATGACAGTAGCAACCAGCAGTTATCAAAAGACGAACTATTGCTGGACGGACAATTACGATAGTTGCCCATTGTTCCTGTCGAAGGTTCTCCGAAATAGATGAAGAGGATGAAGTGCCGAATGTCCTTTGCTGAACGCCTCAAGGATATGACATAGGGGATAACGAGAGTGGAAAGCTCCATAGTTCACCTGCAGAACAAGACAAGGAGGTCCATATGTCTGAACAGAATGTAAATCCTGCCGTGCTGCATCTCGATGAACAAGAAGCTACCCAGCTCGCTCGCGCAGTTCAGATACTCGTACAGGAGCTTGGGTTCGATCCGGAAGAAGTGGATCGCTCCTATAAGGAAAGTCTGGCATTTTTTCTTAAAGATGATCATATCGATCAGAGATCCATGGGCGGTTCTTGCCTTACCGGGCAGGCAAGTATTACCGCATAATACTCATTGCATGACAACGAATATCCCCCAGCCGAGCGTTGTCGAATGTGAAGAAGGAATTCGATTCAATAAAATAAGGAGAAATACTCATGCAGAATCAAACAACGGCAGATTTGTCACGAAATATGTACGACAAGGACAACGAACCGCACGTCCGTGCTATTGACAGCCTCGTGCACGAACTCGGGATATCAGCAGAAGAAGTCAACAAGTCGTACAGGGAGGTCCTGGCGGAACTGAATAAAGACATAAAAGTGAAAACCTTCCTTCCTATCCTTGTCAGCAGAGTCGTTAAACAACGTTTATTACAGCAACACTAGTGCGTCCTGTCCTGCGATATGGTCAACGGTTCCAATACTGCGGGATACGCGAAAACTTCGCTATAATAAAGGACGGAGATCTCAACCTGCCTCGGAAAAGGGCGTGGAGGTGATTGGGCATGAATAAGTCTATCTTGAAAGCAATTGAATACAGCCTGACTGCGGCAGGGCTGCTCATCGGGATACTTTTTATTGTCCTGATCATTCGCGGAGGTTGAATAAGTTGATTTCGAAGAAGTTCCCCTTGGTCATTGCTACCATTGCATCTCAATCTTGGGTTTTTGCCACACCGGAAGAGGTACAATACGCGGGGCATCCTGTCATGATTTCAGATAAAATATAAAGGACTTGAATAGTCCTCAAACATCCGGCTAACTTCGCACAAGACCCTGTCTTCAATAACAAGTGCTCAATTCTACTCCTTGTCATGCCACAAAAACCCTGATACCGGCCTTCCTGATACTAAATCTGCTCATTCATAATTACGTTTTTTTCTGCAAAATCATCGAACTCTTCTTGATAATTTTTCGATCTCGTGATAATCTTTTCATGCAGGGACGAAGTTCCTGCAGGTTCGCATGGATTTCTCCCCGTGTTATTAACGGAAAAACGGGCGGACAACTCCACGATCATCGGGGTCATTCCTTGCGCTATCCCGGGGCAGGGGCCTGGCATGCGTCCTCAACCTGTATCGGAGTCATTCAGACATGAAAAAGCGCTTGATATTCACCCTCATCGGTCTGGTCATCCTCGTCGTCATTCTCGTCGCCGTCAAGGCCCTGCAGATCGGCGCGATGATCGACCAGGGCAAGAAGTTCGTACCGCCGCCCGAAACCGTGACATCCACGCTCGTCAAGGCCGAATCATGGGAGACAGCCCTGACCGCGGTCGGCACGCTGAACGCCGTGCAGGGGGTCACCATAGCCGCCGAGCTGGCGGGCAAAGTGGCCGGGATCGCGTTCGAGGCGGGCACGCCGGTGAAGAAGGGGGACATCCTGCTGCGCCAGGACACCTCCTCGGAAGAGGCCCAGCTTCCCGGCGTCGTTGCCCAGGTGAAACTGGCAAGCACCAATCTCGAGAGGATGAACCAGCTGTTTTCGAAGCAGCTGATCTCACAGGCCGACCGCGATAACGCCGTGGCAAGCGCGGATCAGGCGCAGTCCCAGGCCGAGAACATTCGGGCCACCATTGCCAAGAAGACGATCCGCGCCCCCTTCAGCGGCCAACTCGGCATCCGCCAGGTCAACCTTGGCCAGATGCTCCGCGAGGGGGACCCCATCGTCACCCTTCAGGCCCTTGACCCGATCTATGTCGACTTTACCCTTCCGCAGCAGCAACTCCCGCTGGTGCGTCTGGGTCTGACCGTGCACGTGACCACCGATGCCCTGCCGGGGGATGCGCTGCAGGGGCGGATCACCGCCATAAATCCTCTTGTGGACGCCGATACCCGCCAGATCATGGTGCAGGCAACGGTGGCCAACCGCGGGGAGAAGCTGCGCCCCGGCATGTTCACCAACGTGGCGGTGGGGCTCCCCGCACGGCAGAAGGTGCTCGCCATTCCTGCTACGGCCGTCCTTTACGCCCCCTATGGGGACTCGGTCTTCATTGTCGAGGATGCTGCGGATAAAAAAGGAAAGGTGCTGCGCCAGCAGTTCGTGCGCCTGGGTGTCAAGCGGGGCGATTTTGTCGCCGTCACGAGCGGTATCAAGGAGGGAGAAACGGTGGTCAGCACCGGCGTCTTTAAACTGCGCAACGGCCAGTCGGCAGTGATAGACAACAAGCTGGCCCCCGACTTCCAGAAAGCGCCCAAGCCGGAGAACAACTGACCTTTGATGCAGGACAAAATCCATTTTCACCACAGAGAGCACAGAGGGTAGCGAGAACGTCAAAAGAGTTTTTTTTGGTTAATCCTTACTCGCTTTCACACGGGTTTCCTCCGTGTCCACTGTGGTAAAATCTGAATTTTATGAAAATCACCGACCTCTTCATACGCCGCCCTGTTCTGGCCCTGGTGGTCAACCTGGTCATCATCATCGCCGGCCTGCAGGCGGTCCACACCCTCAACGTGCGCCAGTTCCCGCACAGCGAGAACGCCGCCGTCACCGTCACCACCATCTACGTCGGCGCTGATTCCGCCCTGGTGCGCGGCTTCGTCACGACGCCGCTGGAGCGCGCCATCGCTGCCGCGGACGGCATCGACTACATGGAATCGCAGAGCAGCCTCGGCCTTTCCACAATCAGGGTGCGCCTCAAGATCAACTACGACTCCACCAAGGCCCTGGCCGAGATCAGTTCCAAGGTCGACCAGGTGCGCCGCGACCTGCCTCCCGAGGCCGAAGTGCCGGTGATCAACATCGAGTCGGCCGACAGCCAGTTCGCCTCGGCCTATCTGAGCTTCACTTCCGACATCCTGAAGCAGAACGAGATCACCGACTACCTGGTGCGCGTCGTCCAGCCGCGACTGTCGGCCATCACCGGCGTGCAGCGGGCCGATATCCTCGGCGCCCGCACCTTTGCCATGCGGATCTGGCTCAAGCCCGAACGGATGGCCGCCCTCAATATCAGCCCGGCCCAGGTGCGCCAGGCCCTGGCCGCGAACAACTTCCTGGCCGCCCTCGGCAGGAGCAAGGGGTCGCTCATCCAGGTCAACCTGACCGCCAATACCAACCTGCGCACCATGGACGAGTTCAAGAGCCTGGCGGTGAGAGAACAGAACGGCGCCATCGTGCGCCTGGGGGATATCGCCGACGTGGTCCTGGGCGCCGAGGACTACGACGCTGAGGTGCACTTCTCGGGGCAGACCGCCGTCTTCATGGGGATCTGGCCCCTCCCCAACGCCAACTCCATCGACGTCATCAGGCGCGTAACCACGGAGATGGCGGCGATCCAGAAAGACCTTCCGGGAGGTTTGCAGGCGCGCGTGGCCTATGACGCCACCAACTACATCAATAACGCGATCCGCGAGGTGCTCAAGACCCTCGGCGATACGCTGCTGATCGTTGTGATCGTCATCTTCCTCTTCCTCGGCTCCTTCCGTTCGGTGGTTGTTCCGGTGGTGGCGATCCCGGTGTCGCTCATCGGCGGCGTTTTCCTGATGCAGGCCTTCGGCTTCACCGTCAACCTGCTCACCCTGCTGGCGATCGTTCTCTCGGTCGGTCTCGTGGTGGACGACGCCATCGTGGTGGTGGAGAACGTGGCGCGCCACATGGGCCTCGGGAAGTCCGCCCGCGAAGCGGCCCTGATCGGCGCGCGCGAGCTGGTCGGGCCGATCATCGCCATGACCATCACCCTGGCGGCGGTCTACCTCCCCATCGGCCTGCAGGGAGGTCTCACCGGATCGCTCTTCCGCGAATTCGCCTTCACCCTTGCAGGGGCAGTCACCATCTCGGGGATCGTCGCCCTCACCCTCTCGCCGGTCATGTCGGCCATGTTGCTCAAGCCCGCCTCAGGGCACGGCCTGGCAGGCCGGATCACCCGCGACTTTGAGCGCCTCAAGGGTGTCTACGGTCGCCTGCTCGACGCCACCCTCCACGCCCGCCCGGCGGTCTATACGGTATGGATCGTAGTGAGCCTGCTCACCATACCTATGTTCACCATGGCCGCCAAGGAGCTTGCGCCCATGGAGGACCAGGGGGTCATCTTCGGCATCCTCGATGCCTCGGCCAATTCCACCCTCGACCAGACCAGTCGTTACGCCGCGGCGGCCAACAAGGCCTTCATGAGCGTGCCCGAGACCGCGTTTACCTTTCAGGTCACCTTTCCCAACTCAGGTTTCCTCGGCATGGTGACCAAGCCTTGGGCCGAGCGCAAACGCACCGTGTCCCAGATTTTGCCCGAGGTGCAGAAGAAGCTCCAGGCGATCCCCGGCATCCAGATGTTCCCGGTCGCCCCGCCCGCCCTTCCTGGCGGCGGCCAGTTCCCGGTCGAGTTCATCCTGGCCTCCACGGCCGAGACCGGGCAAATTCTCGAGTTTGCCCAAAAGCTGCAGCAGAAGGCGATGCAGAGCGGCATGTTCGCCTTCCCGCCGCTGATCGATGTCAAGATCGACCAGCCGCAGACCGAGTTCGTCATCGATCGAGACAAGGTGGCCGCCCTCGGTCTCAGCCTGGGGCAGGTCGGCGCCGACCTGGGGGGCATGGTGGGCGGCGATTTCGTCAACCGCTTCGACATAGCAGGGCGGAGCTATAAGGTCATTCCCCAGATCCAGCGAATTGATCGCCTCAATCCGGACCAGTTGAAGAATATTAATGTCACCGGTCCCAACGGCAAGCTGGTGCCGCTTTCCACCGTCGCAACCCTCAGGGAGTCCGTGGTCCCCCGTTCGCTCAACCGCTTCCAGCAGCTCAACGCGGTCAAGATCAGCGGCGTGGCAATGCGGCCGCTGGACGAAGCCCTGCGTTTCCTGGAGGGCGAGGCGACGAAGATCCTCCCGAAGGGGTATGTCCTCGACTACACCGGCGAGTCGCGCCAGCTGCGCACCGAGGGGAACAAGTTCCTTCCCGCCTTCGGCCTTGCCATTGTCCTGATCTTCCTCGTGCTGGCTGCCCAGTTCAACAGCTTCCGCGACCCCTTCGTCATACTCGCCGGCTCGGTGCCGCTGGCGATCTTCGGCGCGCTCATTTTCATCTTCCTGAAGATTCCCGACCCGAACACGCCGTTCTGGACCCACGGCTGGACCACCACGCTCAACATTTACTCTCAGGTCGGCCTGGTGACACTGGTAGGTCTCGTTGCGAAAAACGGCATCCTGATCGTCGAGTTCGCCAACAAGCTCCAGCTGCAGGGCCATAGCAAGCTCGATGCGGTACGCGAAGCGGCCATGACCCGCCTGCGGCCCATCCTGATGACCACCGCCGCAACCATCGCCGGTCACTTTCCGCTGACCCTCGTCTCCGGCGCCGGCGCCGCTGCCCGTAACTCCATTGGTCTTGTCCTGGTGGGGGGCTTGTCCGTCGGCACAGTCTTCACCCTCTTCGTCGTCCCTTCCATCTATATGCTCATTGCCCGCGACCATAGCAAGGACCGCGAGCGCGAATCAGCCTTGCCGTCTGAGACCTGACCGGACAAACTGAAACCGATTAAGCCAGCCTGCTCCGCGTCTCTCACAAACGGTACGACGTGATGTATACCTCTCTCCTCGAAATATCCGCTGATCACCACACAAGACTCTCGATCCTCCACAGGGCCAGTCCTGGCAATGTTCAGGCGTTCTCATAATTGATGGGTAGTCAATCCGCAGGGCCTCGCAAAAGCCGCGACGGGCGCTGCGCCTATTACGCATGCCTTGTCTGAGTGCGGTCAAAAGAATTAATAGAAACTTCACCTCCTCTTAATACTCCTGCAATACCTCTCCTGTATCATCGGTTCGATACTACCTGACAAACGCTCCAGCAAGATCGCGGGACGTCCCATGAGGAACAGCGGCGGAGTGCTGCTTACAATCAGCTAAGGAGGAAGATATGAATCAGATCATCATCAAGATAGAGAGCGGAGTTGTTGCCGACGTCTATTTCACGGAACCGGTCAACGTAACCATCGTTGATCACGACGTCATCGAAGGAGGAGAAACGTTTGAGGGTCGAATGAAAAAGGCGGTCTTGTCCATGACCCCCGATCAGCGCGTCAGGCCAGAGGAAATAGAACAGGTGGTCAAGAGGCTGGTGCTCGAATGCAGGCGGCCCGCGGACAGGCGACAGCCTGGGCGGATCATGATCAATGTTGAAGCAGCGGCATAAGCGACCGCCTTTTCGTCCATTCCAAGTGGACAGGTTATGAAAATCATTTAACCAAAATTTAACTTTTCGTTAATACGGGTGTAACGAGGACATTGTATGATCTCATCATACTTTTTTGGGCTAATAACGACAGTGAAAATGTTGAATCTCAAATGTCCACTGTGCGCCTCTGAAGCGGTTTATAAATATGGTCATGTAAAAAACAAAAAAAGCACCTCACATGCGTATTGCGCTGAAGATAGTTTCTCGGCTTCACCTCAAGGTCAATACCTACTGAAACAGGAAATGAGGAGCGTGCGTTATGATCACTCTGGAGAATATAAGCGTAACCTACCCCGGCGGGATCAAGGCGCTGCTCCCCACCTCGGTTAGGTTCAAGCAGGGGCAATTCACTGTGCTGCTGGGACCGTCGGGTGCGGGAAAGTCCACGTTGCTCCGGAGCATCAATTACCTCTGCAGGCCGACGACCGGGATGATATTCGTCGATGGTCTCGGTCCGCTGGCCGATGGCAAGATACTGCGCGAGTCCCGGCGGCGGACAGGAATGATATTTCAGCATCATCAACTCCTTGGCAGGTTGACTGCCCTCAGCAATGTAATCATCGGTCGTTTGGGCTACCATTCGACATTGCGCAGCCTCCTGCCCCTTCCGCATTGTGAACTCGTTATCGGTCTGGAAAGCCTCGACCGTGTCGGACTGCTACACAAGGCATTGGAGCGGGCCGACGCATTGAGCGGCGGCGAACAACAGCGGGTCGGCATAGCGCGGGCGCTTGCCCAACACCCAAAGCTCATCCTCGCCGATGAGCCCGTGGCAAGCCTGGACCCCGCAACGTCCGCAATGGTGCTGTCCCTTCTCTATTCGGTATGCGAGCAGGAGAACATTACGGCCATCGTCAGCCTGCACCAGGTGGAACTGGCCCGGACCTTTGCCGACCGGGTTCTCGGCGTTTCGCGAGGAAAGATCGTGTTCGACGGCGGTCCGGAGGATCTGACGCCGGACGCGCTGTCCGTAATCTACAACACACCAATACCACAGAACGAGAACGCATACTGCGTTGGAGCAGCGGAACGCGCTGCGTCCGATCAGGCGCCGGTCTCAATGGCATTCACTACACTCTAACACAGGAGGTCAAGCATTATGAAACGGTTATTTCTTGTTCTTCTCATGTTGTTTCTGGGCGTCGGCATTGCTCAGCACGCGCGGGCGGCCAGCAACCCCGACCCGGATACCCTGAAAGTCGCACTGCTTCCCGATGAAAACGCTTCAACGGTGATCAAGAACAATGAGGGCCTAAAGAAGTACCTTGAGACGCAGCTCAATAAGAAAGTCGAACTCGTGGTCACGACCGACTACAGCTCCATGATCGAAGCCATGCGTCATGGCCGTATCGACCTGGCCTATTTCGGTCCGCTCTCCTATGTGCTCGCCCGTTCTAAAAGCAATATCGAGGCCTTCGCTGCCATGAAGAAAAAAGGCAGTATGACCTATCAGAGTGTCGTCATCGCCAATACTTCCTCAGGTGTCAACGCTTTATCCGACATCAGGGGAAAGGACATGGCCTTCGGCGATACGGCGTCCACGTCAAGCCACCTGATCCCTAAATCCATGCTCAAGGATAAGGGCCTGGAAGCGAAACGGGACTACCAGGAGCACTTTCTCGGTTCTCATGATGCAGTTGCAATCTCCGTTCAGAACGGCAAGGCTCAGGCCGGCGGCCTGAGCAAGCCGATCTTCGAATCGCTCGTGCAGCGGAACATCATCGACCCTGCGCGCGTGAAGGTCATTGCCGAATCCAGGCAATACCCCGAATATCCCTGGACCATGCGCTCCGATCTTCAACCGGCGCTGAAAGATAAGATCCGCAGCGCTTTCATCAACCTTACGGACAAGGAAGTCCTGAAAGCCTTCAAGGCAGACGGCTTCGGCCCGATTGCCGACAAGGACTATGATGTGATCAGGGAACTTGCGCACGTGCTAAACCTGGATCTGGCGAAGATGTAGTGGTAATCATGTCGACCAGCGTCGAACACCAGTTCAGCCAGGTCATCGCGGCTCAGCGGCGGTCCTGGCAACGCACCCTGACGCTCGGCGCGGCAGTCACGGCCGTAATCGTACTTTGCTCATGGTTCGTCGGGCTTTTTGACGCTCGTCGGCTGATGGAAGGCGTACCCAGCATCTTGGGCCTGATGCGGGAGGGGTTTCCACCGAACTTCAGGGATGCGGGAACATGGATCAAACCCCTTTTCGATACAGTAGCCATGAGCATCGGCGGCACTGCGCTCGCCGTCCTGCTGTCTTTTCCCCTTGCCCTGTGCGCGGCGTCCAATACATCGCCGCACCCGCTCGTTTACTCTGCGGCGCGAGGTGTGCTGAACCTGCTCCGTTCCATTCCGGAGTTGATCATGGGCATAGTGTTCGTTGCCGCGGTCGGCTTCGGCGCTTTGCCCGGCGTCCTCGCGCTGGGGCTGCATTCGATCGGAATGGTCGGCAAATTCTATGCCGAGGCGATCGAGCTCGTCAATAAGGAGCCGGTGGAAGCGGTGCGCGCTGCGGGCGCGAGAAAGCTTCAAGTAATCTTCCACGGCATCCTGCCCCAGGTGCTTCCCCAGATGGCCGACGTATCCATTTACCGCTGGGAATATAACTTTCGTGCCTCGACCGTCATGGGCATGGTCGGTGCGGGCGGCATCGGCTTCGAGCTGATGGCGTCACTCAGGATCATGCAGTACCAGGATGTTTCAGCAATCCTGCTCGTCATCCTGCTGATGGTCACACTCGTAGACCGCCTTGGTTCTGCATTGCGAAGGAAGTTCAAATAATTTTGAACGGAGAAAAAAGAGCATGAGACCAAAAGTAGTTATCACCGAATGGGTACACCCCGAAGTCATCGAACGTTTACAAAGGGAGTGCGACGTTGTTCCCAACGATACACGGGATACGCTGTCGCGTGAGGAGCTTTTACATCGCGCTTCGAATGCACAGGCCATCATGGCATTCATGACCGACCGCATTGATAATGACTTTCTCTCCTTATGTCCCGAACTGAAGGTTATAAGCGCCGCGCTCAAGGGCTATGACAATTTCGACGTAGATGCCTGCACCAGGAGAGGAATCTGGTTCACCATCGTCCCCGACCTTCTCACCATCCCCACAGCAGAACTGGCGATCGGCCTCCTCATTGGCCTCGGCCGTCATGTACTCGAGGGTGACCGTTTCATAAGGAGCTGCGCGTTCAAGGGCTGGCGGCCGCAACTGTACGGAACGGGCCTCGCGGGCCGGACGCTCGGTATCATCGGGATGGGTGCAGTAGGACAGGCGGTCGCCCAACGCCTGGCCGGGTTCGGTATGCGCGCTTTGACCTACAATGATCCGGTTCGGCTTCCCCTGGAGACCGAGGAGGCGTTGCGGCTGTCGCCGACGTCCTTCGAGGAAGTGATGGCGACGAGCGACTTCGTCCTCCCGCTCACACCCCTGACTCCTGCGACCAGGCATCTTATCGGCCGACAGGAGATCGCCATGATGATGCGAGGAAGCTATTTGGTGAACGTGTGCCGCGGTTCCGTCGTGGACGAGCAGGCGGTTGCTGAGGCGCTCGCCGACGGCCATTTAGCAGGGTATGCCGCCGATGCCTTCGAGCTGGAGGACTGGGCTCTCGACGACCGTCCCCGCATAATCGCACCCGCACTCCTTACCGACGACTCTCACACCCTGTTCACTCCGCATATCGGATCCGCAGTCGACGACGTCCGGCGCGAGATCGCTATGCAAGCAGCACAGAATATACTCCAGGCGATGAACGGTGAAACGCCGGCGGGTGCGTTGAATGATCCGATGGTGACTACAGGCAAAGGCCTCCCCGGCCTTTACAAGAGCATTGGAGCGGCCTGTTCTCGCTCACGATAGAGCGGCCCGGCGGTGCTATCCGTCTGCGCGGTCTTAACAAGGGGTATATGCCTTTCTCTGCATCGAATATCGGCGGCGATTCGGTCGTCGAGGTCCTGCATGAGCTCTTTAGCCCTATTTTGGACTCGGTGCCGGATCGCAATGCCTAACTTCGAACATGCAACTCCCGGTGACACTCGGAATGGCGGCCTATTGCTGCTCGGATGATAATGATCGATGTCGATGCAGCGGCGTAATCGAAGATCCTTTACGTCCATTGCCGAAGGGAACGGATCATGATAAAAGATTTAACACAATCTTAACATTCCCGTAATACGGGTGAAATAATGAGTAGGTATAATCAGTTTAATTAATTTGGATACGTTATGAAGATTATAAAAATGACCAAGAAAACAGACAATCTCACCTGTCCGGCTTGCGCCTCTGAAGCGGTTTATAAATACGGCCATATCAACAACGGCAAGCAGCGTCTCAGATGCATTTTGTGCGGAAGACAGTTTGTTCTCGGCTTTGCGAGGCATGAATTGGAGAAGCGTCCAACCTGTCCCCAATGCGGCTTCAAGATGCACCTTTACATGCATGATAAAAAAGCGATTCGATTCAGGTGCTCAGAATATCCTGTTTGCAAATCGTATATAAAAATCCCCTTCAAGAAGGAGGTCTCATCTCATGAACTGCTACGTGCATAATGTGCCGGGAAGACTGCGGATAAAAAGTTCCTTGTTCAAAAAAAGCTCAGTCCACTATGAGGTTCGAAAAGCCCTCGTGGATATGGGTCATGGTATCGGAACCGCTGAATTCAATCCAACCACAGGCAGTCTTTTGATTCACTATGATCACAAAGAGGTCTGTCATCAGGACATCCTGCGCACCCTGGAGCATGCCGGCTTCTATCATCCCGACAAAAAGATCACGAACGACCAGGTAATCCACCGGGCGACGTCCAAAGCATTCAACGTGGTGGCCAAGGCGGTATCCGGAGCTTTCATTGAAACGGCCCTTCAGGGTTCGGGCTTATCATTTCTGGCTTTATTGCTCTAACACAAAGTCCATCTATTCCTTTTCCCAGCATGCACCAGGATCGACGCTGCTCTACTCTCATTTTCACGGAGTTGAGACAGGCAGTAAACACGAATGCATCGAATACAAGAACCATACTCATCATGCCATCCTCTCCTCCGTTTCTTATTCGCTGCTACGTATGAATGCACTCCCGTGGTGTTCAGCCATATCCCGTTAGAAGTCATCCAGCGCGCGCTTGAGCTTTGAGCGATGAGCCTTTTTCAATTCCGGCGGGAGCTTGACGACTTTTATGCCCCATTCCTCATTTGATTATGCCTGCCTCTGTTAAGCCCTCACACGTACACGAAAAAAGAGAAGGGGCAGCTATTCTTCAAGATCACTTCGTCTGCCTGTCTTTGGTTATATGCACAGGTTGCCGGGAAAGATGTCGCGGATTTTTGAATCAGTAAGCATTCTATCGAAGCTAGACTTAGTTATATTTCATTACTTGCGCGTACCGCATCCCGGCATTAGCTTTCCCTTGTGGATTTGCAAGGTCCGATTCATTTACAAGTTCAAAACCGCTATCGGGATCGAGTCTGTTCACAACTCCCGCGAATGGCCCCTCCTGCTTTCTATGTCAGTCGTCGGCGTAGTATCCCGCAGCAGGTCTTTGACGCGCTTTGAGACAAGTGCAGAGAGAAAGTATTTGATCCGTGCGGTCCGCGAATAGTGCCTCAGCACCATCTGGTAAATGGTCGTAACACGCTCCTTTGGCCGCTTCAGGCTCTGCGCGAGGTTTTCGACCGCGATCTCGTGATGTCGTGGGCCCGCTTCAATGTCTTGGAGAATGCGTTTGTTCATGTTGTGTTCCCCCTTCCTCATCCTTGGCTTTTCACCAACAGGCTGCGGGTCATAAAATCAGTCCTTTTGGTAGTCCGGAGTGAGCGCATCGTGCGCCACTGTTGTTGCTTCGTGCTGCCGTGTTTCATATCCCTCTAAGTAAATGTCGAATAAACCGAATTTCTCCCTCAGCATGTTCTTCATCAGCCTGATGGTTTCACGGCCATTTCCCGATCCGTTCGTCCTGATCCTTGCAACGAGGATCACCTTCTCCGGTGAAAGACCCCAGATATGCATATCCTTTACATGATGTATTTCAGGGAACGATCGCTGCAGAAAGCTGGAAACTTCGTCGACATCGATCCTGGCAGGACTCCCCTCCATCAGGATCTTAACGCTGTCCCTGATCAAGAAAAAGGTCGGATAGGCAGCCAGGCAGCCGATCAGGATGCCGGCAAGGGGGTCCACAACATAAAGGTGGGTATATCGTATGATGATGGCGGAACCGATGACACCGACCGAGCCCAGGGTATCGTTCAGGATCAGGAGCAGGGCCCCTTTTATGTTCACGTCCTTTGAATACCTATACAGTTGAACGAGACCGAAGAGGTTCGCGAAGAGGCCCAGAACGGCAATGACGAGGACTTTATCCGCTTCAATGGGTTGCGGGTGCAGGATCTTCTGGAAGGCTTCCGTGAAAACATAGAACAGGATGAAGCCAACGAGCATCCCGTTGAACAGGCCGGACAGCACTTTCGCGCGCTCGTACCCGAAGGTATTGACCTTGTCCGGCTGTCTGCGGGCCAGCCTGGTCACCCAGAGCGCGATGATCTGCCCCGAGATATTGACGGCCATGAACGACGCGTCGGTCACGAGGGCGATGCTGTGATAATAGAGCCCCCCGAACAATTCTACGAAGAAATAGGCGATTGTTACGACAAGAACGAGCGTCTGGCCTGTTACGTGCTTTTCCTCAGTTTCATGCATGGTTCGCCGGCCCTTCAGTATGCCTGCCTCACCCTTTCAGGAGAACCGCCTTGTCAGTCAATTCCCATGGCAGGCCGATATCCATTCTTCCTACATGACCGTACGCTGCGAGCTTGCGATAAAAACCGCCCTTGATCTGAGAGGGGAGGTATCGGAGGTTGAACTGGCGTATGATCCCCGCTGTTCGAAAGTCGAAATTTTTCTCAACGAGATCTGCTATTTTTTGATCAGATTCTTTCCCGGTCCCGAAGGTTTCCACCTGGATGCTCACCGGCCGCGAAAATCCGATGGAATAACTGAGCTGAACTTCGCAAGAGGTTGCAAGTCCGGCTGCGACGACATTCTTTGCAGCATACCGGGCGGCATAGGCGCCGATCCGGTCGATCCTCGAAGGGTCTTTCCCGCTCAAGGCTGCCCCGCTGTGGCGGGAATACTCGCCGTAGGTATCGATTGCGTTCTTTCTCCCGGTCAACCCTGAGTGCATGGCAGGACCGCCGCCGATGAAGGGACCGTCGGGATTGACGAAGATCCGGGTGTGCACATCCGGTTTGATCTCCTCGTCCTGAAAAACAGGATTCAGCACCATCTCCCGAATATCGTCCTGGAGCCGTTTGGCATCGGGCCCGCCTTTGCCGTCGGCCCGTTTCTGGCTTGCAATAATGGTGATGCTGTGAACACGCGACGGTGTGCCGTCACGGTATTCGATGCCGACCTGGGTCTTGCCGTCGGGCGCAAGATAGTCGAGCGTTTTCTGGAGCCGTACGGAAGTGAGCTTCCGGGCAAGACGATGAGCAAGCCAGATCGGAAGTGGCATGAAGGACGCCGTTTGATCACATGCGAAACCGAACACGGTGACCTGGTTCTTGACCGGGACGCGCTCGATCTCTTCATCGGACATGGCACGCTCATCAACAGGACGACGTTCTTCCTGTGGGAATTCCTTCAAGCTCGTCACAATGCTGCAGGTCTTCGCGTTGAAGGCATGCTGGTCGTAACCGACCTGGCTTATCACCTGTCGCGCTACATTTGCAAAGTCCATATGAGCAACAGCTGCGAACCTCGCAGCAATAAATACGATCGCCGTGGAAACGGCGCATTCGGCAATGACCTTCGCATAGGGGTCTTTTTGGAGGTAATGATCGACAACGGCATCGCTGATGATATCGCAGAGCTTGTCAGGATGGCCTTCGGTCACCGATTCAGAGGTGAACATGAAATCTTTTTTCATTTGACCCTCTCTATGAACTATGCATGCTCAAGTAACTGCAAAAACTTGATTGCCGTTCAATACCGGAACCGGGGCCGTTGAACTGCCATTCAGCACCAACGATGGAGCAGAGATCCTCTTCGTCGCTTCGTTAATGAGCAGGGGAGCGACAGCGGTCCCGATCGAAATTGCCAGGTCGAGGGGATTCAGCGGGCTCATCCCGAGGAAACTCCGGAGGCCCGGGACGACCAGGGTTAGCGATTGCAATCCCAGCGAGCCTGTCAGGGCAACGGTGAGATAGTTGTTTGGCGCGAGCCGCGCAGCGTCAAAGATACTGTGGGTCTCGGAACGGTGGCTGATGGCGTGCAGGAGCCCTGCCGTGACAAAGTTCGTGAAAGCCATCGTGCTGGCTTGGGGCCCCTGCCCGTAGCGCAGGACTCCGTAGCCGTAGGCCGTCAGCGTCCCCGCCGAGATGGTGGAAGCCTCGAAGAGGAGCCTTTTAAAGTCTGCCGTATTGATGAGCTGTTCCTGGGGATTGCGGGGAGGCCGCAGGAGCACATCCGGCTCGGGCGGTTCCTGGGCAAGGGCAAGGCCAGGGAAGATGTCCGAGATCATGTTGATCCAGAGAAGCTGCATGACGTTGAACGGTTGTCCCATGCCGGCGGCAAGAGCGGTGAACATGATCATGATCTCGCTCGTGTTCTTCGAAAGCATGTACCGGACAGATTTTCGCAAATTGTTGTAGATCGTCCGCCCCTGGCTGATGGCCACGACCATTGTCTCGAGGTTGTCATCTTCCAGGATCACGTCTGCTACCTCCCGCGCCACGTCAGTCCCCGTGTGTCCCAGAGCGATCCCGATGTCGGCCGCCTTGAGCGCAGGTCCGTCGTTGATGCCGTCGCCGGTCATGCCAATGACCTTTCCTGCTGCCTGGAGCGCCTGGACGATCTGAAGCTTGTTGGCCGGGCTCACCCGGGCGAAGACATGGATCCGCCCGGCAAGTGCCGTCATGACCTCGGGTTCAAGCTGTGATAGATTGGTCGAGTCCAGGATCTCCAGTTCCTCGCCCTTGCTCAGATTGAGCTCCTTGCCGATGGCATACGCCGTGGGGCTCTGGTCCCCGGTGATCATAACGGTATCGATCCCGGCACGGTGGAACGTGTTGATGAGATTCTTGACGCCGCTCCTGACCACATCCGCCATGCCGACGAGTCCGACCCAGACGAGTCCCTGCTGGATGATCTCATCGCTGCGCAGGGTATCTCCGTTGGTCACGGCATAGGCTACGGCCAGCACGCGGAGCGCTTCACCGGCCATCCGTTCATTTTCTGCATCGAAGACCGCGCGGGTATCGTTGTCCATCACCAGTTGCCGGCCGTCCTTGACGTACCATTTGCAGACTGACAGCACATCGGACGGGCTGCCCTTGAGAGCCATAAGCCGCTGCCGGTCATTCGAACTATGCACGGTGCTCATAAACTGCCGGTCTTCCGATCGGTAGTTCAGCTTCACGATGGGGTGCTGGGTCCGAAGCGAGTTGACATCCACGCCGGCGCTGAGCGCAAGGTTCACGAGGGCGTTTTCCGTCGATGAACCCTCGACGAGATAATCTCCTTCCAGTCCCGATACTATCGATTCATTACACAGCACTGACAGATGGAGCAGACGGAGGACGTCCTCGCTCGTATAGGGATTTATGCTTTTTCCTTCCGCCATGATCCTGCCATTAACAACATCGAGACGGCGCATGCCTGCATGGATCTGGACCACCGACATCTTGTTCATGGTGATGGTGCCGGTCTTGTCAAGACAGATGGTCTCGACCGAGCCGAGCGTTTCGACGGCGTCAAGGTGACGGATGAGCACATTCAGACCCCGCATGCGCTTGATGCCGAGCGCGAGGGTCGTCGTCGCAACGGTCGGAAGCCCCTCGGGCACAGCGGCTACAGCAAGGGCAATGGAGGTCTTCAGCATCTGGAGAAAACCGTAACCACGCAGAATGCCTACGATGAACACGATGCCGCATACAGTGCAGGTGATATACACCAACTGGACCCCCAGGTGGTCCATCTGCCGTTCCAAGGGCGTGTCGGGCGGCCGCGCTTCTCCCACCATGGTCTGGATCTTCCCGACCTCGGTAAAGCGACCTGTCGCCACCGCGACGGCGCGTCCCTGTCCTCCCGTAACCAGGGTGCCCATATAGACCATGTTGGTCCGGTCGCCAAGGGGAATGTCCGATACCTTCAGTTCATCGGTGGTTTTTATCGCCGGCATGCTCTCGCCCGTCAACGCCGACTCATCGATACTCAGATATTTTGCCTCTATGAGACGGGCGTCCGCCGCGACATAGCTTCCCGGTCTTAGCACGAGCAGATCGCCGGGCACGACCTCTTTGGCATCGATGGTCGTCATGACCCCGCCGCGGATCACGGTTGAGGTCGGCTGCACGAGGTTCTTCAACCCGTGGATGATCTTTTCCGACTGGCTTTCGGTGACATACCCGATGGAGGAGTTGGTGACGACGACTCCCATGATCACGACAGCATCGGCGAGCCCGCCTGTAGCAACGGAAATGCCGGCAGCAACGCAGAGGAGAGCTACAGGAAGGGACTTGAACTGATCGAAAAAGATGCTCCAGCCTGAGCGAGGAACGGATTCAGGCAGAATGTTGGGACCATATTGGATGTACAAAAGGCGGGCTGCTTCTTCGGATAAACCGTTTGACGCTGATGTGCCCCATCGCTGCAAGACATCCTTCTTCGCCACACAGTGCCAAGGTTCTGCCTGCTGGTCCTCTGCATTGGCAACCTGTTTGCGAACAGTCCGCAGGCTCGGCACTTCCTTGCCAGCGGGAGTGTGGGGAGGAGAGACGGCGGTGCGCACGGGGCGTACCATCACCGTCCCTTTCCCCTGCGGCGTATCAGGGGCACGGCGTTCCTTACCCCCGACCGGGTCTCCGTTGGTACGCTCGACCACGGACTGCAGGAGGGAGGCCACTGCTGATGAATGATTGCCGTTCTGCGAATCGAACAGCACGAGAACGCTTCCCGTGAGGGTGTTAATCGAAACGCTCAGGATCCACGTGTGCTGCGCAAGATTCTGCTCGATCTGCTTTTTCAGGGACTCCGAGCGATACAGGCCCTCTACTTTATAACGGGCCCGTCCTTTTACCGATGTATGAACGGCCTGGACCACGGACTATTCCTCCCACAGTGAAATGGAAACCGGTCACAAGCCAGGCGATGACTGATTAAGCCTGTTTCGACTTCGGGAGGGCACTGCCCGCTACTTCCTTCACACCTTCAACAACGCCGACAAGCATGTCCTTTACCGCCTTGACTGCCGTGTTGCCGATCAAAGCCGCCGCATCAATCGCGCCAGTGACTGCAACCTTTGCCACTTCCTCGGCATTCCCCCCGACCTCCTTCGTTGCCTCGATCACGCCATCTACGGCCCTGCGGGCAACCATGGCAACATCAGCGCCGACCTCGGCAGCACCCTTGACAGCGCCGCTGACGGTCTGTCCTGCCACGGAAATAACATCGCCGCCAACATCGCTTACGCCCATGATCACCCCTTTTGCCACGCTCTTGGTGCTCAAGATGAGTCCGGTGCCGACCTCTTCAGTGGCCTGAATGGCCCCCTTGACTACATCCTTCGTGATACCGACAGCTTCATCGGCCACTGCGCCTGTTGCACGAAGCGTGTTGGATACGATGTTCCTGACGAGGCTGACGATCTCCGCTTCGATCTCGTTGATCCCCTTGAGACTGCTCACGACACCCTCTCTCACTGCAGATCCTGCTTTGCCGATGTCCCGGGCTGACGTTTCACTACCTATGGACTTTGCGTTTGTCATGTCTGCTCCTTTAGTTGTTGTCCTAGTTGTAATCTTCTGATCCGATCCCGATGATGTGCCGTGCGGACCGCGCTTCACTGTCTTCTTCGCTGGTGCCTTTTGTTTGCTGTCACTCATAATATCCTCCTTGCCAAGGTTCACAAAAACTTATCGTATCTTCTTGTATCCTGGATATTTTGATAATTCCGGGAATGGATATCTTGGGAATGCCGAATTGTCTGCTACTCGAATTTTTCGTAGCTGACAAGGCGGAAAGGAACTGGAAGAGTTCCCGCTTATCTAAGAGCTGCTTATGTTATTTCTTTTCCCCGTCTTTTGTTTTCGAGTAGAGATTGTATGCATACCAGTATGCTGCAGACCACGGTATTGGCCCCGCATTCCCTGACAGGATTTGCACACTACCCGCTATAACTAATGCTCCGACTGCAAACCCGCTCAGGTCCATATCACCACCCGTGAGGTTCTGTATCTGCCGATCAACGCTCTTGAATGTCTCCCCAAGGTTCCGGTGAAGATTTGCTGAGGGTACCCTTGAATCCTTTTGTTCCTGTAAAGAAAAAAGGTTCCCGGATCGCGCATACTCCGCAATCTCATGCACCGTCGTTTGGTGAAGCAAGAGTATACTCCCCGTACCCGGATTCACCTCAATGGAGAGAATGCCCGGACACGCGGCAAGCTGATCCCCCTGGGACTTTAGTGCTGCAAGGTTCCCTTTTTGTGAGGAGATCCTGATTCGTAATCTCCCGGTCGATGCATGGGCAATGACGGCATCAGGAATCATGACGCGGCTGGCCTGCGTTTGGATCTTGCCGCTACCGGTGCTGCTGCCGCTGCAACAGCCTCTGCAGCCGTTGGTGCTGCCGCAGCTGCTGCTGTCGACTCGGCCAATTCCGCCTTTGCTTCAGCCACAATATCCTCCGTGATTTCAGCAACCTCGGCAAAAGTTTCCTTGCCGCGTTCATACATCTGCATACCTCCTTTTATTGCGGCTTTTGCCAGAGGCTTCGCGATATTGGCAAACAAAGGGATAACTACAGGTGCCAATATTGCTGCTCCGATGCCGATAGCCAGACCAGTAACAATATTACCTTTCAATACATCATCAAATAGTGCCATGAGATATCCTCCTTTTATATTTTAAATATTATCTCCTTCATGCTGTGAAGTCTACCTGCTCTTTCATTACTTCCCTACATAGCACTTTTGTAACCAATTCATTGCGCAGGCCGCTGAAAAAGGATTTATACTGTTGTCCTGAATCCGTTAACATGTTCAGGACAGCTCGACCTTGCTTCTCACCCGTGATTTCATCGATTTAAGCAAGGCGCTGGATTTCGGTAAACTCGTTTACTTCGGTTAGCATTTATTCTACTTAGCACGTTGAACGCTAACATCCTTTCAGCAGGCAAAGCTTGCCACAAGGATCACCCGGCATCCTGCACTAAGTATCCATCGCAAAGAACTTGTGCCAGGTATACTCTTGCCTAGTATGAAAGTGTACAATAATATGTAGAATGGCGAGAGTATCGAAACGACTTTTTACAGATTATTCCCCATCACGAAAGGAGCACACTGTGAAGGGTAAGAAACGATCGACGTGAACAAAGAGAATCAAACAAAGAATGACGTGAGTGAATGTCCAGTCGAAAACGCCCTGGCTGTAACACAATCTTAACTTGACCTATGATCAGAGGTGCGGTAGTTTATGACATCTAAAAGTGATTGATCTCCGCGAGCCGTTACAAATGGTTTACGATGGAATCGACAACACACTTTCGGATAAAAGCAAAGAATCGCTTTCGCGTGTGTTAAAGCGCGGCTTGGCAGTTACTTCATTGCTTATGAGTATTCAGATGTGAGCTCCAAAGGCATAGAAGGTCATAAATATGAATTTATTAAATCGCACGGACGCAAAACAGATCATTGTGGAATATCTCGGGGAAAGCTTCGGGTCGTACACAGCAAAGATGCCTATCCTCGATATAAACGAGACTGGCGTTAAGGGTCGGAATTTCCTCGGTAAATGCGCCTTTGAAGAATGTTGGGTCGCGTACATGACGGATAACAGAACTCGCTTCAGCCTGGCTCCCTCTCGCATTATTTGCATTCTGAAGAAGACGGGTGAGATTATCTATGACGGCAGCGAAGGCGGCGGGAACCGAGAAAAAGCCTGACGAGCTATCCGAGTATCTGAAGTGCAACCTCCTCTGCCCATAACCTTACAATACCCCGTCTGTAACACAATCTTAACTTGACCTATTTATAGATTTATAGATATCCTATAATAATTATCCACCCTTTTTAATTCCGTTCTTTTTTTTATCTAGATTGTTTTTAAATTGGTATTTTTTCTACAGAATGCGATAGGAGATTGCAATTATGACCAAACCAAAGGCGTTATTCCTTTGTACAGGGAACTCAGCCCGCAGCCAAATGGCTGAAGCATTTCTCAGAAAATATGCTGGGGAGAAGTATGAAGTTCACAGTGCAGGTTTGGAGCCAAAAAGAATTAATCCTTATACAATTCGTGTAATGGAGGAAGTTGGCGTCAGTTTGAATGGTTATAAATCAAAAAGTGTGAAAGAATATATGGGGAAGGTACATGTCGCATATTTTTTCACCGTCTGCGATCAAGCTGAAAAAAACTGTCCGCGAACTTTTCTGATGAGCGTAGGGCGACACGTCCGTTGGGGGTTTGAAGACCCCGCAGCATTTGAGGGAACAGATGAGGAAAAGCTATCAAAATTCCGGGAAGTTCGAGACCAGATTGACCAAAAAATCATAGAGTGGTTAGGAGAACAAGGCGTTACTGTTCCCTGAACAACACATTGAGGAAAAAACATGGGGGCAGCCTTTGACAGGAGACACTTTATGGCGGTATGGGCATGAAGATTCAAGACATTAAGGACATTGCAAAGAAAAAAGGCGTTAATGCTGGGAAAATGAATAAAACAGACCTTATTAGGGCTATTCGAATAGCAGAAGGGAGCAACGTATGTTTTGCTACCTTCTCTATCCAGACATGCAGTCAAAAGAATTGTTTATGGCGCGCAGACTGCATGGAGGGCATGCTCAAGCCGGACTAACAATGCTTTCCATCTGACGGCGCTGCGGTTTACTCCACAGGCTAGAATAAAGAGTAAGGAGTCGAACAATGACAAACACATTAACAACTGTACTCGAGAAAGTTCAGGAAGGTCTTGGACAGGGCGGCGTTTTAGATCAGATCGATAAACTTTTTCGTAAGCAGCAAAGAATCAATCTGTTTGAAAAGCTCGAAAAGATCGAGAACAAAGAGGTAGATAATTTTCCTGTTGTGCTTTATAAGAGCATAATGCCAAACGGGAAAAAACAGCCTGCCTTATTGCGCTTTTACCTTCCGTCTTGGAAAGATCATGATGAAATCTTTTGGCAATCGCTCGGTGATTATATTATTCTCGCGATGCACCGAGTGACAGATGTCGAATTCGATAGCACCAGAGGCCGGATAAAGGTTAAATATTTTCCCAAGATAAAAGGCCGGATAAAACATCCGGAAGACATCAGGGTGATCATCCAAAAAATTGCTTATCTTGTGGATACAGAAGGTTTGCCGACAGACTTCACTCGCTTCCGACGCATGACAGAACGACGTGATAGCTTGGGCGAGATGAGCAAAGAACAGGCCGCACTTATCGGCGTGGCATTAAAGCTTATCCAAATACCTTAGTAGCAATTTATTTGCTGAAAATCACGTCCTCCCCGTAAAGGGCTAAGCTGGAGCTTCGAAGACCCCTCGACGTTGACCGGCACTGACGAGGAAAAGCTCCAAGCCGTCAGAAGAATACGCGATCAGATTTACCAGCAGATCGTTGAGTGGCTGAAGACGGCCTGACCAGGAACCGTACAAAAGCCGCAAAATAAACCCGCCGAATTTAACGTAAACTTCACTTCTGCTTCATTCTCCTGTAACAGCCCTCCTGTATCATTGACACCATAAATACAAATGCGTACCACGCCATGGAGAAGGTCGGACGAGTATTTGGCGAAATCAGAAGCTCAAGGAGGATCACATGAACCACATCATCATCAAGATTGAAAGCGGAGTTGTCGACGAAGTCTACTACACCGAACCGGTTTCCGTGACCGTCGTTGACGATGACGTCATCGAGGGTGGAGAAACGTTTGAGGGTCGTATGAAAAAAGCAGTTCTGTCCATGATGCCCGATCAGCGCGTCAGGCCCGAGGAAATCGAGCAGGTGGTCAAAAGGCTGGTGCTCGAATGCAGGCGCCCTGCTGACAGGCGACTGTCTGGGCGGATCATGATCGATGTCGACGCAGCGGCATAAGCGACGATCGTTTCTGTCAATTTCCGGGTGGGCAGATCGCGATAAAACATTTAACCAAAACTTAACACCATTGTCATAAAGATGTAGCGAGGGTGGCGTACAATTCGAACCAGATATAAAGAGACCATAATAAAAGAGGCATTATCTCATCTTTGGAGGACCCAATGAAACAGCTCATGGCAGGTATTGTTCTATTTGCAGTTCTCGCACTCAGTTCGAACGCCGGTGCGCAGGAGTCCAAGATCTTCGACGGGATAATCCGCATCGGCGGTTCGACGACCCTGCTTCCCGTAATTGCGGACAGCGCCAGCCAATTCATGGAGAAGTTCGAGACATGGGACAAAGTCGACTCCGCGCTTCCCAAGGTGCCGATCCTGATTTACGTGACAGGCGGCGGCTCAGGGTTCGGCGTAAAAGCGGTCACGGACGGCACGGTCATGATCGGGATGGCATCGAGGGACATCAAGGAGAAAGAAAAGGCCGCACTCGGGCAGCATAAAGAATATCTGATCAGCAAGGACTGCGTCGCCTTCGCCGTGAACAAAAAGAATCCTCTTGCGAAAATCGAAAATCTCACCCGCGAGGATGTCGTCCGGATCTTTTCCGGTGAAGCCGCTACGTTCAAGGATATCAAGGCAACTCTTCCCAATAAGCCGATTCTCGTGCAGATGCGCGATGCTGCTGGCGGGTCCACGGAAGTCCTCCAGAAGGAGGTCCTGAAAAACAAGACTTTCACACAAAAGGCGATCCAGGTGCCGTCTCAGGGCGCAAACCTTAAAAAACTACAGACAAATACCAGCGTCATCGGCTATATATCGTCGGTGCTCGCACTCCAGAGCCCCGAGCTCAAAGTTTTTCGGTTCGAGGGCGTTGCCCCCACGAACGAGAATGTCATAAACGGCAAATACTCGCTGACGCGTCCGCTCCTGCTTCTGGTGAAAGGAGATCCCGAGCCCGCCGTTGAAAAGTTCATCACGTTCATGCTCAATGAAGGTCAAAAAACCGTTGAAGAGCACGGCTACGTTCCGGTAAAAGCTGTCCAATGATACAGTTCAGTATTCCGCAGCATCGTTTTACGAGCGACGGTCTAGTCCGTTTCGCCAGCTTAGCGGCGCTCTGCTCCGGAATTTTTCTGCTCCTGCTCATCATTGCCTTTGTGCTCCGCGAGTCATCAGTCTTTTCCGGATTCGGTTTGAACATGCTCGATTTCCTCGTGCGGGACCCCTGGGCGCCGCTTGCCACGCCGCCTACCTACGGCATCTTCCATGCGTGGCTGTCGACGCTCATTGTCGCAGGAATGAGTCTGGCTGTCGCAGTCCCCTTGGGTCTCGGCATCGGCCTCTTCATCGCTGAGCTCGCGCCCCGGCCGCTGCAGCAACTCATGCAGCCTGCGCTTGAACTCCTTGCAGGCATTCCCGCGGTCGTCTACGGGTTTTTTGGCTATGTCATGCTGGTCCAAAATTTTGAAACGTGGTTTGCAATGCCGGCAGGAGAATGCCTGCTCATTGCGGGTCTTATCCTCGCCGTGATGGTCCTCCCGTTTATCGCGAGCACCGCGGCCGAATCCTTCCGAAGTGTGTCCCGGGAACTGAAAGAAACGGCATATGGTTTCGGCGTCACCAGGCTGTATGTCATTCGCAGGATAGTCATGCGCAAGGCGTTGCCGGGCCTGTTCGCGGCCGTGGCCCTCGGTCTGGCAAGGGCACTGGGAGAGACACTCGCTGTTCTCATGCTTACGGGAAATTCTTCGGCCAGCCCCGGTTCCCTCCTGGACCGCGGCCAGCCGATTACGGCGCTCCTTGCAACGGAACTCGGCGAGACGGCCAGCCAGTCGCAAAAATACAAAGCCCTATTCGCGTCAGGTTTTTTTCTCATGCTCGTTGTCCTGGCAATCAATATGGCGGTTTGGTTCCTGAGAAAACGGGCCTTGGAGCACTCCCATGCATGACATAAGCATACCCTGCCTGCTCGCCGCAGACCCTGCTGATGCACGCGTCAGACTCGCTTCGTACCGGCGTTCGGTTTTCGTTGATCAGCTATTTCATATTATTTTGTGGGTTTGCGGTCTTCTCGGCGTCCTTCTCCCGGTATTTATCATCGGCTACCTGCTGATTCACGGAAGCCACAGCCTGTCGTGGACATTCCTTTTCGACCATCCGCGAGGCGCGCCGCTCGGGACTGCGGGAGGCATAGGGCCGGCTATACAGGGTTCTCTTGCCCTCGCGTTATGCGGGCTTCTCATGGCGTTTCCGCTCTCGCTCGCGGGAGGCGTCTACCTTTCGGAGTATGGACGTTCCCGGGTTTTTAACGATTCAGCGCGTTTCATCGTCGAATGCCTGGCGGCAGTTCCTTCGGTCATTTACGGGCTTTTCGGGTACGCTTTCCTGGTCGTTTTTCTTAAGTTCGGCATTTCTCTTTTCGCGGGAAGCATTGTCCTGGCGCTCATCATGTTCCCGATCATGCTTATTTCCATTCAGGAAGCGTTCAGGGCAGTTGATCCGGGGTACCGGGAGACAGCGCTCTCCCTGGGCGTTACCCGCTGGTACCTCGTGCGGAAGATACTTCTGCCGAAGGCATGGCCGGGCATCGTTGCCGGAGTAGTTTTGGCCGTAGGCCATGCCGTGGGCTCCGCCGCGCCGGTGCTCTTTACCGCGAGCGTCTACTTCTCCAAGGGAGGCTTGAAACTTGAACAGCCCGTGATGACGCTGCCCACGCATCTCTATCATCTCGTATCGGAAGCAATCTCCTTCGACCAGGCCTACGGCACGGCACTCGTCCTCATTATCGGATTGCTGCTCTTTAACATGAGCGCCCTGCTTATACGTAAAATAGGGGGCGCTGCATCCACGTGACCATACAAACGGAAATTCTCCATGCGATCGCGTCTTCCGACGGTATCGCGCCGCCGGCCTTGCATCCTGCGGTTATTTTTGAAGTCAGGAAGCTGTGTGTTTCCTTCAACGGCCGCACTGTCCTGAACGACGTAAGCACGGCCGCGCTGGACCGCCAGGTGCTGGCCGTTATCGGCCCTTCGGGTTCCGGAAAGTCACGCTTTTACGCGCAATGAACCGGACGCTGGAACTTGTCCCGGATGCCCGCGTTATTTCGGGAACAGTTCATTTCAAAAACAATAACCTCTATGAACGCGATATCGATGCCAGAATCATTCGGAAGCGCATCTGCATGGTTCATCAGAAACCCGCACCCTTTCCAATGTCGATCCGGGAAAACGTGCTGTTTGGAGTACGTTTTCATAAGAACTGGAACGGCCGCGGCAAGGATGAAATCGTCCGGACCTGCCTCGAACGGACAGGCCTCTGGAGCGAAACAAAGGACAGGCTGAGCGAGCCGGCCTCCCGCCTGTCGGTCGGGCAGCTGCAGCGGCTGTGTATCACCCGCGCCCTGGCCAACGATCCCGAAGCGCTCCTGATGGACGAACCCTGTTCGGCGCTGGACCCGGTCTCAACAGGCAGGATCGAAGAACTGATTCTCACTCTGAAGCGCCATCTTCCGGTCATCATCGTCACCCATAACCTGGCGCAGGCGCGCCGCATCGCGGACCGCTGTCTTTTTCTCTACAGCGGTTTCTCCCTGGAACAGGGAACGACCGAAAAAGTATTTCTGGAACCGGAAAGCAACCTGGTCCGTGATTTTGTAACGGGAAGGACAGGATAACCGCCGAATGCGAAACAAACAGCAACGCGCCGTAATATGCATGTACGACGGTTTCGGGAGCGACTATTACGAACGGAGCCGTCTGCCGATCATGAAAGACATGGCCCGACAGGGCGTGATGAAGCGGGGCCGCGCTATTTTC
This sequence comes from Nitrospirota bacterium, assembly GCA_963796285.1. Taxonomy (GTDB): domain Bacteria; phylum Nitrospirota; class UBA9217; order UBA9217; family UBA9217; genus JALNZF01. The sequence continues at coordinate 56,443 of CAWCKW010000010.1, forward strand.
CCGACGCTCACGAACGCAAATAACATTTCCATTTGTTGCGCATCCTGGCCCGCAGAGCATGGCGTGACGACCAATTGCTATTTTGATGAAGCCACGGGAACAGCGCGTTTTCTCGAGGACGCTAAATTCATTCTTACGCCGACCATATTTAACCGATTCCGGGACAGGGGTGTTCGTTCTGCGCTTCTCACCTGCAAGGCAAAGACCCTTCTTCTTGTCGGCGGAGACGCCGATATTGCCGTGGCAGCCGAATCTCCCTCGAAAGAGGTCATTGAAAAGTACGGTCCGCCGCCCCCCATGTACAGTCCCGAGGTGAACTATTGGCTTTGGAAAATAGCCGTCGATATTCTCTCGTCACAGCCGGATATCGGTCTCCTGTATGTGCACACTACGGATTATCCCATGCATATGTGGGGACCGGAGGAACCGCAGTCTCTGACCCACATGGCCCATCTCGACAGATTGTTGGGCGAAGCCAAGAGGGTTGCCCCGGATGCGCTGTTTCTCATCACCGCGGACCACGGGATGAACCCGAAAAAACGGTGCATCGACCTTCGTAAAACGTGCGCTGCAAACGGAATACAGATTCGTTTCTCGATCTCTCCGGTTGCGGACCGGCTGGTAAAGCACCATCGTGGTTTCGGCGGTGTTTCGTATATCTATGTCCAATCAATTGAAGAGATTTCTTTTGTTCAGGCATACTTGAGCACACTGGATGGCGTGGACAAGGTCCTGCAGCGTCATGAAGCTGCTCACCGTTATCACCTTATGCCGGAACGTATCGGCGATCTCGTGGTCCTGGCGGATATCGACACCGTGTTCGGGGACCTGGACGGACCATATGAAGAATTGGAGAAAGGGTATCGCAACCATGGTTCGACATATGAGGAGGATATTCCGCTTATCCTGTATGGGTATGAGGGAATATTACCGACTCCGAACGAGTTCGCGATGAATTTTGATTTGACGCGGTGGCTCTGTCGCACGGTGCTTTAAAAAAAAGGAGACAATATGGCGACTCAAGAAGTCAATCAGCGTATCGTGGTAGCCCTCATCGACGGGCTCGGCATGGATTATTTTGAGCGAGGACCAATGCCGGTCCTGCACAAAATGAGCGAAGAAGGGTTCTACCGGCCAGTCAAGGCCGTTGCCCCGACCGTGACGAATGTCAATAATGTGTCGGTTTGCTGCGGCGCCTGGCCCGATGAACACGGCATTACGGCAAACTCTTATTTTGATCAGAGTGCCGGAAAAGCACGATATATGAATTCCTCCGATATGATCAGATGCGACACTATTTTTCAGCGCGCGCAAAAGAGGGGGGTTAAAGGCGCGCTGCTTACCTCCAAGGGAAAGACGGTGGAACTTTTTCACAAGGACACACAACTTGCGATCGCGGCCGAAGCCCCGCCTCCGGAATTCACGGAGCGCTTCGGCCCCGCCCCGGAATTTATACAAGCGAAATCAACGAATGGCTTTGGCGGGTGGCGATCGATTTGCTCAATACGCGGCCTGACATAGGAGTTCTCTACGTGCACACCACCGACTATCCCATGCATCGCTGGGCCCCCGATGAAGAAGGGTCAATGAAGCACCTGTCGAGGATGGACGCGCTTATCAGCGAAGCGAGGGCGGCGGCCCCCGACGCCGCATTATTCATCACGGCGGACCACGGAATGAACGCGAAGAAAAAATGCTGGGACCTTGCGCGGGCATGCGCGGAGCAGGGGGTTTCGCTTAAATTTGCCCTCTCCCCGGAACGGGACTATTATATCCAGCATCATAGGAATTTTGCGGGCACGGGATGGGTTTGGGTTGAGCGGCAATCGGACTTGGCGGACGCCCAAGCAATTTGTCGCGGACTTGCGGGTGTTGTGAGCGTTATCACACGAGAGGAGGCGAGTGCGCAGTTCAGGCTTCCCGGCGAGTATATCGGCGACCTTATGGTTTTTGGCGATCGTCAAACGGTGTTCGGCGATCTCGAAACCGTGTCCGAGGAGTTGCCCTCAGATTATCGGGCGCACGGCTCGCTCTTTGAGCTCGATGTTCCGTTGATCATTCACGGCTGGAACGGAGATCTTCCTGCTTACGACTATTTCGAGCGCAACCTTCACCTCACTCGTTTTCTCTTTCGGTGATGAGCCTGCATGATCACACCAAAATCATGACGACACCGGATGGGAGATAGTATATGTCCCTCGAATTGAGCGACCTCAGCTGTTTGAAGCAGCACAGCCTGCCTTGAATTCCCTGTGCACTATTTAGAAGCCTTGGATAAATGCAGCATTAGAGCTGCAAAATCAAACCATCGAGACTTGTTATCTCTTAGCAAAACCCACCGAAATTAATGCAAAATTCACATCCCCTTCATACTCCTGTAATGGCCCTCCTGTATCATGGACACAGTAATTAATCAGCGGCCGATTCCGCATCATCTCGGAACATCCAGCTACGGAAACGACGAGAGTGACGTAACCAGACAGTTCAAGGAGGAAAACATGAACCATATCATCATCAAGATTGAAAGCGGAGTTGTTGCCGATGTCTATTTCACGGAACCAATCAACGTGACCATCGTTGACCATGACGTCATCGAAGGCGGAGAAACGTTTGAGGCTCGCATGAAAAAAGCGGTCATGTCCATGACCCCCGATCAGCGCGTCAGGCCCGAGGAAATCGAGCAGGTGGTCAAGAGGCTGGTGCTCGAATGCAGGCGGCCCGCAGACAGGCGACTGCCAGGGCGGATCATGATCAATGTGTGAAGCAGCGGCGTAAACAGGCCTCTGTTGATCAGTTGCGGGAAGGACATGCTCCACTGGAAAGAGTATCGCTCCGGAGCAGCCGATGGCCCGGAAAAAATTAACGCAAATTTCACACTTCTGTAATACGGTGGTAACACTGTTCCTGTAGTATTCTGACAATGCTTCTGTGTGACTTTCATATTCACACCACCTTTTCCGACGGTTCGCTGGAGATGAGAAAGACAATCGATCTTTTCGGCCAGGCTGGTTTTGATGTTATCGCGATTACCGACCACGTCGTGAACGGCGACAACACGATGGGCAAGTTCGCGCGCCAGTTCAATCTGTCGATCCGGGGAGACAATTTTGACGAGTATCTCGACACACTCAAGCAGGAGGCCGAGCGGGCATGGGGGAAATACGGTATGCTCGTGATCCCCGGTGTTGAGATCAGCAAGAATTATATCTCGAAGGATGAGTCGGCCCATCTTCTTCTTCTGGATATCAAAGAATATCATTCCCGCCTGCATGAGTTACGATGAGATCTTTCTCGAAGCAAAGCGCCAGGATACCCTGACCGTTGCCTGTCACCCTCACCATACCCCGGACATGGTGAACAAAGATACGCTCTATCTCTGGAACAACCGCGACAGGTACGCAAAATACATAGATGCCTGGGAGATCGCGAACCGGGACGACGTGTTCAATGTGATCAGCCTGAAAAAATATCCCTATATCGCCAACAGTGATTTTCACAAGGCCCGGCATCTGTACTCGTGGAAAACGCTTTTAAACTGTGAAAAGAACGTTGAATCCGTCAAGAACTGCATTCGACACAACAAGGGTGTCGCGATCACGCTCTTCAGGAATTGAATGATGACGAACCAATCAGCGAACACGCATCATCATAGAGGAGGAGCCACATGAACATATTTGCCATATGTGCGGCGATCTCAATTGTAGGAATCATCCTTTACCTGCTTCAGGTTGGGGCTACCTATTCACTTTTGAGAAAGAAACCGAAACTGGACGACCAGGCAACAACGTACGATGTTAATTGTTCCCCACCGGTCTCGATCCTGAAACCCCTCAAGGGACTTGACGACAATCTTTTCGACAACCTCTCCAGTTTCTGCCTCCAGGATTATCCCGAACACGAAATTCTTTTTTGCCTCCAGGACTTCAACGATCCGGCCTACAAAGTAGCAAAAAAAGTACAGGACAAGTACCCCGACCGGAATATATCCCTGGTCGTGGAAAAGTGCAATGTCGGACTCAATCCGAAAGTCAACAACCTCATACCCGCCTATCGAAAAGCCCGTCATCCTTACATACTCATCAGCGACAGTAATGTCATGGTGGACAGGAACTACCTGAAGGAGATCATGCGGCATACCCAGGACCCCTCGGTCGGGCTCGTAAGCAACCCCATCCACGGCGTCGGCGGACGCAGTCTCGGCGCCATCTTTGAGAATCTCCATCTTAATTCATTCATCATCGGAAGCGTCAGCTTTCTCGACAGGTTCCTGGGAATGCCCTGCGTCATCGGAAAGTCCATGCTTATGAAAAAAGATGATCTGGAGGCGCTGGGAGGCCTGGCAGCATTCAAAGATATCCTGGCCGAGGATTTTATTATCGGCAGAGAGATGCAGCGGAGCAATAAAAAGGTCGTCCTTTCGAACTACCTGATCAGCAATGTCAACGAGTACTGGGATGTTAAACGATTTCTGAATCGCCATACTCGATGGGGCAAGCTCAGGTGGAAAATCGGCGGGGCAAAATATTTTATCGAACTGCTTGTCAATCCTGTGTTTATTGCCGCGTTGCCCGTTCTGCTCATGGGGCCGTCGCACAAGACCCTCTCCTTTGCGGCCCTCATAGGACTCATAAAGGTTCTTGGTGATTCCCTGATCGGAAGGATGATCGAATCATCAACAGCACGTACATATCTTCACAAAAAATCGCCGCTCATCTATTTCCTGGCTCCGATAAAGGATATTTTCATTGGAATACTGTGGTTCGTGCCGCTTTTGAGTTCAACGGTTGTTTGGCGGGGAAACCGGTATGTGATAGGACAGGACTCCCGGTTATCGCCCTGTCCGGACACGGGTGTATGGTCCTGGGGCTATCGTATCACGAACAGCATTCGCGCCCGCATGGCTTGACATAAGTATCAAGGAATTGCAGGGAGGGACTCTTTATGATGGATCAAACACAATCAAGCCGGATATTTGACTTGAACGTCTCTTTCAAGAACCCGCTGCAGAACAAACTATTTTCGATGATGAAGGGACCGATCGAGCATGTTCTCGACTTTCCCCGAATGAACCGGCTTTACGATGACGTCCACAGGATGCATGACAACCGGCCCTTTTCGGACAAGATCCTGGAAGAACTGGGAGTGACATACGATGTACCGGAAACGGACCTTTCCCGGATCATGATCCCCAAAGGCCCGGTGATCGTTGTGGCGAATCATCCCTTCGGCGGTATCGAAACCGTCATCCTTGCCTCGATCCTCCGTTCGATGCGTTGCGATGTCAAGTTCATGGCCAACTATCTTTTGAATGCTATACCGGAAATACGGGACTTGCTGATCCCCGTGAACCCCTTTTCGGGAGCAACCTCGGTCCGCGACAATATCAGGCCGATCAGAGCATGCATACAGTGGGTGAGGGACGGCGGCATGCTCGTGGTCTTCCCAGCCGGCGCGGTCTCTCACTTTGATGCACGAACCGGCTCGATCTCCGATCCCGCCTGGAGCCCGAGCATTGCGCGCATTATCCGGAAAACCGGGGCGCCGGCGCTTCCGGTATTCTTTCAGGGCACGAACAGCGCGGCCTTTCACATGGCAGGTATGGTGCACCCGCTCTTGCGCACGGCCATGCTGCCCAAGGAGTTTTTCAACAAGGACCGAAAAGAGATCCAGGTGCGCGTCGGCAACCTGGTGCCTGCTGCGAAGCTGCAGGCCTTTGCACAAGATGACGATATGACTGCGTATCTGCGGCTTCGCACCTATATTCTGGCGCATCGCGGCGACAAGGCAGCGGTGCCGAGCATTGCGTCCTTTATTCGAAAGGTAAGACACGAGACGAATGGCTCGATCATGCCGCCCCAGAATCCTGAGATCATGGCCGAAGAAATTTGCCGGCTGCCGTCGAGCCAGACGCTCGTCGAGAGCAACGAGCACGCGGTGATCCAGGCAACGACCGACCAGATACCGCACCTTCTGCTTGAGATCGGCAGGCTGCGGGAGATGACCTTCCGCGCTGTAGGAGAGGGTACGGGAAAAGCCGTCGACATTGACCGCTTCGATCACTCATATACCCACCTCTTTATCTGGAATCGTGAAAAGAAAGAAGTCGTCGGCGCCTACCGCCTCGGCAAAACCGACGAGATCATCAGGCAGAAGGGCATGCGCGGCCTTTACACGAGCACGCTATTTATCTATAAACCGGGGTTTTTTGAACATCTGGGGCCTGCCCTGGAAATGGGGCGCTCGTTCATCCGGCCTGAATACCAAAAGTCTTTCACTCCGCTCCTGCTCCTCTGGAAAGGTATCGGCAGATTCGTTGTCGAAAACCCGCGGTATAAAACCCTTTTTGGCCCCGTAAGCATCAGTGACGAGTACCAGGCGCTGTCAAGACAATTCCTGGTCAGTTACCTGAAAATGACCAGATACCGCGGCGATATGGCCGGCTTCGTGAAGCCACGAAAACCGCTCCATACGAAGCCGTTGAAAGGCTGGGACATCGAGGCCGCGGTCCGTCTTCTGAAGGATGACGTGGAGAACATATCGGAACTGATATCCTGCGTGGAATCAGACCGCAAGGGGGTCCCCATCCTGCTGAAGCAATATCTCAAACTGGGAGGCGAGATCGCGGGTTTCAACGTGGATCCCGCCTTCGGAAATGTCATTGATGGCCTGATCATCGTCGACCTGACGAAAACCGAACCGCGAATGCTGGAACGGTACCAGGGCAGGGAAGGCGCTCGCATGTTCCTTGCCCACCATGAAGCGCTGAACCGGGACCGTCTTGTCGCCTGCGCGTAACGTGACATTGAACACCGGTGGGGCTGTCGTGGAACCGGCGCAGTCATGCAAGGCGTCATGGATTGATCCGCTCTTCAGAAAATCGTTCTTTCTTATACCGCTTGGGGTCATTGGAAATGTGGTCTTTGTCCTGATCGCGAATGACGGGTCCCTGTTCCGCTCTGAGGTCCATTTCGCGCCGGGATATATCATCATTGCCATGCTCCTGAGCATTACGCCCTGGTTCACCGGTTCGCTTCGTCTGCTGCTCTGGAGCAGGTTCCTTGGAAACAGACTTCGCTATGGTGAGGTGTTCAGGATCGCGCTCGGCGCGGAGCTCGGTGCGGCGATAAGCCCGCCCCTGATCGGAGGAACCGCGGTCAAGACCGCCATGCTCATGCGGAAGGGCTTCGCCGGAGGCACAGCGCTGTCCCTTACTGCGCTCGAAAGCATGGAGGACGGACTGTTCTTCCTCATCATGGTGCCGCTGGCCCTCACGCTTTCCTCTTCCTGGGACCTTCCTGTGATACAGGGTCTGCTATCCGGCATCCGTCATGCCTCGTTCCGGCTGTTTCTGGCAGGGAGCGGGCTTGCCTGCAGTGCTGTCCTGGTGCTGACGCAAACGCGCTGTAGAACTATAGTAATGCGGTTCCGGCCAGCTTCCCGCCTCTCATCCATACTGGGGGCGGCATATCATAATTTTATAGGGACGTGGAGCACCATCATTTCCGATGGAAAATCGGTCTTCGCTCTGACCTTCGCGTTGACCGCTGTGCAGTGGATCTGCCGGTACTCCATAATTTCCCTGCTGCTCTTGAGTCTCGGGCTCCCGGCGCGACCTGTTCTCTACATGGCGCTGCAGGTACTTGTGTTCGCGCTCATGTCGTTCATACCGACTCCGGGAGGGGTCGGCGGCGCGGAAGCGGTATTCTATCTTTTTTACCGGCCCTTTCTCGCCGCGGACTCGATCGTCGTGGTGACCATGGGATGGCGCTTTCTGACGTTTTACTTTCTCCTGCTCCTTGCCGCGGTCTTTTTTCTCATTATGAAGGGGACGAAGCAGGAATCATTGCCAGTCAATTCAGAGAACTGATCAATGCCGAGAAAGACGGCAATGCAACGTCTTGTTGATCTCGAGGAAAAAGCGCAGCACACAAAACGTGAAATTTTATCGGAATGACGTTAAAGTCGTGCAGTCATTTACCAAGGAGATGATCATGAAAACAGTTCAAGATGAAATCGCCATCGTTACTATGCCAATGCCGTACATGCCTGCCATTGCGCATTCCACGGGAAGGCCCGCACCTGCGGCAATGCATGATGATGCGCATGACCCAGGCATACAATCGTCTGTCATCTCCCAGGCAACCCGGGAAGCAGGGTCGACGCTGTATGAACTTCTCAGCAGGGCGGAGCTGATGCGCGTGGCATACGAAAAAGGGGAGCTGGCAAATTTCCAAAGCCTGCTCTCGCTCCTCAGGAAGGAGGCCGCGGACCTTTCCTCATCCATCTCCTCTATTGTCGAACTGACGAAACACGAAAAAGGTCCAACGGAAACGAAGTGTGAGCGCTTCGATATTGTTGCGCTGCTCCATGACGTGTCAAAAGCTGCGCGAACGATCATCGAGGACAAGCCGGTTACCGTCATGGACGTCTCCTGCCCCAGTCCCGTCGTCATTTACTCGGACCCGTCAATGATCAGGCAGATCATGATGAGTCTTGTGAACAATGCGGCAAAGTTCACCAATCGCGGAAGGATAGCGCTGATCCTCGGCAGGGACAACGATGAGATCAGACTGACCGTTGCCGATACCGGCAGAGGTATGACGCAGGAACAGATCGCCAGCGTGCAGGGATCCTCCGATCAGTGGCTCGTTGTCGAAAAGAACGGTCTTGCAACAACCGGCCTGGGGCTCAGGCTCGTCAAAGCCCTGGTGAAGCAGTTGCATGGCAGGCTTTCCATAGCAAGTAAAGCAGGCGAGGGGACTATCGTCGCAGTGTCTTTGCCGTTTTTTGACCACTGAAACGTGTTCGGTGACGGACCTTAACTCATTACTTTCCCGGACGGCCCATGGACACAGTCATGGATCCTACCTCCTGTACGTATATCCGATTGTAACAAATATTTAACGCAGGCGTCATACTCCTGTAACAAAAGCCGGGTATAGTGCGAAATGCGAACTACGATTTCATACAAAGATCGGGACACCAATGAAATGAAGAAACAAATCCTTATTGTAGAAGATGAACCTGACTGTGCCGAACTGCTCAGCTATCACCTCCAAAAAGACAATTATCAAACAGTGATAGCTCGCAATGGGAAGGAGGCCATAGACGCGGTACAGCGCCAGGCACCGGATGCAATCCTGCTGGATATCATGATGCCCGAGTTGAATGGCTGGGAAGTATGCCGTATTTTGCGCGAGAGCACAAAAGGAAAATCGCTGCCGATCATCATGCTTACTGCGCTGTCCGAAGATGAGGAGCGCGTCAAAGGCCTCAGCCTTGGCGCCGATGATTACCTTTCTAAGCCATATTCCGTGAAAGAACTGCTGTTGAAGTTGAAAAAACACATTGATCGACAAGATACGATAAAACATCTCAAGGCCCGCGAGCAGCAGCAGGACACGACCCTGCGCTACATAGTACATGAATTAAAAGGTTCTCTGCACGTCATCGGCGGATTTTCATCACACGCTCTCAGAAAGGACGAATCGAATAAATATTTCAAGACCATTAATACTGCCGCCTCCCAGGCGGAAAGAGTGCTTCATGAAGCTCCTCTCCTCTCCCTGCTTGCAACAAGGGGAGAGAACCTTTCCATCAAGCAGGTAGATATCGGTCCACTGACCAGTGAGGCGGACGATTGTTTCCATGATGCGGTAAAAAAGAAGGTGGCGCACCAGCAAGTTAGCGCAGTATCACTCATTTCTGATATTGCGGAGACGACCCGCGTCCTTATCGGGGGAAAGCCGGTATCCGTGGAGGTCACGACGCCCTTTATGGACGTGATGATAAGCACGGACAACGTCAAGCTCAGGCAGATACTCACAAACCTTGTGAGCAATGCAGTGAAGTTTACCGAACAGGGTAAAATCACAATCACCCTTTCCGTCATCGGTAGCTGGATGGAGATCGCGGTCAGCGATACGGGTATCGGGATAAAAGAAGAGGAACTCCATAAAATCTTTACCGCCTACGTCCGAATCGAGGACGCCAAAACAAAAAAATACGAAGGAATGGGGCTTGGCCTGACAATCAGCAGGAATTTCGCGGCGCTATTAGGCGGTACCATATCAGTAACAAGCATCTATGGAAAAGGTACGACATTCGTAGTGTCTCTGCCGATACAAAATAGGGAACGATTGGGCGGGCTTTATAACGTAGAATAACAAAAGGTTCAGCCATCATGCTGCTCAGGATGGAATACCCGGAAATGCATATACGCTGACCATTTTAAGTAACATTACTGTAAAATAAGGAGGTGATATAATAATTAAATTAACAGAAACTTAATCAACCTGTAACAATCATGTAACAATTCCATGGTATAACGTAGCAACTAAACAACGAAAAGGAGAAAATAGATGAAAAGAATTTTACTTGTAACATTGGTACTGATCGGGCTTCTATCGTTCAATCTGGCACAGGCAGAGGAAATGCTGAACGGCGCAGGCGCCACATTCCCCTATCCGGTTTATTCCGCATGGGCCAATGAGTACAACAAGGTCACGGGAATAAAGCTCAACTACCAGTCCATCGGCTCCGGCGGCGGGATCAAGCAGATCACGGAGCGGACCGTGGACTTCGGCGCCTCGGACTTGCCGCTCACCCCGGAAGATCTTGCGAAAAACAACCTGCTCCAGTTCCCGGCCGTTATCGGCGGCGGATGTGCTCGTCGTCAATATCGCGGGCGTGAAAGCAGGAGAAATGAAACTCGATCCGGAAACCGTGAGCAAAATCTACCTGGGAGAAATCAAAAAATGGAACGATCCGAAGATCAAGGCGTTGAATCCCAAGCTTAACCTCCCTGACAGTGAGATCACCGTGGTCCATCGCTCCGACGGCTCAGGCACGACGGCCATCTTTACGGATTATCTCTGCAAGTGTATGCGCTGACGTGGAAAGAGAAGGTCGGCACGGGCACTTCCGTAAGCTGGCCGGTCGGCATCGGCGGAAAAGGGAACGAGGGTGTGGCCAACTACGTGCAGCAGCAGCAGAATTCGATCGGGTATGTGGAATTCGCCTATGCAAAGCAGAACAACATGGCGTATACGCTCCTCAAGAACGGCGCAGGCGTCTTCGTCGAACCGAGCTTCGAGACTTTTGAGGACGCCGCCGCAACGGGCAACTTCGATCCGAAGAAGGATTTCTACTCATGGCTCAACAACGCCCCGGGCAAGAAGGCATGGCCCATCGCAGGCGCTACGTTCATTCTGCTCGCTAAGGAGAAAAAGGAATCGAACATAAAGGTGGTCAAGTTCTATGACTGGGCGTTCAAGAACGGAGACGGCAAAGGCGAAGGAACTTATTTATGTGCCTCTTCCGAAATCGCTGCAAAATAAGATCAGGGCATACTGGAAGGCGAACGGTATTCAATAAACTTCAGTCCGATAGATAAGAAATACATTGAAATATGCGGGTCAGGTATCTATACTAATGATGCCTGACCCGCTTACGTTTTGTTGGGAATCGTTCGATAATGCAGAAAGGTCAATGCATTGGCCATATCACCGAAGAAACATATCCCTGAGCTGCTTTTTTTCTCCCTTACCGCAGTTGCGTCCTTTACCGTCATTTTTTTTATCATCGGCATCATTGCAGTGCTTTTGAAGGAGTCTTCGCTCGCGATAGCGAAGTTCGGGCTGATCGATTTTCTGACTTCGACTGCATGGAACCCCGTGACCGGACATGTTCGGCGCGGCAACCACCATTTACGGCACATTCGTCACGACCGCCCTCGCCCTGCTCTTCGCCATACCGACTGCCATCGGCATTGCTATCTTCGTGACCGAGATCGCGCCGAATTTTCTGAAAGCCCCCATCGGTGTTGCCATAGAACTGCTGGCAGCCATCCCGAGCATCATCTACGGCATGTGGGGACTGTTCACCCTTGCGCCCATCATGTCGAAGTATATCGAGCCCGCGCTCCAGGGCAGCATCGGACAGCTGCCCCTCGTCGGCATCCTGTTCAAGGGCACTCCCATGGGCATCGACCTGCTGACGGCGAGCGTCATCCTTGCCATCATGATCATTCCGTTCACGGCGAGCATCGCGCGTGATTCATTCAACCTGACCCCCTCCGTGGTCAAGGAGTCGGCCTATGCCATCGGGGCAACGAAGTGGGAGGTCGTCAAGAATGTGGTGCTTCCGTACTCCAAGCTGGGCGTGTTCGGCGGTGTTGCATTGTCCCTGGGCCGGGCGCTGGGCGAGACCATGGCGGTCGCGTTCGTGCTCGGGAACAATCACAAGATCGCCACATCGCTTTTGGACGCAGCGTCCACCATCACGGTAAGCCTGGCGAATGAATTCACGGAAGCGGACAGCGCGCTCTATCTTTCCTCGCTCTATTATCTGGCGCTCGTACTGTTCGTGATGAGCTTCATCATTCTTGCGATCGCCAAGTTCTTTCTGCTGAAAGCGGAGAAGAAGTATTCAAGATAAAAACGCACGATATCTATCCGCAGATTACACAGATTTCACCGATTAAACCATGAGGGCAGGTTTTTATCGAACCCGATCTGCGTCATCTGCGAAATCTGCGGATGAGTTTTTCAGGATCACGCTATTATGACCACAGAACAAAAACGAAAAATAGAAAGCATCGTCGCGCTCGCGCTAAGCGGTCTGGCCGCCGCAATAGGTCTCTTCTGGCTTGTGTATATCCTGGCAGACGTTATTATCCATGGCTTGGGCGCTCTTAACCTCAGCCTGTTCTTTAATGACCCCGCGCCCGCGGGCGTTGAAGGCGGAGGGCTCAGAAACGCCTTTGTCGGGCAACTGATGATCACACTGGTTGCCACGTTGATCGGGGTCCCTGTCGGTGTTCTGGGCGGGACGTTCCTGGCCGAGTACGCACGGGGGAAAGCGATCGCGAGGATCATCAGCATTATTTCCGATATCATGGTCAGCGTTCCGTCCATTGTGATAGGAGCTTTCGTCTATGCGCTTCTTGTCAGGCCGCTCCATCATTTCAGCGGTTGGGCCGGTGCGTTCGCGCTTTCGATCATCATGATCCCCGTGGTTCTCAGAACAACCGAGGACATGCTGTCACTGGTGCCCTGGACGTTGCGGGAAGCCGCCTTTGCGCTGGGTGCGCCGCGTTACAAGGTGATCATCCAGGTCGTGTACCGAGGGGCGGCCACGGGCATTCTGACCGGCATTCTGTTGTCCATCGCCCGTGTCGCAGGTGAAACAGCACCGCTCCTTTTTACGTCCTTCAACAACAATTTTTTTTCAACAGACATGAACCGGCCGCTCGCATCGCTGACGGTCACGATCTTCCAATACGCCATGGGGCCCTATAAGAGCTGGCATTCACAGGCGTGGGGCGCCGCCCTGGTCATAACCCTATTCATTCTCATGCTTACTATTGCCGGAAGACTCATCTTAAAGTGGAGGTATAAGCAGTGACACAAACGATCGAAATCGAGGTCAAGGGCCTGGATTTTTACTATAGCGGCGACGTCCACGCTCTGCAGAAGATATCGCTTCCGATCTACAAGAACAAGGTCACCGCCCTGATCGGTCCGTCGGGCTGCGGCAAGACGACGCTGCTCAGATGTTTCAACCGGATGCACGACCTCTATCCTAAACACCGGTATGAAGGGGAGATCCTTTTTCAGGACAAGAATATTCTGGCGAACGACATCGACCTTATCAATCTTCGCAGCCGCAGTCGGCATGGTGTTCCAGAAGCCCACTCCTTTCCCCATGAGCATCGCTGAAAATATCGCCTACGGTCTCAGATTGAAGGGCATCAAGAACAAGTCGGAGCTCGTGGGACGGATCGAAGAGGCGCTCAAACACGCGGCACTCTGGACAGAGGTCAGGGACAAGTTGAACGCGAGCGCCTATGAGCTGTCCGGAGGACAGCAGCAGCGGCTTGTTATCGCGCGGGCGCTGGCGGTCGAGCCAGAAGTCCTTCTCTTTGACGAGCCCACCTCGGCGCTGGACCCTATTTCAACGGCCAAGATCGAGGAACTCGTCGTGACCCTGAAAAAGGACGTCACGATCATTATCGTCACGCATAATATGCAGCAGGCCGCACGCGTCTCGGACATGACGGGTTTTCTCTACATGGGCGAGCTGATCGAGTACGGGACCACGGAAAAGATCTTCACGAATCCGGACAATAAGCAGACCGACGATTATATAACAGGAAGGTTCGGGTAGGAATTCATTGGGTCATGTAGCAAGGGTCATGGGTCACGGAATAAAACCGGATACCCGCGCAATGCGTATTTGAAGTTCCTTGCCCCTTGCTACTTGCCCCTTGACCCTATCTTTACAAAGGAGACCACATGGCCAGACAGAAAGAACAAGACATCGAAGCGCTTAAGGAACGGGTGCTCAAAATGGGGGGCTTTGTCGAAGAGTCCATCAGAAAGTCCGTAAAGGCATTGGTCGAGCGGGACCGGAATCTGGCTATCGAGGTCATTGACGGCGACGCCATTGTGAACAACTATGACGTGGAGATCGAGGAGGAGTGCATCCGGTTCCTTGCCATCTGGCAGCCCACGGGCAGCAATCTTCGTTTCATTACGACCGCCATCAAGATCATCACGGACCTCGAACGCATGGGCGATCTGGCAGTCGATATCTGCGAGCGCGCGATCGAGCTGAACGAAGAGCCGCCGCTCAAGCCGTATATCGACATCCCGCGCATGGCCGAGGCAGCTCAGAAGATGCTCAAGGACAGCCTCGATTCTTTTGTGGCCAGGGATGCCAATCTCGCCATGAGCGTGTGCGCGGCCGACGATTTTGTGGACAACCTGAATTATCAGATCTTCAATGAATTGCTCTTGTACATGCTTAAAGACCCGAAGAATATCTCACGCGCCGTGCGTCTCAGCTATATCACGAAATATCTGGAGCGCATCGCCGACCACGCCACCAATATCGCGGAAATGGTCGTGTATATGGTGCAGGGGAAGGTCATTCGCCATACGGCATGCGAGGCCCGGGGTAATGATAAGCGGAATTCGATTTGAGACAGTGATCGAGTCGCATATGCTCTGTTGTGTGTGAAGGAAGCGGCTGTTACACTTTAATATGCAGCAGGGGCAGTCCCAGGCGCTGTCGCCTGGTCTCACCTTTGAACAGGTCCGCCCTTCTTACCGGAACATCGCCCCGCTCTCCCTCATGCTGGGCCTGGAGCTTCGTCGGCAGGCTTGCCGCGTGCTGAATGGTGTGCTTTCCGTACTTTGCCGAGATCTCGTCAACGACGCTGTAGACCCTGGCCATCTTATCGATCTTTGTCGTATCATCAAAAAGGTTGAACTGGACCCCGCCCTCCGCGGCCAGGCCGGCAAGCACGACCCCGGTCTGACGGTATAAGGTCCGGGGTTCGAATACCTGCCCAAAGCCCTGGCGCAGCAGCCCGAACATCTCCACGGGATAGGCAGTAGGCCGGCTCAGCTTGATCTCCACTCCCTCGCTCGTAAAATCCTGCTTCCTGAGGAACACAACGATCCGCGCGGCCGCAAGCTTGTACCTCCTCGCCTTGATGCAGGCGTTCTCCAGGTTCTTGGAGAGCTGGGAAAATACAAAACCCTCGTCCATGGAGGGCGGCGTAAAGGTCCTGGCCTTGCTGATCGACTGGTAGCTGTTCTTGGTCTCCGTGGTGACAGGATACACGCTCCTGCCGTTCAACTCGTGCCAGATCTCCTGATAGGGCTTTGACAGATGCTTCTTTACGAATCCTTCTTCTTTTCTGGCGAACTGCAAAGCGGTCGTGATCCCGTGCTTTCTCAGAAATGCCGCCGTGTTCGCCCCTATGCCCCAGACCTTTTCAGCAGGCAGGTTCTCCAGATAAAGATGAATGTCCCTTCCCGGGATCATGGTGAGACCATTCGGCTTATTGTGCTTTGATCCGATCTTGGCAAGTACTTTTGAGAGGCTTACCCCGGCTGATACGGTGATCCCCAGCTCTGTCTCGATGGTCTTGCGCATCGTGTCGGCGATCACTTCATACGAACCATGATAGCTTCGTCTCAGGCCGGTCAGATCCACAAAGGCCTCGTCAATGGAGTATTCCTCGACATCAGGTGAAAAGCGCCTCAGGATCTCGAACATGCGGACGGAAAACAGACTGTAGGTCTCATAATCGGACGGAAGGATGACGGCGTCGGGACAGATCTTCTTCACGTCCGAAAGCCGCACCCCGCGCTGAACGCCGCGTGCCTTGGCCTCGTAGCTCGCTGCGGCGACAATGCCGCGCTCCTTGCCCGTGATCACGGGCCTGCCCTTGAGTTCCGGATGGATCGCCTGCTCGCAGGACGCGAAGAACGCATCAGCGTCGATATGCATGATCGCCTGCGGCCAGGAGGAGAGGGATATGAATTGGTTGTCCATGTTTGATTCACCACGGAGTCACGGAGAAGATCAGGTTATGCACGTGCCGTTCGCAGCCTCTTTACAGTTTTTTTGTCATTCTTGCGGAGCCTGCCCCTGCATGCATTAGGCAGGGGCAGGAATCCAGTCTTTTCTAAAACCTCTGGATGCCGGATCAAGTCCGGCATGACGAAAAAGGACGCTTAGTACAGACACTATTTACAGATGTCTTCATACAAATCATGCCACTCAGGATTGCTCTCCTCGATCAGCCGCAATTTCTATGAGCGCTTCCACGCCTTGGTCTGTTTTTCTCGTGTTATAGCGCTTTCCGCAGTTTGGTGGGCTTCATACCAGATAAGAAAGTGCACAAAATATTTCTTCGTGAAACCATCCGCCAGATTGTTTTTATGCTCGTAAACACGCTTGACGAGGTTGGATGTCACGCCTGTGTACAGTGTGCCGTTTTGCTTACTACAAAGAATATAGACGTAAAAATTCTTCATAGATAAACGCCATATACGAAGGAGATCATTAATGCCCCAGGCCGTCATTCCGGACTTGATCCGGAATCCAGCGCCTTTTCATACAAACACTAGATTCCTGCCGCAGCCTGCCCCAGCATGATTGAGGCAGGGGCAGGAATGACGTAATAGAGGAGTATAGATTATAATGAGGACATTGCTGCTAAGCAGGTCGAGCTTTATTCCTGTCGATCTTGCAGCCTGTCCAGCCGGTCCTGATAGAATGAGTGGCAGTCATCGTTCATTTCCTCGATCTTCAGTGTTCTCTTTGCCGGCGCTTTCCGTGCGCTGCGTTGATCGCTCGAACGTAGTATTTTCCCCTTCACTGAAACAAACTTATAATATCCTGAGGATGTTCCAGCAATACCTTTGCCCCTTCTTGTTGTAGCTCTTCACGACTTCGAAACCCCCACAATGCTCCTACGGCGAACATGCCTGCCGCATTTGCCGTTTTCATGTCAACTCCGCTGTCACCAAGATAGACGAACCCTTCCGGAGGAATACCAAGGCGTTTGGCGATATCAAGAGCTCCGGCAGGATCTGGTTTGTTCGGGATTCCGTCCTCTGCGCCAATCACCGGATCGAACTTCCATTTCGATAGAATTTCATATACGCATTTACGCGTAAAATCAGCCGGTTTGTTGGACAAGACGGCCATCTTCAGTCCGCGTGCGTGTAAAGCATCCAACATTTCCGGTACTCCAGGATAGGGTTTGGTTTTGACGTTCCAATGTTCTCCGTACTCTTTGAGGAAAGCCGCGAAACATTCCTCGATCGTATCCGGATCGCGGTTGGTTTCCGGCAACACACGCCCCATCAATTGGCGGGCTCCGCTTCCGACTGCGGCCCTGTAGGCAGCCATCGGACGGATAGGCAAACCCCTAGAAGACAAAACCCGATTGGCCGCATATGCGATATCTTCAAGCGTATCGAGCAGGGTACCATCAAGATCAAAGAGGACTGCTTTATTTTTCATCATTGCTCCAGAGTTTCGAACAATTCGATCAGGAGTCTTTAGGGCCAGGTCTTTTTCGCTGCATTCCCGCCGCCGGCAACTCAAACATACGTATATTTCAAGGAGAAAGATTTGATAATCATATGAAGGCACCCTATCGGTTCTTTAGCCCCGTTCTGCACGAGGCTTCCATACCATATTCATGTACAGCTTTCCACCCTGCAACTCATCAAGCATCTGATTAAGGCGCTTCAGTTTCGTCGTTTCCAGTTTCGCGCGAACAATCCAGCCCAGGTAATCATTTTGCTGGTACGGCGGCCGGGCACGATAAGCTTCCATGAGCCCGCGCTCATTCAATGCGTTTCGCACGAATGCGGGCATAGGGTTCTTTGCGCGGGTTAGACGTGCGGTTTTGGATTCAGGCATGGTTTATTCTCATGGGGCTAACGACCTCACTCAGAAGGGCATGCGTGTCTTGTCTTGCGCTTTTAACTTCTGCAAGGCAATACCGGGAGTCTATCGGGTCAGTTCCTTTGTCATCGTATAATGTCCCGTTCCGGACAGGATCGCTACGTCGAGGTATGAAGTACCAGATGGTGAGCGATTTCACTATGCCGATATCCGGATTTCTCGACAGCCACAGAAATGCCGATAACTATCAACATAGCGGACCTGACCTAATTGTCTCCTGGCGCTGTCAGGCTAGCGTTATTGAGATGCTCCGGTCTTTTTGAGCCAGTTTTGCATGAAGTCTATTTCAGCCTGTTGATTCTTTAAAATGTTTTTTGCAAAGACGGCGGTTTCCGCATGGATGCCCTTGAAGGTCAGGACCTTTTCCGCCATTTCGAGAGCTCCTTTATGATGCATAATCATGTCCTGGACATATCGGATGTCCCTTTCCCGGCCAGTCACGCTGTTCAGGTCGCGCATCATGGGCTGGTACATGGCGCCTGTTGGGATGAGGTTGTACCAGCGGGCATAGGAAAGCCTCATCTCGAGTATTTCATCTGTCTGTGCCTTAAAAATAGATTTCGTCAGCATTTTCAGGTCTGGATCATCAGTGCTCACAAAGAGAAGCACCGAACGTATCAACAGCTTCCTGATGGTGTGGGATCATCTCTCTGTAAAAGTCTTTTTCAGAATTGACCATGTCGGCATGAGACATATGCATCATGGCCGGGCTGGCAGCTTTATGCTCCATATGCCCTGATGTCTTGTGAGAAGTACCCTGTCCCTGCTCTTCAGCGGTAAGCTGACTTGCAAGTATCAGGAAAAATAAAACCGGCAATACACGTAACAATCTCTTGATTAATAAGCTCATATCTCTTCCTCCTTGTTTTATTT
This sequence comes from Nitrospirota bacterium, assembly GCA_963796285.1. Taxonomy (GTDB): domain Bacteria; phylum Nitrospirota; class UBA9217; order UBA9217; family UBA9217; genus JALNZF01. The sequence continues at coordinate 75,595 of CAWCKW010000010.1, forward strand.
TTTTAAACACCCCATCTTCCGGGTAGTTCAACTTTATTTAAATGCACTTGTAATCATTTCATATATTGCATATAACGCTGGCGTTGAGCGGCGGCATGTAGGTGGCCTTTATCGCTGTCCGCTCGAACTGCTACTGTGTCAATTCAGGATTGAAAATGCCCCTGAAGAGTGCAATAACTTCTGGGGAGACCTCCAACAACCTCATCTTCTTGCTCTTCCAGTCCTTATCACACCACTGACCTGTCTTAATGAAGTTCTCATCACCACTTCCGCTGGAGAGTATTTCTTCCCCGATATAGGCGAACTCCTCCACTCCCTTTTCGGCCGACCGGTACCTTTCCCCATATTGCATATCCTTCCAGCTCTCATCCTGAGGCACACCGCTTAACCTTCGATAATTGTACAACTGATGCCAGAGAATATATTTCATCCTATTGATTGCGAGTGTAACAGGTCTTCTGCTTTTCGTCATGTCAGCATAGACTATGCCATTCGGAGACGGTATGCCATACCGCGGGTCTCTATACCATCGCGCAAACGCTTCGTAACACAAACGACTATCAATTTCTTGGTGGACTTGGAGTATGTGCAAGAATTCGTGTATCAACAAATTCGTCTTGAAGCGATACATGAATACAGGATCCTCAGGCTTCATTCCCCTTTCTTCGTAAATCGCCCTGTACTGTGATTGAAGCACAGTATTGTCCCAGTCCGGACTGACTCCAATGTAGCCTTTTGCACGATACGCCTTCGCGGTATTTGCCGAGGAATCCAAAATTATCGGCACCGATGTCAGAAAGGATCTCAGTGATGGGTCGAACACCTCAAGCACACTCTTCAATACACTGGCGTTACGCTCTCGCGAGATTGAGACTGCCGCTCTATTGAGAACCCATCTGGGCAAAAACGAGAAGACGGGAGTCTCAACAATCCGCCGGCTAACGCCGTAAGAGCCAAGCCCAGCGATAACGCGATCCTTCAGGTACATGTTTGCGAGTATCCCGCAACCAAGAAGGAACAACGCAACTAAGACTGCATTTCTCATCCCGTGAGGTTTACTGGTCCTCATGTCTATCCTTCCGCCAATGACAAAGCGTAGACATCACGCTACTGGTTTCTCAACGGATGCTTGCTCCGACGTCTGTGCTAATGATAACAAAGGCATATGACGAAACATCCTTTCAAATGCTGAACGACGAGTTGAGCTGCCTTTGGCGGCTCGAACGATTGGTTATGGTTTTTTAAAATTTCTCCACTTTCAATTTCTCGTCTTCAAGCTTTGACAGCCACTCAATATAGGCTGCATGGTCTTTCGATATTTTTTGATCAGAATACGTTTTACTTTCTTTATAGAGAGATCCGGGGTAGTAAAATTGAGCGCGCATGAGCGGATTCTTGAATGGATAACCATATGAGGCGAAAACCTTATTCTTCGCATAGCGCAACTCAGCAGCCGTCATGATCCTGTGTCCGTTTGCCGCCTTTATTTTCATGCATGTCGTCGGCCACTGATCTCTTCATCAACGGAAATCTTGTACTACCTCCAATAATTTTAAAATCATTTTGAGGCTTCAAGTTCTTAATGGACCAAAGAAGCTTATTTCCGTACCATCCAATATTGTCTTTTGTTCTCTCGCCAGAGTGCCAATAAGAGTACTCGCGGTTGATATATTGGTTTTGTATATCAAGGAAAAATCTTCAATAACTCCTTTCCAGAGAGCGCCGGTTCGGAGGATATATAAAGTTCCAACCTCCCATTGAATCAAATGTACCGCCGACAGCATACGTGTGCTTTTCAACGCTTAGATAACCGTCCCAGTTCATCTTTGGCCTTGCCCTATTTATACTTCCTCACCACCGCGGTCACGACGCCTGAGATCTTGAGCTCATTCTTCGGCTTGATGGGCTGATATTTCGGGTTTGCGGCTACGAGGGTAACGTTGTCCCCACGTTTCCGGAGATACTTCATCGTCCATTCACCGTCCACCTGGGCGATCACGATATCGCCGCTCTTTGGTGTCTGGCCTTTATCCACAATGACCATATCTCCCGGAAGGATCCCTGCGCCGGACATGGAATCGCCGGCTACCTTGAGCAAAAAGGTGGCCTCGCGGTTCTGGATCAGGAAGTCATCGAGGGAGAGGGTGTCGACCAGCTCTTCTTCCGCGGGAGAGGGGAACCCTGCCTCGACAGTTCCCAGGACCTTGACAGGGCTGGCAATGGAACCGGGAATAAGCCTGCCTGTCCTGTCCCGCTCCAGGACCTTGAGCTTCTCCAGCCTGCCGACGAGCTTGAATACCGCGTTCTTTGACCGCAGACCGGTTATCTTGCCGATCTCCGAGAAACTGGGCATCCTGCCGTTTTTCTGCTGGAAGCGGGCAATGTCCCGGATGCGGGAGCGGTGCTTTTTGTCCTTGGATATCGGTGATGGCATAGATAGAGTATAAGTGAACGAACGTTCACCTGTCAAGGATTTTCTGGATTTTTGTCACGGGGTTGCAGCGACGTGCTATACTTTCAACAGGTTAGGTGATCGGTCATGTGCGGACGCTTTGAGATACATAGCGCCCCTGATATTATCGCGAAGATCTTCGGGACGGCTGAAGGGGGCATTGAGTCCCCTCCCTGCTATAACATCGCGCCCAGCCAGGACATCCTGATCGTCATCAATGACGGCAAGCGGAAGCTCATCAAATCCCGATGGGGCTTTGTGCCGTCCTGGTCCAGGGACCTGAACACCGGCTATCGGATGATCAATGCCTGTGCCGAGACCGCTGCAGGCAGCGGGGCGTTCAAGTCCGCCTTCGAGAAACAACGGTGTCTTGTGGTGGCTGACGGGTTCTATGAGTGGCGAAAGGAAGGGACAGCCAAGAAGCCGTTCTATATTCGGCTCAAGTCGCACAAGCCGTTTGGTTTTGCCGGACTGTACAGCATTTGGACGTCACCGGAAGGCGAGCGCCTGTATACGAGTACGATCATGACGACCAATGCGAACGAACTGGTCATGCCGATACACGACCGGATGCCGGTCATTACCCCGGCGGACAAATATGCCGTATGGCTGGATCCCGGGACCAAGGATAGTCCGGCGTTGCAGGAAGTGTTGCGTCCCTACCCGTCAGGGGAGATGGAATGCTTCCCGGTAACGCCCAAGGTGAACTCTGTTAAATACAATTCGCCGGAAAATATAAAGCCGCTGGACGCATAGAGCCAGCGTGGTTGTCAGGACTCCGGCAATGAATGATGAGCAGCTAAGGAGGGGAGCCTTATGATACAAAACAAGATCGTCGTGCGTTACCAGGATGGCCGTGTGTCAAAGGGCTATACGAACAATTTCATGCCCAACAAGGACGTCTTTCATCTCGTCCCGCTGGATGCCCCTGCCGGTTCCAAGCCGCTTGATGTTTACGTCAACGTATTGAAGGCTGTTTTTTTTGTGAAGGACTTCACCGGGGACCGTCAATACCAGGAGAAAAAAACATTCGATACAGTCAAACCGGTTGTGGGGAAAAAGATCAAGGTGGTTTTCAAGGACGGGGAGGAAGTCATCGGGACGACGCAGGGCTATCAACCCGGCCGGCCGGGCTTCTTCGTTTTTCCCGTTGATCCGCAATCGAACCTGGAACGTGTATTTGTTTTCTCCGCTGCAACTCGTGAGGTTTCGTTTATTTGAGCGTTGAATGAAGAAGAAAGCCGAGTGGATTGTTTTTTGCGACGGAAAATAAAAAATGTCGGAAGCGGTATTGATAAAGAAGCTTCCGACATTACGGGAGGCAAATGGTTCGGACCCGTGAGTACGGCAGGAGGCGTAGTGTCCATTCAGAGCAAACCATTTTCACGGTACAAGTCACTTTGTATATACTCAATCCCACAGGCAATACGTGTAACCCGTCTTGGTTTACATCACCGATCCGGTTTGCATTGTCGTGGTGCGGGCCCGACGGTTTTCATTTGGCAGAAGATTAAAGTAAGACAATACGAGATAGTGTAAGAGCTTTCGTCTCTCTGCCGGAGACATTCCCACGTAGAGTGAGCTGTCGATCAAAATATTATTGATCTCTTTTTCCTGTTCCCTGATGATTTTAATGCTCTCTTGCCAGTTCATAATACTTACCGAATGTC
>CAWCKW010000011.1:0-13037 GCA_963796285.1 Nitrospirota bacterium
CATGATTTATTTATTTTAACTGCTGAATACCGTTTTGAGCCGTGACGCGGGTACGAGCACGGTCTTTCATAAGCTGATTAGTTAAATGCTGAGGGTATAGAATGGAAGTCATGCGATCAATTTTCTGCCGGAAAATTTCAGCCAATTCATATCGGCCTTTTTGATATTACCGGGAATATCCCTACTCCATTTTTCATACGCTGACTGGCTGCAATTCAGGTAAAGCTTCCCGTCAACGATCTTCCATACTTCAGGATCGATTATGGCTTTCCGTGACTCCGTCAAGGCCCAGGCACAATAACCGTCATATTGCGGAGCGTATTTCTCCGGACTGGCCGCAAACAGATCCCTGTTCTCTTTGGTTGAGAAATACCAAGTCATGTCGTGCCACTGGAAGGTAAATGACTCGCTGCCTTTTAGTGCTTTGCCATCCTTGAAATATGCGACAGTATCATACCCCTTTATGGCCAAATCATCCCCCGGTGACTTTCCGACAGCTATGCCTCCGAATCCAGTTAATAGTAATAATACAAACGAGAAACTCATGAGAATCCCATCCATTGCTTTCTGTAATTTCATATCCCACTACCTCCATGTTTATTATGATTTAAACTGTGTAAAATATGATTATTTACTATACCCAACCAGCGCTAACGATGAGTTCGGCGGCTTGGCCGCTGGAACGATTGGTCGGGCGACCGCCTATAACCTGCTGCCCCTTTCTCAAACCTTCTGAAGCGATAGGGAAAAAGCAAACGTGTCGGGTTTCGCGTTGCTTTCCCGCTTTACGGACTTGGAAGGCTGATACGAACTATGACGAGAGGAAACTGAATGAGTGGATCCACTCCCGGAAAGAGCAGGGGGATTCCACGTCGCGGGATTAAAAGACGCATTTGTTAACACGCGACTGTGTTGGCCGAGAAACCGGTTCTCCTGATTTGGCGAAATCACGCTCCGCCTCGGCGGTTTTCCCCTGTTTCAAATAAGCAATTCCTCTGTTATTATATGCTTTGGAATACCCGGGATTAAGCTGGATGGCTTTTGTATAGTCACGGATGGCCTCGTCAATTTTTCCCTGATCGAAATAAGCGATGCCGCGAATGTTATACGCAGCCTGGTTTTTAGGATAGAGACGAATAACCTCGGTGAAGTCTTGAACAGCTTCGTCCACCTTCTTTAAATGATACAAAGCAACGCCTCGATTAAAGCGAGCCGTGTAGTCGCTTGACGAGAGGCTGATTGCTTTGGAAAATGCTATTGCTGCTTCGTCGTATCTCACTTGCTGCATCAAAACCTTTCCCAGGTGGTCATAGGCTTCAACATAGTTTGGATTCAGGGCAATCGCGTCAATAAATGCCTTTTTAGCTTCTTCATACTTGCCGCTTTCGAGCAGGCTGTCTCCCTGCTCCAAAAGTACGTGGGACTGGCTTTGCGCATCAGGCGTTTGAACGCCCTCAGCTGAGAATACGGGTGCTGCAAATGTCAGAGATGCAATTGCCGTTGCAATAAGTGCCTTTTTCATAGTGTCTCCTGCCGGATAATTTGCTTTGACGTAGTTTCATATTACCCGTTTTACCGCATTCACGCAAATAAATCACTCAATGGGAAGAACTGATTATGCTATAAGCCGAAAGAAAAGGGAGAACCAGTTGATGTCCGAACGGAACCGTTCCACTACCCCCGTATTTTAAATATAAGTCCCTGCTTCAATATAGCAGATGGACAGGATTGCCCCTCAGTTTCCCTTTGTCAATCATCAATACCTTGTCCCGGGCAAGAGATCGGCGTCCACCCTACAAGCCTCTGTTCAGATTTTTCTTCAGCGCCTCGACAACGACATCAATCTCCGCCTCAGTCGTTTCTCTCCCCAGGCTGAAGCGAATAGCGCCGCGGGCAAGCGCGGGGTCCCTACCCATGGCGACCAGAACATGCGACGCATTCACCGTACTACCGTGGCACGCTGCGCCGGGAGAAACAGCAATATTTCTACCCAGTGCCTCCATGACCGCTATCGAATCGAACCCTTCAAAGCTTATGTTCCAGGTATTCGGAAGCTTTTTTTCAGGATGGCCGTTCAGATGCACCTTCAGTCCCGCGCGTTTCAGTCCTTCAAACAATCGCTGCCCGAGTTTAATCTGGCGGGGCCCCTCGGTATCCATGATCTCCGAAGCTACCATACATGCCGCGCCCAGCCCGACGATGAACGCCGCGTTCTCCGTTCCCGGCCGCAGGCCGCGTTCATGTCCTGCCCCGTGCATCATCGGCTGAAGATTTCGGCCGCTTTTAATATACAAAGCGCCGATGCCTTTCGGAGCATAAAACTTGTGCCCGGCAATGGTCATGAAATCCATACCAAGATCCCCGACCTGCACGCGGACCTTGCCCACGCTCTGCGCAGCATCGGTGTGGAACAGCACGTTACGGGCAGATGCTATTCTGCTCAGCGCCTTAATATCCTGGATCGTCCCGACCTCGTTGTTCGAATGCATGATCGTAACAAGCGCGGTATTCGGCGTGATCGCCTTTTCGAGGTCAGTTGGATTCACCATGCCGTATTTATCAACCGGCAGGTACGTTACCGTATACCCGAATCGTTCAAGATTGCGGCAGGGTTCCAGGACTGCGGGATGCTCGATCTGTGACGTAATGAAGTGCTTCCCCTTGCCTGCTGCCTTGGCGATCCCCTTGATCACCATGTTGTTCGATTCCGTGGCCCCGCTCGTGAAGATGATCTCCGACGCCTTGCAACCCAGAAGCGCCGCGACTTGCTCGCGCGCCTGTTCGATGCCCGCCTTGAGCGCGACGCCGTAGGGATGGCTGCTCGATGGATTGCCGTATTTATTCTTCAGATACGGCAGCATTTCGTCGAGGACCCTCGGGTCGACAGGTGTGCTTGCGTTATAGTCGAGATAGATGGGGTTCATCATACAGATTATTCGTTAGCGTGGTTCGCTTCAGACCATCAAGATATGAAACGAACCTGACACAAAAGCGTCTCGCGCAAAGCCGCAAAGGCCGCAAAGGGTAAATCATGAATTCAGCCTTTTTTGGCGCGCTTGGCGGTACTCTTTGCGCGAAAATTGATTTTGACTTGACTTGAAAAAACCTGACTCAAAATTAAATATTTTGGTTTGTAAATTACTTAAAAAGATTGAACATGCAATGAAAGACGAAAAAAGATTTTACCTTTCAATCCTAACTTCTAATGCCGGTTGAATATCCCCATGGTCATGTACCGCTCGCCGACATCAGGCAGGACCGTGACGACCCGCGCGCCTTTTCCGAGTTTCTTCGCCACCTGGAGCGCTGCCCAGCAAGCCGCACCGGACGAGATGCCTACGAGCATGCCTTCCTCCTGCGCAAGCCGCCGCGTCATGTCGGCAGCATCATCCTGGGTGACCTTGATGATCCCGTCGTACACATCTGTGTTCAATATGACGGGAATGAACCCCGCTCCAATGCCCTGAATGGGATGCGGACCAGGCTGACCTCCCGAGAGCACCGGAGAGGCGGATGGTTCGACCGCATAGATCGTGATGTCCTTGAACTTTTTCCTGAGCACCTCGCCCACGCCCGTGATCGTGCCGCCGGTCCCGACACCTGCCACAAAGGCATCTATCTTCTTTGTGCCCATCTGTTTCAAGATTTCCTTTGCCGTGGTCCTCCGGTGCACCTGCGGGTTCGCGGGATTGCCGAACTGGTCGGGCTTGAAATATTCCTTGCTCGAGGCGACGATCTCATCGGCCTTGGCGATCGCGCCCTTCATGCCCTTTTCCGCTGGCGTCAGCACAAGCTCGGCGCCGTAGGCTTCGAGCAGCCTGCGGCGTTCGACCGTCATGGACTCGGGCATGGTGAGGACGATGGTGTAGCCCTTGACCGCGGCGACCATGGCGAGACCGATGCCGGTATTGCCGCTCGTGGGCTCCACGATCTTCATGCCCTTTTTGAGCAGTCCCTTTTTCTCCGCGTCTTCGATCATGGCGAGCGCCGGCCGGTCCTTGACACTCCCTCCGGGGTTGAACCCTTCGAGCTTTGCCCACACCTCTGCATCGCCGGCGCCCGGCAGCTTATTCAGCTTTACCAAAGGCGTGTTCCCGATCAGGTCCAGCACTGTTTTAATCTTTGGCATATTCGTCCTATTCGTCCTTTCCGATGTCTTGGTCCCGCACTCTTCACCCCGTTAGAAGTTGGGCGGGCAATTCCGCCCGCGACTTCTAACGGGGCAAGCTCCGAACTCCAAACTTTTTTACGCTGCCCCCCGCTCGATCATCTCCTCGGCATGCTTGATCGTGGCCTCGGTGATGGTCTTTCCGCCGAGCATGCGCGCGATCTCGTCCACGCGTTCCTGTTTGTCGAGCAGCCGCACCTCGGTGCTCGTCCGGTCCTTCTTCACGGACTTGGTAACACCGTAGTGGCTCCCGGCCATGCTCGCGATCTGCGGCAGATGAGTGATGCAGAAGACCTGTCGTTTTAATGCCACGCGTTTGAGTTTTTTACCGACCTCTTCCGCCACCGCCCCGCCGATCCCCGCGTCCACCTCGTCGAACACAAGCGTGGGGATGCTGTCGCCTTCCACCAGGATGGTCTTGAGCGCGAGCATGATGCGCGAAAGCTCGCCGCCAGAGGCGATCTTTGCGAGCGGCTTCGGCTCCTCGCCCGGGTTCGGCGAGATCAGGAACTCCACGCGGTTCGCGCCGCGCGGCCCGAGCTTGAGGCCGTCAAACGTGTCTCCTCCGGGTTCCTGCGTGATCTTCACCGTAAAGGTCGTCTTCTTCATTCCGAGGTGGCTGAGCTCTGTCTCGACTTTCTTCTCGAGCTCCCGGGCCGCCGTTCTCCGCTTCTTCGTCAGTTGGTTCGCCTTGTCGGTCAATCCGAACTTGATCTCCTGGATCCCGGATTTCAATTTCTCGATCTCCTCGGTGCTCCGTTCCATGCGGTCGAGCGCAGCCGCCGCTTGTGTGCCGAAGTCGATGATTTCTTCGATCGTATTCCCGTACTTTTTTTTGAGCTTTTGGATCAGGTCCAGCCGGTCCCCGATCTGCTCCAGCCGCTGGGGATCGGACTCCACCCGGGTGTGGTATGACGTGATCTCCCGTGCAGCCTCTTCGATCTGCGCGCGGCCCGACTCGCACAGCTCAAGCGCACCCGCGAGGCTGGTGTCGATCTCGGCCAGGTCTTTCAGCCCGTTGATCGCCTTTTTCAGGCTTGCGAGCGCCGAATCGTCCGATGAATAGAGCGCCTCATCAGCCATGGCGGAAAGGGCCGCGAGCTTTTCAGTGTTTGCCAGGACCTTCTGTGCGTTCGCCAGCTCTTCTTCCTCACCCGGCTTGAGCTGGGCCGCTTCGATCTCATTCTTCTGGTATCGCAGCAGGTCCTCTCGCTGCGCTCGGTCGCGCTCGCCCTCCTGGAGTGTTGCCAGGTCCTTTCGAACGTCAAGCAACTTGCGATATGCGTCGATCACTTCATCGAGGAGTTCACCGTGCCCGCCGAAGGAGTCGAGCATCTCCATCTGGCGTTCGAGGGAGAGCAGCGACTGGTGCTCGTGCTGGCCGTGGATATCGGCAAGGTTCGCGCCCACTGCCGCGAGCGTGGTGAGGTTCGCCAGGCTCCCGTTGATATAGACCTTGTTCTTGCCCGAGGCAGAGAGCACCCGGCGTACGATCAGGTCCTCGCCCGGGTCCATCTCGATCCCCTGCTCCGACAGCAGCTCCATCATCTCCGCTCTACTCCGCCCGTTCAGTTCGAAGGCCGCCTCCACCACGGCTTCCTGAGACCCGGTGCGGATCAGATCAGCGCTCGCACGTTCGCCAAGAGCCAGGTTCAGCGCGTCCACCACGATGGACTTGCCTGCCCCGGTCTCGCCGGTGAAAACGTTCAGCCCGGGCGCGAACTCCACCCGGAGCTGGTCGATGATGGCGATATTTTTTATGTTCAGTTCTTTCAGCATAGTAAAGATAGGGTCATGGGTCAAGTAGCAAGGGTCAAGTAACGTCAAATTCAAAATCACTCTGACCCCGGACCCGTGTCCCTTGACCCTTGACCCCTGACCCCTGACCCTTTTTTTACCGCATTCGCCTTCTTCATCGCAAAGCGCCCCTGGGTGGACGTTCCCTTCCCTCCGGCCTTGCGGTACAACTCCGCTGCCTGCTCTTTCCTGCCCATGCGTTCGCTCGCCCTGCCTGCCCAATAGTAAGCGGTGCCGACCCACATTCCGGATGTTGGATAACTCTCGGGTATTTTCAAGAATTCTGTCACCGCCTCGGCGTCTCTGCCAAGAAGAAAGGTGCAGAACCCGATCCAGTACTGGGTCTGCGCCCGTTCAGCAGGCTTCTGTTCTTTCAATGCACGGCGGTATGCATCGAGGGCACGCTGGTAATCTGTCAGGCGAAAAAAACTATCGGCGATCCGGGTATGGAGAACACCTGGGGAAATAGCGTGGGATGAAGAGGAAAGCACTGCCTGATATAATCGAATTGCTTCCGTGTATCGGCCTTGCGAGAAGAGCTGGTCCGCTTTTACATATTCCCGTGGAACACTCCGGATGCCGGCACTATGCGAAGTACCAGTGAGTGCAAAGATAATAAGGAAAGCGATAATAAATATTCTTTTCATAAGAATCATAAGAATCCCGTCCGCCAGTGTGTCAAATTTAACACAAAGCATGGGCCTATTCAAGGATAATCTTTTCTAGAAATTTGAAATATATTCAAAAAAGCAAGGGATTATCCCGGAGACAGGGCGGTAATGAGAAAGAATAAATCCTGCTATACATCGAACAATGTTTTGCCATGCCCTGATATCCCACTTTCCCTTGACGACAAGAGGAGACTTGTGGCAGAGTATAATGGACAAGCAGAACGACAAAGTAAAAAACTAAAAGGCATCTCTCGCGGAGGCGCGGAGCTCGCAGAGAAAAGCTTAAAATTGCTCTGGGTTAAGTCAAAGGATTAAAGGTTTTGATGTAACTCTGCGAGCTCCGCGGCTCTGCTTGTGCCCGCGTTATCGCAAGAGCAGGGTACGTGAAAATTGATTCCCATACTTTTTTCAGATTGATCGTTCCATAACTCAAGCAGCCTGAACATCCATTTCCCATGAGGCAGGACGGCTGTACCTATGAACTGGCGTTTACTTGATTCTGGCCCCAATTTCGGCGCATACAACATGGCCGTTGATGAAGAACTGCTCGCGCGGGCACAGGCGGGCGAAACCCCACCTACACTCCGGTTCTACACCTGGCACCCGCCTACCGTTTCGATCGGCAGGTTCCAGAAGATCGGGACAGCAGTGGATGTCGAGGCCTGTCGCCAACGGGGCATCGACATCGTGAGGCGCATCACCGGCGGAAGGGCGGTCCTCCACGACCGGGAACTAACGTACAGCATCATCGCGCGCACGGACGATCCCTTGTTTCCCACGAATGTCCACGGCACCTACAAGATCATCGCCGCCGGCCTTCTGCAGGGGCTCAGGAACCTCGGCATTCCCGCCGAGATGGTATCGCGTTCCAGCCGCCACGCCGCGCTCGTAAAAAAAGACTCAAAAGATCCCGCGTGCTTCTCCTCCCCTTCCTGGTACGAGATCCTCGTGCACAACAGAAAGATCATCGGCAGCGCACAGCGCAGGCTGTCGGGCGCATTTCTCCAGCACGGTTCGATCCTCATTGGACTACGATCCCACGCTCGAGGCCGAGGTCATCCGCGGCGGCGGCAGTGGTGAGGTGGTCACTTCGATCAACCAGGAACTCGGCAGGGATGTTCCTCTTGCAGAAGTGAAGCAGGCGTTCATAAAAGGGTTTTCCGAAGCGCTGGGAATCGTCTTCACTTAATTACATCACCGTTCAGGGAGGATTAATCTGACATGGTGTTACAGGCTCACAGCAGACATTTGAAGCACGGACGTTCCTTGATGGAAAAAGCAAATTACTTGATAATGATTTCTGCTGTTGCCCTCCTGGCCTGCGGTTCCACCTTTGCCGCCGAGCTCCATGACTTTACCAGCGACGGCTGCAGTTTATTCCCGGACGGCAACATGAAAGACCGGGCGCTTTGGTGCGATTGCTGCCTGACCCATGATATCGCTTATTGGCAGGGGGGAACGAAGGAGGACCGCAAACACGCAGATGAAGTTCTGCGTGATTGCGTGCTCCAGAATACGGGCAGCAAGGCCCAGGCGGACATGATGTATAACGGTGTCCGAGCAGGCGGACATCCCGCGTTCCTCACGTGGTATCGCTGGGGATATGGCTGGAAATATGGTAAGGCATATGCTCCGCTCACGAAGCAGGAGAGACAGCAGGTCCGGGAGAAGCTGGACGCCTATTATAAAAAGCATCCTTCAGGTTACTGCCGGGAGGCACATGGAGATATGAAGTGAGAGAAGAAAGAACGCAAACCTGGATACAAATCTGCACGTATGGCTGACTTGTTTCCCTCCGGGAATTTTCGCGCAATGAAAATATAAACGCCTTCTGTTCCAAAACCGCATTAAATTGCGAACGAATGTCTTCCGGGATAAGCTGCATGGTCTCCTTCTGGAATTAGCTAATACCGAATTTGCATATTAGTCAATTGCTCGAAGTTCAATTAAATCCGCAAGATACGTCAAGTTTTTTCTTAAATTCATTGACTCACAAATCGGTTCCATGCTACTGTGTTCCGTACCGCTAATTACTGGTTAGTCACAGGAATGAAGATGCAAAAAGATATCATAATAATTATCGCTTCATTGCTGATCTCAATCTCCTTTCTTTTTTTGCTTCGTCCTAAAGTAAAAAATGATGAAACAGCACTTATATACAAGATGGACTCGTCTTACCTAATAGTATTAACTGGAACTAGATATCTGATGGTACATGACCCAATCTCTGCTCTTTTAGGCAAGACATACAATGAGACATACAAAATAATAGTGCCGCGAATAAATGGCGTTGTGTCGGGATCTGAGATTCCCGTAGAAAAAGGATATTATCGTTACGAAGGGCAAATTGAATTTAGAGACAACAAGATGAGCATAAATCTGTATGCCGACAACTACGAAGACAAAAAGAAAGACGCTCTTTCATGGAATGGTGAATATTCCTTTGTCTTAAACAAGTAACGACCAACCTGCGGGTCGAGACCGACGCGCAAACGACGCGCGTCTCACCCGCGCGTTACGAGGCCATCAAGGGGGTTCGTAAATCGCTAAAAGGCTGAATCTCTCATTGCGCAATCCTTTTGATGTGCCGGGTTCATCCTTGGTTATTCGTTGTTTCGCAGCCCATCTGTTCTTCCTTTACATTCCTGTCGTGTTGTGATAAAAATTCTTCATGAAATCATTGTGCTGGTTGGCCGGGTGGTTCCTGATGATCATGCTTATCTCCCCGGTCCATGCGTTAGCTGGTTCCTATTCCGGGATGACGATAACCCGGATCGAGGTCAAGGACGACCGCGGCGAACCCTGGCCCATGCCCGGGCAAGTGCTGCCGCTCATCGTGGTGAAGCCGGGAGACATTCTAACCGGCTCTGCTGTCCGCGAAGGGATCGCAACGCTCTATCTGAAAGGGATCTTTAAAGACATCCGGGTCGAGGCCTTCCCCGACGATGGCGGCGTTCGGCTCGAATATGTCGTAACGCCGATCACGATCGTGGACACGATTGCCATCCATGGCAATAGCGCCGTGTCCACAGGCACGATCCTGGATATGCTCGCCAGTATCCAGGGGAAGGAACTGCACGAAGAGAAGCTTGCCTCACTTAAGGCATCCCTCCTTGCCTATTACCAATCAGAAGGGTTTTATGACGCGTCCGTGGCCTTCCGAAGCGAACCCCTCAAAGAACCGAACCGTGTCGCCCTCCATGTAGATATCCGGGAGTCAATTCCGACCCTTCTGGCAGACATCACCTTTTCCGGCAATAGCGTGTTCAAGGACAAACAACTCCTCAGGGCCATGAAAAGCAAAAAAGGATCGCGACTGAAACGCGAGCTTCTTCTGGATACGGACAGGGAAGCTATCCTGAAAAAATATTTGAACGCGGGTTATCCGGTGGCGAAAGTCGGGCCGATCGACACGAGCTTCAGGGACTCTCGTGCATTCGTGCACATCCAGTGCGACGAGGGACCGCGCGTCATTACCCGGTTCACCGGCAACCGCGAGTTCAGCGCCAAGACGCTTACGCAAAACCTGCTGATCTGGTCGGAGCATGACGTCTCGGACTCCGTCGTCGATAGCAGTGTTGATAAGATCAAGGCCCTGTACCGGGAAAAGGGTTATGCCGAGGTGGCAATAGATGTAATAAAAACAGAGCAACCGGGTCTGCTCGACCTGGAATTCAAAATCCAGGAAGGGCCGCGGGTGATGGTAAAAGAGATCTCGGTCCGGGGAAACACCGTATTCACTGCCAAGGACATCAAAAAGCAGATGGCGCTGCGAGAACCCGGCTGGTTCACATCACATCCCTTTCGGGAAGACCTCCTGGACAAGGACGTCGAAAACCTCCGCAATCGGTACCTTGATACCGGCTATTTGTCCGTGGCCGTGAAGCAAAAAACCGTCATGAGCAGCGACAAAAGCTCGGCAGCAGTGATGATCGAGATCGTCGAAGGACCGCAGACCAGGACAGGCAGTATTACGTTTGAAGGGAACACCGCCTTCACCGTGGCAAAGCTGCTGGACACGGTAATCCTGAAACCGGGCACACCGTTCAACGAACGGCTTATAGACGAGGACAAATACCGGATCCTGATGGCGTACTCAAACAAGGCATACCTCTATGCCAGGGTGGATGTGGAAAAAACCCCTCATGACGGGACCGTCGACGTCCACTACCGGATCACCGAGGACCGTCCTGTCTCGATCGGCAGGATCATCCTGCGGGGGAACGTGCGGACCAGTGACGAGGTGATCATGCGCGAACTGCTGGTGAAAGAGGGGGACCCTTACGACTACGGGGCCCTCCTCACGAGCCAGCAGCGGATCTACCATTTCGGCTATTTCCGGGTGGCCAGGTTCGATCCCGTTCATCCCGGCGAAAAGGAATACATTACAGACATGCTGTTCACGGTCGAAGAAAGACCTGCGGGCGCCGTGGAGTTCAGCGTGGGCTACGGCAGCCTGGACCGGCTCCGGGGTTCCGTGGAGGTCTCGTACCGGAACCTCTGGGGCACGGCACGGTACGCGAGCCTTCGGTACGAGCAGAGCGACATCCTCAAGCGCGCGATCTTTAATTTTCAGCAACCCTGGATCCTGGGCCATAAACTCGAGAACAAGTTCAGCCTCGTGTGGTCTGATTCCGAGAAGCTGAACTCCGACACCCGCGAGATCTATTATAAATCGCGCAAAACAGTTGCCTCCTTCGGAGTTGAAAAGACCTTCAAGAATCTGACGCCTTCCCTGACGTACCAGTTCGAGAATGTCGTCAACTATGACGTGCTGCAGGCGGCTGAGCTCACCACTGAGGACAGCGGCCGCGTGCTGGTGAGCAGTCTGAGTCCTGCCCTGGTCTGGGACCTGCGCGACGATGTATTCAACCCGAAGAGAGGGGCGCTCTACGGGATCATTCTGAAGGAGGCTTTGCGGGAGCTGTGGTCGCAGGCGGACTTCTCAAAACTCACCGTCCAGGGAAGCTGGTTCCTGCCGATCGATACCGCGGTGCTCGCTTTATCAGTACGTGCAGGAATGGCATGGCCCTTCCGCGATACAATCGAAGTCCCGCTCCACGAGCGGTTCTATGCGGGCGGCAGCACCACGGTGCGGGGCTTCACCCAGGACTCCATCGGCCCGAGCGGCGTCGATGCGAACGGGAACCTGATCCCGACGGGAGGATCGAGCATGATAGTACTGAATGTGGAACTCCGTCTGAATCCCGGAGAGGGATTCGGCGTCGTCCTCTTTTGCGATGCCGGTAATGTGTGGGTGTCACAAGAGATCGACGTTGGAAACCTCCGTTCCGCGTGCGGCCCAGGGATCCGGTACGGCACACCCGTCGGCCCCCTGAGGATCGACTACGGACAGAAGACGCACCGGCTTCCCGGGGAAAGTCCGGGAGAACTTCATTTCAATATCGGCAATACGTTCTGACAGGAGATTACGCAGTACAAAGTTCAAAAAATTCAGCGTGGCCCTCTTCTTGGCCATTGTGGGAACAACTGCCGTTCTGAGGGTTAAATCCATGAGATTTGTGGAATCGGAGATCACATGAGCAGAATGCTTCATTGGGGTATACTGACAGCTCTCCTTGTCATCGTCCTCCTGTTCCCCTTCGCCCTTCAGGCGGAACTCGTGGACCGCATCGTTGCCACGGTCAATACCGACGTCATCACCGCGAGCGAGCTCAGCGCTGCGGTAGCGCTCAACCAGCGGCTCGGCAAAGCCGATAAGGACCGGACAGCCCTGGAGGCAACAACCCTCGAGGGTCTTATCAACCGCAGGCTGCTCGTCCAGGAGGCACATCGGCTCAAGTTCGTTGAAGTATCGGAACAGGATATCGGCGCAGAGGTCGAAAATGTCGTGAAACGATTCGCTTCGGAAAAGGAATTCAGCGATTTTCTGGCGGGGCTGGACATGACCCGTCAGGAACTTTCCCGCATGCTCGGCGAGCAGCTTCTGGCCGAGCGGTTTGTGGAAAAGAAGGTCGGACTGTTTGTGCGGGTGAGTCGGGAAGAGGAAGAGAGTTATTTCAACGGGCATGCCGCGGAGTTCAAGGACAAGCGTTTCCCGGATGTCCAGAAAATGATCCTCGCCCTTCTGACGGAACAAAAGATGGGGTTACAGCTTGCCCAGTATCTGGCGGAACTCCGCGGAAGAGCGGACATCAGGATCAGCGCTCGCTGACTGGGTTGCGCTGGTACCGCGGCAGGCCACAGAGCGCATTTTTACAGCACGATCGGTTGACATCACAACAATGATTGTGCTATGGTAGAAACACCAAGAGAGGAGGAGGCAATGACGTATAATCGATCATTGATCTATGTTCTCACCGCCATGCTGAGCATGGCCGCTGCACCGGCATTTCCTGCGGAGGAGGTCTTCGACACTGCAACAGCTTCAAGACACCTGG
>CAWCKW010000012.1:0-2055634 GCA_963796285.1 Nitrospirota bacterium
AGGTCCGAACTTACTGCTAATTCTCCCAGTCGTGCTTCTTCGATCGCGTCGCATCAATGGTAACAAGGAAAAAATGACGAGCTCATCAGAGAATACACTTCCCGTGATCTACCTCAAGACCGGGGAGATCCATTTTTCAGAGCAATCGGCGAGCGTCTATACCGTGCTCGGTTCCTGCCTTGCGGTGACCATGTTTCACCGTCGCCTGGGCATCGGCGCGATTTGTCACGGGGTTTTGCCGGAATGCCTGGAAAAGGAACAGTGCGGCGGCGAATGCCGGAGCCGGGCAAGTACGTGGATTGCGCCATCCGATGGATGACGAAGCGATTCAAACAACAGAGCGTGTTGCTTCATGAGATCGAGATCAAGGTGTTCGGCGGCGCGGACACGTTCAGCGCGGGCCGGGCGGCAGTGGCGGGATCTGCATCGGGAAGCGGAACGCCGCGATGGCAATGCAGGCGCTCGAGAAGGAAAGCCTCAGCATCCTCTCGATTGATGTGGGTGGTACAACCGGACGAAAATTGTATTTCAATACCCGCACGGGAGAGGTTCTGCTCAAGCGCCTCCAGCCTCGTGTGATCCTGGCAGGCACGAAAGTCAGGGAATGATCAATATGATCTGGTTCTTGGCCCCGGATATATCCGTTTGCTGTCACACGAAGGCAGACATTTCACCGGTATGCAATACAGCGAGGGACTGACAGTTCAATCGGTTCTATAATTTTCTCCAAGGAGGGACATGGATACGACAGAGACAGGTACGATTTCCAAAAAAGTGGAAGACTTTCTTCAAGTCTTCCGGAAAGGCGAGGAATTCACCCATGAACTGCTGAAAGAAAATGAGAAGCTCCGGTACAAGATCGTCCAGCTCGAAGGGAGGACCCGGTTTGCCGACCGGGCCGGCAGCGCCCAGCTGAATTCCCTGGAAGAGCGGATCGGTCTCCTCGAAGAAGAGAACAGGACTCTCCTGGACCGGTACCGCCAGGTGGAAGAGGAAAACAAGGATTTTGCGAACAGGTATGTGGAGGTCGAGACAGAGAACAACAACCTTGCCAACCTCTACGTGGCGAGCTACCAGCTCCATTCCACCCTGGACTTCAACGAAAGCCTTAAAATCATTCTTGAAATCGTGATGAATCTCATCGGCGCCGAGGAGTTTTCAATCATGTTGCTCGACGAGAAGTTGAACGAACTTTCGATCGTGGCCCAGGAGGGGATGGGGCACCAGCCGCGTGCCGCCATCCGGGTCGGCAACGGTATCATCGGCACAGCGATCAAGACCGGCGAAGCATACTACCGGAAGGGAGATCCTGCCGATGTGACGGATGTGGACTATGCAAACCCGCTCGTCTGCATCCCGCTCAAGATCAAGGAACATGTTATCGGCACGATCGTGATCTACAGGCTGCTCATCCAGAAGAGCGAGTTCGCGGCCGTGGACTACGAGCTGTTCTCGATGCTTGCGGGCCATGCGGCAACGGCGCTCTTTTCCTCGAAGCTGTATTCCGAATCCGAGCGGAAATTGACGACGATTCAGAGCTTCCTTGATCTGATGAAGGAGAAATAACGCCGGCTCCCCGGGACAGAAGAGCGAAGAGCGTTCTCCGCTGTGGGAAACGAACGATTAATTGGAGGCAAAGGATGAAAAAAGTATTAATCGTTGACGATTCCGCATTGATCCATCAAATGTACAAGATGGTGCTGATGCGGTACAAATGCACCATCGTGGCTGCGCAGAACGGCCAGACAGGTTTGGACAAGCTCGCGCAGCATCCTGATGTCGACCTTGTGCTGCTCGATATCAACATGCCGGTGATGAATGGCTTCGAGTTCATAAAAAAGGTAAAGGAGCTCGGAACGTATGAGCACATTCCGATCGTTATTTCGAGCACCGAAGGAAAGGAAGCAGATACGGATCGGGGGATTGCGCTCGGCGCACGCGGGTATGTTACAAAGCCCGTTCAACCCAGTGAACTTCATGCGCTCATCGAAGCACTTTTTGCTGCCTCGCGGTAACAACCGGCATGCCTTAACAGGGTGTTGAAGAAAATTATATGTGTCTTTACGAGCGAAGTAATCTCGCAGTTCGTATCTGCATTACAATCGAGATTGCCGCTCCGCTCCTCGTAATGACAGCAACGGGGACTTTTTTACGAGACAATCAGGATTGTTTTGCTGCAAAAAACGATCCTCTTAACGACATAATAAGCGCTATCGTATCAATTTTGGAGGCAACATGACCGGTTTGCATATATTTAAAAAAAATGGGCCAATTCAAGTATTCAGTGGAATCTGGCTGGTAGCGCTAACAGCAATGGCAGCGCTTTATGCGACGAATATCCCAATGGTTAAAGCGCTGAGGCTCAACCCATTATTACTTGCGCTTTTAATCGGACTCTTTTACGGCAATACGTTGAGCTCACAACTCCCAAGTGGCTGGGTACAAGGCGTTAGATATTGCACAAGTTACATTTTGCGACTTGCTATTATTCTATTGGGATTTTCTTTTACTTTTCAGGAAATTGCCAGGCAAGGCATGCGCGGCGTTATTGCAGATAGCATCATCGTTACTGGCACTTTGTTCATCGGATATTTCATTGGCACCAGGCTATTGAAAATGGATCGGGAAATGTCATTAATTTGCAGTATTGGTCCTGCAATATGCGGTGCTTCAGCTGTTCTTGCTGCAGAATCTGTTCTTCGAACGTCTCACGCCAAAACTGCGGTGGCTGTCGCTACCGTTGCTTTATTTGGAACAATCTCTATGTTCCTCTACCCAGTGATATACGCTTATTTACCACACAACCTTTCGGACGCATCATTTGGTATATACATCGGGTCATCGATTCACGAAGTCCCTCAAGTGATTGCCGCTGGAAATGTGATCAATGCAGCTGTTGCTCAAACGTCAACAATCGTTAAAATGACCCGCGTTCTTATTCTCGTACCGGTGCTGCTGATAATAGGCTTTATCTGGAAAAAAATACGCACGTCTGCACCCGATGAAACTATGACGTTAGCCGGGACCAATCAGGCATTGTCCCTTGGTGGGCATTCATATTTGTCGGCGCGGTCGCCTTTAACTCAATGGCATCTATACCAAGTGCGATAATCTCAGGTATTCATTCAGTGGACATATTTTTGTTGACCATGGCGATGGGTGCAATAGGCATGGAGACAACCAAAGCAAAATTTAAAGAGGTCGGTGGTAAACCCTTTATCTTGGCTTTTATTCTATTTGTCTGGTTAGTAATGGGTGGATGGGCAATAGCGCTTTATCTTCAAAAATAACGCCCAAATAATTGCTCTCAAAACTCTCGGTATTATCAGGGACGATCATCAGGGGATAGATCACGGCTTCTCTGATTTATTGTTCTCAAGTAAAGGAATCAATTTACGAGACGAAATTGGCAGGTAAAATAACCAGAAAGGAGGTGTTCAAAACCATGGGTGAACGTATTCAAAAGTTCTGCTCAAAGGTAGGATGCGCCCTTTTCTTCTGTTGTTGCTCGCGGTCACGGTGACAGCGAACAATCATCTGAGTAAATTCGAGCAGGGTAGAAATTCGTACGAAAATGACAATGACAATCAACAACTTGCGATGATCGAGAACATGTAACATCCGATACATTCGGTTTGCCACGGGCGGTGGGGTAAGCGTTGCCACAGCCCCTGGCAATTGATTCAAGAAGCAAGTGCATGGACAGCTTGGGACAGTTGGGAACAAACACAATCTTGGGGATTGAAGTCGTTGGCATGGTTCTAAGGGGAACTGTTGGGGTGCCTTCATATGATTATCAAATCTTCATGCGTTGCATAGATGTCATCAATTGACTGTCATTCCCTATACCATGCATTTGATATCAAGAAATGAACACGGTAAAACTATGAACGGATACGCTATTTATTCAGAATATTGTGCAAGAGATTTTTAGTGCTGGAGCGGCACGTCGCCGAAGTAGCGATTGATGATCAACGCCCTCATCCCGGTCATACGTTTCTACCGTTCTTTGCTGAGTGCTCGTCCAGATACATCTCAAACAACTCCCGAACGGTCTTGTCTCATCAAAAACCCATAAGGCACCGTCCCATGCTTTGCGCCCAACCCATCATTCCACCGGACCTGCGCGATAAGCCGTGCAGGCCGGTGAATTCAAGCGTTCTCCCCTCAATGCATAACCGCAATCTGTTAAGATTGCTTTGCCGTAGAAAACGATCCTCATAATGACAAAATAGGCTTTTTTTAACTGCCTCTTAAGGACGCCGAAGACGACACGACCCGTGCAGTAAGTACTCCGGCCCCCTTCCTTCGGACAGGTTGTCTTTGCCTTGAGACAGGTTGTCTATCAAATAAGACTTTTAACTATCGCAGGATACTGAAATATTGTACATTTTTAGTTGGCATTGCTTTTGCAATTGTTCGTATCGAAGCGAAAGGAGGGATTGCCGGAAACTCTTAGTGATAGTCGTTGTTTGCATTTTTTAACTGAAATGTTTCTATTGCGGTGTAAGGCACACTAAACATGAACAAAAAACAGGAGGATAGAATGAGAAAAGAAGAGGAAGGTAATATGAAAAAAATAGCAGCGGTAGTTGTAACAGCACTTTTTCTGGTGACATTGCTGAATATGGCCAGCCCGGTGGGAGCTCAGGACTATCCATTACGGGCGCAATATCCCACTGTTAAACCCATCGATACGAATGAGTTGACGGCAGCGTATGGAAAGGCAATTATTATTGACGCAAGAAATTCGGCGGAGTATGACGTTATACAGATTGCCAATGCAAAAAACCTCCTGGTAGGGAAAATGACTGAAACAGATCTCCTGAAATTACGGCCGAAAAATGACAGCACGCTGCTGGTATTCTACTGCAACGGTGTCACCTGTCCGAAGAGCTACAAGGCAGCGGAGGATGCGGTGAAATGGGGATTTCAGTCAGTACGGTGTTATGACGCGGGCATATTCGCGTGGGCAAGAATGAATCCCGACAAAACCAAATATTTTGGCGAAGTATTAACTTCTGCCAAACTGCATACGGCTTTGATCTCCGACAGCCAGTTTAAAAGTGTTCTCCTGCCCCCCAAAGAATTTGTCAGCAGAAGCAAGTCCGGAGAATATACGGTAATCGATATTCGCGATCCGAATGAACGAAGCGAGACACAATTCGGCCTGCCGAAGATGAAGGTTATGTCGTTCGATACGGTCGTGGACCTTGTCAAGAAGCGCAGCAAGGCGATTCCGACGTCCAATCTGTTGTTTGTCGATAACGTCGGGAAACAGGTGCAGTGGCTTCAATACTATCTGAAGCAGGCCGGTTTCACGAACTATTTCTTTGCGGAAGGCGGCGTGTTGAAATTAAAGAAGGAAGGTTTTTAGACACCACTACCCTCCCCCCGAACCGGCGTCCGGGGGGAGGCCGCAGGAATGCGTGCTAAGTGAGAGAACAAAGAAATGAAAGGAGCTGACATGACGATTCGGAAAAAGTTTCATGCCTTCGCAGGGATTGTCGGTGTTGTCCTGCTGACTGCAATCCTGATAGCCTTTTTTATGACCCATACTCTGATAAAGGCAAATGAAGATATGTATCAGAATGCAACGCAAGGCATTGAACGGATCAGTTTTGTTGAGGAGGACCTGAATAAGGTCAGGATTCAGGAAATTCTTTCGGTCACCTATGGAGCATTGGGTCAGGTTGATAAGATCGTGGAACTGGAAGGGAAAATCAACGAAATAATGCCCCAGCTTGTCGAAAAAATATCACAGCTGAATATCGGGAAGCAGGACAAGGAGGATCTCACGAAGGAGCTCCAGAATTATCTGGAGCAACAGAAAGCGTCCTTAGAAAACTCCAAGGGCTTTTACATTGATGGAGCCATACACAATATAACGGAAAAGTCTCAGGTGCCGTTTTCTGCTGTCAGGAAAGGGCTAGAAGACATAAAGGCCGGGAAAGTAAAGGACGCGCTCGAACAGAACAGGCAGGCGGTGCGGTATGCAACCATCGGCAGGATATTGCTGGGTGTATTGATCGTCATCGCCGTTGCTCTTATTGTCGGGACGGTGTTCTTCATCAAAGTGATAATGAAGCCCCTGAATCTGATGCTGGCTTTTATTCAGAAGATCGGAGAAGGCGATTTAAGTGCTACCGTCACAGTTGAATCGAAGGATGAGATCGGCATTATCGTTAGTGCGATGAAGGCGATGGTAGAGAAGCTGCAAACCGTTGTGATCGACGTCAAGGCTGCTGCCAATAACGTAGAGTCCGGGAGCCAGCAGCTCTCAGCCTCGTCCGAAGAGATGTCCCAGGGGACGACCGAGCAGGCGGCGTCCGCAGAAGAGGCGTCATCTTCGGTCGAAGAGATGAATGCCACGATCAAACAGAACGCCGACAATGCCCAGCAAACGGAGAAGATCGCGCTCAAATCAGCAGATGATGCCGCGGAGAGCGGGAAGGCCGTGTCCGAGGCGGTGATTGCCATGAAGAACATCGCGGAGAAGATCTCGATCATTGAAGAGATCGCGCGCCAGACGAACCTGCTGGCCCTGAACGCGGCCATCGAGGCAGCCCGCGCCGGTGAGCACGGCAAGGGCTTTGCCGTGGTCGCCGCCGAAGTGCGGAAGCTTGCGGAGCGGAGCCAAGTTGCCGCCGGAGAGATCAGCCAGCTGTCCGGCTCGAGCGTTGAGGTTGCCGAGCGGGCGGGGTCCATGCTTGCTAAGGTCGTGCCGGACATCCGGAAGACTGCTGAACTGGTGCAGGAGATCAGCGCGGCGTCGAAGGAGCAGGCAAGCGGTGCGGACCAGATCAACGGGTCGATCCAGCAGCTGAATCAGGTAGTCCAGCAGAACGCCGAGGCAGCCGAAGAGATGTCCTCCACGGCGGAAGAGCTGTCTTCCCAGGCCAAGCAGCTTCAGAGCACGATCTCGTTCTTTAAGGTCGATGGGGCAGACAGACTGGCGACTACTAGGGTGGGAACCGGGGTGACAAAACAAAGCAAGCCAAGTCATCCGGTCCATGTTGCCCATGTTTTCCCGGCAGCGAAACCGGCTGCGACCGGGGTGCTTGCGACGTATAAAGGTGTTGCTCTGAACCTGAAGACCGACGGGCCCGGCAGGGGAAACGGCGACGGCAGGGACGCAGAGTTCGAGCGGTTTTAGTCCCAATGCACGATGCACAATCCTCGGTGAAAAGCTCGTTCTCCCGCGCATCCTGTATCAGCAGAGATCATGAATCGACTAACGTACGGAGGTTACGATGAGTACAGCAGGGATCATGGAAGCAACGCAGTATTTGACGTTTAAACTCGACCGCGAGATCTTCGCCCTCGATATCACCAAAGTGCGCGAGGTGCTCGACTTCACGTCCATCACCAAGGTGCCCCGTACGCCGCCGTTCATGCGGGGCGTGATCAACCTCCGGGGGAGCGTGGTGCCCGTGGTCGATCTCCGTCTGAAGTTTGGAATGCCGAAGACGGAGCAGACAGTGAACACCTGCATTATCATCACCGAGGTAACGGTAGATGGGGACATCACAATCCTCGGGGCGCTCGCTGACTCCGTGCAGGAGGTGCTGGACATCGGCTCTGGGCACATCGAGCCCGCGCCGAAGATCGGGACGAAGCTCCGGACGGATTTCATCAAGGGCATGGGCAAGCATAACGACCGGTTCGTCCTCATCCTGGACATTGACAAGGTTTTCTCCACCGATGAGCTGGCAGTGGTGCAGGCGGAGCAGGCAGCCCCCACCGGCAACCAAGAGAGTTAAGTCCCGGCATTGTCCAGCGCATACCATGTTTCTAAGAGGAGGAGCAATCAAAGAAAAGGGTTCTCCCTATGCCAAAATCAATAACTCCAATGGGAGGTTTTTCTTTAGGAAACTCCGCATCGTCTTCTACGGGATAAAATGTAAATGCATGGCACATGACCGGAACCCGAAGATGACTAGAACGGATCTGATCGAGGCGAAGGGCGCAGACGGAAAATACATACTAAATAAACGCGTTGAGAGCGCGTCGCGAGAGCGTCTGACTGTGAAGAATAGCGGGAATTGTAAACCATTGAATTAGAGACACCGGCACAGGGGCAGATGCAAGGAAGGCGTTATGCTGACCAGATCATTGAAAATAAAAGACATGCCGGTAAGGTGGAAGGTAACAATCCCAATCATCCTAATTGTAACTGTTGGGATATTAATCATGGGTTTGGTTGCCGGCGATAAGTCAATGGAGATTGTGATTGATGGAGCGAAAACGACAGCGCTCAATGGGTATCGGGACACCGTGCTAAATACCCTAACTACCATGATGATCACGGGAAATATCAAAGAGGCAAAGGCTCCATTCTTCGAACAGATGGGTCATATAATTGACCTCAGGGTAATAAGGGCGGAAGCCCTTGATAAAGACTTTGGAAAGGGTGCTCCTGGTGAGTATCCAAAAGATGATATTGAAAAAGAAGTCATAGAAAAAGGCAAAGAGAAGGTTGTGCTTGAAGGTGAATATATCCGGGGCATCTATCCATATATAGGGAGTGCAAATGTGATGGGTAGAAACTGCCTTAGATGTCATACTGTAAAAGACGGAACAGTCCTCGGTGCCGTAAGCATAAAAATGCCTTTAAGCGAGTTACTGGGCAAGTCCAGATCGTTGAGGACTTTTCTTTTCTTGGTAGGGGGCATAGGAATACTTTTGTTGACTGGGGCTGTGGTGATAATGGTCAGAGCGACACTTTTGCCCTTATCTGTATTAACCAAAAAAGCGGAAGAGATTGCCAGTGGAAACCTCGAAGTAACCATAGATCATGAGGGCAAAGATGAGATCGGTCAACTTGCCGGTGCACTCAATTCAATGGTAGCCAAGTTAAAAGAGGTTGTGACAGAGGTGATGGCCGCAATCGACAATGTGGCCTCAGGCAGCCAGCAGCTTTCATCCGGTGCGGAGCAGCTTTCGCAGGGGGCGACCGAGCAGGCGGCGAACGCGGAAGAGGCCTCATCATCGGTTGAGGAAATAGACGCAACGATTCGGCAGAATGCGGACAACGCTTTACAGACCGAGAAGATCGCCCAGACGAGCGCGAACGACGCGATCGAGAGCGGCAAGGCGGTGAGTGACGCGGTTATTGCCATGAAGACGATCGCCGAAAAGATCGGCATCATCGAAGAGATCGCGCGCCAGACCAACCTGCTGGCCCTGAACGCGGCGATCGAGGCTGCCCGGGCAGGCGAGCACGGCAAGGGTTTTGCCGTCGTAGCCGCGGAAGTGCGGAAGCTCGCCGAGCGGAGCCAGACCGCGGCAGGAGAGATCAGCCATCTGTCGGCTTCGAGCGTAGATGTTGCCGAGAAAGCCGGCCACATGCTGGTCAAGCTCGTACCGGATATCCAGAAGACGTTGGGACTCGTTCAGGAGATCAGCGCTTCCTCCAAGGAGCAGACCTCGGGCGCGGACCAGATCAACAGCGCGATTCAGCAGCTCAATCAGGTGATCCAGCAGAACGCAGGTTCTGCCGAGGAACTGGCTTCTACGGCGGAAGAGCTGTCGTCCCAGGCCGAACAGTTGCAGAGTACCATCGCATTCTTCAAAATTGGTGATACAGCGGAACAGGCAACGCGAAGGACAGCGCCGTCACCAATGAACCTTGGCCGCATTGCTCCCATTGGCCAGGGCGGACAAATAACCAAGCAGGCGATACTCTCGACGCATAAAGGTGTAGTCCTGAGCATGGCACGTAACGGCAACGGCAATGGCAATGGCAATGGAGACGGTGATAGCAGAGACGTGGAGTTTGAAAAATTCTAGAGAAGCCAGGCCAGGGATAGCACTAAGACCGCGGTTCTCAGGGAATCCGGAACTCCGACCGTTGACTCCAAGCGTGGCAGAGATACACGTGATGACACGGTATCTGACCTGTAAAACGGGAGACGAGGTTTTTGCCCTCGACATCACGAAAGTGCGCGAGGTGCTCGATGTCACGACCATCAATAAGGTGCCGAGGACGCCGGCGTTCATGCGCGGCATGATCGACCTCCCGGGAAGCGTGGTGCCGTGGTGGACCTCCGGCACGTGTTCGGGATGAGCAGGACGGAGCAGATAATGAACACCTGCACCGGGCAGTAATCAGTATCACGGTTTGACATCTGATGAGCATTAGCGTGACGCATGAGCCTGTGAACAGGCACCGTACCCGGTCGCTGTCCACTCTTTTCGGATACCTGAAAGTAATCATACTATGAGCGAGAGCCAGAGATACAGCGAAGGCATTAAAGTGCTGTCCAACAGGGATTTTGACCGCCTGAGCCAGTTCATCAGCGAACATTGCGGCATCAAGATGCCGCCGGCGAAGAAGACTTTGCTTGAGTCGCGGCTCCAGAAACGGCTCAGGGCGCTCTGCACGCAGTCATTCCGTGAATACTGCGATTATTTGTTCGAGAACCCGTCTGGGATGAGCGAGCTCGTGCACATGATCGACGCTGTGACCACGAACAAGACGGACTTTTTTCGGGAGCCTGCGCATTATTCCTTTCTCAGCGAGACCGTGCTGTCGGATTTTAAGCATCATCAGCGAGCAACGGACACTCAGCGGTTTACGGTCTGGAGCGCGGGATGTTCCTCAGGGGAGGAACCGTATACGCTTGCCATAGTGCTGAGCGAATTTGCCGCGCGATATCCTGGCTTTCAGTTCACGATCATGGCCACGGACATCTCTACGAAGGTCCTGGACAAGGCGCGGAACGGCATCTATGATGAAGGCCAGATCGCGATGATCCCGTACGCGCTGAAGCAAAAATATTTCACGCGGAGCAAGGATCGCGACAAGAAGCTCGTGCGGGTCGTGCCCGCGGTGCGTTCGAGCGTCCAGTTCGAGCGCCTTAATCTCATGGATCAGCGCTTTCCGGTGCCCGAGGCGTCGCTGGACGCGATCTTTTGCCGGAACGTGATGATCTATTTCGAGCGCGATACGCAAAACAAGCTCCTCGGAAGATTTTGCCACTATCTGAAAACAGGCGGACATCTTTTTCTGGGGCATTCGGAGACCGTGCACGGATTCGACCTTCCGCTCATCCGGATCGCGTCCACCATTTACAGGAAGATGCCGTGAATCGTTTTGAAAGGAAACTGCCCGTGGCATACCGTAAGTCAGGCGACGTGTATTTCGCTGAACTGTCCACGCTGCTCGTAATTGTCCTCGGTTCCTGCATGTCAATCACGATGTTCAGCATCCGCGCGCGACTCGGCGCGATCTGCCATGGTCTTCTGCCTCGCTGTAAAGGTCAAGGGCAGCGCGGCAGAGATGGTTTGGATGGGTTCACGTATGTGGATTGCTCCATCAGGCGGATGGCAGTGTAATTCTACTCGCAGCGTCAGAGGGCGCGAGATCGAGGTCAAAGGCTTCGACGGGGCCGACATGTTCACGCGGGACATCAACAGACGGGAAACGGGCCCTGTTGGAAAACAGAACCTGGTCCTTGCCCAGGAGGTCCTGCCCAGCGACGGACGCTCTCTTAAAGTATCCGATGTCGGCGGCAGACGCGGACGCAAAATCCTTTTATTATTCGGAGACCGGCGATGTATTTCTGAAAAGCTGACGAAAGTGAACGACCCGGACATCAAATGGTATCAAGCCTGCGAGAAGCGAGCGGTGAGTAACAAGGGTCAAGTGCCAAGTAGCATTGAGCAAAAGGATTAATACGAATGCCAAAAAAAATCCGCGTTCTGATCGTTGACGATTCCGCTGTGGCCCGCCAAACCCTCGAGGAGGTCCTTTCTTCCGACAACGAGATCGAAGTGATGGCCACGGCATCCGACCCCTTTATTGCCGCGGAGAAGATCTTACACGAGGTACCCGATGTCATCACGCTCGATGTTGAAATGCCACGCATGGATGGCGTGACGTTCCTGCAGAAGATCATGACACAACATCCAATACCCGTGGTGATCTGTTCGAGCTTGACGGATTCTGGTTCGGAAACGGCGCTCAAGGCCCTCGAATATGGGGCTGTTGAGATCATCCAGAAGCCGCGCATCGGGACCCGACAGTTTCTTGAGGAATCCAGGGTGCGCATCTGCGATGCCGTCAAGGCGGCGGCCAGTGCGAAGCTGAAGTGCATAGACGAAGCGGTCCGGCATGCGGGCACGAAGTTTTCCGCCGATGTGATCCTGGAAAAGCCCATATCCCATGCCATGGCAAAGACCACGGAGAAAGTCGTCGTGGTCGGTGCGTCCACGGGAGGCACTGAAGCCTTGAGCAATTTTCTCCAGGCAATGCCGCTCGACGCACCCGGCATCGTCATCGTTCAGCACATGCCTGAGCACTTTACCAGGGCATTCGCTGCGCGGCTCGACGGCATCTGCCGGATCTCGGTTAAGGAGGCGGAGGACAACGATACGGTCATCCGGGGCCGGGCGCTTATCGCTCCGGGAAACCACCACATGCTGCTCAAACGGAGCGGGGCGCGGTATTACGTTGAGATCAAGGACGGGCCCCTGGTCTCCCGCCACCGACCTTCCGTTGATGTCCTGTTTCGGTCTGCTGCACGTTATGCAGGCAGGAACGCGATTGGCGTGATCATGACTGGCATGGGAGATGACGGCGCTATCGGCATGCTCGAAATGAAGGAGATGGGGGCGTTCAACATAGCCCAGGACGAGGAATCGTGCGTGGTCTTTGGTATGCCGAAAAAGGCGATTGAGCTGAATGCGGTCGATCGCGTACTTTCCTTGAATGTCATCCCGGCCACGGTGTTACAGGCTTATAATGATAATTAATACACGAGATCAAGCAGCGCATTGCTGAAGGTCAAGGCAAGGCCGGGATAACCGGCACGCCGGCATTTCTCCTGGGTTATATGATGTCCAACGGTAAGGTGAAAGCGGTAAAGAAGATGGTGGGCGCGGCGCCTTACGCCAATTTTAAAGCTGCAATAGATGAGGTGCTTTCCTCAAAAAAAAGGTAACGGTCCCCGAGCGGGGATGGTTTTCTTGCGGCCGAGCTTATAGGGGGGATATCATTTCCCCCCCTGTTCAGGCAATTTTGGTGTCCGAAAATCTCTCTATCACAGGTATGGAGTTTGACCACTATGCTGCTATGCTCGGCCATGTATCGTCTCGTGAACCACACTGATCACACCCCTCTGATCACGCCTTGATATTTGCGGAGCCTTCTCCTCCTTCCGGAAGAACAATGACCTGTCCGCAGCGTCGTCCCTTGCCTTTTCAGCGACCCTCGCGCTTATCCCCATGCTTTTATTGCTCACCCTTCTCCTGGGCGCGGTGATCGGTTCATCCGGGGAGGTCATGGCCAGGACACAGGAATCGCATGAGTACAGCCAGCGTATTTCGCGCGGGGTGCAGTCCATCGCATCGCACCGGGGCGCCATCGGACTGCTGAACCTGCTTGTGCTGCTCTGGAGAATGGGGGCGCTCGTGGGGGACATGCGAAGGTCGCTGGGCGTTGTGTTCCGGAAAAAACAGACCCGCCCTTTCCTCGCGGAATTCCTGCTTCATGTCGCGATAGGCATAATCTTTCTGATCGCCCTGACTGTCATCGCGGTGGCCGTGAGGGCAAGGGCAGTGAGCTTCGCATGCGCCTGTGAAGGGGGTTGCAATAAGAAAGAGAAAGAGGGATAATTTACAATCAGGTTTCCGCAAAGGACCGGCGCGATCATCAGGAATGCGATCTCATCTCTCGTCCTTCGCTTGTCATTGTCGCGCTCTCTTCACCGCTCCCCGGTGATCTCATGGGCAGAATGGTATCTTGTTTAAAATCTGACTTAATTGGTGCTTGCCCGGAAGAGCGTGTGATATACGGTATCTCCCGGGTAAGTCCATGGTATATACGGCATTATGAAATTCAAGATCGACCTGCACGTCCACACAAAATACAGCGGCGACAACGATTCTGATCCTGAGGAAGCGATTCTTCGTGCCATTGAACTCGGTCTCCATGGCATCGCCTTTACCGAGCACTATTACTACGAAGCATCAGAGCCCGTCGAGATCCTGAAGGAAAAATACCGGAACAGTATCCGGATCTTCAGGGGGGTAGAGTTTTCAACAGCGGAGGGGCATTGCCTCGTTTTTGGCGTCGATACGGACACGCTCTCGATAAAACATGCTTCAGTTAAAGAGGTTGTGCGGGTCGTTCATCGGGAAGGCGGCGTGGTGATCCCTTCCCATCCCTATCGTTCGGTGAATAGCCTGGGCGACCTGGTGCTGGAAGTACCGGGCCTCTGCGCGCTCGAGGGATACAACGGGTGCAATATGCACGCGTTTAACGTGAAGGCGATCGAGGCGGCTGATGTGCTGAAACTTCCCACTACCGGCGGTTCGGACGCGCACTCTCCCTTGGAGGTCGGCTCGTGCTTTACCGAGTTTGATGATGAGGTACATGCCGGAAATTTAATCGAGGTGTTAAAGGCGGGGAGCTACCGGGGTGTTGATTCCCGGAAAATATCCAAAATGATGATAAACAGATTTTAGTCACCTGCAGACCCATTTTTTTATCCTTATTCCCCAGCTTCCCGAAAACCGGGTACACTCATTGATCAGCAGCCCGATCAACCGAAACAATCACTGGCCTGAATCTGTGCAATCCTCGTCAACGCTTTTACCCTAACCCCGACAAGCCGGGGTCCAGTAAAGCCGATTCAATGTCTCTGACACGCACAGCAGAGGATGATGCCTCTGAAAAAACACGATCCTTCCTCATCCGATCAGTCCAGAGCAGTGTCAAGAAGGCCAGCTCCTACCGCCTATTTTAAGAGAATAGTATTCTTTAGCGACTCTCGTCGTCGTTCCTGTGCCGTGACTGTTGGTGGAAAAACGTGCGGGGGGGGAACAGCTATCCCATATGGTAATGAACCAGGAGCTTCTGGATACCCCAGGCCATGGCAATGCACAGTGGAAGGGTGAGCACCCAGGCCATCATTATTTTGCCGGCAATCCCCCAGCGGACCGCCGAGAGTCGCTTGGTCGCGCCTACGCCGAGGATCGCGGCTGAGACCACGTGGGTGGTGCTCACGGGAAGGCCGAAAACGCTTGATGCCATGATGATGCCGGCAGATGAGGTCTCGGCGGCGAAGCCGTGAATGGGTTCAAGCTTCAGCATATTGTGGCCGAGGGTCTTGATGATCTTCCAGCCGCCGAAGACCGTGCCGAATCCCATGGCAACGGCGCAGGTGAGGACGACCCAGGCCGGCACCTCGAGGGTCTGGATCTTGCCCGAGGCCAGGAGCGCCATCGTGATGATGCCCATGGACTTTTGGGCGTCGTTGGAGCCATGCCCGAAAGCCATGAAGGATGAGGATACGATCTGGAGCCTGCCGAAATACCTGCCGATGACGCCGGGTGAGAGCTGACCGAATAAACGTAAGATCATCTTCATGAACAGATATCCAAAAACGATGCCGCAGAGGGGTGAGAGGAGGAGCGACAGGAGGATCTTCATAATGCCGCCTATATTGAGGAGCGCTGTGCCTCCGTGAGCCACGGCCGCTCCGATGAGCCCGCCGACGAGCGCGTGAGAAGAGCTGACCGGGAGGCCCATGAGGATCGTGATGAGGTTCCAGAGGATGGCGGAGAGAAGCGCCGAGATCAGGACAGCGTTCGAGATCGCCGCAGGGTCCAGAATGCCCGAGCCGATGGTCTTGGCCACGGCTGTGGTGATGAAGGCGCCGGCGATGTTCATGGTCGCCGCAAGGAGCACCGCTTGCAGGGGCGAGAGGACTTTCGTCGACACCACCGTGGCGATGGCGTTCGCGCAGTCGTGCCAGCCGTTCGCTACATCGAACAGCACGGCAAGCACGATGATAAGGATCAGTACCTCAGGCATATTTGAGCACGATGGTTTCGAGGATATTGGCGATATCTTCCGCGCGGTCCGAGGCGTCTTCCAGGATCTGGTAGATGTCCTTCCATTTGATGATGTACACAGGGTCGTTATCGCTGTTGACGAGTTTGCCGAGCGCGTCGCGATATTTCCGGTCGATCCTGTTCTCAAGCCGGTTGACCTCGATGCAGTGTTCCTGGACACGGGAATATTGCTTTGTCCGGAGCTCTCGGAGCGCCTTGATCAGAACGTCCGCCGTCATCTGCAGGTCCTCGGCAATCGAGATCACCTCGGGCGTCGGCTTCTCGATCTTATATACCACCATCCTGTCAACGGCCGCCCAGATCAGGTCGAGGACGTCGTCGATCCGTGATGCAAGAGCATGGATGTCTTCACGGTCGATGGGGGTCAGGAAGGTCTTGTTCAGGTCCTTCATGATGTCGTGGGTGAGCATATCGCCTTCCTGCTCGAATTCGTAGATGGCTTTTGCCTTTTTCTCGAACGTGTCAAAATTGTTCAGCATATCGACAAGCACATTGGCCGCCTTCGAAAGGTTCTCGAGTGCCCGGTCGAATTGTACAAAAAAGTCTATAGTTTTCGGAAAGAGTGCCATAGGTGTTTTGTAACGCTCCTTTTGAAAAAATGTGAGAGGGAAAGCACGCAATTGCAGAAGTAATGCCAAGTCGGTTTTGCGCAGATAAGTTAGCATAAACGGTTATCTTTTGCAACTGTTACCTCTTTTTGTGTCAAGCCAAAATAGAAATGTCATGATTTGTGGATCCGCAGCAGACTACAATCGTGACAATGATCTACTGCTTTTGTTTTACCTTGTTTAATCTCGGGACCTTGACATTATCTTGATGACGGCTATACTGAAGAATAGTTGCAGTGTAATCAATCTAACGACGAAGGGAGAATAAAGTATGAAAATGTTCAAAGTCATGTTGTTCGCAATATTCACCATGCTTCTGACGGTTTCACTCGGCATGGCGGCCGGTCATGGGGCCTTCAAGGCCAAACTGTCAGGCAAAGAGGTTGTCCCGGCTGTTGAGACGAAGGCGATTGGCGAAGCCCATTTCAAACTGAGCAAGGACGGCAAAGAACTGACCTACACCCTCAAGGTGAAGGACATTGAAAATGTTACTGCAGCTCACATCCATACAGGTATGATGGGAGTAAGCGGCGGCCCGGTCGCTGGCTTATTCGCCGGTCCGAAAAAGGAAGGTAAATTCAGCGGAGAACTCGCCAAAGGGACCATAATGGACAAAGACCTGGTCGGTCCTCTTGCCGGGAAAACGATCGGCGACCTGGTTGAATTGATCAAAAGTGGCGGGGCCTACGTTAACGTCCATACGGACAAATATCCGGATGGAGAGATCCGCGGTCAGATCAAGTAGTATTATGCGTTTTCAATTACCGTAGAGTGAAGTAAATGAAGCGGGGCCGTTACGACGGCTCCGCTTTTTTGACTTTGATCATACGGTCAGGAGTCTAACCTTCTTAGACATGGTGCGTAAGGAATATATTGACATGACGCTTATATTGTCACCGGCACTGCGATCTAATTATAAATGCATTGAGCACTGATGCAGCTTTGTCCCCTCACTGCGTTATCGCTGTGGGCAGGCCTTGTCCGTATCTCCGGTGGGGGAGGGGCTTCGGCAGGATGTAAAAATATAATTTCGTTTGTATCAGTAGGCACTCGCTTTATTCAAAAGATCCAGTGATGACTGGTCTAGACTGAGTTTTGTCCCCTCGATCAGAGCGTTCAATTGTTCCACGCTCGTGGCGCTCGCAATGGGGGCTGTGATGCTTGGACGCGCCAACAGCCAGGCAAGTGACACGCCCGCGGGAGTTGAGTTGTATTGTTCCGCGACCTGGTCCAGTGCCCCAAGGATTTGGTATCCCCGGTCATTCAGATATATTTTGATTCCCTGTCCCCGGATGCTCTTTGATCGATCTTTTTCCGAGCGATACTTGCCCGTGAGAAAACCGCTGGCCAGTGAGGAGTAGGTGATCACGCCCATTCCGTTCTCACTGCAGATCGGTTCAAGCGACCTCTCATACTCCTCTCGATCATAGAGATTATAGCGGGGCTGCAGGCTCTGGTAACCGGTGTATCCCTTCTGCGTGCTGATCTGCATTGCCTCGGAAAGCCGTTTTGCGCCGTAATTCGAAGCGCCGATCGCCCGCACTTTTCCCTGTTTGATCAATTGCGAATATGCTTCCAGCGTCTCATCCAGAGGGGTGTCGGGATCGTCTTTATGTGACTGATAGAGATCGATGGTGTCCGTCTGGATTCGTCGCAGAGACTCCTCTACCGCACGCAGAATATAGGGTTTTGTGAGTCCCTTCCTGTCCGGCCCCATTTCACTTCCGACTTTTGTAGCGATGATGACCTTTTTCCTGTTCCCGCTCCGTTTGAGCCAATTGCCGATGATGGTTTCAGACTCTCCCCCCTTGTTGCCCGGGACCCACCGGGAGTAGGTATCAGCGGTATCAATGAGATCAAAGCCTGCCGCTACAAAGGCGTCTAATATCCGGTATGACGCCGGCTCATCCACGGTCCAACCGAATACGTTGCCTCCAAGCGCCAGTGGAGCGACTTCTATCCCTGAATTTCCGAGTTTGCGCTTTTTCATGGCCACCTCTATCGACTTTTTGTTGTAATGTCATTTTTTAACAACTGTGGGCAGCAATCCCCAAATGGTATATGCGTGTCATGTCTTTATACAGCAAAGACTCTTACTAATTATTAGCATAGCATAGATGTTGGAACATACGCATATATCTAAAAAATCATAAAAAAATTAGCTGAAGCAGATATAGCCTTTATTGACATCCTGTTTGAATACGAGGCGCTTGGCTTGATAAAAAACCGAACATTTCTATTCTGCCTGACACTGTTTACTCTTATTCCCAACAGAAGAGAAAACATAATGCGCCATTCATGAGCTTTATAAAAAACAACGAGTTAGTGCCGGTGTAGACCATGGCGGGTATGATGCTTTGCCCCCGTACGGTGGTTCCAAAACAAGGAAACGGCGGGTGCAGCGTCAGCTTAGGAGGGCAGGAGGATGGTCTGTATAAAAAAAGGCGGTGATGTGCTCACCGCCTTGCAACGAAACGATATCTGAAGAACCGGCTTATAGAGCCTTTTCTTTATTGCATTTATCGCAGTACCACATCATGCCGCGGACCTTGCCGCTTGTGGTCATCATCTTTGCCGCCAGCATGGGTTTGGCGCAGCACTGGGGCACATTCAGGTTCACAATGGCCTTTTTTGTGGCTGCTTTAGCGGTTTTACTCATTTCTGCCATGGTACGTTCACCTCCGGTTTGATAGTTCGAAACCCGTGCATTCTAACTGTAAATGAAAAAATGTCAAGAAGATTTTGCATGTTCACCTTCTTGCTGCAGGAGACAGGCTAATTCAGTTCATGATAAACTCCTTGACAATATTAGGGGTTTGAATTATATATACAAACGTACTAACAGAGTATGATCGTTCCCATGCTATTCCTCATCAGTACTACTATGCTTGTGTAACTTAATTATTAACTATGGAAGATCATAAACTAAGAGTGTTCTGCGCCGTGGCAGATACCAAAAGCTTTTCCAAGGCGTCGGAGCTCATCCACTTGACCCAGCCCGCGGTCAGCCTTCAGGTGCAGGCCATGGAAGAGCTCTACGAAACACGGCTGTTCGACCGGTCCGGTAATTCCATTAACCTGACACCGGCCGGGGAGATCCTGTATAAGCGGGCGAAAGAGATCCTTGCGCTCTACGCAGAGGCCCAGAAGAACATCAGTGAGATCACCGGATCGATAAAGGGTTCCCTTTCGATAGGCGCCAGCTCGACCATCGGCAACTACCTTCTTCCCATGATCATCTCGGCGTTCAAGAAGAAGGTCCCCCAGGTCAATATCTCGCTGCTGGTGAGCAATACCAAGACCATCACCGAAAAATTGAATGCCGGGGAGATCGATATTGCCCTGGTGGAAGGGGACGTGAGTAAACAGCGTTTTGCCGTTGATACACTGCTGTCGGACGAACTCGTAGTGATCATGTCCCCGGCGCACCCCTGGGCTGAGCGCCGCAATATTCCGGCCATGGACCTGATCAAAGAGCCCCTCATCCTGCGAGAAGAGGGGTCGGGCACCCGCCAGATCATCCTGAAGCATCTCGAAGAGCACGGGATAAAGCTGTCAGACCTCAAAATCTCGCTTGTGCTCGGCAGCACCGAATCTATCAAGAGCGCCGTGGAGGAAGGCGTCGGTGTCTCGATCGTGTCTGCCTGGGCCGCACGCCAGGCGATCAAACACGGGATCTTGAAGGTCATGACCTTCAAGGACGTCAAGTTCCACCGGAACTTCAGCATCATCTCGCCTAAACGCAATTATTGCACGCATACGGCAAAGGAGTTTCTGGGCTTCCTGAAGGTCTACCCCATCAAGGCCCCGCTGCCCTGATCCGGAGCCTGCCCCAGTTTCCCTGTTCCTGTTCGCTCCACTTCGAACGATCAAAGAGATCGATCCTCCGCAGTATCAAATCATTCCATCGTTGTATTGCAAACTTCCCTGTATTCACCTTGATCATCACTGCGCCGTCACTATCCGTCCTGCAGATCCGGGCTCCGATGTTCTCGTAGCGCGCAAGGACCTCCTCGCGCGGATGATGGTATGGATTCCCTCTGCCCACTGTCACGATTGCTACGTCGGGCCGTGTTTGCGATACAAAGGCGTCGCTGCTCGAGCTTTTGCTTCCGTGATGCGGGATCTTGATAAGGTCGGCTTTCAGGCCCGGCATGGTACTCATGATGTCTTGTTCGGCCTCAATCCCGATATCGCCGGTGAATAAAAGGTTCTTGTCTTCCGACTTGACCTGGATGACAAGTGAGCGATCGTTCTCAGCGGCGTATGCCTGCCGGTCATGAGCCGCGAACCCCCTACGCGGATGGAGTACGGAGATTATCGCCTCGCCGAGCATCACCGGCGGATCACCAGCGGACATAAGGCGCAGGTGTAATGCTCTGTCCCGTATCATTGCGTTGAAGGCATCATGTCCCGGCAGGTCCGTATCCAGGCCGCTCTCCCAGACCGCAGCGACCTCGAATTTTTTCAGGATCGCGAGAAGCCCGTTCATGTGGTCCGGATGGGGGTGGGACAGGACCACAAGGTCCAGCCTGCGGATGCCCCTGTTCCAGAGAAAGGGGGCAAGGACGCGCCGCCCGATATCAAAGCGGTTGTCGCGGGTACCTCCTCCGTCGATCAGAATGGTCTTTCCCCCGGGGAGCTCGATGAGCGTGGAGTCTCCCTGGCCCACGTCGGGGAAGCTGACCCTGGTGCCCTGTTCGGGCATGAAGGAGAGGGCAATCGGAAGCAGCAGAATCACTCCCGCGAAAGCCATGCCGATGACCGGTACCTTTGAAACCCGTGATGATGATTCAAACGGCTTGAACCGGCAGAGCAGACGCGCCCTCGCGTGCATGAACAGTGAGACAAAGAAAACAGCATAGAACATAAGCCACACAACATTGGGCGCGGGCGGATGAAATTCAGCGAAGGGGAGCCGTGAAAAGAATGAGACAGTGCTGATAAATGCGTTTGCTGCGGTCTGGTCCAGCCCGGACAGCGGCAGGTGATGAGTAAAGAGAGAGAGTATCCCTGAAAACAGGCCGAGCGGAACGACCACCATGCCCGCAAAAGGGACGATGATGAGGTTCGAGAAGATGCCTGCAAATGAGATCTGGTTGAAGTAGAGCGCGACAAGCGGTCCGGTGGCGAGACCCGTGGAAAGGGATATGACGATGAGGAGCAGGGCGCTGTTCCTGATCTTTTGCAAACGGGTTTTCGACGTGAACTGCAGCTCATTCCAGAACGAGACGATGTAACCGATGACCAGGACGGAGAGAAACGAAAGTTGGAACGAGATGTCGAAGATCGCCTGTGGGTCTGAGATGAGGATGAAGAGCGCTGCGAGGGCAAGGGAGTGCATAAGCGCATTCTCGCGGTCAAGGATGATCGCGAAGAGCCCCGCGGTGATCATAATGAGCGATCGGACCGTTGCCACCTGCCCCCCTGCAAGCAGCGTATAGAAGACCACGAGCGGGAGGGTGAGCCATGCAGCAATGATCTTTGGGTCCGTGCGCAGGGTCAAACGGTGATAGAACCGTTCCGGCATCATGAACAGCAGCCACCTGATCAGGCCGAAGCAGAGGACCGCCACCATGCCGAGGTGGGATCCGGAGATGGAGATGATGTGCGTGACGCCCGCCGCCATGAACCTGTCCCGCAGTTCGTCGGTAAGCCGTCCTTCCTCTCCGAGAACCATGGCCTGGATGATTGCAGAGCCGTCCCCGGAGGTTGACGCCAGAAACGCTTGACGGATCCGTTCCCTCCAGTCCTGGATTTTTCGAAAGATACCGGTGCCGCGGCTGAGGATCCCGATCATATCCGCGCTCTTAACATTTATGGTGTAATAGATGCCGTTTCGTGCCAAGGATGACGGGTAGTCAAAGCCTCCCGGATTGTTGTATCCGCCCGGCTCGAAAAGTTTGCCGGTGATGCGAACGATATCACCATATCCAACGGATGACAGCTCTTCGCGAACGCTGACGCGGATCTTCCCCGAAACGCGGGACCCGTCGATGTCATGAATATCCAGGACAAAGCCTGTCTTCTCCGGGTCACGATCAAGAGGGGAGGTGATATTGCCGATGACCTCGTGGGTCTTCTTGTCAGGCATGAAATAGCGGGTGTAATGATCTGAGGGAAACCATGCGGCCGAGGAGAGGTATGCGGACATACCCACAAGGCAGGGGAGCATGACGAGCATCGTCCGGCGAATGGTCAGTTTATCCAACCAGGTAAGTACGCCCGATATCAGAATACTGATAATGAGCAGTAACCCGATCGCATAAGGGAAGTAGAGAAACCCGTGGCCGATCAGGAGGCCCGCGATGTACGCCAGTGTAAGGGTTATGATGGGTTTGCGCATAAACGGTCAAGAATCTATATTCAGGAGCGCTGTAAAGAAAAGATGGCTGAACTGTATGTATTATAGCTATGCACCGAAAGAACCAACGTTCCCCTGGTTACGCACAAGCTTGTTCTTCTGGACCACGACACCCAACCATGCATACCATTAAGCGACGGAGGTAAGTATAACAGCATTATTCATAATTAGACAAAGAAAAAATGCTAACTATTTGATATTAGGATGGTCATTTGTCACTGACACGATAATAATAGAACGTATAGATATTTTCTTCATTTCGGTGCAGGGACATTTTTGGGTCGTCTTGAACTTTGCCTTTTTCGTGCTATAGTTAAAGGGTAACAGGTTCGGAAGATAAATCCGATAAAGTATTTATTCCTCAACAATAACCGGTATGCCGTACGACTTTTAGCCTATGTCAGATATGCTATCCATGTTAGCATCAGTCCGTAAACTAAATTTCAATGTCATAACACAATGACGGTAAGCGCTATTGGAAAA
This sequence comes from Nitrospirota bacterium, assembly GCA_963796285.1. Taxonomy (GTDB): domain Bacteria; phylum Nitrospirota; class UBA9217; order UBA9217; family UBA9217; genus JALNZF01. The sequence continues at coordinate 23,320 of CAWCKW010000012.1, forward strand.
AACATCCGTTAGAGCATCGGTACGGTCGGTTATATTCCACGACGTTATTACAACACATCGATCACTCGAAAGGAGGCACTTATGAGAAAGTCCGTCTTTACGAGAAGGGATTTTATCAAGACCGCAGGAGTTCTTACTGCAATGACCGCTTTGGGGGAGTTTCCCGTTGATCTTTTCGCCGGAGCCGACCCACGGAGGATGGCTAAGTTCCCGGAAAAAACGGACCTCTACCTCCTCACTGCCCGCCCGCCGCAGCTCGAAACCCCGCTCTCCTATTTTTCGAAATTGATCACACCGAATGACGAGCTTTTTGTGCGGTGGCACATTTCGGATATCCCCACTTCGGTTGATCTGGCAACATGGCGTCTTGCCGTTGGTGGCAACACGGACAAGGAACTGCAGCTCTCGATGGATGACCTCAAGACGAAATTCGAAAAGGTCACCTACACCGCCGTCATCCAATGCTCCGGCAACAGCAGGAGCTTTTTCGAACCCCGGGTCGTCGGAGGTCAGTGGCAGAACGGGGCCATGGGAAACGTCACTTGGACCGGCGTGCGGCTGAAGGACATCCTGAACATGGCCGGGATCAAGGCAGGTTCCGTGGACGTGAGCTTCGACGGGCTCGACAAGGGGCCGCTTCCGTCGGTACCTGATCTTGTAAAAAGCCTGCCCGTGGACAAGGCCATGGACGAAGACATCATTGTCGCATACGAAATGAACAACAAGCCGCTTCCCTTTCTGAACGGGTTCCCGGCCCGGCTTGTTGTTCCGGGCTGGTTCGCAACTTACTGGGTCAAAGCCCTGAGCACGATATCGGTATTGCCGGCGCAGTTCGAGGGGTTCTGGGTCAAGACCGCCTACCGGATACCGGACACTCCCTGCGGGTGCGTTGCTCCGGGTTCAACGCCGAAAAAGACCATTCCCATCAATCGCATGACGACCCGGTCCTTCATCATCGGTCCGGCCGAAGGAGCTGCCCTGGCAAGGAACAAACCACTGGAGATCAGCGGCATTGCATTTTCCGGCGGGTACGGCATCAAAGAGGTGATCGTCTCGACCGACGGCGGCAGGTCCTGGAGCGAGGCAAAACTCGGAAAGGACCTGGGCAAGTATTCATGGATCCAGTGGACCCATTCGTGGAAGCCGACTAAGGCCGGCAACTACCGTCTGATGGTCAAGGCCACGAACAGTATCGGAGAGTCGCAGCCCTTTGACGGCCTGTGGAACCCGGCGGGTTATTTGTGGAACAAGGTGGAAAAAGTCGATGTCTTCGTACGATAGGAGGCCGAAAATGAAACATCTCTTATTCATATTAATAACCTTTTCGCTGCTGCTAACCACGGGGACGCTCTACGCGCAGGAACCGGGTGCCAAGGGTACGGTCCGTTCCATCGAACTTCCTGATGTCACAATACCGCTGAAGCCGGGTGCGGGTCTGGACAAGACCTCGACCCTCTGCAACATCTGCCACAGCGTCGATTACATCACCATGCAGCCTGCCTTCTCCCGGGCGCAATGGACTGCAACAGTGAACAAGATGATCAAGGTCATGGGCGCTCCGATCATTGACCAGGACGCAAAGACGATCATCGACTACCTGGTCACGAACTACGGCTCGGGTTCGTGACCGGCGGACAGAGGGAGAAAATCATCGTTATTTGCGCTCGCGTGTATGTCGAGCCTGTGCCGCTGATATATCATTGGGGTATCTCTGGTGAGGTGAGAGGTGATATTTGACACTGGCAGGAATAAAAAGGTTGAATGTGATTCCGACGAGATATACCAAATGCATCAATGTTGGCCCCGCCTAAGTTGTGGTGAAGGACCTTTTTTTATAATGCTATTCGATACGGCAAAGAACGAATACGAATAGTTTGACGGCCCGGCTTATCTTAATTATTCCTTGTTTTTTCTCTCTTGCGCCAGCGGGAGATCGACGGTCTTGATCAATCTCTTCTCGAAGGAAATCGGCCTATCTTCTCCTGCTTCGCTATAGATTGCAGGTCTGCCGGAAAAAACGGCGTCGATCGATATGGGTATTGTTTTCTGGCCTGATAAAATCCGTCGTAGGACGGAACCCAGAATGGGGTAGAGGTCCGCATAAGCGATCGTTGCAGGGACATTAATTACCGTATCGCCTTTCGGTTCAAGCGCCAACGGGATGTCTTTTCCTGTAAGAACCCTTTTCCCTTCCACAAAAAGCTCATACGAGCAGGTCACGTTCTTCAATCCTGCTTCATTCGGGTTATGCGCAGTGAACAGAAAGTTCACGGTTGCCCCGCTTTGCGAGGTCTCGACCAGTTCGGATCCCGCAAAGGTGAAGGTTGGCTTCTCAAACCGGGTGGTCATCAGTTTAGTAAAGGTGCATCCTGGCAGGGCAAGGATGAGCGCCAAGATGACCACGCGCATTATGCTGTATGAAAATGTTCTTCTATTCATAGTGAACGTTTTGGAAACAACAATGAGGCATTGTTGTGTTGATCGACATGCTCCAAGTAAATCACGGTGCAACCGGGAGAGGATTCGGGCTTGCTTCCGGAGCATCAATTGGCGACAGGATAGTGCCAGAAGATATCCGGCCGTAATTCTACCCCAGCTTCTCCCGGATGATCCCTGCAAGATCGTCGGCAAGCGTCTTGATTTCGTTCTGGTCCTCGCCCTCGATCATCACGCGGACCTTTGGCTCGGTGCCGGAGTACCGCACGAGCAGGCGGCCGGTTCCATCAAGCTTCTTCTCGATCTCGGACATCCGCTTCGCGATCTCGGGCATTGAGTCGAGGTCTTTCCGCTCTTTTACTTTCACGTTCACGAGTATCTGGGGATAGGTCTTCATGCAGGCCGCGAGTTCCGACAGCGGTTTATCGGCCTGCTTCATGATCGTGAGCACCTGGAGCGCGGAGATGAGGCCGTCGCCGGTGGTGTTGTGGTCCAGGAAGATGATGTGGCCCGACTGTTCTCCGCCGAGGTTATAGCCGCCCTCGATCATCTTTTCCATGACGTACCGATCACCGACTGCAGCGCGCACGAGCTTGCCGCCTGCTTGACGCATTGCCAGTTCCAAGCCGAGATTGCTCATGACCGTGGCCACGAGCGTGTTGTGGTTGAGATCGCCGTGTTTCATCATGTGGAGAGCGCAGATGGCCATGACTGCGTCGCCGTCGACCATGACGCCGTTCTCATCGCACAGGATGACACGGTCAGCGTCTCCGTCAAAGGCGATCCCGATCTGCGCGTTGTTTGCCACCACGGCACGGCAGATGACCTCGGGGTGGAGCGAGCCGCAGCCCTGGTTGATGTTCATGCCGCTTGGCTGGTCGTAGAGTGAGAGGACGTCTGCGCCGAGCTCCGTCAGGACGCGTGGTCCGATCTTGTATGCCGCGCCGTTGGCGGAGTCGACAACGATGCGCAGCCCCGCAAGGTCCATACCGCGGGGGATCGAGGACTTTACGAACTCGTTGTATCTGCCGATGGCGTCGTCGATCCGGAAGGCCTTGCCGATCTCGCTGGCCGTAGGCCGTACGGCGTCTATCGCGCCTGAGAAGATCAGGTCCTCCATCTGTTTTTCCATTTCGTCGGGAAGCTTGAATCCGTCCCTGCCGAAAAATTTAATACCGTTATCCTCATAAGGGTTGTGCGATGCCGAGATCACGACGCCGGCATCGGCCCTGAGACTGCGCGTGAGGAACGCGATCCCCGGCGTCGGCACGGGCCCGATCAGCAGCACATCCATGCCCATGGAGCACAGCCCGGAAGTAAGCGCGCTTTCGATCATATACCCCGAGAGCCTCGTGTCCTTGCCGATCACGATGCGGTGTCTGCGGGCCGAATCACGGAACACGTGCGCCGCCGCCCTGCCGATGCGCATTGCCATCTCCGAGGTCATGGGGTCCTTGTTCGCTACACCCCGTACTCCGTCTGTCCCGAAAAGCTTTTTCATCTGTTCATCCTCTCAATGATGATTCGTACCTCGACATTCTTTTCAATGAGCTTCACCGACTGGCCCTGGTAATCTATCTTGGGTTCGATTGACCGGTTCTCTGCGGCCCCCTGAATGTCGATCGGCATGGTTTGGAGACTGTCCAGCATTTTTATTACGCTGGAGGGCCCTTCAACGGATATCTTCGGCGGAGTGATAACAATATTCTTCAGTCGATAGCCGCTCGCGGGAACACCATGGACAACCGGCTTAAGACGGAATGTTTTCCGGATGAGCGGCTCGAGCCTTACCTTGACCTCCGACAGGGACATGTGGGTGACGGCAACCTCTGCAGGACGACTGATATCGTCAGGAGAAAGGCGCACGACATTCTCTCCCTCCTTGGTCATGGACAGGTCGAGGATGCCGACCAGCTTCTTGCCTGTCGTGATGTCCCGAAGCACCCGTTCCTGGCCCTGCACGCGCACTTCCAGTGAACTGGCCACAGGCCCGACCACGGCCATGTTCTGGGGGATGTTGCGCAGCTCGAGCGGTACCGTCAGCGTCATCTCGGTCTTGCCTTTTGAAGTGACGTAGAACCAGAGCATCAGGGAAAGTCCGAGCGATATGAGTTTGATGCCCCAGTTTTCAACAAACAGGCTTCGAAGGTTCATGGCATGATCACCGGCCCTTCTTTTTAACGAAAATATCGGAGATCGTCTTCCTGAGCGCGGGTGCGTCGGCATTGTGCGCGATCGCACCGTTCATGACCACCGAGATCTCCCCCGTTTCCTCGGACACGACGATCGCCACGGCATCGCTCTCTTCCGTCAGCCCGACAGCGGCGCGATGGCGGGTGCCGAGCGCTTTTGACAGGTTTGACGAAAGCGTGAGCGGCAGGAAGCACCCCGCGGCGGTGATCCTGCCGTTCCTGATGATCGCCGCGCCGTCGTGGATCGGCGAGTAGGGAAGGAAGATGCTCACGAGGATCTCCTTGGTGACCTTGGCGTCAAGATCGGTACCCATCTCCACGATGGTCGATAGATCTGTGTCGCGCTCGAGCACGATGAGCGCGCCGATACGCTTGTTGGCCATGTTGACAGCCGCCTTGACCGTCTCCTCAATGAATTTTGAGCCCTCGACCTCCGAGAGCGATCGGAATAGGTGGCGTTCGCCGACCCGGGCCAGCGTACGCCTGATCTCGGGCTGGAACAGGATCACGAGGGCAAGCACGATCTGGGACCAGAAGCTGTGGATGAGCCAGTCAAGGGTGTAGAACTCGAAGGCCTGCGATGCGATGAGCACGAGAACGATGAGCCCGATGCCGATAAGCATCTGAAAGGCCCGCGTACCCTTGATGATGAGAAGCAGCCGGTAGCAGAGATAGTAGACGAGCGCTATGTCCACTGTATCGTTGAACCAGCGATAGTGCACCAGGGATTCGCGTATTTCAGTGAAGTTAATGAGCATAGTAAAGGATCGCTGACAAGCGTGCAAGCTTGCAGGCTAGGTTTTCCTCAGTATTGCATCCGTCATTTTCGCGACCTGCGCCATGCGTCCCACGTCATGGACCCGCACGACGCGGGCGCCGCGCTCGATCCCGAGCGCCACAGTGGCCGCTGTGCCGTCCACCCTCTGTTCGGGCGCCTGGATATCCAGGACCGTGCCGATGAACTTTTTTCGCGACGTGCCGAGCACGATCGGCCTGCCGAGTGCCTGGAATTGATCGAGCCGGTCCAGGAGCACAAGGTTGTGTTCGAGCGTCTTTCCGAACCCGATGCCCGGGTCGATGAAGATCTTTTCCCGGTCCACGCCTGCTTTTTCGGCGATCTCGATCCCCTCCTCGAAATAGGTCATGACCTCGCCGATGACATCATGATAGACGGGGTTCTGCTGCATATTACGCGGAGTACCCTTGATGTGCATGATGATCACGGCAGCGGCGGAATCAGCCACCACGTTCGCCATGTCGGGCGAAAACCTGAGCCCGCTGATGTCGTTCACGATCCCCGCGCCCGCATCGATAGCTCTTTTCGCCACCGATGACTTATAGGTATCCACCGATATTGGGACCGCAAGCTCGGCTGATAGGCGCTCGATGAGCGGGATGATCCGGCGGAGCTCTTCCTCTTCGGCCACCGGCGCCGCTCCGGGCCTGGTGGACTCCCCTCCGATATCGATGATGTCTGCTCCTGCAGCAACCATTGAACGGGCGTGCATCAGAGCCCTCGCCGCATCGGCATAATGTCCGCCATCGGAAAAGGAATCAGGGGTCGCGTTCAGAATGCCCATGATGTGTGTGCGGTTGCCGAGGTCGAGGACCTTGCCTCCGCAGTTAATCTTATAGTCTGAGCGCAGGTAGTTGTCAAGCAAAGAGTGGAATGTATCAGCAAGACCGGGGGGGACGCGTTGATCTTCAGCGAGGAGCAGGGAAAGGCGCCTCAGCTGGTTCGGGGTACCGGTCACAATACTCTCGTGAGGAACGATATCAGCTGATTGTTCTTGCTGAAAAGAAATCGGAGCAGGGTGTAAGGCTGCTCCGGTTGTTGATGATTGCAAGATTTGGGAAAGGGCGGCCGCCTGGCCGGCATCGAGGCCCTTCAGAGTTATGGCGAGTGTCCCGTGGCCGGAGATCCGGAGGACAGGCTCCATACCGCCCTCCTATACCGCCGCGGGTTGAGCGTTGATGATTGCGTCGATATCGGCTGCGTCGAGGGTCTCTTTTTCGAGCAGGCCCTTAGCAAGGCCGTGGAGTGCATCCACCCGGTCCTGGATCAGGGTCTTGGCCCGGTGGTAGTTGTCCATGACGATGCGTTTTACTTCGTTGTCGATCTCGACGGCGGTATGCTCACTGTAGTCGCGATGCTGCGCGATCTCGCGTCCGAGGAATATCGCCTCTTCCTTCTTGCCGTAGGACAACGGGCCCATGGCATCGCTCATGCCCCACTCGCATACCATCTTCCGGGCGAGCGCTGTCGCGCGTTCAAGGTCGTTGCCTGCGCCGGTGGTCATGTGCTGAAGCGCGATCTCTTCAGCGGCCCTGCCGCCCAGGAGAATCGCGATGTTGTTCAGCAGGTGTTCGCGGTCATAGGAATACCGGTCAGCCGTGGGGAGTTGCAGCGTGACGCCCAGCGCCATGCCGCGAGGGATGATCGATACCTTATGCACTGGATCGGTCCCGGGAATGAGCCGGGCAACCAGGGTGTGTCCGGCTTCGTGGTACGCCGTGTTTTTCTTTTCGTCGTCGCTGATCAGCATGCTCTTGCGTTCGAGGCCCATGAGGATCTTGTCCTTGGCACGCTCGAAATCGTCGTTCTCCACCTGCGTTTTGCCGATCCTGGCGGCGAGGATCGCCGCTTCGTTCACGAGGTTCGCCAGCTCCGCCCCGGAGAGCCCCGGGGTGCCCCGGGCGATGGATTCGATGTCCACGTGCGGCCCGAGCTTGATCTTCTGGGTATGCACCTTGAGCACGCCGATCCTTCCGTTCAAGTCCGGCCGCGGGATCACGACCATCCGGTCGAACCTGCCCGGCCTGAGGAGCGCCGGGTCGAGAACGTCGGGTCGGTTCGTGGCAGCCACGAGGATCACCCCTTCATTGCTTTCGAATCCGTCCATCTCCACAAGCAGCTGGTTCAGGGTCTGTTCGCGCTCGTCATGGCCGCCGCCCAGTCCCGCACCGCGGTGCCTGCCCACGGCGTCTATCTCGTCGATGAAGATGATGCAGGGCGCGTTCTTCTTGCCCTGCTCAAAGAGATCGCGGACGCGCGATGCTCCCACGCCCACGAACATTTCAACAAAATCCGAGCCGCTGATCGACAGGAAGGGAACGCCTGCCTCGCCCGCGATGGCGCGCGCCAGAAGCGTCTTGCCGGTCCCCGGAGGGCCGACGAGCAGCACGCCCTTGGGGATCTTGCCGCCGAGCTTCTGGAACTTCTGCGGGTCCTTCAGGATCTCGATGATCTCCTGGACCTCCACCTTGGCCTCATCCATACCGGCCACTTCGTTGAAGGTCACCTTTTTCGCGTTTTCGTTCAGGAGCTTGGCCTTGCTCTTGCCGAAGGACATGGCCTTGTTCCCGCCCATCTGCATGTTGCGCATGATGAACAGGAACCAGAGCGCCATGAGGATGAGCGGCGCCCAGACCACGAGGAAGCTGTACCACGCCGATTCCTTCACCGGCTCTGCATTGATCTTCACACCTTTGGAGCGGAGGTCCTTGACGAGATCGGGATAGTCCGGCAGGTTGGTCTTAAATGACTTGCCGGTCTTGTAATTGCCGAACATTTCGGTGCCCTTGATCGTGACGTCGTTCACCTCGTTGCTGGCGATCTTGTCCATGACGTCGCTGAAGGGGATCTGCACCGCTGTCTGGCTGACGGGATTGAACAGGTTGAAGATGAGCACTGATACCACCACGAACAACATGATCAGCGCCATATTTTTATAGAATGCACTCACTAAAAGAAACCTCCAATACTTCGTAATGGTTAATTCTTTTGTTTGAAGATTGAACGGTGAAAATCGAATGATATCATAACCATAGAAAATTCAACCGGCAACCTTCATTACCGTTGATAGTAACATATTCCTACGTTCAAGACAACAGTTTATCCACTCTTTACCCTGACCCAAGACAATCCTTACGCAACTGGCTGATAGTTGTAACGGCGAATTGCCGATCAAATAGGCCAACCTCCCGGATCTTCGCGTGCGGCTGTTACGGGGTCTGGCGCTCCTCCATAGGGAGCACGGCGATATAGGGCAGATTGCGGTAGCGGTCTTTGTAGTCCAGTCCGTAACCGACCACATATTTGTTCGGGATGCGGAAGCCAGCGTAGTCCGCCTCGATCGGGACCTGCCGTCGATCGGACTTGTCGAGCAGCACGCACACCTTGAGTGAAGCCGGCTCCCGCTCAAGGAGCATCTTCTTGAGATAAGCGATGGTTACGCCGGAGTCCATGATATCCTCGATCAGCAGGACGTGTTTGCCTTTGATATCTTCTTTCATATCGCACAGCATCCGCACCGGATTGCCGTCCATGCTTTTGGTGGCGGAACTGGTGCAGTGAATGAAGTCCATCCTGACGGAGATCCTGAGTGAACGGAGCAGGTCGGACATAAAGAAAAGCGCGCCTTTGAGGACCCCGACGGCCAGTAGGTCCTTGTCGGCATAGTCTGTAGAGACGCGTGTGCCTATCTCCTGTATCTTCCGCTGGATCTCCTCACGCGTAAAAAGCGGTTTTCCAAAATCGATGCCTACCATTGATGCCCTCCATAATGACAATTAGGTCGAAAATGAGCGTGCAGGGTTGCCTATCCATTATTATGCAATCCGATATCGCACCATCAGACCTTTTTTAGTGTTCGGTCCCCACAGGAACCTCTCGTCCGTCCGGAGCCCCACTACCCACAGGACGTCTTCTCCCGAGCAGAGCAGGGGGACCGTGTCACGCTCCCTGCGAGGGACCTTCTCGTCCACGAAGTAGTCCTGGAGCTTTTTCCGTTTGCCGCCCATCCCTGCCGGGCAGAACCAGTCGCCGGGATGCCTATTCCTGAATGTCAGAAACGACCCCATCTTATCATAATCGAACAGGGCCTGCCAGACATAATTTTTATCTTGCGGCTCAACCGGAAGGCGGTCGGTGATCAACGTCTCGACCGTCGCGGGGAGTTCCGGTATCACGGTAACACCCGGTATGCTGATCAGATAGGAGAAGTCATCTGATATCGATCGGGCGCTGAGAACGAAGCGGTCATACTCGCGTGTGACGGCGAGGCCATGGGGCAGGTCCATGGTCCTGCCGGTCTGGGCCGAGGCCATGAACGCGAGGGCCTCGTCGATTTGGACCTGGGAAAGCCTTGCGGATTCCACACCGGCAAGGTCCAATGCTCTTTTGATCAGTCTGCGTCTGAAGGCAATGGGCAGTGCACTGAACTCATTCCTCTTGATAAAAAGGTCATCCTTGTCCCGTTCCAGGATGCCGTCTGCGAGGTGTGCGCAATGGAACTCGATCGCTTCGTTCTCGTCCCGAAGGAGTGCGGCCTCGGCTGCGAGCGTCTCGACGATGCGGGGGTTGAAACCTTTCAGGGCCGGTATGATTTCGAGCCGGACCCTGTTCCTGGTATACACGGGCTTCGTGTTCGATGGATCGGTAGCGAACGAAAGACCCCTATCCTTCAGGTACTCCAGCACCTCGGCACGCGTGATCTCGATGAGCGGCCTGACAATGTTCTCCCGCACCGCGGGTATGGCCGAGAGGCCGGAGGCACCGGCGCCGCGCAAGAGCCGCATGAGGAAGGTTTCGGCCTGATCGTCTGCCGTATGGCCGGTCGCGATGTGGGATGCATCGATCGTCCTGGCCACCCGCTGCAAAAAAGCGTACCTTACTTTCCTCGCACCCTCCTGGGGAGAAAGCCCTCGCTCAAGGCAGTAGGCCGGCACGTCAACCATCTCGATGGTCGCCGGGATTCCGAACGTGTTCGCGAGTTCACCAACGAACAGCGCCTCATCAGCAGACTCTTTACCGCGGAACATATGGTCGAGATGGGCGATGTGCAGGTCCAGGTCCATTGCTAAAGCCTGAAGGACGCTCAGGAGGCAGACCGAATCCGGTCCGCCCGAGACGGCGACGAGCACCCGTTCGCCAGGGGAGAGCATGCGATATTTCTTTATCGTTTCTTTGATCGTGGTAAGCAGCATGATATGAGAACGCGAGTCGCTCCCCGAAGGCAGATCCTCTGGTGTTATTCTATTATGATAGAAAGATTTTGATGAGAAATAAGGAAAGGAGCAAAAATGGTGGCGGTGCAGGGACTCGAACCCCGGACACAGGGATTATGATTCCCCTGCTCTACCAGCTGAGCTACACCGCCACGAGAAAATTTAGAGGCACAAGATACTGTATTACGGCATTTTTGTCAAGAAAAACCTGATTCAGCAGGATACTCGGGATACTAAAAACGGGCGCCACAACGCGAAAATTATCTAAAGACGGAGAGCAACCCGTTAATCCTGTTTCCCTTTTAAAAAAAACCGCTTCTATTCCTTGAACCTCGTTTCTTCCTTCTGGATATTTTCCAGCGCTTCTTTTTTCGTTTTACAGTCGATGCAGTACCGGGCAAGCGGGTTTACCCCGAGGCGTTTGATGTCGATCTCTTCACCGCAGTCCTCGCACTGGCCGTATGAGTTATTCTGGAGCTTCCGGAAGGCATCGGCGATGTCTTTGTACTGCTCATACTTCATTTCCAGAAGCGAGTAATCGATGCCCTGGTCCATGTCGAGCGCGGACTGGTCGGCGCTGTCCATGGCCGAGTCGATCTTCTGTCCCGTCTCCCGGACCAGCTTTCGGCCCATCTGGGCCTCGAGGTTTTCCACAACCTCGTTCCGTTTTTTGAGCAGTAATTTTGACAGCAGCTCATTCCGCTTCTTCACGGCCGCAGATATTCGCGGTTTGGCCGCCGCGATCTTTGCGGATTTTGTCGGTGTTCTTTTTACGGCTTTGGCGGAGGCCTTCTTGACCTTTATCTTTTTTACCGTGCTTTTCTTCGCGCCGGCCTTCTTTGCGACTTTTTTAGCTGACTTTTTTACGGTGGGTTTCACAGGCTTGGTAGCTTTTTTCTTTTTTGCGCCTTTTTTTACCGCCATAATAGTACTCCCTCCTGACCATCATAGGCAACTTGGACTGGTATTATAGTTATGTATTAAAGCAAATTCAAGACAATTTGTCAGGTGTCGAAACAAAATTTCTCAATTCCCCGTCGTCGGGCACGGCCGGGAGGGGGAGGAGATGGCTATTTGATGTTTTTTCTGTTACTATAATTTCAATGTAGCCGGGCACACATATCCTATGCGAAAATACTATTTTATCATGTTTATGGTCATGCTGGAGGGATTTTTCCCCTTTGCAGATAACGGGGTTGCATCGTTATCAGGACAGAATGGTGAAACGAGAACGAAAAACGACTGGGCAGACCGGAAACAGCTCTTACTGGAGTATGGTGCGCTGGTGACAACAAAGAACGAGGTCTTGCTCAGGGAGTTCCGGAGCGGGACTGACGAGGCTTCCCGGGTTATCGGGCATGCCAAGACCGTCCTCATCTTTCACCTGCTGAGACGAATTGCTGGAGAAGATGTGTATTCTCGTCTCGCAGGTACGCATACGGTCGAAGACCCCGTGAGGTCCTGGGACGAGATCAAGGAAAGGTTCGAGAAAGAGCTTGGCCAGGACCTCGGATGGTTCTTCAAACAGTGGGTGGACAGGAAGGGACTCCCTGACCTGCGTGTGGAACAAGCCTCGGTCCAGCGGAATGGCAGCCGGTTCAAGATCAGCTTTGACCTTGTTCAGAAGGGCGACGTCTATACCCTCGATGTCCCCGTCCTCATCTCCTTTATCCATGGCAGGGCTCAGTCGGAAATGGTGAAGCTCGAAGCGGACAAGAAAAAAGTCGTCCTTTTTGTTGACGAAGAGCCGTCAGCGGTAGTGATCGATCCAGAATATGATGTTCCCCGGAGGCTGACGGATGCCGAGACACCGCCGCTTCTCGCAAAACTGCTGTCCGAGGAAAGGCCGGTTCTGGTGACGGCCGCGACCGGCAGAGAGATTTACGCAGGAGCAATTGAGTCATGGAAGCAGCGGGGCGCGGAGGAGCGGCAGGTCGACACGATCAAAGATGCGGATGTCAACAGGTCGTCCTTTCTTGCGTTCGGTCCGGACAATCCTCTCGTTGGCAGGCTCTACGGCAGGGTTGAGCCCCGCAAAGAGGCGCTCACCCTGATAGCGAAGAAGAACCCCTGGAACCAGGACAAGGTCGTTGTGCTCGTCCAGGCGGGGACCGTGCAGGCCGCATCCGGGGCTCTCAGCGCTGTCCTTTTACACGGGAACTGCAGCGTCCTGTCGATAGATGCAAAAGGACAGGTGGCGCAGGAGACATTGGACTCCGAGCGAGGGATCGTGATGGAGCTGCGGGAAGAGGCTGCGGCCATCGACGTTTCAGCACTCAAGACGCTTTCGAACGTGATAGCAGGTGTATCGGGCAAGAAGATCGTGTACGTGGGAGAATACCACGACCGGTTTGCGCACCACAACGTCCAGCTCCGGATCATCAAGGGTCTTTTTCGAAAGGACCCGAAGATCGCTGTGGGTATGGAGATGTTCCAGCGGCCCTTTCAGAAAACGCTTGATGAGTACGTCGGCGGGTCTATCGACGAACGCGAATTTCTGAAGAAGTCGGAGTATTTCAAGCGCTGGGGTTTCGATTATAATCTGTATAAGCCGATCCTCGATTTTGCCCGCACCGAAAAGGTCCCTGTCGTTGCCCTGAACCTGAGCCGCGAGGTTACTGATAAGGTGTCGAAGACCGGCATGGACTCTCTCACGGATGATGAGCGGAAGGACGTCCCGAAGCTGATGGATTTTTCTGATATGGAGTACCGCGACCGGCTCAGGCAGGTGTTTGATCAGCATGAAACTGCGAGCGAACGGAACTTCGACTTTTTTCTGCAGGCCCAGATCCTGTGGGATGAGGGCATGGCCCGGTCCATCGACGAGTACCTCCGGAAGTACCCCGACCAGCGGATGGTCGTGATGGCGGGCGTGGGGCACCTTGCCTACGGTTCGGGGGTCCCGAAAAGGACCTTCCGGCGGAACGGTTTTTCCTATGCGACGGTCCTGAGCGATGTTGCGATCGAGGAGGATATTGCCGACTTTGTCGTGTTTCCCCCATCGCTCGAGGGGATGACCTCGCCGAAGATCATGGCCGTGCTCAAAGAGACCGGGGAACAGGTCAGCATCGCGGAACTGCCGGAAGGGAGTGTCTCAAAGAAGGCCGGCATAAAGGTCGGAGATATTGTGGTGTCGCTCGACAATGCGGTGGTAAGGAGCGTTGATGATATCAGGATCGCGCTCTTTTACAAAAAGTCGGAGGACATGGTCCGGATCAAGGTGGAGCGCAAGCGGTTCCTGTCGGGGTATGCGGAGATTGAATTCGAAGTGAAGTTGCAGTAATTTATTGTGACAGTCGGCAGGTGATATGTTATCATAAGAATATGCATGTGCTGACGGGAATGGCTTCCTTAATTGCGGCAGGTCGGACCGAAGCACCGGGTAAGCAGGATGGATAGGTTCCCTTATTTTGAAGGTGACAACCGTCTCGTGGTATAAGAAATATCAACCCGTGATCGTATAGGAGGAGCAGATGAAAAAATATCTTCTCGTTGTGATGGCCGCCGCGCTTGCTGCTTCGGGGTGCTCAGGCGTGGTCGCGAAGAACTTCAAGGTCTTCGCCGACCCTCCGGACTCGACCATCAGGGTCGTTTCGGGCATTGATTTGAAGGAATTGAAGTATCGATCGCCTGCGGCCATTACGGCCGAAGTGCCGAAGGACCCCGCGCTTGCGGCGAAGGCTGTCCTTGAAGTGAGCAAGGATAGCTATCAGCCGAAGATCATCGCGCTTCGAGACATCAATAATGGCGATTCCCTCAATATCAAACTGGAGAAGATAAAGGATCTCGTAAGATACAAGCTGTCGTTCCGGCTCGTGAGCCCCGTGGTGTCCCAGGAACTCCTGTTCCAGGACAAGAACATATCCGTCACCTTTGCTATCGGCGAGCAGGGCATCCAGATGCACCTCGAGAACCTCAGTCCCCACGACATGAAAATATTGTGGGAGCAAGCCGAGTATACCGGCGTGAACAGGCAACCGCAGCGGCTCATGCATTCCGGCGTTCGCTTCCAGGACCGGCACAACCCCATCCCTGATCAGGTTGTGCTGTCCCGGAGTTCTGTGCAGGAGGCGGTGTTCCCTATCAGCAATGTATCCATGTTGCCGCAGCGAAAGGGGTATGATATTCGTCCGCTGTTCCCGCTCGAGAGCGACGACGCAGCGGGACTGAAGGGGAAGAGTGTCAATCTCTTCCTCCCGGTCGAGATCAACCGCCAGATCATCCCGTATAATTTCAAGATTGAGATCATCGACGCCGTGAAGGAGGTCAGCAAGGGCTGATCGATACCGTTGACAGTATGATTTGCATCATAGGTGCATTGGTGCAGAAGGTGTAGAATAGGGTCATGTTTAAAGAAGGTTGTCCAGGAAGCAGTGAGATACGATCGCCAAAGCCCGAGGATATCCGCTGCCAGAAGTGCGGAGAGAAGATCGAGATCTGGAGCGATGAGCCGGACACGGCCTGCAAGAAATGCGGCCATCTGAACGCGCGGCCCATTGGCACGTCGTGCATCGAGTGGTGCGCGTTTGCCAAGGACTGCGTTGGCGCTGAAAAGCTCGAGAAGCTCCTGAAGGCTGCCAAGGGTTAGGCTAATCCGTATGCTGGTCAATCCTTTCTTCGTATCTGCACGATTTCATTTGCCGACCCGACGAGCTGCGAAATCCTTTAAAAGAGGAGCAAAAAGATGTATAATGGTTCTACTCCAGAACAGCCTGGGGATTAGGAAAAGGAGAATAGATCATGACCAAAGAAAAAGTTGAAGATGCCCTGAAACAGGTTCGTCCGGCGCTCCAGCGCGACGGTGGAGATATCGAGCTTGTGAGTGTGGAAGAGAATGGTACGGTGAAGGTACGGCTCAAAGGCGCCTGCGGGGCCTGCCCCATGTCCACGATGACGCTCAAGATGGGTGTGGAAAAGCACCTCAAGCAGCAGTTCCCCGAGCTAAAGGAAGTTGTGCAGGTCGCGTAAGGCCTTCCTTGAACATTGACGGCTGTTGCTCATATCGATTCCGCGCCTCTCCATGCTCAGCACGAACGATGAAGACTTGATCACAAGATCATAACACCGTTCGTCCTAAGCGTGCCGGAGGTCTTTCGGGCTGCTTGGGCAACAGTCTGTTGCTGCAAGGTCCTCTCATGACCGGCTGGCATGCTGCGTTTGCAAGTCTTCGGTGATGTCGTTTTTACCGGCAGGGCGGACATCCGGACCCGGTGCCGAAAATTGATATTCCCGTATTGAACCGAGGAAATGCAGTCATCCACGAGTGAAGGTTCATACAGGCAGGCTCGCAGTGAACTCATCAGTACATTAAATCCCTCCCCGCACTTTTTTATCTGCTCTTGCGTCTCGCATTGTTTATCCATTGAACATGCCATCATAACGATGCAAACAGTATGAATATCACGGCGTTACGAAATGAAACACGAAAGCCGTTCACACTTCCATCCGGCAAAAATTCGCTTGACACTTCGACACCATTCTGTTATAAACGCAACGGCTTTTAATAGAAATTCTCAAGCTGTAATTTCAACGTTTATACTATTGGGCGGGTGAGACAGAATGGAAGCCACGACAGTAAAAGCGCACGATACGTTCAGCGGAGGTGTGCATCCTGCTGGTAACAAGACCCTCACAGCACACAAACCGGCCGTTGCCGCAGCAATTCCCAAACGCGTTATCATTCCCCTGAGCCAGCACATTGGCGCACCCACCAAACCCCTCGTTGTCATTGGACAGGAAGTAAAAAAAGGAGAAAAGATCGGAGAGACCACCGGCTTTGTCTCCGCTCCTGTCCATGCATCGATCTCCGGCAAGGTAACGGCCATCGGCAATTTCCCGCACATCCTCGGTATGGATCTGCCGTCGATCATTATCGAGAGCGACGGCAAGGATGAGTGGGTGGCCGGCATCAAGGAAGCGCCTGACTTCAGCGTGTTGAGCCCTGATGAGCTTAAAAAGCTCGTGCTGGATGCCGGCATTGTCGGTATGGGCGGAGCAACCTTCCCGACTCATGTTAAACTTTCTCCCCCCAAAGAGAAACCGATCGACGTGGTGATCCTGAACGGGGCTGAGTGCGAGCCCTATCTGACCTCCGACCACCGGCTCATGCTCGAAAGACCGAAAGAGATCGTCGAGGGCCTCAAGATCCTCATGCGGATCCTGAATGTCAGCAAGGGATATATCGGCATCGAGGCAAACAAGCCGGACGCGATCGATACCATGACCAGGGCCGCGGCTGGATCTCCCGAGATCAAGGTCTGGCCCGTCAAGGTCAAGTACCCGCAGGGTGCGGAAAAGATGCTTATCAAGGCCATCGCCAACAGGACCGTTCCCGCAGGCAGCCTGCCCATGGATGTGGGCGTGGTGGTGCAGAACGTGGGCACGGCCGAGGCCATTTACAACGCGGTCCGTTATGGCAGGCCGCTCATCGAGCGCTATGTCACCGTGACCGGCAGGGGAGTGAAGGACCCGAAGAACTTCATCGTCCGTATCGGGACGCCGTTCTCCCAGCTTATCGAAGAAGCGGGCGGTCTCACTGACGAAGCGGCCAAGGTGATCTCCGGCGGCCCCATGATGGGAATGAGCCAGTACACGCTTGAGGTGCCCGTGATCAAAGGGACGTCCGGGATCACGGTCCTCCCCAAGGCCGAAGTGAGCATGCAATCCTACGGACCGTGTATCCGCTGCGGCCGGTGCATCGATGCCTGCCCCATGAAGCTCCAGCCGTCCCTCCTCGGGCTCTATATTGAGAAGGGCCATTACCAAGATGCAAAGGACTACAACCTGATGGACTGTTTTGAGTGCGGTTCATGCACGTTTGTCTGCCCGTCCAACCGCCCCATGGTCCAGTGGGTGAAGAAGGCGAAAAAGGAACTGGCAAAGAAGAAAGCGTAAACGCGCAGATTGCGGATTTGTTGTAGGGGCGGCCGAGAGAGGTCGTCCTTGATTGAGGGCAGCCACACCGGGCTGCCCGTATATGACCATGCCCACGGAGAGAGGTCACATCTGATGGAAGCACCCGCAAAAGAACAACCCAAAGTTCAACCCAAAGAGCAACCAAAACTGATCGTCTCGATCGGGCCCCACATGCACGATGAGGAGACCACGTCCAAGATCATGTGGACCGTGAGCGGTGCGTTGCTTCCGGCCACGCTCATGTCGGTCTACTATTTTGGCATGCCTGCCATCCTGGTCATTCTCGTCTGCATCGTGACTTCTCTGCTGACCGAGGCAGGGATGCAGTGGCTGCTCAAGAAGCCCATTACGCTCTCCGATGGCAGCGCATTCCTGACCGGCCTGCTCCTCGCCATGAACCTCCCTGCTAATGCGCCGCTCTATATTCCATTTATCGGGTCCTTCGTGGCCATCATGATCGCCAAGCATCTTTTCGGCGGTCTCGGCTTCAATATCTTCAACCCGGCGCTCGTTGGACGTGCTTTTGTCCTGGTCAGCTTTGCGAAGATCATGACCACCTTTGTTTCGCCGGCGACCACGTTCATGGCTCTTGATGCCAAGACCACCGCCACACCGCTTGTTCTCCTTAAAGAGGAGGGGATGTCGAGGCTGCTCGAGATCTATCATACCAAGGCCGCCTTGTATCAGGACCTGTTCATCGGCAACCGGGCAGGGTCTCTCGGCGAAACGTCGGTGATCGCGCTGCTGCTCGGCGCTGCGCTCCTCATGCTGAAACGGTATATCACCTGGCACATCCCGGTCACGTTCATCGCAACGGTCGGCCTCCTTGCCTGGATCTTCGGCGGCAAGGAAGGGCTTATGACAGGCGACGCCATTTTCCACATGATGTCCGGCGGTCTTGTCCTCGGCGCGTTCTTTATGGCCACGGACTATGTGACCGGTCCCTCGGTCCGCAGCGCGCAGATTGTATTCGGCGCCGCGTGCGGCGCACTTACGGTGCTTATCCGGTTGAAGGGCGGGTATCCCGAAGGCGTGATGTTCGCGATCCTTCTGATGAACTGCTTTGCGCCGCTGCTCGACCGGGGTATGCGCAGCCGTGTATTCGGCAAGGCCGAGGCCAGGGGGGTGAAAAAATGAAAGACATGCTCAAAATAACGCTGAGCCTGGTGGCCATCTTCGTTGTTGCAGGCTTGATCATGGGGCTTACCTACAAATTTGCCTATCCCGTCCGCTTCCAGGCGGAAAAGAAGGAAAAGGAAGAGGCCCTGAAAGAGATGGCGCCTGACGCGACAGATCCCATTCAAGTGGCGGGAACCTGGTCCGCTGACAATAAACCCTATGAATATTTTGAGGCAACCGCCGGCGGCAAACCGATAGCGTATATCGCGAGCACCGCGGGCAAGGGATATTCAAGTTACATCAAGATGCTCGTTTCCCTCGGTCCTGATCTGAAGATCAGGGACGTCAAGATCCTTGGACATGAAGAGACCCCCGGTCTTGGGGACCAGGTTGAGGACAGGAGCTTTCTCGACCAGTTCAAGGGAAAGTCCCTTGACCAGATCAAACTGGTAAAGGTGGAGACAAAGGAAAACATCCAGGCCGTATCCGGCGCCACCTATTCGAGCCGCGGAGTGACGAAAGGCGTCAAAGATGCCGCGCAGGTGCTCATCGATAAATACGGCGCGGGTATCAAATCGGCGGTGCAAGAGGTGACGAAATGAGCGACAACGTTAGCTACTGGGCACTATTCAAGAACGGCGTCTTCGGTGAGAACCCGGTCTTCAGGCTTGCACTCTCTCTCTGCCCGGCCGTGGCCGTCACGAGCGGCGTGAAAAACGGGTTCTTGATGGGGGTCGCGGTTTTATTCGTCATGACCATGACGAACGTAACGGTTTCCCTGCTGCGGAACTTTATCAGTCCGAAAGTCCGGATCCCCTCCTATGTGTTCATCACGGCCACGTGGGTCACGGTGATCGATCAGTTGATGGCGGCCTACCAGAGAACGGTGTACAAGGAAATGGGCCTCTACATCATGCTCATTGTCGCCTTTGCCATTATCCTTTCACGGGCGGAGATGTTCGCGAGCAAGAACAAGCTCCTGCCGTCCTTTGTTGACGGGGTCGGCATGGGAACGGGCTTTCTGCTCGCCCTGATGCTGCTCGGTGTGTTCAGGGAATTTTTGGGCAAGGGGTCGCTCTGGGGCGTCCATATTTTGCCGGTCAAGCCCCTGCTCATCATGATCATGCCGACGGGCGGTTTCTTCGCCATGGGGCTCATGATGGGTTGGCTCAATTGGATCGACCGGAAGTTCTTTGGCGGCACCGGCGGCGGAGGCGGAGGACATCATTAAGAATTGCGGAATGCGGATTGCAGATTGCGGAATTAAAATCCGAAATCCACAATCCCAAATCTGAAATCGTTCCACCCGGAGGGGATATCATGCTGCAGCATGTCCTGACAATATTTATCGCATCAGCGCTCATTAACAATTTCGTTTTTTCCCGCTACCTTGGTCTCTGCATCTTTTTCGGCGTGACAAAAAAAATGGAAACCTCCATCGGGATGAGCTTTACCTTTACGGCCGTCATGCTCATTTCCGCTTCCCTGAACTGGCTGATTTATAACTATGTAATGATCCCCTATCATCTCGGGTTCCTGAAGATCGTCATTTTCATCGGCGTGATAGCCGCGTTCGTGCAGGCCGCTGATACGGTCATGAAAAAGGTAGCTCCCGCGCTGTACTATAAGCTGGGAATCTACCTGGCGCTGATCGTCACGAACTGTGTCATCCTGGCAGTGCCGCTCCTGAACGCGGATGAAAATTACGGCTTTTTCGAGAGCCTGGCCCTCGCTCTGGGATCGGGACTCGGTTTCAGTCTGGCGCTCATTATCATGGCGAGCATACGCGAAAAGCTGGAGCTTGCCGATGTGCCCAGGTCATTTCAGGGGCTGCCCATTTCTTTCGTTCTGACCGGCTTGATCGCCCTGGCATTCCTGGGATTTTCCGGCATGATCACGCTGTAATATGTTAAATTCGCCACAAGGGCACAAAGCAACGAAGTAACAAAAGCAGTTCCCGGCGCCTTGGTGACTTCGTGGCAAAATGAAGGTGCATGACTATGATTGAACAATTAGGGCATATCCTGATACAGGCGTTCACGAACGCGCTGTCAATTTTTGCCAACAAGCTGATCCCTCTCGTCGATGCCGGCGGCGCGGCGGAGGCCGCGGGAACCGTTCCCCTGTCCACGGTGTATGTAACACTGATCGTTCTCGCAGGGCTGGGTATTGTCTTTGGAGTAGCACTAGCTATAGTCGCCGCGCGGTTCGTTGTCAAGGTAGATCCCAACGTGGAGAAGGTGCGCGATACCTTGCCGGGCGCCAACTGCGGCGCCTGCGGCTTCGCGGGCTGCATGGGATATGCCGAGGCCGTGGTGGGGAACCCCGACGTCGCCGTGAGCATGTGTGCCCCCGGAAAAGCTGCAGTTGCCGAGAAGATCGCGGAGATCACCGGCAAGAAGGCGGAGAAGATAGACCCGAAGATCGCGCGGGTCTTCTGCCAGGGCGGCAAATCCCTCAGCCAGCGGAAATTCATCTACACGGGTGTGCAGGATTGCACGGCCGCCGTGCTCGCTGCAGGCGGCGACAAGTCCTGCGAGTACGGATGTCTTGGTTACGCCACCTGCATGCGTGCCTGCCCCTTCGACGCTATCACGATGAGCGCCGACAACCTGCCGGTCATCAGTAAGGAAAAGTGCACCGCTTGCGGCAAGTGCGTTGCCGCCTGTCCCAAACAAGTGATCGAACTTGCGGTGGCGTCCAAAGCAGTGGTGATCAGCTGCCACAGCAGGGACAAAGGCGCGGACACCAAGAAGAAGTGCCAGGTCGGCTGCATTGCCTGCGGCATCTGCGTCAGGACCTGTCCGGTGGACGCCATCAAGATCGATAACAACCTTGCGCGGATCGACCATGCCAAGTGTATTGTCTGCGGTCTCTGCGTCAAGAAATGTCCTACGAGCGCGATCCGCGACTACATCCCGGTACGGCCCAAGGCATACATCGATCCCGCAAAATGCGACGGTCTTGATGTGTGCAAGAAAGTGTGCCCGGTCAGCGCCATCTCCGGTGAGATCCGATCGGTGCATGTCGTCAACCAGGAGAAGTGCATAGGTTGCAGGATGTGCGAGGCCCGGTGCCCCAAGAAGGCCATATCGATGGTAGAGGCCGCATCCGGAGTTGTTGACAAAAAGCACTCAAAGAAAGAGGAACCGGTCACGGTCTAGCGTCACAGAAATTCGTATCAGAGAAGGGGATGCGTACTATTATGCATCCCCTTTTTGCATGAGGAAACACAGTGTGGCGGCGCTTCCTTTTTCTGCTTGACAAAATTTCCTGCTTGGGTTAAAAACAGACTCACTCAACATTCTGCTCAAGTCCAACACGATCATGTTTCGGAGGTGTATATGAATCCTGACGATATCAAATACCATAGAGAACATACCTGGGTGCGCGCTGAAGGTAAGCATGCGACTATCGGCATTACCGATTACGCCCAGCAGCAGATGGGAGATATCGTGTATATCGATCTGCCCGAAATAGATACCGAGGTCGATGCAGACTCGGAACTGTCAGAGGTCGAGTCCACAAAGGCAACTTCACCAGTGGTCAGCCCGGTATCGGGTAACGTGAGAGAGGTGAACGAGGACCTCGCCGACTCTCCGGAAATAATCAACGAAGATCCGTATGGCAACGGCTGGCTCGTGGTGCTTGACATGAGCGACCCCTCGGAGTTGAATGACCTGATGAGCAAATCGGAGTACGAAAAGTTCCTGAAGGAAGAAGAGGGGAAGTAGAAAATCTGGAAAGCGGTAGTATCTCAATACACATGGACCGAAAGGGAGAGTATTTACTCTCCCTTTTTTTGCTCAAAATGAAAACAAGCGATTTACCACAGGGCACAGAGGTACAATCGTGACGTATAAGGGTGTCTAAAGAACGCCATCCCAATGGCAAGGCATGAAACAAGCCTGAAACAAAAGCGTCTCTCGCAAAGATGCAAAGTCTCGATTAAAACAAGGCAAAGCTTACTTGTTAGTAGCTCTTTGCGACTTTGCGTCTTTGCGAGAAAATCGGTTTTGATGACTCAAATCTGATCTTGGTTTGTAAAGTACTTAAGGAGCATGGTATGACAATTAAACTCACCATCATAGGCGCAGGACCGGGCGGTTATGTGGCAGCGATCCGCGCGGCTCAGAAAGGCGCGGCGGTGTCGCTCATCGAGGGGTCTGAAGTGGGCGGTGTCTGTCTGAACTGGGGATGCATTCCAACAAAGACCCTCATCGCGTCCGCCGAGGCGCTCGTGCGCACACGGCGCGCTGCTGATTTCGGCATTCAGGTGTCGGGCGAGGTCGGCTACGACCTTTCGAAGATCCGCGAGCGCAAGGACAAGGTCGTTGCCACGCAGGTCAAGGGGATCAGGGGCCTGTTGAAGAGCTGGGGTGTGGACCTCGTCGAGGGCCGCGGCACATTGCTCTCACCCGGTATCGTCCGGGTGGTCCGGAAGGATGGTACGGCAGCGGACGTGAAGTCCGACAAGGTCATCCTAGCAACGGGATCGCGGCCCGCGAAGCTGCCTGGCTTCCCGTTTGACGGCGACAGCGTGATCACGAGCGATGAAGCGATCCAGCTCGCGAGTATTCCCAAAAGCCTGCTGATCGTCGGTGCGGGCGTCATCGGTTCCGAATTTGCCTTCATCTACCGGTCGTTCGGGGCCGAGGTGACCGTGGTCGAGATGATGGCGCACGCGGTCTCGACCGAGGACGAGGAGATGTCCGAACTCCTCGAGCGGGAGCTGAAAAAAGCGAAGATAAAGCTCGTAACGAACGTAAAGGTGGAAAACGTTGAAAAGGGATCCGATGGTATGATGGTCGCGAGGCTTTCGAACAAGACGGAGATCAGGACCGAGCGGATACTCGTATCCATCGGCAGGAGCATGAACTCGGAAAATCTCGGACTTGATAACGCCGGAGTGGTCATCGGCAGGCGCGGCGAGATCCAGGTAAATGAGAAGATGGAAACGAACGTGCCGGGCATCTATGCTATCGGAGACGTGACCGGGAACCTGATGCTGGCCCATGTTGCGTCGCGCCAGGGCGTCGTGGCAGTGGATAACGCGCTCGGCGGGGATTCCCGCATGGATTATACCGTGGTCCCGGCCGGCATCTTCACCATGCCCGAGATCGGAAGCGTCGGCCTCAGGGAAAAGCAGGCGATCGAGAAGGGCATCAAGTACAAGGTCGGCAGGTTCCCGTTCCGCGGGCTCGGCAAGGCGCACGCCATGGGCGAGATCGCGGGAATGGCAAAGGTCATCGTCGATGAAGCCACGGACAAGGTGATCGGCGTTCACCTCTGCGGCGCCCATGCCACGGACCTGATCCATGAGGGTGCGCTGGCCATGCAGATGGGCGCCACGGCACAACAGCTCGGCGACATGATCCATGCGCATCCCACGCTCGCCGAGGCCATCATGGAAGCATCGGAAGACGTGCACAAGATGGCGATACATGTGATGAAAAAGTAAAAGTAGTCGCGAGAGGTAAGGGGGTGAGGAGTCACGAGAAAGAATGAAATGTATTAGATAGAATTTGCATATATAAGGTTTTGCAAACACATTTTATGATCACCCTCGATTGTCAGCTGTATTACGCATCCCTTCTCATTCACCATCTCTCCCCATTGACAATGAATTTAGTATAGAATAAACCTCCTCGTATACGGTTTGAGTTTCCATTCTTTGAATCCCATAAACGTACAAACCGTATTTGTTAGCCTATATCCATAAAATACTTCATTAACAGAGTTGACATCGCCGGGAATCACGCATATCTTATTAGTATCAGATAGTGACAGCCGGGAAAGCAAGAATCATTGTCTCCACAGTATTCGGTAATGACGTGAGAAGATCATGTTCCTTCAACTGGTGGATCCAGCCAACTATATTCTGAACAGCTACGCGGCGCCTGTGTTCGCCGCCGGTGTGGCAATCGCATGCCTCGGATTCTTTGTTCTTTTCCGGGAACAAGGGTCCCGCGTCGGCGCTTCGTTCCTTCTCGTATGCTTGAGTATAAGTCTTTTTATGGTATCCTGCGGCTTTAACTATGCGAGCAAGGACGCCAGTCTGGCGTTTTTCTGGATCAGGATATCACACCTTGGCGTGGTCTTCATCCCCAGCAGCGTGCTTCTGCTGACGCTGGTGCTTTGTGGCCTGTCTCATCGATACAGCTTCGCCATCGCGGCCAGCATTGGCCTGTCTCTTCTGTTTGCCCTAAGCATTATTCTCACTGACCTGTTTATCAGCACCATAGAGCGTTTCTTCTGGGGCCATTACCCGCACTATGGTCCTCTGGGAATTGCATTCCTCGTTTATTTCCTCGGAATTTCAGCCTACACACTGGTCCTCTTCTGGCGGGAGTATCGGCGCAGTTCAACGGAGAAAAACAGGCAAAGGACCAGAGGCCTGCTCATTGCCTTCATCGGTGGTTATTTTGGGGCAATTGATTTTCTCCCCGCCCTGGGCATTACCATCTATCCCTTTGGATACATTCCCATCTTCTTCTTTATCTTTGCTTTCGCCTACGTGGTCATTCGCTACCAGCTCGTGGACATCACTCCAGAGACGGCCACGGGAGAGATCCTGGAGATCATGCACGGGGGCGTGATCGTCACGGATCTTGAGGGAAAGGTACGGGTGGCGAACAGCCAGGCTCACAAGATGCTCGGTCATCTACCGGGAAGCCTGCTCGGCATGAAATTGCAATCGGTTGCTCCGATACCTGATGAGTTGGTCGAGGCTATTCGGACCGGGAAGCATACCTCAGACTACGAGATGGTGTGGCCAGGACGGAACGGCCCGTACTGGGTGAGTCTGTCTGCGTCGCTCCTGCCCGATAAACGGAATGGCGAGCTGTTGGGAATAGTTTATGTGGCCTACGATATAACGGGGAGGAAACGGGTTGAGGAAAACCTGAAGGAGAGTGAAAAAGTATTCCATAACCTCTTCAACAACACCGAGGTGGCCATGCTAAGGACGAGGGTGGATGGCTCTGAAACCTTGGATGCAAACGATAAATTCCTGGAACTCGTCGGACGTACGCGCGAAGAGGTGATTGGTAAACCCTCCGCAGTGCACTGGGTTGATCCCCGCCAACGAGAGGAGATGGTCCGCAGGCTCAGAGCCGATGGCCGTGTTGTTGATATAGAGTTGCAAATGTTCAACAAAAAAGGCGAAGTGCGCGATTGTGTCAGCTCGTTGAAGCTTTATCCTGAAGAAGGGATACTGGACGGATCAATTTTAGACATCACTGAACGCAAAAAAGCCGAGGAGAAGCTTAAAATAAGCGAACAGCAATTGAGAGAATCACAGCGGGTCGCCAGGATCGGCCATTACGTCTTAGATATTCAGACAGGCGCTTGGACCAGCTCAGAGGCACTGGATGATATTTATGGCATAGGACCTGAGTATGTGCGATCCTTTGAAGGCTGGCTGTCCATGGTACATCCCGATGAGCGGCCAGAGCTGTCAAGATATTTTGCGGAACAAGTGCTACGTGATCAAGTGTCATTTAATCGACAATATCGCATTACGCGGAAGTCAGATGGGGCGGTTAGATGGGTGCACGGCCTTGGAAATCTTACCCCGTCCTCTGATGGCAAGCCGCTTAGGATGTTCGGAACCATTCAAGACATCACCGAGCGCAAAATGGCTGAAGAATCACAGCGTGAGAATCAGATGCGGCTCGATCTGGCTCTGCAGGCGGCTCATATGGGTGTATGGCGCTGGGAGATTAAAGAGAACAGGCGCTATTACGACGAACTGACCTGTCAACTACTGGGAATAGATAGCACAACGTTTAATGGGGCATCTGAGGCGTTCTTTAAGGTGATCCACCCTGATGACAGGGAGATGGTTAAGGCATCTCTCGCCCGAACTATTGAACAGGACGCGCCTTATGACCTTATATATCGCGTGGTCTGGCCGGATGGAAGCATCCACTATGTATCGTCCCGCAGTAGACTAGTGCGTGACGACTCTGGGCAACCCGCTAGGCTCAATGGCATAATCTGGGATGTCACGGAACAGCGTATCTTTGAGAAAGAACTCCAGGAAAAGGAAATGAAGTATCGATCGCTCTTTGAATCAGCGAAAGATGGGATATTCATCCTGGCTGAGACCGGTTTTATGGACTGCAACCAGAAAGGTGCCGAGATGTACGGTCTTAAGAAGGAGGAGCTTCTTGGCCATTCACCGCTCGACTTTGCTCCAGAGCATCAACCTGATGGGCGGCTCTCGTTTGAAGTATCTGGCGAGAAAATAGAGGCGGTGTTGAGAGGCATCCCCCAAGTCTTCGAGTGGCAGTCGCTGAACGCTAAAGGCAATCCTTTCGATGTGGAGATCACCCTGAGCAGGCTCGAACTGGGCGGCAAGATGTATTTACAGTCGATTGTTCGAGACATAGGAGAACGAAAGCGCTTGGAACTGGAACACCTCAAGACCCAGAAGCTCGAGTCTATCGGAACACTGGCCGGCGGCATTGCCCACGACTTCAACAACTTATTGCAAGGTGTTTTCGGATATATCTCCCTTGCAAGGTTGAAGAAAGATGACCGGGAGAAAAGCCTGGCTGCGCTTGAGGAGGCCGAAAAGGCCCTGCATATGACGGTGAAGTTGACGAATCAGCTTCTTACCTTCTCAAAGGGCGGCAAGCCGGTTAAAAAAACAATCGACCTCCTCCCGGTGATCGAGAATGCAGCGAAGTTCGCCTTGAGCGGATCACGCACCGATTTTCGCATTGTGGCCGATGGCGATCTTTGGCAAATTGATGCGGACGAGGGCCAGATCGGTCAGGTGATCCAGAATATAGTTCTGAATGCCGACCAGGCCATGCCCGAAGGCGGACGGGTGGAGGTCATGACGAGGAACTTTCACGCTCAGGGCCGATATCCTTCGGGTTTGCAGCAGGGAGCATACGTGGAGATCACCATTAAGGACAGCGGCGTCGGGATCCCGGAACAGTACCGTGCCAAGATATTCGACCCCTATTTCACCACCAAGGAAAAAGGAAGCGGTCTGGGACTCGCAACATCCTATTCCATCATCAAGAACCACAACGGCATGATCGATGTGAAGTCGGAGAGGGGTAAAGGAACGACGTTCATCATTTACCTCCCGGCAACGGAAGCCGTAAAGAGAGAAGAACAGGGCAGACCCGCTGCCGCGGCGCCGGGACGGACAGGGCGGGTGCTCATCATGGATGACGAGCCGGTCATCCTCGATATTGCCGGAGAACTGATCAGGGCACTGGGGCACAGTGCGGAGTTTGCGTCGCAGGGCAAAGAGGCGATCGCAAAATACCAGGAGGCGCAGCGATCAGGTCAGCCGTTCGATGTCGTTATTCTGGACCTTACGATCCGGGGCGGGATGGGCGGCGCTGAAACCCTTCGGAGACTGACGGAAATCGATCCCGGCGTGAAGGCCGTTGTATCGAGCGGATACTCTGATGATGCGGCCATCGCAGGCTATCTGGAGCAGGGGTTCAAGGCCGTTCTCAAAAAGCCATACGATGACAATGAACTGCGAGAGGTGCTGAACAGATTGCTGAACTCGTAGCTATTGTTGAATAGGGGAATAGATCTTTTGCAGCGGTAGAGTTCCCCGTCCCTCGACTCCACGTTCATGTGCATGATATAATCCACCATAAATGAAACATTCCAGCCATTTTCTATCAAGTCATTAGTCCTGCGAGAGACGGAATCGGTGCTCTACAAACATACCAAATTTATGATAGGATTGTCCTATCAATAATGTGTTCCCTCAGCAGAACCCATAAGGATAGTAGGATCGAGGTTCTACCATCAGCGAAACATCGAGCTTTCATGTTAGCGGAGAGGCAATCTATCGGTTGAGATGGGCTTTCCGCAACTAACGAAGGATGTTAATAAAAATGGATACATCCAAAGGCTATACTGACAGAATCCTTGGCGAACAGGTCCGTCTTGCCATCAAGCAGCTGCCTACGATGCAGATAACATCCTTCATCATCGCCCTCATTCTTTCCTTTGCCGTTCGCGATATCAGCCCTCGGACAAATATCATCGCATGGTTAATAATGCTCCTGGTGACCGTCTTCGGCAGGACCATTCTTTACTATCGATTCCTGAAGGTTGATGAACAACCCATTGTTGCGGGGTACTGGGAAACGATCTATTTGCTTTTGGCCCTTTTTTCCGGGATCGTGTGGGGCGTTTCCGCCTTTATTATTTTCCCGGCGGGCAATATATGGCCGATGGCGATCTTTTTAATCGCAATTGCTGGCTTGGGAGCCGGGACCACCATATCTCATGCGGGCATTAAATTAGGGTCCACAGCATGGGTAGTGCCGGTCATGCTGCTCTATGCCGTCCGCTGCATCATGGTAGGAGGTGAATTTGAATATGTCTTAGGCTTTTTTATTGTTATCTTTATGGTTGCAATCATTTATCTCTCCTTGAAAAATAATGAAGCCATTACCTCTTCCCTCTCTTTAAAATTCGAACACATCGACCTTCTTTCCGTTGTCCAGGAGAGCGAAGAACGATATCGCGTACTGGCTGGAGCAAGCTTTGAGGCCGTGGTATTCAGTCAGGAAGGTATTATCAAGGACTGCAACGAACAGTTGTCAAAGATACTTGGTTTCAGCAGAGAAGAGCTGATTGATAAACCGATTCGAGATCTTTTGCCCCCGGAAGAAATCGAACGCGTAATGAATAATATCAGCAGCGGGCGGGAATCTATCATTGATACCGATGTAGTGTGCAAAGACGGCAGTCGACGCAGTATAGAGGCGCATGGCACAACAACACTGTATCAGGGCAAAGAATATCGAATTACCGCCATCCATGACATCACCGAGCTCAGACGGATGGAAGGTGCGCTCCGGGAAAAGGAAAGCAAGTATCGATCGCTGTTTGAATCCGCGAAAGACGGGATCTTTATCCTGGACGAGACCGGCTTCACGGACTGCAACCGGAAAGGCGCCGAGATGTACGGCCTTACGAAGGAAGAGCTCATCGGCCGTTCACCAAACGATTTTGCTCCGGAGCGTCAACCCGACGGACGGCCCTCGTTCGAAGTGGCCGGCGAGAAGATCCAGGGAGCGTTGAGCGGCGTTCCCCAGATCTTCGAGTGGCAGTCGCTGCGCGCTAACGCCGGCCCCTTGAGCGCCTTTGATGTGGAGATCTCACTGAGCCGGCTCGAAGTGGGCGGTAAGATGTGCCTGCATGCGATCGTTCGCGACATCAGCGAACGAAAGCGGTTGGAGCAGGAACGCCTCAAGACCCAGAAGCTTGAAGCCATCGGAACGCTGGCGGGCGGGATCGCACACGATTTCAACAACCTGCTGCAGGGTGTTTTCGGGTATATCTCCCTCGCGAAGCTGAGGATCAGTGACCGGGAGAAAAGTCTGGCGGCGCTTGGGGAGGCGGAGAAAGCGCTGCATATTTCGGTGAGATTGACGAACCAGCTTCTTACCTTCTCGAAGGGCGGCAAACCGGTGAAAAAAACAATTGACCTCCTCCCGGTGATCGAGAATGCAGCGAAATTCGCTCTGAGCGGATCGCGCACCGATTGCCATATTGCGGTGGATGAAGGTCTTTGGCAAATTGACGCGGACGAAGGCCAGATCGGCCAGGTGATCCAGAACATAGTTCTGAACGCCGACCAGTCCATGCCCGAAGGCGGACAGGTAATGATCACGGCGCGAAACGTTCCTGTTCCCGTTCCGGATGCACCGCAGGACCTGGAACAAGGCAGGTATGTCGAGATCGCCTTCAGGGACACCGGTGTCGGCATTCCCGAGAAGTATCTCGGCAAAATCTTCGACCCCTATTTCACCACCAAGGAAAAAGGAAGTGGTCTGGGACTCGCAACATCCTATTCGATCATCAAGAACCACAACGGCAGAATTGTCGTAAAGTCGGAGATGGGGAAAGGAACGACCTTCCTCATTTACCTCCCGGCAGCGGAAGCCGTCAAGCGAGAAGAACGGGCCAGACCCGCTGCCGCGGCGCCGGGACGGACAGGTCGGGTGCTTGTCATGGATGATGAACCGGTCATCCTCACTGTTGCCGGAGAACTGATCAGGGCGCTGGGTCACCATGCGGAGCTCGCTTCTCAGGGTAGTGAGGCGATCGCAAAATATCAGGAGGCGCAGCGATCAGGACAGCCGTTCGATGTCGTTATTCTGGACCTTACGATCCGGGGCGGGATGGGCGGCGCTGAAACCCTTCGGAGACTGACGGAAATCGATCCAGGCGTGAAGACCGTTGTATCGAGCGGATACTCTGATGATACAGCCATCGCAGGCTATTTGGAACAGGGATTCAAGGCCGTTCTTAAGAAGCCGTACCATGTTGATGAACTGCGAGAGGTGCTGAACAGATTGATGAACTCGTAGTTATTGCTGAACAGGGGAAGCCATGGTTCTGGAATCACTCCACCTCGTCGAGCTTCGTAAATGCCTTCAATACCACTTCCGACAGCGCCGGGTGGATGTGCATGCCCCTGGCCACGGACCAGAGGTTCCCGTCTGCGGCCATGGCGTTCACGACCTCCTGGATCAGGACGGATGCCTGGGGGCCGATGATATGGTATCCCAGTATCTTTCCCGTCTTCCGGTGCACCACGGCCTTGGTGAATCCATCGGTTTCCATCATGGCCTCGCCGCGCGCCACGTCCCGGTACATGGCCTTGCCCACAAGGACCTCGTGTTTGCCCATGAGCTTGATCGCCTGCTCCTCGGTAAGTCCCACGGAAGCGATTTCAGGATAGGAGAACACGGCATGCGGCACGGTAAGGAAGTTCATCCGTGATTTCTTGCCGTGGATGGCATTGTGCCAGACAAGCTCGGCCTCATGATTGGCCGAATGCCGGAACATCTTCTTGCCTATGGCATCGCCGAACGCCCAGATGTTTTTCTTCGAGGTTTCTAAGAACTCATCCACGATGATGTAACCCTTTTCGTCAGTCTTCACACCCGTGTTCCCGACCATCAGAACGTCTGCGTTTGACTTTCTGCCCGCGGCGATCAGAACATATTGAGCAATGACCTCCAGCTGTTTTCCCGTGTTCCGTTCTTTTGCTGAGACCGTAGTGAACTTCCCGGTTTGGCGGACCTCAATGGCCTCCGTATTCGTATGAATTGTCATGCGCCGGGAAAGGGCTGTCTTCAGCAGTTCCGAGATCTCCGGCTCCTCTTCAGGCACGAGCCGCTCGTTGCTCTGGATGATGGTGATCTTCGTGCCCATGGCCTCGAAGAAATGGGCGAACTCGGCGGCAATGTATCCGCCTCCGACGATGATCATGCTTTCCGGGCGTTCAGTAAGCTGGAGCGCACTCTCGTTCGTGAGATACTCGATGCTCTCGATGCCTTTGACGGAAGGAATGAGCGGCCGGGCGCCTGATACAATGAAGATTATCTTGCCTCTGATCGTCCGGCCCGTTATGTCGAGTGTATACTCATCAATAAAATGCGCCTCGCCCCCGTAGAAATCGAAACCATCGGCCTCTTCCAGCGTTTTTTGGATATTGTCGTGGCTTTTTTTTACGTGCTTCCGCATCCTCTCCATGATGGCCGCGAAATCGATCGCCTTGATCTCTGCAGTGATGCCGAATTTCTGCGCCTCGCGAATTTCCATGATCCTGTCAGCCGGGTAGACGATCATCTTCGTCGGTATGCAGCCGACATTCAGACAGGTGCCGCCCGCAGGCCCCTTGTCCACGATCGCAACGGTCTTATTGTGTGCCAGTGCGTCATTGACAAGGTTCGCACCGCTGCCTGAGCCGATGATGATGACGTCGTATTCTTTCATGGTAGTCCTTTCAAGATGCAGCTTTCCCTTGATGGTGGTCTATATAAGCATTGTAGCATTTTCCCGGTGCGTGTCAATGAAAGGGATTCTTCACCCGCATGCGTTTGCTTTGGTTGGTTTTCTCATCACCCTTACCTCTTCTCTGGCCCACTCAAAGAAACAACTGCCCGAACTCACAAAATAATTGCGTATTGCTCGAAAATTAAATATACTAACGCCATTCAATGTTTACTGGGGGGACAAGGAAATGAGCATTCTTGATTGCATCGGCAACACGCCGATAGCGCGGCTGGACAGGATCAACCCGAACCCGAAGGTTCGGCTCTTTGCCAAGCTGGAAGGGAACAATCCGGGCGGATCGGTGAAGGACCGCATCGCCTGGTACATGGTCAAGTCCGCTGAAGCGGAAGGCAAGCTCACCAAAGGTTCGACCATCCTCGAGGCGACGTCGGGCAATACGGGCATCGGGCTCGCCATGGTCGGCTCTGCCAGGGGATACAAGGTCAAGCTCGTCATGCCCGAGTGCGTGAGCATGGAGCGGAGGAAAGTGCTCGAGGCCTTCGGCGCCGAGCTGGTGCTGAGCCCCGGCAACCAGGGGACCGACGGCGCGATCCGGCTGGCGCACAAGCTTTACGACGAGCACCGGAACGGCTATTTCATGCCGAACCAGTTCGACAACGAAGCGAACGTCAAGGCCCATTACGAGACCACGGGCAGAGAGATCTACGAGCAGACGAGGGGAGAGGTGAGCGTCTTCGTGGCCGGCATGGGCACGACCGGCACGCTCATGGGCGCGGGAAAACGGCTCAAAGAAATGAACAGCTCGATAACTGTCCTCGGCGTGGAGCCCCACCTGGGCCACAAGATCCAGGGGCTCAAGAACATGTCCGAGGCCATCGTGCCGAAGATATTCAATCCAGCGGCGCTGGACGAGAAATGGAACGTGGTGGACGACGACGCATTCGACACAACGCGCAGGCTGGCGCTCGAAGAGGGCCTGTTCGTGGGTATGAGCAGCGGCGCGGCCATGGCAGCGGCGATCAAGAAAGCGAAGGAGATGAAGGACGGTACGATCGTCGTGGTCCTGCCCGACCGCGGAGACCGGTACCTCAGTACGGCCTTGTTCACCTCAGTCTGCGCGCAGTGCCCGCCGTAGGGGAGGATGTAAAGAGGCCGGTATCGGCCTTCCGAACATTGCCCCTGCCGTCGGTTCCCTTCTTCGCACAGCCCTCTCCCTGTCGGGAGAGGGCTTAGACATCATATCATATGCGTTTCGATTCCTATTTCATTGTTCACACAATCGCGGGTTGCACCGTTCTGTACTGTCTGGCATCAGCGCTATTCAGCCATCATGGTTTGATCGTAAGGTAGATCGAACCTCCCCGCCGATAAATGAGCAAGAGCACACCGTCCTTTTCTTTGATCTTCGAGACCACCTGTTCATACTCCTGCGCGCTCTTGATGCCCCGGCGGTTCACTTCCTGGATCACATCGTTGGCCTGCAGCAAATCGTGACTCGGGCTGTCTGATGCGACATCAGTCACGATAACTCCGTTCGTGTCATCAGGGATTTCAAGTTTATCACGCAGGCTCGCGGTGAGGTCCTGGACCGTAATACCCTTCAGGACATTCTTGTATTCGGTCTTTTTTATTTCCGCTTTTTCCTTGAATTCGCCGAGTGTGGCGGTGAGGGACTGCTGATTGCCATCCCGTATGATCTTGATCCCGATCTTTGTCCCCGGCGACAACGCGGACACCATGTTCCTGAGGCTGGTGGAGTCGGCAATCGCTTTCCCGTCCAATTCGATGATGAGGTCGCCCCGTTTCAGGCCGGCCTTGTACGCGGGGCTGTCGTCCATAACGCCTGAAACCAGGGCGCCTGTTTGTTCCGTGATTTTGAAGGATTTCGCGAGATCCGGTGAAAGGTCCTGTATGCTGACACCCAGCCAGCCGCGGATCACCTTCCCGTGCTTGATGATGCTGTCCATAACGCCTGTTGCCATGTCGGACGGTATCGCGAAGCCGATGCCCATATATCCACCGCTGGTCGAAAAGATGGCGGTATTAATGCCGACCAGTTCACCATTGGTGTTGACCAGCGCGCCGCCTGAATTGCCCGGATTGATAGCCGCATCGGTCTGGATAAAGTCCTCAAAATCGGCGAGACCGATGTGCGATCTTCCCACAGCGCTCACGATCCCCATGGTGATCGTCTGGTTCAGGCCAAAGGGATTGCCGATGGCGAGCACCACGTCACCGGTCTTCAGCGCGGAGGATGACCCCATTTTCACCGTCGGCAGGTCCTTGGCGTCGATCTTCACGACGGCGAGGTCGGTTTTGGAATCAGTGCCCACGACCGTGCCTTTGAATTCCCGCTTGTCATACAGGACCACCTTGATCTCATCGGCCCCCTTGACCACATGGTTGTTGGTCAGGATATATCCCTTATCGGACACGATCACGCCCGACCCCAGGGCAGAGGACTTATGTTTCCGATTCGGCCCCGGATGATTGAACTGGTCGCCGAAGAAGCGCCTGAAAAAAGGATCGTTGAACATATCGCCGAAGGGGTTCTCTTCAGCCGGGATCGTGGTCGTTGTCGAAATATTCACCACTGCCGGCCGTACTACCTCTGCCACCTCTGCCAGTGCGTTGCTTAAATTCCCGAGTAATTTTTTACTGTCCGGGGAAATGGTTTTTCCCCCGGCGTGGGCGGTATCTGCGGCCAGATGAGCGCCCGAAACCAGGAATAGAAAGCTGAGTACAACGAAAAACCATGATATGTTGCTGTTACTGGTGCGGTTCTGCATATGTTCCTCCTCTTATTGATAAATTCGTGCAGCCGGAATAATAATTGTTACCCGCCAAAGCGTTCCCCTCTCCTCGCTGGGGACAGGACCAAGCCTGCCCCGAGTAAAGGCGAAGGGGTGAGCGGTAAAGAAGTATCAGTGTTCAATTCGTTCGTATTAGATTATACCTTATGACGGTATCGTGTTCAAGACGGATGCATGATGTTGCAAGCGAGACAAGGTAGCGTGTCCGAGCGCAACTTATTGAAAAAACATGATCACGGTTCTTTCCCCACCCGGCAAAAGGTCCTGGGTTAAGAGTTTGACACTGTAAAGCCACGATGGTTTAACGAAGGCTGCTTTTTTCAGAGAGAGCGCGCGGAAAAGATCGTGGGTTATCACTCAGTTAAGAACGCGAATTTTTCACAAAAAAGGAAGAACATTTACCGCGAAGCACGCAAAGGACGTCAAAAACGATGGCATTGACTTTGATTCACGATCTACAAGTCTCCCTTCGCGACCTTTGCGCTTTGGCGGTTTCAAGGTTTTGTTTCCGGCTTGTCCCGGTTACATCAGGAACGACTGGCCCTATCAACGCATCATTGATGAATTTGTTACCTATGGCTGAGACAGTGGAGTCTACAGTCTTGTGCAGCGTTCCAGTCGGTTACTATCAAGGAACAGGAGATATCCCTCCACGCTCTCCAGTTTGAAGATCTCTTTCACCGCTTCGCAGTAGACGGCGATTTGCGGACGGTAATGTTCCTTCCAGTCATCGAGCGCCTCGTTACTTTCGATGACGATGGACTTATAGTCGATCACAAATCCTTTGGCATCTTTTATCACTACGCGATCGATGATGCCGCTCACAAGGGTATGGCCTTTTCTGTACAGAAAGGGCAGTTCCGAGTATGCCTTCTGATGACGCTCGAATATCCAGGCAAGTTCATTGTTTCCCAGGACTGATCTCAATATTGACTCGATAGCGGCCTGAACAACATGTTGAGCATCGTGCCTGAGCGTAATGATCTCGGGATATTCGGCGATGATCCTGTCAATATCGTACGCGCCGTTCTTTGTGTATTCCTCAAGGCAGCGGTGGAGAACGCTTCCGCGAATAAGGGGAGAAACCGGCCCGCCTTCACCTGAAAGAGCAACCGTCCCGGCTGCATCTTCCCCTTCTCGCTCGATGAAGTCAGTTGCGCGCTTCCATTCAAGCGCATCCGAGCGAGGGATCGGGGAGATGTTGTTGAGGACCCGTTGCACATCTATCTGCACTGAAATGCCCTGAGCAACTCCGCCCTGGGAAAGCGGGGCTGATAGGGTCTTTCCCGTGAAGCCCGGCTCCCGTGCGGACACGGGATACGCGTAGGAACGCACGCCTGCTGGACCATCGACCGGTGATGCGAATAAGGGTTGCGGCGCCGTGCGGTGCAGATCATCCAGCCAGGAGCTCTGTTTGACGGGTGTTTTGTTGTTCCCAAGGGTGCCGAGCATGATCAGATGGTCCCGTGCCCGTGTCATCGCGACATAGAGAAGCCGCTGCTGTTCCCGCTTGATCTCTTCCCGCTCGCCGCTGTCGCCTTTCCACATATCATCGTACACCGGATTGTTCGCGTCTTTGATCGCGACGCACGGTCCAGTGCTTGATTCGCTGATGAGGGCCTCCGGTCCGAAGGTGAAAGATCGCGCGGTCTGGTTCATCCCCGGCAGGAACACAATGGGAAATTCCAGGCCTTTGGCCTTGTGTACGGTCAGGATGCTGACGGACCCCTGGAACCCGGGAAGGTTCATATCAGCAGTGGCCTCGCGCTGCTCGGTCCTGCGGAGGTTCCTGACCCATTCCACAAAGTCCTGGAGCGTGGTATGGCCGCGGCGATCGAACTCGCGGGCAGTATCGAGCAGTTTGTCGATGTTAAAGATCGCCTGAGGGTTCTTCCTGCCGAACCGCACATAGGCGCCGGTATCGTTAACGATCGTATGCATGAGGGCCGCGAGAGGCGCGACACCCGCGAGTTGTTGCCAACGGTGCAGCAATTTCCATGCTCCCGGCCGCAGCGTTCGGAGGGCGTCGAGCATCTCTCCCTTCTGCTGCATGAGGTCGAAGAGGTCCGTGTCCGTGAACCCGAAGAGGGCTGAGGTAAGGGCCGCGGCAAGCGCAAGGTTGTCATCCTTGTTCCAGAGAAAGAAGAGAGTGTTCATCATTGCCTGGACCTCGTCCTCCTCGTAAAAACCGATGCCGCCGATCACGCGGAAAGGAATACCCGCATGCTGCAGTGCTGTTTCATAATTCTTGAGCCTTGTTCGCGACTGGATCAAGATGGCGCAGTCGCCGTACGCGGCATGCCGTTCTTTCCAGACATCGTTCACCTTATCGTAGACAACGGCGCCGGTTTCCACGAACGACCGAATGCTCCGCGCCAGCACATCGGCTTCAGCAAGGCCTGATGGGGACCCCTCGCCGGATGCAGACTGGATCTCGATGAGCTGGACGCTTCCCTTGTGGTCCTTCCTGTCACTGTCAGAGGGTTTATACGCATCTCCCCACAGCCCTGCGAAGACCTTGTTCACCGTCTCGATGACCTCGGGTGTTGAACGGAAGTTCTTGTCGAGAGTGAGGATTGCCCGCGATCCACGAGGCAGAAGCGTCTCCATCTTCTGTTTGACGTTCTCGATCAGGCGGTAGTTAGCCTCACGGAAGCGGTAGATGGACTGCTTTTCGTCGCCGACCACGAACAGCGTGGGGGGCATGCGTTTTTCCGCGCCCTGGCCCGCGAAGATCTCGCTGGTCAGCCTATCGAGGATGGCCCACTGGATATCGCTCGTGTCCTGGAACTCGTCAACGAGGAAGTGCAGGACCTTGCGATCGAGCCAGTAGAGGATCTCCGGCGATTCACTGTTCTGGAGCAGACGGTAGGCGTAGATCTCAAGGTCATCGAAGTCCAGGAGGCCTTCTCTGAGCTTCGATGCCTGGTAGTGTTCAGCCGAGCGCAGATACAGCCGGAGCATGCTGAGCGACTCGCGGCCTGCTTGTGCGCGCTGGTACGCGTTCCTGAGCCGGTACAGCAGCGCCTGGATGGCGAAGAAGAGCTTCTCGTATCCCTGTCTGTTCCTGCCTTTGAAGGACTTCACGGCGATCTTGGCGTTCTTGCGCGGTGTGCCTTCAAGGGTAAAGTAGATCGGTGAGAGTGATGCCGCTGCCGTGAACGCGGCATCCGAGTCCTGCGCTTCGGCGAGCAGAAGGTGACCAGGCCCCATGCAATCGACATAGTTGTCGCCCTCTGCCTTGAGCAAGAGCTCCATCTCCTGGAACGATATCCGCCACTCAGCGCTGGTGATAAGCGTAGCGAGCTCCGCCTCAGCCGCGCCTGTTTCCATTCCTGCGCGGACGGACTTGAGCAGTCCGTCCGGTCCCTGTGCGTCGATCTCCATGCGTTTGAGCCTGGTCCTGATCGAAAGCAGGTACTCGATGGTTGAAATAAGTTCGTCGGCCGTGAACCCCTTGAGCGCGTCCATGATCTCCTGGTCTTGGTCGGTTTCTTCGAGGGTATCTTCGATGGCCTGTTGGATCTTGGTTGCCTGGTCGCGGGAATCGAGCACGCCGAAGTCAGGCGGGAGACCCGCTTCGAGCGGGTAGCGCTTCAGAAGGTTCATGCAAAAGGAGTGGATGGTGGAGATGCGGAGGTCCTGCTTGCCCCGGATGATCTTCTTGAGCATGGCCTCGGGCAGGTCGCGCATCACGCGCTCTTTGATCTCCGCAGCGGCCTTGTCCGTAAACGTGATGGCCACGGCCTGGTCGATGTTGAGCCCGCGCTTGTCGAGCATGTCGAGCAGCGCCAGATAGCGCTCCTTGAGACGCGCGGGTCTTTCCCGAGCCGGCTGAGGCCGAGAGGTGCACGGACTTGGACGTGTCAGAGGCGTCTGGCATTGTTTGATCTTTATTATTGGACATAATTATTCAGAGGCAATGCCTCGGACCTATGAAACAAGGGCAAACATATTTGAACCGCAGAGACGTAGCCTGCTCTTGCGAAGGCGCGGCCATAAACGGAGACGCAGAGGACTTCAAACTCTTATATTTTAAAACTTGAGCCTTGTCATTCTTTTCTCCGCGTCTCGGCGTCTCTGTGGTGAACGTTATTGATCGATTCAAAAACTTGACTCAAAATTAATGATGCGCCGTATTACAAGATGTTTAAATAGGTGCGACCCCCTATGGTTCCTTTTTTTCACACATCATCTCATTCGGACAATACCGGCACTTGTTCTCATCCCGCGGTTTGGCAGGGAAATCTCCGGCGCGAATGTCTTCGATTGCCTTGCGGGCCTTTTCCATGCTCTCTTGTAATATCGCCTCGAATTCCTCGGCGCTTTTAGGGCTTGCTTTGGGTCTTGCCATTGGATGATCATTGCGCGCCTCTTTATTAAAGAGCACCACATCCCGCGCTCCACCCCCGGTCTTTCCGGCCAGGTCGTAATATGCCAGGCCGATGGGTTTCCGCAAGGGCACGGAGCGCTGTGCCCCAACCTGCTGCATTGCCATGATCGCGTAGACCGGGAGCTGGAAGATGTCCTGCTCGGCATTCATCTTCGGTGAAGGGATAGCTGCCGGTCTTGTAATCCACGATGATAAAGTCCCCATTGCTGTCGACATCGATACGGTCGATCTTGGCCGAGAGCTCGACTTCTTCGCCATTCGAAAGGGCAAGACGGTATTGCCCGATCTTCTGCTCCAGGTAGGCCGGCTTCATTCCCTGCTTCCAGAACGCCTCCTCTGCATCGAGGAACCGTTCAGCCATGACCGTAAGAAAGCGCTCTTTGTCTCTTCGGTTGCGGAACGTGTCTGCTTCCTTGTCAAAGGCGGAGTCGGCGAGCTTTCGCAGGAACGCCTGCGCTGCATCGCGGGTCTCCCGGGTGACCGCCCGGTTCCATGAAAGGTAGAAGTTCCGCAGGATAGCGTGGATCTTGCTGCCGCGGTCCAGGGGAGAAATATCCTCGGTCACCTCTTCGAGCGGTTCGATGCCGAGGACATGCCTGACATAGTATTGATAAGGACAGTTGAGGTAGTCATCCAGCTCGGTAACCCAGAATTCGCGCTTCTGCTGCGGTGCAACGGAAGTGGTCGGTTCTGCCGGCCGGGTCTCGAGCGCGGACCTGATCCCGGCAAGTCCTTCGAGACCGGCGTTCAGGATGTCCTGTCTGTTGTTCATATTCCCTGACAGGCTCATCGCTTTTGCCAGCTCAGGTATGCTGTGGCTTTCTTCAAGCTTCAGGCTGAACTGGATGTGGGAGGTCTTTCCGATCCCGCGATTCAGCAGGCCTGATTTCTTGAGCGGGGTCAGCTCTTCCAGAAACGGCGATGGCACCACAGGCCGGTCGCCTTCGTTCTCCGGATAGGTAAGCGTAACGGTCCCGGCAGAAAGGAGAAGACGATAAAAATGATACGCGGCGTTCAAGCGCGCCTTCTCGAGTCGTTCTCACGCCCATGCTTTCGAGTGCCTGCTCGGGCAGGAAGATGTTCTGCGGCAGACGCTGGGGGAACTTGGCATCAACGAGCCCGCCGAGAAAGATCTCCTTCCACGGATGCCCCATGCTTTCCTCAATGCCCAGGACCTGGACTCCGCCCTCATCTTCGGGGGGCACCTGGAACCGGGTGTGCATGAAGGTCTTTTTGAGCAGGAACAGCCATTCGTTGAACGTGCAGGTATATTCCGGAAAGAGGTCGCCGGCCCGGCGAATGGACGCGAGGGCATCGTTCAATTTCCTGTATGCCTGAAGATTGATATTCAAGGGGCCGTGGATCTTGTCCACCCGCGCCGCGAGCCCTGACCAGGCGATGAGACCGTCAAGGCGCTCCATCCAGAGGGAAAGAG
This sequence comes from Nitrospirota bacterium, assembly GCA_963796285.1. Classification (GTDB taxonomy): domain Bacteria; phylum Nitrospirota; class UBA9217; order UBA9217; family UBA9217; genus JALNZF01. The sequence continues at coordinate 64,438 of CAWCKW010000012.1, forward strand.
GAGATGCTTCTTTCGCGGTAAACGGGTCGAGTGCAGCGAAAAGGTCCTTCAACGGTCCCGACAGGAGGTCGCTGCCGTCTTCTCTCCCGGCCTGATGCGCGAGCGCGGAGAGCAGCCTGTCCTTGCCGCCGGTTATCCTCCTGTCACGCATGAGCCTGTCGAGTGCCGGGGCGATTGCCGGCTGCTCGCTGAATTTTATAAAGGGGGAACTGAAAATTCTGAGCAGCGATGGTCCGGAGAAGTCTTCCTGGCATGAGCGGAGGAGCGAGACCACCGCGGTTGACACCGGCGAGGTGCCGAGCTGCCTGCCGAGTGCGCGGTTGTACGGGATGCCGTAATCATTGAAAAGCTCTTCCACGAGCGGACCGTATTCGTCGAGCGAGGGAAAGGCCACGAGAATGGAGTCCGGCACAATGCCGTCCTTCAATGACCGTTTCACCATTCCCGCGATCATCGATACCTCCTCGCGGGTATTGATTGTCGAGAGCAGGTTGATCGTTTTTAAAAAGGTCGATGGGGAGGGGGCATTCAGCGCCGTCACAGCGAACGGTACGTCCGAGAACACGGTTGATGCAAGGAACCGGTCGTCGCTGTTCATGCCGGCACGGTCAGCTACCGGTTTGATCCCGACGGCTGAGATGAAGTCTTTCGTTATCCTGAGAGGGTGGGACTCCCCAGCAGCCTTCAAGCAGGTCCGGCGATGGCGCATCCACGAGATAGGCGCAGTTGCCGCATGCAACCATCTTTCGCAGAATGTCCGCTTCAAGCCTGCCCGTGTCCTGGATCCCGTCGATGACGATCCGGGAATAGCGTGCGAGCCATGCGGGGTCGAAGCGGTCGCGCAGGTGGGCGCGCATCCCTGCCGGGTCCGTCAGGCCGCGCGTCTCCAGGAAGGCCGTATATCTGGTATAAACATCGATAAGCAGGTTGACCTGGGGCTTGTCGAAAAACTCGGCGTCCTTGATCTTGAGGGATAGGTCACCGGGCATCACGCCTGCCGCGGATAGTTGTTCGATCATCTTCGCGAGCGCGGCAGAGAGAGATGGAGCGAGCAGGTCCGGACTCTGATTGAAAAGAGGACCGTTGATGAGGCGCTCCTTGACCAGGCCCTCGAGCAGGTACAATCTGCTGTTCTCGTCCATGAGCCGCGGGCCATTGAGGCTGGCGTAGAGCTTCTCGAAGAACTGATGGAGTGTCTGGATCTCGGGCTGAACGAGCGCGGACGAACCTTTGCTCTGAACGAGTTCGAGGAACAGCCTGCCGTACGTCCGCTTCATGCGGGACGAGGGCACGAGGATAAGAACATCGTTATAGATAAACGGAGGCGCGTTTCTGGATGCAATAAGTTCCTCCAGAATGCGGGTTTTCCCGGTCCAGCCCGCGTCCCCGTATGGCAGCATGATGCATTTCATCGCCTAATGATTATGCCACAAGTCCTGTAAATAGACAATGCTTTCGAAATCAGTGATAATAGTGATTATATGAACCGCGAGGAATTGATGAAAGATCATGCCGGACTTTTAACCACGAAGTAAAAATTATTGACAATAATTAGTGCATGGTCTATTATTGAAACAACTGTTATATGCAGTATCGAATCACGGAAAATAGATGTACCGGATGCGGAACCTGTCTGGATGTGTGTCCTACCGAGGCGATCAAGATACAGGACGGGCGTGCGGTCATTACGATGGAATGTATCGACTGCGGCGCCTGTCCGCGAGTCTGCCCCGAAGGCGCGATCAAGAAGTTGCTTCCCGCGTCTGTCAAAAATTCACGTTAAAACGGTTCTAAGGAGGTTGAGATGGCTGAAGCGGTGACGAGTGCAACATGGGAGCAGGAAGTGCTGAAGGCATCGGAGCTTGTGCTGGTGGATTTTTGGGCTGTCTGGTGCGGGCCGTGCAGGATGGTTGCGCCGATCGTTGACGAGATCGCGAAGGAATACGAGGGCAAGCTAAAGGTCAGGAAGCTGAACACGGACGAGAACCCGGACATCGCCGGCAAGTACCGCATCATGGGCATCCCGACCCTCATGTTCTTTAAGGGCGGACAGACCGTGGACCAGGTGGTCGGCGCTGTGCCCAAAGCCCAGCTCAAAACCAAGGTGGACACACTGCTCGCGAAATAGGCGGGGTCTGTGCGTGGCCGGATGCCGCTATGAGCAAAAGAAAATATATTGTCGTCTGGTCGACTGCCCGTCTTTGGCGGGCAGTTTTTATTTGACCTTCTTTGTGAAAAGGAGCTGTAAATGTTGAAGAGATTCGTCATTCCAGCCATCGTGGTCATGGCGTTGGCAGCCGGGTGCACTGACAAAGGCGCGCAGCCGGGCTCTCCCGCTGCTCCCGATTTTACTCTCCAGGACATGAGCGGGAAAACCGTCAAACTGTCGGACCAAAAAGGCAAGGTAGTGCTGCTTGAGTTCTGGGCCACCTGGTGCCCCCCCTGCCGCGCGGCTGTCCCGGGTCTTGAACAATTGCACAAGGCGTATAAGGACAAGGGATTAGTGGTGCTCGCCGTGTCAATGGACCAGGGCGGTTGGGACGAGGTCAAGTCGTTTGTCGCTGAGAAGCATATTACCTACACAGTCCTGAAAGGGACCGATACGATCGGGGAACAATACCAGGTGCGATCGATCCCCATGACGCTGCTACTGAATAAAGAAGGCAAGGTATTCAGGCGGTATCTGGGCATGGGCAGCGACGAGGAACTGGAAAAGGACGTCAAAGCCGTTTTGCAATGAAATGAGTGCCATCCGCAACACTCACCGGTATATAGTTGATCCTGAACCTTTCACAATTGACAAAGTTGTATAAAGCCCTATCTCACACAGCCAAAGTCACAAAGAGGTAATCCCTTAAGGGATCGATTTAAATCTCTTCGTGATCTCTGTGTCTCAGTGTGGCCCTCTTCTTGGCCACCGTGTGAAAATTGTCTTTTTTTGTGTCATTACAGTTGTCTCTCTCAACAATCAAAGCAATTCGCTGTTTCAATCATAAATATGCCGTTGGCATGATAACGGACATTATTGTTTTCGGGGTTGACAACACGCGGGCCCGTCGCTATAATGACTTTCAAAAAAAGCGGGCGTAGCTCAGTTGGTAGAGTACAAGCTTCCCAAGCTTGGTGTCGCGGGTTCGAATCCCGTCGCCCGCTCCAAAAATAAGACGACAGAGAGCGGAATACAGACAATAGCCGGCAGGCATCATGAGAAAAAATAAATTCCAGTCTGTCGTCTGCGTCAGTGCTCCGCATATTTGAAGAGTTTGACCCCTCCTGATAAAGCAGGCGGGGCTTTTTTGTCCACAGAACCATCGCGCTATCATGTCTAACAAAATATACTTCATCACCGGCGGGGCACGGTCCGGGAAGTCGGCATTTGCGGAGAAGCTGGCGAACGGCCTGACGGGTCAGCGGGCGTACCTCGCCACGGCGCAGGCGCTCGATCCCGAGATGGCCGCGAGGATAGAGAAGCACCGCAAAGACCGCGGCATTGCGTGGGACACCTATGAGGAACCGCTTGCGGTGGCGGAGCTGCTGAAGAAGCTTTCCGGCCGCTATGACGTGGTGCTTCTCGACTGCCTCACCCTCTGGCTGAGCAACGTCATGGCCCACACGGATGGCGACAGTGCTGTCTCGTCCCGCGCGGATGAACTCGTGACAGCGCTGCAGGATTTTGGCGGCGCCTGCATCATTGTGTCCAATGAGGTGGGGCTTGGCATCGTGCCGGACAACCCCCTTGCAAGAAAGTTCCGCGACCTTGCGGGCATGCTGAACCAGAAAGTGGCGCGTTTTGCCGATGAAGTGTATTTTACCGCGTCGGGAATTCCGGTGAAGATTAAATAATGGGTCATGGGTCAGGGGTCAAGGGTCATGGAAAAGGAGACAAGAGGATTCAGGCAGTTGACCGTGTGGCAGAAAGCATATGAATTAACCTTAGATGTCTATCGGTTTACGAAGACATTCCCGAAAGGTGAACCGTATGGTTTGATATCACGAGTACAACGCGCTGTTGTTTCTATCCCGGCCTAAATATAATTTGCAGAACGAGGAGATTATCAATGAGCAAACTCAAGGAAATACTGAAACAGATCCAACCTGTCGACACAGCGCGCACTAATGCGGTCCAGGCGCAGCTCGATAACCTTACGAAGCCGCAGGGGAGCCTCGGCCGGCTCGAAGAACTCGCCAGGAAATACTGTCTTATCACGGGCAGGGACAAGCCGACGATCCGGAACAAGATCATCTTTACTTTTGCCGGCGATCATGGAGTGACCGAGGAGGGTGTCAGCGCATTCCCCAAAGAGGTAACGCCCCAGATGGTCCTCAACTTCATCCGCGGCGGCGCCGCGGTGAATGTGCTTGCAAAGCATGTTGGCGCACGGGTGATCGTGGTGGACATGGGCGTTGATCACGATTTCGAGCCCATGGATGGGCTGGAGATCAGAAAGATCGGGCGCGGCACACGGAACATGACCAAGGGCCCGGCCATGACGCGCGACGAAGCGGAGCGGGCAGTGCTTGCCGGCGTCGAACTGGTGGAAAAATATAAAGAAGGCCTCGATCTGCTCGGGACGGGGGACATGGGCATCGGGAACACGACGCCGTCATCGGCGATCGTCTCCGTGATCACGGGCACGGACGCGGGAAACGTCACGGGCCGCGGCACGGGCATCGATGACCGCTCTCTCCAGAACAAGGTAGCGATCATCAAGAGAGCGATCGCGATGAACGATCCGGACCCCAAAGACGCACTCGACGTGCTCGCCAAAGTCGGCGGATACGAGATCGCGGGCATCGCTGGTCTTGTGCTCGGCGCAGCCCTGTACCGGATCCCGGTGGTTATCGACGGGTTCATCTCGACCGCGGGCGCGCTCATTGCCGCGGAACTGAACCCCCTGGTCAAAGGATACATGATCGCCGCGCACCAGTCCGTGGAGATCGGCCACCGGAAGATGCTTGAACATCTGGAACAGGTACCGCTCCTTGATCTGAACCTCAGGCTCGGGGAAGGTACAGGCGCCGCCCTCGGAATGTCGCTCGTTGAAGCAGGCGTGAAGATCCTCGGCGAGATGGCGACGTTCGCGGATGCGGGCGTAGCGGAGAAGAGCGAAAGTGAGAAGGTGGGAAGCAACTAAGGGCTTCTCTTCTTTTGAAAAAGCAAAAAAGTAAACTTTTTTGGCATTGATTTACCCCTGAAGAGTTGACAAGCCCGAACGGGGTGAACGCGGATCGAATTATGAAGCGTCATGTCTTTTCATAGGGACAATCCGCTGTAATCCGTGTCAAGAACGTTGACCTGGCTTATCCTGGTTCCAGTTTGTCCGGACTTGAAAGGTCCGCAAAGGCGGTTAACGAGCTATGCTTAAAAATTTCATCACCGCGCTGCAATTTCTTACCATTGTCACCGTGAAGAAGGACCACGACGTCGCGGAAGGGGATCTGGCGAAGTCCATGGTCTATTTCCCTTTGGTCGGTTTTCTGATCGGATTTCTTCTGGTCAACGCGGACAAGGTGTTCGCCCTGATCGCCCTGCCCCAGCCCATTGCCACGTTCCTGCTTATCATTATCTCGGTCATCATCACGCGGGCCATTCATATCGACGGCTTGGCCGATACACTCGACGGATTGATGGGTGGAAGCGATCATTCCTCCCGGCTTGCCATCATGAAGGACAGCAGGCTTGGGACTGCCGGGGCTGTCGGAATCGTCTCCATTCTGTTCATGAAATATCTGTGCCTCAACAGCCTCTATGAAAGCGACAGGATCGGCGCCCTGCTCGTTGCACCGGTGGTGGCGCGATGGTCGCAGACGCTCATGGTGTTCAACGCTGAATACGGACGCGAGAACGGCATGGGCAAGGTTTTCGTAGGACATCTCAGGTCAAGCGGCCTGGCCGCCACTTCCGCCCTGGCCATCGGTTTGTCGGCATTCGTGGTCGTGCGGCTGGACGCGCGTTCCATTCTTCTTTTCTTCATCCTGATCTGCGGCGTTGTGCTGCTTACGTATCTCGGGAAGCGTTACCTTGTCCGAAAACTCGGCGGGGTGACAGGAGACGCGATCGGAGCGATGAGCGAACTGAACGAGGTGCTTGTGACCCTCCTCTTTGTGATATTCTCGAGCGGAACGTAGGATCATGCCGACCACGGTTTATCTGATGCGCCACGGCGAGGTAACGAACAACGGCGAGAAGCGCTATAACGGCCACATCGACATCGATATCACGCAGAAGGGCGTCGATCAGATGCACCGGCTCGCGGGGCTGCTCGAAGGCAAAGGCATCGTCGCGGTCTATTCGAGCGATCTCATACGCTCGCAGAAGGGCGCCGAGATCATCTCACGCCGCGTCGGCATTTCCTCCACCCCGCTCCGTGAACTCCGGGAGCGGAGCGTGGGCGCGTGGGAAGGGCTGACCGCGGACGAGATCAAGGACCGCTTTCCCGGGCAATACGCGGCATGGCGGGAGGACCTGCTCAATTACCGCCCGCCCGGAGGAGAGTGTCTCGTCGATGTAAGCGCGCGGATACTGCCGGTGTTCAAACGGCTGGTAGGATCCCATCCGGATCAGGAGATCGCGATGCTCCTCCATGGCGGCGTTAACCGGGTCATTCTGGCAGACGCCCTCGGTATGGACCTGATGAACCTGTTCCGGATCGACCAAGCCTTCGGTGCACTCAATATCATCGATTATCATGACGCGGCATGGCCGTGGTCAAACTGCTGAACGGGTAAAGTGCCGCAACGGGCCGCAAAAAATATTGACATTGGTCCTGTCGTGCAGTATTGTACCGACACAGAATGCTGGGGGAGCCGATCGGCTGAGAGTCCTTTGAAGGACGACCCTTAGAACCTGATCCGGGTAGTGCCGGCGTAGGGAAGGCGAGTATATCACCATCGAAAACCTTTCGAGCCGTATCTTCCGGATACGGCTTTTTGCGTTCTGGAAGGTGTTACCCCTTTTGTCTGCAGTGACAGCAGGAGGAAGAGAGAATGACCATCACCCTGAATGGCGAAAAAAAACAGATGCCGGACAACATCACGGTCCTTGGTCTGCTGGAGTTCCTGAAGATCGAGCGCCAGCGCGTGGCCGTGGAACTGAACAGGGAGATCGTGAAGAAGGACGTTTACAATACGACACCTGTCAAGGAAGGCGACAGCCTGGAGGTCGTAAGCTTTATGGCGGGAGGGTGTGGCGCCATCGGCGCAATTGAAAATTGGAGATTGGAAATTGGAAATTGAATAATAAGGATGGGCTTCAGTATGACGGACGACAAACTGGTAATTGCCGGCATTGAATTCAACTCCCGGCTCTGGGTCGGCACCGGGAAATACAAGGACTTTGCTGAAACGAAAAAGGCCATCGAGGCCTCGGGCGCGGATGTGGTGACCGTATCGGTCCGGCGGGTGAACATCATCGACAAAGGCAAGGAGAACCTGCTCGATTATATCGACCCGAAGAAGTACAAGATCCTTCCGAACACCGCGGGCTGCTACACGGCAAAGGACGCGATCCGCACCGCCATGCTCGCTGCCGAGGCGGGCATCTCGAAGCTCGTAAAGCTCGAAGTGATCGGTGACGAGAAGACCCTGTTCCCGGACAACGAGGCGACGCTCGAGGCAGCGAAGGTGCTGATCAAGGAGGGGCTGATCGTGCTGCCCTATGTGAGCGATGACCCGATCATGGCCAAGAAGCTCGTTGCTGTCGGCTGCCCCGCGGTCATGCCGCTTGCCGCGCCGATCGGTTCAGGCCTCGGCATCAGGAACCCCTATAATCTCCGGATCATCATGGAAACCGTGAAGGTCCCGATCATCGTCGACGCGGGAGTGGGTACGGCCTCCGATGTTGCGCTTGCCATGGAGCTGGGGTGCGACGCGGTGCTGCTGAACACGGCGATCGCCGGGGCAAAGGACCCGGTCTCGATGGCCGAGGCCATGAAGTACGGCGTGTTTGCCGGCCGTCTCGCATACAAGGCGGGGAGGATCCCGAAGAAGCTCTATGCCACGGCCAGCAGCCCGATCGAGGGGATGATAGGAAGTTAAAAGCCGCTAGCGCGGACCAGGAGGCGCGTGCTTTACCAGATGAAAGGAATTCGTTTTGCCCGTTGATTTCAAACTCTATCTCATCACTGACCGGAAACAGGTGAACATGCCCCTGGTCGCCGCAATCAGGCTGGCTCTCGAAGGCGGCGTACGGGCAGTCCAACTGAGGGAGAAGGACCTGCCGGTCAGGGAACTGCTCGCCTTGTCACAGGAAATGAGAGCTTTGACGAACGAGTTCGGGGCCAGGTTATTCATCAACGACCGCGTTGATGTGGCGGTCGCGGTAAATGCGGACGGTGTACACCTCGGCCATCAGAGTATGCCGGTTGAGGCGGTCCGGAGGGTAGTTGGCAACAATATGCTTATCGGCGTATCGACCCATGATCTCGCGGAGGCCAAAGCTGCAGAGGCCGGAGGGGCGGATTTCATAACCTTTGGACCTATATTCGAGACACCCTCAAAGGCTAAACTGGGCAATCCAGTGGGAGTAGAAGTTATTAAAGAGGTTAAATGTGGTATTAATATACCATTTTATGCCCTTGGTGGGATAAAAAGTGGGAATATAATGAAAGTCCTCTATGCAGGGGCTAGTGGTGTGGCAATGATATCCACCATTTTGTCCGCAGAAGATATCAAGAGGGCTGCAAGCAAACTTAGTGAATTAATAACTTTCTGTGACAAGGTCATATGTCAATCTTGTATTGCGCGCTAATCACAGCATCAGGCAGAATTTAGGCGAGGTGTAAAATGACACAAATACTCGAAGCGCGAAAAGGCAACATGACCCCCGAGATGGAGGCAGTGGCCAGGGCCGAAGGTGTGAGTGCCGGACATATCCTGACGGGCATCGCAAATGGCACCATCGTCATCACCAGGAACAACCGGCATACGTCGATCTCCCCGCTCGGAATCGGCAAGGGGCTCAGGACCAAGGTCAATGCGAATATCGGCACATCCAAAGACCGGATGTCGATCGATGATGAGATCGCGAAGCTCAAGGTCGCCGTGGCGGCCGGCGCGGACGCGGTCATGGACCTCTCGACCGGCGGCCCGATCATCGAGATCCGCAAGGAGATCCTGAAGCAGTCCACTGTTGCCATCGGCACCGTGCCGATCTACCAGGCCGCGGTCGAGACCGTGGCCCAGGGGAAATCCATCGTGCAGATGGACCCGGAACTCCTGTTCCGCGTGATCGAGGAGCAGGCCGAAGAGGGCGTGGACTTCGTGACCGTGCACTGCGGCGTGACCATCTCGAGCGTGGAGCGGCTGAAGCGCCAGGGCAGGATCATGGACGTAGTGAGCCGCGGGGGCGCGTTCCACCTCGAATGGATCGTTGTGAATGGAAAGGAGAACCCGCTCTATACGCAGTACGACCGGTTGATCGAGATCTGCAAGAAGTATGACATGACGCTTTCGCTCGGCGACGGCATGCGGCCGGGTTGTCTTGCCGATGCCACGGACCGGGCGCAGATCGAAGAGCTGATCACCCTCGGTGAGCTGCGCGACCATGCGCACGATGCAGGCGTCCAGGTGATGATCGAGGGGCCGGGCCATGTGCCGATCAACCAGGTCGAGACCAACATCAAGATCCAGAAGGAACTGTGCAAGGGCGCCCCGTTCTATGTGCTCGGGCCGCTCGTGACGGACGTGGCGCCGGGATACGACCACATCACATCGGCCATCGGAGGCGCGATCGCCGGCGCGGCCGGCGCGGACTTCCTCTGTTATGTTACCCCGTCCGAACATCTGCGTCTGCCGGACCTCGAGGATGTCCGCGAGGGGGTCATCACATCGCGCATCGCGGCGCACGCGGCCGACATTGCCAAAGGCGTCAAGGGGGCGATGGACTGGGACAACGAGATGGCGCGACGGCGCAAGGCACTCGACTGGAAAGGCCAGATCGAGCTTTCGATCAACCCGGAACGGGCCCGCAAGCTGCGCGAGTCAAGCCTGCCGAAAGAATCCGACGTCTGCACCATGTGCGGTGAGTTTTGCTCCATGAAGGGCGTGAGCAAATATCTCAAAAAAGATGAGGCGAGGCGGTAGTCATGAAAAAAGTATTTTTCTTGTTCTGTATTGCTCTGACGCTTGCGCTTCCCGTGTCTTCCCATGCAAGTGAATCCGTCCCCACGCCGAATGTGGCGCTCTCCCCGAAAAAAATAGGACCCGGCGACCTCCTGCTCATTACGGTGAAAAATACCAATGCCCCTGTTGAAGGGACGTTCGACAGCAAAAAAATCTACTTCAATTCGTCGCAGAATGGCTACAAAGCGGTTGTTGGCATCGATCTGCTCAGTGAACCGGGAAAATATAAACTCGAGATCACCACTAACGGGACGACCATGCATCGCATCGTAACGGTATCAAAAAAGAAATACCCTGTCCAGCAGCTCACTCTTCCCAAGGGCATGGTAGAACTATCTCCGGAGAACGAGGCTCGCGCCGAACGGGAACAGAACAAGGTGGCCTCGATCTGGCCGAACCAGTCGGACCGGATCTGGTCGGGCAATTTTACGAACCCCCGCGAAGGAGAGATCGTTACAAAGTTCGGCGTCAAGCGGTTCTTGAACCATATCCCCAAGAGCCCCCACACCGGTGTTGATGTCGCTGCCAAGGAAGGCGACGACGTGATCGCTCCGAACAGCGGTATCGTGGTCCTGGTCGATGACCTTTTCTTTACCGGGAACTCGATCGTTCTTGATCACGGCCAGGGAATTTTCACGATGTTTTTCCATCTCTCGAAAGTTCTCGTCCAACCAGGCCAGCAGGTCAAGAAGGGCGATGTGATCGGCCTCGTCGGCTCGACCGGCCGCTCAACGGGCGCCCATTTGCACTGGGGTGCGCGCGTCCAGGGCGCAAGGGTGGATCCGTTGGAATTGATACATCTGAAACTGCAATAGCAAAGAACAGGGAGTAGGGGGCTGCGGGAAAGAAGAGGAACAGTTAATTTTCATGCCGCGATTCGAATTCCGCAATAAGAATATGATCAAAGTCCTCTCCATAGCAGGCTCCGATCCGTCGTCCGGCGCCGGGATCCAGGTCGACCTCAAGACCTTTCAGCGGCTGGGCGCTTTCGGCATGGCCCTGCCGGCTGCGCTCACGGTACAGAACAGCCTGGGTGTCTCGGCAGTCGAACCGATCTCATCAGCGCTGCTTTCAAAGCAGCTTGACGTTCTGCTTTCGGACATCACGCCTGATGCGATCAAGACCGGCATGCTCATGACGAAGCAGAACATTGGGGCCGTGGTAAAGGCAATGACCAGGCATTCGATCACGAACCTTGTCATCGACCCCGTACTCCGGTCCAGTTCCGGGAAACTCCTGCTCGAACAAGATGCTGTTGCGGTCCTGAAGAAAAAGCTTTTTCCCCGGGCGCTCATAATTACACCGAACATTCCTGAGGCTGAAGCGCTGACCGACATGGCGATAGGTTCTGATTCGGACATGGATTTTGCGGCAGGCAAACTGCTTGATATGGGGCCGGCGTATGTGCTCATCAAAGGCGGACATCGCCTTGGACCGGCTGTGGACACCCTGTATGGAGGAAAGACCGTGCTCAGCTTCTCCACACCACGGCGAAAAGGGGAGTTTCATGGCACCGGGTGCGTACTTTCCTCGGCAATAACCGTGTTCATAGCCCGGGGATTACCTGTGCATAAGGCTGTGGAAAAGGCAAAACAATTTGTGGATATGATGTTGAAACGTGCGAAGCGGGTGGGGAAGGGCAGGACGAACTATTTCCAATTCTGAGACGACGGAGAGAGGGAGGGGGAACACGGCCGTTAAGCCACCGCGTTGCGGTTCGGCTTGACCTCCGTTCTCCCGGAGCGCGGGTTTAGACCGTCGCTTTCAGCATCTAATTAGCTTTTCTCTCTCGCTCGGCTAATGATTCTTGCACAGATTTCCTCTTGAGTCAGACCAGCGCATTTGATAGTGAGGTCTGCGTACTTTGAGTAAAGAGTTAAGCGCTCGTGAAACAAACTGGCTAAGTCCTGCTCCGGCCTTTTTGCAAGACCTCTCGTAAGAAAGTTATTAATCCTTGCTTCCAGTGCGGGCAACTCCACATCGAGAAAGATGACAAGGCCGTCTGACTTGAGGTGAGCCATTGCACGGTCACTGTAAACGGCGCTGCCACCCGTGGCAATGACGCAGTTTTGGACGGAAAGCCCAAGCAGAACATCTTCCTCTATCTTCCGGAGGACAGCGTATCCGTTTGTATCTACAATATTCTGCAATGTTCGTCCTTGTGACGTCTGAATGAGCACGTCTGTATCCACGAAGTCACGTGACATCTGCTTCGCCAGGATGACGCCGACGGTGCTCTTACCTGCGCCTGGCATTCCTATTAAAATAAGATTTGAACGCGCTGTTGACATGATTCTCGAAAACCAACGATGAGCTGGCCCGCTTGACGCGTTGAGCGTTTGGTCAGCCCGATATCCCTTTGACTGTGATAGTCAACGTCGGCCACTATGTCCACGACGTTTCAAATAACTCACTGATCCGAAATTGACGACAGTGCTTCCGTCAACGTGGCCTTTAAAGTGATGGAGCTTGGCTGTTCTTTTCCATGAGGTCGGCCAGTTTCGACCAGTCGAAGGAGAGGAGGTTCATGATCTGCGATCGGATTTTTCGTATTGCCGCGGATGCGTCACCCTCCTTTTTCATATTATAAAACGGAAGGACCGCGCCAAACGTACGCTCGATGTAAACTGGGATCGGCGGCAGAACGTCACCGCGTCTCGTAAAATAGGGATCTTCTCCGGGCGCGCAGGGGACCGTGAACACATTGAACATTCTGCACCCCACCGGCCGGACAGGGTGAATGGAGCAGAAATTATCGATAAGAAACGGGCACCCCGATGCGGCCGTATGGGCCGCAAGCCGGCTCCTCAGGACGTCCCTGACGGGCGATGTAATTTTCTCCGTGGCATACCAGTAGATGCCGACAAGTTCGTGCGGGTACAGGGGAAGGTCCTTTTGATCAACGCAGCAGGTGCCGCATCCTTTTCCGCAGGCGAGAGTTTTCTTCTGCTTTTTCTCCATATCCCGTGATCGCGATCGCCACTCCGGTATCGGCGATCGAGTACGCGTCAAGAAGCAGGGAAAGCCAGGGAAGGCGTTGCTCGTCAGATGGGAAAGTGAAGGCGCCGCGAAAGACCGGCATTCATCTGTCCCCGGTTTTTTTTCATATTGTCATTTTGCTCATTGTTTTTTCCAGGCAAGTGCGGACCATGATGGTGAATCACATTAACAATCAGCGAAAGGAATGTCAACAGGAAACCTGACAGCGGGCTGGGACAGCGGCAAGAACGAAAAATCGTCGAACGTGAGCCGCTCCGGGTGACTCGAACGGGAAATGAACGGCCGGTGTCAGCTGCTCACAAAGCGCAGCGGATCGTGCCGGCTGCACGCAGTGTGAGGCGGTCACGATGTGCCGAAGATGTGTGTGTCGAAGTGGCTTACCACAGGTGATGCACTTGCGAGCGAATGTGGCGGTCGTAGATCGCCTGAATCTTCTCCATGGTGGAGCCGGAAAGCGAGGGCAGGTCGGCGGCACGGATATTGTCTTCGGCCTGCGCGGGGCGCTTGGCCCCTGGGACGGTACAGGTCACGGCATCGGACATCAGTATCCAACGCAGGGCCATTTGCGCCATCGTCGCGTTTGATGGAACCAGCGGACGCAATTCCTCCACAGCCTTAAGTCCGATCTCGAAATCCACGCCTGAGAACGTCTCGCCCCGGTCGAACGCCTGGCCTTTACGATTGAAGTTGCGGTGGTCATCGCGCGAGAACGTGCTGGCAGGCGTCATCTTGCCGGTAAGCATGCCGGAGGCGAGGGGTACGCGGGCGATGATCCCCACACCGCTGCGTTTGGCCTCCTCAAAAAAGCTTTCGGCCGGTCGCTGCCGGAAGATGTTGTAGATGATCATGACGGATTGGACGTTGGGATATGTGATGGCCTTTTCAGCCTCCACGATGCGCTCCACGCTGACGCCGTAATGACGGATCTTGCCCTGCGTCACCAGACCGTCCAGGATGCCGAAGACGTCGGGGTTATAGGCCTCGATGGGCGGGCAGTGCAGCTGCATGAGATCTAAAACCTCGACGCCCAGGTTCCGCAGACTATTTTCGACAAAGGCTGTCATATTCTCGCGATTGTAGCCTTGGGCGTCGGGATTGATCTGCATGCCCATTTTGGTTGCGATATAAAACGGCTCACGGCGTTGCCGCCGCAGACGGCCCAGCAATGGCTCGCTGCCATATACGTCGGCGGTGTCGAAGAAGTTGACGCCCAGATCCAGAGCGCGGTTAAGGGTGGCGAGCGATTCGCGGTCATCCACCGGTCCCCATAAACTGCCCATTGCCCACGTACCGAGGCCTATGGCTGATACCTTCCAACCTGTGCGTCCGAGGTCACGATATTCCATTTTTCCCGCCTCCTTTGGCTCCTGGCCGTGTTCACCGAACACCGCATTGGGCCGCGTCATGAGTATGATCTCAGTCTTTCAAAACCTGATTAGTTATATGCTAATGACAGTGAGATACCCGCACCCAGTGCCAACAGCATCAGATCTCAAAATGACGTTAGAGCCAGAAAGGATAAATTAGATAGATGTTGTGCGATCTATTTTTTAATGGAAGACTTCAGCCAGTTCGCATCGGCCTTTTTGATGTTACCGGGAATATCCCTGCTCCATTTTTCATATGCTGTCGCGCTGCAATTCAGGTATAGCTTCCCGTCAACGATCTTCCACACTTCAGGATCGGTTTTGGCTATTCGTGCTTCTGTCAGGGCCCAGGCGCAATAACCGTCATATTGCGGAGCGTATTTCTCCGGACTGGCCGCAAACAGGTCCCTGTTCTCTTTGGTCGAGAAATACCAGGTCATGTCATGCCACTTGAAGGTAAATGACTCGTTGCCTTTTAGTGCTTTGCCGGCCGTGAAATATGCGACGGTATCGTACCCCTTTATTGCCAAATCATCTGCCGGTGGATTTCCGGCAGCTATGCCGCCGAACCCGGTCAATAGCAGCAATACAAAGGATAAACTCATGAGAATCCCAGCTGATGCGTTCTGAAGTTTCATATCCGATTGCCTCCCTGTTTATGATTAGTTAATATGTGCAAATCGATCCTTGGTGTCATTTTATATAATACCTCTTTGAGAAAAGTTAAAATATGATGAGAATCAAACCATAGCCTCCTTGGACCCTATCCATTCAAGGCAATCCTGGTAATTCTTGAAAACATGCAATTCCTTAGAACCACTCGGCAAAAGACTCCGATATATCTGATACATGCGTGCCAGCCCATACGCTATGGGTTTGTTTACAACAATTGCAAGTTTGGTCTTTACTCCTTGCGGATCATTCATGGAGGCCATATGCGCAAGCTTTTTTATACCTTCAGAGCTCAATAAAAAATTACTTGCGGCGCTGAAGTCTACAATTTCGTTGTATGAGGCATAACGGGGCAGGCTTTTTATGTTTTGTTGATATTTAGCGAGGGCATCAGAAAGTTCACTGTCAACGGCATCTCCAGACCAGATTGTAGTAATAAGTTTAGCGTCATCATCGATTTTATGCAGTACTGGCATAGTCCACCATAAGTGCTAACATGCGAGTTCAGCGGTACGTGCGGCGTTTTATAGCGTACCGCCGGGGATGAATTGTCAGGCGCTGGCGGTGCCCGGCAGCCTCAATACGCGACCGTAAAGCGCCGGCGGATGTGAGTGGGTCGCTCCAGTTCGTCGAGAAGAGCGACTGCGTAGTCCTCGACCGAAATGCGGCTCACGCCGGCTGAGGAAGCTCCAGTCCACGTTGCTCGTGCTCGCACGGAAGAGCTCCAGGGCCTGGACTTGGGCAGGCCTCCGCTTTCCATTCTGCAGGGAATTGGGGCGTGTCGATTTAAACGCACTCCAAGCGCGACCAGAAGGCTGCCGCCTCCGCCCCACACCAGGCGCTTCACACCCGCCCAGGGGAGAGGTAGTGCCATAAATTGAGGATAGCAGTGACGGTGAGACTTGTCAATGACAGCACCTAAGCCCATTGGCTAAGGCCTACACCAGATGATCCAAGGTTAATTTGCTTGCGAAAGTGGAAAGCGCGGGTTATTATGACACTTCGGTTAAGGTCACGGGATATATATCATGCACCGCTTATTCGACAAATCTTCTATTTTATTTATAAAAATAGCCATTCTATCTCTTCTGACCGTCGTTCCTTTTTCTTATGCGGCCTCAAACCCTATACGGGAATCGGCACCGGACTTTACGTTATCCGACATGCAGGGCATCGCGCACAAGCTCGCTGATTATCGCGGCAGCGTAGTGGTTTTGAATTTCTGGGCCTCATGGTGTCCGGAATGCGTGATCGAGATGCCTTCTCTCGATAGCCTCTACAACCGGCTGAAAAAGGACGGTCTGATGGTGATCGGGGTCTCCGTCGACAGGACCCGCGGAGACATCGCTCAGTTGGCCGGCAAAGTGTCGTATCCAATACTGCTTGACGAAAAAGGAGACGTGTTCGTAAAAAAATACACGATTACCCGGCTGCCGGCCACGATCATCATCGATCGCGATGGGGCCATCGTTAAGAAGATCTTCGGTGGACGGGATTTCAGCTCCGGGGCCTTTATCGGGGAAATGACCGGTCTCTTGCAGGAGAAAAAGGCGCAATGAAACGCTTTTACGGGCATATCGGGGCGGCACTCTGCGTGGTCCTCCTGGCAGGCTGCGGTCCCTCGACATTCTTAATAGACAAGGCGGGCACCTCCGCGTACTTCGGTCGTAACAATCAGTATCTTAACAAGAAGCTGTGCACCAGTGGCGAATTGAGGCTGATACTCGCGGACGCGGACCTTCCCCGGGAGATAGAAAGCGATTTCTATCGCTATACCTGCTCGGAGGAGAGGTCCTACGATAAAGTCATTTCCCTCTATCTTGTTCTGACGCCGGTGGAAAAGATGCAATTAAAGCGGGCGTTCGAAAAACACGGGTACGAAGTGAATCGCCTGCACTGCTGAGGCTGACGCACTGCCCCGGTCGGGGCACAAAAACCTGCATGGATGGAGCGGAAAACGTTGGCTGACAAACGGTGCTGAACCAGTGCCGTGAGCGGCCCGGGTAGCCGTAGTTCGCATATCATTCGCACGTTGTGGCTGTCTGCATGTGAGGCGCCACGGAGCATTCACCATGGCTAATATCATCCCTTTCCTCATACAGCACGGATACTCCGTAGTGTTTATCTGGGTCTTTGCAGAAACAATGGGGCTTCCCATACCGAGCGCTCCTCTGCTTATCACGGTCGGGACCATGGCCGGTGTCGGACAGTTGAACCTGTTCCTCTGCATAGGATCAGGCGTCTGTGCAGCGCTGGTGAGCGACCTGTTTTGGTTCGCTATGGGAAGGCGACGCGGAGGCAAGGTGCTATCCGTGCTTTGCCGCATATCTCTCGAGCCTGACTCCTGCGTCCGGAGGACGGAAAGTATCTTTACCCGGTACGGCGGCCGCTCCCTTCTGGTAACTAAATTTTTCCCCGGATTTGGCGCTGTGTCGACTCCGATGGCGGGCATGATCGGCATGCGTCTGTGGCGTTTTTTACTTTTCGACGGTATGGGCATCATCGTCTGGGTCGGCGCCTATACACTTCTCGGGTATATATTCAGTAGAAAACTCGATCGTGCGTTGGATTATGCCGCGGGAATGGGCAAAACGCTCTCGGTGTTGGTGGCCGGCGGGCTGGCGCTGTATATCCTCCGGAAGTATGCCTTGCGCCGGCGCATTTTGCGCGAGCTCTACACCGCGCGCATCACCCCGGAAGAGCTGAAGCAGAGGCTGGACGCGGGCGAAGATGTCGTTATCATCGATCTGCGCCACGAACTTGACTTTGAACATGATCCCTATATCATACCCGGCGCTTTGCGGATCCCCCTGGATGAGGTAGCGCGCCATCCGATCGTTTCGAGCGATCGCGAGATCGTAGCCTATTGTACGTGCCCCAACGAAGCCTCCAGCGCCCAGGTGGTGCTGCGGCTATCCCAGCAGGGGATTACGCGCATTCGGCCGCTTGCCGGCGGTTTTCACGCCTGGCGCGACCGCGATTATCCCGTAGTACTGGCGGAAGGCAGAAATCATAAAGATCCAAAGTCCAGAATATTTTAAGCGTTACGAATGAAGTATATAAACAAAAAAGTGCCGCCTTAAGCTTGAAGGCGGCACTTGTATGTTAGGCTCAGAGACGGCGGCCATAGACAATGCGGCGATGCACCACCACCCGCTTCCTGCAGTTTACTGCTTCACTCAGAGTCTGGAAGCGGGAATCCGTCCATAATAGCATTGCAGCTGGTTTGCGGTCACCCCGATCAGGCAGTACCCGCAGTTAATGCACCGCGAGCTTTCCTGCCCCTGCTGGAATCTGTTCACAATATCAGGTTCGATGACGAACGGCCGCGACAGGGACACAAAGTCAATTCCCTTATCCGAGATGATCGTTTTTATGTCCTGTAAATTTCTGATTCCGCCCACTGCTATGACTGGTATGCCGACATTACGCTTGATATGTTCTGCAAGGGGAACATTATAATTGTGGAGGGGCATTCGGACCTTTGCCAGGAAGGGGGCCATGATCCTGAAAAGTCCTTTTTGATAACCGGGCATATCGCGATACTTCGGCATGAGCCCAAGGACGGCGTCCACGGGAACCTTGGGCATGCGGACAGCGTACATAAAGTCTCCATAACCGCAGGAGACTTCGATGGCATCGCAGGAGGCTGCCTCCAGTATCCGGGCGATCTTCACCGCCTCGGTTTCGGCCAGTCCCCGTCTGAATTCATCATGGCCGCTCATCTTTACGAGGATCGGAAAATCACCGACTTCCGTTCGTGCGGAGGAGATAATCCCGGTCACGATCCGCAACCGATTTTCTGTTGATCCGCCCCACTGGTCCCTGCGTTTGTTCAATACCGGGGAAACGAATTCGGAAAGAAGATAGCCATGTGCAGCATGGAGCTCTACTCCGTCAAAACCCGCTGTCTTCGCACGCACGATAGCAGCCACGAATGCCCCGACGATCGACCGGATCTCCGCCTCGCTCGCTTCTTTTACCACGTCTCCGTAATCGTTCTTTTTTCGTCCGCTCGCGCTGATAACGTCCTGGCCCGTGACTTTCGACATTGACCTGCTGCCGCCGTGGGCGATTTGCAGGATGATCGGAGTTTTGAACTGCTGCAGCTGGTCGGTGATGGATTTGTATACGGGAATATAGGTGTCGCTATCAAACATGCGCATGTTCGGGAACGTCTTGCCGTTCTGTTTCACGCCAACGTACCCGGTGATGATCGCCCCTGCACCGCCTGTTGCCAGATCTTGATACGTCCGCAGAAGATCGTCCGTCGGCATACCGTCGCGATGGGCCATACCTTCATGTGTTGCGGCACGGATGATCCTGTTTTTTAACGTGAGATTTCCTATTGAACAGGGTTCAAATACGTGCTTCATCAGATGCTCCTCTTATTTTGAAGTTTAGTGAGCTTATATGGTAGTGATAATGAACGAAGTGAATTTACCGGCGCGACGGCCACTTGATTAGTAAACACGGCTGCCTGCCGCAGAGGTGCGTCCGGTGCAATGATCTGTCAGGCGTCAAGCTGCCGACGTTGTTGCCGCCTGAACAGCACGTCGAAGTTCGAGCGGTGATGCGACCGCTTTAAACTCTTCTCGCGTGCCGCCGGTGCCGGTAACAACGATGTCGCCGTAACCGAGCATTTTCCCCAACAGCCCCTGATTCACGCTGATGGCTTCGACTTTCGTGTGCAGCAGCTCCACGGTGCGAGTAGTAAAGACCCCTAGTTTGACAATAATGCGCTTATTCGTAACCGCGAATTCTGAATTAGCCCGTTTGATGAACGGAACAAGGATCAAGAGTCCAGCCAAAATTAATAAGATCAGTCCAGTTCCTTTTGCCCCACTGCCGAATAAGCCTATCGACGCAAGGAGCAGGATGCCGGCGAAGAATCCGGGAACCAGAAAGACTTGCCAATGAAGTTTTGATCGGTACATAACGTTTTCGCCGGGGAGAAGCTGTGAGTCTACGTAGCTCATGAATGCCTCCTTGGATTCTTAATGAGAGTATGGTTGGGGACATCGGCTCTTATGATGCATAATTGTCACCGCTACTTTTCCCCAATTTTGCAATCGTTCGGGTGATGCTCGACGTGTTCACACCCAATTGCCATGCCATCTCCGCCATGGACAGCCCAAACTCATCCAAACTTCTCCTCGCTTGTCGCGGTATGCGTTCATTCTCTATGATGAAAAGCAAAGGCCTTACTTCCAAATATGGTATGCACCGTAAGAACCAATGTCCCCAAAGTGTCAATGTTGAAAGTCAAACAATATGGACCTGACGATAAGGGGGTTCCTAAGAGATTTCGAATCTGCGCATCCTTTCGTACGTCCTAAGCAGAGTTCCTGAGTACTGCTGCCAGGGCCGCAGGCTCAGCCACGCTCACCATGAGTTGCCGCAAGCGGACCGGGAAGCCCATGACGTACCCGCGCTGGCTCGGTGTCAGGTCGATCGTCAGGATTCCCTGTCCCGATCCGTTCACCAGCCATCGACCCGCGAATCCATGCACCCCACGACTGAGCGGGCGCTCATGCGTTTCCGACGCTGAGGCGACGGCTGCTCTCGGGAAGCGAGATCGAAATGCCCAACCCATTCGGACGCTGACCTGCTCGCTGTCTACCTCGACGTAGGAACTCGAAGGGGGCAGAAACAACGCACTCGACAGAATTCCGTACCACACGTCGAACCGAATGGGAAATCGCTGAGGTCTACCGTTGTTCATAATTCCTTTCATCGAAGCGCCGCCAGGTGCGGCGGGTGTCGCCACTCTCTCGAGCCGAATGGTTGGAATCATCGTCAGGTTTCACTCCGTTCTATCCGACCTGCCATCTTGGCGCAAGGAACCGCTTGGTTAGGCCTTGAGCCCTGACGTTAAGGAGCTGACGGGTTAGCAAGATTGAATTCAGATTCAGCACGCTCGTTCCATAGAACTACTCCACGCATCGTATCATCGTACGAGGAGGTGAAATCGAAGCTGAGCACGATAAGGCCTCCAACGCCGGCAGCAACATCTAATGAAGAAGTATGGTGGCCATGGGCAGCAGCATAAACAGGTGCAGCCACCGCCAGGAGTGCCGCAACTGCAATACCCAGCCGAACTAAACCATTGCGCGTTTCACCGAGATACATTTGCCCGAATCCGGGGATAAGAGATCGGACAGCGGCAGTTTCTTTTGACTTCCACGGAATTGTTTTTGCTTCTTTGGCAAATGCCGCCAATGATGAATTCGGCTGCTCTTTGATGAGCTCGTCAAATGCTTCAGGTGAAGTACGCGGCAATCCTTGAGCACCCACAGATCGATAAGCCCAGCCTAGCCGATAAAGTGTGAGGGGCCTCAGTTTTGTTTGCGGATGCAGTTCAAGAAGTGTTTCCCAAATTTGAACCGCACTGTCCGGCGCTCGAAAGCGTAAATCTTCCAAATCCAATGATCCGGCCAGGCTTTGGAATCCAGGGAAGTCGGTGATGGCAGCAGCGGCCTCAGCCAGATATTTTCCAGTGCTTCGTTCAGGGGGTAAGAACCTGTATCGATAAAAACCTTCTGCCTGCAGAAAAAGACTGCGTTCGGATGGCTCTGGCTTATATTCATCTACGGTCTTTTCGGTGCGTTGAAGCTGCTGCTGTGCTGTGGAAAATGTCTGATCATCTTGACGAATCAGCACTGAGTTAGCGGAACATGCATTTAGCAAACCACCGATCAGCATCATACCGATGTATTTTACGGCATGCGGAAATTTATCCATATTGTGATGGCTCCGTGTTTTTACGGTCTAACGCGGCGCTGACGCGCCGACTTTGGCGCGTCGCTGTCGAGCGCCAGGTTATTTCACATATAGAGGGACGGCAGCGTCCATGACAACATCTTCCGTCTTGTTGGTTTTGATATTATGTGACCTAATCAACCCACCATCAGGACCTTCCGCTGTTTCGTAGTACACGATTTCATTGTTCACACCACCCAGCGTAAATAATGCCGGTGAAAAACCCGGCTGAATCATCGTCGAAGGTTTTAGTGTTTTTGTTTTAATATCGTAAATGGACAATACGTTTGCAGCAACACCATCAGAAACGACAACTTGATCGCTGCTGAGCCAAACGGAACTCATACCACTGCTAATTTCAGTCGTCTTGTGTCTAGAGTTGCTCAGGTCCATGAGGTAAACACCCCATTTCTTGGCCGAAAAGGGATATAGTTTATCGAAAAAACCAAATCTGAACGAAGCAAAGGATAACCATTTGCCATCAGGTGACCACTTTACCTGGCTATGTGGAAAAGGCACGTCCTGTGTTACGTCGTCTATTTTCTTAGACTTTATATCGATTATGATAATGTGTCTCACCCGCTCCTTTACCGGTTTAAAGAAATAACTTAATCTGACATCCATTTGCTCTTTCGTGTGGCTTATTAAAGCAATCTTGTCGCCAAGGGGTGAAAATGAAGGCTGGCTTGCATCGGTTGTTACTTCCGCAATAAAGGTTTCAGTTCCTGATTCCGTATCATATACATAAAGCTTTTTCAATGCTCTTATGTATGCGATTTTTCTCGCATCGGTGGATACAGTGTAATTGCGAATGTCTCGACTGGAAGTTAATCGTTTTTCTGATTTGTTCTCGATGTTATACGCCCAGATATCGTCATTACGCAAAAAAAGTAGTTTATTTTGTATGTCCGATTTATTAATCTTTGTCGCGTCACTGGCAAGGCTAACACCACTGACACCAAAGGCAACAATGATTATAGATACAAGTACCGCAGTTATTAGCTGCAATTTGTAGCATATTTGCATGTGCGTTTCTCCATATAACCAGTAATTAGCGGTACGGAATACACTAGCATGGAACCGATTTGTGAGTCAATGAATTTGAGAAAAAACTTGACGTATCTTGCGGATTTAATTAAACTTCGAGCAAATGACTAATATGCATATAGTGATATTAAAAAATTATTGAGACTAATATGCAATTTCGGTATTAGCTAATTCCAGGAGGAGAAGGAATTCGCCGGCCCGCTGGATTTTTAAAGCTGAGAGGAGACATTTAATGCGTAGTGACGGAAGAAAGGCGGACGAACTCCGCAAGATAAAGATAACCAGGAACTACATCAAGACAGCTGAGGGTTCGGTGCTGATCGAGATGGGCGACACCAGGGTCATCTGCACGGCCACGGTCGAAAATCCGTCCCTCCTTTTTTGCGCGGCAAAGGAACGGGCTGGGTCACGGCTGAATACGCCATGCTTCCACGTTCCTCGGGTCAGAGGATCCAGCGCGAGCGGAGCAAGGTGGGCGGCCGTACGCACGAGATCCAGCGGCTCATCGGCAGGTCCCTTCGCTCGGTTGTCGATATGAAGGCGCTCGGCGAACGGTCCGTGCTGATCGATTGCGACGTGATCCAGGCGGACGGCGGCACGCGCACCGCATCGATCACCGGGGCGTACATCGCGCTCGTCGATGCGCTCCGCCATATTGAAAAGCAGGGGCTGATCAAGTCTGTGCCGGTCACGGACTACCTTGCCGCGATCAGCGTCGGCATCGTAGACAACAAACCCATGCTCGACCTGTGCTATGTCGAGGATTCGACAGCGGAAGTGGACATGAACCTGGTGATGACGGGCAAGGGAAAGATCGTTGAGGTGCAGGGCACTGCCGAGGGCGAACCCTTCTCCAGGGCCGAGCTCGGCAAGCTGCTCGGGCTCGGCGAAAAGGGCATCAAGATGCTGGTCAAGAGACAACGGGCGCTCTTGAACAAGTCTTAGATGCAAGAAAGCGGGTAAATTTAAGGATAGAAAAAATGCTGAACCGCCGAGACGCGGAGACGCAGAGGTCTCTTGAAATTGATGAACTAGATGGTTTGTTCAGGTCGGGAACATTAAAATTCATCAACTTACCTGACGGTCGATTCTAAAAACCCAGGGCCTTTTCAGCAATTGGTTTTCTCTGCGTCTCCGCGTCTCCGCGGTGAATGATGGAAGTTAAGGAAGCTCAATAACTCCATCGATGTTATTTTCATACGTGTCTCATCCGTCTGAATCCGCTCCGAAAAAGTCGAGGTTCTCTTGTCCCTCTTGACGATCTTCTTTATCACCTTCGGCCTCATCTTCACCGCTGAACTCGGCGACAAGACGCAGCTCATGGTCTTTACCCTTGCGCTTCGCTACGGAGGACGGCCGGTCCTTGCCGGGGCGTTCCTTGCCTTCGCGATGCTGTCGGGAAGCGCCGCGATCGTGGGGAGGGGAGTGGGTGAGCTGTTGTCGCCCGTCCTGATCACGCGCATCTCTGCCTGGGTGTTCATCCTCTTTGGCCTGTACATGTTGCTGCGCAAGACTGAGGAAGAATCGCCGGAGCAAATCAAACCGTCTGCACGGGCCGGGTTCATCGCGGCCTTCAGTCTGATCGCCATCTCTGAGATGGGGGACAAGACGCAGATCGCGACGCTGCTCCTGTCCGTAAAATATCAGAGCTTCCTCGCGGTATTCCTCGGCAGTCTTGCCGCCCTCAGCTTCGCCACGCTGATCGGGATCCTCGTTGCCGGCAGGCTCCATACGTTCATCCCGGCCAGATACATCCGTCCGGCATCCGGCATTCTCTTCGTTCTTCTCGGCATCGGCACTCTTGTACTTGCGTGACCAGCATTTTCCGAACTGATAGTTGTTGAAAATTCAGTTGCCCTTCGCTATACTTTCTTTCAGTCCTTCGGGACAGCGGGAGCAGATCCCGACCTACGTGAGAATTCTTCGAGGTCATCGTGAATTTATCCACACTATTTCAAAAAGCACCTGAAATGAGCGCAGAAGCTGTGAAGGAGCTGATGAAACAGAAAAAGCCGGGCGAGTATAACCTGATCGATGTTCGCCAGCCGGGCGAATACGAGCAGGGACATATCCCGGGCGCGAAGCTCATCCCCATTGCAGAACTGGCGTCACGGGTGGGCGAGATCGATCCTGCAAAACCGACCATCCTGTATTGACAAGCGGGTAATCGCAGCCGGGCTGCTGCGGGAATGCTCAGGAACGCAGGTCTCACGAACATGTTCAGCATGCACGGCGGCATGAAGGCATGGAAGGGGTTCGTCGCAAGCGGTCCGCCCGATGCCGGCATGGCTTATTTCCCCTCTGACTCCAGGCCGGAAGAGCTTATCGCCCTGGCGTGGTCGCTGGAAGAAGGTTCGCGCCGCTTCTATGGCGCTCTGGCCGGATCGCTCCAGGACCAGGAGGCCATGGCGTTTTTTCAGGGATTAGCAGGCGCCGAAGCAGGTCACGAGGCCATGCTGCTTGCCCTGTATCAGGAGGTAACCAATGACCGCCGTGTTGCAAAGATTCCCGACTCGCTTTTTTCCGGCATTGTTCCCGGCGAGGTGATGGAGGGGGGGATGAGCGTGGAGCAGGCCCTGGAGTGGACCACGGGCAAAGGCATCAGCGACATCCTCGATCTTTCCATGGCCCTTGAATCGTATTCCTACGACCTGTATCTCAAGATGGAGCGCGCCCTCACCGATGGAAATGCACGGCGCGTGTTCCTAGTCCTGGCCGGGGAGGAGGAAAAACATCTGGAAAGAATGGCCGCGCTTATCGAGAACAGACGATCTCCGGATGCACAGTAATGTAAGCCCACTCTTTGCCTCATCCCGTTGGATCCGACAAAGCCTTTCCTCTTGACAAAAACCGCCGCACGACTTAATATTAAACACTTGTTTTAAAGCTAAAGGATCAAATCCATTTATGGAAAAAACACGTTCCTTCCTGTTTTTGTTCAGCTTTCTGCTCCTGTCTTCCACGTCAGTCATGGCGCAATATCCGGTCATCGACGCGGAACAACTGCGGTCATATGTAACCGGAAACAAGAAAGTAATGCTTGTAGACTCGAGGACATCCGAGGAATATCAGCAGGCGCACATCCCCGGCGCCATCAATATCATGCCGGACGAGATGAAGACCAAGGCCGCACGTTTGCTGAAGGATAAAACAGCTTCGGTCATTTTTTATTGCAGAGGCATGGGCTGAGGACTCAGCCGCATGGCCGCAGGTGCGGCCATTGAGATGGGATACACCTCTATCATGATATATCAGGCAGGCATGCCTGATTGGTTATTGAAAGGTTACCCCGTGCAAAAGGGCAAGAAGCCGGGGAAATTAAAGTAGTATCAGTTCAATTTTCAGGGGAGCGTCGTTCTATGGCCATCAAAAGGGAAAAATCAAATTATACGATCCAGTCAGTTTCGCATGCGCTCGACATTCTGGAATCATTCACCAGGACCGAGGACGAACTCGGCGTGACGGAATTGTCGAAGAGGCTGGGACTGCACAAGAACAACGTGTTCCGGCTGCTTGCCACGCTTGAGCACCGCGGCTACATCGAACAGAACAGCTCGAGCGAGAACTACCGCCTCGGCCCCAAGACACTCCAGATCGGGGCGATCTTCATCGACCAGCGCGAGTGCCGCCGGCAGGCGAGGCCGATCCTCGAGAACCTTATGGCGGCATCGGGAGAGACGGCGGTTGTGGCCGTCCTGCGCGGGAACAAAGTGATCTATATGGACAGCGTGGAGACGTCCAGGACGGTCCGCGCGACCTCGCGCATCGGCGCCATGCACCCTGCACACTGCACCGCAGTCGGCAAAGTGCAGCTTGCGGCCCTGCCGGCTGGTGAGATCGAGCGGTTGTACCCGGAAATGAATTTGACACCGCTTACCGACAAGAGCATCAAGACACGAGATGTTCTGCTCAATGAACTGAAAAAGATCACTGAGAAAGGGTATGCGTTCGAGACCGAGGAGGCCGATCTTGACGTGCGGAGCATTGCTGTTCCGGTCAGGGACTTCTCCCGCAAAGTGATCGGCGCAGTAGGTATTGTCGCGCCGTCGCACCGGCTGACGGAAGAGCTGCTGGAAAAGGGCGATCTGCTATCCTTGGTGCAGGACGCAGGCAAGGCCATCTCAGTGAAGATGGGATTCATCGCACAAGCGCGGGAACAAGTGATACATTGTACCTGACCTTGAGCGTATTGGCCAGGTGCAGGACTTTATTGACACTCCCGTTCAAGCTGTGTTATTATCGCGCAGATGGTGATTGAACGAAAATGGGAACACCTCAAGACCCTGCTTCATGAGATGAGACGGGCCGTTCTCGCCTATTCCGGCGGCGTGGACAGCTCGCTTCTGCTCAGGGCCGCATCCGAGGTCATGGGTCCGCGCCTCATCGCGGTTACGGCTGTTTCCGAGACCTATCCTGCCGGTGAACTGCAAGCGGCGAAGGACTTTGCCCGATCGCTGGGCGTCACGCACCGCATCCTCCACACGGAAGAACTCACCTCGGAATCCTTTGTCCAGAACCCCCCTGACCGCTGCTATTATTGCAAAAAGGAGCTGTTTGACAAGCTGAGGCGGATTGCCGAAGCAGAAGGGATCTCCGCTGTCATCGAAGGGTCGAACACCGACGACCTGAAGGACCATCGTCCGGGTCGAACGGCTGCGGAGGAATATGCCGTCCGAAGCCCGCTCGTTGAGGCCGGACTTTCGAAGTCCGAGGTCCGCGAACTCGCACGCAGCCTGCACCTGTCTGTCTGGGACAAACCGTCGCTTGCCTGCCTTTCCTCCCGCATTCCCTATGGCACACGGATCACGCCTGCGATCCTCCAGGCCGTTCAGACGGCTGAGGACCACCTGCGCGCTCACGGGTTCCGGCAGGTGCGCGTGCGTCACCACGGAAACACCGCGAGGATCGAGGTTGACCGGTCCGACTTTCCGAAGTTGCTTTCGGACGGTGTCGCGGACCAGATCACAGCGGCGCTGAAGGAGATCGGCTATACCTACGTCTGCCTGGACCTCGCGGGATACAGGACAGGAAGTATGAATGAGGGAATGAAACTCAGGAGTCAGGTATCGGAAGTCAGGAGTCAGGAGAAATGAAACAAAACACGATGGATCCTGCTTCTGAATTCTGGCTCCTCGGCTTCTGACGTCTCTTATTTAGGAGTTAACGAATGAAGGTATTCGTTGTCGGCGGCGGCGGCAGGGAACACGCGCTCGTCTGGAAGCTTTCGCAGAGCCCGAAGGTCACAAAGATCTATGCAGCGCCGGGCAACGCAGGCATCGCGGGGCTCGCTGAATGCGCGCCGATCAAGGCCGAGGATGTTCCCGGCCTGCTGGCGTTCGCCAAAGCCAAAGCGATCGATCTTACCATCGTCGGTCCTGAAGGACCGCTTTCGATGGGCATCGTGGACGAATTCACCAAAGCCGGACTTCGCATCTTCGGGCCGAGCGGAAAGGCCGCCGAGATCGAGGCGAGCAAACGCTTTTCCAAGGACCTGATGAAGAAGTATCACATTCCCACTGCGGAGTATGGTGTATTCACCGACAAGACCGCGGCAGCGGCGTACGTGCGCGAAAAGGGCGCGCCCATTGTGGTAAAGGCCGACGGACTGGCGGCAGGCAAGGGTGTTGTCGTTGCCGAGACCGTGGAAGAGGCGCTCAAGGCCCTCGACGTCATCATGACCGAGAAGGCCTACGGCACGGCCGGTGAACGGGTGGTCATCGAGGAGTGCCTCAGAGGTGAAGAGGCGTCGTTCATGGCCTTTTCCGACGGCAGGACCGTTGTGCCCATGGCGTCGTCGCAGGACCATAAGCGCGTGTTCGACGCCGACAAAGGGCCGAACACCGGCGGCATGGGCGCCTATTCGCCGGCGCCGGTCGTGACGAAGCAGCTCGAGCGCAAGGTCATGGACACGATCATGATCCCCACGGTGCGGGCCATGGAAAAAGAGGGCCGTCTGTTCAAGGGCGTCCTGTACGCCGGGCTCATGATCCGGAACAATGAGGCCAGGGTGCTCGAGTTCAATGCGCGGTTCGGCGATCCCGAGACGCAGCCGGTCATGGCGCGGCTCGATACGGACCTGATCGAGATCATCGAGGCCATTCTCGATGGACGATTGTCGACGCTGGAGATCAAGTGGAAGCCGGAATCCGCCGTCTGTATCGTCATGGCATCGGGCGGGTATCCCGGGAATTACGAGAAAGGCAAGAAGATTACCGGGCTCGACAAGGCTGCGGGACTGAAGGGCGTGATGGTATTTCATTCCGGGACGGCCCTGAAGAACGGCAACATCGTGACTGACGGCGGCAGGGTGCTCGGTGTCACGGGCCTCGGCCCGTCCGTGGCCGCTGCCATCGACAGTGCTTATAAAGGCGCGCGGGAGATCAGCTTTGACGGCGCGCACTATCGCAGGGACATCGGTGCGCGGGCGCTCGAGACGGTGAATTAAGATCCAATGAGATCGCAGAACGCAAAGAGTGACCTGCACCATGCGACGATCAGGAACATCGCGGGTTTTCTGAACAAGACGCTGCGGGTCAGGAACATAAAGGACTCGTCCCTGAACGGATTGCAGGTGAGATCCGGCAAGACTGGGGCGGTCCGAAAGGTCGGTTTTGCCGTCGATGCCTGCATTTCTACCTTTGAGAAGGCAAAAAAACTCGGTGTCGATCTCCTCGTGGTCCACCATGGAATCAAGTGGAGGCCGCAAAAGGACAGGGAACTGGAGACCAGGAGGGCAACGTACCTGAAGAGAAGCAATATCGCGCTGTATGCCGCGCATCTGCCGCTTGATCTCCATGAGGAATATGGGAACAATATGCAGTTGTGCCGCTTGCTGGACGTCCGGAAGCCGCGGAAATTCGGGAAATATCACGGCATCAAGATCGGCTATGCGGGGAACTTCGGAAAGGCGACCAGCCTGGACGCCGCGGCATCGGTCTTGAGCGAAGCATTGAATGTTGATTGCCGCGTATTTCAATTCGGCAACGATCGCATCCGTTCGATCGGCATCATATCCGGCGGCGGCGGGAGCATGCTGAAAGATGCGGTCACCGAAAAGCTCGACTGTTTTCTCGTCGGAGAGATCGACCTTGCCGTATACAATGCGGCAAAGGAATACGGAATGAATGTTCTTGTCGCCGGCCACTATGCCACTGAAACCGTCGGCGTCAGGGCGTTGATGCCGCTTGTCAGCGACGTATTCGGCGTTGAGACGGTCTTTATAGAAGATCCGAAGGACCTGTAAATGCAAAGAAAGGCCGAATCATTGGTTTTAAATCAAGTATTAAGGTTCCTTTGCGTCCTTTGCGGCTTTGCGCGAGACGCCTTTTGACTGATGTTTTTAGTTCCGGTTTATCCGGATCAGGCTATATAACATAAAAATAAATTCGAAGGGAGTCATATGGCTAAACCAGTCGTGGGGATATTGATGGGGAGTGATTCCGATCTGCCGGTGATGCAGGAGGCGGCGGCCATGCTTCAGGAATTCGGCATCGATTACGAGATGACGATAGCGTCGGCGCACCGCACGCCGAAGAAGGTGCTTGAATACAGCGAGAGCGCGGAAAAGCGCGGGCTCAAGGTGATCATTGCCGGAGCGGGTTGGGCGGCGCACCTTGCGGGTGTGGTTGCATCGCAGACCACGCTGCCGGTGATCGGCGTGCCGATCGATTCGTCCCCCCTCAAGGGACTCGATGCGATCCTTGCCACGGTGCAGATGCCGGGAGGCGTGCCGGTAGCGACCATGTCGCTCGGCAAGGCAGGCGCCAAGAACGCCGGTGTGTTCGCGGCGCAGATCATCGCCGTGAGCGACGTGAAAGTGGCGAACCGCCTCAAGGTCTTCAAGGTCGAGATGGAACGAGAGGTGGAGGAAAAGGCCAAGCGGCTCATCGCGATCATCTCGATCTCCGCACCCATCAAGGCGTCAGCACCTGCCAAGGTTCCGGCATCCGCCAAGATGGCCCCCCATACCGTGGAAGCGGAGCCCCTTGTTGAGGGCGCCCCGGTCAAAAAGAAAGCAAGGCGCAGACGATGGAAGAAAAAACCAGGCGGGGCCCCCCCGGCGCAGGGACCGGCAGCGTGAACCCCGAACGAGACGGCGCGCTGTTCCATGAAAAAAATCTCATTCTTCGACGCGTGACGAGGTGGGCCGATCCGCGTCTCTTTTCGGTTTGAAGACCGAGCTCGAGTGTCTGCCCTGCTTCTTCGGGCAGATAACCCGCACGCTGGGCTATGCAGGGGTGAACGGCGACCGAGGCCGCGGCATCCGTCGCATGGCGGAAACGGTGATCGAAAACGCTTCCCTTGAGGAGGTTCCGGCCAGGACGACAACGCTCATTCACCGGATCCTGCGCAGCCAGACCGGCGTTGATCCTTATCAACAGGTCAAGGAAATGTATAACCGGATCGCACTCGACCGGCTTCCCGCGCTCAGGCGCATGGCTGCAGGAGCAGCCGATCGTCTTGAAGGCGGCGTGCGGATCGCGATCGCCGGCAACGTGATCGATTTCGGCATCTACGACAGCGTTGACCTGGACCGCTCGCTTGAAGAGTCATTTCGCCTGCCCGTTGTCCGAAGCCGATTTTCGCGATTTTTCCCAGGCAGTCCGACTCTGCCCGCCGCATCCTCTACCTTTGCGATAATGCCGGAGAGATCGTATTCGACCGGGTCCTGA
The DNA here is from genome assembly GCA_963796285.1 of Nitrospirota bacterium. GTDB lineage: Bacteria > Nitrospirota > UBA9217 > UBA9217 > UBA9217 > JALNZF01. Next base: position 96,080 of record CAWCKW010000012.1, read on the forward strand.
TCGAGGTCCTGCGGGACATGGGCAAGGACGTGACGGCCGTGGTCAAAGGCTCTCCCGTGATCAACGATGCCACGCTCGACGACGCGCATGCCGCCGGCCTCCGCGAATGCGCCACGGTGATCGACAACGGAAATGACGGCATCGGTACGCTGCTGGAGGCGTGTTCAGCGCAATTCACGGATGCGTACCGATCGGCTGATCTGATCATCAGTAAGGGGCAGGCCAATTACGAAACACTCGTACAGGAAATGGATGGGCGTATCTTTTTTCTCTTTAAAGTCAAGTGCCCGGTCGTGGCCTCATACCTGAAAAGGGAGAACGGGGACATTGTGGTGACGGGCGGGGGGAATTAGTGCGGAGCGCGGAATGTGGAGTTCGGAGTGGTCGTCTTAAGAAATCCGTATTCCGCGCTCTGCAATCCACAGTGAGCATGCCGTATGCGGACACCGATAGTTGAGATCGACCCCGCCCATCGCGAAAAAGCGTTTTCCTTGTGCAGGGACGTGATCCGCGCAGGCGGAGTTATTGCGTATCCGACCGATACGGTTTACGGCCTCGGCGCGGACCCGAAGAACGCCGGTGCGGTCAGAAAACTGTTCAGCATCAAAGGCAGGCAGGCTGACCAGCCTATTCTGCTGCTGATCAAGGATGCAAGCGAAGTGAGGGACTGGGCATCGGAGGTCAATCCCGCGGCCGAGAGGCTCATGAAAAAATTCTGGCCAGGACCGCTCACGCTGGTGTTCAAGGCAAAGCCGAACGTGATGGCGGAGCTGACCGGCGGCACCGGGACGATCGGGCTCAGGGTTCCCGGAAATGCGCTGACGCGGCAGTTGCTTGCAGCTCTCGGCACCGCGCTTACCGGTACGAGCGCGAATATCTCAGGCAGGCCGAGTCTCTGCACGGCGCGGGAAGCTTCTGAAGTGATCGGTGGGATGGTTGATCTGGTACTCGACGGAGGAAGGGCTGAAGGCGGCAACCCTTCGACGGTCGTGGATGTGAGTACTGAGAGACCGAAGGTGATAAGGGAGGGGGCGATCCCTTCACCGGAGATTTTGGGTTAGTTGCAAATAACATTCTCACGATTGGGGAAAAATATTTCGCAGAGAAAAACGTAAAAAAATATGCCGGGTTAAAACCAGGATTTAAGAATTTAAATTAAACTCTGTGTTCTCCTTTTCTCCCTGCGCTATGGCGACAGCAGGGTACGAGAGATGCCCTTTTGGTTCAGGCTTGTTCGTGTTAGGGCGTCAAATACTCATTAAAGGATCATTGAATGAAAAAAATATTTGTACTGGATACCAACGTGCTGCTCCACGATCCGCGGGCGATCTTTTCGTTCGAGGAAAATGATGTAGTGATCCCGATCGTCGTGATCGAGGAACTCGACAAGTTCAAGAAAGGCGTCGATGAGATCGGCAGGAACGCCCGTCAGGTCTCGCGGATCCTCGATGAGCATCGGCTCAAGGGAAAGCTTTCCCTGGGCGTGAAGCTTGAGGGCGGCGGCAACCTGCGGGTGGAGCTCAATCACCAGTCTCCGGACAGCCTGCCAAGCGAGCTGATCGCGACCAAGGCGGACAACCGGATCCTTGCCACGGCGCTGAACCTGAATAATGACGGCCTGCCGGTGATCCTCGTGACCAAAGACACGAATCTCCGTATCAAGGCCGATGCGCTCGGCATGACCGCCGAAGACTATGAGTCGGACACGATCACGCTCGATGAGTTGTACTCCGGAGAGGCCGAACTGCTGGTCGCACCGGGGGCGATAGACGATTTCTATGCCAGGGGAGAACTGCTGCCTGCGGACCCGAAGCCGTTCCCGAACCAGTACGCGCTTCTCAAGAACAGCGCGAACGAGTCGCAGACGGCGCTGGCCCGGTACAGCAAGCAGAAGGGCGTCTTCGTGCCGATCACGACCGCGAAGCACGGCGTTTGGGGGATCATGGCAAAGAACAAACAGCAGCAGTTCGCGCTCGATCTGCTCTTGAACGATGATATCCGGCTCGTCACGCTCGTGGGGAAGGCCGGAACGGGCAAGACGCTCCTGGCGCTGGCCGCGGGACTGGAGAAGACGATTGAGGCGCGGACGTTCCAGCGGCTCGTCGTGTCCCGCCCCGTGTTTCCCATGGGCAAGGACATCGGGTTCCTGCCCGGCGACGTCGAGGAGAAGCTCAGACCCTGGATGCAGCCGATCCGCGATAACCTCGACTTCCTCGTGGGCTCCTCGGGAGGGCCCGGCCGGGTCAAGGGAAAGAAGGACCTCCAAAGCCTTTTCGATCTCGGGATGATCGAAGTGGAGCCGCTTACCTACATCCGCGGCCGCAGCATGCCGAACCAGTACCTGATCGTGGACGAGGCCCAGAACCTCACGCCCCACGAGATCAAGACCATTATTACCCGTGCTGGCGAAGGGACCAAGGTCGTACTGACCGGCGATCCGTACCAGATCGACAACCCCTACATCGACTCATCGAGCAACGGCCTTACGTTCGTGGTTGATCGGTTCAAGGAAGAGCCCATTGCCGGACACATTACGCTGGTGAAGGGCGAACGCTCCGATCTCGCGGAGCTTGCGGCAACGCTGCTGTAACGGTGCAAAAAAGGAACTATTCAGGACCCTAAAAACAGATGCTCACATGAAGACACGAAGCACACAGAGAAAAGCAAAGGACAAATACACCTTTTATTTAAACCGGGGATGGTAAGCCTTTCTTTGTGCCTTTGTGTCTTTGTGTGAGTAAGCCTGAGCAGTTGCAAAAAACATTCAATTCTAAAAACAGGAGGATACTCAATGGCCAAACAGACATGTCCAACACCGGGATTCGAGAAATTGCTGGTTGCCACTGACGGGTCGGAGTTCAGCAAGGCCGCGGTTCACGAGGCGATCATGATAGCCAGTGCCTGTTCGAGCACCTTGTACGTTCTGCTGGTGATCGAGATAAACGCCGAGGTCGAACTCTGGGATGCGCAGTCCGCGGACAAACTCGAAAAGGACATGAGAAAATACCTTGATGGGATAAAAGCGAAGGCCGCCAAGGAGGGCGTCGCCTGCGAGGTCCTTCTGCACCTGGGTGACGAGCCGTACAGAGATATCGTCGATGAGGCGAAAAAAAAGAAGGTCAGTACGATCATCATGGGCAGCCACGGCCGCACCGGGCTCACCCGACTCATGATGGGCAGTGTTGTTTCGAGGGTCATCGGCCACGCACCCTGCAAGGTGCTGGTGGTGCCTGTAAAGGCGAAAAAATAGACCATCGGACGCTGTCCCTTCTTCTCCCGGACAACGGAGGGGGTTGAAGTCGTGCCGTAAAAAAATGTCCATTGCGTCGTATTTATTTTCCATCCCGGGGGGTTGAACAAGCGAAATGCAGGCGTCGAAACAAGCATATCATAAAATATTTTTTGCAATGAGCTCGCTGGCGACGATCTTCGTCCTGACGGAGATCATCATGCAATTTTTCGGCAAGAGCATTTGCCAGACCGAGGGATGCAAGGCCGTGGCGCAGCACGTGAGATACGGAGATCTCTCGATCCTGTTCATCGGCATCGTGACCTTTTCCCTTCTGGCGCTGTTATCGTTTCTGAACCGTTCTGTGAATAAAAAAGGCCTCGATCAGCTCATCAACCTGATCCTGATCGTTTCTTTGTCATGCGAAGGATTCTTTACCGGATATCAGGCCTTCGGCATTCACATCCCCTGCGTCCTCTGCTTGATCATCCTGGCGATCATGGTCATGCTCGGCATTCTCAGACTCCTCGCTGGAGAAACAGCGCTGATAGCAGGATTCGTGTCCCTGGCAGCGGTCTTCAGCATGTTCTACCTGGTGCTGCCGGCCACGACGACGGTGGTCTTGCCTGGAAATGACCGGCTTGTCCTGTTCTACAGCAAAGAGTGCAAGCATTGCGCTGAGATCATGAAGGAATTCGAAGCGAACAAAATGCCGGTGAAGCATGTGGAAGTGAACGGGTATGCCGCGTACCTCAAGGGTATGGGTATTGAGTATGTACCCACGCTCTTCGTGAACAGCCAATATCAAAAAATATTTATTACCGGTACGGATGCGATCAGGCGCTATCTGTTCACCTGTTCGGCAGCTTCAAAGGCCGCGGAGAAGAGGTAACCAGAAGGTGAGGTCCGGAACTGACGAAGAAACCCCGGCAGACGGATGACGCGGGCATGGCGCCGGACATCTTCAGTCCGCAGGGGATCCTCACCCAGCCCGTCGCGACGGCGCCTGCTGAGGGGATGTGCAAGGAAGACGAGGTCTGCAAGGAATGAGCAGAAGGTGAACGCGCATTATTGAAAAGCGCTTGTGCGCGGATTGCTCACTCGCGCTTCGCAGGTCCATTGGGAACAGGGATGGCAGAGCGTTCATCGATAGGGACAGCGGCGGGATCACGATCGATTTCGATGGATCGAAAACGACCGCCAACAGGGTGTACGCAGATTCAACGGACAGCGTTGAAATGCTTGGCCATCAACTGATCGATGCGATCCAATAGCGGCTCGAATAACCTCTCAGCGGCCTCATCCGCCGGTCTCCCCGGAAGCCGACCCCGGCAATTTAATAGTGGAAAAAATCCTTTTTAGTATGGTACTATAGCCTGCTATGGCAAAAATCCTTGAGAAAAGACTTATCCGAACGCCGGATGTTTATTATTATAAAATTGCCGCTCCGCTGATCTCCAGAAAAGCGCTGCCGGGACAGTTCGTCATCATCCGTCTTCATGATAAGGGAGAGCGGATACCCCTGTCCCTTGCCGATATCAACCCCGCTGAAGGGACCATCAGCCTGATCGTGATGGCCGTCGGCAAGACCACGACCGAGTTGTCGGGGTGTCAGGCAGGTGACGAGATCCTCGACCTTTGCGGCCCCCTCGGTATGCCGACCCATATCGAGAATGTCGGGAACGTTGTCCTGGTGGGCGGAGGGTTCGGCGTAGCGCCGCTTTACCCCATCGCGCGGGCCTTTAAGGCCGCGGGGAATGCGGTGACGGTCATCATGGGGGCGCGGAGCAAGGACCTGCTGATCTATGAGCAGGAGATGCAGCAGGTCTGCGACAAGGTGATGGTCACCACCGATGACGGCAGCAAAGGAATGAAAGGTGTCGTGACCACGGCGTTGCAGCAAGAATTGGAAACGAGCGGCGCCGGCCTGGTCATGACCGTGGGACCGGCCATTATGATGAAATTTGTGTGCGAGGCCACGAAGCCGTTCAATATCAAGACGACCGTAAGCCTGAACCCCATCATGATCGACGGTACGGGGATGTGCGGAGGCTGCCGCGTGTCCGTGGGCGGTGAGACGAAGTTCGCCTGTACCGACGGCCCCGAGTTCGACGGCCACCTGGTGGACTGGGATGTGCTTATGAACCGCCAGAAGGCTTATAAGAGCGAAGAGCAGGAGTCCTTCGAAGCATGGAAACTGCGCCATGCCCGGATGCTGGGCAGAGAGAGGCAACCTGTCTGTGAGTAATCAAGACCACCGCAACATGATCAGCGCGGGAGGGAAAAAGAAGGGACCCGCAAAGATCCTGCCGCATAAGACACCTATTCCTGAACAAGACCCCCGGCAACGACGCACGAACTTTGACGAGGTTTCGCTCGGCTATACGCCGGAGCTGGCGCTCACGGAAGCCGGACGATGCATGAACTGCAAAGACCCGAAATGCGTCACCGGTTGCCCGGTAAGCGTGCCCATCCCCCGATTCATCCAGGCGATCAAGGCGGGCGAGTTCGACCAGGCGCTCGAGATCATCCGGAGCGCAAACCTCCTGCCCGCAGTCTGCGGCCGCGTTTGTCCCCAGGAGAGCCAGTGCGAGCAGCGCTGCACCCTTGGCAGGAAATTCGAACCCGTGGCCATCGGCCGCCTGGAGCGGTTTGCCGCTGACCGGGCGGCGGAGCAGGGACCGGGTGAAGTTCCTGTGGCAGCGGCATTGACGGGAAAGAAGGTCGCGATCGTCGGCAGCGGACCCGCGGGACTTGCCTGCGCCTTCGATCTCGCCAAGCTCGGCCATCGGGTTACCATCCACGAAGCCCTGCATGAAGCGGGCGGGGTCCTGGTCTACGGGATCCCCGAGTTCCGCCTCCCGAAGCAGATCGTGGCGCGTGAGATAGCTGTCCTGAAAAGAATGGGTGTCGAGATCATCACGAACGCCGTGGTGGGCAAACTCATCAGCGTGGACGAACTTATGGAGGATTTTGATGCCTGCTTCATCGGCACGGGCGCGGGGCTGCCGAAGTTCATGGGCATCGAAGGGGAGCACCTCGCAGGGGTATATTCGGCCAACGAATTTCTGACACGGATCAACCTGATGCGGGCGTATTCGACGCCGGAATACGATACTCCGATCAGGAGAGGAGAGCGGGTTGCCGTCGTGGGTGGCGGGAATGTGGCCATCGATGCCGCGAGAACAGCGCTTCGCCTGGGGGCGCGGGAAACGGTCGTCATTTACCGCCGCTCGGAAGCCGAGATGCCGGCGCGGCGGGAAGAAATCCACCACGCGCGGGAAGAGGGTCTCATTCTCGAACTCCTGACGAGTCCGGAAAGGATCATCGGCGAGAACGGCCATGCCGTCGCGGTCGCATGCGTGCGCATGGAGCAGGGAGAACCCGATGCATCGGGACGCCGACGTTCGCACCCAAAGAAGGGATCGGAGTTTCTGGTCCATGCCGATACGGTGATCATGGCCGTAGGCACGAACACCAATCCGCTCGTATCGCGGAGCACCAGGGACCTGGCCGTCAACCAAGGCGGGTACATCATCGCCGACGAAAAAACAGGCCATACCAGCCGGGCGGGGGTGTACGCGGGCGGCGACATCGTGACCGGCTCCGCCACCGTCATTTCGGCGCTCGGCGCCGGCAGAAAAGCTGCTCAGGCGATACATGCATATTTATTAAAGGCTTCATGATGGTAACGACGTGTTTATGGAATCCTTTTTCATAAGGACCCATACTATCGTGAAGAACGGCAAACATCTTGACACGTTGGTGGCCAATATGTTAACGTGTCGCCACTGTTTTCACGCGGGAGGTTGTATTGGAAAATAAAAAAGGGATCGTTGAAATTGCAGCGGACAAGGTCTGGAAATTTTTCTCTTCCGTAAAGCTCGCGGTCGTGCTGCTGATCATTCTGGCGATCGTCTCGGTCATCGGAACGGTGATCCAGCAGAACGAATCGCCGGAGAAATACCTTCAGGAGTACAGCCAGTCCACGGTCCAGCTGTTCGATATGCTCGGCTTCTTCGATATGTATCATACGTGGTGGTTTGTGCTTCTCCTGTTCCTCCTTACGGCGAACCTGACGGTATGCACCCTTGACCGACTCCCTCATACATTGCGGATCATCACGGCGCCGCTCAAACCCATTGAAGAAGACAGCCTGAAAGCCGTTCAATTCAAAAAAGAGATAGTGATCAAGGACGGCATGGACAAGGCAGAGGAGCGAGCGGTCAAGGTCCTGAATGCTCACCGATACCGCTTTGTTGAATCAAGAGTCAACGGCATGACCCAATTCATGACCCAGAAAGGCGTCTATAGCCGTCTGGGCGTGTACGTTACCCATACCAGCATTATCCTCATTTTTGTCGGAGCGCTGATCGGCTCGTTCTTCGGATTCAAGGCTTTTTTGAACCTGCCCGAGGGTTCTGCCTCCAAAGTCGTCTATCTCAGGAATGTGCCAATGTGGGACAAGCTCATGGACGCCCTCGGGATCGCCGGGAGCCCGGTGATCCTCAATCCGGAGGGAGGCGTGCCCTCCATGCCTCTCGGTTATTTTGTCCGGTGCGACAGCTTCGACGTGGATTATTACATCAATCCTTTAGGACAGCCGACCGGGATGCCGTCGGAATATCACAGTACGCTCTCCGTTTTCAATCTGGAGGGCCGGAAGATCCTGGATAAGCACATTCGGGTGAACGGTCCCCTTACCTATCACGGCATCACCTTCTATCAGTCCAGCTACGGAACGGTCCCGGAGGCCCGCGGAAAGATACTCTTGAACGTCCGTCAGAAAAACAGTCCCGTGTCCATGGGAGAGGTGGTGGCCATTGATCCGGGAGGTTCAGCGTATGTTGCATCGATCGACAGGACGATCAAGGTGGTTGGCTTCTCCCCCTATGGTGTGAGGGACCCGGCGTCGGGTCAGGTGATGTCCTATCAATCACCGAATGATGAGTATATCAACCCGACGGTGGAGATCGAGGTATATAACGGCAAGAACCTCGCTTACAAAGCTTATGTGATGAAGACGGATCCGGCCCAGCCCTCGTTGCCTGAAGGTTACACGATCAGCTACAGCGGCTACTGGGGTACGAGGTATACGGGACTCCAGGTCACCAAGGACCCGGGCGTCTTGGTTGTTTATACCGGGTTCATTTTGCTCTGCATCGGCCCGCTGATCGCGTTCTTCGGTTCCCACAGAAAGTTGTGGGTAAGGATCCAGGACCGAAAAGGCCACGTGGTGGTCACGGTAGCGGGCACTGCCAACAGGAACCGGATGGGGTTCGAGCGTGGATTTAATGTGATTGTTGACGAGATTGCCAAGTAACAGCGTGTCTTTCAGGAGGGGTAGATGGAAAGTTCCTTGTTGTTCAACATAGCGACATTGGCGTATCTGGTGGCGATGGTGCTCTATATCAGCTATCTGGCATTTCGAAAAGAGTCGATCGGCAAGATCGCGTCGATCGTGGCCTCATCCGGGTTAGTGGTCCAGACGATCGCCCTTTTCCTCCGATGGAGGGAATCCTACCAGATGGATATCGGCAGGGTGCCGCTGTCCAATCTGTACGAATCCCTGGTCTTCTTCACCTGGAGCACCGTACTCATCTATCTCATTGTCGAGTACAAATATAAGACCAGGGCCTTCGGCGCATTCGTGCTGCCGGTCGCCTTTCTGGCGCTGGCATTTATCAATGTGGCGGGTATCAGCAAGGACATAACGCCTCTCGTACCAGCGCTCAAGAGCAACTGGCTGTTCTACCATGTGCTCATCAGCTTTCTTGGGTACGCGGCCTTCGGAGTTGCCTTTGCCATCAGCATGATCTATCTGCTCATGGACACGGAAGACCGGGGCCCGGCGAGAAACCTCTACTCTGGGATCGCGGCGATCGTTGTTCTTGCATTGCTCGGAAATTATATGGCGAGCATGGGAAAAGACATGAAGACGGTGTTCTGGATGGGGCTCGGCGCGCTCATCCTCGCCTGGTTCATCTACCTGGTCTCATCAGGGGCAAAGCACAAGTCCCAGGTATTTCTCTTCTGGTCGCTCTGCGTGACCATGACGATCAGTCTGCTTGTGGGCATGGGAATCGACTCCATATCCCTTGTTTACCACCCCCTTGCCGAGGGCGAGTCATTCAAGGATCACCTTTTTGAAGCAACGTTCCTCAGTCACTCTGTTCCCATGGCACTTGTGAGTTGGGCTGTCGTGCTTGTCCTGTTCTGGCTGATCTGGTCAAAGGGAATGGGGCTGAAAAAGCTGCTCAAACAGTACATGCCTGCCATGGACATTCTCGATGACGTGACCTACCGCATGATCGCCATTGGCTGGCCGCTCCTGACCGGCGGCATCATCACCGGCGCGGTCTGGGCGAACAGCGCCTGGGGCACCTACTGGAGCTGGGACCCGAAAGAAACGTGGTCCCTCATTACCTGGTTCGTATATGCCATCTACCTCCATGCCCGCTATGTGCGTGGCTGGAAGGGGACACAGATGGCGGTCATCTCCGCCGTCGGGTTCCTCGCGGTGATCTTCACGTATCTGGGGGTCAATCTGGTGCTCTCGGGGCTCCATTCGTATGGGGGACTGAATTAAAGGCTAACGGCCGCTGAAACCCATCGTTTTACGGGTTGGCACATTCAATCAGTCACAGGTACCGCCGGATATGATCCTTTCCGGCGGTTTTTTTATTTTAATCGGATTTTTTATTATATAAGAACTCCCCATTCCCTCTGACCATAGTATCACGTCCTGGGGTTTTTTATAGCCCGAAAACCGGCGCTGACCTGTGCTATACTTCAAGTAGGATGTATACTATCTTATTTCATTACCGTAAACCGGTAGAGGAGGGGAGTTATGAGAGAGTTTAAATGCGCAAGCCTCGGTAATAAGTGTAATTGGAAGTATATTGCCAAAACAGAAGAGCGGCTCGCCGATGTCGCGGCTGTTCATCTGCGCGATGTCCACGGGATAACGGCTCTGAGCTCGGAAATGGTGATAAAAATAAAAAATTCCTTCAGTAATCCCACACCGATCGAGGCAAAACAGGCTGAGAATCTGGTGATGAAAGAGATTTCCTGCAAGGACCTGGGATTTACCTGTGGCTGGAAGTATATTGCACAGACAGAGGAACTGCTCGTCGACGGCGTTGCTGTACATGCCCGCGAGGCGCACGGCATAAAGGAATTTACCTCTGAAATGGCCACCAAGGTGAAAAAACTTGCCCATGAGTGGAAAGGGTAGGTTCAGAGAACAGAAGTCAAATGAGGATGGTTACTGCTGAATGCAGTGTCGTGAAGGCTGTCAGTTTGGTCTGTCAGCAAATTCGCAGGCAACAAGAGGGGTAAGAGGCCTCTGGCGCACCCTGCTCTTGCGATAACGCGGGCACAAGCAAAGCCGCTAAGACCGCAAAGAAAAGTGTTTGTTCTCCAGAATCCTTTGCGTTCTTTGCGGCTTTGCGCGAAAGTAGTCCTGTTTTATGGTTTTTCTTCCGATCCTAAACAGCTGCCGTTGTCCTGGTTGTTGAATCCTTACCTCTTCACCGTAACATCCACGCGTTTGTCAATGGAGTAGATGGGATAGATCTTGAAGTCCTGGACCCAGGGCTGGATCACAAAATAATCAGCCTTGTGCCACATGAAGAGCCAGGGAGCATCCTTGATGACCCGGTCCTCGGCCTGGCGGTAGAGACGGTAGCGCAGTTTATCATCCATGGTCTGCTGGGCAACCTCTATCAGCCGGTCAAGTTCCGGATCGACGCATCGTGTTCGGTTCCCGGCTGAGCCAACGCTCGCTGAATGGAAGAGCGGAAAGAGAAAGTTTTCCGGGTCAGGATAGTCGGCCCACCAGGACAGCCAGAACGCGTCCGGTTCCCCTTCATTCACCGCTTGCTTGAAGGCGCTCCAGTCAAGTTGTATGATCTCTGATTTGAGCCCCGCCCGGGCAAGATAGCTCTGGACGACCTCGATGATGTCCAGGACCTCAGGGTCCGCATTGATGTAGATCTTTATTGTCATCCCTTCAACCCCTGCCTCGCGGATCAGGTTCTTAGCCTTGTCCGGGTTAAAATTGTATCCTTCCCGGTTCTGCAGCAACACCCTGCTCTTCCAGAGTCCCGGCGGGATCGGTCCACTGGCCGGAACACCGCGTTTTTCAAAGACCGTATTTAATATGTGTTTCCGGTCAACAGCCATATTCACCGCTTGTCGTACCCGGATATCATTGAACGGAGGACGCGTGCAGTTGAGGCCGAGAAAATAGCTGTTCAATCCGGGCCTGCCGTATACCTGGTCGCGCCAAACAGGGTCGGTCGTGTAACGCTTGTATTCCGAGGAGGGGATCTGGAGCACATCGAGATGTCCGGTCTCGAATTCCATTACAGCGGTAAGGTCCTCGGGGATGACACGGTAGTAGATGCCGGTCAGCTTCGGTTTGCCTTCGAAGTAGTCCTCCCGCGCCGTGAGCACGATGTGTTGACCGTGTTTCCATTCAGTGAGCACATACGGGCCGCTGCCGGCGGGATGGGTGCCGAAGTCCTGTCCAAGACGCTCCACCTCTTCGCGGGGGACTACATACGCCGTGGTCATGGCAAGGAGCGAGAGGAAGGGACCGAACGGTCTTTGCAGTTTGATCACGAGGGTATGGTCGTTCATGACGCGGATGCCCGGGACGCCTCGGGTCTTGCCTGCCATAAAGTCGTTGGCGCCTTCGATCCTGTCGAGGACCCAGGTGAGAGGGGCTTTTGTTGCGGGTGCGAGCACGCGTTCGAAGGAATACTTGAAGTCCTGAGCCGTGATCTTCCTGCCGTTGCTGAACCGGGCGTCGGACCTGAGCCGAAAGGTATAGGTCACATGGTCATCTGACAGTTTCCATGAACGGGCGATATCGGGGACAAGATCGAGGTTCTCGTTGAAGCGGACGAGGCCATTGAAGAGCTTTGCGGCTATTCCCCCGCCTTGGACATCGGTGATCAAGGCGGGATCGAGGGTTGTCGGGTTGTTGTTCAGCCGGAGATACAGATGGCCCGGGAGGCGTCCATCATCGGACTTGTGGCAACCGGCGACAGGAGCGATCAGCAGTGTCAAGAGGAGAAGGCCCAGGAGTACCGGACACCTTCCGGATTTACCCGGAGGATCCTTTTTGAGACGCGTTGACGAGCGCTTTGAAAAGTTTCTTGGTGTATCGGTCATTGGGTGTTTTTTCCGGGTGCCACTGAATTGCCAAGAGAAAATTTTTTGTACGTGGCTCAAGGGCCTCGATCACCCGGTCGTGTGCCACGGCAGAGAGGTGGAGCCCCCTGCCGGGGTTTTTCACGCTCTGATGGTGAGCGCTGCGAACGCGGATCCGGGGAGTGCCCATGATATGCGAGAGCAGCGTTCCTTCGAAGATATCAACGTCATGAAAGACCTTTTCTCCGGGCCGTGCCGCGCCATGCTGAATTGGATTGGGGACCTGAAGTCCGATGTCCTGATACAGCCTGCCGCCCAACGCGATGTTCACGAGCTGCGCGCCGTAGCAAATCGCCAGCACGGGTTTTTTTGCCTTTGCCGCCGCATTGAAGAGCTCGATCTCGAACCGCGTGCGCGCATCGGGTGAGATCCGCATGCGAGCGCCGGACAAGGGCTTCTCTTTATAAAAACGCGGATGAATATCATCTCCCCCGGTGAAGACAAAACCGTCCAGACGTTTGACCAGATCGGGAATGGACTTTTCTATCCCGAGGAGTGGGACGGGAAACCCGCCCGCAAGAAACACCGCCTTGCCGTAATCCTGGTCAAGGATGTTCAGGTTCCTGGCGGGTTGCTCCTCAAGGTTCATGGTGATGCCGATCAATGGCTTCATGCACATACCTCCATACATAGCGATGACGATCAATGAAGATAGTTATAGCATATTTCAGGAGGCATGTCAGTGTGAGATTATAATTTGAGACTTATTGTTGCCAAGCTGTGGTTGTGCATCAGCTATTCTTATAATTTTAAACAAGGATTAATTCTATTTTACGTCACCTGACATAACCAGGACAGGCCGGAAACAGATAATTTTTTTCAGGATAACGCGATACGCCGGATTATAATTCAGGGACATTGCCTCCTGTAGATCCTTTCCTCTTGTCAGAGACCATTTCCGATGTATACATTCCCCTTTTCAGAAGAATACGTTTCTGATAAACTAACCCAGGAGCGTATCGAGCACTGCTTTTTGTACGTGCAGACGGTTCTCGGCCTGGTCGAAGATCACGGACTGCGGACCGTCGATCACCTCGGCGGTGATCTCCTCGCCCCGGTGCGCGGGCAAGCAGTGCATCACGAGCGCGCCTTTATTGGCCGCCTTCATGAGTTTCCCGTCGACCTGGTACCATCCGGAACGCCTTAAGTCGCTTGGCGTGTTCAGCTTCCTGTCCCATGCTCGCCCAGACATCGGTGTACACGACGTCGGCGTTCCTTACGGCGCGAGAAGGATCATCGGTGACCATCACGCTCGCGCCGGTTTTCCTTCCTTCTGATTTTCGCCGCGCCCAGGATTGCGGCATCAAGCTCGTATCCACGGGGACAGGCGATGGCGAAATGCATGCCGACTTTCACGCAGGCCTGGATCAGCGAGTTGGCGACGTTGTTCCCGTCTCCCACGTACGCAAGGGTGAGTCCCTTCAGCTTTTTCTTCTTTTCCTGTATCGTGAGGAGGTCCGCAAGGGCCTGGCACGGGTGATGAAGATCGGTAAGACCGTTGATCACCGGGATCGAGGCAGAGCGGGCAAGCTTCTCGACTGTTGCCTGGGCAAAGGTGCGTATCATGATGCCATCGAGGTAGCGCGAGAGCGTGCGTGCCGTGTCCGCGATGGTTTCGCCGCGGCCGATCTGGAGGTCGTCCGGCGACAGGAACAGCGCCTGGCCGCCGAGCTGGAACATGCCGACCTCGAAGGACACCCGCGTCCGTGTCGAGGATTTTTCGAAGATCATGCCGAGTGACTTTCCCTTGAGCGTCTGATGGTCTTTGCCCCGTTTCTGCATTTTCTTCAGGACCGCTGAGCGCTTGAGTATCTTCGCAATGTCCTTCGGGGCAAGGTCGGTAATGGCAAGCAGATCTTTTTTCATGTGTTCTCCAGAAGCGGTTGATAGCTTGCAGCATGTCGTCTCGTGCTGCGAGCTGCTGTCTCAGCGTTTCGCGAAGATCCGGTCGAGCGCCTCGATGAGCAGGTCGATCTCTTCCTCGCTGATGATGAGCGGCGGCATGAACCGCAGGACGGTGTCCATGGTGCAGTTGATCAGCAGGCCTTCCCTCAGGCAGGCAGAGACGATGTCTTTGCAGGGGACGTCCAGTTCCAGGCCGATCAGGAGCCCTTGTCCCCGCACGTCCCTCACAAAGGAATATTTTTGTTTCAGTTTTCCAAGACCCTGCAGGAAGTAGGCGCCGAGCTGCGCTACATTCGGAATGATGATGTTGTCCTCGAGCAGGGCTTCGACCGATGCAATTGCCGCGGCACAGGCCAGCGGGTTGCCGCCAAAGGTCGAGCCGTGGGTCCCGGGCGTAAATGCCTGAGAGATCTTGTCCGTCGCAAGGAGCGCGCCGATCGGCATGCCTCCGCCGAGTCCTTTGGCGAGCATCATAACATCGGGTAGTATGCCGGCATGTTCATAGCCGTAGAGTTTGCCCGTCCGGCCCAAGCCGGTCTGGATCTCGTCAAGCATGAGCAGGATATTGTTTTTGTCGCAGAGCGCCCGGAGTTCCTTCAGGTACGACGGCGCCGGCACGATCACCCCGCCCTCGCCCTGGATCGGTTCCACGAGCACGGCACAGGTATGTCCATTCAGCGCCCCTTCGATGGCCCCGATATCATTGAACGGGACGTACCGGAACCCCGGAACGATAGGCTCAAACCCCTTGTGGAACTTTTCCTGGGCCGTGGCGGAGAGGGAGCCGTAGGTCCTTCCGTGGAAGGCGCCGCGCATGGTGATGATCTCGAACCGGTCCTGTTTCAGGACCTCCCGGGCATACCGCCGCGCGAGCTTGATGGCGGCCTCGACTGCCTCGGTGCCGGAGTTGCAGAAGAACACCTTGTCGGCAAAGGAATTGGCGACGAGGGCTTTCGCCAGATTGATCTGCGGTTCGTTGTGGAAGTGGTTCGATACATGCATCAGCCGCTGCGCCTGTTTCTGGAGCGCCACGACCACCCGCGGATGGCAGTGACCAAGGTTGCACACCGCCACGCCGGACACGAAGTCGATGTACTCCCGTCCATCGGAATCGTAGACCTTCGTGCCCCGTCCCTTGACGAGCACGATCGGCTGCCGGCCGTAGGTGTTCATGATGTATTTATGGGAATCCGCTAGGATGTCGTTGGTGATCATTGGTCGAAAGTAACATAACTGCCTTGAAAAATCAAACAGAAAGTGCTCTTAATAACCCCTTGTCTTTACACCGGAGTGATGATATTCTATGCCAATTATCATAGCGTAATAATCGGTAGCCGCAGGCTTTAGCCTGCGCCGTCAAGGGGGCTGAATTGTGGCTGATCTTCGATCATTCAAGCAAGACATTCAGTCCCTGGTCAGTAAGTTCGGGCAGGACAAAAACCACTACCTCCAGAAGGGCTATCCCGAGGCCCAGGTGCGGATCGACTTCCTGAATCCTTTCTTCGATGCCCTCGGCTGGGACATCGAGAACAAGGCCCACAAGCCGCCCCATGAACGCGACGTGATCGTCGAGCTTTCCCCTGAAACATCCCTTTGGCCTGATTACAACTTCCGCATTAACGGCAATACCAAATTCTTCGTCGAAAGAGGTTCCAATACGGAATTCATCCAATTTCTTTTTAGCCAAAGGCTCATGTGGAGAAGTAAGAACACAGCTTTATGCAGCGTTGGACCGGGCATACGTTACGCCGGAGGAATTTCGAGCGGGAAAAGAACTTTGCGTGGACGTATCAGGCCAAATTTGAGGTTTGATCCAGTATCTGAAAGGTTCGCGACTCAAGGGTGAAAAATTCAAAACCGGATATAAAAGCTTCCGTGACGAGGAGCAGGAGGCTGTGCAGTCATTTTATGATCAAAAACAGCCTTAGATTTCTTTGAACCTTAAATCTTGAATCTTGAATTCGCTGTATAATTGAATTTTGAATATTGAATTTTAAATATGGTTTAAGGAAGGCGTATCATGGGCGAAAGTTTACTTGCTAAAGCCGATTTCCTTCGGGAGATATTCGATGCGATACCCGCCATGCTGCTGATCGTCGATAACGATGTGCGCATACTCCATGTCAACGCTACGGCCGCGAGCGGTCTCGGCCTCGATATCAGTAAAGTCCATCGTAAACGGGGAGGCGAGGCGCTGCACTGTGTTCATTCGACGGACGTCCCTGAAGGATGCGGCAGGGCCCCGGCCTGCTCGGACTGCGTGATCAGGAATTCCGTCGGGATGGCCCTCCGGGGAGGGAAAACATACCGCAAGAGCGCCATGATGGAGCTTGGAACCGGCGAGATGAAGAAGGAACTGCATCTCCTGGTCACGGCCGCGCCGTTTCTTCACGACGAAAAGACCTATGTTCTTCTGACCATCGAGAACGTAAGCGAGCTGATACAGCTGAAAAGCCTCTTGCCGATCTGCATGCACTGCAAAAAGATCAGGAATGATGAAGGGTACTGGAAGGATGTCGCGGAATACTTCAATGCTCGCCTGGATGTCGATTTTTCCCACGGACTCTGCAATGAGTGCTTTGAGAAGTACTATCCCGATCTGGCGAAGGGGGTAGGAGGGGGACGTTGATGCGCCCGTTGCATTGCGATTAATGATTCCATAGTTCCAGGTTTGCTATGCCTGACTTTTGAAATATGTTGCAAGGATAGACGAAGGATGCGAAAAAACCGCGACAGTAAGAAGAGTTGATTGTTTTGTTTTCAACGCCCTATATTGTTGGATTGCAGTGAACCTTTTTTGTTCGAAATTTCGGGGGCAGTCCTATGACAAGTGACTTGAGAAAAACGCGCAAAAACTGGAAGCCGTTCCTGCTGAAATTAACACCCGCCCGGATCGCGCTGCTCTATGCCGTGGCAGGTTGTCTGTGGATCGCGTTTTCAGACATAGCGCTCACTGCGCGTGTCCATGACGTGTATATGATCACCCTGATCGCTTTGACGAAAGGCTGGTTGTACGTTGCCGTTACCGCGATCATTCTCTATCTGCTCATCCGGCGAGGCGAGGCGACCCTGCGCGAGAGCGAGATGAAGTTCCGCATGCTGGCGGATACGGCGGCCGCGGCGATCTTCATTTATCGGGACGCGACATTTCTCTCTGTCAACGCAACGTCGCAGAAAATGACCGGATACTCGCAGGAGGAGCTGTTACGCATGAATTTCTGGGACGTGGTCCATCCTGATCATCGGGCCATGGTGCGGCAACGCGCTGTCGCCCGCTTGAGCGGCGACGACGTTGTTATGCGGTTTGAATTCAAAATTGTCACCAAACTCGGTGAGGAACGCTGGGTGGATTTCACGTCGGGCATCATCGAGTTTGAGGGAAGACGAGCGGTGCTCGGTACGGCATATGACGTGACCGAGCGCAAAAAGCTTGAAGATCAGCTCCGACAGTCCCAAAAGATCGAGGCCGTCGGACAGCTCGCCGGCGGGGTGGCCCACGATTTTAATAATATCCTTACCGCGATCATAGGGTATGGACACATCATAAAAATGAAACTGCCGGAACACGATCCTCTCCGCTCCTATGTTGATCAGATATTGACGTCCGCGGAACGGGCGGCGAATCTCACCAGCGGGCTCCTTGCTTTCAGCAGAAAACAAGTCATTCAGCCGCATCCGGTGAATATAGATGAAATTATCACACGTGTGGGCCGCCTTCTCACGCGACTTATTGGAGAGGACATCGAGTTGAACATGAAACTGGGCTGCGGGGAGACTGCGATCCTTGCGGACCCGGGTCAGATAGAACTGGTGCTTATGAACCTGGCGACCAATGCGCGGGACGCCATGCCGGACGGCGGGGCGCTGACCATTACAACGGGCCGAGTGGAACTGGATCGGGACTTTATCGATACCTACGGTTTCGGCGTTGCCGGGTCCTATGCGCTGATATCCGCGACGGATACGGGTGTCGGTATGGACCAGAAGACGCAGGACCGCATCTTCGAGCCTTTTTTCACGACCAAGGAGGTCGGCAAGGGTACCGGACTCGGCATGGCCGTCGTCTACGGGATCATCAAACAGCACGAAGGTTATATCACCGTTTACAGCGAACCGGGCAAAGGCACAACATATAAAATATACCTGCCTATGACCCAGGCGACGATCGAGCAAAAGAGAACGTTGAAAACGGCCGACGCGTCGGGCGGCTCTGAAACGATTCTCGTGGCCGAGGATGACGATGCGGTCAGGGGCCTCACCGTGAAGCTGTTGACGGAGGCGGGTTATCGGGTGATTGAAGCTTCGAATGGTGAGGAGGCGGTCCGAAAATATAAGGAACAAAAAGACGCGATACAACTCCTGGTGCTCGATGTGGTCATGCCGCGGAAAAACGGGAAAGAGGCATATGATGAGATATGTGGAATCCGGCCCGATATTAAGACGATCTTCATGAGCGGCTATGCGGGAGATGTTTTCGAAAGAAAGCATATTATCGGGGAGCGTTTCAACATCATCAGGAAGCCCGTGTCACCGTTGTCCTTGCTGCGTAAAGTGCGGAAAATCCTCGATGCCTGACCGGCGCGTAAAAAAACTTCATTGAACCGAAGGGAGAAGCCATGAATTTCTTTACCTGGAAAGACAGCTTTGCCATCGGCATCGAAAAGATCGACCAGCAACACAAGTTATTCCTCGAGTACTTGAACGAGTGCCACCAGCAGGCATCCCGCAACAGCAGCGCGGGGATTGATCCCCACCTTCATGATAAACTCAAGGAATATGCAACCACGCACTTTCGTTTTGAAGAATCTTTGCTCCAGGCAAGGGGCTATCCCGATTTGGAATCCCATATGAAGCAGCACAAGTACTTTGAATCGCAAATAGCGGAATTAGATGCCAAGCAATCCGGAGAGCGGGCGAGGACTTCCGAAAGCCTTTTTGTGTTTCT
This sequence comes from Nitrospirota bacterium, assembly GCA_963796285.1. Lineage (GTDB taxonomy): Bacteria > Nitrospirota > UBA9217 > UBA9217 > UBA9217 > JALNZF01. The sequence continues at coordinate 115,381 of CAWCKW010000012.1, forward strand.
CAGGGACTGGTTCTTGCGTCACATTTTGGAGGATGACAAGAAATTCGTACCCTTTATAAGTCAGGCATAATGTCCATCAGAAGGCCACGAGCTGATCGTATGGCCTGTTCGGAATAATCGGCAAGCGAATTTTCGGGATGTTGTCGTACAAGTTGGGTTGCGAGGGCCCAAGCAGGATTTGTTTTATCGGGTAGCAGACAAAGAATTTTTCCAAAGAGAATAAACAAACCGCCGGGGGCATGGTCCTCGGCGGTTTGTTATTTCAGAAAGACATCCAACATTGCCTCTGGATTGATAGTATGTTCCGGAAGGCTCCGCTACTTCTGTTCACGTCTGATCCCGGCTGTATAAGCCGTCATATCCACAGGCCCGGTTTCTTATCAGGCCTTCATCCGAACATGAACCTGACCAACCCCACGATAAACACCAGCAGCACCGGTACATACATCAAGCGGTAGGTACCGGCCATGTCGGCCTTGAAATACTGGATCGTCAGCAGCAGGCAGAGGTGGGTGGGGGAGAGCATCACGCCGGCGAAGCCGCTTGCGAAGGCGAAGGTGACCGTGGTTGGGTCCGGGTGGCCGCCCATCATGGCCGTGATGATCGGGAAGGTGGCGCCGACGAAACCGACGGTGAGGCCCGTCAACAGTCCGACGATGAAGGGAAGAGCGAACAGGACAACACCGGTCGGCAGACCGCTCTGTTTGAAGAACAACGGCAACGCTTCGATAGCGCCGGATGCGTCGAGCATGCCCTTGAACACCAGGATGCCGACGACCATCAGCATGACATTGAACGAAACGCTTTCGCGGAGCGTGGTCCAAAGCTCGCTGATGGTGTACCGGAAGAACAGGAACATGGCGATCACGATCGATGCCATGGCAATGGCCAGCGGCAGTTTGAACACGACAACAAGGACAATCGAGACAGTGATCGGCAGCAGGGACACGAAGAGCGCCTTGAACTCGTTCCAGTCCCGTTTTCCCGCAATGGTCCTGGCCGCTGTTCCCCGAAATCCGAGCAGCGCCCCGACGGCGATGACCGCGATCGGCAGCGGGAGCTGGGAAAGAAGCAGCTTGTTGACGGGGGTTTTCGTTATTGCGGCGGCAAGCACGATGCCGGGGTAGAGCGGCGAGATATATTCCCAGATGTGCCGGAACCAGTAATTGACGAAGGCCTTGTGTTCCGGTCTCATGTCCGCGTCAGCAGCCGCCTCCTGCACCATGGGTGCGGAGAAGGCCGCTCCGCCTGCCGAGGGCAGGAGGCCGATCACGCCGGGCAGCACGGCCATGGCGATGCGGCGGTCCCTGGACACGTTCACGACGGCCTCCATCAAGCGTTTGAGCACACCCCGCTTCCTGATGATGTTCTCGAGCACCATGATGAGAACGAGACCGGTCACGAGGTTGATCGTCACCATATCAATGCTGGAGGCGAAGATGACCTGCGCCTGTTTCATTGGTCCGATGAGATAGAGCGAACCGAGGAAGACGGCTCCCAACAACATCACGAGCCCGAGGTTCCAGCGGAGGCGGAGGAGGAGTACGATGAGCGCGAAGGAAGCGCCTATCTTTATCAGGTCCGTCATCTGATGTAGGTTGCGTTGAGGTAGAACAGCACCGCCGCGCGGATGGAGTATTGCTTCATGTTCCACTCATCGGGGAGCGGTTGGAACGGCGCGGAGTCGCGGATCGAGCGGAGCGCCTCGTCGTCCAGGATCTTGTACCCCGACGATTTCAATACCTCCAGCCTGCCGAGGGAGCCGTCCTTCATAATGTCGAACAGGATGTAAAGCGTTCCCTGGTATCCGGATATTGCCGCAAGCTCGGGATAGTGGAGCACGCTCTCGACCTTGACCTTGAGCCAGCGGTTGTAGGACATGAATTTGAATTCGTCCGTATCGAGGGTGACGGAATCGTCACCCGGTCTTTTTTCGGGCATGCCCTTGCGCGCGAGTTCATCGATGTCATTCTGGCTTAGGAAGGGGAGCGGACCGGTCCCTAGATGCTGCTGTTCCCCTGACTTGCCTGTGTCCTTGCCAGTTTCCTTGCCCTGCTCCGCTCCCCCGGGCACACCGGTTCGCGGGACAGTCTTCGGAAGCTTGACCTCCTCGCTGGTGCCGAATTTTTTTGGCATGGGCACGGCGCTGGGAGGCAGGGGTTTCTCAGGAATAAACCGTTCCGGAACAGGCGGCGCGGGAGGAACCGGTACGGGAGGAACCGGTGTCGGCCGATTCAGCTGCGGCAACTGCTTCACCGCCTGCGGCGGCAGGTTCACGATTTGGATCGGCGTGATCAGGGGCCTCTCCGGTAGTGCCGGTTTTATCATGAACACGAGCGCGATGACCAGCGCATGAAGTGCGAGGGAGGCGGTGAGAAATAACGTGAGGTGTAAACGAGGGTGCATGAGATGTAATTAGAGATCGTCCATAGAACTCCTATGCCGTCATGCCGGACTTGATCCGGCATCCAGAGATCTTATTGCAATACGCTGGATTCCTGCTTCCGCAGGAATGACGAACTAAGAGTTTTTTCTGCTGAACTTTTCAGGAAGCAGCCTTTTGCATTCTCTTCGATACTTCACTGAGCAGCTTCAGGATCGCCTCTGCTTTTTCAGGCGTCAGGCTGCCCATGCCGCAGGAGGGGGTGATGAGACATTGCCGAAGGATCGTTGCACGCTCTACACCTTCTTTTTCCAGCCGCTTCATACCCGCTTCGAGCTTGTTCATCAGCTGGTCCGCGGTCTCGCTTCCCGTAAACGCGCCCGTGGGCACCACACCCCAGGCGAGCGCACCGCCCCGGGTGAAGAATTTCTTGATGTCACCGGGGTAGAGCATCACCTTTTCCATATATCCAAAGGCGTCAAAGTTCACGATGTCCACCCTGGTATTGAATATCATGGGCCAGTCCGCGTTGCCGCAGCAGTGAATGCCGGCGATGCCGCCGAGTTCGTGGATCGTGTCGATGATCTCGTTCAGTTTTTCCGCCACGACTTCGGACGATACGGCTGAAAAGGCGGAGCCGAGCGACTCCATGGCAGGCTCGTCGATGAAGATGATGATCGGCTTGCCGAACTGCTTCAGCTCCTGGATCTGCCACGCCGCCTTCATGGCGAGCCCCTTGACCACGGCGTCGAAGAGCAGCTCATTATGAATGATGTCTTTGCCGGTCTCATCCTTGAAGGAGATCCCGGCAGTGAGGGGCCCGGTGATGTGGCCTTTAAGATACCGCGTTTCCGGGGGAAGTCCATTTTTCAGCGCGCGGACAAAGGCAGTGAACCCGGGAGCATACTCCTCGGTCATCCTGAAGAACCCATAATCCTTCTCCAGGTACCTCTCGAAGAATTTTTCAAGGGCAGGGGTCAGGTCCCGTGACGTGTCGAAATAAACCCGTTTTTTCACGTCGTCTATAATGAGCCCCGGCAGGGTCTCGCTGAACTGTGCGTCCATGTGCTCGCGGAAATCCCGCTGGGGGAGCTGGGGCCAGATCGGCGCTTCAGGAAGGTACTGAAGCGACAGGGCCGCGGCCTGGTCAGCGTCCGTGATCGGCAGGCTGCCGATGCCGGTGGCGATGCAGTTAAAACAGGGGTTCATTCCAATCCTTTCCGTTTCCTTGAATGATGCGGTATCGGTAATTATATATTCTCAGCCGGGGAAAAAGCAACTTAAAATAATCATCCTGCCGCTTCGCTGAATGGTTGCCTCCGGTAACTCGATCGTGAACAGACCTCAAGTAATGATAAGAGTGTCTTAAACAAGGGCAACTTTCATCTTTACAGAAAATAGGAAACTCTGTAGAATGCAGTCCATGAAATACGGGACCAAGGCGATCAAACACGCCAAACTCGAGCTGTGGCCCAATCCCAGCCCTGACCGGGACTATTGCATAGACATCTCTTTCCCTGAATTCACCTGTCTCTGCCCGCGCTCGGGATATCCTGACTTTGCCTTGATCAGGATCTCCTATACGCCGGACGAAAAAGTCGTGGAACTGAAAGCCCTGAAGCTCTACCTGAACAGCTTCCGTGACCAGAGCATCTCTCACGAGGCCGTGACAAACCTGATCTTCGACGTGCTCAAGAAGAACCTTAAACCGCGCGCCCTGGAAGTGATCGGCGATTTCAACGCGCGGGGCAATGTGAAGACCGTGATCCGGGTCGCGATGTAGCTCCTGTGAGAAAAACGCGCTATGGATTGAACCGCAGAGACCACGGAGGAATGCCCTGTGTTCTCAACGGACTCAACAATAAGAAGACTATTCTTGAAGATGTGAAGAATGCAGAAAACAAAATAGATGCTGGTGTAAGAGGACACAGAGGGAGAGGCGAGTAAAAAGCCTTAACCATGGCAAGATTTAAAGATTTCTCTGTGTGCCCTGTGGTTAATTCTTGATATTACGAAATCAGAAACAGAGGAGAATGTTATGTTTGGCCTTGGATTGCCGGAACTCATTGTTATCTTCGTCATCGCCCTCGTGGTCTTCGGACCCAAGAAACTGCCTGACCTCGGCAAATCTATCGGACGCGCCATGGCCGAGTTTAAAAAGGCGCAGCAGGAATTCCAGGACTCCGTGCAGGCCGAGATGAAAGAGGTGGAGAAGACCACCAATCTGGAAGAGCTTAAAAAGCTCGGTACGCTCGATGGTCTGTCAGCGTACAAAGGGGCTGATGAGTCAAAGCCCGTTGAAGCGCAGGGGGCCGAGAAAAAGACCGACCAGGCGCCTGAAGAAAAGCCGGAGCAGAAAAATGGCGGGGGGGCGACCGGGAATGGCTGAGGACGAGTTGCGGATGTCGTTCTGGAGCCATTTGACGGAACTCCGGAAAAGGATCGTTTATGCTGCAATCGCCATCGGAATAGGCTTCATCGTCTGCTTCAACTATTCAGAGAATATCCTCGGACTCTTGTTGTTGCCGATGAACTCAACGATGACGTACCACGCATCGTTTCCCTTCCTGCATTTTGAACCCAACAAAACAAATCAGGACCTTTATTTTACCACGCTCATCGAGCCCATCATGTCGCACCTGAAGATCGGGTTCATTGCCGGTATTATGCTCATGGTACCCGTTATTCTCTTCCAGGTGTGGAAGTTCATCTCGCCCGGTCTTTTGCCGCGAGAGCGGAAATATGCCGGCCAGTTCGTCTTCTTTGCGACGTTTTTTTTCTATGTCGGGGTCGTGTTCTGCTTCTTCCTGCTGCTGCCCTTCGCTGTCCCGTTCCTCATCACCTATAAGACCGAGCACCTGAAAGCGATCATCAAGCTTGCGGACTACATCGACTTTACCCTGAAGTTCATGCTCGCCTCGGGTGCGGTGTTCGAGCTCCCCCTGGTCATGATCATCCTCGGCCGCATGGGCATCATCAATACGGATATCCTCACCAAATTCCGGAAGTATGCTTTCCTGGTTTCCTTCGTCATCGGCGGTATTGTTACACCTACACCCGATGTGTTCAATATGACGCTCATGTCCCTGCCTATATACCTTCTCTATGAGATCGGCATCCTTGGTGTGCGTTTCTTCGGCAGAAAAAAGAAGCCGGAGTCCAAGGACCTGACAGAGACATAGCAGGAACGCGGGTCTTCGGGATTGGAAATATAAGTGCATTTGTATCTATCCATGCTCATCCGCGTGAACCTCGTCGGGGATAGTCACCGCTAATGGGGTGACCCGGGGCAATCTTTTGAAGGGATGTTCATGATCGTCGTATCATTCGTCGCCGCATCATCGAACAGCGGCAAGACCACGCTCATCGAGAAGATCGTTCCCATTATCAAAGCACGCGGTCTGCGGGTGGCGGTGATCAAACATGCCTCGGGCGGGTTCGACCTCGACAAACCCGGCAAGGACTCGTGGCGGTTTCAGCAGGCCGGAGCGGACTCCGTCATTCTTGTGGGGCCAGACAGAGTGGCGCTGATGAAGAAGATCGAGCATGCGCCGTCCCCTGAAGAACTTGAACTGCTTGCCGGGGATGTTGATATCGCGTTGTATGAGGGATTCAAAGAGAGCGCGAAGAATAAAATCGAGGTATTTCGCCATGGCGTCTCCGGAGAATACCCGCTTTCTCTGAAAGATCCTTCCTATCTTGCGTTGGTGAGCGACAAGCCGTTCAGGATTGCCACCCGGCAATTCGATATAAACGATCCGGAAGGTGTGGTGGAATTCATGTTGAGCAGTGCGGCGCATTGAGCGAACTACTCACGCAAATTCCAGTTATCATATAATGTTCACTTCTAATTTATCTCCCTGTGTAAACGTTTTCCATTGACTTTCAGCGTGGTTTTGCATATTTTAGGGGGTGCATTTTATGTTTAGAAATCTTTCCGTGTAATTCTTATATCGAAAGGATTAGGCATGTCAGGAGCGAGATCCAGAAAACTGTTCGAAGAGGCGAAGAAGCATATTCCCGGCGGTGTGAACAGCCCGGTGCGGGCATTCCGCTCCGTGGGCGGCGAGCCGCTCTTTATCAAAAAAGCAAAAGGATCGAAGATCTACGACGCCGACAATAAGGAATACATCGATTACGTTCTGTCCTGGGGTCCGATGATATTGGGGCATACGCATCCGAAGGTGACCGCGGCGCTCAAAAAAGCTGTGGCCAATGGCACGAGCTTCGGCGCGCCCACGGAACTTGAGATCACCCTCGCGAAGATGGTCAAAAAGGCCGTCCCCTCCATCGAGATGGTGCGCATGGTGAGTTCCGGTACCGAGGCCACGATGAGCGCGATCCGTGCAGCGCGGGGCTTTACCGGCCGCGACAAGATACTCAAGTTCGACGGCTGCTATCACGGTCATGCCGACAGCCTGCTCGTGAAGGCAGGGAGCGGCGTGGCGACCTTTGGTCTTCCCGACAGTCCTGGTGTTCCCGCTGACCTCGCAAGACTTACGCTAACTGTGGCGTACAACGACCTTGCCGCGGTCAAGGATATGGCGGTCCGCGAGGGCCAGCGGATAGCCTGCATCATCGTTGAACCCGTCGCGGGCAACATGGGCTGTGTGCCGCCGGAGCCGGGGTTCCTGCAGGGCCTGCGCGAGATCTGCGACAAGTACGGCATCGTGCTTATTTTTGACGAAGTGATGACCGGCTTCCGTGTTGCCTACGGCGGCGCACAGCAGCTCTACAAGATTAAACCCGATATGACCTGCCTCGGCAAGGTGATCGGCGGCGGACTTCCAGTCGGAGCTTTTGGCGGCAAGCGCGAGATCATGGAGAAGCTCGCGCCAGTGGGCCCCATTTACCAAGCCGGAACGCTTTCCGGCAATCCCCTTGCCATGACGGCCGGTATCGAGACCCTGAAACTGCTTTCAAAGCCAGGGATCTACAAGACACTCGAAAAGAATGCGGCGGACCTCGAAAAGGGACTTAGCACCGCGGCAGCGGAGGCAGGGGTGTCGACAACGTTCAACAGGGTCGGCTCGATGTTCACTTGTTTCTTTACCGACAGGAAGGTAAAGGACTTTGAGAGCGCCAAGACCTCGGACACTACGCGGTTCGGCAAGTACTTCCTGTCCATGCTCAAGAATGGCGTCAACCTTGCCCCTTCTCAGTTCGAGGCCGCCTTCCTGTCCCTGGCCCATACGAAAGCGGACATCAACAAGACGATCGAAGCAGCGAGGAAAAGCCTGAAAGGTCCGTAAGTTTTTTTATTTCTACGGAGGGCGCGGAGGAAGCCGGAATTTAAGATTTAAAATTCCCACTTCAAGCTTTTATCACTCTGCGTTGTCTTCGAAGTTTGCGGATGCGTAATTCGTCATGGAAGAAAAGGACCGTAAGCTTATCCGTATGATCGGTGTGCTGAGCACCGTGGGGCTGACACTCGTGTTCGCCACGGTGATAGGCCTCTACCTGGGGATCAAGCTGGATGCATGGCTTGGTACGTCTCCCTGGTTCACCGCGGTATTCCTCTTTCTCGGGATCGCAGCAGGATTCAGAAATCTGTTCGTCTATTCCAAACGAAGCCAGGAAACGCTCAATGAGAACGACAAGGACAAGAAGGACAATACATGACCGCTGATGAAACGCAGATCCGACAACAGGCCGTGGATGCCATCCTCAAAGGCGTGGCCAAAAAAACCGCGATCATCGTTTCTTTTGGTTCAGCGTGCACCGTGGTCTTCGCGTTGGTCCAGAAGACCGCGCAGCCCTGGTGGCTCCTTCCCGCGAGCGTTCTCTTCGGCGGTATGCTCGGGCTGTTGAACTTCCGATGGATCGCCATCGCCGTGCAGCGGGTTTATCTGCGGCAAGGCGCAACGCCGGTGAGTTCGAACCTTGCGGCGGTCATTATCAGTATGCTGAAACTTTCTCTTATCTTCATTATTCTCTTCATTGTTATTAAATGGCAGTTGCTCCAGGTCTTCGGACTGGTAGGCGGCCTTTCGCTCAGTTTTCTTGCAATCCTTTGGGAAGGCGCAACGATGATGAAAAAGACGCTCAACACCGGTGAAAAGTCCGAGTACCAGGCAATGAAAAAATAGCAGGAAAAAATTCAGGGGAGGAGAGTGTGTATGAAGAATCATGTTTTGAGACCGCTTTTTGCGGTCATCGGTATCGTCATACTGATACTGCTGGCCCGAATGGTACTGGTCCCAAAAGATTTCGGCGTGCATGAGCGCGGTTACATGTACGGCTGGCACCGGCGGGGGAACGAACAAGACTGGAAAAATTTCAAGGTAAAATACCAGGGCAAGGAATACTGCAAGGACTGTCATCCCGACAAGTATGACAGCATAAACAAAACTCCGCACAGGATCATTCAGTGTGAGAACTGCCACGGTCCCGCGATCGACCATCCGTCGGACCCGCCCAAGCTCACGATCGACAAAAGCAGGGCACTCTGCCTGCGGTGCCATTTTCCGCTGGCTTATCCTTCAAGCGGACGGTCGAAGATCAGGGGGATCGATCCGGACAAGCATAATCCTGATATTGAATGTTCGACCTGTCACAACCCGCATAATCCGATGGAGGGCCTGAGATGATAACGCGAAGGAACTTTCTAAAAAATGCGGCGCTGGGGATCGCCGGAGCGGCAATCCCCCTTACCGCCCTGGAGATCGTTGACCCTAAAAAGCTATTTGCCCAGGTAGCAGCTGAGACCACATCGGTGCGATGGGTGTTCCTGGTCGACACCTACAAATGCGTAGGATGCGGACTGTGTGTCAAGGCATGCAAGCTGGAAAACGAGGTACCGTATAACGCTAACGCTACGAGGACGTGGGTCGAGCGATATGTGCTGACCAAAAAAGGCAAAATGTACGCCGATAACCCCATGGGAGCGCGCGACGGATTTACGACAGCGAAGATAGACCAGAACGCCGACGGGATCAAGGATATCAGCAGCGAGGGAATCGAAAAGGCATTCTTTGTTCCGAAGCTCTGCAACCAGTGCGAAAATCCTCCCTGCGTTCAGGTATGTCCCGTAGGGGCCACGTACCAGACTCCGGATGGCGTCGTGTTGGTTGACCGGACCTGGTGCATAGGCTGCGGTTACTGTATCATGGGCTGTCCGTACGGTGTCCGCTTCTTCCACCCGGTATATCACACAGCGGAGAAATGCACGTTCTGCTACCACCGGATCACCAAGGGCATGAAGACCGCATGTGTTCAGGCCTGTCCCTTCGGTGCGCGGCAGATCGGCAATATCAAGGACCCCAACGACCCGGTGACCCAGGTCATCAGGACGCAGCGAGTGGGGGTCCTGAAGAGCGAATTCGGCACAAAACCGCAGGTCTATTACATCGGCCTGGATGAGGAGGTCAGATAACCATGGTACATGGAGAGCTTTGGACCGTTAAGGAATTGTTCGTTATGCCCAATGAGTATATTTATTGGAGCATCCAGATCGTGATGTATCCCTTTATGACAGGGCTTGTCGCCGGGGCCTTTGTTCTGTCGTCGCTCTACCACGTGTTCGGCATAAAAAAACTCAAGGAGATCGCACGGTTCGCGCTCGTGTTCTCCTTTGCCCTGCTCTTTATAGCGCCGTTACCCATCATGCTCCACCTGCAGTTCCCGTTCCGTGGTGTTGAGATATTCATGACGCCCCACTTCACCTCGGCCATTGCCGCCTTTGGCATCGTGTTCTTTACGTATGGGGCCATTGTGGCTTCGGAGCTTTGGTTCCTCTACCGGAAGCATTTTGTCGAGACGGCCCTCCGCTTGCGTGAGAAGCAGGACAAGACGCTGGTTGAATTGGTTCTGGTATCTTGTTTTCTGCTCTCTGACGCTCGGCGAGTACGATATCAGCGAAGAGTCGCTTGCACAAGGACGAAAAGGCGATCAAGTTTCTCGCCGGTCTCGGCATTCCGGTCGCTTGCTTTCTCCACGGATACGCAGGATTCATCTTCGGTTCGGTCAAGGCCAATGCGCTATGGATGACCCCGCTCATGCCGGTCATCTTCATCATGTCGGCAATCGTGTCCGGCATCGCGCTTTGCTTGCTCACCTATATTGTGACCATGGAGATACGGAAACTCATTTCTAAGCGCAAGAGGGCTTCCCACGTCCGCTACCAGTCGCAGGAAGAACTCAAGAGCGTTGAGACGAGCGTCATGCAAATGACGGCGAAATACCTGCTTGCATTCATGGTGGCGGCGATCAGCCTCGAACTCCTGGACATTATTTTCCGGGGCTATACCGCGGTGAAGTCCTGGGACATTCTGAGAAGCGTCATCTATGAACGCGATTTCGCCGATATCTTTATCTTTCAGTACGGCATTGGGAATGCTCTGCCGCTCATTCTGTTCCTCATCCCCGGACTGACGATCCGGAGAGCCATAATCGCCAGCGCTCTGGTGCTTTTCGGTGTCTTCATGATGCGGTGGAACGTCGTGATCGGCGGCCAGGCCTTTTCCCTGACCTTTGCCGGATACATGCACTATCATATGCCGATCATCCCGCATGATTGGGAGACCTTTAAGGAAGGGGCCGCCGGGGCGACTCACCCTCTTTATCATGCCCTTTGTGCTGTTCTGGGCCATCAGCTATATCTTCCCCGTCTTCGAACAGGAGGAAGCGCACTAATTCAGCAAGAGCGATCTCTCCCGGAGGAACAGCTTCCGGGAGGGGACGCTCAAATTTTAATTTTATGTTGCATTCTCTTCGAAGGTATCTTACAATCACACCATATTTTGGTTGATGAACACCGATCCCAAATCTGACCAGCGGAGATGATATGGAAGAAGAAAACAAAGCAGCCTGGCTTCTTTGTTTCATTGCAGTTTTGACATTGGTTTTCTCCTCTACGTATATTCATGCTGAAGAACAGGACATACCGGGAAAGTTTGTCGTCACGCCGCCTCCGTTCAGTCCCGGCATCTTTCCTTGCTCACAGTGCCATCAAGGCATGCCTGCCAACAAAAAGCCGAGAAAGCTCACATACCATGAGAACATTGTTCTGAAGCACATGCCCGACGGCTGGTGCTTCGACTGCCATAATCCCGACAACCGGGACAAATTGCGGCTCGCGAACGGCAAGCTGGTCAGATTTGAAGAATCATACAATCTCTGCGGCCAGTGTCACGGAACGATACTGCGAGAATGGAAGGCCGGCCTGCACGGGAAGAGGACCGGCATGTGGAATGGCGATAAGCAGTACTATCTTTGCGTAAGCTGCCATTGGCCGCATGAACCGCGGTTCAAGCCGATCAAACCGCTTCCGCCGCCGGTGAGACCGGCGGACATCAAGTAAACAATAACGGGGATGAGGAGACCGATGGGAAAAATCGTGAAGAAAAAAGACGGAATCCATCTGGACCGGAGGAACTTTCTCAAAGGAGCTGCCCTCGGACTTGCAGGAACTGCGCTCCCTCTGAAGAATGCCGATGCGTCATTCTGGGAATCGTTCTTTCAGAAGCACTTTAAGGAAATGAACGATGCCGAGATCAAACAGGTTCTCAGCCGTCTCGAACAGGAATATGAGGAGAAATACAAGAAAGCGATCAAGGTAGGCAATGAAAAGGCGATGCCGGGGGTCCTGTTCGGATACGGTCTCGATCTTTCCCGCTGCATCGGCTGCAGAAGATGCGAGTATGCCTGCGTTGACGAGAACAACCAGTCCAAAGACCCGCAGATCCACTGGATTCAAGTCCTGCGATTCAAGAAGGGCGAAAAGTGGGTTGACCTCGAGGACTCGGAGAAATACTACAACCCGGAACTCGTGCCGGAACAGGAATATTTTTATATGCCGGTCCAGTGCCAGCAGTGCGAGAACCCGCCCTGCGTGCGCGCCTGTCCGACGCAGGCCACCTGGAAAGAGCCGGATGGTATTGTGGTCGTGGATTATAACTGGTGCATCGGGTGCCGTTACTGCATGGCGGCCTGTCCTTACGGAGCGCGCCATTTCAACTGGACCGAGCCAGGCCGGAAACCGGAGGAGATCAATCCGCAGACGCACTACCTCGGTAACCGCCCGCGATACAAGGGCGTTGTTGAGAAGTGCACGTTCTGCATTCAGCGGACGCGAAACGGGCGTTACCCGGCGTGCGTCGAGGCCTGTCCCGTGGGCGCGCGGAAATTTGGCAACCTCCTTGACCCGAACAGCGAGATCCGGTATGCCATCGAGCACAAGAGAGTGTTCCGGCTAAAAGAAAACCTGAATACAAATCCCAAGTTCTACTATTTCTTCGCGTACGGCGTGTAGGAGGCTCACTCATGGGCAATTTGATCAAAAATTTTTTTATCGCCTTGCGTCAGATCTTCATCGGGAACCGCGCCTATTATCTCTGGGTGGCGTTCCTGTCAATTTTTATTCTCTTCGGGTTCAGTGCGTACGTCCAACAGCTCAATCGCGGTCTTATTACAACAGCGATGAGGGACCAGGTCTCGTGGGGCCTGTTTATCTCGAATTTTACCTTCCTTGTCGGTGTCGCCGCTGCCGCAGTCCTGCTTGTCGTGCCGGCATACCTCTATAATTTCAAGCCGATCAAAGAAATCGTGCTCTTCGGCGAACTGCTTGCCATAACTGCGATCACGATGTGTATCCTGTTCATCCTCGTCGATATGGGGCAGCCCACGCGCGTCTGGCATATCCTGCCGTTCATCGGCCTTATGCATTTCCCTGCCTCGCTCTTGGCATGGGACGTGGTCGTGCTGAACGGTTATCTTGCGATCAACGGGATCATCGCGTTTTACGTTCTCTATCGGCTTTCGATCGGTAAGGAATACAGTATGACCGTGATCGGTCCGCTGATCATTCTCTCGATACCCTGGGCGGTCAGCATTCACACGGTCACGGCTTTTCTCTATAATGGACTGTCTTCCCGGCCGTTCTGGAATGCCTCGATCCTGGCCCCGCGGTTTCTTGCTTCAGCGTTCTGTTCCGGGCCTGCCATCATGCTGGTCTTGTTCCAGATCGTCAGAAATCGTTCAGAAGTGGAGATCGATAATAAGGCGATCTTCAAGATCGCCGAATTGATCGCTTATGCCATGGCGATCAATTTGTTCCTTCTGGGCGCCGAGGCGTTCAAGGAATTTTATTCGGGCGGTGTTGACAGCTATTCTATCCAGTACCTGTACTTCGGCCTTCACGGGAAAACGAGCCTCGTGCCCTGGATGTGGACTGCATCCGTGTTCAATATCACAGCGTTCTTTCTCTTTCTCTTTCCGAAGACCCGGGAGAATTTCACGACGTTGAACATCGGGTGCGTGCTGATCATTATCGGCGTGTATATCGAGAAGGGGATGGGGCTTATTGTGCCCGGTTTTATCCCGGATGCACTCGGGGAAATCTATGAATATTCTCCGACCACGTCCGAGATCATCATTACCATGGGGATATGGGCCATTGGAGCGCTCCTGTACACACTCCTGCTTAAATTTGCGGTACCGATCTATACTGGAAAACTGAGGTTCGAAACGAAAGAGCGGAACGTTACCGTACGGTAGCTAAGATCGCAGGCAATCCGTTCGCTCCCGATTAGATTTGCGTTGGCGGGTAATTACAAAATCCTTTATGACGTCGGGATTCAGGGCAGGTCTACTGCCTCAAAATGGTTCCTGTGGCTTTTCAGGCCTGTTCTTCATTCATCGTTACAACGGCAGTTGACTCGGATTAAAACAGATACGGACGGGATTGATTCTGATCTGATTTTGGATAGTATATCAACTTCGGGTGAAGTCCTTCCCTATGGCGTTTCATTTTTTTATCCTACCTTGCTTTGCCCCCTCAGTGTCAAAACGCATAATTCAGGATTAAGAGTAATTGAGTTGACTCAAAAAAAATGCCACGGACGTGAGTCCGTGGCATTCTGCTGACCGCTGTTCCTACCAGCCTAGATACCCATCTCTTCATTAATCATTAAACAAATATCGATTCTACTCATCTTTTGTTTTTGGCAGCAAAAAGATGATAATGCCCATGAACGCGAAGGACATCAGGAAGAATGCGGAGAGATTTTTTCTGAATCTCAGTTTCTGATACGTGTTTTGAATATCCACGTCTATCTGGTCCAGTTTTGACGTAAATTCATCTGTCCTGCTTCTTACCAATGCTACATCTACTGTATGGAAAAGCGTACGGAATTCTGCCTGAGTGCTGAAGAGGCTTTTTTCATCATCCCCTACGTAGATACCGTCTTGCTTTAGTTCCTGGAGACGCCGGTCAAGCTGTGAAATTCTCGTTTCAATGGCGAAAAGGGCGACTTTCATGATTTTTGCCCGTTCATAGGAATGACACTTGGTACACAACTGCGGGTTTATGATTTCAATGCTCGCTTTCTGAATGTTGTGCGATCCATGACAGGTTACGCAGTTTGGCGCTTTTTTCGACGCCTTCAGCGCCTTGCCGTGTCCGCTTTCAAGATAACTGGATAAAATCCCGATGTGGCACTTGCCGCAGAACTCGGGGACTTCCTGGTATTGAGGTGTGCCGACAAATCCTCGTTCACGAGACATGGAGGATTCGGCGTCCTTCGGATCACCGCCATGGCAGTTTTCACAGGATATCCTGTTTAGCGCGTGCCAGCTCGGTTGCCATGCATCCACAACATCTCGGAACTCCGGCTTCATCTGATCGGAAGAATGGCATGAGATACATTGATTTTCCTCAATCTGTTCTCCTGCCCAGGGTTTTGTCAGGAATCCTCTTTCAAAATCTTCCTTGTATCCGGCCGATCCCGAAGAGGGGAGCATGAACAGGATCATGAATGCAAGCGCAAAATATCTCATTAACTCCTCCCCCACAACAAGAGAATAATCCACAAGGCGATCAGGGACAGGAATACCCCGCGCAGAATAGGACGTTTCAGAACGTTCTTTTCCTCCTGAGTGTCCAGGAACGGCCAGAACAGGAAAATAGCAATGAGACTCAGCTGGAGCGCGATCCCCAAGAGTTTATTCGGTATGAGCTTGAGAAACTGGTACGGCGCCAGGAGATACCATTCAGGACGTATTTGCGAGGGTGTCCGGTACGGGTCCGCCGGGATATTGGCGTCGCCTGAAAAGAACAGGTTTGGGAAAAACGTGATGATGAAAAACATGACGGCAAAGAAGGCCATCATCGTGTACATCTGCTTTCGGAAAAAGTAGGGGTAATAAGGATAACCGTCCGCATTGTTTTTCCGAAGATATATTGTGGGATAAAGGTCGGTTCGCGGATTCTTTTCGGGGACTATCATGCCGAAGGGCGTAGACGAAATGCCGATCCGGTTCACCAGAAACAGATGCAAGGCCGCCAAGGCCAGAAAGATGGGAGGCAGGATAGCGACATGGAACGCAAAGAACCGGCTCAGGGTTATATCGGTGACATATTCACCGCCCCGCAACAGGTGCATAACATAGTCGCCGACGACGGGAAATGCCGTAGGCACTGCCGTCACCACCGTCGTCGACCAGTAGCTCAACTGTGTCCACGGCAAGAGGTAGCCGCTGAACCCGAACATGATTATTGTAACAAGCGACAGACTTCCGCTAAGCCAGGTCAGCTCACGCGGGCGCTTGTAGTTGCCCATCATGAAAACCGTAATCATATGGAGGAAGAGTACGGTAATCAAGAGGTTGCTTCCTACGGCATGCATTTGCCTGAAAAGCCATCCATAGGGGACGATGTTCATGATTTCCTGAACGCTCCTAAATGCATGGTCAGGGTGCGGTACGTAATACACCATGAGGATGATGCCGGTAAGGGCCTCAACGGAGAATGCAATGAGGGCGAGAAATCCGAGAGTATGAAAGATGTTTATATTCTTCGGCAGCCGATAATCCAAGATTTGCGCCTGGATAATGTTTCTGAGTTGAATACGTTCATCAAGCCAATCTATTAAATTTTTCCACATAGCCTCATCCTATTATAATGGTTTCGCCTTCGATCTTCAGCGGTAGAGCGGTCAACGGCTTCGGCGGCGGTCCTGATACAACATTTCCATCGAGATCATAGATGCCCGCATGGCAGGGGCATATGAACTTCAGGCTGTTCTTGTTATATTCCACAAGGCAGCCAAGGTGGGTGCAAGTGCGTGAAAAAGCAAAGTAACCTTTGTCCGGCCTGTTTATGATAACCGCAGGAGTGTTGTGATAGATGATGTTCTTTGCTTCTCCCGAAGGAACATCACTTTTATGGAGGACGAGCTTTTTTAGATCAGCTGACTTAGATGGGAGTGATGTGAGAAACTTCAAAAAAGAATAGGCAAATGATAAAAATGTAATCGATCCGAGAAAGGCCAAGAGAATCTTTAGGAATCTACGCCTCTTCATCATTCCTCCACACTTCATAAATTTTATTAATATTAATATTTACATCAGCACATTAGCAAAACGATTTCTCGTTGTCAAGAAAATTGATACTTATTGCTACAAAACGATATTCGTAATTTATGTGTTTGGAAAGTATTGACATCATGGCTGACCTGTGTTATAAAGTTGTGCTTAACAATAATGTATTAACCATAATGTATTAACCATTCAGATCGTGTATTGTCGGGGGGAACGAAATTGGTTACGCGGATCAGGGAAAAGATACAGCAATTACTGGTGCGATTGAAGGAGCCGATGTCCCTGAAGGCGAAGCTGCTTATTGTCACCTTGCTCTTGATCATCGTTTTCGGCGGTGGATTTGTCGCCTTCAAATTTTACGATTTTACCCAGAACAATCCCAAGTTCTGCGTCGGCTGCCATTTGATGCAGCCGGCATACGACAGCTGGGCGAAGAGCGAGCATAAGCAGCTCAACTGCCATGAATGTCATCACCTCACGATCTTGGAGCAGAACCAACTGCTGATCAGTTTCGTGCTGAAGCGCCCGAACGCGGTGCCCGAGCGTCATAAAGGGCAGGTCATCGTGCTATCGAAAACCTGCAACCAGTGCCACACCGAAGGCAAGGCGACCCGGATCAACAAATCCCTGTTCCACGCCAAACACGTTTACATGGAGCAGATCGAATGCACACAGTGCCACGGGGAGGTGAAGGACGATAAGTCGGGTCTTCATCATTTCCTGCCCACGGAAAAATTCTGCACCAAGTGCCATCAGGGAAAGCAGGTCCACGGCGAAGGCATGGGCGGTCTTGCCTGCATCAACTGCCACACTGACCGTACCAAGGACCTCAAACCAGGCCGAATGAAGTGTCTGTATTGCCACAGCAACGATCAGAGCATCAAACAGCAACTCAAAGAAGATGCCACCATGGACGTGCGGTTCTTTACCCCCGATGTTGGTACGGTCAATAAGGCCAAAAAGATAGTCTTTAACGAAAAGTCGCCGATGCAGTTCTATTGCTATGAGTGCCACAAGCCGCATGAGGCAGGCAAGGTACGACCTCATAACGAGGACTGTCTGCGCTGCCATACCGGCGTGCCAAAGATCGGAAAGCATAAGCTTCACCTCGGGATGGATATGAAGTGCAATGCCTGTCACAAGCAGCATGTATGGCGAGTGACGGAGGAGTCAGCGAAGAAGGACTGTGTTGTCTGCCACGAATACCGGAGCCCAAGCGCTTTTCTAAGGTAATGCTGCTGCCTGATGGGAGGAGGTCGGTCCCCGGTCGTCCTGGCAGGTTGCTTGGATTGTGTCGTTTATATTCTCAAATAAGAAAGGAGGTGAAACATACATGAAGAAATTATTCGGATTTGCTCTCGCAGTAGTAGCAGTGCTTGCAATGACCATGACTGCATTCGCAGTACCGTCCGGCAAAACAGTTGACTTCGACGGCAAAGGTGCAGGCAAAGTCGAGTTCAGTGGTAAGGTCCATGCTGACAAAGGTCTCAAGTGTGCAGAGTGCCACCCGGCAATCTTCAAGATGAAGAAGGGTGCGGACGCCATCACCATGAAGGACATCAATGATGGTAAGTTCTGCGGTACATGCCACAACGGTACCAAGGCCTTCAGCGCGAAGGATGCAGCCAACTGTGCAAAGTGCCACAAGAAATAAGATGTCATTATAGATGTAAAAACCCTCACGGATCAATTCTGTGAGGGTTTTTTTGTGTAATAAATGTCAATTAACTGACCCCGATCGGCCATCCTGGTGCAAAAAAATACGAAAAATATTCCCCTCCAACCTTGACATACCCCGTTTTTTCAACTAAGTTTACAATGTGCAGTGTTTCATCGTGAAACGGTACATAATTCAAAAGTAGTATTCAAGAAAATCACTCAGCCATGAGCGAAGGTTTGTATAGCAGGCTCACAGAGAATTCAGGGGAAAATCAAAATTTCGATCCGAAATATCAGTTCAGAAAAATGGCAAGGTCTTTAACAGCCAATAGTATCTGATTTTCTTTGCGTTCGGAGACTGTACTTGATCGGCTCTACCGGGAACAGCGCAGCGTGGTTCTCCTCTTGGCCATTGCGTGATCGACCTCCGTTGTTAACCTTATGACCTTATTATCAAGTTCAAGTATCCCCAGTCTGCCTGTATTCTCGACATTGATGCTTGTATTATTCGATCTATCCGGCAAAGAAAGGAGGTGAAACGAAAAATGAAAATAAAGTTAATGCTAGCATTCGCATCCGTAGTAGTATTAGTGTTTGCAACGTCAGCATTCGCAGTCGGCCCCGGTAAAACCGTGGAGTTCGAGAAGGGTGGCAAGGTGGTCTTTGACGGCAAGGCCCATTCTGCGGCAAAGTGTAATGAGTGCCATCCGGCCATTTTCAAGATGAAGAAGGGCGCCGATGTTATGACCATGAAGGACATGGAGGCGGGGAAGTTCTGTGGCGTATGTCACAACGGCACCAAGGCCTTTGCAGTTAAGGACGCAGCAAACTGCGTAAAATGCCACAAAAAATAGCTGAATTATATTGGACAGCAAAGACCCTCACGGAATGATCCGTGAGGGTCTTTTTATTTGTGGCGGGAGAGCATGAGAATCGAACTCACCTTTCCTGACCAAAGCCAGGAAACAACGGATTTGAAGTCCGGGACGGGCACCAGCTCCGTAACCTCTCCCCTTTGTATGCTCCGCGATTATACTTGAGACTTCCCATGATGGCAATATAAATTTGGAAGAGACAACAGGCAATGAAAGTCAAAAGATGGGAAGGTGAAAAAATAAGGCGCAGGAAAAGCCGCGCTCTTACCTGTTTCACTTCTTCCCGTTCGTCCGCGTCAGCAGATTCATCGCCTCGTCAAGTTCCTTGTGCCCGCCGATCAGCACGACAATATCATCAGGTTGCAACATGAAATCAGGCGCCGGGTTCGTGTTCGCCTCGCCGTTGCGTGCGATGGCAATGACCGTGGCACCGGTGTTTTTCCGGATATCGAGCTCCCGGAGCGTTCTGCCCGCCGCGGGAGCGCCGGGATCGAGCTGGACATGGTCCACCGTCGCACCGGCGAAGAGCGCCGCGATCCGTCCAAGGTTCTCCTGGTCCAACGAATACCCGCGCAGCATCTTGTACCCTCCAAACCGCACGAGCTGGATCTGGTTCGCAATGACGTTTGCGGGGATATGATATTCATGGAGCACACGCGAGAAGATCTCGATCGAGGTCTCGAATTCCTCGGGGATAACCTGATTTGCTCCGAGCTTATAGAGCTCTTCGACGTCGGCCGCGTATCGCGTGCGGATGAGGATAAAGATCGAAGGATTGACCTCCCGGGTCAGGCGTATGGCGAGCCGGGTCGCGGTGTTGTCGGAGATGGCGAATACGATCACTCTTGCGCAGTTGACGCCGGCGCGCAGGAGCACGTCCTTCCGGGTGATGTCTCCGTAGATGATGGGCTCTCCTTCGGCACGGGCCCTGCGGATCGTGTCGGCATTCACTTCCAGCACCACATAGGGAAGGTGCGTGGCCTTGAGCGTCTTCGCCAGGTTCTGCCCGTTCAAACCGTAGCCCGCGATGATGGTATGCCCGGTGAGGGCGCAGAAATCGCTCTTATCAACTGCGTCGGATGAGACTTCGGGCAGATATCTCGAGATCCACGGGGCTAACTGAATGAGGAAGGGCGCTGCAAGCATGCTCAGGATGGAGGTATTGATGAACAGCTGGAATACATCCTGACCCATCAGGCCGTTTGTCTGGCCCTGCTTCGCCAGGAGGAATGAGAATTCGCCGATCTGCGCCAGGCCGAGCCCCGCGAGCAGGGAACTCCGGACCGGATAACGCAGCAGGGTTGCGGTCACGGCCACCAGCCCGGATTTCAGAAGCACGAGAAGGAGCGCCATGATAAGGAGAAGGACCCAGTGTGCAATGAAATAGTCCGTTTGCAACAGCATGCCGATGGAGATGAAGAAGATGCTTGCGAAGTAATCGCGGAAAGGCATGATCTCGACGACGATGTGGTGGCTGTATTCGGATTCGGAAATGATGAGCCCAGCGAGGAATGCGCCGAGGGCGAGCGACAGGCCGAGACTGTAGGTGATCCACGCCGTGCCCAGGCAGAGGAGTACCACGAGGAGAAAGAACATCTCCCGGTTCCTGAGCCGTATCACCTGGTGGAGCAGGAAGGGGACGACCTGGCGCGCCGCAAAAAAAACGCCGACCAGTCCGAGCACGGCCTTTCCCAGGGAAATGAGCACGGACAGGGGGGTGACAGCGCCGAGCGCGCTCGCCTCGCCGAGGACCGGCAGCATGAGCATCATGGGCACAACGGCAAGGTCCTGAAACAGTAATATGCCGGTCGCTAGCCTGCCATGCGCGGAGTCAAGCTCGGTGCGGTCCGAGTACATTTTGAGCACGATCGCGGTGCTGCTGAGCGACGCCAGGAACCCGAAGAACACCGCCTGCGGAAGGGGATAGTGGAGCACGAGCGCGATGCCGGTGACCGCGGCGACGGTCAACAGGACCTGTGTCCCGCCGCCGATGAGCAGCTGACGGCCCGATCGGATGATGTCGGTGATCGAGAACTCAAGCCCCACCGTGAACAAAAGGAGCACCACGCCGATGTCAGCGAGCCGTTCAACGACACGCGTCTCGGTGATAATGGCGGCGCCAAACGGACCGATCAGCACGCCGGTGATCAGGAACCCCACGAGCGCAGGCAGCTTTGCCCGGTGGAAGAGATAGGTGATCGGGAGCGAGACAGCGAGGATGACGATCAGTTCGCGGAGTATGGTGATTTCCTGGTCTTGCATACAATTATGATAGCATATTTACGGGCATTATCACAATTTCAGAGAAGGGCTGGATAGAGACGGAGGAGTCACGTTCTACCCAAGGAGGGTGAAAATAAGTCAATTTCTTTGACACTGATTGTGACTGATTGAATTATAATGGATCATGATTTTTCATATAGTTCATCCGCCATTATCCGTGTCAAAGACTTTAATGGGGCTACTCCTGATTCCGTCTTGTCCGGATAAGGTTGTTCAGGACAGGAAGAAAAATAAGGAGCCGGTTTGTTAACGTTCACTTCCCTGTACGGCGATGTTCCTGCGCTTCATTATCACGATCAGAAAAACAGCCCCGCATATCAATCCTCCCATGGCAAAGGTGAGAGGCGCTTTGATCCAGTGGGCGACAGAGCCGGCAAACAAGCTCCCGAACGGGGTCAGTCCCCCGAACGCCAGGGTGTAGATGCTCATCACGCGACCGCGCAAGCGGTCCTCGGTGTTCAGCTGGATCGTGGTATTTGCCATGCCGAAGAAGGTCACCATGGACCAGCCGGACAAGGCAAGCAGGAGCGCGGTAAGGCCGTATGATCTCTGTAGACCGATGAGGACGAGAACAAGCGAGAGGCACATCCCGCCTCCGAGGAGTAAGCTTGTCTTCGGTCCATAACGGCTGAGCACGGCGAGAGAGAAAGCGCCGATCAACGCGCCGGCGCCGAAGGATGACATGAGGAAGCCGAATGCCGCCGCATCGCGGTGCAGCTCCATCTTCGCGAACACCGGGACGAGCACATTGAAGTTCGTGCCGAAGACGCTGACCACGGATACCAGCAGGATCGTCATCAGGACCAGGGGTGTGGTTTTGATATACGTGATGGCTTCTCCCATGTCCTCAAGAACGTTATAGTCCGGTTTCCGCCTGTCCGTGGCGCGCTCCACCCGCATGAACAAGAGGCCTGCCAGCACCGCGAGAAAACTGACGCCATTCATAAAAAAACAAACTGCGGTTCCCATGGCCGCGATCAACATCCCGGCGAGCGCAGGACCGATGGCGCGGGCCGCGTTGAAGATGGACGAATTAAGCGCGACCGCGTTCATGAGGTCCTCCTTGCCGACCATCTCCATGATGAATGCCTGCCGTGCAGGCATGTCGATGGTGTTGACGACGCCGAGGAGGGTGGCAAGAATGATGATGTGCCAGTATTGCACGGCCCCGGTCCAGACCAGAAGCGACAGGACGAACGCCAGGACCATGAGCGCGGCCTGGGTCCAGATGATCATCCTGCGTTTGTCGAAGTAGTCAATGAAGGGTCCGGTAAAGAGCGAGAGGAACAGCATGGGAAGGAACTGGAGCGCTGACACGATACCGAGTTTCAGAGATGAGTGGGTCAGCTCCAGTACCAGCCACGCCTGCCCCACGTTCTGCATCCAGGTGCCGATGAGGGACACAAGCTGTCCGGACCAGAACAAACGGAAGTTCCGGTGGCGCAGGGAGCGGAAGAGGGCTTTTGTAATAGATGTTTCTTGCATAGCCTTATTGCAGGTTGTTGAATATAGTATAGCATGGGGACATCTGATCGAAAACGGGGAGGATGATTAGCACTGTGGATTTTATCCGGAGCATCGACTTCACCGGCAACGCTATTGTTCTGACGAACAGGAACATTAAATGCTTATCCATGGCAGGTCGGATGTCCGATGCTGCCTTGTTAGTCGTGACATCTCATGAAATTATTACATCGTTTACGTCGACTGCCTTCCGGCCGGTTTGGCATTTGACGCAGTATGCTTCTGATGATTGGCTTGTTCAAAATACGTCGGATCCAGAGAGTGAAAGCGGGCAGGACGGCAAGTACGCAACGATTCAAGCTCTTTGTTTGGCACGACAATGGAAGGCGCACACTCGCCTGGCAACCGTGGCGATTAGGAGGTGGTTGTTGACAAACCCAAGATCTTAGATTTCACCGCATTTTTGTCGGCTTCTCCGGCAGCATTCATAAGTTCTTCGGCCTTTGCGATCAATTCATCTATTGTGTATGTCGCGCGTTCGCAGGTAACGACACCTGTCCGGAACGTTACCGGCCAGCCCTTTTTTTTCACCACACCCATAAGACGTTCCTGGACTTTATGAATAATAACCTTGGCGTTCTCATTTGTTGTTTCCGGCATAAGAACATCGAATTTGGCACCTCCAAGCCTTGATATAATATCTGTTGACCGCAATGTCGACCTCATGATCTGTGCAACTTCATGAAGAAGGTAATCGCCGGCAATATGGCCGAGAGTGTCATTGACGTATCTTAAATTAACTATATCGACATACGCGAGAGTGAGCGGTAGTTTATGTTTAACAGCTCTGCTGATCTCAATACGTGCCTGCTCATAAAAGAATTTGATGCTGGCTACGCCCGTCAAATTGTCAGTGTCGGCATGCTCATGTTCCTTTAGAAATAATTTCTTTACAGCTGAAATGGAATATGCGACGAATAAAAACATACCTAGAATCATGACGGTGTTCCAAATGCGAACAGAGATATGGGAATAAATATGCCCGGACACCAGGTCAGACGTGGCCCAGGTGATAGCACTGAAAATTGCTATCAGGGTGGCAGGAAGTCCTCCCTCGTACCAGGCGATCAGTGCGATGGGAAGAAGATAGAGAACTGTAACGGAAACATCATAACTCGTAATGGTATCAAGACCGCCGATCGCCAATATGATGAGTAATCCGAACAGCGTAAGGATGGGTTTTGGGAGTTTTTCAGGAAATTCACTGATCGTCTTTATGCGCATAACCGCGATGCTTACAGTGGCAGATGCAATTAAAGATCTTCTTTGCCCGCCCTGTAAGTTTAACCTCCGGTAATGGTATGAGCCTATCCTGTAACATAACGCCAATCGTTCGTGCCATCATCCATTGCAGATACTATCTTATGGCCGCAGAAAATACCAGCAGAAATATGAACATGCAGAGCTTGTTTAAATGGTACTGGTTGCAGGAAGGAGTTACTGCCTACTGACGCTTTTGCCACGCCCGGCCAGGTCCAATACGAGACAGGAACTTACCTGGGATCCGGGTCTGTTCTTGCGCAGGAGATGGAGTTTGCCGCCCATCCATTGGCCTCCGAAAAATGCGCCGATCAGAATGGGGAAGGTTATGAGCTGCCAGCCCAGGCCGGAGAGCAGGCGGAGAGCTATCACAAAGGGGACCGGCGCGTGGATCGAAAGGAACCAGCGGGTCGAAAGCTTCCGCTCGTTCGCCCTCCAGTACCCGAAGGGAAGATTAAGAATAAAAACAAGTATTGCCACGGTAACAATATTCATTGGCGTCTCCCGATATACAGTATGCAATATAGTACGACGGAATTGTAAACATTGCAAGAGAAGAGATAAAGGACAATATCTTTAAAATCTTATGGGTTTGCAGAACATCAAGGCATTGATAGCTCTTTCTGTAATAGGGACGAGTCGACCGGCCGGCAAAGGGATATCTTACGGGAAGGTATCTTCACGACCATAAACGGTCACAATAAATTATCTGCTTTTTCTGCGGTCCCTGCCGGACCTTCTGTCCTCTTTACTTCCTTTACATCTCCGTTCAGGACCCTTGAAGTCTGGATCATTGCTTTTTCTTCGATCTTGAATTGATCTTCGATCCATGTAAGACCTCACAAGAATTTGCTGCTTTCAGGATGAAAGCGGTTTATTTTCGAAATCGCCCATTAATTACAAATTACGGGAAGAAACCTAACCTGGACAAACCGGAACCGAAAGATCAAAACAGAAAAGCGTCTCTCGCAAAGACGCAAAGGTCGCCAAGAAAATCTTTAAGTCTTGGTTTTAAACAACAAATAATTTAGCCTTTCTTTGCGAACTTTGCGTCTTTGCGAGAAATATTCTTGCCGTTTTAAGTAGAAATTGATTCCTTAGTTACTAAACGTCTTTACCCCCTCAACACCCGTTTGTCCCCGACCCGTTGTGTCAACTTCTGCGAGTCGAAGTATTCCATGAGCGGCACGGCGAACTTGCGGGAGGTCCTGGCGAGGTCCCGGAACTCGGCCATGGTGATCTCTTTCTTTTCCTCAAGATTCTTTCTGAGATCGACCCTGATCGTTTCAACTACATTCTTATCCAGATGAAGTGAGTCAGTGATCCTGACGGTCCGGCCTTCGTCAGCGAGCAGCTTCAGCAGGTCCTTCGCGTCCTTGTCCGATATGTTGAAGAGGGCGGGGAGCTCTTCCCGGACCGGGGGCTGGGTGCCGCCTTTCTTGATCGCCTCCACGATCCTGTTCTTGACCTCGTCATTGATCTTGCCGCCTGCTGCCTTGAAACCCGGGACCTTGAGCTTGGAGCCATCGGTCTCCAGCTGCTTCTTCTTCACGAGACCGTCAATGGCCACGTTCAGGACCTTCGGGTTTATCCTCATGCGCAGCATGCCCTTGAGCTCTTCCTTGTCCAGGCCGGCCTTGAGCGGATTGTCTTTGTGGAACTGTTTGATGAGGTCAAGCGTCTTTTTTTCGAGTGCCGCAAGATGGGCAGTATGTACATAGAGATTGTCTACCCGCAGCACCGTTTTCTTCTGCGCAAGGGCAGCGAGCGCCGAGGTGATCTCCTGTTTGTCAGCCGCGATTACGCCGATGGCCGCGGTCTCTTCCATGCCGGTAAGGCCTCTACCGGAGACCAGGAGCGCAAGCCGGTCCTCCGTGTTGCCCGTTTCAAGAATGCTGAGGTTCTCGAGTGACCCCTTCATCGTCGCGGTCTTGTGCCGCCGCGTATGAGGATTCAGCACCATGCCGCCGCCGAGGGTTTCCATGGGAGAGTAGAAACGAAGAATAAACCGGTCGCCGTGCTGGATGATCATTGGTTGTTCCATCCGGAGCTGGACAAAGGCCTCTTCGCCCGGCGCGAGCTGGTTCGTCCCGAGGATCGTGATCCTGCCGATGGCCTCCTGCGTGGTGTTGTAGAACCGGATGCGCGAACCGGTCTTGAGCCCGCGGGGCGCCTGTTTGAGAAGGGTGAGCTTTGCATCGAGTGTTTTAGTCGGCGTAAAGAACCCGGCGCTCACGATGGTGTCGCCGCGCGCGAGCTGGTTTTTCTCGATTCCCTGGAGGTTCACGGCGGTGCGTTGGCCCGCCACTGCGCGCTGGGCCGCCTGGTTGTGGGACTGGATGCCGCGTACTTTTGTTTTGATCCCCTTCGGCAGGATCTCGACTTCCTGTTCCGTGCTGATCGTGCCGGCAAGCAAGGTGCCGGTAATGACCGTGCCGAAGCCTTTCATAGTGAAGACCCTGTCGATCGGGAGACGCAGAATGCCGTTCGATGATTTGGGCGTCACCTCGGCCGCGAGCCTGCCAAGCTCCTGGATAAGGAGCGGAAGGTTCTCGCCGGTCTTGGATGAGACCGGTACAAGAGGGGCCTTTTCGAGGAACGTGCCTTTGACGACCTCGCGGACCTCGTCCTGCACGAGCGGGAGCCAGTCCTTGTCCACCAGATCCATCTTCGTCAGCACGATGAGCCCCTTTTTCACGTGCAACAGGTCGCAGATGGCAAGGTGTTCGCGGGTCTGCGGCATGACGCCTTCGTCAGCGGCGATCACGAGCATCACCATGTCCATGCCGCCGACGCCGGCGAGCATGTTCTTGATAAGCCCTTCATGGCCGGGCACGTCCACGATACCGAGGCGGTTGCCGCCCGGAAGGTCCAGTGACGCGAACCCGAGGTCAAGGGTGATGCCGCGCTCCTTCTCTTCCTTGAGGCGGTCCGGGTCCGTACCGGTGAGGGCCTTGACAAGGCTCGATTTACCGTGGTCGATATGTCCTGCTGTGCCGAGGATGATGTATTTCATGAATTCAGAATACAGACGTCAGAGGACAGATGACAGCGCTACAGGGATTTTGAAAAACCAACAATCATGGCAGCGATTTCGTCCGCCTCGGCCGTCAGATGGGTAAAGGCTTCTTGATTGCAAAATTTCATTCGTAATGCGATCTCAAGACAAGCCATTACCTCGTAGTCAGACCGCAAAGCAATTTCTAAAAATCGTTTAAACTCTTTTTCAGAGGAATTACCGCTTCCTTCTGCGATATTAAGGGCAATGGATATAGCCGCCCTTCTGATTTGACTTGTCAGGCCGTACAGCTCTTCTTTTGGAAAATTTCCAGTTATTCTGTAAATCTCAACAGCATATGCAATCGATCGTTGATAGATTTTGAGGTTTCTGAAATTGTGTTTCTTCATGATTTGTCAGTCTTCTGCATTCTGAACTATCACGGTTTGTCTGTCGTCTGTGCTCTGTCTTCTGTCGTCTGAACTATTTTCCCCACCGCTTCCACGATCTTCCCGATCTCACCGTCATTCAGCGTCCGCGGGTCGAAGATGACCATGTCTTCCTTGATGCGCGAGATGATGTGCGGTGTGCCGGTGCGAAGGCGGAATTCGATGTCGTTCGCGCTCAACTTATCGTGCCGGATGCAGACGGTCCTGGTGGGGAAGTTGCCCATGGGCAGTGCGCCGCCGCCGCTCTGGGAGGTGTCGTCCTGGATGGTTATCGACAATTCCTTGTTGCCGATGCCGTGAAGACCGTCAGCCATGAGCGCGGCCTTGCGCTCGATCTCGCTCAGCGGCTGGGTCAGCATCCAGAGCGTGGGGACCTCTCGGACGGCCTTCCCCATGTCAAGGTACTGTCCGAGCGTGGCATCGAGCGCGGCAAGCGTCATTTTATCGAGGCGGAGGGCACGGGCAAGGGGATTGGACCTTATCGCCTCAAGGTGTGTTTTTTTGCCGAGGATCAGACCCGCTTGCGGCCCGCCCAATAGTTTATCGCCGCTGAAGGTGAGCACGTCCACGCCGGAATTCACGGCGTGCTGCACCGTGGGCTCGTCGCCCGCGCCGAAGGCCGCGAGGTCCACGAAGCTGCCGCTTCCCAGGTCCCACATCACGGGAAGGCCGTGCTTCCTGCCGAGTTTTGCCAGCTCCTCAGGCGAGACCTCCTTGGTGAACCCGACGATCTTGTAGTTGCTCGCGTGGACCTTGAGCAGCAGGCCCGTTTTCTCGTTGATCGCCTTTTCGTAATCCTTGAGATGGGTCTTGTTCGTGGTGCCCACTTCCCGAAGGATGGCGCCGCTCCGTTCCATCACGTCCGGCACGCGGAAGGACCCGCCGATCTCGACGAGTTCGCCGCGCGAGACGATGACCTCCTTGCCGCGGGCAAGGGTGTTCAGGCAGAGGAGCACGGCTGCCGCGTTGTTGTTCACGGCTGTGGCGGCCTCTACGCCGGTGAGACGGGTAAGGATGCCTTCGATGTGGACATGGCGTTTGCCGCGCTCGCCTGCCAAGAGGTCGTACTCAAGGTTCGAATAGCTCCTGCTGACCTCGATGACGCGCTGGATGGCCTTGTCCGACAGAATGGAGCGGCCAAGGTTGGTATGGACGATCACGCCGGTGGCGTTTATGACCGGCTTGAGGCTCGGCTCGGACAGCTCCTTGAGGATGATCTCCGCGTGATTCAGGACGCCTTCGATGGAAAACAGCGCATCATCGATAGTTCGGCCCGTTTTGGCGTCCGCGGTCTGGAGGACGGCCTTCCTCCGGGCGTCGATCGCGGTCCTGATAGCCTCGAGCACCAGTACGCGGGGGGTCGATACAAGCCATTGTTTGGTCCTGCTTTCCTTCAGCACTTCATCAACCGATGGAAGTTGTTTGAGCAGCTCCTTCATGAGCAGTACCATAACATAGCCTTTGATGAATTTCAACAGGACATTTCCCTTTCGCACAGGCTTCCGTCCTTGATTGAGCTTGACTTATAAGGGCGAATATGTCAATTTTATATGCATCCATGCGGTCGTACGGCAAGGATGATGATCCCGAAAAAATCGGATTTAACCGCAGAGTCGCAGAGGAAACCAATTAATTCTTAAGATTTATTTCTCCGCGTCTCAGCCTGTGCCCAGCGTTAACGAGTGCTCGGCGTAGCCTGCTCTTGCCTGTGGCCGCGATATGGCAACAGCAGGCTACGAAAACGCGGCCATAAACGAGTGCAGGGTACGTCTCCGCAATGGATGTTGATTTCTTATGAATGCATCAAGGCAGTTGTCCGGTCCGCGATCAACACACTACGAGCGAGGTGCTTATGAACAGACGGAAATTCATCACCGGCGTTGCAGCATCAGGAGTTGCTCTTGCTGCGGGAGAGTTGTTCGTTCCCTTTGCCGAAGCGGCCGATATTCCCAAGTTCAATTTCGCACACCTCACCGATCTGCACCTCGATGTGAAGGGTGAGAGCAACTGGCAGCACCGGGAGAAGAGCGTACCCCTGTTCATCGAGGCGCTGCGTCAGCTGCAGCGGCTGCCGAAGCTGAACTTTGTCGTTTTCGGCGGCGACCAGATCCACTATGGCCCGAACGATAAAGCGTCCCTCGGCGTATTCCAGAAGTGGACCGAGCACCTCAACATGCCGTACTACATTCTGCTCGGCAATACCGAGGTTTCGCCGGTCAGCGGCATGTCGAAGCTGTCGAAAGAGGACTACCTCAAGGCGTGGAGCGGGCATGGTTTGAAGCCGGGCCATTCGTCATGGGCCTTCGATCCCGTGCGCGGGGTGCGGGTGATCGGGTTCGATGTCACCGTGGACGGCAAACCGTACGGAGATGCGAACGCCAAGGGTCTTGAGTGGCTTGAGGGCGAGCTGAATGAGTACAGGAGCAAGAAGCTCATTATCGTTTTCACGCACCAGCTGGTGATGCCGACAACGCCCAGGGACACCAGCCTCATATGGTCATTCTGGATGGTGAGGAACCACGAGAAACTGCGCAGCATACTTGAACAATATCCGAACGTCCGGCTCGTCGTCTCCGGCCACCATCACGCCTCCCGGGTGACAACCTCCGGCAGGGTCACCTATGTGGCCGACCCCGCGATCGTTACCTACCCCTGCGCGTTCAGGTTCTTTTCCGTGAGCAAGGAAGGGATCCACTTGAAGAACATCGGCCTGGAGGACAAGGCGACCGTTGACCGTGCCAGGGAACTCCTGGTATCGGACCCTTACGCCAGGATGTACGATCCCGCGGCACCGCAGACCGTGGCTGATTACAGCATAGGGTTGACCGAGAAGGACCGCGAGACAACGATAAAGCTGTAAAGAAAATAGATCATAACACTCACATCCGGAGGATCGAACACATGCGTACGATCTTATTTCTCATTTCCGGCCTTCTCCTTATGGCTTCGCTTCTCATTGTGGCAAAGCTGTTCTCCGAGCATTTCCCCTCGGCGCCAAATTGGGCAGTCGCTCTTGGACTGAGTTTCTGGTTAGCGGTCACCGGCACCAACATGTGGATAGGCGTTTCCAAGGCAGGCTACTCGGTCGCCGAGGAAATGCCCATACTACTTCTACTGTTCGTTGTACCGGCAGCGGCAGCTATCTTGCTGCGCTGGCGGTTCTTATAAGTTGTCCGATTCATCGCCGGCCGAACGGCGGGTGCGTACGGCGAAACCCTGAATCTGAGAGGCACAATGGGTAAGAACAGACTCGAGGCTTTCAGCGATGGCGTCATTGCGATCATCATTACGATCATGGTGCTCGAGATGAAGATCCCGCATGGTGACAACCTCGGAACGCTGGCGCCGCTTGTTCCGGTATTCATGAGCTACGTTCTGAGCTTCGTTTACGTTGGCATTTACTGGAACAATCATCACCACATGCTCCACACCTGCACACGGGTGACCGGGAGTATTCTGTGGGCGAATCTGCATCTCCTTTTCTGGCTGTCGCTCTTTCCGTTCGTTACGGGCTGGATGGGTGAGAACCATTTCGCCGCCGTGCCTACCGCACTCTACGGCGGAGTGCTCCTTGCAGCAGCCATCGCTTATTTTATCCTTCAGCAAACAATCATTGCGTCGCAGGGCCCGGGGTCACCGCTGAAGGCCGCAATCGGCCATGACTGGAAGGGCAAGCTGTCGCCTGTCCTGTATATGTGCGGAATCGTTTCTACGCTCCTTGGGTCGTGGGTCGCGCAAGTTCTGTACGTGGCGGTAGCGCTGATGTGGTTGGTGCCTGATCGGCGAATTGAAAAGTCATTTCACGATCAGGCCTGACCAATCATTCAAGCGAACGCGTGCCCTGCGGGCCTGCGCCGCTTAATTCTGTCATTATGATTCTATGCAAGATGTTGGGCAGAATGGCGCTGACCGACCTACCAAGCCGCAAATCGGGTTTCTCTTATCGAGGAGTGAATGACAGGATGAGCCGAACCCTCACGACTTGTTTTCGAATCGCAATCGCGATGCTCGTTTTGTGGTTGGCGTCTGTGGCTCCGGGACACTCGGCCGTCGCCGCGCCGCGAGCCGTCTGGATCTGGGAGGAAGACGCCTTCCGCATGCTCGACAAGGACGAGGCGCAGCGGGAAGTAGAAACCTTCCTCGATCAGCAGCATATCTCGACGATCTATCTGTATGCCGATGAATTTAACGGCCGGAACATTCTTGTGAACGAGCCCAAGAAATACCGGAAGCTCATAGCAAGCGCCCATGCGCGAGGGTTCAAGGTATTTGCGCTTCTTGGCTCGGCGTATCTCCGCACCCAGGAGTACATCCTCCAGGAGAAGCGTCGTGCCGCCAAACGCATGTTCGGAGCTGTCCTCGACTTCAACAGAGACACGCCGGATGCGTCCTCGCGATTCGACGGGGTCAACATTGACATAGAACCATACCTTCTCGACGACTGGGCAACCGGGCGCCCGGTGCGTGGCCGGCAGTATCTGGAGCTCTCCGCCGAATTCATGCGCATGAAGGCCGAGGCCGGATCGAGTTTGCTGGTGGGGCCGGCGATGCCGTTCTGGTACGACGGCATCGAAGACGTCGAGTGGAAGGGGCAACGCCGGAAGCTGAACGAGTTCGTTCAAGACATCTACGACTATGTCGCGATCATGGACTACAGGAACGTTGCCGAAGGTTCTGATGGGATCGTGTCGAACGCACAGGACGAGCTCGATTACGCGGATCGGGTGAACAAGATAGTGATGATCGGCGTCGAAACTCTTCAGTCCACACCGGCGAAGGTCACCTTCTTTGGAAAGGGCAATAACTACTTTGAAGCGCAACTGGCACTGGCGGAATCCGCGATGACACAGCATCGGTCGTTCGGAGGTTTCGTTGTCCATCACTTGAAACCCTATCGTGTTTTGGTTGAGGATAAGAAAAAGTGAGGCCCGCATCGCATTTTCGAGAACTTATAGACATAATGGTTGACAGTTGAAAATCAAGTGACCTGCCCCTTGCAACGTGGGTTATACTTGGGAACCGGGTTCCCAAATACAGAGCCACAACCAAGGAGGCAGGTCATGAAACATTCTATCATTTTTGTCGGACTAGATGTACACAAAGATTCTATTGATATCGCCCTGGCCGATGATGGCAGAAACGGCGAGATCAGGTTCTACGGCACTATCGGCGGCGATACAGCATCGCTGGACAAAGCGATTCGTAAATTCCGCCGTTCTGGCACTGAGCTTCGTTTCGTATATGAAGCAGGCCCCTGCGGGTATGAGATCTACCGGCACCTGACTGCACAAGAATTCCCCTGCGATGTTATCGCGCCTTCGATGACACCGAAGAAGAGCGGCGATCGTATCAAGACCGATCGGCGGGATGCCCTGACTCTTGCCAGACTCTACCGATCGGGCGAATTGACACCGGTTTATGTCCCCCGGGAGGACGATGAAGCTATGCGTGACCTCGTCCGAGGCCGGGGGGACGCCGTAAACGCAACCCGGAAGGCCCGGCAACGCTTGAGCGCTTTCGTTCTTCGCCATGGTTTCCGGTATTCCGGCAGAAACGCATGGAGCGCGGCTCATCTGCGGTGGCTTGCGGACATCAAGATGCCGCATCCGGCCCAGCAGATCACGCTTCAGGAGTACATCAACAGCATCGAAGAGAATTCGGAGCGTGTTGACCGTCTGACCGATCAGATATTGAAACTGATTCCAGCATGGCGCATGGCACCAGTCGTAGCTGCCCTTCAGGCTCTTCGCGGCGTGGCAGCTATTGTCGCAACAACCATGGTAGTCGAGATCGGAGACCTCAGGCGATTTGAGAATCCCCGGCAGCTCATGGCCTATCTGGGCTTGGTGCCCTCGGAGAACTCCAGCGGCCAGACCACCAAGCGGGGCGGCATCACGAAAACGGGCAATAGCCATGCCCGACGCGCCTTGATTGAAGCGGCACAGACGTATAGCTTCCCAGCCAAGGTCAGCAGGGAGCTCCGAAAGCGCCAGGAGGGCTTGCCGCGCGAGATCAAGGATATATCCTGGAAGGCCCAGGTGCGGCTCTGCGGACGATTCCGCAAACTCATGGCCAGAGGGAAAAACTGAAACCGGACCGTAACCGCAATCGCACGAGAGCTTTCCGGGTTCATGTGGGCCATTGCCAAGGAAATACCCATGCCAGCATAAGGCCAGAAACAGCTTTCAAAGAACACGACGGCTATTAAGGAGAACCGCCAAGAACAACAAACAACTATCCAGGATATCACCAGAGACGCGACCACGATCAGGAGAACTCTCGTGCACCCTATGGAATAAGGCTTCGCCGAACTTCCGTTTTTAGAGCGAGACAGCTCCGCGATGGAGACAAGTCATGCGGTCAAATCCGCGAATATCAGAGTGATCAATCGTCGCCGATAGGTCCCGTCTCTGGTCATGCCCTGGAGCAATAACTGATATCATCCCTTTTGTACGGAGGGGCGGGGAAACTGTTTTCTCCTTGACAACTGTCAACCATATCAGGGTAGCATCTTCGCTGCGGGGTAGTTCATTTGAAGTGTTTCGATAATGGAGGTGGTTAGTAAATGACATGGGCAGATGAAATAAATAACAATAGAGACGATATTATGAATCAACAAGACACTATATATATAAAGGCGAAATATAAGTACTATTCCTTGTCCCCTATGGTTATACGTGTTCTTGATGAGCTCGGTGAATCATTATGGGGTAGAAACGTTTTATTTTTTAAAAAATATAAAATTAATGCTGAGTTTAATTATCCTTGTTATTGGGACTTATTTGAAAACAAAGAGTATGAAAATCAACCTAAAAATTTATTGAGAGTATATTTTGGCGAAGATTTGACACATTTCGTCATATCGATACCAATATTATTTTCAGGCAGGAGGCCAGATGCTATATCATGTAAAGATCTCTCTGAACAAGGGCTTAAGGAAGGATTGATTGAGATGGCTAAAGCTTTTTAAAAATAATCGAATAAAAAAAACAGTTAATAGAGAAACATGAGTGTGTCAAACCTACACATTTGATAAGAGAGCAAAACTCAAAGTAAAAAAAGGCGAAAATAGGGCGAATGACTAGACAATGACTCATAATCTGAAAGCGGATAAAACGCAAGCCAGGCGCTTCAGCGTGTTCAATGCGCCCAACGCACTATCCGTATACCGCATTGCGGCCGCGCCGTTAATCCTCTACAGCATATTCTCCGGCCACCGAATGCTGTTTGCCTGGCTGGTCATTATCAACCTCGTTACCGATGCCCTTGACGGTTTCATCGCCAGGCACTGGAAGATGGAGACCTCCATTGGGGTAAAGTTCGACTCGATCGGCGACCTAACAACGGACGTCCTTACGTTGTTAGGACTGGTCGTCCTTGAACAGCCGTTTGTGAGGAGCTACATCCTTCCGATCGGCCTGCTCATCGGCTTCTACCTGGCATCCCAGGTTCTTTCGCTCCTGCGCTTCCATCGGCTGGTCTCCCTGCACCTCTATTCAAGCAAGCTCACAAACATCTTGCTGGCCGTGTTCTTCACCGCCTATTTCCTGGTCGCCTATGTCCCGGTGCTGTTCTACACGATGATCGTCGTGGGTATCCTTGGCGCCATCGAAGAAATTGCCGTCCTCTGCTTTCTCAAGGAGCACCAGGAAAATGTGCGCGGCCTTTACTGGGTTCTGAAAGGAATGAAGACAAAGCCTATGGACGATAGTACGGGCAGGTTGGGACGCCCATAAAATCATAAGATCGTTTCCAACCAAACGTTCCAGCTGCCAAGCAGCTAAACTCGTCGTTACTCCGCAGACGATGAAAAATCGATCCGCTTCCTGACGGCCTCGACGCGGTCCACCCGCACCCGCGCGGTGTCGCCGATGCGATATGATGACTTCTTCTTTTCTCCCCTTAGCAAGTGCAGCTTCTCCACATAGTGGTAGTAGCCGTCGTTGAGCGACGAGACATGCACCAGCCCTTCCGCGAAGAGATCGCGGAGCTGCACGAAGAAACCGAATTGCAGCACTCCTGTGATGATGCCGTCGTACACCTCGCCCACCTTGTCCTTCATGAACTCGAGCTTCAGCATGGTGATCACGTCGCGCTCCGCCTCCATGGCGATCCGTTCACGTTTGGAGCAATGTTCCGCAATCCGTCCTGATAATAAATTGTTGAACATCAATATTTGAAGTTATATTGACATTGCTGGAATGGAGATTTATCATATCGCCATGAATAAGCTGATTGATTTCTTAATAGAGTTTCTCCAGGACCTGAAGAATATGGATAAGGTTAAGCTTGCCAGGGAGTTTAAAGAAATTGTCTATCATACGAATAAGCAGTTGTTCAGCCAGATCCCGGGTGTCAGCGCTATTGTTGGGCTTTTGGTCGGATCGTGGGTAGCCTCAACTTTTACGAACTCGCCGATCAAAGGCTTCCTGTCCTCCGTTGGTATAATGAAAGGAGGAACCCATGTGGTCAGTAACACGACCTATAGATTTATTTCGGTGCTTTTGCCACTTATTGCTACGGCTATTACCGCTTATATAGTCCAAAAGACCATGAAGATATATCGTAATAAAAGGTTGGAAAGAAGCATGGCGCTCGTGGCGCAATTAGGGGAAGATGATCAATCTGCGTTGCGCGGCAAAATGGGTATTCTGGATAAGGCCAAAGAGGCAGGCCTCGTCTCAGAAAGCGAATATCAGACAAAGCTTGTCAATCTCTACCAATCTTATACCAGAGATAACCATTCCAAGATCGAGGAAATAATTATCAAGAAGTTTGCGAGTTAGCATCACTCGACCTGTCTCACCTGCATAATAAAAAATCCATATATTTGTCCGGGTAATATCGATATTGCTCCCGAGACGCTTTGGACCCGATCTGTACAAGCATAAAATAATCGTTTCTCAGCTGCGAATCGACTTTGTCCGGGCTTCGCCAGGGTGAGTCAGCCGTGTTCTCTCGTACATGTTAATAATATTACTTCATGGTATGTGAAAGCGGGAGTTTATCATCCGAAGAGGGAAGAAATGAACTGATACGATTTGATTGAACAATCGGGCGTGAATGAAATAGATGTTGGGCTTCACATTGTTCAGACCAACCTGCCAGCTGTCCTGAAAAATCGTTTTAATCCGCAGACAACGAAAAATCGATCCGCTTCCTGACGGCGTCGACGCGGTCCACCCGCACCCGCACTGTGTCGCCGATGCGATATGAGGACTTCTTCTTTTCTCCCCGCAGCAAATGCAGCTTCTCCACATAGTGGTAGTAGTCGTCGTTGAGCGACGAGACATGCACCAGCCCTTCCACGAAGAGATCGTGGAGCTGCACGAAGAAACCGAATTGCAGCACTCCCGTGATGATGCCGTCGTACACCTCGCCCACCTTGTCCTTCATGAACTCGAGCTTCAGCATGGTGATCACGTCGCGCTCCGCCTCCATGGCGATCCGTTCACGTTTGGAGCAGTGTTCCGCCTGGCCGGGAAGTTTTTCAGCAAGCTTCTCGGCATAGGCCGGGTCCTTCAGCCTGCCGCGCAGGTCCGCCTTCAGGATCCTGTGCGCGATCAGGTCCGGGTAGCGCCGGATAGGGGAGGTGAAGTGCGTATACGTCTCGGCGGCGAGGCCGAAGTGGCCGACGTTCTCGGCCGAATACTTTGCCTGTTTCATGGTGCGGAGCAGGACCGTGTTGATCAGCGTCTCTTCCGGCGTGCCCTTGGCCTTGGCGAGCGCCTTCTGCAGGTGCAGGGGTTTGAGCTTCTTCACCGCCGGGAGGGTGATGCCGAGGGTGGCGAGGAACTCGATAAGGTCCGTCAATTTTTCCTCGGCCGGCTCCTCATGGATGCGATAGATGAACGGCGCTTTTTTCCGCTCGATGTGGCGCGCCGTGGTCTCGTTCGCCGCGAGCATGAACTCCTCGATGATCTGGTGCGCCATGTTCCGTTCGGCCTTGAGGATGTCGGTCATGCGGCCCTGGAGGTCGAGCACGATCTGGGGTTCGGGAAGATCGAAGTCGATGCTGCCCCGTTTCGCCCGCTTCGCGCGCAGCACCGCCATGAGCTCTTCCATGAGCCCGAACTCGTCGAGCAGCGCGGCATAGCGCGTCCGCTGGGCCGCGTCACGGTCCACGAGGATCTCGCGCACCGCGGTGTAGGTCATGCGCTCGTTGCTGTTGATGACGCTCTCGTAGATGTCGTACCGCACGATCTCTCCCTCCGGAGAGATGTCCATCTCGCAGGTGAAGGTGAGCCGGTCCACGTTCGGGTTCAGGCTGCAGATGCCGTTCGAGAGCGCCTCGGGAAGCATGGGAATGGCGCGGTCCGGCAGGTACACGCTCGTGGCGCGCTGGTAGGCCTCTTCATCAAGGGTCGTGCCTTCATTGACATAGCTCGAAACATCGGCGATGTGCACCCAGAGGCGGTATCCCGCCTTGATCTTTTCGATGGAGATCGCGTCGTCGAAGTCGCGGGCCGTTTCTCCGTCAATGGTCACCGTCACCAGGTCCCGGAGGTCTTTCCTGCCCTTGCGCATTGCGGCGCTGACCTGCTGCGGGATGTCTTCGGCCTCACGGATCGTGGCGGGCGTAAAATGGACCGGCAACTCGTACTGTTCGATGATCAGCTCGGAGTCGATGCCGGGCTGGCCGGGCTGGCCGATGACCCTGAGGATCCTGCCTTCAGGCGGTCTGCCGCGCATGGGGTAGGAGATGATCTCGGCGGACACGATGTCGCCGTTTCTGGCTGCGCCCGCGTTCTCCCTGCCGATGACAAGGTCCTGGGTTATCTTCGGGTCGCGGGACGTTACAAAACCGTATCCTCCGGTCTTCGGATCAGGGAGCTCATACGTGCCGACGACCCTCGTGTGCGCGCGCTCGAGGATGCGGATGATCAGGCCCTCGCGTTTGCCCGCGGGCTTCCTTCTCCCGGCTGGCGGCGATACGCGGGCCACGACCTTGTCGCCGTTCATGGCGTCCAGTTTGCCCTTCGCGGAGATGTAGATGTCTGTCTTGCCTTTTATTTCCGGTATCACGAACCCGTATCCCTGCGGGTGGGCCTGGAAGATGCCCGTTTCGAGGTCCATCTTCTCGGGTAGGCCGTAGCGGTTGCCGCGCGTCTTGATGATCTCGCCGTTCAGGACAAGCTCGTTGAGCGCCCGTTTGAGCTCATGCCGGTCGTCGGCCGTGAGCTTCAGCAGCCGCATCAGCTCGCGCACCATCACGGGCTTGCCGGTCCTGGTCTTGATAAGGGCTATGAGTTGTTTGTGGGTGTATTCCATAATCATTCAGAAAACAGAGAACAGAAGACAGATTACAGACAACTGACTAAAGATTTTGATTTTTCTGTCCTCTGGCATCTGTGCTCTATTCTCTCTCTATCCTCACAAGTTTCGCTGTCGCCTCCGCGATCACGACCGGCCCCCGTTCTATCTTCGCCTGGGCCTGGATCAGTTTCTTCGTTTCACTGGTGATCCAGCCGGAAACGAGCAGTTCATCTCCCGGTGCGGCCGGGGCCTTGAAGGTGACTGTTATTTCCGCGGTCACGGCGGGGATCCCGAGGCTGACGGTGATCTTGCCCATGGCCTCATCGAGCAATGTCGAGAGGATGCCGCCGTGGACGATCCCTTCGTACCCCTGGTGATTGACCGATGGCGTGAATTTCGCGCTGATGGCCCGCTGCTCTCTGTTGATCTCAAAATCAACGCCAAGGCCGGCCGGGTTTTCTTTGCCGCAGACGTAGCAGCGCTGGTTGTCGCGGAGTTGGATCATATCGATATATTGGCAGGTGAACAGGATTTACCTAATTCAAGAATGATAAATTCGTAAGAAAGTCACGGATTATGCCACACTGAGAACCACGAAGACACAAAGTGTAAGGATGATTTAATCGAGCGGCCTTTCTTCGTGTCCTCTGTGCCTCCGTGTAAAAGCAAGATTTTGAACGAGATCATCAAGAATGGATCAAGACTGTATCCTGTGTCCCTGTCGAAAAGAGTGCTTGCGCTTGTAACTCCTGATACTTATCAGTATAATATAAAAAATGTCATTTGACAAACATATAACGCCTGATCCTGAACAATTATCGCAACTTGGGGTACAGGACACGGCCCAGGCGCTCAGAAACCTCGAGCTCTCGGGCGCAACGATCGGCGCGGAGGGGTTCTCGCAGCTGTTGCCGCTGCTGCTTGCCGATCTGTCCAGGGCCGCTGATCCCGACATGGCATTGAACAATTTCGAGCGCTTTGCGGGCGCGCTCGCGGACATTCCCTCCTTTGTTTCGCTCTGCCGGACGAACCACGATATCCTTCGCTCTCTCATCACGATCTTCGGCGCCAGCCGGTTCCTATCCACCTTCCTCGTCACGATCGCAGATGAAAGTCTGACGCTTCTGTCCGATCCGGTCTTTCTCGCACAGCAGAGCGACAAACAGGGCTTTGCGGAACGCCTGGCAGCCATGATCAGGGACGACCTCGATGATAAAGGCTTCTTTCACTGGTTGAGGCTGTTCCGCAAACAAGAGATGCTCAGGATCGGTCTGCGCGACCTGCTCGTCAGGGCGGACCTGCAGGAGACGGTGGCGGACCTGTCCCATCTCGCCGAGGTTTGCCTGCAGAAGGCGTATGAATGGGCCGATGCCGGGTTCGCCAAACGATACGGCAGACCGATCCTTGAAAACCCCGACGGATCAATGACACCGGCCGGGTTCGCGGTCATCGCCATGGGAAAACTCGGAGGCATGGAACTGAACTTCAGCTCCGATGTCGACCTCATGTATGTCTATACCGCTGACGGCGAGACCGAGGGGGTCCTCTCCGCAGACGGTCTCAGAACGAACCGGATATCGAACCACGAGTATTTTATCAAGCTCGCGGAGAAGCTGAGCGCGGCGATCGGCGAGAAGACCGGGGACGGGTTCGTGTTCCGCGTGGACATGCGTCTCCGTCCCGAGGGGCAGCGCGGCCCGCTGGCCCAGAGCCTGGGGGGATACGAGATCTACTACGAGTCCTGGGGCCAGACCTGGGAGCGGTCGGCGCTGCTCAAGGCACGGCCGGTGGCCGGCGACGAGGCCGTGGGCGGGGAATTCATGGACCGTATCGCGCCCTTTGTGTACCGGAAGTATCTCGACTACAGTGCGATCGCCGAGATCCGCGATATGAAGCAAAAGATCAACAGGGACGTGGAGCAGAAGGGCAGGACGAACCGCGATGTGAAGCTCGGCTACGGCGGCATCCGGGAGATCGAGTTCGTGATCCAGGCGCTTCAGCTTGTCTATGCCGGCAGGGACCGGACGCTGCGCGAAAAGAACGCCCTCAAGGCCCTCCATATCCTTTCGCAAAAGGGGCTCATCTCCTATCAGGAGCACGCTGTTCTTTCCAATGCCTACATTTTCCTCCGGACCGTGGAGCACCGGATCCAGATCCTCGATGATCTTCAGACCCAAACGCTTCCGGACGATGAACGCGAACTTCGCGCCCTTGCCCGCCGTACGGGCTATTTTGGACCCGGCAAAGAGGCGGAGGCATTGCTCCACGACTATGCCGAGCACACGAAGAAGGTCAGGGCCATCTACGACGACCTGTTCGCCTTTACCGGAGAAGAGGGAGCCGACGGATCATCGGTCAAGGACTATTCAGCCTTGCTTGATCCGGAAACGCCGGAGCAGGAGGCGGTTTCTCTCTTGGGGAAGCTCGGGTTCAGGGACCCCGCCAAGGCGTACCGGGACCTGCTGTTGCTGCGTGAAGGCACCGCCTTCGTTCATCAGACTCCGCGAAGCCGCAGACTTTTTTACGAGGTCTTTCCGGCGCTGTTCCGGGAGATCATCGCTTCACCCGATCCCGACATGGCGCTGAACCATCTCGAGTCCTTTCTTGCGGCACAGGGTTCGTGGGAAGCATTCCAGGCGCTGATGAGGATCGACCCGTCAGCCGGCAAGGTCCTGATCGCGGTATTTGCCAACAGCGAGTATCTGTCGCGAATGCTGGTGAGCAGGCCCATACTCCTCCAGAACCTGATCGAATCGCGAAAGTCATCCAAAGCAGGCACCTGCGCCGCCTTTGCAAAGGAACTTGGCGACGTCCTTGATCTCTCCCCGGACTTAGCATCGAAACTTGACGCCCTGCGGCGGTTCAAGAACCTGGAAGAGATCCGGATCGGCATGGCGGACCTGTTGTCGAATATGCCTTTGGCAGCGGTCTCCCGCGAGCTGTCGAAGCTCGCGGAGGTCTGTCTCGACGCCGCGCTTGCGCTCGCGGCATCCGAAACCGGCATGCGGTATAACGCGCAGGGGTCCACAACAGGCCTTGCCGTCATTGGCGTGGGAAAACTTGGCGGCAGGGAGCTTTCCTACGGCTCCGACCTCGACATTCTCTTTGTCTTTACCGAGTCCCGGGCAGCGGCCCCGCCAACAGGCCTGACGGTGTCGGAATATTTCAGCAAAGTGGCGGAAAAGACCATCTCCTATCTCTCCACGCTCACGCGAGAGGGGTTCGTGTTCCGCGTGGACACCCGGCTTCGGCCCACGGGTTCCAAAGGTCCGCTGGTGCAGAGCATTGACGCGTTCAAGAACTACTATGCACATCATGCGGAGACCTGGGAACTCCAGGCGCTGCTGAGGGCGAGGCGCGTGGCAGGGGACGGCGTGGTGGGAAAAGAGTTTGCTTCATCCATCGGAGACCTGATCTACCGTGATCAGGACCGGACCTCACTGGCCAAAGACATCATCTCGATGCGCCGTCGGATGGAGGACGAGATCGCGAGGGAAAGCGCGGCAACATACAATATCAAACAGGGCGCCGGCGGCCTGGTGGACATTGAGTTCCTTGTCCAGTATTTGCAGCTGCTCCACGGGAAGCAACACCGGAGGGTCCGGGTCCCGGGAACGCACAATGCCTTGCGGGCACTGAAAAGAAAGGGGCTTCTTGACGAGGAGGCATACCGGACCTTGATGAGGGCTTATCTTTTCATGAGACAGCTCGAGAGCAGGATGCGGATCGTTTCGAACCAGGCGACGAGCGGACTGAGCAGAGACCCGGAAAAGCTCCGGCCCCTTGCGCTGCGCATGGGATACCTGGATGGGGAGACATCGGCAGGGCAGAAGCTTCTCGAGGAGTACGAATCGTTGAGCAGACAGGTGAGATTTGTTTTTGACAGCTTGTTGAGGTAAGGTCCGATAATTTCGGGCGGTTGTATGCTCGACCAGGTAATGTTCAAAAACACAAAATTTCTGCTAGAATTAAAATAAGGCCCTCGCAATTCGAATAATTAATATCAATAACATCAGGAGGTGTTATTATGATCCGCAGATCAGTTTTGCTTGTTGTCTCAGCGCTGGTCATGGCAGGCATGGTGTCGTCAGCCTTTGCCGCCGGGCAGTCTTCGTTCTCCATCAGTCCCTCTCCCCTGGCTACCCCGGTATTTGATGGGTACGAGAACGATCTAAAGATTGGAGCCACCTACCTGCAAATGAAAAGCAGTGCTTCCACGACCGCTGGCCGTGGATTTAAACTGGATGGCTATGGCATCACTGCGGCTGGCAGGTCGGCATATAGCGATCAATTTGCCATTGATTACGCTATTGGAGTTATCTCTCTGAACGGGCACATGGGTGCGGGAAACGCCATGAAACTCGACGGTGTGTCCGTTCCGATCAGCGTCGATCTCGAGGTTCAGCCTTACAAAAACAATGTATTCAATGTTATTGTCTTTGCCGGACCGGCGTTCAATATCTCGTCAATGAACTTGGATAATGTACCGGCGGTCTTCAGGTCGAACGTTGTGCGTGATTCGTGGACCATTGATTCTTATTTGTATGGACTGCAGGGTGGGGTCCAGATGGGCCTTCGGCTCGGTAATGTGCTTGTGGATATTTTTGGGATGGCGGACAGAAAGCGGGGAACCCAGGACATCACAAAAACATTTAGCCCGAACACATCAGATAGTATCCCCGCATTCTCGACGACCTCCTATGGACTCGATCTTATGTATGTCCCCTGGGGGTTAACGCTCGGTGCGATGCGTCAGGACGCCTGGCAGAGAGATGATAACGGGACCAAAACGTACATCTATACGATTTCCTGGAGCCATAGGTTCTAACTATAAAAATTCTCCCTCTATGTCTATCTGCGAAGGGCAGGGTATCAGTCCCGCCTTTTTTTTCACCTCACCATAAGGGTTTCTTATCGGTTCATCGTATGAATTAATGGATTTCCCGCGCTCAAGTGGAACATTTTTCTTGACAACTTCTCCATCATTATAATAACATAACAAACCGTGCAAATTGAAACTGCGCAATTGCATTACGCAATGGATCGGTCATGCATATCAAGTTAGTCTATTGAATTCATAGGAAAGA
The DNA here is from genome assembly GCA_963796285.1 of Nitrospirota bacterium. Classification (GTDB taxonomy): domain Bacteria; phylum Nitrospirota; class UBA9217; order UBA9217; family UBA9217; genus JALNZF01. Next base: position 159,474 of record CAWCKW010000012.1, read on the forward strand.
AAGGAAAAGAAATGGTACAGCATTATTTGAAATTCTCTGTCATGCTGTTGGTCGTTCTGTCCATGCTGACCGCAGCCGGGACGGTGTTCGCTTCGAACGACGCGACAGCTTCTGCTCCCGCGCCAATAGAAGCAGCGGAACTCGGTGATACCCATGCGGCAACGCCTGGCCCGGTTTCTGTTGTGCCGGGGTCGACCACACCCTGGTGGATCTGGCCTCTGGCATTGTTCGTCACCACGTTCATCCTCGGCATCCTGGCGGTGCTCGGCGGCGTGGGCGGCGGCGTGTTGTTCGTGCCGATCGTGGGCGGTTTTTTCCCGTTCAACATAGATTTCGTGAGAGGCGCCGGTCTCCTTGTTGCTCTCGCAGGCGCGCTTGCCGCGGGTCCGGGTCTGCTGAAGAGGAACCTCGCGAGCCTCCGGCTGGCGCTTCCCGTGGCGGTGATCGCTTCGGCGGCCGCGATCGGCGGCGCGATGATCGGCCTCGCACTCAAGCCGAACGTGGTGAACACCCTCCTTGGCGCGACGATCCTGTTCATCGTGGTCATCATGGCAACTGCCAAGAAGTCCGACTTCCCCATTGTTCCGAAACCGGACAATCTCGCACAGAGCCTCGGGATCATGGGCATCTACCGGGAGGAGTCGCTCGGCAAGGACGTGGAATGGACCGTCCATAAAACGCCGATGGGCCTGGCCCTGTTCGTGGTGATCGGCATCATGGCCGGCATGTTCGGCCTTGGCGCCGGCTGGGCGAACGTGCCCGTGCTGAACCTGCTGATGGGCGCTCCGCTCAAGATCTCGGTGGCCACGAGCAAGTTCCTGCTCTCGATCACCGACACGTCGGCCGCCTGGGTCTACCTGAACCAGGGCGCCGTGCTGCCCATGATCGTGGTGCCGTCCCTTGTCGGGATCATGCTCGGCTCTATCATCGGCGTGAAGATCCTCGCCAAGTCGAAACCCAAGGCCATCAAGTGGATGGTGATCGGTCTCCTGCTCTTCGCGGGACTCAGGTCCCTGCTCAAGGGACTCGATATCTGGAAATAGGAGGAACGAATAATGACGAGCGTAAAAAATAATAAGGCATCTGAAGAACAGATGGCGTATGCAGGTGTTCTCAATATCGGGATGTGGCTGGGGCTCGCCGTCCTGGTGATCACCTTCTTCGTCTACATCTCGGGCGTACTCCCGACCTTTGTGCCGATCGATGATCTGCCGAAGTACTGGACCATGAGGGTGCACGATTACAACGTTGCCCTGAACGCGCCGACGGGCTGGCACTGGGCCGCGCTGGTCGGAAAGGGCGATTACCTGAATTTTGTCGGCATCGCGATGCTGTCGGGGCTGACCATCCTGTGCTACCTGGTGATCCTGCCGATCCTGTACAGGAAGAAGGACACCGCTTACGTTGTCCTTGCGATCGTCGAGGTCCTTGTGCTCTCGCTCGCCGCGAGCGGACTCTTGAAAGTCGGAGGACACTAGATCAAAGGTACCGATGAAAAAATCCATACTGGGGCGGCTGAGATGCCGCCCTTTTTTATTTGACAACACGGATAGCCGCTGCTGATCGTCTCGTCGAGAAAAATCTTGACAAAACAACTGAAACGCATATACTACGGCATCGACATGCGGAGCAACGCATGAACTGATTTTTGAGATTACCGGGATTTTTTATCATCATGCAGACGGAACAATTTCTTTTTGTTGGCATCCTGCTTTTTCTTCTTGGCGCCCTCACTGCCCTTATCCCTCATAAAAAAACCAACATTCTCTCCTTATCTCTTCTCCATGTCCGGCGCGATCAGCTTTCTCGCTCCCGCATTTTACCTGGTCCTGGCCGGTCCGGTGCAATATGCCGTGATTCCGGCGTCCTCGATATTCGAGTTTTCCTTCCGCGGAGACGCCCTGTCCGGCTTTTTCATGATAACGATCTCGCTGATCACCGTGGCCGTGTCCATCTATTCCATCGGCTTCACGCGAGACCTCCCGAACGCCGGCTTCATGGGGTTCTTCTACAATATCCTCATCCTGAGCCTCTATGCCGTGGTGCTGTCAGCGAACATCTTCACCTTCCTGATCTCCTGGGAGACCATGGCCATTGCGTCCTATTTCCTCGTGATCTTCGAGCGGAGCGAGAAGGCGGCCCGCGCAGGCCTTTTTTACGCCGTGATGACGCATATCGGCACGGCGTTCATCATCGCACTCTTCTTTATCCTTTACCGGTATACGAACAGGATGGATTTCGAGGGAATGAAGGGGGGCATTGCGCTTGTCCCGGTGAACGTGAAATCGATCATCTTTATTTTCGCCGTGATCGGGTTCGGCACCAAGGCGGGCATCATCCCGCTGCACACCTGGATCCCCCGGGCGTACGCCGTTGTGCCGTCCAATGTCGCGGCCGTGATGTCCGGCCTCATGGTGAAGATGGGGGTCTACGGGCTTATCCGAATCTGCATGGACGTCATGGGGCAGGGACCGGAGTGGTGGGGGATCACGGTCATCGGAGTGGGCGCCGTTTCCGCGCTCCTCGGTATCCTGTACAGCCTGATCGAGAACGATCTGAAGCTCTTCCTTGCCTACTCCAGCGTCGAGAACATCGGGATCATTCTCCTGGGCGTGGGCGCGGCCATGATGTTCAAGAGCAACGGCCTGTACGCCTTGTCTTCCCTGGCGCTCGCCGCAGCCCTGTTTCACGTGCTGAACCACGCCTTGTTCAAAGGTGCGCTCTTTTTGGGTGCCGGGTCCGTCATCGCGAGCACGGGCACGGGAAATATGGAGGACCTGGGCGGGCTTCTGAAAAGAATGCCGTACACGGGCCTCTTTTTCCTGGCAGGCGCGCTCGCGATCTGCGCGCTTCCGCCCATGAACGGTTTTGTGAGCGAATGGCTCACGTACCAGTCTCTGCTGCTCGGCTTTCAGGCGCCTTCGGTCACGGCGAAGATCGTTTCCCCGCTCGGCGGGGCGGCGCTCGCGCTGACCGGTGCCCTGGCCGCAGCCGGGTTCGTGAAGGCCTTCGGCATCGCTTTTCTCGGCATGCCCAGGGGAGAACGGGCGCGCCACGCGCAGGAATCTTCCGTATCCATGATCTCGGGCATGGCCATGCTCGCCGTTCCGTGTCTCCTGGTAGGGGTCTTCCCCGACGCGGCCTTGTCGATTCTTCTTCCCGCAGTCTACAGCCTGACTGGCGCGTCCACGCTCGCATACCAAACGGGCATCCTCGGCATTTCGCAGACCTCGGCGACGCTTTCACCCATGGCGATACTCATCACCATGGTCGTGATGCTCATCGCCGTGATGATCTTCATCCGGATCGCCGGAGGGAGAAGAAAGACCGTGTACGCCGATTCCTGGGCCTGCGGCATTCCGGGCCTCACCTCGCGCATGCAGTATACGGCCACGGCCTTTACCAAGCCGCTCAGGATCATTTACAAACGCATCTACCTTCCGAGCAGGGACCTGAAGGTGACCTATCTGGTCAAACCTTTTTTCGTGAAGTCGATCAAATACGGGGGCGAGATCACGCCGTTCTTCGAACACTACGTGTATGAGCCGGTAACGAGGTCCATCAATATTGTGGCGGGTAAAGTGAAGCTGCTCCAGTCTGGAAGCCTCCAGTTGTATCTGGGATATATATTGATCACGCTGATCGTGCTGTTGATATTCGGAACGTAAGGAAAATAAAAATTGATGCATTCATAACTAGTCTGACCTAACCGCCGAGACGCAGAGACGCAGAGAAAATCCTTACTCTTCTTAATTACATTTCTCCGTGTTTCCATTTTATGGCCGCTCTTTCGTAGCCTGCTGTTGCCATATCGCGGCCACAGGCAAGAGCAGGCTTCGCCTCCGCGGTAGATGATGACAGTTTACGAGATCATCAAAGAATGCTTATTTTATGGAATTTTTTCAATTTCTCATAATCATCTTCCTTTCGCCTCTCGTGACCGGGGTGATCAAGAAGCTCAAGGCGTACATGCAGGGCAGGGTGGGCCCGGGCGTTCTCCAGACCTACTACGACCTTCTGCGGCTGTTCAAGAAGGACATGGTCGTGTCCACGGTCACGTCCTGGATCTTCAAGGCCACGCCCTACGTCGTATTCTCGGCAACTGTGGCGGCTGCGATGATCGTTCCGGTGATCTCGACAGCGCCGGCCGGCGGCATGATGGGCGATGTCATCGCCCTCATTTATTTATTCGCTCTTGCCCGTTTCTTCATGGCCCTGGCGGGGCTCGACGCCGGGACCGCCTTTGGCGGAGAGGGGAGCAGCCGGGAAATGACCGTCGCGATCCTGGTCGAACCCATGATGATGCTCGCTCTCTTTACGGCCGCCATAGCGGCGGGATCGACGAACATCGCGCGCATCGCCGATGCGCAGGGGGCGGCCTATTCGCCGTCGCACCTGCTGGCGTTGTCCGCCTTTATCGTGGCGATCATCGCCGAGACGGGCAGGGTGCCTGTGGACAACCCGGACACGCACCTCGAACTCACGATGATCCACGAAGGCATGGTCCTGGAATACTCCGGCAAGTACCTCGCGCTCATGGAGTGGGCGCACTCCATGAAGCAGATGATCCTGTTCACGCTTGCCGCGGACATATTCCTTCCATTGGGAATGATGCACCCGGCCGGCGGCGCGGGATTCGTAACCGCGATCGGCGCGTACGCGCTGAAGATGTCCGGTATGGCGCTTCTGATGGCGGTCGTGGAGTCGACGCGAGCGAAGGTCCGGTTCTTTCAGCTCCCCTCGATCCTCGGAGGCGCCTTCGTGCTCGCGTTCCTGTCGCTGGTGACGCATATCATGATGGGGAAGTAGCGACATGCGGAGCGTGCCGAGGTGTGTTTCATATTTACTAGTCAGTTACAACTTAAATTCTTCTCAAAATGGGAAGATTATTTCGCGCAATGGCCGAGAAGAGGGCCACACTGAGGCGCAAAGCTCGCAAAGAAAGTCTAAATCATTTGTTTTTTAAAGCAAGAGTTCAAGGTTTTCTTGGCGTCCTTTGCGGCTTTGCGAGAGAAGCCTTTTAGCCTTTTCCATTTTGTTCCGGCTTGTCCGGTTTAGGGAGCGCAGCGACATGAAAGCATGGTTGGAGGCTTTTTCCATAACCGATTACATTTCTGTCGGCATACTTCTGACGGCGGTGACCCTGAATGCCTTCAAGAGCATCGAGTCATACGTGACGGCCTACACGATCAACTCCTGGCTTCTGGCCAGCCTGATCGCCGTGGTAGCAATACTGGCGGGCGAGACGCACTTATACATCGCCGCCCTCTTGACCCTGGCTACGAAAGGCATCCTTATTCCGATCTTTCTCCGCAGGATCGTGCGCCAGATGCGGGTGACTCACGAGGTGCAGCCCTACATCAGCAACGCCTTGTCCCTCGCCATCTCGGGCATTCTCGTGGCCGTGGTGTACGCCTCGCTTAAGGACGGCATCTTCGTGACCGGTTTTTCACGGAACGTTCTCCAGATCTCCATCGCCGTGATCCTGATCAGCCTGTTCATCATGATCACGAGGAAAAAGGCCTTGACGCAGGTGCTGGGGCTGCTGTTCATGGAGAACGGGCTCTTTCTCGCGGGCTTTTCCCTGACCTTCGGCATGCCGACCATGATCGAGCTCGGCGTGCTGTTCGACATGCTCATGGGAGTGATCATCCTGGGGATCTTCGCCATCCAGATCAAGCGCGCCTTTGCCTCGGCGGACCTGGACAAGCTTACGGTGCTTAAAGGATGAGCGGCGCGCACGGTGCGCCGAATTGGAAAATGAAGATTGTACCCTGCACTCGCGCGGGGCACTCGTAAGCGCTGGGCACAGGTAAATTGGAAATTTCAGAATTGAAGTAAAATCATTAAAATCTTCATTCTTCAATTTCCAATCTCCAATTTCCAATGGAGCAAAGCGACAATCGGAGCAAAGCGACTAATATGCTTGCACTATTGATCATACCTGTCATCACCGCGATCATCTGCTATAACATGCGGAATCCGCGCATTGTCGGCTACGTAAGTCTTCTCGGCGTGGCGACGGTGGTCGTGTGCGCGTTCCCGGTCATTGCCGCATCTTTTGCCGGTTCGGTCTCCGATCTGAGCGGGGCGTTTTCCATGGACGCCCTGTCGGGGTACATCATGGCGCTGGTGATCTTACTGAGCCTCGCCTCGGCCATCTATTCCATCGGTTATCTTGAGCATGAGTTCGACACCGGCCTCATGAACCTTCGCGGCGTGAGGACCTATTACGGACTGTTCCACCTCTTTATCTTTACCATGCTCCTCGTGACCATGGCGAACAACCTCGCTGTCATGTGGATTGGCATCGAGGCGACGACCATCGTATCCGCGCTCCTCATCGGTCTCGGGTTTCACAAGCGGCCCCTGGCCGTCGAAGCCGCGTGGAAGTACATCATCCTGTGCACGGTCGGCATCACCTTCGCCCTGCTCGGCACCTTCATCGCTTACTACGCGTCAACGGCGGTCATGGGCGCCGAAGGCGCGCTCAATTGGACCGAACTGAGAGGCGTGGCCCACAGGCTGAATCCCGAAACCATGAAACTTGCGTTCGTCTTCGTGCTCGTGGGTTACGGCACCAAAGCAGGCCTCGCCCCGGTGCATAACTGGCTGCCCGACGCCCACAGCCAGGCGCCAAGCCCCATCAGCGCACTGCTCTCGGGCATTCTCCTGAACACGGCCTTCTACGGCATCATGCGCTTCGTCTCGATCATTGAGCCATCGACCGGCAGAGCGTTCACCGGGAACCTGCTCATCATCTTCGGACTCATCTCGATCGGCATCTCGTCCATCTTCATCCTGGTGCAGGACAATTACAAGAGGCTCCTCGCGTACAGCAGCATCGAGCATATGGGCATCATCGCCCTGGGCATCGGCATCGGCGGGCCGGTGGGGATCTACGGCGCGCTGCTCCACATCCTGAACCATGCCCTGTCCAAGCCGCTGATGTTCTTCGCTTCAGGCAAAATTCAGGCGCGCTTCGGTTCCACGAACATCGCGAATGTGAACGGCGTTCTTTCGTCGATGCCGCTGCTCGGCGCGCTCACGTTCATCGGCGCATTGTCGCTTTCGGGTACGCCGCCTTTTAATATTTTCATGAGTGAGTTCACGGTTATGAAGGCTGCTGTCGACAGGGGATTGTGGCCCGTGGTGGCGCTCTTCCTGGTGTTCGTGGTCATCGTGTTTTACGGAGTGCTTTCGGGATTCGGGAAGATGTTGTTCGGCAAGCCGGGAGAAGTCCTGGTCCCTGATGCCGGCGCGCACCATGCCTCCGCGTTTACGTTCGGAGAATTCCTGGGCAACGCGGTGATGGTCGTCATGGCGATAGCGGTCATTGTCATGGGCGTAACGGTCCCCGGGTTTGTCGACAACGCGATCAGGACCTGTGTTCAGGTCCTCGGAGCAAATTGATGGAAAAGATCATAAAAAAAGCGCTCAGCGTCAAGGAACGGTTGAACGAATCCACCATCGAAGTGAACAGGGACGACTTCAAGTATTGTTGCCAGTATTTTATCGACGATCTTCATGCGCTGCTGCGCGTCATGTTCGCGACCGATGAGCGGGAACGGGACGGCGTGTTCAGGGTCTACGTGGTTTTTTCGATACCCGGGACGGATCGGTTCAACAGTATCGTCCTCGCGCTGAAGGAGGATGATCTCTCGTTCCCCTCGCTCACGCCTCATATTCCCGCCGCTCACTGGTACGAACGCGAGATCATGGATCTGTTCGGCCTGACGCCGAAGGGACATCCCGACCAGCGCAGGCTTGTTTTTCACGAAGCCTTTCCTGCGAATGCGCACCCGCTTCGCAAGGACTGGTCGATTTCTGAGTCCGAACTCAGCGAATGGGGCGAGGGAACGATGGTAAAGGTCCCGCATCCCTTCATGGAAGTCGCGGGCGAAGGGATCCTGGAGATCCCGGTGGGACCGGTGCACGCGGGCATCATTGAACCCGGACATTTCAGGTTCAGCGCAGTGGGAGAAACCATATTTTTTCTCGAGCCCCGGCTGTTCTATACGCACAAGGGCACGGAAAAACATTTTGAGACCCTGGGCTTTATCGAAGGCGTGAAGCTTGCCGAGCGCGTTTCGGGCACGTCCTCCTTTTCCCATGGGGCCGCATACTGCATGGCGGTAGAGCGCATGATGGGGATCGAGATCACCGAGAGGGCCTCGGCAGTGCGGACGCTTCTGCTCGAACTTGAACGTCTGTACAATCACATCGGCGATATCGGGAACATGTGCGCTGGAACAGCTTTAGGCGTAGGGTATATGAACGGCGCCGTGATCAAAGAACGGCTCATGCAGCTCAACGAACGGCTTACCGGCAGCAGGTATCTGCGCAACGTGAACGTCGCCGGCGGCGTTACGAAGGACGTATATTCCCGGACCGATGATATTCTCAAGACCCTCGATATCGTCACCCGGGAATATAAGGAACTCATGAAACTGCTGCTGGGTTCGGTCTCTCATATAGAACGGCTCGAGAATACCGGCAGGTTATCGAAGGACATCGCCCGAAAGCTCGGCGTCACCGGCGTGGCGGCCCGCGCATCGGGTCTGGCCGACGACATAAGAAAGTCCCATCCCCATCTTCTGTACGACCGCCTGATATTCGAAGCCCACACCCTTGAAAAAGGGGATGTGATGGCGCGCATGATGGTCAGGTCGGAAGAAATAGAATGTTCCATATCCATGATACAGGAGCTCATCGAAAGCGGGTACAAGGGCGAACTTGCCGTTCCGGTGAAGACTCCGGCGCCGTATTCGTCCGCGTTAGGATATGTAGAGACGCCGCGGGGGTCGTTATTCTACTTTGTCATGGCGGACAAGGACGGGAAGCCGCTCAGGGTGAAGCTTCGCTCGCCGTCGTACTGCAACTGGCCCGCGGTGCCCTTCGCGGTCCACGGGAACATCGTGCCTGACTTCCCCCTGTGCAATAAGAGCTTTAATTTATCGTATTCAGGGACGGATATGTAGAGAGGCGGGAGTTAGTAACCAAAGAATCAAATTCTACTCAAAACGGCAAGAATATTTCGCGCAAAGTCGCTAAGCTCGCAAAGAAAGCCAAATTATTTGTTTTTTAAAAAACCAAGACTTACAGATTTTCTTGGCATCCTTTGCGGTTTTGCGCGAGACGCCTTTCGGTTTTGACCTTTCGGTTCCGGCTTGTCCGGGTTAGGAGTTCGGAGTTAGGATTAAGGAGTAAAGAGATCAGAGAATAAGCCGATTTGAAGCATCGGACTTCAACCGAGGGTGTCAGAACGGCAATAATGTCATCTTGAATGCGAATAAGAAGAGAATATTATGCTTAAAGAAATTATCAGGAACATAGTTTCCAAAAAGAAAGCCCTTCCATTCCCGGAAGGGTTTACCCTCGCCCCGGAGCAGGCGTTGAAGATTGTTGACTTTCAGCGAAAGATTGATACAATCTTTAAGAGGTCGCTCCGGATCAGGCACATAGACGCGGGTTCGTGCAATGCCTGCGAGTGGGAATGCACCGCGCTGACGAATCCGGTCTACGACATCCAGCGGTTCGGCGTCGACTTCGTGGCTTCGCCGCGTCATGCCGATGTTCTGCTCGTGACCGGGCCGGTAAGCCGCCAGATGGAGTTGGCGCTCAAGAGGACGTACCTCGCGACTCCCGAGCCGAGGATTGTTGTCGCGTGCGGAGATTGCGCGCTGGACGGCGGCATTTATAAAGGCAGCTATGCGGTCACGAACGGGGCGGCGAAGGTGATCCCCGTGGACGGATATATCCCCGGATGCCCGCCGACGCCCGCCGCGGTCATGATCGGACTTTCCGAGATCATCGATAAAATCGCCCGATGAATTGATCGTCTCGTGAGCACGGATTTTATTTCCAACAACTGATCAGTTCCAGATTAAAGATGCAGGGATACTCGGGGAGGTAAGAACGTGCTTCTTTCACCTATCAGTATCATATCCTCATCTTTCGCAATGCTGCTGCTCCTGCTTGCGCTGACGCCGTTCCTGTGCCTGAACCAGCGCCTCCTCATCAACGTCGGATTTATTTTCACCGCGATCATTTCCCTGCTCACTACGGTCGCGGGCGCCTGGGCGGTAGCGAGCGGCATCACCTATCAGGTTGTTCTGCCTCTCGGACTGCCGGATCTGCCCTTTCATCTGCGACTCGACCTTTTGTCCGGTTATTTCCTGGTGGTCGTCGGTCTGCTCTCTTTTTTCGTGTCCATTTACTCTATCGGCTACGTCAAGGGCTTTCTAGGCCACCGGTCCATCACGAGCCTGGTGGTCTTTTATTCGGTATTTATCGCGGGCATGTTTCTCGTTGTCCTGGCCGACGACGCCTTTTTTTTCCTGATCGCCTGGGAAATGATGGCCGCGGCATCCTACTTTCTGGTGCTCTTTGAAGATGAGCGGATCGAAAACAGGCGGGCCGCTTTCCTATACCTTGTGGTGGCCCACGTGGGTGCTATCGCGATCCTCCTGTCCTTCGGTGTCATGGCGGGGCTGGCGACCGGGTTCTCCGGATTTCAAAGTTATACCTTCGATGCCATGCGCGGGACCGAACTCCCCGCGGGGCTGGCAACGCTCGCTTTCTTCCTGGCGTTCTTCGGGTTCGCCGCAAAGGCCGGCGTGGTCCCACTCCACGTATGGCTGCCCGAGGCTCACCCGGTCGCGCCGTCGAATGTTTCCGCGCTCATGAGCGGGGTCATGCTCAAGACAGCCATCTATGGGATCGTGCGGGTCGTCTTCGATCTTATCGGCCATTTCCCCTGGTGGTGGGGGGCGATCGTGCTGGTGTTCGGACTCGTTTCAGCGGTCATGGGTGTCCTCTATGCCTTGATGCAGCATGATCTGAAAAGGCTTCTCGCGTACCATTCCGTCGAGAATATCGGAATCATTCTCATCGGCATCGGCCTCGCTATGATCTTCACGTCCTTCAATATGTCTCTCCTTGCGGCCCTGGCGCTCATCGCGGGCTTGTATCACACGCTGAACCATGCGATGTTCAAGGGGCTCCTGTTCATGGGAGCGGGGGCCGTGCTCCATGCGACCCATGAGAAGAACATGGAAGAGATGGGCGGCCTCATCCGCTTCATGCCCTGGACGGCCGTTCTGTTCCTCATCGGCTGCGTTTCGATCTCCGCGCTGCCGCCCTTTAACGGGTTTGTGTCCGAGTGGCTCACCTATCAGGCGTTCCTGCTGTCGCCCGCGCTTCCCAGTCCGCTCCTGAACCTGCTCATCCCGCTGGGCGCCGCGCTTCTTGCGCTCACGAGCGCGCTCGCCGCCGCCTGTTTCGTGAAGGCCTTCGGCGTGACCTTTCTCGGGCATCAGCGCGGGCACCATCACGGCCGCATCCATGAGGTGCGCTGGACCATGCGGATCGGCATGCTGCTCACGGCGCTCACGTGTCTCGGTCTCGGTGTTTTCCCAACGGTCATCATCAAATGGATGGACCCGATCGCGGAGAAACTGGTAGGGGGTACGATCGCGGCCTCTGCTTCGGGCTTCGGCTGGATGTGGCTCACTCCGATCGCGGCCGAGCGGGCATCCTATTCCGCGCCCATTGCATTTCTGGGCATTCTCTCCGTAGTGATCATAACGTATTTACTGCTCCATGCTCGTCCCGGGGCCCTCCACCGGGTGCCGCTCTGGGACTGCGGTTTTGAAAAGGTCACCAACCGGATGCAGTACACCGCCACATCCTTCGCCATGCCCTTGCGCAGGATCTTCGGATATCTTTTCAACATCAAGGAGAGCGTGCGGCAGTTTCCGCCGGCGCCGCATCCGGCCTTCCCGCAGCGTTTGTATTACCACCTCCGGATACGGGACCGCTTCTGGGGGTGGATATACCAGCCCGTGGTTGACGCCAGCTTCTGGCTTTCCCGCAGGATCGGCAGAATGCAGCACGGACACATCCAGGTGTACCTCATTTATTCCTTTGTGACGATCGTGGTGCTGCTGATTTTCTTGAGATGAAAAAGAGTCGAAGAATTTTACGGGATAACAGGAGTGACAGGATTATTTTGGATTTTAATTTGCGTGTCCTTATTCGTCATGCCGGGCTTGATCCGGCATCCAGAGGTTTATGAGACTGGATTCCTGCCTCCGCAGGAATGACGATCATGAATGAAACGGTAATTACTGGAGTACAGACGCTCATCAGCAGATTCGTAAATCAGATTTTTATCCTGTTATCCTGTCAAAAGCATTGAAGGGGTTTTTGATTGATCATTAATTCATTCATCATAGAGGCTCTCCAGGTCGTGATGCTCCTCTTCATCGCCCCCGCGTTTGCGGGATGGGTGAAGATGGTGAAGTGCTGGTTCCAGGGCCGCAGGTCGCCGAGCCTGTTCCAGCCCTACCGGGATGTCATGAAGCTTTTAGCAAAGGACGTGACCCTTGCGGAGAACGCGTCGTGGATCTTCCGGTTTACGCCCTATCTTGTTTTCGGCATCATGATCATGGCCGGGGGGATCATTCCCATCGTGTCGATGGACCTGCCGCTGTCGGCCACGGCCGATGTGATCGCGCTCGTGGCGCTCTTTGCGATAGCTCGATTTTTCACCGCGCTTGCCGGGATGGACATCGGCACCGCTTTCGGAGGCATGGGGTCAAGCAGGGAAATGACCATCGCTTCCCTGGCGGAGCCGGCCATGCTCATGGCCGTGTTCGCCGTTTCACTCGTCAGCAAGTCCACGTCCCTGTCGCACATATCTGCGGTCATCTCCCAGGGCCACTCCCTGCTGCGGCCGTCTCTGGTTTTCGCTCTCCTGGCGTTCATCCTGATCGCGCTGGCCGAAACGGGAAGGATACCGGTTGACAACCCCGCGACCCACCTTGAGCTCACGATGATCCACGAAGCGATGATCCTTGAATATTCGGGCCGCCACCTTGCTCTCATCGAGTGGGCTGGGATGATGAAGCTTTTTCTCTTTACCTCCCTGGGCATTGCCTCTTTTTTCCCCTGGGGAATCGCGCAGAACGAAAACCTTGTAGACATCATCGTTGCGTTGCCGGTATTGCTGCTCAAGCTCGGCTTCGTCGGGTTCTGCCTCGTGTTGATGGAGACCGTCATGGCCAAGATGCGGATCTTCCGCATTACCGAGTTCCTGGGCAGCGCGTTCCTCTTCGCCACGCTCGGGATGCTGTCGTATTTCATGCTGGAATAGATTGTTTTTTACCACAAAGTTGAGAAATGAAACAATAATATTTACCACAGAGAACACGGAGGATAAATCTGTTAAAGTACTTTACGAACCAACATCGTGAATTTTGAGTCAATTTTTTACCACGGAAAAGGCCACGAACTGTCACGGAAATAATGAGAACCATATATTAAAGATTGTTTTGCTCTTTCCGTGTGCTTCTGTGTGGCTCCGTGGTAATGATAATTATAGGGTTTGAAGTTCACCTCGTAAAATATTTAAAACCTCTGTGAACTCTGTGGTTGGTTTTGACAGTAAGGTGTTTCATTAAAAGAGGAACGATATGGACATGCAGCTTGCAGCGCAAATCAACAGTCTTCTGGCCGCCCTGATCCTCCTGACGGCGTTCGGCCTGCTGGTGCAGCGGAGGATGAACGCCCTTTTGCATTTGTTCGCGGTCCAGGGTTTTCTGCTTGCTGTGAGCACCGCAACAGTGGGGTATGTGGGTGGAGTGCATGACCTGTACATCTCGTCCGTGTTGACGCTTTCCATGAAGGTCGTGCTGCTACCGTATATTCTGCATAAACTGATCGTGAAGCTCAGGATACATAAGGAAGTGGAGACCATCGTGAACATCCCCACCACCATGCTGATGGGGATCGTTCTGGTAATATTCTCCTATCATCTCACCGCGCCGATCAGGGAGCTTTCTACCCTCGTGACTCGTTCAACCCTGGCGGTCGCACTCGCGACGGTCATGCTCGGTTTCCTGATGATGATCACCCGCAGGCATGCGGTCACCCAGATCATCGGGTTCCTTGCCATGGAGAACGGGCTCTTGTTCGCCGCAACGAGCGCCACCTACGGCATGCCGCTCGTGGTCGAACTGGGCGTGGCCCTGGATCTTTTGATCGCGGCCTTTATCTTCGGCATGTTCTTTTTTCATATCAGCACGACGTTCGACAGCCTGGATGTGGATCAGATGGCGAGGTTGAAGGAAGAAGATTGACGCGCACGCTCGCGCGATTGGAAATTGTAGATTGGAAATTGGAGACTTAAGTTTCCTCGCCCCTTGAGGAGAGGGCGGAGGGTGAGGGGTGATGTAGATTTCAGCAATAGGGCGGGTTGAACAACGCGAAGCCCGACGTACCAACTTTACGAAGAATTATTTTGAATATGGTGGGTTTCACTTCGTTCTACTCAACCTGCGACTTGCAAATTGCGTAAGGACGTTTTTGATTTGAAATTATCAATCGTAAATTTACAATTGCCGATTTTCTGAGGTTTTCATGACTCTCCTGATCCTCTTAATTGTCCCACTTTTCGCATCCCTGGCGCTCGCCTTTATCGGCGACCGGAGGCTCGCGCCCGAGGTGAACATCCTCGGCTCTGCCGCTACGTTTGTAACGAGCATCGCGCTGGCTCTCGAGGTCTACGAGCAGGGGCCGATTCTTGCGGGAAACAATTTTTTCTTTGTAGACGCCTTCAGCGTTTACCTCACCGTGCTCACCGCTTTTGTTTCCATGACCACCGCGATCTTCAGCAGGAGATACATGCGCCGTGAACTGGAACACGGGACCCTGGGGCACCGCAGAATACGCTTTTACCACGCTATGTTCCAGCTCTTTATCTTCGCCATGCTGCTCTGCCTCCTGACCAATAATGTGGGCATTCTCTGGATATCCATGGAACTGGCAACCTTGTCCACGGTCTTGTTGGTGTCACTGTACCGTACGCCCGCCGCGATCGAAGCGGCATGGAAGTATTTTATTCTCTGCGGCGTCGGGATCGCCCTGGCGCTTTTCGGCACGGTGCTGCTGTACTTCGCGGCGGAAAAGGTGCTCGGTCCGGGAGGCGCTGCGCTCCACTGGACGAACCTGAGTCAGGTGAGCGACAAACTCGAACCGACCATCCTGTCCCTTGCTTTTGTGTTTCTCATGGTGGGCTACGGCACCAAGGTGGGGCTCGTGCCGATCCATAACTGGCTGCCCGATGCCCACAGCGAAGGCCCCACGCCTATCTCCGCCGTGCTCTCGGGCCTCTTGCTCAATATTGCTTTGTATGCGTTGGTCCGGTGCAAGGTCCTTGTGGACGGGTCCACGGGCACGCACCATTCAGGCGACATCATGATGGGTTTCGGCATTCTCTCGATCATTGTCGCTTCTTTTTCCCTGCTGCGCCAGAAGGACATCAAGCGGATGTTCGCCTATTCATCGATCGAGCACATGGGGATCGCAACCTTTGCCTTCGGCCTGGGAGGACCCATCGCCACCTTCGGCGCCCTTCTGCACATGCTGGTCCACAGCCTGACCAAGTCGTCCATCTTCTTCACCGTGGGCCACGCTTCGCAGATGCACAGGACCCAGGAGATGGACAGGATCAAAGGGCTGATCAGGGGAAATCCGTTAGTGGGGTGGGGCATGGCCATCGGGGTCATGGCGATCGTGGGCATGCCGCCTTTCGGCGTGTTCACGAGCGAGTTTCTGATACTCACGGCAACCATAAAGGACGCGCCGCTTTTGGCGCCCTTTCTTCTCCTGGGGCTTGCTGTTTCCTTTGCCGCCCTTTTCAGGAGGGTCCAGCCCATGGTAGCGGGCGAGATACCAGCGGGCCAGCATAAATTGAAGGCGGCCCATATTCCCGTGATCCTGCATCTGGCAGTGGTCCTCGTCCTCGGGCTGTATATGCCGAAATTCCTCGCCGGATGGTTCCAAACCGCAGTGGGGTTGTTGAAGTGATCAGACTGAAGAATCTCATCATGAACGTGCTCGGTGCTGATGCGAGAGAGGACGATACTCTCGCGCCGTCTACCGTCATGTCCCTCATTGTTCCGCGAGATCGGTTTGCCGAGTCGGCACGGGCTCTCAAAAAGGAATACGCGCTGCTTGCCGCGGAATGGGCAACTGATGAGACCGCCTTCGGCAGAGGATTCGGCGTCTTTGCCTGCTATCGGAGAGAACAGGAGTACCTTGTGGTGAAAACGGAGGTCCCTGCCGATGATCCGACGTTCCCGAGCCTGACAAAAAAGTTCGTAGCCGCCTACCGGTTCGAGCGCCAGATCCAGAGCCTCATGGGACTGACACCAATCGGCAATCCCGACCCGCGGCCCTGGATAAAACACGAAGATTGGCCCGTGGACGCCTGGCCGCTCAGAAAAACCTTTGACGCATCGAAACCCATGCCGCGCGTGCCCGGAGAGTATCGCTGGATCCGCGCCGAAGGTGAAGGGGTCTATGAAATCGCAGTGGGACCTGTGCACGCGGGCATCATCGAACCCGGCCATTTCCGCTTTCAGGCAATGGGCGAGGATATTCTCAATCTGGAAGCGCGTCTCGGGTATGTGCACAAGGGCATAGAGAAGCGGTTCGAGTCGCTTTCCTGGCCGGAGGCCGCGCGTCTGGCTGCACGGGTATCGGGGGACACCACGGTCGCCCACAGCCTGGCGTATGCCCATGCAGTGGAGGCCTTGACCGGGACCATACCGCCTGACCGCGCGGAGTGGCTCCGGGCGTTGTTTCTCGAACGGGAGCGCATCGCCAACCATCTCGGCGACCTGGGCGCCATCTGCAATGATGTGGCCTTTGCGCTGCTCTTCTATCAGTTTCACCGGCTCAAGGAGGTACTGCTTCGCACGAACCTGACGCTATTCGGGCACCGGTTCATGATGGACCGGATCGTGCCGGGCGGGGTCCAGGTCGACATCGACACGGAAGGTGTGGACACCATTCTCATGGAACTGGACTGGCTGACACGGGAGTTCGAGCGTCTTGTGAGCATTTACGACGAGAACGATTCGGTCGAGGACCGGGTCCGCGACACCGGAGTGCTCAGGCCTGAACAGGCACGGGACCTCTGCATGGTGGGAATCGTGGCGCGGGCGAGCGGCCTGAACCTCGACTGCCGCATCCATCATCCCTTCCCGCCGTATGACCGCATCAGCGTGAACGTGCCCGTGCTCATCACGGGGGACGTCCATGCCCGGGCGTGGGTGCGGGTGGAAGAGATCCGGGAGTCCATCCGGATCATCCGTGAGATATTGAAGACCCTGCCTCCCGGCAGGACCATTGTTCCGCTTGGAACGCTAATGCCGGACAGGTCCGGCTTCGCAGCGGTCGAGGGATGGCGCGGGGAGATCCTCTATTGGGTCCAGTCGGGGCCGAAGAGCGAGATCAACCGCTGCATGGTCAGGGACCCGTCGAGCGTGAACTGGCTGGGGCTGGAGCAGTGTATCCACGGGAACATCGTGCCCGACTTCCCGGTGTGCAACAAGAGCTTTAATCAGTCTTATTCGGGGAATGATTTGTAACGTCGACCTTTACCGCGGAGGCACAGAGACGCAGAGAAACATAAAAAATAGACAAGATCGCAGGATGCTATGAGTTTATTTTGTTTGAGAAACTCGTCAATCCTGTCATCCCGTCAACAATATTCTCTGTGTCTCCGTTTATGGCCGCGCCTTCGCAAGAGCAGGCTACGTCTCTGCGGTTAAATTTTCTTTGTTTGGAGCACTATGATCCGTATCCTTAAACAGATTTTCCGCACCGGCATCGTGACCGAGCCGATCCCTTCCATTACTGATCCGGAGATCGAAAAGATCGGCGTCAATCTGGAGGCGGCCATTCAGCGTCGTTTTCAGCGGAGTCTCGCGATCCGCCAGGTGGACGCGGGATCGTGCAACGGGTGCGAACTCGAGATCCACGCCATCAACAATCCCATCTACAATTGCGAGCGCTTCGGTATTCATTTTACCGCTTCTCCGCGGTTCGCGGACCTGCTCCTGGTCACCGGGCCGGTCTCGCAAAACATGGAGATCGCCCTCAGGCGTACCTACAACGCTACCCCGACGCCCAAGATCGTGGTTGCCGTGGGCGACTGCGGGTGCACCGGCGGTATTTTCGGCAGGAGCTACGCGTCTCTCGGTGGAATCGACCAGGTCATTCCCGTAGACGCGCGCATCCCCGGCTGCCCGCCCACACCGACGGTTCTGCTGCAGGGGATTCTCAAAGCCATCGGAGGGTAGAACATCGCTTTTTTGCAATTCAAAATCACTCCCGTACGGCGATCTGCGAAAAAGAGTGATCTGCTCCAATCAGAAAATAAAAGGAGACACACTGTGATAAGGAGAATGTTCGTTCTGTTACAAGGCGTGGCCTTGCTATTGGCAGCGGTCTTTTTCTCCGGCTGTTATTCTGAAACGAAAGTCCCCATTGACACGATCCAGTATGGTGCCGGTGAAGTAAAAGACCCGCGCCTGCTATTTGTGTTTCTGCATGGCAACGGCGACCGGAACTCTGTATTCGAAAAAGAGGGCTTTGTCGAGGCCGCACGGGCTCATGGACTTTCCATTGACATGATCTCCGTGGATGCCCATGTCGGCTATTATATGAACGGAACGATCCTGACGAGGCTGAAGGAGGATGTGATCGACCCGGCGAGGACCAAAGGATATAAGCGCATTTGGCTGGTCGGCAATTCCCTGGGAGGTTTCGGAGCCATTACCTATGCCCAGAAATACCCGAGTGAAATATCCGGAGTTGTTCTTCTGGGACCGTACCTGGGTGATAGGCCGATCATCAGCGAGATCAGGCAAGCGGGCGGTCTGCTGCAATGGGAGCCTGGCGATGTCATTCTGAAAACGAGGGAAGACGATGAAAAACATATCTGGATCTGGCTTAAAGAGCACAGCAAGCAGGGTTCGTTATATCCGGGTGACAAGAAGCGCTTGAAGGGGCAGGAGGATATTCCGGAGATATACCTGGGATATGGTAAGAAAGACCGGTTCACTTATGCCCAGGATTTCCTCGCCTCGCTGCTGCCTGCGGAGCAGGTCCTCGCCATTGACGGAGGTCATGACTGGTCTACGTGGAAAAAGCTATGGAATCAATTCCTTGATAGGAAAATATTCGGGCAGTGATTGTTTCGGAACTCGACCTACCGCGGGTTTTTAGATTACTTCCCCTTGACCTGCATTCGATTTTCCAGTAGAGTTGTTTACATCAGCTCTTTCATCCTTACACGTGAGATCGTCCATCGAGAAGGCAGTAATCACAGAAAAAAACAAACAATTGGTCGGGAACAACGTATCTCCGAAAAGGCGATACCGGTAATCAGCATTACTGTTTGTTCTTCATTGCGGCACAGTGTGGCCGTCTTTCTGTCATTCTGCGAATAATTGCCCTTTTTTATGCCCATATTCTTTTAGGAAGGTATTCTCATTATGGTTGGGTGGTTCGGAGCTCTGTGGGGAATGGCAGGGGTCGTTCTCCTGATCGGGAGCGCGGTGGTCCGCTTGACGCCGCTGGCGGTGGACGCTTTTTCAGAACAGTGGTCATGGTATCACTGGGCATCCTTTCTCGGGGTCCTTTTTTTCATGGCCTATGTTGAAGGTTATCGGGCTTTCCAGCAGGGCTTTTCTCCCCGCGTAGCGGCACGCGCCCGGCATCTCCGGGACCATCCGACACTGCTCCATGCGGCACTCGCGCCACTTTTTTGCATGGCCTATTTCCATGCGCAGCGAACGCGGCAGATAACTTCTCTTTCCGTGACCGCAGGGATCATCATCCTCGTTCTCCTGGTCCGGCTCCTGTCCCAGCCCTGGCGGGGGATTATCGACGGCGGCGTGGTCGTGGGTTTGGCATGGGGACTGGTTTCTCTGGTCGTGTTCGGTTATCAGGCCTTGACCGCGGACCGCTTCCCGTATTCACCGGAAGTGCCGGAGAAGTAGCTTTGGTTCATTTGCCTGCTGATCGAAGCGAACCTTTTACCATAGGGCATCCCGACGAGCGGGACAGTATTGGCACAAAACCGTGAATGTCAAATGGAAAATTTCAAAGTTCAAATCAATATTCAATGGCTAAATCAATAACGAGTTGCTATTAGCCAGATGAATTCTGATTTGACAATTGTAAGTTGGAACGTTAACTTCCTCTGTTTGCACTAATGGAGTCTCCCTTGGAACCAGCAACGGAAACAACGCATATCCCCGGTAAACTTGTCGTGTTCCTCTTTGGCGAGACCGGCATGAACCTCGAAACTTCGGAGGTGGTAGAGAGCAAGACCCAGAAAAGCGCCCCGAGCTACCCTGACGTCATCCCCAAACAAAAGATCATCAAAGTCGATAAACGCGGGGTTGACGACGCTGAGGTCGGTTTTATTGTCAAGGCGTATTTGCCGGACGTGGTTGTTGTCGAAGCATCGCTGAATATGGACGACATTCTTGCCGACACCACCCTGGAGTTCAAACGCAGGCTTATCAACGAATGCCGGAAGATACTGGGAGAGTTCGGCTGCGACCCGAAATTCGACGAAGAATACAGCGTGTACTGCATCTCGGCCTACAGCGGTGACCCCGAAGTGTACCTGGCCCTGTACGGGGACAGGATCGCCGCAATCCTCAAGAACGAACGGATCGCACTCGACGAGGAAGAAGTGCACGCTACTCTGTCGTCCTATCTGAAATACGGCAAGGACGACATCACGATCGTGGATTGGGACGGCGCCTTCATCTTCGACTCCTCCAGTGACTTCGATAGCAACATCGAGCTGTTCGAGATCGCGAATCTCCAGCTTCTGAAGTCCAGGATCCTTGACTACGACCTGGATGAGCGGCTTGAAAAGACCCTCCGACTCGTTAAAGCCCCCAAGAAGTTTCCGGTCATCCGTTCCGCAGAGGTGAGGAGGGTGGTGAGGGAGATCATAGAGATCCGGACGCAGTCCATTCTCGAATCAGAGGCTGTGGAACGAAACATCAAACTGATCGGAGACTGGTATTCCGCGAAGCTCTACACACTGATCTCAAAGAAATTCCACCTGGAGAGCTGGAAGGCGGAGATCAAGGAAAAGCTCGACACCCTTGAGGACGTATATACCATGGCCACGGAGAATTTCAGCGTGTCCTACCGGGCGACCATTGAGTTTATCATCCTCGGCGGATGGTTCGTGTTGCTGCTCCTGTACGTGGCGGAGTTTCTGTTCACGAAGTGACGTAACAATCGGATCTATCCACAGGCACGGAGAAAGTTGAAATTCTAAAATGCAAATGTCATATCAAACTTCAAATAGTAAACGGCACATAGTTGCTGTTTTAGCCATTGAACATTGATCCTTGTCAGGCGACATTCATTGCTTTGTAAAAACCTATCGGGTCACCTCTGATACGGACCTTGCACGCTGAACACAGCAACAACTCGGGATCCACCAGGGAGCGCTTCAGGAGATGTAACTGGATGAAAATCCCCCGCAGGGCCGTCATGAAATGCTGTCTTAACACGCGTTAACTCTTCAATTGACATAATTTTCCATACGGTTTACAGTAATCTCAATAAATGTCGAGTATCGCCCCGGGTGCCCCGGCAGTTATTTTTCAACGCTCCTGTTACGATATCCTATGAAGATACATGTCACGCACAAGAGAATTCTGTTCCTGGTCATTGGCGGTTTTGTGCTGTTGGCGGCATATGCCGCCTTTGATAACCTCCTGTTTTCGCACAGGACATTCCTGAATCTTCTGCCCTTTGACATTTCCGAGTATCAAATTAATTTCCGCGCATTGTTCCTGGCTAGTTTTGCCGTGTTCGGCATACTGGCAGGCCTGTTCAGCGTGCTGGCAAAAAGGATACTGACAAAACAACGTCTGACCGAGGAGCAGTATAAGAAGCTCGTCGCACTATCAAACGACATCATCACTGTCGCCGACAGGGACGGGAAGCAGGTTTTCATGAACGATGCCGCCTACCGCATCCTCGAACGTACCCCGGAGGAAGTGATCGGCAGGCCGTTCACGGAATTACTGCATCCCGCTGACAGGGGAAAATCCCTGGCAAAGCACAAGGTTCTGGAGAAATCAGACACAGGTACTTACCGTATAGAGACCCGGTACATGACAAAAAGCGGAAAAGCGATCAACGTCCAGCAAAATGTCCATGTGCTCAAGGATGAAAGGGGAGCGATTATCGGGTCGCAGAGTATCGCGCGGGATATTACGGAACTCAAGCAGGCAAAAGATGCCTTGCAGACGGCCCTGCAACAAGTAGAAGATGAAAAAGTTCGGTCGGAATCTGTTCTCTCGGCGATCGGTGACGGTATCAGTATTCAGAGCACGGATTTTAAGATCCTGTATCAAAATCAGGCACACAAAACAATGACCGGTGGTGATCGGCTCGGTCAGGCCTGCTATCAGGTCTATTGGGAGGCTGACGAAATTTGCCCTGGCTGTCCATTGGCGGAAGCCTTTAAGGACGGGGAAATCCATACGCTGGAAAAAACCCTATCCAGGAATGGAGAGGTCCGCTTCCTCGAGATCAAGGCCTCTCCCCTGAGGGATGCGACCGGTAAGATCATTGCCGGAATCGAGTCGGTCAGGGACATTACGGCGCGCAGGAACGTGGAAGAAAAATTGAAGATGTTTTCCACTGCCATTGAAGAGGCAATGGACGGTATTCAGATCATCGATCTGGACGGTCATATCGTCTATTCCAATAAAGGAATCAGAGAGATTCTCGGATTTTCACATGAAGAGCTTATTGGGAAGCATGTTAATGTGATAAGCGCCGCCTGGGAATCCACTGAACAGTTCATCATCCCGAAGACCAGAGAAACCGGCCAGTGGAGCGGCGAGCTTCCGGTTTTCAACAAGGATGGCAGGACCTTTCCTGTGTGGCTCTCCATGTCGCTCGTGAAGGATGACCACGGACAGCCCATCGCGATGATCGGCATCATGCGGGACATCACCGAGCGCCAACAGGCCGAGGAGAGCCTGAAAAGAGACCATGAGCAGTTGAATAAACTCGTTGAAGAGCGCACTCGGGAACTTGCTACCGCGAATGAGCAGCTCAGCAAAGAGATAGCGGATCGGGGAAAAATGGAACAGGAACTGCTCAAGGCGCAGGGGCTCGAGGGGAACATGAAACGAGACCATGAGCAGTTGGCCAAACTCGTTGAAGAGCGCACTCGGGAACTTGCTACCGCGAATGAGCAGCTCCGCAAGGAGATAGCGGATCGGAGAAAAATGGAACAGGAGCTGCTCAAGGCGCCGGGGCTCGAGGAGAGCCTGAAACGAGACCATGAGCAGTTGGCCAAACGCGTTGAAGAGCTCACCCGAGAGCTTTTTGCCGCTAGTGAAAAGCTGCGCAAGGAGATCGCTGACCGTGATCAAATGGAACAGGAGCTGCACGAGGCCCAGAAGCTCGAATCACTCGGGAGCCTTACCGGCAGCATTGCGAACGATTTCAATAATCTGCTCGTTTCAATCATGGGGAACATTATTTTCGCCATGCAGGAACTGAATCCCGATGATAACGCCTATCGGCAGCTTGCTGGAGCGGAGAAAGCGTCGCTCAGGGCACAGGACCTGACCCGCCAGCTTCTCACGTTCGCGAAAGGTGGGGCGTTGGTAAAAAGAGCAGTGGCTATCAGTGACTTGCTGCGGGAGGTCACCGGTGTTACCCAACACAGTACACACGTGAAAATCTATTATTCCCTCCCCGAGAACCTATGGTTCGCGGACGTGGACGTAGGCCAGATCGGCCAGGTCATCCAGAATCTTATCACCAATGCGGACCATGCGATGCCTGAGGGGGGAACGATCACGATAAGCAGCGAAAATTCAGTTGTCGCTGAACACTCGCCACTGCCATTGAGGCCGGGAAACTATGTAAAGATCAGCGTCCGGGACCATGGTGTCGGCATATCGCAGGAGCATCTTTCGCAGATTTTCGATCCCTCCTTTACGACAAAAGAACAGGGGAGCGGGCTCGGCCTTGCTACGTCATATTCCATTATCAAGCAACACGGCGGCCATATTTTTGCAGAATCCGAGATAGGAAAGGGCACCACTTTTATTATCTATCTCCCCGCGTCTCTGTTAGAGACAGCGACGAAACTGACCAGAGAAATTAATCTATTTTCGGGTTCCGGCTGAATACTGCTGCAGGATGACGAAAAGGATGTCAGGCGGGCAATCGGTGACGTACTCAATCGGCTGGGTTAGACGGCAGAATTCGTTGAAGAGGGAGCACTGGCCATCGATCTGTATCAAGAGGCGAGTGGGGCCGGAACGCTCTTTGATGCCGTGATCATGGATTTGATCATACGGGAGGCAGGGAGGGATTCCGCAGGAATGTTACAATTATTATTTCACTTGTTTTAGTATTCGGTTTCCATAAAAAAAAGGACCAGAGAACGTTCCCTGGTCCTTTTTTCATCATAGCCCGATATTAAATCTGGTCGGTGTCAACGACCAGCCTGATCTTCTGCCCAGCACGCACTGTTTTGCCGAGCCCCTTGTTCCACTCCCGGATGTCGGTGATGGTCACATTGTGTCTCTTCGCTATCCGCATAAGCGTTTCTCCGCGTCTGACGCGGTAGAGGATCTTCTGTTGTTTGCTGTCCTGCCCCATCGTCAAGTAGCTCACTTCAAGATTTTTCCCATTAACGTCGACAGGAATGAGCAGGTGTTTGCCGGGCGCGATGCGGTTTTTCTTGAGGCCGTTGATGTCGCGTATCGCCTCCGGCTTTGTGTTGTACAGTTTGGCGAGTGAGGAGAGTGTTTCTCCCTTCTTGACCTCATGCCGTTCCCACTTGATTTTCTGATCCTGCGGGATTGCGGCAAAGTTTACAAGAAATGTATCTTTTTTACCATAGGGTATTCTCAGGGTGTACTTGGCGAATTGCGGGGGGGTCACCCACCGCTTGATCTCAGGGTTCAGTTCTTTGATATCCTGATAGGTGCATTCCGCGCAGCGGGCGATCAAACGGAGGTCCGTGCTTTCCTCGATCACCACCTCATCGAACTTGTATGGATCGCCGGTCGTCACGCTGAAGCCGTAAGCCTCGGGGTTCTTGGCGATGATGGTTGCCGCCATCCACGTGGGCACGTAGTTCTTGGTCTCTTTCCTGATGTACCGTGATGCTCTCAGGTCCCAGAAGTCATCGGAGCGGGTCCTGAGCACGGCGCGCTGTACTTTGCCGGCGCCGGCATTATACGATGCGATGGCCAGCGGCCAGGAGCCAAAGAGGTTATGCAGGTCTTTCAGATGTTCTGCCGCAGCGGTCGTGGACTTGATGGGGTCCTTCCGTTCATCGATCCACCAGTCGATCTTGAGTCCGTAGAGCTTGCCGGTGGCAGGCATGAACTGCCAGGGACCCACTGCCCGGCACCAGGATACGGCATACGGGTTTAAACCGCTCTCGATCATGGCCACGTAGACGAGGTCCTCGGGAAGGTTCTTTTCTTTAAAAATATCCTTCATGACGGGAATATACCGCGCGGCCCGATCAAGCCAAATCTGGAACACCGCGCGTCCGCGCGTCTTGAAATACTCCAGGTTGCTTTCTACGCTGTCGTTCAGGACCATCGGGATATTATAGGGTTTTACATACGTTGAATCGTCAGTAACTTCTTCATCGAGCTGGGCCACGTCATCGGATGGAGGTTTCATTTGGGGCGGGATGACCTCCTCTTTGGCGGGAGACGGGGTATCTGCGTGAACGGTATGAAACGGGAAAAAGAAAACAACGCTAAGTACGAATAAAATAAAGTAAATTTTATGACGCATATTTCCTCCAGTCTCGCGTAAAGGTTAACTCAACCGCGTCTCTTTGTCAACAAATAAATGGAAAAAACAAAATATAAAGCCCACTATTTTTTGTCGTTTTCTTGCATATGCTATGGCCGGAACAGGTTGTTCGGTGGATTTGTCCGGCAGTTTCACTTGTAATTCATGGTGTTGTTCTGTATTATTGGCTGCATGGAAGGCGCCCGCATACAGGAGATCTTTAGCTCGATTCAAGGCGAGGGCCCCTGGACCGGCCAGAGGCATATCTTTGTCCGCTTTGCGGGGTGTGATATCCGGTGCCGCTACTGCGATACACCGGCTGCTGTCCAGAGGGAAGATGAAAGCGCGGGACTGCGATCCTGCAGTGTTCAAATAGCGGCAGGTACGAACGAGCATGAGCAGGCGCCGAATCCCATTTCTCCCCCGGCGCTTACGGCTTTCTGCTCACGGCTGGTCATTCCCGGCCCGTCACGCCCGGTGATCAGCCTGACCGGAGGCGAGCCCCTGCTGCATGCAGCTTTTCTGGATGCATGGCTTCCGATGGTTCGCAGCACCTTCACCGTGTATCTTGAAACCAGCGGAATTCATTACGATGCCATGAAGAGCATCAGCGATCTGGTGGATGTGGTGAGCATAGACTTTAAACTCCCTTCCGCCACAGGGCTAAGGCCTTTCTGGGAAGAGCACAGGAAGTTTTTGGAGGGAATACGCGGGAAAACGTTTTTTGTAAAGGTTGTTGTGACCGGAGACACGAAGAAGGAGGATGTCCTCACTTCCGCGAGGATCATCGCGGGGTTCGAACGGTCCACGGTGCTCGTTATCCAGCCTGCGTGTGGACCGCTTGCGCCTGAATCGGCCATGCTCATGGATTTTCAAGATGCGGCGCTCGGGATCATTGAAGACGTTCGTGTCATGCCCCAGGTGCATAAGATGTTGAACGTATTGTAGAGGATAGCGAATACCTACAGCGGACCGGTGACAATCCGAACGCTGCATGTGCAGGGAGGGAGGATACAACAATCTCGTGCAGCTTAACATTCTCGTACCTGTTGTTGAAGAACTTGCCGCTCTCCTCACGAACGCGCGGGTGGAACGCGTGTATCAGGGGAGGGGGGGAGGAATGTATATCCTCCTCAATCGCGACCGGAAAAAGTTCAACCTCCTGCTTTCTCCGGACCGTGCCATGCCCCGCCTGCATCTGGTGAGTGTGAAGCCGGTTGCCGAAGATCCGCCCCACGGTTTCATCCTTTTTCTCAGGAGCCACGTGTCCGGCGCACGGGTGACGGGCATCGGTTTGCTGGACCAGGACCGGGTCGTTGATATCCGCTTCAGTAAGCAGGGAGATCAATATCGCATCCTGTTCGAACTCTTCGGTTCATCGGCCAATCTTGTCCTTGTTGATCAACGCTCGGTAATCCTCGCGGTCTATTACGCGGTCCCGCCCGCGGAAGGGGTGGCCCATCCGCTGCTGCCAGGTCTCCTGTACAGCGCTCCTGAAAAGCCGCTTATCACGGGATCGAGGGGAGCCGATTGTACGCCTGGATTCGATGTTGGCCCTTCTCCCAGCGGGGCTGCGGAACTTTATTACGACCATCTTGTTGAGCAGCGTCAAATCCGTTCCCTCAGGACCGAACTTTCTTCCCTCATAAAAAAGAACCTGTCAAAGACCGATCGTCTCGTGACCGCCTTGTCCGGCGACCTGCAGGCGGCTGACCGGATCGACGAATACCGGCGGGCGGGCGATCTGATCCTTGCTCATCTGAAAGATCTGAGGACCGGCATGGAGCGGGCGGACCTTACGGGGTATGACGGTAACACGGTATCGGTCATTCTCGACCCGAAGCGTTCTCCGTCGCGGAATGCGGAACTCTATTTCAAAAAGTATAAAAAAGCAAGGACGGGCCGTGACATCATCTCGGCGCGTCTGCGCCAGGCTACCGGTGAAGCCGCATATCTCAAATCACTAGTAATCGATCTTGAACAGGCGAACGATGCTGACGCCCTTCTGGCGATCCGGTCCGAGCTAGCTGCAAAAGGATATTTTGGAAAAAAGCCCGCCCAACCGAGAAGAAAAACGCAACAGGGAGCCGCACCACCGGCAATAAGAAGGGTCCTGTTCAACGGATGGGAGATCCTGGTGGGCAAGAGCGCGGCAGGCAACGATCATCTTACGATGCAGCTTGCCCGTCCTGACGATCTCTGGCTCCATGCCGAGGGCTTGCCCGGCTCTCACGTGCTTATCAGAAATCCGAATGCCGGTGACGTCCCTCCCGACGTGCTGGTGAAAGCGGCTGCTCTGGCGGCATTCCATAGTAAAGGAAGACATGCCGGTAAAGTGCCGGTAACGTATACCCGCGCAGGGCTGGTAAAAAAACCGAAGGGCGCGAAGCCGGGACTGGTGCAACTTCAGGAGCGGAGATCCTTGATGGTTGAGCCGGAGGACGTGCAGCGCATGTAGATCAACTTCCGGCAAAAAAATCAGCAATGTCTACCGCAAAGTAACTCAAGGTGCAAAAGAAAACCGGGATTTTTGTATCTTACTATCTTTGTGTTCCGGATGTGAAAAAGCTTTTGGTCCGTCTTGTCCGGATCAGATTACTCTTCACTACGGGGTGCTCACGGAAATGGATAATTCTCTTTGCAGGTCGAAAAGATTCGAGCGGAATTTTTATCCGCCGGAGAAAGTAATAACCATGACAACAAATTCGTCATATCACTCCTCATAGCCCTCCTTGTATTCGGCATTATGATTTTCTTGAACATCCGTGGCTAATCCAAAAAACCTGGGTTTATCGTTACGGTCTCCAGGCAAAGTTCCTGCGCACTGAAAAGGTCCTGGACAGCAATATTAAGGACAGTCTTGACGGGAATAGCGCTGGTGTCGGGGAGAAAAATAATAGTGAGATGATTCGCTTTACATCCAACCCTGTATGCTCATGCCTGAACACAAATAGGCACGATCAATGTTTACCGCACTGTCACGAAGGACTCGAAAAAAATCATACAACTTGTCTAAATTGGCAATACTCTTCGAATACTGTGCGTCATCGCGGAAAATATCGGTTGCTCCTACGTTCCCTTGCTGTCCTGCCACAGTTTTTCCATTTCATCCAGCGTCATATCACTCAACGACCTCCCCGTCTTCGCCGCGTATTCTTCGATATGGCGGAAGCGGTGGATGAACTTGCTGATGGTCTTGCGGAGCGCGTCTTCCGGGTTGACGTCGAGGAACCGCGAGATGTTCACGAGCATGAAGAAAATGTCTCCGAGCTCCTCTTCGATGCCGGCCGCGTCCTTGTTCTTCAGCGATTCCTTGAACTCGGCGATCTCCTCATCGAGTTTGGGAAGGGCCTCGTCGACCTTGCTCCAGTCGAAGCCCACGCGAGCGGCGCGTTCCTGAAGGCTGTGGGCGCGAAGGAGCGAGGGGAGGTGGCGAGGCACGCCTTCAAGAACCGATTTGCGCTCTTCGTACCCCTTTTCCTTTTTTTTGATCTCCTCCCAGTTTGCCAATACTTCCTTGTCCGTGGTGAGCCGCGTGTCTCCGAACACATGGGGATGGCGGCGGGTCATCTTCTCGATATTGGTCGAGATCACGTCCTGGATCGTGAACTGCTTATTTTCCTCTGCGATGCGGGCGTGAAAGATGATCTGGAACAGAAGGTCGCCGAGCTCTTCCTTAACCTTCTCGGGCGATCCCTCGTCGAGGGCGTCCACGACCTCATAGCATTCTTCGATCAGAAATGGTTTAAGCGATACAGCGGTCTGTTTGCGGTCCCAGGGGCAGCCGTCGGGGCTTCGGAGTTTCGCCATGAGTTGAACGAGAAGCGTGAAGTTGTCTTTCATTGAAAACCCTTAAAATATTATTTATTATCACACAGGACACAGAGAATTATCTTGAATGAGAAAGCCGCACAATCTCGCTGGTACCTTACACAAGCTTCTCTTTGTTTGCAAGCTTTTTTCTTGAAGCAAACCGGTATCTATGGTAGTCTTACACTAATACTATCAAATGAGTTATTGACATCGAAAGGAGACTGATCATGCTTCAAAAAGCCTTTTACGGGGTTATCGTGCTTGCTGCTTTCACCCTTCTTACGGCCATGGGCGGCAGCGGGGGGTTCGAACGGGCCCCCCGGGTGGAAAAGAACTATGCCGTTGTTGTCGTTGACGCGTCAGGCAACAAGATCGAGGGGGAAAAGTTCAGCTGGGAAGGCCGGATCCACTTCGCGGGTTACCTGGGTATGGCGCAGGTGACGACGCCCTTCGATAAGATCGAAGAACTGACTGTCGGGGAAAAACGTGACCGGAAGGTGAAGGTCACTGCCAGGCTCACGGATGGAACCGAGACAAACTTTGAGGTCGACGCAAAATCGCGCTGTTTCGGAGAGGCAAGCTTCGGCAGCTTCATGCTGCAGATGGATGAGGTCAAGACGGTTACCTTTAAAAAGAATTAAGAACCGAATACCTGCTGCCGGAGACGACGCGAAGAGAAGTAAACGTTCACACGAACAACGGCGCCCTGAACAACATCAACGTTCGAAAAGCAGAATAATCGCATTTTGGAGATTGGAAATTATTTAGGATTTCGTTCTTCGGATTTGGAATTTCGATTTCCTCTCCGCGTCTTCTACCGAGGAACAACCCTTTCCATAACAATTCTCGTGAACGGCTCGGACCAAACCATGACATCAATTCAGGCCGGCAACATCAAGGCAATGCTTGACGAAGAAGGCGCGATCATCCGCGGCGCGCACTCTGCCGGCGCAGGCGGCGGCGAAGTGGTCCAGCGCCGCACCGGCCTCATTGACAGGACACTTCGCGACGCGTGTAACCGCCTGAGCGCAAACGGTCCCATGCCGGCGCTCCTCGCTATCGGAGGCTACGGCAGGGGAGAGCTGAATCCCCACTCGGACATTGACATCATGTTCCTGTGCCGGGACGAAAAGGACCGGCAGCGCTCTCTGGAGTTGTTGTATATCCTCTGGGACGCCGGCATGGATCTGGGATACAGCGTTCGGACCATCAACGAGTGCGTCTCGCTCGCGCGGCAGGACATCAAGGTCCGCACTTCCCTCATCGAATCACGCCTGCTTGCGGGTGACCCCGCGCTCTACCATACGTTCATCGGGGCCATGCAGAGCGGGGTCTTTTATTGGAAGCCTTCCGATTTTATCCAGGAAAAGATCGCCGAGCGTGTTGCGACGCGCCAGAAATACGGCGGTTCGATCTATTTGCGGGAACCTAATATCAAAGAATGCGAAGGTGGACTCCGGGATATTCATACCGCTTTTTGGGTCGCTTTTGTACACTTTCGCGTTGCATCGCTCGGGGAACTTGTCGGGAAGACCGTCATCACCGGCGGACAGTATGCGGTGTTCCTGCGGTCAAGGGATTTTCTCTGGAGGGTCAGGAACGAGATCCACTATCTCTCGGGCCGCAAGAACGACCATCTTACCTTCGACCTCCAGGAACGCGCGGCAAAGGAGTTCAATTACCGCGATTCCGCCGATCTGTTCGCGGTCGAACGATTTATGAAGGCCTACTTTCTCCACGCGAGGAACATCCGCGAATTTACGAATAGTGTCGTTGCAGCCGTCCTCAGGAAACCGTCCCGCAGATGGTTCGAAAGGACGCAGAAGCTCGGTCCCTTCTCGCTCACGGGCAGAACGCTCTTCCCCTCATCGGCAGAGGGGTGTCATGAAAATGCCGCGCTTGCCATGACGGCCTTCGAAATCGCCCAGGAACGCCATGCTGTTTTTTCAGACCATCTCACGTCGTTGATCCGTGGGTGCAGGATCGATGATACGGCGAGAAGGTCTCCGGCAGCTTCCCGGGCCTTCCTCGCTATCCTGAATAACCCCGACGGCCTCGCGGAGACGCTTGCCCTGATGAAGGATCTGAGATTTCTCGGCCGGTATCTTCCCGAATTCCGGGCCATCCAGGCGCTTGCAAGACACGATTACTACCACCTTTACACGGTGGACGAACACATCCTGCTCGCGATCAGAAACCTTCAGGCCTTGTGGGCGGGCAGTTTTCCGGCGCTCACGACATTTTCAGATGCCTTCAGGGGCCTTGCCAAACGCTGGGTGCTGGTCCTTGCTGTTTTACTTCACGACCTGGGCAAGGCATATCGCGAAGAACATGCGCACCGAGGCGTGGTCCTGGCGAAGGATGTTCTCACGAGACTCGCAGTTACCGGGGACGACCGGGAACGGGTCCTTTTCCTCATCGAGAACCACCTAGTCATGGCGCTTTTGTCACAGCGGCGGGAGCTCAGTGACCGAAAGGTCATCGCCGATTTCTCCCGGCTCGTGCGGGACCGCGAGAATCTTACCATGCTGTATCTGCTCACCTATGCCGACATCTCGGCGGTGAATCCGACCGCCTGGACGCAATGGAAAGCCGCGCTGCTCCAGGACCTCTATTTGAGGACGCTCAATTACCTCGATAGGAGCGCGCAGACCGTTGAAGAAGAGCGGGCCAGGTTGATCGCGGCATCCATCAGGATCAGAAATGCAGCGGAGGGCCTCTTCTCATCAGAAGAGATCGATGCCTTCCTCGTGTCCATGCCCGAACAGTACCTCCTCACCGCTTCGACGCACCGGGTGATCGATCACATGAGCATGATGAAGAAGCTGCCTGATGAACAGCTTGTTATCCGTCACCGTCATTATCCCGAGCGGGGTTACACCGAGCTCACCGTATGCGCCTATGATGCCTACGGCATGTTTTACCGGACCGCGGGCACGATCGCCTCCAAGAACCTGAACATTCTTCGCGCCCAGGTGTTTACGTCAAAGAACGGCGTGATGATCGATACGTTCCAGATCACCGATCCCGAGGGGAACCTTTGCGATTACGAGGATGTCTGGGCAAGTGTGCGCACCGAGCTTCGGGCCGCGCTCAAGAGCGGGCGCAGGCTGCCTGAACCGGGCACCCCTGTTTCACCCCAATCGTTCCCCGCGGCGATCACGCCCACGGTGGCGTTCGACAACGAGACCTCGGAGATATTCACGATCATCGATATCACCGCCCGCGATCGCGTTGGATTTCTGTACCAGGTGACAAAGACCCTCTATGAGTTGAACCTGGATATCGGCTCTGCCAAGATCGTGACCGAAGGATCGCGAATCATGGATTCTTTCTACGTAACAGATTTGTTCAGGGAGAAGATCGACGATGTTGGCCGGCTTGAGAAGATCAGGGAAACGCTGATGAAGGTGATCGGGTAGTAGACAGGTGACGGAAGTCGGGAGTCGGGATGCAGAGGACAGAAGACAGCACCTTTTCAGGCATTGTATGAAAAAAACATTCATCGTCATATCGATCATTCTGATCGTCCTGCTTGCGGGAGCCGAGGGCTACTTGCAGAGTGATGCCTTTTCAAGGAAGATCAGACCCTTCGTGCTCGGGCCGCTAAAAGAATTGCTGGGTGCGGATGCTGATATTGGATTGGTAAAAGCCCACTTTGTCCCGCCCTATCTCGAAGTGAGGGATATATCGATTCGTGACGCAGATGGGAAAGAGGCGGTTGCCATCAGGAAAATAAATGCCTATATCAATCCGCTTCCTCTGCTTCTGAAAAAGATCCGGTTGCCATCGATCTCCATTCTTGAGCCGCGTATTTACGCGGAGCGTGCAAAAGACGGTACGATCAATCTCGGTCCACTCATAGACAGGCTCAGAATGAATGCTGCTCGGAGGGAATCGGAAGGCGCATCCGGATTCAGCCTGCTGCTGCGGGATATTTCGCTCAGCAAGGGCAGGATCGAGTATAAAGACGGGATAACTTCAATTCAGCTCTCAATGAGCGATCTGAATATGGCGGTCAAAGTTGACCTTTCGCAAGAACGGTTCACCACGAGCATCGGGAACTCTCTCATCAGGGTTTCGACTCCCGCTTATCCTGAGATTTCGGGCAAGTTCAAGGCAACAATGGAATACGACCGGGGCAGGACCCATCTGCGGGTGGTTGAGCTGTCAACGGCAGATGCTACGATCACCCTGTCCGGAGAAGCAGGGCTGTTGCCGGATTCCCCCCTTGATCTCAAGATCACGGGCAGGTCGGGTCCGGAGGTTATCGATCGGTATCTCGGTTTTCTGAAACCGGTCAAGAAACAGAAGGCCTCTCGCTTCGAAGTGCAGGCAGTTGTCCGGGGGAAACTGTCCGAACCTGTCATCGAGGGGAGCCTCAAAGTGTCGGCCGTTCCGTTCAGAGAATACCTGCTTCAGGATGGCGTATTGTCATTTACATTCCGGGACGGGAATTTCGCCGTCACCGGCAGGCACGCGAAACTCACGAAAGGTGATAAAAATTTCGTCATTGATTCCATCGACGCAGACGTCGGTTATAGCAGGGGAGGTTTGGATATCCGGCGTCTGGATCTTCTCGCCGGGGACCTTGCGCTGCATGGTAACGGCCGTGCGGACCCGGAAACGGGCTTCGATTTCCTTCTGAGCGCCGCGTCATCGGGCAAGGGGCAGACGATCTTCTTTCTGACCGGACTGCCGCTCGAAGGCGCAGTGAGCGTGACCGGACATCTTATCGGCGCTTTGACCTCGCCCCGGTTCAACGGCAACCTCTCGGCAGGGCCCGTGACCGTGCGCGGCGTTCGCTTTAATGAAGTGGACGGCAGGCTTGAGTATGACAATAAGAAGATCCTGCTGTCGGCCGTGGACATAGCAGAGCAATCATCTCATTATATCTTTCATGGATCCGTGGACCTGAGCGGCAAAGAACCGGTGTATTCAGCGCGGCTCCAGGTCCTCAGGTCGGATGTCGTGAACATTGTGGCGTTGTTCTATCAACAACTGCCGCTCAAGCTTACCGCTGTCGGCGAGTTGACCTTTCAGGGGACTGCGCAGAATTATTCAGGGAACGGTTATCTCAAGCTTGATGCAGGCAGCGCATACGGAGAGTCCTTTGTCCGGGGCGCGATCACTGCGACACTTACCACCGGAAAGATAGCCTTCCCGCAGGTTGTGCTCTATAAGGGACAGGGAATGGTAAAGGCGACTGGATGGATCGGGTTTAACGGGACCTACTCCGCTGATCTGGAAAGCAGGGGCATCGACCTATCCCATGTCGATCGGCTGAACGAATTGCTGTTCAGCGGGGAGGGCAAACTCGATATACACTCCTCGGGAACCTTCTCCGCGCCTCTGGTCAGAGCTTCGCTTGATGTTGATGCGTTGTCATACAATCAGGTCGAGGTGGGCGAGGTGCATGCTGAGGCGCTGGTCCGTGACGGGGTGCTGTTGTTTAAAACCGGATCGACCGATGATCGCGCGAGCCTATCAATGCGCTGGACGCTTCATAAACCGTACCCATGGACCGCGGATATCAAGGTCCGTTCAGAGGACATAAACCCTTCCCTCATACTCGGGAACAAAGGTCTGGCTGATCAGGTGAAAGTGATCGCCGAAGGTACGGCGACTGCGCAGGGCCGCGGACTTGACCTGTCCGCGCTTTCAGGGGGGGTGGTTTTCAAACGGTTAAGTCTGATCATCGGCGATTATCGGATGGACAACGAGGCGGATGCAAAGCTCGCGTTTGAAGGCTCCAAACTTTCGTTTGCGGCTCTGCATTTCGTCGGTCCCGGCACCAGGTTCGATATCACGGGCTGGGTTCGACCACTAGCGGACATGGATGTCGTTTTGAAAGGCACGGTGAATCTTTCGTTTTTGAAATTGCTGTACCGTGAGGTAGAGCACGCAGCTGGTGTTGCCGAAGTGAAGCTTGCTATCAAGGACGACTGGAAGAACCCTGACGTGACCGGAGAACTGCTGTTACGGAATGGAGAGGTCAAGATCAAGGACATTCCGCAGCGGTTCACCGCGTTGAATAGCAAGATCGTCTTCGCGCAAGGCAGGGTCGTTACGGATTCATTGTCCGGGGAGATGGGAGGCGGCACGCTGAGCGCGTCGGGATGGGTGCAGCTTGCCGGTGCGTCACTCCGGCAGTTCTCCGCCAAAGCATCCGTTGAAAACGCGACAGTTCGTTACCCCGAAGGGCTCACCTCGACGCTTTCCGGAGAACTGTTTTATGACGGCGACGCCACCGAGCAGTACCTTTCCGGCGATATCACGATCAAGCGTGCGCGGTACGATAAACGGGTGGAGTGGAAAAGCATGCTGGTTGATATCAGCAGAGGACTGTACCAGAAAAGAAAGACCGAGGTGGGGTGGATCGGCGACACGCAGATCAACATGCGTTTCCATGGAACAGACGACATCCTGTTTCAGAACAATCTTGCCAAGATGCCGCTTGACGTGGACGTGTTCCTGCGGGGCACGGTAAACCACCCGCAGTTTCTGGGCAGGATCGAGGCCCGGAAAGGGGTCGTCTATTTCCGCAGGAACGAATTCAAAATACTCCATGCATCCGTGGATTTCGTTGATCCCAACCGGATGAACCCCGTGCTGGATATCCAGGCGGAAACACAGGTTCGAGATTATCTGATCCAGCTTGCGGTCACCGGTACCGCCGATCGCGCCGTGGTGACGTTCATTTCGGAGCCATCGCTCACTGACTCCGATATCTTGGCGATGCTGGCACTGGGAAAAACCGGAGCAGAACTCAAAGGTAAGGAATCCGGTGTGGGGGTAGGCGAAGCTACGTCATTCGCCACCGGACAATTTCAGGATGTTATTGAACGCAATGCCAGAAGTTTTACCGGGCTTGATCGTTTCCAGGTGGATCCATACATCAACAAAAGCGATACGTCCGTACCCCGGGTCACCGTGGGTAAGGAGCTTGTGCAGAACAAAATCTACGTTACGTACTCATCAAACGTAGGCGCCTCGGCGCCGGAGCAGCTCTTCAGGATCGAGTATCTCCTGGACAGGCATTATTCCCTTGTAGGAGAACGGAACGAGGAGGGGAACAATGGGGCTGATATCAAGTATCGGTTTGAGTTTAAGTAAGGTGTAACGTTGGGAGGGTGATAAAGCAGGGAGGTGTGAAGGAAGAGAAGAGGCTCTGTTTCTTAGAACCGAGGCACACATTTTCGCACGTTATACGTTCGTGCCGTTGTTTTTTTAATGCGCTTCATCCCAGTTCTTGCCCACGCCCATATCCACCCTGATCGGGACCGAAAGCCTAAGTACTCCTTCCATTTCTTCTTTCACCAGCATCTTTATTATGTCGATCTCCTGGTCCGGCACTTCGAATACCAGTTCATCGTGCACCTGGAGGATCATTTTTGTTTCGAGGTTCTCCCGTGCGAGCCGCTTCTGAATGTTGATCATGGCCAGCTTGATGAGGTCCGCGGCGGTCCCTTGAATGGGCGTATTGATCGCCATGCGCTCTCCGAAATTCCGCACTGCCACCGATGATGATGCGAGCTCGGGGATAAAGCGGCGCCTGCCGAAGAGCGTCGAGACGTAGCCTTTCGTCTTCGCTTCCTCAATGGTGTGGTCTATGAACTCCCGCACCCGCGGATAGCGAGCGAAATAATTGTCGATGTAACGTTTTGCCTCTGCATTCGATACACCGATGTCCTGTGCCAGGCCGAATGCCGATATGCCGTAGATAATGCCGAAGTTGACTGCCT
Organism: Nitrospirota bacterium; assembly: GCA_963796285.1. Classification (GTDB taxonomy): domain Bacteria; phylum Nitrospirota; class UBA9217; order UBA9217; family UBA9217; genus JALNZF01. Next base: position 196,721 of record CAWCKW010000012.1, read on the forward strand.
TGGCCTTGCGCCGCATTTCGGGCGTGATCTCTTCCGGAGTGAGCCCGAAGATCTCCGAGGCGGTCCGGGTGTGGACGTCTTCATCGCTCTGAAAGGTCTTGATCAGCGCGGAATCACCGCTCATATGGGCGAGGACCCGCAGTTCGATCTGGGAGTAATCAGCCGAAAGCAGGCTCGCCCCGCGTTCGGCGATGAACGCCTGTCTGATCTCCCGCCCCACCTCGGTACGTATGGGGATATTCTGGAGGTTCGGCTCACTGCTCGAAAGCCTGCCGGTTGCGGTCACGGTCTGGTTGAGCGAAGTGTGAAGCCGGCCGGTTTTCGGATTGATCATCAAGGGGAGCGCGTCGATATAGGTCGACTTGAGCTTTGCAAGCGTACGGTATTTCAGGATCTCAGCCGGCAGGGGATGGACCGGCGCCAGCTCTTCAAGCACGTCCACATTGGTTGAGAACCCGGTCTTGGTCTTTTTGGTCGGCGTGAGCCCCAGTCTTACGAACAGGATATCCGCGAGCTGCTTGGGAGAATTGATGTTGAATTCCGTTCCAGCCAGTTCGTAGATGGTCTTCTCGATCCCCGCCATGTCGCTGCCCAGTTTCTTTGACATGAGCTTCAGGAAATCGGCGTTGATCTTCACCCCGCTGCGCGCCATGTCAACAAGGACCTCCATGAGCGGCATCTCCATGTCGAGAAAAAGCCCTTCGAGGTTCTGTTCCTTGAGCAGGGGGGCAAGCTTTTGTTTCAGCCTGAGCGTTATGTCCGCGTCTTCCCCGGAGTAGCGGGTCGCAGTCTGTACATCAACATCGGCAAAGCAGATCTGTTTTTTGCCGCATCCCGTGATCTCGGCATAGGTGGTGGTCTTGTAATTGAGGTATTCGAGCGCCAGTGCGTCCATGCCGTGGGAAGGCTTGGCCGGGTTCAGGAGATAGGAGGCGATCATGGTGTCGAAGGCGATGCCCTCCACCTTGAGTCCATAATGCCCGAGCACCAGCAGGTCGTATTTGATGTTCTGCCCGATCTTCCTGATCGCAGGATTTTCCAGGATCGGCTTGAGCGCGCCCAGCACGAGGTCGAGGCTGAGCTGTTTCGGCGCACCGGGGCAGTTGTGGCCGACCGGGACGTAATATGCCTGGTGGGGCTGCAGCGCAAACGAGAGCCCCACCAGTTCAGCCTGCATGGGATCGAGCGACGTGGTTTCTGTGTCAAAACAGAATTCATCAGATGACGAGAGCGCGCTGACCAGGTCCTGAAAGGCCTGTTCCTCGAGCACCGTGTGATACTCCGCCTCCACATCCGGTTCCTGGGTGACGTGCTTGAGCAGGGCGGTGAATTCGAGCTCCTTGAAGATCTTGAGCAGAGCAGGGCTGTCAGGGGCCTTGAGTTTCAGGTCGTCATAGTTGATCTCGATCGGCACATCGATATGAAGGATCGCGAGCTCGCGGCTCAGGCGCGCGAGGTCCGCGTTTTCAATGAGGGATCGTTTTAATTTTGGCTTGGTGATCTCGTGCGTGTGGGCGAGCAGGTTGTCAATGGTTGTGTACTGTCTGATCAGCACCTGCGCTGTCTTCTCGCCGATGCCGGGCACGCCGGGGATATTGTCCGCCGCGTCTCCCATGAGGCCCATGATCTCAACCACGCGGTCAGGCGGCACGCTGAATCGTTCTTCCACGTCCGCGGCCCCATAGACCTTTTCCTTGAGCGTGTCGTAGACCTTGATATGCGGTCCCACGAGCTGGAGGATGTCCTTGTCTCCTGTCACGATCGTGATGTCCATGCCGCGCGCCTCCGCCTGGCGGGCGAGCGTGGCGATAACATCATCAGCCTCCTGACCTTCTATCACAAATACCGGGATGCGGAACGCTTCCACCAGTTTGTGGATGTAGGAGATCTGGGGGACGAGGTCCTTCGGCATGGGAGGCCGGTGGGACTTGTATTCCTTGTATTCACCGTGTCTGCGGGTCGGACCCTTGGGATCGAAAACAATGGCGAGCAGGGCCGGTGCTTTGTCCTTAATGACCTTCAGCAGCATGTTGGTGAAGCCGAAGACGGCATTCGTCGGCAGGCCGGAAGAGGTGCTGAGACCTCGTATTGCATAAAATGCGCGGTAAATGTACGAATTACCATCGATAATATAGAACGTGTCTTTAGAATTTTTGCTGATGCTCATGGCAAGAGAGTATAGCGTACCTGCTCAAGAAAGACAATGGGAGAATAGTGTTGAGGCTCATCTGCAACACGATAATGATGCTGACTACTTAGGACTATCAGCAGCCGCAGACGGTTTCGCCGCACACGGCAAGGCGTTCTTGGGAAATAGGGATTACGGTTGTTGAAATTAACCAGTGTTCATCTGTCACGCCAATGGAGTGATCCGTCATTCACTGGAGATAACAGCATTGGCGAAAGATTTTCTTGACGCCAAAGAGATAATGTTGTATAAACTACCGTCAATTCAGTTTGTTTTAACCTGCTTAGTTACCCTCTCTCAGGCCATCTTAGCTCAGTTGGTAGAGCAACTGATTCGTAATCAGTAGGTCGCCGGTTCGACTCCGGCAGATGGCTCCACATTCTCAAAAACGTGTACCATCTCACGAAGTATTTCAATAACCGCTTGCCTGACAGATTCGGTGGATAACTAAAAATGATCAGGACTCTCCGTATGGGAGATCGAGTAAACCGGGATCGACACTTGACATAACGGTTTTCTTCCCGAGAATCAAGAAAAGCGGACAGACATATCTCGAGATGACGAACGGTTTCAACGTGTCCAACAGCAGCGTTTCATGGACTGAACGAGACATGACTTGCGCAGCGCTCCAAGGCAAGGCTGAGTGGCTGAACAACGTAGATGGGCATGGGTGACGACGCCACGGAATCAGGGGAAGAGCTGAATTACTTATTCAGAGGTACGAGATACAGAATCAAGAACTGAATATTGGAGACTTACATAAACTCGGCTTTATCACGTTTTCCTAACCCCTCCCATTTTTACTCGGGAGGGGTTAGTGTTAAAAAAATGGTACTGATTTTCGCTTTCTCTAACAACCCCGCGCCCGTCACTAGTCCGAAGGGGGCGGCGGTGGCATAGGCTGCGAAGGCGCCAAGTAGGGCTCCGAAGACTCCTGCTGTTCGTACTCATAGTCCGGGGGAGGGGGCGGAGGCGGCATTGTTCTCCGAATGCGACGACTCCCCGGGATCACATTCCCTTTGGCATACATACACTGCTGATAGGAGATGTCGTATCGGCGCTGCGCTTCCCAACCGTAAACCTGGCCGGCGCTTGCACCTGACGACGCACCAACAGCAAGTCCGCTCGCGGCACCGATTGCCGCGCCGGCTCCCGCTCTCCCTGAGGCGGCTCCTACGGCGGCACCAAGTCCTGCGCCCACAGCCGTGCCAACAGCGGCCCCGGTAACGGCATTCTGATTGATCGCTTCCTGCGGGCTCATTCCTATCTGCTGTCTGGCCCATTGTCTGCAAAGAGCATCATCTGATTGGAATTGCTCTAGGGATTTTCCGTGAGCCGGTAATACCATTACGCTCGGCCCCGTGGGGAGAGTCACACATCCGCCAAGCACAACAACCACCACCATCAACAACAATATATATCGTTTGTGCATTGTCATGTCTTCATTCTCCTCCCTTGGGTTGTGCTGGAGCCGGGGTTGGCGTCGGATTCAGAGTAGGAACAACCTTCATCCAGCCTTTTGGACATTGCTTTACATACGGATAGTAGGTTTTGGATTCCGCGCAGTAATACCAGTAATACTGTTCCTCCGGCTGCTGGGTCTGCTGTTCATATACCGGAGGCTGTTGCTCGATTACGATTGGTTGTCGCGGATAGTCATAGAACGGATAAGCAAGAGGACCCCACCACCACGGGCCCCATCCTGGGCCCCATCCTGGTCCTGGACCGAACCAGACGCCTCCCCTTACCGGCGGAGGCCCGGGCCTGAATGCGTATACGGGCACAACGCTTGCAAAAAGCACGACAAAAATCATTACAGAGATAGCAAGAACCATATATATGGGCCTTTTCATGATATTTCTCCTTTCTCTCAACAAATGCGGAATACATCGCGCCGACAAACCATCTGAGGTTATCATCCGTTTTATAACTAATCTCCCTTGCTCTATTATGACACATTTCACTATAAATGGTTTAACGAAAATTTACGAATGATACTCACTTGAACTCGTCAATTTCAAAATTAATATGCAGCTATAGAACAATAATTGTGGAGAAAAGAATTTGTTTTTTTTATTAATATGAATGATACTATATACTTAATACATTCCTAAGGAGAAAAGAGTATAACGTGAAAAATGAAGGCTGTAACAAAGAACTTCAAAATATGCAGTTGTCGTGAAATCAAATATCCTGGAAAGAGCATTTAGCCATAGAACGCAAAGATCAACGATAAAAACAAAAATTGGTGAGCATTTCACAAGCAGTTCTATATGTTATTCTTTGCGCTCTTGGTATCTTTGCGTGAAAAACTGCCGTTTTTTTTAGGAATATTAAATTCCTGATCAGCAGGTCAGTGGAACGTCCACTTTTATTCCTGCCCAACTGTATTTTTATAAATGACATCCATTCGTCCCATAGTCGGCAAGCACGAAAAAACAAATATTAACAAAAAGAAAAGGTTGACATCCCAAATAATTATGTTTATATTTATAGTTATTGAGCGTACACAATAGGGTGCCGATGAACATTCCGAACTATATCACGCTTGTCAGGATAGTCCTCATCCCTTTTTTTATTAACTCGATGATTTATGGCTACTACCGGTTAGCACTCGCAATTTTCGTTGCTGCTTGCGTTACCGATGCGCTCGACGGACTGATCGCGCGAGTTACAAACTCCATAACAGAACTGGGCGCACTCCTGGACCCGATAGCGGACAAACTGCTCATCCTCTCCTCGTTCGTCACTCTGGTACTGCTCGGGATGCTGCCGGTATGGCTCGTCATTATTGTGGTGAGCAGGGACGTGATCCTGGTCCTCGGCGGTCTCGTAATTTATTTTCTTGGGCATGAGGTGCGGGCTCGGCCTTCTTTCATCGGTAAGGCCACGACGGTATTGCAACTGCTCGTGGTGACTCTTTCGCTGGTATTGAAGGCGTTTGGCATCGATATGGCGTGGATGCAGGTGCTGTATTGGACAACGGCAGTCTTCACACTGGTTTCCGGTATCCAGTATGTTGTGCGTGGAACCAAAATCGTCGGCTGACATTTAAATTGATACGTTTAACACGGAGGGCGCAATGAAGATATCCGAAATAATTAGGCAGGCACTGGAAAAGAAAGGTTTTAAAAATCTTAAAGATGCCTCGAAGGTCCTCGGCATCAGCCCCGAGCTTCTGCGGGTCACGATCAATAAAGGGCACATTCCGAAGGATTCGACTCTCATCGTGATCGCGAATAAACTGGGTCTGGACAAGTCCATGCTCATACTGGGCGCCCACCAGGAAAAAGTTCCGGACGAGGTCAAGGGTTTTTTCCTTTCTCCTTCGCAGGCAAAGGGCAGGCGGGGGAAGCGTAAATATCCCCTCTCCGAAGAACAGACCAATTACCTGGAAAAAATCCTGACGACTGACGAGATCATGATGTTGCGGAAATTCCGGCAGGTTTCCGAAGAAGGCCTTGTGCAGATCGCCGGGTATATAGATTTCATGTACGCCTCCAAGAAGAGATCCTGATTGTTGGAAATTGTAAAAATCCTGCCGGACGCAACTGCTGAAGGGTTGGGGCTCCAGGCGGGGGACATCTTGGACACTATTAACGGAAAAGAAGTCCATGATGTAATCGATTACCGGTTTTTGGTCGCTGACGAAAACGTCACTATCTCATTTCATTCGAAGGACGGCCGAGCCCGCAAGATCGTTGTTGAAAAGGACCCTGACGACAATCTCGGTCTGGAGTTCTCTCCGTTCCGCATCACCCGATGCCGCAACCGATGCATCTTCTGCTTTGTCGATCAAATGCCGGCTGGTTGCCGGAAAAGTCTGTATATTAAAGACGACGATTATCGGGCTTCTTTCCTTCATGGGAATTATATTACGCTCGGCGCCCTTTCAGAAAATGATCTGGAAAGGATCTTTTGTGAGCGGCTATCACCGCTCTATATCTCCGTCCATACTACGGACCACTCGCTCCGTACATTCATGCTGGGTAACAAGAAGGCGCCTGATATCCTGGCGAGTATGGAGCGCCTGGCTGCGGGCGGCATTCTGATGCACACGCAGATCGTTTTGTGCCCCGGGATCAATGACGGCGATCATTTGCAAAAGACTCTGGACGACCTGTCCAATCTGTTCCCGGCGGTTGCCTCCATAGCAGTGGTTCCGGTGGGAATGACGGCATTCAGGGAAAAGTTATTTCCTCTCAAGTTGTTTACCCGGTCTGGGGCGCGTGCGGTGATTGAACGTGTTACTCAGCTCGGATCGCGGTTCAAACGGAGGTTTGGGACCCGTCTGGTGTTCGCTTCTGATGAGTTTTACATCAAGGCAGGAGAAACGTTCCCTCCCCTGTCTTTTTATGAGGAACTACCCCAGCGGGAGAACGGCGTAGGCATGGTGTCCGAATTCTTGCGCGATGTTGCACGTACCCGGATCCCGAAAAAGCTGGCACCGAAAAATCTGACCCTGGTGACGGGGGTGTCGTTCGGCAGCATTCTCAAAAGTATTCTTGAGCGGTTGAGAACGGATGAAGTATCCAGGATCAGGCTGGTGATTGCGCATAACTTTTTTTTCGGGTCTTCGGTGACGGTTGCGGGGCTCTTGACCGGACAGGATATTCTCCGTGCGCTCAAGGGCAAGCGACTGGGCGATCTGGTGCTGATACCAGCCAGTTCGCTGAAGGAAGATGAAGACGTATTCCTTGACAACATGCGTCTTGAACAGTTGGAGCAGGCGCTCTCCGTCAAGGTCCTGAAGGTAGAGAAATTCAGTGAAGTGATAACCGTGCTGCGTGGTGAAGGGAGGCGGTCTCGATGATCTCCGGAAAGACGAAGATCTACGGCATATTCGGATACCCCGTGGAGCATACCTTTTCCCCGGGCATGCATAACAGCGCATTTAAAAAACTCGGGATGGATGCCAGGTATGTACCCTTTGCGGTCCCTCCCGAAAGACTGGAAGACGCCGTACGAGCAGTGGTTCCTCTCGGTCTCTGCGGATTGAACGTCACGGTGCCTCACAAAGAACGAGTGCTGGCATTTCTGGACGAACTTTCAGAAGAAGCCCGGCTGATAGGCGCGGTGAACACGATCGACGTCAGGAAGGGGAAACTGATCGGCCACAATACCGACGGACGGGGGTTCCTTAGGTCCCTTAGGGAGCGTGGTGGGATGGATCCAAAAGGGAAGAAATTCCTGTTCATCGGCTCGGGCGGCGCGGCCCGGGCGGTGGGCTTTAGCCTGGCGCTTGCCGGTGCTGCCGAGATCGTATTCCGCGACCTTGATGTCAGAAAAGCTTCTCTGCTGGCGAGCGATATACAGGACAAGACCGGGGTACCGGCAGTATGCATAACACACGAAATGCTCCGGGAGTATGCGACCGGTGCTGACTGTTTGATCAACGCCACTCCGCTTGGCCTCAAGAGAACGGACCCTTTGCCCATACCTGCGGCAATAGTCATGCGAAAGCATCTCTTGTGTGATCTCGTCTATAATCCTCCGGAGACCGCACTTTTAAAGATGGCGAAAAAGAAAGGAGCCAAAAGTCTACCGGGTCTTGGCATGCTCTTATACCAGGGAGTAATTGCTTTCGAAATATGGACCGGGCAAAAAGCGCCGATCCTGGTCATGAAGAATGCGCTTTCACGGCAGATTCGATAACGTATTATAAAATCGGGAAAAAGTACCTTCTGGCATCTTGACATACATGCATTATTCAAGTAATATAGGTCATAAAATTTTATACTGACCAAGGAGTTCCTATGGCAATGTCTGGAAGACTCGGCGCTATGCTCGTATCGTCGGGTCTGATCACGGAAGATCAGTTGAAAAAATCTCTGGCCACGCAGAAAAGCGAGGGCGGCAGACTCGGCACTATCCTGGTGAAACTGGGGTTCGTACAGGAAGACAAGCTGATGACGTTTTTGAGCAAGCAGTATGGTGTCCCCTACGTTGACCTGAGCAAATTCGAGATCAATCCCGCCGTCATTAAACATATTCCCGCGGAAGTCGCCCAAAAATATCGCATCATGCCGATCAATCGCGCCGGTGCGACGATTACCATCGCCATGGTGGACCCCTCCAATATATTCGCCATCGACGACATCAAATTCATGACCGGCTATAATGTCGAGGCTGTCGTGGCAACTGAGGGCGCCATCGTTGAGGCGGTAAAAAAATATTACGGCGCCGCGGCAAGGTCCCTGGTAGCAGCCAAGGCGGGCGGTATTGCGGCCTCGGCACAACCCCGGGACGAGAAAAAGGTCACCCTTGACGCCAAGGACTATGCATTAGATGACAATAACATGGAGGATTCCGTTATCGATGATATCGATACAGGCGGGATCGTGGACGTCGATGATTTCGACAATCTTGTACATGGCGCGGTCGATGAGCTCGAGGTCATTGAAGATGAAAAGCTGGACACGTTGTCGGATGAAGTTGAGGCGCCGATCATCAAATTGGTGAATGGTATCCTGCTTCGCGCGGCAAAGGCGGGCGTGAGCGATGTCCATATTGAACCTTATGAAAAAAAGTTCCGGGTGCGGTACCGGCTCGATGGCGTGCTGAAGACGGTCATGGGGCTTCCGCTCAAGATCCGGAATGCGATTATATCCCGCGTAAAGATCATGGCTTCTCTTGACATCGCGGAACGGCGGCTTCCGCAGGACGGCAGGATCAAACTCAAGATGAGCAGGAACAAGGTCATGGACTTCCGTGTATCCGTCATTCCGACCCTCTTCGGTGAAAAGATCGTCTTGCGACTGCTCGACAAATCGAATCTTCAACTCGATATGACCAAGCTTGGCTTCGATGAGGACCAACTGAAGGATTTTAAAGATGCTCTCGGGAAACCCTTTGGCATGGTGCTGGTGACGGGCCCCACCGGAAGCGGTAAGACCACTACCCTCTACTCGGCGCTGAGCGAACTGAATACCGATTCCGAAAATATTATGACCGCTGAAGACCCGGTGGAATTTAATCTGATGGGTATCAATCAGGTCCAGATGAAAGACGAGATCGGGCTCAACTTTGCCGCAGCGCTTCGCTCCTTTCTCCGTCAGGACCCGGATATCATCATGGTGGGAGAGACCCGCGATTACGAAACAGCAGAGATCGGTGTCAAAGCCGCGCTTACCGGCCACTTGGTGCTTTCGACGCTCCATACCAATGATGCTCCAAGCACCATCAACCGCTTGCTCAATATGGGCGTTGAACCCTTTTTGGTGTCCTCAGCAGTGATCCTTATCGTGGCACAGCGGCTTGTACGGAAGGCCTGCCAGAACTGCAAGAAGCCGCAAAAAATACCGGTCGAGACATTTGTCGCCGCCGGGTTTGACCCGGAAGAGGCCAAGACCATCGTCAGCTACAAGGGTGAAGGATGCGATATTTGCAACCAGACCGGCTACAAGGGCAGGGTAGCGCTTTATGAGGTGATGCCGCTCAAGGACGAGATCAAGGAACTCATCCTGCAGGGCGCATCGGTCTTTGATTTAAAAAAAGCGGCTGTGAACGGGGGGATGAGGACCCTTCGGGCGAGCGGACTGCTGAAAGTGAAAGCTGGGTTGACGTCACTGGAAGAAATCGTTGAGAATACGTTCTCCGATAGTAATTAGCGACAGCAGGGAGAGAACGACAGCATGTTTGCAACTGCTCAGGACATAATAAAACGTAAGAATATTATCCGAAGAATAGGGGTTACATAAGGAGAACGAAAGAACAGACAAAATCTCACACGGCCTGTCTATCATTTCATTCCTCCTTTGCCTTTTTTGTTTCTTTATTTCGTCTCGATGGTTTTGGTTGTAGACCTGCATAGTTGCAAAACTACTCAATAAGGGGTTCACCATATGGCCAACCTGCATGATTTACTCAAGTTCATGATAGAAAAAGGGGCTTCTGACCTCCATCTTACCACGGGAATTCCACCATCGATCCGTATTGACGGCAAGATAAAGCTGATACCCGGACTGGAACCCCTTAACGCCACGCAGACCAAGGACCTCTGTTACAGCATCCTCACCGATGCCCAGAAGCACAAGTTTGAAGAGAACAGCGAACTCGACCTCTCCTTCGGCATTAAAAATCTGTCCCGCTTTCGTGCAAATATGTTCGTGCAGCGGGGGGCCGTTGCTGCTGCGATAAGAACCATTCCTTTTAAGATCAAAACGTTCCAGGAACTGGGTCTGCCCGAGATCGTATCCGATCTCTGTAAGAAGCCGAGGGGACTCGTTCTCGTCACCGGCCCCACGGGCAGCGGCAAGTCAACAACCCTCGCCTCTATGATCGACAAGATCAACAACGAACGGCAGGAGCATATCATCACCATTGAAGACCCGATCGAATATCTCCACCCGCATAAGAAATGTCTGGTGAACCAGCGGGAGGTCAATGCAGACACCAAATCGTTTAAGGACGCATTGAAATATATCCTCCGGCAAGACCCTGATGTCGTGCTCGTGGGTGAAATGCGCGATCTTGAAACCATTGAAGCGGCCTTGACCATTGCTGAAACAGGACACCTTACCTTTGCGACACTGCATACGAATTCCGCGGTGCAGACGATAAATCGCATTATTGATGTGTTTCCGCCTTACCAGCAATCCCAGGTAAGGGCGCAGCTTTCATTCGTTCTTGAGGGCGTGATATCTCAACAGCTCGTGCCGAAGATAGGCGGCGGCCGGTTGGTCGCTCTTGAGGTCATGATCCCAAATGCCGCTATACGGAATCTCATCAGGGAAGACAAAATTCATCAGATCTATTCCATTATGCAGACCGGCCAGTCAAAATTCGGCATGCTGACCCTTAATCAGTCGCTGTATGACCTCTATACTAAAAAAATGATTTCTTATGAGGACTGCATCGGCCGGTCGTCGAATCCAGATGAACTTATTCAAATGGTGGGACGATCAGGTCTTGGAGGGGCGCAGCCGGTCCATAAGGACTACCGTTAAGGCGATATCTTGTTGATCTTAATTATAATGAGGTGAAGAATGGCAACGACCGTATTTACTTGGGAAGGCAAAACACGGCAGGGGTCTGTCCAAAAGGGCGAGATTGCCGCAAACAACAAAGAAGACGTGCTCGCACTCCTGCGGAAGCAGAATATTCAGCCGATCAATGTGGTCGCCAAACCGAAGGAGCTCAAGCTGAGCTTCGGCGCTCCAAAAGTCAACGATAAAGACATCGTGATCTTTACCCGGCAGTTGGCGACCATGATCGATGCGGGATTGCCGCTCGTGCAATGTCTTGATATCCTCGGCAACCAGACGGAAAATAAGACGCTTGCCAAGACCGTGAACCAGGTAAGGTCCGATGTGGAGAGCGGAGCGACCTTTGCCGATGCGCTTAAAAAACACCCCAAGATATTTGACAATCTTTATTGCAATATGGTCGCCGCCGGAGAGGCAGGCGGTATTTTGGATACCATACTCGGACGGCTTGCCGCATTTATGGAAAAATTTGCGAAGATCAAAGGCCAGATCAAGTCGGCCATGATTTATCCTTCGGTCATCCTGTTCGTCGCGGTATCCGTGGTTGCCCTTCTGATGGTGGTCGTCGTCCCCATGCTGGCAAATATTTTCGTTGAAGCAAAAATGCAGCTGCCTTTTCCTACCCGCGTTGTAATGGCGATCAGCAACTTTTTGAAATCCTGGGGAGGTCTGATCCTTCTCTTTGTCATTATCGGTTTCTTCGTTGGCCTCAGGCAATTCAGAAAAACAGAAAAAGGACAGAGAATGACAGATGCCATTGCGTTAAAAATACCTGTTGCAGGCTCGTTGATTCAGAGGGTGGCGGTTGCCAAGTTTACGCGGACCCTCGGCACGTTGCTAACGAGCGGGGTCCCTATCCTTGAAGGGTTATTGATCGTTTCGAGGACCGCGGGCAACAAGGTCGTGGAAGAAGCGATTCTCGCCACCCGGCAGAGCGTGAGCGAGGGTAAAACGCTCGCTGACCCGCTGGGAAGGGCAAAGATCTTCCCCGCCATGGTTGTCTCGATGATATCGGTTGGTGAGGCCACGGGAGCGCTCGACAACATGCTGAACAAGATCGCGGACTTCTACGATGATGAGGTGGATTCAGCGGTGGCGGCTCTTACCTCGATGCTTGAGCCCATGCTCATGATCTTTCTGGGCATTACGGTCGGTTTCGTGATTGTGGCCATGTACATGCCGATATTCCAGATGGGCTCGGCAGTGGGTGGTTAGAAACTCACGTGACACGAGAGTTTTCAAAAGAAGAATACGCGATACGGATAACGTGGCTTATCTGGAGCAGGGTGGTGCTCACGACCGTTCTGGTCGGCATGCTCATTTTTTTTCAACGGCACTATAGTATTTACCCGTTTCAGACCGTATATATTTACGATTTTCTGCTCTTAGTATACGGCTTGACAGCTGTTTACTGGTATCTCCTCAGGAGAATAAAGAGTCTTTCCTTCCTTGCCTATCTCCAGACATCAGGCGATATACTTCTTGTTACCGCTCTCACCTACCTTACCGGTGGAGTTGACAGCGGGTTTTCGCTACTCTACCATCTAACGATCATATCTTCCAGCATTATCCTGTACCGCCGTGGGGGGTATTTGTCGGCATCTCTCTCGAGCATCCTGTACGGGGCCATGCTGGACATGCAGTATTACAATGTTTCCGGTTTCGTCCGGAGCCAGAATTTCACAGCAGTCCAGGTGCTCTTTCTGGTGTTCATCAATATCCTCTCGTTCTATATCGTGGGGCTTTTGAGCGGCTATCTTGCAGAGCGTCTCAGGAAAACGCGTCAGGAACTCCAGGAAAAGAGCGTAGACTTCGAAGGCCTCCGGGTTTTGCAGGAGCACATCCTGCGGAGCGTCGGAAGCGGGATCCTCACCATGGACCTGCAAGGCAACATCGCGTCATGGAACCCTGCGGCGGAACACATCACGGGCTACCGTTATGATGAGATCAAAAGCCGCTGGCAGCAGGTGTTTGGAGACGGAATGAAGGGGATCTTCGGCCATACCGATTCACTGAAGGCGCGCCCGTTCCGTTTCGATGGACGGATCGTGAAAAAGGACGGGAGCACGGCAATTCTCGGGATGACCGCCTCTCTGCTCAAGGACGAAGCGAACGCCGTTCGCGGGATCATCCTTATCTTCCAGGACATTACCAAGATGATCGAGATGGAGGAACAGGTAAGGACACAGGAGCGGCTGGCGACCGTTGGGAGCCTGGCCGCGGGCATTGCCCATGAGATCCGGAACCCGCTCGCGTCGCTCAGCGGGTCCATCCAGGTGCTTCAAGGTGAACTCGACTTGCACGGAGACAATAAACACCTTATGGATATTGTTGTCCGCGAGACCGACCGGCTCAACACGATCATCACGGAATTTCTGGAATATGCCCGCCTCAAGAACGCACAGAACGACCAGGTCGAGCTTCTGCCTATCCTTGATGAGACGATGATGCTTCTGAAGAACTGCAAGGATTGTTCGTGCGATATCCGCATCAAACACACTATTGATCCCGACGTCGTGATACAAGGGGACGCCCAGCGGCTCCGCCAGGTTTTTTGGAACCTTCTTATTAACGCCTGCCAGGCGATGCCGCAAGGCGGCGAGATCGTGATTACGGCGAGGCCGTTTACCCGGGAGAATGACCAGACGTCTTGGTGGGAAATCAGTATAGCAGATACGGGCCGGGGGATCGCATACGACGACCGGGACAAGATTTTTAGCCCCTTTTTTACGACAAAGACCGGGGGCACCGGTCTTGGGCTTGCGATCGTCTACCGGATCGTCGAGGACCATCGGGGTACGATCACGGTGGACAGTGTGCCGGGTAAAGGGACACAATTCATCATCAGGTTGCCGACGATGGAGGAATCCACTTATCAAGCAAGTAAGAACAATACGGAGCAGGCGCAGACGAGGACAAGGCGAAAGTGATATGAGTAAAATACTCGTTGTTGATGACGAACAGGGCATACGGGACTTTCTTGCGATCATGCTCAAAAAAGATGGTCACGAAGCCGTGACGGCCGGGAACGGTGCAGATGCACTCAGGGCGGTCCAGGCCGAGATCTTCGATCTGGTGATCACCGACGTGAAGATGCCGGGGAAAGACGGTATTGAGGTGCTCAAGACGATCAAGGAGATCTCGCCCGAGACCGTGGTCATCATGATAACGGCATTTGCAACCGCCGAGACCGCAGTCGAAGCCATGAAGCTCGGTGCTTATGACTATATCATCAAACCCTTCAAGGTCGACGAGCTGAAAATAATCATCAACAATTCACTCGAGAAACGCCATCTCAGAAAAGAGAACATTCTTCTCAAACGGGAGATCGAATCCAAGGCCGGCTTCGAGAATTTCATCGGCAAGAGCGAACCGATGCAGAAGGTGTTTTCTCTTATCAGGCAGGTTGCTGATACCACGAGCACGGTGCTGATAACCGGCGAGAGCGGAACAGGAAAAGAGCTCGTTGCGAAGGCCGTATACATGAACAGCTCGAGAAAAAGCAGGCCTTTTGTGACCGTCAATTGCGGGGCTTTGCCCGAAACCCTGCTCGAAAGCGAGTTGTTTGGATATATGAAAGGGGCATTTACCGGAGCGACATCGAATAAACAGGGCCTTTTTGAAGCCGCCAACGGCGGAACTATTTTTCTCGATGAGATCAGCGCGACGACCCCCGGGCTCCAGATAAAACTCTTACGGGTCCTCCAGGAGCGTGAGTTCATGCGGGTAGGGGGGACCACGGCCGTAAAAGTCGATGTGCATGTGATTGTCGCGAGCAACAGAAATCTGCTGGACGAAGTCGCAAAAGGAACCTTTCGGGAAGATCTCTACTATCGCTTGAACGTCATCCCCATCCAGCTTCCTCCCCTTCGGGAACGGAATGAAGATATACCGCTCCTGGTGGATTTTTTCCTGAAAAAATATGCTAAAAAAGATGCCCATTCGGCGGCGATCAAAAAGATCGATCCTGCGGCAATGAAGATATTGATCGATTATAATTGGCCGGGCAATGTCCGCGAGCTAGAAAATACGATCGAGCGTCTGGTGATTATGACGCCGAATGACAGCATTTCTCAAGAGCATATCCCCGATACCATCAAAAAAGAACGTCCCAGTTCCGAACTCGTGCCACTTAATATACCAGATACCGGTGTGGACCTCGAAAAGCTGCTGGAGAATGCCGAAAAGATGTTTCTCCGAAAGGCTCTCGCGAAAGCAGGGGGCGTAAAGACAGAAGCGGCAAAACTGCTTGGCCTGACCTTTCGGTCCTTCCGGCACCGGCTGCAAAAGTATGGTGACTTGTAGCCGGCCATGGAGTTTTTGATTGCAAATCCCCATTGATTCCGATACAATTCAATTCCCATGGCATACGATACGTTAAGAGATTTTATCGCGGTCCTCGAAAAAAACAGCGAGCTCGTCAGGGTCAAGGCTGAAGTCAACGCCGAACTTGAGATCGCTGAAATTACCGACCGGATCTCGAAAGAAAAAGGAGCGGCGAATAAGGCGCTCCTGTTCGAGCGCGTTAAGGGATCGGCCTTCCCGGTCCTGACCAACGCATTCGGCTCCATGAAGCGGATGTGCCTTGCGCTCGAGGTCGGCAGTCTGGATGAGATCGGCCAGCGGATCAAGGAACTTGTCGACCCCACGAACCTGTTCCCTGGTCCGGGCGCCGGGATCATGGAGAAACTGGGGATGCTGCCGAAACTGGCAGATCTCGCCAACTTTTTCCCCAAGACCGTTAAAAAAGCCCCCTGTCAGGAAGTTGTTCTCACGGGAGACCACGTAGACCTTTCTAAAATTCCCGTGCTACAGTGCTGGCCTGCCGATGGCGGTCGTTTTATCACACTCCCCATGGTGTGTTCGGTCGATCCCCTGACAAAGATCACGAACGTTGGCATGTATCGCATGCAGGTCTTTGACCATCAGACCACCGGTATGCACTGGCACAAACACAAGGACGGCGCCAGGCAGTATCAACATTACGAAGCTGCAGGCAGGCGCATGGAAGTGGCGGTTGCCATCGGCGGCGATCCTGCCATCATCTATTCCTCCACCGCGCCGCTTCCACCGGCCATCGGCGAGTTCATCTTTGCCGGTTTTCTTAGGAAAAAGCCTCTGGAAGTTGTCCAATGCAAAACCGTTGACGTGCGCGTGCCGGCGGAGGCGGAGTTCATCCTGGAAGGCTTCGTCGATCCTTTCGAGCGGCGGAGGGAAGGACCGTTCGGCGACCATACGGGCTACTACTCCGAAGCTGATGAATACCCGGTATTCCATGTAACCGCCATTACGCACCGGAAGGACGCCATCTATCCGGCCACGCTGGTCGGACGCCCGCCTCAGGAAGACGCCTATCTCGGCAAGGCCACGGAACGGATATTTCTTCCGCTTCTCCAGATGGTCGCTCCCGATATCCTCGACATGGACATGCCCGTTGAAGGCGTGTTTCATAACAACGTGATCGTCAAGATCAAAAAACGCTATCCCGGCCACGGCAAGAAGGTGATAAACACGATCTGGGGTACGGGTATGCTCATGCTCTCCAAGTTCGTCATTGTTTGCGATGAGGACGTGAATATCCACGATTATTCCGAAGTTACCTGGAAGGTCATGAACCACGTAGACCCGCAGCGCGATGTGGTCATCACCGATGGGCCGCTCGATATTCTTGACCACTCCTGTCCACAGATCGGTTTCGGCGGTAAAATGGGGATCGATGCTACGCGCAAAGGGCCCGGCGAAGGCTTCAGCCGCTCATGGCCGGATGAGATCAAGATGTCGCCTGAGGTGCAGGAGCTTGTTGAGCAACGCTGGAAGGAGTACGGGTTCTGACGGATGCCATTGCAGATCATGCGGAACCAAAGCAGAGATATGTACCAACGCCAAATTTCCGGTCGAAATGAATT
The DNA here is from genome assembly GCA_963796285.1 of Nitrospirota bacterium. Lineage (GTDB taxonomy): Bacteria > Nitrospirota > UBA9217 > UBA9217 > UBA9217 > JALNZF01. The sequence continues at coordinate 213,802 of CAWCKW010000012.1, forward strand.
ATGCTTGAGAGCTGTGTATTGGACAGTCGAAATTTGGGATTGTAATCCGTTCATTGGTTACCCCACATCTATGCTCTTTCTTCAACTGCTGATAATTATACTCCTGGTCCTGATGAATGGTTTTTTTGCGGCATCTGAAATTTCTCTGCTCTCGCTGCGCAAAAGCCGCGTGCGGCATCTCGTAAAAAGCGGCAACACGAAGGCAAGGAGGATCCAGAAACTTCAAGAGGAACCAGAGCGATTTCTCGCCACTGTCCAGATCGTGGTCACTCTTATCGGCACGCTGGCGGCCACGTCCGGTGGTGTAATAGCCATTGAACGGATTAAGCCGTTTTTGGCTTCCCTGCCCGTTGAATTCATCAAAAAAGCTGCCGAACCGATCGCGGTCGGCATTGTCGTAAGCATCATCGCGTATTTAACGCTGGTGTTCGGTGAACTGGTCCCCAAGTCGCTGGCAATCCGCTATTCCGAAAAAATCGCGTTTGCTACGTCGGCGTCCGTTGATATCCTTTCCAGGTTTTTTCACTGGATCCTGCGCATCCTTACGGTTTCCAACAACTTTGTGCTCGGCTTGTTTGTTTCCTCTGATCATCAGGAACCGTCACTTGTATCGGAGGACGAGGTCAAATACCTGATACGGGAAGGCCGCAAGAGCGGTGTGTTCGAACCATCGGAAGAGGACCTCATCCACAGCGTGTTCCGGTTTACCGACACGGTGGTTAAGGAGGTTATGGTCCCCCGGACCGAGATCGTGGCGCTTGAGGCGGAAAGCGACGTCGATACCATTCTCCGGACTATGAACGAGAAGGGGTTCTCACGGTTGCCGGTCTATGCAGAGACCATCGACAACATAATCGGCGTGGTCTATCTCAAGGACATTCTGGCGCTCCATATGGAGAAACGGACGTTCAAACTCGACCAGGTGCTTCGCAAGCCCTATATCGTACCGTCGAACAAGAACGTGAGCGTGCTCCTTAAGGAGATGCGGGAAAAGCGCATCCACCTGGCGCTCGTCGGTGACGAATACGGCGGTACCGACGGCCTCGTTACGATGGAGGACCTCATCGAGGAGATCGTCGGTGATATCCGGGACGAGCAGGAGAAAGTGCTGCGCGAGATCGAAGAAATAGCCGCGAACCGGTACCTTGTCGATGGAAAGACTGATATTGAAAAAGTGAACCAGCGGTTGGGCGCGAATTTGCCGGAGGATGAATTCGAGACCATCGGCGGTTTTGTTCTTGGTCTCTTTGGACGGCTGCCGGCTGAAGGGGACCAGGTCCGATACCAGAACATGATGTTCACCGTGCTCCGGCTGCGAAAAAACCGGATCTCTCGCATCCGGGTCCTCAAATACGCACCAGAACACAATGGGAGTGAAAGCGATGAAAACACCACTGATACTCGAGACTAATCTTGCGGGGCTTAAGCCGCCAACGCGCGGCAAGGTGCGCGATATCTACGATCTCGGAGAGACCTTGCTCATTGTCGCTACGGACAGAATATCCGCCTTCGATGTGGTGCTTCCGAACGCGGTCCCGGAGAAGGGGAGAGTGCTTACTCAGATTTCGAAGTACTGGTTCGAGAAGATGTCGGACATTGTCAGGAACCATCTGATCTCCATGGAAGTCAAAGACTATCCCGTCGAGTGCAGGAAGTATGCTGCGGTCCTCGAGGGCCGGAGCATGCTCGTAAAGAAATCACAGCCTCTCCCTGTGGAATGCATCGTGCGCGGCTACCTGACCGGTTCCGGTCTTAAGGAGTACAAGAGCACAGGATCGGTAAGCGGCATCAAGCTCCCTGCCGGATTGACCGAGGCATCACGTTTGCCCGAACCGCTCTTTACACCTTCAACCAAGGCGGAGATGGGCGAGCATGACATGAATATTGCTTTCGATTCTGTTGTTCAACTTGTGGGAACGGACACGGCAGAGAAGATAAAAAAATATACACTTGCCATTTACAAACGGGCATGCGAACTCGCGGAGCCCAAAGGGATCATCATTGCCGATACAAAGCTGGAATTCGGTCTTTATCATGGAGACGTGATCCTGATCGATGAAGTGCTGACCCCTGACTCGTCGAGGTTCTGGCCGAAGCATGACTACCAAGAAGGCGTTGTGCAAAAGAGTTTCGATAAACAATTCGTCCGCGACTACCTCCTTTCCCTCACCTGGGACCAGAAACACCCCGCGCCCGTCCTCCCTGATGATGTCGTGAACAGAACGAGCGAAAAGTATCTTGAAGTTCTTAAGATGCTGACGGCATAGAAATGCGTAACGTCTTCTTGGTCACTAAACTATACATGATCTCGACTAGTGATAATCTACCGCGGAGGCGTAGCCTGCTGTTGCCCCCTGCTCTTGCGATAGCGCGGGGACAAGCCAAAACGCGGCCATAAACGGAGATGCCGAGAAATGCATGCTAAATAGAGTTGGAATTTTCTCTGCGCCTCTGCGTCTCGGCGGTGAATAATATAAATTGCGAGTCCGACAAAATTAATGGTATGGAAAAGTTCATCTCCATCGTCATTCCGAATTATAACGGGAGCGCTACCATTGGGAAATGTCTCGATGCAGCGTTCGCTTCGCGATACAGCAACTTTGAAGTTATTGTCGCAGATGATTGCTCCACCGATGATTCCATCGAAATCATCAGACGATTTCCCTGCAAACTCGTGAGGCTTGAGAACCATTCGGGCGTGTCCACGGCAAGGAATCAAGGGGCGCAAAACAGCCGGGGCGAACTGCTGTTCTTTACCGACGCCGACTGCCTCATCCGGGAAGACGCGCTGTCCCTCGCAAACGCGGCAATGGAGCAGCACGCGAATGCGGTCATCGGTGGGACCTATACTCCCTTACCCCTAGATACCGACTTCTTCAGCGTGTTCCAATCCCTCTTTGTTCATTACTCAGAGACAAAAAACAAGGAACCGGATTATATCGCAGGACACGCCATGGTCATTGACGCGGATGTGTTCAGGAAAAGCGGCGGCTTTGATGAACATTTTCTCCCGCTGTTTGAGGATGTGGATTTCAGTCACCGGCTCCGCCGGACCGGTTGCCGATTGGTCATGCAGCCCGGGATCCTGGTGACACACATTTTTAATTTTACGTTCCTGAGATCTCTTCGGAACGCTTACCAAAAATCGAAATACTGGACCAGGTATTCCCTTACGAACCACGACGTGCTTGCTGACTCGGGCACGGCTTCGGTGGAACTCAAAGTTACCGCTGCCTGTTTGTTCCTAACCATCCTGCTTGCGGTCCTCTACTTTATTCGGAGAAATCCCTGCTATCTGGGCCTCATACCACTCCTGTTTGCTTTCGATCTTTATTTCATAAGAGGCACGATCTCATTCTTTTCCCGGGAAAAGGGAACCAGGTACTCCATTCTTGCGGCGTTGTACTACATGTGGGTCTACGCCCTTGCGGTGGGAGTGGGTGCGTTCATGGGAATCGTGAGTTGGATTTTAGCGAGGCGCGACACGGTTTAGTATTTGTGGACTGTAATGGTATGCAGGGGAAACAGAGAAAACGCGCACGCCGTGGGTTGTGGCTACTCAGTATAATCAGGATGTTTACAGAGACTCATGGGTTTGATCTTTTCCTGAAGATGTCCTTTGCCACCCAGAGCCAGAACAGACTTCGTGCCGCCTTAACGAGGGACGCGAAGTCATCCCAGTTTCGGACCGAACATATCCTGCAAGTTTTGCGACGATGCCGAGTTAAAGGAAAACTCTGAATGCCGTGCGAGCGTATTCGCGGATAGTCCACAGCGACGACATGTTTCTCAAATGCTGCGCGAGGATGCGCGGCCTCAGGTAGAAACGGCGATAGGCGCGGCGTGGCGCCTGGTAAAGCTGCTCATTGGTGACGTATTTGAGACGATTTATCGGCTGGCTCATGCTGTCATACAGACGCCAGTCCTCCGTCAGCGGCAGGCTCTCCGCTCGGTTGCGATTAAATTCCTCAGTGCCGGGCAAAGGCACCATCACCTGGAAGGTGGCGCTGTCCAGATCCAGTTCCCGTGAAAAGGCAATCGTCTCTTCTATGGTTTCCGGGGTCTCGTCGACGAAGCCGAAGAGAAAATAGCCGTGGCCGAGATCCCAGCCTTGCGCGTGTTCCTGACTGCCTGCGCCACACGCTCTTTTGTGATCTTCTTGATCGCCATGAGCATTTTTCATTACCGACCTCGATACCATATTGCACGCGGCGGCATCCAGCTTTGTACATCGCGACGAGCATCTCGGTGTCAATTTCGTTCACCCGGCCGTTGCAAGTCCGGGCGATATCAAGTCCTCTTTCGCTGATCAACTGGCACAGCTCCATCAGCCGTTTCTCGGTCGCAAATCATCGACGGGTCCCGGAAGGAAAACATGGTTACGCCGAAATTACGGTTCAGCCATGCAAGCTCGTCGACGATGTTTTTTGCGCCGCGGAGCCGGTATTGTTTGCCCTGTTGCATGGACACATCGCAAAAACAGCAGCCGTGCGGGCAGCCACGGCCGCTAATGATGCAGGAGAAATTCCCCTTTTCCCCCCAGGTGGCGAAGGGATTGTACATGACTGGGTTGGGCAGCAGATCATGAGCGGGAAAAGCGAGTTGATCAGGATTGGTGTTAAAGTGACGCGTCGAGGTCACCCTCGGAACGCCGTTCTTTCTGACGACGATCCCTGGCACCGATAGAAAGTCTCCGCCGGTCGCGGCAACCCGGCAAATTTCCTGCATTGTTTCCTCGCCCTCGCCGATGAGGGCCAGGTCTACAGAGGGGCTTGCGGAAGCGTCAAGAGGAAGCGCGATAACGTGCGGATCGCCGACCACAACCAGAACTCCTGGGTCGATCTTCTTGGCCATCTGTGCAGCCTTTTCCGCATCGGCCCATTGCAGCGTCAAAGCACTTATGCCGACGAGGGAAGGTTTGAAGGCCCGGATTCTCGCCCGCAGTTCCTTGGCCGGAGCGCCGAGGGAGTAAGCGTCAATTACCTCAACGGGAAATCCCGCAGCCCGGACGGCGGCCGCTACATAGGCCAAACCGAGCGGTTGCGTTGAGTGCACGGGAAGTTCAACGCGGCCGTTCCATAAACCCCGCGGTGGCGTCATGAGCAGGACCTTGAAGGCGGCGCCCTTGTCCTGCATTGCCTTAGACTTTATTTAGTTTTTGTTGATCATAATTCAGAAGGACAGTGGCCGGGTATTTTCGAATTTCGAGAAGTGCCATGGATCATATTTTACATGATACTAGGAGTCTGTCGGACTTAACGATCTGATCCGACGACTATTTATCAAATTTCTGAGATCATCAACGTTTTGATCGGTATTCACCAATCAAAGTAACGGGTGCTTTGTTCTTTCTTATCGCTATCAACTTAAGGCATGCAGCCTTTTTAGGTTCCAGGCGATGCAGACCAAGTCCCATTCGCCTTGTACCGACTCAAAGCCTCGCAGCAGGAACTGCCGGAATCCCATGACTGCCTTGATGATGCCGAAGACCGGTTCCACCGTACTCTTACGCTTGGCGTAGAGCTTCTTCCCGGCCTGTGTCCGGAGCCGGTGCTTCATCTTGGTAACCGCATCTGCATCATCCGGCAGCAGGCAACGGTTCACGGAACCGATCCATGAGCGGCTGGTTGTGCTGATCCCGGCCAAAGGCAAGGTACGGTGTGATCTTGTTTTTCTCGCAAGCGCCGACGTTGGTTTCGCTGTAGAAGCCGTTGTCAGTAAGGACCGCATCTACCGTGCCGAGGGCTTCCGGTAAAGCCGCGAGATTCGCGATCGCTGGTTCCAGTTCGCGTTTGTCGTTTGTCTGTTGGCTCACATGGCTGGTGACGATCATCATTGATTCGATATCGACGCCAGCCTGGGCATTATAAGCCTGCTCAAAGCCGCCGCCGGACTTTTTCATGATGCGGGATTCACCGTCCGTCAGGTTGACCTGGTCTTTACCCTTGACGCCGGGTTCAGGCGGTTGCGGTTTAGGGCCACGAGGCTTTTTGCCGGTCTTCTGTTCTTTTTCGGCGCGCTCGGCCAGGTTCTTGTCGTACGGCTTCTTGTTCCTGGGCGTAACGCTCGGCGGCACGCCGTTCAATCTCGGCCTTGGCGTCGGCTATGGCCTTGAGCCGCTCTGTCCGCCGGGACAGTTCTTCCGGGATGTTCATCCCATCCGGGATATCGGCCTGATCGGCAGCTTCTGCTTGGCGAAGGAGTTCGGCCACTTCCGCCTTGAGCTGCTCTTCGAGCTTGCAGGCGTGAGCGTAACTCAAGGCTTTATGCTTAGAGGCATTCGCCTTGACCTTTGTCCCGTCCAGGCTGACTGTGCCCAGCTTCAAGACGCCCGTCTGCTGGGCGATCAGCAGGATCTGGATGAACAGAGCTTTGAGCTGCGGCAGAAACCGCTTCCGGAAAACGGCGATCGTATCGTGGTCCGGATGAGCATTGGCAGCAATAAACCGGAACGCTATTGAATCATAGGTGCTCCGCTCCAGTTTCCGGCTGGAGAATACCCCAGTGGCGTATCCGTAGAACAGGAGTGCCAGAAGCATCTCCGGATTATAGGGCTGCGATCCGCGTCCTGCATACGCTGCTTTCAAAGAGCTAAGATCGAGCTGGTCAACGATCTCGACGACAAATCGGGCCAGATGATCTTCGGGCAGCCAGTCTTGAAGAGACGGCGGCAATAAATAGAGTGTTGACTGATCATAGTCGATAAATTTTGCGCTCATCTTGTTCAACCTCGTTATGTGCGATTGAAAAGCTGAGCGACTATAGCATATTTTATTTAGTCGGGAAAGTCCGACAGACTCCTAGAACCTATCTCAAAATTAGATTTTTCTATGTGATCTAAGTTGGGTGTGGTATTATCGCGCATGGCATTGCGTCTAACAGACGAACAATGGGAACGAATCCGGGAAAATTTTCCCGAAGAGAACATTCCCGATGGTCGCCCAGGACGCAAGCCAGTACCCGCGCGTCATGTCCTCGAAGGTGTGCTCTGGATCCTGAACACCGGAGCGCAGTGGCACATGCTTCCGCAATGCTACCCCAACTACAAGACCGTCCATCGTCGTTTTCAGCAGTGGTGCCGCAATGATGTACTGCGTGATGCACTATGCCAGTTGGCAAACGCACTGCGCGAGTCCGGGGCACTGGACGAATCCGAGTGCTACATCGATGCTACTTTCTCTCCGGCCAAAGGCGGGGGGGAGGAATCGGCCCAACAAAGCGTGGAAAAGGCGTGAAAATCATGGGTATTGTGGATCGCAATGGTCTGCCGCTGGCCATCACCACGCATGCTGCCAATCACCATGAAGTCACACTTGTTCAGCTGACCTTTGACTTCTATATGATCGAAGCAAAGCCAGAGAAACTGATCGGCGACAAAGCCTACGATAGCGATCGCCTGGACGAGCTGAAAAGAGATAGGGTATGGAGATGATCGCGCCGCACCGTCACAAGAAGAACCGCGTACTCAAAGACGCAAGACGGTCGAGCGCTTCGCCGCTACAAGCGTCGCTGGATCGTCGAACGATTCTGGTCCTGGCTTCATTGGCATCGTCGTCTCGTTGTCCGCTGGGAATATTACACGACGAACTTTCTTGGCTTTGTTCAGCTTGCTTCAATTTGTATCTTACTCAAGCAATTTTGAGATAGGTTCTAATACAAACGCACTGAGAATTGTGACAAAGTCAAAATAGTTGCCTCATGTAATCAATGTGTTAAGATGACTCACTGTATCAATTTATTCTGCGTTTGCATTAACATGATGTATTTCAAAATCAAGGCATAAGAACAGGCCTTGATCCCGTCCGCTAAAAAGGTTATGATCTTAAAGAAAGGCCAACCTTTTGCACGAATCAAAACTGAGAAAGCGGTGGATTAAAAAAGATTCAAAATTCAAGCTGTCGGTTTGTGTGGTACTGTAAATCATGTATACGCCCTTAAAGACGCGCCGTCAATCCTCTGGAAACGAAAACCTATCCAGCTTACGTTTTTCCTGACTAGGCATTGCAACTCGAAATGCCCGTTCTGCTTCTATCTCCGGAACTCTGATGCGGCACCAACCGGGAATCAGGAATTGTCCGTTGAAGAGATCGGCAAAATTTCCGTGTTCCCTCGGGCCGCTTTTTTGGGTCGCCTTCTCGGGCGGCGAGATCTATCTGCGGGACGATCTGGCCGAGATCAGCAAGATATTTCATGACGTCAACAAGCCGCCCGTCATCCTTTTCTCAACGAACGGAATGCTCCCGTCCGTGATTCGTTCGAAGACCGAGCGGATCCTGAAAGAATGCGGAAACAGCGTCATCGCCGTGAAGCTCTCCCTTGACGGGGTCGGCAAAGATCATGACGCGGTGCGTGCGACGCCGGGGAGTTTTGAAAAGACTATCGAGACGTACAACCTGCTCGAACCGCTTCTGTCCGAATATCCCCATTTCGAGCTCGGCATCAACACCGTTTTCTGTTCCGAGAACCAGGACAAGATGGACGGGCTGATCGATTTCGTTGCCGGGTTGAAGAATATCGGAACGCACACGATTTCGCTCGTCCGGGGAAATCTGTCCGAGGGCCGGTACAAGGAGGTCGATCCGGGAAAATACCGGGCCGCGATCGGGAGGCTCGGAAAGAACCTGACGGACGGATGCGCGAAGACGTATCGCTTCGCGGGAGCGCGCATCAAGGCCGCGCAGGATGTCCTCCAGCGGAAGCTGATCCATCGCACGCTGCTCGAACAAAAAAGGGTGATACCGTGTTATGCTGGAAGACTGAACGTGGTGGTGACGGAAACAGGAGAGGTGAAGCCGTGCGAGATGCTGCGCCGTCTCTTTTGGAAACGTGAGGGATGCAGGCTATGACATCGAGGAAGGTCCTCAATTCAGCAAAGGCAAAAGAGATCGTCCGTGCGATAACACAAGGAGAATGTTTCTGCACCCATGAATGCTACTTCATGACGAATATTCTGTTCAATCCAGGCCTGTACCCTCGGCTTTTTCAGGAATATGTGAAAATATAACTGTATTACGGTCCGCGTTTAATCTTTTCCGCCGCGTTCATTCCCGACTCGATCGCATGGTCCATATTGTAATACCGGAACATACCGGACCGGCCGGCGTTATGGAGGTTCTCGAAGCCTGCGAGATACGCGGCGATCTCATTAAAATATTTATCGTAGCCGACCTCGAACAAAGGATATGCTTTCGGGACCCTCACGATGACGCTGTCAAGCACTTCGCCGCGATTGATGAAGCCGAGCCGCTCGAGATGGTCAATCCCGATATCGGCGATCGTGCGGTCGTCTGCATTCCAGATAACGTCGTCTTTGTAACAGAAAAATTCGAGCACGAGGAGGGTCTTCCCCTGAGGGGCCATAGCCTTGCTCCAGTTGGTCGGCTCGTGGAGTCTGCCGAAGGGGATCGCCCGCTCGGGGATATAGATCCATGTCTGGTCCGTCACTTTGGACCTGTCGATCATCACGGCCGCTATCACAAGGTCCCTGAACCTGAGTTTTGACGTTGCAGCCATCACCCGTTCCGGGGGAGCCGGGTCCAGCATTTTCACGAGGGCGGTAACCGGCATACTTGAAACGAATTGGCCCCCATACTCTCTGCGCGAGGCCCCGTCGCTATTCACAATGATACTTTCTATACTGCCACCCGCATGGTTGATCTGCTCGACCCGGGTCCGGGTAAAGACCCTGCCCGACTTCTCTATTCCATCCTTTAAGACCTCTGCGATGCGGCCGATACCGAGCCGGGGATACATAAAAAGAATCGACGAGTGTTGGAAACTCCCCGGTCTTTTTTTTGAACGCGGCATTTACTATGGCCTTGGAAAGAGAAAGTCCCTGGATTCTCCAGGTCCACCCATTCCGCGCTGATCCGGCCGCAGTCGATCCCCCAGACCTTCTCGCTGTATTCCTTGAAGTAGATATCGAACATGGTCCGTCCGAAATGTGAGATCACCCAGTCTTCGAGTGAAGCCGTTTCCGGATCCCAGAAAATCCGTTTCACCCGCTCGATGCCGTAACTGCCGAGTATCCTTAAGGTCGTCGGAATCCCTATGTCGAACGCCGCATTGAGCGGTTTCAAGGGATATTCGAAGTACTTCCCCCGCAGGAAGATACTGCTCTTGCGCGGCACGTTGATCAGCTCACCGTGCATCAGGTTTTTTACGAAGGCATCGATCCGCGGGTCTTTCGTGAAAAAACGATGGCCGCCGAGATCGAACCGGTATCCGAGATGCTCGATCGTTCTCGAAATACCGCCTACGGCGCGATCGGCTTCGAATACGGAAACCGGAATACCCGCCTCGGCAAGGACATATCCCGCGGAGAGGCCCGTAAGACCGCCGCCGAGGATAAGAACTTCGTTTTTCGCTTGAGTCAAGACATCCTCCAAACCTGTTGCAGCGCTGCTTAGTATAGGACCCGTTACCAGAAGATCGTGACGAGCGTTTGATATTCATAGAACGGGCACGCGACTGAAAATTCTTTCGACCTGGTGTACTTTCTAGTTCTTTCCTTAATTGACTGCGGCACGATATCCCTCGTGCGGCCGGAAATCACCGCAATCGCTTTCTTCTCCACGGCGGCCGCGACGTCAGGGAGATAATAAGAAGGGTTCTTATATTCCCAACTGAACCGAAAGGTGGACAGATTAACATCCATATCGGCAGAAGATGCCCCGGGTTCATAGTTGAAGATAATTTTTTTCTTCGTGAACAGATGCAGGATCGGAACGGCAATCGCCGGATTGATAGGGTATTCCCGTTCCGGAACAGGAAAGACCTCGACGACATCTATCCCCAGTGTATCAAGAAATGCGCCTGCCTCCTGAATATTTACCGAGCTCAATTGTTTCATATAGGGGATATAGGCGAAGAAACACAGCGCAAGGGCCGCGGCAACTGAGCACGAACGGCTGCTTTTACAACACGCCGGTCCTTGAGAACAGTAAGGGCGTATGCAGCCATAAGCGCCAGCATCGGGAAAGCGGGAAGCATATAGCGGATACGTTTTATCTGAAAAATGACGACCAGGAGGGGCAGCCAGGCAATTATCAGGTATTTCAGGTCCCGCCTCACGCCGGCCACGAAAAGAGAAGCGAACGCCGCTATCGAGATTATCGGGCTGATCTGAAATAAAAAGGTGGAAACAAAGCTCTCAGACCACCGGTCGAGCCCCGGTTTCTGATAAGAAAGCAGAAGTCGTATCTGTTCCGCAACGACGTCATGTGTGAGGATCACAGCAATGCCGACCAGGAGACAAGAAAAAAGAAATACCAAGAAAGTATTTTTGAGTATCAGCCTGCGTTGCTTCGGATGCATCAGATAATAGCTGAGCGATATAAGCGGTAAAACCGAGAGCAGAAAGAGCGCTGAATACTTGCAAAAAACGGTAAAAACAACGGCGATTGAAGCCCCGACGGCAGATCCTGACCGCCTGATACGATTGCTTTCAAAAAGAGAGAGATGGAGAGCATCAGAAAAAACATAGTCGGAACGTCAACAAGCATAAGCGGCGTCATCATGATGAGATACGGCATCCCGAGCAGTAAGACGCCTCCGATAAACCCCGTGTCTTCATCCCAAAGCATTTTGCCGATAAGCCAGGTGAGGACCGTCGTATTCCGAAGAGAAGCACGGTGAATATTTGGGTAAAAATCCGCGTTTCGCCGAAGAGCCTGAAGATTAATCCATAAAAAAAGGGGACCGCGGGGAGGTGGTAAGGCTGGTATCTCTCTTCCCCATTCCTTCAAGAAAAAGGCGACGCCGTACTGTTCGAGATATTTCGCCTGTTGGAAATACCGCGAAGCATCTATATTCACCTGCGGTATCGACCAACAGAGCGCGGCCACGGCTGTCGCGGCGGCAAAAAGAAAGAGCGGGCGGACGCGGGCGGGCAGGGAAATACGGGAAATGGAAATCAGGGACGCGAAGAGCAACGCCGCCGATAAAAAAATAAAAAATCGGGCAGGTTTGGCCCCGGACAGAAAAATGATATTCCAACTGGCAAGACTGTTGTCATCATACCGCCGAAGAAAAAACAGCGCCGTGGTCATGAGTATGGTGAAAAGCGCGGGAATCCAGGCTGTTAATTTTGCCGTTGGTTCGTGTCGGTCGATGAAATCATTATAGTCCAATGTCCATTGTCTTTTTTTGCTTCGTGGCTTTGTAAGAGAGAGACGTGAGTAGTTACCTTCTTTTTTTGAAGAGATCTTTTGCCACCCAGAGCCAGAACAAACTCGTGCCGCCTTAACGAGGGACGCGAAGTCATCCCAGTTCCGGACCGAGAGAATTCTCTTGACGATGAACGATGGGCGGGAGTAGAACTTTCTGAACGCCTTTTGCCTGAGGTCGATGATCTGGTCCTTGGTCATGGTGCGGGGAACAAATGCGGCGCCCTGATAGGTGAAGTCCGTGAGTTCCTCGGAAATCTCGCCGTACTTGTCCAGGTTGTCGTAGAGCTCGGTCCCGGGAAAGGGCGTTATGGCATGGAAACTTACCGTGTCGGGATCCAGTTCAATGGCGAACCGGATTGTCTCCAGTCCCTCTTCGTAGGTTTCTCCGGGGATGCCGAACATGAAGGGCGTGTGAACTTTGAGCCCGACTTGCTGCGCGTCTTTCACCGCCGTTCTTATCTGGTCGAGGGTTGTTCCTTTTCTGATGGTATTGAGATTTTTCTGCACACCGCTCTCCGCGCCGAACAGGATCGCCCAGCAGCCCGCGTCCTTGAAGGCTTGCAGCAGGGGTTTGTCCACCTGGTTGACGCAGGCCGAGACGAACCAGGTGAAATCCAGTTTCCGCGCCCTGATCTCCTCGGTAAATCGCATTGCCCTATCGTAGTCCGCGGCAAGCGTATCATCGAGAAATTTGATCTCCCGGTACCCCTGGGCAAGGCATTGCTCGATCTCCTGCATCACGTTTTCGATGCTGCGGTAGCGGATCCCGCTTTTTCTGTCCTTGTCGATCTGAAAACAGTAGATGCACCGCCTGTTGCACCCCCGGGACGTCATCATCACCGTCACGGGCGTTCGTTTGTACGTGGCCGGCGTGGGCAAGTATCGGTTCGGGTCCCCGAGGAGTTCCCGTGCAGGGAAGGGGAGCGCGTCGAGGTCTGCAATCAACGGCCGTGGCGGATTTTTGATGATCCGTTCCCGCTCGCGCCAGATGATCCCCTCTACGCCTTCAAGCGTGCGTCCTGCCTGGAGTCTCTCTACCGTTTCGAGCACCGTGAACTCCCCCTCTCCGGTCACGATGGCGTCGATGCTTTCCCCGGCATCGATAAGACAGCGCTCCTGCACGGCGATCGGATAGGGGCCTCCTGCGCAGATGAATGCCCGGTCTCCATACATTGCTCTGAGATCAACAGCCGTCTGTTTTGCTTTTTTCCATCCAAAGGTTGTTGAATAAATTCCGATGAATCGGGGCGCGAATTTCTCCGTTTCCCGGAGCAGTTCTTCATGGGTGAGGAACGCGCCGTTCTGGAACATTACTTCATGGCCTGCGTTTTGGAGAACTGCGGCCACATACAGCGTTCCCAGGGGCTGCCAATAATTGATCTGGGATGCGGCGGTTTTAGAAGAAAAAATATCCCGCGGCACCCAGGAGGGTATGATAAGGGCGCATTTCATTACGTTCTAACCTCGTTTTAAAATAATATGTCCAGGTCTCGGGTCTCGGGTCAGGTCTTGCAGCTAACATGAGACTTGAAACTTGCAGACTGACGTATGATCTTATCCGCGGTTTTCATTCCCGAGTCTATCGCATGGTCCATGTTATAGTACTTGAACATTCCCGCTCTTCCGGCGATATGGAGGTTCGTGAATTGAGCAAGATAATCATACATGACGTCGAGATGTTTCTCATATCCTATCTCGAACAGCGGGTAGGCCTGCGGCACCCTCAGCACGACGCTCTCCAGAACCTCGTGGCCTTTGATATACCCAAGGCGCTCAAGACTTTCGACGGCAAGTGCGGGTAAGGTCGTCATCACTCGAATTCCATATGGCATCGCCCTGAAAACTGAAGAATTCCGTTACCAGGAGCGTCTTGCCTTCGGGCGCCATTTCCTTGCTCCAGTTCGTGGGTTCGTGGAGCCTGCCGATGGGAATATTTTTCTCCGGGATATAGATCCAGGTCAGATCGGTAACGCGTGGCCTGTCGATCATGACGGTAACGGTCACGAGGTCCCGGAATTTGAGGCTTGAGGCGGCTGCCAGAATTTCCGCAGGCGGCGGCGGATCAAGCATGGTGATCAGCTTCGTGATCGGGATGCTCGATATAAATTCCGCTCCCCCATAGATCCTTGAACCGTCCCGGTCCCTCACCGTGATGCTGTCCACGGTAAAGCCGGTGCGGCTGATCCGTTCCACCCCACGATTGGTGTATACCTCGCCTGAGCGCTGAATCCCCTCAGCGAGTTTATCGGATAACCGTCCGATGCCCAGTCCGGGGATAGAGAAACTCATCCACAAGAGAGGGGATGTCCCTTCCCTTTATTTTGAAAAAAGCGTTCGCAACGGCTGATGACAGCGACAGCCCTTTGATTCGCCGGGCCACCCATTCGGCGCTGATGGCACTGCAGGGGATGCCCCAGACTTTTTCACTGTATTCCTTGAAGTAGATGTCAAACAAGGTGCGCCCGAAATTGGCGACAACCCAGTCCTCGAGTGAAACAGGTTCGGGATTCCGGAACAGCCGTTTGATCCGCTCAAGCCCATAGTCCCCCAGGATCCTGAGCGTGGTAAACAGGCCCATGCCGAAAACCGCATTGACCGGCTCCAGCGGATAGTCGAAGTATTTTCCGCGAATGAATATCTTCGTTTTGCGCGGCACCGTGATCAGTTCATCTCCCATCAGGTCTTTCACAAAGGCCTCAAGCCGCGGGTCCTTTGTGAAGAACCGGTGGGGGCCGATGTCGAACCTGAAGCCGTTATGCTCGATGGTCTTCGAAATGCCGCCGACCGTGGAATCATGTTCGAAGACCGTGACGCTGAGACCGGCCTTGGACAGGACATATCCGGCGGAAAGCCCGGTAAGACCTCCGCCCAGAATGAGTATTTCGTTGTTCGGTTCAGTCACGGTTCCTCTCAAGGTTACCAGTAAATCCGCACAATGGTGTGATTGGCTAAAAAGGGGAAATAGGTAGTAAACGATTTCGTATGATGCAATCTTCCGATTGTATCCGTTAATTCGGGAGGAATCTTTGTCATTGACGTCCGCCAAAATCACGGCGACAGCCTTTTTCCCTGCAGACTGACCGGCGCCGCTTTCGTAGTAAGGAGGATTCTGGTATTCCCAACTATCGCGGAAACGGGAGGTGTGGTAATCTTCATCGGGCGTTGAAGCGCCTGGAACATAATGATACAAGATCCTCTTATGGGTAGAGAGGTCGAGCAGAGGCACGGCAACGGCAGGGTTGACAGGATAATTTTGCTGAGGAACGGCAATGACCTCAACGGCATCGACATCGAGCGTGTCCAAAAATTGGCCGGCTTCCTTTAAATTGACGGCGCTCCATTGCTTGAGGAAGGGGCGATAGAGAAAGAAACAGGTCGCGAGGGACGTTGCTATAACCGAAGCCACAATGATTTTTCTCAGATCGCGGTTTCGCAGACTGAGGAGACCCCGGGCCGCCATGAGGGTCAACATCGGAAACGCGGGGACTATGTAGCGGACCCTCTTTATTTCAAAAAAAACGGCGAGAAATGGCAACCAAGCTACGATCAGATATTTGAGGTCCCGATTCCATGCTGCAAGGAAGATGGATAAGATTGCCGCGATGGTGATAGCAGGGTTGATCTGAAAGAGGATAGATCGAGGCACAGGTCTCGGTCCACCGGCCGAGACTCGGTGTCAGAAATTCCGATCATGAGTTTGATCTGGCTGACAACGACGTCGAGTTTGAGCAACAGGGGAACGCCGATAAGAAGGAGGGAAAGCAGGAGCACCCGGAGAGTCGTTTGCAGCACCTGCCGGGATGCGGCATTGCCGAATTTTCTCCCTCTGCCCTCGTTGGAGAGGGCTGGGGTGAGGGGGAAATCTGAAAGAATAGGCCCGTGGTTCCTGAAATAATAGACGGCCGATATAACCGGCAAAACAGACAGCATGGGCCATACGGAATATTCCAAAAAAAAGCGATGAAAATCGGCAAGCCACCGCTATCGCGCGGCCGATGCCACCTGCATCAACTGCCAGGATAAAAAGATAGATGGACAGCGTAAGGAAAAACATCGTGTGAATGTCAAGAAGCATAAGCGGCGTCCTGGATGATGAGAGTAGGGTATCCCGAGGAGCAGTATGCCTCCATAAAAACCGGTATCTTCGTCCCAAAGCTTTTTCCGATCAAGAGACGTGAACCACAGCGGTCATCCCGAAAGGAAGGCGGTGAAAAGCTGAATAGAAACTCTGTACTCCCCGAATAGTTTGAAGATCAGTCCGTCGAAGAACGGTACGGCAGGCAGGTCCATCCAGGCCTGGATTCCATGCCCCATTCTTTTAAAAAATAGGTGTGCCGTAGAGTTCAAGATGTTTCGCCTGCGTGACGTAGCGCGCGGCGACAGTGTTTATTTCGGGCACGCTCCAAAAAAAGCGGCAGCGAAAAAGCATGCAAGAAAAAGGCAGAGTGCACGAGGAAAGGGGGAGGAAATCCTGAACGCGGCCCATGCGAATAGCACGCGGTAGAGGAAAACAAATAATAAAGTGAGGTGAGGCGTGGTAAGGAAAATCAGATGCCAACCGGTAAAGGGGTTGTCGTCGAATCGGCGAAAAAGAATTCCGCAAGAGGCACAACAAGGCAGATTAGGCATGCTAGAACCAAGGTGACGGGACGATTCCATCCGTATCGGGGCATCCAATTCATTATTTCATACCTTAATACAGTACACCTGAAAAAGCAAGAAAAAGGAGAGATGAAAAAGTAGAGATGACTTGCGCCGGCCAATATCACCGCTAACAGACCGATATGCGAATGCTTGGCAGGGAGGGAAGCGCTCGGCCTCACTTTTTTCGCACCCCTCGTAATATACTAGTTAAGAAGTTCATAACAATTGCGTTAAAAACGTGAAAAATGAAACGAAGATAATCTAAAGCGTGAACTTTAGAAAATCGCATGTTTGGATATTTATGTTGACTTTAGATAACCATTTTATATAATGCACACGTTGCATTCTTGAGCGCTATTTGAAAAGGAAATACCTTTCTATTGACAGCAAAACTTGGAGATAAACTGGATATAAAGCCGACTGTTGATAATAAATGTTCTGACGATTCCGAAGGGGCGAGACTATTTCTTAAAGGAGGACTGATGATGCGCGTTGTAAAGGAGTTGATGATGGGGATGTTGATCAGCGGTTTTGTCCTAATCGGACTGGGGAGTGAAAATGCCGCGGCCTATAACGTTATTGACAACGGCAATGGCGGATTCCTGGACATCGATTACCAAGTTCAGGCGCGAGAGGCATTCAGCAACATCGGCGGCGGACCGACCGGAGCGGCAGCTCTAACAATTTCTATTTACGGAGAAACCGCCTCAGCTTTCTCGGCAACGTAATCAGACCTACGGCTTTGCGCTGGAATATGAATACAACGGCGGAACCAGGATCGGCGATTTCACAGTACAGCAGCAGGCCACCGACTATACCGTTATCATCCTGGATGCCTATCTGACCGCGGACTATGGCGACTTCCTGAAATTCCGCGTCGGCAGAACAAAGCAGTTGCTCACCCGCGAGGTGTCGGAAGGCTGCTTTGACCCCCTCTCGATGGATCGTTCCATCTTTATCGGAGGCCCCTTCACCACGGACAATTACAATGGCGGGGACAAAACGACACGTGATGTCGGCGTCGCGGCCATGGGGAATTTATTTTCCGATGTCTTCCAGTATCGCCTGGCCATCATGCAGGGCAATAAATATTCCTCAACCGACAAACCCGACAACGTCGGGTACCGGTATACCGGCCGCGTGCATCTGTCCCTCCTCGATCCCGAGACCGACTGGGGTACAAGGGCACCTACCTGGGGAAGAAAAAAGTGCTCACTCTCGGGGCGGGGTATGAAATGGAGCCGAATGCGGTCTATTCCGTCGGAACCACAGGCGCCGAAAAATATACTGCATATACCTATGACCTCTTCTTCGAATATCCCACTCAGATGGGCACCTTCACGCTTTCGAGCGCCTATCTGAAGCAGGATTTCAACGAGGCGGGCATGCGCGGCGTTCAAGACGCTACGGGCGTCAACGGAGAGAAGAACGGCTATTACGGCAAGGTGGCCTACATGCTGGGCAAATACCAGGTGTACGGCCGCTCGGAAAAGTGGTCCTTTGCAAACCTCAGCGGCGTCTCCGATCAGCATGTAGACTGGAATGCTGCAGGAATCAACTATTATATAAATGGACAAAACCTGAGGCTCACCCTCGAAATGCAAAAAATAGCCTTTAGCAAATCGTCGGCGTCGGCCAGGGATTTCAAACAACACTATTCCAGTTTCAGGCAAGATTTTAACTTATAGCGATTGGAGAATTCCAAAATGAAAAAAGGTAAAGACAAGAAAGTTTTTGCGGTTATTCTTGCACTTTCGGCATTGATAGTAACCATAATCGCGGTTCATGGTTGCGCTATTTCATCTTATGAAGGGCTTAAAATAACCTCTATTTCGATAGAACCCGTCAACAACACTGCAGCAGCAGGTACTGTTACGATCGTGGCGCAGACCGTGCAGCAGTTCAAAGCAACCGGTCTTTACTCCGATTCGACGACGACCGAACTCTCTCCGTCGAGTACCTGGAGTACGTCGGATGCAAATGTCGCTACCGTATCCGCTACAGGACTCGCCGCTGCCGTAGCGCCGTCAGGAACCTGCACGATTACAGCGACAGCTCAAGGGGTGAGCGCATCTATACGGCTGACCATCAAAAACCTGGCGATCCAATCGATCACGGTATCTCCGGGTACGGCGACCACGAACAAGGGGTTCACTCAGCAGTTCACGGCTATGGGACTTTTCAGTGACGGAACCGATACAATGAACCAGGACATCACAACCCTGGCAACATGGAGTTCCACAACAACGTCGGTCGCCACTATTGACGCTCAGGGAAAGGCCACAGCAGTTACTGCGGGTACAACCGATATTACCGCACAATGGAACGGCGTAACCTCCAATGCGGTTACCTTGACCGTTTCGAGTGGGACATTGACGGCGATCGCAATTACGGCATCTTCTTCTACGTCCGTACAGACGGGAAATACAATCCAATTGACGGCAACCGGCACCTTTGAGGACGCTACCACTCAAGATATAACCTCCCAAGTTGTGTGGAGTTCGGAGCGCCCTGATATCTACCGTAGACAATTCCGGCTGGTTACGACGATCTCTGCGGGCCGTGCAACAATCACGGCCACGGCGGAAGGGATAACGGGCAGTATTCAGATAACCGCACTCCATATCGGGCACTAGGGCTTAAGGTCAGCCCCATCATGACTCGTATGGTTTTTTTACAAATCATAGTGAATGGAAGCATGATCGATACTGTTTAAACTGTATAAAAGGAGGTGAAGATATAAATTCAATAGGCGCTCTCATCGCCCGGCAAGGAGTCAATAATATTTTCAAGAGATCTAATAACTCTAACCAAGGGGAGGAATTAAAGTGATGAAAAAATCAGTAAAAGCTACCTTTCTCGTTGTTTTATCGGTTGTCGTCGTATATAGTATGATGCTGTTCTCTGGTTGCAGCAGCAGTAGTAGTAGTGACAACGGCGGCGGCACCCCGGTGCTCCAGACAATCACAGTGACTCCTGCGGTCAAATCCATCCAGACCGGCAGCACGGCGCAGTTCACGGCAAGCGCAGTGATGTCCGATGGTACGGCTACGACTCCCGCCATAACGTGGAGTTCATCGGCTACTAGCGTTGCGACGATCAACGCAGCGGGCCTTGCCACTGCTGTTGCGGCCGGCACGACGACCATCACGGCAACATCGGGCAGCGTCAGCGGCACGGCCGTTTTGACGGTGACGACGACGACTCTCACGTATAGTGGCACGCTCTATCAGGCCTCCCAGAATGGCGGTCATATCGGTGTGTTTTCGGTGACGATCAATCCGTCGAATACCACCTCGCCTATTACGGTGGACACAGCGAGTGCATCAAAGATCCAGCTCAACGGATCGCCAAGCGACACTGCTAATCATACTGTTTTCCACGATATAAAATTTGATGACGAGACTAACCCCACTAAGATTTACTATTCCGCGATCATGTCCAGGCCCGGAACTACCGGGGTTGCCGACATCGGCTACGTGGATTTGACCCAAACCAGTTATGCTACGACCAACAACGGCATAAACTCGGTAATCGATATTGACTATGCGGGCACCCAAAATATTGCGTGGGCCTTATCTCTGATGGCGCCTGAGGAGTTCGGCACCACATCGGCCATTGAATACTGCGCATCGGGAATGGACAAGACGAATGGTTATTTTCTGCCGATGTCGATGAGCTTCCCCGCGTACGTTGATGCTGTTCCGCTGGCGAAACTCGCTACCGGCGCAAAGGGCAGCGTTAGCAACGAACTTATGAGCGGAAGCGCGGACTTTACCAGAACGTATGTCTGGCAGATCGACCACGCCATGGATAATCTCAATCCACCCAGCAACTTCGGTCAGCCCCGCTGGCATTTATTCACGGCACTTCCAATCCTGCCGGCGACAAGGTTTATATGGCGATGAACGTCGTAAGCGGCCTCTCCACTACGACCAACTTGGCGGGTATTGTCAGAACTTACCTTGTCAATGCAAGCGATCTTGAATCAGCCAGCTCCACGACGCTCGGCATCAGCACCATGACGCCTGAGAAAGTTCTTTCGAGCGCTTCCTACACCGTGGCACCGTCCGATTCAACCACGAGCGGCGACGGATCGCTCCAGGGGACGATTGTGTATCGCGCCTCCTATACGCCTGATGACAAATATATCCTGCAATCAGGATCCGACCGCTTGCTGATCTTCAAAGCCAATGACCTGAGCATCTATGCCGACACCGGTACCACCAGTAACGCTAACTCCGTAACAAAACCGGGAGCCATCACTGCTGGATTGGGAGCGGGCACGGACGGCGGCATTGAAGTACACGATGTCATTTCGACTCCGGATAGCAAATATGCTATCCTGTCGGTTCGGTACTATGCAGACTCAACCCAGGCTGCTATTGGGGGAGCTGGGGTACCGGGGATCAAGACCAGCGGTGTTCAGCTTTACGATATTGCCAACAAGCAGTTCATCGGCGGCGTTGTACCGACCTGCGGTTCGAGTGCTAGTTCTTGCCATGCCGCGACCGGCGACTTTACGACCCGCGCGACGTGCGGCATTCTTTTCAAGAAAAACTAGTCTCGATACAATTCTTGATCTTTCAAGGGGGGGCGGGATAACCGCTCCTCCTTTTTATTGTGTGGGGAACTCCTGGGTACTTCTATAATGCTCCTGTCCAGATACCGGGCAAATCAGGAAAGAGGCATCGTCCGTGAGCGATAGACGCGCCTTTCAGTGCCCTGCAGATTTTCACGATAAGAAAGCACCGGGAACCTTATGCCGCCGCTGCGCGAACCGCACGCTTGCGCTGCAGAGCGAAAGAATTGCTGCCCAGATAACTGAGGCATTATCCGCGCGTGCACAAACATACAAAAAAGCAAATTAAAAAGCTAATTAAAACTTGACAATTTGCTCAAGCGAAAGTAACATCGAGTGCTAACGTACTCCGCAGTGATGCCGTATTGTTCGTAAAAAAGGAGAGAATCATGGTGCTTCATAGAAAGATCACTTTCATTGTTACTGTTTTTCTGTTGGCACTCCTTTTCGGTCCGTCTCTTCATGCAGGCAGCCTTGAAACGTCAGGAATACAACAATCGCCGATATTCGTTTCTATGCCCGGACCTGGAAAAATACCGATCAATAGCGACTATTATATAATCCTTGGTTTCGACAAGGAACCGAAAATAGGTACCGTGATCCTGAGGGTCAGTGTTTACACCAAAGACGGGAATAAGGACACCTCACTCGAAATTGCCGCTGATTCCGGCATGCCTTCCATGCGAGGGGCCCATGACACAGGTGACCTCCCCATGCAACTTTCACGAAAGAAAGAATATCTTCTCCCTATCAATATCGTGATGCCCGGAGAATGGGAAATCCGGCTAACGGTCAGAAAAGCCGGGAAGGTTATTTACCGTGGCAGTTATCGGTTCGATGTATAAGACCTTATCTTGTGTTCGTATTTTCTGCTTTTTGCGGCAGAGCGCTCGGGCTTCGGATCACCTTCTTTATTTTGAGGCACAGGAAATGTTCGGCTACTCATCATCGCTAGGGAAGACGGTGCCATACTC
The DNA here is from genome assembly GCA_963796285.1 of Nitrospirota bacterium. Lineage (GTDB taxonomy): Bacteria > Nitrospirota > UBA9217 > UBA9217 > UBA9217 > JALNZF01. The sequence goes on from CAWCKW010000012.1 coordinate 236,172, forward strand.
GATCAATCCCCGATCTGAAATGCAGCAGCCCAGTCTGGGGTTCGATTATCTGCAGCGGATTTCAGGTGAACCAGGGGATGTGGCTATATTTGCTCTCCAGTGTCGTCTTGCTGTGACTCCGGGTTGACCAGGTTCCGGGCTACAGATCCATCCGCGCTGAGCTTTAAAGGGAGCAAGATGGCTTTAAATGCAATTGCAGATATACAATGCTTATTTAAAAGTGAAGACGCCGTGGACGTACGTATGGATCGGACACAATCGTCCCGCGTTCGGGCTTTCATCAAATCTCGACAGCCATGGACTGTTGCTTGCGACCCTTGAAATGCGTCGGTATTTATGACCGGGACTGGGGGGTGGGGGGCATACAAGGATTTTTCCTGGGGCGATATTGCGGCCAGCGTCACCTGCGGGTCGGGGATGCCGATCTATCAAAGCGTTCCGGGAACGCCGTTCGATAGCCATTATATGACTGCTGCGCGGGTCTCCTACGGTGTGTTGGAACGGGACAATTTCAATGCCGGATTTTCACTGGGCTAAGGCCGGACCCTTCAGACCGTAGGATACACGCTTATGGACATCGAAGCCGCGTTCGATGCGGCTGGCGGGTGCGGACTTGACCATGCTCCCGGACAACCTTGAGCACCGATTTGAACTGCTCAGGGAGAGTGGCTGGGGGAGGATGTTCGCGCCGTTCTACCGGTTTGGCGTGAATCTTGACCAGGAAGGACGGTCCAAGATCGAGACCCAGACGATATACTGGAAATACGCCGGAGAAGAGGATCACCAGACTGCATTGTGTTTTTTCGTTCTGGCTGACTCCGGATCTCACGGTGCGGACCGAGTATATTTACGATCACCAAATGAACGACAACAGGTTCCTGCTGCAGATCTATTACTATAGCCCGATATGAATCGTCATCAGGAAAGGGAAAAAACTACCGATGAAGACGGATAAACACACTGACGAAAATGCCCGGTCCCGGACGGGCCACTCAATGTTCTTCTGTTGTTCACGGCGGAATATTCGGGGAGGCGCGGCGCCGGTATCAGAGTGCCGTTACCGCGGGCCTCATCGTCATGCTGTTGAGTTCCGGCCCGGCATTTGGCGCGGTCGGGTGCGATCTCAATGATCCCGACCGCGATGTGGCGAGGATCTTCCCGGAATCAACGGGGTATAAGGCGGTTTACCTGTCCGTGCAGCAGCAGGGAGGCGAAAAACTCCTCGCGACGATTGAGGCGGAGCTGGGCGACAAGTTTCACGGTCTGTACGAGACGATCGACAATCCCTTATACGATTTACGAAATATATGCGAAAAAAAAGAAGGTCGGTTATATCCACGGCGTCAACCAGAAAGGACAGTTCGGCGGCATCCAGGTTTTTCTTGCCCTCGACCTCGACGGGGGGATCAAGGCATTCTACATCCAGAAAATGACCAGCCAATATGCCGGGAAACTGCGCGCTGCTGAATTCGGGAAGCAATTCATCGGCTTTACGCTCAAAGATTTTGAACAGTATGACGTCGTTTCGGGAAAGGCGGCAGGCAAGGTCGGGGAGATCAGGAACCCGGCGCCTAAGGCGGAGGCGGATTTCCGGGCGATCCTGCGGGCCACGAAGAAAAACCTCATCCTGATGAAGGAACTTGTGTATGCGCCGCAATCCCCGTCGTCGAAGAACGGAGCAGCTTCGCAATGATCACGAAATTCCAGGTAGCCTATAAAAATCTTCTGCGGAAAAAGATCCGAAGTCTCCTGACCCTCGTCGGCATCGCTCTTTCCGCCTGGGTGCTGGTGAGCCTTCTCGGGTTCAATCACGGCTTTGAAACCGCGCTGAACAAGGACATCGACAACATGGGTTTTCAGATGATGGTCATGGCCAAGGGCTGTCCCTACGAGGCCGCGACCATGATGCTGAAGGGCGGCACCGGGCTGAAATATATGGATCAATCGATCAGGCGATACCATCAGGAAAGAGCCGGGGGTGGAGAAGATCACGCCGATGCTGATGGCGGCCGTATTTGATCCGAACAAGGGTGAAAGCGGCGGCATCGCCGCATACTTCGGCGTGGAGCCGAAAAGTTTCAGCGAGATGAAGACCTTTCTCAAATTCAGGCAGGGAGGATGGTTTAGCAAGCTGAACTCCTACGAGGCGGTAATGGGATATGAAGCCGCCGAGCTTGAACAGCGGGAGGTCGGCGACCTGATCCTCATCCCCGAAAAGAACGTCCAGTTCAAGGTCGTCGGCATCCTGAACGGAACGGGAACCCAGGACGACGGAACGATTTTTGTGCCCCTCGGGACGCTCCAGAAAATATTCGATAGAAGTCGATGAATTGACAACGATCGGGGTCAAAGTCAGAAAGGACGCCGACATCGCCCGCATCGAGGAGAAGCTCTATGCGCTGCCGGACGTCCAGGTGGTGAGCCTGTCCCAGGTGAAGGAGACGATCATGTCGCTTGTTTCCACGGCGAAAGTGCTGGTACTCTCCATTGCGATCATCGCGATCCTGATTGCCATGGTCGGGGTCGTCAACACGATCCTGATGTCGGTCCATGAACGGTTCCAGGAGATCGGCATTTTAAAGACCATCGGCGCCATGCCGCTGGGACATATTCCAAATCATCTGGATCGAGACACTGCTCCTCTGCACACTTGGAGGCATACTCGGCGTATCATGGCGCTGCTCCTCTCGGATAACGGAGCTGGTGATCGCGCACCATCCTGTCTTATTCGCCTTACGGAGGTCTGGTAATGATGACCATGAAGCTGGTCCTGTTCACGCTGGTGCGATCTGGGTATAGGGATCCTCAGCGGACTCTATCCGGCCTGGAAAGCGGGCAGAATCAGGCCACTCGAGGCGATACGGAGCGATGTCAACGGATGAAACAGGATGATATTTCCATGGAAGCAAATAATTTGACCAAGGTCTATACCATCGCGGAAGCGAGGAGATAACCGCGGTCCATGATGTTTCGCTGAAGATCAACAGGGGGGAATTCGTATCGATCATCGGACCGTCAGGGTCCGGCAAGACCACTCTGGTCAATTTGCTGGGTTGTCTCGACAACCCGACTCGGGCGAATTGCCCCTCGACGGCAGGAGGATCTTCAGCAGGGAGGCAATAAGCTTTCGGAGACGCAAGCTGACGGAGATCAGGCGGGAGACGTTTGGATATATTTTCCAGAATTTCTACCTCATTCCGACACTGACCGTGATGGAGAACGTGATGCTGCCGCTGACCTTTTATCGCAAAGCAGGGCGCCGGGAACGATGTGATGGGACTCTTAAAACTCTTGGGCATCGACCACCGGAAGGACCATCTGCCGGGCCAGATTTCCGGCGGCGAAATGCAGCGGGTGGCGATTGCGCAGGGCATTGGTGAACAAGCCGGAAATACTGCTGGCCGATGAACCCACGGGAAATCTTGACACAAAACGGTCTGCGGAGATCGTATGGATCTTGAGGGAGCTCAGCACAAACGACGGATTGACCATAATCATGGTCACCCATAACCTGAAATTGGCCGGTCAGGCCGACCGCTTGTTTGAGATGAGAGACGGGTTGATAATTCACGCCCCGACCAACGACGCGGCGACATCCGCGGTCCGCGGCATTGCTTCAAACGATCGATCCGGTATATTATGAAAGCACCACAAAAAAGAAAAGTCCGTGCGATCGTTCTCACGCTCGCGGCGACGGCCGTATTTGCGGGATTGGCATCGCTCAACGCCTGCCGGGTATCTCAATTCGGCTTCTTCAATAAGCTTAACTCCATAACGATCACGCCTGCCAATCCGGTCGTGGCGGGAGGTACCCAATTGCAGTTAAGGGCCACCGGAGTCTATTTGGATGCCTCCACTCAGGACATGACCACGCTCGTAAGCTGGGCCGCATCGGGACCGATAGTGACTGTCTCCGCAACAGGCCTCGCAACGGTGGCTCAGGTGACCGCTCCCGATACGTGCACCATCACGGCAACGGAGCCGGGAGGCATTTCTGGCAGCGTGTCTCTGACCATAAAGAACGCACAGTTGACCGCCATCGACGTATCTCCCGCGAGCGCTGATCTCGACGGCGGGATCATGACCGCTCTCACGGCTATGGGGACGTTCGCAAGCGATGGAGAGACTTTTCTCCAGGATATAACCGCAATGGCGACCTGGAGCAGCTCCGATGAAGCTGTTGCAACCGTTGATGCAGGCATCGTCACGGGTGTAAACGGCGGGATAACCGCTATTACTGCGTCATGGGGGAATATAACATCGAACAATGCCGAAATTACCGTATCGGGCAAATCGCTCGTGTCACTGGATATCAATCCAAAGGATGCCGTTGTCCAGAGAATGACAGGGATTTTCTTTACGGCCACCGGAACATTCAATGACGGCTCTGTGGTGGATCTTACCCAGTCGGTGACCTGGAGCACCTCGGACCCAACGATTGCGAGGATCGGATCGTATAATGCAAATGTGCCGGGGATGACCATAATCACGCTACACATCCCCGGGACGGTAACGATCACAGCAAAGCTGGGTAATATAACAGCGAGTACAACGTTGACCGCGTCAGCTACGGCACCATATTAGTCAGCAACACTGCCCCTATGGGGCTATACCAAACCACCGTACGCCGGTGGTCATGACATGAAGAATATCCATACCCCTATTTTGCCGGCGCCGCTGAAATCGATCCAGGGTATTACGTGCATGTCGTTTATCGAGAGATGTCCCAGAAGAGCCATCAGGACGGCAATCCCCCTCAGGCCATCGAGCGCATCTATCTGTAATAACGGGTCAGAAATCCTAAGTTGGAAGCGATCTGGCTATGTCATTTCTGTTTCGAGATGGATTTATTGTCTCCTGACGAGAAGAAAGCGCTGATCTCTGTGAGGCGAAATCGGAATGATCGTTGATATTAACGGTGCATTGGGTATAAAACCCATCGGCATGGTCATAGTATACGCCGACATCGACATCGCTAATCAAGAGCTTTTCTCTGATGTGTCAACCCAAAATAGAAATGTCCGCTTTTAGGAAGCAACGGAAAGTTGTTCCTTTGTTCTTCGGTTTGGTTTAAAAGATCTCTTCCAGGGGTGATCTGGTAGTTGTTTCCGTCCTTTCTTTTTCCGAATACATATCGGTGTTTTAGGGTTTTCTTTGGCTGGGCGTGTCGAGATCTCCCGGTATCTTGAGTCCAGGCCCTTGTTGGTTATGTGCAATGAGACAACGATTCGTTCTTCCACGGCGACCTTTTGGGCTTTTCTCTGATGACGGTAAACGCAAAAACGTCTATCGGCCTTGAGACTTGGTCATGACCGGATAGGCAAACCGTTTATTCTGTTTATCCTTGACGATTATCGCAGAATCAGTATAATCCGCTGTAGATTATCAATTTATTGAAGGGGATTTTCATGGAAGATTACAACGAACTGATCCAGCAGCGGTTTAAGAAGCTTGCCGAGATCAGCGCGATGGGCCATAAACCGTACGCCGGCAGGTTCGATGTTTCGACGTCGTCGCAGGCCCTCCTGGATACCTATGGACAATCGACAAAGGAAGAGCTTGAACAAAAAAAGGTCGAAGTTACCGTAGCCGGACGGATCGTGGCCATGCGGAGCTTCGGCAAGGCCGGTTTCGGCCACATCCAGGACGGCTCGGGAAGGATCCAGGTCTATTTCCAGAAGAACACGCTCGGCGATGACCAATATGCCTTGTTCAAAAAGCTGGACATCGGTGACTTCATCGGCATGAAGGGTTTTCTGTTCCGTACCAAAACGAATGAGCTCACGATCGACATGGAGGGGTTCACCCTCCTCTCGAAATCACTGCGGCCCTTGCCCGAGAAATGGCATGGCCTGACGGATGTCGAGATCCGCTACCGTCAGCGGTACGTGGACCTGATCGTCAATCCCGAGGTCAAGAACGTTTTTTTGCTCCGCACGAAGATCGTCCAGGCAATCAGGGGATTTCTGAACACGCGCGGGTATATCGAAGTCGAGACGCCGATGATGCAGTCCGTTCCCGGAGGCGCCACGGCCCGGCCGTTCAAGACGCACCACAACGCCCTGGACATGGACCTTTTCCTCCGCATCGCGCCCGAGCTGTACCTCAAGCGGCTGCTGGTGGGCGGTTTTGAAAAGGTCTACGAGATCAACCGCAATTTCAGAAATGAAGGCATCTCGACCCGGCATAACCCCGAGTTCACCATGCTCGAGTTCTATACAGCCTACGCCGATTACCGCGACCTCATGACCATGACCGAGCTGATGATCAGCTCCGTGGCAATGGAGGTCCTCGGCAGGACCGAGGTGGATTACGAGGGACACCGGATCAATCTTTCGCCGCCGTGGAAGCGTATCACCTACCTCGATTCTCTTCGTGAAGCGGGCGTGCCGGAGGAGGTCCTTGCCGATAGTGTGCAAGCCCGGGAGTATGCGAAAAAACTCGGAGCGAACCTGACGGGCGGAGAACCTGTGGGAAAGGTCCTGAATGAGATATTCGAGGCGCTTGTAGAGCCCAAGCTCATTCAACCCACCTTTATCACCGACTATCCAACGGACATATCTCCGCTCTCAAAGAAATGTGATGACAATCCTGATTACGTGGAGCGGTTCGAGCTGTTCGTTGTGGGAAGGGAGCTGGCGAATGCCTTCTCCGAGTTGAACGACCCGGTGGACCAGAAAGAGCGGTTCCTTAAGCAGGTTTCGGAGGGCGAGGCAGGGGACGAAGAGGCCCACAAGATGGACGAAGACTTCATCCGCGCCCTGGAGTACGGGATGCCTCCGGCTGCCGGGGAGGGGATCGGCATCGACCGCCTGGTGATGCTTCTTACCGGTTCAAACTCCATCCGGGATGTGATCCTGTTCCCTCAGATGAAAAAGGAAAAATCGAAAAATGCGGTTTCAACCACAGAGGACGCAGAGGTTCAGGTATCAGATAGCTCGAATTGATTATTACTCAGTACTTCTAACTTGATCTCTGTGGTGAACGATTTAACTCATGAAAATCCCCTACGAAATATTCATCAGTCTCCGCTACCTGAGGACCAAGAAGCGCTATGGTACTATCTCACTCAACACGTTCATCTCCATCGCCGGGGTGGTGATCGGGGTGGCCACCTCCTTGATCACCCTTGCGGTCATGACCGGTTTTCAGGGTTATTTCCGCGACAAGATCCTTTCCGCCATGCCGCACATTGTGGTGATGGAGTTCACCGGCACCGGCGTTACAGACCAGAAAACCCTTCAGGAAAAGGTCGAACGGGTCAAGCACGTCACGGCCACAACCCCTTTTATCTATGCCCAATCGATGCTGACGACCAAAGATCGCATGCAGGGGGTGGTTGTGCGGGGTATCGACCCGAAAACCGAGGGAAAGGTGACCGATCTGGCGAAGAACATGACCGTCGGTTCGCTCACGGACCTTGACGATGCGGAGGGGAAACCGCCCCGGATCATCATCGGCGAAGACCTTGCCAGAAAGCTCGGAGTTTCGGTCGGAGAGACAATTACGATGGTGAACCCGCTCGGCGAGGAAACGTCCATGGGCGTCATCCCGAAAATGAAAAAATTCGTGGTGGCCGGCCTGTTCGATGCCGGGATGTACGATTATAATACCAGCTTCGTCTACATAACGATTCCCGCCGCCCAGAAGTTTTTTGAGATGCCGGGCCGCGTAAGCGGAGTCCAGGTGAGGGTCGATGATATCTATCAGGCCGATACAATCGCTTCGGCGATCCAGGCGTCCGCAGGATATCCCTTCTACACGCGCAATTGGATGGAGATGAACAAGAACTTCTTTTCAGCCCTGCTGCTCGAAAAGATCGGCATGTCGCTTATCCTTGTCGTCATCATCATTGTGGCATCGTTCAATATCGTCGGGACCCTCACGATGATCGTCATGGAGAAAAACAGGGAGATCGCCATCCTGAAATCCATGGGTTCGCCCGCGCAGAGCATTATGAAGATATTCATGTTCGCGGGCCTTGCCATCGGCTGCGTGGGAACGATCATCGGGGTGGTCATCGGTTACGGAGCGGTTACGATCATCACCAGGACCAACATCATAACGCTGCCGAAAGACGTGTACCAGGTAAGCCATCTGCCGCTCTCCATTACCGGACTCGATGTGCTCACGATAGCGCTCACCGCGCTCGGGATCAGTTTTCTCGCCACGCTCTACCCGTCATGGCAGGCGGCAAAACAGGACCCCGTGGAAGTGCTGAGATACGAATAAATACGAAGAGGGAAGAAGGACGAGAGACGGAAAGGCATTGAAGATCGCGTCCATCGTCCCAGTGAGCGACGCAAACGGACATCCCTCGTCTCTCGCGTAATCACAAGGAGGTCATCATGGCACAAAAGGGAGGAAAAATGAAAAGGTTCATTCTCATCGTGATCTTTCTGGCAGTGTTTTCCGCGGCTTTTATCCTCTTGGGAGGCGGAAACTTTCTTAAATCCGCCGGTATTTGGATCGGCAGTCTGGGCAGCAAGGCGGAAAACATGAAAGGGAAAATCGAGGAAGGCGCAACGTCGGTCGAAAAGAAGGCGGGAAAGGTGAAGGAAGCGGTAACGTCGGGAGAAAAGAAATAACGCATACACTTATCCATATTGAGCAGCTCCGAAAAACGTTCATGAGCGGTCCCGTGGAACTCCCCGTTCTTGACGGCATCGATCTCGACATCCAGGCAGGAGAGATGCTCGCAATTGTCGGAGCATCGGGTGTCGGGAAAAGCACGTTGCTCCACATCGTGGGCGGTCTCGACCGGCCGACGTCCGGCAAAGTCTATTACGGGGATATCGACGTTTTCGGTCTTGACAACGGCCAGCTGTCTCGATTTCGCAACGCCCGGGTGGGGTTCGTGTTCCAGTTCCACCATCTGCTCCCTGAGTTTACAGCGCTCGAAAACGTCATGTTGCCCGCGCTCATCCGGAGGATGGCCCGCGAAGAAGCGGCCGATGCTGCCAGGAGAATATTGACCGATGTCGGGCTCGGAGCGCGGGTCCTTCACCGTCCCGGTGAGCTCTCGGGCGGAGAACAGCAGCGCGTTGCTGTCGCCCGGGCCCTGATGCTGAAACCGGATGTCGTGCTTGCCGATGAACCGACCGGCAATCTCGATATGCATACCGGCGAGTCTGTCCATGACCTCCTTCTCGGGATCAATAAACAGCAAGGCATAACCTTCGTGATCGTGACGCATAACGACAAACTTGCGCTCCGTGCGGACCGCGTGCTCAAGATGACTGAGGGCAAACTCATCCTTGATCATTCATAGAAGGGTAGTCAGCATTGCCTGCCGGTTGCCCCGATTCCATGACTCTGTGGTACGTTTGGCTCGTGATCGGACCCAGTTTTTCCCTTGACTTTAAGCAGCGGTAAAAAGTATTATAAAAAAATATCCATCAGACCATCATTGGGAATGACCTTATGAATCTCTTGTTTTTTCAACTAGCATTCGGCTCTTATCTGCTCGCAACAGCAGGGTACATTGCTTACTTCATCAAGCCTGAACAGAAGTGGACGGCTACCGCTTCGCTCTGGGTGACGGTCCTTGGCTTCCTGCTCCATATTGCTTATTTTCTCCTCCGGTGGACCGAATCAGGACGCATCCCGATCACCAGCTTCTTCGAGGCGGCGAATTTCCTCGGCATGGGCATCGTGCTCGTGTTTCTTATCATGGAGTTCCGCTTCAAGATCGCAACGCTCGGATCGTTCATGCTTCCTCTCGTTATAGTTCTCATGGCCCCGGCACTCATCCTGTCAGGCGACATCAAAGAAATAAATCCCGTGCTCAAGAGCGGATGGCTCGGCGTGCACACGAGTCTGGCAGTCCTCGGAGACGCAGCCTTCGCATTCGCCTTTATCGTTTCGATCATGTATTTGATCCAGGAGCGCCAGCTCAAGTCCAAACACCTGGGCGCGATCTTTCACCGGCTGCCGTCCCTCGATATCATGGATACCCTCGGCTACAAGGCACTGACGTTCGGCTGGCCCCTCTACACACTTGGTATGCTTACCGGCTCTATCTGGGCGAACAGTGCCTGGGGTTCGTACTGGAGCTGGGACCCGAAGGAAACCTGGTCGCTCATTACGTGGGTCATTTATCTCGCGCTTCTGCATCTTCGTACCATCGGATGGCGCGGAAGAAAAATGGCCTTTCTTTCGATCATCGGCTTTGTCTTTGTACTGGTCAGTTTTTTTGTGGTAAGCCGCTTAGAGATGGGGAAACACAGTTTTTAAGGTGATGGCAGAATGAGTATCCTGGTAGTCGGTCTCAGTCATAAAACAGCGCCTATTGAGGTGCGTGAGAAGCTCAATTTTCCTGAAGCTACTGTTTCGGAGGCGCTCAGGAAACTGGTGAGCTACGAGGGGATCCGGGAGGGCCTTATTCTGTCAACCTGCAACCGAGTGGAAATCTACGCGTCAGTGCAGGACAGCGCCAACGGCATCGAACGGATCAAGCAGTTCATCTCCGAGTACCATGGGCTCTCCCGGGAGGCCCTGGACCAGTCGCTCTACGTGTATCCCGATGCACAAGGAGTGCGTCACACGTTTCGCGTGGCATCAAGTCTCGATTCCATGGTGCTGGGAGAGGCGCAGATCCTGGGGCAGCTCAAGGATGCCTTTGATATCGCCCTCAAGGCAAAGACCACGAGCACCATTCTTAACAAGCTGACCAAGAAGGCTATATCCGTCGCAAAACGCGTGCGTACCGAAACCAGGCTTGCAGAAGGAGCTGTTTCGATCAGCACGGCCGCCGTGGAACTGGCAAAAAAGATCTTCGGCGAACTGACGGGAAAGTACGTCATGCTCCTGGGCGCGGGCGAGATGGCGGAACTGGCGGCCCAGCACCTCCTGGGCAATGGCGTGAAGAACATCATGGTCGCGAACCGCACCTTTGAACGCGCCGAAGAACTCGCCAAGGAGTTCAAAGGCGACGCCATCCGTTTCGAAAATTTCCCCGATGCCCTGGTCATGGTGGACATTCTTATCTGCGCTACCGGCGCATCGCACTACGTCGTCGATCGAGATATGGTCGGCCGGGTGCTCAAAGAACGCCGCAACAAGCCGATCTTCATGATCGACATCTCAAATCCGAGGAACATCGACCCCGAGGTCGACAAGGCCGACAATGTCTATCTTTATGACATCGATGACCTTCAAAGCAAGGTTGACGTGAACACCGGTGGAAGGGCAAAAGAAGCTGAGAAGGCCGAAGAGCTCATCACACAGGAGGTTGAGACATACCTCCAGTGGGAGCGTGCCCTTGATGCCGTGCCGACCATCGTGGATCTTCGCGAAAAAGTGGAAGATATCCGCAAGCGGGAACTTGACAAGACAGTCGGCTCGTTGAGCGGCATTACCGAAGACCAAATACGGGCCATGGAGGCCATGTCCCAGGCAATTGTGAACAAGCTGCTCCATGCGCCCCTGGTGGTCCTGAAGCAGGCTGCTTCCACCCCCGGTGAAGGCGATACTACGATCGCTATCGCTCGCAGGCTGTTTAACCTGGACAAGGAATTGAAACGGCCGGTACGTGAGATAGGGGCAGAATCACCTGGTAAAGAAGGATCTGATCAGAGTTTGGAACACCAGACAGCAAAGAATAGTTGCCACTGATACACACGGAAAGAATCGAATTTTATTTTTGGTTTTGTAATCCGTGTTCACGTACGGTTAAAATGTCCTGAAGGAGTATTTCATTGAGAAAACAGATCAGAATCGGTACACGCGCGAGCGCGCTCGCGCTTTGGCAGGCGGAGTGGGTGAAGTCGGAGCTCGAGAAGGAATATCCGGGCATGACCGTGTCGCTCACGAAGATCAAGACCACGGGCGACAAGATCCTCGATGTGCCGCTCGCCAAGGTCGGCGGCAAGGGGCTCTTCGTGAAGGAGATCGAAGAGGCCATGCTGGCGAATGAGATCGACATCGCCGTGCACAGCATGAAGGACGTGCCGACCTTTTTCCCCGACGGTCTGCATCTTTCGTGCATCACGAAACGCGAGGACGCGAGGGACGCGTTGCTTTCACGGAACAACATTAAATTCAATGACCTTCCCCGGGGCGCGAACATCGGCACGAGCAGCCTCAGGCGCCAGGCCCAGATCATGAGCATCCGTCCGGATTTTGTGATCCACCAGCTGCGCGGCAACGTGGGCACGCAGGCTGCAGAAATTGAAAGAAGGAAAGTTCGACGCAATCATTCTTGCCGCGGCAGGTGTGAAGCGGCTCGGGCTTGAGGCAAACGTCGCGGAATACCTTTCAACTGAGATCAGCCTGCCCGCCATCGGCCAGGGCGCCCTCGGCATCGAATGCCGGGTGGATGATCGGGACCTCAATGACATGATCGCGTTCTTCAATCATGCAGACAGCCGCACCTGCGTTACCGGGAGAACGTGCGCTCCTGCGCAGGCTCGAAGGAGGCTGCCAAGTCCCGATCGCCTGCTATGGACAGATGAAGGACGGGAAGCTGAAACTCAGCGGTCTCGTGGGAAGCGTTGACGGAAAGCGGATCGTCAAGGACTCAATCGAAGGAGAGCCGGAAAAGGCCGAGAAGCTCGGTGTCACGCTGGCGGAGAGACTCCTGTCCCAGGGTGCGGACGTGATCCTTCGGGAAGTATACGGGAATACGACCGATTTCAGCGGAAATAATCTTTTAGAAAATTAATCAAACTTTAACCACAGAGATCGCAGAGAAAAAATTCAAATATCACATCAATACACAAGGAACAAGAAACTAAAAGGATTTTCCCGCCGTGTTGGATAACAAATCATAGATATTCGTATTAACCTTGAGCATCGATTTTTGTCATTCATTTACACTGCGATCTCTGCGTTTCTGCGGTAATAATATAAAACATGACTCCTTCAATCGGAAAAGTATATTTAATCGGAGCAGGACCGGGTGACCCAGGATTGATCACGGTCAAAGGCCTGGAGTGCGTGAAAAAAGCCGATGTGATCATCTACGACTATCTTGCGAACGAGCGGCTGCTCGACCAGCGGCGGCCTGACGCGGAACTCATCTACGTGGGCAAGCAGGGTGGCAGGCACACGCTCCCCCAGGACGAGATCAACAGCTTGATCGTTAGGAAGGCCAAAGAGGGAAAGATAATAGCGCGCTTAAAGGGAGGCGATCCGTTCATTTTTGGCAGGGGCGGCGAAGAGGCCGAGGACCTGGCTGACAACGGCATCCTTTTCGAGATCGTGCCCGGGGTTACCGCTGCCACCGCGGTGCCGACCTACGCGGGCATCCCGCTTACCCACCGCGATTACACCGCAAGCGTGGCCTTCGTGACCGGCCATGAAGACCCCACAAAACCGGAATCAAAGGTGCACTGGGACAAGCTATCGACCGGCATCGGTACGCTGGTGTTCTTTATGGGCATGAAGAACCTCCAGAATATTGTGGACAATCTCATCTCCCACGGCAGAAATGCCGAGACGCCGGTGGCCCTGATCCAATGGGGCACCCGCACGGACCAGCGGGTCGTGACGGGGACCCTGAGGGATATCGTCCCGAAGGTAAAAGAGGCCGGACTCGGCCCCCCCGCCATTATTGTCGTCGGCGAGGTTGTGAAACTCAGGCAGAAACTGAACTGGTACGAGTCCAAACCGCTTTTCGGAAAACGGGTCATGGTCACGCGTTCGCGCGACCAGGCAAGCGTATTCGCTGAAATGCTGATCGACCGCGGCGCAACGACCATTGAGTTCCCCACTATCGATGTCGTTCCTCCCGCGAGCTGGGCCGAGCTGGACAGCGCTATCCAGATGATAGAAACATACAACTGGATAATCTTCACGAGCGCGAACGCGGTCAAATATTTCATGGAGCGGCTTCGCGGGCTCGGCAAGGACCTGCGCATCCTCAAAGGCGTGAACATCTGCACGGTTGGACCAAAGACAGCGGAGCTGCTCGAACAGTACGGCCTGAGGGCAGATCTGATACCCGCGGAGTTCAAAGCCGAAGGCGTGATCGCCGCTCTCGGCGGTGCAGCCGTGAAGGGCCGGAAATTCCTGATCCCCCGGGCGAAAGTGGCCCGTGAGATCATTCCGGACAAGCTCAGGGGACAGGGCGCCGATGTGACTGTCGCTGTTGCCTACGAGAATGTGCGGCCGACAGCAGACGTGGACCGGGTTAAAAAGCTATTTGAGGAGAAAAAGATCGCCGTAGTGACCTTCACCAGCTCATCTACGGTTCATAATTTTGTTGAAATACTCGGCCAAAAAGGGTATATAAAACTTATCGAGGGTGTGTCCGTGGCCTGCATCGGCCCGGTAACGGCAAAGACCGCGGAAGAATACGGCATGAGGACGGACATTATGCCGAAAGACTATACCATTCCGGCCCTCGTCGATGCGATGGTAGATTTTTTCAAGAAGTCATGATTGTCAAGAGGATAAACAGGATGTACTGGATACAGTAAGATCACGAAGTCTTACTCCTGTTGAATACTTTGATCCAGCCTATACAAAGGAGAATAGCATGATTACCATTTCAGAAGTTGCAGCGGACAAGATCAAGGAGATACTTAAAGCGGAAGGCGTACCCAACCATGCCCTGCGTGTAACAACAGCCGGCGGCGGCTGTGGTTGCGGCCCATCCTATGAAATCATGATCGACGACAAGACCGGCGACGGCGACACGGTGGTCGAGAAAAATGGGGCCAGGCTTTTTGTCGATGCCTCAACTGCCAAGTCGCTGGCTGGGGCTGAGCTCGGCTTCATTAGCGATGAGCGCGGCGAAGGTTTTGCCATCGGTTTCCCGAACGGCGCACCGTCAGGTGGGAGCTGTGGCTGCGGCGGTGAAGAACCCAAGTCGAGCGGAGGCGGATGCGGCTCCGGAGGCTGCGGGTGCAGCTGATCCCATTGCGGATTGCGGAGTGCGGATTGCGGAGTGAAACCCTGATTCGCATTCATCGATGGTCAGATGAGGTGATGAGGAGATTGCATGTTTGAGCCTTTATACCGGCCGAGAAGGCTGAGGTCCAACGAGAACATACGGCGCATGGTACGGGAGACAACGCTTTCTCCTGATGATTTCATCTATCCGCTCTTTGTCATGCACGGCAAGGGTGTCAAGAAAGAGATCAGTTCCATGCCCGGGAACTATCAGCAGTCCATCGACAACATCGTGAAGGACTGTGAAGAGGTGAAGGACCTCGGTATTCCAGCCGTTCTCCTCTTCGGGATTCCCGAGCACAAGGATGAGGTCGGCAGCGAGGCCTACTCCGATGAGGGCATTGTCCAGCATGCGATCAAGGCGATCAAAAACAAGTTTCCTGAACTTGTCGTGATCACCGACGTCTGTCTCTGCGAATACACGAGCCACGGCCACTGCGGCTTGATCAAGAACGGCGTGGTCCAGAACGATGCCACGCTCGAACTGCTTGCCAGGGAAGCGCTTTCCCATGCCAGGGCCGGCGCGGACATGGTTGCACCATCGGATATGATGGATGGCAGGGTCGGCGCCATCCGGGAGACACTCGACAGCGATGGTTTTTACGATATACCCATCATGTCCTATGCAGCGAAATATGCGTCAAGCTTCTACGGCCCGTTCCGCGAGGCAGCTGAGTCGACGCCGCAGTTCGGTGATCGCCGTTCGTACCAGATGGATGCTCCGAACAGCCGCGAGGCCTTGCGCGAGGTCGCTCTGGACATCGACGAGGGCGCCGACATCGTTATGGTAAAGCCCGCACTCGCCTATCTCGACATCATTTACCAGGTCAAGCAGCAATTCAATCTGCCTGTTGCGGCCTATAATGTGAGCGGAGAATACTCCATGATAAAAGCCGCGGCAAAGCTCGGCTGGATCGATGGAGAACGCGCCATGATGGAGTCGCTCATTGCGATCAAACGGGCAGGCGCAGACATCATCCTTACGTATTTCGCCAAAGAGGCCGCAGCGCTGTTGAATAAATAGCTCATGAGCTCGCTGGGTCGGTGAAGTACGAACAATTTCCCGTTCGATGTGTGAAAGCTCTCGGACGGGATTGTTTTATCCCCCTCGATCATCTTTTCGTCACTACCTCTCACAATTCCCCGTAATTAGACATAGCTGCCATGTACCGCCAAATTAAAGTCCCCTTTCAGGTTTCTTGAGGTGCTTGATTTCAGGGATCGAGTCCGCTGAAAAGATTTATTCAGCTGACGTGCCGGAGAAGGACCTCGAGTGTTTTGTTGATTAAAACCTTGTTCTGTTGAAAAAATCCAATGTTACGACATCATATCGTAACTAACGGGGCCTAGACGTTCTTTTCAGTACTCTGTTTGTGTTCATGGCTGAATATATGGTCCTTGCAGTATCCCAGCCCGCCGCAGTCTGAGCAGTAACGAAATTCCATCTGGGGATGGGATACATCAGTGATACCGCAGGTCGCGCAGGTATGGAATGCTTCCTTCTTTCCGGAGTACTGTCTGACCTGAGTAGCCATAATACGTTTACCGCTCTTCATCCTCCACAAAATATCGTTTCCGAAGAACAAAAGGAAGTTGCTGATCGATGCAAGCACGAGCAGCCGCGTCGACCATGAGCCGAACAGGACCTCATAGGCATAGCCGATCCACGTGAGCAAAGCCAGCCACTTGATCTTTACCGGGAGGATAAAGAAGATCAAGAGCTGAAAATCCGGATACAGGAAGGCGAATGCCAAAAACACAGACCCGCCGATAAACATGTTCGTTGCCGGATAAAGGGGCAGAATGAACGATACGGCTACGGTGACGACGTAGCCGACAAGGAGAAAAAAATCATAACGGAACGCCCCCCAGTGGTCTTCAAGTGCGGTGCCCATGAGGTAGAACATGTACCAGGCAAAAAATGCGAATATCGGGTTGGTCACGGGAGGGATGAACAGGAATGTGATGAGCCGCCACCACTCGCCGGCCATGACGAGGTCGGGAATGAGTACGACGCGTTGGAGGATGAATCTGCCGGACAGGGCGAAGACGAAGAAGAGCACCTGGCCGAGGATGAGGTAGAGGGTCACATTATGGACGGCATAGCGCCGCAATTTTCGTTCGAGGTTTTCAAGCAGGTTCATGTAACACTCCATGCAGGATGGACACCCATCCCGATATCAGACGGAGATTGTTGCTCCGTTTAGTTGCATTAGCTTGCCGGCATCGTCAAATTCAGCGCTCAACCGTTCTCCGGAGTCAAGTTCGCAGGTGATCGCGGGGCCGGTTTCTGCAAACAGCAGTTTTTTTATCCGGAGATAGGAGAGGAGCGTCTTCCGGTGATTGAGCTCGTACCGGGAGATCAGGTCCAGGAACCTGCGTGATAAGCGCGACAGGTCAAAGGAAGGTTGCGCGTCTATCCTTTTATCGAAGAAGAGCAGATATGCCGATCCGCCTTCGTATGCATCCCGGAAATAGCAGCTCGCATTGCAGAGCTCGCTGGCGATCATCGAAAGAACATGACCATCAGCCTTGTGAAGATCAACGGAGGGGAGCGTAAATTCCCGGACACCCTTTCGCGATCCCCAGTCCCTGAGCTCGCGGGATGCCAGGTGCAGGTCCGCGGGGAGCTCCTCTGTCTGCTCCTCAGCCCATGCCCAGAGCCAGATCAGCGTGTTGTCTGATTCCGTTCCGAGTACCTGAAAGGAGATTTCGAGGCCGTCGTTGAACCTGATCTTCCCGGTGTCGAGGTCAAGATCATACGCGTAGTCGCCGAGAAGGAGCGCCAGCTTGTCCTGCTTTTCGAGGGATCGGAGGGCAAATTGTTCGAGATATTCAGTAATTGAATTCATGGTCAGCCGGATGTCTCTGTAAGAATACCGTTACTATACTGTTATTCATTCTTTTTTGCAAGACTGGTAAGAATGGCTACATTGAGGAAGAAGATTTAGCTCCCTTTTATGCCAGGAAGGATGCGTTCGAAGAGGCTCATATTCAGACGTTCGCTCGTCGGGCCTTTAACGCCGAAATGCCGTCTTCCGCCGGCTTAACCTCGTACCCGTACATCCCTAGATTCCCTCGGGTCAACTTCTATCCGTAATGATGTCCCGAAATCTGCCAGTGCAGGAACTGATGGATCTCGTCAGACGCTGATTTTGCGCTGATGCGCACATACCCGTCCGCATCCTGCAGCGCGGCCTCGATGATGGGCTTCACTGCCTGCTCTTCGAGATGCCGATAGCGTCTTGCCAGGTGGCCGAGGCTTACGAGCGCGTTGCCGCGGACCATGCTGTTCTCGCTGGAGCAAAGCCGGATGCAGACGGCCTGAGTAAAGTTGAAATCGAGATCGGACAGCGCGAGCGTAATGGATGCGAGCTGGAGTTCCCCGGGGTCGTTTCGCGAGAGCGCGGCGTTTACATCTTTCTCGGTAATACTATTGAGGTCCTGAAGTTTATCTATCATGGTCGAGGTGACATTATGCATCTTTATTCAGGAATACTACATCGGTGAATGTATAGTGTCACTAATAAAATAGCTTCGGTCGGCTCCAGTCTTTCGTAAAATAGGTTGATACCGTGATCCGTAATATCTGCTCCGCAATATTTCGAGACGGGAGGGAGCATGAGCTTGTTACACGTGTGTCCCGGCGATTCCCTGCTACAACTCCGCAGAGTCCTCATTTTGCACAAAATATTTGCATTTGCCGGCCTCATGGTGTAATATTCGACGCATGAATAAGAAAACATACCGGTTCCTCTATGCGGCATTTCTCCTATCCTTCTTCCTTGTCGGTTGTGCTGTGCCGACCACATCGCAGACAGCGGCCACTAACACCGATATCAACCAGGTCCCGACCTCTAATGATCATGCAGGCAACGCACTGCTTTCGCATGCAGACCCTTCATCCGATCTGATCGCCGCCGACGCGGATGATGGGGAAGATTCCACCCTTGAAGAGACAAAGAACGGCATCGCCTCGCCCGGTGAGGAAAGCAGCCTCGACGCGGCACTTGAGCTTACCGCGACCTCCCAGGAGCTCTGGGCATCGGGAGATGCCGGAAAGGCCATTGAAGTTCTGGATCAAGCATACGCGCTCATCTTGAAAGCGCCTGCGGACGCTGATGGAAAGAACAGCCAGCAGAAAGACGATCTTCGCTTCCTGATCTCCAAGAGGCTCATGGAGATATATACGTCGCGTCTCACCGCGGTGCGGGGCAAGCATAATGAGATCCCTCTTGTCATGAACGAGCATGTGGCGGGCGAGATCAAACTTTTCCAGACAATGGAGCGTGATTTCTTTATAGAATCATATAAGCGATCGGGCAAATACCGGGAGGAAATGGTCAAGGCATTCCGCGAAGCCGGCATTCCCGAGGAGATCACCTGGCTTCCGTTGATCGAGAGCGGATTCAAGGCGCGCGCCATGTCCCGTGCGCGGGCACTGGGTCTGTGGCAGTTCATCCCCTCAACAGGGTATAAGTACGGCCTCAAGCGCGATGCATGGATCGATGAGCGACTGGATCCGGGAAAGGCCACAGCGGCGTCCATTGCCTATTTAAAGGAATTGCATCAGATGTTCGGCGACTGGGCCACGGTGCTTGCGGCGTACAACTGCGGGGAAGGGAACGTGCTGCGCGCAATCCGGGGACAAAAAATCGATTACCTCGATAATTTCTGGGACCTCTATCAACGCCTGCCGCGAGAGACCGCCCGGTATTACCCGCGGTTCCTGGCGGTCCTTACGATCATGAAGGACCCCGCAAAATACGGATTCACCCTTGATGAGCTTGAGAAGCCGGCCGCGTACGAAGTGGTCACCATAGAAAAGCCGGTCCATTTGAAAAAGATCGCGGAAAAGACCGGGTGTTCCGCTGAAGAACTTGCGAACCTGAACCCCGAACTTCGAAATCAAGCCACACCTCCCGAGCCGTACGCGCTCAAAGTACCGGTTGGCAAAAAGGACGCTGTTCTCGCTTGCGTGGATGCTCTGCCGAAATGGTCGCCGCCCAAGTTGGATTACGTGGTCCACCGGGTGCGGAGAGGGGAGACCCTGTCCAGAATCGCCATGCACTATCGCACGAGCGTTCAGCGGATCATGGAAGCGAACAACCTGAGGCGGGGAAAGCTGATCAGCGTCGGCCAGCGCCTGAAGATACCAGTTCGAACCACCAGCTAGATTTTCTTCTGTTCCGCGATCCGCCTCCTGATCCCTTCGGGGATCGAGATCTCCTTTTCTTTCGCGATAATGATGCATCACCATGGCGCCCTCGCTATTCGCTGGGATCTCCCTGTGGCGATGGCCCACCACCTTGTACCTTATCGAGAAACGGTCCTCCTCAATGCAAACGATCTTTGCTTCTAACGAGAACGTATCGGGATTGCAAGGAGAAATTTATCCGTCAGATAAATATAGATCGTCTTTCCCGGATACGATACATCAGGCCGCTATTTCAACATCTTATACATCTTTCATGCTGATTTTCCTCTCGCAATACCGTAGGACAAATAACCCCGGCAAATAGGGACTTCATCCAATTGTCAAAACCCCGTGTACCCTCTATGTTTAAATCAACAAAATGCGGTAGGGAGGGAAGCTGAAAAGCCAGAGGGCAGAAAAAAGTGCCGGGATAGTCACCTGCCGGATCCGGCAAGCAAAAGGAGACTTTAGAAATCAATCTAGTTCACCTTGACGCTCTATTAACGTTCTGATTGTAAAGTAATAAATATAAGAGTAAGAGAATGCCAAAAGCAGTTTATTCTTAAGGACACTGAAGTGACGAATAAAGAAAAAATAAAAGAACCATTCGATAAGAAAAAGCAAAAAGCAGAGGATAAACTCCGCGAAACGGAACTCCTCTATCAGGCCTTATTCAAGCAATCTCCTGACGGCATTTTAGTCATTGACACGAATGGGAATTTCGTTGAATTCAATGAAGCCGCCCATCGCCAGCTTGGCTACACAAGAGAAGAATTTAAGGGACTTCGGATCTCCGACATAGACCCATTTCAAGGGCCTGAAGAAATACAAACCACTATCAAGGACGTTTTAGAAAAAGGGAGCGCTGAATTTGAAGTCAAGCATAGAACGAAAGAAGGAGAGATAAGGAATGTTTACGTCATAACTCAATTGGTGGTTCTGTCCGGCCGCACATTATTCCATACCATATGGAGAGATGTCACCGAGCGCCAACGCGCGGAAGAGGAACGCGCTCGTCTTGTTTTGGCAATTGAGTCGGCCGCTGATGCTATTGTCATGACCGACGCCATAGGAAGCATAAAGTATGTCAACCCGGCGTTCGAGAGAATCACGGGCTACACCAAAGACGAAGCCCTGGGGCGCGATCTGCACATCGTGGAAAGCGGAAAACATGACGAAGCGTTTTACCGTGAGCTCCGGGAGACACTGACACGCCACGGCGTGTGGACGGGCCGTCTCGTGAACAAAAAGAAAGACGGCACCCTGTATCAGGAGGACTGTACCTATGCGCTGGTGAAAAATCAGTCGGGTGAGGTCATCAACTACGTCTCCATCAAACGCGACGTGACCGAGAAAATCAAGCTTGAGTCCGTGGCCCAAGCCGTGGACATGATGAACAACATCGGCAGCATTTTTTCCGGGGTCAGGCACGAAATCAGCAATCCCGTCAACAACATTGCCATGATCTTAGGCATTCTCAAGGAAAAGTATGAGAAGCTTGAGAGGTCCGCCATCAGAGATTATATCGATCGTTCCTTGAATGAGGTATCCAAGGTAGAATATCTTCTCGAAGGTTTAAGAAACTTCAATATGTACGAAAAACTCGAACTTCAGTACATCCGGTTGCCGGATTTCCTGGAGATTTTTCTTGCAGTGGTGAGATGAATATCTCAAAGACAGAGGCATCGAGATCACGACATCGGTCGAACCGGAAGCGGAGCTATGTTATACCGATCCGCGCGCTTTGCATCAGGTTTTATTGAACATCCTTACGAATGCAGTCGATGCCTTGGATGGTCGGAAAAATCCAAGCGTGGCTCTCAGCGTCTCAAAAAAATATAATATGATCCACATACGGGTGGCGGACAACGGCTGCGGTATCGAAGAGGAAATGCGGAAAGACCTCTTCAAACCCTTCTACACTACCAAGGCCCGAGGGACGGGCCTCGGCCTCATGATCGCCAGGAAGATGCTCACCATGATCAACGGTGATATAGAGATAACAAGTCATAAAGATATCGGGACAACCGTGGACATTGCCATCCCGGAGGGAAGAACAGAGGAACAAACCGACAAAACATGGGATTAAGGACGTAGAAGGGGGAAATGCACAGGGTCGCTTCCGCTTTTGCACTATGGCCCCATGATGGGAATCATGTTTGGTTGAAACCTAGACCTTTATACGGGTATCCAATGTGTGTGTGACAGGGAGTATCTGTTGACTGAAAACGATGTCATAAAGGGCATGATATAAAGAGTAATAGGTGTTCATCTGATGAGGCGATTCTCCCTGGAAGGTTTTATTGAAAGGACTGGCAGATTTGCCGGATTGGGTGGAAGCGTTCCGTTGGAACGGCGGTCGAATTCAATCGGAACGTATATTAGCCAATCACCAGAACCTGCAAGCCGGGTTTTCGCTTTTCTATCCCAGCGACACCGCGCCAGCGCCGAGCACGGACTCGATCTCGCTGATGAGCTTATCGATCGGGTTCACGCGGAGATCGCGGCCCACGGAGATAAGAGATTCTTTCCGCGTCGGGTTCTGGAGGCGGAAATAGACGGGAATCGATCCCTGGTAACGAAGGAGTATTTCCTTGACCTTCAGGAGGTCGTCCTGCGTCAGGCCCGTGGCGTTCAGCCTGATGTCCATCCGGGTCGTGCCTTTTTTCTTGACCTCTGCGAGGAGGTGGAGTCGCACGGCCTTGATCTTGTTGCCCTGCTCGCTCTTGTCGAGCTGGCCCGCCACGATGAGCGGCGTGTCGGTCAGCAGCATATGCTGTGCGGTCCTGTACAGTTCGGGGAAGACAATGACCTCAATGGTGCCGAAGAGGTCTTCGAGGTTCACGATGGCCATTTTCTCGTTCTTCTTGGTCATTTTCGGTTTGAGCCCCGCGATGATTCCGCAGATGGTCACGTCCCTGCCGTCCTGGATGGTCTCGATTGTTTCCGTGGTTGCCGTGGCGTAGCGCTTGATATCTGCCTCGAATGCCGCAAGGGGATGGCCGCTGATATAGAACCCCACGCTTTCTTTTTCGTGGGCAAGAAGCTGGCTCTCCTTCCACTCCGGCACATCAGGCAGGGCGATCTCCTTGTGACCGTCCATGGAATCAAAGATGCTGAACTGGCCGATGGCCTCCTGTTCCTGATGTTTGCCGCCCTGGCCGATAAGCATGTCGATGCCGTCCATCATCTGAGCCCTGCGCGCGCCGGTGCAGTCAAAGGCCCCGCTCTTGATGAGCGCCTCGATTACGCGGCGGTTCACCCTGCGCTGGTCGACTTTCTGGCAGAAGTCCGCGAGGGAGGTGAAAAGGCCTTTCGTCTGTCTTCCTTCGACAATGGCCTCAATGGCGGAACGACCGACGTTCTTGACCGCTGCCAGACCGAAGCGGATGGACCCAATTGTGCTTCCGGGTTCAATGGCATCGCGGTTGTGCGCCTCCGTTACCGTAAAGTCCCACATGCTCTGGTTCACGTCCGGAGGAAGGATGTTGATGCCCATCTGTCGTACTTCGTAAATATACTTGACCACCTTGTCCGTGTCCTGGACCTCGCTCGTGAGCAGCGCGGCCATGTACTCCACGGGAAAATGGGTCTTCAAGTACGCCGTCTGGTAGGAGACCAGGGCGTAGGCCGCGCTGTGGGACTTGTTGAATCCGTACTCCGCGAACTTGGCCATGAGGTCGAATATCGCCTCGGCCTTCTTTGCGTTCACCCCCAGCTTTTCCGCTCCCTTCAGGAACGGCACCTTTTCTTTGGCCATGACCTCGGGGTCCTTCTTTCCCATGGAGCGCCGCAGCAGGTCCGCGCCGCCGAGTGAATAGCCCGCCAGGGTGCGGGCGATCTGCATCACCTGCTCCTGGTAGACGATGACACCATAGGTCTCTTTCAGGATCGGTTCGAGCGCGGGCAGTTCGTAGGTTATCTTCGTAGCGCCTTTTTTCCGTTTAATAAAGTCGTCAACCATGCCGCTGCCGAGCGGTCCCGGACGATAGAGGGCCACGAGCGCGATCAGGTCCTCAAAGAACTGCGGCTTCATCTTGATGACGATATCGCGCATGCCGGACGACTCGAGCTGGAAGATGCCGGCAGTCTCGCCCCGCGACAGGAGTTCAAAGGTCTTAGCGTCATCGAAGGGGATGCGGGAGATGTCGAATTTATCCGTGTGTTCCAGAGGTGCCCGGGAAAGACGCTGGTTGATCGTCTGAACGGCCTTGTCGATGACCGTGAGGGTGCGCAGGCCGAGAAAGTCGAACTTGACAAGGCCGATCTTTTCCACGCCTTTCATGTCGAACTGGGTAGTGATCTCGTCCTTCGGCGTCTTGAAGAGCGGGAGATATTCAGTGAGCGGTTCCTGCGATATGACGACCCCGGCAGCGTGTTTCGACGCATGTCTGACCTGGCCTTCGAGGTGGAGTGCGATGTCGATCAGCTCGGCCATGCGGGGTTCTTTTTTGAGCTCTCTGAGCTTCGGCTCCTGTTCCATGGCCTTCTCGAGGGTGATGCCCAGGGTGTTCGGCACGAGCTTGGCGACCTTATCCACTTCTGCGTAGGGGATGTCGAGCACGCGGCCCACGTCGCGGATCACGCCCTTGGCGAGCATGGTGCCGTAGGTGATGATCTGGGTCACATGGTCCTGCCCGTACTTCTCGGTCACGTACTTCAACACCTCGTCGCGTCGGTCCATGCAGAAGTCCACGTCGATGTCCGGCATGCTGATACGCTCGGGGTTCAGGAACCGCTCGAACAGGAGGTTGTAGGGGATGGGGTCGAGGTCCGTTATTCTGAGACTGTAAGCCACGAGGCTGCCCGCCGCGGAGCCGCGGCCCGGCCCCACCGGGATGCCGTGCTCCCTGGCATAGCGAATGAAGTCCCAGACGATAAGGAAATAACCGGCAAAACCCATCTTGCCGAGCATCTCGATCTCGAATTCCAGTCTGTTCTTATATGCCTCGCGGTCAATACTGCCTGGGCCGCGCACTGCTTCGATCTCCGCGAACCGCTCTTCCAGTCCCGTGCGGCTGAGTTCGGCCATGTAGGATTCGCGTGTAGTGCCTTCAGGCACGGGGAAGTGGGGGAGGTGGTACTTGCCGAGTTCGAGCTCCAGGTTGCAGCGCTCCGCAATAGCGACGGTGTTCGAGATCGCCTCGGGGACATCGGCAAAGGATTTCTTCATCTCCTCCGGTGTCTTGACGTAGAACGTTTCGGACGAGAACTTCATCCGGTTCGTGTCTTTGACGGTCTTGCCCGTCTGGATACAGAGGAGGGCATCGTGGGATTTGTGGTCCTCCCTGTTCAGGTAATGACAGTCGTTGGTGGCCACCACGGGGATGCCGGTGTCCTTCGACAAGCGGATCAGCTCGCGATTGGCCTGCTCCTGCTCGGGTATGCCGTTGTCCTGAAGCTCGAAATAGAAGTTTTCGCTGCCGAGTATGTTCTGGTAGTCCAGGGCGGTTTTTTTTGCGTCCTCGTAGCGGCCCTGAAGCAAAAGCTTGGGAATCTCGCCTGAAAGACATGCCGACATGCCGATAAGGCCGTCGCTGTGCTTCCTGAGAAGCTCCTTGTCGATCCGCGGTCTATAGTAAAAGCCTTCGAGGTAGCCCGCGGTCACGAGCTTGAGGAGGTTTTTATATCCGGACTTGTTCCGGGCCAGTAGAATAAGATGGTAGGAGCTTTCTTCGTGCTGGCCCGCAGTGCCGGTTTTTTCGAACCGCGACCCCGGCGCAACATACATTTCGCAGCCGATGATGGGCTTGATGCCGGCCTTGGTGGCCTTGAGGTAAAAATCGAGGGCGCCGAAGAGATTGCCGTGGTCCGTCACCGCGATAGCGGGCATGCGGAGATCAATGGCTTTTTTGATCAGGCCATCGAGCGAGCTGGCCCCGTCAAGGAGGCTATATTCGGTGTGGAGATGAAGGTGGACGAAATCGGCGTGGTGCATAGTGGTAAGGAAAGCTCCAAATTCCAATGAGTTCAAAATTTAAATATTTGGATTTGGCCAGTATTTGGAATTTCGGATTTCGAATTTATTCCCGCAAGGCGGGAAAACTGGAGGCGGCGATCGGATTTGAACCGATGAATGAAGGTTTTGCAGACCTCTGCCTTAGCCACTTGGCTACGCCGCCACTTGTATGTAATGAGATGAAAAAAGATGAAGGAGTGAGTCGGGAGTTACAAGATATTCGATGAACTATAACTCAAAACTCAGAACTTCAAGCGCTGTACTCTGAACAAGGGCTGTATGGCACGAACATGCGGGATATTAAGGTAAAACAGACATGAAGTCAAGTTCAAAAAAAGAGGTTATTTTTTTTCGTTCATATGTAGAACGAATGAACCTTTGTGGTTGCACTTCTGACCTGTTACGTCGTACACATATCGGGATCAATGCACGTTCTTATCGTTTATATGCTGGAGGGTGAGGGGAATGATGCCTGCCCGCTCCCCATCGATGAGCGTCTCGACCCAGTACGTACCGGGGACAGTGAACTGTGTGTTGAACCGGACCGATATGTCGCGGTGACGCTGGCTTTCGTTGAAAAGGCTTATTTTTGTTTCCGATTCCGAGAGGACCTGCTTCTGGTCAGGGGCGAGAAGCCTGATCCTGGACAGAAAATCTCCTTTGCCGCTGGTCCATTCGTTCACGATGGCAAAACGATAGTGCAGGGCGGGAAAGGTATTCGCGAAAATGCTCTCGAACAGTCCCATGAAGCTGAATTTACCGCCCATCTCCTGACGTACGTCGTCGCAAAGGAGTGTATAGTTTAATCTGGGCTTGATCTTCTTGTCCGCCATGCGGACACCTTAACATACAATAACGAGGAACGTCAATCTGTTTTTCACCAGTGATTATCAGCAACCCTATGCGTGAAATATTACAGACCCTCCAATCAAAAGAAAGTGCGATTTTTTTGAATTGATAATCTGGGTGAGCGTTGTTTAAGGTAAATACCATTAAGTATGATAAATCATCATATTAGACTCGTTTTTTCGAGAGAGGTGATTATTATTTATTTTTGTTGTCAAAAGGTGGTTTTTATTGATATATTCATAACCGACGCGTTCAAGAAAGGGTGGCAGGAATCATGGTGGAACAAAAGCTTACGACAAGAAAAAAATACCTCATAAAGATTGCCGCGTTTTTGATCTTCCTGTTGCAACTCCTTTCGAAGTTTACTCCTGCTTCAGCGCAAACCGCTGAAGAAAAGAATTTCCTGCTGATGTATTTCAAGGAGGAGGAACTTGTGGTGGAATCACCCACCAGGAGCCCGAAGCCCGTTTCCCAGGTCGCGGAGAACGTCACGGTCGTTACGGCCGCGGACATTGAGCTCATGAACGCGCATACGCTCGCGGACGTGCTGAATACCGTCACCGGGGTCCAGGTATTCATGAACGGAGGACCCGGCCAAGCAGCATATGGGTATATCCAGGGCTCCGAGCAGAGACACGTTGCGGTCTTCATCGATGGTGTTTCCTTAAACAATCTCGGATCAGAGAACGTGGAACTCGGGATGGTCCCGGTCCAGAACATCGAGAAGATCGAGATCATCAAAGGACCTGCATCCTCAGCGTGGGGCTCGGCCCTCGGGGGCGTGGTGAACATCATCACCAAGTCGGGAAGCATGGACAATCAGGGCGGGACGCTCTCCGCATCTTACGGGACAAAAAATACAGACGATTTCCGGGCCGAGGCACGGGGCAAACAGGACAAGGTTGGTTATTATATCACTGCCGGGAGGCTCCAGTCGGATGGCCTGACAACGCACATGGGCGTCGGCGAAAATAACGGCTATGCGAAACTGACTTATGATTTTACCGAGAAGACCAACATTCTTTTCACCTTTGGGTATGAGAAAACTTCCCGAGACACGGGGGAATACGCGCCATACGATTTGTCCTTTCACAATACCTGGGAAAGCATTTTTTCATCTCTTGCGATCAATTCCGCGATCAGCAAGGACATGGAGCTGGATGTTTCCGTCCGGACGATTCGCCAGGACTATATTAATGATACTTCCACGCTGAGTTCCGGCCTCTTACTATCGCCGTCGGAGCACGATGCTGATAAGGGATATGGCGCGAGTGCAAAACTCACCTATAAAAACACGTTCCAGACGATCGTGCTCGGCGCGGACTATGATGATCAGAAGCTGACATCAAACCTCATAGCGGAGGGCGAACAGGGGATGAAAAAATGGGCCGTGTTCCTGAACGATACCCTGCTATTCAACAAGCTCGCAATAACGCCCGGCCTCCGGTATGAAAAAACAGATACGAGCGGAGATTCGGCTAGCCCGAGCCTGGGCATGACCTACAGCCTTGCGAACAGCACCATTCTCAGGGCATACGCGGCAAAAGGCTTCAACATCCCGTCTTTGGGAGATAGATTTGGAGACATCGCGTCATTTTATGTCGCAAATCCCGATTTGAAGGCTGAGACGGTCTGGTCGTATCAGGCGGGTGTTGAGACCGCTGCCCTGAAATACCTCTGGCTAAAGATGTCGGCATTCAGAAACGAAATACGTGATGCCCTCACTACTGAACCTACCTCAACCGCGGGCACCCAGTTTACCTATGTAAATAAAGGGAGGCAGAGGCGCCAGGGCTTCGAGGTCGAGGCGAAGACTGTCCCTGTTTACCATTTTTCTCTTTCCGCTGGCGCGGAAATCATCGACGCGAAAGACCTTGACACAGGCGAGAGAGTAACGGACATTCCGACCCGTGTATATGACCTGGGCCTTCATTACAATGACGAACATACGTTCAAGGCCCTTCTCCAGGGCCGCTATATTGACTGGAATGATCAGACACAGCTTAAGGGGGAATATGGTTCCTTTGTGTTCGATCTTAGTATGATCAAAAAGATCCTGGAGCGCAAGGACGCCTCTTTGGAGGCCTTTGCGAATGTTCATAACATATTTAACGGAAAACAGTATATATTATCGGTCTACAAAAACCCAGAACGGTGGTTCGAAGGGGGAATACGATATAAGTTTTAACCTGTAGACAAACACCCGCATCGGCGGACGCCCCTTTCACTTTTTTAGATGTCATTCTTGAAATATTTTATCAGGAACTCGGTTTATTAAAACCATAGCCCCGATAGAAGCGCTCGGGGAAGATGAAAAGAGAGGAAAGGGGGTGAGGTGAATGGCGGTCAAGAAAAAAGCAACTAAGAAAAAAGCTACCAAGAAGAAGGCGACGAAGAAGAAGGCAACAAAAAAGAAAGCTGCAAAGAAGAAAGTTACAAAAAAAGTAGCCCCAAAAGCTTTGTGCTGCAGCTTCGGGCCGACAAGGTTTATCTAACAGCAACTCCAACCTTAAATGAGGGAGGGCAAGCGCCCTCCCTCAGAATTTTCATTGAGACGTTCATGACCCTTTCCCGATACTGCAAAATATATCGACATCCCGAAGACAAGGGACTCAGAAAACTTTTTTCAACCAGTACCATGGCCGCGGTGGACGTTACGCCCGAAGTGCTTCGGGACATTAAAAAGGGTGCACTCTCTGCGAAAAGTGAAAAGAAAACCCTCAAAGAACTCGGGTTCCTCGTAAAGAATGCTGAGTCTGAGCAACGAGAGCTGCTCGGTTTCATCGATGATTTCAATGCACAGACTACGTCATTCAGCGCCGTCGTGGTTCTGAATCTTGACTGCAACCTCGCGTGCAGGTATTGCTTCGAAGGCAAAAGAAAGGGCAAATTCATAACATGTCCGCTGAAACGGCGGACGATTTCGTGGATTTTGTAAGGATCCCGTGATCTCAAGGGCAAGGATGAGATCAATGTCGTCTTTTACGGCGGCGAACCGCTCCTCAGCATGGACACGATTCTCCGCATCTCCGAAGAAGATGACGCGTTGTTGCCGATAAAAAGAAGCTGAAATATTAGTTTTGCCTTAATAACCAACGGCACGCTTCTTACCAGGCGCACTGTGGAAGAAATTGTTGCCCCTCGGCCTTACGACCGCCGGAATGACCCTCGACGGTCCCCGTGAGGTGCACGACCTCTTCAGACCCTTCAAGACCGGCAAAGGCTCCTTCGATGTTATCGTAAAAAATATTCAGGACGTATGTTCTTTGATCGACGTGCAGGTAGGTGGAAATTATACCAAGGACCATTACTAGGGAATTTCCTCTGCTGCTCGATCATTTTGCCGAGAAAGGCATAAGTCCCGACAAGATTTCCTCAGTTGATTTCAATCCCGTAATCAATGAACACAATGAATTCGCTCCGCCCGATTTTCATGACGGTTGCATGTCGACAAATGAGCCGTGGCTGTCCGAGGCGACCGTTTTCCTGAGGGAAGAAACATTGAAACGAGGCTTTCACACGCGTGCACTCATGCCCTCGGTTTGCGCCATAGAGCGGCCCAACAGCATCATTGTCAATTACGACGGCACGTTGTATAAGTGCCCGGGGCTGCTCGGGAGAAAGGACTTCTGTGTCGGCGATCTGACGAATGGAATCATTGATTACAGCGCGTCACACTCGCTCGACAACTGGAAAAATGAAAAATGCCTCTCATGCAGTTATCTGCCGCTCTGTTTCGGCGGATGCAGATATATGAAACTCGTGCGCGACGGTCATATGCAGGGCGTCGATTGCAAAAAACAATATCTCGACGTGATTCTCGAGGAACTTGTCCTGCAGGACATTACCTACGATCTTTAAGAAATCCCAAATATGAAGCGATATTTTCATCCCATAGTTCAAGAGCAAATGTCTTACGCAGGTTAAGAAGATTTAAATTTAGCTCCTGGGTATTATTTGTAAATCGGGCCTTGAGAGTTGGTTTATAATTATCCTCCGTGTATACCCTATTCCGACATATTCGAGCACGATCCCGAAATCTATTCCTTGCCACAGCCGCGTTCGCGGCGTTCGCAGCCAGCTGTCCTGTACCCGCTGAATCGTTCGAGTTAGTCGTCGTTAAAAATGCCGATTTGAAACCGTATCAGGATGTGCTCCGTGGCATCAAGGATTCCTGCAGCTGCACTGTGAGGGAATTAAAACTTCCTGAAGATGAAGGTGTGGAGAAGATACTGAAAGCTTCCCCGAACGCGGTCCTCGCAATCGGGACGAGCGTGTTCAAAAAGGTCAAGGAGATTAAAGGCCTTCCGGTGATTTACACCATGGTGATGCCGTCGGAGACCGCCGGTCCGCTGCGCCCGAACATCTCCGGCGTGAGCATGGACAGTGACCCCGCAGAATCCATCGCCGCCATAATGGGGGTGTTTTCCAAGGCTAAGAGTATCGGGATCGTATATGATCCGCACTACACTGCGGCGCTCGTGGAAGAGGCGGTAAAAGCCGCAGCATCCGCGGGAATCGATCTGGTGGTAAAGCAGGCGCATGACCAGCGTGAAATACCTCGTCTTTTGGATGAGTTGCGCGGCAGGATCGATGTCCTCTGGATGCTGCCTGACCCGACCGTGATCAATACCGCAATGGTCGATTATCTGCTCAATTTTTCCTTTCAGTACAATGTGCCGATCTTCTCCTTTTCCAATAAATATGTCGAGATGGGGGCCGTGGCGGCCCTGGTTGCGGACCCCTATAATATGGGGGTGCAGGCGGGCGAAATCGTCAACAGGCTGTCAGCCGGCCGGTCGAACGCAACGAGAGCATATGCGAGAACATCTCACCTCACGATAAACACAAAGGTGGCAGCAAAGATGGGTCTTAAGATCAAGGACGAAATACTCAGGAGGGCGAATATCTTTGAGTAGATTAAAAGAACGCTTCGGCCTCAAGGTGATTTTCTCTTTCGTAGTGGTCATCATCGTCGTGCTGTCGATATTCACCGTGTTCTCAGTTGTCCGTGAAGGAAATAAGGCGAAAGAAGACCTGAGGGAACAGGGGAACATGCTGGCAGTCCTTCTTTCGCGCAGCCTTATCGTGGGTGTTTTTGCGGAAAACGATAAATTACTGACGGATGCGGCGGAGGGCATCATGGGCCTCAAGAATGTCGATTCGGTGACGATTTACAACGCAGATTTAAAAATGCTCAGCGCCGGCGGCAAGACTTCATCCGAAAAGAATTCGCTTACGGTCCGGAAAACCGGGGTACCTGACGTAAGACGCGTTCAATCGTTGACCATCGTGGAAACGCCGAATGCCTTTGAGTTTATGGAGCCCATCTTGATCAAATCCGGTTTGAACGAGGACGAGTCGCTGTATTTCGGCCACGGAAACGAGGACAAGACGGAAAAAGTGATAGGATATGTGAGAATCGTTTTGAGCAAGGACGCCTATCATAAAGAGATTTTGTCCGTAGTTCTCCGAAATGCCGCAATCATGTTGATCTTCATCTCTTCAAGCATCGTCATCATCTATTTTGCGGTAAAAAAGGTCACCCGGCCGCTCGATACGTTGACCAGGAGCGTGAAGGCCCTCGAAAAGGGGATGCGCGTCGAACAGATGCCGGTTGAGACCGAGGATGAGATAGGAAACCTTGCTTCGGCCTTTAATGCCATGATCATCGCGCGAGGCCTGGCCGAGGAATCGCTGCGCTCCATGGTTTCGGAAATGTCGTTGATGGAATCGCGGATCGAGGAACGGGAACGACATCTTATCGCAGCGGATCTTCACGATTTTGTCGGGCAAAACCTCGCGGTGCTGTTGTTCAAGTTGGCTGCGTTGCGGAAAATGCTCTCTTCTCCGGAGGTTATCCATCAAGTGGAGGAACTACGTGAACTCATCGGGAAAACCATCCAGTATACGAGGTCGCTGACGGTTGAACTCAGCCCTCCCATTTTGTCCGAAATCGGATTTTTGGCCGCTGTAGAGTCTCTTGCCGAGGGAATCCAAAAAACGCACGGGATACGGATCAGTATCTCGGATGACGGTCAACTCAAACAGGCCGATGACGAAACTCGATATCTCCTCTTCAGGATCGTCCGTGAACTCCTGATGAATATCGTAAAACACGCGCAGGCGAGTTCAGTAAAAATAAGTCTCGCCAGAAACGAAGACATCATGCATATTGCCGTTGAAGACAACGGCATCGGATTCGACACGGAAAAGGGTGCCGGAAGGAACAGTGGATTTGGACTGTTTACGATCCGCGAGCGGTTGAAACGATTGGGAGGATATTTCGCGGTTGATTCCAGGCCTGGTTTTGGAACGAAGGTGATCCTGTCTGTTCCGCTCAAATCAAAACCGGGTGATCAGAAAGGGATAGTATGAGCATAAGAATTCTTCTTACCGATGATCACAAACTTCTGCGCGAGGGTCTGCATGCATTGATCGAAGAACAGCCGGACATGACCGTTATTGCGGAGGCAGAAGACGGAAGATCCACTGTGCAGCTTGCCGCAAAGCTGAAGCCCGATATCATTGTGATGGACATCTCCATGCCTGGCATGAATGGAATGGAAGCCACCCGCCAAATCCTGTCCAAAAACCCCGGCATCAAGGTGCTTGCACTTTCAATGCATACTGACAGGCGGTTCATTGTAGAGATGCTCAGTGCGGGTGCCTCCGGTTATCTCTTGAAAGATTGCGCTTTTGAGGAATTGATCTGCGCCCTGCACGCCCTGGCCGATCAGAGAACGTATCTCAGCCCGAAGATCTGCGATCTGGTGGTCAAAGATTATGCTTGCCGCAACTCAAAATCGACGTTATCGTCCTCTGTTCTGTCGGCAAGAGAGCGTGAAGTGCTGCAGCTTCTGGCCGAGGGCAAATCCACCCGGAAAATTGCATCCATCCTCCATGTAGGCATGAAGACCGTTGAAACCTACCGCCAACAAATCATGGAGAAGCTCGACATCCACACCATCGCAGAACTTACCAAGTTTGCCATCCGCGAAGGTCTCACCTCCCTGTAAAGAAGGGGCGTATCGGCATACGGTCCCTGCACCCCCGGCATCCATTATCCATCGGCTATCAGGAAAAACGAGGCTGAAAATCAGGGAATCCCTGATTGTTATTTTCCGTATTCTCTGCTATTAAACTTAAAAGGCAGTTGGCTGAAAATTTGCCCCATGAGAGATGATTACGCTCTAACGGGGTAAACGCAGATAACCGTCGATAAAGCATAGTGAATAGCTCATTTCAGAGAGTAATCCTTTTAAATGGAGCGAGGAGAATATGGCAGCGGAAAATGCGGATAATAAGGACATGATGCGCGGAGACCCATGGCTGTTCACAACGCTTAGCGAAACTGTGGGCGAAGGTGTGACCCTGAGCGACAGGACAGGCCGGTTCGCTTTGTATAACTCGAATATGAGAAAAATAACCGGATATACCGATGCAGAGACCGGCACGTTGAATGAGTATTTGGTGCTGTTGTTTCAAGATTCTGCCGGAAGTGAGAGAGCGATGTCGGAAGTCCATGAAATATTTCACAGAGAATGCCGCGACAGAGAGACCGTGATCCGTGCTAAAGACGGAAATTCAAAAACCGTACTTGTATCCACATCGCCTGTGGAGTATCAGGGCGTGCATTTTCTGTTACATTCCTACCGTGACATTACCTGCAGCAAGACTGTGGAGGAAAAGCTCCTTATGGCCGAAAAACGGTAT
This sequence comes from Nitrospirota bacterium, assembly GCA_963796285.1. Taxonomy (GTDB): domain Bacteria; phylum Nitrospirota; class UBA9217; order UBA9217; family UBA9217; genus JALNZF01. The sequence continues at coordinate 270,791 of CAWCKW010000012.1, forward strand.
CGCGTGCTTTGTGAACAATCATTTGACGCCCTTGTGATCATCGATCCGGTAACGTTTCTTCCGATCGATTTCAACGACAAGGCACCGGGCCTTTTTGGGTATACAAAAGAAGAGTTCACCCGCATAAAATTTGATACGTTAGAAGTTCGCGGAATTTTTAGAAATAAAAGATCTCTCAATAAGCCGAAGCCTGCTGAAGAAGGGGACAATTTTGAAACCGAAGTTCGTACGAAAAACGCGGGATTAAAGAATGTCAAAGTAAGCATGCGGATCGTCGAACTATCGGGAAAACGTTCATTCCAGTGCATCTTTCATGAGATTAGTGATAGTAAGAGTGAAGTGATCAAGAAGGACAAGGGAACTGTTGAATTGCACAACACACGTGCGAAAACCGTGATGTTGAAAGGCACGATTCCCATCTGCTATGTTTGTAGAAAAATTTATGACGAAAAGGGCTTCTGGCGCCCGATGGAATCATCCACCAGCGAACGCTCGGATGTTTTGTTCAGTCACGAATTATGCCCGGTTTGCGAGGAAAGATTTTACCCGAAACACTTAAGTAAGCGTACACGCGAAGAAACGTAAGCGAGAATCGACACGGTTGATCAACAATGAAGCAATACAGTCGGAGTCACTCAACGCGTGATGAGACAACAAAAAGGTGATGGCATGAGTATCAGAGTTCTTCTTGCTGATGATCACAAGCTGTTACGGGAGGGGCTTCGCGCTTTGATCGAAGATCAGCCGCAAATGGAAGTGATCGCGGAGGCGGAAGACGGGCTGACTGCGCTGCAGCTTGTTGGTGAATTATCGCCCGACGTCGTCGTCATGGACATTTCCATGCCTCGAATGAACGGCATGGAAGCCACCCGTCAAATCATTTCCACGGCCCCCGGCGTTAAAGTCCTTGCACTGTCAATGCATGACGATGATCGATTTGTGGAGGAGATGCGTAACGCGGGCGCATCCGGCTATTTGTTGAAAGATTGTGCTTTTGATGAATTGATTCATGCCATTCATGCTGTGGTCGAACAGGGAACGTACTTAAGTCCGAAGATAAACGTTCCGAGAGATTGTCAACGAGCCGCCGTCGGCAGAGATATTGTGAGGTGAACACATGAAACACCCGTTGCATATACTTCACCTGGAAGAGAATGCCAAGGATGCCGAGCGTATTCGGAGAAACCTCGCAGAAGCGGAAATGGCGTGTGAGGTAACGAGGGTCGAGACGCTTAGGGATTTCGAAGCGGCCCTGGGACAGGGCGGGTTTGATCTCATCCTGACTAATTATTCCCCTCCTGCATTTGACGGACTTTCCGCGTTGAACATCGTAAAAGAGCGGCGACCGGAGATGCCCTTTATATTCGTAACGGGGTGGTTTGAAGAAGAAGCGGCCATTGAGGCCGTCAAACAGGGGGCAACGGATTATGTGTATAAGCATCGGCTGTCCCCACGGCTCGTGTCCGCGGTTAAACGCGCGCTGGCGGAGGCGGATGAAAAAAAAGCGCGCAGAATTGCGGAAGAGGAGATGACGGAAACCGTAACGCGGTATCGGGCGCTATACGAAAAGGCCCTTCATTGCATATACGTCCATGATCTTGACGGAAACTTCCTGGACGCGAATGAAGCGGCTCTAAACCTACTGGGCTACACCAAGAACGAAGTCCTGTCCCTCAACATAATGTCCCTCATTGATAAGAACCAATTGCCCATGGTATTCAAGACGATCAATGAGATCAGGGAGCGAGGGTCGCAAAAATCCCCCAGACAGTTCAAGTTAAGAAAGAAAAACGGAGAAGATGTCTGGCTGGAAACGGATGCATGCCTTATATGCCGGAACGAAAAGCCTTACGCCATTCAGGGGATCGCCCTCGACATCACCGTACGGAAACGGTTGGAGTGGGAATTGCGTAAACTGTCGCTCATCGACAGCCTTACCGGGCTGTATAACCGGCGGGGTTTTTTCACGCATGCCGAACATCAAATGAAGATTGTCAATCGGACAAAAAACAGGTTGACCCTGGTGTTTGCGGACGTGGATGACCTGAAGTCCATTAATGATACGCGGGGACATGGTGAGGGAGACAATGTCCTCGTGGAAACGGCAACATTTCTGAAGACGGTATTTCGGGAATCGGACATTATCGCCCGCGTCGGCGGCGATGAATTCGTTGTTCTGGCGCTTGAGAACACCGGCACGGACGCGGCATCGGGCTTGGTTCGCCTGACGGCAAATCTCGAAGCATTCAACTCCTCGCGGAACAGCGTCGAGCCGTTGTCGATCAGCGTGGGCTTCGCCTGCTATCAGCCAGATCAACCCTGTTCCATCGATGAGCTGCTCGCCCAGGCGGACAGGCTGATGTATAAGCAGAAGGGTGAAAAACGTCGGTACATCGTGGAGAACGGCGGAACCGTTTACTCCGACTCATGAGACTGGTGATTATCATGACCTCACAATTTACAGATTGCATGCCGACAGAACGAAACTGTCGGAGGATCGGGACAAGATGACCGGCCGGCGGATGAGGTGGATTTGCCATAATATATTTGGCGTAACTGCGGATAATCGTCGTAAATAATAATATCGCCAGGGGGGGACAGAACATCATGACGTCGGGCCCGAGAATTCTCTGCGTTGATGATAGCAAAACGATCCGCAATATCCTTGAGGAGTTTCTTGTCTCGAATGGATATGAAGTCATCCTTTCGGAGAACGGCGAGCAAGCCCTGGAAATCATCAATGCACAGAAGATCGACCTTGTGCTCCTTGATGTGATACTGCCGAAATTGAACGGTTACGAGGTATGCAAGAGGATCAAGAACGACGAGCGGCAGCGGAACATCCCTGTCGCGATAGTGACCCGTCTGACGTCGAAGGAGGAACGCATCAGGGGCATTGAAGCAGGGGCGGAGGATTTCATCAACAAACCCTTCGATCAGACGGAAATTCTCTCCCGGATCAGAATGCTTCTCAAGATGAAGAATCTCCATGACAGCCTTGATTCTGCCTATGACACAATAACGGCCCTGACCGGGTTCGGCAAAAAGATGGTACTGTCGTTCGACCCGCTGAATTACAATATCATTTCCTCGTTCGACGTAATCGTCAATAATATCATGCTGAAAACGCACAATTCAGCGAACAAACCGAAAATGGTCATTGTCGGTTATATCGACGAAAACAACGCATGGCAATGGCACCTGTTTGAATCTTTTTATAAGAGCATCAACAGGATTTGGATAAAACTCGATATCCATAACTGCTTGAATCTTTCCGGAAATTCCGATACAGGCCGGTTGAAGACATTTTATAATACGGACGATCTTAATGATGTCGACATACGTTCCCTGGTTGCAAAAATGGAACAAATTTCCGTCATGGTGTCGAATGTGGTTTGTTTCGTGGAAAATGCGTTCTGTGTATTCGCACTCAACTATGATAAACAAGTGTCCCGCTATGAAGCCGAGGTACTGAACAGCATCGCCATGCAGAGCCTGTTTATGAAATCCCTTGCTTCCCAGGTGAAGGAAACGGAGGATTCCTTTGATTATCTCGTTCGCGCCCTCGCACGGGCGTCTGAAACAAATGATGAGGGCACGGGGAACCATGTCATGCGGGTCGGCGAATACTGTGCGGTTATTGCAAAGGAACTTAACCTCTCCGATAAATTCATCAAGAATATCCGTATTCAGGCCACTTTACACGATGTGGGTAACCTCCACGTTCGCCCTGATATCCTCAAAAAGGCCGGGAAGCTGACACCGAAGGAATATGAGGAGATGAAGAACCATACCATTTCCGGGGCAACAATACTGGGTGACCATGTGAGGTTGTCTCTGGCAAAAAAGGTGGTGCTGTCACACCACGAGCGTTGGGACGGGAGCGGGTACCCATATGGATTGAAAGGGGAACAGATACCGATCGAGGCAAGGATAATGAACATCGCGGACCAGTATGATGCCCTGCGGAATGCACGGGTGTACAAACCCAGTTTTGATCATTCGAGGACATATGCCATCCTCACCGAGGGCGACGGAAGAACCATGCCCAATCACTTCGACCCGCAGGTGCTCCACGCATTCAAGAATACGGCCTCTCAATTCGAAGATATTTATGAGAAAATGAGAGGGTAAAACGACCCCTTTATTCATCCCACGCTGAAGCGAAATACGACTGTCCTCCGCAGGGCGCTCTCTACCGCTGGTTTTTTTCTGAAAAGCAAATTCCTTCCACTCTATTTTTTCTTGACAATTATTTTCAATCAACGTAATCTTATCCGCATCTTATGGCAATACCAGACCTCATAAAACTGCTCGAAAGTCTCCACCCGCTCGAACACAAGGTACTCCTCTCGTTTCAGCAGGGAGGGACCTTGTCTGCACCTGAACTCCTGAAAGCATCGGGCCTCGACGAGTCCCGCCTTGACATGGCCTCAGGCTGGCTCCAGCCCAAGGGGCTTGCTCGAGGTAAAGGACGAATCCATCACCTCGCTTGTTTCACTTACCGAAACAGGAAGGGAATACCTGGAAAAAGGCACTCCCGAGATGAGGATCATCAGCGCCCTCCGTGAAGGAAAACAGTTTACGGTCAAAGACATCATCCAGACCTGGGGTATGGACCCGTCCGAAGTGAGTTCTGCTGTTGGAGCGCTCAAAGAGGCGAAGGTCGTGCAGATCGCCCAGGGCGGCATCCTCGCTCTTGATCGCTGGGGCCGACATCTCGGTCATATGAGTTTCTGCCGGCTCTTATCAAGACCGTGGCCGGGAAGGATCAGAGTGATCTGACCTCGTTCTCCGAAGCCCAGCAGGCTGCGATCAATGCAAACTTCCACAAGCGCGGAAAGTCCAAAGGTCTCTTCCGCATCAGTGAAAAGAAAAATCGCATATACACGCTTACCAGTGACGGGCAGGCATTGCTCCATCTGATCGAGGAACGCGGTGTTGTTGCCGAAGAGGCTTCAATGCTCACTCCTGAGATGCTGAAGCAGGGTACCTGGAAGAACAAAAAGTTCCGCGCTTACAATATCGCGCTCAACCCCCCGCGCCAGAGCATCGGCAGGAAGCATCCCTACAAAGAGTTCCTCGATTTCGTGAAATACAAGTTCGTCGGCATGGGGTTCGAGGAGATGCGCGGGCCGCTCGTGGAGAACGAGTTCTGGGACATGGACGCATTGTACATGCCGCAGTTCCATCCGGCACGGAACATTCACGATGTATATTTCGTAAAAGAACCCGCGGTGTGCAGGGAGATCGAGTCCCCGTTTGGAAAGAACGTGGCCGCGGCACACAAGGACGGCGGCAAGACCGGGTCGACCGGCTGGCGTTATCCGTTTGATATCGAACGCGCAAAGCGGCTGATCCTCCGCAGCCAGGGGACGGCCGTATCGGCGCGCACGCTTGCATCGGGACCGAAGGTCCCGGGGAAATACTTTTCCATCGCGCGCTGTTTCCGGTATGACTCGGTTGATGCCACTCATGCGCCTGACTTCTACCAGGTGGAGGGCATTGTGCTCGGCGAGGACATCAATTTCAGGGCGCTGCTCGGGCTCCTGCAGCTCTTTGGGCAGGAGATCGCCAAGGCGGGGGAGTTCCAGTTCAGGCCGGCCTATTTCCCGTTCACCGAGCCTTCGGTGGAACTGCACGTGAAGCACCCCGAACTCGGCTGGATGGAACTCGGCGGGGCGGGCATCTTCAGACCCGAGGTCACCAAGCCGCTTGGCGTGGATGTACCGGTGATCGCCTGGGGCCTCGGCCTCGACCGCATGGCCATGGTGGCGCTCGGGATCAGGGATATCCGCGATCTGTTCTCGAGGGACCTGGATTTCATAAGAACGAAAAAAATACAATTGGGATGATATACCACGGATACACACGGATAAGCACGGATACAGGAATCAGAAAATATGGTGTTAAGAATCCTTCTGATCCATGACCATCCGTGATCATCCGTGGTTAACAATGTATTTAAACTATGCCTACAATCGACATAAAAAAACGCGACCTCGACACCCTCATCGGGAAAAAGCTCTCTATTGCCGTCCTTGAGAAGAAGCTGATGCTCGCCAAGGCTGAACTGAAGGAGTACAACGCGGAGACCGACGAACTCAAGGTCGAGCTGTCGGACAGCAACCGGCCGGACCTCTGGTCCGCAGAAGGTATTGCGCGCCAGATCCGCATCGCATTGTCCGGCAAGCCTGAAACCTATCCCTTTTTCAAGCATGGCGGAAAGGCCAACGAGGGAGATCAGGGTCGCGAAGGGAATGAGATCCGTGAGGCCGTTCATCGCGGCCTGCACCGCGAGCGGCATCCGTATGAACGACGACGTGCTGGCGCAGATGATCCAGAGCCAGGACAAACTCTCGGAGATCTTCGGCAGGAAGCGGACCACGGTATCGATCGGCATCTATGAGCTCGACCGCATCGCATTTCCGGTGGACTACCGGCTCGCGGAGCCGTCCTCTCTGTCGTTCATCCCCCTCGGCATGGATGAGAGGCTTACGCTCGCCGGTATCCTCGAACGCCATCCCAAGGGCATTGCCTACGGTGGTATCGTCAAGCCCTTCCCGCAGTATCCGGTGCTGACAGACAGCATGGGCCGCGTTCTCTCATTTCCTCCGATCATCAACAGCAGGGAGATCGGCGAGGTGAAGCCGAATACAAAAAATGTTCTGATCGAGGTGACGGGCACAGACCTGCGGATGACGGTGCTCACGCTCAATATCCTTGCAACGAGCTTTTACGACCGGGGCGCGGACATCGAGCCGGTGCTGGTGACCTATCCGTATGAAACCGGGACTCGGGAAGCGCGTTACCTTCCCCTCTGACACGTCCGGAACGTTCACGGTCCCCCTTGCTAAATTCTCAGCCGGCCTCGGTGAGGATGTTTCGTCCGCGGACGTGAAAAAACGGCTCAGTTCCTACGGCCACATCGTGAGCGCCGGACGCGGAACGCTTTCCGTACATGTGCCGCCGTATCGCGACGACATCATGCACCCCATGGACCTGGTTGAAGACTATGCCATCAGTCAGGGGTTACGATTCCTTCGAGCCGGTCATGCCGCGGCAATCGACGGTCGGATCTATTTCCCGGATCGAATTATTGTCCGATATTGTGCGCGGCCACATGGTCGGCTCGGGTTTTCAGGAGATCATGTCGAATATTCTTTGTTCGCGGGAAGAGCTTGAATACGCCATGCCGGAGGGAGAGAAACTGGTCGAGGTGGACAACGTGATGTCGCTTGCCTACTCCGTACTCAGGAACCGGGTTATCCCGTCACTCATGAACGTTGAAGCGGCCAGCTCAAAGGCCTTCTATCCCGCACCGGACGTTCGAGGTTGGCGAAGTCGCTGTGTTCGATAAGAAGGAGAACATGGGCTCACGCACTGACCTGAACCTGGGTGCGATCATTTCTCACCCGGCCGCCAATTTCTCGGAAATGCATTCAACGCTCGATATTTTGCTGTACTACCTCGGACTGGAATATAAACTGGAGCCATCGGAACATCCGCTCTTCATACCGGGCCGCTGCGGACGGGTGGTCACAGATGGTATTGAATTGGGTCTTATCGGGGAAGTTCGGCCCGACGTCCTCGAACTCACACAGATCACCATGCCTTGCGCGGCCTTCGAGATCAGCCTGAACAGGGTATTGAATGCTGTGCCTGCCGGCCGCTGACACGGTCAGCCCCATACCATCCGCAGGAGGGATCACCATGCTGAAAAAAACGGGTTTCATTTCTGTCACGGTAATGGTCACATCATTGTGCCTGTCCTCAGCTCTTCTTGCGGAGCCGAACATGCAAGAAGGCATGTGGGAGATCAAAGGAGAAATGAAGATCGAAGGAATGCCGTTTCCCATGCCACCGGTCCCCATGGCCTACACGCAATGTCTTACCAAAAAGGACATGGTCCCTCAGAAGAAGGAGAAGGACCAGGAATGCAAGACCATCAAGAATGAGATCGCTGGTAATACAGTGACCTGGGACATGCAGTGCAAGGACAAGAACGGTATTACGGACAGTACGGGGAAGATAACATATAAAGGCAACAGTTTCGTCGGCACAGTCCATACGGTAATGAAGGACACGGAGGGGTCAAAATCGGAATCTACCCTGGAAATGTCCGGAAAACGTACCGGCGACTGCAAGTAGAATTAGTTTCAATGATTGCACATGATGATTAGGATACGCATAATGCTTCCCCGCGCGAGGGTGGGGCATTTTTTTTGTTGTAAAGCCGGGAGAATGAGGACAATCGCTGCCGGGAAAAGGCTTGACAGTGCAGGTAGGTTGGTGTAATATTTCTAACTTTCTGTGATTACCTGAAAATACCTGAAATATTAAATGGTTATAGTGTTTGTTTTCAGCGGTTAAGCGAGGCTTTCGGGATTATTTTTGGTCATTGATAATCAATAATCATCAAGGACTTTCGGCTACCGGAATACGGTTGAATATCATGAATAATGCGACTAAAAAGACAGCGCTGGTAGTCGGTGGAAGCCGCGGGATAGGACGCGCCATTTCGCTCAAGCTGGCGAAGTCCGGTTTCAGCATCTGGCTGACGTATAAGGGCAACCACGAGGCTGCGCAAAAAGTAAAGGCCGAGATAGTCGCATCGGGAGGCTCCTGCGAGCTTATCCCGTTCGATGTCTCGAGTTTTGAAGAGACCGAAGCCGCTTTAAGCGCGCGCCTGGAAAACCTCTCACCCGATGTGCTCGTGTACAACTCAGGTATCTCCCGGGACAACCTCCTGATGTGGATGACCAAGGACGAGTGGGGCTCGGTCCTCGCCACGAACCTGAACGGTTTCTTCAATGTGGCACGCGCGGTGGTCTTCTCGATGCTCAAGGCGAAGCGCGGGCGCATCGTTGTCATTTCGTCCGCGTCCGGGCAGATCGGGCAGGCCGGCCAGGTAAACTATTCCGCTTCGAAGGCGGGCTTGATCGGCGCGGCCAAGGCCCTCGCGCGCGAGGTGGGGAGGAAGAACATCTTCGTAAATGTGGTGGCGCCCGGCTTTATTGATACCGAGATGACCGAGAAGATCCCGAAGGAACAGGTCCTGCCCCTGATCCCGTTAAATCGCGTGGGCACGGTCGACGATGTGGCTTCGGTCGTGAATTTTCTGTGCACGGAACAGCATATGTATATTCATGGTCAGGTGATCGGCATCAATGGCGGACTGGCGATGTAGTGCTGTTCCATGGATCTTTTAATTGATAGCGCGTGCTATTTCCCGGAAATAATCGACGACAATGAAAAAATATGACGATATTGTAGTTGGGAGCGGCATCAGCGGTCTGACCATGACGCTTCTGCTCGCAATGAGCGGCCATCGCGTGCTGCTGCTTGAAAAAGCCCCCCATATCGGGGGCTCCCTTGCGCGGTTCTCTAAAAAAGGGGTCGCGTTCGACACCGGGTTCCATTTCACGGGCGGGCTTCATGAGGGCGGCATACTCTCCAACATCCTGTCGTTCCTCGGCATACGAGAATCCATTGAGCCGATCTTTCTTTCCGAGTCGTTCAGAAATCAGTTCTTTTTTGAATCAGCAGGCAAGCGATTCGAGCTCGCCAGTGGAATTGAAAACGGCAAGAAGCATCTCACCGGGTATTTTCCGGGAGAAGCGGGCGCCATCAGCAGGTATTTTGAAAAGGTGTCGTCGGTCTGCAGCCGGACCCCGTCGCTCAATATCTTTCAGAATGAAATCGCGCACCCGAACCTGGACGAGGATTTCATTTCTCTCGATGCCGTCCTGAACGATCTGACCGCAAATGCGGTCTTACGGGGGCTGTTGTCCGGCTATGCAATGTGCTATGGTGTGAGACCAACTGAAATCTCCTTTGCGAACCACAGCAGGATGGTCCTGAACTTCCATGAATCCATCTCCCGCGTGAAAGACGGCGGCGATGCCTTTATTAGGGCGTTTCAGGAAAAATTCAAAGAATACGACGTGGATGTCCGCTGCGGGACCACGATCGAGGAACTGGCGGATATCCAGGGCAGCAAGGTCGGCCGCTTTGTCCTGAATACCGGTGACGAGGTTTCTGCTGATTCCTGCGTGTTCACGATACATCCGAAAGAGATATTGAACCTGCTGCCTAAGGATCATTTCAGCAAGGCGTTTGCGGGCCGCATTACCTCATTCGAATCATCAGCCGGCTTTTTTTCGGTCTTTGCAACGCTCAAGCCGGGGAGCAGGGACCCAAATCCGGAGGCATCTATCATATCGCTCTTCCCGGATGCGGACGTCAACAAACTTTTAGACCCGGCATACAAAGGAATGCCTGCGCTTGGTCATCATGAAATTGCCGGACTCGACCCAGGGCAAGGGAGATCAGGGCATATGCATCCTTGAACCCTCATTCTTCGAGCAAGTCTCTGCCTGGAAGGATTCCCGCAGGGGAAAGAGGCCCCAGTCGTATCTCGAATATAAGCAGGCGCGCGTTGAAGCGATCAAAGAACACATTTTCAGGGTGATTCCGGGATACCGGGAAAGTCTCGATATCATTGATGCCGGATCCATGCTGACCTTCAAGGAATATCTGAACAGTCCGGATGGGAGCGCCTACGGCGTGAAACAAAAGATGGGTCAGTTTAATCTCATCGGGAAGACTTCCGCTCCATAATCTGTATGCGGCCGGCCAGAGTTCCGTGCTGCCGGGGATTATCGGCGCGATGATGTCTTCCTTGATCGTCGGCCGGGCTGTCGTGGGAAAGGAGCAGTACGGCAAACTGCTGAGCCAGGCGTCATGTCATTGAAGCGGGTCGTGATAACCGGGCTTGGCGTGGTTTCTCCCTTCGGGAATGGAATGCCGGCCCTCATGAAGGGGATCGAGGAAGGCCGGAGCGCGGTGCGGCGCATGGAAGGCTGGGAGCAGTATATCGGCCTGCGCAGTCTTGTTGGGGCGCCGGTCGAGATGCGGGATGAGAAGCGCATTCCGCGGCAGAAGCGTCGTTCCATGGGTCGTATGAGCATCTTCGCGGCACAGGCCGCTGACGAGGCCCTCGCCGATGCGGGCATCTCCCTTGCCGGCGAAGACCTGTGGCGGGTCGGCTGCGTCATCGGCTCGACCATGGGGAGCGCTAAGAGCATCAACGATGCCTTTGAGACCATGCTGCCGAACAAGGACCTGAGCCGGCTGAACTCTACCATGTTCTTCCAGTGCATGTCCCACACTGCGGCTGTGAACGTGGCCCAATATCTGGGACTGAACGGTACGATCATGGCGCCGGCCGCTGCCTGTGCGTCAGCCCTTCACGCCATCGGCATGGGGTACGATCTGATCAGACTCGGGAGGCAGAATGTCCTCCTGTGCGGCGGGGCTGAGGAACTGCACCCCACGGTGACCGGATCCTTTGATATTCTTTTCGCCACCTCGACGAAATACAACGATAGGCCGCAGAAGACTCCGCGGCCCTTTGACAAGGACCGGGACGGACTGGTCTGCGGCGAGGGGAGCGGTCTGGTGGTCCTCGAGGACTACGAACGGGCGATCAAGCGGAACGCAAAGATCTACGCCGAGATCAAGGGCTTCAGCACCACGGCGAATGGGCAACACGTGAGCCAGTCGAACAAGGAGTCCATGGTGGTCTGTATGCGGCAGGCGCTCCTCGATGCCGGGACGAAGTCCGGAGAGATCGATTATATCAATGCCCACGCCACAGCGACCATCCAGGGGGACCAGGAGGAGGCAGAGGCCATCGGGGAGGTCTTCGGTCCCACGGTGCCCGTCAGCAGCCTGAAGGGGTATATCGGCCATACACTCGGCGCTTCGGGCGCCATCGAGCTGGCTGCATCGCTCTTGATGATGGAACAGGGCGTGATTTACCCGACGCTGAACCTGGACACGGTCAGTCCGGAGTGTGAAGGGATTCATCACGTAATTCAGCCGCTAAAAAAACAGATCAAGACTGTGCTGAAGAATGGGTTTGCCTTCGGCGGCATCAACGCGGCGCTGGTGTGCAGGAAAATATAGGGACCAAAAGCGGAATTCATACAGGAAAAAACCTCATCCACAGATTTCGCAGATTGCGCAGATTGTAAAACTAATAAATCAGGTTCGGTTTAATCTGTGAAATCTGCGTAATCTGCGGATTATATCTGTTTGAGTAGTTACTATTTTTTGAAATTCCACCGGAGGACTCATGATCGATCAGGAGATTATCAACAAGATCAATAAGGTGTTCGAGGAATCCTTTGAGATCGAGAAGGAGCGTCTTGTTCCGGAGGCGCATATCTTTACGGACCTTGGGCTGGACAGCCTGGATATCGTTGACCTGGTGGTCGCGCTCCAAAACTCTTTTGGTGTCAAGATCAGGAACGAGGAAAAGGTCAGGGACATCCGCACCCTGCAGGACATCTATCAGTTCATTTCCTCGCTGAAACATGAGGAAAACAAGACGGTCTCGTGAACATGCCGGATCGACTGAAACTGTATCTCCTGAACGTGTATTTTTACACGTTCTTCATACTGTTGTCCTCGATCGTAATCCCCGCACTGACGCTCGTCGTTGCGATATCGCGGCTCTTCACGTCGCACCGCAGGACCATGCAGCGCTTTCGCCGCGCTATCAGTTGGTACGGCAAGATCATTACGGCCATACCGTATCCGTTCATCCGGCTGCGGTATGAGGACCACGCGAAGGACGGACCCGGCGGTCCGTACATCTTCGTGAGCAACCACCGTGCGGCATCTGACGCGTTCCTCATGTGCGTTCTGCCGCAGGTGTGCGTGCAGATAGTAAATGTCTGGCCCTTCAGGATTCCCGTACTCGGGCTCTATGCCAAGTTTTCCGGATACCTGAACATCAGAATGATGTCGCACGAACAGTTTTTGGAAAAAGCGACGAAGTTGCTGTCCGACGGGGTGTCGATCATTTTTTTTCCCGAGGGCACGAGATCGGCGAGCAGGACGATGGGAAGCTTTCACAGCGCGGCATTTCGTCTGGCACTCGAGACGAAGACGCCCGTGGTCCCGCTCTGCATCACCGGGAACGAGAACATTCCTCTGAAAGGATCCCTGCTGCTGCGTCCAGGAACCATCCGGGTAAGGCGGCTGCCTGCCATCACCTGGGACGAGTATAAGGACCTGAATGCATTCGCCTTCAAGAACAGGGTGTGGCATATTATCGATAGGGAACTGTCCATCATGGAGAGCGGCGCATGAACGTGATGGAATTCCATCGGAACAGAATGCTGGAGTTCTCCAAACCGGAGGAGATCAGGAACGTACAGGAAGGGTTACTGAAAAAGCATATCCAATATTGCTCAGCCCATTCGCCCTTTTACCGGAAGCTGTTCCGCGAGCAGAGGATAGACAGCGGAGCAGTGAACCTCGACACCCTGCGCGAGTTCCCACTCACGGACAAAGCCGCACTCAGCCAAGCAAATGACGATTTTCTTGCTGCGCCGATGTCGCAGATAGTGGACATCGTTCTGTCATCAGGGACCACCGGCAAATCGACGACGATGATGTATACCGAGAACGATCTCAGGCGGCTGGCTTACAACGAGGAAATCTCCTTCACGAGCTGCGGACTGACACGAGACGATATCGTACTGTTGACCTGCACCATGGACCGCTGTTTCATCGCCGGTCTGGCGTACTTTTCCGGGATCCGGAGCCTGGGCGCAGCGGCGATCAGGAACGGCTTGAGCAGCGTCGATAGCCATCTCGAGATCATCCAGCGGCTGAAGCCAACGGCCATCGTGGGCGTACCGACGTTCCTGCTCAAACTGGGACACTATCATGAAATCCCAGGACATCGATCCGCGCGGGTCCGGCATAAGCAAACTGATCTGCATCGGAGAACCAATCAGGGAACGCAGCCTCGCGTTCCTGCGGGTAGCGGAAAGCCTGGAAGAGGTTTGGGGGGCGAAGATCTATTCGACCTACGCGTCCTCGGAAACCATCACATCGTTCTGCGAGTGCATTGCCCAGCAAGGCGGACACCTTCATCCTGACCTTGCAGTGGTGGAGATCGTGAATGACCAGGGTGAGGTGCTCCCACCCGGCGAACCGGGTGAGGTGGTGATAACGCCCCTGGCGATCGAAGGTATGCCGCTTGCTCCGGTTTAAGACCGGTGACATCAGTTTTGTCATTGATGAACCCTGTGCCTGCGGGCGGCATTCGCCGCGCCTGGGTCCCATCCTCGGGAGAAAGAAGCAGATGATCAAGTTTCGCGGGACGACGCTGTATCCCAATTCGCTCTACACGGTCCTCGATTCGTTCCACGGGATCAGCGAATACTACGTGACCGCAACAAGCGATTACGACCTCTCCGATGTGATCAAGGTCACTGTTGCCGTGAAAGATACCTCCTGCTCCGCCGACATGATCATGGATAAGCTCCAGGCACACCTGCGGGTGAGACCCGAAGTGGTCATCGTGAGCGAAGAAAGCGTGAAGCGTGAGGTGTACCCCGGGAATTCCCGGAAACCAATTCGATTTGTGGATAAGAGAAAAAACATATGAAAACCTGTCAAAGTAGCATCTATGGCGCAGAATTCTCCCGGGAGGAAATCGCCGCTGCCGTCCGGGACAACAAGCTGCTCTCGATGGAAATCGAGTTCAACAAGAGCTGTAATTTCCGGTGCCTCTACTGCTATGCGTCGGATCATACTGTTCATCGGAACGAACTGAGCAAACATGAGTTTCTTGATCTCATCAAGCAGGCCAGGGAACTGGGCGCGAGGAAAATCATCGTCCTTGGCGGTGAGCCCATGCTCTATCCTCCTATCATCGAGATGATCCAATACATCAGGGGTCTCGATATGGACGTCGAGCTTTTCACGAACGGGACGAACATCACACGAGAGATGGCTCAGACGCTGTATGACCTCGGCGTCCGCGTGGTCCTCAAGATGAACACGTTCGAGGAAAAGATCCAGGACATGCTTTCGGGAAGGAAAGGCGCGTATGCCCAGATCCATGAAGCGTTCAACAACCTGAAACTGGCCGGCTATCCATCGGCGGACCGTTTCATGGGGATCAGCACGGTCATTTGTCAGCAGAACATCGATGAGCTCCCGAAGATGTGGGAGTGGCTGCGGGACCAGAACATCGCTCCCTATTTCGAGATGATCACCCCGCAGGGCGGCGCTAAGGAACACAATATGCTTGAAGTCGATTCCCGGCAGGTCGAGGAGCTGTTTCACCGGATCTCCCGGATCGACCGGAAAAAATACGGACACACCTGGGACCCCAAGCCTCCGCTCGTCGGTGGAGAGTGTCTTCGTCACCAGTTTTCCTGCGCAGTCAACTCCGAAGGCTTTGTGCAGCCGTGCGTCGGCGTTACGATCCCGATCGGCAATGTGCGCAAGCAGCGGCTCAAGGACATTCTGCAGGAGAGTGAGGTGGTCCAGGACCTCAAGAACTATACCGAGACCATCAAGGGACCGTGCAGCGAATGCGAACGGCTGAACGAATGTTACGGCTGCCGGGGAGCGGCATACCAGATGACCGGCGACTACCTTGCTTCCGACCCCCTGTGCTGGAAGAACCTGGATAAACGGGATGATATCATGTTCCTGCCGGTGGATGCCAGCCAGCTCGTTCCGCACAAACAGCCCATGCTTCTCATCGACCGGCTCCTCGAGATCCAGGAGCGGGCGTCGCTGTCCGAGATGATCGTGCGTGCCGGACATGGTCTTCGTGGGGAAAGACGGGAAGCTCGATGACGCCTCATATCCTGAGATCATATCCCAGGCCATCGCCGCACAGGAGGGGTTTCGAAAGATCGGGAGCCGCAATCCTCAGCAGGAAGGCTTCCTGCTCGGCATCAAGAACCTTGAGATCATCGGCAGCGCACGCGTCGGCGACACCCTGCGCATATCAGTGTTCAAGGTCGCGAAGTACGGCGACTTCGGCATTATCCAGGGAGAGGTCAGGAATGGCGATGCCCTGATCGCCAGCGGAGAAGTAAAGGTCTGGCAGGGCGACGGCAAGGCAGCGGCATGATGATGAACGGGAATAACTGAGAATGAGCGTTGTCCTTCGCTGGTCCTGTGCATCCTGTGCGCACGCCGGACACGGTTTTTGCGGACGACGCTGAACAAAGGAGGACGCTGCCGGAACAAGCCGACCTGTCCGCGTTGCTGAACCGCATCGGGAAAAAGGTCTCGGACTTCAAGACCCTCAAAACGGATTTCACCCAGGAAAAAGAGATGGCCATGTTCAAGGAGAAGCTCGTGCTCAAGGGCAGGATCTATCTCCAGAAGCCGAACAAGGTCGCCTGGCATGTCGATAAGCCCCTCCGGTATTCCGTCCTGATCACCGATAAATTTATCCGTCAGTGGGACGAGGACACGAACCAGGTCCAGGAAATATCGTTGACAAAGAACCCGATGTTTCAGAACGTGATCAGGCAGCTGACCGTATGGTTCTCCGGCGAGTACGGCTCGCTCCTCGAGACCAATGACGTGCGGCTGGTGAAACGCAGCCCCCTGGTGCTTGAGTTCTCGCCCCGCGCCAATAATGACGCCAGGAAGGTCCTGAAGAACATTACGATCACGTTCCGCGAAGATGAAACCTATTTACAGCAGATTCGCATGCAGGAACTGAGCGGAGATGTCACGACGATCACGTTCCTGAACACGATCCTGAATGCCCCTCTCGACAGCGACAAGCTTTGAGGTAAAAGGGCATGTTTGATCAGGTATTTCTCCCTGCTGTACCAGTTTGTATTCCGGCATAAAAAATGGGTCCTCGCTTGCGTCCTTGCTGATAACCGTTGCTGCCGGTGCAGGGTTGTTCCTTGTCCGCTACGAAGGCAATATCGACATCATGCTTCCGCCGGACAAGGAGGTCATGCCGGAGCATGAACTTCCTGCGGGATTCGAGCCTGTCGGACAAGATCATCGTCTCCCTGCAGCTGACCGATCCCGCAAAAAACAAGAAAGACCTCTTCCTTGCTGTTGACCAGCTCGCAGCAACGCTCACAGCCGCCTTACTTTACCAAGGTCATTTCCGGCTTCTCGGTCGTGGATGTCATGGAGGAGTTCTCGCATCCTCCGCTATGCCCCCCAGATCCTGGGAGAGCAGGACCTTGCCTGCCATCGACGGCCAGATCAACAAAACGACGGTAGACCAGAAGATGCGGGCGATCTACCGGCAGTCGCTCAGGCCCGAAAGCATCTTCATGACATCGTTGTCACGCACGGATCCGCTCGGGATCAAAGTGCTCCTGCTGGATAAGCTGCGGGCGCTCCCCGCATCCATGGGGTATGATGTCGCGATCGAGGACGGGCCACTTCATCAGCCGCGACGGGCGTCATGCCATGCTGATCATCCAGACCACGGTCCCGATGATGGACAGCCAGGGGAGCAAGGAACTCATCGCCGCCCTGCAGGAGCGGCTCAAACAGCTGCCGGCGTTCATTTCCGCGGACGTTATCTGCGGCCACCTCCATACGGTCAGCAACGAGCGCGTGATCAAACGCGATATCATGGTTGCATCGGCAGTGGCATCCATCGCCTTTCTCATTCTTTTCACGGTCGTTTTCCGCGATCTTCGGGCGCTCTTTGTCTTCATCATACCCCTGATCGCGGTCGTCTGGGCGATCATCATAACCACCGCGGTGGAAGGCAGACTATCGTATCTCGTCATCGGATTCGGGTCCGCGATCGCGGGCATTTCGATCGACTACGGTCTCCTTGTGTATATTGCGATGAAGCGGGGCGCTGATGCTTCGCAGACCGCGAAGCTCGCACGACTGGTCATCATTGACGCAGTCACGACCATGTTCAGTTTTTTGGTTCTTTATTTTTCCATGATCCGCGGGTACCACCAGCTCGCGTTGTTCTCGGCGCTCGTTGTGTTCATCTGCCTTGTTTTCTCTCTCTTTGTATTGCCGCTCATGCTGTCATGGAAGCACTACACCCTGGTCTCTGACCCGACCATCGGCGACCGGTTGCGGAAGGTAAACTGGCCCGCTCCGTTGGCCGTCGGCGTCTGGGTGGTCCTGACGATCGCGGCGCTGGTCCTTTCCTTTTCCGTGAAGTTCGACAGCGATGTGAAAAAACTGGACGGCAGCGCTCCCGAAGTGCTCCAGGCGGAACAACGGTTCCACGAAGTATGGGGCGGCAAGACAAACCAGGCGATCTTTGTCGTGACCGGATCGAGCTATGAGGATGCCATGGAGCGGAACGACCTCATCTTCCGCGAAGCGGCAAAAGCCATCGGGCCGCAGAACATTTCGAGCATCGCCCTGTTCTGGTCCTCGGAAAAAATGCGAGAAGAAAATATCGACCGCTGGGACCGGTTCTGGCAGGAGGGGCGTGAGGCGAAGCTTAAGAGGTTGATCCGTGTGACATCGTCTTCGTATGGTTTTTCGGACAAGGCTTTTTCCCCGTTCTTTGACGGGCTGTACACTCACCAGATCGAAACAACGAATCCGGAAGGCCTCATTGCAAGACTTCAGGAACGCTTTGTTGTGCAAAAGGACGGGGAATACCGGATCATGTCCTTCTTTCCCGACGATCAGCAATACGTCGATTCGCTCACACGCGATATCCAATAAGCATCCCGGGAACGTTCATCGTATCGGGCAGGGTGCTGTCCGCATCCATATCGGCATTTACGTCAAAGGAAATAAAGATCCTGGCCCCGCTGGCGATCCTGTTCAACGTGGTCCTCGCATGGATGTTCTTCCGGAACTGGAAAGAGACCTTTATCGCCCTGGTGCCGGTCATCACCGGCGTTATCTGGCTCGTGGGCATCATGTCGCTCTTCAAGATGCCGCTCAATGTCGTCAATATCGTTGCCGCTATCGTCACGACCGGCGTTATCGTGGACTATGGCCTCGGGATCACCTATGAATACCGGTACAACCTGCGCATCGGGACGGTCATTGCCGTGACCTTGTCCGCAGGTGCGAACGTGATCGGCTCCGGGGCCCTGCTGTTCGCCAAACATCCGGCGCTCTATTCCACCGGCGTTGCAATGGTCATCTGCATGGTCTCGGGATACCTGTCTTCGGTGATCGTGATACCGTCCCTGTGCAGCATCCTGGGGACGTCGAAACAGGAAGGGCTACAACCATGAAACGATTCGTCATTTTGATGTCATACTTCAGGTGCTGGTTGCCGGATGTGTTCGGGTCCCGTTTCAGAAAACGAAGTCTGGTACCGCTTGATTCCGAAGACCCTCGGAGCATGGTAGAGCGTTTTCATTACGGACATCCCGCACAGTTTTCAATTGCTAAGCACCGTTGTTTTTGAGTATAATTGACGCAAATTTACCGGCATCGGTACCGTGCAGATAAACAGGTCGGACGGCGTTTTCAAGGTCGCCGGTATGAATCCCATGGGCGTTAAACTGTTCGAGCTCTCCGGCGATCAGCAGCAGCGTGACAAGCCATTATTCAATCGCGGATTTCTCCCGGTACGGCGATATCGCAACCGCGGTGGGCAACGACATCAGACGCATCTATTTTGATCTGGTCCCTGGTCCCGAAGCGAGTATCTGGAAAAGAAAATATAAACTGATATTTCGACAACCTGCCGGCACCGGCTTTCTGGAGTATGTCTTCGCCGGGACGCGTGGAGACCTGATCGAGAAGAACTATTATGAAGAGGGCGGGATCGTCTGGAGGGCATCGTATTACGAATACCGGGAACAGGACGGAAAGCGCTGGCCGCAGGGGATCGTCTTCATTCATTACCAGCACGGGTACCGGTTGATAGTTAGGCAGAAGGAGTTGCGTTTTGAGCACGATTAAAGAAGAGATCGAACGCTACATGACCGGCCTGGACAAAGGAAGGCACGAGGTTGACTTCTCGCTTCGCATTCCCGCCCGGGTTCATTGGTTTTCAGGGGCACTTCCCGGAGAAGAAGATACTGCCGGGCGTGTGCCAGATCCAATGCGCGCTCTCCCTGCTCGAAAAGGGGAGTGGAAAGGCCGTGGTCCTGAAAGAGATCGTGCTCGCCAAGTATTATTCACCCGTGTTCCCTGACGATGAAGTGACCTGTGTGGTAAACGATATGGGGGACACGAGCGGAGAGATCGTCGTGAAAGCGGCCATCTCAAGGAAGACCGACAAGATCTCGGAAATGAAACTGCGCGTCTCCTATGACAACGGGGAGAACAAGAGATAGCATGAGGTCAAGGAACAAGACAACCTATTTTGAGCGCGTCCCGGGAGTACCCGAGCCGATTGTCGTTGAAGTCAAGCGGCGGGTCCGGTTCAATGAGGCCGATCCCATGGCGATCGCGTGGCATGGGCGGTATCCTCTTTATTTCGAGGAGGCGTCCGAGGAGCTTGGCAGAAAGTGCGGTCTGTCGTATGCGGACTATTTCGAAGCCGAGCTTGCGCGCGCCAGTTGTCGAATTCCACATCGATTACTATAAACCGCTGTTCCTCGATGAGGAATTTACGATCAAGGCATCGCTGATCTGGCACGAAGGGTCGCGGCTGAATATCGAGTATCTCCTGATCAAACAGGACAAGAGCATTGCGTCGAGCGCTTACATGGTACATCTGTTCACCGACCATCAGACCGGAGAGCCCATTATGGTTTCACCGGAATTACTTGAACGCTGCCGAAGGAGATGGAAGGCAGGGGAGTTCCATCGCACACCATGAAACCTGTCGTCGTATCGGCGGATATGCTGACGCCCTATGGCAAGGGAACGGACGCATGCTGGCAGGGTTTGCTTGCAGGGCAGAGCGCCATATCCCGGGTCAGCCGTTTCAAAACCGCGGCGTTCCACTCGGACTATGCGGGTATCATCAGCGGCCTGCGGTATCACGAACAAACCTCCCTGGTCATGCAGATGTTGCAGTCCTTGTTCGAAGGAATAGCTGTCCCCGAAGACGCGAAACTTCTGCTGGCAACGACCAAAGGGGAGATCGACCTGCTCGAACAGAGCATGCTTGAGAACAAGGGCGATGTTGCTGACGCAGTGGCCAGCAAGCTCATCAGGAAGGTGGCCGGCCTGACCAATGCGAGGGGCGGCGGGCTGGTGCTTTCGGCAGCCTGCACGTCATCAGCAGCGGCAGCAGCGCATGCAGCTGCCATGGTCCGGAACGGTCATGCGGACTGCGTGCTTGTGGTTGCCTGCGACAGCGTTACGGAGTTCATTTTTTCCGGGTTCTCATCGCTCATGGCGTTGGACAAACAGCCTGCACGGCCCTTTGACAAGTATCAGGGCAGGCCTGAACGTGGGCGAGGCCGCGGCTTATGCACTAATTATGAGCGAAGAACGCGCAGTACGCGAGAACCGTCCTGTTCTCGGGACGATAGCAGGCTGGGGCCTGAGCGATGACGCAAACCACATGACCGGCCCATCTCGCGAGAGCGAGGGCCTGATCCTGGCCATCACGAAAGCGCTTGTCGTCCGCTGGCATCGGTCCCGATGATGTGGGTGTTATCTCCGCGCACGGCACCGGCACCGTTTATAACGACCAGATGGAGATGCGGGCATTTCGTACGGTCTTTCAAGATCGCGAACGTCCGGTGTATTCCATAAAGGGCGGCATCGGACATACCATGGGTGCGGCCGGACTTGTGGAGATGATCATTGCGCTCTGCGCGCTCAGGGAGCGGAAGTCGCCTCCGACAGTGAACCTGAAAGATCCTGACGACGATGCGCGGGGATGGGTCTCGGACCATCAGCAGCCGGTCCGCGAACAGACGTTGGCCCTGGTGACGAACGCGGGTTTCAGCGGAGTGAACACGGCATTGCTGCTGGGATTGATTAATAAGTACGGTCTCACGAAAGTAAACAACGTGAATGTTATGCTAAGAACGGTCATGATCCCGAAGATTTTATCGAGGAATCAGGTATTAAACCGTATTCTCGATTGCGAATATTCTTGCGGATTACAGCTATAATTGACATTCGGTTCTGGTTTGTTCAGGTTAAGGTATGATGTCGATTTCGGTCCACGGCATAGGATGGCTTACGAAAGAAGGATACGGCTGTATCAGGAGCGGACTCCAGCACGCGTATGAGATGGGCGAAGGCGCCCACACCTTGCCGAAGAGGGACATTTTTTCACATCCCTTTAAAAACTTCGGACGGCTCGACACTATTTCAAAGATGACCGCGTTTGCCGTAAGTCTCGCTCTGCAGGACGGCGGCATCGAATACTCGCCGACAGACAAGCAGGACATCGGGATCGTGGGTACGAATTGCGAGGGCTCGCTCCGGTCGGATATCGAGTACTTCAGGGATTACCTCGCTGGAGGGCGCACGCTGTCGCGGGGAAACCTGTTCATCTACACGCTGCCATCCAGCCCCCTTGGTGAGGCGGCGATTCATTTCGGCCTCCTGGGTCCTGTTGCGTATGTAGCGAGTGAGAACCACGCGCTGACGGCCGTACTCGACACGGCAGAAGAGATGATCCTTGCCGACGAGGCGCCGGCCATGCTCGCCGGCACAGTCAGAAGCGGAAGAGGCGATCTTCTTCGTCCTGGCGCGGGACCACGGTCGGGGACCGGCAGGTTCTTTGCGGCCTTGAAGAGGCACGAGCTCTTGCGGAAACGAGCCTCGATCTATCGGGGTTGATACAGAAATTCTTCCGCATCGCAGAAAGAAAGGGATAGTGTGAAGATCAGACTCATTTATCCAAAATGGCCTAAACTTGAACGGCAGACGGAATTTCATCTTCCTCCCCACGGTCCGATCTGTTTTGCGGCCACCGTGTCTGGCGACGACGAGCTTTTTTTCACGGACGAACATGTGGAGGACATCAACTTCGACGAGAAGGTGGATCTCATCGCGATCTCGTGCATGCTGACCTGCCAGATCACGAGAGGGTGGGAGATCGCCGATCAGTTTCGTGCACGGGGGATCCCGGTCATCTTCGGCGGTATCGGCACCATGATCCATGCGGAGGAAACCAGGCAGCATGCCGATTCGGTATTTCTCGGCGAGGCCGAAGGCCGTTTCGGTCAGGTCATCGAGGACCTGAAGAATAAGAGCCTCAAGAAAGTGTACGACTACCAGTGGAATTTCCCGAACATGAACGTCGTGGGGCCGGCGCGGAGAAACATTCTGAACCGGGAGCTTTACAACTATCGCGGGGTGCAGATGGTCGATCTTATCCACGCCTCGCGCGGCTGCCGGTTCAACTGTTTCTGCTGCTGTACGCCGTTCCTCGGCGGGCGTGAGTTCCGTCCCCGCCCCATCGATGACGTTGTTCGCGAGGTGGCGGCCATTGACAACAACCGCCTCTTCTTCGTGGACAACTCCCTGGCCCAGAACGACCAATGGGAAAAGGACCTCTTTCGCGCGTTGATCCCCTTAAAGAAAAAATGGGTCTCTCATCCCATCAAGGACGATGACGAGATCCTGGACCTTGCGGCTGAAGCAGGCTGCTGGTACGTGTACCAGGCCATCTTCGATACGTCCGATTATATCCGGAACCGTGTGAAGCGTCTGCAGGACCGCGGCATCGGCGTCGAGGGGACGATCATCCTCGGGATGGACGAACAGGATGAGGATTACATCAAGCGGCTTGTTGATTTCCTCCTTGAGATCAAACTCGATTTGGCGGAGTTCACCATACTGACGCCGTTTCCCCATACGCCGGTCCGCGATTTGCTCCAGAAAGAGGGCAGGATCCTGTCGAACGACTGGAACCAGTATACCGGCGGGCAGGTCGTGTACAAGCCGGCACAGATGACGCCGACAAAGCTGCAGGATCTCTATTACTATGCCTGGGACACCTTCTACAAGGAAACCAGCCAGAACCTCAGGATGGCCAAGCTTTTTTTGAAGGTCATTGAAAAGGAAAAGGCCGACGGAACGTACCGGGGGGGCAGCCTCAGGCGCAGAAAATGGCAGAAGGAAGAATCCACGGAGACGGTCCGATGAAAGTTTTATTGATCTCGGCCAATGTAACCCTGTCGCCCTACCCGCTCTATCCGCTGGGAGTCAGCATCATTGCAGGTGCGCTCACCAGGGCAGGCCACGAAGTCCGGCAGGCGGATTTTCTGCAGCAGAACAGCTCACTTGAGGCGATCGGCCGGGAAGCGCGTGAGTTCGGGCCTGACCTTGTCGGCATTTCAGTGCGCAATATCGACAACGTGAACCTGCTGCACGAACAGTATTACATCCAGAACGTCAAGAACATCGTGGGCGCGGTGCGGGAAGTCTCGAAGGCGAAAGTGCTCCTGGGAGGAGCGGGGTTCTCCCTCATCCCTGATCTGATCCTCAGGGAGACCGGGGCTGATTTCGGCATCATCGGCGAAGGAGAGGTCCTGGCTGTTGAGTTCGCGAACAACGCGGCAAAAGGGGTCTATCCAAAGGAAACCCTCATCAGCTCGCCGACAAAACTTCCGGGCAACCAGATCGACGCCGCCTTGTACGACGAACGGCTGCTCGAATTCTATCTTCACAGCGGCAACATCGCGTCCATTCAGACCAAACGGGGGTGCACCTATAAATGTGTGTACTGCACCTATCCGGTGCTGGAAGGCGCGGAACTCAGGAGACGCGATCCGAAAACAGTTGTGGACGACATGGTGGTTCTGCGCAATCAATACAAAACAAAGTATGTTTTCTTCGTCGATTCCGTATTCAATGATGACGACGGGGCCTACCTTGAGGTAATCAGCGAAATGGAACGACGGGACTTTTCAATGCCCTGGACCGCATTCATAAAGCCGGGGGGCTTGACGGACGAGATCGTCGAGCGTATGAAGAAAACCGGATTCGCGGCAGCAGAGGTTGGTACCGACGCAGCCTGCGACACCACGCTTAAAAAACTGGGCAAGAGCTTCACCTTCAACGACGTCATCACGTCCAACGACCTCCTGGTACGCCACGGTATTGCGACCTCGCATTTTTTCATGTTCGGCGGCCCGGGAGAGACCGAAGAAACGGTGCAGGAGGGGATCAAGAACATTCTGAGCCTTCAGAAATGCGTGGCCTTTATTTTCATGGGCATCCGGATCCTGCCGAACACTCCCCTGGCCCGTCTGGCGATCATGGAAAAGCTGATTGCGCCCGATGACGGACTGTTGCAGCCCGTCTACTACATTTCGCCGACGGTCGATAAAAAGTGGCTCGAGGAAACGCTCACCAAGGCGTTCGCCGATGTACGTCATTGTGTGTTCCCGCCCGATGCCATGGACAACAGTCTCCAGGTGCTGCATAAGCTCGGCTACACCGGCCCCATGTGGGACCTGCTGCTTCCGAATAGAAAACTCCGGGAGAGGGCGCGAAATGCCGCAAAGTGACCCCCTCGTACAGGACCGGCTCTGGGTCGCTGTCCCCGTGTTCAACAACAAAGACACGGTGAAGCACGTAGTTGCCGAATGTCGTTCGATTGTTAAGCACGTCGTGGTAGTCGATGACGGCAGCACGGATGCTGATCTGGCGTCGCTGCTCGCGGGACTGGACGTGGTCCTTTTGAAGCACGGGAAAAATCTCGGTAAGGGCGCGGCGATCCTGACAGCGTCACGCTATATCGAAGAACGCGGCGGGACGTACATGATCACGGTGGACGCCGACGGCCAGCATGATCCCCGGGACATGGAACGGTTTTTCCCGCTGATGCTGGAGAGTGATGCGCGACTCATCGTCGGGTGCAGGGATTTTCATACGGATAACGTGCCCGCATCGAGCCGCTTTGGAAGGAAGTTCGCCAACTTCTGGCTCAAGGCCGAGACCGGATGCACGATCGATGATTGTCAGAGCGGTTTCCGCGCCTATCCTGTTCCTTACCTGAATCAACTTCGCTTCAAGGGCAGCAGGTATGATTTCGAGGCAGAGGTGCTGGCCAAAGCAGCCTGGGCAGGGCTGGAACTCGTGATGGTGCCGATCGCCGTCCATTACCCGAAGCCCGGGGAGCGGGTATCAAGCTTTAAACCGGTGCTGGACAATCTTCGGCTCACCCGCATCCATTCAATGCTGGTGGGCAGGCGTCTGCTTCCGTTGCCTCACAAAAAACTGGTGAAGAGAGAGCCTGGTTTCGACCTGTCCCTGCTTCGCCATCCGGGCAAGGTGCTGCGGCTGCTGCTTAAGGAGAACGCGACCCCGGAGGGGCTGGCCTTGTCCGCTGCTGTCGGCGTGTTCCTCGCCGTATTGCCGATCCTGTTCGCGCATTCGCTTGTGATCTTGTATGTCGCGCTCCGGCTGAACCTGAACAAGTTCGTGGCGCTGAATGTTCAGCATATAGCCATGCCGCCTTTTGTGCCGGCGCTCTGCATTGAAGTGGGGTACTATATGCGGCACGGCGCTTGGCTGACCGATCTTTCATTTAAAACCGTATTCGAGCAATTTTCATCGCGGTTGTATGAATGGTTTTTGGGGTCCCTGATCATTGCACCTCTCACCGCTGTTCTGGTCGGAGGTCTCATTTATATGTCCGCCCTCGTGATTAAACGGGTAAGGTGTCAGAATGCCGCAAAAGAAAGATGTTGAACGAAAGAGAGGGAACAGGATCGGCTTCTGGATTTTCCGGGCAGCCGTGCGTGTCTTCGGCCTCAGGGGGGCATATGGGCTTCTCTATTTTGCCGCGCTCTATTATCTGATTGTCGATCGGGCTGTGGTTGCCGCGAGCATGGCGTATGTCAGGAGACGCTTCACCGGTCACGGCGCTCTCCGCCGCCTTCTTGACGTGTATTTGTTGTTCGTGAGCCAGGGGAAAAGCCTCATCGACCGGTATTATGTGGCCGCAGGCGGCAGTGACATCGACCTCGAATTCATTGATGCTGAAAAAATTACCGGTTACCTTGCCGAGGGACGGAAAGGGATGATCTTTCTGACCGCCCACGTGGGCGACTGGCAGGTCACCATGACGGCGCTCAGGAACCTCGGCCGCATCGTCCACATCATGATGCATCCCGAGGACAATGCAGCGGTGAAAGAGGCGCTGAGCGTCGACAGCGATACGGAATCGATCAGGATCATTTCCACAAACGGTGCCCTGGGCGGCGTGGTGGAAGCGTTGACGGCGATAAGCAGGGGAGAGATCGTTTCGATCATGGGAGACCGTACCTATGGGTATGCTTCGGTCGAGGCGTCGCTGCTCGGCGGGCACGTGCGGCTTCCCTATGGTGTCTTCAGCCTCGCGGCCGCGGCTCGATGCCCTGTCGCGGTGCTGTTGTCGGCGAAGGTGGGGGTAAAAAAGCATATTACCGGCGTCGCACAAGTTATCAACCCTCCCGCGGGCACTCGGGGCAACAACGAAGCGGAGCTCAAGGACTGTGTTCAGCAGTTCGCCCGGGCCCTCGAGGAGTATACTGTTCGCTTCCCCTACCAGTGGTTCGTCTTTCGCGACATATGGCAGGGAAATGATTGATATGATCGACACTTTACGGCAAGGAGATACTAATGGAGAAGAACAAGGAGCAGGAACTGGCGGCAATACGCAAGGAACTCAAGGAAATGATCGTCCGAGATCTCTCGCTCGAAGACATCAATCCGGCGGATATCAAGGATGATGAGGTCCTGTTCGGGGAAGGCCTCGGCCTGGATTCCCTCGATGCTGTCGAGATCGTGGTGCTGCTGCAGCGCAACTTCGGCATGGAAGTGAAGAATATGGACCAGGGGAAAGAGATTTTCCATTCCATCGATACGATAGCCCATTTTGTATATGAGAACAGGAAAAAAGACTCGTAATGCCAGCATTACAGGCATCGTGATGCATTTCATTTTAACAGTGTGGCTGTTGGCACTGTTGGCACTCATGGCTTCCTGCGGCAGCGTCAGCACCCGGGAACCCGTTATCCCGCGCGGCTCAGTCCCGCTGATCACCTTTGTGTTCGATGACGGGAATGATACGGATTATTTGCTCGGCAGGGAGATCTTTCTTGAGCAGGGCTCTGTCGCCTGCTCGGCCATCACCACTGACTGGATCGATACCCCGGGGCATCTGACAATTGATCAGATACGGGGGCTCAGGGATGCGGGCTGGGAGATCATGAGCCACACCGTGTCGCATCCGAAGCTCACATCGCTTGACGCCGCGCAGATCGAAGACGAGTTTGCGCGATCCAAAGCGACTCTTGAGCGCAGGGGCATACCGGTCCGTAACGTCGTGTATCCCAAGAACATGAGCAATGAATTGGTCAGGAAGATCGCGAGGAAGTATTATCGTTCCGGCAGGGGCGGGACGTACGCGGTGAATACTGCGGACACTGATCCGTACTTTCTAAAATCCTATTCGATCAAACATGATCTCATCGGGCTTGAGCGTTCAATCGACCGTGCTTACGCAGGCGGATCATGGATCATTCTCTACCAACATGAGATCGACATCAAGGTCGGCGTATCGGGACGCAAGGGAGCTTTTATCCCCGGAGAAACACTGCATTTCAGCCCGTCGGGAGCTGTTGGAAGAACTGAAGCGCCGGCGTGGTTCCAGTATTTCGGCTCCCTGTATTTTGTCCCCCTCTCCGGAACTCCGAGGGAAGGGGACCGCATCGACGGGCAGAGCAGCGCCGCAACAGCGAGTATCGACCGTATTCTCTACGACGACCGGGCCCAGCTCCGTTCCCTGATCAAATACGTTCGAACGCAGTATCCGGAAATGCGGATCGTTACCATCGATCAGGGGTTGGATATTCTGGGAATGCCGAAGTGGGTAAAAGCGTCACAGGAATCCCCGTTGCAAGGTACTGTCAGGTCATCATCACCCGGCAGTCTTAACTGAAGAATGCAGAAACTATGAACGATACTTCAATGCTGATAACCGGTTTAGGCGTCATATCCGCCGCAGGCAATGGTCTTGCCGAAACGCTTCAGTCTTTCGAGCAGGGGCGAAGGAACGCGGGACCGGTGACGCTTTTCCCCACGATCTTGAAATCGCCAGTTTTTGAAGTGCGAGCGCCTCCCTGGTGAATATTATCTGGAAGGCTGGCGGACCTTGAGTCTTGCCCTTGTTGCCGTTGATCAGGCTCTCAAGGATGCGCGGCTTGCCGACCTGTCGGGATTCCGGGTAGGGGTATGCATGGGGACGACGGTAGCCAGTCAGCTGAACGCTTTGCAGTTCTATAAATCATACCGCGAGAATGGTGCGGCGCCGATGACCTCGGTGGACAGATTCTTGAAGGGCAATCTTGCCGAGTATATTGCGCGCAGGATCAACGCGCGCGGCCCGCAACTGAGCGTGGTGAACGCCTGTTCGTCAGGGACCGATGCGGTGGGAATCGCGCTGTCGTGGCTCAAGAGCGGTCTGTGCGACATCGCGATCGCCGGCGGGTCTGATGAGCTGAATCATGTGCCCTACTGCGGCTTCAACTCCCTCGGCATTGCCAATCCGGGACTCTGCGCGCCTTTTGACCGCGACCGCAAGGGACTGAACCTCGGTGAAGGCGCCGGAGTGATGGTCCTCGAGACCCGGGAAGCAGCGGGCAAACGGGGAACCTCTTCAGATCTTTTTCTCGCCGGCTATGGTTCTTCAAGTGATGCCTATCATCTGACAGCTCCCAGTCCTGAAGGGGTTGGGCTTACGGGCCGCGTTGCATGCGGCCATGGCGGAGTCAGGCATCGAGCCTCGGTTCGATCGGATTTGTCAATGCCCACGGCACCGGAACTCATGACAACGACCTGGTCGAGGGCAGGGTCCTGGCGGATATCTTCGGACCCGACCTCACCATGCTGTCCACCAAGGGGTTCACGGGACATACGCTGGGCGCCGCCGGCGGCATCGAGGCCGTATTCACGGCAGCGGGCCTCCGTGAAGGATGGATACCGGCCAGCGCGGGTTTCGAGAACAAGGACGAAGCCATCCCCATTTCACCGGTGCGGGAAAAGACCGTTATCACGAAATACTTTGCAATATCCACTTCCCTGGCCTTCGGGGGCACGAATGCCGCGATCGTGATCGGACGGGAGGCGGACGCATGAAGATCTCCGGGATCGGCGTGATCTGTTCGCATGGCCTTGGCGTCGCCTCGTTCGAGCAGGCCCTGAAAAGCGGCTGGCAGAAACCCGGGGAAACTGCGGCCCATTGGCTGGGGGGTGAAAAAGCGCCGGCATATCTCGTCAAATTTGATGCTTTGCCGGATAAGACGTTGCTCAAAAAAATCCGGCGTGCCGATGCCGTGAGCAAGATGGCCGTGCTCGCCGCGTCCGATGCCCTGTCGGACAGCGGTATAGAAGACATTGGCAGCAAAAGACTCGGGATCATCGTGGCCACGGCCTTCGGTCCCCACGTGACCACATTCGATTTTCTGGACGACATCCTTGATCACGGAGATGCCGCTGTCTCGCCGACCACGTTTTCCAATTCGGTGCATAATGCCGCAGCCTCCTACATCGCCATGGCGCTGAATATCAAGGGCCCGACGCTGACGATCACCCAGTTCAGGTTCTCGTTCCAGTCAGCGCTGCAGCTGGCGCAGGCCTGGCTCGACCAGGGGCGGTGCGACTACGTTCTTGCCGGGGCGGTGGACCAGTATGGCGACGTCCTGGGGTACGTATCCGATCATAAACTGACGACAGCGAAGGACGGCAGGATACAACCCTTTGCGTTCAACCCCACCTGCCAGGTCCCGGGCGAGGGCGCCGCCTTCTTTCTGTTAAGCAACGGGAGTGAGGGGAATGTGTATTGCTCCGTCAACGCGGTCCACACCAATGATGACCCGGGACAGGGGATGTCCGTTGATATCAATATTATCGACGCCGACGGGATGTTGCCTGACGAGTCCGCCTACATCGCATCCCTGTCGAATGACATTCCAACGGCGGCCTATTCGCCGGTCTTCGGGAGTATGATGATCGGCAGCGCATTCAACGCGGCCGCTGGAGCGCTGATGC
Source organism: Nitrospirota bacterium (assembly GCA_963796285.1). Classification (GTDB taxonomy): domain Bacteria; phylum Nitrospirota; class UBA9217; order UBA9217; family UBA9217; genus JALNZF01. The sequence goes on from CAWCKW010000012.1 coordinate 301,508, forward strand.
TGAAACAGCAAACGCGCTATGCGACTCCGGTGCAGGACAACCCACGGGGCATCCGCATGCTCACTGAGTCGGGGAGCGGCCCTCTTGAAACGATCCGCTGTACAGGGTATAACTGTTACGCGGAAAGATCAGTGATTTACCTAACGAAGGTATGAGTTCGGTGTTGCTTTCGTTCACGACGAGCCGAAAAAGCTTTTTAGCCACAGAGATCACAGAGAATACAGAGTGAAGCGAAAACGAGAAAAGTCTTCATTTCACTGCTCATGTTTCTAGCTTTTCTCTGCGCACTCTGTGGCAAAATTATCCTGAAATTTTGAGAAGAAAAAACCTTTAGTCACTAACGCGTGAGGCTTATGAATATGACTGTTCAGGAAATAGAAAATACGTTGATCAACGGCATCGCCTCCATCTCGAATCAGGACGCTTCGGCCGTAGCGCCGGACAAACCGTTCCATGAACTGGGGATCGACTCGCTCGGGTTCATCGAGATCCTCGTGTTCATTGAAAAGACCTTCAAGCTTCCGCTGATAGCGTCGGACTTGACCAAAAAGGACTTCGAGACCATACATTCCCTGGCATCATATATCAGCAGCAGGTTGTAGTCCGGAATTCGCTATGCTGGTATCCAAACATAAACGGTACCTCTCCGGCTCCGACTGGGTGATCAACACCCTTGATCATATGATGAAGGCCACGACCTGCGCTGGAAACATGTCGCAGGTGGTTCTTGTGCTGGACGGGCTTCTTGATGAGTCCGAGGTCAGGAGCCGATTAAACGCTTTTGTGAAACAGTTCCCGGTATTGCAGGGGCAGCGTGAGCCGTGATATCAAGCTTGCCCCTTACTGGAAGATCCCGGCGAAAGCGGTCGGCGAAATAACGCTTACGGCCGGGCATGTTGATGACCTGTTGTCCGGCGGGACGATGCCTGACTCATTTTGAAAAAAGCGCGAATGTCCCTTTTCAACACAACAACGATCATGTGGCGTTCCATCTTTTCAGCGACCGCGGGCGAAGCATGTTCGCCATGGCCTTTGACCACCGTATCTTTGACGCACGGGGCGCGGAGATGTTTTTGAACTTGTTCCAGCAGAGTGTGAAGAGCGGTGCTTCCACCGTGTCCGGCGATATTGCCTTTGCCTCATCCTCAGCCTTGACCCAGTGGTCGAGGAAGTTTCTGGCCGGCCGGAACGTGAACCGCAGGATCATCGGCGCTGTCGAAATCATCGCACCGAAGCTTTGCCGGTTCCGCGGGAGGCAAGGGATCTTTCCGCTATCATCTCCTCTCATTCACGGAGCAGGAGACAGCGGCTATTTACGACCGGGCCTACCACCGAGGCCGGGTACCTCATGGAGTCTCCGTATCTGCTGTCCGTGTATCGTGCAGAGCATGCATGAGCTGTTCATGAGCAGGCAGGCGACCGGCTCCAGCTATCTTATCCCCGTGACCATGGACCTGCGGACCGGCCTGGATCCGCTGCAGGAAATATTTTTCAACTACGTGTCCTACCTTTTTTATCAGATCCCGGTCCCTGAGGCTGATGATCGAAAGGGATTGATTGCCTTGCTCAAGCAGCAGATGTACGATCAGGTGAAGTCCGGCTTTCCCAGGGACCTCGCGGAAGCGAGTCTGCTGACCCGCATCGCGCCGCTGCCCGTGCTGGGGAAACTGCTTCACCTTCCGATGAAAGGGAAAATGGCAACCTTTGCATTCTCCCATCTCGGGAAGAGCTCATACCAGCATCCCTCTGTTCATGGATAAGAAGGTAGCGAATATTTTCCATATGCCGCGCGTTCCGGTTCCGCCGGGTCTGGGCTTCTTCAGCAATTATTACAACAGCAAGCTCAACGTGGTCATCTCCTATCTGGACGGAGTGCTCACCGATGACGATGTTCTGGAGCTTGACAGGGGGATCAGGGAGCGATTCGGCGTGGTGAGTGTCTCATGAGTACTTCCTGCGATGTGCTGGTGGTCGGCGGCGGCGTCGCGGGTGCGACGGCTGCGGTTGCCGCGGCGCGGGGCGGCGCCCGCACGATACTCGTTGAAAAGGAACTGCTATCTCGGCGGCACCGGCTTCGCCGGCAGGTTCCAGTATATCTGCGGTCTTTACCTGAATGCGTGATACGGTTCCGACAGAAACCCTGAACCCCGGGATCACCCGCGAGATCTCCGGAACTGTTGTTCAAGGCCTCGCCGGGGAAAGGCATACAGAAGATCGGTCAGGTATACGCACAGCCTTACAACTACGATGACCTGCAGTCAGTTCTCGCGTCGCTGTGCCGGGGAGAGAGCAATCTGGCCGCGCTGCAGGGGCACTCCGCAATAACGGCCACGATGGACAGCAATGAGATCGCGCTCGTCACGATAGAAGATTCGCACGGCCGGCAGGAGATTGCACCGAAGATGGTCGTTGATTGCTCGGGCAGCGGTGAAGTTGCCGCCCTTGCTGGCGCTCCATTTGACCTCACTCCGAAGGATGAACGGCAGCTGGCTGGATTCGTGGTCCACGTGAAAGGGCTCAGGGACGTGGATGAGAACCTGTCCCTCAAGGTCCCCTATCATCTTGCGCAGGCGGTGAAGCAGGGGATATTCGCGCCTGCGGTAAAATTAACGACCTTCAGTCCCGGCGATGCTGCTGATGAAGGGTATTGCAAGATGAGCGTTTTCAGTACTGACGAAGTGACAGTGACGGAGAAAAGCCCGAACAGCCGCGGATGCGGCTATCAGGTATCTCGCTTCGGTCTTGCCTGCTTTTGAAGGCGCTTATATTGCGGATACCTCGCTCAAGGTGCTTGAACGTGAAGGCAGGAGGGTCATTGGAGAGTATATGCTTACGAAGGAAGACGTGCTCTCTGCCAGGAAGTTTCCCGACGGCGTTGTGAAGAACGCCTGGCCGATCGAGCTCTGGGACAGGACAAAAGGCACGATCTATAAATACGTTCCGCGCGGGGAATATTACGAGATCCCGTTCAGGTGTCTTATGGTCAGCGGGATCAAGAACCTGCTGACTGCGGGACGGTGCATATCGGTCACTCATGAGGCGCTTGGTTCCACGCGGGTGATGGGCACGTGCATGGCCCTGGGAGAGCAGGCTGGCAAAGCTGCCGCGTATCGGGTCAGGAACGGGAAGTATCCGGAGAAGGTCAAGATAATCTAAACTTCAAAGTGCTGAACTCACAAACAATTGCCGGAAATACGAAGTCCAAAATTCAAACGTATTTGCCAGTCTTGAGGTCGCTTTAGTAATTGCAGATTCGTTTAGAATGATTTGATGATTAGTTATTTAGTGCTTGATACAGTATCAAAGGGGGTATCAGTGCGAATATTACTCGTAAAACCGAATCCACAACTGCTCGTGGCAAGGCGCCTGCAGGAGGGGTTCCTGCACCTCGAACCGCTGGAGCTTGAAATGGTGGCCGGCGGCGTGCCGCCTGAAGACGAGGTCGTTATCCTGGACCTGAGCTTTGAGAAGGACCCCATCCTCGGTTTTCAGAACAAACTGCGCGAGATGAATCCCCAGATCGTCGGTTTCACCGGCTACAGCAGCCAGTCGGCTTTGGTAAAGTCCCTGGCAGATCTGGTGAAAAAGCATGACCCAAAGATCGTGACCGTGGTCGGCGGGACGCACGCTACGATCATCCCGGCGGACTATGCATTGAACGGCAAAGGCATCGACATCATCGTGCGCGGCGAAGGGGGCACGGCGTTCGCCGAGATCGTAAGACGCTATAAGAAAGGCGAACCGCTCTTCTTCGGTGATGCCGTCCTCTCGCCGAAAGACCCTGATTTCGCGGTAAAGGCCGCAGCACTGCCTCCGGAATTCCCGGCGGTCGACCAGATCCCGCGGGCGCGTCGCGACCTCGTAGACCGGTCCCGCTATTTCTGCGTCTGGACCTCGAGCACGGAAAAAAAGCTCGACACCATTTTCCCGCGGACCGCGAGCATGCGTACCTCGACGGGATGCGCTTACTCGTGCTCCTTTTGCGTTGTGCACCACTTGATGCGCGGCAAGTATCTCCAGCGGCAGCCTGAGGACGTCGTGGACGAGATCGAGAAGATCTCAGAGAACCATATCTATTTCGTGGACGATGAAACGTTCCTGAACAAGGACCGGTTGACAAAGATCGCTAATTTATTGCTTGATAAGGGGATCAAAAAGCAGTATATCAGCTGGGCGCGCGCTGATACGATCGTAAAATATCCCGAGTTGTTCAAACTCTGGAAGCAGGCCGGGCTTAGCGTGGTCTACGTCGGCCTCGAGGCCATGGTAGGATCAAGGCTCGACAAGTATAAGAAGCGGACGAGCGTGGACACGAACAGAAAAGCGATAGAAATTCTGAAAGAGATCGGCATCACGCTTCACGCGAGCTTCATGGTCGATCCGGACTTTTCGGTCCAGGACTTCAGGGACCTTGAAAAGGAGATAATGAAGGTTTGTCCGGCCGAGGTCACCTTTACCGTATTTTCACCATCGCCCGGGACCGACCTCTGGCATACACATAAGAACGATTATATCGTCGACCCGTATCTGTATTATGACTGCATGCACACGATCCTGCCCACGAAGCTTGACATGAACCTGTTCTATTCGCATTTCGCGAAGCTGTCGCGGGTGGCGCTTCAGGCGAACCCGCTGCAGGGTGAACAAGGTCAAAGTTCCCTTTCGTGAGACGGTCAAGATCATCTACCTTGGAACACGGTATATTTTCGCCATGCGGAATATCTATAAGGACTATCTGCCGAAGAACAGGGCATGAACATATTTGACACCATACAACGCGAGACGGGAAACTTCTTGCACAAGACCGCGGTGATCGAAGATGATGACCGCATTACCTACGGACAGCTGATCGCTGCTGCTGAACAGGTTGCCGAGGCCTTACGACAGCTCGGCGTCGGACGGCTTCACCGCGTCGGACTTCTCTGCGACGACAGCATTGACTACATCATCGTGAGTCTTGCTATTTTGTCACTCTCGGCCGTTGTGGTACCGGTTTCGCCCGAACAGACGGCGGAGGAATCCGAAACAGTCATCGACAGGATCGACATTGATTTCCTGATCGCCGAACCGAGTCTGTGGCAGGGGGGATACGGCGACCCGCTGCAATCGGGCGGTCTCTTTAAAAAAGAATTTACCATCGTGAAGAGGACGACCAGAGAGCGTCCGAAGGCCGAGTATTTCAGGATCAACCCCGCGTTCATCAGGTTCAGCTCCGGCACCACGGGCACGAGCAAGGGGGTGGTGCTGTCGCACGAGGCGATCATCGAACGGACCGATGCCGCTGACCGGGGTCTCCGGATAACGTCAGAGGACACCGTGGTCTGGGTGCTGTCCATGAGCTACCATTTCGTGGTCACGATCCTCCTGTTCCTGCGGCGCGGCGCGACGATCGTGCTCTGCGGCCACAATTATCCGAAATCGATCATAGAAGGGATCAGGTCGCATCAGGGGACCTTTATCTATGCCTCGCCTTTCTATTACAGCCTCCTGTCGCGAACCGATGCGCTGCCGGGCGATGCCTTGAAGCAGATCCGCCTTGCGGTCTCAACGACCATGAAGCTGCCTGAACAAGTGGCAGAGGAGTTTTCAGCCAAGTTTGGTTTTGAGCTGACCGAGGCCTATGGGATCATCGAGGTCGGTTTGCCGTTTATCCGGCTTTCGCGGAGAAAGGACAAGCGGGGTTCCGTGGGAAAGCCGCTGCCGGATTTCGAGATCAAGCTCGACAAGAAGGATGCCGATGGAGTAGGGGAAATCCGGATCAAGGGCAAGGGGATGCTCGATGCCTATTATTCTCCCTGGCAGGGCAGGGAGGACATTCTGAACGACGGCTGGTTCAAGACCGGCGATCTGGGGAAAATAGATGAGGACGGTTTCCTGACGATCGTGGGCAGGGAAAAGGAAGTGATCAATTTTGTGGGCATGAAAATGTTCGCCCAGGAAGTGGAGTCTGTTCTGAACCAGCACCCGCAGGTGAAGGAGTCCCTGGTGTACGGCGCTGCGCACTCGCAATACGGCCAACTGCCCATGGCGAAGATCGTATTGCGGAACGGGAACGACGTTATGGACGTATATGACTCTGCGGCGCTTCTGCTATCAGCGGCTTGCGCAGTACAAGGTGCCGAAGGATTTTGCATTCGTTGACAGCATACCCAAGACCGCAAGTGGAAAGATAAAACGATGAAAATCCTGCTGATCAATCCCTTTGGCTCGAACTGGGTCGAAGGCATGGAAGACAATTCCGAGACCGCCATTCGCCTGGCGCCGAACGGCATCCTGTCAATTGCCGCCTATCTTCTTGGAAAAAGGGCATGAGGTGGAGGTACACGACTGCCGGGGGGCAGTAAGCCGCATCGGCGCCGACGATGTCCTCTCCCGCGTCCGGTCCTTCAAGCCCGACCTGGTCGGGTTCACGGCAGTGACGTCGGGTTTTCTGAATGCCTATCGCCTGACGGAAGAGATCAAAAATACAGCCCCTCACATCACGATCGTATTCGGCGGCGTGCATGTCTCCGCCCTGCGCGGGAAGATCCTGGCGTCCTATCCTGCCATCGACTTTCTGGTGACCGGCGAGGGAGAGCAGGCCATGGCAGAGCTTGCCGCGGGCGCAAAGCCCGGGACGATCCAGGGGCTGGTGTATCGCGAGGGGGACGGAGATCAGGGACAACGGTCTGCGGACCGATCTGTGCGCGCTTGATTCGCTTCCGTTCCCCGCGTACCACAAGCTTGAGGGCTTCCCGAAGAAAGTACGAGGCAGCGCTGTTCAATTACCCGAAAGCACCATCAGCAACGATCATCTCAAGCCGCGGCTGCCCCTACCAGTGCTCGTACTGCGACCGCTCGGTGTACCGCAGGAGCTTTCGGTACAACTCGGCTGAATATCTCTACGAGCACATGGCGTTCCTGAAAAAAGAATTCGGTATCCGGCACGTGTTCTTCTACGACGACCTGTTCACCTTTAACCGCGAGCGGATCGAGAAGTTCTGCGGACTCCTGCAGGCGAAACCGCTCAAGATGACCTTTAATTGCGCAGTGCGCGTCGGACACATCGATGACGAACTGCTCAAGATGTTGAAGGCGTCGGGCTGCTGGATGGTAAGCCTCGGCATCGAGTCGGGCGCGCCCGGAGATCCTTGCACGGCACAAGACCCAGGTGGATTTCAATGAGATGAAGACAACGGTGAAGCGGATCCAGAAGAGCGGGCTGAGGGCCAAAGGCCTCTTCATGATGGGGCTCCCGGGAGAGACCGAGGCGACCATCCGGATGACGACCGATTTCATCACGAACCTGGAACTCGACGACATGAACATGACCAAGTTCACACCCTTTCCGGGAGCGCCGATCTACCAGACGATTCATGACGAAGGCGTATTTGATGAAAAGTGGGAACTGATGAACTGCCTGAACTTCGTCTTCGTGCCAAAAGGGATCGAGTCCAAGGAGCGGCTCGACGAGCTCTACAAACAATTCATCAAGCGCTTTTACACCGGGAAGAACTGGACCCGCAAATTCGGTCCGCTTATGTTTAAGTCTCCCAACAGCACCTATCGGATCATCAGAAACCTTCCGACCTTTATCAAGATCAAGCGTGATTTCGAGCCGAAAGAGTAATTCGCGCTGTTCTCCGCTGTATTAAATCAGAGTTACCAAGGTCCAGGAACAAAACCACCGGGCAATGCGGGGAAAAAGAGGAGAGAGAGGGGCAATCCAATTCAAAATATCGTAAAACAGGCTCACGTAGCCGAAACAGTGAACGAGAAAATGCCCGAGATTTCGAACGTCAAGAATAGCGGAACAGTGCATGACGAGGACTTTTCTCTCTTTCGCCTGACAAGGTTGCGACGGTTCCATTTTATTGACAAAACAGGTTAATTCTTGTATCTTGTCATCGGTCGTTTGCAGGTGGGTGAAATTGATCGTGATGACCGCCTTGCCAGTTAGACGAAGCGGTAGAGGGGTGCATGCATCGTGCTGGATTCAGTGGAGTTGAAGTTTGATTCCTATACGTGACATTAACCCGACGAGTCGGTTTGCAATCATTACATTCACACTGATCGTTCTGAATATCGCGGTGTTCGTCTATGAATTGACCCTGGGGAAGATGGGCGGCGAGGCATTCCTTGCCTCCTTTGCGCTCATCCCGAAGCGCTTGTTTTCCCCGGATGCCGTAATGGGCGGCACGATACCGGTAACAGCGACCCTGGTCACGTCCATGTTTTTGCACGGCGGCCTGCTCCACATCGCGGGCAATATGCTCTATCTCTGGATATTCGGGAACAATGTGGAGGACGACACCGGGAGAGTGCGTTTTTTAGTGTTCTATGTGCTCTGCGGTCTCATTGCCGCTTATGCTCACGCGTTCATGAACCGGTCTTCGCTTACACCCATGATCGGGGCAAGCGGAGCTATTTCGGGCGTGCTCGGCGCCTATTTGCTCCTGTATCCGCGTGCGCGGGTCGTGACGCTCGTGCTGTTCGGTTTTTATATACGGACCATTGAGGTTCCCGCCATGATCGTTCTGGGATTATGGTTCGTGTTGCAGTTTTTGAGCGCACTGCTATCGGGTGGCTCGGGCGAAGGCGTGGCGTGGTACGCGCATGTCGCCGGGTTCGTTGCGGGGATGCTCCTGATCGGGCTGTTTAAGCGTAGAGACGTGTTGTTCGGCGGTGGAAGGGGATGTTCGCTATCCATGATCGTTTCCTGTGAATGCGGCGCAAAGCTCAAGATCGACGATGCCAAGATAACCGGCAAGGGCGTGAAGGTGCGTTGTCCGCGGTGCGGCAACGTGATCCCTGTCCAGAAACCGTCTCCGGCGTTGTCAGTGTCCTCTAGGGAAAACAGCCGCACTGACAGCAGTTTCCGCCGCATTATCAGATGCTCTGGTACTGGTTGCGCATGACAGCGATGTGGTCAGAAAGATGGTCGCTGATCTCCTGATCGACGCTGGATTCAGGGTGGATACAGCGGCTGACGGTGTTGATGCGCTCAAAAGGGCCATGGAGAACAAACCGCAAGGCATGGTGCTCGATGTGGGGCTGCCGGGCATTTACGGTTTCGAACTGTGCGAACGGTTGAAGGGTAATCCGGCGACGCAGTCGATCAAAATCGTGCTCCTTTCATCAGTGTACGATATGAGGCGGTACAAACGCACGCCGACCAACCTGTATGGCGCCGACGATTATATCGAGAAGCACCACATCCCGGATTTTCTGTTGACCAAGTTGCGAAAACTCATCTTTCCGGGACAGTTCGGAGCTGAAATGCCCACGATCAAAGGGCCTTCTCACCACGATCTTCCGGAGATGTCCCGGCCGCCTGCAAGGGAGTTCAAGTCGTCCCTGCTCAGTCCCCAAAACCAGGCGCTGGCGGAACGTGGTGTACCTGAGTCGGTCCCGTCCCAGTCCGCAGTATCGAAGCCCGCATCAATGGACGGTCCGGATTCGGCTGCGGTTTTCCCCGAGTCTCTCAGTCTTGATGCCTCGATCTTTCAGAAAGAAGAGTGCGACATCCCCCGCGTGGATGAAGCCGATCCCGAGGCCGTGGAAAAGGCGAGGCGGTTTGCTCGGATCATCGTGTCCGATGTCGCCCTCTATAATCAGGAGGCGGTGATCGAAGGCCTTCGGAACGGGACCTTTTATGAGGTTCTCAATGCGGATGTAACCGAAGGCAGGGACCTGTACGAAGGTCGGGTTCCCGCTGCTATCAGGGCAAAAAAGGACTATTATCAGGAAGCCTTTGATAATTTCATCGCTGCGGCACAGAAGAAGATTGTGCGTTGACATACGGATGCAGTTAGTATATTATTATACGGTTTTGTCGGGGCGTAGCGCAGCCTGGTAGCGCACTTGGTTCGGGACCAAGGGGTCGGAGGTTCAAATCCTCTCGCCCCGACCATTTTTCTTGATTGTAAATGGCTTCATATCAGCTCAAAGGATCAGCAAAGGGAGCACCTTGAATCCTATTTTTCATGCCACGAGGTGTTCATGAGTGAGAGGGAACGACCGGTTGATGATCTGATGGGCGCAGAGCCCTTCAGCGAAGAACACGAGGATAATGAAAGCAGAGTCAAAGGAAAGCATCAGCGACTCCTCCGACGCCGCATCCGAAACGCCGGCATCAAAGGGCCTTGATGCCATCAAGTACTATCTCAAGGAAATCCGCAAGACCCCCCTCTTAACGTTTGAGCAGGAACAGGAACTCGCCAAGAAGATCGAGAAAGGCGACCAGGATGCTCGCGCCAAAATGATCGAGGCGAATCTCCGGCTTGTTGTGGCGATTGGGAAAAAATACATCAATCGGGGGCTGCAGTTCTCGGACATCATCGAAGAAGGCAATCTTGGCCTGATCCGGGCCGTGGAAAAGTTCCAATATCAGCGGGGTTTCAAGTTCAGCACCTACGCTTCGTGGTGGATCAAACAAGCCATCGAACGGGCGATCGTCAACCAGACAAGGACCATCCGCCTGCCTGTCCATATTGCCGAAATCGTCAATTCCTATCTGCGCTCCATGCGACAACTTACACAGACCCTGGGACGCGATCCTCAGATAGAGGAAATCGCCAAGAAGATGAAGGTCTCCGTCGATAAGGTGCGGAGCATCTCGCAGGTGGTGCGCGAGACTTACTCTCTGGACATGCTCATCGGCGACCAGGAGGAAGACACCCTCAAAGATATCTTGCAGGACACCAATGCGTTATCGCCGGCGAGCGCCTCAGAGGATATCCAGAGACGGGAGCACATTGATGAATGGCTTCAGCAACTTTCGGTGAGCGAACGGAAGGTCATTGAACTGCGGTTCGGACTGGGTGACGGCGAACCCAAGACCCTCGATAGCATCGGCAAGGATTTCGGTATTACTCGCGAGCGGGTGCGGCAGATCGAGACCCAGGCCCTCAATAAGCTAAGGGTCATCACGAGGCGGAAAAAAATCGATTTGGAAGAAATGCTGTAATAAATTCTGATGTCTGAATGCAGATTACAGAGTATAAAAAAAATTAAACATTTGCAGGTACTCTTTCCGAATCTCCGCATTTCATAATTCTCATTAGAACAAGCCCCTGTAGCTCAGGTGGATAGAGCAGCGGTTTCCTAAACCGCGTGCCGGAAGTTCGAGTCTTCCCAGGGGCACCATTCTTTTTCAATGACGTACGGTCAGGAGGCGGCTTTAGATTACATTCCGTAATCGATGGAATACCCTGAAAATACCCCATTATTTTTCTTGACAATAAATTAAAAACTTGTAAACTAATTATGTCAATCTATAGTATTAACTTCCATCTGTACAAGAAACAGTATCATTTTGAGCCAATGCAGTAGATGACTGTTTTTTTGATTTGAACGCAAACCTGGTTTTTGTGCATAACAATTATAAACTGAGGAGGAACGGTTATATGAAAAATGACATTCTACGGCGGTTAAAGAAGAGCAACTTGTTAATTTATAGAAACTTTGCTTTGTTAACTGCGAAACTGGGGTTAGCTTTGGCGCTTGTGGCTTTCGCTGGTTGTGGCGGTAGCGGTGGAGACGGAGGCATAGCAGGGAGCGGACTTTATACTGTATCCGGTACGGTGAGCGGGCTCGTCGGCACAGTCATACTCCAGGATAATGGGGCAGATAATTTGAGTGTATCCGCAAACGGGGCATTCACGTTCGCGACAGGGATTGCCGACGGAGCGTCGTACATCGTCACGGTCAAGACCCAGCCGTCGGGCCAGATCTGCACGGCAAGTAACAATACCGGCACGATCGCGGGAGCGAACGTGACGAACGTCTCGGTTGTTTGCGCTGTAAATACTTATACGGTAGGCGGTACGGTGAGCGGGCTGACCGGCACGGTCGTACTTCAGGACAATGGTGCAGATGATTTGAGTATATCCGCAGACGGGATATTCACGTTCGCGACAAAGGTTGCCGAGGGAGCGGGGTACAACGTCACGGTCAAGACCCAGCCGTCGGGCCAGACCTGCACGGCAAGCAGCAATACCGGCACGATCGCGGGAGCGAACGTGACGAATGTCTCGGTTGTTTGTGCTACAAATACTTATACGGTAGGCGGTACGGTGAGCGGACTAACCGGCACAGTCGTACTCCAGGACAATGGGACAAATGATTTGAGTATATCCTCAATCGGGACATTCACGTTCTCGACAAAGATTGCCGACGGAGCGGGGTACAACGTCACGGTCAAGACCCAGCCGTCGGGCCAGACCTGCACGGCAAGCAGCAATACCGGCACGATCGCGGGAGCGAACGTGACGAATGTCTCGGTTGTTTGTGCTGTAAATACTTACTCGGTAGGCGGTACGGTGAGCGGGCTAACCGGCACAGTCGTACTCCAGGACAATGGGGCAGATGATTTGAGTATATCCTCAAACGGGACATTCACGTTCTCGACAAAGCTTGTCGACGGAGCGGGGTACAACGTCACGGTCAAGACCCAGCCGTCGGGCCAGAACTGCATAGCAAGCAGCAATACCGGCACGATCGCGGGAGCGAACGTGACGAATGTCTCGGTTGTTTGCGCATCATGGACAGGGACAAAACAGCTCGGCGTGTCAGCGGGAGATACACGAGCCTACGGCGTTGCCGTGGATTCAAGTGGCAATGTGTACGTGGCTGGCTGTACAGACGGCGGGCTGGACGGCAACACCCTTACGGGCACTACGGACTTTTTCGTCACCATGTACGATTCAGCGGGGAACAAGGTGCGAACAAAACAGCTCGGCGTGTCAGGGGAAGATACAGAAGCCTACGGCGTTGCCGTGGATTCATTGGGCAATGTGTACGTGGCTGGCTTGACAACCGGCGGGCTGGACGGCAACACCCTTACGGGCACTACGGACTTTTTCGTCACCATGTACGATTCAGCGGGGAACAAGGTGCGAACAAGACAGCTCGGCGTGTCAGGGGGAGATACACGTAGCCCATGGCGTTGCCGTGGATTCAATTGGGCAATGTGTACGTGGCTGGCTATACAGACGGCGGGCTGGACGGCAACACCCTTACGGGCACTGAATGACTTTTTCGTCACCATGTACGATTCATCGGGGAACAAGGTGCGAACAAAACAGCTTGGCGTGTCAGGGCAACATACACGAAGCCTACGGCGTTGCCGTGGATTCAAGTCGGCAATGTGTACGTGGCTGGCTACACAACCGGCGGGCTGGACGGCAACACCCTTACGGGCCTAATGACTTTTTCGTCACCATGTACGATTCATCGGGGAACAAGGTGCGAACAAAACAGCTTGGCGTGTCAGGGGAGATACAGAAGCCTACGGCGTTGCCGTGGATTCAAGTGGGCAATGTGTACGTGGCTGGCTGCACAGACGGCGGGCTGGACGGCAACACCCTTACGGGCCTAAGGACTTTTTCGTCACCACGTACGATTCAGCGGGGAACAAGGTGCGAACAAAACAGCTTGGCGTGTCAGGGGAAGATACAGAAGCCTACGGCGTTGCCGTGGATTCAAGTGGCAATGTGTACGTGGCTGGCTTCACAACCGGCGGGCTGGACGGCAACACCCTTACGGGCACGAATGACTTTTTCGTCACCACGTACGATTCAGCGGGGAACAAGGTGCGAACAAAACAGCTTGGCGTGTCAGGGGGAGATACAGAAGCCTACGGCGTTGCCGTGGATTCAAGTCGCAATGTGTACGTGGCTGGCTGCACAACCGGCGGGCTGGACGGCAACACCCTTGCGGGCGTGTATGACTTTTTCGTCACCATGTACGATTCATCAGGGAACAAACAGTGAGTCAATGAATGAAAACCCCTCACCTTGCCCTATTCCGCAAACTCAGGGCATCCTCTCCACTCCGGGAAAGGATAAAGGTGAGGGGAGTTTTTTGCGCTGGTTCGATCTTGTAGATTGAACCAAAACGGGATGTCAAGGTGATAGTGGTGAAGTCTTTATTTCTCTTGCTTTTCAAGAGCAGATACTTTTTACCTTTTTAGATATAGTTATAGAATCAAAGAATGGAGAGTATCGCACAACCTCCCCGGCCTGTAGTGACCCGCACTCGTGCTCTACTATAGCAAAGCTACAGGTCCGGGTGCCTGTCAGCAACCGGACTCAGAGGGCGACCGAAGTCGATCTCGCCTCCTTTCGTGGCATATTTGCGGATGTTGTCGAATTTCGCACCCTTTTTAGCCTAAAAGTGTATATCCTTGCAAACCCAACCATGTTGTCCCACACATCCATCATAACCAGCCGCATAACATCACCAGGCACTCTTGACATGAGAAAATATTAGTGTATAACTCCGCGCTTTTGCGTTTCGAGGGCACGCGCCGAGAACACGCCGTACCGATCTTTCCTATTCCAATACCGGCTTCCGAAAACCTACCGTTTAATATTGTGCACCCATTTCATGAATATTTTGTCTACAGCTTCCGGATGGATTTATCCTTAAACGTAAGGTGACCGTGCCAGACCCAGCCCAATTCCGGACGTATTATCAGCATGCCCGCGTAGTCTCGCCCGGTCTGTATCGGCTCCCAGTACGGACGTGGAACAACCTTCATCCTACCTGATAGCATGCGCTCATTAAAGTTCACGTTAATTTCACGTTCACTCAACAGCCTCACAATTTCGCCGGTGTCTGCTTCATGGGCCACTATGACGACATGTTCCGATAGACTTTCGGGGTATTCGCGAGCGCATCCTCAGGTATGATTTCGTGGCTGCGACCTTAGATCACCTATGGTCAATGCCTCCACACTGTGTGAAGAACGGAGTTAATTTACTTTAGCTCTGTGAATGTTCATAGATTATTGACTGGGTAGATGCGTTGTGGTAGTGTGATGCGTTTACAATGGGCATTTAAGGCTGAAGTGGTACTGCTCATACAGGCCATCTGTCGAGATTATTTACATTGTGTCCATTAAGGTATCCATAGTAGGGAGACTTTAATTTGATTTCCCGTTACCTGCAACTACCACGAACAGTAACGGGTGCGTTGTAATCGTTTTAATAACAAGCACTTAAATAATTTAAGTATTTGCCCGAAAAAAGCTATTTTTCATCAGGCCGATATCTAAACCAAAGAGCGCAGAAGGGATGCGGCCAGCCACAGATGTACTTTCTCCATGTATTCAATTAATTATCTATTAGCTCTTTGATAAATATTGACATTATGACGGATAAAATGGTGATAATATTATTTAATTTAAAAATGTTACCATCCAAACTACACCTATTGTCAATTTTAAAAAGTAATTGCAAATATATATTGTCGGTTTTTCTTACGTTAAAATAAATTTTCAATAATAAAGATATAATAATATATAAATTCAATATGTTAATCATTGGCATAGATTCTGCTATAATACTAATGCAGTATTATAAATTATGTAATTTATTTAGTGGATCTTTAAGGAAAAGATGTTCAGAACTATCTCTACCATCAACTTCCGGTACCGATTAACCAAGATGCTTCTTTGATTTGCAGGCCTGAATGGCATAGCTGGCTTAAGGAGAGTCACAAAGAAGTAATAATATTTTATCTTACGAGATGTGTTGGATTATTAGATTAATAATGATAGGCAAAAGAGGGAACATGAAAAAAAATAAATGGGTAGGGGTGCTTATAGTCATGAGTATCCCTTCTTTAGCATTAGCTAGCATGGGTTCCGATCCAGTTCCTGAACCAACATCAATGCTTTTTTTTGGCGCAGGTCTTATTGGTATAGCGATCATGAGAAAAAAATATAAGGCTAAGAGTGATTAAAAAAGCCAAAAAATAGGGATGTTCTTATGAAGAACATCCCTATTTTTTGGTGCTCATTCCTTGTCACATAAATGAACGTAAATAAGTAAACTGTCAGGTCTAAAAGATAATTGTAGCCACTACATATAGATATTAAATTTCTTGACGCACAATATGTATTGTGTTAATAATAAAGCAATAAAAAATGATTGTTGCTAATTAATAAAAAAAAGACTTTGATAGAGGAATGAAGGCATAAAATGCAGAGTGTTATCCTTATTATATAGTGAGCGTATAATGTTTTTTTTTGATTCGAATCCCATGCACTGCTTCGCACGCGCTCATCGAAATCGGTATGCGTTTACTGCAGAATTTGACATGGTTTCCCTTTCTCATTTAGGGTTTAAAAAATGTTCTTCAACGACGGATACGCAGTACGTCGGAGGCACAGAGTTGAACGCGATTACCGGAGAACACCTGAAAGATCTCTTCGCGACTGAGACATGGCAGGACCAATTTACAGCCCTTTCCGATAGCCTTGGATTTTCTCTAAGCATCTATTCGCAGACTGGAA
Source organism: Nitrospirota bacterium (assembly GCA_963796285.1). Lineage (GTDB taxonomy): Bacteria > Nitrospirota > UBA9217 > UBA9217 > UBA9217 > JALNZF01. The sequence continues at coordinate 317,790 of CAWCKW010000012.1, forward strand.
CGAAGCTCTTCGCTCCGATTACGCGCTCATCCTCTCTGTCAGGGGTTTCGCTCGTCTTCCTCCGAATTCAACGTCGCAGTGTGAATCTTATTGTCATCCCTTCATGATGAACACGATCTCGAAGGGAAAACCCGATGTCTATAAATGTTATGCAAAGATCATGACCTTCGCCCTCCCGATCGAATACATGGATGAACGCGCAGTGGTCTTGGGACAGGGTTCATTCTCTTCTTACGAGGATTTTCGTGAATGCATGAATCTTCTGAGTGCCATCGGTCTTGACACGATTTCCATAACAACGCCGCTCACGTTTACCAGCGTCGAACATACCTGGAAGGTTATCGGGTTTAGTCGCTGACTCCGTGGGCCGACTTCTCAAAAACGCCCAGGAAACCGTTACTCTCAGGAGGAAGATCGAGAGCCTGAAAAGTATTATCGGGAAGTGGGGTTCTTCGGCAGAGGAACGATCTGAAACGCTTTATAAAGAGATGATAGACAAACTGTCCTCACTGCTCGACATCGATGGCATTGCCATTCTTGTCTTTGACCGAAAACAGAAAAGCTATTTGAGCCTCTACAGTCTGTCGAGAAGCAGCGGTCCGTCCGAGACCATCTCTATCAGCGAGCATGATACCATCGTGCAGGATCTTGCCAGCGGCAAACCGTTTGTTCTTTCAGCTGAACCCGTAGAAGATCCCAGGGCTGATTTCCTGAACGGAATGGGGGCCCTTTATTTTTTCCCCATCATGGTTTTCAAAAAATTGGAAGGGATCCTGCGGATAACCGACCGGGTTCTCAAAGAGAGTGATAAACAGATCCTCATGGCATACTGCCAGCAGACCGCTCTCTCCATAGAGAACCAGCGTTTGCACCAGGACCTCGATAAAAAATTTGACCGGTTTGCCGCGAGTTTCGGAACTGACAAAGACAATGACGCACATTCGGGATTATGAAACACTGCTCCAGACGATCCTTGATAAATCCGCAGATCTGCTCAAGGCCGAGCAGGGGTCTCTCATGCTGGTGGACCACGAGACCGATGAACCTGCTCGTGGAGGCAAAAAAGGGAAACATCGAAGAGGTGACGGAAAAACTCAGGATCAATCGGGGCGAAGGCATAGCCGGCAGGGTGGCGGAACTCGGCGAGGCCATCCTTGTCGAGAACCTTGAAGATGATCCGAGAGTGATGCAAAAAAACAGGCAGCATTATAAAACACGATCATTTGTCAGCGTACCGCTCAAGATCGATGATCGTATCATTGGCGTGCTCAACCTGTCGGACAAGATGTCCGGCGAGGTGTTTGATGAGGAAGACCTGAAACTCATCCAGTCTTTTGCGACCCATGCCGCCATTGTCATGGAGCGGAATGTTTTCTATCATAGATCGGAGGAGCTTAAAAAGCTGACAATAACCGATTCCCTGACTGGTCTTCTGAACCGGAGATACCTGTATGAGACGGCTGAAGGATGAAGTGGCCCGGTCCGAACGATATAGCCACCACCTCAGCCTTCTCATGCTGGATCTGGACGGATTCAAATATTGCAATGACACGTTCGGGCATTTTTTGGCGACAAGATGCTCAAAGACATAGCGGAAGCATTACAAAACACGGTGCGGTCCATGGATATTGTGGCGCGGTACGGAGGAGATGAATTCATGGTGATCCTTCCCGAGACCGCCGAAGCTTTGGCGATCGATATCGCGGAACGATTGCGGAGCAATGTGGCAGTAGAAGGCGGTGCTTCCTCAGGAAGCAGCGGATAAGGGACCACATCCGCTTACGGCCAGTATCGGCATTGTCTGTTATCCCGACCACGGGAAAACGATTGAACTCCTGCTCGAGAACGTTGACAAGGCATTGTACCGCGCCAAGAACAAGGGAAAGAACAGGATCGAGGTGTTCTCATAAGATGCCATTCAGTTCACTCCAGAAAAAGGATTTTTTCGGAAGACAGGTAGAGCTGGCCAGCCTCTACAAGAGGGTCCTCCAGGCGGACAGTGGTCAGGCGCAAAGCATTGTTCTGTCCGGACGCCGCGGCATCGGGAAAACAGAGCTGCTCAAACATCTTTTCGGCCAGCTATTCTTAATCAGGACCGAGCAGTTCCTTTCCTGTATGCAGTCAATCCTGCGCTGTTGTCTGTAACTGCCTTTTCCAAAATCCTATCTGAGCCAGTTTATTTGCCAGAGACTCGCCTTTGAAAAAAAAGACCAATCCTTGCTTTATCGTGACGGGATCACGATCGATGGTCTGTCCACTCTTGCTGAGGAGCTGGAGGCCCTCTGGGCAAAGGAGATCCTTGACCAGTATATGCAATGTTCCGGTGATCCCCTGGATGCGCTCCGTATTGCGCTTGCTGGCTCCGCACCGTTCGACGCTTTCTACCGGGATGCCGGTTGCCGTTCTGATCGATGATTTTCATTGGATGAAGGGTCTTCATCTTGAAGGTGTCCCTGATCACCGGCTGGCGTCACTTTTTCAAGAGCCGATGTCTCACAGAAAAACGCCCCATGTGATCACGGGGAACATGGCCGAGCTCCAGGAGATGGCCGTGGTGAGCGGTCTTGAGCGGATACCGGTCCCTCCGCTTGGATCCGAGGCGGCCTCGTCGATGGTCCTTGCTCTCCTGAATGCACAAGAGGCGGAGGGCAACGTGCCTCCACTTCTATTGCGTCATCTTGGCGGAAACCCGTATTACCTCGGTCGCATCGTCACCAGGGCGTGCGCAAAGAACAATCCAGATGATAAGGATTTTTGGAATGCCTATATTCAGGAGATCATGGAAGGAGCACTTGCCCTCTCGTGGTTGACGGTCCTGAAGAGCTATTTCCCTGACCTGGGGCAGAGGAGAACTGCCCTCGACAATAATCTCTAAAATCTATCATACTACCGAGGCCCTGTCCTGCCAGCGGATCGCGAAGGTTTTTGCGTTGACTGACGGCGAGGCGCATGGTATTCTTAATGCGCTGTATCTTGCTGGTTTTATTCGCGGAGAGTTTGGCAGCTTCAGGCCAATGGACGACCGGGTGTTGCGGGACATCGTTGATGCTCTCTCCATGAGGGAGATCCTGTCGAAGTCCCCTCATGACCTGGAAATGCACTTTCTTGAAGCGCTGTTACCGCAAAAGGGACAGGTTGTCCGCTTTGACATGACACTCCCGATGGCCAGAGAGGCGGAGCTCATTGTTGCCCAGAGTCTTGAGCAGATCGGCAAAAATCTTAATCTCAACCAGGATGCCATCGGTCAACTGCAAATAGCTGTTATCGAGGCTTGTATCAACGCCATTGAACACGGCAGGGGGATGGATGATAAGATCTATGTCAGCGTTGCGGTTGATGGGGACCAGACTGGAGGTTTCGGTCGAAAGTGCCGGACAGGAGTTCATCATCCAGGAAACGGGAGAACCTTACCGGGACCAGGAAGCTGAGAAAAAAGCAGGAAGAGGATGGGGGATAAAATTAATGAAACGCTTTGTGGATCACGTCAGGTTTGAAAAAACACACATACGGCACAAAAATAGTGCTCGTCAAAAAGATCGAAAAGTCTGCAGGCATTCACAAGGAGGATACGGCAAACCATGAGTAATTTTACTTTGTCATCCAGATCAGAACAGGACATAGCCGTCATGATGCCAAAAGGGTACATCAATACCATCGGTGCAGAACGAACTCGAATCGACGAGTGAAGAGTTTATTGGCCATGGATCGAAAAAGCTTGTTGTTAATTTTTCCGATGTTAAATTTATCAACACCATCGGGCTTTCCATTTTTTTAAGCATGGTGCAGAATATGCTGGAATCCAACAGCCTGCTTTGTTTCACGAATATGAAGAAGGACCATCGAGAGATGTTCGAGATGGCGGGATTGATAAAACATGTTAGGGTGTTTAAGGATGAAAAGGATGCCTTCAATTATTTGAACGGAAGAAGTTAAGATGTCGAACAGTAAGTTTCAGCTCAAGCGCTTGATGTTCAGCATTGCTTCGCTGGTCGATCTGGGACAGGAGGCAACGTCCTCCAAGGACCTGTCGGCAAAAATGAAATCCGCACTCTATGTCATTACCGGTACGTTTTCCGTGCCGAGGGCAGCCCTATTTGTTTACCATCCCAGGCAGAGAAGTCTGGAACTTCTTGCTGGTAAGGGATATAAAGAGAGTGCCTGCCTGCAGATTAAATTATCTGTTCTGCCGCAGCATATTAAGCATTTTCATGTGAACGAGCCGCATTCCATTCATGAGATGGCCGGGGGCTCTTTTTACGAACGGAATGATCAGGTGTTTTCGAAGTTGCAGACAAGGCTCTTCATCCCGCTCTTTGCCAAAGATGAGTTTGTCGGTGCTATTGCGCTCGGCAAGAAACTCGGCCGGGAATCCTTCCGTCAGAACGAAAAAGATGTTCTCCGGGTCGTAGCGCACCAAATGGCGATAACGCTGTATAATGTGACACTTTTCGGGGAACTTACCAAGAAGGCCGCGGAAAACAAGAAACTCTATGAAAGCATGCGCCGCATTTACCATGACACCATCCAGGCATTTTCCGCAGCCATCGACGCCAAGGATGGGTATACCAAAAGACCATTCCTATCGTGTGGCATGTTATGCCGTCGCTATTGCACGGGAGCTCGGATGGAAGAAGAAGGATGTTGAGGGCCTTTATGTCGCCGGTCTGCTCCACGATATCGGGAAGATCATCATTGACACCAAGGTCATTAAAAAGGGAGAAGGGCTTACGACCCTTGAAAAAAAGGAAATAAATAAACATCCGCAGATATCATACGATATCCTTTCAAAGATCAAGTTCCCCTGGAAGAATATTGAACGGTTTGTGCTGCATCATCATGAGCGGCTTGATGGAAAAGGATATCCAGATGCGCTCCGGTCAACGGAACTGAGCGACGGTGAAAAGATCCTTGCACTCGTCGATGCCTTTGATGCGATGACCACGGACCGGCCGTATCGGGACAAATTGGGGCTCGATGAAGCATTCCAGTGAAGTAATAAAATGTGGCGGAACTCAATTTGATGAGCAGATAACGAGTACTTTTTTCAATTTACTGCTTCGAGAATTGAGCGGTGAGGTTAAAGATCTGCAGATACTCCCGCACTTGCGCAGCAACGAAACAGATCCGTCGCCACGGAACTGGGGTTGGGTCCAAGCGTCTGGCTCTACCGGCGGTTCTTGCAGGGATAAACGCGAAAGTCCAGATCCGCTATTCTCCCGGCGCGAATCGGAGGGAGAAGATAGTGGAAAGCAGCCTCGAGGATCATGGACCAAGCCCCTGTATGTGACTAGACACAAATAGTAAGCATGCCCGGTGGTACGCAGTAAATGTTCACACCGTGACAAAGGGTAAACGACGCAAAAAGCGGTGATTGCTCACCGCTTTTTGCGTTACATGGGAATGTTTTAAGAGGCAGATTTTCTGCGGTTTATCCCGGATCTTCTATCTTTTCCACTTCTCCGTTCCACGCTCTTGTAGTGTGGATCATCTAACTTTCTTCTATTTTCAATGGATCGTCTAATCATATAATTTTAACCAGTTTCATCATATATTTTGTTGATTTGTTTCGCAGTTTTTCTGAAAGAGATAATCTGGTTTTATTATGTCAGTTTTTTATAAGCAAAAGTGCCCGTTGCGCGAATGCCAAATCAGTCCAGTATGTTGCTCTGAATGCAGTCTAAAATATTTTTATTTTCATACAGTTGAGTGACACTTCACTTCGCTCAGGGTGATGAAAACAAGTTTTGATTCGACAGAATTATTATTGCACATGTCATGCCAATTTTACAACTAATTGATTTATAATAATATTTTATATTACTATTTAGCAATATATGATAGTGTATTATTCCCCGACAGGTAGAAAGGGAAAGTTAATATTGCACAAAGCCATTTTTCACCCTGAGTGAAACGAGAATTTCGTAATTACTCAGAAGAGGATTTGTGAAACTTCTATCGAAGTGTTATACTAATAAAGTAGTATACGGTATAGTCGTTTTACAAAAAATTTCTTTCTGTTCAGAGTGACGATGTGTGGCTTGGGGAACGACAGAAAAGATTAATTGGAGTTCGTGCAGCAGGTTTGTATGCGGCTTATTTTGCATACTACTTATTGCTGATATTCTCTTTTTGCCCATAAACTTTAGTATCCCCCATATATACCCCATTTAGGGTATTGCAATTTGTTCATAAAAAGAGTAATAATAGACAGTTAAAAAAAACTTTGTCAGGATTTTTTACATCTATTTGAAGAGAAATTATGTATGTACTGTCCCCGTTTGAGAGCGATTACAATACAACCTTGAACCTGACAGTATCAGACTTTACATTAAAAGAAAGATGGTAAGCACAATGAAAAAAAACATATTCGTTATCGTGCTCGTACTCTTGTTTACTTCGTCGCTATGGGCATCAGATTATCTGATCGGGGAAGGGGATACACTCATGGTCTCCGTCTGGGGCGAGAAGGACCTGACCCTCTCGGTGGTAGTCCGTCCCGATGGAAAGATCTCGATCCCCGCCGTGGGTGAAGTCATGGCCGCTAATACCACGGTAAAGGAACTTCAAACGACGCTTACCGGAAAATTCGGGAGGATCGTAAAAAACCCCATTGTGACGGTCATGGTCACCGGGATCACGAACAATAAGGTTTATCTATACGGAGGTGGCGTCAAGTTAGGCGTATATACCCTGACCCAGCGTACGAGTCTCCTCCAGCTCTTGTGCCAAATAGAGGATGTCAGGAAGGCCGACCTGAAAAAAGCCTATGTACTCAGGAATGGGGAAAAGATCAAAGAGGATTTTACAAAATTGTATTTCCAGGGAGACACGAGAGAAGACATCGCCATAGAATCGAACGACATCATATATATTTCGACAAATGTGAATAAGAACGTTTATGTGATGGGGGCCGTGAATACGCCGAAGTTTGTCGAGTATCGTGATGGTCTTACGGTCATGGAAGCGATCCTCGAAGCCGGAGGATTCACGAAATTCGCGAGCCCGAACGATACGATGATCTATCGGAAAGATGGCGCCCGTGAGATCACGATAACCGTCAAGATGAATAAACTTATCAATAACGGTGACCTCACTCAGAACGCCCGGCTTCAGCCGGGTGATTATATTGTTGTCAAGGAAAGTCTGTTTTAGTTGGTACGGAATAAAATTCTTCTCGAAATGAAGAAAAATAGAGCCACAAAGGTCATCGAGCGCATACCCTGCTCTTGCGAAGCGCGGGCACAAGCAGAGAAAGACTCGCAGTAATCTCATACCGATAAGATTTTGCTTTCTATTTTTACCTCTGTGTTCGCTGTAGCAAAAGCTTGTTGGTTCCGGCTTGACCGGGTTAGGAGAACGGACGTGGAACAAACTCAGGAACTGGACATTAAACGCTATCTTCACCTCATGGTGAAACGGCGTTACCTTTTTGCGATCACGGCCGCCTTCATCATTACTGCAGTGGTCATCATAAGTCATTTCATACCACCGGTTTATGAGGCCGAGACCCTCGTTTCCATCGATAAAAGCTTTTTAAACAAGTGTCCTTAAAAATATTAGCGGGCACGGAAGCGATCGATGATAAATCCGCGGCACTTTCAACGATCATGACGAGCAGGACCATGGTTTTAAAACTGCTCAGCGATCTTGGCGTAGATATGAAGCGGATGACCGAAGCACAGGTCGAGGGCTTCATCAAGAACACGCAGAACATGACGCAGATCAATGATTCAGCAGATCGAGCGGATCTGTAGACTTTTTCACGGTTTCTTTTCGGAACCAGGATCCTCGATTTGCGAGGGATTACGTGAATAAAGTGGTCAGTAAGTATATTGAGACAAGCATCGGCTCCAAGAGAGAGGACTCATCCGGCGCCAACACGTTTCTCCTGGACCAGATCAACCAGCAAAAGGAGAAAGTAGGCAAACTCGATCGCGGAGATCGCAGTGCTGAAAAAAGACGAAGATATTATTCTGTATAGCAAATTACTTGAATTGCAAAAGCGGCGCGATGATCTTCTCGTCCAGTACACGGAACATCATCCCGAGGTGCTCAAAGCGCAATCCGCGATCGAGGCGCTCAAGGCGAAATACACTATTTCACCGCAAAAACTGGCGTACGCTGTAAATGGCGTTAACCGGCTGGCCAGCCTTGAGCACGAGCTCGAATTCAGCAAAAAGATATACGACGAATTGACAGTGGCCTATGGTAAATCCGAGTTGTCTACCCAGGCAGAGTTGCAGGACAAAGCGGGAACATTCAAGATCGTGGACCCCGCTGTCCTTCCCATCACGCCGGTCAGCCCGAACCGCATCAAGATCATCTTGCTGGGGATCGTTGCAGGGATGGCGGGCGCAGCCGGTCTTATCGTGCTCCTCGATGTCTTTGATGATTCCATTAAGAGCGTTGATGCGATCAAGAGTTTAGGCATCCCCGTGCTTGCTATCATCCCGCATATTCAGGACCCCCATGCATTGATCAGGTCGAGGAGAAAAGATATCTGCTTCTACACGTTATCCGGATTGTATGTCGTGCTCCTGGTCGCCGTCATAGTCCTGGAACAACTTAGATTGCTCGGTTAATTGCTAAAGAAGCAACTTCTTCTCAAAGGGGAAAGAAAAAAAAGGAAATGTCTTGGACAGGGTAGCGGGATCAACAGGATCGTAAAATCCGCATATCGTAATTCGATTTCATCCCGCTTGTGGCTTTATGGCTGTTGTCCTGTCAAAAAGATTTGCTTCCGGCTTGACCGGGTAGAAAGGAAAGAATGAACGAACTTCAAAACGCGATGGAAAAGGAGATCGGCCTCAAAAAAGTGAACACCAGGAACGGCGACAGAAGCCGTTGTGAAAAGGGCTGCACACTTCGAACCTGGGGAGGCTAAGGGAATGACGATGCATCCAAACAATCCCTGTATCATCACACATGGGAGCCTTGACTCACCCATTAGCGAAGAGTATCGAAAACTGAAAACCGTAATTCTGCGGATGACCAAGGATGAGTTCCGGAATACGGTCATGGTGACCAGCTCGGTCAGCGGAGAGGGGAAAAGCCTCACGAGCGCTAACCTGGCCATCATGATGGCCAGGGAATACGGACAAACCGTGCTGCTGGTTGATTCTGACCTGCGGAGGCCTTCACTCCATGAGTATCTCGGCATGGCGCCCCACGTCGGTCTTGCCGACTGTCTTGAAGACAGGATAGATGCCGGGAGGGCCATCGTGAAGACCGGGATACAGAAACTCTCATTTATGTCGGCGGGGAAAAAAGTGGAGAATCCGGGTGAGCTCCTTACATCGCAGCGAATGAGGGAGTTTCTGCTGGAGCTGAAGCACCGATACCAGGATCGATATATTATTATTGACACACCGCCGATACTTCTGTTCGCTGAAACCCAGGCCATAAGCATGCTTGTTGACGGGGTTCTCGTCGTAGTAAAAGAGGGCGGCGCTTCTCTAAAAGGTCTCACCCAAGTGTTCGAGGTCCTGAAAGGTTCAACCGTGCTTGGTATTGTGTATAACGAAGCAAGTACCACGGTCCTGGGTGGAAAGTATTACGACCACTATCATCACTACTACCATGAAGGTCACTTGGAGAAAAAGCAGAAGAAACGTTGAAAAAGGCTCAGCGGGGAGGGCGTAGAGCAATCGCTTAATTCAATGATGACTGAAAACTGGTATGCGCTCCGGGTAAGATCGCGTCATGAGTTCGTTACTTCCGAAGAGCTTACGCGGAAGGACATCGAGAATTTTCTCCCGTCCGTTTCAAGAATGCGTCAATGGAAAGATAGAAAAAAAACCGTGGATTTTCCGCTCTTTCCTGGATATGTATTCGTTCACCTTGATCCGCGTCCTGGAGCATTTTTGAATGTCTTGAAGACACGCGGGTCTGTGGGTTTCGTTTCGCTGGAGCCCGGGCATCCGACCTCCGTGTCACCGGCAGAGATCGCATCTCTCAGGGCAATGCTCATGAGCGGGGAGCAGCTCGATGTCTTCCCTGCATTTAAGGAAGGAACGGCTGTGCGGGTGAAGCATGGCCCGTTGCGCGGCACGGTCGGCATCCTGGCAAAGCGGGAAGGCCGCCAGATGTTCCTTATCAATATCGACATTCTCGGCAGGAGTGTCGGCTTGAAGATCTCGCGCCGAGGATGTTGAACTGGCATGATCTTGAAGAAATAATTGCCACGGATCAACGGATTGACGGAATTTTAAAGCCTGGATCAAATTCATGAGTCACTAATTTGGTGAATTTATTGAAACCAGCAATGCGATAGTTTTTTAGTCATTCGCGTGTTACTGGGAAGCGCTCAATGCCGGTCATTTGCAGTTATCTGTTGTTATGAAGCCGATGCCTGCATGTCCTCAATATGATCGACATGCAGTGAGAAGGTACCGCTTATTTTTTACCCCCTTGGTTACTGACTGTAACTGAGAGGGCGAAGCATTGTCTAACGTATTCTACTCCTTCAGCAAACCAGCGAGAATATCTATTCATACTAAGTTGACTGAACATGCTTTCCACCAACGCTGCCTCGCGCTGAAAAGCAGAACCGGCAACGCCCTCATTTACTTCATGGTCTGCATCCTGAGCGCGTTGTCAATGATGTCTCCCGATCGTGTCGTGGGCGCAGAATTCCGGATACAGACGGGCATTGCGCTGAGTGAGGAGTATAACGATAATATATTTCTCGTACCAGGGAAGAGGGAATATGACTATATTACCGGGATCTCGCCCTCGATCAATATTATATATAATGTTCCTTTATGGGATTGGAAGGTTGACTATGTTTATGATTATCTTCATTATGACCGACATCATATAACTCAGGATCAAACGCACACCCTCAATCTTACAAACCACACCAGGATCGTAGATGAATATATCTTTCTCGATATCCAGGACAAATACGCAAGGGTATCGCTCGATCCTACCAGAGACTACACTAAGGAAAGTACCTTTGTGAACCAGACAGACAGTAATTCCCTGACGGTAAACCCTTATTTCATCGTAAGGCCCACATCTCAAATGACCGTTACGACTGGATATACCTTTTCGAATATCTGGTACAAGGACCCAACCGCCATCGACCAGACAGAAGATACCGTTTATACAGGGCTGCAGGAGGACCTGTCGCAAAGGTCTCACATGACTGCCGGTATCATGCATACTCAGAACAGGAATAGCGTTCAGGACTACACGCAGGATGATGTGTATCTTGGAGAGACATATGAGTATATAGAGAACTCCACGCTCTCGATAAGAGTAGGCAACAGTTGGTTTGACTTCAAGGGCGCAGGAAAAACCAGCCAGGTGTATTGGGATGCCAATTTCAAGCACCGTTATTCAACAATGACAGTTACTTATGAAACCGGTATGCGCTTCATCCCCGACCCTAGTCTAATAGTACGAAGAGAGGACCGCTATCTGGCAACTGTCAGTAAAGATGTCGAGAGGACTTCTCTGCTTGTTTCCGGCGGTCTGATAGAATACAGGAACATTACAAATAAACACCTTGAAAGCTCAAGTTATCAAGTGAATGGCTCGATGAGTCATGCGATAACGACAAAATCAAAGATCATCCTCAATCTTGGTGCGCAACGCTTGAAGGATTATCTGGTATATACAACAACGGACATATATCTTACGGGAGTGCGGTTTGAACATCTGGCCGCGGAAAATCTGACGTTGGCCCTGGATTACCGATATACCAATGCATATTCGCCTGACGTTTACTCGAATAATTACGTTAATAACAGGTTCTTAGTTGAAATACGGATGGCCTTTTAATCTTGGACACGACCACACCGCTGTTCACCGAATAACAAAGCCGATCCGTAAAACCGAACCCGGGCGAGTTAACAGTTAGATGCCAAATGACAAGCGCCAGGCTGCAGATAATACCCGTTATCGAACGTCAATTGTCCTGAACTCGTTAGGACATATTTTTTGAGATTTGGAATGCATTTATAAGGTATAATTTGAAAATTGGGATGTTACTATAATACAATTCAGCAAGACGGAGACGTTCTATGAAAACCACATTGCGAAGAAAAAAGCCTGTAATCACTCCGCTGCGTTCCGACATGTTCTGTGATGACGATTCTGTTTGCTACATAGAAGAGTTCTTTGTCGAGTTTCTTGTATTCGAGCGAAGACGGAGCGAACGCTCAGGCAGGCCATTTCTGGTGATGACGCTCGATTTTACCGGTCTCCGCGACTTTGAGAGCAAACGGGAATCCGTCATGTGGACAATGAAGACACTGTCCGTGCTTACACGCGATACCGATATCAAGGGATGGTACAAAGATTCGGCAGTTCTGGGAGTGATCTTTACCGAAATGAACAGCCTTGAAACGGAAACTCTACAGAAAAAAATATACGCCAGCCTGCACGCCAGCCTGACGGATGAACAGCTCAATGTCATCCGGATATCCTTTCATAGATTTCCCGACGAAGGAAAGCCAAGTAAGCCCGGTAACCCGGTAGACTTCACGTTCTATCCCGATTATCCCAAACATGAACGATCCAGAAAAAACGCCCTCAAGATGAAGCGGATCATTGATGTTGTCGGCAGTATTACGGGTATCGTGATATTTTCTCCTTTCTTCGTCCTGATCCCGATTTTGATCAAGCTCACCTCACGGGGTGCGGTGTTTTTCCGTCAGGAAAGAGTCGGACAATATGAGAAGAATTTCATGTTCTTGAAATTCAGGAGCATGTACTCCGGCAATAATGAGGCTGTGCACAAAGAGTTTGTCCACAACTTAATTCTTAAAAAGACACCATGCGACGCGGGTGATAATGGTTCCGGAAAGAAAGTGTTCAAGATCACGAACGACAAGAGGGTGACCCCGATAGGGAAAATCCTTCGAAAGACGAGTTTGGACGAATTGCCTCAGTTTATTAACGTGCTGAGAGGAGAAATGTCATTGGCGGGTCCGAGGCCGCCCATTCCGTATGAACTCGAGAAGTATGATAGTTGGCATCGTCGCCGCGTTTTAGAGATCAAGCCCGGAATAACCGGATTGTGGCAGGTCATGGGGCGGAGTTCGACATCCTTCGACGAAATGGTGCGCCTCGATCTCCAATACGCGACGAATTGGTCGCTTTGGCTGGACATTAAAATCCTGCTGAAGACACCATGGGCCATTTTTGGAGGGAAGGGTGCGTATTAATGAGCAGATGGAGTAGAGAGTTGAGAGTAGTGCTTTGCTCCATGCGCTATGCTCAATGTTTATCGATCAGGAGGAATACATGATCAATATCGGCATCATCGGATACGGCTACTGGGGACCGAATATCGTGCGGAATTTCAGCGTACTTGAGGGGGCACGGGTCGCTTCAATATGCGACGGGAACCAGCAGGCCCTGAACAGGGCGCGGAAGTCGTACCCGAACTGCGCCGTAACGCAGGATTGCAACGACATCCTGAACTCGACGGAGATCGATGCCGTGGCAGTCATCACTCCGGTATCGACCCATTTTGAACTGGCCAAAAAGGCGCTCGAAAACGGAAAACACGTGTTCGTGGAAAAACCCTTCACCGCAACGGCGGCGCAGGCGGAGAAATTGATCGCGCTGGCGGAACGGAAGAAGCTGACCATCATGGTGGACCATACCTTCCTGTTCACCGGCGCCGTGAGAAAAGATTAAGCAGCTCATAAAAGAACAAGCTCTGGGGGAGTCTTTACTATTACGATTCGGTCAGAGTTAACCTGGGCCTCTTCCAGCATGACGTGAACGTCATATGGGATCTTGCACCCCATGATTTTGCTGTCATGGACTACATCCTCGATGAAAAGCCCTTTGCCATCGCAGCCTGCGGAAAGGCGCATGTGAATGAGATGGAGGATACTGCTTACGTCATCGTCCACTTTAACAATAACATGATCGCCCACTTTCAACGTCAATTGGTTGTCCCCGGTCAAGGTAAGGACCACCCGCATCGGGGGAGAGAAGAAAATGCTCGTGTGGAACGACCTGGAGCCGGATGAAAAGATCAAGATCTACGATAAGGGAGTCGAAGTTAAGAGCACAGGAAGCGAAATACAAGATGCTTGTCAACTACCGATCGGGTGATATGTATGCACCGCGGGTTGAGCAGATCGAAGCTCTCAATGCAGAGACCGAGTATTTTGTGCATGTATAAACGCGAGTGAGAGGCCTGATCAATGATGGACATGCGGGCTTGCGTGTGGTGAAGATGCTAGAAGCCTGCAATCTTTCGATTAAGAAGAACGGTCGGGCGGTGACGGTATGAAATATGTCTCCATCGCGGAGGATGTCCGGCTTGGAAAGGATGTCAAGCTTGCCAATTTTGTCAACCTGTACGGGTGTACTATTGACGACAATACCAAGATCGGGACTTTCGTCGAGGTCCAGAAGAACGCCACGATCGGGAAGAATTGCAAGATCCAGAGCCATACGTTCATCTGCGAAGGTGTGACCATCGAAGACGAAGTATTCGTCGGCCATGGGGTGACGTTCATTAATGACAAATATCCGCGCGCCACAAGCGGCAATGGCGGCCTGCAAACCGAGGCGGACTGGAAGGTGGTCCCGACGATCGTAAAAAAAGGGGCCTCCGTCGGGTCCGGGTCCACGATCCTCTGCAATATCACTATAGGGGAGAAGGCCATTGTGGGGTCAGGCAGTGTTGTAACAAAAGACGTCCCGGCGAATACGATCGTTGCGGGAAATCCGGCAAGGATTGTGAGGAAAATCGATAGTCAGGAGCCAGAAGTCGGGAGTCAGAAGTTGAAAAAATGATCATCGCGCGAAGGCGCAAAGACGCAAAGAAAGATTTGAAAAAATAATATGGATGAAAATCAGATATCGAAGGTTGCTAGTGGATTGCTGCTATAAAATTCATACAGGACTTGGGCCGGGATTATTAGAATCAGTCTATCTTGAAATTCTTTTATACGAGTTGAAGAAAGCGGGGCTAAACTGCGAGAAAGAGGTTGGTATCCCGGTGCACTATGATGAGATTAAGCTTGATCTTGGTTTTCGGGCTGATTTGATCGTGGAAAATTTAGTGATTATCGAACTGAAAGCCGTAGAAAAGTTTATGCCTGTTCATAAGAAGCAATTAACGACTTATCTCAGATTAACGCGAATGAAGCTTGGTTTGCTTGTGAATTTTAACGCCAATCTTATCAAAGATGGGATTGAGCGGGTTGTTAATGGATTATAGAACTTAACGATTCCCGGCTTATGTTGTTCTTTGTGCTCTTTGCGGCTTCGCGCGAGACAGGCCTAAGAAATTACGCTTTACCTGTCTCTCTACCTTCTACCTTCACCTAAGGAGAATCAACTATGCCGATGAAAAGATCCCTTTCCTCGATCTCATAACCCCTCATCGCGAGATGGAGGAGGAGCTTATTGCAATAGTCCGGAAATCTCTTCAGACCGCAGGTTTTATCGGCGGCCCGATGGTAGAGAATTTCGAACGTGAGTTCGCGGCATATTGTGACACAACGTACTGCGTTGGCCTGGGGAGCGGTACCGATGCGCTGCGCTTCGCGCTTATTGCTCTTGGAGTCGGGCAGGGTGATATGGTTATAACGGTTGCCAATACCTTTATCGCCACAACCGAGGCGATTTCCCAGGCAAATGCATCGATTGCTTTTGTAGATATTGATGAACGGACATATACCATGGACCCTGAAAAGCTCAGGGAATTCATCGAAACACAATGCACACAGGGGCCTGAAGGACGACCAATCCACCAAAAAACCGGCAAGACTGTGGCGGCAATAATTCCCGTTCATTTGTACGGCCAAATGGCTGATATGGACGCCATCATGGAAATAGCCCGAAAGCACAAACTAAAAGTGGTAGAGGATGCGTGCCAGGCGCATGGAGCAAAGTATTTCTCCAGGAAGGAAAATCGCTGGAGAACTGCCGGATCCATCGGCCATGCTGCGGCATTCAGCTTTTATCCGGGGAAGAACCTTGGGGCATGCGGCGAAGCGGGAGCTGCTACGACGAATGATGAAGCAGTTGCTAAAGACCATCAAAATGATAAGGGATCATGGTCAGGCCCAGAAGTACTATCATGATATCGAAGGATACAATGGAAGGCTTGACGCGATCCAGGCCGGGATCCTCTCCGCCAAACTAAAGCGTCTGCCGGCCTGGACCGAGGCACGCCAAAAAGCGGCGGCCCGCTATACTGATATGTTAAAAGGAGTTGCAAACAGTGCAACACCTTATGAAGGCGAATGGTCAAAGGCGGTATATCACCTCTATGTGATCCGGACCGGCAAGCGGGACGAACTGAAAAAATATCTCGCGGGAGAAAATATTGATACCGGCCTTCATTATCCTGTCCCTCTTCATCAACAAAAAGCATATGCAACCATGGATTTTCATAATGGCAGTCTTGCGGTCTCTGAACGGGTGGCGGGGGAGATCATTTCTTTGCCAATGTTCCCGGGGTTGACGGAAGAACAGCAAAAAAGAGTAGTCAGCTCGATAAAGGGATTCATGGAGCATAGCGTATAGCGCAGAGAGCAGGGAGCGGTGCGCAGAGACGCTATGCGCTGCGCTTTTGCGTTTTGCTCCGGAATGCAATGTCCAAATTCAGATTTCAGGGTTTGAGGATATGGCAACTGACGATCGAGATTGCGCATGAACTCTTCGAACTTCTCTACACACTGCCTCAGGATTGTCGTTATGTAGTATTATGAAGGAGCAACACATTGACATTTGGTAGAGGAAATTAGATTGGATCATAGAGAAAAGGGGTATGGTTCTTTTAATCACCCACCCCGACTATATGAATTTCAGCAAAGATCGTTGCGGGATCGATGTGTACCAAATGGCGTTTTATAAAGAATTGCTCGATTACATAAAAAGTAAACATGAGGGGCAATATTGGCACGTGTTGCCCAAGGAAATAGGACGATGCTGGAAAGAAAAAATGGTGAAAAATGGGCTGGAAGGCAATTCGAAAACTGAAGGTAACGCTTGATAAAATCTTTTGAGAAACCCATTTATGTGACCAGACCCTTTTTGCCACCCTTGGAGGAGTTCCACCAGGGACTTGAGGAAATATGGGAAAACCGATGGCTTACGAACAATGGGCCCATCCTCCAGCGTTTTACTCAGGAAATGAGCAACTTCTTTGAAACAGACAACCTCTGTCTTGTTCAATAATGGGACGCTGGCCCTTCAGATAGCCCTGCAAGGGATGGGAATCATCGGGAGAGGTCATTACAACCCCCTTTACCTTTGTGGCGACGACTCACGCGTTATATTGGAACAACATCAGACCCGTGTTCGTGGACATAGAACCCGAATACTATACTATTGATCCTGAAAAAGTAGAGGCCGCGATCACCCCCTGGACAACAGCCATCCTGGCTGTCCACGTGTACGGCCATCCCTGCAAACGTGAATGCGCTGGCCGATATTGCGCGTCGGCACAATTTGAGGCTCATTTATGACGCAGCGCACGCTTTCGGCACGGAAGTGGGCGACAAGTCCATCGCCCATTTCGGCGATTTGAGCATGTTCAGCTTTCACGCCACTAAATTGTTCCACTCCATAGAGGGGGGAATGCTGATTTTCCAGGAGAACGGGCTGAAAGGCATATTCGACTATCTCAAGAACTTCGGCTTCAAAAACGACGTCGAAGTGGTCATGCCCGGCACGAATGCCAAAATGAACGAAATGCAGGCCTTGATGGGCATTCAAGTTCTGAAATATATTGATGAAATAATACTCAAGCGGTCAAAGATAACTGAATTATATCGGGCGTGCCTCAAGAAAGTCCCCGGCATTCGACTCGTGCCTGCCCTGTCTCCTGATATACGATACAATTACGCTTACCTGCCGGTCGAAGTGGATGAAAAAGAATTTGGGATGAGCCGCGATGACTTGTATGAAAGACTCAAACAATGGAACGTTCACACTCGTCGTTATTTCTATCCATTAGTCTGCGATTACTCATGTTATCGCAGCATATCGGTGAACGATCCATTGACTGTTGCCCGCCGCGTGGCCGAGCGCATATTGACTCTCCCGATCTATGAGAGTCTGGAACTGTCCGAGGTCGAGGGCATTTGCGATATTATTCTTTCTCTTCAACAGAGGAAGGACGCTTCTTTTGATTATTCAGCATAACATCCCTGGGATGGTCATGTTTCTTGGCAGGCGGGAGGGAGAAATCATTGGGGCGACCCTGGTTTTGATTCATGATCAAGTGGCCTATATTCATTTGTCCACCAATACCAGCTAAGGTTACAAGATAGGAGCTTCATATGGAATTTTCTGGAAGGCTCTCGTCTACTTATACGATCCGGGCATCCGATACGTTCATCTCGGTGGGATGGCTGGGATAAAAGAAGACCCTACCGACGGCTTGGCCCAATTCAAAAGAGGCTGGTCTAATGACCAGCGCGTCATTTATTTTGTGGCCGTGCTTTTGACCGGCAAAAGTACGAATCTATTTGTCGTCAACATCAGATCGCCGATGTTGACTATTTCCCGGCATACAGGGCAAGGTAAGCTATTAGTAGCGGTAGGGAAGTTCCTGTGAAAGACTAAAATGATAGGTTCAAGATACGGTGCTATGTTTGTGGCACAGGGAAATTGAAAGAACGCGAAAAGATGAGGGTTTAACATGGTTTTATTCGGCGTCGGTAGCATGTTTAGTGTTAACTTGAGTTCGTCAACATGCTGGACAAGAAAGGTCACCCGGATTGTTATCAACGCTCCGGCACAGAAGCGAGAGTATAAATGACTTCGAGTCTAGGCACCAGGAACTGAATGAACGGCCGCTGATTGCGCCTTTGGAGGATTTTGCTTCCCGGGGAGGACGAAGAGTATTTCGTTGTGCCGACCACGCCCCAAAAGGTCGTTCTTATAGAATTCGCAAATTCATAATGCGCACGATGCGTATATTTTTCAATACGCAGTTTGTAACGAGGAGGGCAAAATGAAAAGAAATTTCAGCACGAAGTTCGTATGGACCTTGAGTCTCATCGTCATGTTTTTATGGCTGGCAAGCAACGGCTGCACGAGCGCACTGCAGACACTTCAGATCCAACATCTTCAGCGCAAATTAATGTAAGCAGCCGTCAAATCGCATATGGCAATGTTGGCCTGAATAGTAGTACGGACCAGACTGATCTCGATCCAAAATACCGGATCAAGCGGCCTTAATATCGGTCAGATTGCTCAGGCAAAACCCCTGGCTCCTCCTTTCAGCATCGTGAGTGATGCTTGCTCCGGGCAGGCGGTGCAGCCGTCGGCGGAATGCAGCTTCAAAGTTCGGTTCAGTCCGACAAGCCAGGGTACTTTTACCCAGAGCTTCGACATCCCATCGGACGCTTCCAATGATAATTCCATGACAGTAGGCGTTACCGGAAGCGGAGCAGAGCCACCGCAAATTAATGTAAGCAGCCGTCAAATCTCAAACGGCAATGTTGTCCTGAATAATATTTCGGACCAGACTATCTCGATCCAAAATACCGGATCAATCAGCCTTAATATCGGTCAGATTGCTCAGGCAAACCCCCTGGCTCCTCCTTTCAGCATCGTGAATGATGCTTGCTCCGGGCAGGCGGTGCAGCCGTCGGCGGCATGCAGCTTCAAAGTTCGGTTCGATCCGACAAGCCAGGGTACTTTTACCGACAGCTTCGACATCCCATCGGATGCAGCCAATGAAAATTCCGTGACAGTAGACGTTACGGGAAGCGGAAAAGCGCTCAGGGTCGCCATTAACCAAGTCAATACAACTAGTTGTTCGACGACGGGGGTTCTTGAGCTTATAGTCAACGTAACTGATCAAAATAATACTCCCCTGGCAGGGCTGACAGCCGGCGACTTTCAATTAAAGGAAAATGGCGTGCAGCAGACGATCTAAAGCGTTTCACAAGTTACAACGCCAGTACCAATATCAGTGGCCATGGTTCTCGATTACTCGGGAAGCGTGCAAAACCAGCTTCCGACCATTGAAGCCGCATCTATCAATTTTATAGGGTATCTGAACCCGGATGATGAGGCTTCAATCATCAAATTTGCGCAAATGCACAACAGATGTGCAGCTTTACGAGCGATACTGCTGTTTTGATAACGGCGATAAACACCGCGCCGTCAGAATCGGGGGAAGGAGAAACATATCTGTATGACACCCTCTGGTTTGCCGTCGAAAAAACCGCCGTGAGACTGAAACACAAAGCTATTGTTTTGGTTTCTGACGGCTGGGACGACGGATACCTGGGCGTTCCGAACGGTTCTGTCAAAACGCTGGACGAGGTCATCGCATATGCAACGGAAAATGACGTGGCAATATACACGGTAGGTCTGGGCGACAACGTTGACGGCGGCGTCATGAACCGTCTGGCAAGCGAAACCGGAGGACAATATTATTATATTACAACTGCCAGATCAACTCTCCGGTGTTTACCAGGCCATCAGTGATATTCTTCTCGGCCAATACTCTATAAAATACGTCTCTTCCCTGCATGGCAGCAGTCCGATCATGCTGGAGATCGATGTGGTGAGCCGGCGCTGATGAGGGCGTGGGCGCATCGCAGGTTGTAGGGTGCCCCTGAGGCGACTAAACCTTACCGTTGCATGAGAAATCGACGGGATTCGTCCTGTAACGCCTTTATCTTCCGCACTAAGTTACAGGTGTGCCTACATGCCGATCGAACTGATGAATAGGAATTTAGGGTGAGCCGCGATGATTGGTATGATAGTCTCGAACAATGGAATGAACGTACTCGGCGTTATTTTTATCGGTCGGCTTGCGATAACTCATGTTAGCGCGGTATTCCGATGAACGGTTCCTAGACTGTTGCCCGTGGAGTTGGCGAGTGCAGATTAATGCTGCCAATCCACGATAGTCTGGAATCGTCAGACATCGAGGTGAGTTGCGAGATTATCATATCTCTTCATTCACGGAAAGGACCGCATTCGAACAGTAAATAGATTCTGATGGCGCTTCAATTACATCCTCAGGTGTAAATAAAGGCATATGTCTGCCAAAGGATAATGGGTGCAAGATACCCGGATGCGACCGTATATGATCGCAAGGCCTCTTGCGAAAAGTAACTGCTATCGAAAACTATCGCCCGGAGACTCGAAATGATCAATATACTGACAACTGGCGCGTGTGGCGTCACCTCAAGAGCGCTAGCTCGAAGCTTGCGCAGGAGTACTTTCTTCGCCGATGTTCGGCTCGTCGGCACGGACATATGTGATAATCTCTACGGGACCAGCGAAGGGCTTTTTGATAAAATTAACAAGGTCCCCCTCTGGAACAGCCCGGATTATATGCCCAAGAGACATCGATGGCGTGCCGCTGTATATTGAGAATTGGCAGGACCCGCAGGTGGGGTCGGTCTCGTGACGGCTTCAGAGAAACCGGGAAAACTCAAAAAGGGCAATGCTTAATATGGTCTTATTCGGCGTTGGTAACATGCTCAGTGATGTTTATGATTGCGTTCATGCGTTGGGCAAGAAGATCACCCGGATTGTTCTCAACGCTCCGGAACAGAAGCGCGAGCGTACAAAAGACTTTGAGACAAGGCTCCGGGAACTGAATGAACGGCCGCTGATTACGCCGTTGGAGGATTTTACTCCCCGGGAGGACGAAGGGTACTTCGTTGTTCCGACCACTCCCCAAAAGGCCGTTCTTATAGAATATCTTAAGAATAAATACCGGCTGCAGTTCTCCCAATTGATCCATCCAACGGCATACGTTTCTCCCCGTGCAAAGATAGGACAGGGCGTCTTTATCGGCCCCATGAGCGTTATCGGCCCGGGATGTGTTCTCAAAGACCACGTTTTCGTGAACCGTGGAGTTAGCGTCGGGCATGACACCGTACTTCATGAATACGTGCGCTTGAATCCCGGCAGTAATATCGCCGGCCACGTCGAGATCCTGGCCGGAGCGATGATCGGCCTCGGCGCAAATGTAGTAGAGGAACTCGTCATCGGAAAAGGTGCTGTAGTCGCGGCCGGCGCGGTAGTGATCAACGATGTACGGGATAAAACTCTGGTCGCCGGCGTTCCGGCGGTCTTCAAGAAAACATATGAAGGCTGAGTGGTTAAATCTTGACAATACGGGGAAGAACGAAAGGGGGAGGCAACATAAACAACAAACTCATCATCAATTTTGCGCCGACCGGTATGATCCCGACAAAGGCAATGACGCCCCATGTACCGGTCAGTGTTTCCGAGATCGTTGAAGACGTTCATGAAGCCTGTGAAGTGGGCATCTCCATGGTCCATCTGCATGCCAGAGACCCCCTTTCAGGCAAGCCGACGTATAAGGCGGAGATTTTCGCCGAAATCATCGGAGGGATCCGCAAGTTCTCGCCGGAATTGATCATATGCGTGTCATTGAGCGGTCGTGATTTTACGGAATTTGAAAAAAGAGCGGAACCATTGGAGCTGGACGGAGACCTGAAACCGGACATGGGAAGCCTGACCCTGAGCTCGGTCAATTTCAACAAACAGGCTTCAATCAACGAACCGGCCATGATTCAGGCCCTGGCCTTGCGGATGAAAGAGCGGGGGATCAGCCCTGAACTCGAGGCATTTGACATCGGCATGATCAATTATGCGCGCTACCTGGAAAAGAAATCATTGATATCGCCGCCTTATTATTTCAATCTCCTGCTGGGCAACATCGCATGCGCGCAGGCCGACCTTCTGCATGTCGGCATTATGATCAGGGACCTGCCCGAGCGGTCCTTGTGGAGCCTGGCCGGCATAGGAGACAGTCAATTACCCATGAACAGCGTGGCCATTGCGATCGGCGGGGGCGTCCGTGTTGGCCTCGAAGATAATATTTTCTTCGACGGCCGAAGAACCAGGCTGGCGCGCAATATTGATCTGCTGAGGCGAATTCATATTATCGCCAATGACCATGATAGGCCCGTCATGACGGCGGACGAATTAAGGCGAGTATTGGATCTGGAAGAGGGGAATGGTCGATACGGCAGAAAAATAGACAGACAGGTTTCAGAGCCGAAGGTCGACGCAGGGACCGCGTATTCGGAGAGGGTGGTTTGAGAGACTCGATGGTCGAAGACGCCTGATTCGGGGATTAAACCTTCTCTAATTATGACAGACAATCTTCAACAGAAAACACCTGGCGCCATCTCATGGAGTTTTGTCGAGGCCCTGGTGCGCAGCGGGGCGTGCAATTCGTCATCGGGATCGTTTTGGCGCGGCTGCTGTTCCCTGAGCAGTTCGGTCTGATCGGGATGCTGACGATCTTCATGGCTGTATCTCAATCATTCCTTGACAGCGGATTCGGCGCTGCCTTGATCCAGAAACGGGAAATAACGCAAACCGACATCTGTTCCGATATTTTATTTTAATATACTGGTGGGGTTGGCAGCCGCGGGCCTGTTGTGTCTCGCCGCCCCCTGGATAGCCGCTTTTTATAAACAGCCTGTCCTGACCCCCCTGACGCGGGCGCTGTCGCTGACCATCGTGATAAATTCCTTCGGCCTGATTCAGAGCACCATCCTCACCAGACAGATCAACTTCAAGACCCAGACCAAGGTAAGCCTGATCGCCGGCGCATTGTCGGGTATCATCGGTATTACTCTGGCCGCCGTGGATTCGGCGTATGGAGCCTGGTTATTCAGCAGATATCCAGCTCGCTTTTTTCAGACAGTTTGTCTCTGGTCTATATCAGTTCCTGGAGGCCGATCCTGATCTTCAGCTTCAACTCCCTGCGGGAAATGTTCGGTTTCGGTTCGCGCATGCTGTTTTCAGGATTGCTGAATCAGATCTTTGACAATATCTATCTCGTGGTCATCGGCAGGCTGTTTTCCGCCGCTGATCTCGGATTATTTTACACGCGCCAAGACCATGAATGATCTTCCAACGCAAACGTTGTCGGGAATGGTGGGACGGGTCACGTTTCCTGTGTTCTCCACGATCCAGGATGATCCGGCCCGACTGAAAAGAGGATTGAAAAAGGCCTTGACCATGCTGGTTCTGGTGAATTTCCCCATGATGATCGGCCTGGCGATCATTGCCCGTCCCCTGGTGCTGGTAATGTTGACGGAAAAGTGGGCACCCTCTGTTCCTTATTTGCAGTTGCTCTGTGTGGCCGGTTTGCTGTTTCCGCTGCAACTGATGAACTTGAATGTGCTGCAGGCCCTGGGCCGGTCCGACCTTTTTTTCCGCCTGGAGATCATCAAAAAAGTCATGATCGCGATCAATATTGCCATAACCTGGCGATGGGGCATATCCGCGATGATTTACGGCATGATCGTCAATTCGATCATCGCGTATTATTTGAACAGTTATTACAACGGCAGTTCTGATCAGTTACCCGCATCAAAGAGCAGGTGCTTGACCTGTTCCCTTACCTCATCGCGGCCTCACTGATGGGCATTGCGGTATATGCCGCCGGGTTGCTGCAGTTCTCCCACCAATGGTCCATGCTTTTAGTGCAAATTGCCACGGGAATAGTTGTTTATGTTCTCCTTTGCCGCGTATTTCGCTTGAAGGCTTTTATGGAAATATGGCAAGCGGGTTGGAATAAGATAAAGACATCAGGATTCAAGGTGTCGAGGGTTCAAGGATTCAAGTGAGATGCTCGAGCATTCGGACCCCTTGAACCTGCAACTCTCCCGTAGCTGGCTACGGGGCCACCTATTAGGTCCCTCCCCCTTGAAAACCGAGAGATAATGTTTTTATATTTAAAATAATAGAAGTCAGAGTACATAGAGGTGAGTGCTTGAATAAAATTATGATTACTGGAGCGGCCGGTTTCATCGGGTTCCATCTATCGCGAAAATTGCTCGAACAAGGCGTTGAGGTGACAGGCATCGATAATTTAAACGATTATTACGATGTGAATCTCAAACGAGCACGACTGTCGGTCCTCGAAGATCGTAAGAATTTTATGTTTATGAGAGCCAACTTGTCAGACCGGCTGACCATAGATGAGCTATTTAGAAAGGGTAAATTCGATTGCGTGGTGAATTTGGCAGCCCAGCCTGGCGTTCGTTATTCCTTAAAAAACCCTTATTCCTACATCGACAGCAACATTGTCGGGTTCACGAACATCCTGGAAGGTTGCCGACACAATCATGTCAAACATCTCGTTTTCGCCTCTTCAAGCTCGATCTACGGAACCAATGCCAAAATACCTTTTTCAGTCAGCGATAATGTGGACCACCCTGTTTCACTTTATGCCGCGTCCAAAAAAGCGAACGAGCTGATGGCGCATACCTATGCACATTTATATGGTCTCCCGTGCACCGGCCTCAGGTTCTTTACGGTCTATGGTCCCTGGGGTCGTCCGGATATGGCCTATTTTTCCTTCACCAAAGCTATTCTGGAGGGAAAACCCATTGACGTATTCAACAACGGCGACATGAAGCGTGATTTCACCTATATCGACGACATTGTTGAAGGGGTTTTACGTGTCATGGATAAAATCCCCCAGCCAAATCCCAGCTGGGACAGGACAAAGGCCGACCCGGGATCTAGTTATGCTCCTTACAAATTGTACAACATCGGCAACAATAACCCTATTGACCTGTCGAAATTTATTGCGCTCTTGGAGTCGAATCTCGGTAAAACCGCGTTAAAAAACATGCTTCCCATGCAGCCCGGAGACGTCCCCATTACCTATGCTGATGTTGATGATCTTATGCGCGACGTGGGTTTTAAGCCCTTGACTCCAATCGAGGAGGGCATTCAAAAGTTTGTGGTATGGTTCAAGGAGTATTACGGCTTATGACCTGGATGAACTTTGGCACTAATAGGGAGCGTTTATCTATCACCTCGTACCCAGAGGTCGGATGTATTAAATGATCGATACCCGGAAACAATAAAAACTTGAATTCCGACAAGAAGTTTTCCGAGATCCTCACCGGCTCAGTCTACGTCATCGCGGCCAGGGTAGTTGCTATCGGTCTGACCCTGGTAGCGAGTGTCATCGTCGCCCGCATCTATGGGGCCGAAGCCATGGGCACTTTGGCTGTGGTAAACTCCTTTCTTATTATAGTGACTATCTTCACTGTTCTTGGGACGAACACCTCCATCTGGCGCTGAGCTAAAACAAAAGAAGGCTATTCCAAACGATGTTGTTAAATACACCCAGAAAGAACAAGTGAACAGAACCGTCACTAAGCCAAAGGTTTTAGGAGTCGGTAAATGAACCTGCTTCGCAAACCGGTTATGACGCTCTGCGATCTTATCGCAATCATTCAAAATGTTAGGGGGTTACAATGAAATATCGTCTTCTTGACCTGCTCTGTTGTCCCTCGTGTGGAAATCAATTAAAACTAAATTCATTTGAAGAAGGTACAAATGAATCAGGTAATTTAGAGCAGTCAATCAAATCGCCTCGATGTAACATATATTGTGGATTGCAAAACATTTCGATAAAAGGCCATGATGCCGGCAAGGAACAGCGTAAGTTTGATTGCATAACATGTTATAAAAAAAGAAATATTGGAGGGGATATTGTCATGCACATGTGGAAACGTGTTTCCAATAAGCAGCTGCGTACCGTGCATGTTAAATGGCAACTTAGAGGCTTATCCGGAGTTTGTTGCGAAAAACAAAGATAAGCTGATAGGTTTAACAGGGGATAAGGAAAAGAATACAAAATTATCATCACTGCAACCTCATCGTATATAACTCAAAACACGGAAAAGGAGAGAAATGGTAAAGGTTACGAAGCCTGTATCGTCTATCGTCAGAGAGTCTGCGTTCAACTACGAAAGACGTAACCTTTAAAACCGAAACAGGCATCGTTACCATTGCCGTTATCTTCTTGGTCCTGAATTGTCCGGAATAGGAGTTCCTTAACATGCCAGCGCCCCTGGTCAGCGTCAAGATGGTCACATACAACCATGCGCCTTTTATCGCGCAGGCCATCGAGGGAGTTTTGCAGCAGAAAACGAAATTTCCCTTCGAACTGGTGATAGGGGAGGACTGTTCCACCGACGGCACACGGGAGCTTGTTTTTGAGTATCAGAAAAAACACCCGGACATCATTCGAGTGGTCACGTCGGACGAAAATGTCGGAATGAAGAAAAACGGCCTAGCGCGTTTTAGCGGCCTGTCAGGGAAAGTACATTGCTTTTTGTGAAGGCGATGATTTTTGGCACAATCCGGACAAACTTCAAAAACAGGCGGATTACCTCGACAGCAATCCGGAATGCGGGCTGGTGTATTCCAGTTATGATGTATATCTTGTCAACCGTAAGAAAAAAATAAATGATTTCATGAAATACCGGAAGTGGAAGATACCGGAAAATCCCTCTATATCTCATCTTCTTGAAGGCAAGGGTGTGCCCTTGACCTGTACCGTTATGATTCGACGGGATCTTTGTGAGCAGATTATTGCAGCAGATCCCTATCTCCACCGAAGCGGCCATTTTCTCATGGGTGACACCCAGCTCTGGGTGGAGATGGCAACAATGGCTCGACTGCATTATATCCCTGAGTCGCTGGCAACCTATAACATTACGGATGAATCAGCTACCAGAAGCAAGGATGTCAAAAAGGAAATACGATTCTCAATGTCAAACGCGGAACTTATGCTCTATCTTTGTAACAAGTATGATCTTCCGCAACAGTTAAAAGATAAGTTTCAAATTTACTTTGATGAATGTTCTTTAAAACTTGCTTTTCATGCAGGAAATAAGGAATTGGCTGATGAGGTGCGAATAAGGAAACAGACCTTCACGTGGGAGGAATGGCTTCTCTATTACGGTGCTAAAAAAACGACGATTCATTATCCTGCTCGTTTAGCAGTAGCATTTCGAAGATTATTTAGAAAAAAGCATAGTCAATGGATGTAATATGGTGCAATGTTAGGGAAATCCAGCGGTTAAAAAGATTTTCCATCCGGACCTGCATTGAAGTATTTGATTTCTTCGGCCCCTGATGAGAACAGCGGAAAGGTGAATCATAGATGACTTTACAAAAGAAAAAAGTTTGGATAGATTTGGACAATTCGCCCCACATCCCTTTCTTTAAGCCGATCATTGCGCAGCTCGAACAACGTGGATACAAGGTCATTTTGACAGCCCGTGATTGTTTTCAGACTTGTGAGCTTGCCGATCTGGCGGTTTTCGTTATCAGCGGATCGGGAGTCGTTACGGTAAAAACATGGTACGAAGCTGGCCGGCCTGATCATGCGCTTTTTGCAAATGGCGTCGTTCGTATGGAGGGAGAAACCGGACCTTGCTGTATCGCATGGATAGAAGTCGCAACACTTTTTCTTTCCTGTAGAGACTGCCGGTTGTTACAATCTTGGACCATGAGCATGCGAAATTAATGCCTCTGGAAAATGTTGTGCGCATCGTAGTTCCCGATGTTATTCCGACAGAGGCTGTCCGCATCGCATCGGAGCGAATACTTAAATATCCGGGCATCAAGGAGGATGCCTATGTCCCGGATTCCTCGCCCAACCCGACGCTGCTCAGTGAACTCGGCATCGAAAAAGACAGATCGTAATTACCATCCGGCCGCCTGCCACGGAGGCCCATTATCGTAGTGCTGAAAGTGACGTGCTCTTCGACAAGACGATCGAGTTCTTGGCGGAGAAAAAATATATTTGCCTGACCTCTCATTATGAAAACCATGGAATTTAAAATTATAAATCCTCTTGAGTATCCGGGATGGGACAATCTTCTGCTGGCTTCTCGCGATTATTCCTTCTTCCATACCTCCTTTTGGGCCCGCGTTCTTCACGATTCATATACCTACCGTCCTTTCTATCTGACGCGCATACAGGACGGTAAACTGGACATTTTAGTGCCCATAATGGAAGTTAAAAGTTGTCTGACCGGAAATCGGGGTGTGTCCCTGCCGTTTACTGATTACTGCGAACCCATTATCCACGATACGAACACGTGGAAGGATGTTCTGAAATATTTAGAGGAGTATGGCAAGAACGCGAAATGGAACTATTTGGAACTTCGTGGAGGGGAAGCCCTGTTTGGACACGCGCCTTTTTCTGCGTCTTATTATCGTCACAGCCTAAAACTCTCCGCGGATATTGATGCAATATATGCTCACGTGCAGAAGGGAAGAAAGAGTAATATAACGAAAGCGATACGAGAAGGAGTGACTATCACACAAAGCAACACAATCGACGCGGTCAAGACATTTTATCGGTTGCACTGCGTGACCAGAAAAAAACATGGAACGCCCCCACAACCGTTCAGCTTTTTTCAGAGGCTTTACGAACACATTATAAGCAGAGGTCATGGACAGGTTGTTCTTGCATTCTATAATGGGCAAACGATATCAGGCGCCGTCTTTCTGCATTTTGGCAATGAGGTCATCTATAAGTTCAGCGCATCAGATAGCGCATACCAGCATCTAAGGCCAAATGATCTTCTCATGTGGAATGCGATTCAGTGGTATTGCCGCAATGGCTGTAGCAGGCTCGACTTCGGTCGATCAGAACCTGAAAATGAAGGACTCAGGTATTTTAAAAAAGGATGGGGTGCGGAAGAGTATCCTGTTTTATATCACCGATACGACCTGAGAAAAGCAGCGTATGTCAGAGATTCACCGAGTTCACAGGGGTTCCATAACAAAATATTCGCCCGACTGCCAATTCCTATCTTAAAAATAGTCGGCTCTCTTTTATATAAACATATTGGTTAATAAATGTTCAGAAATAAACTGTATTACTTTATCAAGCCATTAATCCCGCGCCGATTGCAAATCGCCATACGCTCGAATCTCGTTTTACGCCAGAAGATCGCCTGTAAGGATGTGTGGCCGATCGATGAAAAGGCCGGCGCGCCGCCAGCCGGATGGTTAGGCTGGCCTGAAAGGAAGAAGTTTGCCCTCGTGCTGACCCATGATGTGGACACTGCCCGGGGACAGGAACGCAGCGGCAAACTCATGCGTCTTGAGGAAGAGCTCGGTTTCCGCTCATCGTTTAATTTTGTGCCGGAACGGTATCGTGTTTCCCCTGAATTGCGCCGCAAACTGATTGAGAGAAAGTTCGAGGTCGGTGTCCACGGTCTGTATCATGACGGCAAATACTTTGATTCGCGCGAAGAGTTTCGGAGGCGCGCAATTAAAATCAATCGCTACATCAAGGAGTGGGACGCCGTCGGCTACCGCTCGCCGTCCATGCAGCACAACCTGGAATGGTTCCATGATCTTGAGATCACGTACGATGCATCAACGTTTGATACCGATCCCTTCGAGCCTCAACCGGATGGCATGGGCACGATCTTTCCCTTCTGGGTAGCCGAGCAAAAGGGTCAAAAAGGGTATGTGGAGCTTCCTTATACGCTTCCGCAGGATTTTACCTTGTTTATCCTTATGAAAGAAAAAAGTATCGATGTCTGGAAGAAAAAATTGGAATGGATTGTGGAAAAAGGAGGGATGGCGCTCATCAATGTTCATCCTGATTATATGAAATTTGATGGCTTGAAACCGAGCTTGGAAGAATATCCGGCAGAACGCTACCAGGAATTTCTTGCTTATATAATAAGCAAGTATCATGGCAAATATTGGCATGTATTGCCCAAAGATATCGTGAAATATTGGTTGACGACAATGCTTGAAAAAGCTTGAATCCAGGCGAGAAATTAAGATCCCAGAAAACGAAGCAAATTAATACCATGAGAACTTGTTTGGTTGCATACTTTTTTTATGAAACTGAATGAACCCCTTCATGGATGCTATTTTAACCGGATAGCAGTGGTAAGACTAATAAAATATCATATTTCTGGAGCGGATTTCGTATTCGGCTCAAAAGTCGAGTTTAAGCCAAGTGCAAAAAAAATCATATGTATGGGTAATAGTGCGATAAATTTGGATGAGGATAATGACGGTCTTCTTGTTCCAGGATGTCTACCGACAAAAGAAGACATGTTCAAATATCTATAGAATGAATCTTATGGTAATTTCAAAGGCAAAGCTCATACCTCGAAATAACTGGGATTATGCACTATCTGACTGTGTAAATGCATCCATTGCTTCGATACGAGGAAAAAAGAGCACTACCGATGGTCATATTGGGAAAATATTCGATAGAAAACCGATTATGACCACATCAGGCAGGACATCGCTGTATGCAATTTTAAAGTCTCTCAATATTCGCCCTGGGTCGTATGTGGGTGTTCCTCTTTTTTGCTGTGATGTTGTATTTGAAGCAATAAAGAAGGCGAATCTCGTGCCGCGATTCATTGATGTAAATATGGAGGACTATAATCTATCCGTTTCTGATCTGAAGAAAAAAATGGAATCGCTTTCTGCAGTTGTAGTTGTCCATATGTTCGGAAATCCTGCCGACATGGATGCAATTCGTACCGTATGTGGGAATATACCAATTATTGAAGACTGCGCCCATTCTTTATTTAGCAAATATAAAGGCGTATATACAGGTTTGCTGGGCACGGCCTCATTTTTTTCTTTCAGATCTGGTAAATATATTTCCGCAGGTGAAGGAAGCGCAATACTTACTGCAGACAGCGTATTAGGCGATTCTATTGAAAGACTGGTCGATTCCTTTGACCGAAGTTCAATGCGCCAAGAAATTTTGCACTGTCTGGCCACACCATCAAATCGACCCTCTATCACAGACCGTGGTATGGAGTACTTGGATATCCCATCGGGACGCGCCTCGATAAGACATTGAATTTAACAGCCAAGTCAGGATTTACAACGGGGAAAATCAGATTAGGAGACCTTCAAATACTGAGCGATAGAATGGATACATTTCCTGCAAAAATACAGAAACAGCGAGAAAACTCATTTTACTTGCTCGATAGAATACGGATGGCAGATATTTACCTTCCCAGAGAAAATAATGAATGTTTTAGTAATTATTATCAGTTTGCAATCAGGTTCCAACAGCCTGAGAAACGCGATGCAATTTCCGATGCACTTTTTGCCCGTGGTATAGATACAGCGCGGTATCTTAGTAATATCGCAGACATCGCTAAACACCGTTATAAATACGACGACGATTGCGTAAACGCGGAGCTATGTGCTCGAAGTACCCTTATCATTCCGAATCACTATACACTTACACACCCCGATCTCGAATTTATAGTGAACAGTCTCAATAGCATGGAGTCGTTCTGACGATGAGAATGTGCGTAATAGCCTATACCTTTTATGATACGGACGACCGCGTCCGCCGTTATGCAGAGGCCCTTGTTGAACAAGGCCATGAAATTGACGCGATTGTCTTGCAGGACCAGAACCAGCCTTCAACGTCTGTCCTTAACGGTGTTAATATATACCGCATTCAGAAAAGAGCATTCAACGAAAAACATATCTCTAATTTTATAATCAGGATGATGTCTTTTTTCTTCAAGGGAAGTATCATCGTCTTGTTTAGGCATTTGCGGAAACCTTATAAGCTTTTTCATATACACAATGTCCCCGATTTTCTCGTTTTTATGAGTCTGATCCCCAAGCTTCTTGGGGCAAAAGTTATTCTGGACATCCATGACATCCTTCCTGAGTTATTCTGCCAGAAGTTTAATAAAAATATGAGTAGTTCCTTTGCTAAGACGCTTCTCTTTATTGAAAAAATATCAGTACTTTTCGCGGACCATGTTATTATCGCAAACGATCTTTGGAGACAGAAAATTATTAACAGGCAGAAACTTACGGCAAATTCATGCACCACTTATATGAATTATCCGCAACTTGCCTACTTTAAGGGTGTCCAAAAAAAAAGCGATAACGGCAAACTGACTATTATCTATCCTGGCACTATATCCCATATCCACGGTACCGACATATTGATTAGGGCCATACCGGCTATCAAAGCCAAATTCCCGGATATTGAAATAATGATCTATACACTTACAAACAATCAGCGCTATTTTTATTATATTAAGCAGATAATAAAGGACCTTGGTGTGGAAGAGAACGTCCATTTCTTTGATACGGTCCCGGCAGAAGAACTGCACAAAATCTATTCAAGGGCTGATATAGGTGTAGTTCCAAAAAGGGCCGGGGTTTTCGCGTCCGGAGCTTTCAGCACCAAAATATTTGATTATATGGCTGCTGGTATACCAATAGTTGCATCCAAGACTGAAATCGATGCATATTATTTTGATGATTCCATGATGGTCTTCTTTGAACCGGAAAATCACGAAGAGCTTGCCGCTCGAATCTTGGAATTGGCTGGAGATCATTCAAAGAGAGAAAGACTTGTACAAGCAGGATTAAAATATATTGCAATACATAATTGGGATGAAAAGAAAAAGGATTATGTGACGCTGGTAAACGGGTTACTGCAGTAGCCCATCGAGATACCTTCAATCTGACGTTTGTACACCTCTATGCTGTGATAACTGTTAGAATGCGCGTTTTCATGTTTGAAAATAGATGGAAGTATGCGAATCTGAGTCCCAAGATTAATATGGATTATCGTTGTTAACTGGAAATCGGCGCACTACTGCAGAAATGTCTCGAATCCATCTATCGAGACATCAGCACAGTAGCCAAGGACTTTAAGGAGTTCATCCAACTGTCCGGCATGACGCACGTTCGGACATCGCCCTTCTACCCGCAGTCGAACGGCAAACTGGAGCGATTCCACAAAACGCTCAAAGGAGAATGCATCCGTCCGAAGACGCCGCTTTCAATTGACGACGCCCGGTGGTTTGTGGTAGAGGACATCGAACATTACAATACCGTCCGGCTTCACAGCGAGACCGGCTATATCACGCCGGCGGACAAACTGAACGGCAGGGGCCAAGAGATTTTCAAAGAACGGGATCGAAAACTTGAGGCCGCCCGGGAACAGCGCCGCCTCAAGAGGCTGCAGGTAAATCAAAGAAGTGATAATCCCGGGCTATTCGGATACCATACAACCCAACCGGCTCTATAGTCCATTTCAGACTGGGGCAAAACAGCCACGCGTGAGGGGCCCTCTTCCTCTTCAAGACGAAAGAACACGGCAAACTATACGGTTATCTCTATCGATCGACTATGAGCGGCGTGGCTTTTTTTCGAGTCATACTTATCGTTAGCCTCATGGCGCTGATACCAAGGAAGGCCTCGCGTGACGCGCTGAAAATATCTTTGGGCAAATGGTGTAATATATTTAGTTGGTTTCTTGTTTTTGAAGAGTGAGCGCACCGGTTAGTCCATGATCGTCCCCCCGCGTGATTGTAAGGAAAACGTTATGTCTGAGAGCGAGTATGTGTTGATTACTGCCGCATATAACGAGGATGCGTATATTGGCGCAACTATCGAAGCCGTGTTAGGGCAGTCAGTGGCTCCGCGCAAATGGGTAATCGTCAGCGATGGATCTACTGATAATACTGACTCAATCATCAAGAACTATGCCGAGCGATACAACTTAATCGAATATATCCGCAGAGAAAAGACAGAAACATCTCCATGTTTTATCTCAAAGGTCTTTGCAATTCGCGCTGGGTATGCAGCAATTAAGGGCACGCCATATGAGTTTATTGGGATACTTGACGCCGATATCACCTTCGGCGTCGACTATTACGAGCGAGTCATCAGTAAATTTCAGGAAAATACAAGACTTGGCTTAGCTGGCGGCTTCATTCATGAGTGGTTGAGAGGCGATTTCAGGAATCGGCCATCAAATTCATCGTTGTCAGTTGCAGGTGCAATTCAGCTCTTTCGTAGGGAATGCTACGAAGCAATTGGCCGCCACATGCCTTTGCCATATGGTGGTGAGGATACGCTGTGCGAAATTCTGGCCCGCAAAAAGGGATGGACAGTGACGGCATTTCCAGATATTATTGTGCAACATCTAAAGACAAGCGCAGCAAAACGGGGGGCACTGAAAGATGCAATCAGACAAGGTAAGATGGATTATACAATTGGGAACCATCCTCTATTTGAATTGGCGAAATGCATAAGACGGATAAGAGAAAGGCCTTTTTTTCTGAAAGCACTATTTAGAATGTTCGGATTTATATGGTCTGCAGCAAAGAGAGAGCGCAAGGCTGTATCCGCTGAGGTAGTCAATTACGTCAGACGGGAACAATTGAAAAGATTGATACATTCATAATATAATATAGACAGCGTAATCACATGGGGCAGATAGGACGCATATGCGGACTCCATATAGAAAAGGGGGGACCGATAAAGAACAACTGATTGCCCCATTACAAATATCTATGTAACATTGTGATTTGAGTCACAGCCCTCTATCACATAAATATGTAATGTATATTTAATGTCAAAGAGGTTTATGTAATTCTTATCGCCATTACAGCAGGAAGCCATCTGAAAGGGTGGGAGACGCTGTAAGAGTCCCAGTTTATAGGATCAGGCAATGGGGCATGCGAACAATTGAGGAGGAATGCATCATGAAATACAATTATTCATCAACGCAAACGAAAGTTTTATTGTTCTTGGTTTTGCTTCTATCGTTGTTGTTTCTTAGAACATCGAGTGCCGATGCCGCCTCAATTCACTATGTTCGACCTGGCGCTTCAGGAAGTAATAATGGTAGTGACTGGACAAACGCATATACCAACCTTCCCACAACATTAACCCGTGGTGACACCTACTACATTGCCTCTGGAAATTATGGCAGTTCAATAAATGGGGTCAATACCGCACGAAGTGGCACGACTCCTATCTATATTAAAAAATGTCCTGCCTCAACTGATCTTGCTGATGCTTGCCAAAGTGTTTCTGGTTGGAGCAACAGTTACGGAACCGGGCAGGCCTTTTTTAATAACACAACGGTAGACGGCAGCTCTCCTGGATATATTGATATTGACGGGATGACGAGCTATGGAATCAAGATAGACGTACCAGACGTCGCAAATGCAAATGGTATTTTTATAACGTCCAGCGTTGCTCCAGGATTCAAACTAAAACACATAGAATTTACAGGACATGGGACAGAGGGCAATGCTTGGGGAGTTGCACTTGTTGGCGTGAGTGATTCAACGGGATTGCTGATTTCACACTGTTCTATCCATGGAATGAATACGCCAATATATTTTGCAGGGGTAAACAATGCAATTATAGAATACAACGATATGTATGATATTGTTGGCTTGAATCATCCTAATATGATGTGGATAGGCAACCCGGCACATGACCTTACTATACGATATAATAAATTTCATAATTATAGTGCTGAAGGTATTTTTTTAACTTACTGGAATGGTGGTACTTCCTCCTCCATGTATAATTTTTATATCTATGGTAATCTGTTTTATGATGGTTACTTCCCGACTGGAAGTGATTATCCACGGGGGATTGAACTTCGGGACGGCGATGGAACAGGTTATGGCACTTACGGGAATGTGCTTATCTATAATAACACCTGTGCTGATATGAACCTTGGTTGCGTCATTAACAATTCAGGCTCTAATGGAGGTGGTGTTGGCGCAACAGGAGAGATCAGAAACAATATAGGATACGGGGGAAATTCAGGGTTCAATGTAGGAAACATGACTAATAGCAATAACACTGTTGTGAGTAGCAGTAGCCAATTTGTAAATTATGCAGCGAGAGATTTCCATCTTGCATCTGCTACTGCGGCCGGATATACGCTTTCTTCTCCCTATAATGCGGATATGGATGGGAATACAAGAGGCTCAGATGGTGTTTGGGATTTAGGGGCTTATGAGTACAAATCTGGCAGTTTTGCAGTCAGCGGAAGCGGAGTACGGGAGCCTGCTCCACCTAAAAATCTGTCAATACAATAAATACTCCTAGATACGGCTTGACAGCTCTTACGTATAGATAACGAGGCATGCGCGGCTGGCTATAGCCAGCCGACGCATCTGTCTTTTTACATATGCCCCTCGATCGGTATCCTGTCCAGATAACATAGTATTTACACTACCGTAATTGATCATGAAAGCAATAGTCTTACCTACCTTCAGTGGCCGATAAGATGGACTGCATCGTCATAAATCCAGCAAGATTTCACAAGTGAGACGAGCAACAATAGCATTTTTAAGAATTATGCCTCAAGAGACTTCCACCTTGCGGCTCGCTCCTACGGCAGCAGGCTATACTCTTGCCTGTCCATACAATGTTGACCCTGCCAATGTTGCCCGTGGATTGGATGGCACATGGGACATTGGTGCTTATGAGTATGTTTCAAAAAGCAGCGGCGCCATTGTAGCGCCTGCGGCGCCTGCAAATCTGATTATATGGTAGAAAAGTCATTGCAATGTACAAGTTGTAAAAAAAATAATCATCTGAAAGGTGTTTGGGGAACTACTAAATGGCAAGCAGATACGATATCTCAAGATGTTCCCGTATGAGCCGGAGAGAAACACAATAGCAGCAAAGATGAAGATGCTGGAGGAAAAGGTTGTATACAAGTTTTGGCAACAAATCGTTGAGCCTGCAATAGGAGACATAAAAGAGAACCAAGGTTTACGTGCATTTTCCCCCAGAGGAATTCAAGGGCAAAGACAGAGTTCAACCTGGCGTGTGCGGCAAGGAGTCTAAGTAAAATTTGGATATGTTTTGCAGAAGAAAAAAGGAGATGGGGATAAAACACAGTGGCAGGCTTGCCCCCAACCGCCTTTTCGCTTAGCCTATCAGTTTTGAACATCAGGGATAAGCCCGGTGACGTCCTTATAAACAGATATCTCTGCACTGTAGCCAATTGTCGGGAAACCTGCTTGCTGCGGGGAGGTTCAATGACGTTACCAAGAAACTTGCCGAGGTCTTTTCCGTTGACGTCTCGAAGCAGCGTTTCGACTCGGTCCATATCTTTTCCAACATGCGCCATTTGGGCCGGATCGGCCTGTTCGTCAAGACCATCAAGAAGTTCCTCGTAAACCTCAAACGCCATCACAAAGACCTCTACGAAGCTTTGGACAAGGTCCTCTCCGACCGGTACATGACCAAGCAGGGAGAAGCCGTCTTCTCGATGGTCAAGCCTTCGGAATCGACGAAGACACTTGCAAGCTTGGCTGAGGACGTTTTCACCCTTGTGGAACGTTTCAGGGGAAACGAGCCGGTCGTCACCATGACCAGCTATCAGTTCCTTGTCCGGCTGCTTAAGGAACAATGCATCCTGGAGCGTGTTGATACGCATACAACCCAGGTCTCGGTCAAAGCGAACAAAGACGTACCTTCTGACTCTTTGCAGAATCCTTCCGACCCTGATGCCGGGTATAACGGCTATAAGGGCAAAGGCTACCAGGTGCAGGTCGCCGAAAGCTACAGCACTTCCGAGGATGCCGACACCCTGAATTTGATCACCGGCGTGATCGTCGAACCTGCACACAAGCGCGATGCTCATGCCCTGATTCCGCTCATCGAAACCACCGCAGAGCTTGGCCTGAAGCCGAAGGAAGCCCTGGCCGATACCCTTTACGGCGGTGACGAGAACTGCCGGAAGGCGGAAGCTCTGGGTGTTGAAATCGTTTCGCCGGTCAAGGGCGCAGGACCCAAGGCCTCTTCCACTCACGGAATTCACCATGAACAGCGAGAACGAGGTAACCTCCTGCCCGGAGGGATGTG
Organism: Nitrospirota bacterium; assembly: GCA_963796285.1. Classification (GTDB taxonomy): domain Bacteria; phylum Nitrospirota; class UBA9217; order UBA9217; family UBA9217; genus JALNZF01. The sequence goes on from CAWCKW010000012.1 coordinate 356,226, forward strand.
CGCCGGAAAACACCGAAAGCCAAGATGACAATCACATCGCGTTCTTCTCAAAGAGAACCTGTCGCGGCTGTTCCCGAAAGAAAACATGTCCGACGAAGCCCGGCAAAAAAGGACGCTCTCTCCGGTACGACGATAAAGCGATCCGTCTGGCCCGGCGGCGTGTGTACGAAGAATCTCCCGAGTTTCGGGACCGATACCGATTCCGTGCGGGAATCGAAGGGACCATGTCTCAGCTTGATCGATTGACTGGAATCAAGAACCTTCGCGTCCGGGGCATGTCCGCAGTGAGCTTCGCTGCTTACTTAAAAGCGGCGGGGATCAACATCATCCGGGCGGCGGCGTATCCAAAACCGGGAAACCGAAGGGGAATCGGCTGTCACAGCCGTTTTCCTTGCTATCTTGTGCTGTCAAAGAGCGATTGCAGCGCGTTTCAGATGCGATCAGGTGTATTGCGAGCGACTTACTGGCGTCTTGATATGTGTTTCGCGGCTCTTTATGCCGCGTGACTTTCTAATGAAGATATATTCATAGATGATACTACAAGATATAAACAAAAATATAATGGTCATCTTCGAAATATCAAGAACTATGTTTATAATCAATAGTTGCCATTCTGAAGTAATGGAGTAAATAATTATGGCCATCAAAGTTGTCACCAGAGTTACAAAGACGTATTATAATTGTAAGTATCAGCGCTGTCGTTTTCTTATATGATACTCTGCAGAGACTCGTCCTATCATTGAGTGGGAGAAAGCCTGCGGCGCGGTGTGTTGTACTATATTATCATGACATACCTCGTGAGCAAAGTAAGTGTTTTGCTCGGCAGATGAGCCTCCTCCATAAGTTTAGCCAGCCTATTTCGTGCAACGTCAGACCTTCTTCGGGCGCAGGTAACGGCTATGTAATTATCACATTCGACGATGGTTTTATATCCTTTAAGGAGATCGCCCTCCCGAACTGGAGAAAAGAAGTATCCCGGCGACGATATTTATCCCGACACGGTTTATCGGTAATGTCCCCGGCTGGATGGCTAATTCAAGCGAAAGGCTTATGACCTGTGATGAGATCAGGGTCATCTCAAAAAACCCATTAGTGACGATCGGATCGCATGGTGTAAGCCATCGGCCTTTCACAGGACTGATGCCGGAAGAAGTGAATCAGGAGTTCATGGAATCAAAGAGGGTCCTCGAATCGATTGTTGGACAGATGGTGACCTCGTTCAGCTTTCCTCATGGAGCCTTTGCTGAAGAACATCTACAAATTGCCCGAGAGGTTGGATATGCAACGATTTACTCCATCAAACCTGTATGCGCTTTTGAAAAGCCTGACGAGCATATTACGGGAAGAGTGAAGGTATATCCATCTGATTGGCCTTTGGAATTTGTTTTAAAAATAACAGGTTCATATCGATGGCTTCCTTATGTTTATCGCATAAAACGTTACTTCAATGCAGTGCTACAAAAGGCATCCTCAAGGTACTTTGTCGAACCAAACAAAGTCAACAAAAATTAAGGGAACAGCATATTGGAGATGCAAAAAAAATACATTCAAGAACTTGACAATGGGTATTACGCTGAAGTTGATCAAATCGACGAAAACGCCTGGTTTCAGGCATTGTCCCTTTTTCAGGATACAACAGTATATCAGACGTGGTCCTATGGCGCCGTACGATGGGGCGAAAAGCATTTAAGCCATATAGTGGTTAAAAAAAAATAACCATATTGTAGGACTTGCGCAAGTGACTGTTATAAAAATCCCTATGATAGGAGGCGGTATCGCGTATGTTCCTTGGGGTCCCTTATGGAGAAAACGCGGCGATCAAGATGATTTTAGTAACTTTCAATACGTTATTCGTGTACTGAAGGAGGTTTACGTGAAGGAAAGGGGCCTTTCTCTAAGAATAGCTCCTAACGTCATAGATCAAACATTTAGATCTATGTTGGAAAGCGAACAGTTTATCTGGACCAAGAATAACAATCGCACGTTATTACTCGACCTTTCCAGGTCACTTGAAGAGCTGAGAAAAGGATTAGACCAAAAATGGAGAAATCAGTTGAATCGCGCAGAACGGAATAATCTCTCCATAGACGAAGGCAGCAGTACCATGCTATATCGAACTTTTTTAGACCTCCAAAAAGAAATGCGTTCACGTAAAGCGTTTGTTCCCGGTGTCGATTATGAGGAATTCGGCAGAATTCAAGAGAACCTTTCTAATTCACAAAAAATGAGAATTGCCGTTTGTAAATCTAATGGTAAAGCAATCTCGGTTGTAGTTGTTTCAGCTCTGGGTGATACGGGAATTTATCTGTTAGGATCTACCGGCAATGAGGGACTCACGCTTAAAGGCTCCTATTTATTGCAATGGCGAATAATACAATGGTTAAAAGAGATAGGGTGTCAATGGTATGATCTGGGCGGAATTGATCCAGATAGCAATCCAGGTGTATATCACTTTAAAGCCGGCTTGGGCGGGAAAGACATAAGCTTCATAGGACAATTTGAGCTGACACAACGACCATTGCATTCTTTCATTATTAAATCTGTTGAATTTGTAAAAAAGAGGATACGTGAAAATGTACCTCAATGAAATGAAAATAAGATTTGTTAAATATTATCGAGAAAAAGGACTTGTCAATACTTGTTTACGTGTTCTCACACAACTTAGAAGATTATTTACTAATAATAAGTATGTGATATTTTGTGTAGACCTAAACGCGATTACTCCTAATAATATCAATAAAAATAGCGGCATAATTGAGATCGAGTGCAAGAAAGTGATGACAGATTTAAAGGACCATGAGATGAAACAGCTGTTTATCACCCATGATCCAGAATAGTTATGAACCAGCTAAATGAGAGGTTTGTAAAAGGTGCATGGTTGTGGCTAGTAAAATATAATGGAGAAACTGCCGGCTTTGTTTGGACAATTACGGGGCAGACTATTATGCCATATTTCATGCCTTTAGGAATCAGGGATATTCATCTATTTGACAATGAGATGTTTCCCGCATACAGAGGGAAAGGAATAAACCCCGTGCTAATTAATCATGTTTTATATGAGCTTAAAAAACTATGCCTGACAAGAGCTTTTATTGAGACCCGTTTATGGAACGCTACTGAGATGAGGTCATTAGCAAAAACACACTTCAAAAAGATGGCTGTAGCAAGAAAGTACGCCTTATTAGGGAAATCAATCACTTTGTGGTATTTCGAAGAAATAGAAAAGAACCTAAATCAAGTATAAAGGGAAGGATGTATTTAACAAAATCGATGGTCGCATCTATTATTATTGTAAATTGGAATACCAAGGATATTTTGCTAAAATGCTTAGGTTCTATTAGCAAACAGGACAGAGCTATCTGTAAAGAAGTAATCGTTGTCGACAATGGTTCGACGGATGGTTCAGTGGACGCAATTCACACACATTTCCCGCAAACGATCGTTATTGAAAATTATGCGAATATAGGGTTTGCTCGAGCGAACAACGTTGGAATTAATAAGAGTACGGGGCGATATGTTTGTCTCGTGAATTCAGATGTGGAGCTGCTCGACGGTTGCTTGTTACGCTTGATCGAGTACATGGATGCCAATCCAGATATTGGTATTGCAGGCCCAAAAATCTATTACCCGGATCTTACTCTTCAAAATTCATGCAGAAAGTTTCCTACGTTATGGAATAATCTGAGCCCTGCTCTTGGATTTGACAAATTATTCAGAAATTCTCCGGCATTCTCCGGAGAACATATGCGTTATTTTACACACGACGTAAATATGAATGTCGATTATCTGGCTGGATGTTTTCTTGTCGTGAGGAGAGAAGCACTTGAGGAAGTCGGTTTGTTGGACGAACAGTTTTTTATTTATCGAGAAGAGGTTGATTGGTGCAAGAGGTTCCATCAGCACGGCTGGAAAATATCTTTCTTTCCTAATGCCATGGCAATACATCATCATGGAGCTAGTTCCTCAAAGGACCCGAAGCGATTCGCGCTGGCGAGTCAAAAGGCCTTATTCCAATACTGGGAAAAACACCACAGCACCTTAAGCGTTATAACGATACGGTTGATTCTAATTCTACGACACAGTCTCCGGCTCATTCTTAGAGCAGTTCTTTATTGCATACGCAAGACCAATCGGCGTAAACATGGTCAAAAGCTTAAGATGGATCTCGCCTATTTATCCGAATTGATTCGGTTCCCGAAAATTCCAAGGCATTTTAGAATCGGTGGGCATGGCTGAACTTATGATAGATGGACGCGTTGTTTGTACGGAAGAGGCTGTGGAGAGAGTAATTAATACAAACGCACTGATAATTGTGACAAATTCAAAATAGTTGCTTCATTTAATCAATGCGTTAAGTAGTGTCAACGTATCAATTTATTCTGCGTTTGTATTAATTGAGAAAAAAACGAAATTGTCTCTGAATCGGTAATGTCGCCTTTGATCTACGTATTGAACATTAGGAAGCTTCGCCTTCTGTCCATGGTGTCAAAACAGCTCACAGAAGCATGGGATCGGATAGCGCCTGCGCCAGGGCGAGTTTTCGCTTTTTCGATCAAGCTGAACAAAACTTAAACAATAGCTTACCATACTTTCGGTGACCGATGACATGGAATGCATCGTTACCAACCTAACCAGACCCCACAATTATAATTTCCAAAAGATCGAATAGATGAATGCTTTTGCCATATTATTTCTGCTGATCAACTCGCTAGCGCTGCTAATGCTGCCGCGTCGATGGGCCCCTTTGCCCCTCCTGGTCGGAGCTTGTTACATGACCCTTGGCCAGGGAATAGAGTTGGGATCGTTCCACTTCCCCCTCATCCGAATGTTGATAGCCGTCGGACTCGTGCGGGTGATTATACGAGGCGAGCGTTTGGTGGGTCGGATGAACAGCCTTGACTGGCTGATGATGGTATGGGCCGCCTGGGCGCTGATTAGCAGTCTCTTTCACAAAGATGCTTTTGGAGCGTTAGTAAGCCACCTCGGCCTTGTCTATAACGCGTGCGGCATTTATTTCCTTCTTCGCGTTTTCTGTCAGTCGCTGGACGACGTGGTAATGTTATGCCGCATCACGGCCATCCTTCTAATACCTCTATCCATCATGATACTTTTCGAAAAGATGACAGGTCATAACCTTTTTTCCGCATTAGGCGGTGTCTCGGAAATCTCTGAGATTCGCGACGGTAGGATTCGTGCTCAAGGGCCTTTTGCTCATTCGATTACTCGCCGGGACGGTCGGTGCGGTATGCCTTCCGTTAATGATTGGCCTCTGGCAACAACACCGGAAGATTGCGATTGCAGGCATTCTGGCATGTTTCTCAATGATTTTTGCATCCACTTCCAGTGGACCAATTATGAGCGCTGTAGCCGCTATTGGGGCATTGTTTATGTGGCGTTATCGCCACCGAATGCGGCTTGTCCGATGGCTTGCAGTCCTGGGTTATATCGGACTGGATCTGGTTATGAAGGCGCCGGCGTATTACCTTATAGCGCGCATCGATCTGACGGGCAGCAGCACCAGTTGGCACCGAGCATTCTTAATCGAGTCGGCCATAAACCACCTCTCTGAATGGTGGCTTGCGGGAACGGACTACACCCGCCACTGGATGCCCTTATGGCGTTCCCTGGAGCGAAAATCAAGCGGACATCACGAATCATTACCTGCAGCATGGGGGTAGATGGCGGGCTGCCTTTAATGTTGCTGTTCATAGCTATCCTGGCCAAGGGGTTTTCCTACGTTGGCCAAACGCTGCGGCAAATGCCCGAGTCGTCACCTCAGTCCCGGTTTATGGTCTGGGCACTTGGGGCGATGCTCTTTGCACACGCCGCCACGTTCATATCGGTCTCTTATTTTGACCAGTCATTTGTGTTCATTTACCTGACTCTTGCAGCTATCAGTTCAGTCCGGTATGCAGCACTGTCATGAAAATCCTTGTAGCAATAGCAAACTTCGGAACGAAAAACGCAATGTACTTAGAAAAGTTACTTGATGAATATCGTTCCATGACAAGATTTGCGGTTGATATAGTAGTCTTTTCAAATATTCCAAAGGACCTTGGTCCAGATGTTGAAGTGATCGTTGGACTTCCTACGAAAGACCCATGGTCGTTGCCGTTTGGTCATAAGGCGTTGTTTGCCGAGCGGATGCAGCAGTATGATCTGTTTATTTACTCGGAGGATGATACCCTTATAACCGAACGGAATATCGATGCTTTCGTCAAGATGACAAAGATACTCCCCGAGAAGTATATCGCCGGATTCCTTCGCTATGAGATCTCGGAAACAGGAAGAAAATACTACAATGACTTTCATAATCGTTTCCATTGGGACCCTAATTCGGTTCTAACAATCGGCGAGTATATCTTCGCTTATTACACGAATGAACATTCAGCGTGTTTTATTCTGACCCAGGGCCAGCTGCAAAAGGCGATCAACTCGGGAGGCTTCCTTTTGCCGCCGAGAAAAGGGCGTTATGACATGCTCGTTACCGCTGCCACAGACCCCTACACTCAATGTGGGTTGAAAAAGCTCATCTGTATATCTCATTTGAATGACTTCTGTGTCCATCATCTTCCTAATGTTTACATCGGCAAAATGGGGGTTGATGTCGAGTCTGCAGATCGGGAGATCGATAGGCTTAGATCACTATACGGAACGAACGTAGTTCGAGGACCCCTGTTCGATACAAACACGCAGCTCGAACACGATAGATGGGAAAAAAGGTACCATGAACCTTGTCGAAATGACATTCTTTCTCTGGTCCCGAAAGGCGTTAAACGGGTATTGTCAGTCGGCTGTTCATATGGATCGACTGAATCCGAACTGGTCAAGCAGGGGATTGACGTCGTTGGGATCCCTTTAGATTGCGTTATTCAGGTAAGCGCGGAGGCGCGAGGCATCAAAATGGTCCCCCCAAATTTCGAAGCGGCCATGGATGCACTGCGGGGAGAGGACTTTGATTGCATCCTATTCCCTGATGTTCTTCAACATTACCCCGATGCCACCTATTTACTGAGAGAATTTATGAAACTGCTCGGGAAGAATGGCTCCATTATTCTCAGTGTTCCGAATTTCAACCACCTCTCGGTGGTGCGCAAGAGGATGCTTGGAAAACTTCTGCTTTCTAAGGTAAACCACAAACACTCCTTTGAGAAGTATAAGATCCATTTCACAACTCGACATATGCATTGACTCATGGTTGGAAAGATGCGGGCTGAAGGTGATGCGGTCGTACCGCCAGGTTGATTCACACCGAGAACAGTTGAATCGTTTCACCATGGGATTGTTGAAAGGTATCCTGTCGAGTAACGTTGTCGTTCTATGCAAGCGGACCACGGTCTAATACAAAGATTATGTACGTATGATATTTACGAGCGTTTTACAGAGAAAAACAGCCGGATGCGCTGCTCCTGTTTCCTGCAAGCCAGGGGGTGGCAGGAAATGACGGCGCTTGAGGCAAGAGTGGGTGTTGTGATCCCTCTGTACAACAAGGGAACATTAGTGCGGAGGGCATTGAACTCGGTCCTTGGCCAGACCTATCAGAACTTCGAGGTAGTAGTCGTGGATGATGGCTCGACCGACGAAGGACCGGATGTGGTCCGCGAATGTTCCGATCCGAGGGTCCGGTTGATACAACAGGCAAACGCAGGACCAGGGGCAGCCCGCAATCGGGGAGTTCAGGAGACGCGGGCGCCGTACCTTACTTTTCTCGATGCCGATGATGAGTGGATGCCTCGTTTTTTGGAAGTATACGTGGAGTGCTTAAGACGCAATCCGGACTGCGATGCTGTCATCGGTCCGACGCTGTTCGGACAGGAGAAGAAAGACCGATGTGCGGTGTGGCAACGGATGGGGATCAAAGAGGGTGTCTGGTCCCTCGGGACCGATCCAACCTGGGAAAGCCTGTCCAGCATGATGGACCTGTTCGCGACCGGACGCGCTATGTACCGTAGTCCGGCGGTCATTCGGTATGGAGGGTTCTACAGCAAGGACAAGTGCCGCTTCAGCGAAGACAAGTATCTATGGCTGCAGGTGGTATTGAACCACAGGGTTTTCATTCTTATGAAGTCGCTGTTCTGGTATCACTCGGAGGACTCTCAACTCTACCCGCCAAGCATGTATTGCAGGCCAGGGTTCATACCGCCTAGCGCTGACCGACCCGGATGGAATCCGCCGAAACTGTCCGTCCCAGTTCATGCCCATCCTTCAGAAGTACCTGTGTCATGAGGCCCTTCGGACATTGCATGAGAATGCATATACGCCGCAGGCCTCCCGGGTCATCGAGCTCATGGAAACTCTGCCTCTGAAAAGGTCCTTTCCGTGGCGATACGCCAAGGCCCGAGTCAAGACGTTACTCTATCAGTCCTTCGGGGTAAAGCGATGATGAGACTTGTTCGATCTATGATCCGGTCCATTGTCCCGCCGGCCATTCTTCAGAAATACCGCTACCTGCGTGCGCGTGTGCTCAGTCTGGGATTGAAGGGAGGCGGAAATCCATGTCTTGACTCCGGAAGAACGCAGGGCCAGCGCCCGTATCTCTGTGGTAGTTCCAATCCACGATGCCCCCGAGGTGACCGCCCGGTGCCTGCGCAGCCTGGAGAGAAACGGCGGTGACGCCGAGGTCATCCTGATCGACGACGGCTCAAAACTGGACCGAACACGGGAGGTGATTGATCAAGCCGTCGCCCGAAATAGCTGGGCACTGTCCCGTCATGCAACTGCCCGCGGCCACAGCCGTGCGTGTGAGCTGGGGGCGACAATGGCCCACCGGGAGTATATTTGCTTTTTAAATTCGGACACCGTTGTGACTCCGTTCAGTTGGGCGGGTATGGTCAAGGCCCTCAAGGCAGATCCTCGAGTAGGTGTGGTGGGCCCCTCCACGAGCAATGCGAGCACACGCCAAATGATTCGGCGTGCTGAACTCTGCCACTTGTATTGGACAGATGAGCAGATCGATGAGTTTGCTTTCCGGCACACTACCAAAAACCACGAGGCTGCCCCCGTGGACATGGAGTATGTGGGGGGGTTTGCTTTTATGGTGGCCCGATCTGCCTGGATAGAAAGCGGGGGATTTGACCCGCGTCTTTCAAACTATGGCAACGAGGTCGACTTATGCCGGCGATTGAAGGAGCGAGGGTATCGGATACTTGTGGACGCGGTCAAGCTACATCCACCACTTCGGAGAGAGCAGCTTTCTGCAGCATTTCACGTCCGAGGAACTGCGCCATCAGCGCGTAATGGCCACGTCGCTACATCAGCTCAAAGCCGGAATAAGCAGGCAGGATAACCATGAATTTAAAATCAAAAGAAATCTCACACGAAGGCACCCTCGACAGAAAACATTCGAGGGCAGGCCCCGACACGAACCAACTAAGACATATCTTCCAATATCGGCTTCAAGTGATAAATTACTTACGCTTGGCCGTTTTAGTGTGAGCGGTAATGATTCAGATTTAATACACAATTGTTTTCTTGCACGTTATGATTTTTTATTGTCTTATTTTATAAAAAGGATTATTGCAATTAATAAGTAAATCTTTTAACATAAGCGTGCAACAGTGCAAATGCGGGGCGTGTATGCCTTGTCCCGCACACAGAGTACCCACACAACCGGGAATATCCTGAATTAAAGGAGCACATGAAGATAGCATTGGCATCGGCGGAATATCCCCCTGAAACAGGCTTCGGCGGGCTCGGGAGCTATGTCTATAAGCTGGCCCACAGCCTTACGGCCCTCGGTCATGACGTCACGGTGGTTTCCAGCGCGCTGAAGGAAACGGACGTGGCGACCCGGAAAGACGGCCGGGTGACTGTTTATCGCATTCCGAAACCGCGCTACTCCCTGAAGGGGTTCGGTCGTTCGATCAATAATATAATTTATAGTTTCAGGCTGCACCGGGTCCTGAAACGACTGGTTCGCGAAAAGGGAATAGAGGTCATCCAGTTTCCGGAATATCTGGGTGAGGCACTGTTTCACAGCGTCCTGGGCCGGACCCCGTATGTTATCCGGTTTTCGACGCCCCGCTGGATGGTGGACGAATTGAACGAGGGACAGTCCCTAAAGGCTGGGCCGCGGGCCATGATCAATCATTTGATTGATATCTGGACTGAAAATACGCCGCCGCGCCGGGGCCGGGCATTCATCTTCCCCAGCCGGGACCTTATGGGCATCATGGAGCGCCGGATCGGACTGAAGGGTATTAAACGGGTGATCTATCCGGGTGTGGATGTGGAAAGGTTCAGGCCCGGTATTGATCCAGACCTGCGCCGAAAATACGGGGTGGATGGTTCGCTCGTCGTGCTCTATGTCGGAAGGCTGGAATTCAGGAAGGGCGTCCATATTCTGGCTGAAGCGGCGTCCCGAATTGCTGATCGGTTCCCCCAGGTGCAATTTGTCTTTGTCGGATCCGATACAAAGTCCGCACTGGCCGGGGGCTCGATGCGCACCTACACCGAGCAGATCTTTCGGAACAACGGGAACGGGAAGGCGTTAAAAATCATCGATTGGGTGGGACATCAGGATATTGCCGGCATTTACGGGCTGGGGGATATCCTCGTTGTCCCGTCTCTCTACGAAAATCTCGCCAATGTCCTGCTGGAAGGTATGGCGGCCGGATTACCCATAATCACCACATCGAGCGGTGGATCGGCTGAGGTTGTAGTCCATGGGACCAATGGGCTCGTGGTGCCGCCGGGAGATCCAGAGGCCCTGGCGGGAGCGTTATCGGACCTCTTGACGGATTCTGAAACACGGGACCGATTTTCCAGAAATAACCGGGAAAAGGCCCTGAAAGATCTGAGTCTCAGTCGGATGGCCCGTGAGTCTCTGGAAGTTTACACACAACTGTTGGGAACGAAAAGTCCTTGATGGTTTGTTTACTAACTAAGCGATCAAATTTTCTCAAAATGGAAACAAAATTCAGCCACGAAAACTCAAAGACTCAAAGAAAACACCATGAATTATGGACTTAATACGTCACTAACCCCTGTAAGATTTCTTTGTACCTGCGTGTCTTCGTGCTAAATTTAGCTTCCGGCTTGTCCCGGTTAGGGGTTGGGGGGGAGTGAAATGCCGAGAGTAACATTTTTGCCGGAAGGTAAAAGCGGTGAGGTTCCGGAGGGTATCAGCCTCCTTGAGGCTGCCGGAGTGTTGGGAGTGGAGTTAAACCAGGAGTGCGGCGGTGTTTCTTCCTGTAGTACCTGTCGAGTCAAGATCGCTGAAGGTAGCGGCACAACATCCGTTCTCTCGGAAATAGAGATCGATGAACGAGAAGTCCTCGATCGTGAGCAGCTGGATGGAAATTATCGGTTGGCCTGTCAGGCAAAGGTGAGAGGGGATGTTGTGGTCGTGGTCCCTCCTCCGGTCAAGCCGCTGGCAGATAAAGCCCTTCCCGGGTCGAAATAATTCATGTGATGCAAAGAATGATGAATTCGTAAAAAATTCAAGATTTGCCGCAAGATGCACAAAAACACAAAGGTAATGTCTACAAGACTGAAATTTTATCTGAGCCCTTTGTGACTTATGTGGCTAAAAATGACTTTTTACGAGATTATCATGAATACACGTATGGAGTAAACGGAGGTTATTTGAATGGATTCTGTCTGGATCAGAAGGATTGTCAACCTGCCACAACAAATAAAGGAGAGGGGTCTGGGACGCTACGCGAGTCATGTTGTCCGGCGGCTCGGCGAGGAACTGGCGCAGAACACCAATTTTACCCATGTCTTCGTCAAACCGAGCGTGGCGCATATCGAGCCGACCACCCGGTGCAATCTCAAGTGCATACATTGCGACCATACCTATTGGGACCGGACATGCCCCGACCTGACCTACGAAGGTTTCCGGCGGATCATCGATCAGATGCCCCACTTGGACCGCGTGATCATGCACGGAATGGGGGAGCCGCTGCTCAACAAGGACATTTACCGGATGGTCGAGTATGCCTCGAAAGAACGAAAACTCAAGACGATCATGAGCAGCAACGGCATGCCGCTCGACGAGGCGAGCGCCCGGAAGTTGATCGCCAACGGTCTGCAGGTCCTGTCCCTTTCGGTGGACGGCGCGACCAGGGAGACCTACGAGAAGATCCGGGTCCGCGGTAATTTCGACCGCTTGGTCCGGAATATCAGGCGCCTCATCGAACTCAAAAAGGAGATGAATTCCGAGACGCCCTGGACCTACTTATCGATGGTTTGCATGAAGGACAACATCCATGAGTTTTTAAAACTGATCGAACTGGCGAAGGAGTTGGGCGTGGCCGCGGTCCAGCCCCAATACATGCATTTCTGGGGAAAGGACCAGGAAACAGTGGTCAGCGTCAAGGGTGTCAATATCAAGGATGAAATTCATGGGAAACAAAATCTATTCGACAACATACCCCGGGATGAGATGGCGGAGATCAGGCGGATGTCCAACGAAAAGGCGGCGGAACTGGGAGTCCAGTTGATCCGGCCGTTTTTCGAGTGGGAGGCAAGCGATCACACGCTTTGTCATGTGCCATGGGTTGACATTTATATTACCGCCGACGGATATGCCATCCCCTGTCCGATACAGGGGACCGACCCCCGTCTGGTAAATTTCGGTAACCTTTTCGAAAAGTCATTCGACGAGATCTGGAACGGGGACCTCTACAAGGACTTCCGGCGACGGCTGGTATCCGACGACCCGTCGCCGATCTGCAGGGACTGTGTCTATCGCAAACGCAGATGGACGGTTTGAGAATAGGGAAAGGATAACCTGGTAATGCAGTCTCTTACGGCTATTAAAAACATCCTGTTCAGCCTTGCAAATAATATGATAGGCCTGCTGAGCGGTGTGGTCCTGTCCGTCATTATTGCCCGCTACCTGGGACCGAAAAATCTTGGCGCCTATCACCTCGTGCTCTGGGCGATCAGCATCGCCGTGCTGTTCGTGAATCTCGGCATTGCGATGAGCCTCCAAAAGCACGTGGCGGAATTCCAGGGCCGGAACGATCGCCGGTCCATCGCGGGTCTGATCAACTTCCTGATACGGATACGTGTCACCGTCGCGCTGGCGGTGACCTCGGTCCTGATCATTTTTTCCGGCGCTATCGCAGGTTATTTCAATTTGCCGGATGCGCGGCAGTATATCATATGGTCCGCGATTTCGATCCTTCCTTCAGCCCTTGGCGAGATATTCAGCGCGAGCCTGATCGGGATCCAGAAGTATCATTATTCAACGGTGATCAACCTCGTCGTGACACCGCTGTCGTTTGTTCTGTCGCTGTCGGCCCTGCTCGCGGGATACGGCATTATCGGGCTGCTGGTCGTGACCGCGTTTATCAGCGTCATCGGCGTCATGGTCAACTATTGGGCCGCCAGACGCGAAGGCCTGCTGGATTGGTCGGCCCGGCTGCCCCGCGATGTGCGGTCCGGAATCGCACGGTTCAATCTCGGGGTAATAGCCATGAACTTTCTGGATGCCATCGTCTGGCAGCGTTCGGAAGTTTTCTTTCTGGGAAAGTTCCGGACTGTGCAGGAGGTGGGTTTTTATTCGCTGGCATTTGGTTTTACCACCACTACGGTCTCCTTTTTTGCCAGCGCGATAATCAATGTGCTCATCCCGATCCATTCAAAGGCCTTTGGTGCTCAGGATCCTGGCGCCATGCAGAAGATTTATCAGAAGTCGATACAATACATCGCGATGGTTTCCCTTCCCGTGGCGATCGGCGGCGCTGTGCTGGCCGATCGGTTAGTCCTCAAATTGTACGGCGCTGAATACCTGCCGGTCGCGGCGGCCATGTCGATACTCTTCCTTGCGTCGGCGGGCGGCCGGATCGGGGGCGCCTTCGCCAGCGTCATGTACAGCGCGAACATGGTGCGTATAAAAATTTATACCGCCATTATCTGGGCCACCATCAATATTACCCTCGACCTGTTGTTGATCCCCCGTTATGGCGTGATGGGTGCGGTAATCGCCAACAGCGCCACGCAGTTAATGGGAGTATGCACCGGACCGTTCATCATCTATTATCTTTTCCGTTTTGTTTTTCCCATCGCTGTGTTTTTAAGGGTTCTGGCCGGCGCCCTGACAATGGGCGGAGTTGTATGGCTGCTGAAGGATCTGTTTCCCGGCACGGCCGGACTGATCGCCCTTGTCGCGATCGGAGCAGTGATCTACCTCTTTGCGGTGCTCCTGTTCCGCGCGGTCTCAACGGAAGATATCGATGTATTGAAGCGGGGCAACAAACGCCTACCGGGATTCCTCCAAGGTACCTACAGCGCCATAATGAATCTGGCGTCCCGCGTGGCGGCCCGATGAAAGACCCGGCACGTCAGGGTCGATACGCAGGTAGTCAGACGCAGTCAGATCCTTTTTGATAATGATGACCAAGACCGACATCAGCATAGTCCTCTGTACTTATAACAGGGCATCAAGCCTGGCGGCAGTCCTTGAATCACTCGCCGAGCTCAAGACGGCGGATGGTCTGTCACATGAGATTCTAGTTGTGGACAACAACTCGAGCGACAACACGCCGGACGTGATCGAGTCCGTGAGGGCTGTGCATCCCGCTCTGATCCGGCATGTGTTCGAGTCCCGGCAGGGTCTGTCCTGGGCGCGCAACAGGGGAATAGAAGAGGCCGGGGGAAGATTGATCGCCTTTACCGATGACGACATTGTCGCAGACCGGAACTGGCTGAGCGAAATTTCCCGGGCTTTGGTCACGTATCCGCACGTCGGGTTTGGAGGCCGGATCCTGCCGACATGGGATTTTACCCCGCCATCATGGTTCATTGACAGCGGGTCGTTCAGCATGATGAAAGGGGGTATAATTGTCAGGCATGACCTTGGAGACAAGCCGCTTGAATACACGATGGATCAGCAGCCTCTGGTGGGGGCGAACATGGCGTTTCGCCGCGAGGTATTCGAACGTCACGGGCTTTTCCGGACCGATCTTGGAAAGACCGGGAAGCGCGTTTTATTCTGCGAGGACTTCGAGTTTTGCAGGCGTCTGATCCGGGCCGGAGAGAAACTTCTGTATCTTCCCAGGGCAATCATCTATCACCCGGTCGATAAAGCGAGGATGACGAAAAACAACATCACGAACTCGTATTTTAATATCGGCCGGTCGTTCGGCCGGTGCAGCAATTATCCCGAGGACGCGGTCCGCTGGTTCGGAGTGCCGCGTCATTTCTTCAGAAAGTTCATCGGGCAGCTCATAAGGTATGTGGTAAGGCTGGGCTGCGGTCAATTTCCGAAGGCGTTCTACCATAAGCTGGAGAGCTACTGGTATCTTGGCCAGATCGTTGAGATGTTTCGTTTTCCTTTTTTCCAGAGGGGCGCTGGTAATCGTTAAAACAACCACGGGGTAACTACAGGGAAGAAGACATTTGGCAGGATTTGGCAGGTCTTAATCCCGGCATTTATATTGAAAAATATCTCACTACCCGGAAGGAAACGGTAAAGGAAATCAGTAGCATAAATTGAATTCAAGACTTGAATTATTTCTTTTCTCATTCTGCGGACATATATTATGGTTATAATTAAATTTCCTCTACGAAGGCGGGCATAGATATATTATGAATAAACAGCTTTATACATCCGGTGAATATGTTACTCACTTTCAGCCGGATACTGATAAGAATCCATTCCGGGAAATTTATTCCGAGAAACGGGACTACCTGCTTCGCCGGATTCCCGGAAAAAACCTTCGCATCCTCGATCTCGGCGGCGGTATGGGCAGGCTTACTATTCCACTCTCAAGCAAGCACCGGGTTACCCTTGCCGATCTTTCAATGGGAATGCTCCAACTGGCCGGTGAAAACGGGACCGGATTTGATCGCGTCAACTGCGACGCGGAGGAATTGTGTTTCAAGAATGAAAGCTTTGACTGTGTATTGAATATCGACCTGGTCCCTCACTTGGCCAGTCCAGCCAGGATGCTGTCCGAGATTCGTCGAGTGCTGAAGCCCGGCGGGATGCTTTTTATCGATGCAACCAACAGCAATCCACTCTGGGTCCTGAAGTATCCTAGTTACGTAAATCCGTTGCGGAGGCCGGTGCGATGGCTTCGCACCGTTATGGGCGACGGGATCCCGCCCGAATGGCAGGGAAAGATACATCATCTTTCCAGGAGGCGTTTTGAGCATCTGCTGGATCAGGCCGGTTTTTCTGTTTTGGAGTGGGCTTCTTTTGGTCCATTTTGGTGCCCTAAATGGTTTCTTGCGGTCTGTACGATGCGATAATGCAGTAAGGAGAATCGATGGAGATGACGGACAGAAGGGACAGGTACGGGTCCTCGATAAAATATTTCGTGTTCCTCGCGGTGGCGTTAACGATACCGTATCTGTTGCCGACGAACTGCTGGCCGGTTTCGGAACCGATACAGAAGCACTCGCCTGTTAAGAGTCGTCGTGTGGACGGCGAGATCCTGGTGCGATTCAAAACCGGAGTCGGTCAGGCAGCGGCCGGGGCCATATTATCACGATACGGTTTTACGAGCATCAAAAGATATAAGCGAGTTTCAAACCTGTATCACGTTCGTATACCCTCGGTCCTTACGGCCGATGCCGCCATCGATCTATTGCAGTCCGATCCAGATGTTGAGTACGCCGAGCCTAATTACCTCATGGAGGGCGATTCTGCCTGCAGCAGCTCGCCATGCACGCCGAATGATACATTATATTCTGACCCCGGCAATTGGGGATTTGCCAATATCGGTGCGCCGCAGGCCTGGACGGTTACAACAGGTGATAGCAGTTTGGTCGTGGCAGTGATAGATAGCGGGATTGATTATAACCATCCTGATCTGGCCAATAATAAATGGACCAACCAGGCTGAAGCATCAGGAACTCCTGCCTTTTATGGATATAATGCTGTTGCGGATATCGGTTCTGGAGGTCTTTGCCCACCACCGGCCAGCAGTTTTCCTATCGATGATGATACTTCGGTACTGGGCCATGGAACTCGTCTTGCCGGGATTATAGGTGCGGTTGGAAATAACAGCACCGGTATTGCTGGGGTGAATTGGAATGTCAAACTGATGCCGATTAAGGTTCGTTGCGAACCCGATCGGCAATCAAATCTCGCTCTTTTTATTGCCGGAATGGACTATATGCTGACCGAGAAGCAAGCTGGTGTCAATATCCGTGTGGCCAATATGAGTGTCGGCGTCTCAACCTATAGCCAATCTCTTCAGAATATACTCGACGCGGCTCGTGATGCTGGCATTCTCTTAGTAGCCTCTGCCGGTAATTCGAGCACTAACCTTGATTTAGATTCGACCGATTTCCATTCGTATCCGTATGACAACGTGCTCTTTGTTGCGGCGACCGACCAGACCAATGCGCTTGCCGGATTTTCGGACTACGGTCAGGTCGATATCCACCTCGCCGCTCCTGGCGCCGGGATCCTCAGCACGGTGCGCAGCGTCTATACGCCGCTGTACCAGACAGATGACGGGACCTCGTACTCCACGCCGTTTGTTACCGGTGTTGCGGCGCTTCTGTCGGCCTATGATCCGACCATTTCATACACCGGATTGAAGGCGCATATTATCAGCGCAACGACGCGGGAGGATGCGCTGGTGGGAAAGGTCGCCTCCGGTGGGCGGCTCAATGTCGCTGATGTCTTCAGCGCGCCGATCACTGATCTGAGGCCGGCAGGCTATCAGTTGGCACGCATCGAGGTAAACCATAAATATTATACAGATAGTTCGTTTACCATTACCAGCATTCCTCAAGGGTTCGACAGGCTCTGGTGGGTGAGGACGAAGAATGCCGACAATGCCAACACGGATGCGAAC
The DNA here is from genome assembly GCA_963796285.1 of Nitrospirota bacterium. Classification (GTDB taxonomy): domain Bacteria; phylum Nitrospirota; class UBA9217; order UBA9217; family UBA9217; genus JALNZF01. The sequence goes on from CAWCKW010000012.1 coordinate 373,991, forward strand.
CATATCAATATCGGTCTGGGCCGGGACGCCACCGTCTATGTGGCATACGACCCAAGAGCAATTTCGATCCCTGACTGGCTCAGCTCCGGCCACGGCTGGACGGATACGGGTCTCAGTATCGGCGTCTCGGATTCCGGAGCGGGCTCACTTCGGATTTATGGCAAGCCGTTTAGTAGCGGTATGGTGGTTTTGGGAGGCAATCAGGCGGCCGGTTATGTGGGACCGACCTCTGGTTCTAGTTCAAACTATGTCGTCCTCATCAGTCTCACCGGCGATACGCCGCCTTCAACCCCGGGAAACTTGCAGGCTACAGCGGTATCTTTATCCGCAATCAATCTTTCCTGGACGGCCTCGACCGATTATACGGGTGTTGCGGGGTATACTGTTTATCGGGGAGCGGTCCCGGTTGCAACCACGCCGACCACTGGATATACGGATACTGGTCTTACTGCTTCAACGATATATACGTATAAAGTAAGCGCCTTTGATTCGGCAGGCGACGTTTCTCCTCTTTCAGACCCGGCCTCTGCTATGACCTTCTCAGATACCACACCGCCTTCCGTGCCGACCAACGTTCAGGCTGCGGTCATATCGTTCTCACAAATCGATCTTTCCTGGACGGCCTCGACAGATAATGTGGGTGTTGCGGGGTATACTGTTTACCGGGGAGGGGTCCAGGTTGCAACCACGCCGACCACTGGATATACGGATAGCCGTCTTACTGCTTCAACGATGTATACGTATAAAGTAAGAGCCTTTGATTCGGCAGGCAACGTTTCTCCTCTGTCAGACCCGGTGTCTGCCGTGACCCTGACCCTCCCCTTAGATACCACACCGCCTTCCGTGCCGACCAACGTTCAGGCTGCGGTCATATCGTTCTCACAAATCGATCTTTCCTGGACGGCCTCGACAGATAATGTGGGTGTTGCGGGGTATACTGTTTACCGGGGAGGGGTCCAGGTTGCAACCACGCCGACCACTGGATATACGGATAGCGGTCTTACTGCTTCAACGATGTATACGTATGAGGTGAGCGCCTATGATACGACAGGCAATGTATCTCCATTATCAGCCCCGGTCTCTGCGACGACTGGTACGGGCCTTCAATCGACTGCGAATAACCCACCCTTTGCTCCAACCCTGGTATACCCAACAGACGGTCAGACAGGGTTAGGGACAACGGTGACATTCCAATGGAAGACATCCGCAGACCCCGACGGAGATACGGTGACGTACCATCTGTATTACTGTCCAGATAAGAATTTCATCGGATGCAATCCCGTAGATGTGGCGTTGCTTGAGCCCAAGAATAGTTACTACGCAGGCATGGGGGGCTCTGCTGTGCTTTTGGTATTCGGCAGCATCTGCGCAAGAGGCCTAAAACGCAGAAAGGCGCTGGCGTTGTTCCTTATCGGCGTGATCATTGTCATCGGCGGAGTGCTGTCATCTTGTGGAGGCGGCGGTGGAACACAATCCACTGACGAGAAGAGCTATACAACGACAGGACTTACTGCAGGGACGACCTACTTCTGGAAGGTCGTTGCCGATGACGGCAAAGGAGGCACCACGGCAAGCGCAGTATGGAGCTTCAGCACACAGTAGGAAATCTTTGACGAGCAAGGGGGAACTGAAAGGTTCTCCTTGTGCTTGTTCTCATGGGGAGAATCAACAGCGATGACGGACAGGAGGGACAGTTGAGGGACAGTTATGGATCCCCGATGAGATATTTCGTGTTCCTCTTCCATGTTCGTCTGCGTCCCTGCCTTACCCCGTCGAATTGCGATCGAAGTGCTGAAAGCAAAGCCCTCTATACTATAGATTATGCCGAACCGACAACAATGTCGATTTTGATTCGGCCTGTCCGGAGCTACCCCCCGTTTTAGTGACACTTGCAATTGGAGATTTTGACCGAACTTTCATATTTTGCTTTCCAGTTGTAATAAGTGGCGTCACTGAACCCGTACTTGCGGCAGAGGTCCGGGATCTTTATCCCTGCATCTGCCTCTTTAAGAATCTTTACGATCTGTTCTTCCGAGTACTTGCCTTGCTTCATCTTGTGCCTCCTTTTCGAGTGCTATAATTATGTCACACTCTAATCGGAAATGGCACTATTTTCGGGGGCAGGTCCTCGTCACCCTATGTTTTCAGCAGAAACTTTAACGACTTATACCTGTATTATTGTCAATAATATGAGAACATATTTATGAAGGAGAGACATGTTTAAAGGAAAAAAAGTTATTGTGGTTATGCCGGCATACAATGCCGAAAAGACATTGCCCAAGACGTATGAGGAGGTAATGGAGGAGGACCTCGTCGATCTAGTGATTCTTGTCGATGACGGCAGTCAAGACAAGACTACGGAAATCGCAAAGAGTCTAAAGAATGTTAAAGTCTTTACCCATTCGACTAACAAAGGTTATGGTGGAAATCAGAAAACATGTTACGATTTGGCTTTAAAGGAACAGGGGGACATTATCGTCATGGTCCATCCTGATTATCAGTATACACCCAAGTTGATTCCGGCCATGGTTTCGATGATTGGAAATGGTCTTTATCCTTGTGTCCTTGGATCAAGAATTTTGGGCGGATATGCACTGAAAGGTGGCATGCCAATCTGGAAGTACATTTCCAACCGTTTTCTGACTTTAGTTGAAAATATTCTAACGGGGGCAAAGCTTTCTGAATATCACACCGGATACAGGGCTTTTTCGCGCCAACTTTTAATACAGTTGCCAATAGAGCACAATTCGGACGATTTTGTGTTTGATAACCAGATGCTGGCACAGATCCTGTGGTTCGGCCATTCCATCGCCGAAGTGAGCTGTCCGACTAAATATTTTCCGGAGGCCTCATCTATCAATTTTGGTCGCAGTATCCAATACGGCTGGGGTTGTCTAAAGGTAGGATTACAATTTCGTTTGGCGAAGATGGGTTTCATGAGTTCCAAGCTGTTTCCAAATGGAAGAAACGGGATCTAATGATTATGGAAACGAAGCGTTTCTACACAATCGTCTTTGTGGTTTTGTTAACCGTAACCTTCTTATTAGTTGGAATTTATAAAATTAATGATGCGATAGATCCTTCATTTGATGATACGGGATCTTATTTGGAGGGTGCCCTATTCATTAACGAGCATGGCGGGACTTTAAATTTTATCAAACTTTGTTTGACCGGTGAATATAAGATCAGCCTCCAACATCCTCTCTATTTATTATTTCTATCCCCTTTCGCTTCGAGGGAAATCTCCTTTTTCCCAGAGGCCAGCTTGGCTACACTGATTCTTGGATTAGTCGTTGTCTTGATTACGTTCTTTGTTGTCCGTAATCTGTTCGGAGATGTCGCAGCTAAGATCGCTTCGGTGTTATTGGCTTTTAATACAGCATACTTGGAACGATCAACCCACGTTGATTGCGAGACCCTCCTGATGATATTCTTTATATTGGCATGGTACTTAATGATCCGGGGGCTGAGTGTTAACCGATATTGGATGTGGGCCGGCGTATCGTCCGGACTGGCTTATATGACCAAAGGACCGGAAATTCTCCTGATTCCGGTTTTTATTCTATCCTGCTTGTTTGTCTTTAAATTTAAAATACTGAAGAACAAGTATTTTTGGTATTTTTTACTTGGGTTCCTGGTGATGGCTTCCCCGCTGATTATTAGAAATATTGTGACTTATCATGCCGTTCTTTATGATGATTACAACTCCAATATTTTCTGGATTAATAGTCTTCGGGAGCTTTCGGACAAATATGATATTTCCTTGAATTGGCATCAGCACACTTTCTCCACCACAAAAATGCCGACCATGCTTTCTTTTTTACAGACCCATTCTTACTACGAAGTTGCACAGAGAGCTCTAAATGGACTGATTGGCGAAACCGGACTGATGTTAAACAGCCTGAACTTATTCTTGATCAAATCTTCTTTATGGCAGCAATTTGTCAGTCTTCTTCTGATGGTATTTTTTGTGTTTGGAATCGTGAGGGATCCAGACAAGAGGAGGGCGGTATACACAATGACAGCCATCACAATATTTTTTGTTCCGTTTTCGTGGTTTTACAAGGTCTATGCAGGCATGAGGTATCTGACACCGTTGCTGCCTCTCATCCTGGCCTACAGCGCATTTGGGTGCAGCGAATTACTAAAAGAGATAGATCGTCACATCCCATCGGGCTATTTACGGTTCAAGACATACCGTATTGTCCCGATTGCATTTACATTATTATTAATCGTGGTCGCCGTTTCCGCGGCCGCAACTAAAAATGTAACACCGCAAATCCATTCGATAGTTATTCCGGACGATAAACGTGAATTGATGGACTGGTTTAAAGACAATGTGACGGAATCTGATATTGTTATTTTCCGTCCAACGGTTAGATATTGGGGGCTGCTATGGCATGCAAATTTTAAAGGTACGGTGGACATGATTTCACGTCACGATCCTTTGCCGGATATGGATATTTCGGAATTCAGGGATCTTATTAAAAGAAGAAAAATTAGTCTGATTGTTCTCCACAAGGAAAACTACCAGAGCCCACCGATATTGAGGGAATACTTTGAGTATAGCGAACGTGATGGAATGGTTGAAAAGAAGGCAATGGCGGGATGGCACCTGGTCTATAAAAGCACGCAAAGGCCGACATCGTTTTTAATCTATAAAATCGATAGATAATTTCTTGCTTGCGCATGTTTAAGAAAAGAGATGCTTATAAGCGGGCAATTTTGAATGTGGGCGGACTTTATTCCGTAATGGTTAGATGATTTAAACGCTAGGTGGTAATATTAGGTTCATTCGTAATAAAGTTGAAAAGCAACTACGGACTTCTGTCTCGCGCAAAGCCACCAAGCGCGCAAGGAGAAACAACGATAGGAGCTTGAGAAAAGCCACTGGCATTGGATAAGAAATTCATGTATCAAGTTCTTGTATATCTTTTTGCTTTACGGCCATCCGTCCTTTTAAAGTTAATCCTTAAAAGTGTTGGATTATTTTACATAGTGGACAATAATAGCTACGGGGAAGCTTATATTATTATTGATATCAATAGATTGTAGTATGGCATTAAATTTGCTTAAAAATATGAGTACCATTGTTAATCCACATCTTTGAGCGAAAATGATTTTTTTCTAAAGTGATGTTGTTGTCTGTCCATGGATGGCAATAACGCAATTTCAACTGAAATACGAAAGATCCTAATATTATGATAAAAACTAAGATAGAACATAAATACAGGTTGATTTTCCTAGTTGCAATCGCAGTCATTTTTACGGAACTTTGTATCGTGTCGTTACAGGACGGTGCGGTTTGGGCCGCCTCGACCTCTAAACCCGCAAAACCCATTAAAGGTCCTCACGTCCTTAATGAGTTGCTCGTAAAGTTTAATATAGGCGTGGATTCTAATCAGGCAAAGGCCGATTTGTTAAAATACGGTTTTACGAGCATCAAAAGATATAAGCAAGTTTCAAACCTGTATCACGTTCGTATACCCTCGGTCCTTACGGCCGATGCCGCCATCGATCTCTTGCAGTCCGATCCAGATGTTGAGTACGCCGAGCCTAATTACCTCATGGAGGGCGATTCTGCCTGCAGCAGCTCGCCATGCACGCCGAATGATACATTATATTCTGACCCCGGCAATTGGGGATTTGCCAATATCGGTGCGCCGCAGGCCTGGGCGGTTACAACAGGTGATAGCAGTTTGGTCGTGGCAGTGATAGATAGCGGGATTGATTATAACCATCCTGATCTGGCCAATAATAAATGGACCAACCAGGCTGAAGCATCAGGAACTCCTGCCTTTTATGGATATAATGCTGTTGCGGATATCGGTTCTGGAGGTCTTTGCCCACCACCGGCCAGCAGTTTTCCTATCGATGATGATACTTCGGTACTGGGCCATGGAACTCGTCTTGCCGGGATTATAGGTGCGGTTGGAAATAACAGCACCGGTATTGCTGGGGTGAATTGGAATGTCAAACTGATGCCGATTAAGGTTCGTTGCGAACCCGATCGGCAATCAAATCTCGCTCTTTTTATTGCCGGAATGGACTATATGCTGACCGAGAAGCAAGCTGGTGTCAATATCCGTGTGGCCAATATGAGTGTCGGCGTCTCAACCTATAGCCAATCTCTTCAGAATATACTCGACGCGGCTCGTGATGCTGGCATTCTCTTAGTAGCCTCTGCCGGTAATTCGAGCACTAACCTTGATTTAGATTCGACCGACTTCCATTCGAATGAGTATGACAACGTGCTCTTTGTCGCCGCGACCGACCAGACCAATGCGCTTGCCGGATTTTCGAACTACGGTCAGGTCGATATTCACCTCGCCGCTCCGGGTGTCGGGATCCTCAGCACCGTCCGAAGCGTGTACAATCCCATGTATCAACCCGATGATGGAACATCCTACTCGACCCCCATGGTTACGGGTGTCGCGGCGCTCCTGGCTTCGTCCGATCCATCCCTCACGGTTTCAGAGCTCAAGGCGCGCATCATGAGCTCCACAGTTCAGACCAACGCGCTTATGAGCAAGGTGGCCGCGGGCGGGCGTCTGAATGCCGCAGGTATTTTCAACGCGCCGATTGCCGATCTATTGCCAATGGGCTATCAATTGGCGCGCCTCCAGGTCGGCGATAAATATCATCTGGACAGACCCTTTGTCGTTGCGTCCATCCCGCAGGGCCTGAATGGTCTCTGGTGGGTGCGCACAAAGAACAACGACAAGACTAATACATCGCCGAACTATATCCAGATTGGACTCAATCAAGCGGCGACAGTATACGTTGCGTACGATTCGCGCGTAACGGCCGACGAGCTTCCGGACTGGTTGCGGTCGGACCAGGGTTGGTTGGACACGGGGCTGTTTATTGGAACTTCCAATAACGGTACGCCCAGTTCGTTGCACCTGTACTCAAAGACCTTCATTCCGGGAACGGCCGTACTTGGAGGGCCTCAGGCCGTTGGTTATAACGGGCCGGTGGGCAGTTCGGGTACTAATTATGTCGTGTTGATCAATCTTTTATCAATTACGGCTCCAACCAATTTGAATGCAACAGATCTTCCATCTGACAATGGTGGAGCCATTCAGCTGACCTGGACACCTTCGGCGACCCCGGGGATCGTGGCGCAGCGGGTGTACCGTGCGACGACAAGCGGCGGGCCGTATACCTTGATATCGAGCTTTGCCGACAATACGACGAACGCTTACATTGATAGTGGACTGACCAACGGGACGACCTATTATTATGTGGTTCGTTCTTCTGACGGCACACAGGAGTCGGCGAACAGCAACGAGTCATCGGCCGCACCGGTAGACAATCTTGCACCGGCGGCGCCGACCGCGCTGGCTGCGGTGGACAATCCGGGAGACAATGGCGGGGCGATCCGCTTGACCTGGAACCCCTCGGTCAGCAGTGATGTCATGTCACAAGGGATTTACCGTAGCACCACCCCGGGCGGGCCGTACACGATCATAACCAGTATTGCCAATAATACGACCAAAACCTACACGGATAGCGGCCTGACGAACGGGATGACCTATTATTATATCGCGCGGTCTTATGACGGCACTCAGTCGTCCGCAAACAGCAATGAGGCCAGCGCCGCACCGGTGGACAATCTGGCCCCGGCGCCGCCGACATCTCTATCGGCGGTGGATAATCCGGCGGATAACGGCGGGGCGATCCGTCTGACCTGGACGCCCTCGGTAAGCCCGGATGTGACTGCGCAGCGGGTGTATCGTGCGACGACCGCGGGCGGGCCGTACACGATCATAACCAGTTTTGCCAATAATACGACCAACACCTACACGGATAGCGGACTGACGAACGGGAAGACCTATTATTATATCGTACAGTCTTTTGACGGCACTCAATCATCCGCAAACAGCAACGAGTCGTCGGCTGTTCCCGTTGTAAATATCGCTCTGGCGGCGCCGACCGCATTAGTTGCGGCGGACAATCCGGGGGACAATGGCGGGGCGATTCGTCTAAGCTGGGGGCCATCGGGGAGTCGGACCGCAGTGGCGCAGCGGTTCTACCGTGCGACGACCAGTGGCGGGCCGTATTTCTTGGTGATGAGCTTTGCAGACAATACGACGAACAGCTATACGGACATTGGGTTGACAAACGGGACAAGGTATTACTATGTGGTGCGGGCCTTTGACGGTTCGCAGGAGTCGGCGAACAGCAACGAGTCATCGGCCGCACCGGTAGACAATCTTGCACCGGCGGCGCCGACCGCGCTGGTTGCGGTGGACAATCCGGGAGACAATGGCGGGGCGACCCTCTTGACCTGGAACCCCTCGGTCAGTAGTGATGTCGTGTCACAAGGGATTTACCGTAGCACCGCCCCGGGCGGGCCATACACGATCATAACCAGTCTTGCCAATAATACGACCAAAACCTACACGGATAGCGGCCTGACGAACGGAATGACCTATTATTATATCGCGCGGTCTTATGACGGCACTCAATCATCCGCAAACAGCAACGAGTCGTCGGCTGTTCCCGTGATAAATATCGCTCTTGTGGCGCCGGTGGGCTATCAATTGGCGCGCCTCCAGGTCGGCGATACAATATCATCTGGACAGAACCTTTATCGTTGCGTCCATCCCGCAGGGCCTGAATGGTCTCTGGTGGGTGCGCACAAAGAACGACGACAAGACAAATACATCGCCGAACTATATCCAGATTGGACTCAATCAAGCGGCGACAGTATACGTTGCGTACGATTCGCGCGTAACGGCCGGCGAGCTTCCGGACTGGTTGCGGCCGGACCAGGGTTGGTTGGACACGGGGCTGTTTATTGGAACTTCCAATAACGGTACGCCCAGTTCGTTGCACCTGTACTCAAAGACCTTCATTCCGGGAACGGCCGTACTTGGAGGGCCTCAGGCCGTTGGTTATAACGGGCCGGTGGGCAGTTCGGGTACTAATTATGTCGTGTTGATCAATCTTTTATCAATTACGGCTCCAACCAATTTGAATGCAACAGATCTTCCATCTGACAATGGTGGAGCCATTCAGCTGACCTGGACACCTTCGGCGACCCCGGGGATCGTGGCGCAGCGGGTGTACCGTGCGACGACAAGCGGCGGGCCGTATACCTTGATATCGAGCTTTGCCAACAATACGACGAACACGTACATTGATAGTGGACCGACCAACGGGAAAACCTATTATTATATCTCCGCGTTGGTTGCGGCGGACAATCCGGGGGACAATGGCGCGGCGATTTGTCTAAGCTGAGGGCTGTCGGGGAGTCCGACCGCAGTGGCGCAGCGGGTCTACCATGCGACGACCAGTGGCGGGCCATATTTCTTGGTGATGAGCTTTGCAGACAATACGACGAACAGCTATACGGACATTGGGTTGACAAACGGGACAAGGTATTACTATGTGGTGTGGGCCTTTGACGGTTCGCAGGAGTCGGCGAACAGCAACAAGGCCTCGGCCGTGCCGATCGATAATATTCCGCCCGTGATCTCGAATCTTGCGGTCACGAATATCCTGATGAAGAGCTTGACCATTACCGGATCACGGATAAACCGGCCGATTCCCAGGTCGAATACGGAACGAGCCCGGCTTACGGTCACGCAAGTGCGTTAAACGGGACGCTTCTGACCAATCACTCCGTGGTCCTGGCCGGTCTGTCGGCTGGAACGGGCTATTTCTATCGTATAAACAGCCACGAAGCTGCCGGAAACCTTGCGATTGCCACGGGCAGTTTCACAACCCCGCGCCGTCGAATCTGAAATCGCTTCAGTCGGTAACCGTCACGCTTCCCGCAGGGGCCGCATCAATTTCGGTGACAATCAATGGCGTGGATCCGACGAAGGCCTTCTTGGAATTCGGGACGAGCTTCAACGATGCCAATCCCCAGTACTCGCATATCTCGGATCGGATCAGCCCCAATGGGACGAGTTTGGTATTTCAGTGTTATGGCGGGGCGGGGCCTCAGGCCGTGACGATCAAGTGGTATGTGGCGGAGTTTATTAGCGGAGTGACGGTGCAGCGTGGCAGCGTGGCCATGCCGACGGCAAGCTTGAACGTGACGTAGCCGGCAACGGTGGATCTGTCGAAGGCGTTTGTGCTGGTCTCCTATCGCAACTCGGGGGGGTAGTACGATGGCAATGATTTTATACGGGCGAAGCTGACCTCGGGGACGAATTTAGAACTGTCTGCCTACGGGCGCTATCGAGTGGAACGGTGGAGTGGCAGGTGGTGGAGTATGCGGGGGCACGGGTGCAGAGTGGTGATGTCTCGTTATTGGCGACGGATGGGACGAAGACGTCGACGCTGGGGACAGCGGTGAATCTTCAGAAATCTTGGTTGGTCTGCACCTACAAGAGCGATAGCGGGACGCCTACAAATATTGGGCAGAAGCTGGTACGGGGGTGGTGACGGATTCAACCACATTGACGTTTGATCGGAGCCAGACGGGGCCAACGGTGGATGTGACGTGGTATTTGGTGGAGTTTACGGATGAAACCACGGTTCAACGAGGGCGTGCAAGTTTTGGGATAGTGGATACGGTGAATAATGTTGTGATTCAGCGGGTGGACTTAACGAAATCGATTGCTGCCGGTGAATACATTGGGAAAGGTCGTCGGCCGGCTTATTCGGCGGATGACAATCCGGGTGTGGGCTGGATGAGGCTGGACCTGACAAGTGGGACAAATCTGCGAATCAGTCGCGGTGTAACAGGAAATTCTGTTGCCGATGTCGGATGGTTTGTGGTCAGTTTCCCTTGATCTCAATGTTGCTTTCAGCCGATCCAGAATTGGATCGATAAGCTTTATGTCCGATCGTTCAAGTCCGGTTCCGTGACCTTCGGAGGCCCGCGCTCCGCGGGTTCCATCGGTCCGGCCTACCCTGATAATACCAATTATGTGGTGCTGATCAGACCGGCCACGGGACATGCGGATCAGACCGCACCGTCAACGGATCGCCTGGACGCTTTTGAACCTGGTCGCGTTCAATCTTGCAATGAACTGCAGCGAGGGTTTGCCGAACTGGTGCGCAGCCTGTGCTCTGGACGGGAGTTGCACCATCGAAGCGACCGATCTTCAGCTTTTCATGGACAACTTTGAAAGAAGTTTGTAACAGTGAGTCAAAATTGCCTTAAAAAGGGGGAAAAATAAATGAACGCCATGATCGAGCAGGACCGTCTCCATATCATCCTGCTTTGGCTGATGCTGATTGCATACGGCCTGGGAATAATCGGATGGCTTCATCTGGATACAACACCGCCGATGTTTGACCAGTCCGTCATCTTAAAGGAGAGCCTTCACTATTATGATCTTCTCAAAGAACAACCGCTGCATAAGGCGCTCTGGAAAATGGCAACAGACTATCCTGACTACTACCCTCCGTTCGTCCCTTATATCGCTGCGGGTCTTTATTTTATATTCGGGAATTCATCCCATACGGCGGTGCTGGCGGTCCTCCCGTTTCTGGGGCTTCTCAGCTGGGCCATCTATGCGATGGGGAGGTTCCTATGGGGAAGCAGTGCCGGACTACTTGCGGTTTTTCTCGTTCTAACATCGCCCATGATCATCGGCCATTCCAGGGAGTTTCTGCTGGATCTTCCACTTTCCGCCATGGTGGCTGCCGGGCTTTATTTTCTTATTCGCAGTCGAGATTTTGAGGACAATCGGTATTCAACCATAACGGGTGTGATACTGGGACTCGGTATGTTGACGAAATGGGCCTTGGCGTTTTTCATGATCGGCCCCATGATCCTTATAGCGGTGCGGCTTTTCGGACGAACCTGGTCTCGGTGGAAGGATCGCGTGATTGCAGGCATTGCCGCCACGCTTATGTTTGGCGTGGGAATCGTTCTCCATGCTTCGCTTACCTCTCAAGTTAGGATGGCAGCGAAGGTCTTTCTTTATATAGCAGCCGTTTCAACTGCTATTGCGCTTTGGCCGACGGTCGGGCGTTATTGGGGAAAAGCTCTCTCATGGAAGAGAATCCCTTTGCTCAAGGGCGCCAACGAAAATGTTCGGCCGCAATGGTCGAATTTTTTCCGGGTGCTTGCGATTGCGATCATCCTGTCAGGTCCCTGGTATTTCGTTAATATCGGCCTTATGCGAGCGGACTTGACACATTACGCCACCGAAATGGGACCCTTTGAAAATCATCCTGATGTGCTGTCCGTTCCATCGGTGATGTTCCATTTTTGGGATCTCATTAATTTTCAACTTTTCCTTCCGTTTGCTCTTTTGGCGTTTGCCGGTATTCTGTGGGCCTCGTGGTCCCGTCCTGCCGGAAAAAACGGGGCCATAATCATGAGCGCGTTTGTGAGCGGATGGATCATCCTGACCCTGATCGCAAACAAAAACCCGCGATATTCGTTGCCCCTCATTGCTCCGGCGCTTCTTTTGGGGAGTGCCTGGGTGGTCAGCCGACCGCGGATTCTGCGATATTCCTTGTCAGCTGCATTGATTGTAGTGGGGTTGATCCAGTACGGGGCGGTGAGATATGATTATGGACCGATTCATGAAACCGTGAGCGTTCCATTGCCGAAATCAAGTCTGACGGAGTTTCGCGATTTGCCGGCCCAAATGGTGATTTATTCCACGGCAACAAAAATGTACACCGACCTCGGTATTTATTACTCTCATCCTCCGTTAAAGGAACACTGGCCTCTTGAAGAGATTTTGGATAGAACCCGCGAAGAGGATCCGGATCACCCGCCGGTCTTGGTGGTCGCTTATTTTGATCGATTTCTGAATACTTCGAATCTTTTCTACCTCGGCCAGCGAATTGGGTCTCCCGTCAAAGTGCTCGATGTCCTGTGGAAGGGCTTCGATCAGGAGCCTCGGAAGTGGGCCGGTCGTCATTATCTATTGACAAGAATGGACGATCCTCGTACAACGGCGCGTGAAGCCGCCTTGCGAGAAACGTTTCCAGACCTGGACGCTCGCGTAGTACAAACGTGGCGCTTGCCGAATCAAACGGTGATCCAGCTTTTATGTATACAGACGGATGGGATATCAAGTTCAGCCGTAACGAACGGGAAGGTGCCGGCCATATGAATCTGCTGGGAATCTCGGAGTTCTTATCGCAGCGATCCAGGGATCTGTAGTGGCGCCATTCATTTAAACGCCGTTCTAAGCGTCAATTTATTGTGCAATATGGAAGATCGACACCGAACAGTTAAGAGCAAACGATGCTCAACAGGCCTACAATAGAAATGACGTGAACGATGATCTCCCCAAGGTAAGTGACGTCTGATCGACGCGATAAAATAGTATGAAATGATTAATATCGTTGCCAGCATTCATGTGACTTATGTCTGGGTGCGCCGGTAAAATAATATCAAGACGGCAGTGTCGTGATCACCTACATTGAGGAAGATTAGGATAAATCTATGGATATTTCTGTAATTTTTGCAACATACAATCGGCCCAAGATGCTTGAGGAAACCCTCGACAGATTCCTCTCATTGAAGACGGAAAATCTTACTTGGGAAATAGTTCTCGTCGATAACGCGGGAGACCCGGAGACTGAACGTGTGGCCAAAAAGTTTGCTGAATTACTGCCGATACACTTCCTGACAGTCACACAGCGCGGGAAAAACAACGCGCTCAACAGGGCTGTGACAGAAGCGCGAGGGGACCTTTTCGTTTTTACGGATGATGATGTGGTCGTTGAACCGGACTGGCTCATCGAAATGTGGGAGGGAGCAAAGCGCTGGCCGAAGCACCACGTTTTTGGCGGAAGAATTTTACCGAAATATCCAGCGGGCCACGTGCCGTCTTTAGATCATCCATTTTTCTTAGGTGCGTACGCGATATCGGATTGGGGTATCCCGGAGGGAATTTACGAGGCCCATCGGGTATGGGGGCCGAACATGGCGATCAGGGAGGGAATCTTTAAGGAAGGATGGAAATTCAATGCTGATATAAGCATCGATGGAAGCATGGGAAGTGAAACAGAGCTGACAAACAGGCTCGAAAAAGCCGGAATTCCTGCCGTTTATCTTCCAAAATCCCTCGTGCATCACCAGATACGAAAAGAACAACTTGAACTGGTCTGGCTGTATGACAGGGCGTTCCGGTTCGGACAACATTATGCCCAAATAGAGAACAAGTCAAACATATCAAAGGTTATTGGAATTCCGCCTCGCCTGATAATAACGATTATGAAAGCCTATATTCGCATTGCACTATCGCTTTTTAGCAAGGATAAAAAAAATAAATTCGATTGTTGGATTTTCTTGTGGGAGACACGAGGCAGGATTCGCTGGTATAGAAAATATTACCATCGATAACATCTTGATGTCTTACCAGATGATTCATTGGTTCTGCGAAGAATGGTAAGAACGTATGTAAACAGCAAAATGCCCATCGCTGTTCCCACAGTATTGCTGATAACATCGAGAAGAGAAGAATCCCGCATAGGGAGATATGCCTGGGTCAGTTCGATGGCAAGGCTGATGCAGAAGCCGGAAAGTAAGGTGCCCCAGTATGCAATCGGACGCGACATGTATTTTGAAAATCGAAGCCAGGCTGCGAGAAAAAATCCGAAGGGCACAAATCCGAGGACATTGATCACGACGTCCATCAGGTTCCCGCGGGAGAACCATTGGTCTTTTTCGGGCGCGCCGAGTATGGTCCTGCGAAGGGGCTGAAAGGTCGCGGGCATCAGGAGATGGCTCCGGTCGCCTGAGTGGTTCCGTATCTGCCGGCCGCCATGTTCATCGAACAGATACAATGCGATGGGCCCTTGTCCCCCTGATGTAACCGGTTGTCCGCGTTTTTGCCAGCCATGGAAATGGTCAAGGACTTCGCCGCTGTTTAATGTATGATCGTAAATGGCCATGCCGAGGAAACTGCCGGTCCAGTACGATTCACCTGTTGGCGTGTTGCCCAGAATGAGATTGCCTGGATATCTCCGCATGTCGGTCAAGATAAGATTGCGCGAATAAGAATGTTTTCTCACACCATCCAGGTAGAGGTCGGTGCCCCGCGGTCCTGACGTTATCGTCAATAGTCGGACTTCATTCCGTTGGAGAACGTTGTCCAGCCCCCATTCATAATAACGCGCGCGTCCTTTCTTGGCCTCGTTGAAGCTCCGGATGACCAGATGTGACTTCCACTGGCCGCAGAGAACGGTTACTTCTCCACGCGAATCCAGCAGCGCAAAGATCGAGGCGAGGTACTGTGAATTGTCCTGTTCCGGCCGGATCCTGAATTCGATGCTGATTGCGCCGGAGTCTGAAAAGCCTTTCAGAAAATCACCGGGCTCTGAATACGTGACGATTCCCTGACCGTAAAAACGTATGCCGTTCATGTCCTGGAGCCATTCCAGCTTGTTCACAGGATTGAAATCGAACGGCCAGAGGCCGGCAACGAGGATGCCGAGCGTGATCAGCAAACACATGATGCCGAGTGCTGTTTTCCCCTTATTGTCCGTTGGCGCCATGCCCATGGTCTGCAGTATATCGTAAGTCGGCCCGCATAAACAATAATAAAATATTAAGTATGCTCCCTCGCAGTGCCCTTGTGTAGGAATGACCTATGATCGATTTCGCCTGGAAAGGAGTGAAGCGTGATGGACCAACACGGCTCCGATTCGTTAGCAGGAACCGCGAAGCCCTGTTCGATGATCGTGATCATGTGGCATTCATAATGTTTTCGCTGGTATTGCTCTGGATCGGCGGGTTCTCGCTATGTTAAGGTCTCATGTCCTTATATGCATTAGCATTCCCATTGTTATTTCTATTCTTTACCGTACCTTTCCCCAGCGCTGCACTGGAAAGGACCATTCCCATTATCCAGGCATACTCCGCTGAAGTCGCTTACAGGATCCTGCAGGCGATCGGCATGCCGATAGAGATAGAAGGTTTTGTTTTTCATTTGTTGATCCTGAATATCGGGGTTACACCGCAATGCAGCGGGATCAGGTCATCTACAGACATCTGTCTCGCACTAAGTCGCAGTGTTCGCAAAGAAAAACAACGGCAGATGCTTGCTGAATGCTTTAATCTTTAGAAGAGAAGTTATAGATCAAGTTTTTTTATCATTTAATTTATGGCCACCTTTCTTTTGAGTATTGTACTTTCTTCGCGTCCTGCGTTTATGGACGCGTTATGGCTTGTCCCCGCGCTATCGCAAGAGCAGGGGGCAACAGCAGCTACGTCTTCGCGGTAAAAAGATTTAGTTTTGTTTCATTGGTCTGGGTTTTGCCTCGCTAATATATTAGTATTTTCACAGTGTTCTCTGTGGTTGGTTTAGACAATACGACACTACAATAAAGGAGATTATCAATGGTTCTTTTGGAAAAAATTAAAAAGCGCAGTGCAACAGTAGGTGTTATCGGTCTTGGTTATGTTGGTCTCCCGCTTGTTATCCAGTTCGTGAAGGCGGGGTACAAGATCGATCGGGTTCGATGTCGATGCAGAGAAGATCAAATACCTGAAGGCGGGGAAGACCTACATCAAACACATCCCCGGTGAAGAGGTAAGGCTGCTCAAAGGCAATGGCGGTTTTACTGCCACGACGGATTTTTCATTGCTGAAAAAAGCGGACTGCATCATCATCTGTGTTCCTACGCCGCTGGGCAAGCATCATGAACCTGACCTCTCCTTTGTTCTGGACACGACAAGGATGGTGGCAAAGTACCTGCGGAAGGGCCAGCTTATCGTGCTTGAATCAACGACCTATCCGGGTACGACAGATGAGGATATGCGGTCAATACTGGAAAGAACAGGACTTAAAGCAGGGGCGGACTTCCATCTTGCGTTCTCACCGGAGCGGGAAGACCCCAATAATAAGGATTATTCGACCAGCACGATCCCAAAGGTTGTGGGAGGCTATACTCCGGCCTGTCTGGAAGCGGCGAGGACCCTATATGACTCTGTTGTTGTAAGAACAGTCTCCGTGTCGTCCACAAGGGCTGCAGAAGCCACGAAACTGCTCGAAAACATCTACCGTTCCGTTAACATCGCGATGATCAATGAGCTTAAGATGATCTTTGACAGGATGGGCATCGACATTTGGGAGGTGATCGATGCGGCAAAGACCAAACCCTTCGGCTTTCAGGCCTTCTATCCGGGCCCTGGTCTGGGCGGTCACTGCATCCCCATCGACCCGTTCTATCTTACCTGGAAGGCGCGGGAGCATGGCTATCATACGAAATTCATCGAACTGGCCGGCGAGATCAATACGCACATGCCGTATTACGTGGTAGAAAAGGTCATTGACGCTCTGAATGCGAAAAAGAAGACCATACGGTCAGCCCGGATCCTCGTACTCGGCCTTGCATATAAGAAAGACATCGACGATACGCGGGAGTCGCCGTCCCTGAAGCTTATCGAACTCATGATGGAGAAGGGCGCTCATGTCGATTTCAATGATCCCTATATCCAGCGTACAAAAAAAATGCGCCACTACGATCTCAAGAAGAGCTCAGTACCGCTCACCAAAGAATCGCTTAAAAAATATGACTGCGTGATCATAGCCACGGACCATTCCTCCTACGATTACGGGTTCATCCTCAAACATGCATTGTTGATCGTGGACACCCGGAATGCAATGAAGGGGTTGAAGCATGGCGGGAAGGTTGTGAAGGCGTAAGGTACAGGGTACTGGGTACGGACTTCTGTCGTCTGACGACTCTCCCTGAACCCTGAACCTGTCTTATTATTATGACTGAACTCATTCTATCGATCATTGCAGCAATTTCCCTCTTCGCTCTGGGAATCTATGCTATCAGCAAGCAGAGGACTGCGGCAAACGTCGCCCTCTGTCTTTCTGCCGTGCTCCTTGCGGGCATTGAGCTCTTTGATCAATGGTCCTTGAGGTCAGCTGTAGATTTTGCGACGATCAAACAGATCTCGCTTTACCTGGAATCGTTCCTGCCCGGTTCACTCCTGCTTCTGGCTTTTACCTATGGCCGCAGCACGCCGTCTGACGCGATTTCGAAGACGCGGCTTGGACTTATAGCCGCTCTGATACTGATCCCGCTGGCCATAGTGCTTCTTCTGGGTAGCGATCTTTATTATGCCGCGGACTTTCCGATGAAAAGGGTCCTTTTCCTCGGGAGTGCGGGGTATTGGTATTATATCGGTATCATGATTTCACTCATCGTTGCCCTCGCGAGCGTTGAGGTCACCCTTACTGCGACGCACGGGATTGCCCGAAACCGTATGAAATTCGAGGCAATCGGGATAATGGGTTTGCTCGCAGTACTGATCTTCTATTACAGTCAGGGACTTCTGTACCGGACCATCAACATGAACCTCATGCCCATACGGTCGAGCGTAGTGATCTTTGCCGCGCTCCTGATCGGTTATTCGCGTGCTTTCAGAGGGAGCGGGACGCGTGTTTCGATATCGCGGCATATCCTGTACCGTTCCATTACCATGGTGGTCGTAGGCGTATATCTGCTCGTCCTTGGGCTTGTCGGCGAGGGAATGCGATATTTCGGTGTGACGTTCGGCAGGGATTTGACCGTTATTCTGGCATTCGCAGGCGCTATCCTGTTGATGTCCATATTTTTATCTGAAAAAGTACGAAGGAGGACGAAGGTCTATATTAATAAACATTTTTACGCGGGCAACAAGCATGACTACCGGGAGGAATGGATCAAGCTCACCAGCCGGTTTTCGTTGTGCGCGGCGCTCAGCGATGTTCAGGAGTCCATTCTCACCGTTTTCGCGGAGACATTCGGCGTTGCAGGCGCTTCGCTGTATCTTTCGAATCGGGAAGACAGGAGCTATATTCGTGTTTCTGAACTGGCCATGCCGAAAAGCCCGGTTGAGATACACATTTCCGGGGAGC
Source organism: Nitrospirota bacterium (assembly GCA_963796285.1). Classification (GTDB taxonomy): domain Bacteria; phylum Nitrospirota; class UBA9217; order UBA9217; family UBA9217; genus JALNZF01. The sequence continues at coordinate 392,785 of CAWCKW010000012.1, forward strand.
TCTATAATTATTTTGCGCAACGTGAGCGTGTTTTGAATCTTACTGACGGAGAGTTTCCACTGTCGGCGTCCGAACGATCGATCTTTAGCCAGGCAGGAGCATGGCTGGTCATACCTATGATCAGCAATAATAAAGTCATCGGGCTTGCAATGTTAAAGGAACAGATCGTTCCTGAGATGCTTATTTATGATGATTTTGACCTTATGAAAGTCCTGGCAAGGCAGGCTGCGCAGGCGATCACGAATCTCAGACTCTCGGAAGAAGTCATGGAAATGAGGGCGATGGCCGCAGTGTCAAGAATATCCACCTTCGTCATCCACGACCTCAAGAATTTGACAACCGGTCTTTCACTTTGCGTGGACAACGCGGAAGAGTATATCGGCAATCCTGATTTCCAGAAGGATGCCATTACTACCATGAGAAATACATTGTTCAAGATGAAAGATCTCATGCAGCGGCTCAAGTCCATCCCCGAGAAGGCCGCGCTCGATGTCAAAGTGAGCAATATCGACCGTTTGTCCCGGGAGGTTGTTGCCGAGTTCGCGAATTTGAGGCCAAAGCGCGTTGTGTATAAGGGCGCGCCCGTTTTTTCCTGCGTGGATGGAGAAGAGATAAAAAAGGTCATCGTGAATCTTGTGCAGAACGCCTTGGAGGCGAGCATTGAACAGGGGACCGTGCTGGTGGAAACACGCAAAGAGAACAATCACGTTTGTATTCAGGTTTCCGATACCGGCGGTGGAATGACAGATGACTTTATAAAAAACGACCTGTTTAAGCCGTTCAGGACCACGAAGAAGGCGGGGCTTGGCATCGGATTGTATCAGTGCAGGCAGATCGTGGAGGCCCACGATGGCAGGATCGAAGTGCAGAGCGAGCCTGGCAAAGGGTCGGTTTTCACAACATGCCTGCCTGTCGTGGATGCCGTTGAGTAGATAAACAGTCTATTTATTGATTGTCGAAATATATCGTACCCGGTCAGGACAAAAGAACAATTTCATATTTGGTCGTGAAGGATGTGAAGATATTAATCGGCCGGCAAGCCTGCATGCGTGCACAGTGACAAACGATCAGGTTCAGGAGATGCGATGAAAACTGCTCTATTTGCCCTTTGCTCGGTGGTCTGGATGTCCTTGATATTTTACCTGTCCTCCATGCCGGGTGATGAGTTAGGCCCGGATATCTTGATCCTCAACCTGATTAAAAAAACCGGCCATTTTATTATTTTTGGCGTCCTCGCGGTACTGTATCTTTCCATGTTCAAGGGGAGGAAAACGCTTGTGGGTACAGGAAGCGCTTTATTTTTAATAAGCGTGTTCCTCACTGTTCTCTATGCCGTTAGCGACGAATATCATCAATCTTTTACCCCCGGTAGGCATTCGTCCGGATACGACGTGATCATCGATGCTTGCGGGGCGCTCACGGTTCTTGGTTTGTTATATAGACATAAAATAGGAAGAAACCTGTTACCTGCCTGGGTGAACAAGATGGTGAAAGGCTCATCGCGAAAGACCGCAAAGAGCACTAAGTCTGTTTAGATAGGGCTTTAGCCGTTCCTTCTTTGTGGCTATTGCGACCTGGCGTGAAAAAAAATTGTTGTTAGTAGCGGTTATTGGCCGGATCCTGAGCAGCTGCACGAGAGTTATTGTATCAGTCTTATCATCGCTATTTGGGACGTCACGGTAACTAGTCGTCATGCTCTCTGTTCTTATTTAATGATGTTTCTCTTCCAGCTGTGAGGTTGCCGATATGGAAAAACTACTGATCACCGATGACAATGAAGAAATACGGACTCAGCTGAAATGGGGCTTTAGCAAGGAATATGCGTTGCTCCTTGCCAGGGATGGGACGGAAACACTCGCCTTGTTCAAGAAGAATAACCCGCGGGTCACGACCCTGGACCTAGGCCTGCCTCCTCATGAGAACGGGACCGAAGAAGGGTTCCGGTGTCTTCAGGAAATGCTCAGTCATAATCCAAGGGCAAAAGTTATTGTGATAACCGGCAATGACCAGCGGGAAAATGCGCTTAAGGCCGTTCATCTGGGGGCCTATGACTTCTATCAGAAACCGATAAATCTTGAGGAGCTCAAAGTAATCGTCCGGAGGGCATTTTACCTCTCAGCCATTGAAGAGCAGAACCGCGCTCTGCACAGTGCCCTTGAACGACAGACAGCACAGGTCGGCGGTATGATCGGCCAGTGTGCGGAGATGCAGGCTGGTATTCTCCACTATGCGGAAGATCGCCTCATCTGACGCGGCTGTCCTCGTCCAGGGCGAGAGCGGGACCGGGAAGGAACTGGTCGCGCGGGCGATCCATGCCATGAGTCTTCGCAAAAATGGCCCCTTTCTGCCCATTAACTGCGGTGCGATCCCGGAGACGCTTCTTGAGCCCGAGCTCTTCGGTCATGAGAAGGGGTCGTTCACCGGAGCACATGCTCAAGTACAAGGTAAGGTGGAATATGCCCAGGACGGGACGCTCTTCCTCGATGAGGTCGGAGAACTTCCCCTATCGCTCCAGGTGAAACTATTGAGATTTCTCCAGGACAAGACCATCCAGCGGGTGGGCGGCAGGGAAGATATCTCGGTCAACACACGGATCCTTGCTGCAACGAACAAGGACCTTTTAAAGGAAGTAGAATCGGGAAAATTCAGGGAGGACCTGTACTACAGACTTGGGGTGGTTCTGATAAAGGTCCCGCCGCTCAGGGAGCGAAATGGTGATATCCCGGTCCTGGCCACCTTTTTTCTGAAGCGATATTGCGATCTGTATAATAAGAGAGTTCGGGGATTTAACTCGTCCGCCCTCGAGAGCATAGAGACATATGCTTGGCCGGGCAACATACGGGAGTTGGAGAACAAGATCCAGAGGGCAGTGCTGTTATCAGACGGTCCTTTAATCGAACCCCGCGATCTTGGGTTTGACGCGAAATTGATGACACAGAGGAAGGTGAAATCCGACATCAGGACGCTTAAGGAAGCGAAGGAAAGTGTAGAAAAGGAAATAGTGGTATTCTCGCTCGAGAGAAATGAAGGGAATATCGCTAAATCCGCGGAAGAGATGGGGATCAGCAGACCGACCCTGTATGACCTCATGAAGAAGTATGGACTGTATAACGGGACGCTTCATCAGGAGGCATGAGAAAGGGGTTAGTCAGTTGAAAATAAAATTCTTCTCAAAACAGGCGGAAAAATTCTCTCAGAGGAGTTTGAGTTCTCAGAGAAAAGCTAATAAATATTCTGGGTTAGAACCAAGACTGAAAGGTCTTCTTGACGTCCTTTGCCTGTGCCCGCGCCTTGGCAACAGCAGGGTACGGCTTTGCGTGAGACGTGTTTCAGCTTAGACCTTTCGGTTCTGGTTTGTCCGGTTTAGGGGTTAGCAGACAGGAGACAAGGTATCTCAAGCTTACGGATAAGTATAACTCATGGAATTTGAATGTGCACTCTCTATTTCCATTCCGTTAACAGTAACAATAGCTGTGACGGCAAGATAGTACGTCTTGGATGTTTCCCGCGATATTTCATCAGTAAAGACAGTATTATTTAAATCAATCAGATTGATGCTTGTAGGCGGATTAGGGCCAGAGACGAGGTAGTCGGCATACCTGGCAGTAAGGTTAGCGTCAGTATATATATATATTCGATATCCCGTGAGCTCGCCTGGCTCAATGCGGGTGGTTCCATCATTGTATGTTGATGGTGCCTCCCATGCAAGCACTGTTTTTTCGGAGCCGGATAATGCTGCAGTCCCTCCACATTCATTGCACCCTGAAATAATGGTTGCAAGGACAGTGCAAAACACGAGTAAAGGAATGGCGCCTAAACAAGCTTTGCTGCGCATATCAACCTCCTTTTCTGGAAGTAAAAAGATGTCCTTCATGGAACCGATGGCCAGTAGGGTTCTTCCTGAACCTTCGGTCAGTGTCGGCTTAAATGCTCAAGTCCAATCACTACTCCATAAAGTTATCGTGGACAATTATTGAAGTATCCTTTTTCCGACCATTTTTTTGTTGCGATTTTAATTGAAAAAAACATAGATGTCAACTATTCTTTGATGTTATTGTGTTATACTTTAGTAGCTTATGCATAGACTAAAAGAAATGTCTATGCTAATCTTATAAACCGTCTTCACTGCGTTAATTTGCCATGAGAGCTAGATTTCATAAAATGATCATTCTGAACTTATTCTTGTTCCTTCTCGCGTCAGGGGCAGCTCATTCTGCTTTTGCCGGACCGGTCGAAATTCAATCCATACAGATAACTCCTTCTGAAACCACGGTCGGAAGATATCCGGAAATTACCGGCAGTATCAAAGCGACCAAGGCGCTCGCGCGAGGCAAGACCCTGTCCATAACCGTGATTGCCGTAGTGGTCCGGCCGGACCATGTCGTGAAATCGTGGAGGTGGAAGAATGTACGCATTCGGACCGGTGACGTCAGATCTTTTACCATACCGAAAGAATACGAGGCGAAATTGGCCGGGACCTACAAAGTGGATTTTAATGTATATTCCGCGGACATGCTGCCTTTGCACAGGCTCTCCAAAACATTTGTAGCTGTCGCTCCATCACTTCCGCCTGCGATAAAAAAACCCCCGATAAAGCGCGGTGCGCGTACCGAAGCGACCTCTGAGCGAGCGGCTGGTAGTCCGGCAGAATACCGGAGTATGGGCGTCGGTCTTTATGCGAACACCCTGAACAGTACTGGTGGGGCAACGATGCTCCTGTGGCCATTTAAGTATGTGGGCTTACAGGCAAGTTACACCGTTGGGCAGTTTACGATCTCTGAAGGCAGGATCCTCGCGCGATATCCATTCTCATCAGGGATCACTCCCTATCTGGGCGCAGGGTATTTGAATGTCACCACGGAGCGAACAGTGGAGATAATCGGCATCAAGACCAGGTTTCAGAATAGTGGCGTGAGCGGTGTGATAGGCGTCGAGGTCCCGCTGGGAAAAAGCGTGTTCGGTTCTATCGAACTGAGCGGCGCATCAATAGACCTGAAAAAAGAGGTGGCCAGCGGATCTATCACGGGGACCGCATCTGTTAAGTACGCCCCTGTTACCATCGGATTAAGCATAGTTTATTATCTGTTCTGATGATTTGACTATGAAGTATTGTGATCTTCGATAGAACTAGATCCAACATCATAGTATCTTAATTCATTGACTTCTTCTTTTTGGTTCCTGTTTGTTCACTGAAGTATGGATGGCATGAATGCGTATCCCCCTTTGTGGTATAATTAAAAGCAATGAAAACGGAAAATAAAATAAATACTAATCCAGCTAATGGAAAAGCGAAGAGGCCGGGCGCCGTTGTCCGCACAGAAAAGAGAAGGTCCGAAGACAGGGTCACGCTGTTAAAACGCATCCGCCTCTTCTATTCTCTTACCGACAAGGAGCTCTATGAGCTGTCTCAGAAAGTACGGCTCAAGGAATTCAGGAAAAACCATATTATTCTCCACGAGGAGGATACGAACGGCTTCATGTATATCATCGTTCAGGGGAAGGTAAAGATATATCAGATGGGGGACGAAGGAAAGGAGATGATCCTGTCCGTACATGGCGCGGGAGAATTCTTCGGAGAAATGTCCCTCATAGACGGTAAAACAGACCCTGCGACAGTCGCAGCGATGGAGCTCTCACTGGTAGCAATCATATCACGGGACGACTTCTACGCTATGCTGTACTCCCAGAAAAAGATCCTGGAAAATCTGCTGGAGCTCCTCTGCTCCAGACTGCGTGAGTCATGGAAAAAGATCCAGATGCTGAATTTTAACGATGCTGCGCAGCGGGTCAAGATGCTCTTGCTCATGCTTGCGGAAGACTACGGAGATAAAACAGCGGAAGGGACAACCATCAGGATCAAGCTTATTCATCAAAATATGGCGGACATGACCGGTCTTTCCCGCGAGACGGTGACGCGGGTGCTCGACAAAATGAAGAATAATAGAGAGATAAAGATAACGAAAGATAAATTTATTCAGCTCTTGCCGGAGTTTGATTCAATTTCGCTGTAGCAGCGCGCTGCGGGGATTTTTAACATATCTCGTCGTATTATCCAACCACGTACCTGAACAAGGTTCAGGCTTCTACTGAAAAAGGATCCCCAAAACTGAAGTTCAGCTTGGATAAACCGATGAACACAAAAAACCTCGATACACGGCAAGCCTTACCTGGTCGCGCTCTAAGAAAAACGTCACGGGCCATCCAAACCGATGAGGGGGATGGTTTTTATCCTTGACAAACCCTCTGAAATTTCATAGAATTCGCTCTTGCAAATGAAGACGCAGACAGGCTCGTAGCTCAGGGGGAGAGCGCTACCTTGACACGGTAGAGGTCGGCGGTTCGAAACCGCCCGGGCCTACCACTAGAAACAGGGAGTTAGCTGACACAGGCTGACTCCTTTTTTTTGTGCAGATGGCCGCCGGTTTGCAGTTGCCGGGCTGGTCCACGAAGGGGATCCAGCTTGTTCACGGCCTTCCCTTTGTTTCTCCGGGCAACGTGGGCCTCGAAGGGCCGTCCTTCGCTCCAGTCAGTCTATAATTATCTCAGTTACCATTAAATTCTCATGGACATTATTATTGCGCAAAATCTCATAAAAGACTACAACGGCCTCCGGGCCGTCAATAACATTAATTTCACCATTCACCAGGGCGAATGCTTCGGATTCCTTGGCCCGAACGGAGCAGGCAAGACCACGGTGATGCGTATCATCTCCTGCTTCATGCCGCCGACATCGGGCACGGTGACGGTCTTCGGCACGGACGTTACCGCCGGACCGAGCGACATCAAATCCCGTCTCGGCATCATGCCGCAGGAAGAAAACCTCGACCCGGACCTTTCCGTGACCGAGAACCTTGTAGTGTATGCGAGGTACTTCGATATCAGGAAGAAAGACAGCCAGCGGCTTGTCCGCGAACTGCTCGAATTCGCGGAGCTCCAGGACAAGGCGGATGCAAAGATCGATCAGCTTTCCGGCGGTATGAAGCACCGGCTTCTGCTTGCCCGCTCGCTCGTGAACAATCCCGAGATTCTGATTCTCGACGAACCCACGACAGGCCTGGACCCGCACAGCAGGCGGGCGGTCTGGGGCAAACTGAACAATCTTAAATTCCGGAACACCACGCTTCTTCTTACGACGCATTACATGGAAGAAGCTGAGAACCTCTGTGACCGCGTGGCGATCATGGACTCGGGGAGGATCATCACGATCGATTCGCCGGAGAATCTCGTGGCCTTGCACGGCGGCAACCTTGAGCATGTATATCTCAAGTTGACGGGGAGGAGCCTTGCGGATTAAGCGAGTTTTCAGCGTCTGGCAACGGCACTGGCTGGTCTATACCAAGCTGTATAAGACGAGCTTTGCGCTCAACTTCTTCGAACCTGCCGTATACCTGGTGGCCATGGGCTTCGGGCTCGGCGCGTTCGTGCAGAATATCCATGGTCAACCATACATCAACTTCATTGCGCCGGGCATCGTGGCGTCCTCGTCGGTCTTCGCCGCGGTCTATGAGTGTACCTACGGCACCTATATCCGGATGACGTTCCAGAAGACCTTTGACGCCATCCTCGCGACGCCGGTGAACCTCGACGATCTCGTTGCCGGCGAGCTCATGTGGGGTGCTACCAAGAGCGTGATCTTCGGGATCACGATAATGATCGTGATCGCCCTGTTCGGGCTGGTGGGCTCATGGCGAATCGTGCTCGCGATACCCTTTATCTTCCTGGGCGGGCTGATCTTTGCCGAGCTTTCCGTTGTATTCTGCGCGATCGTGCCGGGCATCGATTCGTTCAGTTATTTCTACACGCTCTTCATGACGCCGCTGTTCCTCTTTTCCGGTATCTTTTTCCCGCTGGATGCCATGCCGCACATGGTCTCCAACCTCGCCTTCTTTTCACCGCTCTACCACCTCGTGAATATCTGCCGAGCCTTTTCAGCGGGCAGCATCGGCACCGAGCTCTGGAGCATGGTATGGCTGGTCGTTGTCGTTGCCCTCCTTGCGCCGTTCCCATTCAGGCTCATGAAAAAGAAGATCGTTGTCTAGCCTGGAGACCGTGTCTGTTGCAAAATTAATGTTAGAGCCGGAGAATCGTGTTATAATTTCAGCAGCCACAGATCGTCAACAAGGTATGAGGTCGATTTGCATGTACCATCCAAGATTTTTTGACAAGGTCGGGTCAATTACCGGAGAGCCATTAACAGCGCAGGGGATCAAGGTTTTACAGGTAAATCTTGGATACCGGTGTAACATGGCATGCACCCATTGCCATGTGTCCGCAGGCCCCTCCCGTTCTGAACAGATGTCGCGAGAGATAGTTGAGTCCGTGTTGCGCGTCCTTGCAGACAATCCAATTAACACCCTCGATATCACCGGAGGTGCTCCGGAATTGAATCCTCATTTCCGGATGCTCATTTCCAGCGCGGGGAGGGAGGATAAACGGGTCATTGTTCGAACCAATCTATCTATATTATTGGACAAGGGGAATGAGGACCTGCCGGACTTCTACCGGGACCATGGAGTGGACCTGGTCGCTTCGCTCCCCTGCTATCTTGAAGAGAACGTGGACGCCGTGAGGGGCATCGGCGCCTTTGGCAAAAGTATCAGCGCCCTTCGCATGCTCAACAGCGCGGGCTTTGGAAACGGGCCGGATGGTCGGTCGCTCACCCTGGTCTTCAATCCCCGGGGGGCATTTCTGTCTCCCTCGCAACATGCCCTGGAAGCGGATTATAAACGAGAATTGAAAAAACGCCATGATGTGACGTTCGACCGATTATTCGCCTTTACTAATATGCCTGTGGGCAGGTTTAGAGATACACTGGTCAGAAACGGCAATCTCGAGATCTACCAGGAAATGCTCGCGTCGGCGTTCAACCCTGCCGCGCTTGAAAACATCATGTGCCGTTCAATGGTGAGCGTCGGATGGGACGGCAGGCTGTATGACTGTGACTTTAATCAGGCCCTTGGTCTTGGTCTGGATAGCAGTGTTCCTCAGCATATCAGGAATTTTGACCATGCGGTTCTTTCCCGCCGCGTCCTTACTGTGAATGATCACTGTTTTGGATGTACGGCAGGGCAGGGGTCCTCGTGCGCAGGCGCGACGGCATCGAAAATGGTCACTTGCTGAAGAATATAGGGAGTATCCCCTCACCGCAATTTTCTCCCCAATGGGGAGAGGAAGAAAAAAGGCCCCAATCATGGAACAACATCCCTTAATTCTTCCTCAAGACGTACATAATCAGACTCTTGTCGACAATGTCCATCCCGCGGCATGGAGGAATCCTGAGCCGGCTCCGTACTATAACCTTGTCGTGATCGGCGCAGGCACAGCCGGTCTGATCGCTGCCGCCGGAGCGGCGGGTTTGGGGGCAAAAGTCGCTTTGATCGAACGTCATCTTATGGGCGGCGATTGCCTCAATGTCGGCTGCGTGCCTTCCAAGGGGATCATCAGGGCAAGCCGAGCAGCGTATGATGTAAAAACCGCCGGAGTGTTCGGCATCACCTGTGAAGGAAATATTTCGATCGATTTCAGCAAAGCCATGGAGCGCATGCGCTGCATCAGGGCAAGGATCAGCTCCCGTGATTCCTTTGAGAGATTCAGCAAAGAGCTTGGCATTGACGTATTTCTCGGAAGCGGGATGTTCACGGGGCGCGACAGGATTGAGGTGGACGGGAAGTCTCTTCGATTCAGGAAGGCAGCGGTCTGCACCGGTGAGAGGGCGGCGGCCCCGCCTATACCCGGGATCGCGGAGACGGGTTACCTCACCAATGAAACTTTATTCTGGCTGACGGAACTTCCGAAAAGGCTTCTCGTGATCGGCGGCGGTCCTATCGGCTGCGAGCTGGCCCAAGCCTTTGCGCGCCTGGGGAGCGAGGTCACGATCATCGAGGCGGTCGGCCGCGTGCTCGTGCGTGAGGACGCTGACGCCGCCGAGATCGTCCAGCAGTCCATGCTGCGCGACGGGGTAACCCTTGCCCTGAACGCGAAGGTTCTGAAAACAGAGAGGCGCGGTGCTGCCAAGATCATCACTATCGAGCAGAATGGAAAGTCTATTGAGTTCGCTGGAGACGAGATATTGGTCAGCGTCGGCAGGGCCCCGAACGTGGACGGTCTGGATCTCGAAACCGCTGGAATCGCCTACGACCCGGGGATGGGTGTGAAGGTGAACGATATGCTCCGGACATCAAATCCGCGCGTGTATGCGGCCGGGGACATTTGCTTTCCCTATAAGTTCACGCACACTGCCGATGCCCTGGCGCGCATCGTGATCGCGAACGCGTTGTTCAAGGGACGGCAGAAGACGTCCTCCCTTGTGATTCCCTGGTGCACGTACACGGACCCGGAGGTGGCCCATGCGGGAATGTACGAAAAAGACGCTCGCGACAAGGGGATCGAGGTGCTGTCCCTGACGGTGATGCTCAGAGATATCGACCGTGCGCTGCTTGATGGTGAGACAGAAGGGTTTGCGCGGGTACACCTGAAGAAGGGGAGCGATACAATACTTGGCGCTACCATTGTCGCACGCCATGCCGGAGAAATGATCAACGAACTGTCGCTTGCCATTACCGCAGGTCTTGGTCTTTCGGCCATTGGCAAGACCATCCATCCCTATCCCACCCAGGCCGAGGCGATCAAGCGGCTTGCTGACGTATACAACCGGACGAGGCTGACACCGTTCGTCAAGAAGCTGTTCACCGCCTGGTTGAAATGGCAGCGGTCATAAACGGCTGGAGATACGATGGCCAAAAAAAAGCTCATTCTTGCGGCAATCGTAGGTGTGCTCATCACGCTGTTCTTCGTATTCGACCTGGGAAGGTTCCTGACCCTGGATTCGCTCAAGGCCAACCGCGATGCGTTGACAGCGTTCTATCAGGAGAACCCGTTCGTCATGGCCGGTGCCTTTATCGCCATCTATATCATCCAGAGCGCGCTGTTCCTTCCCGGAGCCGCAGTCTTCTCCCTTGCAGCAGGCGCCATATTCGGCGCTGTCATGGGGACTCTATATGTCAATATCGGCGCCACGGTCGGCGCGACACTGGCCTTCCTCGTGGCTCGCTATCTGTTCCACGACGTGATCCAGAACAAATTCGGGGCCCGTCTGGAAAAGATGAACAGGGAACTCGAGGCACGAAGCTTCAACTATCTCCTGTTCCTGAGACTGATCCCGGTCTTCCCCTTTTTTCTGATAAACCTCGGGGCCGGACTGACACGCATGTCCCTCCGGACCTTCTTTCTCGGCACCATGATGGGTATGATCCCCGGTAGTTTCGTGTTCTGCAATGCCGGCGCCAGTCTTGCCACGATCACCAGCATGAGCGAGGTCGCTTCGCCCCGCGTGCTCGGGTCCTTTGCCCTGCTGGGATTATTCGCTCTTGTTCCGGCGCTCTATCAGAAGTTCAAACGAAAACAGGGAGGGCCATGAAACAATGAAGATCGCTATCGGAGCTGACCACGGTGGATTCCTGCTCAAGGTGGAGCTGGTAAACTATCTAACGCAGTCCGGCCAGAGTCCCCTCGATCTGGGGACTTTCAGCAGCGACGCTGTTGACTACCCGGATTATGCCCGTGCCGTTGCCATGGCCCTTCGCGGACACAAGGCTGACCGGGGGATCCTGATCTGCGGAAGCGGCGTGGGTGCATGCGTGGCAGCGAACAAGTTCCCTGGTATCCGCGCGGCTGTTTGTCATGACACCTTTTCCGCTCGCCAGGGGGTTGAGGATGACGATATGAATGTCCTCTGTCTCGGAGCGCGAGTGATAGGCAGTGAACTGGCGAAAGAACTCGTCCGCACATTCCTGGCCGTCAACGTTTTCGAACGCGGAACGGCACGTGAGACGGCTTGCCAAGGTGCGCGAGATCGAGAAAGAGTTCATGGAACATTCATGAGTCTTCGGCTCATATTAGAACAGGAAACTCACCTGCCTTGAACTCTCCCTGAAAAGCCGGGGAACTTGACTACTCCTCATTATGACAAGGGAAGGATCCGCGGGCTGTCTTTTCAGGTATAATAAGAATTGACCTCAACCGTTACTCGAAGAGGAGATCATCATGAAACTCGGTTATATCGGCCTGGGGAAAATGGGAGCCAACATGGTAGAACGGTTCCTGGAAAAAGGTTACGAGGTCGTGGCGTACGACCGGAACGAGGATGCGGTCAAGGTTGCGAAGAATAAGGGGGCGCAGACCGCTGATACACTGGCTGTGCTCATCGCTGCACTGCCGTTGCCGCGTCTGGTATGGATCATGGTGCCTTATCACGCCGTCGACGCGGTATTAAAGGAGCTTACCCCGCTTCTTGCGATGGGTGATGTTGTGGTCGATGGAGGCAATTCACCCTATAAGGAATCGATCCGTCGGGCAAAGGAACTGGAAGCCTGGGGCATAGACTTCCTCGATGTCGGTGTGAGCGGCGGCCCCGCAGGGGCGAGAAATGGCGCCTGCATCATGGTCGGCGGTAAGAAAGACGTGTTCCAGAAGTTCGAGACAGTGTTCCGGGATCTTTCCGTTCCCGATGGATATGGATTCATGGGCAGGTCCGGTGCAGGTCATTTTGTGAAAATGGTCCATAACGGGATCGAGTACGGCATGATGCAGGCGCTGGCAGAGGGCTTCTCGGTCATGAAGGCATCGGATTTTAGGCTTGATCTCACAAAGATCACGGACGTGTATAATCATAAGAGCGTGATCGAATCGCGGCTCGTGGGTTGGCTGCAGAGTGCCTTTGCACAATATGGTGAAGACCTCAAGGACATCACGGGCTCGGCTGCCCAGAGCGGGGAAGGGATGTGGACTGTTCAAGCAGGGAAAGAGCTTGGTATTCCAACGCCGATCATCCAGGCAGCCCTCGACTTCCGCATCCAATCCCTAAAGAACCCGAGCTATACAGGAAAACTTATCTCTGCGATGCGGAACCAGTTCGGCGGTCACGAGGTGAAAGAGAAAAAGTCATAATCTACCGCCGAGACGCGGAGAAATGCAAATCGAAAATAATAAGATTTTTTCTGCGCCTCCGCGTCTCAGCGGTTAAACTTTATTTATTAAAGGCCTATCATCTTCAAGGAGAACGTCAATGACAGATATTCACAAATTAGAGAAACTCGCGAAACTGGTCCGCTACTGGAGCCTGGTCTCGACAACGGAAGCAGGTTCCGGACATCCTACCTCGTCCCTTTCTGCTGCTGATCTGATGATCGGCTTGATGTTCGGCGGCGCGTTCCGGTTCAATGCGGACCAGCCGAAGCACCCGAACAATGACCGGCTTATCTTTTCCAAGGGCCATGCATCGCCTCTCTTTTACGCTCTCTGGCTTGCCGCCGGGAAGGTGACGGAACAGGAGATGATGACCCTGCGAAAATTCGGCAGCCCCCTGGAAGGCCATCCTACGCCGGCATTCACCTATACCGAAGCGGCAACAGGCTCGCTCGGACAGGGGCTTTCGATCGGCGTGGGCATGGCCCTGAACGCAAAGTATCTGGACAGGCTTCCCTACCGCACCTATGTGCTCCTGGGCGACAGCGAGATGGCCGAAGGGTCCCAATGGGAGGCCATGGAGATCGCCGCATATTACAAGCTGGACAACCTTGTCGGCGTCATCGACGTGAACCGGCTCGGACAGCGCGGGGAGACCATGTATGGCTACGATCTGGATGTCTATAAGAAAAAAGCAGCCGCCTTCGGATGGGAGCCGATCGTGATCGACGGACACCATTTACCGCAGATCCTTACGGCCTATGAACAGGCAGGCCGGGTCCGTGACAAGCCGGTCATGATCATCGCAAAAACCGAAAAAGGCAAGGGCGTATCGTTCATTGAGGATAAGAACGGATGGCACGGCAAGGCGCTCAAAAAGGATGAACTCGTTCGCGCGCTCGAAGAGCTCGGCCCGTTCGATCTAACGGTCCGCGGCGAGATGCAGAGACCTGAGAACATCAAGCCAGAGGACCGAAAGGCAGAGAAGGCCAAACCGCTGTCGTATGGCGGAGACAAGCCAATGTCCACGAGGCACGCCTACGGCACGGCGCTCGAGCGGCTTTATCCCCAGTACCCGGATATCGTTGTGCTTGATGCTGAAGTCAGCAACTCGACCTTTGCCGAGATCTTCAAAAAAAGCCATCCAGACCGTTTTTTTGAGATGTATATTGCCGAGCAGAACATGGTGGGCGCGGGTCTGGGTCTCTCTCTCCGGGGAAAGGTCCCCTTTGTCTCTACCTTCGCTGCGTTTCTGACACGTGCCTTTGACCAGATACGGATGAGCCAGTACTCTGATGCAAACCTCAAGTTCTGCGGATCCCACGCCGGCGTTTCCATCGGCGTCGATGGATCTTCGCAGATGGGGCTTGAGGACATCGCCATGTTCAGGACCATCCTGCACGGCGTGGTCCTCTATCCCTCGGATGCCGTATCTGCGGAGAAACTGGTGGAGGAGGCGGCACGGCACAAGGGGATCGTCTATATTCGTACGACGCGTGAGGACACGCCGATCATTTACCGGAACGATGAGGTGTTCCGCATCGGCGGCAGCAAGGTACTGAAGAGGAGCGTGAAAGACGTTGCCACGGTGGTCGCTGCAGGCATCACGCTCCATGAAGCCCTCGCCGCATATGAGGAATTGAAGAAGGACGGCATCTTCATCGGCGTGCTCGACCTGTACAGCATCAAGCCGATCGATGTTCAGACACTCACCGGGGCCGCGCATGACACGAAGAGGATCATAACCGTGGAAGACCATTTCGCTGAAGGCGGGATCGGTGAAGCGGTCAGGAGTGCGCTGGCCGGGGTTACCGTGTCCATTCATTCCCTGGCAGTGCGAAAGACGCCGAAGAGCGGGCAGCCGAAGGAGCTTCTTGACTATGAAGAGATATCGAGTAAGGCCATTATAAAAAAAGTAAAGGAGATCTTATGAGACCAGCCAACCTGAAAACAAGGATCTTTCTGGACGGCGGGAATCCCGAGGATACAAAGGCCGTGCTGAAGCAGATCGGGTTCCTTGACGGACAAACGACCAACCCGACACTGATAGCGAAAAACCCGGAGGCACGGAAGCGGCTTGAGCAGGGGAGCAAATTCAGCAAGGAGGAGATATTCACCTTTTATCACGGTGTCATCAATACTATATCCGATCTCCTGCCGCAGGGTTCAGTCTCCATCGAGGTCTATGCCGATGCCGCCACATCTGCCGGGGAAATGCTGAAGCAGGGCAAGGAGATGTTCACCTGGATCCCGAATGCGCACATCAAGTTCCCCACATCGCGGGAAGGCTTGAAGGCTGCACAGCAGGCTGTCAAGGCAGGCCTTCGGGTGAATATGACGCTGGCATTCTCCCAGGAACAGGCCGCTGCCGTGTATGCGGCAACCCAGGGCGCGCAAAAAGGGCAGGTCTTCCTCTCCCCATTCATCGGCAGGCTGGACGACCGCGGAGAGAACGGCATGGACGTCATCGCCAATATCATCAGGATGTATCGGAAGGGAGATGGTCACGTGGAGGTGCTGACCGCGAGCGTCAGGAGTTTCGACCATTTCCTGTATACGCTCAAGCTCGGCTCCGACATCATTACCGCGCCGTTTGAATTGATCAAGATGTGGGGGGAGAAGGGGCTGCCTATCCCCGGCAATGAATACCACTATGACACGAAAGCACTGAAGGCGATCCCGTATCTCGATCTCGATCTCTCGCATCCCTGGGAATCCTATGACATCCACCACGACCTGACGGACAAGGGCATGGAAAAATTCTCCGCGGACTGGAATGCCCTGATACAATGACCATGGACAAAGCGACCCCACTCTATAGAACGGTGAACAGCTGTGAGATCGAGGTCCCGAAACCCTGCGGACTGGTGATCTTCGGGGCCTCCGGAGACCTGACGAAGAGAAAACTGATGCCTGCACTGTATCATCTCTTCGCCAGCGGGATGCTTCCGGAACAGTTCTTCATTCTTGGGACCGGACGGCGTGAGCTGGGAACGGACCAGTTTCGAGCGACCATGCTCACGGCGGTGAAAGAGTCGACGCCCAAAGACTTCAGCCAGAAGACCTGGGACGGGTTTTCCTCACGGCTGTTTCATGCGGCCTTCGATTACAGTGATCCGGCTGCCTATGGAACTGCTCTTCACGACAGGCTTTCGGTGCTTGAGCGCCAGCACCGGACGGAGGGTTCGCGCATCTTCTATCTGGCCGTGCCTCCCGCCATCTACGAAGACATCATCCGGAACCTTGGCACAGCAGGACTTGCGCAAGAAGAAACAGGGAGCAGCAGGATAGTGATCGAGAAACCCTTTGGTCGGGACCTTGACTCCGCGCGCCATTTGAACCGGGTCCTCCTTGAACATTTTCAGGAACGCCAGATATACCGCATCGACCATTATCTGGCGAAAGAAACGGTCCAGAACATCCTGATGTTCCGGTTCGCCAATTCCATCTTCGAGCCGCTCTGGAACAGGCGGTACATCGACCACATCCAGATAACCGCTGCAGAGACGCTTGGCGTGGAGCATCGGGCCGGATATTACGAGCAAGCCGGTGTGCTGCGGGACATGTTCCAGAACCATATGTTCCAACTGCTTGCCATCATCGCGATGGAACCACCCCCGGCCTTCGAAGCTGACATGATCCGCGACGAGAAGGTTAAGGTGTTCCGTTCCATCCGTTCGTTCCCGCTCGATCGCCTGAACGAACAGGTAGTCATCGGACAATACGATAAAGGCATGACCCTGGGATCGCCGGTCAACGGGTATCGTGAGGAAGAAGGGGTATCCGCTCGCTCCATTACCCCCACGTTCGCCGCAATGAAGGTGTTCATCGACAACTGGCGATGGAATGGGGTTCCCTTCTATCTCAGGTCAGGCAAGCGGCTTGCTGTCAGAAAAACGGAAATCGCGATTCATTACAAGAGCGTTCCGCACTCCATGTTCCCCGAGACCGTCGGCGGTCCCATCGATCCGAACACCCTCGTACTGCGGGTACAGCCTGAAGAGGGAATGGGCCTGACATATCAGACTAAAATGCCGGGATCGAAGGTCTGCCTCAATCCCGTGGTGATGGACTATGTATATCCCCCGGGAATGGAACTGGATGCTTACGAATGGGTTTTGCTCGACTGCATGATCGGGGACCATATGCTGTTCACGAGGCAGGATGGAGTGGAGCAGATGTGGTCCGTGCTTACGCCGGTGATCGAACAGCTCGAGACCAAATTATCGGCAAAGGACATTCCTCAATATGCAGCTGGATCGGCCGGACCAGCAGAGGCAATGCGGTTGATCGAAAAGGACAACCGCGCATGGAGGCCGTTGTGACCTACGGGCTCCACGCGCAGGTCTCGATATATTCTGACCAAGAAACACTCAGCCATGCAGCGGCAGAACGATTTGTTTCCCTCTCTCATGCCGCGATCATCTCGCGCGGGAGGTTTGCCACAGCCCTTTCCGGCGGGTCCACACCCCGCCGCCTCTATTCGCTCCTCGGCACGCAGGTGTACCGTGATTCCATAGATTGGAAGAGGGTCCATGTCTTCTGGGCTGATGAACGGTGCGTCGCTCCATCGCACGAGGACAGCAATTACAAACTTGCTGCTGACACGTTCTTGTCAAAAGCCGCTGTGCCGGGTGAGAATATTCATCGGATACGCGGCGAGGAAGGACCCGATATCGCTGCTGCGAAGTATCGGGAAGAACTGCGTAGATATTTCGTCGGTTTCCAAAAACCGGTCTTCGATCTTGTGCTCCTTGGCGCGGGTGTCGATGGCCATACCGCATCGCTCTTCCCGGGATCGCCATTGCTCCAGGAGAGGTCAAGAGAGGTCGTCCCGGTATACCTGGAGAAGCCCGCGGTCAGCCGTGTATACCCTTACGCTCCCGGTGTTGAACCAGGCGGCCCATGTACTCTTTCTGGTCTCCGGCGAGGACAAGGCGGATATCGTATACGAAGTCCTGAAATCCGATAATCAGAAACAATACCCGGCAGGCTTAGTACGGCCTATCGATGGGATACTTTCCTGGTTTCTCGATAAAGCTGCGACTGCAAGGATCTGATTATCAGAACAACCATAGACCGCTCAGTTGTTATGATCGGGAGCAGTAAACACTGTACACCACAGAACACAGAGGACTCTGAGAGGGGACTTCTTTGCAATAAAAAACGAACTTCTTGCACATTCTCTCGGATCTCTACATACTGCGGCATAAGTGTGCTCTTCGTTGTCTTTCGGATTTGATCCGCCTAAGGGTGTTTCAATGGACCTGAATTAATCCCTATTTGATCTTCTTTATGAATGCTTCAACGGGAATGGCGGGGAGCGTCGTCATCTGGACCGACCCGCGCGCGCCGATCTCGACGGACATCTTCATGACCGTCTCGTTGTCCGGCGCCTCTACGATGTTCACAAAGTCATAGGAACCAAGGAGTGCGTATTGTTTGTGGATCTTTACGCCCATGGCTTCGATCTCCTTGTTCACTTCAATGATCCGTTCCGGTTTCTGCTTGATGGTCCTGCGGCCTTCATCCGTTAAGTTGCTCAAGATCACATAGTACGGCATTGTTTGTTCCTCCTTTAAAAGGGAATCGAAGAATAAACTGCAAGTCTTTGGACATATGGAGTTTCAAAGAACTTATATTCTATTATAGCTTTTTTTCAGATTCTGTGTGATCAACGACTTAGGTTATATAAGGCCGTTATGATTTCTCTACATCGCAGCGGCATTTCCTGAAAATGCTTTGTAACGATAAACAGAATAGATGTTATGGACAGTTGTCATTAAGGATAGAAATCTCATTTCCAATTTATCTTGATTTCCGGCAGCGCATATGTTATAGAGTACATAGTGTTAATCACTGGTGATACTGTTCTATGAAACAGGAAACGAACAAAACGAGAAAACAGCGGCATTCCACCAGCGGGCAGGCATCGAAGCCTGCATGCGGTACTCTGTCATACATCGCTGAGTGCCGGGGAGCCCAGCAGAAAAGTGGTTCGATCCGATGGGCAGCGCCACCTGACAGCATCGATAAGATGGTAAGAAAATAACCCGCCGTGATTAAGAACGGCGGGTTTGTTGTTTTCAAACGTTTGTTAATACGGAAAGGTGCGCTTACGATGTGCGATCTGAAGGCTTACGTGAAAAAACAGGGGACCGAGGAGCTGCTCCTTGAGTCAGTAAATAACATCCGCGTTGAAAACGGCGAAGTGGTGGTTCGTAACCTGTTCGGCGAGGAGAAAAGACTGCGTGGAGTGGTGAGTGAGGTCTCTCTGACCAGAAACCGAGTTGTTGTGGAGCAGAGTTGATCTAATCCATTCCTAAACAGTTGAGAAAAGAACAGGATCACGCCTCCTAACGCTTTCCCCCGTTACAATGCGGAGTGTCCGAACTCCGAACTCCTTTTTGAGAAGCTCGATATTAGAGCGATGCTGGCCGATCGCGGCAGAGAGGTCTTTGGGGTTTACCTGAAGTGTTACCTTCTCCGTTATTCCTTCACTGGTGCGTAAGGCAGAGCGCATGTTATCCAATAAGATCGAGGATTCCACCAGTTGTCTGAAGGCAGGATGATATGGCCCGGCTATGATCGTGCCAGGTCTTTCAAGTTCTGCTGATGGCTGTAGTCCGATCCTTATAACGTCTATCCCCGCCCGTTCGAACATTTCAAGAGCTTCCCGGCACAACGCAACAGCATCATCAAGCGAGAGCGGCATATAGCGACCTGATCTGTACAAGTCTTCAAGCGGCGTGTCTTTGATCACGAGTGTTGGATAGATCCTGACAAAATCAGGCTTGAGTTCAACGACCGCATCAACCGTTTTTATGAATGTTTCAGCGGAATCACCGGGCAAACCGGGCATCAACTGAAGGCCGATGAAGAAACCGTATTTTCTAAGCCGGGTTACGGCATTCATCGTATCGTTTGCCGTGTGCCCCCGGCCAGAGCGTTGAAGAACGACATCATCCATGGACTGGACGCCGAGTTCCACGGTATTGGCATGATATTCATGTAACATCGAAAGGATATCGTCCGTAATACAATCCGGTCGAGTGGAGAGACGAATGTTCTCAATTTGACCTGAGCGGAGGAAGGGCTGGACAGCCGCGAGATATTCCTTCTGGAGATCAAGCGGTAACGCAGTAAAGCTCCCGCCGTAAAATGCCACGCGCGCGGTTTTATCTGATGTATTGATGGCCAGGTATTCCTTGATCTTCTGAGGCAATACCACCGGATCCACCGGCTTCATGTGGCCGGTAATATTCTTCTGGTTGCAGAATATACACTGGTGTGGGCAGCCGGAATGGGGGATAAAAAAAGGTATGATCATAATATCAGTGGACGGGGTCCATTAAGGGGCAGGCAGGGATGGAGAAAAACATATTCACTGGTATTCGCCCGTAAGCTGCCTATGGCATCCTGAGTTTTTCCAGCGCTTCCCTGGCCGCTCCTTGTTCTGCTTCCTTTTTGCTCTTGCCTATCCCGCGGCCGGAAAGGTGCCCCTTGATCCATACTTCCATGTTGAACTGTTTCCGATGGTCAGGGCCTGTCTCGGAAACAATGCGGTAATCCGGAAGCTGTTTGAGGCGTTCCTGGCAGAGCTCCTGAAGCTCCGTCTTATAATCAAGAGATCCGCCCGATGTGCAGGTCTTCCTGATCATGCTTCGAAGACGCGGATAACGAATGCCTCAGCTGCGTCTATGCCCGCATCAAGGTATACGGATGCAATGAGGGCCTCAAGGCAATCTGCCAGGAGCGAATCCTTGTTCCTTCCGCCGGTTTGATCTTCTCCTTTTCCGAGCAGGAGATAGTCACCGAGACCGATCCCGCGGGAAACGGCGGCGAGGGCAGGTTCACTCACGATTGCTGCACGGAATCTCGAGAGGTCGCCCTCCGTCGAATCAGGGCAGGCCTTCATCAGATATTCGCTCACGACGAGGCTGAGGACGGCATCGCCGAGGAACTCCATCCGTTCATTGTGATAGGGCACCCTGTTTTCGTTCGCATAGGACTTGTGCGTGAGCGCGCGCTCGAGGAGTTCCACGTCCTGGAAGGTATAGGCGATCCGCTGCTGGATGTCCGAGAGGGGAGGCATCTTACTTCCGGAATCTGCGGAAGACCAGGCAGGCGTTCGTACCGCCGAATCCAAAGGAGTTGGACATGACTATGTCTACCTGCAGGTGTCTCGCTTTATTCGGGACGTAGTCCAGGTCACATTCAGGGTCCGGGTTCTCAAGATTGATCGTTGGAGGAAGGATCCCGCGTTCCAGTGCAAGAACGGAGATCACGGCTTCCACGCCCCCTGCTGCGCCCAGCAGATGGCCGGTCATGGATTTTGTGGAGCTTATCGGTATTTTATAAGCAGTGTCGCCAAACACGGTCTTAATTGCCATGGTCTCGAGCTCGTCGCCGTACTTGGTCGAGGTGCCATGAGCGTTGATGTAGCCCACATCAGCCGGGTTGATGCCGGCGTCCTTGATGGCCATCTTCATACACCGGGCCGCTCCTTCACCATTCGGTGCTGGTGAGGTGATATGGTAAGCGTCTCCGGACATACCATAGCCGATCACCTCGGCGTAGATATGCGCCCCACGTTTTTTCGCGAATTCCAGTTCCTCGATGACAAGCAGTCCCGACCCCTCACCCATGATGAAGCCGTCACGCTCCGCGTCAAACGGACGACTAGCGCGCTCGGGCTCGCTGTTCCGGGTCGAGAGGGCCTTCATAGCGTTGAACCCGCCGACCCCGAGAGGGCAGATGCACGACTCGCTGCCACCGGCGATCATGGCATCGGCATCGCCGCGCTGGATGATCTTGAAGGCGTCGCCGATAGAGTGTGTGCCCGTGGCACAGGCAGTGACGACGCATGAGTTCGGGCCTTTCGCGCCGAAGCGCATGGAGATATGCCCGGCCATCTCATTAATGATAGACATGGGAATGAAAAAGGGTGTGATCCGACGGTAACCCTTTTCCATGTATGCACGGTATGTTCGCTCGATCGCGGGGAGGCCGCCGATGCCGGCGCCGACCGTGACGCCCACGCGCTCGGCATTCTCGGGCGTCACGATGAGCCTTGAGCTGTCCATCGTCATTTGGCTCGCAGCGATCCCGAGATGAATGAACCGATCCATCTTCTTGATCTCTTTGGCCTCGATGTATTGGGCCGGATCGAACCCCTTAACCTCACCCGCGATCTGCGTGGGGATGGTCTTGTCATCGAACTGCGTGATGGGGCCTATGCCTGACCTGCCGTTGATCAAGCCGTCCCAGCTCTTTTCCGTATCCAGGCCGACCGGGGTGATCATTCCGATGCCGGTGATGACAACTCTTCTTTTCAAAAAAAATCCCTCCTGCACACACTCCGTTAGAGAACAACGCTCCATCGGAGGCTATCTTGCTATTGTATATCACAAACCCGTCTGCATGATGAACGACGCTGAAAAGAGTCCGGACTTTTTCTACCGGAGTAAAAAATCCGAAAAGCCAAAAAACCCGCTCTCGTGGCTGCGATAGCGGTCTTCTGGCTTTTGGAATTTCATGAAACGGATCGGATATTATCTATTAATTACTTTGCTTTTGCCGTGATATAGTCGATCGCGTTTTGCACGGTCGCTATCTTCTCGGCATCTTCATCCGGGATTTCCACGCCGAATTCCTCTTCGAGCGCCATGACGAGCTCCACTGTGTCGAGTGAATCAGCACCGAGATCGTTCACGAAAGACGCTTCGGGTTTTACATCCGCTTCCGGTACGCCGAGCTGCTCGGAAATGATCTTTTTTACTTTTGCCACTATATCTGCCATTGTGATCCTCCTCTGATTAAGTTCTTGCACCTGATATTGACATAAGAACGCTCAAACCTGAAGTCCTGTATTTCCTTTGTACGTTTCCGTCTTCCTGGTCGAACCGTTTATTTGGTTTACATGTACATGCCGCCGTTCACATGGATCACCTGGCCGGTGATGTACGAAGCCCAGGGTGAAGCAAGGAAACGGACGGCATTCGCCACGTCCTCGGGCGTGCCGAGCTTGCCCATGGGGATCTGCTTCGCGAGTTCTGCCCTGACATTTTCGGACAGTGCCTGCGTCATGGCGGTATCGATAAAACCCGGGGCCACGGCGTTAGCCGTGATGCCGCGGTTCGCATATTCCCTGGCAATGGTCTTGGTCAGGCCGATGAGACCTGCCTTGGATGCGACGTAGTTCGCCTGTCCCGCATTGCCCATGGCTCCGACGATCGAGGCGATGTTGATGATATTCCCGCTCCGCTGTTTGCTCATGTACTTGAGCGCTGCCTTAGTGCACAGGAACGCGCCTTTCAGGTTGATGCTGAGGACCAGGTCCCAGTCCTCGTCCTTCATCCGGAGGATGAGGCCGTCACGAGTGATGCCGGCGTTGTTCACGAGGATGTCGATCCGTCCGAGCTTCTCGACGACCTGATCGATCATGGCCGTGACTTCGGCTGACGCGGCAACGTTCGTCTTGATGGCAAGCGATTTACTGCCTTTTGCTTCGATGTCGGCAACGGTCTTCTGCGCGGCCTCGAGGTTCACATCGCAGATAGCGACATCAGCACCGTCGGCCGCAAGCGCGAGCGCGATATCCCTGCCGATGCCCTGTGCCGCTCCGGTGACGAGTGCTGTCTTTCCGCTCAAACTCATTTTCTGCTCCTCGAACTACTACGCCACGGACCAATGGCAATGTTTTTTGACCCTTGCTACTTGACCAAGGATCCTGTTCTTAGAATCCCAGCACATTGAGCGTATCGCTCATGCTCCTTTGATCTTCGACGTTCAGCACTTTTGCGTCTTTTGCGATCCGCTTTACAAGGCCGGAAAGTACCTTGCCGGGTCCGATCTCGATAAAAGTATCATAGCCGTCACTGACCATATTTTTGATCGAGTCTTCCCAAAAGAGCGGGGAACTGATCTGTTTGATAAGCGACGTCCTGAGCTCTGCAGCAGTCCGAATGAACTTCGCTTCCGCGTTATTCACGATAGGGTAGTTCAAATCGCTGATCGTTACCTTGATGAGTTCCTGCTCAAGCCGCTCGCCCGCCTGCTTCATCATGATACAGTGTGAAGGCACGCTCACCAATAGCGGGATCACTTTTTTCGCGCCGGCGGCCCGGGCAAGCTCCATGGCTTTTTCCACGGCCTTTTTCTCGCCGGCGATGACGATCTGGCCCGGGGAGTTGTAATTTGCAGGGGCAACTATACCATTTTTGGCGGCTTCATGGCAAGTTTTTTCTACGTCTTGCCGTTCCATCCCGAGAATGGCCGCCATAAGCCCTTCACCGGCAGGAACGGCCTCCTGCATGTACCTGCCGCGCTTTTGGACCAGCGCCACGGCATCCCTGAGTTCGAAGCCGCCGGCAGCGGTAATCGCGGTATATTCGCCAAGACTGTGGCCCGCAGCTGCGGTTGCAACAAGGCCTCTTCGTTCCAGCGGCCGGAGTATTGCGATGCTCGCTGCAAGGATCGCGGGCTGGGTGTTCTCGGTGAGGTTCAGCTTCTCGACCGGTCCGTGCATGCAGAGTTGAAGGAGGTCATAACCGAGCACTGAGCTTGCAGTCTCAAAGACTTCTTTGGATTCGTCAAAATTTTCACTGAACTCCTTCGCCATACCAACGTACTGCGAACCCTGGCCGGGAAAGATGAATGCTATTTTCATTTTATCCCCGCATGTCCCTGATCTTCCTGATCATGATCGGAAGAACCTCGTGCACATCGCCGACAATACCATAGGTCGCAACGCTGAAGATGGGCGCATCGGGGTCCTTATTGATCGCGACAATGACGTCCGATGACTGCATTCCGGCAATATGCTGGATTGCGCCGGAGATACCGCAGGCGATGTAGAGCTTGGGGCAGACCGTCTTGCCCGTCTGGCCCACCTGGTGGGAGTAGGGGATCCAACCTTCATCAACGGCTCCCCTTGTTGCGGCAACCGCGCCTCCCAGCGCTTTTGCGAGTTCCTCAACCAATTGAAAGTTTTTGGCGCTGCCCAGGCCGCGGCCGCCCGCGACAATGATGTCCGCTTCACAGATGTTGACGGTCTCTCCCAGTTCCTCCACGGTCTTGATGACCTTGGTGCGGAGATCTCCAGACGGATCATACTTCACGTCAATGATTTCACCGGTCCGTGCGTCATTGCGCGGCGCCGGTTTCATCACCTTGTGCCTAACCGTGGCCATCTGAGGCCGGTGGTTGGGGGTGACGATCGTGGCCATGATATTTCCGCCAAAGGCCGGACGGGTCTGGTGGAGGTGGCCGGTCTCAGCGTCGATATCGAGCACGGTACAGTCTGCGGTAAGGCCGGTGTAGAGCGACGACGCGACCTTGGGAAAGAAGGAGCGGCCGATCGCCGTTGCACCCGCAAGGATGATCTCTGGCCTGTGCTGTCTCGCGAGCGCTGTCAGGACTCCGGCGTAAGAGTCGTCATTGAAATCTTTGAGCGACGGATCGTCCGCGACATAAACGATATCTGCGCCGCAGGCAATGAGCTCTTGAGCTTTATTGTGAATTCCGTGGCCGATGAAAACAGCGGCGAGTTTGGTCTTCCTCTTATCGGCCAGTTTCCTTCCTTCTCCAAGGAGTTCAAGGGCGACGCTGGATATGCCTCCTTTGTGCTGTTCGGCAAAGACCCACACACCCTTGTAGGCCGAAAGGTCGACAGCCGGGGAAGACGCCTCAACCGTTTTCTCGATAGCCTTGAATTCGCATGCCTCGACGCAGGCGCCGCACATGGTGCAGGCTTCGGTAATGAACGCCTTGCCGTCGCGCATCTCTATAGCACCGAAAGGGCATACTGATAAGCAGGTTTCGCATGCGGTGCATGTATCCGTTATGACTTTTACACTCAAGGGAAGCTCCTTGTAATCAAGGGTCTGGAACCAACAGACGGCAGCGTTGGCCTGACACCTGAATTCCGACTCCCGTCTCCGGTGGTTAAATAAACGACTGCTCTTTCAGTTTCTTTACTACCGTCGCGGCTTGTTCTTCGAGTGTGCCGGAAAGGATCTCCCGCTGTCCGCGTGGTGCAGGCGGGAATATCTTTACCACCTTGGTTGGTGAACCCTTCAAGCCGCACAGATTCTGGTCCGCGTTTATGTCCGCGGCGGTCCAGGAAGTGACCTTGAGGCCCCTGGCTTTCATTTTGCCTTTGAGCGAAGGCAGGCGCGGCTGATTGATCTCTTTCACAACGGTGATAAGGGCGGGGAGAGAGGTTTCGACAACATCGTACCCCTCGTCCATCATGCGCTCGGCCACCATCTTCGAGTTTGTTATCTGTTCAATTTTTCTGATATAGGCTACGAAGGGAATGCCGAGCATATCAGCGGTTTCGGGGCCGACCTGGGCCGTGTCGCCGTCGATAGCCTGTTTCCCGGCGATGATGAGATCGTAAGCGCCGATCTTTTTTATCCCCTGCGAGAGGGCATAGGATGTCGCCCAGGTATCGGCTCCGGCAAAGGCCCGGTCAGACAGGAGCACGCTGTCGTCCACGCCCAGGGCAACGGCCTCTTTGAGTGAGTCTGCCGCCTGGGGCGGTCCCATGGTCACGGCGGTCACCTTGCCGCCGTGCTGTTCGCGCAAACGGAGAGCCTCTTCGATCGCATACATGTCGTAAGGGTTGATGATGCTCGGTACGCCGTCGCGAATAAGCGTGTTGGTCTCCCGGTTGATCTTGACCTCCGACGTGTCCGGCACCTGTTTTATCAGAACAATGATATTCATGGTTCCAATCCTCTTGTCAAAAAGACATCAAGACACAATAGTGTTCTCTGTGCCTTAATGCCTCAGTGGTTTATGTGATCTCTGTGCTCGGTGCTCTGCTTACTTCTGTCTCGTTGCTTCCCTGATCATATCGAGGGCGATAACGTTTCGCTGGATCTGGTTCGTACCCTCGTAGATCTGGAGGATCTTGGCATCGCGCATCATCTTCTCGACGGGATATTCCTTCATGTAGCCGGATCCGCCCATGACCTGTACCGCATCGGTCGTGACCTTCATGGCCGTATCGGTGGCGAAGAGCTTCGCCATGGCGGACGCCCGTGAGAAGTCTTTTGCCCCGCTGTCCATCATGCGGGCCGCGGAATAGACAAGGGCGCGGGCAGCCTCGGTCTGGGTCTGCATGTCCGCGAGCATATGCTGAATGGCCTGAAAGGAGGTGATGGGCTGGCCGAACTGGACCCTGCCCTTGGCGAACTTGATGCACTCGTCGATTGCCCCCTGCGAAACGCCTACACCCTGGGCGCCCACGCCCGCGCGCGAGCAGTCGAGGGTCTTCATGGCCACGATGAAGCCCAGGCCTTCCCGGGCGATGAGGTTTTCTTTGGGGATGCGGCAGTTGTTGAAGATGAGCTCGGTGGTGGATGAAGCGCGGATGCCCATCTTGTTCTCTTTTTTACCGAAGGTGAATCCTGGAGTGCCCCTCTCCACGATGAAGGCCGAAGCGCCGCGGGCGCCCTTGGACTTGTCCGTGATGGCAATGACGGTGTATATCTGGGCCTCGCCGCCGTTCGTGATCCACTGTTTAGTGCCGTTCAGCACATATTCGTTGCCTTCGAGTTTTGCAGTGGTTTGGATGCCGCTGGCATCGCTGCCCGCATTCGCCTCGGTAAGGCCGAATGCCGCGAGGTTCTTTCCCGATGCGATGTCGGGCAGGTATTTCTTCTTCTGCGCCTCGCTGCCATGGAGGAGGATGGGGTAGCTGCCAAGTGCATTGGCTGCATAACTCGTGGATACGCCAACGCATGCCTTGGAGATCTCTTCGATGGCGATGTAGAGCTCAAAGCTCTTTTTGCCAAGGCCGCCGTATTCCTCGGGGATGTAGATTCCGAAGAGGTCGGCCTGTGCCATGGCCTTCATGATATCAGTGGGGAACTTGTTATGCTCATCGAGCTCGGCGCGAACGGGCACGATCTTCTCCACCGCGATCTGCCGTGCAAGGTCTCGTATCATGATCTGGTCTTCTGTCAGCAAGTAATCCATTGAATCCTCCAAAACTATTAATTGGAAATTTAAGATTGAAAATTGGAAATTTTAAATTGCAACCCGGAAGGAGCAAAGCATGAGAACGAACACTTTCCAATCTCCAATTTGCAATTTCCAATGAGTTTTTACCACCGTACCAGCGCTGATGCCCAGGTAAGGCCTCCTCCAAATGCTTCGAACAGGAGGAGATGGTTTTCCTTGATTCTGCCATCGCGGACTGCTTCGTCAAGCGCCATGGGGATCGAGGCTGCCGAGGTATTGCCATATTTAGGAAGGGTGACCACGACCTTTTCCATCGGCATCTTCAGGCGCTGTGCCATTGCCTGGATGATCCGCAGGTTCGCCTGGTGCGGAATAAGAAAATCGATCTCTTCCGGTTTGACCTTGTTGTATGCCAGGGTCTCCTGCACAACGCCTTCGAGCGCCAGCACCGCTGCCTTGAAGGTCTCATTCCCCTTCATCTTGATAAAGTGCATGCGTTTATGTATGGTCTCGTGCGACGCAGGATGCAGTGCCCCGCCTGCCGGAAGATAGAGGAGATCCCCGAGGGAACCGTCTGAGTGAAGATGGGTGGAGAGGACCCCGTGTTTGCCGGCCTGCCGCTGGATAACGACCGCGCCCGCCCCATCTCCGAAGAGAATGCACGTGGTCCGGTCCTCCCAGTCCGTGAAGCGGGAAAGGACCTCAGCACCCACCAGAAGGATACTCTTATACATCCCTGATTTTATGAAAGCATCGGCCACGGAAAGGCCGTAAAGGAATCCGGAACAGGCTGCATAGATGTCGAAAGCAGCTGCTTTTTTTGCACCGAGCTTTTGCTGGAGCACACAGCCGAGATTCGGCATCAACATGTCCGGTGTGGTAGTTGCTATCAGGATAAGGTCCAGTTCATTCGCGCCAAGACCCGCCGCTTTCAGTGCCTTTCGGCTTGCCTCGTAAGCGAGATCCGAAGTCGTCTGCCCCTTTTCCACGATCCTGCGTTCCTTGATGCCGGTGCGCTCCGTGATCCAGTCGTCACTCGTGTCCACCAGCTTCTCGAGGTCGTGATTGGTGATGATCTTACCCGGTACGTACGACCCGGTCCCTGTTATACGCGCATGAATCATTTGGCTCTGGTCAGCTCCATATTCTTTTCAATATCCGCGCGAAGGTGCTTGTTGACCTCGCTCTTCGCGAGTTCAGCGGCCACGCGTATGGCGTTTTTAATGGCCCGGTCGGATGAACGGCCATGGCTGATGATGCTGATGCCATTGATGCCGACGAGCGGCGCACCGCCGTATTCAGCGTAATCGACACGTCGTTTGAACGATTGGAACGCCGGGCGCATCAAGAGATATCCGAGTTTGCGCATCAGGCTGTTGCCGATACCTTCGCGAATAAAGAGGCCGATGGCCTCGGCAACGGATTCGGAAACCTTGAGGACGACGTTTCCGACAAAACCGTCGCATACGATCACATCCGCGTTGCCGGACATGACATCGCGTCCCTCGACATTGCCGATAAAATTGAGTGAGGTCTCGGTCAGGAGCTTGAATGCCTCCTTGGTCAGTTCGTTCCCTTTCGTCTCTTCTTCGCCGATGGACAGGAGCCCCACACGGGGACTGGGAACCTTTAACAGATACTTTGCGTAGACCTCTCCCATAACAGCGAACTGAAGGAGGTGATTGGGCTTGCAGTCCACATTCGCGCCCATATCGAGGATGATGGAGGTCCCGGTGATCGTGGGCATGAACGTGGCAATGGCCGGGCGCTCGATCCCTTCGAGCTTGCCCAGTACAAAGAGGGACGTGGCCATGGCAGCGCCGGTATGTCCCGCGCTGATCACGGCCACCGCTTCGCCGCTCTTCACAAGCTCATTGGCCACGCGGATGGAAGAATCTTTTTTTCTCCGGAAGACCGTGGCCGGAGAATCGAGCATGTCCACCACCTCGGTGGCGTTCCGGACCTCGAGCGGCAGTGATTGCGCATGGGTGTGCTTCTTAAGTTCCGCCTGGATGATCTGTTCAACGCCCACCAGGATGATGCCGACCCCGTACTCCTTCGCTGCCTGTACAGCTCCGGCGACGACGGCATGGGGTGCATTGTCCCCCCCCATAGCATCAACAGCGATCTTCATACAAGCTCCCCGCAATATAAAAGGCAAAGAGTCATACCGGAAAATACAGTATCATCCCTTTGCCTTCGAGCAAGCGCCGGTTATATCTGCTGAACAGTTGCGATCTCGCGGCCGTTGTAGGTGCCGCAGGACAAACAGGCGTGATGGGGCTGCTTCACTTCCTGGCATTGCGGACAGGCTGAGAGATTGGGTGCCTTGAGGTGCTTGTGGGTGCGTCTCTTGTCCCTGCGAGATTTGGATGTTTTGTGTTTTGGGTTCGCCATGATGCGTGTATTACTCCTTCTTATTTTTTCAACAAATCCTTTAATGCGGAAAATGCTCCGAATTCACCTGCACTGTCCTTCTTGCAACCACAGTCCGTTTCATTCAGGTCCGTTCCGCAGACGGGACAGAGGCCCTTGCAGTTGGGAAGATGGAGCGGAACCATGGGGATGGAAATCAGCAACTGCTCTTTTACCAGATCGAGGGGCTCTATCTCCTCGCCCTGGTAGAACTCCACGTCAAGCTCTGACCGATCAAGTTCATGCTCCGGGGAAGTCCCCAGAGCTTTCTCCGGTGCAAGGGTTATATCCAGTTCCGTATCGATGTGATACGAAAAAACTTTCAAGCAACGGCTGCACTCGAACTCCGGGTCAGCCTGAACACGGCCTTTTACGTGGAGGCCGCCCGCACCCGTCGGCTTGATGCCAAGAACGGCCGCAACGGCGGTGGATGCTTTCCCGGTGTCGAACAGGTCGAGCTTCTGGTTCAGTTCCAGTGCAAGCCCCTCTGGCGGTATATCGCTGATCTTCATGCCCATTTTGATGACTCTGGAGGCTGCAACGCTGTAAGTGTCGGATTATAAGGGGAAGCTCCGGTTTTGTCAAGAAGAAATGCAGATTCGCCGGGGGGCAGAGGTCAGGAGCCGGTAATCAGAAACATGGCAATAGATCATGCTGTTTTATGCCCCGTCCCGCACCCATCTCGCCGAACAGGGGTTTATGTCAATGAGAACACTGTGGATCAGGATTCGCCATGCGGCTACGGCGTCCTGAGCCTGCCCGAAGGATAATTTCCGCGAACCGCCCGGTGCATTTGCGCGCCAGAAGGAAGTCCCCTTGGGGGGGCCCCGCACGCCGGGTGGTGTGGGGGCTGGGGGAGAACACACGCTTGACGCGCCACCTTTTTATCTCTTTTGCAGTTGATGAGTGGGTTACATGATATAAATCCCAAGCCAGCTGCAAATTAAGCCAAAACTGCGCCTCCATGCCAAATAGTTTCTCCAGACGAAGTGCTGTGTCAGGGGTGATTCCCCGCTTCGCATGAATCAGTTCATTAACGCGAGGATATGAAACTCCGAGCTTTTCCGCCAACTCGCTCTGTGTTATTTTCAGAGGCTTGAGAAACTCCTCCAACAGCATTTCGCCGGGATGCGTCGGCGGACCATATTTAGGTATACGTACCATCTTCTTCTCCTTCACTCGTCAGTGGTAATCGGTGATTTCCACGTTTTCTACGCCATCATCCGTCCACACAAAACAAACGCGGAACTGATCGTTAATCCGTATGCTATGTTGACCCTTCCGATCATGCTTAAGGGCTTCCAGTAAATTCCCCGGCGGAATTTTCAAGATTCCAGGGAAACAACTCCATTTAGCTGTTCAAGCTTACGCTGTGCTATACGCCAGATTTGCTGCGGACAGGTTTCTCTGGCTTCTTTGGTGTTTCTTCTGTCAAAGATGTCCTCAGTGCCCTTGTCGCGAAACGATTTTATCACCAGGCGTCCCCATCGGCTTAAGCCATCACTACGATAGATTATAACGGATACCGTTATATATGGCAACAGCTATTTTTGGCTGTCATAACTGGTATCTTTAGCGTTTCTCTTGAAGAGACTTGCTACTTCGCCAAAGATAATGCCGAAACCGCCGTAAAACAGGCAGGTTAGTAATGGCGGTGGACCGGCATAAGGATTCGATGCAACCTTCATGGCACCAACCTGAATTAGTCGAAGCCAGGCGCCTCCAAAAAAATGCAAAGCAAATCAGGGCAAAAAAACATCCGCAAATACAGTTGTGTTCTCGATTTGAACTGGGAATTATTGTCACTCGTCATGAATGTACATCGCACGATACAACAACGAGTTGAGCCCCGCGCGCAGAGCGCGGGACTCGAACGAGGTGTTAGGCACTCTTTTGATGATGAGATGTGTACCAATCTACAAGTTGTCGGATCATTTTTTGATACGACGTGTGATGCTTTTTGGCTTCTTTCTTGAAGAATTCAATGCTCGATTTCTTCAGGGCGAGCGTCACCTTGACATTGTCCTCCTTGAGGACCAGTTGCCCCGGAGGCGGCAGAAAATCACTCACGACTTTCAGCTTTCCCATCGGTTCATCGGTGTACTTAATTTTGCTCTTCATATAACTTCCTTCCTTTCCGCCAATATCCTGCTCCGTATATCCGGATGATATTTCCTCTGTACGTGAAGCGAACGGTCATAATCCCTTCTCCGACGCGACCTATGCAATAATATCGATTCTCCTCGGCACTATGTTCCTCATCCTCCGCGATGATGCGATGAGGGTCCAGAAAAGCGTGTTGAGCAAGCGAAAAAGATATATTATGCTTTTTCTGATTTTCCTGGTCCTTGTCCTCGTTAATTCCTCCATCAGCTTTTCGTACCGTTCCCCTTCTAACGCGCGGCTGACGCGCCGCCTTTTAGCGCGTCGCTGTCGGGCCGCTCGTTTACATTCGAGTTTTACGGATTCGTCTTTGGTGCTCTGTCATCTGCATATTCTTTCATGGCATCGGATAGCAATTGAACAACCGAATTCTCGAAGGCAGCATCAAGGATGTAAAGTTGCTTCTTTTGAGAAGCCGAGACTGCAGGCGGGCTACGACCTCCGCACGATCCAGGAACTGCTCGGGCACGCCGACATCCGAACTACGATGATTTATACCCACTGTGTGCCGAGCAGGACAATCAAGGAAGTCGCCAGCCCGCTGGATTTCTGATCAGCGCGGCGCATGGCGCTGACATTATCCCCACCTGCTGTTTATCTTCCCTCATGCCGCGGAAACCCCTCATCGAATACCCCGGTGTTCTGTAACGTCATCGCCCATCCATTATCGGCCCATCACTCCTTACGGACGTTCGGTCCGCCGCCATTCACTCTGCTGAGCAGGACCAGGCCAATGACAAAAAAAAGCGCAATGGAGAGGATCGCGGGCCGCTGGCTTCCGAAGGTTGACGATACGAAGCCGAAGACAAGAGGACCGAGGATTGCCGAAGATTTACCCACAAGAGAGTAAACACCGAAATATTCCGCTTCACTGCCCATTGGCACGAATTGGGTGTAAAAGGCGCGCGTACCGGCCTGCACCGTCCCGAGCCCCAATCCGGCTGTGCATGCCACGGCCCAGAACTGTGGTTTGGTCTGCACAAAATAAGCGATCACGGCGACGAGGGTCCAGAGGACCAGGGAGAGCATGACGATCTTTTTGGGCCCCCAGGTGTCGGTGGGTTTTGCCAGGACAAAGGCGCCGATGAGTGCGGTGAATTGTACGGTGATATAGAGCCCGACGAGCTCACCCATTCCGAAATGCAGTGTCGTTGCCGCAAATATGCTTGAAAAGACGATGACCGTGTTGACGCCGTCTTCATATAACAGGTAGGCGATCAGAAATTTTCTCGGTTCTCTGCGTTTCCAGAGCGCCTTGATGGTTGTCCAGGCCTGCTCAACGCCCCGGGTCCCGGCTTGCAGTGCGGTGATATCAGCCCGCGTGTCTCGCGGCAAAAAAAGGAACGCGGGAAGGGAAAAGAGTGCGAAGAAGACCGCCGTGGCGATCCACGTCAGTCCGTACTGCCCGGATTTAACAAGCGGCAACGCGATCAGGAGAGAGGCGATGGAGCCTGCATATCCGACGCTGAAGCCCCAGCCCGACACCCTGCCGTGATACTCCGCCGGGGCTATTCGTGGAAGGAAGGAATTGTAGAAGACCAGGCCGCCTTCCATGCCGATGTTTGCGAACACGATCAGGATGAATCCGGCGATCACCGCGCCCGGCGTGAGGAGCGTCAACCCGGTCAGGGCAACGACGCATATCGCGGTATAGAATGCAAGAAGCCGTTTCTGCAGACCCGCGTAGTCGGCGATGCCGCCGAGGAACGGAGAGGAAAGGGCTATGAAGAGCATGCTCAAGGAGATGGCCCGACCCCACCAGAGATCGCCCTCACCGGAGCTGTTCCCGACGATCACGCCGGCGTAATAGACCGGGAATATGACCGCGGCGATAACAGCCGAGTAGCTTGAGTTCGCAAAATCGAAGAGACACCAGCTGAGTATCTGTTTTTTGTCCACTGTCCTCGCTAAGGGAGCATGCATGACGCATTATCATATAAATGAATCGTAAATGCAACGTATTCGGAAAATATGCGATACAGAACCAATTTGTGATCCGATGTTCATTAGTGCTGGTTTATTGAATGCATACCAGCCGCCACCCAAACGAATATGTTGACTTTGTGGCGAAATTTAACTACTATCATTTTCGAGCGCTCACGTCAAAAGGATGGTGATGAAGATGAAAATACGGCTTCTACTGGTTATTGTTCTCGCCATGGTGTTGTCGGCAACATCGAACAGTTTCGCAGCCATCTATAAATATATCGATAAAAACGGCATCATTTGTTTCGCCGACGATCTTCAGTCTATTCCTGAACAGTGCCGCGCAACGGCCAAAATAGTCAGTGGTGAGCAGGAAGAAGAAAGGAAACCCGCACTACAAAAACAACCGGAGACGCAGGCGGAAGCAATGCCGGGGAATGCATCATCCTCTGACCGGGGAAAGGTATCGATTGAAGGCACTGTTAAAAGCCTTTACAGCAGCAGGCTTCTGATCTCCGTCGTAGTCGTGGTGAGCGCTCTGTTCGCTTTTGTGATCCTGGGGATCCTCGATGCGGACCATAAAAAGGCAATTAGAATTGTCCGCGCCGTCATTTTGTGGGGGATGTCTGTTTACCTGATCGTTGCTCATGCGGGGGATGTTGTTCATATGTTCAGAACGTTGGAAGGCAAGGTCGATACGGTTCACCGTGAATCCGAGGAAAAAGGGAAAAAGGCCGCTAAAGCAATAAAAGAGATGAATGCTTTCATGGAGCACGGTAACAATGCTGCATCACAGGATTCCGGAGGCGTTGATCCGGAGAAGAGGGACTAAGGTCAGCACCTGTCAGATGGTTTCCGTTACCAGCTTGATCGACGTAAACACGATCTGCACCATTTGCTTGAGTTCCTGAAGCGATATCGAGAGCGGCGGCATGAGTACGAGAACATCCCCGAGGGGACGAATAATAAGCCCTCGATTGCGGCATTCCAGTACTATTCTGGCGCCGATCTTGTCCACAGACGGATAGGGCATTTTCGTTGCCCTATCCTTTACCAGCTCAATCCCGACCATGAAGCCTTTCTGCCTGATATTGCCGACGTGCTTCAGTTCTGAAAAACGCGCCAATTCCTTTTTCAAATAGGCTATCTTCGGCTGGAGCCTGGTCAGTGTCTTCTCCTTTTTGAAGAGATCAATGCTGGCGATGGATGCGGCGCAGGCGAGGGGATTCCCGGTGTAGGTGTGGCCGTGGAAGAAGGTCCGGAATTCCTGGTGTTCACCGAGGAATCCGCGATAGATTTCCTCTGTGGTGAGCGTTGCCGCCAGGGGAAGGTATCCGCCGGTGATCCCCTTGGCCATGCACAGAATGTCCGGGGTCACCTGTTCGTGCTCGCAGGCGAACATCTTTCCGGTCCTGCCGAAGCCGGTTGCTACTTCATCCGCGATCATCAGAATATTGTTCTTCGTACAAAGCTCCCGGGTCCGTTTTACGTAGCCCGGCGGTTGAATGAGCATGCCGGCGGCCCCCTGGACCAGGGGCTCGATGATAAGGGCCGCGGTCACCGAGGCGTATTTCTCGATTGTTCTCTCGGCGTGCATGAGGCAGGTCTTCTGGCATTCCGGCCAGGCCAAACCGTACGTGCAGCGATAACAGTGGGGCGAATCGATTTTCCTGGTCTGGAACAGGAGTGGCCGGTAGATAGTGTGAAAAAGGTCGATGCCTCCCACGCTCACAGACCCAAGGGTATCGCCGTGATACGCCCCGCTGAGTGAAATGAACCCGGTTTTTCGCTGGTGCGCCGGTCCTTTCTGCTGCCAGTACTGGAAAGCGATCTTGAGCGCGATCTCCACCGCTGTGGAGCCGCTGTCGGAATAGAAAACCTTTGTAAGTCCGGCAGGCGCAATTGCAATGAGTTTTTCCGCGAGCAGGATAGCCGGTACGTTGGAGAGCCCCAGCAGGGTAGAGTGGGAGATCTTCTTGAGCTGTTTTTCCAGCGCCTGGTCTATTTCTTTTTTACGATGTCCGTGAACCGTAACCCAGAGCGAAGATACCCCATCGATGTATTTTTTACCGTGGATATCGGTAAGGACCGACCCCTTGCCGCTTTCGATGATGACGGGCGTGTCCTTTCCCCAGTCCTTCATTTGGGTAAAGGGATGCCAGATATATTTTTTGTCCAGTTTTTCCAGGTGCCCTGCGGCAGGTTTTTTTGATTGGCCTTTTGGTGGCAAAAATCATGCCCTCTTTCCCGAATGTATTGGAACATTGGCATTATAGGCCATCAGTCATTTTTGTCAATAATAAAAAGGGCTTGAAAAGATTCGTATCTTTCTGGTAGAATAGGAATCGCTGACTAAAAAGAACTCATCACAGGTGCAGATGTATCCTCCGGAGGTCTTTCATACCCATGATCAATAAAAAGAAGTTCGCTCTGACCCTGTTGTCCATTCTCGTGATCGGTGTGTTTATCGGTCTTGTTCTTTCTTCGCATCTCGATATCATAAACCAGCTTCCGGCCAAGAGCCAGATATCGTCCAAGTCCGTTGAAATCCTGACACAGCTCTCCGACGCCCAATCCGAGGTCGCCGCGGCGGCAACACCGTCCGTGGTGAACATCTCCACGACCAGAGTGATCAAGTCCAGCGAAGAGATGCCGCTTGACCTGTTCAATGACCCGTTCTTCAGGAGATTCTTCGGTGACCAGTTTCAGCACCCCGACATCCCGAAGGAGCACAAGGAGCAGAGCCTGGGGTCCGGCGTCATTGTGTCCGAGGACGGATACATCGTCACAAACAACCACGTGATCGAGAAGGCCCAGGAAATCAAGGTGCTGCTCTCCAATAAAAAAGATTACAAGGCCAAGCTTATCGGCGCTGACCCGAAGACCGATATCGCGGTGGTCAAGATCGATGTCAAGGGGCTCACAGCGCTCCCCTGGGGCGATTCCAACAAACTGAAGGTGGGAGAGATCGTATTTGCGATCGGGAACCCCTTTGGCCTGAACCAGACCGTTACGAGGGGAGTGATCAGCGCCGTGGGAAGGGCGAATGTGGGCATCGCGGATTACGAGGATTTCATCCAGACCGATGCGGCCATCAACCCCGGCAACTCGGGCGGGGCGCTCGTCAACGTGCGGGGTGAGCTTATCGGTATCAATACCGCAATTCTATCGAAGACCGGCGGATACCAGGGAATCGGGTTTGCAGTTCCGAGCAGCATGGCCAAACAGGTCATGGACAGCCTCATCAGGTATAAGAAGGTGGTGCGCGGTTGGCTCGGAGTGAGCATTCAGGAGGTGACCTCCGACCTCGCGGATGAGTTCGGCGTCAAGGACCTGAAGGGTGCGCTCGTAAGCAGTGTGATGAAGGGAAGCCCCGCCGAGAAATCAGGGATCAGACAAGGCGACGTTATCCTCCAGTACAACGGCAAGCTGGTGGAGGATACGGGGCATCTGAGGAACATGGTTTCCCAGACCCCGATCGGCACGACGGTGAAGGTGAAGCTGTTCCGTAAAAAGAAAGAGGTTGAGGTTGAGGTGGTGATCTCCGAGTTGCCCAACAAACTGGCCGAGGCTGCGTTGCGGGAAGGCGAACCGGAAGAGAACAATGAAGGGGAGAGCAGCGCGCTTGCCGGGCTTGGGGTGCGCGAGCTTACGCCCGATCTTGCGCGACACTTCGGCCTTGAGGAAAACGAGAAAGGCGTGGTGGTCGTAAAAGTAGATCCCAGCGGCAGGCTCTTTGAGGCGGGGATCAGGCCTGGTGACATTCTCCTCCAGATCAACCAGAGGAATATTTCCTCGTTGGACGAGTATAAGATAATAATCCAGAAGATCAAGGCCAAAGAAAGACTTCTGCTCCTTATCCGAAGGAAGGGACAAGATCTGTTTGTTACTGTACGGCCGGAATAGCCTCAATTGATAAATAAACGTCCACTCTCAAACGCCAGATCACAAATAAGAACCAAATAGCAAATAATGCCAGGCACTCATTGTCAAAGTCCGAACGTTATTGATATGGAAGTGATGAGTTTGGAGCTTATTCGAGATGCGGGAATTGTCGGATGCAATGTATAAATTTTATTTAAAAGGAGGTGAGAAAGATGGGACTTATCGTTATTCGTATAATGTTTATTTCTTTAGGCACGCTGCTGGGATACTATGTTTCCACCCAGCTCTATGATCAGGTCAGCAAGATAGAGGGGATGGCCATTGGTGTTGGTGTTACGGTACTGATTATTCTTACCGAATATTTGTTTAGAAAGGTCTCATTAAAAGTCATTGTCGGTGGTATCCTTGGTTTTATCCTTGGCCTGATGTCCGCAAATATTATAGCGACACCGCTCAAGCTCGTGCCGCTTGAACGAAGCATCGTGAATTTCATCCTCCTGCTCATGAACGGTTTCTTCGGCTACATCGGAATTGTCATTGGTATCCGGGAGGGTGAGAAGTTCAACCCCATGAGCCTTAAAAAGCTCTTCAAAGGCGGCTCGGAAGAGAACATCAAGATCATGGATACGAGCGTGATCATCGACGGCAGGATCGCTGACGTGTGCGAGACCGAATTCATCGACGGAACCATCCTCATCCCGCAGTTCATCCTGCACGAACTCCAGCATATTGCCGATTCCTCAGACTCACTCAAGCGGGCGCGGGGAAGACGGGGTCTTGATATTCTGCACCGTATCCAGAAGATGAGCCACATGGAAGTGCGGATCACCGAAGAGGACTTCCCCAAGATCCGCGAAGTGGACAGCAAACTGATCGCCCTGGCCAAGAAGCTCGGCGCCAAGGTCATCACGAACGATTTCAATCTCAACAAGGTCGCGGAACTCCAAGGCGTCAAGGTCCTGAATATCAACGATCTGTCGAATGCAGTGAAGCCCGTGGCGCTTCCGGGAGAGAGCATGCGGGTATTCGTTCTCAAGGAGGGCAAGGAGCTGGGCCAGGGAGTGGCCTACCTTGATGATGGCACGATGATCGTGGTGGAGAACGGCCGCAAGCACATCAACAAGAACGTTGATGTGACGGTCACGAGCGTGCTCCAGACCGCGGCGGGACGAATGATCTTCACAAAACTCAAGGAAGATATGGAGCACGAGCAGACGGATAGGTAGTTCAAACAGTAACTATTGAATGCAAAATGCAAAATGAAATATTGAAAAGTGCGAAGATAAAAGCCGCTTTGCAATTTTCCTTTTTGACATATTTATTTGAAATACAGGAGGTTTCATGTCAGGACATTCAAAATGGGCAACAACGAAACACAAAAAAGCGGCAACTGATGCGAAGCGGGGAAAGAGCTTTACGAAGATCGGGAAGGAGATTACCGTGGCGGCCAGACTGGGCGGCGGTGACCCCAATGGGAACCCGCGTCTCAGGACCGCCATCGCCAATGCGAAAGCTATAAGCCTGCCTGGCGAGAATATCAAGCGTGCTATCCAAAAGGGCACGGGCGAACTGCCCGGGGTCTCGTACGAGGAGATAACCTACGAAGGATACGGCCCGGGCGGCGTAGCGGTCATTGCCGAGTCCATGACCGACAACCGGAACAGGACTGTTTCCGAGATCCGAAATATTTTCAGCAAGGCCGGCGGCAATATGGGCGAGGCGGGCTGCGTTTCCTGGATGTTCCATAAGAAGGGGTATCTGGTGGTCAACAAAGCCAAGATCGATGAGGACAAGCTTATGACACTGGCCCTCGATGCAGGGGCCGAGGACATGCAGCCTGAGGACGATAATTTCGTGATCACGACGGCGCCGAACGATTTTGAGAAGGTGAAGAAGGTGCTTGAAGATGCGGGCGTTGCAACGGAGGTTGCCGAGATCACCATGATCCCGCAGACCTATGTCAAGCTCGATGGCAAGGAAGCCCAGCAGATGCTGCGTTTAGTAGAGACGCTCGAGGACAATGACGATGTCCAGAACGTGTATGCCAACTTCGATATACCGGAAGAGATATTGAATGCGATGCAATAGCGACAATTAAAAAACAAGCACCAATGACCAAGCACCAAATAACAAATAAATTTCAATAATCAAACATCAAGTTCCAAACGTTTGGTTATTGTCATTTGGTGTTTGGTTATTATTTGTAATTTGGTATTTGGAACTTGGAATTTTTCTAGGCAGGGGGATTTATGAGGGTGATGGGAATTGATCCGGGGACGCTGACGAGCGGTTATGGGATCGTAGTGGAAGAGGACCATAAGTTGTTCCACGTGGTATCGGGCGGTATCAGCCCGTCGGCAAAGCAGCCATTTCCCATGCGGCTTAAGAAGATCTATGAAGAACTTGAGAAGATTATCGACAAGTACCGGCCGCACGTGGTCGTTGTCGAGGACCTGTTCGTTTCCAAGAACATCAAATCCGCGCTCAAGCTCGGGCACGCCCGGGGTGTCGCGATCCTCGCGGCCATGAATGCCGGTTTGCCTGTGTTCGAATACGCCCCGCTCGAGGTCAAGCAGGCGGTAGTGGGGAACGGCAAGGCCGAAAAAAAACAGGTGCAGTTAATGGTCAAGGCCCTGCTCGATCTTCCCAAGGTTCCCCATCCTGCTGATGCAGCCGACGCCCTTGCCGCCGCGATCTGTCATATCCATTCATCGAGGCTCAGGGAAATCCTCAAAAACCCGTCTTCCCTGCGGCAGCCCGGGAGAGGCGTGAGCGGTTTCAGGAGCGCCGGCATCCGCGGAACGCGGGCCTGACCCTATGATCGCATGGCTTTCAGGCAAACTCAGGCACAAGGCCACCGACTATCTGATTATCGACGTTGCCGGTATAGGATATCAGGTCGCGGTGCCGCTCTCGACGTATCTCGGCATCCCTGATGAGGGAGAGGTCGTCAGCCTCCATATTCATACCCATGTTCGAGAAGACGCGCTTTCCCTTTTCGGTTTTTTGACCGAGGCGGAGAAGAACATGTTTTTGCTCCTTATGGGTGTTTCCGGGATTGGTTCCAAACTTGCGCTTGCAATCCTATCCAGCCTTTCCGTCCAGGATCTTTCACGCGCTATTCAGGCCTCCGATGATTCCAGACTCCGCTTGATCCCCGGTATCGGGAAAAAAACTGCCGCGCGAATGGTCCTTGAATTAAAAGACAAGATGAAATTGATCATTCCCGCGGTTCCAGCACCGTTGTCAGGTCCGGCTGTGGTGTCAGATGACATCGAGGACGTGACATCGGCGCTCGTGAATCTTGGATACAAAAGACCGCAGGCGGAAGAAACGGTCAGAAAAATCAGACATGCCCGTCCTGACCTTGGGGTCGAAGAACTGATCAGGGAAGCGCTCCAAATGTTGCTGAAGAGGTAGCTCCATACTGTTTCATAAGGGACGAGGTAAACGGCAATGCCGGAAAGGATCATAGAACCCGAGCAGAACGATGACGACGTACAACTCGACCGGAGCCTTCGGCCTGTCCGTTTTGAGGACTTTATCGGCCAGGACAGGATCAAGGAGAACCTGCGAGTATTCATCGAGGCTGCCAAAGGAAGGGGTGAGGCGCTCGACCATGTGCTGTTTTGCGGACCGCCGGGGCTCGGCAAGACGACGCTTGCGCATATTATTGCGCATGAACTCGGCGTGAACATCAAGTCGACGTCCGGCCCGGTGCTCGAACGCGCCGGCGATCTCGCCGCAATCCTTACGAATCTCCAGGAGCGTGATGTCCTGTTTATCGATGAGATCCACCGGCTGAACCGGGTGGTTGAAGAGATCCTGTATCCGGCAATGGAAGATTTTCAGCTCGATATCATCATCGGCCAGGGACCGGGAGCGCGATCCATAA
This sequence comes from Nitrospirota bacterium, assembly GCA_963796285.1. GTDB lineage: Bacteria > Nitrospirota > UBA9217 > UBA9217 > UBA9217 > JALNZF01. The sequence goes on from CAWCKW010000012.1 coordinate 435,008, forward strand.
AGCTCGACCTGCCGAACTTTACGCTCGTGGGGGCCACCACGAGGACCGGTCTCCTGACGTCTCCGCTCAGGGACCGTTTCGGGGTGATCGACCGGCTCAATTTTTATTCCCCGGACGAGTTGAGGACGATTGTACAGCGTTCGGCGGACCTTTTACTGACAAAGATCGATGCGGCCGCAGCCTCAGAGATAGCCCGTCGCTCCCGGGGCACACCGAGGATAGTCAATCGCCTGCTCCGGAGAGTGAGGGATTTTGCACAGGTGGAGGGCGACGGGGAAATCACGAAGGGACTCGTTGAGAGCTCAATGAAACGGCTTGAAGTGGATGAAAAAGGTTTTGATCATATGGACCGGAGGCTTTTACTGACGATCATCGATAAGTTCGAAGGAGGGCCGGTAGGCCTCGAAACCCTTGCAGCGGCGCTGAGTGAAGAAAAGGACACGCTGGAGGATGTGTACGAACCCTTTCTGATACAGGAAGGATTCCTCGACCGCACCCCCCGGGGCAGACAGGCAACGCGCCGTGCCTATGAGTATTTCGGAAGGAAAAAGCCCGCATCGGATCAGGAAAGATTATTATGAGAAAAGTGGACAGAGGAACGAATACGGATAACAGCTTAACAGACAATGGATGGACAGGGAGAAGATCTTTGTTTGCTCTTGCGTGTCCTCCGTCATCTGGGTTCTGTTATATTTATCACTGATGTCAGAGAGTCTGGAACAATGAACGTGTTTCTCCATATATGCTGCGCTCCCTGCGCACTTTATCCTTATTTCAGGCTGAAGGAAGAAGGATTCGAGCCAACAGGATTTTTCTATAATCCGAATATCCATCCATATCTGGAATACAAAAAAAGGCTTGATACGGTCAAAGAGTTCTCGTCCCGCGTGGGTCTTGAGGTCCATTATCAGGATGGTTACGACCTCGACCAGTTTCTCCTTCGCATTGCGGGCACAGGAACCCAGAGGTGTGAGCATTGTTACCGGATTAGACTGAATGCAGCCGCCGCTGCCGCTGCGCGGGAAAAGGGGTTCGGCGCCTTCACAACGTCTCTTCTGTATAGCAAGTTCCAGAAGCATGACCTGATCAAAGGAATTGCGAAAGAGGCGGCGGCAGAACACGGCATCGAGTTTTATTATGAGGATTTCCGGCGCGGTTGGCGGGAAGGGGTCGTAGAGTCCAGGGCCATGGGTCTCTACCGTCAGCAATACTGCGGCTGTATCTACAGTGAAAAAGAGAGGTACGAAAAGCACTCATGAGCTTTCAGTTCACTGCGGAGCACGAAGAATCCCCCTCTCCTCAATCCCCTCCCTCCTCGGGAGAGGGTGGGGTGTGAAGGGTATGTACCGATGAAACATTCCATACTGTTAGGTATCGCAGTAGTTGTGTTGTCCGCTCTTCCCGCGTTTGCCTCAGAAAATATCCGTGTTGCTATTGCCGACAACCAAAGAGCAGTTTCGCTCAAATCCCTGTCCGGCTTAGTATTTGCCGGGACACCATCAAACAGCCGTGAGAAATTACTGCATTTCACGCCGGCGTCTGTCAATGGAAAGCCGGTGCGTGTCAGGTCAACTGACGAGTTCACCCAGGTGAACGGCAAACGGTACCGGGGCTGGGTGGAACTCAGGAAGAAAAAGAACGGGCTGCTCCTCGTAGTGAACGATCTAGATCTTGAGGAGTATCTCATGGGTGTGATCGCCGCTGAGGTCCCGCCCGACTGGGAGTTTGAAGTACTCAAGGCCCAGGCTGTGGCATCGCGGACCTATGCGCTGTATGAAAAAAGGATGGCGGGAAAGAGACCGTACCATATTCTCTCGACGATCACGAGCCAGGTATACAACGGGGTGAATGGTGAGCATGGGAAAGCGGTAAAGGCTGTAAAGGAGACGAAGGGACTTATCCTTACGTATCAAGGAAAAGTGATCCCGGCATTCTATCACGCCAACTGCGGAGGGCATACGGAAAATGCCTCTGAGATATGGGGTATTGACGCGCCCTATCTCAAGGGGGTTGATTGCGAGTGCCAGAATATCCTCAAGGACGGGGTCTGGGAAAAGAGGATAAACGTTTCCCATCTCTCCGATGTGCTGAGGCGTCTGGGTTATCGCGTAAACGATATATCGGACATTGGTATAGCCGGCATCACACCGGCAGGCAGGGTCAAGAATGTCACCCTGCATTCCGCACGCGGCACAACAACTGTTCCGGCCGAGACCCTCCGGTCCGCCCTCGGCAGCACGGTGATTCCGAGTCTTTTTTTTGAGTTGGAGCTGTCTGAGGGGGAGGCGGTATTTTCGGGCAGGGGTAGTGGCCACGGGGTAGGATTATGTCAGTGGGGCGCGAAAGAGATGGCCGGGAAAGGCTATGAATTTAAAGCCATCCTCGCGCACTATTATCCGGGAGCGGATCTGGTGCGGATGTATTAGCGAACAGGTGTCAAACCAGATAGTCCGGAACCAATGATCATAACCACATTGTCATGAAGGCTCGAACAATGTTGAGACCAATGAACATTGATAAGCGCACGTGAAAAACCATGGATCTTCTTAGTTCAAGGAGTGTTCACCTCATTAGTGTTGCTTTCCATTGACGGTGAAAATCAGAGATAAAAGAAAATTCATTTTTATTGACATCCATTCAGAGAGGATACTAGCATAGCGCCATGAAAAAAACGAAAAGGGACAAAACAATAAAAAAGGCGAGAACGGAAAACGAGGAAAAACCAGCCAGCGTATCGCTCACAACGCTGTCGCTCTCCCTTCTTATCATCTGCGCCCTTGCCTCGACCGCGTATCAGAGAAATAGCATCTATCATGATTTCATAACCCTTTGGGGCAATATAACAAAAACCTCTCCGAACAAGCGCCGTGCCCACGAGAATTACGGCCAGGCGCTTTCCACCGTGGGCCGTCTTGAAGAGGCTCTCCGGGAATTCAATACCGTCCTGGCCTTGAAGGACGACGGCAGCGTTCCTATGCGCGACCTGTACCGCGAGATCGGCGTGGTCTATTTCAGGATGAATCGCATGGATGACGCCATTTCCGCATGGAAGACGGGACTGAGACATGCGCCAAACGACCCCAGTCTTCTGAACAACCTGTCGATCGCGCTGCTGCAGACAGGACGGTATGAAGAGGCCGCCATGCAGGCACAGACGGCGCTTTCCGCAGATCCCAATATGCCGCAGGCGCTCAATACCATGGGACAGGTTTTGATGCTCAAAAAAGACTACGAAAAAGCCGCAACATATTTTTTAAAGGCGATCGAGCAGCAGCCGGATGTCCCGGCTCGGTACTGGAACGCGGCCCTTGCCTTGGAGCAGACGGGTAAGTACGATATGGCGATGCAGTATGCGCGCAAGTATGTGGATATGGAACAGGACAGCGCGGCCCGTCAGAGGGCCTCCGGTTTTATAGAACACCTGAACAAGATGATGGGCAGATGAAATTGAGGTATCTCAAGCAATGATCCTTCAGAAAAAAAGCGTCCGAAACCCGCTGATATGCGCCCCACGGACCCTTACGAATTATTCTTTGCGTTCTTTACGAGAATGAACCTATCGGCTGAAACTTACCTGATTTCTCCCATTTCTTTTTGAGACATACAGCGCATCATCGGCTTTTTTAATGAGCTTCTCAGGGCTCCGTTCTTCCCCGCTCTCGATAGCTGCAATCCCGATGCTGATGGTAACTTTGCCTTCCCGTTTATTTTCCTTAAGCGGAAACATATTATTCTCCACCGCTTTTCTAAGACGTTCGGCCACGATGATCGCATTCTGAAGATCCAGCTCGGGCATGATGATGGCGAATTCTTCCCCACCGTACCTGCAGCAGATATCGATGCTATGGCTTCTGCTCTGTTCCAGCATTATTGCAGCCAACTCTTTCAACACGGCATCGCCTACCTGGTGTCCGAAGTTGTCGTTGAACTGTTTGAAGTGGTCGATATCGAGCATCATGAGCGACAGTGTTTTTCCTGTCCTCTGCAGTCTGTTGATCTCCAGTTCAAGTCTTTCCAGGAACATCCTATGGTTATAGAGTCCTGTGAGACCATCGTGCTGAGACAGCTGTTGGATTTTCTCGAAGAGGCGGGATTTCTCGATACCGGCGGCCAACTGATGTGAAAGGATCGCCATGAAGTCCATGTCGTCTACGCTCAGCCCGTACTTGGCGGTGTTGTCCATACCGATGATCCCGATCGTAGTATTGCGCGCCTTGAGCGCAATGCCAATGTATGATCCGTCGCGTTTTTCCTCGCCGGGAATATGGATGAAATCGTTGAAGGTTTCGTAGAACATCGAAAGATCGTGAATATGGACGTGCTCGCCGTTCTTTACGATTCTGCCAGGCGTGCCTTCGCCGATCCGGAGCGAGATCTTCCCGGGAGCGTCGAGTCCGCTGTGGAAGACAAGCTCGAGATTCTCCCGTTTTTCATCGAGCACGTAGACCGATATGCGATCGAAGGATAGGGATTTTTGGATGATGTCGAACACCTGCCTCAGCATCTCCCGCAGGTCCAGCAGGGACCCGATGGTCCGCGAGATATGGTAATGGATATAGACTTCGCTCAGCTTTTTTTCAAGCAGATCGCTTAGCCCTTTTTCGCGGACGTGCGCGTCATTCAGCTCCCGCTCGAGCCGGACGACCTTTTCTGCTAAATCGTTATCTTGCATAGTCACTCCGGGGACCTGTGCATACGATTGTGCAGCGTTGGTTCAGCCGTGCTCACTGCGCTTTCGGCTGCGCCGGTTGTATCGGGACCGGCTTTGGCCGTGAATGCGATGCCGGGGGAGCCAGCGGGGCGGTCGATGTGCTTTTGGTATCGGGAGCTGATTTTACCTGGGCCTGTGGTACGGTCTCCAGTTTTGCCGCAACCACCGGGACCATTGGCGGGTTCTCGATGATGATAACGGTCTTATGGTCCTTGATTCTGAACCCGATCGCAGGCTGTTTGGCCGAGTAGGCAGCGGCAATGAGCGTGTCCTGGCTTACACCGTTCTTTTCAAAGTCCTTGATAAGGGCGGCTGATCGCTGTGCGGCGAGCGTTCGTGCGTCCTTCGCCGGTATTTTCTTTCTCCCTTTACCCTGCGCTGGAACAGCCTGGGTTGTGTTCCCGATAAACAGGTCTTTGCCTTTCAGCGGATCGCTTTTCAGCAGAGCTGCGAGTTCCAATCGCAGCTGCGGACTTTCTTTTGCAAAGGTATAGGAACCGGGCAGGTAGAGCAACTGCTCAGAGATGTTCACGATGACCTTATTGTCTGCCGTCAGAACTTCCACATGGCCTGATGTGATCTCTTTACCGAGGCCGATACTCAGGACCTCTGTTGCCGGTTTGAGCCACCGGGTTTCCCTGCTTTCCTTTTCTTTTAATTTTATCAATTCAGCGTTGGCCTTCTCATATGCCGGCAGGCCGGCTTTCATCCGAGCATAATCTTCTGCCAGGGGCTTGTAGGTTTTGAGGTAGAATATGGACCCGGCGCCGAGCGTCACGACGAGTATTGCTATCAAAACAGAGGTAACTATTTTCATGACCATAAAACCTCCTTTTATAGGTAGTATGCAGAACACAGACAGCCGGCTGATGAAGTGGAAGTCTGATAACAGACTATTCGTAGTTAGACCGAATGCATAAAGCGATGATCCGGCTACTATCCATCATGTCATCTGCAATTATTATCGCAGATCAATCACCGCTTTTGCAATTCTGTTGAGTCCCTTTTGAATGTTCTCCATGGACGTAGCATAGGAGAGCCGGATATACTGGTCTGCACCGAAGGCATCACCTGAAACGAGCGCCACCTTTGCTTCTTCCAGCAGATACGTTGCCAGATCCGAGGAGTTTTTCATCGTTTTTCCCAGTATTGATCTTCCGTAGAGCCTCGCAACGTTCGGGAAGGCGTAGAACGCGCCCACGGGCATCAGGCAGGATATCCCCGGTATTTTGTTCAGTTGCTCAACCATATATTTTCTTCTTTTGTCGAATTCGACGTTCATGGTCTTGATAAAATCCTGTGGGCCGCGGAGCGCTTCGAGGGCTGCTTTCTGAGAGATGGAGCACGGGTTCGAGGTGCTTTGGCTCTGGATATTGGCCATGGCGGTGATGACATCTTTGGGGCCGGCGGCGTAGCCGATGCGCCAACCGGTCATGGCGTGGGACTTGGACACGCCGTTCACCACGATGGTCAGGTCCTTGATCGCCTGGCCGAACGAGGCTATGCTGAAGTGTGTGAACCCGTCATAAAGCAGTTTTTCGTAGATCTCGTCGGAGATCACGTAGATCTTGTGTTTCACCGCAATTTCCGCGATCTCTTCGAGCGTTTTTCTGTCGTACGCGAGGCCGGTGGGATTGGAGGGGCTGTTCAGCACCAGCGCCTTTGTCTTTTTAGTGATGGCCTTTTCGAGCTTCTGTGCCGAGAGCTTGAATCCTTCCGCCTCCGTGGTCTCGACTATGACGGGTGTAGCATCGTTCAAGAGCACCTGGTCGGGATAAGAGACCCAGTAGGGGGAGGGGATGATGATCTCGTCTCCGGGATCGAACAGCGCTTCTGCAATATTATAGAGGCTGTGTTTCGCCCCGCATGAGATGAGAACCTGGGATTTTTCATAGGCGAGGTCGTTATCTTTTTTGAATTTCTCTATGACCGCTTCTTTCAGCTCGTCCGTGCCGCCGGCGGGAGTATACTTGGTGAACCCTGACTGGATAGCCCTGATGCCCGCCTGCTTCACGTTCTCAGGTGTGTCGAAATCAGGTTCTCCCACCCCGAAGTCCACAACATCGATCCCCTGCATCTTCATGGCCTTGGCTTTTGCCGCGGTAGCCAGCGTTGGGGAGGGTTTTATGGCCTGCGCTCTTTTTGCAATTCCCATGCTCTCGAAATTCCCTTTCTTTCAATGAAATATACGATGATGAACTTAAATTAATTAGCATAGTAGCAGTTCAAAGTCAATGAGTTTCTTCCAATATAGGCTCTTCTGGGAGCTGCTCGCTTTATCCTCGAGACTCACCAATCAGGATCGGCAATGTCTCTCGCAAAACACCGAAAAATAGATTATAGCGAATCGTAAAATGCTTAGCTCATGAGCAATCAGCTTCGAGCGGCTTTATTCTTCTCGAACAGCGCGACGTTGCGATCGATCATTTCCCCGATAATTGATGTGAAGTTGGTTTGTGAGTTACCCATTCGTCCTATTCGAGGTTGCAAAGAGGGTGGAAGTATGATACTATTTTTTTGTGTGAGGAGGGTGCATGCTCGGTTTTTTCCTGCGCTGGTCCATTAACTTACTCGCTCTCGTGATCGCCGGATCGTTGATCAATGGGATCACCATAAGGAGCCTGGGAATAGGTGTCATCGCCGCCGGAATATTTGGCGTTGTCAATGCGGTGATCAGGCCGGTGGTGCTTCTCCTGACGCTCCCGATCAACCTTCTGACCCTCGGACTGTTCACCTTGGTGGTCAATGCCGCAATGCTTATGTTGGTGTCAGCAGTGGTGCCCGGTTTCGTGATCGAGTCATTCCGGTCCGCTTTTTTCGGGGCGCTCGTAATCAGCCTTATCAGCTGGGGAGTGAATATTTTTATAAGCGGCAGCGGAAAATTAATTTTTATTAAGAAAGAGAGATAAGGGGGATGGGTGAGGGGAAACAGACAAGGGAAGATTCAACGTACCCGGCACCACAGGATGTATGAATTCCCGCAACTTGCCTCGCAATCTCAAGCTGGTCGTTTGGTATTTTTGGACTTGGTGCCTGAAACTTACCGGGGTTGTGTGAAGCGAAATTTGGGAATTAGCCATAAGAAGGTTTCCACATGACCCACATGCACATACCAGACGGCATACTGCCGGTAGGTCTTTGGGTGCTCGGTTTGATCGTGATGGCGTTGGCCGTGGGGTTCAGCCTGTATCGGCTCCGGGGAATGGACATGACCAAGAAGATCCCTCTCCTCGGCGCGGTGAGTGCGGCGATGCTTGTGGCCATGAGCCTGGAGATCCTTCCATTATTCTATCATATCAATCTTTCCGTTGTTGCCGGCATTCTTCTGGGTCCGGCCCTTGGTTTCTTAGCGGCATTTATCGCGAACCTCATTCTTGCCCTCATGGGGCACGGTGGTATTACCGTGATTGGGCTCAATACCCTGCTCCTCGGTTCCGAGGCGGTCCTCGGCCACACCCTGTTCTATCTGCTCAAAAAGCGGCTCCCGGTGTTCTGGCGCGCCGTGACCGCGACGGTTCTTACCCTCTTCATAACGACACTGGCACTGATAGGCATCGTAGCTGTTTCTCATATCGATCCGGAATTAGTCAGCCATGGAGATGAGCATGGCCTTATTCACAGAGGGCAGGTGTCTGTGCAGACGTTTGCGATCATGGTATTATCGCTCGGTGTCGTCGGTTGGTCCATAGAAGCGGCGATTACCGGTGCGGTGGTAAAGTTCATCTCGCAGGTCAAACCCGACCTGCTTGACCATGCGCTGCATCGTGAAAAGGTTGGAAAATAACCAATGAGGAACATGCCGTGATAGATGTCGCAAGGATAGATCATTGGGCCGCCAGCGGATCAGGACCTTTCCACAGGGCCTCAACGCCTGCGAAACTCCTGTTTCTGCTATTCGTGGTGTCATCAGCAGTTCTCGCCCGAAACCCCTATCCGCTCATTGCAGGATATGGGGTATTGCTTGCCATAGCAGCGGCGTCCGAACTTCCCTGGTTCAAGGTGATGGTATTGTCGTGGTATGCCGCACTGTTTGCGATTTTGTATGCGATCAGTCTCCGGGGCGGAGGCTGGCTTGCTTCACTTTTTATCGTCAAGGCAATAACGCCTTCATTTGCCATGCTCATGCTGATCGTGAGCACCCCCTACCCGAGAATATTTTCCCTATTCAGTGCTGTACTTCCCGAGATCCTGGCAGCGGGCCTGTTTATGACATACCGGACGCTGTTTATTCTCCTTGATATGATGGACAGTTTTGCGGCGGCCATACGGTTGCGCGGCGGTTTTTCTCCCGGAAGCCTGTATAAAAATAGCGCCAATATTTCTAAAGGCATCGGAATGCTGCTGGTGAGAGCGGTAGAGCGCGCCTCGCGCCTCTATGCGGTCATGGTGGTCAGGGGATACAGCGGCAGTATGGCGGAGAAGGGTACGATACGCTTCCAGAGGGAAGACTGGCTTCCACTTGGGACCGGGACCGCGGTGCTCGTGCTGGTGCTCATCTGGAAGTAAGCGGCAGCAAGTATCTTCGAAACAAATACGAATGAACAAAAAACTTCTTTTCCATAAGGATTCAAAGGAATCCATCGTCAGTGTAAGTTGTCTTAAACATGTGTACCCGGATACGACCGAGATCCATATCTGCGGTCTTGATTTTGTTGTAAATCGCGGTGAGCGGGTGGTAGTGCTTGGCGGAAACGGCTCAGGCAAAACCACGCTTCTGTACCACATTCTGGGGTTGCTTGCTCCTAACGAGGGAAACGTGGCCGTGTTCGGCGTGAATCCCGCGGCGCAATACAGCGCCATACGGGAACGAATCGGTGTGCTGCTCCAGAATGTGGATGACCAGATACTTTCTCCCACGGTCTGGGACGACATCTCCTTTTCCCCACGCAATTACGGGTACGGGAAGAAGGAGAGCGGCCACATGGTCGAGCAGGTCATGGAAGAACTCGGGATCCGGCACCTGCAAGACAAAATATGCCACTACCTCTCCGGAGGTGAAAAACGGAAGGTGGCGCTCGCGGGCGCACTGGTAATGCGGCCGGAGCTTTTGATCCTTGATGAGCCGTTTGAGGGGCTCGATTCCCGGTCACGGACGGAGTTGGTAACGCTGTTGAACAAGCGGAACAGCGAAGGCATGACGATCATCATGTCCACGCATGACCTCAACCTGGTCTCGGGGTTCGCCGACCGCGTCTATGTGCTCGCCAAAGGGCACGGCGTGATCACTGCCGGGACGCCGGCGGATATTTTTCAGCAGGTCGAGGCGCTGAAGGCTTCCAACATCGACCCACCACTCCTTACGGAGCTTTTTCTCAAACTACGGGAGCGGGGATTGCTTGTTGACGTGCCGGTCTCTGTTGATCAGGCAGTGAGCGATCTGGTCCGTTTCGTAAAGAACCGATAAACCCCGCCTGTGGCAGGGAACGGATGACGGAGGTACGAAGAATGCAACAGGGTGGTTTTGAACATAAAAAGGATATTCTGATTTTCCTGCTGGCACTTTTCCTGTTGGCTGCGGTTCTCATCGGCGCGACAACCGGGTATTTTATTTCGCAGGACAGCTGGTACGCTGTGTTCCTTGTTCTCGCGCTGGCTCTCCTTATTTTGCTGGCGTCGTTTGTTTTATACAAGAAAACCATCTTCCCCTATTATCGCCGTCTGGAGGATGCCAACCTCGAACTGCACCTGAAACAGGAGGAACTTCTCGATATCAAGGACGATTTGTTCCTCAAATTTCTGGGGGTGTACGATGTGAATTATGCAGCGAACTCGCCCAGGCTGTTCTCGGACCGTCTGAAGGATGTTGCCGTTACGACCGCGAGGGTCATGGAAGCTGACGCCTGTTTTATTTACCTCTACAACAAGAAAAGGGACGATCTGTTGCTTGCAGCTACCAATGGCGTCCAAGAATCCGCGATCGACAAAGTCCGGATCCCTCTCGGTGAGGGGATCGAAGGATGGGTCGGGAGGAGACTTGAACCCGTCACGCTCAAAGACTTTCATTCCGACGCAAGGTTCCGTGAGCTGACCGAGTTGGTGCTTACCGACTACCGGTCGCTCTATTGCCTGCCGCTTTACGTCTATTCAAACGGCGCTCTTGTGGGGCTCATGGAAGTGTTCTATGATAAACCGAAGACCTTCACGGACGAGGACATCAATTTTTTTACTACGCTGTCCGGTATCCTTTCCACAACGATCCAGAACGAACTTATGCAGGCAGAGCTGCACAAGATGAATTCCGAGCTGGAGCAGTGGGTCGCTGAAAAGACCGAGGAACTCAGGGCATCGGAAGAACGGTATCGGACGCTCGTTGAAAACGCCGGAGAATCTATTTTTGTCCTTGCCGGGAACGGAGATATCGTATTTGCAAACGAACAGGCCGCCCGGCTCACCGGACTTGCGAAGTATGATCTTCTGCACAAAAACCTTTTCGAGCTCATGGTCGACGCTACGCGGCCGCGTGAAATTCTCGAAGAGGCCAGGGAAGGCCGTCCATCGGCAAGGTACGGAGAACTCAGAAAAGATGACGGCACCGTGATTACTATCGAAGTGAGCGCCGTAACGCTTTCTCTCATGGGCAAACGGTTTATCCAGTCCGTGGTGCGCGATATATCCTCCCAAACGCATCTCGAGCGCCTCCTGGCGGAAAAGGAACAGGAATTGTCCATTCTCAAAGCGCGACTTAATTCCCCAAAATAATACTGATTCCCCAGTATTTTCACGGTCCTGATTTAAGTCTTTACAGAAACTAGAACCTGTGGTATAAATTATGCATATGGCGGCCCCGCAGGCCGCCATACTATCTTTAAGGTCTTGACTATTATGTTCAGAGTGAACTTTTATAAAGTGATCGCAACAGTCCTCATCATCACCGCATTTGCCTTTGGTGGTTACTTTCTTTTACGAGGAACAGAAATCACCATACCCGCCCTCTTTCATCCTGTCACCGGGGTGCGACTGCTCATGAGCATGGACGGGTTCAAATTCACCAAATCAGAGAACGGACGGGTCTCGTGGCGCATGAACGCCCGGAGTGCGGACCTGTATGAGAACAAGGAGGCCCAATTAAAGGACATTAAAATTGTGTTTACGAGCCCGGAGAACAAGGAGGCAACGCTCCTTGGTGAAGCAGGGACAATGGACACGTCAAACGGGAATTCTTCTATCCGCCGGGTGACACGTGCGGTCAGGGTCATTACGAGCGACGGCTATCTGCTGACGACAGACTCACTTTTTTGTAAGGCGGTCGAACGGGTTGTCTGGACCGCTGATCCTTTTAAGCTGCTCGGAAGCGAGATATACCTCGAAGGGGTAGGACTATCTGCGAATGTGGACTTGCGTAAGATCATGGTCAAGAACAATGTCAAAGCAGTTCTTCAGGAATAGCCTGTTCCTCATTGCATCCCTGCTCGTCATTGCGGCGTCATCGGCTGATGCGCGCTCCGGCAAGAGTACGCGGGAACCCCTGGTGATCACTTCGAACCGCATGGATGCGGAAAAGCTCGGCGACAAGGTAACATTTACGGGAAAGGTGACCCTTAAAAAAGAAGGCATGACGCTAACATCGGACGTTATGATCGTATATTACGATGTCGGATCGAAGGACATCAGAAAAGTCGAGGCGCACGGCAATGTTGAAGTACGCAAGGATGGCAGGGTGGCGCTCTCGAACGATGCGCTGTATTCCAGGCGTGAAGAAACCATTGTTCTCACGGGAAACGCCACTATCATCGAGAACGAAAACAAGCTGGGCGGAGAAAAAATAACACTTTTCATGGCCGATGACCGCAGCATCGTTGAAGGCGGTGGGAAGGTAATGTTTTACAAGGACAAGGCGCAGGAGAACAGGAAGAGAATGTAGCCGATATGGATGAAACGCAGGCGCTTGAGGCCATAAAACTGGAAAAGAGCTACCGTGGCAGAAAGATCGTCCGGGGCATAAGTCTGCAGGTCGAACATGGAGAGGTCGTCGGGCTTCTCGGACCGAACGGGGCGGGCAAGACAACGACATTCTACATGGTCGTTGGGCTTGTCCGGCCGGACCAGGGTGTGGTCCGTCTGGACGGCAAGGATATCACAAAAATGCCGATGTATCAGCGGGCGAAGAACGGCATCGGCTATCTGCCCCAGGAACCGTCCGTCTTCCGGAAGTTGACCGTGGGTGAGAACCTGATGGCCATTCTCGAGACCATGGACCTATCAGGCCTTGAACGCAAGGAGCGACGGGACCAGTTGCTGACCGAACTGGGAATCTCGCACCTGTCCGATAACATGGCATATACGCTTTCAGGAGGGGAGAGGCGGAGGGTAGAGATCGCCCGGGCGCTTACTCTTTCGCCGAAATTCATCCTCCTGGACGAGCCTTTTGCGGGGATCGACCCTCTTGCGGTCCAAGATATCCAGGGAATCATTTCGCTTCTGAAGAGCAAGGGGATCGGGATACTGATTACCGATCACAATGTTCGGGAGACCCTCGCGATCACCGACCGGGCGTATATTATCAGCGAAGGGGAGATCATCGAGGCGGGTTGTGCGGCTGAAATCATGGCAAGTCCGAAAGTACGGCAATTTTACCTGGGCGAGGCTTTTCGGTTATAATTTAAAAAAGAAAACATCAGGATCCAGGAGACAGAAGTCAGAAGGATTAAGTCGATATCCTACGATGAATCTCTTCAGGCTCCTGAATTCTGGCTTCTGACTCCTGAGAAAACATGGAAGCACGGCTCGAACTAAAACTGCAACAAAAGCTCATCATGACTCCACAGCTCCAGCAGGCCATTAAGCTGCTGCAGTTGTCGCGTCTCGAACTGGTGCAATCGGTCTCTCAGGAACTGATCGAGAACCCAGTCCTTGAAGAGGTGCCTTCTGAGGAATCCGGGGAGGATCCCGCTTCTGAAGAAGGAGAGACTGCTCCCGAGACACAAACGGCCGCGGAAACGCTGCCTGAGGTTGGGCCGGAGCAGGAAGCGACCCAGGAGCTCAAAAGCGATCTCGAACTCGGCCCTCAGTGGGATGAATATCTCAATGAGATGGGAGACGGCCGCGATTACGGTAATGCGGAAGCAGATAATAAAGAACTACCTTCCTATGACCAGACCCTGACGCGCCTTCCATCATTGAGCGATCACCTTCTGTGGCAGCTCCATCTTTCGGTATCGGACCCCGGCCTGGTGAAAGGCGGAGAATGGATCATTGGCAACCTTGATGATGATGGTTATTTTCGAGCAACCCTTGACGAACTGGCGCAGCAGTCCGGCTTGTCGTTACGGGAGATGGAACAGGCGCTCGATCTTATACAGGGCTTCGATCCGCTGGGTATAGGTGCACGCGACCTCCGGGAATGCCTCCTGATACAGGTTAGACAGCTCGATCTTCAGGGGACGCTCGTCGAGAAGATCATTGAGGACCACCTTGGTGACCTGGAAAAGAGAAAATATCCGAACATCGCTAAAGCCCTCAATGTAACGCCCCAGGAGGTCATGGAGGCGTCGCACATCATTATCCACGAGTTGGAACCGAAACCCGGCAGGCCTTACCTAACTGCTGATACCAATTATGTGGTCCCGGATGTTTACGTGATCAAGGTTGAGGACACGTATGTGGTGCAGCTCAATGATGAGGGGCTCCCGAGGGTCCGCATCAACCCTTATTACCGCAAGTTGATCAGCCGGAATGATGCCATTGACAAGGTGACCAAGGAGTACGTCGAGGAGCGATTGCGTTCGGCCCAGTGGCTCATCAAGGGGATGGAGCAGCGAAGCAAGACCATCTATAAAGTTGCCGAGAGTATCGTCAAGTTCCAGCTCGAATTTCTGGACAAGGGCATCACCCACCTGAGGCCCATGGTGCTGAAAGGCGTGGCTGAGGACATCGGCATGCACGAATCCACGATCAGTCGCGTGACGACGAACAAGTATATGCACACTCCGCAGGGTATTTTCCCGATGAAGTATTTCTTTACAACAGGATTTTCCGACGGTACCGGCACCGATATCTCATCGTTGACCGTCAAAGACACGATCCAGAAGATGATCAAAGAGGAAGACCTGGCAACGCCGCTCAAGGACCAGCAGATCGTCGATCTTCTGAAAGCGCGAGGGATCGATATTGCGCGAAGAACGGTGGCGAAATACCGCGAGGAGCTCCGGATACCGCCGACGAGTGTACGAAAAAGGACGGGAAATTAAATAAGCGCCAATATCATTCAACAAACACCAACTGTCAAGCTGCAAACGATGAGAAAATTGGAATTTGGAGTTTAGCGATCATTTGTATTTTGGGATTGGGGTCTGGAATTTAGTACTATCTAAGGAGGATACAGTATGCAGGTTACCGTGATAGGAAGGCACATTGAGGCAACGGAAGCGCTCAAACAGTATGCAACGGAGAAGGTAAGCAGGTTGGAGAAGTATCTTCCGAAGACCATTCAGGTGGTTATTACTCTTTCCGTCGTAAAAAAAGTTCACCATATTGCAGAAGCGGTTATTAAATCCAACGGCCTGCTGATCCAGGCGTCGGAAGAAACTGAAGAGATGTATTCTGCGATCGATCTCCTGACCGCGAAGCTCGAGCGGCGAGTCAGGAGATACAAGGAAAAGCTGGTTGAGCACAAACATCTAAGCAAAAAGGACGGATCCGTTACCACAGCCCCCTTGTCGTCGCACTCCGAAGACCGTATCCCGCAGATAATCAAGACCAAACGTTTTGATCTCAAGCCGATGCAGCCGGAAGAGGCCGTGATGCAGATGGAACTTCTGGACAAGGATTTTTTCATCTTTGCGAACGCCGGCAGCGGCCATGTTAACGTTATCTACAAGAGAAAAGACGGGAACGTGGGACTCATCGAACCCGCACTGTAAGGAAGTGTCGCTATGCCTACAATACGGGACCTGTTGCAGGAGAACCTGATCATCGAAGAGATCGAAGCCGAGGACAAGCAGGGTGTCCTCCGCGAGTTTGCCCGCCTGCTCAAATCCATGAACAGGGTCGACAACGAAGAGGAGCTCTTGCGGGTATTGCTTGAGCGTGAATCTCTCGGCAGCACCGGTATCGGTGACGGGGTGGCGATCCCGCACGGTAAGCTGCCCATGAGCTCCGGGATGATCGTTGCTTTTGGCAGATCAACTAAGGGGGTCGACTTCCAGGCCATGGACTCAAAACCGGTCCATCTCTTTTTACTGCTGGTGACTCCTGAAGACAGATCGGGAGATCACCTGAAGGCGCTGGCCAGGATCTCCCGTATTTTTAAAAATCCTGGTCTTCGGGAATGCCTACTGACGGCTCCCACCCGGCAGGAAATTCAGAGACTGATATGCCAAGAGGACAGCAAATATCCGCAGCCGCAGGCCGTGCTGAAAAAATGAAGGTCACGGTGGCAGAATTGACGGGAACCGCGACGGTCCTTGCGGGACGCGCAGGACTCGGCAGGGAGATTCTTTCTCCGCAGATGACGGCCCCTGAACTGTCTGCGCCACCGGGGAAGGGGACCGCCTCGTGCGTCATGCATCTCCGGCCGAGCCAGGTCGTTTACCTGTGCTCGCTTCCCGTGAACGAGCGAAAGCGGCTTGCCCGTGTTCTGGTGAAACAGAAACCCGCTTGTATCCTTCTTAGCGGAGGTAAAATCTGTAAAGAGCTTCTTGATACTGCGGATGCTTCGAAGGTCCCGTTACTCAAGAGTAAGAACCTGCCGGAACTTCGACGTCTATTGGTGGAAAAACTATTGCCGTGGGTCAGTCTTCACGGCGTGCTGGTGCGGATCTTTGATCTCGGTACGCTCATCATTGGGGAAAGCGCGGTCGGCAAGAGCGAGGCCGCCCTTGATCTGGTGCTCCGCGGTCACAAGCTTGTTGCCGACGACCTCGTGATCCTGGAAAAAAAGAACAGCGAGATCAGCGGCAGACCTCCAGAAATGGGAGCGGACCTGTTGCAGATCCGTGGGCTCGGGATCATCAACATCAGGGCATTGTACGGAGAATCGGCGACGATCGACGAGAGCTCGATCGGGCTGGTTGTGGAACTGGCAGAGTGGAAAGCGGGTCAACAGTACAGCCTCGTCGGTCTGCGAGAGAGGCGCTACCGGATACTTGGGGTCAGCTTGCCCTATCTGAAACTGCCGGTCAAGCCCGGCAGAAACATGGCTACGCTCATTGAAGTGGCGGCCAGAAATCAGATGCTTAAAAAACGCGGCATTTTTACCGCTCGGGACCTGGACAGAAAACTTAGAAAGAGGCTCAAGGGATGAATTGTACACGCCTGGTTGTTGTTACGGGCCTTTCCGGCTCAGGCCGGAGCGCAACGCTGAAGGCCTTCGAGGACATGGGGTTTTACTGCGTAGACAACCTCCCGCTCTCCCTGCTTTCCGCGTTCGTCGAATTCGCTCAGAGATCGGAGGAGGCGTTTCAATCAGCCATTGGTATCGACATCCGGGAAAAGGGCTTCCCCAAACTGTTCCCTGCATTGTATGGTGAGCTGAAGTCCCAGGGCTGCGCCATTGAATTGCTTTTCCTGGATGCATCGGACCAGACGATTGTACGGCGTTTCAGCGAGACGAGAAGACCTCATCCCCTGTCGCGGGGGACGACGCCATTGTTGGACGGGATACGTATGGAGCGGGAAGCGCTTGCCGAGGTCAAGAAACTGGCTGACCGGATCATCGATACCTCGGACTACACGGTCCACGATCTGCGCCAGACGATCGAACGGCACTATGCCGCCGGCGATGCCGTCAGGCCCATGGTGATCACCCTGCTCACCTTCGGCTACAAATTCGGCGTTCCCTACGACCTCGACCTCCTGTTCGATCTCCGCTTCCTGCCGAACCCGCACTTTGTGCCTGAGTTGAGGCCCTCCACCGGAGAAGATCCAAGGGTCAGAGAATACATCATGGCGCAACGCGATTCCGTAGAGTTTCTGGACAGGCTCCAGGGGTTTATCGGGTACCTTCTGCCACGCTACAGGAGCGAGGGGAAAAGTTATCTTACGATCGGGTTTGGATGCACGGGCGGCAGACATCGATCAGTCGCGGTCGCATTGATGATCGCGGAGTGGCTCAGGCGGAGCGGTTACGACGTCATTATAAAACATCGGGACAGGGGAGAGTGAACGAGTTCATGGAGTTTATTGTGTCTAACGAGTCTGACGAGTCGTAAATAGAAGCGTTAAACTCGCAAACTCTTGAGATGCAATGAACGCAAAGGACTCTCTTGACCCTCTCAAAAGGAGATTTGAGCATGATCGGACTGGTGGTGGTATGTCACGAGGACATGGGCGCCGAGTTAGTGAAGGCCGCAGAGATGATCGTAGGCAAGATCGATGCGGTTGCGACGGTGAGCGTGAAACAGGAGAGTGCGCCGGAATTGCTCAGAGATGCAATCCAGTCCGCGATAAAAAAGGTGGATGGTAAAAAGGGCGTCATGCTTTTTACTGACATGTTCGGCGGGACACCTTCCAATATCGCCCTCGCTTTTCTTGGAGAATCGATCGAAGTGGTCACCGGCGTCAACCTTTCGATGCTGATCAAGTTCGCAAATCATCGTGATGAAAAATCTCTTCTCGAGCTTGCCAGGCTCGTCCAGGAGGCGGCGCAGAAGAGCATCGTGATAGCAAGTCAGATGCTGAAAGGGAAAAAGTAGGTCCTCATGATAGTGTTGAGCCGCATAGATGACCGCCTGATCCATGGACAGGTTGTGGAGGGGTGGGTAAATTTTCTGAAAGCGACCTGCATTTTCGTTGCCGACGATCGGGTTGCGTCGAATCCTTTTCAGCGTACCATCATGGAGCTTTCCGTGCCGCAAGGATTGAAGGCCGTCATCGGCCGGGTTGAGGACATCTGCGATCTGGTGCACACCGAGGCGCTCAATGCAGACAGGATCATCCTGTTGTTCTCGAACCCCGCTGACGTTCTGCGCGCGATCAATTCGGGACTGGACTGCCGGGTGCTCAATATCGGCGGCATGCACTATGTACCTGGGAAACGCAAGCTCATGGACGTGCTTGCAGTCGATGATGCTGACCTGGCGGCGCTCAAGGAGCTTGCTGCAAAGGGCATCAAGATTGATGTACAGACGGTCCCGAACCAGCGGCGGGTGCCGCTTGAAAAGATCTTCACCACCTGTCATGTCTGAAAAGGCAGAAGCAGTGGTTCGTAACGATGTCCAAAGTTCAGAGTCCCGGGTCCCGTGGTTTTACGTAAAAGGAAATCTCCATGCCTGTGCTTGATGCACATATGGTTCTCGCCGTTTTGGGCATCGCACTTCTCGGCGGACTCATTGGGCTCGATCGGACCGCGGTCGGTCAATTCATGATCTCGGAACCCATCGTCGCCGCTCCCCTGACGGGGTGGATACTTGGTGATCCGATAGCGGGGACCATCATCGGCGTGGTTCTCGAACTCGTCTGGGTGCTTGATATGCCGATCGGCGCCTTTGTGCCCGCAGATGCGACGATCAGCGCTGTGTCCGCAACGGCTATTGCAGCGCTGGGGAGCGCGGGGAACGCGCCGCTTCCGGTGATCGGATTCAGCATTCTATTGACCACTGCGATGGTGCCGGCAACCATGAGGGCCGACGGCATTGTCAGGCACTGGAACTCGCGGCTGGCTGACGCTGTCATGACCGGTCCAGGACCTGATGCCGGACGCAGGTTGGCCCGCGCGCACCTCAGCGGACTTCCGGTATTCTTTATGAAGTCCTTTGTCTTGTACCTTGTGTTTCTGCCTCTGGGTCTTGCAGCGGTATCAGCGTTCGATCATTTGCCCGAGAATGTTCACCGGGCGATGTCCCTGTTCGTGAAGTTCCTCCCCCTGATCGGGGTAGCGCTGGTGGTGCGTAAACTCTCTATGAAAACAGTCGACCTTTTTTTGCTCAGCGGGTTCATGATTGCAGCAATGGCGGGGTACCTCTTCCATGCCCCGGCGGTTATTATCATACTGCTATCCGTAACCGGCGGATGGTTGGGGGCCAGATACCGTGAACGACGTTCATAAAAGAATAGGCCCTGACGACCTGTTCGGAGTGTTTCTCAGGGCCCTGCTTATTCAGGCGTCATGGAGCTTTGAACGAATGCAATCGATCGGGTTCGCATACGCGATCGAACCGGTGCTTCGAAAACTCTATCCGGACCCGTCAGAGTATGAATCTCGGATACGTCTCCATCTGGAGTATTTCAATACCCAGCCATTCCTTGCTGCATACATCCTGGGCGCAGTAGTACGGATGGAAGAGGACCGGGCGATTGGCCGGAATGCGGGTGGCGACGTCCCCGGTCTGAAGGCGGCGCTTATGTCGCCGCTCGGAGCGCTCGGCGACAGCTTCTTCTGGGGCGCTCTCAAACCGCTGGCCGCTGTAGTGGCTGTGGCGCTGCTTATGACCGGATATTGGTGGGCGCCGCTCGTGTTCCTGGTGTTCTACAATACCTGGCATGTGGGCCTCAGGGCAGGCATGCTGTTCTGGGGCTACCAGAGTGGTGGCGATGCCGTGGCGCTTATGACCAGGTACAGCCTGATGAAAACAACCAAACGGTTCAAACTGATCACGCTTACTGTCCTCGGCGGGATTATCGGTATGGCTCCGGCCTGGAGACTGGAGTTCCAGCCGATGGTCAATGGGTCGTTTTTGTTGATGGCGCTGTTTTGGCTGGTTATCACAGCGGCATTGGTCGCGGTTTTTCGGCGAGGCGGGTCTCCGATACAACTTATGATTGGGCTGGCAGTGTTCTGTCTTGCCTTGGCGTACGCGGGAGTCATTGAATGAAGAAAAAAGAGCTGTTGATCGAGAACAAATTGGGACTTCATGCGAGGGCCGCGGCCCAGATCGTGAAGACGGCGAGTGCATACGTATCCAAGATCACGCTGGCCAAGGATGGTCTCGAGGTGGACGGTAAAAGCATTATGGGGATCATGATGCTGGCCGCCGCCAAGGGGTCAACGGTACTTCTGCACGCCCATGGGGAAGATGACGACCGAGCAATAGAAGGAATGGAAAAGCTTTTTCACGACAAGTTCGGGGAAAAAGAATAGAAGAAAGAGCGCAGTAAACAACAGAAAGCAGACAGGGAACGGAACAGACGAAATGAACGAAAAATCTTACAAAGGGATCGTGGCATCCCCAGGCATCGTGATCGGCAGGGCGTACCTTCTCGACCGCCGCAAGGTGGTAGTGGCGGGCAGGCGGATAGAGGCTGTCAGCGTCAAGGACGAGGTGTCACGGTTCAAGAAAGCGGTGGACGTCTCCAAGGCCCAACTCGAGGAGCTCAAGAAGCGGTTTACGAAAGGGCTTGGGAAATCCCATCTCTACATCCTCGAAACCCACATCATGCTGCTCGAAGACAAGATGCTCGTCGAAAGCACGGTCAAGCGGATCAAGGAATATCTTCTGAACGCTGAAGGCGCGCTCAAGGAGACGATCGCTGCCATCGGGCTGAAGTTCGATACCATCGAAGACGAATATCTCCGCGATCGCAAACTGGACGTTGAACAGGTCGGTGAGAGGATCCTGCGCAACCTCGTGGGACATAAGCAGGAGAGCCTTGCCGATATCAACGAAGAGGCCGTGATCATCGCACACGATCTCGCTCCGACCGACACACTCATGATGCGAAAGGACAAGATCCTCGGATTCGCCACCGATGCAGGCAGCCGGACATCGCACACGGCCATCCTCGCCCGTTCGCTCGGCATCCCCGCGGCGGTCGGTCTGGAGAGCATCAGTAAAGCGGTCAAGACCGGCGACGTGGTCATTCTCGACGGTATTCACGGTGTAGTGATCGTCGACCCGGACGAAGAGACGTTTCTCGATTACCTCAAGAAGCAGCGGCAGTATAAGTATTTCGAACAGGAGCTCCAGAAGCTCAAGTCGCTGCCCGCCGAGACCCTCGACGGACATATGGTCCATCTCCAGGGCAATATCGAGCTTCCGGAGGAGGTCGCGTCCGTACAGGACCATGGCGGCACCGGTATCGGGCTATATCGCACCGAGTTTCTGTTCATGAACAGGTCGACCTTGCCGACCGAGGAGGAGCATTACATAGCCTACCGCCATGTGGCAGAGAAGGCATCGCCCCATGAGGTGGTGATCCGTACGCTCGATGTGGGCGGCGACAAGATCGGCCTGCCGGGCGGCTTTGACCGGGAGTCGAACCCCGCGCTTGGCCTCAGGGGGATCCGCTTTTGTCTCAAGAACCGCGACATTTTCAAGCCACAGCTGCGCGGTCTCTTCAGAGCGACTGCTCACGGGAACATCAAGCTCCTCATTCCCATGATCTCTGGCCTGTCCGAGCTGCACGAGACCAAGAGGGTCATCGAAGAAGTGAAGGCAGAGCTCAGGGCCGAAAGCAGGGCTTTCAATGAACAGGTGGAGATCGGGGTGATGATCGAGATCCCGTCAGCCGCAATGATCGCCGATCTTCTCGCACAGGAAGTCAACTTCTTCAGCGTGGGAACGAACGACCTGATCCAGTACACACTCGCGATCGACCGCCAGAATGAGCACGTTGCGTACATGTACGAGCCCCTCGACCCGGCGGTGCTTCGGTTCCTGAAGAGCGTGTCGGAGGCCGCGCGTCACGCGAACATCACGCTCGCGATGTGCGGTGAGATGGCGGGTGACCCGCTTTATTCGACGATCCTTATCGGTATGGGATTCCAGCGCCTGAGCATGAATGTGGCCTCGATCCCCTGGGTAAAAAAAGTGGTCAGATCGGTCCGCATGCAGGACGCAGTCGAACTTGCATCGCTCGTGATGCAGCAACCCACGGCCGCATTGGCAAGAAAGACAGTGGAACACTTTATGGAAGAACGGTTCCCGGATCTTGCAGCGGAACTGTGAAGGAAATTCGGATTGAGGAATGAGAATCAAAAGTCCTCTGGATTTGAATGTGCGATCCGGGATCCATAAGAGAAGGGGAGTCCGGCAGTGCAGAATGCGGAAATTGGCCTAGACAAGATGGCGCGCGGTGGTGACGTTCAAAAGATCACCAAGAACCCACGGTGGGAATATCTACGCAGCGGCGAAGCGCTATGGCCTCAAAGAAAAGAAGATCATTGATTTCAGCTCGAATGTGAATCCCTTGGGACCGTCATCCGTGGCAATACACGCGGCGAAAAAAGCCCTCTCGTACATCGACCGCTATCCCGACCCGGACATGCGCGAGCTGCGCACGGCGATCGCACGGTATTTCGGCATCAAGCCGGGGCACGTTATGTGCGGCAACGGATCGAATGGCATCATTCATCTCATCCCTCGCGTATTCAGGCCGAAAAAGGTATTGATCCCATTCCCGACCTTTTCGGAATACACTGCCGCAGTGCGAGACGCCGGTGGCGAGGTTGTGCCATTCCCTCTTTTGGAGCGGGCAGGTTTCCGGATAGACCCGCTTGAGATATCGTTTGCACTGAAAGACGTGGACATGGCATTCCTCTGCAATCCCAACAATCCAACCGGTCAGATTATTCCCAAAGCGGAGATGCTCGAGATCGTACAGTATGCTCGTGAGCACGGGGTGGGACTGGTAGTAGACGAAGCATTCATGGACTTTATGGAATCCGAATCGATCATCAAAGAAGCGGTGGAATCGTCCCACCTGATCTGTCTGAGGGCCTTCACCAAGTTATTCGGCATGCCGGGGCTCCGGATCGGGTACGCCGTGTCCGATGAGAGGACCATTGCTGCTCTGCGTGAGGGGCAGGAACCGTGGACAGTAAGCATTCCCGCCGAGCAGGCTGCGATCGCGGTCTTAGGTCATTGGTCCTATATCAGCAAAACCCGCCGGTTGATAGAAAAAGAGCGCAGCCGTCTTCTTTCAGCCCTCAGGATCCTGCCCGGCGTAGAGACATTTCCCTGCTCCGCGAATTTTATCTTCATCAAACTCACCTCCATGGATGTCCCGATGTTTGTCGACAAACTCGGTGAACGCGGGATGCTGGTTCGAGACTGCTCTTCCTTTGCCGGGCTTGATAAAAGCTATATCAGGATCGCGGTACGGACAGGCCGGGAGAATAAGCGATTGATCAAAGCGTTCAGAGAGTTGCTGGTGCGGTAACCTTCCCCCTCTGTACAGTGCAACCCGATACTATCGAAAAAAACCTGCCACTAGGCACGGCGTACGTTAACTGTTAAAATCCAAATTTAAAACAAGTTCAGAAGATGAAAATTAAAATTGTTAAAATATTGGTGCTTGGTTTATTGATTTGAATCTTGACGTCGACATTAGAAATAACAATCTTCATGACAATGGGACTGTAGTTCAAGCAGGTTTTCCACGAGTCTATCAAACAGAGGAATTGACACTATTTGTCGTACACCCGCAATCCGATATTTTCTTGACAACACAATGGGTTTTTGTATAATAGCACTCTATTTTCCTATCTTTCCGAGTTTTTCCGTGCAGGGGTAATCCTTGACATTTCAGGACCTTATTCTTACATTACAGAACTACTGGGCCTCTAAAGGCTGTGTCCTTCATCAGCCGTATGACACCGAGGTCGGCGCAGGGACGTTTCATCCCGCTACGTTTCTCCGCGTTCTGGGCCCTGAACCGTGGAAAGCTGCTTATGTCCAGCCTTCGCGCAGACCCACAGACGGGCGCTATGGCGAGAACCCCAACCGATTGCAGCACTATTACCAGTTCCAGGTGATCCTGAAGCCCCATCCGGAAAATGTCCAGGAACTCTATCTCGAGAGCCTCGTTCAGCTCGGCATTAACCCCCTGAAGCACGATATTCGTTTTGTCGAGGATGATTGGGAGTCGCCCACGCTCGGGGCTTGGGGCCTCGGGTGGGAGATCTGGCTGAACGGCATGGAGATCACCCAGTTCACCTATTTCCAGCAGGTTGGCGGCATTGATCTTAAGCCCGTTTCCGCCGAGCTTACCTATGGAGTGGAGCGGCTTGCCATGTATCTCCAGGGCGTGAACAATGTGTATGACCTCGTGTGGACCAAGGGCGTGAAGTACGGCGATATCCACCATGACACGGAAGTTCAGTTCTCGAAATATAACTTCGAGCTTTCCGACCGGGAGATGCTTTTCCGGCAGTTCGAATCGTATGAGCGGGAAAGCGAGAAGCTTATCAAGGCAGGGGTCGTGTTCCCGGCCTACGACTACTGTCTCAAGTGCTCGCACACCTTCAACCTGCTCGATGCCGCCGGCGCGATCAGCGTGACCGAGACGGACGGGCTACATCGGGCGCGTGCGGAAGCTTGCGCGCCTGTGC
Source organism: Nitrospirota bacterium (assembly GCA_963796285.1). Taxonomy (GTDB): domain Bacteria; phylum Nitrospirota; class UBA9217; order UBA9217; family UBA9217; genus JALNZF01. The sequence continues at coordinate 459,925 of CAWCKW010000012.1, forward strand.
GCCCACGCGTACCTGGCGGACCGGGTGGCGAAAGACTTCCCGATGTTGAAGAAATAGGGTTAGGGTTCAGGGATCGAGGCAAAGCGACAACCGTTTCGCGCAAAGACGCAGAGGACGCAAAGGGAGACAATTCAGAAGTTAATTCAGTTCAAGTTTTTCTTTGCGCTTTGCGGCTTAGCGCGAGAAAAGTTATTTTGGAGTTTTCTTTGGCAAAAGAATTCCTATTAGAGATCGGCACCGAAGAGATACCGTCCCGCTTCATCAACCCGGCGCTCGAGAAGATGAAGGAACTGTTCGCAGGGCTTCTTGCCGCGGGGCGCGTCGTATCGCGTGGCGACATGAAGGTCTACGGTACGCCGCGGCGGCTTGTTTTATACATTCCCGAAATGGACGAGCGCCAGGCGGACATTTCGAAAGAAGTGACCGGTCCTCCGAAAAAAATCGCCTTTGACGCTGAAGGCAAACCCACGAAAGCGGCGACGGTGTTCGCAGAGAAGAACGGCATCCCGGTGAGCGCGCTCGCGTTCAAGACAACGGACAAGGGCGAGTACGTGGTCGCGCGCATCGATGAAAAGGGCGGGGACACGGCGGAGTGGCTCAAACAGGTGCTGCCTGGGTTCATCCTTTCCATCCCTTTTCCGAAGACCATGCGCTGGATGGACAAGGACATCCGGTTCGCCCGGCCCATCCACTGGGTGCTCGCCCTGTGGGGCGGTTCTGTAGTAGAGTTCGAGCTGGGCGGCATCAGGAGCGGCAGTCTCTCCCGCGGCCACCGGTTCATGAGTCCCGGCGCGTTCCTGGTCAAGGATTTCAAATCCTACCTGTCGCAGGCTGAGCCGAATTACGTCGTGCTCGACCCGGAGGTGCGGAAACAACGGATCATAACACAGATAGAGGAACTCGCGAGATCACAGGGAGGCGCAGTGCTCGACGACCCTGGCCTCGTGGAAGAGGTGGCAAATCTCGTGGAGTTTCCGGTAGCGGTCATGGGCACGTTCAACAAGGATTACCTTCGGGTGCCGAAAGAGGTCCTGATCATGGCCATGCGTGAGCACCAGCGGTATTTCAGCGTCGTGGGATATGACGGCAACCTGCTCCCGTACTTTATCACGATCAGCAATACGCGGGCCGAGGACATGGAGATCGTCCGTGCCGGGAATGAGCGCGTGCTCGCGGCCCGCCTTTCGGATGCGGCCTATTTCTTCGATCACGATTTAAAACAGCCGCTTGCTGCCCGGGTTGAAGGGCTCAAAAAGGTCATGTATCAGGAGAAGCTCGGCACGACCTTCGACAAGACCATTCGCGTAAAGGCGCTTGCAGCGTATCTTGCGGGGCTGTTCAGTTCGGACATCCGTGTGGCCGAGCGGGCCTCCGAATTGTGCAAGGCCGATCTGCTTACGGGCGTGGTGGGGGAATTCCCAAAACTCCAGGGTGTGATGGGCAGGCACTATGCCCTCATCTCCGGAGAAGATCCGAGAGTGGCCGATGCGATCCTTGAACATTACCTTCCTCGTTTCGCGGGAGATAAACTGCCCGGGACCCTTGAAGGCGTGTGCGTCGGGATCGCGGACCGGATCGACACGATCACGGGGTGTTTCTCCGTTGGCCTGATTCCGAGCGGCTCCGAAGACCCCTATGGCCTCCGGAGGCAGTCCGTTGCCATCCTGAACATGCTGCTAGATCGAGGCCTGAGACTCTCGCTTGCAGATCTGATCGCCGAGGCATGCAAGGGGTTTGCTACCCGGAACAAGCTCAAAGAAGACACGCTGGATTTCTTCCGGCAGCGGCTTGCGGGCATCCTCGCCGCAGAAGGCATCCGCTCCGATGTGGTGGATGCCGCGCTGTCCGTCGGGTTCGACGACCCTCTTATCGGGCGCGAGAAGGTGCGGGCACTCGACGGCCTCCGGATATCGGAGGATTACCAACCGCTGGTAACGGCCCTTAAGCGCGCAGGCAACATTCTGCCGAAGGACTTTGCTGGCGCGGTCAAGAAGAGCGCCCTGATACTGGACGCAGAGAAGGCGCTCAACGAGGCGTTCACGGAGATCAGGGACCGGGTGAAGGACAAGACGGCGAAGCTCGATTTCCGGGGGGCGCTCGCAGATATTGCCTCGCTCAGGAAGCCGGTTGACGCCTTCTTCGATACGGTCATGGTCATGGACAAGGACGCAGAGGTGAAGGCGAACCGTATGGCGCTTCTCGCCGGCGTGACAGGGCTTTTCGCCGGGATCGCGGATTTTTCGCGCCTCGTGCTTGGCGCTGAAGAGAAGTAGCAGGGGTCAGGAGTGAGGGGTCAGGACATTAATACTGACTCCTGACTTCTGGCTTCTGCATTCTGATAAATCATATCCAGGAGGATAGTTCTATGGCTAGTGAGAAAAAATACATTTACTTTTTTGGCAAGGGCAAGGCTGACGGGACAGGGACAATGAAGGACCTGCTCGGAGGCAAAGGCGCGGGTCTCGCCGAGATGACGAACGCGGGCGTGCCGGTGCCTCCGGGGTTCACGATCACCACCGAGGTCTGCAACCTGTTCTATGAGATCGGGAACCGCGTGCCGGAGGGTCTCGATGCCGAGATGCGTGAGTACATGAAAAGAGTGGAGGACGCCGTCAGCGGTTTCAAGTTCGGTGACGTAAACAAACCGCTCCTCGTGTCCGTGCGGTCCGGTTCCAAGTTCTCCATGCCCGGTATGATGGACACGGTGCTGAACCTGGGCCTGAACGACCAGACCATCCAGGGGCTCATCCGCATGTCCGGCAACGAGCGCTTTGCCTGGGACGCCTATCGCCGCTTTATCCAGATGTTCGGCAACGTGGTGATGGGCATCGAAAAGGACGTATTCGAGCACATCATACATGAGGTGAAAAAGAAGAGGAAGGTCCATCTGGACATCGATCTTACCGCTGAGGACCTGAAGGGTCTGGTAGACAAGTTCAAGGCCAAGGTGAAGCAGGTCATGAAACGCGACTTCCCCCAGGACCCCTGGGAGCAGCTTGTTATGGCGCGTGACGCGGTGTTCGGCTCCTGGAACAACCCCCGCGCGATCACCTACCGCAGGCTGAATGATATTCCCGGTACGCTCGGCACGGCAGTGAATGTCCAGGCCATGGTCTTCGGCAACATGGGCGACACGTCGGCCACCGGCGTCGGGTTCACGAGGAACCCCTCTACAGGCGCCAAGGAGTTCTATGGCGAGTATTTGACGAACGCCCAGGGTGAGGATGTCGTGGCCGGCACCCGCACGCCGCACCCCATCGAAGACCTAAAGAAGGAAATGCCTCAGGTGTATCGGCAGCTCCGCGACATCACGAACAAGCTGGAACAACACTACCGCGATATTCAGGATTTCGAATTCACGGTGCAGGAAGGTACGCTCTACATGCTCCAGACGCGCACCGGCAAACGCACTGCCCATGCCGCGGTCAAGATCGCCGTGGACATGGTCGGCGAGAAACTCATCTCCAAGGAAGAGGCCATTCTCCGCGTTGAGCCCGCGTCCCTGGACCAGCTTCTCCATCCCATCATCGATCCCAAGGCAAAGATCCAGGTGATCGCCAAAGGTCTTCCCGCATCTCCGGGCGCTGCCTCGGGCAAGGTCGTGTTCACGGCTGATGAAGCGGTGAAAGAGGCGAAGAAGAACCCGGTCATCCTCGTCCGCCCCGAGACCACGCCCGACGATATTCACGGCATGGACGCGGCCAAGGGCATCCTGACGGCGCGCGGCGGCATGACCTCTCACGCGGCGGTCGTGGCCCGCGGCATGGGCAAGCCCTGCGTTGCGGGCTGCGAGTCCATCAAGGTAGACCTCAAGGCCGAGAAGTTCACTGTCAACGGGGTGACCGTAAAACTGGGAGACCACATCACCATCGACGGCGGCACCGGCCGCGTTATTCTCGGCAAGGTCCCGACCGTGGAACCCAAGGTGAGCGGCGATTTCGGCACGCTCATGACGTGGGTTGATGAAGTTCGCACCCTGGGCGTGCGCGCGAACGCGGACATTCCGCGCGACGCAAAGATGGCACGCCAGTTCGGAGCGGAAGGCATCGGCCTCTGCCGCACCGAGCACATGTTCTTTGCAGCGGACCGGCTGCCCATCGTGCAGCAGATGATCCTTGCCAACGACACCGAGGCGCGCGAGAAGGCGCTCTTGAAGCTTCTGCCGATGCAGCGTTCCGATTTCAAGGGGCTCTTCGAGGCCATGGCAGGCTTTCCGGTAACCATTCGCCTCCTGGACCCGCCGCTCCATGAATTCCTGCCGAAGCGTGAAGAGCTTATGGTCGAGATCGCCGTCATGCAGGCAAAGAAGGCGCCCAAGGCGTCCATCTCGAAGAAGGAAAAGCTCCTTCACCGGGTCGAAGACCTGCATGAGTTCAACCCCATGCTCGGCCACCGCGGCTGCCGCCTCGGCATCGTGTATCCCGAGATCACGCGCATGCAGACCCGGGCAATCATCGAGGCCGCCTGTGAGCTGGCGAAGAAGGGGAAGAAGATCGTGCCCGAGATCATGGTGCCGCTCGTGGGCATCAAGAAAGAGTTTGAGAACCAGAAGGAACTGATCAAGGCAACGGCAGATGAGGTGATGAAGAAGAAAGGCGTCAAGATCGACTACCTGATCGGGACCATGATCGAGCTGCCGCGCGCGGCGCTCATCGCTGACGAGATCGCGAAAGAAGCGGAGTTCTTCTCATTCGGTACGAACGACCTGACCCAGACCACCTACGGTTTCAGCCGTGACGACGCGGGCAAGTTCATCACGTACTATACGGAGAACAACATCATTGAAAAGGACCCCTTTCAGACCCTGGACCAGGAGGGCGTGGGCCAGCTCGTAAAGATGGGGGTTGAGAAGGGCCGCAAGACCCGGCCAAACCTCAAGGTCGGCATTTGCGGCGAGCACGGCGGCGACCCGGCGAGTGTGGAGTTCTGCTTTAAGACCGGGCTTAACTACGTGAGCTGCTCACCCTATCGCGTGCCGATCGCGCGGCTTGCCGCGGCGCATGCCAAGCTCAAGGAGAAGGGTGTGGGTGGGTCGGGGACCAAGTAGAATTTGTCTGATATCTGACAAGGGCGGCGAATGCCGCCCTTGTTTTTTATTGGACAGGATGTGTACGAAGTGGTGGTATTACTCTTAGCCGTTTGTTTATGATACGAAGGCACATGAACACTCTAGATGAAAAATACATGCGCATGGCGCTTCGCCTTGCTGAGAAAGCCGCAGGCCGTACGAACCCAAATCCCATGGTGGGGGCCGTGGTGGTGATGAGCGGCAAGGTCATCAGTCGCGGCTATCACCGGAAGGCGGGGGAACCACATGCCGAGGCGATCGCGCTCAAGAAAGCGGGCAAGGCGGCCAAAGGCGCGACGCTTTATGTGACGCTTGAGCCATGCTCGCATACGGACAAACGAACACCACCATGCACACCGCTCGTTCTGCAAAGCGGCGTCAAGCGGGTCGTGGTGGCCATGATCGACCCGAACCCGCTTGTCTCCGGCAGAGGCATCAGGACCCTGAGGAAGTCAGGTATTGAAGTGGTTACCGGAGTGCTCGAAGCGGACGCGAAAAAGCTGAACGAGGCGTTCATAAAATACATCACCACCGGCATGCCCTTTGTTACTCTCAAGATCGCCCAGACCCTCGATGGGAGGATCGCGACCGCTGCCGGTGAATCGAAATGGATAACCGGCGAAAAGGCGCGGGAAGAAGGGCACAGGCTCCGCGATATCAACGATGCGATCCTCGTAGGGATCAATACGGTCTTGAAAGATGATCCTTCTCTTACAGCGAGGATTCCTGGAGGCCGCGATCCCATCCGCGTCATTGTTGATACCAAACTCAGGACCCCGCTGAACGCGAAGGTCATTACTCAGAAATCATCGGCAAAAACCCTCATCGCCACGCTCGAAACCATGCCAAAAGACAATCTCGTCAAGCTTTTGGACACGGGCGCGGAAATACTGTTAGCTAAGGGAAGGAACGGGCAGGTAGACCTGAAATATCTCATGAAAATGCTCGGCAGCTTCGGGATCACCTCCGTGCTCATCGAGGGCGGTGCTGAAGTGAATGCATCGGCGCTGAAGTCAGGCATCGTTGACAAGGTCGTCCTGTTCGTTGCGCCGATGCTGATGACGGGCAGAGATTCACTCTGTTCCATCGGCGGTGCGTCGCCGATGAAGCTTGCTCAGTCCATAGGCCTTTCTGATATGCAAGCGCGAATAATCGGACAGGATCTGATGATAGAAGGGTATGTTAAAAAGACGCGTTAGCTTGGATTGGTTTCTTGCCGACGTGCCTTGACATGTGCATAGAGCAAATAGAGCGTTATCCAGCAAGTACAATAACGATGTCCCAGTATTCAATTCTCGTCATATCCTTCCGGAAGGACACCATGCTATTCTCTCCAGCATAACCAATCCCAATCATTATTGAAATTGCGGCCAGCGCTGAGACTGCATCGGTCAGGAGAAACTTCAGCAGCCGTATTTTCAAGATCCCTGCCACGAGAATTATCTGGACCCGGAGACCGATCAAGAGTCGTCCGAACAGAACATAGAAAACGCCCCTGAGTTTGAACCGGGCCTCGGGTTTTGTCAGTTTATCTAGAGATAAAAAACAATGGAACTGGTGACGGACCACGATCTGTTTCGTCTTTATTTGCTGCCGAGATGATAGATATGGTATCTGCGACCAACAGCCCGTATACGAGCATACGACAGCTGCGGAGGGAATGTATGACTTTCTGGGCGATCAGGAGCTTGCACAGCATAAGGGTGGCGCCTTCAGCAAAGGGAAGGCCGATCCGGCTGAGGAGGAGCAGGCGGAAGCGTCCAATGTACGGATAAGCTCTGTGAATTGTGAAACATTTGCCAGGGTATTATCTTCTATCAATAAGTTAAAGGCTGTGGACGAGGTATAAAACCAGAAAAAAACCGACCGCTATGATCGATATGGCAAGGAGCACGCTCAAGATAGCTGACGGTTGATATGAGTCATCATCAATCTGGCGTTCGACCTTCTTGTATCTGATGAACGCCAGCACGCTCATCACCATGCCGAGTCCGACAAGGATGATTCCGATCATCGAAGAATATCCCTGGGGCGGGGGAACAGTCTCTTTCCCCAGGTAATAGGCCATCTGTTTCACGAACAGGGAGAACTTCTCAACCACGAATCCGAAGGCCATGATCGAAATGCTCGTCCGTATCCAGGCAAGGAATGTCCGTTCGTTCGCCATGTGAACACGACGGTTGCGGACCGGTGCAGGACGCATATCTGTGCTCATGTCCATCATCCCTTCACCCCTCAATGAATTTGAATATCCCGCTCCTGATCATCTTTACGGCGATGGCCGCCAACAGCAGGGCCGCAACCTTGGCAAAGGCGCGCGAACCATTGATGCCGACAATCTTGATGATGCGGTCTGCCTGAGCGAAGATAAGCCAGGCGAACAGGATGTTCACGACGAGTGACAGGATAACCGGAATATACCCGTAATTGCCGACCAGGATGAGGGTAGTGGCGAGCGTTGCAGGTCCGGCGATGAGCGGTGTGCCGAAGGGAACAACGCCGAAGGTAGGGCTGACCGGGTATTTCTTTTCCCCGGCGCGAACGATGTCGAGGATCGCGATGATCATCAGCACGATCCCGCCGGCGATCATGAAGTCCTCCACCGTGATGGCGAGGGCGGTGAACACGGCCCTGCCCAGAAACGTGAAGCCGATGGTGATGAGAAAGGCCGTAAGGATGGACTGACGCACAATCTTCTGGCGCTCATGCTTCTTTAATCCCTCGGTCATAGCAATGTAGATCGGAAGTGTCCCTGGCGCGTCGAGTGCCACCATTATGGGAATGATGCTTAACAAAAAAGAATTGAGTATGTCCACACTATCTCCCACAAAGAAGTATAGCTGATATCCCCTGGGCTGTCCAGCTCTTCGGCATATTTATTGGACACCGCAGTGCCGAACGATGGATGGTCATATAGTATTGTCTTAGCGAAATCGATAAGTAATTTGTGAAAAAAGAGGAAAGGAATAAATATCATAAAAAATGTGGGCACCGTTGCCCGGGTTGTCAGGACGGTCTTTGCGGTCGTTAATGCAATTCTCTATTTTGCCTCCATCCAATCGGTAGCCCGGCATTTATTATACGTGGCTTTTTCGTCATTATTACGTTTCTCAAGAGCATAGCGGCGGTCTGTCCTTTATATAAGCAGCTCGGAATGCCGATGATCGAGAAATAAAAGTGATGCATTGAAAAAAAAGGCCGCCCCTCATATGAGGGGCGGCCTTGCATCGTTCATTGATGGAATGTTCTACCGGTTTACCATGATCTTGCTGGAGTGTGATCCTCGCCATGACAGCTGAAGTTGCCGCATTCCCCCAGAGCAGTCGCGGTTCCGGTGTAATTCAATGTACTTAATATCGTTTGATACGCGGAGCTCATTGTAGATGTGTTGAGATCGTTGAAATGAACACTGGCAAGTTTCGTCGTATCGTGGCATTCCGTACAGGCTGCGAAACCCACGTGCAATGAGTGCTCACCCGAGTGATAGCTGTTATACTGAGCCGTACCGGACGCGTGGCATGAGGTACACTGCGTATTAACATCAATAACGGTGCCCGAAAGCCAGCCCGGAGTTGTCTGGCCGCCGTGACAGCTGACATTCGTGCACGTATTATTCGTGGCATTATAGGAAGCAGCACCGGATTTCGCATTATACGTCGGATCGAGGATCACATCGACGACGCCGTTCTGGTGTAGCGCGGTTCCATCGCCCGCTCCTGTATGGCACGTGGCGCAGACGATGATCGTCGAAACCGCGACATGAGGCGCGTGCTGTCCGGCAACGTTCGGGGAAACGGCACCGTCGGGCGGGATCGCATGACAGGTTCCGCAGGTTGGCGTCGCATGGCAAAGCGTATTGTTGAAGCAACCCGGAGTCGTACCCGCTGGAACGGTTGCGTAGGAGGGTGGAGTTCTGTTGTTCAAATGGCAGAGCGCGCATACGGGGGCATTCCCCTGGTCCGTGGTTGTGTGAACATACGTATCGCCCGGCAGCCATGGGAAAGCGTGTGGAGGCGTACCGGTCGTGCCGGCTTGGTGACATGTAAAACATGACTGGTTCGCAGTTCCGCCGGTGAAGTCACTTCCGTGACAGGTCTGACAGTAGCTAAAGCCAGCCGTGGAGGTTGGCGCTGACTTCGCCGCTGCACCGTGTGAATTCGGGTTTGCCCAGCCTGCAGCGTGGCCTACAGCTCCATGGCAGAGTGTATTGTTGAAGCAATCCGGAGTTGTGCCCGCTGGAACGGTTGCGTAGGAGGGTGGCGTTCTTCCGTTCAAATGGCAGAGCGCGCACACAGGGGCATTCCCCTGGTCCGTGGTCGTGTGGGTATATGTATCACCGGGCAGCCATGGGAAAGCATGGGGAGGCGTACCGGTCGTGCCTGCTTGGTGACATGTAAAACATGACTGGTTCGCAGTTCCGCCGGTGAAGTCATTTCCGTGACAGGTCTGACAGTAGCTAAAGCCAGCCGTGGAGGTTGGCGCTGACTTCGCACTTGCGCCGTGGGCAGAAGGAAGCTCCCATCCGGCCTGGTGACCTACGGTTGAGTGGCAGAGTGTATTGTTGAAGCATCCGGGCGCCGCCCCTGAATCAAAAGGCGAGGGCTGAACAGAAGAGTTAGCGCCGTTCGTATGACACAATGCGCAGATCGGGGCATTGCTCTGGTCGGTATTCGTATGGGTCCGGGTCCCGCCTCTCCAGGGCTTCGGCGAGTGTGGTGCGCTGACAGAAGCGCCATGACAGCCTGCCGTGTTCAGGCAGGTCATGTTGGAGATACCCCCGTTGAATTTGTCGGCATGACATTCCTGACAGACTGCAAAGCCCGTCGTTGAACCAGCCGCAGACTTTGCGGCTGCTCCGTGTGAATCAGGTGATTCCCAGCCTGCATCGTGTTTTCCCGTGTCCGAATTGATCAGGGACTTGGGCGTGCGTGCATCGCTGCATCCAAGGGAAAGGATAAGCATCGCACTGCTCAGGACTACTCCAGCTTTTACGATTATTTGTGACATTCTCTGCACCTCTCATTATTCTGACGGCCATGGCAGGGGACACAGGATGCCGGATTGATCTTGCCGTCGATTTTATGCTGATTCAAATAATCTCCCCGATGCGGTAAGGTCCGTTCCGGGGCATCGGGATACTTGTCGCTGGGTTTGATCTCTTCTTTGTTCGCGTGGCAGTCGGAACAGAAGGATTCCGCATGGCAGACGTCACAGGTCAGTTTTTGCTGCGCAGCGTAGAACTTGTGTTTTTTGATCCAATCCGACCGGTGGTCCAGTGATGCTCTCCAATCTGTATGACACTCGCTGCACTGGGGCATGCCCTGGACCTCCAGTGGGTGTTTTCCTGCAGTGCTTTGGTGAACAGCACAGGAAAACAACAGTGTGCCGGACACCGCCAGAATTCCAAGGATGAAGGTTTTTATCTTCGTAGTCATTTATGATATCTCCTGAGGGGATGGTGTTCTGTCAATTGCTCTTTGTGCTCTTTTTGACCGCCGACGGGGTATTTTTATTCCCAGAATCTAAATGTGCTTCAAATGAATACACAAACGTTGCCATGGCCCGAACATCACGCTTGAAGTCAGAGTCCGTGGCGTAAGTCACATCGGCCACGAGTCGTGCTTTTGGCGTAATGGCATATCCTGCCGCTGCAGAAGCATTGTCTGCATGCTTGACACCATTGATCTCCTGCTTGTAGGCAAGATGAATTAGCTGCAGGGAGACGTCGGCCCTGGAAATCTTCTGGGACACGTATATTCCCAGTTCGTCATATTGCAGAGCGGCGGTGGCACCGTCCATACGGTGGCCACTGACACCCATGCCAAAGGATTCACCGGCAAAGGCCATCTTCCCGCCGTAGTAGTTGGCCTGGCCCGCGATGCTGTAGTGAAAGTTCTTATAATCAGCGATTGCCGTAAGCTGGCGGGTGATCGCATAGTCTATCGATCCGCCCGCGGTTGTTATTGTTTCATTAGGATCGATGTTCGGAAAAGTGAATGCACTCACGGTCAAGGAAGAAAAGAACTGCTTGTAATCTATTTTAGAGAACTCGCTGTTCAGCCGCAGATCGCCAAAAGGACCGACGGTCATATAGTAGCTGTGCTGCATCCAGCCACGCTCTATGGCATTATACGAGGAAGTTCCCTGTACTTCCAGTTTAGTCAGCGGTCGAAGCCAGATATCGACACCCTCTTCCCTCCGGAAGCTGCTCGAGTTGTTTTTTTCATCGAGATGCGATATGCCGATGATATAGTAACCCGGGAGCCCCTGCGCGATCCGCCCGCCCGCTATCGAGTCGCCTCTCCTCGTATCGGATATCGTTTCAACGGGACTGCCCCCGAATGCCGCGACGATGAAACCGCCTTTCAGGTCAGTACGTGCATGAATACCGTCTACCTGTTCGGAAGCTATGCCCTCATGTACCAATACCCTGCCGACATCGAGCACTGCATTAGCAGACCGTTTCTTGATGCTGATATACGCGTACTGGAGATCGTCGTTGTATCTGCCATTGGTGCTTTCGTCCCTCAGATCATAGCGGTACCACCCGCCGAAGTTGAAAGACACGGAATCCTTGTCTGAGTTGTCCACCTTAAAATTGAGGTATTCGGTGAGCGGCATCAATTTTGTTGAATCCACAGTCTCCCGACTCATTAGATATGTTCGGGATTGGCCGGTAACGTCGAGGGCTGAAGCATTTGATGAGACTAAAAGGAAGGCAAATAAAACGTGAAGCGATAGGAATAAGCGTATTCGCACGTGAGTAGCCCCCTCTAGTTGAAATACATAAATGCAGAAACTTACAGGATTACCACTTCCGTTTTCTAAACTTGTAGCGGCTCGTGATTGTATTGATAGAGCAAGATATAAATGAAAGATGAATAGCCTGAGGATATGCAATTAGCAAAAGCATATCGTTCTGAAATTTTGTGTAATTTTACATCACAGCTTAGAATAAATCAAACGCTAATTTTACTTTGAGGCCGCATATGATTGTGCACAAAAGTCATTCATTTAATGATATGAATTAGCCGTTGAATATATGTCATAAACAGATGTTTTTTTATGTGACGTAAATCACATTGGCGAATATCTTAGCAATATCTTCAGCAGCATACTAGGGAATATCGCTGACAAATCGTAATTTGTGAGTGCCAACTACGCCACATTTAATAAGACCTCGAAACATACGTGATGTTTTAAAAGGGCTGTCGGGTATGATGGCAGGAAGGGGATTATATTTTGCAATCGAATTTATATTGTGGGAGGCAAACAGGACTTCGGAACAACGGTGCGGGTGTAGATCTAAAGGTTCTTCGGGATCTTACGGTTAACGCTCTTGTTCTTCGAAGGGTCGTCGGTAAGCATGAGCGCGCCATCCTCGCCATGGACCATGTAGATGGTGTACCGTGGTCTGTGCACTTTTTCATCGCCGCCATAGATTCTCAAGATCCGCTGCACGTAATTTTGCGTTTCTCGGTATGGCGGGATGGTCCCCCACTTTTTCACGGCGGTTTCACCAGAGTTGTATGCCGCGAGCGCGAGCGAAAGATTGCCTTCATAACGATCTATTAGATATCGCACATATTTCACCCCACCGTCGATGTTGTCATTGGGATTGAACGAGTTGCCGACTTTCATCTCAGCAGCGGTCTGCGGCATGAGCTGCATCAGACCCATGGCGCCTTTTCTTGACAGCGCATAAGGGTTGAAATCAGATTCCACTTTCACGATCGCGTGCACAAGCGCGGGATCGACGCCGTGGCGGTTGCACGCGGAATTTATGATATCGACATAGGCACTAGGACTGTTTGATGATGAGCTCGATACGCGTGAAGGGCAGGTGAGCATGCAGAGCGGACGTGGTCTGTTGTTTTGCGGCGGCAGCTGATTTTAATTTTCTGTATTTCTTGGCAGTGCCGACACTTAGGTTGCTGAAATGCATCACGCCATTCTCATCGGTATACTGATAGATGTCGGCCAAGACGCAGCGTGGCTGGCAAAGGGAGAAAAGCAGCAACGTACATGCCAATATGAGGAGTTGTTTTCCTATCCATCCACGACCTCAAAGACAAAAGAGAAATAAAGAAGATGATTACGACGCAACATATGGCTTATATTATAACGCAATAAAAACTGTTTTGTCAACTAAAAATTGGATAAAAATTGATTTACTTTTGTATTCTCTCTAGTCACAAATGAGCACTCGTATGGGACACAGTATCGTATGATGCGCTTATTATTGACAACAAAGCACCGAAGACACTATAATTTTCTTGACAATAGTGCGGGTGTGCATTAATATGCATTTCTCATCGCGGGGTGGAGCAGTCCGGTAGCTCGTCGGGCTCATAACCCGAAGGTCGTCGGTTCAAATCCGGCCCCCGCTACCAAATTAAATCAGAAGGCTGAGAGGATGTTCTCTCAGCCTTTTTGCGTTCTATTGGAAGATAAATGAGGCGTATGATCGTTCCTGCATGCCGAAGCAGCTGTCCAATATCAGGTGTTTGCGTCCGAAAAGCGACAATGTTGCTATTATTGAACATTTTGACAGCAGTGCTTTTTTGCCGTATAATGGCTTCATCAATATTCTACAACAAGGAGAAATACCATGAAGCTGAAACCGATGAACGATTGGGCTGTGATACGGCCGTCCGACGCGGCGGAGAAGACCGCAGGTGGGCTCTATATTCCGGATAGCGCAAAAGAAAAACCACAGGAAGGCGTTGTTGAGGCGATCGGGCCCGGCGCTTTTGAGGAAGAGAAGTACGGGAAGAAGAAGGACCTAACGAAAAAAAGAAAGTTCAACCCCACTACGGTAAAGCCTGGCGACTTGGTGCTCTATGAACGCTATGCGGGGCAGACGTATGCCATCGAGGGCGAGGACCTGGTACTTGTGCGTGAACGAGATATCCTCGGCATTCTGTCGGGTGATGGCCGGAAACCGATTCAGATTCACGGCGTCCACGTCTGCCAAGGGAACAACGGCGATCGTGAAAGAAGTGTCAGGCCAGGAGAAAAAGGCTAAAAAGCCGTTGGCCAAGAAACCGGGAAAGAAAAAATAGCATACGAGGCGATAGTGGAAGACGAGTGCGTAGTACGTGGGAAAAAGATCCTATCCATCCTTGAGCAGGAGTTCGAAGATGGGGAGAGTCTGGCTGCAGAGGCGAGGAAGATGATTTCCTACCTGCTGGTGGAAAAAAAGGGATACTTGCCGGAGGATATCGAGAAGAAGGTTGTGTTCGCGGTGAAGGTTGGCCAGGAGACTGCGTATTCTTCCGTGGATTTTGTTGTTTCAGTTCACGGGAAGAAGGCCATGGTCATCAAGTGCGTGGCTGGCTCCCTCTCGTCACGGGAACGCCAGGTAGTTGCCGCCGCCCGTCTGATTGGAGCACCACCCGTGCTCGTGGCGGTTGTGGCGGATCCTATAAATGCCGAGGTTCTGGATGTTAGAACGGGTAAACTTGTAGGAGAAGGTTTCGGCGCTATTCCAATCAGGGATCAGTTGATACAGATGATTTCAGAAGGTGCTTCCCAGGTACTCTCTCCGGAGAGGCTTGAAAAGGAAAAACGTATTCTGCTCGCCTTTGATGCCATACGCTGCAGTGTTCCTCAGGGAGCGAATGGTGGTGTTGATATCGGGTAGAGTAGCACTGGTGAAGAGCAGGAACCGCTCCAGCGCGCCGCTCGCGATGATGAAGGCGACGAAGACCTCATCGAAGTCACCGCTGAAGAGCACCATGTTCAGTTGAGACCCGCACTTTTCGAGATTCGCGAGACGGCTTACCCGTTCTTGAATTATTTCGCTGATTCGCTCTATCCCCGTTTCTTCCTGGGAATTATTTTTTTGTGATGGTTGCGATGATGTCCTTGCCGGACTTCGAAAAACCGGTGAGCTCATTCCCCGTCTTTTCGCACCATGACTTGACGTCGGGTTCGAACGCCGCGTCGTCGCAGACTACCTCGAAGACATCGCCGGTTGCCCCTTTTCTCGTTGCCATCGATAACTTAAGCATCGGCATGGGGCAGGACATCCCTCTATAATCTAAATCGGTTTTCGCCATAAATCCTCCTTTATCAATATATATTCCTTTTTATTTTTTGCCCTTGACTTCAGAATAAAAACCGCGGCATTCTTTTGTCCCGTGATGACTTTTCCATTCAAAGGGCATACTAGACAACCCTATTTTTTGCTTTAATTTACTTTATAGGCCGTATGATGTAAATACCCGGAGATGATATTATCATATACCGTGCGCCAAAACAAGCCTTGACTGTACGCTCGCCGTGATGCTACAATCATTGAAATTCTTTTTAAACAGGGGCAGATGAACAGGGCAGCGAGAGCGGCCATTCTTTTTATTTCGCAGGGTGCCTATGCTGGGAGATTTCCGGTTGCCCCAGGCACCGCTGGTACGATCGTCGGGGTATTCCTCTATGAGGTAATGAAGAATCTTGCCCCTGGTCAGTATGTTGCGCTCTGCGTCCTCATTTCCCTTCTCGGCACATGGGCCGCGGGCCGCGCCGAGTCCCTTCTCGGCACCAAGGACAGCGCCTCGATCGTGATCGATGAGATCGCAGGTTTTCTTTTGGCCATGTTCATGGTCCCAACCTCCTGGGGATTTGTAGCCGCGGGTTTTTTGCTTTTCAGGGCGTTTGATATCGTGAAACCGTGGCCGCTCAGGCGCCTGCAGGACCTGCACGGCGGCCCTGGCGTGATGCTCGACGACATCGGGGCAGGGATTTATACGAATCTTGTGCTTCAGGCGGCCTTGTTTTTTATTTCACGATGAACCGGATAACCGAAGATACCTTCGAACAAACCCTCAAGTCCTTCATTCGCTCGGAACAGATCGACCTCAGCAAGGTTTCCTTTGTTGATCCCTACGGCATGCTGGCGCTGCTCGAAATCGGCGAGCTCTGCCTGCTTGAGGATGTGAGGAAAAGCGTCATCCTCCCGCAATCTCCCGAGGTATGCGCATACCTCGACCGGATGGACTTCTTTATGTTTGCGAAACGCTGCTTCACACTCGACTATTCTTCATCCGGATTTTCCGAAAACCATCACCGCACCCCCGAGTCAGACGTCCTACTTGAAATCACGCCGATTGAGAAGTCGAACGACATCCACTCCATTGTCGGAAAGGTGAGAGACCGTGCCCAGGCCATCCTTGCAACTCATCTGCATTACGACGAACGCGCGATAAACGGCTTCATCGTGGCGCTCTCCGAAGTCTGCCAGAACATCATCGAGCACAGCGAGAACACAGGCTTTGTTGGGATACAGAAGTACCGGTTTCAGGGCATGAATAAGAACATCGTCAAGATCGCGGTCATGGACGTGGGGGTAGGATTTCGCAAATCTCTCTCGCACCGTTTCAAGCTGAAGGGAGACCTTGACGCCATCGACCATGCGCTCCTGCACGGCGCGTCTCGTTATGAAGACAAGGGCAGGGGCCATGGACTCGCCGCAGTCAGGCGTTTTGTCAAAGAGTGGCAGGGCAAGCTTTCTATTCGCTCAGGCACGGCAAGGCTGTCTATCATCCCGTCATGGGCCAGGGGCATGGAACAGGAACGAAATCTCATCTCTTTCCCCGGAAGCCAGATCAATATCATGTTGCCGGAAATGTAACCTATTCGCTCACTCATAACCCAAAACCTTTTTGGGGAGCGGGCTGGGTGAGAGGGAAACGCCACACATCATTCCCTTTCTTGTGAAAAAAACCTTGACAAATTCCTCCACATATGGTTCAATTGAATCAATTGAACTAAACAGTGCATACCGTAGGGGCCGGGAACAAAAGATGAGGAACAGGACCTGGAATGATCAAGTACGACCTTTATAAATTACTCAAAGACGAACTCGGCAACGGATCGAAGGACCTTGTTACCCGTCCGTCAGGACAGGCGATCCGGGAGCGGATCGAGCGGGACATTCAAGAAGAACAGGACGGCGCCGTGGTGGCGCTGGATTTCTCGAAGATCGGCGTGATCGATTATTCCTGTGCCGACGAGATCGTGACAAAGCTTGTGTCGCGTCTGCTCGCCGGGGAATACGGGGACAAGTACCTGCTCCTCGCGGGGTTGAATGAAAACCAACGGGAGAACATCGAGGTCGCCATCGAACGAAAGGATCTCGCGGTCATGGCTGAAATGCGTGACGGCAGCAGGGTCGTTCTGGGAAATCTCAATAACTATCTCAAGGACACGCTCGACTTCATCGTCAAAAAGAAAAAGGTTACTTCCAAAGAACTCTCGGACGCTAAGAACGTCGAGGCGAATACGAGCGGCACCCGTCTCCTGAACCTTTACAAGAAGCGGCTTGTGAAGCGCATCGAGGAAACCCGCAGCGACGGGAAGGTATGGGCTTACGAACAGCTCTGATGGCCAAATTTCATTGACGGCGGGTGCGGCACGATGATACAATGAAAGCCATTATCTCAAATGCGGATTGTTTTGCGAAGGTGGACTTTACATGCGCGCTGAAATCATAGCCACTGGCACCGAACTCCTTTCGGGCGGTGTGCTCGACACGAATTCCCTGTTCCTTTCGGAAGAGCTTATGCTCATTGGCCTCGAGACCGCGTTCATGACTGTCGTGGGGGACGATGAAAAGGACATGGAAGAGGCGCTGCGCCGGGCTTTGGGAAGGGTGAATACTGTGATCGTCACCGGTGGGATCGGGCCGACCGAGGATGACATCACTCGCAAGGTGATTGCGAAGATCATCAAAAAACGGCTGGTCCTGAACGAGGATGCGCTAAAGGCCATCCACGCAAGGCTTGCTGGCAGGGGAAAAGAATTTGCGACGTCAAACGACCGGCAGGCGCTGGTCCCGTCGGGCACGAGACTTCTTCAGAATCCCGCAGGCATTGCGCCTGGTTTCTACAGCGACGAAGAAGGCCTGTTCATCGCGGTCCTTCCCGGCGTGCCGAAGGAGATGCGGGCGATGTTCAACGAGGGGCTCCGGCCCGTACTCGAAGAGCGGTTCGGCGGCAGGTCGTTCATCCGGCGAAGGATCTTGCGCACCTGCGGTCTGTCCGAGTCTGGCGTGAACCAGGCACTCCAGGATATCCTGAAACGTGCGGATCCGGTTGTCGGTCTCACTGCAACAGGAACCGGCGTGAACATTCGCATCATCGCACGTAAGCCCAGTGCCGAGCAGTCTCAGGCACAGGTGGACAGGACTGATGCGGCAATACGGGAAAAGCTGGGTGATAGCATTTACTCGGTTGACAGCCAGGACATGGAGGAAGTAGTCGGCGCGCTTCTCAAACAGCGGAGGCTCAAGATTGCGGTCGCGGAATCGTGCACCGGGGGGCTCATCGGCGCGCGGATCACGAATATCCCGGGCAGTTCGGATTATTTCGAGCGGGGGGCAGTGACCTACAGCAACCTGGCGAAATCCGAAATGCTCGGCGTGCCGGCTGAATTGATCGTGCAGCGCGGGGCGGTGAGTAGCGAAGTGGCCGCAGCCATGGCAGAGGGCATCAGGCAGGCCGCGAAAACGGATATCGGTCTTTCGGTGACGGGAATCGCGGGACCGGGAGGCGGGAGCGAACAAAAGCCGGTTGGGTTGGTCTATACGGCGCTTGCAACGAGCCAGGGCGTAAAAACTCAGGAATACCGGTTCCTCGGCGAGCGCGAACAGATACGGATGCAGTCCTCGCAGATGGCGCTGGATATGGTGAGGAGACATTTGATTGCTTGATTGCGGATTTAGGAGCGAGTGACGACTGATGAAGACAATATGTATCGAAAACGCTTTTATTCCGCAATCCGCATTCTGAACATCCGAAATTACTATGCGACTCTTCATCGCCATAGAGATACCTGAGACATCAAGAAGGAAATGGCGGAGGTCCAGAGCAGGCTCAAGGGCGCGGGCGTGGATGCAAGCTGGACCCGGCCAGAGGGAATACATCTGACGCTGAAATTTCTGGGCGAAGTCCCGGAACGCGGGTCACCGGAGATTATGAACTCGTCTCGCAAAGGTTGTGGAAGGAACGGGCCGCTTCCGGTTTGATGTTGCAGGAGTCGGGACGTTCCCCAATCCGAAGAATGCGCGCGTTGTCTGGATCGGCTGTCCGGGGAGATCGAAAGCTAACGAAGCTCCAGATTGCTGTTGAAGATGCAATGGTCGGTCTCGGTTTGGCGCGTGAGGACCGGAAGTTCACACCGCACCTTACCCTCGGCAGGATCAAGTATATCCGGTCCCGCGATAGATGGCTCGAAGATCATTGGAAGAGGTCAAGGACATCAGACTGCCTGGGATTCGAAGCGACGGCGGTCAGCCTGATGAAGAGCGAGCTCAAGCCAGCGGGCGCGGTGTATACGGAGATGGGAAGGGTGGAGCTGCGATAAACGATAGACGAGAGAAGCGACAGACAAGAGACGGATGCGTCCCTCTTCTTAGTGAGCGAAGCGAACGGTCGTCCATCGTCCTTCGTGAAATGAGATGCTCGTCCTTCGTGAAGTAAGGCGGTCGTCCATCAGAATATTCATAACTCGAAAGGAGATCCATTCATGGCGGATAAGGACAAGTTGAAGGCATTGGAACTGGCGGTGGGCCAGATCGAGAAACAGTTCGGCAAAGGCTCCATTATGCGCCTGGGCAGGGAGGAGGTCCCCGCGGGGATCCCCGCGATATCCACTGGCTCCCTGGGCCTGGACATCGCGCTCGGTGTCGGTGGTGTGCCGCGCGGCAGGATCATCGAGATCTACGGTCCCGAGTCCTCGGGCAAGACCACGCTGGCGCTCCATATCATAGCCGAGGCGCAGAAGGCGGGCGGCCAGGCCGCGTTCATCGATGCGGAGCATGCGCTTGATGTGACGTACGCGCGCAAGCTCGGCGTGCGCACCGACGACCTCCTCATCTCCCAGCCTGACACCGGAGAACAAGCGCTCGAGATCACCGAAACGCTCGTGCGGAGCGGCGCCATCGACGTGATCGTCGTCGATTCCGTTGCGGCGCTCACGCCGAGGGCCGAGATCGAGGGTGAGATGGGCGATGCGCACATGGGACTCCAGGCGAGGCTCATGAGCCAGGCGCTCAGAAAGCTCACCGGCGCCATCAGCAAGTCGGCGACAACGCTTATCTTCATCAACCAGATCCGCATGAAGATCGGAGTGATGTTCGGGAACCCCGAGACCACCACGGGCGGCAACGCGCTCAAGTTCTACGCCTCGGTGCGGCTCGACATCCGCAAGATCGCGGCCATCAAGGAGGGCGAGGAAGTGACCGGCGGCAGGGTGAGGGTCAAGGTGGTAAAGAACAAGATCGCACCGCCGTTCCGATCAGCAGAATTTGATATCATGTTCAATGAAGGGGTCTCGAAGATCGGCGAGATCATCGACATGGGCGTGGAGAAAAACATCGTGGAAAAAAGCGGGGCCTGGTTCTCCTACAACGGCACGCGAATCGGGCAGGGCAGGGAGAACGTCAAACTGTTCCTTCGTGACCACCCCGAGATGGCATCCGAGATCGAGATCAAAGTGCGGCAGGCCGCCGGGCTGACCGGTTCCAGCGCTTCCGCGCCAGGCAGCGAGGCGGCAATGGAGAAGACCGCTGCAGCGCCCGTGGAGAAGCCGGCGAAGGCATCAAAAGGGAAATAGCGTTAACAGAGCGCCGGGAGGTTATCCATGAATCTGAATGAACTGCTCAAAACAACCTTTGAAAAAAAGGCCTCCGATCTGCATCTGAAGGTCGGCGTGCCGCCCATCCTCAGGATCGACGGCAGGCTGGTCCCGATCGAGACCGAAAAGCGGACAACCCAGGAGGAAGCCCTTGCCATTGCCCTGGGTATCATGAACCCCGCACAGAAGGCAAAGTTCATGGAGAAAAAAGAGCTGGACATGGCCTACGCCGTTCCGGGGATGGGCCGCTTCCGCCTGAATGTGTTCCAGCAGCGCGGCAGCGTGGGAATGGTGTTCCGCATGATCCCGACCAAGATACTGACCTTTGAGGAACTCATGCTTCCGACCGTGCTCCAGAAGGTTGGCAGCGAGCAGCGCGGTCTCATTCTCGTTACGGGAACGACCGGGAGCGGCAAGTCCACAACTCTCGCCGCGATGATCGATTACATCAACACGTCCCGGACTGCCAACGTCGTCACGATCGAAGACCCGATTGAATTTTTACATAGGGACAAGAAGAGCATCGTGAATCAGCGCGAGATCGGCTCGGACACATTCTCCTTTGGCGATGCCCTCCGGAGCGCTCTTCGGCAGGATCCGGATGTGATCCTTGTCGGCGAAATGCGAGACTTCGAGACCATCTCCATCGCCCTGACCGCCGCCGAGACCGGCCACCTGGTGCTCTCTACCCTGCACACGGTCGATGCGGCTGAGACGATCAACCGCGTCATCAGCGTCTTTCCGCCGTACCAGCAGAAACAGGTACGAATGCAGTTTGCCGCGGTAGTCAAAGGCATCATTTCCCAGCGTCTTGTTGCCCGGGCAGACGGCGCCGGCCGCGTGCCGGCGGTCGAAGTGTTGCTCGGCACGCTGTCGGTGCGAGAGGCCATCATCGATGAGACAAAGACCCGTCAGATACCGACGATCATTGCCGGCGGACAGCTTCACTACGGGATGCAGACCTTTGACCAGTCACTCCTCATGCTCTACAAGAAGGGGACCATCACCTACGAAGAGGCGCTGATGACGGCGAGCAATCCAGACGACTTCGCTCTCAGGGTCAAAGGCATCCAGTCGACGAGCGATATGTCGATGGAGGCGGAAGAGAAGAGAACTTCAGGTATTAAAGAAAACATTGGCGGAGTAAATAAAGCGACGGACAGCGAATTCAAGATAGACCGGTTCGGGGACAAGTAGTCAATTGCGGATTGTAGATTGCGGAATTCGGATTTAGAAAAAAAAGAATTGACGAGGGCAAAGAATACCGCCTATCGTTTACTCGCCTTCCGGCCGAGAAGCCGGGCGGAGCTTGAAACAAAGCTTCACGATAAGGAATTTGATGCCGCGATCATCTCGGCTGTTCTTGACGACCTGGCGCGGTTCGGTTATGTGAATGATCGACAGTTTGCGAACCAGTGGGCGCGGAGCAGGATCAGGCTTCGGGGGTTCGGCAGGCGCAGGATCGAGCAGGAACTCAAGAACAAGGGGATAGACAGGGAGATTATCAGGGAGGTCTTTGCAGAGGTTTTTATCGATGAAACGGAGATCGAGACCGCGAAGCAGGTTGCGGGGAAAAAAATCAATGCGATGAAGTGCCTTGACCGAGAGACCCGCAGGCGGCGGCTTGCAGGGTTTCTGGAACGGAAGGGGTTCTCTTTTGAAATTATAGGGGCCGTTTTGCGTGATGCTTGCAAATAACAATTGCCTCTCACGCGGAGGACGCAGAGGAAAACGGTTCCACTGAACAAGCTGATTTGCCGCAATACTATCCTTCGTCTCTGTTCTCTGGCTCCCCCGTAAGGGAAACAAAACTCTAATGGGGTAAATCTGTAGTAAATTATTCGTGGTGAGGAGCAAGCTTTGAAAGCAAACGACTTACGGAAACTGTTTATCGACTTTTTTTCCCGGCACGGCCACAAGGTGGTTCCGAGCTCGTCCCTCGTGCCAAAGAACGATCCCACGCTCCTGTTCACGAACGCGGGCATGGTACAGTTCAAGGGCGTGTTCCTCGGCGAGGACCTGCGGGACTACAAGCGCGCGGTGACGAGCCAAAAGTGCGTTCGCGCCGGCGGTAAGCACAACGACCTTGAGAACGTCGGTCACACGGCGCGACACCACACGTTCTTTGAGATGCTCGGCAACTTCTCCTTTGGAGATTATTTCAAGAAGGAGGCCATCGAGTATGCCTGGGAATTCCTTACCACGGTGGTCAACCTCCCGGCAGACAAGCTCTGGGTGACGGTCTACAAGGATGATGATGAGGCCTTCGAACTGTGGCGGACCGTGGTGGGCATTCCCGCCGACCGCATCGTGCGTCTCGGAGAGAAGGACAATTTCTGGTCAATGGGCGACACCGGCCCCTGCGGCCCATGCTCCGAGATCCTGATCGACCAGGGGCCCGAACTATCCTGCGGAAAACCCGGCTGCGCCGTGGGATGCGACTGTGACCGCTATCTCGAGATATGGAACCTCGTGTTCATGCAATATAACCGCGACGAGACAGGGAAGCTAACGCCGCTCCCCAAGCCGAGCATCGACACAGGCATGGGGCTCGAGCGCCTGTCAGCCGTTGTGCAGAAGGTACGGAGCAACTTTGAGACCGACCTGTTCCAATCCATCATCAAAGAGGTCGCCGCACTCGCCGGCGTGCCCTATCACAAGGACAAACAGGCGGACATCTCGTACCAGGTGATCGCCGACCATCTCAGGGCAATGACCTTTCTTATCTCGCGACGGTGTGCTTCCCTCGAACGAGGGAAGGGGATACGTGCTGAGGCGCATTCTCCGCCGGGCAAGCCGCTATGCAAAGCTTATCGGCATCAACAAGCCGATCTTGTACAAGCTCACCGGTGTCGTGGTGGACGAGATGCGGGAAGCCTATCCAGAACTCGTGGACAGCCGCGACCATGTGGCGAAGGTAGTGCTGCTCGAGGAGGAACGGTTTGCCACGACGCTCGACTCCGGACTTGCTCTTCTGAACGAGTCCGTTGCGAAGCTGAAGGCCTCGGGACAGGTTATGGTCCCCGGCGATGTGCTGTTCAGGCTCTACGATACCTTCGGATTTCCATTGGACCTCGTTGCTGATATGGCCAGGGACCTGCACCTCGAACTGGACGAAGAAGGATACCGCCGTGCCATGCAGGAACAGCGCGAGAAGGCACGGGCAGCCTGGGCCGGATCCGGCGAGGAGAAGGTCAAGCCGATCTATAAGGAAATCGCCGCTGGTATTAAGAAGCCGATTTTCGTGGGCTACGATGTGCTGGAAGGGACGGCGGAGATCGTAGCCATCATCAAGGGCGGCAAAAAGGTCACTGAGGCCCATGATGGCGACGAGGTGGAGATCATCCTTGACCAGACGCCTTTCTATGCAGAGTCCGGCGGTCAGGTGGGGGACAGGGGCGAGCTTCTGGGAGAGGCGTCGAAATTCGAGGTCACGGACACGATCAAGCCTGTCCAGGACCTGATCTGTCCATAAAGGAAAGATCAAGAAAGGCACCTTTAAACTCGGCGATGCAATCCTCGCGAAAGTAGAGGCCGACAATCGGGCTGACATCGCCAGGCACCATACGGCGACGCACATTCTTCACGCAACGCTTCGTTCAGTGCTCGGTGAACATGTAAAACAGGCGGGATCGCTCGTGTCGCCGGAACGGCTCCGGTTCGATTTTACGCACTATACGGCTCTTTCGGAACGGGAAAAGGAGAGGATCGAAGAACTGGTGAACGAGCGCATCATCGAGAACCATCCCGTGGACACGGCGGTCATGGACATCGACCAGGCCATTGCCGCCGGCGCCATGGCGCTCTTTGACGAGAAATATGGGGACAAGGTCAGGGTGGTAACGGTGAAGGAAGTGAGCAAGGAACTCTGCGGCGGGACTCACACCCGGGCGAGCGGCGATATCGGCATGTTCAAGATCGTTTCCGAGGCAGGCATCGCAGCCGGAGTGCGCAGGATCGAGGCGCTTGCCGGCAGACGGGCGTACCAGGAAGTAAAACAAGAAGAAAAGAGCCTTCAGGAGATCGCCCAGCTGCTGAAGGTATCGGACTCCGACATCGTCGGCAGGGTCGAGAAACTGGTGGCACAGCTCAAAGACAGCGAGAAAGAACTGGACCGGATGAAGCACAAGCTTCAGTCCTCCCAGGCTGGCGATGTGATCGGAGAGGCAACAGAGATCCAGGGTGTCAAGGTGCTCGTAAAGCGCGCTGACGGTATGGACTCAAAGGACCTGCGGGACTTCGGGGACAAGCTTCGGGACAAGCTGGGTTCAGGTATTCTGGCCCTGGGGTCTGTCAAGGATGACAAGGTGAGCTTGATCGTCATGGTATCAAAGGACCTGACGCAGCGGTTCAATGCCGGCAATTTAATAAAAGAGATGGCCCCCATTCTCGGCGGCACGGGCGGGGGTAAGGCCGACCTGGCCCAGTCCGGTGGAAAGGACCCTGGGAAATTGGACGCGGCGCTTGAAGCCTTATACGATGCTGTAAAAAAAGCGCCGCGATAGATTCCCGAAGAATAGGGCTTTGCGCCGGTTTTGTCGACAGGTTTTTTCCCGTTCTCTCTCACCAGGCTGCAAGTTATGTTATAATTTAGGTATGCTAACCCGGACAAGCCGGAACATAAACCCTTTTTGCCGCAGAGGATACAGAGTTTAAAATATATGACACATTTGATTGTCCCGAAATACGACAAGCCTCTATCTAAGTGCTTCGTGGAATCTGGTGCTAAATATTTTAGCCATATTGTGGAGAAGTTGTTTTATAACTAATTAAACCAAGGAGGTTACCATGACGGTCGCAGATATGCTCAAGAAAGCAATGCTGGCAGGGCTGGGAGCGCAGGAAAAGGCCAAGGAATTCGTCGATGAACTGGTCAAGGCAGGGGAACTGTCCAAGAGCGATGGCGCCACGCTTGTGAAAGAGTGGGCATCCAAGGCCGAGGAAAGCACCAAGGACATTGACCTTAAGATCAAGGACGCGATTGGGGGCGCGTTCGAGAAACTGAATATCCCGACACGGGACGACCTTGAAAAGCTTGAGAAGAAGATACAGGGCATTTCGGCCCGACTCTCGAAAGTAGAGGGCGGGGATGGGAAAGGCGGGGCATAAGGTCAGAGCCCTGGCGCGCTGATGCCTTTGTTGGGATCCAGGAGAAGACATTTCCGGGACATTCCGCGGATCGCTCGGATCATCGCGGTGGCATCCCGCCACGGGTTCGGCCACCTTGTCGAGCAGATGGGTCTGCAGCGTTTTTTCTCGCTCGGCAGGCGAATTACTACGTTCAAAACACCCCCCTCCCTCGAACACCGCTTGAGCGCTCCGGAGCGCCTCAGGCTTATGTTCGAGGAACTGGGGCCTACGTTCATCAAACTCGGGCAGGTGCTGGCATGTCGTCCGGACATGCTGCCTATCGAGTACTCCCGTGAACTCACCAAATTAACGGACGCTGTTGCCCCCTTTCCCTTCCAAATAGCCAAGGAAATCATTGAGCAGGACCTGCATGGTCCTGTTGAGCGCATCTTTGCCGCCTTTGACGACATTCCCGTGGCCGCGGCATCCATCGCACAGGTACACCGGGCAACGCTCCTTGACGGCTCCAAGGTAATGGTAAAGGTCCAGCGGCCCGATATCGACGCCATCATCGATCGGGACATCAGCATCATGCGGGGGATCGCCGACCTCATCGAATCGCGGGTCCCGGAGCTGGCGCCATACAATGTCCCGGGGATCGTGGATGAGTTCGCGCATACCATTAAAAAGGAGCTCGATTTTTTCATCGAAGCTGCAAACGCGGCACAGCTCAGGAATAACTTTGACAAGAGCGATGTCCTGTACATTCCACGCATATACAGTGAGCTTTCGACCAAGCGGGTGCTGGTGCTTGAGAGGATCGAAGGCATCCGGATCGATGATTTTCAGCGGCTCGAACAGGCAGGTTTCGACCGCCGGGAAATCGCACTCAAGGGCGCTGCCGCCTTTTTTAAAATGGTGCTCCGGGACGGGCTCTTTCATGCTGACCCGCACCCGGGGAACATCTTCGTCCTCCCCGACGGCCGGCTCGGCCTTGTCGACTTTGGCATCATGGGCAGGGTCACGGAAGAGAATATGGAGCTCTTCGCAAATATATTCGTTGCGCTGGCGGAACATAATTATGATGCCCTTGTTCGGCAGTATATAAGCCTGGGTTTCGTGTCCGAAGAGTCCGTGAACATAGAAAAATTCGAACGCGAGATGAAAGAGGACCTTGCCGAGCTTCTGGAACCCTATTACGGCATGCAGGTGAAGCAGATCGACTTCGGTGCCTACATCGACCGCGTTACCCATATTCTCCTTCGCCATAAGCTGAGGCAGCCCTCGAACCTCTACCTTATGGACAAGGCGCTCATCACGCTCGAAGGGCTTCTGAAGCAGCTCGATCCGTCATTCAACTATTTTGAAGCGGCACAGCCCTATGTGGCCGAACTGGTCCGCCGCAGACGAAACCCCCTCCGCGCCGTACAGGCCATTCGGAAGAACATGGCGGACTTCGCTGACGTCTTTTCGCAACTGCCGCGACAGTTGAAAGCGACGTATCGGAAATTCATGCAGGGCGACCTGAAGGTCACTATCCATCACGAGGGCCTGACTCAGCTGATCAAGGACCTCGATAAAGCGAGCAATCGGCTTTCGTTCAGCATTATTACCGCGGCCATCATTGTGGCGTCTTCCATCATCATCCATTCGGGCACGGGACCGATGCTTTTCGGCTTGCCGACGTTCGGCCTGATAGGGTATGTTATAGCAGCACTGCTGGGACTCTGGATCCTGGTGGGAATCTTACGCTCGGGACAGCTTTGAGCTTGCGCAATGCCGGAATAACACTGTATCCGCTCCGCTGCCCCTTCCCTTCGAGAAGTGAGAAAAGGGAGGGGATGGATCTTGGTAGAATATGGAATAAAGACATATTTGTGCTACGACAGTCATTGTATGTACAAGATAAATCCAGTCAATCTTATGCTTCTGTTCGAGTCTATTTAGCAAGACAGCTTGTCTGGAACTGACGTTTGGAATACATGATTCAATAACCTCCTTGTTGTGTGGGGAACGATGCGAAAAATAGCAAAAAAGAATCTCTGGCTGTTATTCCTGATCTCTACCGCGGCGCTGACAGCCGTTATCCATCTGTATATTGCCCTCTTTATCCCGCCCTCCAATGAGAAGGTTTGGAAAGAGGTCCAGGTGACCGAAGGGATGAGCTTGAAAGCGATCGCGGGGACCCTGCAGAAAGAAGGCATCATCCGCTTCCGGGTATACTTCGAGATCATCGGCAGGTTGCAGGGCTTCAGCCGCAATGTACACGTGGGCTACTACGGGTTGAACACGCACATGAGTTTATGGGAGGTCCTGGATATCCTGCGAAAGGGCAGGATCATCGAATATGAGATCGTGGTCCCCGAGGGATATAACCTGTACCAGATCGCCTGGACACTGTCCGGCACTCCGCTTATTTCCGAACCCCATGAGTTCATTGATCTGGTGAAAAATAAGAAATATGTCCATTCTCTCGGTATCGAGGCTGATACCCTCGAAGGATACCTCTTCCCTGACACGTACTATCTGCCCAAGGGCATCAAGCTTGAAGATATTCCAAAAAAGATGGTTCAGCGATATAAGGTTGTATTCACTGACAGCAAAAGAAAACGTGCGGAGGAACTCGGGTTCACCGAGCAGCAGATCATTACCCTTGCTTCGATCGTGGAAAAAGAGGCCAAGGTTGATTCGGAGCGCAAGCTCATCTCCGCAGTGTATCATAACCGGCTGAAGCTGGGGATGAAGCTCCAGGCAGATCCCACCGCAGTGTACGGCACCAAGGCGTGGATCACAACGGTCACCAGGGAGGACTTGAAGCGACGGTCACCTTATAACACCTATCTCCACAAGGGTCTCCCTCCGGGTCCTATCGCGAACCCTGGTGAGGGTGCGATCCTTGCCGCTCTTTATCCAGAGAATGTGGACTATCTCTTCTTTGTCGCTCAGGGAGACGGCAGCCACTTTTTCTCAAAGGATTTCGGTTCTCATGAAAAGGCTATTGGCAGGTACCGGTCGAACAAGAAAAGGGTGAAGCAGCAGGGGCAGGAGAAGCAGTCCGCAGTCAGCAGTCAGTAGTCGGCAGTCACGGCCGCGGATCCCTCATTCCGCATAGGCACCTATATATCGATCAAGCTGTTTCTCTTTTGACACGATTAATTATCAAGCATGACGGAGAATCCCGAGAAGGGGGGGAAGGAACTCACCTTTGCCGGAAGGCCCCGCGAATCGAATTTTCCATATGCCATCGAGTCGTCGAAGAATCTGATGGTCTGTTTTGTCGCGTCGATCTCGAATTTTCCCCCACCGACGATGTCCCATTCCTGGTCATAGATATCGTATCGCTTTCTTTCAGGATCATAGCTCCCCTCAATCCCCTTGTCGAGGCAGAACCGCTCCACGATGTTGGCATGATATTTAGTAAATTCCTTTGGCGACAGAATGAGATATTCCATTGATCCGTTCCGGATCTGGACGAACTTGCCGATGATTACCGGCGGAACGTCTGTCTTCGCGATGGCGGTATAGTAGAGAGGCGAGTAATCGATCAATTCGAAGGCCATGGCTAAAGTATATCATGTGTTAGCGACCAGGAGGAAGGGGAGAAGGGTAGAGGGGGGAGGAAGCTAATAGGTTGGCATAAAGACTACACCTACAACTCTGCAATTTCATTCGACGCAACAAGCATGTAAATACGGGTTGTTAATTAGCACGAACGACTCAGCTGAGGGTGCGATTTTAGCGACCTTCTCCAGCGACAATGGCTAGACATCTGTGTAGGTTCCAATCCAGTTTACACGACCTGCCGACTGAATGAATTTATTGCCACACCATGATTCGACCTTCATTACCCTTAAGTTGCTCTCTTTCCCCGTCTTAACATTTAATACAAATATCATATTGATTACATATTGCCTGTCATTATACATAAGTAACAAGCATCAGGTGACCAAACTGCTGGTTCTTCAACCCATATTTCTTCGGTTAGCTTCTTGCTAGTCTGTGGAGCCAGAATATAGATAAATGAATGCTTAATCTGATAGTTCTCTATTTCAAGCAAAGCAGTTTTTTCTTTACTTTGTGATGACATTATTTTCTCAAATTCTCCGGTCTTCATTTTGGAATGGGCTATTATCCTCTTAATTATGGACTCGTCTACATCATGAGATAGGTACACAATTTTAGTCCCATCATTAGACACAGTTGGTGCATAGCCAAAATCAATAATCTTTGTTTCTTCATTTGTTACACTGTCAAAGATGTATATTTTATAGTCCTTCGTACTAACCGCTAATCTTTTTCCGTCCGGGAACCATGATGGTTTGAATCGCGCCAAGCCAAGATAGAAATTTGCACGTTAGCTGAGCCATCATTTCGAGTAAAATCAAATACCAATCCTTAATCCAGTCTTCTTGTAATCTCTCATCTGGGTTTCTTGTTTTTACCTGCAAGTAGGCAATGCTTTTACCATCGGGAGAAAAAGATGGGTTCCTCGTAACGTTTTTCGATGAGATTGTGTTCGACCTTTTGTTATCTGAATATATTAGTAACCTAAAGTCTTCATCTCCTGTAGTCGTAATCACCCTTTTTCTTCCATCACGCGACACGTCAAAATCGTTTACAAGGGAAACAGAGTCGATTGTAATTGCTTTCTGATTGTCCTGAAGATAAGCCAAACTTTTCCATGTGCCAATTTGATACAACTTCGACATAACCAACACATTTGTCGAGCATGTTTCTGGCGCTTTAAGCATTTGTTGTCATTTGAATTGTAAGAAGTAATATGATTGTTGAGAGATAAAAGAACCTCTTCATTTAGAATGCCTCCTACGATTGAAACAATATATTAAAGACGACTAGCTATTTATTGAGTAGACCCCTATGATTATGCGCAAATCTACGGGGTCTACTCAACACCGCAATATGGGTTCATAGTTAGGTAGTCGATTGCACAATTCTAAGTGAACTCTTGGTTTTTCGATGTATATGCTAATTGCAATAGTACAGGAAGTAATGCTCAGCCTACTCCCGCTGCCTCGGGTCGAGCGCATCGCGAATTCCTTCTCCGAGCAGGTTGTAGCCGAGTACGGTGATGAGGATCGCAAGGCCGGGGAAGGCCGAAAGCCACCAGGCGATCTCGATGTTGTCCTTGCCTGAGGACAGCAGGCTGCCCCAGCTCGGGGTAGGGGGCTGAACGCCGAGGCCGAGAAAGCTCAAGGCCGACTCGATAAGGATCGCGCCGCCGATGCCCATGGTTGCGGAGACGAGGATCGGGGAGAGGCCGTTCGGCAGGACGTGCTTCATGATGATGCGGCCGTCGGTGGCGCCGATGGCGCGCGCGGCGATCACGAACTCGCGTTCTTTGAGCGAGATGAACTCGGCGCGGATGAGCCGGGCAGGCTCCATCCAGCTGGTGAGCCCGATCACGATCATGATATTGATGATGCTCGGTTCGAGGATGGCGATCACTGCCAGGATCAGGAAGATCGTGGGGATGCTCAGCATGATATCCACGGCCCGCATGATCGCGCTGTCGATATAACCACCGTAGTAGCCTGCAATGGCGCCGAGAATGATGCCGAGGATCGTTGCTATTCCGACTGCCACGAATCCCACCTCAAGCGAGATCCTTCCGCCCCAGAGCATGCGCGAGAGCACGTCCCTGCCGAGGTCGTCCGTGCCAAGCAGGTGCGAAAAACTCGGTCCGACGAGGATGTTCTTGATGTCGATGGTGGAGGGGTTATAGGGCGCGACCAGCGGAGCGAAGATGGAAAGGATGAAGATGAGCAGCACCAGCATCCCGCCGATGACGGCGAGCTTGTTCTTCATGAGGTAATGAAGCGTTTGGGATGTGAAGGATTCGTTGTTAATTGCTCATGTATATGCCCTGATTGTTTGCTTCAATCGCAGGCTAAAGCCTGCGGCTACCAAATTTGCCCTTGACCCTATGACACTTATTTCAATCTCACCCTCGGATCAGTAAAGGCATACCCGATGTCCGCCAGGAAGTTCCCGAGCAGGGTCAGAAACGCGGCGGGCACTAGAATTCCCATGACAAGGTTATAGTCCCGCGACATGACCGACTGGAACATGAGCTGCCCCATGCCGGGAATGCCGAAGACCTGTTCAATGATCACACTGCCGCCGATGATGCCGGGGAGTGACAGGCCTAAAATGGTGATAACCGGCATGAGCGCGTTCCTGAGCGCGTGTTTGTAAATGACCACGCTCTCGGAAAGCCCCTTGGCCCTGGCTGTGCGGATGTAGTCTTGCCGCATGACCTCGAGCATGTTATTCCGGACGTAACGCGAGAATCCTGCCAGCCCGCCGAAGGACAACACGAAGACCGGCAGGATCAGATGCTGGGACCTGTCCATGAGCCTGTCCCAGCCCGAGAGACCCGTCACATCCAGGCTCTGGATGCCGGATATCGGAAGCACACCCCACTGCACACCGAACAGATAGATGAGCAGGAGCGCCAGCCAGAACGAGGGCGTGGAAAATCCTATGAAAACGAAGATGGTCGTGAACCGGTCGAGGAGCGAGTATTGCCGGGTGGCGGACATGATACCGATGGGGATGGCGATCAGCAGCACGAGCCCGAGTGAGAGCAGATTGATCGTGAGCGTGATCGGAAGGCGTTCGAGGATCTTGTCCTTGACCTTGCGGCCGTCGGCAAAGGCCTCGCCGAAATCGAGGGTCACGAACTTTGTGAGCCACGTGGCGTACTGTTTGTAAAAGGGCTGATCAGCGCCGTAGAGCTTGCGGAGACGCTCCCGCGCCTCTGCTGATGCCCTGTGCGGAGAATTCCATCTGCGCTTCGGCCGGTCCGCCCGGGGCGAGGCGCATGACGCCGAAGCTCAGCACGGTGATGCCGAGGAGAATGGGGATCATCAGGAGCGTGCGTTTAATAAAGTAGATGAGCATTGCCAGGCGTTTATCCAGTGACCTTGTATACAAGATCGAAGGGCTTTGCAGTCTGGGAAAGCTTGATGCCGATGAACTGGCCGCGGATGGCTTTCTGGACCGGATGGTGGTCGAATTCCAGATCTCGATCTTCTGCGTAAAGTCGGTGTCGTTTCCCTTTACGTGGATGGAATCACCCATCGCGAGGTCGCCGAAATCCAGCTTGACCGCTGCGATCGAGGTTTTGTCGAAAAATTTGATCACTGATCCGATTCGCTCTTCCATGAGGGTAATCATAGTATAAATTGAGCGTCATTTCAAGGGAAAAGGGTTTTGCCCAAAGACAGGGAGGAGAGAGCGCCGAAAATGCATACGAGACGGGCACATAGCGCTTGACAATACAGGGGAGTGTGAGTATTATATGGCCTACCAGTCAGGGTAAATGTGTGGTTATACCTCGGGGCGTGGCGCAGCCCGGTAGCGCGTCTGCTTTGGGAGCAGAAAGCCGGAGGTTCAAATCCTCTCGCCCCGACCAGTTTAAAATTGGAAATGAAGATTAAATTGTAAATTTTAAATATTTCAATCTGTACTTTTCAATGGAGTGTAGCGACAAGCGCCTGTAGCTCAGCTGGATAGAGCAACAGCCTTCTAAGCTGTGGGCCATGGGTTCGAATCCCGTCAGGCGCACCAATAGATGAAAATAATAAAAAATAAATAGAAATATTATATTTTTTAAGGTATCATAACCCCTGTTATTTTTTTCATCAATTTCTTGGTTTTTTCACGGTGGGCGTAGCTCAGTTGGTAGAGCTCCAGGTTGTGGCCCTGGTGGCCGCGGGTTCAAGCCCCGTCGCTCACCCCAATTTTCGATCGTAGAGACGGTCATCTCGCCGTCTCTACAGCTTTTATGAGGTGTTTTATCTGCCGCGCCCGTAGCTCAGCTGGATAGAGCGTCGGACTTCGAATCCGCAGGTCGCAGGTTCGACTCCTGCCGGGCGCACCAAAGATAAAGCAAATGAAAGATGCGGAACGAGACCAACGACGCAGTGCAGCGTCCAATCGAATCCGAAGCGAGTTAATTAATCGCGCCCGTAGCTCAGCTGGATAGAGCGTTGGCCTCCGAAGCCAAAGGTCGCGTGTTCGACTCACGCCGGGCGCACCAGAAAAAACAAATACTTAAAGCCAATAGAGTATCTATTGGCTTTTTTATTGTTCATGGTTTGGGTCGTATATGCTTTTAACTTTATGAAATAAATAGATAGAGCGTTTGTTTTTTAGGCCAACATCCTTTTTCCAAGAACTAAGGGCACTCCTCCCACATTATCTGATTATATCTTGTGCCTCTTCCCCGAGTAATACTGGCGCATGATCCGAACCTGCCGCTTCGAACTCTTTTTAAAGATTTTATTGTATGATATAGTCTTGAGTGTTGACTTTATCCGATTTCTGTTATAGTCACAATACTTTGAAATTCAAAAAGTTTCACCCGTGTTCAATAACGGTTTACAATACAATACCCGTCGGAATTCTTGACAACTCAGTCATCCAAAGATACAATCATTAAAGATGCCCTGAGTAGTGCAGCTTTTTATTTGATAAACCGGATAATACCGTAAATCTGATCTTATCAAGGGAACTGATCAATAAATAGTCGGATGTGGAAACAGCCTAACAAAATGATATGGTGATTGTGGTACAATTAATCACGGTGATTTAAACAATTGCATGAAAAATTAATTTCTGTTTTCCAGGAAAAGAGAAACTCAATCACAAAGAGACAAGGAGGAGAAACGATTATGACTACGAGAGGATCTATTATTGGAGGTACAGGCACGTTGGCGATGCTGATTCTGTTTTGCATGGGTGTGGTGGGATGCGGCAGAGGCGGTGGCGGCTCTAGCGACGGAGGCGGCACGCAACGCTCGTCCAGTTAGTCACGTGTCCTCAGGTACGGGAAGCACGGAAAACGTATCGATATACGGAGTTCGAATCACTCCGTCAAACTCCGAAAACAGTGAACTCCATTGTAAAATGGACGAACAACACGGCCTTGACAACACACACGGTTACCAGCACCACGGTGCCGACGAATGGTTCCTTCGATTCAGGGTAACCTGACCGCAGGCTCATCAGTCTGTTACCAATTCACAGCAGCGGGGACGTACCAGTACTGGTGCTCGATCCATACGACGCTAATGGAGGGAACCGTGGTTGTGCAGTGATCTGACTTGCTTTCGGTCAAGTAGCCTTTTTCGAAGTTCAACTCAGGAAAGGATAAATTATGCTCATACGACCTTGGGCAACGATTAATATGCTTGTGCTGTTTATTGCTGTACTGTTGAGCGCGCTGGGGTGCAGTGGCAGTACCCGCGATTCTTCTGGAGTTTCGACAACGAGCGCGCAGCTTGTGACCTGCCCCACAGCGTCGTTTGAATCCGTTGCGATCACATCAAGCAAGACTTTTTCGCGAACAGCGTGACGATCACCGTGAACGACATCGTCAAATGGACGAACAACGATTCGACCACGCATACGGTCACGAGCGGCGCTCCGGGGGCCACGGACGGCAAGTTCGATTCAGGCAATTCACTGCGGGCTCGACGGTCTGCATACAGTTCCTGGTTACAGGAACGTTCGATTATTTTTGTAATATTCACACCTTCATGACAGGGGCCGTGATCGTACAATAGATGCTGCGATGCGAATGCTGGGGTATATCGACACTGATGCGCTGTCGCATCTTCAGGATCCCGGCCGAGAGATCCTCTCTTATTGCATCGAACCATGATATCGATCGAGATGGCGCAGTACGTAATGAGCCCACATCTTTGCAATATGCCGTATTTCAATCGATTATTCATAAACAATCTTAGGGCTCGTTGCTGCAAACGTTGATAGAGCAAAACAATATTCGCGAACGATGAAGATGATAAAGAGATAAATCCTCTTGACCGCTGAACACGGTTTGTGTTACATTGACGCCTGCTTTGGCAGATAACGACTCCTAAAGAATCTGACCTTCATGTAAAATAAACAAGTTTCTTGCGGATAAAGCGCCGGATCATGAAAAAGCAAGCGCGGTAAAAGCGATAATCGAAGTTCAAATCCTTCACGGCTCACCATAAAAAGTCAAGCCCCGTAAGCAGTTACGGGGCTTTTTCTTTTTTGAAATATCCCACCTCTGAATATTAATGTGTATACAAGTGTTTATATTAATCAGCGGTTCGAT
Organism: Nitrospirota bacterium; assembly: GCA_963796285.1. Taxonomy (GTDB): domain Bacteria; phylum Nitrospirota; class UBA9217; order UBA9217; family UBA9217; genus JALNZF01. The sequence continues at coordinate 495,831 of CAWCKW010000012.1, forward strand.
GGTTAGACTTCTTCATAGCTCATCATAAAAAGTCAAACGTCGTAAGCACTTATGTGGTTTATTCTTTTCTTAATATAGCCTATTTTTGAATAATTAAAGTGTATAAAAGTGTCTATATAAATCAGCGGTTCGAAAGCTCTACATCTTCACGACTCACCATGAAAAAGTAAAACCCTGTGGGCACTTAAGGGGCTTTTTCTTTTTTTGTCCTGTCGCATAATAAAAAGTGAATACATTGTTTGTTTATTGAAGATTCCCGCCTTAGACTACTTCCTGAACTTGTTGTAGTTGCAACCCTTGGTAACACATAAAGCTTCAATCAGTATTCTTCAGCGCAAACCCGTCAAATACCACATCAACATTATTGACAACTCAGAGCATCAGGCATATATTCGTGAACACTACTGTGAGCGGTTTGGCACATTCATTGCTAAATCCATCAATACCGAAAAATCGTGCTTATCGGGGCGGTTTTCGTTCCGATAATATTTTGTTAGTCATACAATGATGATAAAGAAAGATCGACAAGATAAGAATAAAATCAAGAAGCAGCACTATGTGCCGCAACTCGATAAGGCGTCGGGTAACATGCAAAAAAGTGGCCGTCGTCTGTTCTTTATTATTTTCATTGCATCCGGCTTTGCCGGACTTCTCTACGAATCAATCTGGACGCACTATCTAAAACTTTTTCTCGGTCATGCAGCCTATGCTCAGACCCTGGTTCTTGCCGTCTTTATGGGAGGCATGGCGCTTGGCTCCTGGTTCAGCGCGCGCTATTCCAAAAGATGGAGCAACCTATTGCTCGGTTATGCCATCGTGGAGGCGATCATCGGGGTTTTTGCGATGGTTTTTCATCCGCTCTATGTTCAATTCCTTGATCTGGCCTACACCCGGTTAATCCCCGAGATAGGTTCACCGACGGCCATAACGTTCTTTAAATGGATAACTGCGAGTTTTTTTATCCTTCCCCAATCAATTCTTCTGGGAATGACCTTCCCGATGTTAACCGCCGGCCTCATTCGAAAATATCCCGAGAACCCCGGCTCTACCATCGCCATGCTGTATTTTTCGAATAGTATTGGAGCAGCGGCTGGCGTTTTGGCAAGCGGTTTTATGTTCATTGCATTGGCGGGACTGCCCGGTACGCTTATTATTGCCGGATTGATCAATATTGGCGTGGCGGCCATCGTTTGGCACAAAGTCCGCGATGACAAGTCTTTTGCCGAAAGAAACCGAAAAACGGCAGTGCAACCGGATGTGAACACGACCTCTACCTACCGGATACTGCTTACGGTAGCCCTCCTGACTGGAACGTCGTCACTCATATACGAGCTCGGCTGGATACGCATGTTGAACCTGGTGTTAAGCAGTTCCACGCACGCTTTTGAACTTATGCTGAGCGCGTTCATTACGGGTCTGGCTCTCGGAGGATTGTGGATCAGACGCCGTATCGAAGATTTGCAGCAACCGATACGTTTTTTGGCATTCGTACAGATAGCCATGGGGCTTCTGGCACTGGCAACCCTGCCACTGTATGGAAAGACCTTTGAAGTGATGGCATGGCTTGTGGGCAACCTGGAAAGATCAATGATCGGCTATACGATCTTTAATGTTATCAGCCACAGCATGGCCCTGGCTATCATGCTCCCGGCCACGTTTTGCGCAGGTATGACCCTGCCGCTCATTACCGCTATTTTGCTTCGGGATGGATATGGCGAGAAAAGCATCGGTGCGACCTATGCGTTCAACACCGTCGGTTGTATTATAGGCATCTTTTTAGCCGTTCACCTTGTCATGCCGATACTCGGGCTAAAGGGGATGCTCGGTCTGGGGGCGGGCATCGACATTGCGCTGGGTTTGGCGCTGGCATGGTGGGCCTTCCCTGCTAGGCGTATTCCGGCCATATTAACTGCCATGAGTACAGCGATCCTCCTGTTCTCCATGATCTGGATACAGTTCGACACTCGGAATATGTCCTCTGGTGTATATAGAACCGGGCAACTGTTCCGCGCAGGTGAAGAAGAGGTGTTATTTCACCACGATGGTAAGACCTCGACGGTATCCGTGGTTAAATATCGAGACGGCGTCCTTTCGATTGCAACAAATGGAAAACCCGACGCAAGCATCAATGTTATACAAGAAGCGGTCTCAAGTGATGAGTCGAACCAGATCTTGCTTGGTGCCATGCCACTCGTCTTTCACCCGCATGCGAAGACTGCCGCCGTCATCGGATGGGGCTCGGGGATGACGACGGATATTCTTTTAACCACAGCGCAGCTCGATCGCGTGGATTCCGTGGAGATCGAGCCGACCATGATCAAAGCCGCCATGTTTTTTCGTCCTCGCGTGGAACTGGCTTATATCGATCCCCGCAGTCATATCCACATCGAAGATGCGAAGACATTTTTTTCCACCTACAATAAGAAATACGACATCATTGTTTCGGAACCTTCCAATCCGTGGGTCAGTGGCGTCGCAGGACTTTTTTCAAAAGAGTTCTACCTAAGAATAAAAGACCACCTTAACAAAGACGGCCTCATGGTTCAGTGGTTACACCTCTATCAGATTGATATGCCACTGGTAGCATCGATATTCGAGGCGTTATCATCTCAGTTTGCCGACTATGCGGTCTATAGCACGAATGAAGCGGATATCGTGATCCTCGCGCGACCTGCCGGTGCCGTTCCCGAGCCTGATCCGGGTGTGATACGGGAGAAGGGGCTTTCATACGAATTGAGAAGGATGGGGATCAACGGGCCCCAGGACATGATCGTACGAAGAGTCGGCAATAAGCGCTCCCTGGAGCCTCTGTTCGAGAGCTATGGGGTAGAGGCCAATTCCGATTATTACCCGCTGCTGGATCTGAATGCTGCCCGCGCGCGATTTATGGGAACCACGTCTACAGATCTTGTGACCGCTAACGCTCACTTAACTCTGCTGCCGGTTATGGAGATGCTCGGGCAATACCCTTCAGACCTGAAAACCACGGAAGTAAGTTATTCGAATTATGACCGATCGAAAAAAATTCACGTATCCGCCTTGTTGAATGAGTATATACTTCATGGTTTATGGAAATGGGAACATCCGGACACTCGTCTGTCCGAAAACTTTCGTAAGTATGCTGAAATGGTCAGGCAGTCGCTATCGGATTGTTCGGATAAGACGCGCGACAAAAAATGGTGGGATGGCATGCTCTTCATGGTGGCACAGCAGATATTACCCATTCAATCACCCAATCAGCTGGGAAAACTCTGGGGGAAAGCTGATTCCTCCTGCAGGGCACAGCTTTCTACGTCCCAAAGGGACTTCATAACACTTCTCAGAGCCATTGACAAGCGAGACGCACCATCTATGTCTCATACCGCTCGAAAGCTTCTCGAAGAAATGCCTGGAGCGAATTCGGCTCTTCGATCCTATATACTCGCATCCGGCATGCTGGGCGATCTTTCCAACGGGGAAAAACGGGCAGCGCAAGGATTGTGGGAGCAATACGGGAATCGCTTGGACGCAAAAGACTCGCAGACATTGTTGATGCGTCTATTGACCGCTCATGCCAAATTAGCTAATTAGAGTCTGTATTTTAACTGTTGATCCGCTGATTCATGGAAAAACTACCTGCGAACTGATGATACGAATATTTTTGCGAAGGTCAAAAAGACAATATCGGATAAATCAAAAAAAACTAAAACAAGAAAGACCAAGAAGGGCAGAACGAAAACCGCCATATGATCCTACATGCGCGTCGAGAGGGTCGCCGAGAAACGTGCCCCTCACGCGCGCGTTAAAGTGTGCTTATTCCTTTCCATTGCCCTGATTCATCATGTCCGGAGAGCCGTGAAAGACTCGATCTGTCATTTCATTATACTATCTATCAGGTTTATGCATTGCATGTTTCACTCGGTAATCGGGAATAGTCGCTATTTCTCTGAAGCACACAGTTGTAGGTGAACTTACCTATTATGATAGAAAGTCCAGGACGCGAACCAGACCTCGACTAGATGCGCCCCGCCAGAAGCTCAAAATCCTCCGCTGTGTGTAATCTGAAAAAACCCTTGACCTGCTTATGCCCTATATGATAGTATCCACACCCGTTGAAGGATTGCCGGACATAAAATGTAGACACCGGTGACTACATTTTATACAATAATAACCTATTGATTATATGGTAAAAGTAAGCACTTACCTTTATGACTCTTAATCAGCGGGTCGAAGGTTCAACTCCTTCACGGCTCACCATAATTAACTCAGGGAGCAGTGCGCAGCAGGCAGCGGGTCACGAAAGCTGCTTCACGTTCACTGCTCTCTTTGTTCATGCAGCGAGAGTGGCGGAACTGGCAGACGCGCCAGACTTAGGATCTGGTGGGCGACCATGGGGGTTCAAGTCCCCCCTCTCGCACCAAATACTGTACAAAGAACTAACGTCCAGAGTGTTGTAATGCAACCTTCGCATCTTCTTCATGCTGAGGGCGCTATAGATAAACGGACACTATTAACTCTTAAAAGGTGGTTGCCAATGAAAGCGGTCGTCGAAGAAATCAATTCAGTAAAGAAAAAGATCACGATAGAAATTGAGCCGGATTCAGTGGCGAACGAGATGGATAAGGCCATTAAGGACGTTGCCAAAAAGGCAAAGATACCCGGCTTTCGTCCCGGTAAGGCGCCGAAGAATGTCGTGGAACAGCATTATGGAGAAGAGGTCCGGTCCGAGGTCATGAACAGGCTCATCTCGGACTCGTATCTCACGGCGGTCAGGGAGCACAATCTCAACCCCGTGGGTATGCCGCAGATCGAGAATATGACGCCGCTTGCCAAGGGATCTTCCCTGAGCTATACAGCTATCGTGGAAGTACGGCCGAACATCACGCTTGGCACCTACGATGGCATCGAAGTGAAGGAACAGGACCTTGCGGTGACGGATGAGGAATTGAACCAGACCCTTGACCGTCTCCGCGAGATGTATGCCCAGCTCGAAGTCGTCGAGGGCCAGGCGCTTGCGAAGGACCACACGGCGATCATCGACTTCGAAGGGTTCCACGACGGGAAACCCATCGAAGGCGCCAAGGCCGCGGACCATATGCTCGCCATCGGTTCGGGCAATCTGATCCCCGGATTCGAGGAGCAGCTCATCGGCATGAAGAAGGGCGAGACCAGAGAGATCCAGGTCACCTTCCCGGCGGATTATACCAATAAGGAAATAGCCGGCAAGGACGCGCGCTTTACGGTGACGCTCAAAGAGGTGAAGAAAAAGGTCCTTCCCGAGCTGAACGATGAATTCGCAAAGGATACCGGGGGCAATAAGACCGTTGATGAGCTGAAGGCGCGGGTCAAGGAAGACCTCGAGGCCAGGAAGCGCGACGAACTGGGATCTGCCCAGCGTGAGGAACTGATGACGAAGCTGGTGGACGCCCATTCGTTCGAGGTGCCGCAGGGCATGGTGGAACACGAACTGCAGGCCATGACGCGGCAGCAGGCCACTCGCTTTGCCCGGCAGGGCATGGACATCAAGTCTTTTGACGTGAAGAACTTCATGGAGAAGAACCGGGACCTGGCGGTGCAGCGTGTCAAAGGGATCCTGCTGCTCGAAGAGATAGCGGAAAAAGAAAAGATCGATGTCAGCGACCAGGAACTGTCGGCATCCATCACAGCGATGGCAAAGAGCGCGGGCCAGACCGCTGACGCGGTCAGAAAATACTACGAGTCCCAGGACGGCGGTCTTGAGAACCTGCGATCCTCGCTCATTCAGGAAAAGACGCTCGGTCTCTTGCTTTCCCGTGCAAAGAAGAGCTATAATTAAAGCAGGAAAGATAAAGAATATTGGCCATGGATGCGCGCTTTCAGTCAAGAGCTTTTTAGTTTTTTTCTTGGGTTTCGCGGCTGAGTGGTAATCACGAAGGAGACAGCATGTCATTGATCCCCATGGTAATAGAACAGACGAGCCGGGGCGAACGGGCATACGATATTTACTCCCGCTTGTTGAAGGACCGGATCATCTTCCTCGGTACGCCGATTGACGATCTGGTGGCGAACACGGTGATAGCGCAGTTCCTCTTCCTTGAGGCCGACGACCCGGACAAGGACATTTATCTCTATATCAATTCGCCGGGCGGCATTGTGACCGCCGGGCTTGCGATCTACGACACCATGAACTATATCAAGTCCCCGGTCTCGACCATCTGTATCGGCCAGGCCGCGAGCATGGGGGCGCTTCTTCTGGCATCTGGCACGAAGGGCAAGCGCTTCTCCCTGCCGCATGCCCGTATCATGATCCACCAGCCCATGGGCGGGTTCCAGGGACAGGTTACGGACGTCGAGATCCATGCCAAGGAAATGCTGAAGATGAAGGAAACGCTGAACAAGATCCTGGCGAACCACACGGGCCAGTCGATGGAGAAGATCCATGAAGATACGGACCGGGATTACTTCATGTCCGGCGAGGATGCGAAGGCGTACGGTCTTGTCGACGAGGTCATTGCCAAGAAAGTGCCCCGGCTGGTGAAGGAGAAGTAACCTATGACGGAAAAGAAAGAACATAACGCTACCCCGCTCAAGTGCTCGTTCTGCGGCAAGGGGCAGGACGAGGTGAAGAAACTGATCGCGGGGCCCTCGGTTTTCATTTGCAACGAGTGCGTGGACCTCTGCAACGAGATCATTGCCGAGGAGTGGGAAGAGACCAAGGAAGCGAAGACCCCGCGGCTTCCGAAACCCGCTGAGATCAAGCGCAATCTCGATGAATATGTGGTCGGGCAGGAGCGCGCCAAAAAGATCCTGTCCGTGGCCGTGCACAACCACTACAAGCGCATCGGCGTGCAGCATGAGATCGGCGACGAGGTCGAACTCCAGAAGAGCAATATTCTGCTGATCGGTCCAACGGGAGTCGGCAAAACCCTGCTCGCCCAGACCCTGGCGCGGATCCTCGATGTGCCTTTTACCATTGCCGATGCCACGACGCTCACGGAAGCCGGATATGTGGGCGAAGATGTGGAAAATATCATTCTTAAACTTCTTCAGAACGCCAACTACGACGTGGAGCGGGCGCAGCGCGGTATCGTATACATCGATGAGATCGACAAGATCAGCCGCAAATCCGAGAGTCCGTCGATCACCCGTGACGTCTCAGGCGAGGGTGTGCAGCAGGCGCTTCTCAAGCTCATCGAGGGGACGGTTGCCAGTGTGCCGCCGCAGGGCGGCAGAAAACATCCACACCAGGAGTTCATCCAGGTGGACACGAAGAACATCCTGTTCGTATGCGGCGGAGCTTTCGTCGGCCTCGACACGATCATCGAGCAGCGCGTCGGCCAGAAGACCATGGGGTTCGGCGCCGACATCCAGAGCAAGAAAGAACGGAAACTGAGCGAGACGCTCGCCAACCTCCAGCCCGGTGATCTGCTGAAGTACGGGCTCATCCCCGAGTTCATCGGCCGTATGCCGGTGGTGGCCACGCTCGAAGAGCTCGACGAGCATGCGCTGATAGACATCCTCACCCGCCCCAAGAACGCGCTCATCAAACAGTATCAGAAACTGCTTGCGCTCGAAGGCTGCAAACTGCGTTTCACCGACGACGCGCTTATAGCCATTGCCAGGAAGGCGATCAGCCGCAAGACAGGCGCCCGCGGTCTCCGTGCCATCCTCGAGGACGTGATGCTGAACGTGATGTACGATGTTCCTTCCCAGCCCGGCATCCGTGAGTGCCTCATCAGCGAAGAGGTGATCACCGAAGGGGCGGAACCGCTGCTTATTTACGAGAAGATCGCGTAACGAAAAACAGGAGACAGAAGTCAGTATTCAGGAGTCGGGATGATATCCGTCTCTCCCTTCTGGCTCCTGTCTCCTGACTCCTGATTCAGTCTCCCTATGAAAATACTCTCAGCCGAATTCGTCATCAGCGCCGCGGGACCCAAGCAGTTCCCGCTGGACAGCAGACCCCAGATCGCCATTGCCGGCCGTTCGAATGTCGGAAAATCTCGATCATCAATTCACTCCTCCACCGGAAGAACCTGGTAAAGACGAGCCAGACGCCCGGGAAGACCCAGCTTATCAACTTCTTCATCATCAACGAGTCCTTCTATTTTGTAGACCTGCCGGGATACGGTTACGCCCGCGTTCCCTATGCCGTGACCGATGCCTGGGCGCCGATGATCGAGGGGTATCTGAAAAACGCTCCGCAGTTGTCCGCTGTCGTCGTTCTTCTGGACAGCAGGAGAGAGCCCGATGAGCGGGATGTCCACCTTATCAATTGGCTCCGGCAGTACGATATCCCGGTGATCTTCGCGCTGACAAAGATCGACAAGCTGAACCGTCAGGAGACAGACCGGGCCCGGCGGAGCATCAGCGCGTCGCTGGGGATCCCTGATGACCTGGTCCTGACATCGGCAAAGAGCGGGCAGGGGATCAAAGAGCTGTGGGGGGTAATAGTTAAAAAATTAAAGGAGCCAGGAGTCAGAATTCAGGAATAAGGAGAATACTGTTGATTGTCTTTTCCCTTTTTTCTGTATTTTCTATTTCGTCTGGTTCTGGACTTCTGAATTCTGACTTCAAAACATTCAAAGAGGCTCTCAGGGAAATCTTACGCTACCTCACCGGTTCGCCTCTTTGGGCCACTGCGCTCAGTATTATCTTCTATGCATCGGCCAGTACCGCTGCCGGTTTTCTCGAGAAGAAATCAGCGCAGTTGAAACCGATCGGGTCGGGACTCAACCTCATCATCCTGTTCATCTCTGTTCAGCTTTTTCTGCACCTGGGCGCAGCTGTATACTTCCCGAGGGTATCGCAACAGCTCAACTTCTTCTCCTGGCCGGCTTTCACCTATGCCGCGCTCCATATCTATGGTGATCTCTTCATCATGCCGTACGCATCGCCAGTATCCACGTGAAGGAGGATGCAGCGTTCGTCGTTATAGAAAAGGAAAGTTTCGTGTCAATGCTTGCCCAGAACCCCGCAATTACGGAATCGCTGAGTCGCATACTCTCCGAGCGCCAGGCCGGTCTTGAAGCGGAACGGGAGAGACTTGGTGCCGCTGCGCGTGAGCGCCGCAAGCAAGAAGGACGTTTCCGGTCCGATGCTTTCCAAGATCAGAGAGTTTTTCGGTGCTGAAATAAATAAAATAGCTATGATCATCTTTTCCACCGTTCCTTTCGTCAGAATCCACCTCATAGTTGATATACTTGAACAAGTCCCGGATGGTGTCTTTACGGGCGAACGGAACTCACCTGTCCTATCCATCTGAAAAAACTAGATTGCCCCCTCACTTCGATCCTCGCATTGACAATTCGGTCGGTTTTCCAGAATGTTTCTTTTTTAAATTGAGGTTAAGACTCTTTTTCTGAACCTGTATTTTATAGTTGACATACCAGAATGCAAACAGTATAATATGTGAAATACAATAAATGTTTGTATTGTTTCCGCAATGAAAATTCATTATTAAATCAAATAGTTAATATATTATCTTTTTGTTTAATTTGATACTGTTTGCAAATAATTTCGGACAATACCGCTAAAATTTGAATATTGTATTTTGTTTAGTTTTAATTTCATTGACAGATGAATTATCATTTGATATACTTTTTCTGTTTAAGCGTTTATCAATGTGCTGAAGAGTCTAATCATCGTATGATAGCCTCAGAAACAGTGTATAGATGGAATGCAGTTTGATGAATGAAAGGAGGTGGCATCAACATCATTCCCGCTAAATTTTACTTTTAATAGTTTGCCATATGCAAAGAGCGTGAGAAAAAAAAACAATTACAGGGAGGTAACAAAGGTTATGAAGATTTTTAAGCACAAATATGTATTTTTGGTATTAGCTTTACTCTTTATCCTGCCGCTGATGTTTGTTGGATGTTCGGGCAGTGATGGCTCTGACGGCGCGAACGGCGTGAACGGCACGAACGGCACGAACGGCACGAACGGCACGAACGGCGCGCCCGGCACGGATGGCACGCCCGCGGTCGTGACCAATGATGCATGTATGGTATGCCACACCACCGGCAAGATCGAGGATATCGCGGTTGCGCATCCCGACCCGACCAATAATAATCTGGTCGTTACTATCACTAGTGTGGCAAACGTCGGCGGGTTCCCAGTGGTTGCTTTCACGTTGACTCAAAAAATCTTACAACCGGGGCTCTTTCGAGTCTCACTACAATTACCAATAGTAATCAGAGCATTAAGATCGCCGACCTGATCCCTGCCAGTACTGGTACTAATACCTGGTCAACTGATTACTTCGAGATGTGGGTTTCGGAGACACCCAGTACAGTGGCTAAAATTGCATGTGCAGCTGGTACCAAAATTAATACGGCTGGCACAGCCTGCACTGTAAGTGCAGGCGCGGCAGGAAATCTGGCAACACCTGCCACCAACCTCCTTGACGTAAGCGATAAAGCCAACGGCAATTACGTTTATACCTTTGTTACTCCGTTCGGTTCAGCCTGGCCGGGCTACAACAATGCCGACTATGCGGCTGGCAATAAGAGGCGCGTAGCGATAGAGTTGAGTTCTCCTCCCACCGGATTCAACAAAGCAGTCGGGATCGCGGATTTCACGGGTGATGCCTGTTGATGGTGGCGCTGCTGCTACCCTGATCGCTTCCGTGCGCCAGTTCGTCACTATCCAGGCCTGCCAGAAGTGCCACGGCCCGTTGATGGATGGTGCGGCCCATGCCAATAACCGTAATGATATCCGTGAGTGCGACTTCTGCCACAGTGCGTTATATGGCTCCTTGCCTAGCCATGCCGCGGGCTTTATGGCAGCGGACAACGCCGACCTCCCGGTCTTCATTCACGGGATCCATGGTTCAACGTGGAATGATACCGATGATCAATTCCCGATGGGACCTGCAGTAACAAGTCCTGTCACCTATCCGCAGGAGCTCAAAAATTGCACGGTCTGCCATAGCGATCCCAGCGGCTCTGCCCCTGGCGATCTAACGGGCCTCAACAACTGGAAGACCCATCCGACCGGCAGGGTCTGCCATTCCTGTCATACGACGAATATCATCACTGCGGCAACTACCACCATCGCCGCTACGTTCACGCATGACAGCACATTAACCACAAAATTCCCCGTTCCCAGCTGGTCCACTAACCGATGCAGATTGCAGCGGCTGCCATGGGAGTGCCGGAACTGCTGGTAGATAGTACGGACATCGTTACCGTCCATAGCACTGCGGCTGCCGGTAATGACGTTCCTGAATACGTTGTAACCATTGCAACTAGCACTGCGGCCAACGGCTCGTTCTACGTATCCGGCGAGACCTTTACCGTGGACGTAACCTTGGCAACCAATCCGGCCATTACGACCCAGACGCCTGTCCCGGATGCCTATACCACGGCTAAAGATGCTGCTTATCACTCCGGCGGCGGACTTGCTGTCGCCAGCCTCTACGTCTATGGACCCCGCAGCTTTGCTCTACCGTTGACGGGCACCCAGGCCAACAGCCTCTTTGGTAAGGGCGATGCAACCGGCTTCCATTATGCAGTGAAGGTTCCGGCCGGCACGACTAACGGTACCTACCTGATTCGCGCCCGGATTGCTGACTATTCGTACGATAGAAACAATCCAACCGGAGGCGGTGCACACGCGTACCAGATTGAATCGACTAAACTGGCACTCTTCCAAATTGGTAACGCGACTGTACAGAAGAAAGTTGACGGCAATGCCTGCGTCGACTGCCATGGCACCACCATGATGCACGCAACCGACCACGCAGCGGCATTCGATACCGATGAATGCACTGCCTGTCACGACCAGTCGGGCGGACATGCGGCCTACATCGGCAACCGGGTGCACGCAATCCATTCCGCCTCTGCAACGGGCGATATGGTCGATGGCCGTGACTGGTCACAACTCGTGTACGAACTCGGAAAACCGGTCACGGAAGAAGGGGCGTTTACTGGGCCAACGGTTACGAGCCCGGTAACCTTCCCGCTTGGCGATATTAGCCCGGCAACTTCAACATCACAGAGCACCTACAAATGCGTGATCTGCCATACTTCCGCAAGCTCGGGGACCTATAAGACCAACGCCTATGAGACCCCGTGTCTTGGGTGCCATGGTGATGTTCCCGGCGCAACCGACCATATGATCCAGAATGGCGGGAAGTTTCAGTAGAGTCATCGCTTTGAAATGGTAATTTAATTTCAGAGACAGCTTCGCAGGGCGGACCGAAAGGTCCGCCCTTTTTTATAGGCGAACTATGGCTGAATACGAATAAGGGCTCAACGCCTGGCTGCACGTACTTTTTTGCATGAAAACGTTCCGAGTTACGAGGGAGAATGAAATGAGAATCAAACCAATATATTCCTTTGCATTCCTGCTGTTCATGGTGTCTCTGTTCAGTTTTTCAGGTTGCTCCAAGCTGTCCGGACCTTCGGATGCAGAAGTGATCAAAGCTGTGAGTGAAAGCCAATTTTTCACACATAATGTTACTTTGATACCACCCGTTGTAATCGTGGAAAAGGCCGGCCGTAATAAGGATGGCTTCTGGCCTGTCAAAGTTAACGTAATATTTACTTATGAGATAAAGGACAAGCAAATTTCCGCGCCAATGCAACAGACGCTTATATTTAACATGGACAAACAGAAAGACAATGAAGGTCATAGCGTTTGGAGGGCTGCCCTCGGTCATTAGGAGAAGAGTATGCTAACGTGAATGATGTAACCTGCCTGCCGTCGGGCGCTTAATGGTTGCTGTTCCCGTGCTGTCCGGTATTCTGTTGGTTGCCACCGCTTTAGAATTCTTAGTGCGTAGCGCTCATCGTAGGGCATGCCTTTAAAACAGGCATGCCTTTTTTCTTGATTTGTTCTTCGTACTTCTGTATACTTTCAACAATTTTTACAGGCCGTTATGTTACGATGCAGCCCCCGGGTTGTGGTAAGATGATGCAAAATTCATTCGAATGTAGGACTCGTTTTGAGTCGCAGGCCATCTCTGGCCGGTCACAGTTTAAATTATTAATTGGCCGCTGAAATTTCAATGGGCGACCTATCACATATATCTGAAAGGAGGAATGCATTTTGAGAAGTGACAGGTTCATGCAAACAATTTTGAGCGGTACCCTCGTCAGACGGGCGGTATCGACGATGGTCGTACTGTTGGTGAGTTCGCTGTTCATTCCGGCCATCTCACAATCAGCCACCGTAACAGGTGATTCCAGTACCTATGTGCAATCCAGGGAGGCCGAAGACAGTTCTAAAATACTGGGAGTTTATGAATATCTCGATTTTGCCGTGCAGAACATCGGCAACGAGACGATCTCGTTTCACACGGGCGGCTGGCTTCGCTACGATCTGAAAGAGGAGGAGTTCGGCGATAAATCCGCGAACGATCTGCAGTATTCCTACCTGAGCTTTAAAAGTAAAACCGACAACACCGTCGTCAACTTGGGCAGGGTGATGGTCTTTGAGGGTGTGGCTGCGGAGCGGGTGGACGGGCTTTACGCACGCACCGATCTTATGGCCGGGTTCGGCATCTCGGGATTCGGCGGCAGTCCTGTAGAGACCGGCAGTGATATGCCGGGGAACAATGTGATTTATGGCGGCCGGTTGTCTCATCAGTTCGGCGACGTATATAAGATCGGGATATCGGCGCTCAAGGAAGAAAAAGACAGTCAGGACTACCGGAGGGAGGAAGGCCTCGATATCTGGGTGCATCCGATCAACAAGGTGGACCTGACCGGGCGATCGAGCTACAACGACGTCACCAAGGGATGGATGGAACAGAGTTATGCACTGATGCTGGGCCCCTTTGAAAAGCTGCGGCTCAATGCCACGGCCTCATGGATCAACTACGACGACTATTTTTTCAGGACCACTATGAGCGCGTTCACCTTGCAATCGGGTCTTATTCAACCGAATGAGAAGGTGCGTACCCTGGGAGGAGAGGCATCCTATCCGATCACGGACCAGGTGCTCATTACCGCTGATTACAAGAATTTCAGCTACGATATCGCGGGCAAGGCGGATTATTTCGGCGGGAAGGTAAAATATTCCCTGTCCGGATCAGGGGGCGCGGGGATCGGTTATCACGCCATGATGGGAGAGACGGACAAGTTGAAGTACAACGAGTACCGGGTCTATGCATATAAGAAGTTCGGCCATCTCGACGTGTCCGCTGACGTGATCGATGTTGCCTACGTCAACGCAATAAACGGCGTCAAAGATTCCTATTCCGCTTCACTCGCGGCCCAGTATGATCTCGCGGAGGCCTGGAAACTTGGTGCGGACGTGGAGTATTCCCATAACCCGGATTTTGACAGGGACATCAGGGTGTTCTTCAAGGTCCTCTACCACTTCGGCGCGAAAGGAGGAGCATAAGATGAACACCGTAAAGACAAAAATGGTTATTTTAGCATTGTTAACGATGCTCTTCGGAATCTATGCCTGTGCCCATACGGTCAGTAGAGCGGCGCAGCACCCCGTTGAATTGACTGCTCCGCCGATGTGCAGCGACTGCCATCAGGACTGGAGGTCGGCATTGGACCATACCAGCGATTACTCGACGCGGCACCGGTTCTACGCAGAGCAGCAGAGCCAGACCTGTAAGGCCTGCCACAAAGAGTCCTTCTGCTCGGACTGCCACGCGCACAAGGAAGAATTGAAACCGAGCGACAAATTCAAGGATTCTGTTGAGCGGGACATGCCGCACCGGGGAGACTACCTCAGTCAGCACAAGATCGACGGCCGAATAGACCCGGCATCGTGCATGAAGTGCCATGGACGCTCGAATAATGAGAGGTGCCGCGTATGTCACAAATAACTAAATTCAAGATAATGAGTCTGCTCATCCTTGCCGGATTGCTGTTCATGGCCGGGTGCGGCAGCTCTACTCCGAACTCAAAGGCCTCGTCAGGTGCAAATGCAGATGGACAGCATGCAGCCGACTGGCTGCCTGCCGGACACATGGTTGCTGCACAGGAGGACCAGAGCGCCTGCACTGAGTGCCACGGGAGCAATTATGATGGCGGAATTTCCGGGGTATCTTGCACCACGTGCCACCTCGGCGGGGTCGATGCAATCCATCCGATATCCTGGAGTATTGGGGCCGGCATCGACTCGAATCACGCGGCCTATGTGGCCAGCAATGGGACCAGTGCGTGCGCAAATGCGTTTTGCCACGGCTCCGCACTAACGGGCGTCGTCAGCAGCGGTCCAGCCTGTGTTTCGGCTGCCTGTCACCAGAACGGATCTCCATTTAACTTTACGGGATGTACGTCCTGTCACGGGAATCCACCATCAGGGTCTGTCGCTCCGAATAGATCAGGAGCACACGACTCTGTTGCAGGACACTTTGCTGCGCAGGTCACTCTACCTGATGGGTGCAATACCTGCCATAGCGGTGCGGGATCGGGGACAGTCAATCACAATACCGGAACTGTTGTTGTATCATTATTGAGTTCCTACAACGCAAAAAGCGGCATAGCCGCGTATAATGCCGACGGTACCTGTTCAAAGGTGAGCTGTCACGGAGGACAGACGACGCCGGTATGGTTGACCGGTTCCATCAATGTTACCACCCAGTGTACGTCCTGTCATGCATTTGGCACTTCCGAGTATAACAGTTTCGTGTCCGGTCAACATGGCTTGCATGTGAATAGTTTACAGATTTCCTGTATCGAGTGCCACGACACCACGAAACTTGCCATAAACCATTTTTCTGCCTTAAATACTCAGGAACTGGAAGGGCCTGCTGCGGCAACGATAAACAGCAATGTAAACTATGACGGTACATCGTGCACACCGCTATGCCATGGAAAGGATACCTGGCAGTAAGTGGTGCTTTCGCCCGAAATTCCTGTCTTTGGGTATTTATGACGATAAAAGAAGGCCCGGACGATATGAGTCCGGGCCTTCTTTCTATAAATCCCCAGCATTTCAGGCTTAATATGTAGGGGCCAGCCGATATCTGGATTCCGTAATCAACCTGTTTGCGCCGGTTCCTGGGCCGATCAAAGTAAAAATGACGTTATCGTTATCGGATTATCGAGCGAAAGAGACAAGTCTCATATGTTGAACGAATTCGTTTCACATTTTCGTTATGCTCATTATCGGGCAGCAACAGGCCCGAATTTGCAAGCCCTCGGAGACCCATGATAGCAGCAGCTAAATTGATTTGGAATGGCTGCCTGGCTAATTATAGTGACCTTTATTTAGGGCTTATTCATGAGGTGATATGCTGTGCACCAATTAAAAAGGAGTTGCTGAAATACATACCTCCTCCTTATTAGAAGAAAGATTGCTTATCTGTTTTTATTATAACGTTCACTCTTCCTCTGCATTTTTTCGTCGTTGAGCACGATCTATCGCTCGCTGTTTTTGTCTATTAATAAATTCTTGCTGAGCTGGCGTTGGCCCATATTGTTTTGGAGCAGACTCCGAAGCGTAATGATCGGCGCTTGGCGGCGAAACGGTTGATCCCGCAATCCTTTCATGAGAGATATACATATCGTATGACATGCCGTCCGTTCCCTTGAGCGAGATGCTGTCGGAACGAACTGCAACGATCTTTGACCCATCCGGCAAGGTATCGTGCACCCGGTAAAAAGTCTGCTCGCCTTTCGAATCGCTGAATACTGCGCCGATAAACTTCTTGCTCTGAATCGTCCCGATCAGACGAGAGGCCTGCGGCCCGGTAGCCTGGGCGTCCACCGTGTTGACAAAGAAATGCGGCAAAATAAAGACGAATGCCGAACACAACAACGTGCCGACGGTTTTTCCCTTTATCGATCGCAGTCTGATATGCGTTAGGTTCATAGTTAAAGCGGTAAATCCCTGCGGCTTTCTAGGGTGAAATTCGGTGTAAGCGCCTAAGTCTGTGAGTATCTGCTTACAAGGTGATCTCGGTGCCGATGCCTTCCTTCGTGAATATCTCGAGGAGCAGGGCGTGGGGGACCCGGCCGTCGATGATATGGACCTTGGTGCAGCCGGCATCGAGGGCTTCGAAGCAGGATTTGGTCTTGGGAAGCATGCCGCCGGCGATGATCCCGGAACTGATGAGACTTGCCACTTTCTTCCTGTTCAGCGCGGGGATGAGGTTCTTGTCCTTGTCAAGGATGCCTGCCTGGTCCGTAAGCAGGATGAGCTTCTCTGCCTTCAATGCACCGGCAACAGCTCCTGCCACAAGATCGGCATTAATATTATAGGTTTCTCCCTGGGCGCCGACACCGATCGGCGCGATCACCGGGATGAAGCCCCCTTGGTCCAGCGCGACAAGCGCGCCTGGCCTGACTTCCGTGACCTCGCCGACCAGCCCGATATCGATGATCTCGCTCTCGCCGGCGCTCCCGCTCTTTTTCGTCATTTTCAATTTCTTCGCCTGGATCAGTCCGCCGTCCTTGCCCGTGAGGCCCACGGCCTTGCCGCCTGCCTGATTGATGAGGTTCACGATCTCCTTGTTCACCTTGCCGCCAAGGACCATTTCAACGATGTCCATGGTCTCTTCGTCGGTGACCCGCTGGCCTGAGATGAACATGGGTTTTTTCCCCATCCGTTCCATGGTCTTGCCGATCTGCGGCCCGCCGCCGTGCACGATCACCGGGTTTATCCCGATGTAGCGCAGGAGTACCACATCCTGGGCAAAGCTCTGCTTCAGGTCCTCGTCGATCATGGCGTTGCCGCCGTACTTGATCACGAAGGTCTTGCCCATGAATGTCCGGATGTAGGGCATGGCCTCGATAAGGACCTTTGCTTTTTCGATCAGTTTTTCCATAAAAACCTCAAATAAATCAAACCACAGAGATCACAGGGTATGAGGCAGAGAATGAAGAATATAAATATTTGAGGTAATTCTCTGTATCCTCTGTGGTTGCCGTTACAGGATATACCTGCTCAGATCTTCGCTCTTCAGGACGTCCTCAAGGCGCTCCTGCACATATTTTGCGTTGATGGCGACCTTGAGCCCTTTTTCTCTGGCGCGTCAAAGGAGATCTCGTCAAGCAGGCGCTCCATGATGGTGTGGAGCCTGCGGGCTCCGATATTCTCCGTGCGATCGTTTACCTTGGTCGCGATGTCGGCGATCTCCTCGATCGAGTCCTGGGAGAAGGTGATCGATACCTCTTCCGTGGCAAGGAGGGCGACCTGCTGCTTGATGAGGGCGTTCTGCGGCTCGGTCAGGATGCGGATGAACTCTGCCTTGCCCAAAGAATCGAGCTCGACCCGGATCGGGAACCTGCCCTGGAGCTCGGGGATCAGGTCCGACGGTTTTGACACATGGAACGCGCCTGCGGCGATGAACAGGATATGGTCGGTCCTGACCGGCCCGTACTTGGTCGTGATCGTTGAACCTTCGACGATCGGCAGGAGGTCGCGCTGAACACCCTCGCGGGACACGTCGGGACCGTGTGATTCGCGGCCGGCGATCTTGTCGATCTCGTCGAGGAACACGATGCCGGACTGCTCGATGCGCTGGAGCGCTTCTTTGATGACCTTGTCCATGTCGATCAGCTTCGCCGCCTCTTCCTGTACCAGGAGCCGGAGCGCGTCAGGCACTTTGACCTTGCGCCGTTTGGTCTTTTCGGGAAGGAGTCCGCCAAGCATCTCCTTGAGATTCATCTCGATCTCTTCCATGCCGACATTCGAGATGATGCCGAAGGGCATGACTTTCTCTTTTTGCTCGAGTTCCACCATCCGTCCGTCGAGTTTGCCTTCCCGTAACTGCTGACGGAGCTTGTCGCGAGTGCTCGAGTGCTGCTCTTCCTGTTCGGCCGAAGGGGTTTCGGAACCCGGCCGATGTCCTGGGCGGCGGCAACAGCAGGTCGAGAAGACGTTCCTCGGCCATGGCCGCTGCCTTTTCCTGGACCTGTTCCGTCATCTCGGTCTTTACCATGTTGATGCCGATCTCGGTAAGATCGCGGATGATGGACTCCACGTCGCGTCCCACATATCCGACCTCGGTGAATTTCGACGCTTCGATCTTGAGAAAAGGGGCCTGGACGAGCTTCGCGAGCCTGCGGGCGATCTCCGTCTTTCCAACGCCCGTGGGGCCGATCATGATGATGTTCTTCGGCATGACCTCGTCGCGGAGGTCTTCGGACAGACGCTGCCGTCTCCAGCGGTTCCGGAGCGCTATGGCAACGGCGCGCTTGGCCTTGTGCTGGCCGATGACGTACTTGTCGAGCTCTTCTACGACCTGTCGTGGTGTGAGCGAATCTTTCAAAAAAACCTCCGGTTTAAATTGCGGATTGTGGAGTGCAGAGTGCGGATTAATCAGGGCCAAAGGCGAAACGTCAAGGGTCATCTTTGCCTTTTATTCCGCATTCCGCAATCCTGAACTCCTGCAATGATTACAGTTCTTCTATCGTAATAACAGTATTCGTATAAATGCAGATCTCCGCTGCGATCTTCATTGCCTCTTCCACGATCGATCGCGGTATCGAGTGTGGTGTGGTCCACGAGCGCACGGGCGGCAGCAAGGGCATAGGGGCCGCCTGAGCCGATGGCAGAAATGCCATTTTCCGGTTCGATCACGTCTCCATTGCCGGAGAGGATAAAGGAGCGTTCATTGTCGGCAACGATCATCAGGGCCTCGAGCCGGCGAAGGACCTTGTCCGTTCTCCAGTCTTTGGCAAGCTCAACCGCGGCGCGGGTGAGGTTGCCGTGGTACTGGTCGAGCTTGGCCTCGAATTTTTCGAAGAGCGTGAACGCGTCGGCGGTGGCGCCTGCGAAACCGGCAAGGATCTTGTCATTGTACATCTTGCGCACTTTTTTTGCATTGTGCTTCATCACCGTCGCGCCGACGGTCACTTGTCCGTCGCCGGCGATCGCTGTTTTCCCGTTTCGCCGAACAGCCAGGATCGTTGTTCCGTGCAGGGGTGTTATTTCACTCATAGCTCCTCCGATGATGTTTTATTACCGCAGAGACGCTGAGCACGCTGAGAAAAACTTTAATTTAAAAAACGCGTCCTGTTTTTATCCGGACCTTGTTTCTCTGCGATCTCTGCGTCCTCTGCGGTGAAAGAGAAGTCTTGTCTACCGCTTCCTCGCCTTCGGGTGCGCCTTGTCATATACCTCCATCAGCGAGTCGAGGTTCACGTGCGTGTATCGCTGGGTCGTCGATAGGCTCGCGTGGCCGAGAAGCTCCTGGATGGCCCGCAGGTCCGCACCGGACTCAAGCAAGTGAGTGGCAAAGCTGTGCCGGAGCGTGTGCGGGCTCGCTTTTTGCTGCAGTCCCAGCTGTTTTCTATGGTTTTCTAAAATACGCTGAACCGTACGTGCTGTCAAGCGTTTTCCTGACGGCCCGAGGAAGACCGCGGCTTCATCAGAGGTCCCGTCCAGACGGCCTAGATACGCATCGATCGCTTCCAGGGCCTTGGTCCCGATCGGCACGATCCGTTCCTTGCGGCCTTTACCCCGGATGCGGATGAGGCTGTCATGTCGGTCGATATCCTCCCGGTTCATGCCGATGAGTTCGCTCGCGCGGATGCCGGTGGAGTAGAGGGTTTCAAGTACGGCGCGGTCTCTCAGCATGGCGTCTTGGTCCGCGGGCTTCTTTGCCTTCGGCGATTCCATGAGTCGTATCGCGTCGTCGGCCGTCAGCACGGCGGGAAGGCGCTGTTCGCGGCGCGGTGTGGCGACCAGCCGGGCCGGATTGCTCGTGAGTATTCCCTCGCGGTTCAGATACCTGAAGAACGTTCGGATGGCGGAGAGTTTCCTGGCAATGGATGATTTTTTTACATCGACCTGCATGAGGTGGGCAATGAACCGCCGAAGCGTTTGATGGTCCACCGCGGACAGATCTTTATCGCCGAGAAAGGCGGAGAGCTGTTCCAGATCGGAATGATAGCTCCGCACGGTGTGAGGAGAAACGTTTCGCTCATTTCTGAGGTAGGTGAGAAAGTCAAAAATGTGCTTCTGCATGAAGATACTTTAGCGTAACAGGAGTGAATTTGCAAGGGCAGAGGGAAATGAAAAAGAGAAACTACTTGGCTTGGCCGCAAGAGAACGCAAAGAACTCAAAGAAACAACCCGAAACTCGAATTTCTATTTTAAATCGTTCTGCGTTCCTTGCGCTCTTTTGCGGCTAACGGATTTTGATCTGGGTAGTTTCTGTTTGTCCGATTGAGATTTTGCTGGAGAGCCGGAGGCCGGCGATGCCTTTTTCCTCGAAGGCTTCTTGGCCGCCTTTTTGGACGGCGTTCGTTTTTTTCGCCCGGCACCGTTGCCCGCGTTTTCGCGACGTATCGCCAGCAGTTCATAAGCGCGTTCAGGTATCATTTCTTCGAGGCGGTCGCTCCGCGTGAGGCTTGCATTGGTTTCCCCATCAGTGACATATACGCCGAACTTGCCCTCTTTGGCCAGGACCGGTTTGCTGCTCACCGGGTCATTGCCGAACTCGCGCAGCGGAGGCCTTGGTGCAGCGCGCCGTCCGAACTGGCGCGGCGTTGAAAGCAGCGCAAGGGCCTGTTCGACGGTAATATCGAAGATCTGTTCTTCGCTGGCGAGCGTGCGACTTTCTTTGCCCTTGGTGATATAGGGGCCATAGCGGCCATTTTGTGCGGTGATCGCCAGGCCATCAGCCGGATCAACGCCCACCACACGCGGCAGCGATAGCAGCCGCGCAGCGTCCGGGAGAGTGATGCGAGCCGGATCCATGGTCTTGAACAATGACACCATCCTCGGTTTGTCAAGCCCGGGCGGGGGAGCATCAACAGTGCCCCATTGTACGTACGCGCCGTAGCGGCCGCTCTTGATAAACAGAGGCAGACCGTCGATTTCGCCGATCGCTTCGGTCCCCTTTGGCGCAGCGAGCAGTTTCAGCGCCGCGTCCAGTGTCAGTTCATCGGGCGTCATGGTATCGGGAACGCTGGCCGTCTCTTCACCGCGGCGAACGTAGGGCCCGAATTTCCCGGGCTTAACCACGACTTCAAGTCCGGTTTCCGGATCAATGCCGACGGGGAAGGTGTTGATTGTCGAGGCATCGATCTCGTCCAGGTTGATTGCAACGCGTTGCTTGAGACCTACGAGGCCCTGGTCATTGCCGAAATAAAAATCAGCGAGCCACTGTTCCTTCTTTTGCAATCCCTGCGCGATCGCATCGAGATCTTCTTCCGTGTTCGCGGTAAAACTGTAGTCGACAAGACCGGAGAAGTGCTTCACCAGCAGATTAATGACGGAGAATGCAACCCAGTTGGGTACGAGCGCCTGGCCTTTCTTCCACACATAACCGCGATTGACGATCGTTTGCATGATGGATGCCCAGGTTGAGGGACGGCCAATACCCAGTTCCTCAAGTTTTTTGATGAGTGAAGCTTCGGTGTACCGCGCGGGCGGCTGCGTGACGTGTCCACTCGGTGTGACGTTCGCAATGTCGATCTTGTCACCAACAGCAAGCTTCGGCAGCAGCGCTTCACGCTTGCTGTTCTCGGTATCGTCATCGGTGGATTCCTCGTACACCTGCCGGTAGCCTGCAAAGGCGATCGTCGTGCCGCTCGCAGTGAATTCGCAGTCAGTTCCCTGGCTCAGTGCGCCCAGACGTATGCTGACGGTGGTGCCGTTCGCGTCGGCCATCTGCGACGCGAGCGTGCGTTGCCAGATCAGCTCATACAGGGCAAGCTCCTGGGGGTTGAGATCACTCTTGAGTTCACGCGGCGACCGCATCGGCGTGCTCGGACGGATCGCTTCATGAGCTTCCTGGGCATTTTTCACTTTCGATGAGTAGCTGCGAGGGGTCGGAGCGAGGTACTGCTGACCGTATAACTTTCCCACTTCTGCGCGGATCTCTGCAAGCGCCTCATCGGAGATTACGACATTGTCCGTCCGCATATAGGTGATGAAACCGCGTTCATATAAACCCTGCGCGACGCGCATGACCTGTGCTGCGGACAGACGCAATTTCCGGCCGCCTTCCTGCTGGAGGGTTGACGTCATGAACGGCGCCTTTGGCGAAGAGCGGTAGGGTTTTTCCTCGACACTGCGTACCGTGAGATGCGTTTTATCAAGGCCGGCTGCCAGCGCCATGGCCCGGGTCTTGTCGAGGACGATGACCTTGTCGCCGGCACGACCCGTGCTGTCAAAATCCTTGCCCGTTGCGACTTTGGTGCCGTCGAGAGTGACGAGAACGGCCATAAACGGAGGTGTCGTCGCAGTCACGACTTCGATGCCCCAGTATCCGGCAGCGACATGAGCGATGCGTTCCTGTTCTCGTTCCACCACGAGACGAAGCGCCGGGCTCTGGACCCGGCCGGCAGACAGACCGCGATTTACGCGTCGCCACAGCACCGGAGACACCTCGTATCCAAAGAGCCGATCCAGGATCCGGCGCGTCTCAGCAGCATCAACCAGCCCGCGATCGATGCCGCGCGGATTGGCGACCGCGTGTTCGATCGCCGATTTGGTGATTTCGTGGAACACCATGCGCCGCACCGGTATCTTCGGTTTCAGGTGTTCTACAAGGTGCCACGAGATCGCTTCACCCTCGCGGTCTTCGTCGGTCGCGAGATACAGGGCGCTTGCGCTTTTCATCGCTGCCCGGAGTTCTCGCACCACTTGTGTGCCGCGTTCAGTGAGCTCATAGGTGGGTTTAAATCCATGGTCGACATCAACCGCGAGCCCTTTGCTCGGGAGGTCTGCAATATGGCCGACAGAGGCGCGCACATCAAAGCCATCGCCGAGGTATTTGGCGATGGTTTTTGCCTTTGCCGGTGATTCAACAATGACGAGGGATTTCATTAAGCAATGCCTTCTTACCACAGAAGTCACGGAGAATAAATGCAGAGTTAAAAAGGACGAGTCACATTCGGTAATCTCCGTGAACTCTGTGGTGGATCAGTTCTAATTCCACGCGGTCTTTTTTGTCCGCCGGACACCCACGGACGCGCTGTGCTCCCGGTCAGGAGGAGAGATGAAGAGGATATAGGCTATCAGGTTCTTGATATCGCAAGTTCTATCCGTTCAGTATATGTGGTCATGGCCTTTTCCAGCAGTTCTTCCCGCTGGTCCTCGGCAATGATGCCGAGATGGGTGAGCTTCGAGACAAAACCAAAGGCGTCAATGGTAAATCGTTCGCGTTCTTCCCGGTTCATCGACCTCATCCTGACCGACGAAGCTTTCGGTTTTGTTGTGAAGAAGCTCTCGGATTGTTTCTGAACAAGGGTCTGCATCAGGGTGAGCGCGGCGTCAGCCTCCTGAAGACGGAAACCGCTGTTCAGCAGGGCCTGCATGATCTTGCCTTCGTCATCGAACAGGTCCTGTTTGTTCCGGACCTGGTCCGCAATAAGCGAAAAGAGGTCCATCATTTGTTCGTCCACTTGATCTCCTGTTTATGCCACAAAGACTCGAAGATACTAAGAAAAGACTTGTCTTTCTTCGCGCCGTGGTGACTGAGCGTCAATACTTATGATTCTTCTCTTACAAAATACTTCCCCGGGAGCTGTTTCGCAAGTCCTTTCAGCTCCAGGCTGATCAGTACTCCGCTGAGCTTTCCGGCATGAGCACGGCTTTCATTCATGATGATGTCAATGTGCTTCGGTTCGTTCGTAATGCAGCAAAGCACCGTCGTTTCCTCCGGGGTGAGCGAGGGCAGGGGTCGCGCCGGAGGCGCCTGTCCTTTGGCCTGCTTTTGCATCCCAAGGTCCCGCAGGATATCGTCTACGCCTTCTACCAGGGTCGCGCCCTGCTTGATAAGGCTGTTCGTGCCTTTGCTTGTCGATGAACCGATGTTTCCTGGGACGGCATAGAGCTTGCGGCCCTGTTCGAGCGCGTACTTCGCGGTGATGAGCGAGCCGCTGTCCTCGGCAGCCTCGATGATCACGGTCCCCCGCGAGAGTCCGCTGATGATCCGGTTCCTCGAAGGGAAGTAGCCGGATTCGGGTTGCGTGCCGAAGGGATTTTCGGTCATCACAGCCCCGCCCACGGCTGATCTCTTCCATCAGTCCCTTGTTCTCGGGCGGATACGCCACGTCGATGCCGCACCCGAGCACCGCGATGGTCCTGCCTTGTGCCGCGAGAGCGCCACGATGCGCCTGGGTGTCGATACCCCGCGCCATTCCGCTGACGATGGTAAAACCCGCGGAGGAAAGCTCCGACGCGATCCGGCGAGTTACGGTTATCCCGTAGTGAGTGGGCTTGCGAGTGCCCACGATCGCGATCGCGTTCCCGTCATCGAACTGCAGCGCGCCTTTCACATACAGGTAGACCGGTGCATCGGGCGTGTTCCTGAGTTGTTCGGGATACGCGGGGCTATCAGCGGTGACTATCATAACGTTCGCTTCAGCCGCTTTTGCGATCTCCCGCATCGCATGCTCCTGCCAGGGAAAGGAACCGATTGCCGCGGCAATTTTGTCGGACAACCCACCGATCTTCCTGAGATCATCGGGGGAAGCGAAGAGCGCCCGCTCCGGTGAACCGAACAGAGTGACGAGTTTCCTGAACGTAACGCGTCCGATTCCCGGAATGCTGCTGAGGCCTATCCAATAGAGATCCGGAGCAGTAGTGTTTTGCATAAGGCTGTCCGTGTGCAGGCTCTTTCCGCCTTTAAGGTTAGGAATTATACAGGCTCGGAGAAGATAGTCAAGTATATTTTTGCGGTCTGTCCTTGAGTGTGCTATGCTAAAACAGAATGCGCGGCAATTTATGATGAAGCCCTGATCGATGCCAGTGGGTCGCATGGTCGTCCTTGGTAAAAGGGGAGAGGGTATGCAGCATGAGCTTAAAGCGGTCCTCTTTGATTTCGGTGGAGTGATCGCAGAAGAGGGATTTTGGGAAGGTATTCAGACCATCGGGAAGGAGCATGGGCTCGATCCTGATGCGTTCTTCCGGATGATCGATGCGCTCATTTATGAGACTGGGTATCTCACCGGCAAAGCGGATGAAGCCGAGTTCTGGAACGAGGTCAGGAAGAATACCGGCATCAGCTGCACTGACACCGAGCTCAGGACGCGAGATCCTGAAACGGTTCGTTCTCAGGCCGGATATGATCGCCTCGGTGGACCTTCTGAGGTCAACGGGGCTCATTATTGCAATGCTGAGCGACCAGACGAACTGGCTTGAGGAGATAGACAAGGCTACCGGTCTCTTCAGGCACTTTGACCGCGTCTTCAATTCGTTCAGGACCCACAAGAGCAAACGTGATGCGTCGGTCTTCAGGGAGGTATGCGCGGAACTTGGTGTCAAGAGGGAAGAAACGCTTTTTATCGATGACAATATCGATCACATTAAGCGGGCGCAGGGGCAGGGGATGAAGACGATTCATTTTACGGGCATAGATGAATACAAACAGCAGATCAGGAATCTCATCGATTGAGAATGAGACAGTATCACGAATGACACAAATGGGACGAATTACACTAATGAGACCGGAAGCATGTATTTTCTAATTCGTGACATTCGGATCATTTGTGTAATTCGTGTTAATGTTTTGGTTCAGATTTAGAGGGTCAAGATGAGGGGGAATTTCTAGATGAAAGTTCCAATGCATTCCTCGCCAGCTCAACCAGGCCAAAGACCTTCAGATCCACAAGCGTGCCGTTCGTCTGCGCGGTATGGAGAAACTCCTGTACCTTCTGGATCGGGACCTCGGTCACCTCGATGATTTCGTTGTCGTCGCCGCCGTTCTTGCCCACGTGCTTGAGATCCGTACACAGATAGGCCCGGAGCGCTTCGGTCGAGGCGCCTGTCGAGATCGGACCTTCGGCAAGAAATGCTATTTTCCCCGCTGACCAGCCGGTTTCCTCGATTAGTTCACGCTTCGCGGCGGCCTCCATGGACTCGCCTGGATCAACGAGCCCCGCGGGGAGTTCAATGACATCCCGACCCATCGGCGGCCGGAACTGCTTTTCAAGAATAACGTTGCCCGAAGGTGTAACAGCGACCATGACCACGATGCCGTCGATGCCCACACGCTCGAGGGCCTCCCAGGTGCGCACCACTCCCCGGGCATCGCGGTAGGTGATCTCCACCGCGCTCATGAAATTACCCTTCCAGACGGTTTTTTTGCTGATGATTTCCATGGTTAAGGAACAGGAGGCAGTAGGCAGGAGCCAGTATTGAGAATAAATTCAGACGAATGATTCTTTTTTATCTGACTTCTGTCTTCTGGCTTCTGAATTCTGGTGACTCACAGCCACTTCGTCAAATCCAGTGTCAACGCCGCGGGAATGATGGTGTCAACTTCGCGGAGCCGTTTGCGGCCGGCTTTTACGAACATGGCCTTCTGCAATTTCTTTTCTTCCGCATAATGATCAAAGATGGGGAAATCGGCTTCGGGAATGTCCTTGCTGAAAAGCCCGCAGCCTTCGAGCCGCACGGCGCGGCGCGGTCCGCGGATGGTCGGCCCGAAGATCCGGCAGATGTGCGGCCGCTGGTCATAGATCATGCATGAACCGTTCTCGAGCGCCGGGCAGGACATCTTTGCCGATCTGCGGGAGATCGAGTCGATGGCCGGCAGGGTCTTGAGCAGCGGGTCCTTGCGTGAAAAAGCCTTCTTCTTTTCAAGGATATCAAGCTGCTCATTGGCCTTAGCGAGGACCCGTTCCCTGACAGGAGAGGGGACCTGTTTCAGCGCATTGCGGATATAGATCGCGTCAAGGAGCGTGATGTCAAAGAACCCGACCGAACAGCATTCATGGCATCCCTGTTTGCATCCGACACCATGTTTAGAAGCGGCCTTGGAATAAACGGTCTTGGATCGTTCGAGGAACAGAGCATACTTCTTGATTATTCGGTTCATTACACCATACCTTTCCTGATTGAGTGGCCTGGATTATACGGGTTTGGCAGGCTGTTTGTCAATATGAAGCATCAGGATGGGATCCTTGTAACGGCGGAACGGCCGTAGTGAGATGTGGTCTTCGACGGGATAAATTGGAAATGATAATCACTCAGGAATCATTGAAAGAGGAAAAAAAATCGAGGACAATTTAATCGTTCTACCGCAAAGGGCGCAAAGGGAGGCGAGGCATATGCTCTTCTTTAACCTTCGCGTTCAGCGCGGCTTTGCGCGAAAAGAATTATTCCGTATGGTTTGACCTGTGCTGTCGCAAATAAACGGGCACTGAAATGAACTCCGTGCAGGTTGTAAATGGTGGTGCTGTCCAGCGCTTGCCGCTCTGGCACTCTTCCGCGTATTTGACGGACACGGGGCCATATTCCGACGTTACCGTCCATTGCCGCGGGCACCGCGGATCATTCGGCGCATCTCGCGCATGAACTCCTGCTGGAAAATGACGTACCGCCCTTGTTGTTCTATGGTGAGGATTTTTTTCAGGCCGCTCATTTCTTTATACTTCAGATCTTGCATGGCGCGGTAGTTTTTTTCAAGTTTATCGAGATCGCTCTTGATACGGGACTCTTCAATTTTCGGAGATATGAGAGATTGCTGCAGCATTATCAGTGTTCCCGCTTGTTCGCGTTGGATCGCCCTGCGTTGCTGATCCAGGGAGCTGAGAAGCGATGACAGCCTTGCGCCGGTGTTGGCGTCGAGCTTCAGTGTTTCGGTGAGGCGCCATATCCTGACGGTCTCTATCTTTCTTCTTATTTCTGCGCGCCTTTCATCCGATAATGGTTCGCCCCGTCCTGGCCGGCCCAAATTCTCAACACCCCTGTTGTCATTATACTGACTGTTGGTTTGCATTGACGCAGGACCCTGCTGTCCAAAAGCGGTCATGGTGATCGTCGTAAGCATCAAGACCATGGATACGATGCAAAATCCTTTCATGGTTAGCCCTCCTTCATCCTTTGATCGATCTTTTGCATAAGTTGTTCAGATTCCCGTTTATTCAATTCCGGAAGCTCATCATACACATCGCTGTCCTGGCCGTTTCCAAGGACTTGTTCGGTCTCATGGGCGATGGAGGCGAGTTCAGTTCCGGCCCAGGCATCGATCGTGGCGAGTTCGTCACGGTCGAGTTCACCAACATTCACCTGTTCGGCAGGCATGACCTCCTCGGCGAATTCAAATTCCTGCGCTGGAGGCATCTCCGGTTCTTTTCTGCCCGGGCCTGATGATGAGCCATGAGATGACAGAACGGTCGCTACTGATGCTGCTGCCCATGCCCAACGGGGAAGGGCTATCCGGTCCAGAAGCCAGGCGAGGTCGAAGGTTTTCTGTTCCGATTGCTGCGTCTGAACAGCACTGGTATACCCGACCCGGCATCGCGGCCCAGAACGCTTCACCGGGATCAGGCACAGCCTCTTCTGCCATCATCCGCAGGAGGGACAGCTCATTGCGGCAGTCCTCACAGGACGCGAGATGGTTCTCGATCATGAGCATCTCCGTCCGGTCAAGCGCCTGCTCCCGGTAGGCGGGAAGCAATTCTTTTATGGTTGTGTCTTTGCACATGGCGGTTTTCCGATCCCTGTCTCCTGGCTACGGTGTGTTGTCGGTGTTCTTTACCCATCATTGTTTTCAGCTTTTGCACCCCGTGATGGTAATTCGCCTTGGCCGTGCCGAGCGAGCATTGCATGATCTCCGCGATCTCCTCGAATTTACGGCCTTCCTGTATCCTGAGCATGACCGTCATGCGCTGTTTTTCCGGAAGCCCCGCGAGCGCCTGCCGGAGCAGGAGCCTGCTCTCTTTCTGGATGAGGCCTTCGAGCGTGCGGGGGTCCCGTCTGATGACCACGTCATCGATCGGGACATGCTCGGCTTTTGACCGGTCGCGGTAGACGTTCTTGGCAAGGTTGATCGCGATCTGGTAGAGCCAGGTCTTGAAGCTCGAACGCCGCTCGAAAGAGCCGAGTCCGGTAAAGGCCTTAACAAAGGTTTTTTGCAGCAGGTCCGATGCGTCTTCATGGTTGCTGACCATGCGATAGAGCAGGTAGTAGAGCGGTTTCTGATACTTTATCACCAGCTCATTGAACGCTTCGCGCTCGCCTGCTGTGGTTCTGTTGATAAGGTCAAGGTCTTCGTCCATAGGCGCGCTGTGTTCTGGTTAGTGAGACCCCGACTTGGGGGAAAAGGTTAATAGAGACGAAATCAAAGAAGACCGGTTTCCTTCAAGTGCGAATGGGCAACGAGTGGGCTGACTGTGGCCACCACCAAAGATAATACACGTTGACACGGCAAATGCTGAGAAAGGCAATGATACCAGTCGAATAAATCAAGTCGTTGTAAGAAGTTCAGGATTTTCTTTGCGCACGTCGTGTCTTTGAGAATGATGACATTCGTCCTTGTGCAGTTTCATGACCCCGGCTTTACCGGCGCCGGTTCCGCGTCCTTAACATCCCGGTGCAGGCAGACGCGGTTCCTGCCCGACCGTTTTGCCTGGTACAGCGCATTGTCCGCCATGTTCACCAGGTCGGCCTTGTTCTTCGTGTCCTCGGGAAAATTGCTGACGCCGATGCTCAGGGTGAGCAGCAGGTCCTTGCCGCCCACCCGGGCCGCCACCGTTTTTTCCATGAGCTTTCGTACCCGTTCCGCCATCTGCTCCGCTCCCTTGATATTGGTATCGACCATGCCGATGGCGAACTCCTCGCCCCCATAGCGCGCCACAAAGTCCGAGCCGCGGCCGGTCTCCTTCAGCACCTTTGCCACCGCCTTGAGCGCGATGTCTCCCACGGGATGGCCATACGTGTCGTTGACGTTCTTGAACTTGTCGATATCCATGAGCAGGATCGAGAAGGGACGCATGTCGCGGTCGATGCGCCGGTATTCCTCGGCAAGCTTTTCCATGAACGTCCGGTGGTTCAGGAGCCCGGTGAGGCCGTCGGTCCTCGCCAGGTCCTCGATCTTCCGGTACAGGAGGGAATTGTACGCCACCATGGAGATCTGGTTCATAAGCGTGTCGAGCAGGTAGTTGCGGTGATATTCCGTGAACGCGTCGGTCTTGAGCGAGGCGAGAAAGAATGCGCCGATGCAGGCGTCTTTGGCGATCAGCAGCCTTCCGTACAAAGACTTGATCGGTTTTTGAAATTCTTTGAACGGGAAGAGCCCGATGTCCCTGCCCCGGTCGCCGAAGTCCCCGGTATAGTAGCTGATGATGCCTGCCGTCCTGCCAGTGCTTCTGCATATAGGTCACGATTGCACTGTCCTCAAAGGGGAAGGCCGTGTTGATCAGTTTGGCGTCATAGCCGTGGAGCGCGATGAACTGAAGGTGCGGTTTGCCTTCCTCCTCGGTCTTCAGGACGCAGGCGCAGAAGTCAAAGGGCACCAGCTGCTGGATCCGGGGGATCACCTTGTCCATGATCTCGCCGAACTTGAGACTGCTGTTCAGGCCGGAGCTGATCTCGTGCAGGGCGCCGAAGTGGTCGGCCCGGGTCTTCAGATTGACGCGACAGCTGGATCTTCTCGATGATCTGGATAAAGAAGGTCTCAAAGTAGCTCAGGGTGTCCTGGTCCTCAAGAGAAAATGCCCCCGCCTCCAGGCTGTCCACCGCAATGACGCCGATCGTGTTCTCGTCCTGCACCACCGGGATGGCAAGGAAGGTCTTGACCGGCACGTTCCGGACATCATGCTGATAGTAGCCGAGGTTGGAGATGGGCGTGCCCATGCCCGAGATGTCGGACAGGTACTGACGCTGCTTCTGCTCGCCGCAGACGTCGATGTAGGTCTTGCCCCGCAATTCCGTTCCCACCGGCACGATCGCAGTGCATGCTCTCGGTCTTGATCGCCCGCAGCACAAAAACCTCGCCGTACTCGCGGCGCTCCTTCAGGAAGAGGGCATAGGAGTGGGCGGGTACGAACCGGGAGATCATGTCGATAAGCCCGTTAAAGGTGGTCTCGCGCTCCCGGGCAGCGCTCACGGCGGTCGTCCGCCTGTCCATGAGCGATTCCAGGGTGTTCGTCTCTGCAAGGGGGTCGAGTGCGTCCGCATGGGCGATCAGCCGTTCATGGGCGTCCTTGACCTGTGCAGCCTCTTTGCGGGTGCGGTGCAGGATGTGCGCAATGGCAATGGACAGACCGGAAAAGGACACGCCGAATCCCGCATACACGGGCCATCGCTCCGGTTGCCACTGGCCTGACAGCAGGAGATTGGACGCTTCAATGGCGATGATCAGGCAGACCGTTCCATACGTCTGGATCAGCGGAGAGAACGCCGCAACCATGACGGCGAACAGGAAATAGGCCGGCCACAGGGAGGAATGGGAGCCGCCGGTGATCTGGATGAAAAAATTCAACAGGACAATGCCGAGGACGATGAAGGGGAAGTAATTCAGGCGTTCTCTGGAAAAAAAGGAAACAGTAGGACACGGTCAGGGAGAGTACAAGGTATCCCGTCAGCCAGATGATCAGGTGCCAGCCTGACGGGTCGGCACGAAGAAAAAATCCCAAGCCGGAAGAGAGGGTGTAGAGGACCAGGCCGGGGAAAATAGTTTTTTTCAAACTTTTCTTCTCCTGTTCATCTCTTCTTCCACATATTTGCGGTAGAGGACATCCCACTCGCGGCTGCCTTCGGGGACCCTGCGCGACAGCGACTGGATCGTGCGGCGAGCCGCCTCGTCCGCTTCGTCCTCGAACTTGAGCTCATCAGCGATGGTCCGCTTGGTCTCGCGGAGGACCCGCTCCTCGGTCTGGAGGACTTCGATGTTCCTGTTCCGGATAAGCATGTCCTGGATCAGGTGGGAGATGTGGGATATTCTGTCTTCGCTTAAGCGCATGGCGGCTGCTGTACTCCTGTGAGCGGCATTACAGAACTATTCCGCGTTCCTTCGCGAGCTTCTGCTTGGTCATATCGAACACCTTGCGGTAGTCCATATTCTCCCTGGCGATCTCGTCCGCGTGCGCGGAAAGGATCTTTTCCACGTCCTTGTTCAGCGCTTCTTCCGCAATCATGTCAGCGGTGATCACCTCCGCGATCTTCTCGGCGACAGCGCTTTTTGGCACCTCATACTCCACCAGACCCTTGCTCTCAAGGTTCGCGGCAATCGCATCGGCGATGTGTTTGATCATTTCTTTGGGAAGACGCATAGAAACTCCTTGCGAGGCATTATAACAGAAAAGGAGGGAAATGGGAGAGGAAAATGCGGGATGGAGGCCATATCAGAAAACATCGGTTAATGAACGTACCGGGATTTCACCGAAGCAATATACAATAGCAAGTGGCACGGGATTCAGGAGTTAAACGGTTCAGGATGAGGCGCATGAGCACTCTACGATACTGAAACCTGCCGCATCAGCGTTCGCCAAAAATTCTTTTGCAAAAATAGCATCTCTGTGATAAAGTACGCTTTAAAATATCTGAAAACAGGCGGATTTATTGAATAGGCGGGCGACAACGTCATTATTTGCGGTCATTTAAAGACCTCGCCTGTGCGTGGTCGTCATGCATACGGAAGAGTAATGCGGCATAATTTTCATTTCCAAAATGCCAGGCAGGTTCGTCGGGATGTAAATCGGAGGATATACAATGGATCCCATTATGTGTCCGTTCTGCGGAGGGACCAACCTTTTTCAGGAAGACGACGTTTCCCTTGAAATGGACTTTGAATACTGGACCATTCACCATTGGGCGTGCCTGGACTGTGCTCAGTCTTTCGATAAGATAGAAATATTGCCCGCGTCGAACAAGTTCGAGGAGATCAATGAGAGCACCATCCACTGAAAGCGGGTCTCACCGATCGGCCGCGACAACATTCCCGTCGGACCGGCCTACGATCGCATTGATTGACATGGATGCGCTTGACCATAATTTCAGGGAAGTCGTCCGTTGCGCCGAGGGGCAGCAGGTGTTGGCCGTTGTCAAGGCCAGGGCCTATGGCCATGGGGCCGTGAAGATGTCAAAACGCCTCCTGAGGCTTGGCGCGGACATGCTTGGCGTTGCCCTGGTTGAAGAGGGCAGGGAACTTCGCGAGGCAGGCATCGATGCGCCGGTCCTGGTCATGGGGGCGACATTTCCGGAACAGGCCGAAGAAATGGTGTCGCTGAAGCTGACCCCGGCGATCTTCAGTCTTTCTGTTGCGCAAGCGTTGTCAGAGGCGGCCTATACGTGCAGAACAACGATCAATGTCCACGTAAAGATCGATACGGGCATGGGCAGGATCGGCATTGCTCCCGAGGACGCTCCTGAACTTATTGCAACGCTCCAGAAACTGCGCAATATTTCCGTGCAGGGGCTGATGACGCATTTTGCCGATGCGGACTTGCGGGACAAACAGTTCGCTTCGAAACAGATGGACCGTTTCGAGGCCCTCCTTAAGGCGCTCGAAGCAAAGAAGATCAAGGTGCCTGTGCGCCACGCGGCAAACAGCGCTGCGGTGCTGGATTTTCATCGCGCGTTCTTCACCATGGTCAGGCCCGGGTTGATGCTGTACGGCTACAACCCCCTTGAAGAAGGGGCCCTTGGCGCAGATCTGCGGCCGGTGTTGTCGCTCCTCACGCGCATCGCGTTCATCAAGAAGGTCCCGACAGGTGTGCCGATCAGTTACGGCCGCACGTTTACGACGAAACGGGAAAGCGCCATCGCGACCCTGCCGATTGGATATGCCGACGGGTACAGCCGCGGCCTCTCGAACAGGGGAGAGGCGCTGGTCCGCGGTATTCGTGTCCCGGTGGTCGGCAGGGTGTGCATGGACATGTGCATGATCGATGTCACGGATGTTCCCTCTGCGCGCGAGGGCGACGACGTTGCGCTGATCGGCAGTCAGGGCGGCGAACGGATCACAGCGGACGATATCGCCGCAAAGACCGGAACCATAGCATACGAGGTGCTCTGTGGAATCAGCAGCCGCGTCCCCCGGATATATCAGTAGGTTCCTTGAGGTGGTGGGCCACAGGACTTCCGGCTTTCTCGCCGAGGTCGGAAGCGTGCTCATCTTCCTGCTCCAGACGCTCCGCTGGACCTTCACTCCTCCTTTTTACTGGAAGAGCGTGCTGAAGCAGATGGAGCAGATAGGGTTCAACTCGATCCCGGTGGTGATCACCACGGCGCTCTCGACCGGCATGGTGCTTGCGCTTCAGAGCTATACCGGGTTCAAGCGTTTCGGCGCGGAGACGCTCATCGGCACCGTTGTTTCACTTTCCATGACCAGGGAACTCGGGCCGGTGCTCACGGGCCTCATGGTGGCGGGCAGGGCGGGAGCTGCCATGGCAGCGGAACTCGGCACCATGCGGGTCACTGAGCAGATCGACGCCCTGTCGACACTGGCCACGAACCCGATGAAGTATCTCGTTGTGCCCCGGTTCATCGCAAGCACGGTTATGATGTTCTTTCTCACGATCCTCGGCATGATGATCGGCATCACCGGCGGCTATTTCGTCGGCGTAAAAGTGCTCGGTACGAACCCGGTCACCTATATCAATAACAGCATCAGACTATACCGAGGTAACGGACATCTGGTACGGATTGATCAAGGCGCTTGTGTTCGGCGCGGTCGTCGGGCTGATCGGCTGTTATAAAGGGTTTCATACGGAAGGCGGGGCGGAAGGGGTAGGAAAGGCGACCACCGGCGCTGTCGTCGTCTCGTGCATGCTGATCCTCATTCTGGATTATTTCCTGTCCGCGCTGTTATGGTGATGCCATGGCGATGATCGAGATCATCGACGTCCATAAGAGCTTCGGCAGTCTTGACGTGCTCCGCGGGGTGAACCTCACCGTAGAAAAGGGCGAGAGCATGACCGTGATCGGCGGCAGCGGCAGCGGCAAGAGCGTGCTGATCAAGCATATCATCGGACTGCTGTTCCCGGACAAGGGCAGGGTTATCGTAGACGGCCAGGTAATGAACGATCTCGATGAGTTCGGCTTGAACGAACTGAGAAAGAAATTCGGGATGCTGTTCCAGATGGCGGCGCTCTTCGATTCGCTCACGGTCTGGGAGAACGTGGGGTTTTCTCTCAAGCAGCATACGAAGCACTCCGACAAGGAGATCCGGGAGATCGCGACGCAAAAGCTTGCCCTCGTTGGACTGAAGGATGTTGAGGACAAGATGCCGTCAGAGCTTTCCGGAGGCATGAAAAAGAGGGTGGGGCTTGCCCGGGCGATCGCCATGGACCCGGCCATCATCCTGTATGATGAGCCCACGACCGGTCTGGATCCGATCGCAGCCGACGCGATCAACGACCTGATCATCGACCTCAGGAAAAAGCTCGGCGTGACGTCTGTGGCGATTACGCATGATATGCACAGCGCCTACAAGATCTCGGACCGGATCGCCATGCTCTACAAGGGCGAGATCCTGGAGACCGGTACGCCGGACCAGATCAGGAACTCAGCGAACCCTATCGTGCATCAGTTCATCACCGGCAGCGCGGTGGGGCCGATAACGGCGGAATAATTCCAATGCGGAATGCGGAGTGCGGAATGCGGAATAATAAAAAGAACAAAAAAATCCAATGTCTGTGCCTTTTAAAAACCGCACTAACAAAGAGGGTCTCATGGCTAAATTGAACGCAGAGGCAAAGGTGGGCTTACTGGTTCTTGTGGGATCGGTGCTTCTTCTGTATATGATCTTTGCTGTAGGCAAATACCAGTTCGGTGAAAAAAAGGGATATACCCTGCAGGCGGCATTCGACTCCGTGGCGGGGCTCGATACCAAGGCGGCGGTAAGAATGGCCGGGGTGAAGATAGGTTTGGTGGAGAAAGTGGAACTGGAGGACAGTCGGGCCAAGGTAACGATGCGGATCGATCCCGAGGTGAAGATAATGCGGGGGACCGAGGCCATGATCAAGACCAAGGGCCTCCTTGGCGAGAAGTATGTGGAATTTGTACCCGTCAAGCAAGGCAAACCACAGCAGCCTTCGACTGCCGGAGAGTCCACGTATCATGACGGCGAGCGGGTACTGGCGACGGTATCGCCGAGCGATATAGACAAGCTCATCAACCAGGTTTCGTCGATCTCCGATGACATCAAAAAGGTGACGGAGTCTCTCAGCCAGGTCCTCGGCACCGAGCGGGGCGAGCGGTCCCTGGAGGATATCCTGGGCAACCTGCGTCAGACCACGGCGAATATCAAGGATTTTTCCATTACGCTCCAGGGTGATGGCAGTGAAATGGTCACGCGGCTGAACGAACTGGTCGCCAGCTTGAACGGCGTCGTGGGCGAGAACAGGGAAAACTTGCAGGTAACCATGGAAAATATCAAGGAAGCGTCGAAAAGCGCCGAACTGGCGCTCGCATCCATCGATAATGCAGTCCGGAAGATCGACCGCGGAGAGGGTACGCTCGGCAAGCTGGTGAATGATGAGGGCATGTACAACAACATCGACAGCGCGGCAAAAGGGATCAGCGATGCTACTTCACGCATTGAGCGGATGAAGACGATTGTCGCGTTCCGGAGCGAGTATATGTTCCCCGAGTCCAAGAGCTACGTTTCGCTGGAGCTCAAACCCAAATGGGACCAGTATTATATTTTTGAAATAACGTCCGATCCCTTCTCGAACTACAACCGGACGACGACCACGACCACGCCCGGAAGCACGGTGGTGACGGAGACCTATGAAGACAAGTTCAAGTTCAGCCTCGAGTTCGCAAAGCGCTGGGGGAACCTGGCGGTCCGTCTTGGTCTGATAGAGTCCACGGGCGGCGTGGGTGCTGATTATTATGCCTTTGATGACCGGATCAAATTCAGCGTTGACTCCTGGAACTACAACAGCAAGGAACCCGGCAATGAGAACGCACACCTGAAGGCGACGGCAAACATCGGACTCGGCAAGACGATCTTTGTGAACGCCGGCTATGACAACGCCTTGAACTCAAAGCGGGCATCGGCGTTCGTCGGGCTCGGGCTGCGATTTGACGATGATGACCTGAAATATCTGCTGGGAAGCGTGCCCATACCGAAGTGACGGAAAGGACTGAATGCGGGTAGGTGGAAGGGGTGCGAAGGTAAGGGTTTCAGTTCAAATAATCCCAAGTCCGTGGTTTCCATCTGTACCCGTCTTTTCTTGACATTTGCCGGAGAGTTACTTAGA
Organism: Nitrospirota bacterium; assembly: GCA_963796285.1. Taxonomy (GTDB): domain Bacteria; phylum Nitrospirota; class UBA9217; order UBA9217; family UBA9217; genus JALNZF01. The sequence goes on from CAWCKW010000012.1 coordinate 533,606, forward strand.
ATTACGCAGAGAATAAGGATAGAATGGTGAGTAAGACAATTACGAAAGCTATTTTTCCCGCAGCCGGACTCGGGACCAGGTTTTTACCGGCGACCAAGGCCTCTCCGAAGGAGATGATGCCGCTTGTGGACAAGCCGCTCATCCAGTATGTGGTGGAAGAGGCCGTGGCGTCGGGCATCGAAGAAGTGGTGATGATCACCGGCAGGGGCAAGACGAGCCATTGAAGACCATTTTGATGTGGCCTTCGAACTCGAAGAGGACCTCAAGGCAAAGGGCAAGCACAAACTGCTGTCCGAAGTGCAGCAGATCGCCGATCTGGTGACGTTCTGCTATATTCGGCAGAAAAAGGCGCTTGGCCTCGGCCACGCAGTGCTGACCGCCAAGAGGATCATAGGCGATGAACCCTTCGCAGTACTTCTCGGCGATGACATCATCGATGCCAGGGTCCCGGCGCTGAAACAGATGATGAAGGTCTACAAACGGTACCCGTCAACGATCCTGGCGATCCAGAAAGTGCCGAAGTCGCAGACGCGGAACTATGGGATCATTGATGGGAAAAGGATCGAGGACAGGATATACCTCGTGAACGACCTGGTGGAGAAACCGTCCCCGAGCGAGGCCCCCTCGAATCTCGCTATCATCGGCCGTTATATCCTCACGCCGGAGATCTTCACCGCCCTTGAGCATACAGCGCCCGGCAAAGGCGGCGAGATCCAACTCACGGACGGGATCAGGCTGCTTATGGAAAAACAGCCGGTCTACGCCTATGAGTTTGACGGCGTACGGCACGATGCCGGCGATAAGCTGGGATTTTTGAAGGCCACGGTAGAATTCGGGCTGAAGAACCATGAGTTCGGCCAGAAATTCAGAAGCTATCTCAAGAAGTTGAAACTCTGAACCGAATTGTCGTAGCACGAGGGACGAGAAACGAAAGAACAAGCCGTTAGCGTCCATCTTCCATCGGAGATTAAATACAGGAGGCCAGTTTGGCAAAGACCGAAACAAAAAGCATAGATCTCCAGCAATCAATCGAGATCCCTAAAAAAATACCCCTGCTCCCGATAAGGGATATCGTGGTCTTCCCGTACATGGTGCTTCCGCTTTTTGTGGGAAGAGAGATGTCCATCAAGGCGATCGAAGTGGCGCTTGAGGGCAACCGCATGATCTTCCTGACCTCGCAGAAGGACATCAATGTGGAGAACCCATCGCCGTCGGACCTCTATTCCATAGGGACGGTCGGCGTGATCATGCGTATGCTGAAGCTGCCGGACGGGCGCATCAAGATACTCGTCCAGGGCGTTTCGCGGGCAAAGACGGTCAAGTTCCTCCAGAAGGAGCCCTTTTACCAGGTTGAGATCAAGACGTTCCCCGACATTCCCGTGGTGGTGAATATCGAGATCGAAGCATTGATGCGGAACGTCAAGGAGCAGATCGAGCGGCTGGTGTCCTTCGGCAAGGTGATCCTCCCCGATATCATGGTGGTCATCGAGAACGTTGACGATCCCGGCAAGCTTGCCGACCTGGCCATCGCGAACATGGGTCTGAAGGTAGAGCAGGCCCAGGAGATCCTCGAGATCACCGATCCCCTGCAACGGATCAAGCGCATCAACGAGGCGCTCGGCAAGGAGATCGAGCTTCTCTCAATGCAGCAGAAGATCCAGGCCGATGTTCGCGGCGAGATCGACAAGACCCAGCGAGAGTACTTTCTGCGGGAACAGCTGAAGGCGATTCAGCGCGAGCTCGGCGAGACCGACGACCGGTCCGAGGACATGAAGGAGCTGCGCGAGAAGATCAAAGAGGCCAAGATGCCGGAGAAGGCCGCGAAAGAGGCCGAGAAGCAGCTCCGGAGGCTTGAGCGCATGCATCCCGATGCGGCCGAGGCGTCCATGACCCGCACCTACATCGAATGGCTTGCGGAGCTTCCCTGGAGCAAGGCCACCAAGGACAACCTCGACCTCAAAGCGGCGCATAAAGTGCTCGAAGAAGACCACTATGATCTTGAGAAGGTAAAGGAACGCATCATTGAATACCTCGCCGTGCGCAAACTGAAAGAGAAGATGAAGGGCCCGATCCTGTGTTTCGTCGGACCGCCGGGCGTGGGCAAGACCTCGCTCGGGAAATCGATCGCTCGTGCCCTGGGCCGCGAGTTCGTGCGCATTTCGCTCGGCGGAGTACGCGACGAAGCCGAGATCCGCGGCCATCGAAGGACATACGTCGGAGCGCTTCCCGGCAGGATCATCCAGGGTATCAAGACCTCGGGCAACAACAATCCGGTCTTCATGCTCGATGAGATCGACAAGATCGGCGCCGACTTCCGTGGCGACCCGTCGGCGGCCCTGCTGGAAGTGCTCGATCCCGAGCAGAACAACTCGTTCAGCGACCACTATATCGGCATGCCCTTTGATCTGTCGCGCGTTATGTTCATCACCACCGCGAACATGACCGATCCGATCCCGGGCCCGCTCAAGGACCGAATGGAGATCATCCGCCTTTCAGGCTACACGGAGCAGGAAAAGCTCGGCATCGCAAAGAGCTACCTGGTCCCGAGACAACTGGCGGAGCACGGCATCACGGACAAGCAGATCGGCATTCCGGACAAGACGATGATCCAGGTCATCGCTCAGTACACGCGCGAGGCCGGTGTGCGGAACCTGGAACGTGAGATAGGGCATCTTTGCCGCAAGGTGGCGCGGAAGGTCGCAGAGGGTGAAGACGAACTGTACACGATCACCCCGCAGAACCTGCATACGTATCTCGGCGTGCCGAAGTTCATGCCCGAGGTCGAGCGCGAACAGGACGAGATCGGCGTGGTGACCGGTCTGGCCTGGACCGAGACGGGAGGCGATATCCTCTATATTGAAGCAACGACCATGCGCGGGAAGGGACAGCTTACCCTCACCGGGCATTTGGGAGATGTGATGAAGGAGTCGGCCCATGCGGCGCTCACCTATGTGCGCTCCCGTGCCGAGAAACTCGGCATCAATCCCGACGTGTTCGCCAAAACGGATGTCCATATCCATGTCCCGGCAGGCGCGATCCCCAAGGACGGCCCGTCAGCCGGTGTGACCATGGCCACGGCCCTGGCATCGGTCTTTACGAATACTCCGGTGCGGAGGGACATTGCCATGACCGGTGAGGTCACCCTTCGCGGCCGGGTCATGCCGATCGGCGGGCTCAAGGAAAAGACGCTCGCAGCCCGCAGGGCCGGGATCAAGACCGTGATCCTCCCGAAGGAGAACGAGAAGGACCTCGAAGACCTGCCAAAGTACCTGCGCAAGGACATGCAGTTTATCTTCGCCACGATCGTGGACGACGTGCTCGCCGCGGCGCTCCGCAAGAAGCAGCCGCGTACGACCGTGAAGAAAAAGCTGTCCGCGAGGTCCCGCGCAAAGCATTGAGCGGATGGCGGGCAGGCGAGGGACGAAAGACGTTAAGTTAAAGCGAGGCAGAATACGTCCATCGTCTGAGTGAGCGAAGCGAACGATCGTCCATCCTCCATCGGAGCTCAAGCTTCGTGCCTCTTTGGTGCTGAATGATACCATGAAACTATCAAATATCGGCGAGTTCGGCCTGATCCGTGCTATTCAGAAGTTGTCTTTCCAAAGCTCGCCTGACACGAGGATAGGCATCGGTGACGATGCCGCTGTTCTGAAGATTGCTCCCGCGACGCTGCTTCTGGCATCGACCGATATGCTGATAGAGGGCGTGCATTTTGACCTCACCTACACGGATTTTTATTCGCTGGGCTGGAAATCAGCAGCAATAAATCTGAGCGACATAGCAGCGATGGGAGGAAAGCCCAGGTTTTGTCTCACCTCGCTCGCACTCCCCGTACACATTTCCGTTGAAGCGGTGAAGGAGTATTACCGGGGGTTTACTTCGCTCGTACGGGCGCATAAGACAATTCTTGTGGGTGGAGATACCTGCTCCTCCAAAGACGGTCTTGTGATCAGCGTTACCGTACTCGGCGAGGCGAAAAAACGAATGGCCGTCCCTCGAACCGGGGCGAAGCAAGGAGACCGGATCTTCGTTACCGGAACACTTGGGGATTCGGGGGCAGGGCTGGAACTTCTGAAATCAGGGGTCAGGGGTCGAGAGTCAGGAGTCAGGAGTCGGAAATCAGGAGCCAGGAGTCAGGAGCCAGAAGTCAGAAAGAACGACTCTACATCCGAAATCCGAGATCCGAAATCCGCAATCGCGAAGCTTATTGCGCGTCATCTTCGTCCCGTGCCTCGTGTAGAGTGGGGGATGCAGATCGCGCTTTCCGGGTGCGCGAGTTCGATGATCGATGTCAGTGACGGCCTTTCGTCCGATCTGTTCCACCTCTGCGAGGAGAGCGGCGTAGGCGCTGTCCTCCTTTCAGATGCACTGCCTCTTTCCAGATCGCTCCTGAAATCAGCGGACCAGCTTCGACAACCCCCATTGCACTATGTTTTGTCGGGGGGGGAGGACTACGAGCTCTTGTTCACGGTGCCGTTGTCGCGGATGAAAAGATTGGAGGCGCTGCATATTCCTGTAACAGAGATCGGGCGGATCACGGCCGGAAATGAAATGTTTTTAATGAACACTGTCGGAAGAAAAACCGCATTACGGCCGACGGGATATAATCATTTCAAAAGGACCGGGAATTGCGCGAATCGCTCAACATAACCCCTCTGCGCAGCATGCTCGCATGATATCTATCAGGGACCGCATCAGAAGTCTTTTCCAGTTGAATGAATCGCCGAATGAGCTTGCCCTTGCTTTTGCGTTGGGCGTGTTTATTGCGTTTACTCCGACCATTGGATTGCATACGATCAGCTGCCTTGTTTTTGCATGGATGTTCCGCTTAAACAAGCTTGTGGTCTTCACGGCGGCATTCGTGAATAATCCCTGGTCCATGGTTCCCCTCTATGGATTTTGCCTGTGGTTCGGCATAAAAATAACCGGTCTCAGTGTTGGTACCCCCAACATCGCATGGAAGGCGCTCACCTTTTCCAACGCATACGATATTTTGAGGCCCTATCTTTGGCCATTCGTTGTAGGGACGGTGGTGGTGGGGACTGTTGCGGCGGTTTTTTCTTATTTCTTCATATACTGGGCAACGGTCCGATATCGGCGGGTAAGGGATAGTGAAAAACCGTGATGATTGATGCCCGCTCTCCGAGGGCATGCTGTTCAGCGCATGCCGTTTGTTGCCAATGCCAAAGGCTGACTGCCTGGCAGCGATGGATTTTGATCGGCAAAGCATATTCGTGCCATTCTCCTCTACAATAGAAAAGGATCAAGTTTTTTTGATGCACGTGCTCATCTCGGTGGTCATTGTTAATTGGAATGGGAAGCATCTCCTGGGGGAGTGTCTTGATTCGCTGCTTGCGCAGGGCGTCGGCGGGGTCGAGATTATCCTGGTTGACAACGGTTCACAGGATGGTTCCGCGGAATATGTGCGGGAGCGGTACCGTGACGTCAGGGTGATCAGCCTGCCGGAGAACCTTGGTTTTGCCGGGGGCAACAACGCCGGTATCCGGATTGCTTCGGGCAAGTACATTGCGCTCCTGAATAACGATACCAAGGTTGATCCTGAATGGCTGACAAGCCTGCTGAAGGAAGCGGAATCAAGCCCTTCTGGCGTCGGCATGTGGGCCTCCAAGATACTTTCCTATGACCATCCCGATATCATTGATAACGTCGGGCTCCTCATGTATCCGGACGGGTTGGGGAGGGGAAAGGGGAGGCTGGAGAAAGACGAAGGGCAATATGACCAAACGGCAGAGGCGTTCTTTCCGAGCGGATGCGCAGGCCTCTACCGACGGAAGATGCTGGATGAGATCGGCCTGTTCGACGAAGAGTTCTTTGCCTATGCCGATGACGTCGATCTCGGTCTCCGCGCAAGGCTGGCCGGATGGCAATGCATCTATGTGCCTTCCGCAAAAGTGTACCACAAGTATTCCGCCTCATCATCAGCCCATTCGCCATTCAAGGCTTTTCTCGTTGAGCGAAACCGGATATGGGTGTTGCTGAAATATTATCCTTTGGAAATGGTCCTGGTCAGCCCCTTCTGGACACTCACGCGACTTTTCGTCCATCTGTACGGCGCGCTGACCGGCAAAGGGGCAAGCGGCAGATTTTCCGAGCAGAATTCGGTTTTCTCCGCAATGGCGATCCTGCTCAAAGCCTGGTATTCGGCGCTCTCGGCGCTGCCGGGCATTATCAGGCAGCGGCGGGCGTTTTCCAAACTACGACGGATCGGACGCCGCGAACTCTACCGATTGTTCTGCAAATATCGGATATCGGCATACGAGATAGCCTTGAAAGAATAACAGGACTTATCAGGTTGCAGGGTTAAGTCTACCAAGGATTTAATCAAAGGCAAATTTTCGCGCGAAGCCGTAGCCTGCTGTTGCCCCCTGCTCTCGCGATAGCGCGGGGACAAGCCAAAACGCGGCCATAAACAAAGCCGCAAAGGAAAGCACATCAAGTCTTGACCTTGGTTTGAAACAGGAAAAAGAATTTAGTTCATTGGTTTTCTTTGCGCGCTTTGCGGCTTTGCGCGAGACGGCCGGTCGTTATGTATACCTTATGAAAATACTGATCATCGTACCAGCATACAATGAAGAGGCAAGCCTCCCCGGAGTGATCCAGGACCTCAGGGAGCACATACCCGCTGCGGATGTGCTCGTGATGAACGACGGGTCTCACGATGCGACAGCGCTTGTCGCGAGGAAACTGGGGGTACCGGTGCTGGACCTGCCATTTAACCTTGGAATCGGCGGAGCAGTGCAGGCAGGTTATCTCTATGCAGAGCGGAACGCCTATGATATCGCGGTGCAGTTCGATGGCGATGGGCAACACCTTGGCAGCGAGATAAAAAAATTGCTTGAGCCGCTTAAGGCGCAGCAGGTGGATCTCGTTGTCGGATCAAGATTCCTGGCCATTGGGGGTTACAAAGCCCCTATCTTCAGAAAGATGGGGATCGGGATATTCTCATTCGTTATCTCCCGTATTCTGGGAATAACGGTGACGGACAGCACATCCGGTTTCCGGGCCGCGAACCGGCGGGTAATTGAGTTCTTTGCACATACCTATCCCGATGACTATCCTGAGGTGGAGTCCCTCGTCCTTCTGCATAAGGTCGGGCTGCGGATGACAGAGGTGTCCGTTACCATGAGGGAACGCACGAGCGGCAGGTCGTCGATAACGCCCATTCGCTCTGTGTATTACATGACAAAAGTGCTCATGGCAATTTTTATCGACCTGATGAAGAAAGTGAGGTAACCTATGGACATATTGAAAATATTAGCCATCGTGGTTTGCGGGATTGGTTTAATCGTGATCGTTGAACTGATCAGGAGAGGACGGCTAAAAGAAAAATATTCCCTGCTCTGGCTCTTTGCCGGCACTATTCTGCTGATCTTTTCCTTGTCAAGAGGACTGCTGGAATATGTATCCTCTTTGCTCGGCATCTATTACCCGCCTTCGCTTCTCTTCCTTCTCGCTTTTCTGTTCCTGTTGCTGATCACACTGCACTTTTCCGTTGTTATTTCCGGATTGTCCGATAAGAACAAAAAACTGGCGCAGGAACTGGCACTATTACAGCAGCAGATGCAGGAAGACATGGGCAGGTCTCCGGGCAAGCATGTTGCAAAGGATTAATGCGGGAAATATTCTTTACTTTGACCAATATCCGTGCTAAATAGTTGTACGAACGTAAGGTGCACAGGGAGGAACATGGCAGCTATGCAGGCGTTGACTGAGAAACTGAACACGGTGTTCGCAAGCAGGAGATTCAATCTTATCGCCTTCGGCATTATTGCGGGTCTGGTCCTGATCGCATATTCCAATACCTTCACCTCAAGTTTCCATTTTGACGATAACCCGTCCATTGTTGAAAATGCGACTATCAAACATGTGACCATGGATAATATCATCACCCTGCTTAGGGGTATTCGACCGGTTGTCAATCTGAGTTTAATGCTCAATTATGCATTGGGCGGATTGAACGTCGTGGGATATCATATTTTCAATATCGCAGTGCATATCTCGAATAGCATCTTCGTTTATCTATTAATGCTCTGGACACTGGATCTGCCGGCATTAGCAGCGAAATATCGAGGAAAGGCCAAAAGGATGGCCTTGTTCGGTGCCCTCCTGTTTGCCGTGCATCCCATTCAGACCGAGGCGGTAACCTATATCATTACGCGTACTGAACTGCTTGCAACTTTCTTTTACCTCGGAACATTTCTCCTGTTCATTAAAGGTGCGAGGACCAACAGGTCCTCTTATTATGTCGGTGCATTCTTTACCGCGGCCCTCTCCATGGGATCAAAGGAATGGGCAGTGACCCTGCCGGCGCTCCTGATGATCTATGATTATCTGTTCATTGCCGACGGGAAGGTTCGCGCCGTCGCCTCCCGATGGATGGTGTATGTAGCGGTGACCATCCCGTGGGTGATCGTCTTGCGCAATCTTGACCTTTTTGCCGGTGCGGGCTCGGGCGCCGGTATAGGATTTAATGTGTCAACAACATCGGGAATCACAGCGAAAACCTTTTGGCTCACCTCTCTCAACGTTATCTGGACCTATATCAGACTCCTGTTCCTTCCCATCAAACAGAACCTTGATTATGAATATCCCATTGCCAAGACATTATTCGAGTTCCCGACACTCCTCTCATTCATCGGCCATATTGCTGTCGTGAGCGCCACATTCTGGCTCTATAAAAAGAAGGGATGGCTCTTGATACCCTTTGGCGTAGCGTGGTTCTACATCGGCCTGTCGCCTGTCCAGAGCTTCGTGCCGATCATCGATGTTATCTTTGAGCATCGCCTCTACATGCCATCGATAGGGTTTTTCCTTGCGTTTGTTGTTGCCTACGAGGGGCTCTTTGAGTGGTGGGAGGCCCGGCAAGAGCTCAAAAAAGGCCCGGTGGTTTGAAGTAGAAGTGTACGCTAAGGACGCTTCGCGGTTTTTTTGCGGGGCGTGTTCACGCTTATTACACCCAGGGTGTTTATCGCGGTCCTTTCCCAGGTAAAGGTCTTTGCCCTCTGCATGCCTGCCTCAATGAGATTCATCCGTAAGTCCTTGTCCCTGAAAACAGATAAAATTCCCCGTGCAATAGCAGCCGGATCGTAGGGGTCCACCAGGAGAGCCGCGTTTCCCGCAATCTCGATAAGCGGCTCTATCCGGGAACACACGACGGGCACGCCGCTCGCCATTGCTTCGAGTATCGGAAGGCCGAATCCTTCATGAAGAGAGGGAAATACGAATATCTCCGCTCCCCGATACAAGAAAGGAATGTCCTCAAACGGGATCCAGCCGAGCAGGATGACGTTGTTTTGCAGGCCTAACTCCAATATCAAATCCGCCAGAGCATCCTGTCCTGTGTCCCAAGCGCCGGATAGTACCAGTTTTGTTCCAGGCAGCTCTTGTACTATTTCTTTGAATGCCTGCAAAAGCCGCGCATGGTTCTTATGGGGTAGCAAGGCAGCGGCGTAGAGCAGATAGCGTTCCGGCAAATTATACTTCGTCCTGAACAATGACTGGGTGTCGCCGCTCCCCGGGAAGTACAGTTCATGGTCAACGGCCAGGTAGGCGACGGTTATTTTCTCGGCCCCGATCTTGTAGTATCTTATAATGTCCTTCTTTGTCTGCCCCGAGATCGTAATGATCCCGTCTGAAGATCTGGCGCTCAGAGAGAGGATCGTTTTGAGAAAAAAGAGATAGAGACGGGAAAAATTTTGCGGCTGATTGATATGCTGAAGGTCGTAAATAACGAGTACTGACGGAACAGGGCAGACAAAGGGGGACGTCATTCCCGGGGACAGGAGTACATCGATCTTGTGACGCCAAACCTGAACAGGCAATATGAATTGTTCCCAAAGGATGCGTACCGGGCGCCTGGTCGCTGTCAGGGGACAGCGTATGATCTTGACGCGCGGGTCTGTTTCCGGGAAGATCCCCGCGCTTTCCTTGTTGATGAAGATGCAGTACGTATTGTCCCTGTCTGTTTCCAACAGGCTCCGCACCAGGTTCCTGATGTAGGTTTCAGAACCGCCGACTTTTCCCGGCAGCAGGTACAGCGCGTTGATACCTATCCGCATGATCAGTATTCCTTATAGATGTCCGTCCATGTTTTGAAAAGCTTCCGAAGATTGGACGGACGCAGCAGCTTCACATCTTCACGTCTGATCCCCCTGTTCAATCTCAGATAGCACGCTGCTGCATAGGGGAGGGAGAGCAGTACAAGAACAACAGTGGATTTGCCGAGCGCGGCAGGCAGCCTTGCCTGGAGGAGGGCATGACAGTACATGTATACGCGATTGAGCGGGGCCCAGCCGTAATGCTTCCTCACAATGTCAAGGGCCTCTTTGTGATTGGCCAGGGCCGCTTTTGGGGAAAGCGTTTTCGATTCTTCGTGCAGCCTGTACGTCGATAGGAATTCAGGCAGATACGTGAACTGATAATTCCCGGCCAGCCTGATCCACAGGTCATAATCCATGACAAAATGGAGGCTCGTATCGAGGCCTCCCACACCGTTCAAAGCGCTTTTTCTGAAAAAGGTGGAGGGTTGGCATATGAAGTTGAACTGTGCCAGCCGCTGGTAGTTAAAGGGTGCCGTCGGATATTTGCCGATGATCACGCCGGCTGCATCCGTAAAGCGGGCCTTGCCGTAGACGACAGCCGCTCTCGGCTCTTCGGCAAAGGTAGTCGCGGCTTTCCTCAGTGCACCGGGAAAGTAGGTATCGTCGGAATTGAGCCAGGCCACGATTTCCCCTTCGGCCATACGAAAACCCTTCATGAGGGCATCGGTCTGGCCACGGTCCTTTTCGCTCAGCCAGCGGTAGCGGATTCCGCGGCATTTGACCGGCCAGGTGCCTTCGTTCATCAGCCGTTCGTAGTGTCTGATGAATTCGACCGACTCGTCCTTTGAGCCGCCATCGATGATGATATAGTCGAGGGAGAAATCGCCCTCCTGGTTGAGGACGCTTTCGATTGTCTCCCGGAGATAGATTCCCTGGTTGTATGAAGGCGTGACGATGGAAATCAGCATCAGTAGCTTCGGTGCCCTTCCCGGCTCAACATCATTTGCCAGATTCTTGTACGCAGCATTACTGATTCTTTCAAATACGGAACCGGTATGCCCGCTTTTTTCAATAGTGCGAAGCTTTTTTGAAGCGCGGCAAAATAGAGGTCATAGAGACGCAAGCCCTGTTTGCCGATCTTGTAGAATCGGTAGAGCTGCACCCTGTCCGGGCCCGTAATTCTGATCCCGTGAAAATGGTAAAACACGGGCGAAAGCCCGACCTGCAGTTTATTCTCCATGTAGTTCACGTTCCACGGTGCAAGTGTTTTTTCCGTCTGCTGAACGATTGCCACTTCGTTCCCGAACAACTCCGGCCAGGAGTCGAGGTACTTCTGGTCGCCGTATTTCCCGTCTTCATTCCGGTCGAAACACCACTCGATGCAGCGCTCCTGCCACCAGCGCATGACCGTGCTCGCCTGCTCCGTGCGCCTCATGGTCAAGAACTGGACGCAGAACCGTCCATTGACCAGTGAAGCACGACTATATTCGGGGGCATAGGCGTGCTCGGTGATCAAGACATGCTTGCCTGAGGCGTCGAGTTCGTTCAGGAGGATACGCGGGCTGTCAAAAAAATAAAGATCCGCGTCCAGGTAGGTGACCCGCTGGATGTCCTGGTCCCGATCGAGCACCATCTGAAACGTGAATGGCGTTAATGTCCAGCAATATTCCGCCCTGTTTCTTCCGGGCTTGACAACGAGCAAGTCCCGCGTTTCGACTTCGGCCAGAGGCATCAATGTCACGTGCGGCAACGAAATACGTTTCAGCTGTTCCTCCACGCGCACGTCCATGCACAGGATCCACAGGTGGAACGGTTGCGCCTGGGTCATCAGCGAGTCATGGAGCGCCAGACCCATCGGGAAGAAAATTGCTGTCGAACAGCGTAACAAAATGCTCGACGTGATCACTTGGAAGTCATTGAGTGCCTCAATGACCGATGCTCACGTCATTATCGCTCATCTGCGGATGACAGGGGATGGAGAGACATCGAGTTGCTGCATGGTGTTCGGCGTGTATCAGTCCAATCGGTCCGATTTTCACATTGGGCAGGGCGTTGATGGTTGACGGGGATCGGGTAATGGATGAGGCTTGCCACTCCCCGTTCCTGCAGATGCGTCGCAAGCCGGTCCCGTTCATCGCAGAGGACCACATACAGGTGATACACATGGCTGTCCCGTTCGAGGGGAGACGCCATTATCCGGATACGCGGGTTGCGTATTCCGAGGGAATATGAAGTCGGCGATCTCTTTGCGGCGTTGGATGTACAGATTCAGCCATCCGAGCCGGGCGGACAGGATGGCCGCCTGCAATTCATCCAGCCGGCTGTTCAACCCCAGTTCAGGATGATGGTACCGCTGCGCCTGGCCGTAATTCCGCAGTATCCTGGCTTTGTCGGCGATCTCTTCCGCGTTGGTGATATCGCGCCGCCGTCGCCCACAGCCCCCAGATTTTTTGTCGGATAAAAGCTGTAGGCCCCAAAGGAGCCGAACGTCCCGGCTACTTTGCCTTGCCATGCCGCGGCATGGGATTGCGCGCAATCCTCCAGAAGATGAATTCCGGACCGCTCGCAGAGCGCGTCCATCTCTCCATGTTGCGCACCTGACCGTACAGATGCACGAGCAGAACAGCCCTCGTGCGCGGGGAGATGCAGCGCTCAGCACTGATCGGGATCCAACAGTGCTGTTGCCGGGTCGATATCGGCAAGCACCGGGGTAGCACCGGCCCTGATGATCGCCAGTACTGTTGCAAACGCGGTCATGGGCGTGGTAATGACCTCATCGCCCTTACCGATCCCGAGCGCGCGCAAGCCGATCTCGATGGCGTCCATGCCGTTGCCGACGCCGATCGCGTGCTTGTGCTCCACAGCGGGCCGCCCAGCTCGACTCGAACTCTTTCACTTCATTGCCGAGGATATACCAGCCGGAGCGCACCACGCGCTCAACAGCAGCTAGTTCCTTCTGGATAAGTTCTTCAGGCTCGGCCTTGAAATCGTTCATCAGGATCATTAATTCAACTCCCAGTAGTTCTTACCGTTTAAAACATAATACTCCAGGGATTTTTTAAGGCCTTCGCGGAGGGAGACACGCGGCGTCCATCCAAGGGCTGTCTTGATCTTCGTGAAATCGCTGTAGTAATCGCCGATATCTATTGCCTTGCGATCGGCTGGAAAGGGGACTAGTTGATGCGATCCTTTTCCGAATAGCTCCACCATCATGGCGGCCAGGTCTTTGAGGTTGACATATTCGGAACTCCCCAGGTTGTATACTTCGCCGTCGGCCTTTGGATTGAGGGCGGCGGCGAGAAACGCGTCAACCACATCATCCACGTAGTTGAAGTCGCGCATCTGGAGCCCGTCGCCGAACACGAGGATCGGTTTCCCCTCGATCAGGTTCCGGATCCATATGCCGAGAAAGGTCTGGCGTGCGTCCTTAACCCGCATTCCCGGGCCATAGGTATTGGTCAGGCGCAGGGCGCAGGCCCGGATGGAATACACATTATTGTACAGAAGATGATACCATTCTCCCGCAAGTTTGTTGATGCCGTTAACATCGACGGGTTTAATAGGGTGCTTTTCATCAACCGGCAGATACTCCGGCTTGCCGTAAAGCTGGCGGGTGCTGGCAAATACGATCTTTATTTTCGGGTTGTGTTTGCGGCACGCTTCAAGGATTGACAACTGCGCAGAGGCGTTGATATCAAGGTCTGTCTGGGGGTCGGTCATGGAATCAAGATGGCTGGTCTGGCCGGCCAGGTTGAATAGATAATCCTGACCCTGAATGAGATGAGCCATAGCGTGCGGGTCGCGCACATCGGTTATATTGACCATCACCCGGTCCTTAAAATCGTGAATATTGAAAAGATTGCCACCGTACTGCGGGATCAGACTGTCCACCAGGGTGACGTTGGCATCCAATTTTACCGTAAGCCGCCGTGCCAGCGATGACCCGATGAATCCCAAGCCGCCCGTGATCAGTATGTTCTTGCCGGCAAATGCTTGAAAATTATTCATAGGAGCCTCATTTTCTGAGCCAAAATTATATTATCGAGGTAGAGATCATTATTACGGGGGAGAATTTTGGAAAGCAGTTCTCCCAGCAGGTTAAAGGGCGCCATGAGAAAAAAAGCTGTCAGGATATTCAAGTACCCGTTGGAAGTAACGGTTTTTTTATAAAGGTATCCATTCAACAACTGAAAGATAACCCGGATGTCGTTCATGCTCTTTCTGCTCTCAATGACCTTAAAGCCGTGCTTTTCCACTATCGCTATGAGCCCGAACGAGGAATAACGGGCATAGTCATGCGGCTGCTCATGCTCGTCCCAGCAGAAGGGAACGGTCATGAGCATTTTGCCCTCGGGCTTCAGTACCCGGTTCAGCTCGTTGAGAAAGTCGTCGGGATTGAAAACGTGCTCGAAGACCTCATTGATAACGAGGCTGTCGAATTCGTGGTCCTGAAAGGGGAAGGTGAGGCCGTCGTAATAGTAATCGGCCTTTTTATTTTGCCTGTTTTCAGGGGAATCTATTTCCAGGCCGATATACTGCGAGGATCTGAACAACCCTTCATACGGTTTTTGCCCGCAGCCGACGTCAAGAATTTTACCCGATATCGTGCCCGCAAGGCTGGAAATGTTTTTATACAGTCCCTTTCGGGCAAAATAGAAAGGGTTGATGAACAGACCAGGTACGCCGGGCCGGTACTGTTGTTTATCGTAGTATTTTATTAACGCATCAATCATGAGTTTTTTAATGCAAAAGTAAACCCTTTAAAGACGGAGGGTATGGTCGCATGGTCGTCGGATTCAAAGTCGGCGATTAAATCGTAGTCGACTGATAAAAATTTCAAGAATTTATCCAGATTGAAAAACCAGCTTGGATAACTTGCCGGATAGATATCAGCCGGAACTTTCTGGACGGTAATCCTATCATTGCCTGTGTCCAGAAACGGCGTTCTGTCGAACACCAGGTACTTGATCCTTTTATCAATGATTGTCTGTAATAAGTCGTAGGGCTTCTCAAGGTATTGGATGACGCTTGAAAGAAGGATGATGTCCGCATGCTGTTCTTTCAGGCAGTCTTCGATGCCGTAATAGAATCTGAGATGTTCATCTTCAAAGTACTGCTTTCCGCATTCCACGAAGTTCCTTTGCTCAATGATATTCCAGGTCAATTCACGCAGGTGTGACAGCATTTTTCTGTTCTGAAAATAACTGCTCCCGAGGGATCCGCCGAAATCAATCAGGTTGAGCCTGTTGTCTTCCCGTGAAGCAATCCACAAGAGAGACGCCAGCAGGGGCCACGAATACCGTACCTTTTCGAAAAGAACGGAATCGCGCTCATGGGCCGCCGTGCCGTGTTTCACTTTCAGCAAGGCATCCTTGACCTTGTTCAGAATCACGTCGGAATCATAGCCGCCGGAGGCCTTGCGCGCTTCATCCCACGTGCTGTAATTCCCGGAAAAAACCGCCGTGCCCATCAGGTTCTGATAAACTTTAAGCACGATCGGAGGGGAGATTTCTTTCGCAATATTTATTAATTGCCGTTTCATATGCCTCGGGTTGATCTCCTGCGATTGATGTAATGGTCAAACATGTTTTCCGTGTAACATTCTAAGTGATGCGGCCTTGGCTTACTTCCTGATCGTGACGGATTGTTTCTCCGCCGGGAAGGAGAGGCAGTGGTAAATGCGTTCCTTATCGTTGTCCGGATCGACCTTCCTGCCCTGCATATCATATAAGTCATATCTGGCCGCATAAAGTTCTTTGCGGCCTGACCAGCCTTCCTCATGATGAAACTCAATGAAGAGGATCGGCCGCGCAGTCTGCAACATCTTCGTCATGCCGCGCAGCGCCAGTGCTTCAGCGCCTTCGATGTCAATCTTAATAAAATGAACGGGAGCGCCGGAGGGGAAATAACGATCCAGGGAGATCGCCGGAATTCGATAGGCGGCCTCTTGTTTATTCCCGTCCAGATCTTGTCCGACGATGTTCCATTCCTCACTCGCAGATCCGCGGCCAGGGTAAAGGCAAATCTCCGATTCCGTCCCGTCAGAAATCGCCATGTTTTCGACAATAATGCGCGAAGCCAAACCAGCCAGTTTATTTGCCCGTGAAAATATTCGTGCATTATCGGAAGAAGCCTCAAAGGCGACGACGCGGCCGCCAGGTCCCACGATCCTGGCCAAACGGCGCGCAATGATCCCCACATTCGCGCCGACGTCAACGCAGGTCCATCCGGGCTGAATGATTTTACTGATTAGTGTACTTGATTCGCGCTCGTACTCGCCGGAAAACCAGACAATCCAGATCAGCTTGAGCCAGTTCTGAATGGCCGTTGGTGTCCAGTTCATGATCCGTGATCTCACGTTTGTTTTCATTCCACGCTCGCAGACTGCGTCTTGTCCCGCTCCAAACATCGCCAGAGGTTGCCGTAAAAGCCAACCGGACTGATCCACGTTTCATAGAGGCTTCTGATCGATCGCTGGAGCTCTTCGAACTCCTTGTCGGACATGCTCTTGTGAAACTCCACGATCGCATCGGCAATCGAGTCGATGTCGTCCGCGTCGATCCAGACACAATACTTTTTCCAATCGATCAAGTGATCAAAGGGCAGAACGCAGTCGGTATCGATGAAAACCGGAATCCTCCCGCAGCTCAGCACCTCATATAAACGGTAGGAGAAATTGCCGGCCCCTCTGGTCACCAGCGCGTAATCCGCTTCCACCATGTTTCCGCACATATTCGAGGCGGTCACGTTCTCCGCCGCCTCCCTTGAATCCGGTCCGGCCTACGAAGTTCAGGAGAATTCGTTTGTCATGCCGCAGCATCCGGACAGCCCGACCGCGGAGCGAGGCCCCGATATTGAGCGGCCTCCCTGACAGGACCCTGAGGCCATAGAACAGGAGGCTCTTCGGACTTCGGTAATCATAGTCAACATAGCCGCAATAGGCGACCACCGGGGAAGGCCCTTTCTTCCTGACAGAGAGCTTGCCACCAAGGTAGCGGGGGACAAAATCAACTGACCAGCCCGGGAAGGCGAACTCGAAAGGTCCCCGGGTAGACCGATAGAATGAAGTCCTGAAGATAATGGCATTGTCGAGGGGAATGGCTTCGTCCGAGTCGCTGTTAAAAAAAACCACAACCCTTTTGCCGTTTTTTTCCGCCTCATCCGCCAACCGCGTGGCAAGGTGACTATACGCTTTGTTGCCGGGCCTCCACTCAAAGGGCACTATCGCAACGTCGGCTTCGGCCAGCGAGGGGACGAGCTCGAAAAATTTTTTGCCGCGTCTGGCGTATTCATCGAATCTCCCCGCGTCCTTGTCTCCGGCTGGTTCTGGAATGAGTCCCCAGAAAGGGAAGAGGAGCATCACATGCCGCTCTTCTGGCGGAAGATACGCTTTATCCGCATATATTTTCAGTTTCACGCCGCCCTTCCTGTAACGTTCATCAAGACCGTATGTTAACCAGCGGTCGTTCCTGCCTGTACGGGTACGTGCTTTCACCAGCTCAAGGCCAAAGCGTATTAATGTATTTTCGTCACAAAGGTAAAGGCATTCAGAAAACCTTTTATCACCGTATGAATATTTATTTCATTCCTGATGATTTCTGTTGAATGAAGACCCATTTGTTTACGCAGCTGAGGATGAGCGAACAGATAGGTGATTTTCTCGACCAGATCATCCTCATCATTTTCCTTAAATAACTTTCCGCTGAATTCGTCCCGTACAAGCTTCTTTTCCGTGCCATCGCATACCGAACAGATGACCGGAAGGCCGAAACTCATGGCATCGTTGATAGAGAGTCCTCCCATTCCGGCCAGGACATAGATGGACGATGCCATGAGGTACTGCCCCAGGACTTTCGGGTCGTATACCCCTCCCACGAATCTGACGTCGGAAGCGACATGCAGTTGATCCGCAAGTTTCTTCAGTTCATTTTCCATGGGGCCGTATCCGACGATAAGCAATTCCGCGTCACGATACTCCTTCTTCACCCTGGCGAACGCGCGAATGAGGAGATCGACTCTCTTCCACTCGACAAGCCGGCCGACGTGGATCAACCGATGCTCACTTCCGGGCAGGATGGGGTCAACGGAAGCCAGCGACTCCCTGATCTCGAAAAGTTTGTCCGTATCGGGAGAATTATACGTAATGAAGATTTTATCCTTGCGAACACCATAGCTCCCGTATATCTCATACGCGTCCTCAACATAGTTAACGTGAGCGTCCGGCACATTGTAGGCGAACTTCATAAAATAAACATGCGTGAGACGAAGGAGACTTTCAACTCCGATCCAGTGCAATGCCGTGCCAAGCCGGCAGGGAAGTTTTTGCAGGGTGGCGGTCCTGTCATGAATGTGCGCCCGCGCCTCATCGAATCTCGGCAGCCGGAAAGGGATTGACTGCAGAATAAGTTTAATGCCCTGTCTTTTCATGGCAAGGACAACGGGAATATTAAACAAAAATGTCATAAAATGGGCGTCGGAGACCATGACGATGTCCGGTTTTTCATCCGACAGGACTTTCCTGAGCCCCCGGAAGGAAGAGTAGATGACGAATCGCGTATATTCTTCCAGTTCATAAACCTTGAACGTTACACCCTGCTTCGTTTGATGAACGGCGTCGCCTACATGAACGCTGCTCGCCCTGGGCACCACGACAATGATTTCAACGCCGGGCGCATCGTTTAATCTGCTTAAGACGAGGTTATAATAATGCGTCAATGCATTCGTTATGTATAAAACCTTCAACTTGTTTCTCCTCGTGCGCAAGCGCATGACTCCGGCCGGACAGACCGGAAAATAACCAGGGAACGTATCGTTCTTTATTGGCCCTTCTGAAGCAAGATGCAACTGATCTGATGAGGCTCGTCTTTATTCACATGCAGGGGAGGACAAATCATCTCGCCGACCGTCCAGTATTCACCCGTGAAAAACCGCCAATATTCCTGTTCCAGAATTTTTGCCCGATTTTCGTTCGTCCACAGGTCAAGTTCCTTCCGTGAGTACACCTGGGTGGTAAAGGGAGCATCTCCCTTCACGCTCGATCCGGCCACTTTATAAACATTTTCAACATAGTTCTTCTCGTTGTACGGAAAAGTCAGAATCAGGTGGCCTCCGGGGTTCAGGAGCGAGAGCATTGATCTGACCGCCGCGCGGTGGTCCTTGATGTGCTCGAGGACGCTGATACAGGCAATGAAGTCGAATTTTTTATTCAACCGGGTCTTCGTGATGTCGTCATTGATGACGTAGAAATGGCGGTTGACAATTCCCCTCGGCCAATAATCCTTGATATTGTCGATGGACGTGACGACAAAGCCGCAGTTCCTCATGATGTGCGGCAGGGCAGTAAGCCCTGAACCGACGTCCAATACCGTTTTGGGGCACGTTTTCGTCAATTGTCTGAAAAGAAATTCCAGCTCAACCGGTCTTTCATTGGTGCCGACAAATTCCTGAGAAAGGTATTCCCTTTTGCAGATCATTTGCGTATACAGCAAACCGATCTTGTTTACAAACATTTTTAAATGATGAGCCACATTCATGAACTGGATCCTTCGGGATTGATCTGTCTACCCATTACAATCGATTGTAAATACTAACCTTGCCATTATGATACTTGTATGCTAGTTCACTTTTTGCCAGATGCATGTTTCTGAAAAATGATACAGATAGGGGAATAAACCGAAATAGTCGTGTTTCTTCCATTTATTGTTCCCTGCTGTATCATGGATAAACGAATAGTATGGTGTTTCGGCATTATCCAGGATTAAGTAGCCGCCTTGCTTGATCTTGCTCTCCGCATGTTTAAAACAGGAAGGTCTGGCTCTCCCGTCGATGAATACGATGTCAAAATATCCGTCGGGATAGCTGTTGATGCTTGAAGCATATTCCCGGAAAGACATACCGCGGTACTGTTCATCGCCGGAACTATATGAATCCGGATCAGATGCGTTCTGGACGGCTGCCGGTGCCGGCACGGGCTCGAAGAGGCGAAGGTTGCAGTTCGACAATCCCTTCTTGATGATTTCCTCACTGACTTTCAGGTACCAGTCCTTATTATGCTCGGTCGATATCACTTCCTGTACTCTTGCTGCAAAAAAGAGGGTGGACCCGCCTGAACCATATTCATAAACCCGCATATCTTTCCTGAGTATACTTTCCAAAAACCGTATTGCTACAAATGCTATCCATGGTTGTTCGTCAAGAATTGGCGATCTATTATTATCCAAGCTTGACCACCAAGCAGGGAAATATCTCGCCAAATCAACTACGTTAACCTGTTTCGGGTTCATCAAAAGCAGCTTAAGGGTTTCCGTTGAAAACGAATATACTTTTGAAAATAATTTAGCCATATTTTGTTTACCAGAATTTTGGGTAAGCCAAGGCTCTCGTTAGCATAAAACCTGTTTTGCGAAGAGGCTTCAAGAAAAAGCACGACCCGTGCGCAGCCAGCCAATATGCAATGAAGGATGCAATTGCCGCTCCCATACCTCCGTAATGCGGGATCAAGATATAATTCAAAATAACATTGACGACGCAGCCCATAAACACAGTTAGCAAATGGATTTTGGTCAAATTCATGGCCATGAGAAAAGAACTTCTCGCGACTCCGATGATTACGAACATCCCTGCCCATATTAAGAGCGCAAGCATGGATCCGGAACGACTGTAAGCTGCACCGAATAAGAGGTTGACCAGCAAGCTCGACATGAATGTCAGAGGCAGGGCGATGGCATATCCAACGAAAGCCATCAAATTGTATAGCTTCTGCAAACGGTCGTAAAAAAGCTCATCACCTAGAGCCCGGGCTTCAATAATGCTTGGGTAAACAGAGGAACAAATGACCAGCGGTATGAAATACCATGCTTCAGCAATACGGACCGCTGCTGAATATATTCCGACCTCTTTTGCATTTACCATCTCACCCAGCATAACTTGATCGATTCGGAGGTAAATCGTACCGACAATGCCGGAAAAAATCAGCGGCCAACTGTCGCGAAGCAGTTCTTTTGCCACTGCCAGACTTGCGCGCCAGGCCCTTAGATGATGTTTGTTGATCCTATAGGCGACGATCAGGCCCAGGGAGCCAAGAGCAATCTCGGCAAGTCCCGTCCATGCAAAGGCTATAAGCGGCGCATGCAAGCTGATCAAGACGATCTTACAGATGCTGATGAGAAGAAACGCAGTATTTTTACTTACCACCGTATACTTTGACTTAACTTGCGATTGAAACCAGTAATCAATAGTGTCAAATGCCTGGAAAATCATGCCGGCAGCGGTAATGCCCACAAGCCACTGGGTCAGACTATCGGCCGGACGGAGGAGAATGATTGCTGCCATTGTTGCCGCGAATGCCGTTGCACCGCCGATAAGTTTCAGCACGAACACCGTGCCGAGAATTTTATCCTTTAATGAAGAATCACGGACAATGTTTCGTACAGCGATGCTGTCCATACCCAGATTCGCTAACGAAGAGAAGAGGAGAACAAAAGCAAGGGCGAAGCTTAACTGTCCGAATTGATCCGGGCCGAGATAGCGGGCGATCCAGACACCGACAAAAAGCCCGACACCCATCCTCAGAACATTATCAAAGAACAACCAACTGGTATTGCTGATTACATTCTGCAGGTAATGGCGTCCTTCAACCTTAACTCTGATAAAATCCGGTAGGAATCTGATCCAACTTTGTTTCATTGTGCCCTTAAGATAAAAAATCAAAATGACCGTCTGAATTCACTCGTGATCCGTCCGGGGTAACGTACCAATGACGTCCTGAAACATCACATTCACTGTTTACAGCATCCCGGACAATCAGTGGTCCAGGGCCGGGCAGAAGGGCTGCTGAATATCGACGTTCTCCCTTTCCGTTCTCGACGATACGGTTGTCCTATTTTATCAGAATCCTCATTCCTCTTGCTTAGCGTGTTTGTAAAGACTATTTCATCTTCCTGAAGGTGTCATTTTGAAGGACAAGGGCATCACTTCCTTCAAGCCTTCCCTCCGCTGTCGCCGGAGCAGGGGCTCCCGGCACAGTCACCTCAACCCTGAACTGCTTATTGCCAAGCATCGTCCACTTGAAAGGAAGGTCGGCGGGAATATTGATCTGCGTTCTTTGATGAATGATCCCGGTCTTGTCGCTGTTAAATTCCATGCTGCTCGATGTTTTTTCATTGATCCAGGTGCCGACTAATTTGGCTTCCGGTTTGCTGCAAGCAAAAACAGACAGCAGGCAAAGCAGTATTGCGAGGCTGGTAATGGCTGATCTCATGGTCTTCCTCTCTCAAGATAAAAATTATGTAAGCAACCATGCGGCCGCGAACAAGGACTGATATTTTCTTCTGCAAGTTACCGGAAGCGCCGCTTATCTTCTCCCCGTTATCTTCTGCTCCCACCGCCAGGCATCGGCCACGATCGTCCTGAGATCGTCATAGCGTGGCGTCCATCCCAGCACGTGCCTGATGCGGTCCGCTTTTGCGATCAGGGTGGGCGGGTCCCCGGGCCGCTTGGCTTTCTCTTGGACGGGAAACTTCACCCCGGTCACGCTGCGGGTGATCTCGATGACTTCCTTCACGCTGAACCCTCTGCCGTACCCGACGTTCAGGGTCGTCGATGAGCCTTTTGCCTCGAGATAGGTGAGCGCGTCGAGATGGGCTGCGGCAAGATCCTCCACATGGATGTAGTCGCGTATGCACGTGCCGTCGGGTGTGGGGTAATCAGTGCCGTACACCGTAATGCTCTCGCGTTCCCCTTTGGCCGCCTTCAAAATCAGCGGTATCAAATGAGTCTCGGGTGAGTGCCGTTCGCCGATTCTTCCCTGCGGATCGGCGCCCGCCACGTTAAAATACCGGAGAGCCACATACCGCAAGCCATGAGCGTGCGCGATGTCCCTCAGGACCTGCTCGATCATCAGCTTCGAGGAGCCGTAGGGGTTGATCGGAAGCGTCGGGGAATCCTCGCCTGCGATCCCGTTCTGCGGGATGCCGTAGACCGCCGCGGTGCTCGAGAAAATAAACCGCTCCACTCCGGTCCGGATGCAGGCGTCGAGCAGGTTCACGGTGTTCGCCGTGTTGTTCTTGTAGTATTTGAGCGGAACGGTAACGGATTCGGGGGCCACGATGGACGCGGCAAAGTGCAAGACCGTCTTTATCCCGAAACGTGCGACGGCCGTTTCGATCGCCGCCTGGTCCGCCAGATCGGCCCTGATCAATTCCTCGTTGTGGATGAGCGCGTCGGCGAATCCCGTGGAAAGATTGTCAAAGACCACTACCCGGCAGCCCGCTTCGCTCAATTGCCGGACCACGTGGCTGCCGATGTAGCCTGCGCCGCCGGTCACCAGTACCGCATCGTGCTTTTTGGTATCAGTGGGTGACATCGTGCGGGTTACTCCATTGCTCACGTCAAGACCGACCGGATCGACCCCTTGTCGACGCCGGCATCCGTGAGCTGTTTGAACAGTTGTTTGCGTTTCAAATAGGATGTGATGACAACAACGTCATAGCGCATGTCCAGAATGGCCGGGACCGGCCGTACCGGCCTGCCGAAGAAGTCATTTCCCGCCAGGTCCCCGTCGACGACATCGACGAGCTCGATGTGGGTCTCCTGCAAGGTGATGTAGGCGATCTCTGCGGTCTCATCGGCGCCGGCGAAGATGACGGTTTTCATGCCTCTGGCTTCTAACTCGTGGAAGAGCTGCTTGAAGTTTCTGCGTGCCTCGCGGTAAACCCGGGTGTAGTCATGGAGAAGGTCGTAGGTGAGCCGCGTCTTTTCCGAGAAGCCCTTTGGAGTCAGGTAATAGGCATAGCGTTTCGTTGGAATCGTTTTTATCGTTATGAATCCTTTTTTTATGAGGTTCTTGATGTAGGAGTTTACGAGTCCGAGGGCGATGCCGAGACGGCTGCTGAGGTCCCGCTGGGTGAGGGAATCGTTATTGGAAAGCTCGTCCAATATCTGGAGAGAACGGTACGGTTCAGTCCCGAATGGGGATGGTCTTTCGGCGTTCATAATGTGAACATACCATGAACCCCTTGTTTAGTCAATACATAATTTAAAAATAATCTTTACTCTCCTCCGGTATGATGCTATCATTGCTCACTGGATATCAGCGATACCGATGCTGTTTTGCGTGGGAGCGTTCGATCTATGGAACCGAAGATTTGTCTGGCATTGGGCGGAGGAGCGGCGAGGGGACTTGCCCACCTCGGCGTGCTCAAGGTGTTCGAAGACGCACAGGTTCCCATCCACATGATCGCCGGCACCAGCCTCGGCGCAATGATGGGGGGGCTCTATGCCACCAAGCCCGATGCCTCCTACTGGATGGAACGGGTGGAGCAGTTCCTGCGCAGTTTCGTTTCCCGCAAAACACGTCTTGAGTTCATCCGAAAGCTTGAACAGCCGGACAACCACAACCGCGGTTTCTTCAGCGACATGTCGTACCTGATACGCAAGGGATATTTCTGGGGCATTACCGCAACACAGTCGGCATTTATCGCTGAACAGGAATACCGAGACCTCATCTATCCCCTGATCCCCGAAATCTCTATCGAACAGACCAAGATCCCCTTTGCCTGCGTGGCCACGGACATCCGGAACGGCAAGCGCGTTATGTATACGCATGGGTCGCTCCGCACCGCCATCAGCGCGAGTTGCGCGCTTCCCGGCATCTTCCCGCCCGTCAAGGACAACGGCATGCTGCTCGTGGACGGCGGCTGGGTGGAGCGCGTTCCCGTGCTCTGCGCCTGGGACATGGGCGCCGACATCGTCATTGCCGTGGACGTGTCGAGTGATGTCGCGGTGTTTGAAGAAAAGTCCGGTCTCGATGTGGTCATGCGCGCTGATGCTGTGACGCGGATCTATTTGAACGAGATCCTGGTCCAGGACGCCGATATTGCCATCCACCCCGCGGTGGGCGATACGCATTGGGCCGACTTCAGCAACCCGAAAATGTTGTACAAGCAGGGCGAGACCGCCGCGCTGGAAAAGCTCGTGAGCATACGAGGGCTCATTCGCCGGGCCGAGGTGCCGCAGAATAAGCACGCGGGTCATATGCGGACGAACAAGGACAAGAGCGTGGAGAACGTCACAGGGCAAGAAACCGTGAGCGTCAGGAGTCAGGAGTCAGGAGTCAGGAGTCAGGAGTCAGGAGTCAGGAGTCAGAGATCTCCCCCTGCATGTTTTAAATTTTAAATCCGAATTTATCCGTGGCTAATTTCATTTTTGCTATACTATCATCATGCCCACTCCCCTTGTGATCGCCCACCGCGGTGATTCTTCCAACGCCCTTGAAAATTCCCTTGAAGCCATACACCGCGCATTATCCCTGCCGGTGGACATGATCGAGATCGACATCCGCAAGAGCCGTGACAATGACCTCTATGTGATGCACGATAAATTGACCGGCAGGACAGCTGAAAAAGAATATCAATATAGAACGGGCTACCTCCGATGAAGATCGCCGGCTGCAGGCTTAACAACAAGGAACCGGTTCCGACCCTTACCCACGTCATCAAGGCTGGTGGCGGCAGTTCGCGGGCTGAACCTCGAGATCAAAAGCGACGGCGCGGGGGCTGTTGACAGCGCAGTACTCTTGCCTCGTCCGGCTACGACGGATATGTCTTGCTGTCGTCTTTCAAGGAAGAAGAGGTCCTTGCTGTTCGCCGGGCGATGCCGTCGATGCCGACGTCGCTGATCTTTGACGTCTTTTCGGCACGGGATGTCCCTTCGTATAAAGAACAGGGATATCGGATCATCAGCCTGCGGAAAAAGACCGTGAGCGAAAAACTTGTTGATGCCTGCCATGAGCAGGGGATCGATGATGTATGTCTGGACCCTTGATGATGAGGACGAGATGCGGAAGTTCATTTCCTGGGGCGTGGACGGGATCTATTCCAACAAACCCGCGGTCCTGAAAAATCTCTTGCAGAGTGTAGAGTATCGTAACTAAAGAATTAAAATCTTCTAAAAATGGATAGCAATAGTAAGACGAAAATGAAAACCATTATCTCGCGCAAAGTCGACCCTGCTGTTGCCAAGGCGCGGGCACGGAAAGGCCGCAAAGAACGGCAAAAAGGGATCATAGTTTTAAATCAGGACGTACAAGTTATCCTTTGCGAGCTTTGCGGCTCAGTGTGGCCCTGTTCTTGGCCATTGCGCGAAAATGATTTGCCTGATTTCCGGCTTGTCCGGGTTAGGAATTATTCAATCAGAACATTAGGAGAACCGTTTGCCGGAGAGCGCTCCATTACAGCATGACCAGGTCTTCGACCTAATCGTCATCGGCGGCGGCATCACCGGCGCAGGCGTGGCGCGGGACGCGGCGCTGCGGGGGCTGTCGTGCCTGTTGCTCGAAAAGGGAGACTTCGCGTCAGGGGTGACCTCCAAGTCCACCCGCCTGATCCACGGCGGGCTCCGGTATCTTGCCAACTTCGAGATGGACCTGGTGGCCGAGTCCCTTCGCGAGCGCGCTATCCTTCGCAAACAGGCCCCCTACCTTATACACCCCATGCCGATCCTCATTCCCATCTACCAGGGAGATCCGCACGGAAGGGCGGTGCATGTCCCTCGGCATTCATCTCTACGATCTGCTGTCCCATGAAAAGGACATCCCGCACTATTTCACCTCCAACAGGGAAACGACCCTGGGCTTTGAACCGCGTTTGAACCAGGAAGGGCTCATCGGCAGCGCATTGTTCTACGACCACCAGATCATCATGCCCGAGCGGCTGGTGATCGAGAACATCATCTCCGCGCGTGCGGCAGGGGCCCGGCTCTTGAACTATGTCCGGGCTGAAAAGATCGAGGAGACGACAATGGCATTGTCGTTACTGCGAAGGACACACTCACGGGAACGTCCTCCACGTACCGGTCCAAGGTCCTGATCAATGCCGCGGGCCCCTGGATCGACACGGTGAGGCAGGCAGGGGATATTGACCACGCAAAGATCATCTTTCCGACAAAAGGGATCCATCTCGTGCTGCCGAAGCTCTCGGACCAGGCGCTGTTCGTCACGTCGCGCGATGGAAGGATGTTCTTCATTATTCCGTTCGGCGCCTAGCTCGCTGATCGGGACCACCGATACGAAATACTCCGGCGACCTTGACGAAGTGCATGCTGACCAGGATGACGTGGATTACCTGCTCACCGAGAGCAGACGCATCCTGCCGAAGATGAACCTGACGAAAGAGGCCATCCTTTATACCTACGCGGGCATTCGGCCGCTCGCGTTCTCAGGCAAGGACGAAACCAAAATATCGCGCAAGCACCGGGTCATTCAAGAGGGACGGCACCACAGGATCATCACGATCGCGGGCGGCAAGCTTACCACCTATCGCAACATGGCAAAGGACGTAGTCGATGCGGCGTGCAGGGTGCTGGGGAACAGGACGCAGTGCGTTACGGACAAAAACCCCCTTCCCGGCGGCCTGCCTATGGACTATGACACCTATGTAAAAGAGGAATTGCCGGTAGTATCGGCTCATTATCATGTATCGCATGAGCTTGTTCGCCATTTGATCGGCTTTTACGGGTCCAGGACCGGCGGCGTACTGGAACTTATTTTAGAAGATCCGGCGCTGGCGGAAACCATATCACCGGAGAGCAGGGATATCTGTGCCCAGGTTGCCTACAGCATCAGGGAAGAAGGGGCGAGGACGCTTTCGGACATCATCCTCCGAAGAATACATGTTGGTATGACCGGTTCGCGCGGTATCCATCAGGCCCCCAAAATAGCCGAGATTGCGGCAAAAGAGCTTCAGTGGAACGAAGATGAGAAACAGCATCAGATCGAAGAATTCAAAAAAGCGTTGAACAAGGAGCTTGCGTGTTTAATAGGATGATAAAAGTATTTTGAAAAACCGGAGAGGCAAGTATGAAACCACACCCTGCTCTTGCGAAACGCGGGTGCAGGCAGAGGTCACCGAGGGATTTAGGGTGAAAACCTGGACGTGGTGAGATCAATAGTTCGGTAAGATGATCTATGAACTCCTGGTTAAGGGGTCAAGAACAAGATTAGAAACATTGGTTAATAAGAGGGACACAGAGGGGAGGAAGGTCGAATATGTCTTTACCCCCGGCATTCAAGCTGTTCTCTGTGGACTCTGTGGTTAGATTTTGACAATAGTATTGAAAACCGGAAAGGAACGTTTTCTCTGCGTACTCTGTGGTTAATTTTGGCTTGACACATAACGAGGAGGTATCTCCATGGCTATCAATTGGGCGCACGTGCATATCATGATCAACCATATCCCGGTCATAGGTTTAATGGGAATTCTTCTGCTTCTCCTGTATGCCGTGTTCAGAAGGAGCGAAGAAGTGAAGATGGTAAGCTTTGGAGCGCTTGTTCTGATCGCATTGATGACAATTGCCGTGTTCTTTACCGGACAGGCTGCCGAGGACATTGCAAAAAAGATCCCCGGAGTAACAGAAAATGATATCGGCAGACATGAAGAGGCTGCCGACCTGTCACTGACAGGTATTGAAGCGTCTGGAACGCTTGCGCTTGTCGGTCTTATTCTCCTGCGCCGCAGGGGTTCCATTCCGAAGTGGAACGTCATTGCCGTACTTGTTTTATCGATCATCTCGACGATTATCGTACTCTATACAGCTAATCTCGGCGGAGAGATCAGGCATACGGAGATTCGCGGTCCTGGTTCAATCTTCCTGGCTCATTAGCAATGGGTGAACCCAGTATGACGTGCAAATGGCAATGATCATTCAATATCCGGAGGTCGTACTATGGCGCAGTTGATGAAGGGCGGGGAACTTTCTTCGAACATCATAGCAGCGGTCAAAGCCGAGACCAGCAGGCTCGCGAAGCACGGGATACGCGCCGGCCTGGCGCTTGTGCTCGTGGGCGATGACAAGTCCTCGTTCATGTACTATCAGGCGATCCAGAGCTCGGCGGTCCGCGCGGGGATCGATATTTTCAACCACACCCTTCCTGCCGACGCGTCCCTGAATGAAATACTGAACCTCATCAAGACGCTGAACAACGATGAGCGGGCAAATGGCATTCTGGTCTTCATGCCGCTGCCGCGCCATATCGATACCCGGAAGGTCGTAAATGCCATCGTGCCGGAGAAAGACGTGGACGGTCAGGGCGCTATTTCCGTCGGCAGGCTTTCGGCGGATGAATCAACGTCACAGCTGTTCGAGCCGAAATTCACCCTCTCGGTCAGGTCCACGTTCCTGCCCTGTACGCCCTACGGCGTGATGCGGATGCTGGAGCACTACGGTATCGAGCCGAAGGGCAAGAAGGTCGTGATCGTGGGCAAAAGCCTTGCGGTAGGCAAGCCGCTTGCCATGATGATGCTGGTCAAGGAGGCGACGATCACGGTCTGCCACCGCGAGACACGCGACCTCGGTGTCGAGACCCGGCAGGCCGATATCCTCTGCACGGCCACGGGGAGGCCGGGCCTGATCAAGGCTGAGATGGTGAAGGAGGGCGCGATCGTCGTGGACATCGGGATCAACGTCATGCCTGACGGCGCGACAGTTGGAGATGTTGATTTTGACGCTGTTTCAAGAAAGGCATCTTTAATTACGCCGGTCCCCGGCGGCGTGGGACCGGTGACCATCGCTATTCTGCTCAAGAATACCGTGATCTCGGCAAAGAGAATGGTGGGGGTGGGGTGAGGTGAGAAGCGAAGGAGTCAGTAGTCAGAAGCCAGAAGTCAGATGAACAGCAAGAATCGTTTGTCGCCTTCCGCATGCTGTCTCCTGACTCCTGACTCCTGTTGTATCGGCTATTTCGGCGTGACCTTCAACTCCAGCGATTGGCCGTCGAGCCCACAACTTCCACGGAGAAGGCGCCGAAGTTCCTGAGGAGGATCTCATCCGAGAGCGTCTGCGCGCTGTTCTTCGAGTCCACCGAAATCTTTGCCGTTGTCCCGTTGAAGCTCCTTTCATGCAGGTCTTTGATGCCGCGAACCTGGTTCAGGAGCACGTCCTTGAATTTTGCGAACTGGGTCCTTGTTCAGGCCAATGATGGTGATATTAACGGACCGGGTGCCCCCGGTTTCCTTTGCATAGACCGCAAGGATCTTTTCGATCATTTCATCAGCGGCCTGGTTCGAGGCTTTCCTGAGGGCGTCGGTCCCGGCAGCGACCTCCGAGATATGCACCGCAGCGGCATGGGTCGTGGCTGTGGCAATGACCTGGCCGGTATCAATGCGCACGGCCCTGGCGGAAAGGTCCGCCTGTACCGATCTCATTCCGCCTCCGATCTCACCATAGAGCTTGGCAGCAGCCTTACCGATGATCACGACCTCGGCGTCCGCCTGGGCGGCAAGCGTCCTGGCCTGGGCAACGGAAAGGTCCTGTACCCGGCAGGCCCCGGTCACCTTGATCTCCTTTAGCCGCGATCTCGTGGTCGATGAACTCAAATCCCTTTTCCGTGAATTTATCCATGAAGGTGTTCTCGACCACGCTGATATCGGTCTGCTCGCCATGCGCCCCCAGCCACCAGGCAGCGACCCCGTGCCCGATGTTCTGCTCCGCCACCATGACCATGGTCCGGGGTTTGTGCATTCGGCCGAGGAGGATCCCGATGCCCGAGAGGTCGTGCGTCAGCTGGCCGAGGGCGACTTCCGCGTTGATGCGGACGCGCAGCAAACCGCTGTCAACCGTCTCACTGGTGACATCGTAACGTTTGATGTAACCCCTGGTCTGTGACAGGATCTTGTCGCTGATGAGCTGGTAGTTCTCGACCTGGGTCTGTGAGTCGATCAGGATGCCTATCGCCTGTTCCACGGCCCGCTTCTGGGCATCCTCAAGCGCGGCGTCTCGGGCCATGTCGCGGGCGTTGCCCTGGATCGCGGCCACGCCTTCAGACGTAACGGTCCTCGATTCCTGTGCGACCGCCGGGAGTGCCGGTGCCGTAGCGACGAGAACCACCATGCACAACGATTTCACGAGACGGATCATTCTGTCCACCTCCCGGGATCTTTTCGATAGAGCAAATATACCAGAGGCGCTGAACAGGGTCAAGGCTCTACTCCATCGCTTTCGCGTGCTGGCAACGGTCCCGTTGCAAACAAATTTTCTGGATATTTGAATAGAGAGATGATAGAATCAAATCACAAGGGATCTCATTCAGGAGGTAGTGCTGCGTGCCCAGACTGTCCGTAAACATAGACCACATTGCCACGATCCGTCAGGCAAGAAGAGGAAGCGAACCGGATCCGGTTGCAGCGGCCGTGCTTGCGGAACTGGCGGGAGCGGAAGGCATCATCGCGCACTTGCGCGAGGACCGGCGGCATGTTCAGGACCGGGACCTGCGGCTGCTGCGCGAGACCGTGCAGACGAAACTGAACCTCGAGATGGCGGCGACCGAGGAGATGCAGCGCATTGCGCTCGAGGTCAAACCGGAAATTACCACATTGGTGCCGGAGAAGAGGGAAGAGCTCACGACCGAAGGCGGTCTTGAGGTGGCCTTACGGACCGATTTTATGAGATCGTATATAAGCCGGCTCCAGCAGGGCGGCATTGTGGTCAGTCTCTTTATCGATCCCGATGATAAACAGATCGCGGCGGCAAAGAAGTCCGGCGCGGACTGGGTGGAGATCCACACGGGCGCGTATGCGAACGCGAAGACCGAAAAAGACCGCGAGCGTGAGTTCGACAAGATCACCGAGGCGGCGAAGCTCGCCGGGAGCCTGGGGCTCCGCGTGGGCGCGGGACACGGTCTGAACTACGTGAACGTGCAGGAAGATAGCCCGCATCCCCGAGGTGGAAGAACTGAACATCGGCCACAGCATCATCTCACGGGCCGCGCTCGTCGGGATGGAACGGGCGGTGCGGGAAATGAAGGCATTGATTGAAAATTGAAATGCAGTGAAAATTGGAAATTCATGGCCGGTTATGTCCAAAGTTATTTGAAAAAGAAAAAGCTATTTCACCGCAGAGGACGCAGAGAAATTCAAATTCTTGAATAACAGCAAAACAAGAATCAGGCTATAAATGTTATTAAAATCATGACATGATCTTAATAAGGAATTTAAACCGAAACAATTAATTATCCGAGGTGTCGCAGAAGGGGAGAGGCAGAGAAGAAATTTAGTGTCTTGTGATTCAAGAATTTCTCTGAGTCCTCCGCGTCCTCTGCGGTGAAAGATTTCGACATTACGTTGTGGCAGTACTGGGGGAAACATGATCGTCGGCATCGGAATTGACCTGGTGAAGATCGACCGCATCGACAAGGCAGGGAAGAACCATCCCGGTTTTCTCGAGCGGGTATTTACGGAACGTGAGCGGGAATACTGCACGCGCCAGAAATATCCTGCCCAGCACTACGCAGGCAGGTTCGCTGCCAAGGAAGCGGTACTCAAGGCCATCGGCACCGGATGGAGCGCGGGCGTAAAGTGGACGGACATAGAGGTGCTTCACGGTGAAGGCGGCGGCCCGATCGTGAACCTCTCCGGCAGGGTGAAAGACCTCATGGACCTGAGGGGAGTGAAACAGGTGTTCCTCAGCTACTCGCACGATGAAGGATACGCAGTAGCGCAGGTGGTGCTTGAGGGTACGGCGTTCTCTGGTTCCGGTGAAAACGGCTGATTTATTATTATTCCAACCCGACAAGTGGGAACCTAAACTTTTTACACGAATTGCACGAATGATCCGAATGTCACGAAGAAAAAAACAATCTCCTGGTTTTATTAGTATAATTCGTCCGTTTCGTGTCATTCGTGATAACTCTTTGTGATTTTCTTGCCATTTTGAGTAGAGTTTGGTTCCTTAGTTACGAAGGCGGGTAGAAACTGTCTATGAAAATAGTCACCGCACAACAAATAAAGAACATCGACCGCAGGGCGATCAGGGACTTCGGCATTCCCGGCACGGTCCTGATGGAGAATGCGGCAGCAGCGGTCATGACCGCCATGGAGAAGTTCTTCGAAGGCCTTGCGGGATTGAGGGTCGGCATTCTCTGCGGCAAGGGGAATAACGGCGGTGATGGCCTGGCGCTCGCGCGGCGGCTCAGGATCAGCGGCGTACCGGTGCGGGTCGCGCTGCTCGCATCCTTTGGCGCGGTCAAAGGTGAAGCAAAGGTCAATCTCTCCATTCTTCGCAAGATGGATGTCGAGATCGTGCAGAATGCGTCTCCCCGTTCTCTTGCCGATGTTATTGCCTGGTCGGATGTCCTTGTCGATGCCCTGCTGGGCGTCGGGTTGTCATCTCCCCTGAAAGGCGCGTATGCGCGGGCCGTGGAGATGATCAATACTTCAGGCTGTCCTGTTGTCGCCATCGACATTCCCACGGGAATCGATGCGGATACCGGCGCGGTCATGGGCGCGGCGGTCAGGGCCGATCTTACGGTGACCATGGCGTTCCTGAAGCGCGGACTCGTGCTCTATCCCGGCGCAGGGTATGCCGGTACGGTGCGGGTCGCGGACATCGGCATTCCATCGGAGGTCGCGGAAAAAGAACATATATCAGTGAGCCTCTTGGACAAGGATTCGGTCTGGGGCGTCATCAGCGGCAGATTGCCCGATGCGCACAAAGGGGATTTCGGCCATCTCATGGTCGTCGCCGGATCGCCGGGCAAGGCCGGGGCGGCAATCATGGCTGCCAGGGGAGCGCTCAGAACAGGCGCGGGACTCGTGAGCGTGGCCACACCGAACAATCTTGTCCCGATCATCCAGGCACAGGTCGCAGAGGCCATGTGCGTCCCGTCAGCGGAAAGCATCGAAGGGACGCTGGGGATCGGGTCGGAAGAAGAACTGCTCAAGGCCATGGGAACCAAGAGCGCCTGCGTGATCGGTCCGGGGCTTTCAACCCACTACGAAACGGTCCAGGCCGTGCGGAGCCTCATTCAACGACTGACGATCCCCGCGGTGATCGACGCGGACGGGTTGAATGCGCTTGTCCGGCTTTACGGACATCCTCAAGAAGGTAAAGGCGCCTGTTGTCCTGACCCCGCACCCCGGTGAAATGGGGAGGCTGGTTGGAATATCATCCGATGACATACAGAAGGACAGGATCGCCGTGGCTTCAGCCTTTGCCAGGAAGTATAGCGTTACGGTCGTACTCAAGGGCGCGGCCACGGTGGTCGCGACCCCTCATGGATGGGTGTTCATCAATTCCACGGGAAATCCCGGCATGGCTTCAGGCGGCACCGGCGATGTGCTCAGCGGCATGATCGGCAGCCTCCTTGCCCAGGGATACAGCGCAAGTCAGGCCGCGTGCCTCGGCGTGTATTTGCACGGAATGGCAGGGGACCTTGCGGCTCAGGAGAAGGGAGAGATTGCAATGATCGCCGGGGACCTGATAGAAAAGATCCCGCAAGCGTTGAAAGAAACGACTGAGCAGCGGTGAGTGAGACCGGCAGCCTGTTCAGGCAACATGATTGACATGAAGTTAAACGAAAAAAACAAGATCGGTTTCATTTTATCTTCATCCGTGTCCAAAAGATTTACTTTTCTCTGTGTTATCTGTGAACTCCGTGTCAAATCACTCTTAAGGGGGATCTTATGCTGACCGCGAAAGACATCATGACCAAAGACGTAATATCCGTCAAGCCCGATACCTCGATCGAGGCGCTTTCTTCGCTCCTCGTGAAGTACGAGATCAGCGGCGTGCCGGTGGTTGACGACTCGGGTGCGCTCTACGGCATCGTGACCGATAACGACCTTATCAGCCGGAACAAACGGCTCCACATTCCGACCGTGGTGAGTTTTCTGGACGCCGCGATCTATCTGGAAAGCTCGAAAAAGTTCGAGCAGGAAGTGAAACGTTTGACAGCCACGCGGGTGGGGGACATCTGCGTCCGCAAGGTGGTCACGATCGGGGAAGACACCACGGTCGTGGACATCGCCACGATCATGACGGAAAAAAAGGTGCATCTGCTGCCGGTGGTAAAGGCGGGCAAGCTCGCAGGCATCGTGGGCAAACGTGATATGGTAAAGGCCGTCGCGCGGCAGGATGAGTAATGTTCAACGTGATCACTGCCAGCCCGGAGCAGACCTGGCAGGTCGGACAGCTGCTTGGGGAACTGCTCGACGCAGGCGATACGGTCTGTCTGTACGGGGACCTCGGCGCCGGGAAGACGAATTTCACCTATGGCATTGCCCAGGGGCTGGACGTGCAGGAGCAGTACATCACGAGCCCGACCTTCACCTTCGTGAACGAGTACCAGGGGCGCGTGCCGCTCTATCATATCGACCTCTATCGGCTCAAAGATCCCGATGACCTGGAGAATATCGGGTTCGAGGAATACATTGAATCCGATGGGGTGACGGTGATAGAATGGGCGGAACGGGCCGAGGATGAATTGCCCGCGGAGGGTTTGAGCGTCTACTTTTCCTACGTTGATGAACAGTGCCGCGAGATCGGGTTCATCGGGGAAGGGGAACGGTACGAGAAGCTGGTGGAGGAATTAAAGCAGGAGCTGGATCGATCAAAACCGGCCGCAGGATGAAACCACAGAGGGCACTGAGAAAAATGTCTGGTGGAAACCCAAACGCTTTATGTTCTTGATCAACAAGATGCTCTGTGTTCTCGCAGTTTAATGATAAGAAAAAAACGGTGCCAGTAATAAAAGTGCGCAGAGGGGGAGGGAGGCCGCAGAGGCGCTTTCTCCATAATATTTAATTTCTTCTCCGCGTGCTCTGTGGTAAATATTAGCAATACGGTTGCCCGGGACAGGGGATTGTATGAAGAAGATCGGTATTATAGCAAAGGATATTCCAGCGGCGCAGAAGGCGGCAAAGAAGCTCGCCTCGTGGCTTGAGGCGCGGGGCAAGAAGGTCTTCATCGACGCCAACACGGCCATGGCCATCAAAATGGAGGGCTACGAACCGTCTGAAATACCGGCGCTCGTCGAGATGATCATCGTGCTCGGAGGCGATGGGACCCTTCTGTCCGCGGCCCGCTTTGTCGCCGATGCGCACACGGATGTGCCTATCTTCGGCGTGAACCTCGGCAGCCTCGGCTTCATGGCGGAACTTTCCTTTGATGAGTTGTACGACAACCTCGAAAAAGCGATAGCCGGCAAGCTTGAGACCGAGGACCGGATGATGCTGGCAGTGAGCGTGGTCCGCGAGGGAAGGAATATTGCCCGGTACCGGGTGCTGAACGATGCGGTGATCAACAAGGGCGCGCTCGCGCGCATGATGGAGCTCAAGGTGTCGGTGAACGACGGCCACCTGACCACCCTCAGGGCGGATGGACTGATCGTGGCAACACCCACGGGTTCCACCGCTTACTCGCTCTCCGCGGGCGGACCGATCATCCATCCGACGATCCACTGCTTCGTGATCACGCCCATTTGCCCGCATACGCTCTCGAACAGGCCGATCGCCCTGCCCGATACGGTCGTGGTGGCTGTTTGCCTGATGTCGCAGAGCGAGGACGTATCGCTCACCCTCGACGGCCAGATCGGATTTCCACTCGCGTGGAACGATGTAGTCGAGATCAAAAAATCGCGGTACAGGATGAAGCTCATCAAACACCCCTCAAAGAGCTATTACGAGATCCTCAGGACTAAATTGAAATGGGGGAATTAATAATCAAGTTCAGAGTTCGGAGTTCAACGGTCAACGTTCACGGTAACAATACTAAGGACTGTCTTTCATGGATGAAGTTCAACGGGAATTTCTGGACATAGTGACGCAAGTCAGGGCGCACCTTGAGTATCAAAAGGCGCTGGGCTTGAGTTTCATTGAAACGACTTCAGTGGGAAGTCCGCGATCAGCAGTTCACCCTGTTACTCCAACGAGTGAACCGTCTTCGGTACAACAAAGCAGTGAACTTGCATGCTGTCCGCGAAGAACTTGGAGATTGTATCCGCTGTAAACTGCACAAAGGCCGGCAGAACATCGTTTTCGGAGAGGGCAACCCGAACGCAGCGCTCGTATTTGTCGGAGAGGGGCCGGGGCAGGAAGAGGACGAGCAGGGAAGACCCTTTGTCGGCGCTGCGGGACAGCTGCTGACGGACATCATCGTCAAGGGGATGCAGGCTCAACCGCGAGGATGTCTACATCTGCAATATCGTGAAATGCAGGCCGCCGAACAACCGGAACCCCGAACCGGACGAGATCAGGCCTGCGAACCGTTCCTCATCAAACAGCTTCAGGCGATCAAGCCGAAGATCATCATCGGGCTGGGCAACGTCGCTGTCAAGACGCTGCTCAAGACAAAAGAGGGGATCACTTCGCTTCGCGGCACATGGAAGACCTATCAGGGCATTCCGCTCATGCCCACGTTCCACCCGGCATACTTGCTGAGAACTCCGGCTGACAAAAGACTTGTCTGGGATGATATTAAAAAAGTTATTGCTGAGTTGGAGAAACTGCGGAAAGAATAATAAAACGAGGGACGAGGGACGAAGGACGAGGATGCGGGATGAGGAAGAAGGACGAAGGAAATAAGACGAAGGATGTGAGATGCAATTGATTTTTCGTCCATCGTCCTAGTGAACGCAGTGAACGGTCGTCCCTCGATTTCTCTCAAAAAATATGGACAGACTCTGGGCACCATGGCGAATGAAGTATATCCTGGGTTCTAAAAAACCGGTGGGGTGCATTCTCTGCGAAGAAGTGAAGAAGAATGACGACCGCAAGAACTATATCCTGTATCGCGGGAAGCATTCCTTCGTGATCATGAACCTCTATCCCTACAACAACGGCCACCTGCTTATCGTCCCTTACACCCACGAGTCCGAGGTCGACCGGCTGCCCGAGGCGGAACTTGCCGACCTGATGAGAACGACACAGGCATCGGTGACGATCCTGAAGCAGGCCTTGCGTCCCGAAGGCTTCAACATCGGCATCAATATCGGAAAGTCCGCCGGAGCGGGGATCCCCGAACATCTCCATGTGCAGATCGTTCCGCGCTGGTCCGGCGATTCCAGCTATATCACGGTGTTTGACGATACCCGCGTGATGCCTGAACTGCTTGACGGGACGTATGACAGGCTGAGGCCGTATTTTGAGAAACTCAAAGACTGAACATTTACCACGGAGGTCACAGATCGTAAACGAAAACATGAGAAGCTGAGAAGTGGCAGAATCTACAATGTAAGTCTTTTCTCATATGCCTCTGCACCTCAACGTGTTCTCCGTATCTTAGTGACTCTGGTCAATCTTTGTTCCCTGGAAATCCATGACCGACTTAACCCCCCTCATGAAACAATACCGCGAGATCAAGCGCCAGCACCTCGACGCGATCCTGCTTTTCCGCATGGGCGATTTCTATGAGATGTTCGACCAGGACGCGGTGACCGCCTCGAAGGTCCTCGAGATCACGCTGACGGCGAGGAACAAATCCAAGGGCATCGAGACGCCGCTCTGCGGGTTCCCCTACCACGCCGTGGAGGGCTATATCGCCAAGCTCATCCGGCGCGGCTTCAAGGTCGCGGTCTGCGAACAGGTGGAAGACCCGAAACTCGCGAAGGGCATTGTAAAGCGCGAAGTGATCCGGGTGGTGACGCCGGGAACAGTGCTCGATTCCAATCTGCTGGATGCCAAGGACAACAACTACCTCGCTTCCCTGTATCCGGCGAAGGACGGTTTCGGACTATCCTTTCTCGATATCTCAACAGGCGATTTCTTCATGGCCGAGATCGCGGGCGCGGATAATCTCGCCGAGCTCGATACGCTCCTTGCGCGGTTCACGCCCCGCGAGATCGTGCTGCCCAGGGACCATGCGCCCGGTCCCGGTCTTTCTTCGCTGCTTCGTCAGTACACGCAGGCGATCAATACCTGCGACGACTGGACGTTCGACATCACGACCGCCCTGCGAACGCTGCTCGACCACTTCAAGGTCGCCTCGCTCGAGGGCTTCGGCTGCAGCGGCATGAAGTCACGGCATTTCCGCCGCGGGCGCGGCGCTCCGTTATATCGAAGAGACGCAGAAGACCGGCCTTGCGAACATACGCCGCATCAAGCCTTTTCTCGTCCGGGAACACATGGTCCTGGACGCCTCATGCCAGCGCAATCTTGAACTCGTCAAGAACATCTACGACGGTTCTATCGAAAGGAACGCTTCTGTCCGTGCTCGATTTCACGGTCACGGCAATGGGCGGCAGAAAACTGCGCGAATGGCTCCTGAACCCGCTGATGAGCGCGGCTGGATATCGAGCATCGGCTCGATGCAGTGGCGGAATTCAAGAACGACCACCAGCTTCGCTCCAGCCTTATGACAGCGCTCGGCGCGGTCTATGACCTCGAGCGGCTTATCAGCCGCGTTTCTCTCGGCGCGGCAAATGCCCGCGACCTGCTCGCGCTCAAACAGTCGTTTACCGCGCTGCCCCGGCTCCATGAACTGCTGGCCCGGTGCAATGCCCGATTGATCTATGATATGGCTCAGGAATGGGACGACCTCGCGGAGGTCCACCAGCTTATCGAGAGTGCTGTCAGCGATGATCCCCCGTATACGCTGCGCGAGGGAAAACTGATCAAAAAAGGGTACAACGCCGAACTCGACGAGCTTCGCTCCATCAGTTCGGAAGGCAAGGGCTGGATCGCGGGCATCGAGCTGCGCGAGCGCGAGCGCACCGGCATCAACTCGCTCAAGGTAAGCTACAACAGGGTCTTCGGGTATTATATCGAAGTAACGAAGACCAATCTCGCGAACGTGCCGCAGGATTTTATCCGCAAACAGACGCTCGCGAACGCTGAACGCTTCATCACGCCCGAGCTCAAGGAATATGAGGACAAGGTCCTCGGTGCAGAGGAAAAGATCCTCGACCTGGAGTACCGGCTGTTCCAGCAGGTGCGCGAATCGGTTGCCGCCTCGACCGTCAGGATCCAGGACATGGCGAGACGGCTCGCGGTCCTCGATTGCCTTGTCTCGCTCGCGGAGGCCGCGGCAAAGAATAATTAAGCCGGCCGGTGATCCTTGACGGCGATACGCTCAGGATCATCGAAGGCAGACATCCGGTCGTCGAACAGCTCGCGCTCGAAGAGCGGTTCATTCCGAACGACACGCTTCTGGACTGCGAAGAGAACCAGCTCGTGATCCTGACCGGGCCGAACATGGCGGGCAAGTCCACCTACATGCGGCAGGTGGCGGTCATCACGATCATGGCCCAGATGGGCAGCTTTGTTCCGGCGCGCGAGGCGCAGGTCGGCATCGTGGACCGGGTCTTTACGCGCATCGGGGCATCGGATTTCATCACGCGCGGCCAGAGCACCTTCATGGTCGAGATGAACGAGACGGCTAATATCCTGAACAACGCCACGGACCGGAGCCTCATCATCCTCGACGAGATCGGCAGGGGCACCAGCACGTTCGACGGCATCAGCATTGCCTGGGCAGTGGCCGAGTACATCCATACCAAGATCAGGGCGAGGACCCTGTTCGCCACGCACTACCACGAGCTTACGGAGCTCGCGCTTACCATGGACCGGGTGAAGAACTATACCGTGGCGATCAAGGAATGGAACGACCAGATCATCTTTCTCCGGCGCGTGGTGGAAGGCGGGGCGGACAAGTCCTACGGCATTCAGGTGGCGCGGCTCGCCGGACTCCCGCAAGCAGTGATCCAGCGGGCCAGGGAAGTGCTCGCAAACCTTGAAAAGGCCGAGTTCAACGACCAGGGTGAGCCGGTGGCAGCGACGCATATGGGCGGGAGTAAGAACGGCAAACGGAAAGACAGGCGTCACCGGCAGACAGAGGGAAGAAGCGGGAACTTCTGCACCGCAGCTCGGGTTGTTCGCCAGCGAGGCCGGCCTTTTATTTAAAGAGATTCAGGACCTGGACCTCGACACCATGACTCCGCTCGATGCAATGAATACGCTGCATGAGCTCAAGAAGAAAGTGGCCAGGAGCTGACGCATCCGGAGCACCGTCCGCGCTTACGACATCCTTGGCCGTTACGGGGGGAGGAATTTCTCATCATCATGCCGGACACCAGCCTGGACGATGCCGGGGAACTTGCCGAGAGGATCCGTACCCATGTCAGGGAAGAACAAATCAGTAATGTCATTGTTACCATGAGCCTTGGGGTCGTGTGTGTCCAGGAGCACGACCGGTCGGTAGACGATATCATCAGAAGGGCGGATGAAAATTTATATAAGGCAAAAAAGCTCGGCAAAGACCGGGTCGTCTCATAAGGCATCTTAACAAAGCGGCTGCGCAGCAGGAGGATCTTCCCGAGCAATTCCCTGTTGACACCTTGCCCCGGTTTCTGGTAGTATCTTGGCACCTAACGTTTGAAAGGAGTAGTATCAGCAATGCAGGTAATTTTACGGGAAGATATAGACAAATTGGGGAACATAGGCGACCTCGTCAAGGTCGCGGACGGCTATGCCAGAAATTATCCTGGTGCCAAACAAGAAGGCCATTGAGGCAACGCCTGATAACTTAAATGCCATGAATCATGCGAAAAAGATGGTCTCGGACCGCATCCGCAAGATAAAAAAAGTTGCCACGGCAGAAGCCGACCGGCTCAGAGGACTTGCCGTCATTATCAAGGCCAAGACCGGCGAAGAGGGCAAGCTCTTCGGTTCCGTGACTTCCATGGACATCGCTGATGCCGTGAAGGCGCAGGGCGTGGAGATCGACAAACGAAAGATCGTCCTCGACGAGCCGATCAAGCGTCTCGGCGACTATACTGTCTCCGTGAAGATGCATGCCGACATTCTTGCGGAATCAAGGTCTCGGTGATCGCGGAAGAGTAGTCCAACAACCAACAGAATTCAGGAGCCAGGAGACAGAAGTCAGGAGATACATTCCGGTTTCTGACTTCTGGCTTCTTTTTTTCTAT
The DNA here is from genome assembly GCA_963796285.1 of Nitrospirota bacterium. GTDB lineage: Bacteria > Nitrospirota > UBA9217 > UBA9217 > UBA9217 > JALNZF01. The sequence goes on from CAWCKW010000012.1 coordinate 575,357, forward strand.
ATGCCGGTCGCGAGGTTTTATCATGTCCGTTCAGACCGAAGTTTCTCTTCAAAAACTTCCCCCGCAAAATATCGAAGCCGAACAGATGGTGCTCGGCGCGATCCTGATCGAGAACGACTCCATCAACAAGGTCATCGAAACTCCTCTCGCCTGACGATTTCTACAAGGACACTCATCGCAGGATATTCAAGGTCATGCTCGACATGTTCGAGACCGGGGACGCGATCGACCTCGTGACGCTGTCCGATGCTCTCCGCGGCAAAACCGGGCTTGAGGCCGTCGGGGGGGCGTCCTATCTCGCAACACTCGTGAGCCTCGTCCCAACGGCGGCGAACATCAAGTACCACGCGCGGATCGTGCGCGAGAAGGCCGTGCTCCGCAAACTTATCCACTCAGCCACCGATATCATCACCCAGAGCTATGAAGACTCGCGTACCGTGGTCAACATCGACGAACTCCTGGACCGTGCCGAGAAATCGATCTTCGAGATCGCCCAGGGCAAGATCAAGGATTCCTTCGTTTCCATGAAGAATATCGTCGGGCACAGCTTCGCGATCGTTGAACGGCTCTATGAGAAAAAAGAGATGGTCACCGGCCTTGCGACCGGTTTTCTGGACCTGGACGAGAGGACGTCGGGATTTCAGCAAAGCGACCTGATCATCATTGCGGGCAGGCCGTCCATGGGCAAGACGGCGTTCTGTCTGAACATCGCGGCGCACGCCGCCATTGAAAAAGGAAAGTCGGTGGCGATCTTCAGCCTCGAAATGTCCAAGGAGCAGCTGGTGCTTCGTATGCTGGGTTCCGAGTCGCGGGTGGACGCGCACAAACTGCGTACCGGCCACTTGTCGGATCGTGACTGGACGCCGCTCTCCACCGCTGCAGGCAGACTCGCGGAAGCGCCGATCTTTATCGATGATACCGCCGCGATCTCGGTGCTCGAGACGCGGGCCAAGGCCCGCAGGCTGAAGGCGGACCAGGGCCTTGACCTTATCATTGTCGACTATCTGCAGCTCATGCGCGGCCGGGGTGATGAAGGCAGCCGCGAGCAGGAAATCTCGAACATCTCGCGTTCGCTCAAGGCGCTTGCCAAAGAGCTCCAGGTCCCGGTCATAGCGCTCTCGCAGCTGAACCGGGCGGTGGAGACGCGGCCCGGCAAGGAAAAAAGACCGATGCTTGCCGACCTTCGCGAATCCGGCGCCATTGAACAGGACGCGGATGTGATATTATTCATTTATCGTGATGAGGTCTATAACAAGTGTGAATGCCCGTACGACGGCGAATGCCTGTGCGGCCAGAGGGGAAAGGCCGAGGTGATCATCGGGAAACAGAGAAACGGTCCGATCGGCAAAGTAGACCTGACGTTCGTCAACCGGTACACGAGGTTCGAAAACGCGGAGAAAAGGGCTTTTTAATACCCTGCGGTGTTGCGAATACAAACAACGCTATTGGATCAAATCTAAAAACCCCAGATAGACCACGGAGGAAGCCAAGGTGATAAAACCGCTGGTCCCAAAATTCTGTTCTCCGTGTTACCATTGTCTCCGTGGTGGATTTTTATCTTTTCCAGCGACCGCCACTCATTCTTCTATAAAATCCATAATCTCCAGCAGGGAGGTTTCCTGTGGCTTCAGATAAAGCAACGATCAGCGAAAACATACAAAAGTTCCTCGGAAAATCCGACTGGAAATCAGCTATCGCGGAGATGGAAAGTCTTTTCGCTGTTGACCCCGATCCTATGGTCCGCGTGAGGATCGGCAACGCCCGCCAAAAACTCGGCCACAAATCTGAGGCTGCCAAAGAGTACATCCATGCTGCGGACCTGTACGCGGACGGCGGGTTTGTGGTTAAGGCCCTTGCCCAATACAAACTGGCGCTCAGGCTTGATCCAACGAGCAGGGACGCCCTGAACAAAATAGAAATGCTTCATTCCAACAAATCGATCACCGATTTAAAGCTCGAGCCGATCGAGGACAGGGCACGGGAGTCGACCAGGAGCGTTATCCCGCTCTTCTCCGATTTTACCCAGGAAGAGTTCAACGAGTTCACCAAGCGCATGATCATTCATACCCTGACTCCCGGAAAGGCCATCATCAAAGAAGGGGACAGAGGAAGATCGGTCTTTATCCTTACCCGCGGTTCTGTAAAGGTCTATTCCACAATCAGGGGTAAAAAGGTGGAACTTGCCGCTCTCCAGGCGAGTGATTTCTTCGGCGAGATCGCTTTCCTCACGGGCAAGCCAAGGACCGCGACCGTTGAGACGATAGAGGAATCGGATGTGCTGGAGGTGTCTGAAGAAGATCTCAATGCAAATGATCAGCAAGAGCCCCCGTATCAGAGAGGTCCTGCATAATTATCATGAACAGCGCGCCAATAGCACCCTCGAAATAGTGAAAAGTTCTCTTTAACAGCGTGATGCCGGTATGCCTGGTACCATACGCTGCATTTGAACAATAGTCCTCGCGGATAGTGGAAAGCCTATTAGACCTCGAACGTGATTCGTGTTAATCACAAGTCAGCATGGTTGCGCAGTGTCAATAGTTTTGAATTTGCTCCGTGTGTTCGTGGTTGCCGGTTTTATTGAATCGAGCATGTAATATGTAATATACGGCAGCAGTCATGGACACTGCAGCAGACAGAGGTGCCTATGCTTCGTCATCCGGCTGTAGCAGGACAGTTCTACAAAGGATCTACCGAATCGCTCAGGAAGCAGGTTGGGGAATTCATCGTACCCGGTGCTGTAAAAACAAAAGCCCTCGGCATCGTATCTCCCCATGCGGGTCTGATCTATTCCGGATCAGTGGCCGGGGCAGTGTACTCCCGGATCGAACTGCCGGACACCTTTGTGCTCATCGGGCCGAACCACACCGGCCTTGGCGCACCGGTTTCGCTCATGTCCAGGGGCCAATGGGAGACACCACTCGGCCTCGTTGAGATCGACGAAGCCCTGGCCGCTTCGATCCTTTCAAAGTCCCCGCGCATCCAGGAAGATTCACTTGCCCACCTCCGCGAACACTCCCTTGAGGTACAGCTCCCCTTTATCCAGTATTTTAAGAAGAAGTTCAGGATCGTCCCGATCCAGATGCTCGATACGAGGCTCGAGACGTGCAAAGAGGTTGGAAGGGCGGTGGCGGAGGCGATAAAGGAACACGGAGAGCACAGGGCAGAGGGCAGAGGGAAAATACACACCAACTCCGAACTCCGAACTTCAAGGGACGTGCTCATCATTGCGAGTTCCGATATGAGCCACTATGAGCAGGCTGCAGCGGCAAAAGAAAAGGATTTTAAAGCGATTCACCAGTTGCTGAATCTCGATCCAGAGGGGCTGTATCGCGTGGTCAGGGAGTACGGCATCACCATGTGCGGGTTCGGCCCGGCAGTGGCCATGCTCGTTGCCTGCAAACTCCTGGGGGCGACCAGTGCGGAACTCATCAAGTATGCGAACTCTGGAGAGGTGAGTGGGGACTACGATCAGGTGGTCGGGTATGCGGGGCTAGTTGTTGTGTAATTAATTACCTATCTTGGAATTTCAGAATCTAGTACCCTAAGATATTGTCCATTAACTAATTGAAAATACAATATATTAATGTGGTACAAGTATTGCATACTTGATAAATTGAATCAAGCGAACGGACTTAAAAGGAAATGCAACGATAAAGACGAATTGCACCATGTTATGCCTGGTATGTTCATCAGTAATCGAAAATCCTTATCCTGAGGCCATTATATTGGAACGCTATCCAGTGAACCCATCATCAGGAATGGGAGGTCGGAGATCTGATGACGGCAGAAGCGGCGCACTCGAGGCAATATCATGATAAACAGGATCAGCAGATCGTGCACGCCAATTAGGAGAATCGAACGATGAGGCGCACTATTAAAAAACAGAAAGGTTTTACTCTTCTCGAACTGCTTATTGCCATGATGCTGTTGGCCATTGGCCTCTTGGCCACGGCCAGTATGCAGGGAACTGCTATACATGCAAATTCTTTGTCAAACAGGCTTTCCGTGGCAACCACCCTGGCCCAGCAGGTAGCGGAAGAGATCACATCTCTCAGCAAGACCGATGTCCTGTTAAGAACAGCCTCGGGGCCGGATGTTCTCTATCCGACGCTGGACCCGGTTACCCCGTCAAGCGACCTTTTTGTGCCGGGTGCCGGCACATTCAGAGCGCGATACCAGATAATACCGAACGCTACAACTTTCAGTGGCGTATCCATTAAGGATACAACGCAGATACATGTAGACGTTTATTTTGTTTCTCCGGATGGTGTAAATGTTCCAAAGATCGTGGCATTCACTACGTATAAAGAGGTCCAATAAATGAAAAGGACGATTCTCATAAAAATACAGCAAGGATTTACATTGATAGAATTGCTAATCGTTATGTTTATGCTCGGTTTGGTGACAATGGCCCTCTATTCTTTGTACACAACGCACCAGCGTTCCGCCTATGTTCAGGACGAAGTGGTGGAAGTCCAGCAAAACCTGAGGATCGCCATGGACAAAATAACCAATGACGTAAGGATGGCCGGATTATTTATTCCCTCGCCTGCCACAGCCACATTCAATGCTTTTCCGGTCCAAGCCACGGGTGATGGTGCCGGCGTAGCCAATTCCGATACGTTAACATTAAATTCTGAATCATCATTTCATATTTTTGCTGCAATAACGCAGTCGGCGACACCAGTATTTAACGTTGCCTATACCGATTCCGTTGATGCTTTTAACACCGGAGATACAGTCAGGATCATAAGAGCAAATAGCAAAACGCAGCCTGGAGGGAATTGTACCTACTTGGTTGCGGGCACGCAAAGGATTCCCCCTCAAATCACACTGGGTCCTGATACGACCAGCTGCAACAGTACACCCGCGGGGACCTTTCTGGCGAACGATGTTATCGTCAGGGTTGAGAGTAATGGGGTTTACCCGGTGACGATCACTTATTGCCTGGGATCACAGACCGGTGTGGCTGGATGCGGCGGCGCAATAGCGACCTGCCCCTCAGGAGATTTATGCCTGATGAGGATTTTGAACATCGGGACGGCAAACGAGGTAAGCCAGTTGATCGCTCAAAATATGTCAGGGCTCCAGATCAGTTATCTTATGAACCTTCCTTTTAGCGTTGCGGAAGCCAGCTCACTGGTTAACCCAGTGGACGTGCTCAAAATGCGCGCGGTGAGGGTTACGCTCGTCGGAAGAACCGTGAAGACCACGGGCCTTTCGGACAACACGACAAAACAGAGGCAGTTGGAATCAGTCATCGGTTTCAAAGAGTTGTAGGAGGCCATATGACACGAGCAGAACAGCCGAAGATGAGCAAAAAGGGAATTTATACACTAGCAGGGCATGCTGGAAACGAACGCGGCATGGCCTTGGTCATTGCCCTGGTAATGCTGGTTCTCCTTACCATGCTTGGCGTATGGGCGCTGGACACTTCCAGCACTGACCTCCGCATATCGGGAAATAGCAAGACCACCCAGGTCGCATACTACGCCGCAGAAGCCGGTGTCGGCTATGCTTCGAACAGGGCAGTACTTGAGAATTCGTATGTCGCGACCGGGGCCAGCGTAACGATTCCTGATCAATCGCTCGATAACAGCACCATTAAGATGAATTCGCGTTTTTTGATCAAAGCGCCTCTTCCGGCGGGTACTATGTATGAATCCAATTTGCAGGATATTGGACAAGAGAAGTTACCCGTCTATTTTACCTTGAATTCACAAGGTACGGCAGTGAATAATTCCATAGTGAACATTGAAGCTTGCGTTGTGCTTATCCCCTGATTAACAAAGGCGCGGGGGTCTGTGCGGGAATAGTCAGTTGGTCTTTTTATGAAGGAGGATATTATGAAAAAAATATTGTTTACTTTTTCGACGGCTTTAGCGATATGCTTATTCATGGTTGTCGGGACCGGCATTGCACGGCAGGGAGGACCACGGGCGGGTTCTGCGTACGATCCCGCGGTTAAATATTCCGGTGATTACGATCCCGACCTGCTGTTTTTCAGAAACAGCTCTAAAGACGCGAACTGGCGTCGCATTCCACCGCTCGATCTTCTTATAAAAGTGACCTGCTCTGACGCGCTGGAGTCGTTGAAGCGGGAGGGCATGTGGAAAGGGCATTTGAAAATCGACGGTTCTTGCGGTTCGACTGCCGAGCCTGCCGAATGGGCATTGGGCAACAGGCTGAACTATGATGAAGAACAGGGACAGGGTGCGCGTTAAAGAATGGTGGTACATTAAAAGGAGGCTGTATGCGAAAGTCACTCTTTATCATATTCATCGCAATATTGGCGGCAGTTGCCGGTCCTGGTGTCGCAACGGCCGGTCCGGATCGCTTCGCGGGTGATACGGTCATATATGGGGGGTCTGCTTCGGTCCTCGAGCCAAATGTCCTTATCATTATAGACGATTCCGGAAGCATGGGTGATTCAGTCCCCGGAGGCAGCTACGATTCCAGCGTGACATATACCGTAACCAACAATTGCTCGGGAAATTGCAGTACGAACGCGGTGTATAAAACGACTGACGGCGGAGCGACCGGCACATTACTTAATGCGAGTGTTAATAATATAACCACATCGTGTCCTAGTGGTACTAACCCACGTTCAATCTTACAGACTTATGGAATTTACAGCGGCCGGAAATTGAGTTCCAGCGGTGCGTGTTCATCAGGAAACGCGGTCTATGTTTTGGGCAATTATATCAACTGGTATCACAGCACGACCGGATTTAAGTCGAAAATATCAATCGCGCGGGATGTGGTCAAGAACCTCGTGAATACCACGAACGGTGTAAAATTCGGGCTCATGACGTATCACTATGTCGGCGGCACCGGGCAGGGCGCGCAATTCCTGAATGTCTCGGTATCGGGCAGTAACTATATAACTACCGTGAAGGACATGGATTCTATGCATACCGGCTCGGTTACCAACAGGCAGGCCCTGATATCGTCAGTTGACACGCTTACTGATTTGAACGATACTCCGCTGGGGGAATCGCTTGTCGAGGCATTACGCTACTACCAGGGCAGTACAAGCGCTTTCGGAAATACCATCGGCCTGAGCGGAAGCCCGGCAACATACACCTCCCCGATCGATTTCGGTTGCCAGAAAAACTATATTGTTTTCGTGACCGATGGCATGTCGACGGCGGATAATAGCGCGAATCTGGATTTTGTAAACACATTATACGGCAGATATGACGGCGGCAACTGCAGTTATACTACGTGCGCCAACGATAGGAGCCACTCACTTGCCGGCGTCGCGCGCTATCTCTATGAAACCGATTTGAGGACCGATATTACCGGCACTCAGAACGTCGTCACCTACATGATCGGGTTCGGACTCGGGGCGGACCAGGAAGCGATCGATCTCCTGACACTGACCGCGGACAGTAAGCATGGCCGCGGCGGTGATTTCGAAGCCGGGAACGAAGCGGAGTTAAGCCAGTCGCTCACGAAGATCATAGCGAGTATTTTTATCACAGACTCGTCGTTTGTCGCGCCGGTTGTGCCGGTGAGCCCCGAAAACAGGACGTTCAGCGGAAGCAGATTATATATGGGGTTCTTTAGACCGGAGGCAGGGGCGGTTTGGAGCGGCAACCTGAAGAAATACGGCCTCCAGGACCAACTTGCCTCGGGGAATTTATGCGGCAATAATCAGGATGAGGTCCTTGACGTGACAGGACATTGTGCCACCTATGATGACGGCGCAGGCGACGTCAATATCAGTCAGGCCAGGCCTGATGCCCGGGACGGTGTAACGATTCCGGCAAATGTGGCGAGCGGAACTTTCCGGCCCGGTTCACAATCCTACTGGAGTACGGTCCCGGACGCTGGCGAAGTCAAGGAAGGCGGCGCGGGAACGCTGTTGTTGAACAGGACCATGGCCATCAGCTGTGCAACCTGCGACATATCGGGCGCTGTTTCGGACACGGGAAAACGCAAGATCTACACTTATCTGGGAATCAATACAGACCTGACTAACGCGAGTAATGCTTTCAGCACCTTGAATGTGGGACTTACTCCCGGGTTATTTGGCCTGCCCGGGCCGATCATACCAACGGGAACAACCACGGATGTAAAATTGCTCATCAATTTCATTCATGGATTTGACACATACGGCATTAACTCGGCAGGCACCACTACGACTGATAGAGACTGGATCTTGGGCGATGTCCTGCATTCCAAACCCCTGTTCGTCAGCTACGCAACCTTCACTTTTACCACCACAAATGAAGCGGACTGTACAAAGAACAAGAGCATCATCTTCTTCGGTTCCAACGACGGCATGCTGCATGCCTTCAAGGACTGCGACGGCAACGAGGCTTGGGCGTTTATTCCCCCGGAGGTGCTTCCTACGCTCCAGTATTTGCAAGGTCCGACCCACGCGTACTTCGCGGACAGCTCTGTTAAAGCCTATATATTTGATAGGAATAATGACGGCACGATCGATCCGTCCGATGGTGACACCGTGATTCTTATCTTTGGTCTCCGAAGGGGCAGTGGCAAAGACAGTCAGCCTACGCAAGGCCTCTATTACGCCCTTGATGTGTCAAACCCCACTCAGCCGAAGTTCATCTGGAGCATCGGAAACAATAAAACTCTGATCGGAACAACGAATACGATAACTGCGTTGTTCGGGGACATGGGCGAGAGCTGGAGCGAACCGAAGATAGGGAAAATAAAGCTGGGGACCACTGATAAGATCGTCGCCTTATTCGGCGGTGGATATGACAATTGCAATGAAGACTCACGTTACGGTTCGACACAGACTTTCAGCTTAGGCGTCTGTGGCGCCGTGGCATCGAGCGACGGCGGACTGGACGTGAACGGTCAACCGATCACGAGTGCCGGAGCAACACTGGTCACGAGTCTTAATAGCGCCCAATATAAGGGGAGGGCCTTCTACGTTGTTGAGATCGCTTCAAAAGTGAGTACGACGACAGCATTCGATTACAGCAATAAAGGCAGCCTGATATGGAGCTATAATCAGGCCGGTAGTCCGCCGCTGGAGTTTTCAATGCTGAGTGAGCCGGCCGTAATCGACAAGAACTACGACGGATATGCGGACACTGTTTATATGGGTGATACGGGCGGGAATATATGGAGGTTCGACATCTCGTCAACCAACAAGACCGATTGGAATGTGAAAAAGATATTCTCATCAAATCCGGGATTTACGGGATATCCACCCCCCGGCGTTGCCGACGGCACGAATGGGAGAAAAATACTTTACAATCCCTCCGTTGTAATCGATAAGAATTTCGTCCGGATATACTTCGGCACTGGAGACCGGGAACATCCTTTAAACAGGGCTGTTGTGGACAGGTTCTACGAAGTGATTGACAAGGGGAATATTACGAGCGCCTTGACTGAGGTCAAATTGGTTGATGTTTCAACAGACTTGATACAACTGGGTACTGCTGCCCAGGTCGCTGATTTTGAAGGCAAGATTAGACAGGTGGAGGACAAGGATAATACAACCTATTATGGCTGGTATATTCGCATGGAAGGTTTTGAGCATTTAGGTTCGGATCAGGTTTTTTCCGCCGGAACACTGACCGTGACGCCCTTTCAAGGGGAAAAAGTTATCAGTAATCCCCGGGTCTTTAACGGCATAGTTTATTTCACGACCTTTATGCCGAATACCAATGTGGCTGTCGATCCCTGCAACCAGGGGAATACCGGTCAAAGTTTTCTTTGGGCGGTGAATCCTCAAAATGGGGGTTCTACCCTAAATTTAAATACTACCAATGATTCCACCGCTAATTTCAATGCACTGAAATGGAATGCATATGCATCAATGGGAAAATCTGGAAATGCGGTTTATCTAAGGACTGACCGGGCTGGACATCTTGGCACTGGAATGGCGTCACCTCCGGGAGAGATCATGGGATGCAGTGGAAGCTTGTGTCCCTCAAGACCTGATCTGAGTGGACATATATTGCAGATATACTGGCGACAGAAATGAAGAGGCACTAAAAAGCGTCGCAAGGGGAACTAGGTAATACGAGGGGCCAGATAAACAATGACAAAAAAAATAGAAGTGTTCTGTCTCATGATCTTGATGATTAGTTTCTTTGCCTGCACGAAAGAGGGGAAAGCGCCTGGTCCCGGCACTTCCCCTCAACAGGGGGGAAACGCAACGCATGCATCCAGCGAGATCGGCCGGCAATCGCGAGGGAGTACGATGGTTGGAATCATGCCGGAAAATCCGACAGTGATGACGGATATCCAGGCGGTTTATTCCGGAGTCGGTCCGGCAGCATATCAATGGAAGAAAAATTCTCTGGTAATTCCCGGACAAACAACCTACAAACTCCTGAAAAAATATTTCTTGAGGGGCGATACGATTACGGTCATTGTGACTTCAGGCGGTATCGAAGAATCGGCATCCGTCGTCATCGGCAACAGCGTGCCGAATGTTGTATCAGTCCCCTTTAGTCCGCAATACATACATGCGGGAGTCGATATCACGGTTAAGCCCGTCGGGTTTGATCCGGATGGTGATGAGGTCGGGTTCCGTTATGTATGGTCGATAAACGGCAAGGAACTCTTAGGAGACTCACCGGTTCTGAGCGGCAACGACTTCAAGAAAGGCGATACCGTAATGCTCAAGGTAATCCCCTATGATAGAGAAGGCGATGGGGCGCCTTTTTTAACTATGGGAATGATTATTCCCAATGCTTCACCCCGTATTATATCGGTTCCCATTGAGGAGTTTCTGGGACGTGAATACACATATCGCGTTGTAGCTGAGGACCCCGATGGCGACCCTCTTTCCTATTCTTTTGCTTCCGCGCCACAGGGAATGACTATCGACGCCAAAACGGGCGTCATTAACTGGCGGATCGACGATAAGCCGGAGGGCGCTTATGCCGTTGAAATCGTTGCGCAGGACCCTGACGGCATCAAGGCCACACAGAAATATACTCTCTCTGTAACGCACACGGAAGGAGGCGGGAAATGATGCTCCGTGGCTCGACACTACGCACTATAAAGGGTTTTACCGCGATTGAGATGATAATTGTACTTGCTATTATCAGCGTTTTATCCGCCATGGCTTTGCCGTCTTACCTTCAGTGGCGCAGAAGTATCGAAGCCAGAGAAACGGCAAGAGATTTCGTGAACATACTCAGGAAGGCGAAAAGCGAGGCACTGAGATCGAACCTGGAGCAGGAAGTGGGGTTTAACTCAGCCTTGCGACAATACGGCGGCAAAAGGCAGGGAAATCAGGCATACAATTCCACAGCCTGGTCAGCGGCAGCGAACTGGACGAACATCAAGCCCGAAGTGACTTCTACCCCGACCATTAGTATTCGATTTCATCCCAATGGAACATCCACAAATAGCTCAGTATTCTCCAGTGCCACCTTAACAGTAAAGGACACTGCTGGAACACGACAATTCGTGGTCTCCGTGTCTAATACGGGCATAATCTCTACAAGGTGATCCGGCAGCAGCGTTCCCGTCAGTTATCATTCTCCTTTTTGCGGAATATCCCTGGTATTTGATCAGTTGATCAGCTTTCATCGTGTCGACGTAAGTACGACTCTTCCGAGCCGAATGTCTCATAAGTCATTTAATGTACAATCTCAAGTGCATCTTTCCCATCTACCTTCACAGTAAGTACGGCCATCAAAGTTTCCTGGTTTTATATGAAAAACAAATTATAGCTGGAAATCGCAATAACGTATTAATCCTCCTGCGGTATAGAGAGAGCATCGAGAATCTCGAAATCCGACAATCAGGAGGCTTCAATGGATCACAAGGATCAGCTGTCGACGTGCCCTGTTCGGGCTGAAAGAGGTTTTACGCTCACAGAATTAATCGTTGTGTTGGCCTTGCTCACCGTCCTCTCCGCTATTTCTATACCGCCCTTTGTTCAATGGATAAGCAACGCCAAATACCGCACATCTGCTCGAAATATTCTGTCCATATTGCGGGAAACAAAAAGTAAGGCCATAACCTCCAACCTGGAGCATCGGGTCGAGTTTGAATCTGAAAACCGGAGATATCGGGTTAAACGCGGAAATAGATCGAGTAACAGCAACGACTGGAGCACGGTGATATATGACTGGACCATCTTTCCTACGGGTGTAAATATGAATGCAAATGTTGCAACTATACATCTCAACCCGAACGGCACAACCAGCGGCGGTACGATTGCGATCCAGAGTGCAATTAGTAAGACAATATTCGAAGTTCGAATCGCCAGCACTGGCAGGATTCGAATCTCGAAGGTATTATAATATGGAATCGGCATAACCATGAAGATGCGCCAGTTCTATAGCGAAGTGCAACACTTGGGGTAGCTATGCTACTCTAAGTTTCTATGCCAAAATCATATAAGCATCTGAGCCAAGAAGAACGAGAGCTCATTGCCGCCCAGCTCTCAGAAGGTTCCAGTGTCGGCGACATTGCAAAAGCCGTAGGCCGGAACAAAAGCATGGTCTCACGCGAACTCAAGAGGAACTCTCCGCCGGAGTCCCTTCCGGGCACATGCTCGGGCTTGTGAACGAAAAACGAATGCCAATAAGCACGAGCGATTAAAAAACGACCTCGTCAGGCACTATGTGAAGGACGGCCTGGCTCAGGGATGGTCCCCTGAACAAATCTCTGGACGGATCCGAGTAGACCATCCAGGGCAAACCATCAATCACGAGGCTATCTATCAGTACATCTACCATCCCCAGAATCCAGATCGGGTGGAGATGGCCGAAGTCCGTTGAGAGTCGCCGTTACTATGGTCACTGGGAGGGCGACAGTCTCGTCTTCCGAAAGAGCAAGTCGGCGTTAAATAGCCTTGTCGAGCGCAAGAGCCGTTTTGTTCTAATCACCAAGCTACAGCGAACGAGCGCTGCCGAGACAAACAGGGCTGTCATTGACCGACACAAGAAGCTCCCAGCCAAGGGACGCCAAACACTCACGGTTGGACAACGGGACCGAGAATGCCAAGCACGAAACGCTCTCGGCCAAGCTTGGGATCAAATGCTACTGTGCCCATCCCTATGCATCCTGGGAGCGGGGCACTAACGAGAACATCAACGGGCTCATCCGGTGGTACTTGCCAAAGGGTACCGACTTTAGTAAGATTGCTTCCGAGCAGATAGCTTGGATTGAATATCTTCTTAACAGCCGACCGAGGAAGTGCCTCGGTTACAGAACACCATTGGAGGTCGCGGCCTCAAGCCGTAGCACTTCGAGATAGAATCCGCGGATGTCGTAAAAAGTCATGATCACCGACTACGCCGGTGATCATGACTTGGAACACCATGTGGTGTATGCAGCAACCAAAAAACAGTATCATATGACACAGGGAACCCCTTAAACAGCATCACGTCATGGGCAAGTATTCTCAATCTGTTCCGAACTTCCTGCCGGTGTTCAAATAAATCGAACGTCAATACCTTACAGATGAATTAAATCGCCACCATGAACAGTGACACCATAGGCATTCAAAATGACGCTTTGAAAACGGTCTATGAGATGGACGGATCCGCTTACCACCATATTATTAACGGTGTATGATTACATCGTTATAGTGAGCGACCACCGGGCGCTTGGCAATCTGGCTGTAAAATTTAGGATTGCTTCGTCGCAACGTTCCTCGCAATGACGCGTTGTTGAGTGTGTTTGCATTAGTACATCTTGACACTCTTAACTATACGGTTTATCCTGAGGAACATGAAAACGCCCATCATTCTCGCGTCAAACTCGCCTCGCCGCAAAGAGCTGCTGCGTCAGCTCGGTCTGGATTTCAGCATCGATCCGGCCGATGTGGACGAGCGCGTTCTGCCTAATGAAGTGCCGGAAGGATATGCTGTGCGGGTAGCGCTCGACAAGGCGCGTCTCGCGGCCGCGCGGGCAGTCTCCGGCATTGTTATTGCCGCAGATACTATTGTTGTCGTTGATGACGAAATACTCGGTAAGCCGGCAGATGCGAGTGATGCCGAACGAATGCTCAAAATGCTCTCCGGAAAAGCACATCGCGTGATCACCGGCCTTGCGGTCATGGATGTTGCTACGGGAAAGACCGTTACCCGAACCTCGATCACCCGTGTCTGGTTCCGTCGCCTTGCGCAGCAGGAGATAGTTTCCTATATTGCCACCGGCGAACCACTCGACAAGGCCGGCGCTTACGGCATCCAGGAACGAGGTGCTTTGCTGGTTGACAAGATAGATGGGTGCTATTTCAACGTCGTCGGACTACCGCTCTCACTACTCGGGAAACTGCTCCTTGATTTTGGCATTAATATGTAGGCGTCGCGATATAACAGCACCGACCAGTTGCATTAAAATGCACTTCATCCTTTTTTATTACACGTCAGGCCTTGACAGCCGATCAATATCATACTAAAATACTAACATATCCAACCGATACGGAAACGGGGGTTGTTATGTCTATAATTCGTATAATGATCGTTGCAAACGACCCAAATCAGATGCAAGCGCTTAACGCTGCACTTGACCAGCAGGATACAATGGGTATTATTTCAATTGTATCCTCGAGTGAAACCGCTATTAAGCAGCTGACAGCCTCTCCCGATATCATGCTCTTAAATCCCGAGGTGCTGAAAAAACATACTCTCTCGCGATTTATACACGCGATCCATACAAAGTCGTCCCGGACAAGGATCATTCATCTTCTGCAGCGAACTCCTCCCGATGAAGATCTTATATATGACATCAAGGCGGGTGTCAGGGGATACATCAAGACGACCGATTCGCCTGCGATCATGATAAAAGCAATTCAAGCTGTATTCAATGGAGAAATTTGGGCTGAACGCAGGATCCTGGAAAAGGCGATTTCAAATCCCGTGTTGTTGCCCGAGATACTTAACGTGAACGTCCCGGGGCTTGCACCGCTTACGAGCCGGGAGAAGGAAATGCTCACCCTGGTCATGAAGGGTGAATCGAATAAGGAGATCGCGGCCAGGAGCAGTATCAGCGAGCGAACAGTAAAGACCCATCTGTATCGTGTATATCGGAAACTGAATGTTAAGAGCAGGACCAAAGCAATTGCATTATTCTCGCATTCGTAACATTATTGGTTTCATCATTAAATACGACTTTAGGTCTATTGACATACAATCTTAAACTGCTATCCTTTAACCAAATACTGCGCTGTGCCATTGCTCTCAGGTGAACAGAAGCTGGTACATTGGCGAGAAACTTCTATCCCCCCATGAATAAAGTTTAAGCCGACCAGAATCTATCACCAGGACGCAATAGTAAACAACCAGTTAAAATAATTAGGTTTTGCAGCGCAGTAATGAAGGCGTCTTGATGACAAGTTGAGAGGAGAGATCCTTTCACAAAAAACATCGGGGCGCCTTGTTTTTTCCCCCTTTCAACAGAGCTGCACCAGCACTCCGATTCAATCTTCAACCAATCTAGTTGCGATTCCCACTCAAGCCTTGACGAGGCTGCAGAATGACTGTATCATGCGACCCATGTCTGCCGTGCTTTTCACTGCCTATCTTTTCATCCTGGGGACCGGCTATTGGCTCAAGTACCTGAACCTTGCGTATTTAAAAGTTCATGGTAAAACCGTGCCTCCTGAATTTAAG
The DNA here is from genome assembly GCA_963796285.1 of Nitrospirota bacterium. Lineage (GTDB taxonomy): Bacteria > Nitrospirota > UBA9217 > UBA9217 > UBA9217 > JALNZF01. The sequence continues at coordinate 590,932 of CAWCKW010000012.1, forward strand.
GGTGTGGTCGGTCCGGCGCAACTGGAAAAAATATCCGATTATACATTGGAGAACAGCCGTGTCGGTTATTTTGAATCAATCCTCGGTAACATCCTCACCATCCTCTTCCTTTTTGCCGGACTGCTCGGCGTCTACGATCGTTGGATACTTTCGCTAACCGGCTCGCTGCTCTGGGGAGGTTTGCTTTTTTCCCTCATCATGCTGTATGCTGAAACGCTGATCGATATTCCCTTCAGCCTCTACAGAAACTTCAAGATCGAAAATCGCTATGGATTCAATACCATGACCATGCGTCTCTGGTTTATTGATCTGATAAAGTCAATCACGATCTCAACGGTCATTGGTTCTGTAGTCGTTCTCTCGGCGCTCGCGATCATCCAGGCCAGCCCCTCCTGGTGGTGGCTCTGGGTATGGATGTTTCTCTTGGTCTTCGGTATTTTCGTCATGTATATTTCGCCTTATGTCATTGAACCGCTCTTTTTTAAATTTGAACCGGTGAAAGCGGAGGGATTGGAAGAGAAGGTGCGCGTACTGATGGAACGCGCCGGTCTTAAGGTCGGCCGCGTGTTCCAGGTGGATGCGTCCCGCAGAAGCCGCCATTCGAATGCATACTTCACCGGCATCGGCAGGGTAAAGCGGATCGTATTGTTTGATACCCTGTTAGATCAAATGACACACGAGGAGATCCTCGCGGTCCTTGCGCACGAGGTAGGCCATTGGAAGATGCGGCATGTGCTGAAGCGGATCGTCCTGACGGAGGCAATGGCGTTTTGCGGGTTGTTCCTGGCATTTCATCTTCTCTCGTGGGACGGGCTGCCGGGCATGATCGGACTCGCCAATGCATCGTTCTTCGCAAGGGTCGTTATCCTGGGATTTCTAAGCTCATTGGCCATGTTCCCGCTTACCCCGCTCTTTTCCTCTCTCTCGCGGAGAGACGAGCGCGAGGCGGACCAGTATGCTTCGGATCTTACCGGTCGTCCTGATGCCATGGCGTCCGCCCTGGTGAAGCTTTCGCGGGAGAATCTTGCCAATCTGCACCCTCATCCGCTCTATGCGAAGTTCCACTACTCTCATCCGCCGGTTGTGGAGAGGATACGGAAGTTGAAGGCAGGAGCTACTAGCCAGTAGTCAGGAGTCAGGGAAAATCCATTTTTGCCGCCTATCCGTTCGTCTTGCTGCCTTCTGTTTCTATCTCCCGGTCCTTGTCCCTACACTTTCCCATTGACCACCATCGTCATGTTGTGCTATTTTTGGACCATGAAGAATCCCGCCTCTACTGCCCGCCTTGAACAGAAAGTGAAGCGTCTCTCAACGCTTATCGAAGTGAATGCTCTTAGCAGCTCGACTCTCAATCTTGACCAGAACCTTGAGAACATGATGGCAATCTCCAAGCAGGCGATAGATGCGGAAAGAAGAATATTGATGAAGTGGTGGTGCATGTCAGGGACGCGGGGAAGAACGTGAAAGACGCTTCCGAAGAGATAAAGAAAGCCCGTGGAAGCTGCTTAGGAAGCCTTGATGTAGTAGTGAAGAGAACGTGAATAGATATTACAAAAATAGAGACTGGATATCGGGACAGTGATTGAACCTCAATCACTTAATCTCTTTTTTCTATTATGTCATTCTAAAGGAGTCTGAATGTCGATCCAGGCAATTAAAGGTGTGAAGGATGTGCTGCCGTCGGACATGCCGGTATGGCAATACCTCGAGGCGACGGCGCGCAGGCTGTTTGAGGACTTTGGGTTTGCCGAGATACGGGTCCCGGTTTTCGAATATACGGAACTGTTTGCCCGGAGCATCGGTACGTCAACGGACATTGTTGAGAAGGAAATGTATACCTTTGAGGACCGCGACGGGAGAAAGATCACGCTCAGGCCGGAGGGGACCGCGGGCGTGGTGCGCGCGTTCGTCGAGCACAAACTGTATGCCGATTCCCAGCTGACGAAACTGTATTATCTGGGCCCCATGTTCCGGCATGAGCGGCCGCAGAAAGGGCCGTTATCGCCAGTTCTACCAGATCGGCGTTGAAGCGATCGGACTCGACCATCCTCATGTCGATATCGAGGTCCTGGCGATGCTGCACGCTCTTTTCGCCAGACTCGGCATTACGGGCCTGAGCCTTCAGATCAATTCCCTCGGCGACAACGAGTGCCGGGGAGCATACCGGGACGCGCTCAAACAGTATTTATCGACAAAACTTCCGACCTTGTGCGCGGACTGCCGGCGGAGGTACGAGACCAACCCGCTCCGCGTCCTGGACTGCAAGGTGGATGCGGACAAGTTCATGGACTCGCCGGTCATGCTCGATTATCTCTGCGATCCCTGCAAGTCGCATTTCGAGACCGTAGAACAGGGGCTGCGCAAGCTCGGGATCCCTTTTGAGGTCAACAAGCGCCTGGTGCGCGGACTGGACTATTATACCCGCACGACATTCGAGCTGGTCATGGGGCATATGGGCGCGCAGAATACCGTGGCCGCGGGCGGCAGGTATGACGGTCTGGTCAAGGAGATCGGCGGTCCGGCAACTCCTGGGATCGGTTTTGCGCTCGGCGTCGAGCGGGCGATATCGCTCATGGATACCAGCAACGTGGTGTTTCCCCGGCCCGCGCTCTTCATTGCCGCGCTTGGTCCGGATGCCGTGGCGCTGGTGCTTCCGATCGTCCATCATCTCAAATCGTCAGGGATCCCGGTTGAGACGGATTATACGGGAGCAAGCCTCAAGAGCCAGATGAAGAAGGCGGACAAATCAGGCGCCGGCCACACGCTGATCATCGGGGAACAGGAAATGAAGAACGGGATAGCGATCCTCCGCAATATGCAGAACAAGGAACAGGCCGAGATCGCTCTCGTGAACATAGAAGAGGAACTGAAAAACAGAATGGCACGCCGAGCATGAGAGTTGGCGTGCTTTCAGACACTCATGTGCCGGCCGCTGCGCGGTCGCTTCCTCCGGTCGTCTTCGAACTTTTTAAGAACGTTGACCTCATTCTCCATGCCGGTGATATCGTTGATCTGTCCGTGCTCGACGAACTCAGGACTATCGCGCCCGTCGAGGCAGTCGCAGGCAACATGGACGGTTCCGAGGCCCATCTGACACTTCCCACTAAGAAGATCATCCTTCTCGGCGCCTTCAAGACCGGACTGATACATGGTAAATATAAAATAGATATTCAGCGCGAGATGATCAGGAAAGAGTTCGATGATATTGATCTGATCGTCTACGGACATTCGCATACGCCCTTCTGGGGAAAGATCCACGGCGTATATTTCCTAAATCCGGGAAGCCCGACCGATAAACGGCATGCGCCGTACAATTCAGTCGCATTACTTGAGGTTGGGGACGAGTTGAAGGCGGAGATCATAAGAATATGATGACGAACGGGGCGTTGATCGATCATTTCCCTTGCGTTCATTACCGAATAAGACTATCGGATATCTGCGGTTGGAACAGTTGCAGGCAAGAAATCAATGATCAGGCAGTCGTGTAAGCAACTGGACATGATCCTTAATCTGTCCGCATCAGATACTTTCATCGGCAAGGACGATAACGATACGGTTGATCGCAGGGAATATGCGGACAACATCGTTTTAAGTTGCAAAGGACTCTGCTTTGTGATAAATTTCGACCATCTATGGCGATTGAAAAAATAAAATTCGGGACCTCGGGCTGGCGCGGCGTGATAGCGGATGATTTTACCTTCAGCAGAGTGCGCGCGGTCACTCAGGCGATCGCCGACCATCTTGCCGCTCAGGGGTTGAAGGACAAGGGAGTGGTCGTAGGATATGATACGCGTTTTTTGTCTGAGCGATTTGCCGCGGAGTCCGTCAAGGTATTTGCGGCAAACGGGATACGCTCGTTTCTCTCGAACAGGGATGTCCCCACCCCGGCGGTCGCCTTCGACATCATACGAAGAAAGGCCGCGGGAGGTATCAACTTCACCGCCAGTCACAACCCTCCGGAATATAACGGCCTGAAATTTTCCTCGGCCTGGGGCGGTCCGGCCTTGCCGGAAGCCACGAAAGATATAGAAGTGCGGGCCAACGCTCTCATTGATAAAAATTCCATCATGACCATGTCGCTGGTTGAAGCAAGGCAAAAAGGGATGGTGGAAGATGAAGACCTCCGCAAAGCCTATCTCGATGATCTGAGAAAAAAGATAGATTTTGAACCAATCAAAAAAGCTAAATTGAAGATCGCTGTCGATCTGCTCTATGGTACGGGCAGGGACTATCTGGACAGTGCTCTCAGGGATTCCGGATGCGCGGTCACGCTTGTGCATGGCCATCGCGATCCGCTGTTCGGCGGCCGTTCTCCTGAACCGTCCGAGGAAAATCTCGCCGAACTTGCTGAGACGATGAAAAAAGGACGCTTTGACATCGGTCTGGCGGTGGATGGAGACGCTGATCGTTTCGGGGTCATGGACCCCGACGGGACCTACATTAATCCGAATCAGGTCCTTGCCCTGGTCCTTGATTATCTTTGCCGTACCCGGGGCTGGAAAGGCGGCGCTGCGCGCTCCATTGCCACTTCTCATCTCATCGACGCGGTTGCGAAGAAGCATTCGGATCGAGGTGTATGAGACGGGCGTTGGGTTCAAATTTATCGGAGAATTGCTGGTGCAGGGGAAGATCATCTTTGGCGGCGAAGAAAGCGCTGGAATGACGATCAAGGACCATGTACCGGAAAAGGACGGCATCCTTGCCTGCCTTCTGGTCGCTGAAATGGTTTCAAGCGAACGAAAATCGATCAAAGAACTGCTGAAGAGGCTTTATAAAGAAGTGGGGGCCATTTTCAACGACCGGGTCAATATACGGCTTACGGAATCCAATCGAGCGCAGGTCTACACACGGCTCGGTCAGCCCCTGAACGAGTTCGGCGGACTTCGCATCAAAGGCAAGAAGACCACTGCGGACGGGACCAAGTACATGCTTGAGGACGACAGCTGGGTCCTGATGCGCGCGTCGGGCACTGAACCGGTGGTCCGAGTGTATGTCGAGTCATCGTCCGAAGAGAATTTAAAAGCATTAATAGAAGCAGGGAGGAAGTTCATTCTCGGGCAGTGAGCCCATTGCGGATTATGGAATGCGGATTTTAAATCCGAAATCTACAATCCGAAATCCGAAATTGATAGGGAGGTTCCATGAGCGAGATCATCGATGTGTATGCGCGTGAGGTGCTGGATTCGCGTGGCAATCCCACGGTGGAGGCCGACGTCATCCTTGAGAGCGGCGCAATGGGTCGTGCCATTGTACCGAGCGGTGCATCAACAGGTGAGCGCGAAGCGCTTGAACTCAGAGACGGCGGTGCGCGCTATCTTGGCAAGGGTGTCCAGAACGCAGTGAACAACGTGATCGAGGTGATCGGTCCCGCAGTCATGGGCATGGATGCCGTTGAGCAGGCGGTGATCGACCGGACCATGATCGAGATCGACGGTACCGAAAACAAGGGCAAACTCGGCGCGAATGCCATGCTCGCGGTTTCCCTTGCCGTGGCCAAGGCAGCGGCGGAAGACGCAAATTTGCCGTTGTACCATTACCTCGGCGGCCCGAATGCCAAGGAACTGCCTGTTCCCATGATGAACGTGCTGAACGGCGGCGCGCACGCGGACAACAATGTCGATATCCAGGAGTTCATGATCATTCCCGCCGGCGCTTCATCCTGCACCGAGGCGATACGCGTCGGCGCCGAGGTTTTTCATGCGCTGAAAGCTGTTCTTAAGAAAAAGGGTTACAACACCTCTGTGGGAGACGAAGGAGGATTTGCTCCGAACCTGAAATCGAACGAGGAGGCCGTTCAGGTCATCCTGGAGGCCATCGAGAAGGCCGGTTACAAGCCTGGACAGGATGTCTTTCTCGGACTGGATGCCGCCGCGAGTGAGTTCTATGAGAACGGGGTCTATGATCTCAAGGGAGAAGGCAAAAAAAAGTCCCCGGAAGAGATGGTTGCTTTCTACGAGGAGTGGGTCAAGCGGTACCCCATCATCTCTATAGAAGACGGGATGTCCGAGAAGGACTGGAAAGGCTGGAAGCTCCTGACCGACCGTTTAGGCAAGAAGGTCCAACTCGTTGGAGACGATATCTTCGTTACCAACACCTCGATCTTCAAAAAGGGCATCGCCGAAGGCATCGGCAACTCGATCCTGATCAAGCTGAACCAGATCGGCACGCTCACCGAGACACTGGATGCCATCGAGATGGCGAAGCGCGCCCAGTATACCGCCGTGGTGTCCCATCGTTCTGGCGAGAGCGAGGACGCGACCATCGCGGACCTGGCCGTCGCGACGAATGCGGGACAGATCAAGACCGGCTCACTTTCGCGTACGGACCGCATTGCCAAGTACAATCAGCTCATCCGGATCGAAGAAGAGCTGGGAGACGCGGCCGTGTACCGGGGCAGGGACGTGTTTTACAGTATAAGGAAATAGAAGACAGAATAACAGAATGGCAGAACCAGATGCTGCAGAGATCAGAGGCGCACAGACTTGATCCAGACGCATAACTTTAATTCAGTCTGTGCTTTCGATGTTTTCCGTCATCTGACGATCTGAATCCCATGGATCGACCTGCCTTCGAAATACTTGTTCAGAATTCCCTCCGAAAACTTCCCCGCAGGTTCAAACAGAAACTCGCCAACATCTCCGTTGAGATAGAAGACCGCCCTTCCCAGCAGCTCTTGAATGACATGGGAATACGGTCCGGTACGTTATTCGGTCTGTACCAGGGAGTACCGCTCACGAAGCGGGAATGGAATTACGGGAACATGCTTCCCGACAGGATCGTCATCTACCAGCACCCGATTGAGAGCGTTGCCGCATCGCCTGAAGAGATCGAAAAGATTGTTCAGGATACGGTGATCCACGAGATCGGCCACTATTTCGGGTTTTCCGATAAGGAGTTGCGCGAAATAGAAGCTGTGAAAAGAAAGGATATGCAGAACAAGCGGTAAGTTGATAATTTCTCTAATTATCGGTACAGCTTTACGATCTTCTCAATGATCCCCGTTGTTGATGCGCCTTCAATATATCCAACGCTGATCACCTTCCCGCCCCTGGCTTCAACAATATCCCGGCCGACGATCTTCTCGATCGGCCAATCGCCGCCCTTGACCAGCACGTCGGGTTGGAGCTCAGCAATGATCCGGTGCGGATCGGGTTCAGGGAACAGGACGACGTAATCAACGGACTCGAGTGCCGCGAGCGTTTCCATGCGGTCCGCAGCGGCGTTGATCGGCCTCTTTTCCCCTTTGATCCCGCGTACGGAGGCATCGCTGTTCACGGCCACGATCAGGAGGTCGCCAAAGGATTTTGCTTTCGAGAGATAACGCGTGTGGCCGGTGTGGATCAGATCAAAACAACCGTTCGTAAAGACTATTTTTTTGCCCGCTGCGCGGAGGATGCCGAGGAGAGGCTGCAATTCCTGGACGGTCTTTATTTTAGTCTGCATGCGGAACTATAATATAAAAGCGAAAAGATTGCAAGGGGAGAGGAATCACAGGGGAGAGGAAGAGCAGGGGGAAATCGTGATCGAGGGAGCAGTTTCAGCCTGATATTGTTAATGCACCGGGTTCTTTCCGGATGATATCTTGTTCGCTGTGTAATTAATCCTGGTGAAGAGAATATATCTCATCAAACAATGGGGCAATATCACGAAAGGCCTTCAATACCTCAGGGTCGAAGTGCTCCGGCATGGTTCTCCCGTCGCCTTGAGTAATGATCTTACAGGTCGTTTCATGGTCAAAGCCGGCCTTATACGGTCTCTTGCTGCGCAGGGCATCATACTGATCAACCAGCATGACTATTCTTCCCTCCATCGGGATCTGTTCTCCCTTAAGTCCTCTTGGATATCCTTTGCCGTCCCATCGCTCGTGGTGAGTAAGCGCTATGGATGCCGCAATCTGAATGCCGGGATAGGTCGATCCAGCCAGCATCTTTGCACCGATGGCAGAGTGTGTTTTCATGATCACAAATTCCTCGGAAGTGAGGGCCGCAGGTTTCAGAAGAATGCTGTCAGCGATGCCGATCTTGCCGAGGTCGTGCATAGGGCTAGCAAACGATATGGTCTCGACAAAGGATGACGGCATATCCATTGCCTCAGCGACCTTGTTTGAGTAGAGGCCGATCCTCGCGATGTGGAGGCCGGTGTCCGTGTCGCGGTACTCGGCAACGGCCGTCAATCGCTGGATGACCTCGTTGCTCATTTTTCTGACCATCGTCAGAGCGTCCGCCAGCTCCTGCGTCCGTATCCGTACCGTGTCTTCCAGCAGGCGCTTGTAATTCTTCTCCATTTTGAGGAAGCTGGTGTATTTGACCGCCTTTTCCACCGAGTGCACGAGATAGCTGGGATTATACGGCTTCGTGATAAAATCAAATGCCCCGAGTTTGATCGCGTCTACGGCTATATCCAGTTCCGCGAACGCGGTCATCAGGATCACAGGGAGCTGTTGATCATAGGCGTGAATTTTTTGGAGGAGCTCGATACCGGTGATCTGAGGCATCTTGATGTCGGTCAAGACCACGTCGAAGGCGATCTTCTCGATCATGGCCATGGCATCAATCGAATGTTGACACGCGTACACTGTATAGCTGTACTCTTTTAACAAAGTTGAAATGGATTCAAGCACATAAGCGTCGTCATCGACAATGAGCAGCGTGTTATTTACCTTGTCGTCCATCTATTTATGACCTTCCTGGAGAAGTGCGCGGCCGCCTCTCCAAATTCCAATCTTGGAATAGTATAGCGGAAATATTCAACAAATGCCAATTCTTCTCATTATAGCAAATATTCTCTTCCCTATGGCGGTAAATATTTGGTATAATCTGCGCAACTACGGTTTCATGAATCCCTCTATTAAATGAACCGGACAAGGAGCATACCATGGCGGTTGGGGATGTAAAAAAAAGGATCGGTGAGATGCTTGTTGCCGGAGGGCTGATCAAGGAAGAGCAGCTTATGCGGGCGCTTGAAGAACAGAAAAAGGGGGGGGGAAGGTAGGCGAAATTCTCGTGGACCTGGGATTCATCAACGAGCATATGATGGCAACATTCCTCGCCCGGCAGCTTCATCTCCCGTACATAGAAATCGATAAACAGCTGGTAGACACCGACAGTGTAAGGATGATTCCAGCTGAAATGGCGAGACGCATCACGGCAATTCCGTTGTACAGAGACAAGGAAGCGCTGGTCGTGGCCATGGCGGATCCGCTGAATATCTTCGGCCTTGACGACATGCAGAAGGCAGCAGGCAAAGAGATCCGGAAGGTCGTTGCCACACGGAGCGACATCCAAAAAGCTATTTCCAGCTATTATGGCATGGGGCATACCATCGATGCGGCGACCATGGATTTTGCCGGCGAGACGGGCACCGCTTTAGCAGAAGCTGTGGAGATGACCGGCGTCACGTCAGAGGACGCGCCGGTGGTCAAGCTGGTGAGTATGCTGATTGCGCAGGCCATCATCGACCGTGCCAGCGACATCCACATCGACCCGGAAGGGAAATCCATCAAGGTGCGTTACCGGATCGACGGTGTGCTGATCGAGGTAAGGACCCTGCCGCGGGAGTTGCATGCACCAATCGTCTCCCGCATAAAGATCATGGCAAATATGGACATCTCGGAAAGGCGCGTACCGCAGGACGGACGTTTCCAGGCACGGATCACGCATACCGAAACCGGCCCGGTCGTGACCGCCGTGTTTCGCGAGCGGAGCGTCCTGCGTATTGTTGATGAAGGCTCGACGGTGGACATCCGTGTTTCGACCCTGCCGGTCATTCAGGGAGAAACGGTTGTAATGCGCATCCTCGACCGCTCACGTATTATCCTGACCCTCGAGGGACTGAATTTCTCCGCGGATATGCTCGATAGGTACCGCAGACTCATCACAAAGCCTTATGGCATGATCCTGGTCACGGGACCGACGGGAAGCGGGAAAACCACGACGCTCTATGCAAGTCTCAACACCATCGACCGGAAGGCGAACAATCTGGTTACGATCGAGGACCCTGTCGAGTATCAGATCATGGGGGTGAACCAGGTCCAGGTCAATGCCAAGGCGGGTGTGACTTTCGCCAGCGGCCTGCGTTCCATTCTGCGGCAGGACCCTGATATCATCATGGTGGGTGAGATCCGCGACCGGGAGACGGCCGAGATCGCCATCCATGCGGCGCTTACCGGGCATCTGGTCTTCGCGACGCTCCATACAAATGACGCGGCCGGCGCCGCTACCCGGCTCATTGATATGGGCATTGAACCGTTCCTTATTGCTTCTTCAACGCTCGCGATTCTCGGGCAGCGTCTTGCGCGGAAGATCTGCGACCGTTGTAAGAAACCCTATCCCGCGACCCCTGATCTGCTCAAGAGCCTCGGCATTGCGACCGGCAATGTGACCTTTTACCGGGGTGAAGGGTGTCCTGCGTGTAAGAAAACAGGGTACCAGGGCAGGGTCGGTCTCTATGAGTTGATGGATATGACTGAAGCGGTCAGGGAACTGATCATTTCCAAGGCATCAAGCTCTGCCATAAAGACCACGGCCTCGCAGTCAGGATTCAAGACCCTGCGCCAGGAAGGCCTGGTCAAAGCCGCAGCCGGATTGACCACGGTGGAAGAGGTGCTCAGGGTTACGCAAGAGGCGGAAGGGATCTAGCAATTGCGGATTTCGGATTGCGGAATGCGGATTGTGGAGCGCGGAGCGCGGTAAAAAACAACCGGTTTTTATTGTTTTTAAATCCGCAATCCGAAATCTGCAATCCAAAATTTATCTGATATACGCTTCCGTCACATATCTTCGCATCATGCGGTGGCTGTTGAAGTAGTAGGCGTTCTTGCTCACGGCATTCTTCATCATCGTGCTCCACTTGCTCTTGTCGGAGTCGTAGTATTTTGGAATGATCAGATTTTCCAGCTTATGGTAGAGGTCTGCTGCATCCTCGGCATCCGACGTGCCGGGCTGTGATTTCTCGGTCGGCATCGCGCCGATGGACCAGCCGGTGAACCCTTCGATGTGGCCTTCGATCCACCACCCGTCCAGCACGCTGAAATTCACCACACCGTTATGTGCCGCTTTCATGCCGCTGGTACCCGAGGCCTCAAGCGGCCTGAGCGGTGTGTTCAGCCACACGTCCACACCCGAGACAAGCTTCAGCGCGATGTCCATGTCATAGCCAGGGAGGAAGGCGATGGCGATCTTTCCCTTGAGCTTGTCCCGATATGCGTAGATGCCCTGGATCAGCCGCTTGCCGTTGTCATCCTGGGGATGCGCCTTCCCCGCGTAGATGATCTGGAGCTTGCCCCTATCATTGATTTTCAATAAGCGATCGATATCGGAGAACAGGAGGTGTGGCCGTTTATACGCTGTGGCTCGTCGTGCAAAGCCGAGGGTAAGGGTGTTCGGGTCCATGACCACTCCTGTGGCCTCGCCGACGTAGGTGAGCAGTTTTTTCTTTGCTTCGCGGTGCGCGTCCCACATCTCCAACTCAGGGATGTTGCCTGAACGGACGAACAATTCCGGCTCATTGGCCCATCCGGGGATGTATTTATTGAAGAGGTTCGCCATCTCTTCGCAGGTCCAGGTGAAGGTGTGTACCCCGTTCGTAATGGCGTGAATATGATAACCAGGGAACATTTGCTGCGAGACCTCGCCGTGCTTCTTCGCCACCCCGTTGATGTACTTGCTCAGGTTGAGCGCAAGCATTGTCATGTTCAGGTTGTCCTTGCCGGCGAGGTCCCTGAGCACGTCGAACGGAATGATCTCGCCGAGCACCTGCTTGACGAGGGGATAGGGGAACTTGTCGTGGCCCGCCTCCACGGGGGTGTGGGTGGTAAAGACGCAGAGGTCCCGCACCCTGCCAACGTCCCAGACGGACCGCTCGTCCCATACGCTCTCGATGTCGCGTTTGAACCGGAGCAGCAGCTCGAGCGCCAGAAAACTGGCGTGCCCCTCGTTCATGTGGAATTTTTTTATGTGAAAATCAAGGGCCTGGAGCATGCGCACACCGCCCATGCCGAGCACGACCTCCTGCTTGATGCGGTAGGTGCTGTCCCCACCGTAGAGGTGATCGGTCAGGCGCCGGTCCTCCGTTGCGTTCTCAGGCAGGTCCGTGTCCAGGAAGAGAATAGGTACTTTGCCTCCGGTGGGGCTGATGACGAGATACATCCAGGATTGAATATAGACGTCCCTTCCCTCGATATGCACCTTGACCTTAGCGGGCAGAAGCGTCATATATTTTGCCGGGTCCCATACAACGGGTTTTTCCTTCTGCCAACCGTTCGCGTCGATGTCCTGATTGAAGTAGCCCTTGTGCGTGATCAGCGTCACGGCTACGAGAGGCAAATCGAGGTCTGCGGCGGATTTGATGGTGTCGCCGGCCAGGATCCCGAGGCCGCCGCTGTAGGTTGGGATATCATTCTTCACGCCGATCTCCATGGAAAAATAGGCGATCATGGGTTCGGCAATAAAATCGTTCAGTCCGTTGTTCATACGTCTCCTTTAATAATAAAAATTCGAAACTATTCAGGCTGATCACACAATGCCAAGAATACGCCACAATGGCCGCGAAGAGGCACACTGAGCTTCGCGGAAAAAGCTGACAATATTTCTGGCTTTAAGCCAATAGACTTCATTGTTATCGATTAACAATGTATGCCTGTGCCTGCTTCAGCGGTGTTTGTCCGGGTTGTCGGGCTTAATCGAGCCGGATCCTGTTCGGCCAGGTGTAGATGTTCATCCGCTCTCCGCGGGCAAATCCCACGAGGGTTATCCCCATGTCCTCGGCATAACTGATGGCCATGCACGAGGGTGCGGCCCTGCTGATCAGGATGGGAAATCGGTTCCTGCCAGCTTTTGTCACGATCTCCGATGTTACCCTGCCGCTGGTGAGCAGGATCTTGTTCTCCACCGGGACCGACTGGAGAAACGCCTTCCCGATAAGTTTGTCCACGGCATTGTGTCTGCCGATATCCTCGGAAAAGAACAGGATGTCTTTCCCGTCCGAGAGCGCCGCACTGTGCACACCGCCGGTCTCAAGATAGAGGGATGAGATATTCCTGAAAGTTTTAAGCAGATTTTTGATGTCATCCAGGGCTACCATCACTCCGGTAACATCTATTCTTTGGTCCGCGTACATCCGGTAGCTGGTGAAGGTGATGCCTTTGCCGCAGCCCGAAGAGATGGTTCGTTTCTCGAACATCTTTTCCCAGCCCGTTGGAAGGTCCGATAGATCGATCCGTATGGCGGCGTCCTTCTCAATAACCTCCAGCTTCTTGATCGCTGATTTGTCCTGCAGCAGGCCTTCGGACAGAAGGAACCCCACCGCGAGTTCCTCGAGTTCGGACGGTGTGCAGAGAAGCGTCACGAGCTGCTCATTGTTCAGAATGAGCCTGATGGGGAGTTCAGACGCTACTTCATCGATAGTTCCTTCGACGGATGTGCCCGAAACCTTCAGTATGAGCGCCTCCCGCTTCGTTTCCACGAAAGGACTATAACATAAACAGGCCCATGGGGCAAGAGTTGAGAGTGAATGGGTTGAAGCGAATGAGTTCGTTGTCCGGCGATCGAAGGTGGGAGACAGATCCTCTGGATTTGTCACGCTTACTGTCTCATGACCAATCATTTCGGGATGGTCCGGCTACCTTGCGACGGATGGTAAGACTTGCCCCTTAAGACTCCATGGGAATTGAGCAAAGGACATTTCAATTGACCTCACCTGCTCATGCGTGTATAGTATCCCGGAATATTTGCGCGAAAGAAAAACTGCATGAAAAACATTCTGTCTTTGCCGGTACTCCTCATTCTCTTCACAACGACTTCATTCGCCGGTCCTTTCGAGGGGCCTCTCATCATCAAAAACGGGCATCCTCTCTATGTTGCTATTGGAAGCCCGTCTCTGATGTCGGCCGAATCTGAAAACAATCTTGATATCAACTTCTCTTATTCAAGTACCTATCGCGTAAAGAGATCGAATGACTGGTATTTCGGTATTGATCTTGAAACAGCTATTACGGATATTCAACTTAAACGGTTGGTGGGAAAAGAGACTGAGATCGGGCTCGATATCCCGATTATCAGGTACGGTCCTGGTTTCATGGACGGCGCCATTGGTACCTACCACGATTCAATAGGGCTACGCAACGGTTATAATAGAAACGACCGGCCACGAGATCAATTCCTTCTTCAAATAACACATAACGGTGAAATAGTGATCCAAGGTGAGCCAGGGAAAACGGCCTTGGGCGATATCATGGTCGAGGTTAAACAAGCACTATACGATAATCGCGCATCAACCATCATCAGCCTGCAAGCGTTTCTGAATGTTCCGACAGGTGATGCTGATTCGGCATTTGGCAGCGGGAAAGCAAACGGGGGAATGGCCGTGCTCATCAACGAGAAGTTGAGGAGCGACGTTATGCTGTATTTAAATGCCGGTATCGGTCTCATTGATAAGCTGGAGGCAATACAAGAAGTCAAGCTGAGGAACTATTATTACGGCGGAGTGGGTTTGGAATGGCTGTATTCAAAATCGATATCTCTCAATGCGCAGATATTTATCCAGAGTTCTCCCTTTCCCAAAAGCGGAGTATATTTTATTGACTATCCCTCAATGTTAGGCAGCTTCGGCGGTAGATACAAGGTCGATGCTCTGTCATCAATTGGTATCGCCGTGACTGAGGACCCGGATACCGCCGGTGCTCCGGACATCATGATAGGCGCTGATTATCGTTATCAATTTTGAAGACCGGCTCCAACTCATGAAAATGGGAAGGGCTTTCTCGAAAACATCATCGCCCTCTACATACAGGATGCTACGGTCTACCGGTTTATCCCCGACATGCTGGGAGACGAGAATATGCGCGTGCGGCTCGGGGCCGCGGCGCTCGTGGAGGAGTTGGTTGATGAACACTGGAATGGGCTTCAGATAACGGTCTCGGGGCTCATAATACTCCTGTGGCATGAGAGCCTGACTATGCGGGGAGATGCCGCCTCGGCGCACGGTATTATCAAAGACCCGTCGGTTGTTGACGTGCTGCAAGCGTGCCTGCGTGATACACTCCGGGCGTTTGTGAGGCCGTTAGAGATGCATTGTCGGAATGAAGCATCTCAGGGGACGGCCTGCGGCCAATGCAAACCAAAGCATTGAACTAATCGTCTACGCGGTTCCGAGCCAACTAAGCAGTCAAGGGGAAATAAAACTCTTGCAAGAATTTATCCATAAGCCTTGATGCTGCAGGGTCAGAAGACAGTACCTCGTTAGAAGCAAAAAACCCCCGGTACGATACCGGGGGTTTCAGAAACGAGAGGAAACAGGATGCCGTGATTTAGAAGCTGACTCCCACTTCGATGAAGGGGCCGCCGAACTTGATATCAGCATTCACATCGGATACCTGATTAGATGCGATCTTAATTTGCTCCGCACGGTAACCGGCGCTGATGTAGAGAGGCCCGATCGGCATGATTTTCAACATACCCATATAATCGTAGAAGTGACTGTCGCCGATGGCGATGCCTCGTACTTCGGCTTCAATGCTTAACATCGAGATCGGCTTCACCCGGACTCCCACGTAGATCATCGGGATCGCAAGCGTTTTGCTGATGGACGCGGTTTTCCTGATCCCGGCTGCATTGCCCGTTATTTCTCCATCAAAACTGATGATCTTTGCGTTCAGGCCCAGCTCAACGTTGAGCACGCCTGCTGTCGCGGTCTTCAACACAGGGATCGGATAAAATAATGCCACATCATAGTGGTCCAGCTTGATCTTGGATTCGAGCGACGTGTTGGCATCGAAATGTACGTCACCGTATGTGAAACTTTGGGTCTTTTTTCCTGTCCCGTCAAACGACATGGGAGTGTACATGGCATAGATATTCGGCAGGATCAACGGAAGTTCGGCCTTTATGCGGACAAAAGGCCGGTTTTTGCTGTCTAAGTTCAGGTCGTCTTTGAGGTCAAGCGTGTCACTCGCCGCAGTTCCCTTATATGCCAATGTTCCTGACGGTGTCTGCCTCCAGTAACCCACACCGGCGTCCAGGCCGATGAATGCAAAGGCACGGTAAGGGACAACGAGCATCGCAAGGACGAACAAACAGACTACATAGCTACGAATGCTTTTCATTTTATCTTTCTCCTCTTGAAGTAGATTCTCTGGATCAGTTTAAACTTTTATAAACGTATCAAACAGCACCTGTTTTGTCAAGATTATTATAAAATCCTAATTTTACGCTTGACAGAACATGCAAAATGTATTACAAAATTAAAAATCGTAACACGGAGGTGCCATGTCCGGATTGACGCGCTTCGGCGTTTCCATTGACAGCCAGCTTATCAAGAAATTCGACGCGCTTGTAGGACGCAAAGGCTATACCACACGGTCCGAGGCCATCCGCGATATGATCCGCGACAGCCTGGTGGAGCAGGAGTGGGAGACCGAAGACCGGGAAACCGTGGGCACGATCACCATCGTCTACAACCACCATACCCGCGAACTCGAACATGCGCTCACGGACATGCAGCATAAGTCCTTTCATCAGATCGTTTCCACACTCCACGTCCATCTTGACGCTCACAACTGCCTGGAAGTCCTGGTCGTGAAGGGAATGAGCCGGGAGATCAGAAAGATCGCTGACCGGCTGATCGGCACGCGGGGAGTGAAACACGGGAAGCTGACGACCACGACGACGGGAAAAGAACTGGTATGAAGTACAGGGGTCAGGTGACCGGACCGGCAGAATGAATAAAATGGCTTAGAGAAAGCGATATGAGGAGAGAACATGTACAACACTATCAGGGCAGGTATTTTACTCATCTGTGTACTAATGCTGGCGCCGACAACAGCATGGGCCACGCATCCATTTGGGGTGGATGACACGAGCACGGAAGGCGCGGGGAATTTTCTTCTCGAACTGACGGGCGAATATGCGAAGGACAATTCGCTCAGGGCTACGACGGAGAATGCCATCATCACGGCGGGAGCCAGCGAGCATATAGATTTTTCCCTCGAAACGCCCTATCTTCTGCTGAACCCGAGCCCGGTCACCGGTGAGTTCGCGAGCGGGAAGGGCGATGTCCGTATCCAGATGAAGCAGCAGCTTTTTGAAAATGAGGTCAAGCAATCCATGGCCTACAAATTCTACGCTGATATCCCTACAGGTGATGATAAAAAAGGTATTGGCACGCACAACGTGGTATGGGGCTTTGGCCTCATCGACACCCAGGAGTGTCATAGCAATGCCTTTCATCTGAACGTGGGATACGAGGTGTTCGGGAAGGACATGAAACATTGGCATTTTGCGCAGGATTATGCCTTCAAGTTCGGTCTGGCTGCCGAACATAAGTTCACGGAATCCTTCCGTCTGGTGACCGAGTTGGCGGGCGAGTACCGGAAAGAGACCGATGAGGTGTCAGATACCCAAACCGATTTACGGCCATTTACTTTCCTGACCGGATTTATCTATGACATCTCAAAGTCCTGGTATGTTGATCTCGGCGCCCGCGCGGGATTGAACAAATATGCTGATGATTATTCGGTGCTCGCGGGTACAGCGTGGAGGTTTTAGTCACTTGCAAATAAAATTCCTCTCAACATGGAAAGAAAATATCTCCGGAGACGCAGAGCTCGCAGAGAAAAGCTTAAAAATGTTCTGGGTTAAAACCGAGACGTAAAGGTTTTTGATCTAACTCCGCGTCCTCCGCGAGAGACGCCTTTGGATTCCTTATGTCCGGGTTAGGAAGAGGGTTGCATGCATATCCCTGACGGTTATCTTGGTCCTCTTACCTACGGCGTGATGTATGCTGTTACGGTGCCCTTCTGGGCCATTGCGTCATGGAAGATGAATAGGACCCTCAAGGCAAAACAAGCTCCCTACCTCGCTATTGGTGCGGCCTTCAGCTTTGTGATCATGATGTTCAATATCCCGATCTTCGGAGGGACAACAGGGCACGCGACCGGCGCCACCCTGATCTCCATCCTGATAGGACCGTGGGCCGCGACGATCGCGGTCTCGGTGGCGCTCATCATCCAGGCGCTGCTCTTCGGCGATGGCGGGATAACCGCGATCGGCGCGAATTGTTTTAACATGGCGATCGCGGGCGTGTTTATGGGCTATGGGGTTTATCGGCTCGTATCCGTGGGATCAGCCGTCGGAAGCAGAAGACGCCTCATTGCAGGGGGCGTAGCAGCCTATGTAAGTTTGAACATTTCCGCTCTATTGACCGCTATTCAACTCGGTGTCCAGCCCATCATCGAACGATCTTCTTCAGGAGAGCCGCTGTATGCGCCTTTTCCACTCAGCGTGGCCGTTCCCGCAATGGCGATCGAGCATCTGTTCCTCTTCGGGTTTGTCGAAGCCGCGGTCACGGCCCTGGTGATCAGATATTTTCAGAAGAACGAACCTGAGATGCTGGGGTAGGAGGAGAGTCAGGAAGGGAGTAAGAGTCAGGAGTCAAGAGTCAAGAGTCAAGAGTCAAGAGAACTCATTACATCAAAGGCAAAGAAAACCGCATGACAACAACAAAAAAACTCTGGATCGGCATCGGTATTCTCGCGTTGCTCTCACCATTGGGGTTGATCCTCCCTGCGCTGTTCGGCGCCGGAGGCGCCTGGGGGGAGTGGGGGATCAATACGATCGAAAAGTTAGTTGGTTTTGTTCCCGAGGGCATGAAGCGTCTAGCTGATCCCGGGAAAGTGCCTCTGCCAGGTTATACAGTACCCGGGCAGAGCACAGGGCTCGTAAGCGGAAGTTTCGGCTATCTTGCGTCCGCCATCATCGGCATCGCGCTGGCAGCGGTCGTTATGTTCCTTTTAGTGAAATTGCTGGTCCGCAAGAAAAAGGGTAGTGAGTAACTAAAGAAGGAAACCTTCTTAAAGCGGCAAGACATTTTCTCGCAGAGGCGCAGAGTTCGCAGTGAAAAGCTTACAAATGATCTGGTTTAAAACCAATACTTAAAGGTTTTGATTTAACTCTGCGTCCTCTGCGTGCTCTGCGAGAGACGCTCTTTTGGTCCAGGATTGTCCGGGTGAGGAGTGAACGTGAATCCTGCAGGTGGTCATGGTGTCAAACGATAGATTTCTGGACAAGACGCTCCTTGCGGTCTCGCGCGCGGCGGAACAGTTCCTGTTCTCCGAGCAGTATGCCGCCCGCGCCGGGTTCCTGCAGTCGCTTGATATCAGGATCAAGCTCATAACCTTGCTGGTCCTGCTCATCCTCATCAGCGTGCTGCACACCCCCGGGACGTTATGGGTCCTCTATGCACTGGGCCTTTTGCTCGCTGCGGTTTCCCGCATACCGCTCTGGTTCTTTCTAAAGCGGGTCTGGTTGTTCGTTCCGCTCTTCTCGGCAGCTATCATTCTGCCGGCAATCTTGAATATCATCACGCCTGGCGAGCCGCTCTGGACCGTGATGACGTTCAAGCATCCCTACGTTTGGGGCCCTTATACAATTCCCGCTGAAATAACCGTCACGCGCCAGGGGCTCTGGGGCGGCATCCTGTTCGTGTCGCGCGTGGCCGCGTCGGTCTCCTTTGCCGTGCTTTTCACGCTGACGCACCGTTGGGCCGAGATCTTCGCCGGCCTCCGCGCGCTCCATGTCCCGCGTATCTTTGTCATGACGCTCAGCATGACCGAGCGATACCTCTTTGTGCTGCTGCGGATGATCCAGGATATGTATCGGGCCAGGAAGAGCCGGACGATCCAACCGCTCGCTGTTGCCGCGGAGCGGGACTGGATCGCCTCTCGCATCGGCGTCACCTTCAGGAAGTCCGTGGAGATGAGCGGCGACATCTATAAGGCCATGCTCTCGCGCGGCTTTCAGGGAGAGTATCGATCTCTCAACCGGTCCAGCGCAAGGGCAATCGACGCTGTCTGGCTGGTGACAGTCCTCTCCCTGAGTGGTATACTTCTCCTGTTCGAAAGGGGAATGCTGTGGTGACAACCGCGTTCAGCCTGCGCAATATCGAATACGCCTATCGGTCAGGGGCCCCGGTCCTGAGCAACCTGAACCTGGACTTTCAGCCGGGCGAGCGGACCGTGGTCCTGGGCGCGAACGGCACGGGTAAATCAACGCTCCTCTCCCTGCTGGACGGCCTGGTATTTCCCGGCTCAGGGACGATCCACGCCTTCGGCAAACCCTTGTCAGAGGCCGCGCTGGAGGACCGCTCCTTTTCCATGGATTTCAGAAAGCGCGTCGCCTTCGTGTTCCAGAACTCCGATGTGCAGTTGTTCTCATCCACGGTCTGGGACGACGTGGCCTTTGGTCCGCTCCAGCTCGGCTGGTCCGCGTCAGAGGTGCGAACAACGGTCGAGGGACTTCTTGAAACGCTTCATATTTCGGACCTGCGGGATCGAGCGCCGCACACGCTCTCGGACGGCCAGAAGAAAAAGGTCGCTATCGCGTCGAGCCTCGCCACGGACCCCGACGTGCTGCTGCTCGACGAGCCCACGAGCGGGCTGGACCCGCGGACGCAGGTATGGCTCATCGAACTTCTGTGGGACCTGCACAAACAAGGCAAGACCATTATTGCAGCCACGCACGACCTGTCGATCGCCGGAGATATCGCTGACCGGGCCATTGTGCTTTCGGAAGACCACACGGTTGCCGCGGACGGAACGTTTTCGGAGGTCATCAGAAACGACGATCTGCTGCTCAAGGTCAATCTGATCCACGAACACGCGCACCGGCATGGCGACACGGCCCATGTCCACCGCCACGGCCACTATGGACACTATCACTCGAACGGAGGCGCTATGCACGATACCCATAAACATTCACACGGCCAGGGACACGGTCACGACCACGACAATGTCGAGACCGAGGTCCTGCGAAAACTCCAGGTGATGATCGAGCACTGGATCGAACACGGCGACAGCCACGCGGAGAACTATTCGGAGTGGGCCGCCAAGGCGAGCGAGGCAGGGGAGGAAGAGGTTTCCAGGGAGATTCACCTGGCCATCGCCGACAGCGAATCAGTGAAGAAGCATCTTCAGCGGGCAAAGGCGATCCTGGCCGCGAAGCTGGTGATGAGGAAGTGATTATATTTCGGAATGCGGAATGTGGAGTGCGGAATGAAAAAGATATTTCATCCGAAATCCGAAATCTGCAATCAGAAATTTGAGAGGGATCCTATGCAAGACATCCAAAACAACGACCTTCGTGAAGTCATCCAGTTTCACGGCCACCTCTGCCCCGGGCTTGCGCTTGGCTATCGCGTGGCAAAGGCCGCGCTTCGCGAATTGAAGGCGGACCGGCCGCAGGACGAGGAGCTTGTGGCCATCGTTGAGAACGACTCCTGTGCTGTTGATGCAATCCAGTTCATCACCGGCTGCACCTTCGGGAAGGGAAACCTCATCTTCCGCGACTACGGCAAGCACGTATATACCATCTTTAATCGCAGCACCGATCAGGGTGTGCGCATCTCCGAGGACTATCGCGGGTTTGAAAATGATAAGCGTTATTCCGAGCTCAGGAAGCGGCAGGAGGCTGGTGAGGACGTGTCGCGCGAGATGCAGGTGTTCAAGATGGAAAAGGCAGCGGCGATCCTGAAGGCTGATGAGAAGGAGATACTAACCATCACGCCGGTGTCTTCGCCGCCGCCGGAAGAAGCAAAGATTCGGGGTTCGCTGCGCTGTTCCATCTGCGGCGAGAAGTTCATGGGATCACGCAGTCGTGAGAAGAACGGGAAGGTTATGTGCATCCCGTGTTTTGCAAAAGCGTAGGATATCACCAGATTATGATACATTACATTATTATCAAACTTATTCGCAAAAAGAGACGCCGGCATCTACATACTGCTCCAATCCGTATCTGCATTATT
This sequence comes from Nitrospirota bacterium, assembly GCA_963796285.1. Taxonomy (GTDB): domain Bacteria; phylum Nitrospirota; class UBA9217; order UBA9217; family UBA9217; genus JALNZF01. The sequence continues at coordinate 612,724 of CAWCKW010000012.1, forward strand.
TTCACTCCCAATATTGTACTGAGTCTTCAATAACCTCCTCTTTTTGCTACTATATTCTTGACAATAAACCCCTCTGAAGTTATTATAACGCTGCTTTTCTATCCCTCATACGAACGCAGCGCAACAATAAGGAGGATACTATGAAAAAAGCTTTTGTTTTTCCAGTATTTGTTTTATTGCTCCTGACCGGATGTGTCTCGCAGGGAAAGTACGATCTCAAGTCCAAGGAACTCCAAACGCTTTCATCGAAGAGCGAAGATCTTCAGGCACAGCTTCAGGCCAAGACCAGCGAAAGCGAAGCGCTCAAACAAGACAAGGGAGCCCTGATACAGGAAAAGGAAGCTCTCCTGAAGGACAAGGAAGCCTACCAGAAGGAGAACGACACGCTCCAGTCGCGGATCAACGAATTGTCGCAGAAGGCGGAGAAGGCCGAGCAGCTCGAGAAGGCCACGCAAACCTATCAGGACCTGCAGAAGAAGCTCGAGAAGGAGATCCAAGAGGGTCAGGTGCAGATCAAGGAGATGAAGGACCGTCTGACCATGACCATGGTGGACAAGATCATTTTCCCCTCCGGCAGCGCAAAGATCAGCAAGGAAGGGAAACAAGTGCTGGACAAGGTGGTCAGCATTTTGAAAGATGTTAAAGACAAACGAATCCAGATCGAAGGGCATACGGACAATGTGAAGATCGTGAGCGAGCTGAAGAACCGGTTCCCCACAAACTGGGAGCTGTCGACTGCCCGGGCGACCGAGGTGGTGAGGTATCTCCAGGAGAAGGGCGGCCTCAATCCCAATCTTCTTTCTGCGACAGGCTACGGTGAATACCAGCCGGTCGCTCCAAACGACTACCGAAGAGGGCCGGCACAAGAACCGCCGTATCGAGATCGTTCTGCTGCCGTTGTTAAAGTAGGTTTAGATATGTTCACCGGGATCGTGGAAGAGATGGGGAGCGTGAAGGCGCTCCGGCGTGATGCGGGAGCGGCCCGATTGACCATATCCGCATCCACGGTGCTCGGCAATACCGTCATCGGGGACAGCATCTGTGTGAACGGCGTCTGTCTTACGGTCGTCGATATGACGAAGAGCGAGTTCTCCGCCGATATTGCGGTGGAAACGCTGAAGGTCACGAACCTCGGCGAGCTCAGGACCGGAGCAAAGGTCAACCTCGAGCGCGCCCTCCAGTTATCAGCCCGGATCGGCGGTCACCTGGTGAGCGGTCACATTGACGCGATAGGCCGCATCCGTGAGAAACGTGAAGAGGGCAACGGCTGGCGCATCTTCATTGATGCGCCGGAAACCGTCTTGAGATATGTCATAAAAAAAGGCTCGATCGCGATCGACGGCATCAGTCTTACGGTCGCCGATCTTGACAAGGCCGGTTTTTCCATCGCCATCATCCCGCACACCGCCAAGCTCACGACGCTGGGGTTCAAGTCCGCGGGCGACAGTGTGAATCTGGAGTCGGATATTATCGGGAAATACGTTGAACGACTTCTGTCCGGAAGGGTGGAAGGCGGCGTGAGCCTGGAACTGTTACAGAAGAGCGGATTTGCGTAACGAAAAGCGTCAAGGGTCAAGGCTCAAGGGTCCAGTCAAAGACAGAGAATCAGAATCTCTGACCCATGACCAGGATGTTGTTATTAAGAAAAGGTGGTTTACAATGAAGTTCAACACGATCGAAGAAGGCATTGAAGATATTAAAAAAGGCAAGATGGTCATCCTCGTTGATGATGAGGACCGGGAGAACGAAGGAGACCTGACCATGGCCGCGGAGGCCGTGACGCCCGAGGCCATCAATTTCATGGCCACGCACGGTCGCGGGCTCATCTGTCTGTCGCTGACGTCGGAGCGCGTGGAGCAGCTCCAGCTCCCGATGATGACCACGGACAATACGTCGTCGTTCGGAACGGCGTTCACGATTTCCATCGAGGCGAAGAAGGGCGTGACCACGGGCATCTCCGCGGCTGACCGGGCAACGACGATCAAGGCCGCCATCGACCCCAAGTCCAAGCCGGCGGACCTGGCGCGGCCGGGGCATGTATTTCCGCTCCGCGCACGTTCAGGCGGCGTGCTCCAGCGCGCGGGCCAGACCGAGGGATCGGTCGACCTTGCCCGGCTTGCGGGGCTCTACCCGGCCGGCGTGATCTGCGAGATCATGAACGATGACGGCACCATGGCCCGCGTGCCGCATCTCATGGAATTCGCAAAAAAATTCCATCTCAAGATCATTACGGTAAAGGACCTGATCGCCTACCGGGTCAGAAAAGAATCGCTCGTGCGAAGGGTGGCGGTCACGAAAATGCCGACCAGCCACGGAAGCGATTTTACCGCGATTCTCTATGCGAACGACATCGATCGGATGAACCACATGGCCCTGGTAAAGGGCGACATCAAACCCGAGGATGAGGTCCTCGTGCGGGTACACTCCGAGTGCCTCACCGGAGATGTGTTCGGTTCGCTCCGCTGCGACTGCGGCGACCAGCTCCACAACGCCATGAAGATAATCGACGAAGAAGGCAAAGGGGTCATCCTCTATATGCGCCAGGAGGGCCGCGGTATCGGCCTCGAAGGCAAGCTCAAGGCCTATGAGCTTCAGGACCAGGGCAAGGACACGGTTGAGGCAAATCTGGCGCTCGGATTCAAGGCCGATCTCAGGGACTATGGCGTGGGCGCTCAGATCCTGCGCGACCTCGGTGTCCGGAAGATCAGGCTGCTTACGAATAATCCCAAGAAGATCGTAGGTCTCGAAGGCTATGGATTGACCGTCGTGTCGCGCATACCGATCGAGATGCACCCTCATGCGAAGAACCTCCAGTATCTCAAGGTGAAGAAGAGCAAGATGGGGCATATGCTGGAAAAGGTGTAATAAGCAACATTGCGGATTAGCAGAATACGAATTGCGAGTAAATACAAAAACGCAAATCACAAACGTTCCGGGATTGGAATTTCACTTTGGAATTTTTGGGATTTCGATTTGAGATTTGAATTTCGCGAGGAGGGTTCGATGCCAAAAATAATACAGGGTGATCTGACGGCGAAGGGGCTCAAGTTCGGAATTGTCGCTGCCCGGTTCAATGATTTTATCACAAGCCGGCTTCTGGACGGGGCCATTGACGCGCTTCTGCGCCACGGCGCGGCGGACAGCGACATCGAGGTCCTCAAGGTCCCCGGGGCATACGAAATCCCCCTTGCCGCAAAAATGCTCGCCCAGTCAAAAAAATTCAATGCGATCATCTGTCTCGGCGCGGTGATCCGCGGCGCGACACCCCACTTCGAATACGTGAGCGCCGAGGTGAGCAAAGGCGTGGCATCGGTCTCCATGGAAACGGGACTGCCGGTCATTTTTGGCGTCCTGACCACCGACACCATTGAACAGGCGATCGAGCGCGCCGGCACCAAGAGCGGCAACAAGGGCTGGGACGCGGCCCTCTCCGCCATCGAGATGGCGAACGTTATGAAGCAAATGGCCTAGCAGCGGATGCATATACCGGGACGGCGGTCAGGCGACAGGGAATGAAGAGACGCAAGGCAAGGGAGCATGCGCTCCAGATATTGTTCCAGCTCGATATAAGAAAAGAGAAGCCATCCGCTGTTGTCCTGAAGCATTTCTGGGCAGAGTATCAGCCGGATGATGAGGTCAAGGCCTTTGCCGAAGAGATCATCAAGGGGACCTATAAGCATCTTCCTGAGATCAACAAGCTGATCCACAAGTGCGCGAAGAACTGGACGATCGACCGCATGGCCGTGGTTGACCGCAACGTGCTCAGAATGGCGGTGTATGAAATTCTTCACCGGATGGACATTCCCACCAGTGTAACGATCAATGAGGCCATCGAAATCGCAAAAAAATACGGTACCGAAGAATCGGCTTCGTTCGTGAACGGCATTCTGGACAGCGTAGCCAGGACGACCGGGAAAATTGACGAGGGAAAGATCGAGTCGTAGGAGAGGGGATGTACGGCGTGACGGTGAAGGTGATGCTCAAGGACATAAAACAACTCGCGACAGAAGCCTTGATCGTTGGTTTCAATGAAGATGTCCGGCCGCTGAAAGGCGTTGCCGGAGAACTCGACTGGCTGCTCTGCGGTTCTCTCTCCGCTCTTGTTCTCTCGAAAAAACTCCGTGGTTCGCTCGGTGATGTGGCCCTTGTCACCTCGCAGGGCAAGGTGCCCGTGCAAAAGATCTTCATGGTGGGGTTGGGGCCCCGCAACGGGATGACCCCGGCAACCCTGCGGAGTGTTGCCAGGAACGCGGCGACCACAGCCGTCGGCGCTGGCGTCAGGAGCGCGGCGATAGAATATTTTCCGTCCTCCGAGATGCCTCTTGACACTGGGGTAAATGCTCTGTATCAGGGGCTGGACGAGGGTGCCGGTGGACGCAGCTTCGATGTCTTCTTACTGGCTTCGGATGCTGCTGCCTACGAACAAATTTCACGATCGTTGAAAGAGCCTCCTGCAAAGGCCTAGACTTGACCTAAAGCTGCCGTATTAAGTTGCAAGCGCAGGCTACAGCCTGCGGCTACCCAAGCGGGACACATTCAGAATCCTCAATGGATGACCTGCACAGGAGAACCCGATGATCCCTCGCTACAGCAGACCGGAGATGACCAGCCTCTGGGAACCGGAGAACAGATACCGCGCCTGGCTCGAGGTCGAGATCCTCGCCTGCGAGGCGAACGCCAAACTGGGACTGATACCGGCACGGGCGCTCTCGACCATCAAGAAAAAAGCGGACTTCAAGGTCAAGCGGATCGATGCCCTTGAAAAGATCGTGAAACACGACGTCATCGCCTTTCTCACCGCGATCGGGGAGCAGGTCGGCCCCGATTCCCGCTACATCCATCTCGGTCTCACGTCCTCGGACGTTCTCGATACCTCGCTCGCGTCGCTCATGCGCAGATCATCTGATATTATTATCGATGATATCCGCCTCCTTCTCAAAACCCTCAAAAAGAAGGCGTTGCAGCATAAAAAGACGGTCATGATCGGCCGTTCACATGGTGTGCATGCCGAGCCAGTCACGTTCGGTCTCAAGATGGCGCTCTGGTATGAGGAAATGCATCGCGCACTCGAACGCATGATGCGCGCACGCGAGGTAATAAGCGTAGGCAAGGTATCGGGCGCAGTCGGCACGTTTGCGAACATCGACCCTTTTGTTGAATCCTACGTCTGTGGCAAGCTTGGGCTGAAACCCGAACCCGTTGCGACGCAGGTGGTGCAGCGCGACCGGCATGCCGAGTTCCTGACAACCCTCGCGCTTATCGCGTCGTCGATCGAGAAATTCTCCATTGAGTTGCGTCATCTCCAGCGGACCGAAGTGCTTGAAGCCGAGGAGTACTTCTCGGAAGGGCAGAAGGGTTCGTCCGCCATGCCGCATAAGAGGAACCCGATCTCCGCCGAGAATCTTTCGGGTCTTGCCCGTGTCGTTCGCGCGAACTCGATCGCTGCCATGGAAAATATTGCACTCTGGCACGAGCGGGACATCAGCCATTCGTCGGTCGAACGGATCATCATTCCCGACAGTACCATCCTTATTGATTACATGCTTTCTCGGTTCACTACCCTGATAGACAAACTCTTTGTGTATCCCAAGAACATGCAGCGCAATATGGCGATCTCCAAGGGACTTTTCCATTCAGAGACCGTGATGCTCGCGCTCGTGGAAAAGGGGATTTCGCGCGAGACCGCCTATTCCACCGTACAACGGAACGCCATGGAGGTGTGGAAGCAGGGCGGCGATTTCAAACAACGGCTGAAGAGCGATCAGGATATTCGAAAGTACTTGAGCGCCAAAGAGATCGATGATTGCTTTGATCTTTCGCATACGCTCGCGAACGTTGATTTCATTTTTAAGCGTGTTTTTCGGAAAAAGCATAAATAATCTGCCACCGAGGCACGAGGTCACGACGAACGGTTTTTCAGTTCTTCTTCGTGTCATTGCGCCGTTGTGGCGAAAAGGAAGCGATAGTGATTATGTTCGATAAGTTTCATGAAGAATGCGGTGTATTCGGTATTTTTAACCATCCTGATGCTGCGAACCTTACCTACCTGGGGCTGTACGCACTCCAGCACCGCGGTCAGGAATCGGCCGGCATCGTGTCGTCAGACGGCAAGCGGCTTTTTGGCGAGAAATCCATGGGTCTCGTGGCGGACATCTTCACGGAGGACCGGATCAAGAAGCTTCCCGGTCACATGGCCATCGGGCACAACCGCTATTCGACCACCGGCGATAGTATCGCCATAAATATCCAACCCATCCTCGTGAACTTCGCGCTCGGCGGTCTCGCCCTTGCTCACAACGGCAACCTGGTAAATGCCGGCATCCTCAAGGACGAACTGGAGGCCTACGGCTCCATCTTCCAGTCCACGATGGACAGCGAGGTGATCATCCACCTCATCGCCCAGTCGCGCATGGCCACCCTGCACGAGCGAATCATCGACGCCCTCAGTCATGTGCAGGGTGCTTACAGTCTGCTCATTATAACCGAAGGGGAACTCATTGCTGTACGCGACCCGAACGGGTTCAGACCGCTCTCGCTTGCCGAGCTCGACGAGGGGTATGTGGTCGCTTCCGAGACCTGCGCCTTTGACCTGATCGAGGCAACCTATATCCGCGATGTCGCACCCGGCGAGATGGTCGTGATCAACAGCACGGGCATCCACTCATCGTTCCCCTTCCGACCCGCGGAGCCGTCCCATTGTATTTTCGAGTTCATCTATTTTGCCAGACCCGATAGCATGGTCTTCGGCCAGAACGTGTATACCATCAGGAAGAATTTCGGCAGACAGCTGGCCCGCGAGACTGGTATCGAGGCAGACGTCGTGATCCCGGTCCCTGATTCCGGTGTGCCGGCGGCCCTGGGATATGCCGAAGAGGCGGGGATCCCCTTTGATACCGGCCTGATCAGGAACCACTATGTAGGCCGCACCTTCATCGAGCCCCGCCAGACCATCAGGCACTTCGGGGTAAAGATCAAGCTCAACCCGGTAAGGGATGCCCTCAAGGGCAAACGCGTGGTCGTGGTGGACGATTCCATCGTGCGCGGCACCACAAGCAAGAAGATCATCAAGATGATCAGGAACGCCGGCGCTAAAGAGATCCATATGCGCATCAGCTCTCCGCCGACCTCCTACCCGTGCTACTATGGCATTGATACTCCAACGAGACAGGAACTCATTGCATCAACGCACAGTATCGAAGAGATCAGGAAGTACATTACTGCCGACACAATTGGATATATCAGTTTGGACGGTATTCAGAAAGTAGTGCCGCACCGCATGAATTACTGCTCCGCCTGTTTCGACGGGGAGTATCCAGTGCCGTTTCCCGGCGAGAGGATGCTGCAGTTGGGGTTGTTTGATAAAGAATAAGGACGGCAGGTTCTCTATATAAAACACCAAATTTTCAAATAATGCACCATGAATACAATCCAAACGCGTTTCGATAGTTGTATGCTTAGTTTGTTCGAGGATATAATTTATAATTGTTGGCAGGAAATGGTGCCGAGGCGCAGAATTGAACTGCGGACACGAGGCTTTTCAGGCCTCTGCTCTACCAACTGAGCTACCTCGGCATTTTTAACAACAACTCACTCACGGCAGGACGGTAAAATAGCAGAGTAGTGGGTTGATTGTCAAGCGATTTTTCTTTTGCTGATGAAAAAGGTAAAAGGTATCGCCCGGATCCGGTTGTCGTCAAGATAAGCTGTACAGCAAAAGGTTTTATTGCTGCGGCTCTGACGCACCTCGCTATCCCCGTCAGCAGCCTGTTTATCATTTCCGTTTTCATTAAGAAGCATACCGAGGTCCGTTTCACTTGTAGTTTCAGTCTGTTTCCAATCCACGTTCAGTTTCTCCATAACCGTTGTTTTGCGCTTACCCATTGAGTTGCACTTCGACAAAAAAGTATTACCTTGACTTTAGTTGCCATTGTTTGGTAAAATTTCTTCTATCAGTTTGATATGACAAGCAAATTCAATGGATAAAGAGACCTCCGAAATAGCCAAGTTAACGGGGCGTATTTCGCAAGACCCTAAGTCAAAGCTTTTTGTTCCGCTTGCGGAAGAATACAAAAAAGCTGGAGACCTGGAGATGGCTATCCATGTACTTTTGGAGGGGCTCAAAAACAATCCAGATTATGTAACGGCCCGGTCATACCTCGGCAAGCTTTTGCTTGTAAAAGGAGATCTGGCTGGTGCGCAAAAAGAATTTGAAGAGGTCGTAAAACACATACCTGACAATCCTATGGCCCAGAAAAAGCTGGGCGATCTTTTTATTATTCAGCATAGGCCGCAGGATGCGCTTCCGCATTATAAAACCGCATTCTCTCAAAACCCCAATGATGAAGAGTTGGCTTCCCTGATTTCAGACCTTGAAGCTGGCGGGGATGTCAGTTCAAGAATCCAATTGACTGAGGCGAAGAAAAAAGCCGGGCAGGCGGAAAGACAGGTGCCGCCCGCTACACTGTCTGCCCGTGAACCTGCGTCTGCGCTCGCTCCTGCCCCGGTATCACAAGCTGAACCCCTGACTCAGATTGGAATTCCGCCAGAGTCTCAGGAGTTGTCACCTGCGCCGTTTGCAGAATCGGCACGTGCGTCCGTTTCTTCGGTTATGGAAACAGAAGAACCGGAAGAGGTTCTGATCGTGGAACCGCTTGAGCCGGAGATCACCTGGACGGAACCGCCGGTGAGCGGTTTTGATCTTTCAGGGGAACAAGCAAGCGAAGCAGTACCCGTGATTTCCGCAGAAGAACGTCACGACGTTGCAGTCTCGGTACCCAATCACGTTCAGGATGAGCCGGCTGTCAGCGAAGACATTCCTCTCGAAACTGATCTATTCACATTTGAAGACACGGAGAAAACCCACGCGGGTATTTTTGAGGAAACAGCCGCGGACAAGATCAATGACGCTGCGTACGGTGAGGAGATCACTGAAAAGTTCCCGGAAGTAACTCTGGAAGAAGTTTCGGAAAAATCAGATGACTTCACGACCGATACCCTTGCAGAACTTTATATCGCCCAGGGTTTCTTCGAAAAGGCCATTGAAATATACGAGCGGATGCTCGCAGATAATCCGAACAGCCGGGGGCTGAAGGACAAGCTGGCAAGGGTGAGGGCCGCAGGATCACAGCCTGGTATTCCCTCAGCTGAGGGGGAAAAGGAACCGGCCGGTCACGCTGGACAAGAAGTCGGGGAACACGGAGCTGTTGCTGAAGTCGGTGAAATTGCAGGCGAGCCGTCGATTTTCGATGAGCTGGAAGGACCCTGGCCGAAACAAGAGTCGGAAACAGAGGACGTGATGCCTGAGGTTGTCCCTGAGGCCAGGGGACATGTCCCGACAGCCGTACCGGAAGAAATAACGACCAAAGCCGGGGATTTAGAGGCGCCGGGTGAATATAAACCAGGAGAAACATCACCGGTAGAAGATCTTTTTGCCGAATCCAGGGAGTATAAACCTGCACCGGAGATAACAGAACATCCGGCAGCAGGGGGAGCTGAACGGTTTGACGGGGTGTCGGCCGAGACAGGTGAGCAAGGGCAGGCCCAGCCAAAGCCGCAGTTTCTCGATTTTGAACCGCAGGAGTATATTCATCCTCAAACGGAGCACGGATCCCTGAAACCGACTGCTGAAAAAGTGCACGCAACAGCTAAAGCCGCTACTGTCGGGCGCAATGAAGCAATTGCGCGTTTGGAAACATGGCTCACTAATATCAAGAAGGAGAAATAAATGCCCTTTTCCGAAATTCTGAAGGAAGTAGTCAATGGTACGGAAGGCGCCATTGGCGCGCTGATCGTGGGTCTTGACGGCATTCCTGTTGAAGAGTTCGCCGTGAACAGAGAAATGGACATTCAGGCAATGACCGTTGAATTCTCGTCGCTCCTTAAGGAAATAGAGAAAGGCTCCCAAGCCGCGCAGATGGGATCAACCAAGGAGGTGACGGTCATCTCGGACAACGCCATGATCATGCTGCGCAGGCTGAATGATGAATATTTCTTTGTCTTGGTCATCAAACCCGATGGAAATTTCGGCAAAGGGAGATTTCTCCTTCGTATGTCGGTGCCGAGGCTGCTCAAAGAGTTCTGAAAAAATTGTCGTTTATCTGCAATGCGGTCGTTCCATAAACTGCCTCGGGCAGTTTTTTATTTTGTACGGGGGAAGCATGAAAATCCTGGTCATTCACGGGCCCAATCTGAATCTCCTTGGTAAGCGTGAGCCGGATATCTACGGCTCATTCACCCTTGACGATATCAACAATCGGCTTGCGGCGCTTGCCGTCGAGCTCGGCGTTGAGCGTGTCGTTCTATCAATCGAATCATGAGGGAGAACTGGTCCAGAAGATCCAGGACGCCATGGGCGTCTATCAGGCCATTGTAATAAATCCGGGCGCGTATACTCACACGAGCGTTGCACTTCGTGATGCGATCGCATCCTCCGGTATTCCGACCGTGGAAGCGCACATCTCCAATATCTATAAGCGTGAGGAGTTCCGCAAGCATTCGTACATCTCCGGCGTGGCCATAGGGCAGATCACCGGCTTTGGGGCTGACAGCTACCTCCTCGCATTGAGAGCAGCGGTCGGGTCCGGGAAGGCGAGCGGGAGCAGCAAGTGATCCGGAGGCCGGAACAGGACCGTCTTGCCGGGCTCAGGCAGCTCATGAGCGAGAGCGGAGTCGATTCGCTTCTCGTGAACCGGCGCGAAGATGTCCGCTATTTAAGCGGTTTTACCGGGTCCTCCGGTACCCTGCTGGTCACTTCCGATCGAGCATGTCTGATCACCGATTTCCGCTATAAGGTGCAGGCCCGCGGTGAAACGACCGGTATCACAATCCTGATCCAAAAAAAAGATTATTTTGCGGCCGTTCGTGATGCCGAGGAACGAATGGATGTGGACACACTCTGGTTTGATGAGTCGGCGATCACTGTCGAAGGGCTCAAAAATTTTAAAAAAAAGGGGTTCAAGATCAAGGGACACCGTGATCTTGTCATGACCCTGAGGCAGCAGAAAGACAAACAGGAGCTTGCGAACATCCGCACGGCCATTCGCCGTTCTGAGGAAGCGTTCCGGGAGTTAAAGGCGGATATTCATCCAGGCGCCACGGAACGGGAGCTCGGTTTGAAACTTGAATATCTGATAAGGGAAAAAGGTTCCCGCAGGGCGGCCTTTGATATCATAGTGGCTTCCGGCGTTCACGGTGCCATGCCCCATGCCGCGGTCACAAACCGCCGCATAAAAAAAGGTGACCTGATCACATTCGACTTCGGCGCCGAGGCGAATGGATATTACAGTGATATGACAAGGACCATCTGTGTCGGGCGGCCATCTGCACGACAGCGGGAGATCCATGGGATTGTCCTGCAGGCCCAGGCAGCAGCGATCAAGAGCGTCAGGGCCGGCATTCCGTGCAAATCCGTCGATAACGCCGCACGGGAGGTCATCAAAAGGACCGGATATGGCAGGCACTTCGGTCATGGCACCGGGCACGGCATCGGGCTCATGGTCCATGAAGGGCCGTCTGTCTCTCCTCTGTCCGGTGATACGGTAAAAAAGAACATGGTGTTCACCGTCGAGCCCGGCGTGTATATTCCCGGTTGGGGCGGGGTCCGGATTGAAGACATGGTCCAGGTGACGGAGACCGGCGCAAAGGTGATGACCATCGCTGCCCCGGGAGCTGGAGGGCTTACGGAGTCTCTAGGTTCTGACCCCGATAAGCCGGAACTGAAAATAGAACCCACAAGGCATTTCGCGCAAAGCCGCAAAGGACGCAAAGGAAATCCTAAATCTTGGTTTGAAAACTAATTCAAAACGTTGTTCAGGTTTATCCGAATTAGAGTCTTCAGATTTATTAAATTAATCGTCACACGAAAGGGAGGTAGTACGAAGTGCCGGTATCTACAACAGAGTTTAGAAATGGTTTAAAAATCGAGATCGATGGTGAGCCCTATGTGATCGTGGAGTTTCAGCATGTGAAGCCCGGCAAGGGCGGGGCATTTGTGAGGACCAAGTTCAAAAGCCTCAAATCGGGTAACGTTACCGACAAAACATTCAGGGCGGGTGAAAAAGTCGACGTCCCCGATCTAGAGGAAAAGACCATGCAGTACCTGTATGGGGCTGACAAGGACCGCGTGTTCATGGATACGACCACGCTACGAGCAGGTATCCCTGAATGAAAAGCAGCTCGGCGACAGCATCAATTATTTGAAAGAGAATATGGAGATCAAGGTCCTCTACCACAAGGGGATGCCCATCAACATTGATGTGCCCATGTTCGTGGAGCTTGCGATCGCCAGGACCGACCCGGGCGTACGCGGCGACACTGCTTCGGGTGGGTCCAAACCGGCTACGCTGGAGACCGGCGCTGTGGTCAAGGTGCCGCTTTACATGAACGAGGGAGACGTCATCAAGGTCGACACGCGCACGGGCACCTTTATCGAGCGGGTCAAGAAATAGCCCTGATCACCATCACACCAGCGACATGGAAAAGGAGTAATCATGAACCTGAAAGAGATCAAGGAACTGATCGAGCTGATGAAAAACACCGACATCTCTGAATTGGAGATCGAACGTTCCGGTGTGAAAGTACGGCTCCGGAAGGGTGGGGACGTCACCTTCCATCCCTCGATGCCGCGCATGGAATATCCACCGGCAGCCATCGTGGCGCCGGCGGTCACCGAGGCCCCTGCGCCCGCGAGTGCTGCCGGGAAAGCAGAGGAGCCGGCGAAAACGAACCATCATCAAGGTGACCTCTCCCATTGTCGGCACGTTCTACCGATCAAGTTCTCCGGACAAACCGCCGTATGTGGAGGTCGGCGATGTGGTGAAGAAAGGACAGGTGCTGTGCATCATCGAGGCGATGAAGCTCATGAATGAGATCGAGTGCGAGACCGCCGGAAAGATCATTCAGATCCTGGTGGAGAGCGGCGCCCCGGTGGAGTACGGGCAGCCGCTGTTCGTGATCGAGCCGGCATAGGACTGCAATTCACCAATGAAAATGCGACATGATAACTAAATGGGGTTGAGGTGAATGAGTGTTTAAAAAAATATTGATCGCCAACCGCGGTGAGATCGCACTCCGCGTCATCCGGGCATGCAAGGAGATGGGCATCAAGACCGTTGCCGTGCATTCCACCGCGGACGCAAACTCGCTGCACGTGCGTTTTGCGGATGAGAGCGTGTGCATCGGCCCGCCGAAGAGCTCGGACAGTTATCTGAATGTGCCGAGCATCATCAGCGCCGCCGAGATCACCGATGCCGAGGCCATTCACCCCGGGTACGGCTTTCTGGCGGAGAACTCGAGTTTCGCCGAGATCTGCAACTCCACGGGGATCCGTTTCATCGGACCGAGCCCCGAAAGCATCAAGCAGATGGGAGACAAGGCCAGGGCGCGGGAAACGGCGCAGAAAGCGGGAGTCCCCGTGCTGCCGGGCAGCAATGGCGTGGTGACCGAGGAAAGCAGCGCCATTGAGATCGCGCGGGAGCTCGGATTTCCGGTGATCGTCAAGGCCGCCGCGGGCGGGGGCGGCAAAGGGCATGCGCGTGGTGATGGAAGAGTCTGAATTCGCCAATGCCTTTGTCATGGCCCAGACCGAGGCGCTTGCGGCGTTCAGCAACGCCGACGTCTACATCGAAAAGTATATCCTTCAGCCGCGTCATATCGAGATGCAGATCATCGCCGATGAAAAGGGAAACACCGTCTACCTTGGCGAACGCGAATGCTCGATCCAGCGGCGGCACCAGAAGCTCATCGAGGAAGCCCCCTCCGTCATAGTCGACGAAAGCCTGCGAAAACAGATGGGCGAGATGGCCGTTGCTATTGCCAGGTCCGTGAAGTATCGGAACGCAGGCACCATCGAGTTCCTGATGGACGAGAACGCAAAATACTACTTTATGGAGATGAATACCCGTATCCAGGTGGAGCACCCCGTGACCGAAATGGTGACGGGAATCGACCTCGTGAAAGAGCAGATCCGGGTGGCGGCCGGACTGCCGCTTTCGTTCACCCAGCGTGATATCAGGATCAAAGGACACAGCATCGAATGCAGGATCAACGCCGAAGACCCGGAAAAGTTCACCCCCTCTCCCGGAACGATCACCGCGTTCAATCCTCCGGGGGGCCTCGGCGTACGGGTGGAAACCGCCGCATACACGCAGTACGTGATCCCGCCCTATTATGATTCGATGATCGCAAAGCTGGTCGTGCATGCGGAGACGAGGGCTGATGCGATCATGAGGATGCAGCGTGCACTGAACGAGTTCATCATCGAAGGGGTGAAGACCACGATCCCCATGCACAAAAAAATCCTCGACGACCCGGATTTCCAGAAGGGCGATATTTCCACGAAGTTCATGGAGCGGTACAATAGACCCGGCGCAAGTGATATCGGAGGGCTCTGCCTGATCCTCGATCAGGACCTGCTCCGCGTCGACCCGGTGCAGGCGATGCAGCAGGCGCTCGACGCCGGGGTGACGTTTTTCCAATATCGGAACAAGAGACGGCGCGAGGAAGGGCATCTATGAAACTGCATTGATGCTTGCCCGGATCGCCAGGAACGCACAGGCGCGTTTCATTGTCAATGACCATGCCGACATCGCGGCGGCAGTTGATGCTGACGGCGTGCACCTTGGGCAGGACGACCTCCCGGTCGAATTCGCGCGAAGACTGCTTGGCAAGGACAAACTCATCGGGATCTCGACCCATAGCCTTGAGCAGGCCGTCGCAGCAGAGGCTGCGGGCGCGGACTACATCGGGTTCGGCCCCATCTTTCCAACAGTCGACTAAGGATGCGGGGCAAACGCAGGGAATCCGGAATCTATCGATCATAAAGCAGACTGTCACCCTCCCTGTCATAGCAATTGGCGGGATCAAACACTCGAATGTTCGGGATGTCATCTTGTCCGGTGCGGACGGGGTCGCGGTTATCAGCGCAATCTTGTCGGCCGGGAACATCGCAACAGCTGCCGGGAATATATTGAGATCAATTTCAGATGTCAGGAGAGAATGAATGAAACGATTTATGTATATCGCGTCAACGTTGTTCATCTTGATGGCGGGTTGTACCCGCCAGGATGAGAATGTGATCAGGATAGGCGCGGCCGGTCCCATGACCGGGGACCAGAGCAAGATGGGATAGACCTCAGGAATTCGCGTTGAGCTTGCCGTGGCCGAATGGAACGAAAAGGGCGGCGTACTGGGGAAGAAGATCGTGCTGCTCTCCGCCGATGATCAGGCGGACCCGAAACAGGCAGTATCCATCGCGAACAAGCTGATCAACCAGAAGGCCGTTGCGCTCGTAGGCCACTGGAATTCGAGCTGTTCCATCCCCGCGTCGAAGTACTATCAAGACGCGAACATGGTCATGATCTCTCCAGCCACAACGAATCCCCAACTTACGCTTCAGGGCTTCAAGAACGTTTTTCGCGTATGCGGCACCGATGACCAGCAGGGCAAAATAGCCGCGGAATTTGTTCTGAAGACCCTCCGTCCAAAAAAAATAGCGATCATCCACGACAAGACCGCCTACGGCCAAGGGTTGGCTGATTATTTCAAACGTGCGCTTGGCGACCAGTGTGCAGGTCGTCTATTATGGCGGCATCATCCAGCGGGATCCTGATTATAAAGCAGTGCTCACGACCATCAAACAGAGCGAATCCTGAGCTTTATTTCTTCGGCGGCATCTATCCCGAGGCCGGCAGGCTGGTGCGCCAGGCAAAGGAGATCGGCATGAACATCCCCATGATCACCGGTGATGGCGTGTATGATCCGACATTCATCAATATTGCGGGAAAATCAGCCGAAGGGACCTATGTGACCTTCGGTGAGGAGCCGGCAGGGCTTCCATCGGCAAAGTCATTCATGGAAAAATACAAAGCCAAATACGGCGATCCGGGCCCGTACTCGATCTATGCATATGATGCCGCGAATATCATTCTGACCGCCATAGCTGAAACCAGGAACACGGATGGATCGAAAATGGCGGAGTATATTTCCAAGACCATCTTCCACGGTGCTTTTGGCGACATCTCTTTTGACAAGAACGGCGACGTAACAAAGGCTCCCTATGTGATCTGGCAGGTCAAGGGCGGAAAATTCGTGGAAATAAAGTAGGACGGATCATCATCCCATGTTTACCCAGCAGCTCATAAACGGCCTTGCGCTCGGCGCGGTATACGCACTTATCGCGCTCGGGTATACCATGGTCTACGGCATCCTCCAGCTCATCAACTTTGCCCACGGCGAGATCTATATGCTCGGGGCGTACCTGGGTATCATTGTCCTCGGTGCCTTGACCTATCTGGGACTTACCGCATACAGCCTGCCGTTGTCACTTTTGATCACGGTAATCATATCTATGGTCTTCTGCGCTGCCTACGGCGCGGTCATTGAACGCGTTGCCTACCGTCCGCTCAGGAATGCATCAAAGCTTGCGCCGCTTATCAGCGCGGTGGGATGTCGATCATTCTTCAGAATTTTGTGATGCTTGCCCAGGGAAAGGAATATAAGAACCTGCCTCCCATGCTTCCCTCGCAAGGCGTGATCATCTTCGGCGCCAATGTCTCGCCGGTACAGGTCTTTATCCTGAGCGCATCGGTCCTGATCATGGTAGGTCTCCAATTCTTTGTGTCGAGAACGCGGCTCGGCAAGGCCATGCGAGCTACTTCGCAGGACCGGGTCATGGCCGGCCTGGTGGGCATCAATATCAACCAGGTCATTTCCATCACCTTCATGATCGGTTCGTCTCTTGCCGCCGTTGCGGGGGTGATGGTGACGCTCTATTACGGGGTGGTGCATTTCTTCATGGGCTATCTGGCGGGCATCAAGGCATTCACCGCGGCGGTGCTTGGCGGGATCGGCAGCATACCCGGGGCGATGCTCGGCGGATTCATGCTCGGTCTCATCGAGAACTTCGGTGCGAGCTATATTTCGAGCGTGTATAAAGATGCTTTTGCTTTCCTCGTTCTTATCATCACCCTTATTATCCGTCCTGCAGGACTGCTGGGACAAAAGTCCGTGGATAAGGTGTGACAAGAATCGGCTGTCCGGCAGTCGATGGTCAAGAGCATTGTCTGAATCATCTTAAAGTTGACCGACGGCTGTTGAATATCGAATTATTCAATCTAGGAGGTTTCCATGTCCGATATTAAAAAAATGTATAAAACCATCATGTCCGACAATTTTCCACCGGAGATGACTATTACCTTCGGTGATCAGAAGCTGGTGTACCGGAAGAGGTCATGGAAGATCGCTGATGAAGGGTCCGGTGAGGTCATCGAGAAAGGCCTGCGTTATGGCGAGAATCCCGACCAGCAGGCCGCCATGTACCAGCTGGTAAGCGGTAACCTCATGCTCGCCGGGGTGAAGTTCATAGAGCCTGGCAACGGTCTCGTAAGCACGATCACCGAGGAGCAGATGGTCCAGGCAGGGAAACACCCCGGCAAGACGAACTTCACCGATCTCGATAATGCACTCAATATCCTGAAATACCTGATGGACCGTCCCGCGGCTGCCATCATGAAGCACAATAATCCCTGCGGTGCGGCCTATGGAAAGACCGTGGCAGAGGCGTATGACCGGGCGAACATGGCTGACCGCATCGCGGCTTTTGGCGGCTGTCTTGTAATCAATCGCCCGATGGATAAGCAAACCGCTGAAATGGCGAATATGAATTATTTGGAGGTTGTCGCGGCGCCGGACTATGAGGAAGGTGCCATAGCAATCTTGTCGAAACGCAAGAACCTGCGCATCATCAGGCTTGAGAAGATCAACGAGCTTGCAAAATACCGGGATATGAGCGTTGTTGAGTTCAAGGCGCTCATTGACGGCGGTCTTATTGTTCAACAGTCCCAGAAAAATGCGATCCGTAAGAAAGCTGATTTTCAGGAAGCGAAGACGCTTTACAAAGGCAAGGAGTATAAGATCGAGCGGAAACCGACGGATGAGGAATACGACGACATGCTGTTCGGCTGGAACGTGGAGCAGGGGATTACCTCAAACTCGGTCATCTATGTGAAAGACGGCGTGACGGTGGGCATCGGCACTGGCGAGCAGGACCGGGTAGGGGTGGCCGAGATCGCGATCGTCAAAGCCTATACGAAATATGCGGACGCGCTCTGTTTCAAGAAATACGGGATACCTTATAAACAGTTTGAACTGGAAGCCGTTCAGGGTAAACGGGAGAAGGGTGCGCTCAAGGAGATCGATGAGCAGACCAGGAAGGACAAAGGCGGTCTCATCGGGTCCACGATGGTATCAGACGCCTTCTTCCCGTTCCGTGATGGTGTCGATGTGGGCATTAAAGAGGGAATAGTCGCCATTGTGCAGCCGGGCGGCTCGGACCGGGATTTCGAGGTCATTACAGCTTGCAATGAGGCGAATCCCAAGGTCACCATGGTCTTTACCGGACAGCGGGTGTTCAAGCATTAGCTCAGACCCGCAGAACCCGTTTTATTAAATATACCCTCAGATCAGCCGTGGAAACGAGCGGGACACATCTGGGGGCATTCATTTTTAGTATTGAATCGTGCTTTCCCGGCAGGCAAAGAACCCTCATTCTTTCTCCAAATTCAGTTATTCACGAACCGCTTTTACCAAGTGTCGTCTTGACTACCATGGCGTTATTGCTTATAATTGAATTCATTGGAGCGCGGGCTGGTAAGCTAGTGTAGTTGGATTTGGTTTGTTCAAATATGAAAGATCGAGGGAGAATCTGAATGATTAATAAAGATAACATGCCTCATTTGTGAAGCGGCAAATTATTTCAAGGAAGAGATCCTTGAGATCATGCCGGATATTTCGATTGCCCAGCTTGCTGACATGGTGTCATTATATATTTACTATCAATATGGCATTACCAAAGAAGAAGCGAAGAAGGTTATTGAAACAACCTGTTTATGAAAACTGCATGAGTTTCAGGAAGAAGGCATCACCCAACAACTGAATCATAACTTGATTATTTCCAACAGTAATGATTGGCGGCAGGTTGAACGGGAACAGGTTTTGATTATATTATCCGGTCGTTATTGGTTTTAATAGAGCTGCCAAAAGATATCATGCTTCACATTAAAGCCTTTATCTCCCGCATCTTTTCTTCCGCGGCCTTTTTGCCCCGCTTCAGCAGTTCCTTTGATTTCGAGAGATCATACAGGGGGATCCCCCTGGCATTCACCTGAATCATCACGTCCGCGAGCTTTTCCTCTTCCCGCGCGTTCCGCGACGCCCAGAGCGCCGAAAGGTGCGCTGCGATCTTCACCATATTGTCGAATTGCTCCATTTCCAGTGCCTTGAAATTCACATTTACCGCGATCACTTTCTTTAAGCCCAATTCTTCTCGAACCGTTCTAACCGGGATCTGGCTGGAAACGCCGCCATCGACGAGGGACTTCTTGTTGATCTCCGTGGGCGTAAAGACGACAGGAAGGCTGCAACTGGCCTGGACTGCCCGGGCAATGGATCCCGTGGTGATGCTGACCTTCTCTCCGGTACGGAGGTCAGTAGCAACAGCGGCAAAGGGGAGGGGCAGGGCAGAGAACTTTTTAATGGGAAGGATGTTGTCCATGAAGCGGTAGATGCCATCGCTCGATATGAGGCCTGTCCGGGGGAGGGTGAACTTAAGAAGGTCCATCCATTTGGTTTCCAAAAGAGTGCGCTGGATTTCCGAGACGGGCATGCCGGCGCAATAGAGCGCGCCGATGATGCTGCCGGCACTGGTCCCGGCTATGGCATGAATAGGAACTCCCTCCTGCTCCAGCACATCCAGAACGGCAATGTGGGCAATGCCGCGCACGGCCCCTCCGGAAAGGGCCAGTCCGAATCCGGGATTTGGTGATGGAGGCATGTTACCTTATCTTCCCCTGTTTGGAACATGAAAAAATACTTTGAAGGGATAACAGGAGTAAAAAGACTGTGTAACTGCTCAGGAGCATCAGAAACCGCGGTGGAAATTGCGGAAACTGGGATCGCTTGGCGAGGCACGATTGTATGCAAAATTTGTTTGTTTTAACGAATCTGAAAGAACAACCGTGTTCAGCTGTTTGTTATAACACAGTCGAGACCCGTGGTCTTATTCGACCTGTTGTTGTAGTGTGTTTTGACCTGAGTAGTTACAATCCCGTAACCGGTTTTGTCCTGTAATCCTGTCCTTGAGATTCCGCCCGGGCTTGTTAGTTCCGCAATGGAAATAAAAGAGAATAGGGATTTATTTTGCTGAAAATCTTTCGACCGCGTTCTTAATGTGCCCTCCAATATCCTCAAAAGCGTAAAGGATGCACAGATAGGTCGAAGAGGACTTGGGCGCGCATTCACCGGTTACCAGCCTGTCTTCGTGGGCGGTCGAGAATTCGTTGGCCATGCGCTCCATGGCGTCGGCTTCGGCCCTCGCCGTATCGAGAGCTGACTGAGCGCCGGTAACAGCTGCCTCACCGGCCTTTTTGAACACTTCTTTGGTTTTGGTGAAGAGTTTGCCGGTTTCGTTGATGGCCTTGTCGCTGAACAGCATACCCTCCTTGATCCGGCCCCGGCTGTTCTCGGTGATGCGCTTGATGCTGGTCGCGCTCTTCTCAATGTGTGACGGGACGGTCAGGAGCGCACGGGCTTCGCTGTTGGTCTTTGCCATTTTCGCGAGCGTGGCGGTCAGGATATCTTCCTTGGTATGGATCTCTTTGGCGAGCTCATCGGCCTGATCCAGAGAGGTGAGCTTGCTCTTCATGAACCCGTCCTCCGTGAGTTCGAGCATCTCCTGCGCTTTGTGTACCAGCAGGTATATCTCTTTTTTCAGGTCTTTTATGGTCTGTTCCGGCATAGGATGAACGCTCCTTTCAAATATCTCTGATAGTATTGATGCGGGTGAGGTGATAAAATTTATGAAACTATAGCAGAAAACCGTTGATATGACATGTTAAATATTCTTATATGATGATTGTAATGTTTTATAGATTTCGAAATCGTGTAAGCAATTGCGCGATGCGTATGGCTGATAGCATGAATTACCCGTATGTCTATAAATATTTTAGCATATTTTGTTTGAGTTGGCGGCTTTTTTCTTGACTTAGCATGAGGCCGCTGGTATAACCTAACTCATCAATCATCCCTCCTGCGCGGAGCAGATAATGCCCTTTTTTGCCGAGGAAATCTTTGTCAGCGACGTACACAAGAAGCCGGTACTCGACCAGATGGGCGAGGAGATCGGCAGGCTCAAGGACATTATCGTTTCCGGAAGAGAGGCCCTCCCTGCGGTCACTTTCCTGATTGTCGCCTCCGGAAAGACCACCTATCAGATCCCCTGGGACCTGATCAACCTCTTTAATAAACGCGTCATCTCCGTCAATACGAACCGCAATAGCCTAACACCGTCCGTGCTATCAACCAATGAGATCCTGCTCTGCAGGGACATCCTGGACAAGCAGATCGTAGATATTAACGGCGCCAAGCTGGTGCGCGTCAATGATCTCGAACTCGGCGACGTCAAGGGACACCTCTGTCTCGTTGCTGCGGACATCGGCTTTCGGGGGATCCTGCGCAGGCTCGGGATCGAGGCCCGCGGGGAGAAACTGCTCTCGCTCTTCCGGTACAAACTGCCGAAAAAATTGATCGGCTGGCACTATCTCCAGACCGTAGAGCCCAAGCTCACGAGGCTGACCCTTACGGTGTCCCGGCAGAAGGTGGCGAGGATCCACCCGGCAGACCTCGCAGAGATCATCAGCGAAGTCTCACAAAAGGAGCGGACCGCGCTGTTCGGCAGCATGGATGTGGAGACGGCGGCAGAGGCCCTGCATGAACTGGAACCCCAGGTCCAGGTCGATATCATCGACGACATGTCCAAGGAACAGGCGTCGGACATCCTTGAGCAGATGCCCCCTGATGAGGCGGCTGACGTGCTCGGCGATCTGCCCGAGGCCAAAGCGCAGGAACTCATCAACCTCATGGAGAAGGAAGAGGCCGAGGACGTCCAGGATCTCATGGAACACGAGGACAACACCGCCGGCGGTCTTATGACCACCGAATACCTCGCTTTCCCGCCGGACATGACCGTTGAAGAGGCGATCAAGGAACTGCGTCTCGAGGCGCCGGACGTAGAGACGATCTATTATCTCTACATCCTGGACCAGCAATGAGCATATTGTCGGCGTCATATCTCTCAAGAACCTTATCCTCGCCATGCCTCAAACGTTGCTGAGCGATATCATGATAACGCCGGTCAAAACCCTTCCGCTGGATGCCAGACAAAAGGACGTGGCCGAGTTCATCTCGAAGTATAACCTGCTTGCCGCTCCTGTGGTGGACGAGAATGATGTCCTTCGCGGCATTGTGACCGTGGACGACGTGGTGGATTTCCTCTTGCCGACCGCATCACGCAAAAAGCGACCGAAAGCAGATAACCTGCACTAGTGCGTCATATCTCCGATGACGAGTCAAAGGAATGTGTGGTAGGGCCTGTGTATGCTCGAATAAAAGAAAAATACATGTGTTAGTTCTCTGTCCGTCTCGGCCCGGGCATTATAACCGCTAATGTGGACAACGACGCAGGCGGCATTGCCACCTATTCAGTTGCCGGGCGCCCATTTCGGCTATTCACTCCTCTGGACGCTGATCCCTATAACTATTGCTCTTATCGTAGTGCAGGAGATGGTCGCACGAATGGGTGTGGTGACCGGCAAGACGCTGGCGGATCTGATCAGGGAGAATTTCGGGGTCAAAGCGACTTTTTTCCTCATGTTGAGCCTGCTGTTCGCGGACATGGGCAATACCGTGGCTGAGTTCGCCGGCTGGGCCTCGGCCATGGAGATGTTCGGGGTGAACAAGTATGTCTCCGTGCCGATCGGCGCGTTCGCGGTCTGGCTGCTCGTGGTGAAAGGCACCTACCGGTTTGTTGAAAGGATATTTCTTATTGCGTGCACCGTCTATTTGACCTACGTGGTTTCGGCATATTTTGTTCATCCGCCGTGGGGACAGATCATGCTCGACACCGTCAAACCGTCCTTTGATTTCAAAGCCACCTATATTCATGATGCTCATCGGCATTGTCGGGACGACGATAGCGCCGTGGATGCAGTTTTATCTCCAGTCAGCCGTTGTGGAAAAAGATATCAAAGTAGGAGAATTACGGGGCATCCCGGATGGATGTGATCGTCGGCTGCATCATGACGGACGTCGATAGCATTCTTCATAATCGTTGCGTGCGCCGCGACAATGTTCACACACGGCATCAAGATCAACGATGCTAAGGACGCCGCCGTGGCGCTCGCCCCGCTTGCGGGCAAGTACGCTTCGGTACTTTTCGCCATCGGGCTGGCGAACGCCTCGCTGTTCGCCGCATCCATTCTGCCTCTGGCTACGGCCTATTATGTTTGTGAAGGGATGGGATGGGAGTCCGGCGTTGAACAAGAACTTTCAAGACCGCGCCGCAGTTCATGTGGCTCTATACCGGCATGATCGCTGATCGGAGCGCTCATTATCCTGATCCCGAATGCGCCACTTATTCCAATCATGTTGGTATCGCAGGTGGTCAACGGCGTCATGCTGCCGTTCGTGCTTATCTTTATGCTCCTGTTGATCAACAATAAGGAGCTTATGGGAGAATACACCAATTCGAGGACTGTTTGACATCATCGCCTGGACCACGGTCGTAATCATGATCGCATTAACGTAGCTGACAGCTCCATGGTCTGTGACAAGCTTCCTTTACGGTCAGGTCCCATTCCTGTCATACGGAATAGGATCATCCACTCCCGCCTCTTTGAATCCTTTCAACCGCAGCATACAGCTCTCGCACTTGCCGCAGGCCCTGTCACTGTTCTGGTAGCAGCTCCAGGTCAGGTGGAGCGGCGCGCCGAGTTCCACTGCTTTTCTCACGATCGCCGACTTCTTCAGATGAATGAGCGGAGTGACGATCTCGATCCGCGTTTCCGGCTTCGTTCCCATCTCTATGACCTTGTTGAAGGCCTGATAAAATACCTCACGACAGTCGGGATAACCTGAACTGTCCTCTTCTACGGCGCCGATGAATATCTTTGTTGCGCCGATGACCTCCGCCCACGAAGTGGCAATGGACAAGAAGATGGGCGTTCCGGAAGGGGACGTAGGTCGTAGGAATTGCGGATTGCGGATTTTGGATTGCAGATTGAGAAGGGTCAACTTCAGGAACTGGGATGTTTTCGTCTGTCAGCGCTGAGCCGCCGATCACCTTCAGGTGCTCGATACTGACCGTAAGGCGTTTCTCGGCTGTGTAGAAATCCGCTATTCCATTGAATGCCTGCAGTTCCCTCGCCTCGGTCCTTTGTCCGTAATTCACATGCAGGAACGCCAGCCGGAACCGTTCATTCGCTATCGCGGCCGTGACGCAACTGTCCATGCCGCCGCTCACGAGGATCACTGCAAGTTCTTTTTTCATGGAAGCAGTTTACCAGCAACGTTCCGGAAATTCCACAGCATTTTAGCGCGATGCGTCTCTCGTCTGCAGTGAACGGTCGTCCATCGTCCCGCGCTCTTTCAATGCGCCCCGTGGATGAGCATGGGAAGACATCGGGTACAGACGATCTTCTCTTCACCCTCATGATAGCATGGAAGGTATACCCTGGTCTTATCGTCCGTACCACAGACAAAACATTTAAGCTGTATTTTTGACATGTCATTCCTCCAACGCGGCGTTGATCTCATCCACGATCTTGTTCGGGTCGAGGTTGTGCATCATCGAACCGAAGGACAGAGATTCCACATTGATGCCGGCGCAGGTAAAGCATCCGTTGCCGAAATGTTTCTCGATAACCGCCTTTGCCGCCGGGCTCATGCGTATCACGTCGCCGATCAGTGTGTCCTTTGTCACTTTAAGCTTTTCCGTAACCATAGTGTCCTCCTTTGATAGGTGATTGATCATATGTTACCAGAACGGGCACGCACCCGTTATGACCTGCGTCATATTTATGAACTATGGTATACTATGAGCCATGTCATAGCGAATCCGGATGGTTTGACGTATACTGCGCCCATCTTACTACCTGAGGAGGTAATTCATTGTGGACAAGTTCGTAAAGGGGTTTATCGTCATGAGTGTCATATATCTCGGTGTTGCAGCCGTCATGGGGATCGTCATGCTCGCGAACCAGAACGTGATGGGGCTCAAGTTCGTCCATTCTCACCTGAACATGCTCGGCTGGGTATCGATGATGATCTACGGAGTGGGTTACCATATCCTGCCGCGCTTCATGGGACGGGCGCTGTACAGCAATAAGATCGGCGAACTGCAGTTCTATCTCGCGAACATCTCTCTCGTGTCCATGCTCCTGTTCTATACCCTGAACGTTTACAATCCAAGCGATATTTACCGGACCATTACCGTGGTATCGGGGGCCGTCCAGGCATTTACCTTGTTTCTCTTCCTCTACAATATGCTGATGACGCTTCTCACGAAAGTAAAACAACCGTAAGCGCTTCGTTTGCGCTCATGGTTGATCGTTCCCGGCAGAGGGAACAAGCAACATAAACCATCAGTTATCGGCTTTTCTTTGACTTACGATGAGAAGCTCATCAGCCCTTCACGGTCCTTGATAATGATCTTCCCGTCCGAATCCGTCACCAGGCCTTCTTTTTTAAACTTGCTGAAGGTGCGGATGGAGGTCTCAACCGTGGTCCCGACCATGTCGGCAACGTCCTGTTTGGTCAGCCGCATGTCGATCATCAACCCCGCGTCTGTCTCCACTCCGACCTTGTTCCCCAGCTTGAGCAAAAGCGCCGCGATCCTCGCTTCTACACGCTCAAGGGCGATGTTCTTGAGCGAGTCATAGGAACTCTTCATCCGGTCGCCGAGCTGGAGCGCAATGCAGAACATGAGGTTCGGGAACCGATCAACAAGCCGCATCAGGTTTTTCCGCGATATTTTCAGGATCTCCGAGTCTTCCATCGCAACAGCATTGGCGGGGTAGGGGAAATTCCGCAGAACCGCCACACCGCCGAAGATGTCATATGGGGAGATTATCTCCAGGATGATCTCCTTGCCGTCGTGGGAGATCTTCGTCACTTTTACTTTGCCCGTCAGAACGATATAGAACCACTCCGGTGCATCACCTTCCGTAAAGATGTCATCTTTTTTTCTGAACAGTGCCGTGGAAAGGTAGTGTTCCAGCTCCTTGAGCTCCTCGTCGGAAAGGTTCTTGAACAGGTCGATCTTCTTGAGGTTCTTAATCACGATGTTCTCTCCTCGTTTTCTGAGATATCGGCCTCAGCCGTTTCCAATAGATATATTCTGATGACCCTGGAGCGATCAAGTCGGGAAGTTTTCCGGCCCGCGCGTAGCCCCGATCATAATAGAAGGCCTGCGCCGTGCGGTTGAACGTCGAAACACAGAGATAGAGGTAGTGAGAATAGCGCGCTGTTTTCTTTTCCGCGAATGTCAGGAGCCTTCTTCCGATACCATGCCTGCGCATCGATGGCGACACGCCGATGGCGCGGAGATAGCCGCCGCGGGCAAACACCGGTTCCGGAGCGAAGATGATGAAACCGGTCACCACCGCTCCATCCATGCAGACATAGGCCTGTTTCAGAAGAATATATTTTTTAAAGTCGATCCGCTCATGCAGCGTCTTCCAGGGCTCAGAAACTTCGGTGATTTCAGTGCAGGCCTGGATGTGAGAACGCTTCATTGGGACAATGCTGAGAATCCATTTTTTCACCTAAATCCTCTTCTTTTCCTCTTTCAGTCGGTTGAAAAGTTCACGCGCTTGGCGCTCCGTATCCACCCGGGTCCCGGTGTTGTCGATGACGTGATCAGCATGGCCCCGCTTTTCCGAGAGCGGCATCTGGCTCGCTATTCTGCTCAAAGCCTGTTCGCGGCTGAGGTGGTCCCGGATCGAAAGCCGCTCTATCTGTTGCTCAACATCAGCATAGACCACGACGGTCTTGTCCATATTCCGGTGATATCCGGTCTCAATGAGTAGTGCAGCATCAAACACAATGATGCTGTCCGGCTGCCAACGACGAAGCTGCTGCACCTGGGTGGTGTACACATGAAAGACCCTGGGATGCAGGCAGCTGTTAAGCCAGGCCCGCTTCTCCGCATTGTTGAATACTATCTCGCCGAGTTTCCTGCGGTCGATGCCGTCATTCGGCAGCAGGATCTCCTGCCCGAAGTAACCGAGCACCTCTTGAAAAGCCTGCTGCCCGGGTTCGAGCAGATCATGTACGATACGGTCGGCATCGATGATGTGTGCCCCGAGGTCCTTGAACACGCGCGCCACAAGGCTTTTCCCGCTCGCGATCCCTCCGGTGAGTCCTACAATGGTCATCATCATGCCTTTCGTTCGCTGGTACTGTTATCATCCTACCCGATCAAGATGCATGGATGAACGAGTACGTTTTGTCTAAATAGATAAACAGGTAGCGCAGTGTTCTTATTATACCATTCGAAAGAAAACTCACGTAGTCCATGTTTTCAACGAGGTAAACCTTCATGAGAAACGCCGCAAAGGCGATATTGAACAGAAAGATCAGCGGATAGGAGAAGATCGCGCCTTCCTCCCTGATATCATTCTGGTCGGTCTGAAGAAAAACGAAGGTCAGCACCAAGTGGAGCGCGAACGTCGCGCCGGACAGGAAAATGAGGACATCGATAGCCATACCGCGGGCATCGGCGGCACGCGCGGTCCAGTAGAGGAGAAGCGCAAGGGAGGTATACAGAGGGAAAAAATAAGGGGCAAGCGTAATGATAAAATTGGATTTGGTTATCGTGACGCGACCGCCGCGATGGCTGGCATGGATGGATTTGATGGAACCTCCGAAGAGCACGGCGAAGAGCGCGTGCGTGAGCTCATGGCCGATGACATAGGTTAAGACCGGTTTTTTGAACAAAACATGGATGGATAGATAAGTCAGCCCTCCAGCGAGAAAGTAATAGGGAGTATCCGGCCTGTAGTGGACCGTGAAAACGGTCGCTGTAAGTTGCCAGGCAAAGCCTATGCAGAAGGGGACGAGCATCAGGCCGAACAGTATTTTCACAATTTTAATTGCCATCATACAAACCAGAAAACCCAGGACAATAGTATCCGCACAGATAAGGAGACACGAAGCATGAGATATTCCCTGAAAAATTACAATGATTCGGCTTTCTCGCGAGCCAAAGTCCAGGAGGTGCGGTTTTTTTGTTACAGTTATTGGGTATTCTTTGCAATTTAATGCTAATAATAAGCTTTAACTAATATTGTACAAGTAATTGAATATAGTGTAATTAAAACGTATTACACAAACTTAAAGCAGATTCTCGAGTTGGGATCGCGCTGGATGATCCTGGTCTGAACCCCTGTCGGTGACTTTTTTTCTCCGATGGATCCGGTTTCCACCTCAGAGGTAACATCCATGTAAAGAATGGGGCACGGGCATCTCTATATATTCATGTCTATGAACTCTTGTTCAAAATTCGTTTACCCCGTGAGGTTGTAGGGCTCCGGGTAGCGGTCCGCGGTCCGGAGGATTCGAACAGCGATTGAAGTTCAAATAATGGCATGTCTCGCGTCAGGAGGGTGTTGATGTCTTTCTCCAGCTTTTACCCATCCAGATCATCTGAAACCGGATCAGATCGACCGTTGCATACGGAAAAGCACAATAATAGACGCTATTGCAAAAAATATGTTTGCAAACCATGCAGATATCGCGGGCGGGAGGGCGCCCGAGCGGCCGAAGGAAGCGCCGACGCTCATCAGCAGCCAGTAGAAAAAGGCAATCGCGATCGCGAGAGCGATTCCTTTGCCAGTTCCTCCGGAACGCACTTTAAGGACACCGAAGGGGATGGAGATCATGACCATAAGCAGGCTGGCCAGCGGGTAAGCCAGCTTGGTGTGCAGGTCGACTTCATAGGTGGCGGCCTTATAACCGCTTGATTTGAGCCTTTTCACGTAGTTCCACATCTCGGAGAAGTTCATTTCTTCCGAGTTTTTGACGATCATGCCGAGGTCGTCGGGGTTCTCAACGATATTAAAGACTTCGTTGTCGGACGGGCGGGACAGCACTACATCGTCGACCTGAGTGAAGGTGCGGCTGTTTTTCAGCCGCCAAGCGCCGTTCTCCCATGCCAGGCGGCCGGCCTTGATGCGTTCCCGAACCGAGTAGTCGGGATTCAGCTTGTAGATGTTCAAACCCAGCATTTCGGTGCGGTTCGGTGAGACAAGCTCAATGTTGACAATACTGTTCTCCGGTCCGCGGAGCCACAGCTTGGATTGCTGGAACATCACGCGTTGCTGACTCTTTTCGATCTCCACTTTTCGGATGTAGCTGGCGCGAGAGGTATAGACCGGCATGACAAATTCATTGTTGAGAAATCCAAGTCCTGATATCAGCAGACCTCCGGCCAAGAGCGGTGAAACGATCTTTACCAGGCTCACGCCGCTTGCACGCATGGCGATGATCTCGTTGTAGCGCGAAAGGTTGCCGAGCGAAAGGAGCGCGGCGATGAGCGCGGCCATGGGCAGCGAAAGCGAAACCATGCCGGGTACGCTGTAAAGGAAATATTTGCCGATCTGCGAAAGCGTTGCATGGTACTTGATGAGCTTATCGGCTCTCTGGAGAAACTCGACGCAAAGGTACACGACGAGGATGCCGATCAGGACCCCGATCACCAGGGAAATAAACTCCTTGAAAATATGTCTGCTCAGAATCGTCATGGATGTTCGTCGAGAGTCTTTCGAACTTAAAACCGTTGCGCGGCTCAGCTTTACTGTGACCAAGTTTGATGAATTCTGCAATAAATCAAATTTAACCACTGAACGCAGAGGCGCAGAGAAAATCATTGATTCATCGGTTTAAAGCATTCTCCGTGCTCCGCGCTTCTGCGGTAATTAGATCTTTTTCAGCCGCAATGTGCTTGTTAAGCCTTTCCTTTCAAACGTGTCTTGATACCATAATAAAGACGGCTGATGCGGCTCGCAATCGTGAAGCTGCACTCTTGTCCTCTTTTAAAGATAAAAAAGAGTGCGGCCACGGTCATCAGGATGTTCGGCACCCAATAGGCCTGATAGGCCGGCAACGTCCCGGTCTCAGCAAGATTGGTCGCACCGCTCAAGATAATAAAGTAGACGAGGAAAACGAGGAGCGCGATTGCTATCCCGGCGGACTTGCCGGAACGGCTCCGCCTGATGCCGAGCGGTGCGCCGATCAGGCCGAGGAGGATGCAGGCAAAGGGGATTGACAGGCGCTTATGCAGTTCCGTCTCATAACGATATACGGGCTTTCCTTCCAGGCGCAATCGCTTTATCTCCTGGATGAGTTCAAGACTTTCGATGTCTTCAGGGCCTTTTCCGGGAGCATTGTTCTGGAGGAGTGCATTGCTGATGTCGAGATAGAGCCGCGCAGTATCAAATTTTATGAGGGAATAGGCTTGCTCGGTATGCGGCTGTGTGAGAATGGCACCGTCCTGCATGGCGAGGGTCACATTCATAGCCTGCTGGTCGGCAATGAGATTTCCGCGTTTAGCAACGATGGCATAGGGTTCCCTTGCGGAACGCTCATCGGAGATAAAAACGCCTTCCATGTTGTTGAGAGGGTCCATTTTGTCGACATAAATGACCATTCCCTCAAAGGTGTTGCTGAAAATACCGGGCTCGATGCCGATCAGGGCGCGGGATTTCATCATGGCTACCAGGTGGGCCTTGAGAGCCGAGTTTGCGCCGGGGACGAGGATGAGCGAGGTGTACGCAGTGACCGCAAAGGCGAGCAGCGCGAACAGGAAGACCGGCCTGATCATATGGTAAAGGCTGATGCGGGAGGCCTTCATGGCTGTAATTTCCGAGTCAGCGCTGAGTCGCGCAAACGTAGTGAGCGATGCGACAATGAGCGACATGGGGATGGTGATGACGAGAAAGCCGGGTACGACATAGGCCAGAATATTGGCGGTGGACGCAAGGGTGGCGCCCTTTGAGATGATCAGGTCCGCGAGCTGGAACAGCTTCTGGAGAAAAAGGACGAACAAGAGGATCGCCATGCTGATGAAGAATGGCGGCATCATTTCCCGGAAGATGTAACGGTCCAATATATGGGTCCTGAACATGGCTATTTTCTGATCTCCTCGAGGATGTTCTTCTCGATCTTGTTCATGACGAAGTAGTCATTTTCAAGTTCTTCGATGTAGAAAAGATCAAGGCCGCTGTTCGCAAGAAAGTCCTCCCGTACCCGGTTGTCCCGTGACACGATTATGTGCGGCAGGAGATTGTTCAGGTAGAACGACTCTTTCCGGATATCGAGGATGATCTCCTCGAACACGCTGTGAGGCACGGGCCCCTGCACGATCCTCTTCGCCTGGATTTCCCGGTTAAGGTCCTGGATGAATATTTCCTGGTCTTCACTGGAGTTCAACTCAGCGTAGATGCTTTTGAACCGGTCCTTGATGTAGCGGTGGATAGCGGTGTAAAGTTTGTCGTCCTCGTTGATGCCGGTGATCGCTGCGGAAAGATCCCGATAGGTGGTGTCGCCGGCCTTGATCCGCTGGAGCCCGTAAAACAGCGTGTCGACCTTTTTCCTGCCGTAACGGGTCATGTAGTGGTTCTCCCGCAGGGGTTCGATGAACAGCTCAAGGAACAGATTCCGCGCCGATCTGGTCGAAGACCTCCTTGTTGCCGGAGAGGCTCCGGATGTTGTCTTCGCTCAGGGTCGAGTTCTCCATGAACGCGAGGTTGTTGATCATGCTTGCAGTGCTGTCATACCGGTCGAAATAGGTCAGGATGGAACTCATGGATTCGAGTGCGGACATGTCATTGGAATCACGGGCATGTTCGTCGCAGGCCCTGACCGTATCGAGCAAGAGCCCTTCAAAGGCCTGGTCCCTGACTGCGGTGGATTTCTGCTTGCCTTTCAGGAGCTTTACGAGGTCCTCCTGCGAAAGATGCCCGCGGATATTGTCGGTCCTGAAGAACAGCCCTTCAAAGATCGCCCGCGTGTCTTTCACGTATTCCGGTTCCTCCACCTCGACGATCTGCATGTCCTTGAGAAGAAGCTCGTCGAGCGTGTCGAAGAGCGTGTGAGGGATATTGAGACGCAAGCTCAATGTGCGGAGCCGTGAGAGTTTTGCCAGCTCCGAGGGGTTCACCTGGCCTTTTTCCGAAACAGTAATAAGGATGTCCTTGTATTCATCGACGATCTTCTTGTTCTCGGGAAGCTTGTACATCCCGTCTATTTTGATGCGCTCCTGCTGATAGGGAATGATCTTGTACTGTTTTGCCAGGTCATCGAGAACGGAGACGGCCTCAGGGGAAAGCATTTTTTGCTCGGCATAAAATTTGTTGAAGGTTTTGTAATATGCCTCGTTATTCCGGTTTTGCAGCCGAAAGAGAAAAACAAGGCCCCTGGCATCTCCAAAGGCGTCAAAGATCTCCCGGCAGAGACGGGTGTCATCGGAGGCCCCTATGGTCGTACTACGTTTCAACTGTTTGCCGATGTACTTCAGGATATCGCGCTGAATGTCCCTGTTCTCTTTATTGAACGAGGAGTGAATGAAAAAAAAGTAGTTCGAGACCGCGTTGCCGGTGAGAAAAACATGGTCGAAAGAGGCTTTGCCGGCCGTGGCGTTGGTAAAAGTGATGTTATCGGAGTTATCGTAATAAGCTCCGAACATGACCAGACGGTTCGAAACGTCTTTGCGCAGGAGGTCCGTGAGCGGCAGGTCCACGCCGAACATATATTCGCAAAGGCTGCCGCCGGACCCGCTATGGCTGATGCCATTCGGGGAAATGATGAACTCATTCCTTCCCGAAAAGAACCGGTCCCCGTCAGGAAGCGATTCATAGCAGTATCTGCTGCTCAGGTCGGCGCCGGTGATGGTGACAAAATAGTCCAGTTTTTCGTTGGCTTTGCCGTGCAGCTTGATTTCATGGATCATAGCGGGCATTATAACAAACAAACCCGGATTTTCAAATGGAAAAATGGAATTCACTGCAAGAATTGCCGGTGTATCCGATCCAGGTACGATGAAAATAGTGTGCGTCGCCATATTTCTCTTGATACGACTATGGAGAAATCGTATAATGCACCGCGTTGCTGCAATATCGCCGTATAAAAGACCGGAAAGAGCGGACCACGCGTATGCCCGTAACGAGCGGGAGTATAAAAAAGATCGTTTTCCTTGCTGTCCTTGTCGTCCTGATCGCCGTATTCATCGGGGGATATCTTATCATGGACAGGACAACGGGGAACAAGATCATCACCACCGGTGATCGGGCGCCTGAGTTCCGTTTGCAGAAAATGGACAACGGATATGTCAACCTTTCGGACCTTCGCGGCAAGGTGGTGATGGTCCATTTCTGGGCCACCTGGTGTCCTCCCTGCGTGGAGGAAATCCCAACGCTCGACCGGCTGCATCACTCGGTTATCGGCAAGGATTTCGAGATGCTTGCGGTGAGCGTCGACGAGGGCGGAGCCGGGGCGGTGGCGCCCTTTATCCAGAAAAACAGGTTGGACGTTCCTG
Source organism: Nitrospirota bacterium (assembly GCA_963796285.1). Classification (GTDB taxonomy): domain Bacteria; phylum Nitrospirota; class UBA9217; order UBA9217; family UBA9217; genus JALNZF01. The sequence continues at coordinate 646,148 of CAWCKW010000012.1, forward strand.
TGCTCTTTGATCCCGGACATGAAGTAGCCGGGCAGTATGGAACGTATAAATTCCCCGAGACCTATATCATAGACCGCCAGGGTATTGTCCGATACAAGGCGATCGGCCCCAGAGATTGGACCGACCCGTCGAACATCCAGATCCTGCGGAACATCATCGAGGCACGATAGACCGCGCAGCAGGGTTCTTGCCAATGAAATAACAGCTGACAGCACAATCGAACAGGAGCCACTGAATGTCGGATTTTACATCAACTGCACTGATCCTCATTGTTGTCGTCCTTGCCGTCAGCAGGTTCAACAGGGGCGGGGGCTGAGGCCCGAAACCAGGTCCCCTCTGTAAGAGGGACGAGGACCCTCGCCGGCAAAACGGCGGGGAGAAAAAACAGCGGTAACATGAAAAAGTATCTTTTTGCCGGACTCGGAGCATTCGCTCTGTGCGTCCTCCTCATTGTTCTGTGGACCATGCGGGTCCTTTCCAACCTGCCGGATGTTACGACGTTGAAACACTACCGCCCGGCCGCCGCTGCCGAGGTCCTTGATAAGGACGGCACACTCCTGACCCTCTTCTATGACCGCAAGTTCCGGATATGGATCCCCATAGCCGGCCTCCCCGAGCTTGTCATCAATGCAGTGACAACCGCCGAAGACGACACCTTTTTTGAACACCATGGGGTGAATTACAAGGCGACGCGGGATGCCATGCTCCATGACTGGAAGAAGCGCAGGTTCTCGCGTGGCGGCAGCACGATCACGCAGCAGATGATCAAGAACGTATTCCTTTCCAAGGAAAAGACCCTGACCCGAAAACTGCGGGAATATGTCCTGGCCATCAAGGCCGAGGAGATCCTCACAAAACACCGGATCCTCGAGATCTACCTGAACGAGGTCGAGTGGGGAGACAATATCTATGGCATAGAGGCCGCGAGCCGCTTCTACCTGGACAAGCATGCGTCCGAACTCACCCCGGCAGAAGCCGCTCTTCTGGCCGGCATGCTCCCGAACCCTCACTTCTACAATCCCTATAAGAGGCCCGCGAAGGCCAGAGACCGTCAGGAACGGGTGCTGTTCAACATGCAGCAGGCAAAACTCATCACCAAGGATGAATACGCCGCGGCGCTTCAAGAACCTTTGAAACTGCGGCAGGAAGGCTCGAGCAGGATGGACCTTTCCGCGCTTAAGGCGGGGAATGGCGGACCGTGTTATCACGATGCGCTGGAGCAGATGTTGGTATCGGTCATCGGGGAACAAAAACTCTACCACAGAGGGGGAACCATCAGTACGACGCTTGAGAAGTCCCTGCAGAACGAATTCAGTAATCTGGGAGGGTCGCAGAAGGATGGGGAGGGCAGGCCTTCCGGCCGCATTCCCGTTGTCATGCAGGGGAACAAGATACGGGCGATCATCTGCGGCGAGGGCAGGGAAGCGGAAGCCAGATCAAAACTCGAATCGCTCGGCGTGTTCTACGAGAGTTATAATGTGGGCGCGATAGAGGCCGATGAGATTGAGAGGGAGCAGATCATCGGCTCTTCGGGCGATGATAATAAATGAAGTTGACTGCCACGGTAGATCTGGAAATCTCCTCCATTTTGCTAGGTCGAGTCCGGCTCGGGGAGCCACACATATCGAATACTGGGCACCTTTTCATTTCAAGGGTGTAATTGCATAGCTCGTGCTGAAATTGCATTCTCTCTGTCCTATAGATTCCACTCCTAAAGTAATATATTTTCAATAAACGCGAATTGTGATATGCTTCTAATGCATTTTCAGGCCCCGTGTTACCGCTCCGGGGGCAGAGGGTGCAGGATGTTAGGTATTCTTCTTGCTAAAATCGCTGACACCGGAAATACGTTATTAGTCCTTTTTTAAATACCATTTTACATCATAAGTGTCCCAACGTTACAGCAATAGATTCAATTGGTTATCACCATCAATGTTGTCATTTTCGTAAATCGGTGAAGAAAGAACCTGCAAAATGGGCGTTTTCTCGAACTGGGTCACACTCAAAATCTGTAGAATTGTGTAAAGGCTCCGATCCAGCTTCAATTGTTTCTTGACAATGGCCACGAGAACATATACAGAAATTGCGATCCATATTTGAGTCTTGACAGCGTTCTCACTGGTACCATAAAACGCTTTGATCCGCAGGTGCTGCTTGATCCATTTGAAGAACAGTTCCACCTGCCAGCGACATTTGTAAATATTCGCGATCACGATTGACGGTAGGACAAAATTGTTCGTCAAAAAGACAAACCGCTTCTTGGTATCTACGTCGTAGTAACGGATGCGCCTGAGCTTCTCGGGATAGTCTATCAACGCATAGAAGCCCGTAACCATAATGATCTGGTCTGACCGTACACCGGTCGATTTGTCCACCGGTTGAGAGTAGAGACGTTTGAAAACAAAATTGCTCTTCGCGCGAGTTACGAAGAACGCAAGAGATTGATGAATCCGATAGAGCCGGGAGAAATCGATGTAACCCCGGTCGAAAATATAGATCGCTCCGGCCTCGAAGATGAGATCGTCGAGCGCGCTGACATCGCCTATTTTTCCACTGGTAATGCTGATCACAACGGGGATGTTGCCCCGGAGATCCAATAGCGTATGAAGATTCACCGCAGCTTTGGCTTTGCGGAACTTGGCCCAGGGAAAGCAGTCTCAGTGATTTCTTTTTGAATGCAGATTCCAGGAAGAACCAAACACTACATGTTTTAACCTGCATTCTTCAATTCGCTAAGATCCTGGGCACTCCGCAGAACTTCGATAAACTTTCACCATAAATTATAAGGTCTTACTGGTCCACTTCGCGTACAGGGTAATATTTGTTGCACCCATCGTGAAGGTCTGCGATGGAGTATAGGTCGTTCCGGTTCCATTAGCCTTTGTGTTCCAGTTCGCGAAGGAGTAGCCTGTCTTTACAAGGTTGCCTGTATTGCCGAGCACCGTAACAGTTTGCCCATTCACATATTTGTTTGAGTCAACCGGGACGCTGCCGTCGGTATTGCCGTTGCCTTTATAGGTTACGGTATACGTGGTGTTTGCTGTCCACTTCGCGTACAGGGTGATATTTGCCGCACCCATCGTGAAGGTCTGCGATGGAGTATAGGTCGTTCCGGTTCCGTTAGCCAGCGTGTTCCAGTTCGCGAAGGAGTAACCTGTCTTTACAAGGTTGCCTGTATTGCCGAGCACCGTAACAGTCTGCCCCTGCTGGTAGTTGTTTGAGTCAACCGGGACGCTGCCGCCGGTATTGCCGTTGCCGTTATAGGTTACGGTATACGTGGGGTTTGCGGTCCACATAGCGTAGAGGGTAACATTTGCTGCACCCATTATGAAGGTCTGTGCCTGCGGATAGGTTACGCCGGATCCGTCCGCCAGCGTGTTCCAGTTCGCGAAGGAGTAGCCTGTCTTTACAAGGTTGCCTGTATTGCCGAGCACCGTAACGGTCTGCCCCTGCTGGTAGTTGGTTGAGTCAACCGGAACGCCGCCGCCGGTATTGCCGTTGCCGTTATAGGTTACGGTATACGTGGGGTTGGCGGTCCACATCGCGTACAGGGTAATATTTGCGGCACCCATCGTGAAGGTCTGCGACTGTGTATAAACCGTTCCGGTTCCGTTAGCCAGCGTGTTCCAGCCTGCGAAGGAATAGTTGGTCTTTACAAGGTTGCCTGTATTGCCGAGCACCGTGACAGTTTGCCCATGCTCGTAATTGGTTGAGTCAACCGGAACGATACCGCCGGTATTGCCGTTGCCGTTATAGGTTACGGTATACGTGGGGTTGGCGGTCCAGATCGCGTACAGAGTGACATTTGCTACGCCCATCATGAATGTCTGCGCCTGCGTATAGGTTGCGCCGGACCCGTCCGTTTGCGTGTTCCAGCCTGTGAAGGAATAGCCTGTCTTTACAAGGTTGCCTGTATTGCCGAGCACCGTAACGGTTTGCCCCTGCTCGTAATTGGTTGAGTCAACCGGAACGATACCGCCGGTGTTGCCGTTGCCGTTATAGGTTACGGTATATGTGGGGTTTGCGGTCCAGATCGCGTACAGAGTGACATTTGCCGCACCCATTGCGAAGGTCTGCGACTGCGGATAGGATGCTCCGGATCCGTCCGCTTGCGTGTTCCAGCCTGCGAAGGAATAGTTGGTCTTTACAAGGTTGCCTGTATTGCCGAGCACCGTGACTGTTTGCCCTGGCACGTAATTGGTGTAGTCAACCGGAACGCTGCCGCCGGTATTGCCGTTGCCGTCATAGGTCACAGTATACGTGGGGTTAGCGGTCCAGATCGCGTACAGGGTGACATTTGCCGCACCCATCGTGAAGGTCTGGACCTGCGTATAGGTTGCGCCGGACCCGTCCGCCTGCGTGTTCCAACCCACGAAGGAACAGTCGGCCTGTATGAGGTTGCCTGTATTGCCGAGCACCGTGACAGTTTGCCCATTCACATATTTGTTTGAGTCAATCGGGACGCTACCACCGGTATTGCCGTTGCCGTCATAGGTTACAGAATACGAATTTGGGCTTGAAGTTATACTGCCGCAGCTTGCCAGTATGAGCGAAAGGACCAGAATAAGCACCGTGACTGCTAAGATGCTGAAACGGCTGTGTCTTGAAGTACTCAAGTGAGTCTCCTTGAGATAGTTATTATCTATCATGCGTCCGCACTCCGAAACGCGATGAAACACTATCTCCGGTCTCAATAAGAAATGAAAAATGTAGCTGCCTCGCGGTGCATAACCCGTCCCGATAATTTGGCATGACAATATGCCTGCATCAGGCAGATGTCAACGATAACGATGGGGTATTTTAAAGGTATTCCAGCGAATCTAAAATGTAACATGATATGTTTCAAAGAAATGCAACTGCAACGACTTTAGGAAGTAGTCTATTATTATTTATGTACACTGTCAAGCGGAGAAGGGGATAACGCAGGTTTAAGAGCTATTCATTGAACACGATTGCCTTCACTAAAAATTGCGCTAAAAATGTATTAAAAAAATACGCTCAGACAGAGATCGGCCAAATTCGCAAGCCAGCTGAGGGCGCTCTTCAGTATATCCATCTGAACCCTGTTCGGATCAAGGCTCTGTTTATGAATACTATAGTCGTATGCTTATTTGAAAAGTCTCTTGATATTTATCATTGTTTCTTTATTGTTCTGTTTGTCGGAATAACATGCATAGATATTAAGAGCAAAACAATATGCTTTATTACTATGGTATAATAATATAGTGTTAGCATAGCTTTTTACTTACGAGATGCGTATGCGCGAAAAAAACCATTAATTGAAAGATGTAACCTGTTTTTATTCGTTAATATGAGAGGGGATATTTTGGCTGCTGCATCGACCAAACTAGTTATGAAGAAATATTCGCTCATAATGCTCGTTTTCCCACTGATAACTCTTGTCCTTTCTGCATGCGGTGGCAAGGGGCCGCTGCCGCCGTCTGATACGACTTCACCCTCGATTAGCGTGACAAGCCCCACCAATGGCGCGCAGAATGTATCGGTATATAGCTCCATTACGATAACGTTCAGCGAAGCGATGGATGCCTCGACCATCAACGAGCAAACGATCACGCTTTCCACGGGAACCGGCAATGTTCCGGGATCGGTTACGTATTCGGACAAGGCCGCTGTCTTAAAGCCGGCGTCAAGCTTGAACCCGGAAACGATCTATACCGTCACGGTTGACGGCGGCGTCAAGGACTTGGCCGGCAATGCCATGGTAACTCCCGTCGGTTTTATCTTCATCTCGGGAACAGCGCTGATACCAACGACTATGACGCTCAGCGCGCCTGCTGTGACGTACGGCGCAGACGGCATCGTGACGGTGACGGTCAGTTCAGCAACAGGGACACCCACCGGAAACGTGTCATTGAGTGTTGATGGCGGAACCGCGGTCGTGCAGGATCTGATTGGCGGATCTGCGGCCTTCACGATTCCCAGCCCGAGCGAGGGCACTCATACCTTAAACGCAGCGTATGCTGCACAGGGGAACTTCGGGGCAAGCTCGGCTTCCGGCACCTTAGGCGTAGGTCCGGGAGCGACGACCATGACGCTCAGCGCGCCTACGGTGACGTACGGCGCAAATGGCATCGTGACGGTGACGGTCAGTTCAGCAACAGGGACACCCACGGGAAACGTGTCATTGAGTGTTGATGGCGGAACCGCGGTCGTGCAGGATCTGATTGGCGGATCTGCAGCCTTCACGATTCCCAGCCCGAGTGCGGGCAGCTATACCTTAAACGCAGTGTATGCTGCGCAGGGCATCTTCGGAGCAAGTTCGGCCTCCGGCACCCTGATCGTGAATCAGGCATCGACGACGACAACGATCACCGCACCTTCGGTGACATACGGCGCAGACGGCATCGTGACGGTGACGGTCAGTTCAGCAACAGGGACACCCACGGGAATCGTGTCATTGAGTATTGACGGCGGAGCGGCAAAGACGCAGGGACTGATCAACGGGTCCACAACCTACACGATTCACAGTCCGAGCATAGGAAGCCATCCCTTGAATGCGACGTATGCTGCACAAGGTAACTTTGGGGCAAGCTTGGCTTCCGGCACCTTAGGCGTAGGTTCGGGAGCGACAACCATGACGCTCAGCGCGCCTACGGTGACGTACGGCGCAAATGGTATCGTGACGGTGACGGTTAGTTCTGCAGCAGGGACACCCACGGGAAACGTGTCATTGAGTATTGATGGCGGAACCGCGGTCGTGCAGGATCTGACCGGCGGATCTACAGCCTTCACGATTCCCAGCCCGAGCGTGGGCTCTCATACCTTAAAAGCAGCGTATGCAGCACAGGGGAACTTTGGATCAAGTTCAGCTTCCGGCACATTGATCGTGAGCCGGGCATCAACATCAACAGGTGTAACATCGTCGCTCAACCCGTCGATCTCCGGCGATCTCGTAACCTTCACGGCTACGGTTACGCCGTCGACAGCGACCGGGACAGTGACCTTCAAGGACAACACAACGGTCCTGGGCACGGGCACATTGTCCGGCGGTGTAGCGAAATTAAGCACATCTGCCTTGTCCGTTGCTTCCCATTCCATTACCGCCGTATACAGCAGTGATACGAATTATGCAGCTTCAACGTCGTCTATACTAACCCAAACTGTAAATAAAAGGCCACATTGACGTCACCTGTGCTTCTCCAGGTACCAGCACGTATGGGACGGCCTTAAGCAGCACGCAGCTTAATGCTTCGGCAGACGCGGCCGGCGGCTTCAGCTGATTTTTTCAACTACTGAACCAGTCGATCGACATCTGCACCATCAAGCTTCACAGCTATATCCTGATGGCCAACCATTATCATATGTTCGTAGAAACCTCTCTCGGCAATCGATCAGAATTCATGCGTTACTTAAAAAATGCTTACATCGGATTCTACAATAGACAGAGCAGGCGAGTCGGCCATCTCTGCCAAGGAAGATACAAAACCATTCTCTATATTTCGACATTTATTTTTCTATATCCGCGATTTGAACATATCGGTGATTTGTCATGAGCTATTTAAAATGGAGCGATAAGTATTCGCTCAATGTTACGGAGATCGACGAGCAGCACAAAAAACTTGTCAGCCTCGTGAACGACATGTACGACGCGATGCACGCAGGCAAAGGCAGGGATATGATAGGAACGGTCATAGCCGAGTTCGTGGATTATACCGATTATCATTTTAAGGCGGAGGAACGGCTGCTGCGCCAAAGTGGGTATCCGGACTATGACGAGCACAAGAAGATGCACGAAAACCTGTCCAGAAAAGCGCACAGCATCAAGGAGGCTTTCGACAGGGGGAATACACCGAGCGCGATCGAGGTGATGCTTCTCCTGACAAATTGGCTGAATATCCACATCCTCGAGGAGGATAGAAAATATAAGCCCTATGCTGAAAGAAAGGCTACGAGTTAGAAAGAAATGCTTGATAAGATGGAAGGAACACCTTTAGACAGGGCATATCCACCACCACGTTCTTATATCTTGCAACGCCTTGATAAGTAAGAATTCAACTCATTGGTCAACAACAAGAATCATCCAATTGCTGGTCTGCACCGTGAAAATAAACGGGTAATCCGTCTGATGCACCAGTTCTCACTCGCAAGGTCATTGATCTGACCAGTGCTATTTTTAGTAAGGCGTGTAAAAGAACAGTTTGAGATGATATGCTGTGCAGAAATAGAATTTGACAGTGGTGGAGTCAGGTGTTATAGATTAAGCAAGAAGTTCATATCGATCCCGATAAAGCCAAACCCTTTGCAGAAGGGTGCGGAATGCAACGGGTCTTTTAAGTTGGAAGACAGCCGGGCTGCCGAAGGATTCGTCTTTGGTATGCGCGGCTTTTTTATTTATGGGCAGGTGAAGGCATGTACACTGCCGGGTATGATGTATGGCGAATTGGGCTGGAAAAGGAGGTAAAGCTTATGAATACTTCTATCACAGTGGGACAGGTATTGAGGACAAAGGGGCATGGTTTCCACGCTATCGCCCCGGATGCGACGGCATACGATGCACTGGAACTCATGGCGGACAAGAACGTCGGCGCCCTGATGGTAACAGAGAACGGGAATCTTGTGGGTGTGTTTTCAGAACGCGACTACGCCCGCAAGGTGATCCTGAAGGGAAAAGCTTCGAAGAGCACTACGGTGCGGGAGATCATGACCAGCTCGCCGATCAGCGTCAAGCCTGCAGTGACCTTACGGGAATGCATGGTGCTGATGACGCATAAAAGGATCCGCCATTTGCCGGTCCTGGACAATAACGTGATCCTCGGCGTCATAAGCATTGGTGATGTCGTCAATGCCATCATTTCGGAACAGGAATCGACGATCGAGGAACTTCAGGAATATATTGCCGGCACGGGATACCGTGCGTAGCGGTTCTCTTGTTCACTCGCACGGTACTCGGGACCTCCGGATCAGGGTGCCATTTTGACCAAGGAGGAGGGAGATTGTGCGGCGTGTCATCTTACGGTCTGTTTCCGTAAGTACTCCGCGGCGGAGATACGGCATCGAGCAGTCGGAGGAACGCGTCCCGCGTCGTTTCGCTGTTGAGGATGCCTACATGCGTCTCGTTGAACCCGATCACCTTTGTGGCACTTGTCTGCACGGAGGGGACTAACTGGGATCGGAGAGTTACCGAGCCGTCGCTGCTTTCTCCCAGTTTGAACTTCGAGGTATCGTTGTAGGAAAAGAAAAGATAGAAAGGCAATTGTTTCGGGAAGGGCCTGCTGGTCAGGTCATTGAGAAAAGAACTCGGCGCCCCGATGTCTCGCCACGCCGGAACTACGACCGGTGCGTTGTCTATCCACTTCCGGGCAGATTCATCACCGCCATAGGGCGTGGAAAATGAGCAGAACAGGGTGAGAGAAGACGGGAACCCCTCTGCCGAAAGCTTATTGATCGCGGAAAGCGCCACCAAGCCGCCCATGCTGTGGGCAGCCAGCACGATCTTGGGTCCGCCGTTCTTCGATCGCTTGTCAATCGTTTCGATCAATTGCGCCAGCAGGGTCCCGAGCCTGTCAAGCGGCAGGCCGGAGGGATAATAAAAAAAGAAGGGCTGAAAGCGGCTGCGGTCCAGTCCGTCGGTCATGTACTTCCAGTCCCGCGGTGTGCCCGAGATGCCGTGAACGAACAGGACCATGGTCTTTTTTTCGTTGTAATCCTCGAGACCAAAGAAAAAACCCTGGGTATGTGCTATCAGTTCCGATGGATTATAGAGGCCCGTATTGCCGTATTTCGGATCGAAAAACTCGTCATCGAGCGATTTGTAGACGTAGCTGGTCGGCCGTACTGTTTCGCTGAGATGAAAGTCGACCTTTCCCGGATGATCGAAGTCAACGGTGATAGGCGGTACATTCTCGAAGACTCCGCCCTTGGCATTTTCGCGACCGACGGTCACCTTCATTCCACCGATTAATTCATTCCATTCGTAATCTCCATTTCTGTCAAGATCAGCGAATACATAAAGCTCATAGTCTCCCTGAGGGAGAAAGGCCATATAGGCATCCACCGATGCCTTGGGGAGTTGCACAAGAGCGACTATTTCGTTCTCCCGATATTTATTGCTTACCGCGACGAGCAGCAAGGGTTCTTGCCGTTTCTGGTTCCTGATGATCTGCCCTGAGAGGATCAGAGAATCTTCTGGTGAAACTTGATTCAACGCCGACATGCTTGGTATGAACTCTAAGGTCTGGCGCCAGTGCACCTTACGCATATAATAGCTGCCGTAGCCGCAGCCGGAAACGGTCAAGGCACAGGTTGCGAGGAGGGAGAGTAGGATGATCGGGTGTTTGAGCAGGGACGTAAGATGATGATAAGGCATGGAGAGCGAAATCTCCTTTGTGCAGGGAATTAAGGAGACTGTGGCAGAATGTTACCTATCCGTAATAATCCTGAAAAGAGCATTTAGCCACAGAGTATGCAGAGATCATCAAGAAAAAAACCTCGACCCGAAAAAATATATCGCCACACAATTAGGTCCTTTGACAAGCAATTCTGGAAGTCTTTATTGCTTACTTTCCGCGGGCAACTGCTGATCTTGGAGATTGCGAGTTTTTAGCAGTTACGGGAGAGGTCAGGATCTCGGATCTTGAGCCTGTACCTTTTTCATTTCCTCATCACGGAGCACTCTCCTGAGCACCTTGCCCACAAGGGTCTTCGGGAGCTGGTCGCGGAACTCGACCTCTTTCGGAACCTTGAACTTTGAGAGCTGCTCGCGGCAGTACTGGATGATTTCGTCCTTAGTGGCGGTCACGCCTTCCTTCAATACTATATAGGCCTTGATCTTCTCCCCCTTGAATCCATCAGGGAGACCGACGACGACAACATCCTTCACCTTGGGGTGGGTGAACAGGACCTCCTCAACCTCCCGGGGGTAGACGTTCTCGCCCACGGTCTTGATCATGTCTTTGATGCGGTCTACGATGAAAAAGTAGCCTTCCTCGTCCATCTTGGCGATGTCACCGGTGTGGAGCCACCCGCCTCGAAGTGCATGGGCTGTTTCGTCGGGATTGTTCCAGTATCCCTTCATCACCTGCGGGCCTTTGACCACGAGCTCTCCGGTCTCGCCAACAGGCATTTCCTTTTCTCCGGTCTCAATGTCCACTATTCTAGCATCCATGTCCGGGAACGGCAGACCGATGCTCCCCAACTTCCGCCTGCCGAAAACGGGATTGCAATGGGTGACAGGGGAGGCCTCAGACAGACCGTAGCCTTCCACGATCCGGGCCTTGGTCAACTGCTCGAACCGTTCCTGCACCTCGTGCATGAGCGGGCCCGCGCCGCTGATTGCGGCCTTGATCGATGTGAGGTCGTACTTTTGTATCTTCTTGTAGTTGCCGATCGCCAGGTACATGGCCTGGATGCCAGGGAAGATCGTGGGCCGATATTTGTTGATGACCTCGAGCACCTCTTTGGTGTGGAATTTGGGGAGGATGATCAGTTCAGCGCCCATGAGCACCCCGAGATTCATGGCGGTGGTCATGCCGTACACATGGAAAAAGGGAATGACGGCCAGGATCCTCTCTTCGCCCTCCTTCCCGCTTTTGAGCCAGACCTTGTTATGCACAGTATTTGCAATGAGGTTTCGGTGCGTGAGGATCGCGCCCTTGGGCGTACCGGTCGTTCCGCCGGTGTATTGTAAAATGGCTATGTCGTCGGGGGATACAGCGGTTATGACCGGAGTAGCCTGGGCTTCACTGAGCAGGGACAAAAAGTCATAGATCGGCGGCACCCGCTTAACGCTCACCCATTGCTTATCGATCTTCGCCTTGATGGGGTACAGCAGGTTCAGCGGGAAGGGAAGGTAGTCCTTGATGCCGCAGAGGATGAGCTTCTTGACGCATGTTTTGGGAAGGGCGCGGGAGATAGTAGGATAGAACATGTCCACGGCCACGAGTATTTCGGCGCCGCTGTCCTTGAGTTGGACCTCAAGTTCGTGTTCGAGGTAGAGGGGATTGGTGGCAACGGCGATGGCGCCTATCCTGAGCGTCCCATAATAGGCGATGACCATCTGCGGAATGTTCGGAAGCATGAGCGCCACCCGGTCTCCCTTTTTGACCCCGAGGCCGGAGAGGGCGTGGGAAAATCTGTTCACGAGACCGTCAAGCTGGGCGTACGTTATTCTCTTGCCGAAAAACAGAAGTGCGGTATGTCCGGGGAACTTCGCAACGGTCTGGGACAGGACGTTTCCGAGGGTCAACTCGGGGTAGGTAAGGCTGGAGGGGATTCCCGGCTCATAGAATTTAACCCAGGGATGGTCGGCATAAGACGGAACGACGGTCATAAGAGACCTCCTGTAGAGTGTTCGGGGCCGTCTTGCTCTGGTTCAACGGCCGAGGGGTATATCAGAGATATTTAGTCCTGATCCCGACATGCCGGAACCAAGAGCAGCTGGATCAAAGTTATTGACCCGGATAACAGCGGAATAAAGCCCATGAGAAATAATGAGCCTTCATAACTTCAATCAGTGTAAATCATTGTTAAAGTCGTTACTGTTTTCTGCGCACATTGGTTGAATATGATTCAAAAGTTATTAAAGCTCGTGTACCTAACTATACCATATCCTGGAGCAAGGGGCGGTGGGCTATCGTTTCCCTCTCGACTGGAAGCGGCGTTGACCGGAGGGGTGAGGGGCCGCCTGACGGGCCTGCCGGGCCCTGTCTGCCGTAAGTTTTTCTTCCGCGGATCTTCTGATCTCCCGGACATACATGCTGTCTTCGGCCCAATCCACAGGGATCTTCTGGCCGATGAATTTCTCGATATCTTCGAGCGAATATACATACTCCTCGTCGGCGAGGCTGATTGCCTTGCCGGTCAAGCCGGCGCGGCCCGTGCGGCCAATGCGATGCACATAGTCCTCGGCGTCCTGGGGGAGGTCGTAGTTGATCACGTGGGTCACGCTTTCGACGTGGATGCCCCGGCTCGCCACATCGGTGGCCACGAGGATGGGGAGCTTGCCTTCCTTGAATTCCGCCAGGATCCGGAGCCTTTTTTTCTGCTCGATTTCGCCGGTGATAGCCTGCGCCTTCCAGTTATTGCGGTTCAGACGCTCGACAACCATTTCTGCTGCGCGCCGGGTGTTCACGAAGATGATCGCAGCGGTTCGGTTCTTCCTTTTTGAGGATGCCGAGCAGGAGGGGTATCTTCTCATGCTTTCCCACGTGGTACAGTACCTGCTCCACCTGCTCAACCGTGACCTTCTCGGGCGTGATCGAGATCTTTTCAGGAAGGTTCATGTGCTCGTAGGCGAGCTCCATGACGCGGTAGGAGAGCGTGGCTGAGAAGAGCATGGACTGGCGCTTGGTATAAGGCTGCATTTTCTTGAGGAGAAACCGCAGATCGTCGATGAACCCCATGTCGAACATGCGGTCCGCTTCGTCAATGATCAGGTAGCGGGTTTTCTTGAGACTGTACACATGCTGCTTGAGATAATCGATGAGCCTGCCCGGCGTTCCGATAAGTACGTCCACGCCTTTCTGGAGCGTATCCATCTGTTTCTGGTAATCGATGCCGCCATACACGGCGAGGAGGCGGAAGCCGGTAAATTTTCCAAGCCGGGCGGCTTCATGGTATATCTGGTCCGCAAGCTCGCGCGTAGGTGCGATGATCAGTGCCTGGGGTGAGTCCCCGAGATCCACGGCCGGATTTCTGATCATCCGGGAGAAGAGCGAGATGAGAAAGGCCGCTGTCTTGCCTGTGCCCGTCTGCGCCTGCGCAGCAACGTCTTCTCCGCGCAGAGCCCGTGGTATCACCGCTTCCTGCACCGGCGTGCATATGGTAAAGCCCGCGTGCTCTATTCCTTGTTTAACTTCATAGGGCACATCCAATTCACTAAAATTCATACAGCTCCAATCTCAGTTGCGGACATTTCGTCAACAAATTATTTTGCATAGTATACCATAAGTGACGATACGAGAGAAAGAGAATTATGAAAAATCTTCCTGGAAAGTTTATTCATACTAGTTCAGATGGACTTATTGACGGCAGCTTGTTACTGAAAAAAGAATGACTCGATGATTGAGGATTTCAATGCTCCTGTATCAGAACAGAATTCAGTATACCCTGTGCGCGAGACGATAGCCATGAAGAATAGAACGGCTGTTTACGCGGCAATTATCTTCTCTTTAATCTGATGGTAACGTTAAATATGATTTTTCAGCCGATTCTAAAACATATTTTAATAATGAGAGAGCAGATGAAAGTAAGAACAAGTTAAAATTGGTTATATTTCATGAATAACCCATTAAATTAAGTACCATTATTAATTGTGTGGATTCAACTGTTGATAAATTGTCTAACATGCGGAAACATAATTTCTTTTATTTTCTTGTTGACAAAACAGACACTCTTGTAGTATATTTTGTCCACGAGGTGAAAAAAGGTGCTGACAAAACTCTTCTCCTCGACCAGAGCAGAGCTTTTAGGCCTGTTCTTTAATAATCCTGATGATCGCTTCTATTTAAGAGAGATAGCGCGCCACATCGGAAAAGATGCGGCAGGGATCAAGCGGGAGCTCGACAAACTGGTCAAGATCGGGCTTCTTGCAGTAGAGAAACGGGGCGTTCAGAAGTACTACTTCGCAAACAGGCACTCTCCGATCTTCTCGGAGATGAAGGGGTTGATCTTTAAAACCACGGGAGTCCAGGGCGCGATGAAGACCTCGCTCTCCCGACTGAAAGGAGTCAAGACCGCATTTATTTACGGCTCCTATGCCAAAGGGGCAGAAAAAGAGGACAGCAACATTAACCTCATGGTCATCGGCCAGGCGAATATCACGGAACTGAATGACATGGTCATGGGCCTTGAGGAGAAGCTTAACCGTGATATTGATTACCTTGTGTTTGATGAGCAGGAATATAAGAAGCGCAAGGAGTCGAAGGATCCCTTCATCCGGGAGTTGTTAAAAGGTAAAAAGATATTCCTGGTAGGCAAGGAAGATGAATTATAAAGAGCTTAAAGAAATGGGGATCGTCGAAGAGCGGACCGCCGATATCGCAGAGGTTATCGCACTGGTGACACGGGCGGAACGCGATCTGGCAACGAGCAAGGGGTTATATGATAAGGATGAAGAGTGGGCCTTTGCAGCCGCTTACCAGTCGATGGCCCGTTCAGGCAAGGCGCTCATTCTATCCGAGGGATTACGGCCAAAAGGGGTCCGGGGCAGGGATGCACAAAAGACCTTGGTAACAGCAGCGGGTGTCATCCTTGGTGATCAATACAAGAGCCTTATCAATAAGTTCGACCGGATGAGAAGGAAATACCAGAGCTTTGTAGAAGATGCGGGCAGGATCATATCGCGGTATGAGGCAGGGCAGGCGATCAAGGATGCAGAGGAGTTTATCGCTCTCGTGAACGGACGGATTCGTGAAAAGTATTCGCAGATGTCACTGCTGAATGATGTTCCTCAGCTTGTTTCAAGATAAGGCCGCTTGGACCACAAATGCGGTATGCCGAAAGGGGGTGGACAACTAATGGCAGCCAAGAAGAAAGCAGCGAAGAAGAAAGCAACCAAGAAGAAAGCAACCAAGAAGAAGTAGCTTTTTATTGAAGTCCCTGAAGTGGGACTGCCGGGGGCATGAATGCCCCCGGCGCATTTTACCCAGATAATGTTTCATAATAATATCCGGACTCATGCATCTCTTCAACGCATCATTACTATTCTATTTCTTTTATTGAAAGGGGGTGAAGAATCCATGGCGACGAAGAAAGCCCCGGCAAAGAAGGCGAAGAAGACCACAAAAAAGAAATAAGGTGACAGATAGTTATGCATTACCAATGATTGAATCTCTGCCACGAAGATGGTCTTCGTGGTTTTGTTTTTCCATCGGTAGAGCATGCCCTTTCGATCTTCGGTTCAGGACGGTCGCCGACGCGGGAGACGAGCGTATCCATGCGTAAAAAGAACTATATAAAGACTGAACGGAGTGCCAAGATCGTCCTCTGGAAAAATCTCCTCATCGCGGCAGGAATTCTTCTTTTACTCTACTTTCTGGTTACGCGCGTCATGGGAGAGATGGGAGTGGTAAAATATTACCGGATGAAGGCGCAATATTATGCCCTCACGGAAGAGATCGCCAAACTCAAACAGGACAACGTTCAGACTCAGGAAGGATGTAGACTCTCTCAAAAACGATCCCGCGTACCTGGAGCGGATTGCACGCGATAAACTGGGACTTGCGCGTCCTGGAGAGATAGTGTACTATTATGGCAGCCGTGAGCGTTGAAATTATGAAGTATCAATGAACAAAATCCAAATAAGCTTCAAATTCCAATCATCAACATGTTTGTACTGTGGTTATCGGAATGTATTTGATATTTGGCTGGATCTTGCATCTCCTGCCCATGTCTGATCATCCTCTCACATAGCCTTCGTCTGGCACATGCACCAGCCTTACTATAAGGACGATATCACGGGCTCCTATATCCTGCCCTGGGTGCGAATGCACGGCATCAAGGACTACTACGACATGCCTGCTCTCCTTGACCGATTTTCCCGATATCCACCAGACGTTCAATCTTGTTCCTTCGCTCCTCAAGCAGATCCAGGACTACGTGGAGAACAGTGCTACGGACAAGTTCCTTACCCTGACGCTCAAGCCGGCAGCGGAACTTGATCAGGACGACAAACTGGCCTGCTGAAGAACTCCTTCATGGCGAACTGGGACACCATGATCAAGCCTTATCCTGCCTACTGGCAGCTGCTCGACCGCCGGGGCTACAGTGTTTCTCCAAACGACCTTTTGAATGCCACTCGCTACTTTACCACGCAGGACTATCTCGACCTCCAGGTCTGGTTCAATCTCACCTGGTTCGATCCGCTTTTTAAGAACAATGACCCGTTCCTCAAGGGGTTGGTGCAGAAGGGATCGGGATTCACCGAGAACGAGAAGGTGCTCCTCATCCAGAAGCAGCGCGAGGTGATGGCGCTCATCATCCCGGAGTACAAACGGCTTGCTGAGATCGGCAGGATCGAGCTCACGACCACTCGCCTTTTATCACCCGATCCTGCCGCTCCTGTACGACACTGATCTTGCAAAGGTGGCGATTCCCGATATCCATCTTCCCGGTGAACCGCTTTGCACACCCCGAGGACGCCAAAGTCCAGATCGAGAGGGCGATGGCTTACCACGAGAAGCTCTTCGGTTCACGGCCCGCGGGCATGTGGCCTGCCGAGGGATCGGTGGCCGAGGAGATCTCCCGATGATAGCCGATGCCGGGATACAGTGGATCGGGACGGACGAGGGAGTGCTTGCCCGTTCTCTCGGAATCCACATCGATCGCGATTTCGCCGGGGTCATGAAGAACCCCGAGGTGCTTTACAAACCCTACCTTGCGGGCAAAGGAGATAAACGCATCTCAATCGTGTTCCGCGACCATACCCTTTCCGACCTTATCGGTTTTGTGTATTCCAAATGGGATTACAAGAACGCGGTGCATGATCTGATCGAACGTCTTCATCGCGTGCGACGCGGACTGACGAACGGTCCGCACCTGGTCTCGATCATCCTTGACGGCGAGAATGCCTGGGAATATTACCAGAACGACGGCAGGGACTTCTTCCTCTATCTCTATGAGACGGCTTAGTGGTGAGCCGGGACTCAGGTGTGTGACCGTTGGAGAATATCTCAAGGAGAATCCGGCGCAGACGAGCATTGAACATCTCCACGCAGGCTCGTGGATCAATGCAAACTATCGCGTCTGGATCGGACACGAGGAGGACAATCGGGCTTGGGACCTCCTGTCGCAGACGCGCCGGGCGCTGACGGAGTATGCGTCAGGGGACGGGGATGCGGATGCGGACAAGATAGTGAAGGCATGGGAGGAGATCTATATCGCTGAAGGGAGCGACTGGTGCTGGTGGTACGGAGATGACCACTTTTCCGAGAACGACGAGGAGTTTGACCTTCTCTTTAGGACACATTTAATGAACGTCTATCGCATTATCGGCCTCGATGTCCCCGACGAACTCCAGATATCCATCCTGAGCGAAGACCGTCAGTCGCTGCCAACCGTGGAGCTTACGGCATTCATCAACCCGACTATCGACGGCCAGGTAACGAATTACTTTGAATGGCTGCCTGCCGGGTTCTACGACGTGGGCCAGGGCGGGGGGGCTATGCATCGGGGCTCCTCCATCATCATGCATATCTATTACGGTTTCGACCTCACAAACATGTTCGTGCGCCTCGACCCGAGCGGAAGCCTCAGGGATGAAAAGGTTGCCGAACTCGCGTTCTTCATTAACTTCCTGAGTCCCAAAGGCCTTGATGTGGAAGTGCGGATAGTGCCGCAGGAGCGACGGGTAAACGCCGTACTCTCCCGCAGTGAGAACGGAACCCGGAACCAGATTGCCGCGATCCACACCGTTGCCGCGAACGATATCATCGAGCTCGCCGTACCCTTCAACCTGCTCGGTGTCAAGCCGAACGATGAGGTACATCTCGTCGTCACTGTTGAGCATGCCGGCTCCGAGGTGGAAAAGTGGCCCTACCGCGGGTATATCCGAGTTCAAGGTCCCGACCGACGACTTTGAGGCCATGATGTGGCAGGTGTAGTTTATAGGCATCGCAATGGAATAACCTACGTGCAGGCCTTGGTACTTTTGTTGTCGCGTTACAAATGGTAGCTCAAATAAAAATGGACGCACTTTGTATGTTAACCTCCTATTTCGCAATGACACGTCAAAGATTAAATCCATCTTCATGGTAATCCGTATTAACGGTTGACTTCCCAAGCACACCTTGCTAAAATACCGAAAATGCTACGATTATTTGGGAGAAAACCCCATCTGGGGATCGAGATAACTGGTAAATCAGTGAGGGTTGCGGTCGTATCGGGTTGCGGTGATAACTTCTCCGCGCTTTTTACGAAAGCCACTGATTTGCCTGCCGGTATGGTGAGCGAGGCCTACGCATCGCCGAACATTAAAGACTTTTACCATTTGAACGCTGTATTGCGAGAGTGCCTGGCCGATGCTCCTTCAGGCATACGCCGGGCGGCCTTAAGTCTGCCCGATGGCGTTTTCCGCGTTCAGACGATGGAGTTCGAAGAACTTCCGGGCACGGCCGAGGACCGGGAACGGCTGATCCGCTGGCGGCTCGAGAAAGGGGCCGCCTTCGACATTGCCGAAACTGCTCTCCGGTATCAGATACTCGGACGACAGGACAAAGGGTTTACCTTACTGTCCTGCGTTGCCAAACAGGCTGTGATCGCTCAGTATGAGTCGCTCCTCATCGGGCTGGGACTCGAGCCCTGGACGATAGGTCCCTCGTCTTTTCATGCGCTTGAACTTTTATTCCTCGTACCTCACGAAAAAATCCGCGGTTTCCGCGCTGGCCCACCTCTCCGAGGATACTTTTGCGACGATTATTTTGGAATGCGAACGGGGTACAGTTCTACCGTTACAAGGATGTGAAGCGGGGAAGTTCGGAGGACATCCGCAGCAGGCTCATGCGCGAGATAGACGATTCGCTTCATTTCTTTACTCATATGGACCATTTGCAGCAGCCCGAGATCCAGTACCTCTATCTCACCGGGGAGTCTATCGTATCCGAGCTGGCCGAAGGACTGAGGACCATGACGTCACTCAATATTGAGGTGCTTTCGCCCGCGGTTGCGGCCCTGTCCGCCGAAGGCATCGGACCCGAGATGGCCGCGACTTTGGGAGCTGGGAGTTCTCTATGATCCAGATAAACTTTGCCAGCAGAAATTACCGGCTGATCGGAAGGATCCAATCTGCACTGATAGCGGGGATCATCATCCTCGTTGCTATTACGGCGGGAATGCTCTGGACCATCATGTCACTCCGTGCGAACATTTCCTTCATGGACAGGAAGATTCAGCAGCTTGAGGCGGCAGAGGCACTGGCCCGGCCAGAGATGTTGGAGCGTGAGCAGCTTGTGAAAGACCTGACCGCGATGTCGGGCCTGACTGGAATCGCGAAAAATGTCATGGACAAGGCTTCTGACGAGCATTGAGGCCGTCGTACCGGTTGGTGTGGCGCTTAGGCATATGGAATTCAATCCTAAAGACTCCACGCTGACACTGAACGGAATGGCGCGTTCTCCGGAGTCGCTTCGAAATCTGGTGGTTGCGATGGAAAAGGCTGCGCAATTCAAATCTCCGTCTCTCAAACATCAGTCTCTGGAAAAGGGGAGTATTTCATTTAATGTGGTTGCCGTCTATCGGGAAGATAACCGTCCTGTTGTGGCTCAGGGAAAACAGTAAACAGTTGCGGACGGCTGCGATCTCATTCGCGGTTCTCGTCTGTATAAACCTGGCGCTGTACTTTTTTCTCATTGCTCCTTTTGTCAACGGGATTAAGACCGGCGAAGCAAGGTCTGCCGCGCTCAGGCAACGGCATGCAGAGACACTGCGGTTCAAGGAACAGAAACCGCTCTTCGCAGGTCTCCTGTCAGGGATCCCGGCGCAGAAAGACATGCCGCTGCTTGTGAAAGAGTTGGTGCAAATGGCGCGGAGGCTGAACCTGGCAGTGGACGCGATCAACTACGACATCCCCCGGCGGGAGAGCGGGGAACTCGCCATGCTGTCATTTTCGTTTCCCGTCGAGGGCAGTTATTCTAATATCAAACGATTCATCTATGAGGTGGAGACTTCCGGCCGGCTCATCGGGATACAGGACCTGAACCTGGAGTCGGATAAGGGCACAGTAAAGCTGCAGATGAAACTGATGATCTATGTGAGAGGGAACTAAGAGCGCCGATGAAATTAACGCAGGCTCAGCAAACGTCTGTCCTTATGGTGATGGTCGTGGTCCTTGTACTCCTCATCGGCTACCGAATTATGAACGAAGAAAAACCGAAGACCGCGCCGCTTACTTATCAGCGTGGTGCGGTCGCCAACTCGCCGGTACGGCAGGGTCTGTCGGCCCGGAGGGCAGGCGCGGACCCAGTGAACGCCTTCCTGGAGCGGCGTGGTGAAAAGTTCCCGGGCGTGCGCCGCGATATTTTCCGGATGGAGAACCCGGTTCCCAAACCAAAATTGGTGTCGCATGCAACGACGACCCCTCCGGTGCACGTAAAAACACCGGAGGAGATTGCTGCTGATGCGGCACAGGCTGCTGCTCAGGCAGTTCAGGCGGTTGCTGATGCGGCACGGGCGGATCTGAATAAGTTTAAATATCTGGGGTATCTGACAGAAAAGGACAACACGCTCTTCCTGTCCAAGGAGGGAGAGCTCTTCATCGTGAAGAAAGGAGGTACAATTCTTAAGAGCTACAAGGTCAAAGAAGTGAGCAAAAATTATGTGGTCCTGCTCGATGTCGTTACTGGCGTCGAGGTGCAGCTTGAGCTTTCTGGTTCAGAGTTGGCGACGCAGTCGCAACCGATGACGCGACAACCACAGCAACAGGTTCCGCAGCAGCAACCGCTGACACAGACGTTGCCGCAGCAAATGAGGCCACTGCGGACACCAATACCGGGACGCTGACGATAACCAGAAGTAAGAACAGAACAATGACATCAAATGGTTCATAAAAGCACAGAGGGTACGGCAAACATCTTCATCGATGTTCAATACGTAAGAAATGAAGGATGGGCGAAGAGAGATATTGGTTCGTTCTTGATCATCGTCTATCCACCATTTTTGCCGCCTCTGTCTTTTTTATGTTCACTGTTTCTCTATAATAATCGGTACTCTTTCGCTTCAGATTCGTCCTGTTCGGGTCAAAACAGCAGACGTTAGGAGGGGGATAATGAAAAGGGTTGAACTGTGGCTCATGATCAGTTTTTTGATCGCGGTGCTCTCGGGCTGCGCGGGTTCTCAGGCGTACCAGCGCGGTGAGCGGTATGCTCAGCGCGGCGAGTGGGATCTGGCCGTGAAGGAGTATCGTAATGCAAACCGTCGGGACCCGCACGACATTGAATACCGTGCCGCAGTGATTCGGGCAGAAGAGACAGCGGCGAACCTCCACTACAATAAGGCGCGCAATTTTTTGAAAGAGCGCAAGCTTGACCAGGCGATCACCGAGCTTCAGCAGGCCATCTTCCTGAATCCGACCAATGCCGCCATTCAGAGCGCGCTGAAGTCAGTCCTTGATATGAAACAGGCGGAAGAGCACTACCGCACAGCGCTCACCTTTATGGAGCTGGGACGGTTTGGGGAGGCCCTCAGTGAACTGAACCAATCGGTGGAACTCGATCCGGACAACGTGAAATACCATGATTCCCTTGAAAAGCTCAAGAAAGAGAGGACCGAGGTCGAACCCGATGAGGCCCTTACTCTTGCATCGGATAAACCTATCACGATCAATTTCAAAAATACCAATATCAAGGATGTGTTCGAGTTCCTCTCCAAACTATCGGGCATCAATATCCTGTTCGACGAAGAAGTGAGGGCCCAGCCGGTGACGATTTTCGTCAAGGATGTGTCGTTCCAGTATGCCATGAAACTGCTGCTCTCAACGAACAAACTCTTCATGAAGAAAATCAGCGCTGACACCATCATTATCATCCCCAAGAACAAGGCAAAGACAGATCAATATCAGGACCTGCTGGTCAAGACCTTCTACATCAACATCGCAAAGTCGAAGGATATCGTCAACCTTCTCAAGTCCATGCTTGACGTCAAAAAAGTGTATGTGAACGAGGTGCTGAACTCCATCACGGTGCGCGAAACCCCGGATAAGATGAAGCTTGTGGAAAAAGTGATCGCGGCAAACGACCTCAAAGAAGGGGAGGTCATTCTTGATGTCGAGATCCTCGAGATCTCCCGGACCAACGCGCTGAAATACGGGTGGAACTTCACGCCTGGCGGCCTGTCCGCCAGCGCGTCGATCGGGTCAACAACAGGTACAACAAGTACAACAAGCGGCATCGCGCTGAGCGAACTCAGGGGCGCGTCGAATAAAAATATATTTGTGACACTTCCGGGTGTGGTGGTGGACCTGATCAAACAGGATTCCGATGCGCAGACCCTGGCAAACCCGAGGGTTCGTGTGCTGAATAACAAAGCGGCCACATTTCTTATCGGTGAAAAAATACCGGTCCAGACATCGACCATTCAATCCACAATTGTGGGTCAGGTCACTTCCAATTTCGAATATAAGGACGTAGGCATCAAACTAAAGATCGAGCCAACGATCCATCTCAATAACACCGTTACGATCAAGCTGGGGATGGAGATCAGTACTCTTGAGGACGCTATCTCGTTCGGAAGCGGTCAGCAGGCGTACAAGTTCGGCACCAGGTCTACGGACACTTACATAAACCTCCGTGATGGAGAAACCGTGATCATCGGAGGGCTCATCAAGGATGAGGAACGGAAGAGCAAGATAAAGATACCGATCCTCGGAGACATTCCGGTTCTGGGCAGGCTCTTCTCCCATTCGGACAACGGTACGATCAAGACAGACATTCTCATGTCGATCACGCCGAACATCGTTCGCACCATGGAACTTCCGGACAAGGATTCACAGGTGTTCTGGTCGGGAACGGAAGAGGCCTACGATACGAATCCGCTTTTTACCACGAGCGGCAAGAGCTCAAAACCATCAGATAAGTCGGTCGGCAAGACCGCGATCCTTGAATCTCTGGCAAAGCGCGAAGCGGTTGCTCCCCCTGCATCAGGTGAGCCGGCCAAGCCGGTGTCTGCAGCGTCCACAACGGATCAACCTCTTGCAGCGCAAATCTCCGTTGTGGAGATCAAGCCCGCGGAGGCGTCCATCAGTGTGGGCCAGGAGGTACGGTTCGACTTGATCGCAGGAAGCATGAAAGACCTGTATGGGGCTATAGTGACGCTCAATTACGACCCTAAGGTCATTGAGTTCAAGATAGCGAGCGAAGGAACACTCCTTAAGAAAGATAGCCAGCAGACCTCGTTCCTATTCTCAAATAATATCAAGGCGGGGACGGTGGACATCTACATGACCCGGATCGGTGATGTGGGTGGAGTGGTCGGGAGCGGAAGTTTGTGCACGGTCGTGTTCCAGGCCAAAGCAGGTGGTGCGAGCGACGTGTCCATGAAGAGCGTGAAACTAACGAATTTCAACCGTGAGCAGATCAGGACAGAGCTCAAAGGCGCAAAAATGAGCGTGAAGTAGTCAAAACGATGCGGAATGAGGAAAGACAAATGCATCCGAACCCCTTACTCTTTCCTTCAGGGGGAGGGAAAAAGGAGTGGATGGGTCTTGGCGGAATGCGGAATTGCCGACATGAGGGGATCACTCTTATTGAGCTTCTCGTAGTCATCGCGATCGTTGGGATACTGGCC
Source organism: Nitrospirota bacterium (assembly GCA_963796285.1). Taxonomy (GTDB): domain Bacteria; phylum Nitrospirota; class UBA9217; order UBA9217; family UBA9217; genus JALNZF01. Next base: position 670,382 of record CAWCKW010000012.1, read on the forward strand.
ACGGCGGCCATGCCGTTATCGCGCATGACAGCCAGGCGGGTAAAGGAGATTGAGCTCCGGACAAATCTCAGAGTTCTCCGCACGGCGATCGACGAATTCAAAAAGGATTGTGATGAAAAGAAGCTTTCAACGGTTGAAGGCTACTGCAAGTCCGAACAATATAACTACCCGGAGACCCTTGAGCAGTTGACTGAGCCGCTGAAGTTGGCAGGCGCAGGGGACAAAACCAGGAAATATCTTCGCAGGATCCCCCGGGACCCCTTGACCACCCTCGACTCACCGGACAAGCCGAACAACTGGGGACTGCGATCATACAGCGACTCATCGGAGTCCACCCAGTGGGGCGAGGGGAATGTGTATGATGTATATTCAAAAAGCGAAGCGATCGCTCTCGATGGCTCCAAATTCAATACCTGGTAATTGATTGAGAACACAGATGACGAATGTCCGGGGACAGATAACTGCGGGGAACGGTCAAAACGTTTCGAGGGGTTTCACGCTCATCGAACTCATGATCGTGATGTCGATCATGGGGATCCTTATCACCATTGCAGCGCCGAATCTCAAACAGTCCATTGTGAGGGCGCGGGAGGCGGTGCTCAGGGAAGACCTGTTCCAAATGCGAGAGGCCATTGACCAGTATTATGCTGACCATGGCAAGTATCCGGCAGCGCTCAGCGACCTTACCAACCTGCAGGAAAAGGCCAAAAGCTACCTGCGCATCATTCCCAAAGATCCCTTTACCAATGCCGAGGACTGGATCACCGTTGCGCTTGAGGGCAGCGGGGAAGCCGGCGGAGAGGGCAGCGGAGAATCCGGCATATTTGACGTGCACAGCGCCAGCCCGCTTGTCGCGTCGGACGGCACTGCCTATAATACCTGGTAACGCAGTCATGCTTCCGAGACGCGGTGATTTCTTGGCCGCTCATGCATATATCTCATCCTCTTTATTTATTATTCCGTCTTGCAGCCCCTTCTAAAAAAAGCTTGCAACAGCTTAGTAAAATCAGTAATATAACGACGTGAAAAAACTCAGAGATTCCTTTAAAAAATATTTTATCACCGGCCTGCTGGTGATCATTCCGATCTGGGCGACATACTATGTGCTGTCAGGACTGCTCGGTGTGATCGACAACATGCTTGGTGATCTGCCGGGTTATCTTTTGGGCTTGAAGTTCCCCGGTCTCGGGATCATCACCCTGGTTCTCTTTGTGCTCCTCGTTGGACTGCTGTCTGCCAACTATATCGGAAAAAATGTAGTTCGGTACGGCGATACTCTCATGCATCGGGTCCCGCTTGTGCGCGGGGTCTATTCCACGATGAAAAAGATCATGGATACCTTCTCTATGAAGCATAATTTTCACGGCGTTGCACTCGTCGAGTACCCGCGCAAGGGTTGCTACAGCGTAGGGTTCATGACCGGTGAGGTAAGGGGGGAGTCCCTGGGGTTTGAAGGCAGGTTCATAACGGTCTTCGTGCCCACCACCCCGAACCCTACTGCTGGGTTTCTTCTCATCCTTCCCGAAGCGGAGGTTAATCGCCTCGATATGACCGTTGAGCAGGGCATGAAGTTCATCGTATCGATCGGCCTTGTTTCACTCAGCGAGATCCAGGCCAATAAACTGAATCATGCAGGACTGAAGGAATCCAGATCATGAATCCAACGGTGGTCATCCTTGCCGCAGGACTTGGTACGCGCATGAGGTCGGACCTTGCCAAGGCGCTCCATGCGCTGGCAGGTCGTCCGCTCATTCAGCATGTTCTGAGCGCCGCCGCCGGTGTCGAGCCGGAAAAGATCATCCTTGTGCTCGGTCACCAGGCAGACAAGGTGAGGAGCGCGGTGGGCGAGTACCGGCCGGAGATCGTGCTGCAGGCAGAGCAACTCGGCACCGGTCACGCAGTTCGACAGGCAACGGAAGCTATTTCCGCGGGGGCGGGTCCCGTTTTGGTCCTGTGCGCCGATACACCGCTGATCACGAGCAAAACTCTCCAGGACGTCGTCGATCTTCACCAAAAATCGCGTGCAACAATTACGCTCGTTACCGCGATGGTGGACAATCCCTTTGGCTACGGCAGGGTGGTGCGCGGGAAATCAGGGGTCATGCGCGTGGTGGAGGAGAAAGACGCCACCGCGGCGCAGAAGAAAATTCAGGAAGTGAACGCGGGGATCTACTGTTTTGACCGTAAGTTCCTGCTTTCATCTCTCATGGTTCTCGGCAAGAACAATGCACAGGGAGAGTACTATCTCCCTGACACCATAGAACTCGCAAAAAAGAAAAAACATCGTGTTTCGGCGTTTCTCTGCCGGGATTCGCATGAGGTGATGGGAGTTAATTCCCGATTCGATCTGAGCCAGGCCGAAGCGATTCTTCGTCGCCGGATAAATCGCCAATGGATGCTCCAAGGCGTCACCCTAGTCGACCCGGATACGGTCTTTGTCGGAAACGACGTTCGGCTGGGGCGTGATGTCGTGATTTACCCCAACGTAATGATCGAGGGCAGGACCACTGTCGGCAATGGCTGTGTTATCCGTCCCGGAACCAGGATCGTCAACAGTGTGATCGCGGATAACGTCCTTGTGAAGGATTGTTCGGTGATCGAGGATAGCGAAATCGCTTCCAATGCCGTCATTGGGCCTTTCGCACATTTGCGGCCCGGTTCTTTGATCGGACCCCGGGCCAGGATCGGGAATTTTGTCGAAGTGAAGAAATCCACGATCGGCGAAGGGAGCAAGGCGAGCCACCTCGCGTATATCGGTGATGCGTCCGTAGGACGGGACGTGAACATCGGGGCTGGTGTCATCATCTGCAATTACGATGGATATGACAAACATCCTACGATTATCGAGGACAACGTTTTCGTGGGCAGCGATTCTCAACTCGTGGCTCCGGTCAAAATAGGGCGCGGTGCGCTTGTTGCCGCCGGGTCGACGATTACCGATGACGTTCCGGCGGACGCACTTGCCATCAGCCGTATGCCACAGGAAATACGGGAAGGGTTTGCGAGCCGAAGAAGAAGGATGAAACAGAAGAGCGATAAAAATACCAAATAACAGGCATCAACATCGAATAAGATTCAAGAATCGACCACCAAAAAATATATGTCTTGTTATGTGGTGCCTGGAATTTGGGTAATATTTGTCTTGTGTAATTTTGAATTTTTATAAATAGGGAGGTATAGCGACTTATGTGCGGAATCATAGGGTATATCGGAAAAGAACCGGCAGTCCCTATTTTGATCGATGGTCTCAAGAAACTTGAGTACCGCGGGTATGACTCATCCGGTATCGCGGTATTTCAGGATGACAAAATCGTGGTACGCAGGGCCGTGGGGAAACTTCAAAACTTGGAGACGCTGCTCCGGGGCGAAACGCTGAGTGGCAGGATCGGCATAGGCCATGTACGCTGGGCCACGCACGGGAGACCGTCTGAAGAGAACGCGCACCCGCATCTCGCCGGTCGCATAGTCGTGGTCCACAACGGCATCATCGAGAACTATATGGCGCTCAAAAAGGAGCTTGCGGCGAAGGGGCGTGTTTTTCACTCCGAAACGGATACGGAAGTGATCGCTCATTTGATAGACAGCTTCGTCCAAAATGGCACTTCCCTGGAAGGAGCGGTGCGCGAAGCGGCACTCCACTTGGAAGGCGCCTATGCGATCGCGGTTATCGACGAGAAAAATCCCGATATCGTCGTCGGTGCGCGAAAAGGAAGCCCCCTCGTGGTCGGACTCGGCCAGGGCGAGTTCTTCCTCGCCTCAGATATTCCCGCGATCCTGCACCGTACCCGTGACGTGCTGTTCCTGAACGACGATGAGATGGCAATTCTGTCCAAAGAGGGAGTGAAGATCACTGACCTCAAAGGCGCGGAGGTACATCGAGAGATTACGCGCGTGATGTGGAACCCGGTCATGGCTGAAAAGGGCGGATACCGGCACTTCATGCTGAAGGAGATTTACGAACAACCGCGTGCCATCCTGGATACCATTCGGGGCAGATTTTCACAGGAAACGGGCGCCATTCATCTCGAAGAGATCGGCCCTGCGCTTGACAGGATCCGCAAAGTAAAAAAAATATTCATCGTCGCCTGCGGCACGTCATGGCACGCCGGGCTGGTGGGAAAATACATGTTCGAGGAGCTCGCAGCCATTTCAACGGAGGTAGACATCGCGTCCGAGTTCCGCTACCGCAGCCCGCTGGTAGGAGAGGGTGATCTGTTCGTCGCCATTACTCAGTCCGGAGAGACCGCTGATACGCTCGCGGCGATGCGCGAGGCTAAAAAAGAGGGAGCAACGGTCATTGTCATCTGTAATGTCGTGGGTTCTACCGCGAGCCGGGAGGCCGATGGAATAATCTATACTCATGCCGGACCTGAGATCGGTGTGGCCTCGACCAAGGCCTTTACCGCCCAGCTCGCGGCGCTTTACCTCTTCGGGCTCTATTTTCGCATCGCTGCGAGGCAACCTGTCGCTTGATGAGATAAAAAAACGGCTCGCCGATCTTGTGCACATTCCCGCGCTGGTGGAACAATGTCTAGAACAGGATGCCGGGATCGAGCGGATCGCAAAGCACTACTTCAAGGCCAGCGACTTTCTCTATCTCGGAAGGGGACCTAATTTCCCCGTTGCGCTCGAAGGAGCGCTTAAATTGAAGGAAATCTCATACATCCACGCGGAAGGATATCCCGCGGGAGAAATGAAACATGGACCGATCGCGCTTATCGATGAAAACATGCCTGTTGTGGTGCTCGCAGGCAAGAATGGCGTATACGATAAGATCCTGTCGAACATAGAAGAGGTGAAGGCCAGGGGCGGGATCGTTATCGGGATTATAACCGACGGAGACACAGAGATCATACCGAAGGTCACCCAGGCCATACCGGTGCCCGCGACCAACCAGCTGCTCATGCCGATCCTCATGTCGATACCGCTTCAGCTGCTGGCGTATCACATCGCGGTGTTGCGCGGGGCGGATGTGGACCAGCCAAGGAACCTGGCGAAGAGCGTGACGGTGGAGTAGCCGCGGCTCGCTGCGGAATTGTATATTGCAAATTGGAAATTGGAAATTGTCAGAGTTGTGGAAGATTTGTAAATTTTTAATCTAAAATTTCCGAATCTTCAATTTTCAATTCGACATTCGCAGAATGGCGATTATGGATTATCTTGAAAATTTGAACCCTCCCCAGCTTGAGGCCGTGCTGTATGGCGAGGGTCCGCTTCTGATCCTTGCCGGCGCAGGGAGTGGAAAGACGCGGGTGATCACATCCCGGATAGCGCACCTGATCCGGGAGCGGGGAGTTGACCCGGGAACTATCCTTGCGGTCACCTTCACGAACAAGGCAGCCAACGAGATGCGGGAACGGCTCGAGCGTATGATCGATATGCCGCTCGGGCGCGGCATCGGGTACGGCGGGCTCTGGATCAGCACGTTCCACTCATCCTGCGTCAGGATCCTGCGGCAGCACATCGACAAGCTTGGTTACAAGCGGTCATTCGTCATCTACGATGAGACGGACCGCTCTTCGCTCATCAAGGCCTGCATGTCGGACCTGCGAATAGACACGGAGCAGTATCAGGCCACGGGCGATCGGTGCGCGGATCAGCGCTCTCAAAAACAATCTTACGGATGCTGAGAAGTTCGAGAAGACGAGCGCTCATTTCGGTTTTGAGGAGGCCGTTTCCCGGACCTACTCACTGTATCAGGAGAAGCTCAGGGAATCGGAGGGGCTTGATTTCGACGACCTGCTCATGCTTACGGTAAAGCTCTTTGAACAGCATCAGGACGTGCTCGGTTACTATCAGGGACTGTTTCATCATATCCTGATCGATGAGTATCAGGATACGAACCACGCCCAGTACCGGTTCGTACGGCTTTTGACCATGCAACGCAAGAACCTCTGCGTGGTAGGAGACGACGACCAGAGCATCTACAAGTTCCGTGGCGCCGATATCGCGAATATCCTGAATTTCGAAAAGGACTATCCGGACGCAAAGGTCATTAAACTCGAACAGAACTACCGCTCGACCCAGAATATCCTTGGCGCCGCCGGCGCGGTGGTCGCGCGCAACCTCGGCAGAAAACCCAAAGAGCTCTGGACCAGGAAGCAGGGCGGAGATAAGATCCTGTGCTACAAGGCCGTTGACGAGAAGGACGAGGCCCGTTTTATCTGCCGGACGATTCAGCAGGAGGTGGATGAAGGCAGGAGCCTGCGCGACATCGCCGTCCTCTATCGCACGAATGCCCAGTCCCGCGCGCTGGAAGACGCACTGCGCAATTGGGGGACACCGTACCGGATCTTCGGCGGTCTGCGATTCTATGATCGCAAAGAGATCAAGGACATCATCGCATATTTGCGGGTGTTGCAGAATTCCGCGGATGTTGTCAGTCTGCGCAGGATCATCAATGTCCCCGCGCGCGGTATCGGCGATACCACGGTGGAAAAACTGGAACGAGCGGCCGCACTATCCGGGGTGTCGCTATATCAGGCCGCAGCGGACGCAGATTCAACCGATATCACACCGGCGGCGAAGAAAAAGCTCCGGGAGTTCATCGGCATGATGGACCGGATTCGCGATGCGCGTGGAACAATGACGATCACGGAACTGGTCCGGAGGATCATCCTCGAAGCAGGGTATGGCGCGGCGCTCGAGCAGGAGAAGACCATTGAGTCCCGTATCAGGCTTGAGAACCTGAACGAGCTCATGACCGCAACCGAGGACTTTCAGGAACAGAACCGCAATGCGTCGCTTCCGGAGTTTCTGGACCAGGTGGCGCTCATCACGGATGCGGAACAGCAAATCGCGGCTGATGGCAAGCGTGAAAATACGGATACCGTGACGCTCATGACCCTGCATAATGCCAAGGGGCTTGAGTTTGCATTGGTGTTTATGGCAGGCATGGAAGAGGGTTTGTTCCCCCATTCCCGATCCGCCGAGAGCGACGAAGAACTTGAAGAAGAACGCCGGCTTTGCTATGTGGGCATCACGCGGGCCAAGGAACGCTTGATCCTCACCCACGCTTTGGAGCGCAGACTCTACGGATACCCGCAGGCCAATCTCGTTTCACGATTTGTGCAGGAGATTCCGAGCGAGGCCGTGGACTTTGTGGGGATGGAACGGTCATCACCGTCGTACGCATTACGGGACCGTGCTCCATGGAATCTCGCATTGCACAGCACTGCGCGGGCAGCAACAGAGCCTGCCCCCTCCTCACAATCCATGAGAACAGGTCCCACGGACTCGTACTACAAAGGGGCTGTAGTGAAGCATGCCAAGTTCGGACTCGGCACAGTACAACGCTCTGAGGGAACAGGGGATGACCTGAAGATCAGCGTGAGCTTTCCCGGATACGGGGTAAAGACACTTGCAGTGAAATTTGCGAATTTAGAAGTAGTTTAAAGCTTAACCAGAGAGTACACAGAGAAATTCAAGATATAAAATTCTTGATTAAGCTTATTCTCCGTGAGCTCTATGGTTACATGAGGATTTGCCATGAAGATCACGAAACAGGAAGTTGAACACGTTGCCCGGCTTGCCCGGCTCGAGTTGTCGGAACAGGAAAAGGAAAAGCTCACGGACCAGCTCTCGAACATTCTCACCTATGTCGAGAAGCTGAACGAGCTGGACACCACGGGGGTGGAGCCAACAGCCCACGTGCTGGATATCAACAACGTCATGCGCGATGATGTCCCGGGAGAGAGTTTGACCCAGGAGAGGGCGCTGGCGAACGCGCCGGAAAAGGCTGCAGGACACTATAAGGTGCCGAAGATCATTGAATAGCGCTAGAGACCTTGAGTGGTCAGGAGTTAGAGCAACATGTTTACCTGACCCAAATCCTTGGACCCTCTGATTCAAAGGAGAACCATGTTTAGACTGATGCTGCGTTCAAAGATACACCGCGCGACCGTGACGGACGCGAACTTGGAGTACGAAGGGAGTCTGACCGTGGACCCTGTACTGATGGAGGCAGCGGATATGCTGCCCTATGAGCAGGTGCGGGTCTCGAACCTCAATAACGGAGAACGCTTTGAGACGTATCTTATCCCGGGTAAACGCGGCTCAGGCGATATGTGCCTGAACGGTCCGACCGCACGGAAAGGCTCGAAGAGTGACAAGATCATCGTTTTCTGCTACGAATATTATAACGAACAGGAATTGAAGACTTTTAAACCCAATATCGTGCAGGTAGATGAGAGAAACAAGATCGTTTCCGTGGGCCACGCTATCAAGGACAAGGAGTAGTAGGCATGGAGTTATACAATCTCACGATCCACGAACTGCACGAGATGCTGAACAGGGGCGAGACCACCGCCAGGGCCGTGACCGAATCCGTGCTCGGCAGGATACAGTCTGTCGATGACAAGGTCAAGGCATACATCACGGTGACCGCGGACGTCGCACGCAAACAGGCAGCGGAAGCGGACAAGCGGTTTGCGGCTAAAGACGCGGGCTCGACGCTCCTCGGCATTCCCGTTGCGATCAAGGACAATATGTGCACCGAGGGAATCAGAACGACGTGCGCGTCAAAGATTCTCGGTAACTTTATTCCGCCCTATGATGCTACAGTGGTCCGGAAGCTGAAACAGGCCGGTGCAGTGATCAGCGGCAAACCGAACCTCGATGAATTCGCCATGGGGTCGTCTACCGAGAACTCAGGTTTTTCAGATCACCAGAAACCCCTGGGACCTTGAACGTATCCCCGGCGGTTCGAGCGGCGGTTCAGCAGCCGCCGTGGCAGCAGGCGAGTGTATAGCAGCGCTTGGTTCTGACACAGGCGGCTCCATCCGACAGCCGGCTGCATGCTGCGGCGTCGTGGGGCTCAAACCGACTTACGGCAGGGTGTCCCGTTATGGCCTCGTGGCATTCGCTTCATCGCTCGACCAGATCGGCCCTATCACCAAAGACGTGACGGATACGGCGATTCTCATGAACATGATCGCCGGCCATGATTCGCTGGATTCCACCTCGGCGAACATCTCGGTCCCCGATTTCACCGCTGTGCTCTGAAAAAAGACGTCAAGGGAATGAAGATCGGCATCCCGAAGGAGTATTTTATCGAGGGCATGGACCCTGAGGTGGACAAGGCGGTGCGGGATGCGGTAAAGACATTGGAAGGACTCGGCGCAACGGTCAAGGAGGTTTCGCTTCCGCATACCGCCTATGCCGTGGCTACCTACTACATTCTGGCTACCTCCGAGGCAAGCTCGAACCTTGCGCGCTACGATGGCGTTAAGTACGGGGTCCGTGCCGCAGGAGCAAAGGACCTTCTCGATATGTACATGAAGTCGCGCAGCCAGGGGTTTGGACCGGAGGTCAAACGAAGGATCATGCTTGGTACATATGCGCTTTCCGCAGGCTATTATGAGGCCTATTATAAGAAAGGCCAGCAGGTACGGACGCTCATCAAACGCGATTTCGACGAGGCGTTCAAGGCCGTGGACATCATTGCCACGCCCACAGCGCCGACCGCGGCATTCAAGATCGGGGAGAAATCGGCCGATCCGCTCCAGATGTATCTGTCGGACATCTTCACGATCAGCGTGAACCTTGCCGGCATCCCGGGGATCTCGATACCCTGCGGGTTCACGAAGAACAATCTCCCGATCGGATTGCAGCTGCTGGGCAGGCATTTCGACGAGGAGTCGATCATCCGCGCTTCCTTTGCCTACGAACAGGCAACGGATTGGCATAAGAGGAGAGCAAGGCTTTAAAACTATCACCACACCCTGCACTCGCGGTTCCGCTCGTTAACGCTGGGCGCAGGCAGAGGGCGCAGAGGGCATAATTCCTGTACAGGAATCATTCGAGATTTAACATTCCAAGATTTAAGGTGTTTTCTCCGTGCACTCTGTGGTTAACGTTTTCGAAGGGATTCATTATGAAATATGAGGCGGTCATCGGCCTGGAAGTGCATGCGCAGCTACAGACCAATACAAAGATATTTTGCGGTTGTGAAACGAAGTTCGGCGAGGACGCGAACACAAGGACCTGCCCGGTCTGCATCGGCATGCCCGGCGTTCTGCCGGTCCTGAACAGAAAGGTCGTGGAGTATGCGGTCAAGACCGGCCTGGCCACGAACTGCACGATCAGCCCGTACAGCCGGTTCGCGCGCAAGAATTATTTCTACCCCGACCTTCCCAAAGGCTATCAGATATCGCAGTACGAACTGCCGATCTGCGAACATGGATACGTCGAGATCGTGGTCGAGGGAAAAGTGAAGCGCATCGGGATAACGCGTATCCATCTCGAAGAGGATGCCGGCAAGAACCTGCATACCTCGGAGGCAGGCGCGAGCCTTGTGGACCTGAACCGCGCGGGCACGCCGCTGATGGAGATCGTGTCCGAGCCGGACATTCGTACGGCAGAAGAGGCTTCAGAATATCTCCAGAAGCTCCGCGCCATCCTGCGTTACATAGAAGTGTCCGATGCTGACATGGAAAAGGGGAACTTCCGGTGCGATGCAAACGTCTCCATCCGTCCGGTTGGGGCACACGGAATTCGGCACCCGCGCTGAGATAAAAAATGTGAACTCCTTCAAGTTCGTGCAGAAGGCGATCGAGTACGAGATCAAGCGCCAGGCCCAGGTCCTCGATGAAGGTGGCCGGGTGGTGCAGGAGACACGGCTTTTTGACTCGAACAAAGGTGTTACCTTCTCGATGCGCAGCAAAGAAGAGGCGCACGACTACCGGTATTTCCCGGAGCCTGACCTCGTTCCGGTGGTCGTATCAAAGGATATGATCGAAGATATCCGGAAAACCATCACCGAACTGCCGGATGCCAAACGCGAACGGTTCGCGCGCACCTATGGTCTTCCGGAATACGACGCTGATATGCTGACGCAGAGCCGGGCCATGGCTTTGTATTACGAGGAAGCGGTCAAACTCTCAGGCCAGCCCAAGGCGGTCTCGAACTGGATGATGGGCGAGCTTATGCGGCTATTGAATACCGAGAATAAGGAGATCGAGGCAAGCCCCATCAAACCGGACCGTCTCGCGGGAATGATCAAAATGATCGAGGCTGGAGTGATCAGCATCAAGATCGCCAAGACCGTGTTCGAGGAGATGTATACGAGCGGCAAGAACGCGGAGACCATTGTAGTGGAGCAGGGTCTGGTGCAGGTCTCGGACACCGGCGCCATAGAAAAGGTCATCGACGAGGTAATCAAGGCCAACCCTGGCCAGCACGCAGACTACAAGTCAGGTAAGGAAAAGCTCTTCGGATATTTCGTGGGGCAGGTGATGAAAGCAAGCAAGGGCAAGGCGAACCCGGATATGGTGAATCAGTTGCTGAAGAAGAAACTGAGCGAATAAAGAACGATGATTTCGTAGTAAGCCGGATTTAACCATGGAGGTCCAGGAGAACACGGAGGAAATATAAATTATTAAAATAGTATTCTCCGTGTCATAGATTTATGGCGTAATGTAACTTAATACGAATGCAAGAAAATGTGACCAGATAAGGTCAATAGTAAAAAATACTGCAAGGGGGCTTTGAGATGCTTGAATCGATACACAAACACATGAACTGGATAATGTGGGCCATCGTGGTCCTGATCACCGTGACCTTTCTTTTCTTCGGGATCTATCCGTCCAATGTTGGCGGAAGTTCGGTGGCAAAGGTCGGCGGGGACGTTATTACTGCCGAAGAATTCAACAGGGTGTACAGGAATTTGTACGATAATTATAAACAGCAGCTCAAGGACCAGTTCAATGAGTCATTCGCCAAAAGCCTGAAGTCTCAGGCCATGCAGGAACTGGTTGTAGGAAAACTGCTCGTTCAGGAGGCCGAACGGGTAGGTCTGCGGATCAGCGATGAGGAACTTCAGGCCGAGATCATGAAGATGCCCTCATTTGCCAGGGACGGCAGGTTCGATAAGAAGCTCTATGACAGGATCCTCGACCAGATAAATATGAAGCCTGCGGCATTTGAGGCAAGCCAGCGTGAGTTCATGCTCAGGCAGAAGTTGGAACAGATTGTGAAAGACGGTGTCGTGGTGACCGATGCCGAGCTGGCAGCTGCCTACCAGCAGAGAAATCCCAAGGCAAAGCCAGGTGATTTCGATAAGAACAAGGAACTGTTCAAACAAACGCTCCTTGCCGAAAAACAAAGAAACGCGATAACTGCGTATGTACGCGAGATCCAGAGCAGGACGAAAGTAACGATCGACAATAAGGCGATCGCGTCATAACGGGCTTCACTTGGAGAGACCATACAGTTGCATGGTTTGAGGGGTTGCAAACCTTCTGACCATGCAATCTTTTTTCGATCATCCAACCGTTTTCAGATGCCTGAATTCCAATCCAGGTCTCCGGTCATTTCCCACTGGATGAAATTTCTGATCTTCAGCAGGGTTTCTCGCGGGATATCGACAAAACGGAGACCCATGCCCGGTTCTACCTCGAACTGGGTGCCGAGCTGAAAGGTGCGGACGACTTCCGCAGGAAGTTCTATTGATTCAGCGTCATGGGGGAGCGTGAACCGGATATGAAGGAGTTTGCCTTCCGGCAGAGGATTAAGGGTACGAAGATATAATCCGCCTTCCGACAGATTCACACTCGTCAGCACCATTTTCGTCATGCCTTCCGCAATTTCCACGCGCATCTTGACCGCGATACGCGGAGTGGTCCTCGGCTGTCCGCAGAGCCGCGAAAGTACCCCATACATGAGAGCCAAATCCAGCGGTTTTGTGAGCACAGCTGAGCATCCTTGTGAAAGCAGAGCCTGAATTTTTGCGGGATCATCATTGGTCATAAATACGACCAACGGCTGGTCTTTGAGCACTGGATCGGTTCTCAACAAGGTGATAGCGGTCTGTAGTTCAGGCTCCAACAGTTCTCCATCAAAGAGTGTAAGCGAGAAAGGAGATTTTTGGGCAAGACGTATGCCCTCGTCCGGGGTCTTGGCGAGTATGGAGGAAAACCAGATGCGGCTGAGAAGCACACCCAAATACATCTGACCAGCAGAAGAACGACAGATTATGAGAACCCGCTTTTTTTCTGACATGTACATTCCCCTCCATTAAACAATGAATTTATCCAGATTAGAGCATGGAAGCGTTCCGATGTCAACCATTCAGTTCCGATAGAGCCGAGAAAAGAAAAATGAGACTGCGACAGCCTTTTTCCCAATCAGAGATCAATACACTTTCGTTTTCCGAGTGGGCGGCCGAGTAGGGGTCTCCGACGCCAAAGAGCAGGGCAGGCGCTCCGCCGAGGGCATCGGTAATGGTCTGGACAAATGGGATGGATCCTCCGGCGCCGAGAACGATCGGCTTTATGCCGTATCCCATTTCGAGTGCCCTTCGTGCTGCTTCAAAAGCAGGGCCGCTCGTATCGGTGTGCCACCATCGTGAAGGCGTCTCCGGTTCAAAGGTAACCTGAATTCCCCAGGGAGCCTTTTCCCGGAGATAGGTGGTGAGAAGTTCCATCGTTTCCTCGGGCTCCATGTCGGGAACGATGCGGATGCCGACGCGCGCCCAGGCCTTGTCGTTGATGATGTTCGCGGCCTGTTTACGGCTGCTCGCTTCGATCGCATTAACGGAGATGGATGGCAGATGCCACATTTTTTCGTAGACCGAGCCTTCTTTGCCGATGATCCGCACACCCTCCAGGATCTTCGCCTGTTTCCGGAACATCAATTCCGAAAAGGGAAGGGCATTCAGGTCCGATACCTCCCGGGATGTTCGTGCACGGACTTTGTTCAAGAGCCCGGGAATCGCGGGAACCCCCTGATCGTCCACAAGGCTTGCAAGCATCTTTGAAAGGGCCAGGACGGGATCGGGCAACGGACCGCCCCAGGTGCCCGAATGCAGGCTTGCCGCAAGCGAACGCACTTCGACATTCACGGTCACGATGCCCCGGAGCGACGCGGTGAGAGCCGGGATGCCGCTGTCAAAATTCTCGCTGTCGGCTATTAAAACCACATCAGCGGACAAAAGCTTCCGATGCTTTTCGAGCAGCTTGTTCAGGTTCGTTGACCCGATCTCTTCTTCACCTTCGATAAGCACTTTGACATTGACCGGAAGACTGCCGATGGAATCAAGGTAAGATACGATCGCTGCAACGTGCATCAATACGCCTGCTTTATCGTCTGATACGCCTCGGCCGTAGAGCCTTCCCTCCCGCTCTGACGGTTCGAAAGGCGGAGTTGCCCAGAGATCTTCGCGGCCAATAGGCTGAACATCGTAATGAGCGTATAGCAGGATGGTGGGCTTGCCGGGAGCGCCGGTCCATTGGCCGAATACTGCTGGATAGCCTGCGCCCGTCTCAAGGATCCGCACATCGGATAGATGGCTTTTTCTCAGGAGTGCCGCGACCGCATCGGCGCACTGCTTAACCCGTACCGGGTCGAATCCAGGGAAACTGATGCTTGGAATGCGGGCGAGGTCTTTAAGGTCATTCAAGTGCTTGGCTTTGTGATTGTCAAAATGTTCCAGTACAGCGTCGATGTTGTAATTCATAGGTATTCTCCATCGTGTCTTGGAAATAAAGAAGGGCTGATCCTGAGGCCAACCCTTTTATAACATAGTGGAGCGGAGGGAATAATTTCACGCGCTTCGCTTCACAATTGCTCAGCCCCGCGCGCACTCCCCAAAGCACGCGGGGCAATTCCCCTCATACCCCTTTGCACGGCATGACGGAATCCTGACCCCAAGACTGCCAGTAAGGCTGGGCTGAAAATCACAACCCTTATGTTTCTTTTGTAGTTGTTATTTGCTGCAAATCATAAACTATCAACTCGAATTCGTCAACATCTAACCCTCCTCGATATTTTTGGGTCCTGAAAAACGGTTGACTTTCCCCGCATAACTTCTTATAGTGACTCATGATGAAACCCAAACTGCGTTCCATCATATTCCTCCTTGCCTTTGCCCTCCTGATCCAGAATACGTGCCCCATGGGCGCAGCCGGCAAGTCCGCCGTGACCGCGTTGTGTAAGAACTGTCCCTTGAATCATGGCTTCATCGTGCCGACGAACCGGCAAAAAACCCTCGTTACCGATTCTTCATCAATCCATTTCCCGATGTACGTCTTTGCCGTTCCAAAGATGCTCCATACATTTCAGTTCGAGCCGATCACTTTCGCAGGGGCGGTCCCCGCAAAAAGCTACAGGGACGCACTGCCGGAAGAACTGCTGCGACCTCCCCGCGTCTGAATTTAACCCATCAAACATCATTGTTTATTTCTCGAAGCGGCGTTTTTTAGAGTTTGCCGGTTTGCAAACCTACGGGCTTGAAAGCTGGTAACAAGTTCAGCTTTCCTTGGCGTGCTGTGCGTGAGATGCATAACTTTGCCGCGAATTTAGGGAGATTACTCATGAACACGACGAAAACGCTCCTTCGTAGCGCGCTCGTGCTTTATTTCGTTATTGCCTTTGAAGTTCTGATCATGATCAGTCCCTTTGCCGGGTTCTTTTACTCGGTGTTCAACCCCGTGCTGCTTAAGTTCGCCGCTCATTCGTCGACGCGGTGGCTGAGCGCGTTTTACCTGCCTCACATGGTCCTGCCCGAGGACCCACTTCTACAGTTCGTGCGGGTCACGGGCTCGGTCCTGTTCGTTCTCGGTATGGCGGTTTTTTTTATCTGCGCCATCCAGGTCTACACGGCCAAGTTCATGAAAAAAGGCGCCGTGCTGGGCGGGTTGTACTCGTCCATCCGCCACCCACAGTATGCGGCGCTCGGACTTGCAGGGCTCGGCCTCTCGATCCTCTGGCCGAGGTTCCTGACCGTTGTGCTCTGGCTTGTCATGGCGCTGGTATATTATCTCCTGGCCAGGGACGAGGAGCGGAGGATGCTGAACGCCCATGAAGAGATCTACCGGGCATACATGAAAAAGACCGGTATGTTTCTGCCGAAGAAGATCGAGAGGGCGATCATCCCGTCCTCAGGCCTCGGGAAAACAGCATTCGCCATCGGCCTTGCGGCGCTCGTGCTCGGCAGCGCGTTCCTGCTCAGGTCGTACACCATCAACCACCTCACGATCTGGACAAAGGCCCAGAATGTCACCGGCATCGCCATTCTGCCCGAGGACGGATTCAAGATGGACCACCGCATGGGCGACATCCTCGCCCTGAAGGAAGTGAGTGCCCGGATAGTTGCGAACAAACACTATCTCGTCTATTTCATCCCGCAGGACTACATCATGCAGGGCATGATCGCTGACACGGGGGGAGACTGGAAGCTCTTTAATCAACACCACTCGATTTCCATGATCTCGGACTGGGTGTTCCATCCCTTTGCGCATCTTCGCGAGGGACACCATGCCATGCACGGCGGGATGAATATGCAGCATCAGGGCACTGTTGCGATGGGGGATGGCATAAACAGGAGGCTTATCTTCCTGTCCATAGAGGATGTGCAGGTGAAGGAACCTTCCGACCTGTTTGCTATCAACGCCCTGCGCGTGCCGCAGTTCATGGTCGACGTTGAGGTGCACAACATGAAGCTGCTTGACGTGAAGGACCTGCCGCATGGGAGCGGATGGGGCACGGTGCCGACGCCGGTGTTTTAAAGCAATGCGGAATGAAGAATGTTGAAAAAAATTATTTCTTGAATAGGCATAGCCTGCACTTGCGTAAGCGCGGCCATAAACAGAGGTCGCAAAGAGAAACAAAACGATAATATGAGGAGGGGAAAAATGAAAAGACGATCAATTGTCGTTGGCACTGCATTATCGGTTATGCTGGTCGCGGCGCTCGTTACAGCATATGCGGCAATCGTCGGATCAAAGAAAGAGGGAATGGTCGAGTATGTCGGCGCTCAGAAAGATGTTTTTGTGAGTGGCAAGGCCGCGAGCGTCGTGTCTCTGAAAGACCTGGCCGGACGCAAGGGGCTGTACGCCATGGGACCGATAGATGGACTTGACGGCGAGATCACGATCTTTGACTCAAAGCCTTTTATCACCAAGGTACGTGGTTCCGATTACGTGGCGGAGAGCACCTGGAAGCACGGCGCGTTTTTTCTTGTCTGGACGGAGCAGACGAAGTGGATGGATGTTCCGGTTCCCCCTACAGTGAAGGGCTACGTGGACCTACAGCAGTTCGTCAAGGCACAGGCGCAGGCAGCGGGCATTGACGTCACCAACCCTTTTCCATTCCTACTCTCCGGCGCTCCCGTGGAGATCAAGTGGCACATCAACGTGGACAGGACGGAAGGGAAGCCCATTACAAAAGAATCATTCGCCAAGTCAAAGCAGCCCTTCGTAACGAAGAACGAACCCGTCGACATCATCGGTTTCTATTCCGAGCATCATGCCGGCGTGTTCCTCACTGCAACCACTCCGGTGATCAAGGAAGGCTCGGGAATGCAGAACGCGATCCACATCCATCTGGTATCACGCGCCAGCAAGGCTTCCGGTCATATAGATGACATCACGCTGGGAGAGGGCATGGTATTGCGTCTGCCGAAACCGTGATTATGAAAATGAACGTAATGCATGTTATTGAGGTTAGCCGTATGATAGATCATAGTGATTGACGTCAACGTGCAAGATACTTTATACTTGAGCCCGACTCATTCAATTGGGTCGGGTTCTCACATTATGGTCTACGGGAGGCACAGTTCATGGATTTCCTGCAAATGACCTTTCCCATATCGGGAGTGACCACTAATGTTCTCCTTCCGCCGTTAATTTCTCTGGTTATCTCGTTCTTTACCTCCATGGGCGGCATATCCGGCGCGTTTCTTCTGCTCCCATTTCAGATGAGCGTCCTCAACTATACTGCTCCA
The DNA here is from genome assembly GCA_963796285.1 of Nitrospirota bacterium. Classification (GTDB taxonomy): domain Bacteria; phylum Nitrospirota; class UBA9217; order UBA9217; family UBA9217; genus JALNZF01. The sequence continues at coordinate 688,104 of CAWCKW010000012.1, forward strand.
TCCGTCAGCGGGACCAATCATGTGTTCAACATCCTGGCGATCCCGAGCGGCGTTTACCGGTACATAAAAGAAGGCCGCATGGCATGGCCCCTGACCTGGGTGGTCATCGCCGGCACGCTGCCGGGCGTGTTCATCGGATATTATCTTCGCGTCCTGTACCTCCCCGATCCGAAGATGTTCAAATTATTTGTCGGCTGCGTCCTGCTGTATATCGGCATCAGGATATTTAAAGAACTCCTGGTCGGTAGTAAAGCTCAATCAGCCGGTGCAAAGGCCCTTGAGGATAAATTCAAGGCCCGGGCAGGGCAAATAAAAAAGGAACAGAGTTCAAAAATGGCCGCGGGCATCCCGGCTGAAGCGGTTGTGAAGACCATAAGCATGTCGCTGAAAAAAATTGAGTACGAATTTTGGGGCGAGCGGTTCTCATTCAACACCGTCGGCATGTTCGCCCTTGCGTTTGTCGTCGGGATTATCGGTGGGGCCTACGGCATTGGCGGTGGCGCGATCATTGCCCCTTTCTGCGTGGCCTTTTTCAATTTGCCGATCTATTCCATTGCAGGCGCGACGCTCATGGGGACGTTCATCACTTCGGTGGCAGGTGCCGTATTTTTCAGCGTTCTGCCCGCGACGCAAGGGATTTCCCCCATGCCTGACTGGCCTCTGGGAATTCTCTTCGGTATCGGCGGATTCATAGGCATGTATCTCGGCGCGAAGACACAGAAATACGTCCCGCAGAAGTTCATTAAGATCATCGTAGGCACGGCTATCATGTTTCTTGCGATAAAATATATCGTTCAGTATTTCTAATTGAATGATCCAAACACGCCGCCCATCTCTACGCCGGGGGCTCGATTCCGTCCCACGTTCTCTCCTCTGTCGCAGATCGGCGGGTACTGTCGATTCGCTTTCCGTCATAGTATCGGCCCCGTTAAAGCCAACAGTAAATCCTCTTGACAAACCGGACTCACTTCGCTATCATATATAAATAAGTTGATATGAGGTGAGGTGATGCTGAAGGCTTTTGCTTACTATTTGGTGTATAACGTGTTCGGCATGGCGCAGGGCGCGCGGTTGTCAGGTGCTCTGGAATTCTTCATATACGATACAATTAAGATATTTTTACTACTTTCCGTCATCATCTTTGCTGTATCCGTCATTCGGTCCTACTTTCCTCCGGAGCGGACGAAGAAGATCCTTTCTCATAAACGAGAGTTTATCGGTAATATTCTTGCAGCTCTCCTTGGAATCGTTACGCCGTTCTGCTCCTGCTCGGCAGTACCGCTTTTTATCGGTTTTGTGGAGGCAGGGGTCCCCCTTGGCGTCACGTTCTCCTTTCTCATTTCGTCTCCCATGGTAAACGAAGTGGCCGTTGTGCTCCTGTGGGGCTTGTTTGGTTGGAAAATCGCTCTCATCTATATGGGGACCGGTCTCCTTGTCGCAATCATCGCGGGAATGACCATTGGGAAACTGAAGCTTGAAAAGTGGGTCGAGGAGTATGTCTATAAGATCAAGTCCCTGGGTGCTCCTGCCGATATAGCACGGCAGACATTCAAGGACCGGATCGTGTATGCTCGGGAAAATACTGCGGACATCTTAAAAAAGGTTTGGGCCTACGTAATCGTCGCCATTGGTATCGGTGGATTCATCCACGGATATGTGCCTGAAGACTTCCTTGTCCGGTATGCCGGTCCGCAGAATCCTTTCGGAGTGCCTATTGCCGTTGCCCTGGGAGTGCCGCTGTATTCGAACGCGGCCGGTGTGATCCCGATCGTCTACGCGCTCATGGAAAAAGGCATGAGTATGGGCACCGTTCTGGCCTTTATGATGGCAGTCACGGCGCTATCGCTTCCCGAGATGATCATTCTCCGGAAAGTGCTGAAGGTCAATCTCCTGGCGGTGTTCGTCTCGATCATGACGGTCACGATCATTGGCGTGGGGTATCTGTTTAATGCGATTCTTTAATTAGGAGGAAGTGATGGAAATCAAAGTACTCGGTCCAGGATGCGCAAACTGCTTTAAGATGGAGGAACTTGCGAAAACCGCTGTGAAGGAACTCGGTATCGAGGCCAAGGTCGAGAAGATCACGGACATAGGCCAGATCGCCATGCACGGCATTCTGTCAACGCCGGGTCTTATCGTGAACGGCAAGATCAAGCATTCAGGCAAACCGCTTCCGAGCCTGGATAAGATGAAAGAATTGATCAAGGGCGAAGCTTAGTGGGAGGAATATGAACGATCTCGTGACGATATTCAAGGCGCTTTCCGACGAAACCAGACTCCGAATCATAAAACTCCTGGAGCAGGGAGAACTGTGCGTGTGCGACATAACGGCTGCGCTGGACATGGTGCAGCCAAAGGTATCTTTCCATCTTAGCACCCTGAAGGAAGCAGGGCTCATCAAGGACCGCAAACAGGGGAAATGGATTCATTACAGTCTGAAAGATGCCGATCTGTTCAGGAGGATGCTCATGGTATCGGTATGCGAAAAAGCTGATGGTGGGCTGATTGGAGCTGATCGAAAGCGACTTGCCCATTTTCTCGAGTCGAAAATGACAGGTTCTGATTGTGCGACCACGAAAAGAAAAGCCTGCTCCTGCGGAGCATAAAGCATGGAGAATGCTATTTTCGTTAACCGTACCTTGCCGCTTACGAGGTTGAACAATAAATGATATCCCTTGATTTCACAAAAAAAAATAGCAAGCTCTATTCCTTCGCCTCCGCCTTAGCGATCATTACCATCGCCTACAACATCATTGAAGGAGTCGTTTCGGTGTTCTTCGGAGTTGAAGATGGAAGTATGGTGCTCTTCGGGTTCGGTGTGGATTCCTTCGTTGAAGTGATCTCGGGCATCGGGATATGGCACATGGTGCGGAGGATCAGAAATAACGACAAAGAGAATCCTGATCAGTTCGAGCAGACGGCGCTCAAGATCACGGGAACCGGATTCTACGTTCTGACAATCGGGTTGTCGATCATTGCTGCCGTTGACCTTTATCGGGGACATAAACCGGAGACTACCTTTTGGGGCATTGTTGTTTCAATCATCTCCATTGCCGCGATGTGGCTGCTGATCCACTACAAGGTAAAAGTTGGGAAACAGCTAAATTCCGAAGCCATTTTATCCGATGCTGCTTGCACCCGTGCCTGTTTGCAGCTCTCAATCGTTCTGCTCATTGCAAGCGTTGGATACGAACTCACCCATATAGGCGGGATTGACTCCATAGGCACATTCGTAATTGCGGGGCTTTGCTACCGGGAAGGAAAAGAGGCATTCGTGAAAGCAAAGATAAAAAGCTTTGCCTGCACCTGCGGCGGGTCTTGCCGGACGGGCGTGGATGTGAACGAATAAACCAAATAGTCAGGATCAGGGGGTAACTATGAACGAATTACCTATTAAAAGACTTTCTTTCCTGGATAGGTATCTGACTCTCTGGATAATCAGCGCTATGGCCCTCGGGGTGGGACTGGGCTATTTCATTCAAGGAACGGAAGCCTTCATCAATAGCTTTCAGGTCGGCACAACCAACATCCCTATCGCCATCGGGCTAATTCTCATGATGTATCCGCCTCTTGCGAAGGTCAAGTATGAGGAACTCGGCGAGGTCTTCCGGAACAAGAAGGTTCTAGGTCTCTCGCTGGTCCAAAACTGGGTCATCGGCCCGATCCTGATGTTCGCTCTTGCGATCATCTTTCTTCGTTCTTACCCCGAATACATGGTCGGTCTCATCATGATCGGCCTTGCCCGCTGCATTGCTATGGTGATCGTATGGAACGACCTTGCCTGCGGCGATCCCGAGTATGCCGCAGGTCTCGTGGCGTTCAACTCGATCTTTCAGGTCCTTTTCTTTTCCGTCTATGCCTACGTCTTCATAACCGTGCTTCCTGTCTGGTTTGGGCTCAAGGGAGTCGTGGTAAATGTTTCGATCGGACAGATAGCGCAAAGCGTATTCATCTATCTCGGCATTCCATTCATCGCGGGGATGCTGACCCGGTTCGTGCTGATCAAGATCAAGGACCGCCAATGGTACGAGACGGTCTTTATTCCAAAGATCAGCCCGATCACACTCATCTCGCTCTTGTTCACCATCATCGTCATGTTCTCGCTCAAGGGCAACTATATCGTCAAACTGCCGCTGGATGTAGTGCGCATAGCGATTCCCTTGTTGATCTACTTCGTGGTCATGTTCCTGGTGTCGTTCTATCTCGGGAAGAAGATCGGTGCGGATTATCCGAAGACCGCAACACTCTCATTCACCGCCGCGAGCAACAACTTCGAGCTTGCGATTGCGGTAGCAGTAGCCGTGTTCGGCATCAATTCAGGTGCAGCCTTTGCCGCAGTCATCGGGCCGCTGGTCGAGGTGCCGGTGTTGATCAGTTTGGTGAATGTGTCGAAGTATTTTCAGCGCACCTATTTCAGTGTTGAGTACTGCAAGGTCAAAGGAACTGATGCGCTTTGATGCGGATTGCCGGCTTGGCATTCTTGAGGTAATTATATGAAGTTTGCGATATTCGGAGACATACACGGAAACATCGAGGCCCTGAAGGCGGCATATGAGGCGGCAGTCAGGCAGCGGGAGCTGAAAAGATATATCACCTCGGCGACTTGGGCGGGTATTCTCCTTTTGTGAACGAGGTCGTGGACTTCCTTATCGAGCACAATATCGAAGGCGTGCAGGGAAACTATGATGAGACCGTTGCGCATGACCGGGAGCATTGCGGATGCAAAGCCGAGGACCCGGTGCAGGAGGAGATGGCGAACCAAGTCATTCGCCTGGACGAAGAAGCATGCATCGTGAGAGACGAAAGAGTACCTTGGAAAGCTTCCCGTCTGAGATCACGTTTATGCCGCAGGGAAGGAAGGTCGCGCTGTTCCATGCCACGCCATCGGAAGAACAATCTCTACTGGTACGAGGACCGGCCGGAGAAGTTCTTTCAGGAGATGGCTGGAAAAGTTGACGCAGATATCCTGATCTACGGCCATACGCACAAGCCGTATCGGAAAGACTTTGAAGAACAAAATCTTAATCAATGCCGGCAGCGTGGGCAAGCCGAAAGGACGGCGATCCGAGTGCATGCGTGACCTTGGTTGAGATCAAGGCTGAGAGGTAGTGAACACAGAGTTTCTGCGGGTTTCCTATGATGTGGAGAAGGCGGCACAAGCGATCGTATCGAGCGGTTTGCCCGAATACTTCGCAGAAAGGTTGAAGGAGGGGAAATGAGAATCAAGTTTGTGGTTCTAGTTGTAATGTTTCTATTGTCTCTTTCGTCATGCAGCAATGCCGGAGATATCGACGCTGCACTAAACAAGGCCAAACAGGAGGGCAAGATCGTTATGCTTGAGCTTGGTTCTGTCGGCTGCATCCCCTGCGAGCAGATGAAGCCCGTAATGCAAAAACTGCGCGACACATACCAGGGGAAGCTTGAGGTCATCTTTATCGATGTGCGTCAGGACCATAAGACCGGCAGGCAGTTCGGCGTTCATGTGATCCCAACACAGGTTTTTCTCGACAAGACGGGCAAGGAGTTTCACCGTCATATCGGTTTTTATTCCTATGAGGAGATTGCACCTGCTTTTGAAGAAGAACGGTTTATAGATTGGTAAAACTTGTGAGGGACTGCGCCATGGAACATCGCATTTGCTACTGTTTTGGATATTCAGAAGAAGACATAACAAAAGATGTCTTGAAGAACAACGGCAGATCTTTGATCATGGAAAGAATACTCGCCGAGAAAAAAGGCGGAGGATGCTCTTGCGGAGAAAACCATCCGCTTGGCAGGTGATGCCTGGGTGATGTCCGCCGTGTTGTGGACAAGGCAAAGGAAAGACTCAAAAGCGCTTAATGCAGCTTATAGAAGGTGTTCACCATGCATCACTTATTGGAAAACATTCAGGCGATCATCCAGAACAATCACAGCCTGGCGTTTCTGGCCGTATTTGCGGTGGTCTGATATCGGCGGCCAGTCCCTGCGTGCTTGCCGCCATACCGCTGATTATCGGATACGTGGGTGGTTATTCCGGAGGCAATAAAAAAAAGGCGGCGATCTATTCACTCGTATTCATTCTCGGTCTCTCGATCACCTTCACGGTCCTTGGCGCTGCGGCATCGGCCATGGGACAATTCCTTTCTTTCGCGGGTCAGTGGCTGTATATCGGTCTTGCAGTGATCGCCGTAACCATGGGGCTCCAGCTCATGGGTCTCATCTCGATCCCGCTGCCGTTCCAGAAAACGCGGCAGGTGAAGTCCCGTGGCCTTTGGGGTGCGTTCCTCCTCGGTCTTTTGACCGGCACGGTCTCGTCTCCCTGCGCCACGCCGGTGCTGGCCGTGATCCTTGCTTACGTTTCCACGCAGGGTGACATCCTGTACGGTGGATCGCTTCTCTTTGCGTATGCCGTGGGACATTGCGCGTTGATCTTCATTGCGGGTCTTTCCATCGGGCTGACGGAGAGCATGGTAAGCTCGAAAGGCATTAAGAATTTCTCTCTGTACTCGAAGCGGTTCAGCGGCGCGTTGCTGATTTTGGCCGGGCTGTATATCGGTATAGTAAACTTTTGAGGACGGGAACATGCGACAAAGAAAAATAAGGACCAAGAAACGCTTTTCAGTGATTTGCCGCTGCTGGTGGAACGGCTGGTAACTCGGTTGAGGTAATGGAGTTCAATGGTCGACGTAAACCCAACTCATCACAACGGAGGTCTGCCATGAAAGAATTTAATGAGTATTTTGACACTGCAATGAAGTTTCACGGTCACAAGTGCCCGGCTATGCCGATGGGTCTGCGAGCCGGTCTTGCGGCCATGAAAACGCTCGGCGTTGAAAGATCTAAGGACAAGGAACTTTTCGTGGAAGCGGAGACGGGCAAAGGACACGCAGCCGGATGTTTCCTGGACGGGCTCATGACCGCCACAGGATGCACCTATGGCAAGGCGAACATCCAGAAGCTCTATTACAACAAAATGGCCTTCACGCTCATCGACGCGAAGACCGGGAAAGCGGTCCGGGTCTCTCTGAAGCCTGACTTCTTCGAGAAGGCCATGAACTCTCCCTTTGTACAGGAGAGGAAGAAGGGCGTACCGCCTCAGGATATCTCCGCAGCAATTACGGACCCACTCGTCGATCGGATATTGGGGCTTCCCGAAGCTGATTTCTTGAATATCAGTGACGTGTTCCACAAGGACTTGAAGAAAGGATCTTCGAACTTCGAGGTTAAACGCTGCTCGAAATGCGGCGAGGCGGTTTTCACCGACAAACTGACAAAGGCTCCTGACGGTCGGCTTCTTTGCATTCCCTGCGCTGAGCACGAAAAATAGGGAAGCCGGTCGTACTTGTCGCGCAAAAAACAAGTTTTACAGCAGAGGTCGCAGAGAACGGAGATGTTCTCTGTTCTCAGGAGAGGTCTTTTTTCTCTGCGCTCTTTGCCTTCTTTGAGGTGAGCAGTTCTGCGCGGGTACGGCATGGCAAAAAAGGAGACCTATGATGCTTACCATCAATGCAGCAGCGGCCGTCCTCGTCTTTGTCTTCACCACCGTTCTCACCATTGCGGGCGTGGGATCGGCGTTCATCGTAATACCCACATTCTACTGGCTTGGCGTACCGCTGACCGAGGCCATGGCCATCGGCCTGCTATTAAACGCCATCAGCATGACCTTCGCCTCGGCCAACTATATCCGCTACAAACTCGTCCTTTTCCGCACGGCCATTCCGATCATCGTTCTTGCCGTCGTTTTTTCTCCCCTGGGAGCGTATTCAACACGGTACTTCCCGAAGAACATTCTGATCCTGCTCTTCGTGATCTTTCTCGTCTTTGCTGCGTCCATGATGCTTTTCTACAAGCCGAAGAAGAAAACGGAAGGGCAAGGGGATGGTGGGAAAGAACTCAAGACCGGCATCGGCTTGGGCATCGGCGCGGGGTATCTCGGCGGGCTCTTGGGAGTGGGCGGCGGAAATTTCATTGTCCCGGCTCTCGTGTGGCTTGGTGTTGACCCCAAGAAGGCATCTGCTACCACGGCTTTCATCGTCGTCTTCTCCTCACTCTCGGGCTTCTTCGGTCATGCTGCTATGGGGTCCGTAAATTGGAACCTGCTGACATTCGCTGCCGTTGGATCAATCACGGGGGCAATCCTGGGATCATGGCTCATGCATAAGAAGCTCGATGCGAACCAGGTGAAGAAGATCATCGGCATCGTGCTCTACGTGATTGCCGCGAAGATGGCGTGGGGCTTGATGTAAAGCAGCGAAGAATGAGGCTCTGAGGAACATTGTGACAACCTGACTGGTATTAATATTTGAAAGGACAGCATGGACGATAAATCGCAAAATAGACTTTTTCTAAGTCTTCTCGTAACCATCGGCATTCTCATCGCGGAAGTGATCGGCGGCATCATGAGCCACAGCCTTGCGCTCCTGAGCGACGCGGGGCATGTGCTGACCGACGCCTTCGCGCTCGGCCTGAGCCTCATAGCGCTCCTGATCATGAAACGGCCATCAGACAACCGGGCGACCTACGGTTATCAGCGTATCGGGCTGATCGCAGCCCTTATCAACGGCGTCAGCCTTGTGGTCATTGCCATATTTATCTTTATTGAGGCGTATAAACGCTTCAATTCGCCGCCGGAAATCAACACCTCCGTCATGCTTCTCATTGCCTTTGCGGGTCTTCTCGGCAATCTCATCATGGCATGGATTCTCGGACATAAGCATGAAGACCTGAACATGAAGAGCGTATGGCTCCATGTGCTCGGTGATACTATATCGTCGGTCGGCGTCATCGTTGCCGGGGTGGTCATAAACTTACGGAATGGGTGCTTGCCGACACCATCGCCAGCGCAAACGTCGGCGTTATGATCATCATCGGCGGGACCCGCGTCATCAAGGAAACGCTCTGGATACTTCTCGACCTCAGTCCGGTCGGTTTTCATGCAGAGGACCTGGCAAAAACAATAGCGGAAATTCCTGAAGTGAAGGCTGTTCATGATGTCCACGTCTGGTCCATCGGGCACGGCATCCCCGCATTTTCGGGGCACGTTCAGGTCCCTGACCAGAAGATCAGCGAGACGGATACCATAAGAAAAAAAATAGAACGTCTGCTTGTAGATCAGGGAATAAAACATGCCGTGATACAAATGGAATGCGCGGACTGCTGCAACAATGATCTCTATTGCAATGTGAACGCAGAAAACGGCCTGGCAGATCATCTGCATTAGTATAAATGAGCACAAAGCGGGGTCCGTCATGCAAATAGAATTTGAGCCCATAGGTTTCGTGAAAACTGATGTCGGGAAGGTCCCGAGGCACTGGTCCGTTTCCGACGCGGAAGGAGCTCTAATTATCAACGAAGAGTATGCCGCAGGGCTTAAGGACGTCAGGGCCGGACAGCGCATTATCGTCTTTGACACTGAAAAAATAAACCAAACACGTCGGTATATGTCATAATCTTTGTATTAAGTTATGAAGAGAGTAACGCGATGATCGATGATATGGACGGCTCATGAAGTTCATAGGCCAAAAGATCGCGGAGGAGATCGAGCTCACACCCTCGTGCGACTATTGCGGCTTGCAGGTGGCAGGGTGTCTGGTAATTGGAGTGTTCGAAACCCTCAGGAGGTGATCCATGAAGCTCTTACTTGCCACAGACGGTTCGGAATATTCTGATGGCGCGGCGCGTTTTCTGGCGCTGTTCGATTTATCGAAAACCGACGAGCTTGTGGTGCTGCACGTTATTCCCGGCGTGCCATTTCCCCACAGCGGTGGGCCTTACAACGCGGATTTGATGCTGCTCGGCGAGGAACTTGCGCCCAGGATTATTGATGCTACCACCGGACTTATGAAAGGCCTCCGGGCCAACGTGTCCACCGTAGTGACCACCGGCCATCCCGCAGAGGCCATCATCGACGTGGCCGCGCAATCCGATTCCGATATGATTGTTATGGGCAATCGGGGAATGAAGGTGATCGGCTCCCTGCTCTTGCGAGCTAACGCGGGCCGTGGCGATCAACTATCCGCGATCCGTTCTGGTCGTCAAGCCGCCCCAGGGGAACCGGACGGCCCGCTCAAGGTGCTCTTTGCCACCGACGGCTCGGACTGCGCCAGGGAAACGGAGCGTGTCCTTTCCCTGATACCCTTTCATCCCGACACGAGCGTCACGGCTGTGTACGTCTCACTCTTGACGTATATGGACATTCCCGACCGGTTCTGTGCGGGACTGGACGAACGGTTAAAGAAGATCATGGCAGGGATGAAGGAAGCGGAAACAAAACATGCAGAGAAAGTTCTTGAGCAGGCCCGAGCACGGCTGAATGACAAATTCCGCAACGTGGCTGTGCTGATCAGAAATGGAGATCCATCTGAACAGATACTCCAGGCAGCGCGGGAAATCCGGGCGGACTTATTGCTCTCGGAAGCAGGGGGATGCGCGGCGTCAGCGGCATGCTCGGGAGCGTAGCCCGGAACGTCCTCTCACACGCGGACTGCTCGGTTCTGATCTGCAAGCTCAAGGGACAGACAGCTTAAACCGGCGGGGGCTGGCTTCTTTCGGCGGCTTTACGGGGATCGATGGACCCGGCCATGGGGTTTAATGCTTTATGTCAGGAGGTGAACAATGAAGATCGAGGTTTGCGGTTCAGGCTGCAGTAAATGCGCGGAGCTTGAGAAGAGGGCAAAGACAGCAGTCGCGATTGCCGGCATTGATGCCACGGTGGAGCATGTCTATGATATGGGCAAAATCATTGAGCGAGGCATTTTTATGACGCCGGCGCTCGTCATTGACGGCAAGACCATGGCAAGCGGAAAAATACCGAGCGTGGAGGAAATCGCTGCTTTGCTGAGGAGGTAGCATGGATATCTATGCGATAGTTCCTCGGGTTTCGCCGCTGTTTATGATTATGTGCTTGCGCATACGCTATTTTGTCTCGTCCCCGCCTTTTTCATTGCCGGGGCAATGGCGGCGCTGATTCCCAAGGATCTGCTGCTGCCCTACCTCGGGAAAGACTCCCCAAAACATATTGCGTACCCTCTGTGCGTTGCTTCGGGCCTTTTGCTGGCCGTATGCTCCTGTACGGTCTTACCGCTCTTTGCCGGAATAAAAAAGGGCGGCGCTGGAATCGGTCCAGCGATAACATTTCTTTATACCGCGCCGGCAACGAACATCGTGGCCATCCTGTATACCGGCAGCCTCATCGGCTGGGACGTGGCAGCGGCACGGATCTTTTTGTCCGTTCTGTTCGCTGTTTCGATCGGCATGATCGTCAGTAAGATGTTTCACGAGGATGAGGCGGCGCAGGCCTCGGATACCTTTGTCAGAAGCTCAACGAGCCACGACATCAGGCGGTTGGTTTATCTTTTCAGCGCCCTTATCGGCATATTGCTGGTCGGGACGCGGGTGAGCGTACCTTGGATCAAGTATGTGATCGTGCTCCTTTTGATCGGCATGAGCGCCGCGATCGCAAAAAAATTCTTTAGCAAAGAAGAAATAGAAAGCTGGATGAGAGAAGCGTGGGGTTTTGCTAAAACAATCGCCCCGCTTCTTCTTGTTGGTGTATTCGTTTCAGGCATGGTCAAGGTCTTATTGCCCCAGGAGTTTGTTACGACCTACATGGGATCAAATTCCCTGACCGCCCTGATCATCCCCGTTCTTTTCGGTGTGCTCGTGTATTTCCCGACGCTGGTTGAGGTGCCGATGGCAAAGGTCTTTCTCGATCTCGGCATGGGAAAGGCCCGCTCATGGCCTATCTTCTCGCGGATCCCGTGCTTTCGCTTCCGAGCATCCTGGTTGTCAGCAAGATCATGGGGACCAAACGAACGGTTGCGTATGTATGCCTGATCATCGTATTCACAGTCTTCGGTGGAGATCTCTTGGGGCTACTATCGTCTCAACATTGAAATAACAAAGCAGGGGTCTTTCTGTATACCGGATATCACTTCGAACCCGGAAATGATTAACTGTGGCGGAGTTTCTGCCGCTTATTTCGGCGTGCATATCTAAGGGAGGCGACGATGGAACCAAACGTGAAATCATGGCACGGCATATCCCGTGAAACGATTGCATGGAACCCGACGGTGGATGAAAAGAAGTGCATCGGCTGCGGCATCTGCGTCACCGGCTGCGGCAGGAAGGTCTATGGATTCGACTATGAGCGGAAAAAGCCGGTGGTGCTGAGACCGTCCATGCATGGTGGCGTGCGTGACCTGCGCGAATACCTGCCTGCAGGATGCGATAAGCTTTCCGACGGTGGAGAGCCCAGGGAGCTTCTCGAGAAGGAGAAAGCGCTTGCCGGGCAATGGAGGATTGAAAGAGCAGAGCAGAAGTGAAGGCGGCGCCGAAACATGATGATACCGTTTTGCAGGCATCGAAATCGGATGCTCGGCTTGCTGCGCTTCTCGATGAGGCCCGCGAGTACGCACAGATCTACTCCTAGAAAAACAGAGGCACAAGGGCTGTGAGGGTACTGCAGAACTCAGTACCTTGCGCGAGGAATTTCGGACGCGATCGGGAAATAGTGAAATACTGCAGGAGAAGTGCTATGCGTGCGATCTCAACGCCGAGGAGTTGATGCTGCGGCGCGTGAACTGACATCCGGAGCGAGCAGGAGGTGATCCATGAAGTTATTGCTTGCAACTGACGGTTCTGAACGCTCGGAAGGGGCAACGCGTTTCTGAGCGCAGTTAGATTTATGGCACTGGATCACATAACGGGTGCAGGCAGTGCAACGCGTTCGCCCTTTGGGGCGCTCCCTTTAGGCCATATGAGCTCGGCGAGGAAATAGCGCCCGCCATCATTAGATGCGACAGCCGGAATTCTGAAAAACGCTGGGGCGAACATATCCACTGCGGTGACTGAGGCCATCACGCTGACGCCGCTTCTCGCTATGGCAGCGGAGGCAGACCATGATTTGATCGTCATGGGGAACAGGGGAATGAAGGCGATAGGGGCACTGCTGCTCGGGAGCGTGACACGGGCCATGGCCGTCGGCTGCTGAAATCCGTTCTGGTCGTCAAACCGCCCAGGGGAAACCCGGCGGACCGCTCAAGGTACTATGTAGCCACTGACGGTTCGGACTGCGCAGGGAAACGGAGAAACTTCTGGTTTTGATTTCCTTTCCGGGGAATACGGCCTTGACGGCAATGTACGTCATCGCTGCGACGTATACTGCGATGCCGGACAGGTTCTATCCGGAAATGGACAATCGGATCGAGAAGATCATCGCTGGCATGAAAGGGGTAGAATCGAAACATGCTGAGGAGGTCTTGGAGCAGGCCCGAACAGTTCTGAAGGATAAATTCCGTAACGTGGCGACTATGATGAAGAGCGGAGACCCATCAGAGCAGATACTCAAGCGGCGAGGGAAACAGGGCGGACATCATCGCGATCGGAAGCAGGGGCATGCGCGGCGTGCGTGGCATGCTCGGGAGTGTGGCCGGAACATCCTCGGCAATGCAGACTGTTCGGTGCTTATCTGTAAAGCGAAGCAGCCAGCAGGGAAATATTGAATATCACATTACAAACCGGCTCAAAGGAGGCAACAAAATGAGAAGAAAAAGCATCATAAGTTTGGTCATCTTAGTATCATTGGTTTTTACCGTATCAACCGCTCTCGCAGGTCCCTGGAAAGGCTAGCACGGAAGCGGCGGCTGGGGCATGAATGACTACTACCAGAGGAACTATAACCCCGCTACGGTAGAGACGATATCAGGCACGTGGAAAGCGTGGACAAGGTTACGCCCATGAAGGGTATGTACTCAGGCGTCCATGTCATGCTCAAAACGGACAAGGAGACGATCTCCGTTCAACTCGGTCCAGAATGGTCTATCGAAAGACTCGATACGAAGATCGTGAAGGGCGATACAATCGAGGTCAAAGGATCGCGGGTGATGTTCGCGGACAAACCCGCGATCGTCGCCGCCGAGGTTCACAAGGGCGACAGCACACTCGTGCTGAGAGACGTCTCGGGAATCCCCGCATGGGCCGGGTGGGGGCGGTGGTAGAGGGACAGGCAGCTCTGCTCTGAGCCGGGGCAGGGCCGCTTTTGCTACGGAGCGCTTGAGGAGATCACTCAACAAGGACAATGAAATCGTCTGAATATTTCTTATCATAAGAACAGGACGCTGCTGTAGCTGCGGTCTTAATAGCTTTTGTCATCCAAACAAGCACGAGATGAAAACCTTGGTACGTTCAACGATGAACTACTTCATACCGAGAAGATTCTGGTACGGGCTTTACCTCTACAACATAGTCGGCCGCTTTTTGCGCTCCTGGCCGGCAAGCCCCTGCCGGGAAGAGGCTTCTGGTGGGAATTCTCGTCGGCCTGGGGTTTATGAGCATAACGACGATGGGGATGGAGTTTGCCTGACGGCCGCTTCAAGAAAGCCACGGCCCCTTCGGCATCGACATCGTCTACTACTTCCACAAGTATGTCGGCTTGTTATCTGCGGGATCATCGTTGTCCATCCTGCGATCATTTTTCTCACGCACCCGGCTACCATTGCGCTCCTGGAGACCGGTGACGACACCGCTGAGCCTAAGGCCGGCATCATCTCGGCGCTGGCCGTCGTTTCCCTGAGCACTGTGACGGTTTTGAGGCGACGGTTCAAACATCAAGTGCGATGGCTCGGAGGTAAGACAGGTGCCCCCAAATTTAATAGGTCCGCTCCGAGGACGTACGGGGTTTGGGTAAAAATTTGAATCAAAGATTCTCGCTTGGTCCCCATGCGGAAATTTAGCCAGGCGACCGAGTCCGAGGGTGAAGCATTTCGGACTGTCTGAGCCCGAAGGGCGAGTTTCCGAAATGTACCGAGGACGACCGAGCATGGCGTAAAGAATTTTCGCCGGGTATTGCGGACGATGCTCCTTTACACGACACCCTCCTGATACGAAAGGATATGAACGAGTGCATTCGCGGTCTTGTGAACGACCTGCCTGAAAATTATCGCGCTGTATTGGTGCTTGGCGATTTGGAGGGTTTCACCAATGCCGAGATCGGCGACGTTCTTGGAATGTCTCTCGATACTGTCAAGATACGGCTGCACCGTGCCCGGTTGCAGCTTAAGCAAGGTAATGGACCAGGCGTGCCATCTCTACCATGATAAGCGCGATGAGCTGTCCTGCGACCGGAAAACGGCGACGCTTGTCTTCAAAAATAGGTAAGAGGCGGTGTATCCTTTTCCGGCCAACCTCCGTCTAAGAGAGTAAAAGAGGAGGTATCACATTATGAAGCTCGACACCCGGATCAAGGAATTAATCGCCGTAGGAGCATCAGTAACAGCCAACTGTAAGCCCTGTCTTTAGGTCACCTTTCTTGGGCATGCAAGTAAAGGGGACGAAGATGAGGAAATCGCCGTTGCCGTTGCGGTGGCGAAGGCAGTGAGAAAAGGAGCTGCGGCAAAGATGGACGACTTTGCAGCCGGACTCGGAGCAGCGGCGGAAACGGCTGAGTGCGGCGCGGGTCAGAGTTGCGGATGCTCTGCCTGAGGAAGCTGCTTAGCTTGTGTCCGGGCCGGTAGTTGCCGTGCCGGCCCGGACTGGCCGTGATCGGATGTGTTCGAGAGGAAATCAGCGGTACTATGCTTGAAACTATTTTAAATGCATAAATCGGATGGTCGTCTTACGGCGCTGGTAGACGAAGCCCGGGAATACGCACAGGTCTATCTTCTCGCGAAGCAGCGGCACAAAGGCTGTAACGGAACAGGCGAACTCATGACCCTAAAGAGGAATTCAAAGAGTTGTCGACAAGATGATTCTATATTGCAAGAAGAATAATCAACTATCCAGTGATTGCAACTATGATACAGATTCGTTTGCTGACGCGCTTGTGAAGATAATCGGAAAATGATCGAGCTCATCGAGAGGTGATAGTTACTCTGAGGGGTGAGCACAAGAATATGGTATAAATGAATATCACAGTCACGTGAAAAAGGATTAACTCACTGAGTTAACCCTTTGTGATTTTGGATATACAAAAGGGATCGAACCCCCGACCCCAAGACTGCCAGCGGAATCCTCGTAGTTCATAAGCATTCTCTGCCTTTCCCTTTCCTTGTTTTGCTTACCCTTGCATTCAGGATTAAGAATAGGTTTTCCGTATTTTATCTTCTGTTTCCGTCCTCTTCTGAATCACGAATTGCACGATATTAGTGGGCAACAGGCGCGGGGTACGGTTCAACAATAAATTGTTAATGCATAATTACCTTGCTGCAATGATCACCTCGACGGTGTGCTCCTGCCGGTCGTCGACAAGGGGAATCGTTTTGCCGCTTTGTTCAACTCCGTCGACAGTCACACTCGCAGCGCTGTTGTCATGTGTTTGCCGGACGGTTATATGGTAGATGGTCTCCCGGTACCTATAGTGCAACTTAAATGCATCCCACTCTTTGGGCAGGCACGGCTCGAAGCGCAGCGCGTCTTTTTCAAGCCGCAGCCCAAGAAGTGATTCAACGATAAGCCGGTACATCCACCCGGCCGATCCCGTGTACCAGGTCCATCCGCCCCGTCCGATGTGCGGAGAGACCGCATAGACGTCGGCGGCTGCAACGTACGGTTCTCCTTTGTAGATCGCGATTTCTTCGGGCGATCTCGCATGGTTTATCGGGTTGATCATTGCCAGCAGATCCCACGCGCGGCTGCCGTCGCCCAATGCGGCAAAGGCCATCGCGGTCCAAACCGCCGCATGGGTATACTGCCCGCCGTTCTCCCGTACACCGGGAACGTATCCTTTGATATAGCCGGGATCCAAATCCGATTTGTCGAACGGCGGGTCCAGGAGCTGGATCAGTCCATGCTCCCTGCGAACGAGAAGCTTGTCCACCGATTCCATTGCCGTGCGGGAGCGCTCCACATTCCCGGCGCCGGAGAGCACAGACCAGCTTTGCGCAATGGAGTCGATACGGCATTCTGGATTGCTTGCCGAACCCAGCGGAGAGCCGTCGTCAAAAAAAGCACGCCTGTACCACTCGCCGTCCCAACCATGCTCCTCTATATTTCCGCGCACAAGATCGGCTTCCCACGGCAGCGTTCAACGAATGACGGATCGTTGTGCAGGCGTGCGATCTCCGAAAACCGCACAAGCACTTCATACAGGAAAAATCCGAGCCAGACGCTTTCACCCTTGCCGTGCTGCCCTACCAGGTTCATGCCGTCGTTCCAATCACCCGAGCCGATGAGCGGCAGGCCGTGCTCTCCGCGGCTGAGGCCCTTCAGAATGGCCCGTACACAGTGGTCGTACAGGCTTGCCGTTTCTGCAGAGGCGCGGGGAAGATCGTAATACGAGTCCTCGTCCGGATTTAACGGGCGGCCCTCGATGAAGCGGACGGTTTCATCCAGCACCCCGGTGTCTCCGGTACTCAGAACGTAGCGGCACACGGCCATGGGCAGCCAGAGAAAATCGTCCGAACAGCGCGTACGCACCCCGCGTCCCGTCGGGGGATGCCACCAATGCTGGACGTCTCCCTCCTTGAACTGATGGGCCGCGCACAGGAGGAGGTGTTCGCGCACGAGCCGCGGCTCGGTATGGATAAGCGCCATCACGTCCTGCAACTGGTCGCGGAAACCGAATGCGCCCCCGGACTGGTAGTATCCGCTCCGCGCCCAGAGACGGCATGCCAGAGTCTGGTATATGAGCCAGCCGTTGGCCAGCATGTTGACGGATTGGTCGGGCGTTTCCACCTGCACTGCGCCGAGGGTGTGATTCCAATACTCCCAGACCTTTTCAAGCGCTCTGCGCGCGGCAACGGATCCCTGGAAGCGGCGTACCAGTTTGCCTGCGTCATCGGAGCTTTTCCCTGCGCCGAGCCTGAAGATGATCTCCCGCTCCTGCCCGTCAGCGAGCTCGAAGGGGACCTGGATTGCGGCGCAGGGGTCCAGGGCAGCCCCTATCCTGCCGGAAAGCCGGGCACGGGTCATCGCAGCCGGTCTCTGAAGCGTGCCGTTGCGACCGAGGAACTCGGTCCGGTCGCCGGTCACGGTACGGGTAGATTCACCCGCATCAAAGAAGGCGGTCCGGTCGACGAACTCCGAGTTATACGGGTTCCGCGCGAAGATCGCGCCGGTTTTGGGGTCGATTTCGGTGATCACCTGCATTGCCGTTTTCGGCCGCAGATCTCCCAGCACCCATTCCACGTAACCGGTGGCTGAGAGCCGGCGTGAACGGCCGGATCTGTTTTTAACCTTCAATACCGTAAATTTGATAGATGCATCCAATGCTACGTAAACCCATACCTCTGAGCTTATGCCATCCTCTACGTGTTCAAAGACGCTGTATCCGAATCCGTGCCGGCTGACGTAATGCATCGCCCCGCCACCAGGCAGCGGAGTGGGGGACCAGAAACGGCCGCTCTCTTCATCGCGCAGGTAAAATGCTTCTCCGCCGGAATCGCTTATTGGATCGTTGTTCCAGGGAGTGAGGCGGAACTCGTGGGCATTTTCGCTCCAGGTGTAAGCAACTCCGCTCTCCGAAACAATTGTTCCGAAAAGCGGGTTTGCCATCACATTCACCCATGGCGCCGGAGTCTTCTGCCCGGCAGAGGTCGTAATGATGTACTCACGGCCGTCAGGCGTGAATCCTCCGAGTCCGTTGAAGAAGCTCAGGTCGCGGCGGGGCGGTCCGGCGGCCGCGGGGTATTCGGCGCGATAGGTCCGGGCCGGCGTGAGCCGCGGGACCGGCACTTCCGCCAGTCGGCGACGGTGGATCTGGTCCCACAGCGTCCCCCGGCTGTCGGTGAGGATGGCGCGAGCGACCGTTTGCAGCAGAACGCGGTCCTCTTCCGATATCTGCTCCGCGAGCCTTAAAAAGATGCCGCCCGGTCGATCGGTCACATTGGCTTCGATGCCTGCGGCAATCAACCCTATGATTTGTTCCTGGAGCAGTTGTCGATAACCTGCATGATCTTCGTTCCAGATCACCAGGTCCACTGCCAGCCCTTTCAAGTGCCAGTACGCATGCGCCTGCACGAGTTGGCGCACCAGGTCGATGTTCACCGGATCCGCGATCTGCACCAGCACGATCGGCAGATCGCCGGAAATGGAATAGCCCCACAGGCCGGATTGCCCGCGGCGGTTCTTGATGAGAACGCTCGCGTCGGCGCGCAGAGAGGAATTGGCATAGATGACATTGCCGGCAAGGTGCGCATAGAGTTGCGCGTCGGCCTCCGCGGCATTAAGCTGTTGCAGGACCACCTGTCCATGTGTCCACGCCAGGTCGATGGCGCGATCCGCGAGCCGCCGATCCTGATATTTTCCGACAAGGTTTAAAGCGGCGTCGCGGGTTTCGCAGGCGCCGGAGACGATATCTATCGTCGCCGATCCTTCCGGATCGAGCGCGATCAGATGCCGGATCGCGACGATCGGATCGAGCACGGAGCCCTGGCTGTCCGAGAGCTTAGCGGGTCCTCTCATCGCTTGCGGATCAACGGCCGTGTTTCCGCGGCCGATGAACCTCATCCGGTCGGTCTCGCAGGAAACATCAACGGTGTCAGCCCCGTGCACGGCCATCAGGTGAAACATCCAGGGCACCGGCTCATGGAGGGAGCGGGGACGGCGGGTGCACAGGATCGCCTGGCGTTGCGGGAGGATCTCCGTCTGGACGAAGAGGTTGCCGAACGCCGGATGCAACGCGTCCGCGGCTGGCGAGGCAAGGACGATTTCCGCGTAACTCGTGACCTCGATCTCTCTGCGTGTTCTGCCGCGGTTGGTGATCGTGATCCTGCGAAGCTCAATATCATCCTCGGGAGAGACAACGATCTCGGTATGGGTATCGATATCATGGTCCCGGCGGCGGAACTCCGCTCGCGCGCCCGAGAAGATCGCTTCGTAGGTGTCCGGCCGTTTGAGCGTCGGCTGATAAGCGGTCGACCAAAACTCCCCGCTCGCCGCGTCGCGGAGGTAGCAGAACGTCCCCCAATTGTCGCAGGTGTTGTCCTCGCGCCAGCGTGTCACCGCGACGTCCTTCCAGCGGCTGTAGCCGCCGCCCGCGTTCGTGACCATCACATGGTATCTGCCGTTCGACAGAAGCTGCACCTCCGGCATCGGGGTGTCGGGGGTGCCGAAAACCCGGACCGGCATTTCCGGGCCGACGGCAGTCGTCCGCAGGTCGGAGATCTCGGCGGCGAGCGAAAAGAACGCCGTCGCCTTCGGAACCCGTTCCTGGAGCAACAGCATGGTCGCCTGGAACTGCGGATCCGACTCGAATCGCTTCTGCATCGGACGGTCCAGGAGCAGATAGGCCAGTGAGAGGAGGCTCATGCCCTCGTGATGCGCCAGGAAGGCCCGGACCACGGCACTCGATTGGCCGCGTCGTTGACGAGAAGGGGTATAGTCGATAGCTTCAAAAAAACCGTATTTCCCGACGTACCCCTCGTCGGAGAGGCGCTGCAGATTCCGGCACGCTTCCTCGGGTGCCACCATCAACGCAAGCACCGAGGCGTACGGCGCGACGACCAGATCGTCCGCGAGGCCGCGTTTGAGCCCGAGGCCCGGTACGCCGAAGGCGCGGTACTGGTAATTGAGACGAATGTCGACCATGTTGTAGCAGGATTCCGACATGCCCCATGGTATGCCGAGCTGCCCCCCATACTGGATCTGCCTCGCGACGGCCGCCTTGCAGGTCCGGTCAAGCAGGGTATTTTCGTACGTCGGCATCACCAGGAGCGGCATAAGGTACTCGAACATCGAACCGCTCCACGAAAGGAGGATAGGCTCTCCACCAGCGGTCGTGAGCAGGCGCCCAAGGGCGAACCAGCTCTCCTGCGGCAGCTGACCCTGCGCAATCCCCACGAAACTGCACAATCTCGCTTCCGAAGCCAGCAGATCGTAGAAACTCGCGTCCCGCCTGCGCTCACCCACGTTGTACCCGATGGCCAGTAAATGACTCGCCCTGTCGAACAGGAAGTCATATTCCATGCGGCTCATTTCGCCGGACTGCAAAGCGAGCCGTTCGATGGCCGCGATCCTCTTTGCGGCAAGATCGTTTCCCAGTCCGGCCGAATCGCGCAGTGTCGGGATTTCGTCGTTTGTTCGACGGGAGGGCGGGGAGAGATGGATCAGATCTTCACGCGCGGCCCGGCATTGCGCGGCAAAGGCGCGCGCCCACCATACTTTCTGATCCTCCGGGTGGATACCGGAATTATCTATCTGGGAAAGCAGTTCCTCTGCGGACGTTGTTAGTTGATCAAGGCACAGCTGTGCAGCCGCAAGAGTAGTCGGTGGGGAAGAATACGCGGACTCAAGGTCCTTCTGAAGTAGAGCAAGGACTTCGGCGAGCCCTTCGGCAGTGAGACGTGTCTGCGAGCCCTTCGGCAATGAGCTCAGGGGCGAATTGGTCGCTTCGATCAGCTCAGGCGGGTTGTCCACCGGTTCTTCAGTTTCACTGGCATCCACAAGGATTTGCAGAGTGTCGCTCAGCCCGTCAAACCATCTCGCATGCAGGATCTTGTGATCGGGAAGTGCAAGCAGGCCCTGTCGCAAGGTCAGCAGGTGAGCGGCGAGGTTCCCGCTGTCAACTGATGAAATGTAAGCAGGGAGCAGCGGCTTGAGAGACTGCGTGTCATACCAGTTGTAGAAGTGGCCCCGGTGCCGATCCAGGGCTTCCATTGTTCGCAATGCATTCTCCGTGCGCTCGATGAGTTGTCCGGCAGGAATGTAGCCGAAGTCGTACGCGGACAGGTTCGCAAGCAGCGCAAGACCCATGTTGGTCGGCGACGTGCGATGCGCGACCATGGCAGCGCGATACTCCTGATAGTTATCAGGCGGCAGCCAGTTGTCCTCGGGGCCGACGAAGGTCTCGAAGAAGGCCCAGGTTTTTCGGGAAACCTTTCGGAGAAAAAGGATCTGGCGCATAGTCAATCGTGCTTCACGGCGCGTAAGCGGACGGCTGATCCACCACGCGATGACGGGTGAAGCAAACCAGAGCACCAGGAGAGGCCCGGCTGCTCCCAACGCAGCCGGATTCGAAAGAGCCAGAGTGATCGCCATGGCGACCGCGAGAAAGGGGGCGAACCACATCATCCGATAAACAGCGGCGAGGCCCGTTCGGCCCATTCGGTCCGGGTCGCCTGACGGACTCCATTCGAGAAGCTGCTTGTGAGTGATGAACATTCTCCCTGTTGTGCGAATAACCGCATCCAGACTGAAAAACGCCTCGTAGGGGAGGCACGCAAGAGTAAACAGATCGTGAGCAAAGCGCATGCCAATGGAACGCCCTGCGGCAGCGAGATGCTGCCTGGGAAGCACATCGCGCGGTTTTTGAAGCAGATCCAGGACAGAGGAAATAAAAGAAGGGATCAGAATAATACCGATCATTGACACGGTCCAGAACCAGGGTGAAGACAAGATCGTCCAACCGAGCACGAAGAGGAGCGTCATTGCCGAAGGCACGAGACTGCGCCGAAGGTTGTCGAAGAGCTTCCATTGGGACAGCAGCGAGAGGGGGTTCTTCCGGCGCTGCCGGTCACGCGCGGGTCCTGGGCCAGGGATGACCGCACCCAGCCAGGACAGAAGCTGCCAATCCCCGCGGATCCAACGGTGGCGGCGGCTCACGTCCGCGCTGTAACGGGGAGGATATTCCTCGTATACCATTACATCGCTCAACAATCCGGCCCGGGCATAACACCCTTCGATAAGATCGTGGCTCAGGATCCGGTTCTCGGGGAAGCGTCCGCCCAGCGCCCGCTCGAACGCGTCGACCTCGTAGATCCCCTTGCCGATAAAGGAGCCCTCAAGGAAGAGGTCCTGGTAAACATCCGAGACAGCACGCGTATAGGGGTCGATGCCCGGATCGCTCCCCTCCATGCGCGCGTATCGCGACCGGTTTGTACCCGGCAAGCTCACTGCCACCCGCGGCTGAAGGATGCCGTACCCCGCGACAACGCGCTGCTTGCCTTCGTCGTATTGCGCGCGATTCAGCGGATGCGCCATGGCTCCCACAAGCTGACGGGCGGCATCGCGCGGCAGCTGGGTATCCGTGTCCAGGGTGATCACGTACTTCACGTTGAGCAGCACCGCAGTATTGCCGACGACGAGAGAGAACCGATCACGCGAGCCGTTGCGCAGAAGTGAATTCAGTGCCGCCAGCTTTCCCCGCTTGCGCTCGTAACCCATCCAAACGCCCTCCAGGGGATTCCATTGGCGGGGGCGGTGAAAAAGGAAGAACGTATCGCTCTTTGCATTCCTGTATTTCTCATTCAGCTCTTCGATTCTCTGCCGGGCGAGCAGCAAGAGTGGTCCGTCCTCCGGCAGTATTTCCTCCGATGCGTCCGGAAAATCAGTCAGCAGTCCGAAGTGCAGGTTTTCATCGCGATTTGCCAGAAACCTGACTTCCATCGCCTCGACCAGATCTTCGATGTCCGGAGCGCTCGTAAGGAACGTCGGGATCACCACCAGGGCGAGCGATTTCTCCGGAATTCCTTCGGAGAAATCCATCCGCGGCAGCGGATGCGGCGTCACCAGCAACGTGGCCAACCAGTTCACCAACGCCACCGCCAGCTGACTTCCGACCAGCAGCGAAAGGAACCCCGTCAGCACGAGCAGCCAATCCGGGTACCCACCGGCATGCGTCTTTGCCAACAGGCTTCCTGTGAAAATCGCCGTCATCAGTATGATCGTGCCCAGATAGAAGAACAAAGGAAACCGGCGGCCTGCCTTTCGAAGGGACTCTGTGACAGATAACCGGACCCCTGACAGGTGTTCAAGCTGCGCCAGTCCCTTGTCGATCAGGTAGTAGCCCACATGAGCCGAGCGATCGTCTCCGCCTTGAGTGTCGTTGTTACGGGCCGCGCTCTCGCGCGCAATCCGGACCGCGTTGGCTGCAACCTCCCCTTCAGATAGCCGGCCGCTCTTCGCAATCTTCTCCACTACGTGACGATAACGGTCACGAGTAGAAAAATCCATTTTGCCGTATGTACCGAGGGGGTCCTCACGCAGGGTCTGTTCGACAACGCTCATCGTCTCGACGAACTCGCGCCAATCCATTGCGCCCAGGAAACGGAGGCTGCCGATGCTGTTGCTCATCGATACCTGATCAGCCGCCAGCTGCTGGTTCTCCGACTGCACCAACTGATCGATCGTCATGCTGAACTCTGAGAGGTGCTGCTCGATCCAGGTGAGCGGCATTGCCAGGGCAGGGCCCTGTCCCTTAAGCCGGCGTGCAAATTCCGCAACAAAAGCACTCTTGAGCGGCGGGTTTGAGCGTGCCATGTCCGCAATGACCAGAATAAGACCCTTCGGGTCCTTCGCGGCAACCTCGGTAATCCGGTCAGCCCAATAGCCGGCGAGGTTTCGGTCCATCCTGTCGGCAGCGATCCGGGCCCCGACGCGCCGGAGATTCTCGATCAACGCCAGGCGCAGCATGATGGGGATTGCCCACAATTCTCCCAGCTTGAGGACGGCAACTGTCTGGTAGGCAGCAAGGAAACTGCTGAGATTTTCCGGGTCCACCCGGCCGTCGCCATGCGAGATCGTCTCCAGGGCGATGTCATACACGCGCGGAAGCCCGGCGGATGGCCCGTCCAGCAAGCGGGGCAGTTCCCGGCTGTAACCCTTTGGCAAGTGTCTCCTTGCCGTGCGGATCTGTTCTTCGATCAGGTAGAAGTTATCGAGCAGCCATTCTGCCGCCGGCGTGATCCTGCGGTCCGTCTTGACCGCCTCTACCAGCAGGCTGTGGGTCCGGGTCAGAATGGCTTCATTCTCAGCCAACCGCGCCAGAAGCCGGTCACGTGCGTGTCCCGGGCGGAGCGTGTGAAGACCCGCCAGGGTCTTGCCATGCTGCTTCATCTGGTCGCTGCTGTACAATTCCGATCGTAGAGGCGGCTCGTATACAGCGTACTTTGCTTCCAGGTCTTTACCCTGAAGGCGGGCCAGCACATTGGGCAGGTTTCTGAGAATAGTTTTTTTGCTCAACTTCAATGAATACTCTCTTGAATGGGAAATAACTCGAATGGTTACAATATTTTTAGAAATGAATCTAGCATAAATATAGCACAGTTAAATTGAAAAAGGGTCAGCTCAATTAGCTAAGCATTTGATGACTTGGTAGAGCTTCCCCAACGCGCTCTTGTTCGATCTCTCTCTGCTGAAATAAAAAAGGCTGGCTAGTTAGCCAACCTTTTTGTATTTTCTTGGTGGAGCTGAGGGGGAAATCTCACTCGCTCGCATGCTCGCTTCCACAGGGGGCCAGCCCCCTATGGCGGCCGATAATGCCGGCCTGTGACCCCCGAAGCATGAGGGAATCCTTTCCCTCAAACTCCCTTTGGTTCGATCCCCCTCATGAAAATAAAAAAAGGCCGGTCAATAATGACCAGCCTTTTGTTTATTTTGGTGGAGCTGAGGGGGATCGAACCCCTGACCCCAAGACTGCCAGCCTTGTGCTCTCCCAGCTGAGCTACAGCCCCAAAATCTACCGTAACAAGGTGCTTAATTTAACATCACGATATGTTGTTGTCAAGAAAAAAGACGGTTGACACTCTATCGTTGCATTGTTTGAACGTCAATTTAATATTTCGAGCCGTATCACTTCTGCGCCGACCTGTAGCGCACCCGGTACCCTGGACACAAGATAAAAGTTATGCAACAGCTTTCAACAGGTGCTCATCGTATATTTGCCGCGGGCTTTTGAACTCGAGTTTTGCCACAAGCCGGTACTTATGGTGCCCGTTTTGAACTGTTTGCATGACCATTATAATTAATGAAAAAAACAATATAGATGTATATAAGAGATATAATACAAGCATATGAGCGAACCGCAGGATAACAAAGAAGCCCAACCAGCACTCCCTCAGCAAGCCGAAAATGATATTCCGCTTGATACGCAGCTTTTATCTGAGGCTGTTATTGAGCTGAATATTTCTCGCAAGAATGTGGGCATCTACCCGCCTGGTCATATCCAAATCGCGAAAAGCATTGAACGTACCTATCAGATCCTCCAAAAAATGCTCGAGATTCGGGCAGAAATGACCCTCGGAGTGGCCAAGGACACGCTACTGGTCGGACAGGACTATCTTGACCAAAAAAATCCCGTGTACCGGGATTTTGCGATTTCAATGAGCCAGCGTGAGATCGCGTCGGTCACGTTTATCCGCGGCCTGGACAAGGACGAGCTCGTTCGGTTTCAACAAATTCTCACGACCAGATCGGAAGATATCAGGGGTTCGGGGGGTATCACCAAAGTCATGGCTGAGGTAGATATCCCTCATATCAGGATCCAGTCCATCGATTACGACAGGTTCCATTTCACCGAGGAACAGGAGATTTTCAAAGCCTCTGCCAAGGCCAAAGGAGATGAACAGTCAGACAACCATGTGTGGCAGGATTTTGTAACGCACCTCTCAGCAGGTACTCTCGCCGAACCGGGTCAGGGGGTATCGGCGAAGGACGCGGAGCAGATAAACCCTGCCGAACTCGCACGGCTTCTCAATGAACGAAAGCTGGATGTGAAATCCGCGGTGGAAAGTTATGACCAGATCATTTCAACATATGTCCGCGGAACGGCAGAAAAAAAACAACTGACGCAGGAGCAATCGAAGACACTTGTAAGCATGAATGCTCTATTGAAAGATCTTCATCCCGAGCTTAGAAAGCAGTTTCTGTCCGTTGCGTTCAAAAACATTGCAGCGCGAACGGGGTCTCCCCTTGAGGCGGAAGCGGTGATCGGGGGTTTCACCGACGATATGGTGATCGAGATGCTGGGACAGGCAAGCGCTGAGGGGCGGGAGATATCACCGACGCTTGCGGGTCTCATAGGCAAGCTTGCTCAGGCGCATACGGATGCCCCGGCAGTACCACAACGCGATCACAGTACGAAACCGGCAAAAGGATTCTTAGGCGTCACGTTTCAGGCGGAACACATGCAGAAGCTTTTTGACCGTGAAAAATACGAAGAGTATGTGAGCGATGACTATCAAACGATGCTCAGGCATTTGTCGGAAGGTCCGTCCGGTGCAGCTGAACCGTTCCCTCTGGAAGAGCATATAAGGTCGATGGAGGACGAACACCTGGACTTTCAGATCGGCAGGGCGCTGCTCGCTTTTTTGGAAGAGAATATCGATGAGGAGGATTATAAGGAATTCGCTCAAAAAATCGTCGCACTGATGCCCCAATTCCTTGAGACGGGAAATTTCGAGCTGCTTTGGCGTATTTTGGACGCGCTCCGCCGGCATTCAACGGACAAGCCAATACAGGGCATCAGGGACTGCGCCGAGGAAGCGAAAAAGCTATTTTCTGATCCGGAATTTATTGTAAAGGTGCTGAACGCTTTCGACCGATGGATGAGGGAGAAGGGGCAAGAGGCTTCCGGATTGATCCAGGCCCTCGGACCGGATACAATACCGGGCCTTATTGATATTTTCTGCAGGGACGATGCGGTTGGCGGAAGGCGTATTCTCTTTAATCTGTTGTGTCTTTTCGGAGATCCGGCCGTGAGCGAAGCACACAAGAGACTGAGGGACCCGCGGACAGCCACTGTCCGAAATCTGCTTATATTTATCGGACGAGCGGGCAACGCTTCGTCGATCTCTCAGGTAAAACCGCTGCTGCGTCATCAGGATCCGATGGTAAGGCTCGAGGCGCTCGGCACGCTTCTGAAATTCAGGGATCCGGGAGCGGTTAATCTGCTTCGGAACGCGATCCATGACAAAGATCCGGACTTTGCCTTTCAAGCCGTTATCCTGGCCGGGCAATATCGAATAATGGATGTTACCGGGGATGTCCTGTCGAAGATCAAACGGGTCATCCTTTTTGAGACGGACTATGCAGAGAATGAGGAGATCATCAGGGTACTCGGGAATATCGGAGACGCTCGAGCGCTATCCGAGTTGGAAAAACTTGCACGCGCGACGTGGTCGCTCTATCCGCATAGTCTTATGCACATGAAGGAAACGATCTTTAAGTCTCTCGCCCGATATCCTCGCGAGAAAATCGGCGGCCTGCTCAAAATCGGCGAAAAGCTCAACAGCGACACGATCCAAGAGATATGCAGTCAGCTCATGTTTAAGCAGTAGTTTCCCGATGAACGATGTAAACGCTGTTCACAGTAATACAGACAGGATGGAATATGGCCGACAATGACATTCATGAAGGTCTATCGCGGGCAATCTCGCAGCTCACTGCCGCTGTCACAAATACAAGCCTTTACTCACCGGCCCACCCCCAGGTGGCGCAGTATGTCGAAAAAGCACATGCGGTCCTTGCGGAAATCCTTCAGTACAGACCTGAGATCTCGTTGCTCATCATCGGCAACGATCTCGTCGCAGATAACCGGCAAATGGTTGCTACCGGTTCCGCGTCGTATGTAACGAATTTCATCCGGATCCTGAAAAAACAGGCGATCGAGCGCATGACTTTTGTTTCCGGCCTTCCGAAAGAGGAATTGCAGAGCCTAATTCAGGCGCTCGCTTCATCGGATACACTCTCGGTCAGGTCCACGTCGTTCATCAAGCTCGGCAAGATGGAACTCAGGATCAAGAAGCCCGATGAACAGCAGTCCTCTGACGGGGCTGATGCCTCGTCGAATAGCTCGGATATGTCCACTGCCGATGTGCCCCACGCGGTGTTTCAGGAGTTGCTCGCATTGACTGCTGACGAACTGGATCTCCTCAAAGATCTTTACCTTCGCGCCAAGCGGCACAAAAAGATAGATGTCAGAAGCGTGGACGATATGGTCAAGGGATTCATCAAGGGTTTTCGACAGGAGATCAACCCCTTGAGTCTCCTTGCATCGCTCAAGTCGGTGAACGAATATACATTTACCCATGTTACGAACGTTTGTATCCTGACCATGAGCCTCGCGGAAAATCTGGGCTTCAAAGGCGAGCATATGCATAAGATCGGCGTCGCATCGCTCTTGCACGACATTGGAAAGATATTCATACCGGACGAGATCCTGAGCAAGCCGGGGATGCTCACCCCGGAAGAACGGAGGGTCATTGAGACCCATACGGAGAAAGGTGCGCGCTATCTGATGGGTATTGAGGGAATCCCGAAGTTATCGGTCCTCGCGGCATTGGAGCATCACCAGAAGTTCGACGGGAACGGATATCCGTCGATCAGAGGCGGCTGGACCCCGAACATTGTAAGCCAGTTGATCAGCGTTGCTGATGTCTTTGATGCCATGAGGAGCAGAAGGTCCTATCAGGAGCCGAAGCCTCTGGATCTCATTGAATCGGTACTCATGAAGGGGAAAAACACGTCATTCAATCCGATGGTCGTTGATCGTTTTCTCAAAATGATAAAACGGTGAAATGATTTTATCGTCCTCAGTTATTAGTTTGGAATTATGACTGCCGTTATCAGGAATACACCAGTTCAGCTTCGACCTGATCATTTTGTGCATATCTTCCAAAAATGGACTGCGGCGATGCTTCAGCTCGATCGCAACGATCCCCGTTTTCCATGAATCCGTAAACACACACCAGGCATTTGCCTTGACCATAGCGGCACCATGCTCGGGCTTGTAAGCCACGCTTAAGTTCGTCCGCACCTTTTGTATCATCCAGCCTGATTTAAGGTTCGCCCACAGGATGGTCTCCGCTTTGCGTTCATACAATGTATCGGGCCGATGCATGATGATCGTCTGTTGGGCCTGAATGGTCAGAAGCCGTCCTCAAAGAACCGGTAGTCGCGGCGCCGATCCCACGGTGCATGACTCTACCAGTTGCTTAAGGGACATTGTCCATAGTTATGATTTATTCTGTCCGGACACAGAGAACAATTTCGTGTTTACGAAATGTTGAGATATCCGTACAGTTGCTCATGCTGACCGTTTTGAACTCTTTGCGATTCCATCATAATTAATGAAAAAAACAATTAATCTGTATATAATGTATGATGAATAGCATATGAGCGATCAGCAGGAAAAAAAAGAAAACACTCAGCCATTGCCGCCCCATAGCGCAGAGCGTGAAATCGCGCTCGATATGCGTCTCTTGTCCGAAGCGGTTATCGAGCTCAATATTTCCCGAAAAAATGTGGGAATATACCCGCCAGGCCATGTCCAGATCACGAAGAGCATTGAGCGTGCTTACCGAATCCTCCAGAATTTGTTCGAGATCCGGACGGAAATGACCCTCGGCGTGGCCAAGGACACCCTCCTGGTCGGCCAGGACTACCTTGATCGAAAGAATCCGGTGTATCGGGATTTTGCGCTTTCCCTGAACCAGCAGGAGATCGCTACGGTCACTTTTCTCAGCGGTCTGGAAAAGGACGAACTCGTGCGGTTTCATCGGATTCTTACGACCAAGCCGGAAGAGATCAGGGCTTCGGGAGGAATCACCAAGATCATGGCCGAGGCCGGTATCACCCATATCGGAATCCAGTCCGTCGATTACAACAGCCTCCATGTCACCGAGGAACAGGAGATTTTCAAGGCCCATCCACACTCTGGGGGAAGGGCTGAGTCAGACAGCGAATTGTGGCAGGATTTTGTAACGCATCTCTCAGCAGGCACCCTCGCCGGACCGGATCAGGGAGCATTGTTGAAAGATATGGAGCAGATTGACCCTGCCGAGCTTGCGCGACTTCTCAATGAGCGCAAGCTGGATGCGAAATCGGCGGTAGAAAGTTATGACCAGATCATTTCAACTTATGTGCGCGGAACGGCAGAAAAAAAGCAACTGACCCACGAGCAATCGACCACATTAGCGAAGATGAATACTCTGGTAAAAGATCTTCACCCGGAGCTCAGGAAACAGTTTCTGTCCGTGGCGTTCAAAAACATAGCAACACAAAAAGGATCTCCTGTTGCGGAGGAAGCGGTGATCGGGGGGTTCACCGACGATATGGTGATCGAGATGCTGGGACAGGCAAGCGCCGAGGGGCGGGAGATATCACCGACGCTTGCAGGTCTCGTGGGCAAGCTTGCCAAGGCGCAGAATGATGGCTCGACAGGACAGCGGCATGCTAAAAGCAAGCAACCGACGGAGGTGTCCGCGGCCCTTGACTTCCAGCCGGAGCAGATGCAAAAGCTGTTTGACCGTGAAAAGTACGAAGAGTATGTGAGCGACGACTATCAAACGATGCTCAAAAATATCTCGGAAGGCTCTTCGGCCTCGCCTGAACAGTTTGCTCTGGAAGAGCATTTGGAGTCGGTTGAGGAAGTGCACCTCGATTTTCAGATCGGCAGGGCGCTGCTCGCTTTTTTGGAAGAAAACATCGAAGAGGAGGATTATAAGGAGTTCGCCCAACAAATAGTTACTACCATGCCCCAATTCCTTGAGACCGGAAATTTCAGTCTGCTCCGGGATATTTTGGAAACGTTCCGCAGGCATTCGAGGGACAAATCGCCTGAAGGTATACGGGAGATTGCCGAGAAATCGATGAAGTACTTTTTCAATCCTGAATTTATTGCAAAGGCGCTGAGTGCTTTCGACCGCTGGATGAGGGAAAAGGGGCATGCTGCTTCGGAATTTATCCAGGCCCTTGGACCGGATACGATACCGGGCCTCATGGATATTTTCAGCAAGGATGAATCGGTGGGTGGCAGGCGCATTCTCTTTGATCTGTTGTGCAGCTTCGGGGAGCCGGCGGTGCTCGAAGCACAGAAAAGACTGAGGGCTCCTCAGGCGTACACTGTCCGGAATCTACTCATTCTTATAGGACGCGCGGGCAGCGCCGCGTCGATCCCCCATGTGCAACCGCTGCTGCAACATCAGGACCAGATGGTGAAGCTGGAAGCGCTCAGCACGCTTCTGAAATTGAAAGATCCGGGAGCGGTAGATCCGCTTCGGAAAGCGATCCATGATAAAGATCCGGACTTTGCCTTTAAGGCTGTTGCTCTGGCGGGACAACATCGAATATCGGATGTTACCGGGGATGTCCTGTCGAAGATCAAACGGGTCGTCCTTTTCGAGACTGATTACGTCGAGAATGAGGAGATCATCTGCGTGCTCGGGAATATCGGAGATGCCCGAGCGCTGCCCGAGTTGGAGAAGCTCGTACTCGCGACGTGGTCGCTCTATCCGCAAAGTCTTATGCGCATGAAGGAAACGATCTATTCGTCGCTCGCCCGCTATCCGCGGGAGAAGCTTGCCGGGCTCATAAGGATCGGCGAGAAGCTCAACAGCGACTCGATCCGCCGAACGTGCAGCCGGCTCCTGGAGAGGCGTTAGCTTCCCGGCGGGAAGTTTATTCTTTGTCCCCCTTAATACATGCAGGATTGGATATGGTCGACGATAATTTTAAAGAAGGAATATCGAGGGTGATCGCGCAGCTCACCACTGCTGTCACGAATACGTGCCTCTATTCGCCGACCCATCCCCAGGTAGTACGGTATGTCGAAAAAGCGCATGACGTTCTTGCGGAGATCCTTCAGTACAAACCGGAGATCACACTGCTCCTGGTCGGCAACGACCTCATTGTGCAAAACCGGCAGCTTAGGGCAACGGGGTCCGAGTCGTATGTAACGAACTTCATCAGGATCCTGAAGAAGCAAGCGATCGAGCGCATCACCTTTGTCTCGGGACTGCCAAAAGAGGAACTTCAGGGACTTATTCAGGAGCTTGCCTCTTCCAATACGCTCTCGATCCGGTCCACCTCGTTCATTAAGCTCGGTAAGGTGGAGCTCAGGGTCAGGACACTAGATGAACAGGGATCCCCTGCCGGAGCCGTGGTCTCTTCGAAAAACGTCTCCGTATCCGCTCCCAATTTCACCCAGGAGCTGCCGCCGGAGTTGCTTGCACTGACGGCAGAAGAGATCGATCACCTGAAAGATCTTTACCTTGGTGCCAAGCACCACAAGAAGATCGATGTCCGCAGCGTGGATGACATGGTCAAGGGTTTTATCCAGAGTTTTCGACAGGAGATGAACCCCTTGAGCATTCTCGCGTCTCTCAAGTCCGTGAACGAATATACGTTTACCCATGTTACGAACGTTTGTATACTGACCATGAGCCTCGCGGAGAATCTGGGCTTCAAGGGTGAGCACCTGCATAAGATCGGCGTCGCATCTCTGCTGCACGACGTTGGGAAGATATTCATCCCGGACGAGATCCTGAGCAAGCCGTTAATGCTCACACCGGAAGAGCGGAAGAGCATTGAGGCGCATACGGTGAGAGGCGCACGATATCTCATGGGTCTTCAGGGAATCCCGAAGCTGGCTGTCCTCGTGGCACTGGAGCACCACCAGAAATTCAACGGGAAAGGGTATCCTTCCATCAAAGGCGGCTGGACCCCGAACATTGTGAGCCAGTTGATCAGCGTTGCTGACGTCTTCGATGCCATGAGGAGCCGGCGGTCCTACCAGGAGCCGTTCTCCCTGGAAAAGATCGAGGACGTTCTGACCAAGGAGAAAGGCACGTCCTTTAATCCGATGGTTGTTGATCTTTTTCTCAAAATGATAAATCGGTGAAGGGAACGAATTAGTTCTGAGTTTTTAGTTCTTTGTTCTTAGTTTTGAGTTAAGAGCACGTACATCTTACTCCCTGCTTAAGACTTCCCACTTGACTCTTCTTACCAGGAATACACCAGTTCCGCTTCAACCTGATCATTTTGTGCATACCTTCCAAAAATGGACTGCGGCGGTCCATCAAGCTCGATCGCAAGGATCCCTGCCTTCAATGAATCCGTGAACACATACCAGACACTTGCCTTTACCATGGTGGCGCCATGCTCGGGGTTGTAAGCCACGTTAAGGTTCGTCTCCACCTTCTGGTTCATCCAGCCTGCTTTAAGGTTTGTCCACAGAATGGTCTCCGCTGTGCGTTCATACAAGGTGTCCGGTCGATCGATGATGATCGTCTGCTGGGCTTGCATAGTCAAGAGACCGTCCTCAAAGAGCCGGTAATCGACACCGATCCCGTAGTCGAGTTCGTCGCTTTTGTGTTCGATGGGATTCAGGGGGTAAACGCCAGGTGCGAGGACAGTCGGATAGCCCCAGAGCTCGCGACGGATATTATAGTAGCGATCAAGGATAAATGCCGCCTCGGCCCGGAGACTCCAGGCGCCCGTTACCGCTGCCGCATCAACGCCGAATGATGTGATCTTGTGAAAATCAGGAGTGTACCCGGGATCGATCAGGACCTCTCCTGGCTGGGGATCGATTACAAGGGCGGTTGTCTTGAAAACCGGCTTGGGATCAAATCCATGAAAAATATTGAGAGCCCACTCTATCTCTCCGGCATGTCGGGCGCGCAGGGCTATGCTGCCGTTCCCGATGGTACGCGACGGCAGGTCCGGTTCAGTTGGAACGATCTCGGCATTCGGGATCTGCGAAAGCGCCGCTGCGGCTGATATGCCCGACCAGCGTTCATTCGGGAGGGGGAGGCGATAGGGGACGAAGACCGGGACCCAGACCGCATCAAAGGTCCAGTCGCCTTTATTCACGATCGCCGAGAACGACGGCACGCCGATCTTCCGGTCTTCGAGAGGTTTTACGAGAAATTGAGTGTAGTCCCAGGGATTTAAGAGGTCGTTCGACGGGTATTCGTCAAGCCTGCCCCAGGCAAAGCGCTGGATGCCGGCCCGTATATCAATGTCACCCGCTGTGTGTGAGAGGTACAATTCCTTGAACTCGAGATAGGGCGTGTTGCTCTGGTATACTTCATCGTAGTTCTTGAAAAGCTCCTTGTCCTGCGCCGGACGGGTTACGGTCCCGTCCCATCCTCCTTCGAGCCAGGAGTGGAATCGCCAGGATGACTGAGACGTGTCGATCTTGATCCTTCCCGTCACGCCTGGTTCTTCCTTGACACTGTCGTTATTCTGCGCCACTGCACCCAACAGGTCCAGTCGGCCTGAGGTGGAGAAGGAGTCTTCGGCGATGGAAGGGGAGGCGATAAAAAGAATAAGAAATAAGAGAGCAGTTGATTTACGCCGGGAAGTTAATAAATGTTTGGATTTCATCTGCATATTTTGAATGAGTAAATCTCGTTCTGTAGGTTACCTACAATTGTGTGCTTTGGACAAATAGCGACTATTATTGATTACTGAGTGCAACAGGCAATGTATAAACATGATACCTGATTAAATAAAATGACAGTTTCAGTCTTTGACGGCTCCCCGGACATGATGAAGGGCAATGGAAAGACATAATCAAACTTAATGAGTTAAATGAGGCGCAGGGGCAAACGCACTGTTGGGCGCAACGTTCAAATTTTCGGAGTTCCCATGTCAGGCTTCCCTTCATCCAATTCCATTCGTGCTTTGCGGGCCAGTGTCTCGTATTGACTTCGAAATTGGTCTAATGATTCCTCATCTAACTCTTCCAAATCCAGAAGTGCGTTGTGTGCGCCCTTTGTTGAACGGATCAACTCATCAAGTTTTACCTGGATGGCTTCCGTGTCGCGGTTTTGGGTGTTCTGGATCAAAAAGACCATCAAGAACGTGATTATCGTTGTTGCTGTATTGATTATCAGCTGCCATGTATCGCTGAAGTGAAAAAAGGGACCTGTTGCCAGCCATGCAATGATAACACTAACAGCAATGGCAAAACTGAGCGTTCGCCCTGTAACGCGCGACGCCCATTTTGCGAAGCTCGAAAACCATGTGTTCTTTTTTACCATGGCAAGGCCTCCTCAATATCTATGCGCTCAACGCTATAAATTAGCGGTGGTTCTTATTTTAATATTCTCCTTTAATTACAAAAAACGAGCCCCGAATTGTTCCAGCTAGTTTAGACTTCTGCCTAGCAAACTTAAACTTCCCTTCTAACTCCATTGGTACCTCCATCCCCTCAGAAAGCTTAAAACCAACGGCCCGCTTCTTAGGATCATCAACCGTATACATGACGTTGACCACAAGACCATCCTCATAAAAGACATAGGCAAATTTGATATTTTCCACTTGAAAACGCGACGTTTCTAAAGGTTTGGCCGCAAACTCAATATCACGTTCTTCTTTCAAAATTTGGTTCACATAATCAAGGGTGTCCTGGCTTTCACTATCTGGTACAACCGTAAATTCATGATTGAACTTATTCATAAAGTAACGGGCTTCATTAGCACGTAAACCAGCAAGCGCTTCTGCTACAGGTGAAGACTTTAAACCAATAGAAGACACATTTTTAAAATCAACGATATAGGACATTTCCATCCCGCCTTTTATCTCTTTATTTTCCGACCTTTTGATTTGGCGACCGCAACATTAGCTCTTAGCGTTCGCTTTTTTCTTTAGAGAATGCTGGCCACTGAATTTTATGACTAACGCTGGAGTTCAGCTGCGAGCGAAGCGAGTCCGCTGCAACGACGGGTGTACGCCCGGCATGGGCGTGAACTTATGGGGTGAAAGTCCCCTGTACGAGAACCAATCATATGCTAACAAAAGTACGAGCCGAAGGCAAGGGCGTGTCCGTGAGGATGGGTCTGGAGGAAGCCGGAGGCAAGACGTGCGAGCCGACGGACAGAAACCGCATAGGAAGGCTTAGCCTCCGGGTGAGTGGGCACGACATCACGAAACCCAATGGTTGCAGAGGGTAGGGTAAATGCGGCGGTTGTGCACGGACAGTTCACGTTCTTATCCGGGGAGATCTGCCCGACAGGCGATAGGATCGATGAGAACGGGATGAGCAACGGCACAGGCCGGCGTATCAGCGGCTGTCGCCTGATACGAGTCCCGACACGGGAAACACAAACCAGACAGCGATCACTGAGGAATCCTGAAGCGCCGCGAGTGGCAACACTTGTGGTGAGCGGGCAGAAGTCAGCAGAGGGCATAGTAGGTCTCATAGATAGACCGAAGGCCCGAACGAAGAAGTGAGAGGAGGTCATCTATGAGTTCGGAAGCGACGATGAATCCGCCAGGAGGAGTTGATTCCCGGCACGTCATGGAACGACATTCCCTCGATTCAGTCACAGTGGCGCAGGTCCTCGAAAGAGAGAACCTGCAGAAAGCGTGGAAACAGGTGAAAGCGAACAAAGGGGCTCCCGGCGTGGATCACATGACGATCGAGGAGTTTCCTGAGTACGCTTTCAGGCACTGGGAGGAGATCACAACTGCTCTTCTGGAAGGGACATATCAGCCCTTACCGGTCAAGAGAGTCGAGATTCCCAAGGACAGTGGAGGAAAGCGCCCTTTGGGCATACCGACGGTCCTTGATCGAGTTATTCAACAGGCGATCTCTCAAGTGCTCACCCCGGTCTTCGACCCCTATTT
The DNA here is from genome assembly GCA_963796285.1 of Nitrospirota bacterium. GTDB lineage: Bacteria > Nitrospirota > UBA9217 > UBA9217 > UBA9217 > JALNZF01. The sequence goes on from CAWCKW010000012.1 coordinate 725,154, forward strand.
CTCAGAAACCAGTTACGGATTCAGGCCCAAACGGTCCGCCCACCAAGCCGTAAGGAAAGTAGAGAAGGACGTAAGAGAAGGATACCGCTTTGCCGTGGACATCGACCTTGAGAAGTTCTTCGATACGGTCGACCACGACGTGCTGATGAACCGGGTTGCCCGGCGAGTCAGGGACAAGGGACTCTTGCGTCTCATCGGCAAGTACCTGCGTGCGGGTGTGGTGGCAAACGGACGGCTTTGTTCGACTGTCAAAGGGGTCCCGCAGGGAGGCCCGTTGTCGCCGCTTTTGAGTAACATCCTCCTCGATGACTTCGATAAGGAGCTTGAGAAGAGGAAGCACCGATTCGCCCGATACGCCGACGACAGTATCATTCTTGTGAAGTCTCACAGAGCAGGTGTGCGCGTGATGGTCGGTATCACCAGATACCTTGAGAAATTGAAGGTAAAGGTGAACGCGGACAAAAGTGAGGTAGTCCGGGTGCAGGAGAGTTCCTTTCTGGGCTTCACGTTCAAGGGGAAGAAGCTCGCTGTCACCACAAAAGCCGTCGCCGACTTCACACACCGTCTGAAGAGACTTACGGGGAGTTAGGAGGCACGAATTCGCATAGCACGTGCAACACCGCCAAGTCACCGCTGGCGGCCCTATAGAAGGAAGGGCTACTTTCTCGGCTCATACCGCATCGCGACTGCCCCCGAGCCGAACTCCAGCCGGCTCACGAGCTTAAGGTCGATAGGTTTCGATAGCCCCGCAAACAACGTCGGCCCATGGCCCGCTAGCCTGGGCTGCACCACGAACTCGTACTCATCGATCAATCCCAGCTCCGCCAACGCCATCGGGAGCTTCACGCCTCCCAGGAACAGTCCCTTACCCGATTCCTGCTTGAGCTGCTGAACGGCCTTCCCCAGATCCCCGCGCACGAACTCCGCGTTCCAATCGACCGCGTCCAAGGTGCTCGACACGACGTACTTCTTTGCCGCGTCGATAGTCCGGGCGAAGGGTTGCATCCAATCGGGCATCTCTCCCGTCCGCGCCGGCGACCGAAACGCTGCCTCCATCATTTCATAAGTCACCCGGCCAAAAAGGAGGGCATCGGCCCGGTTGATGTTCTCGACCGCGTGACGATGCAACTCTTCGTCCGCGAATATTGCGCGGTGATCGCAGCACCCGTCCAATGTGACGTTGATGGAATACCGAAGGGGTCGCATTACGTAAGAGTACCTCTAAATCATAGGGCAAGCCTAACCATTTATTGAGTAGACCCCCTACTTAACACCCCAAATTGCGTGCTTACTAAGATTCAAGATAACATCACAAATCCGATGTTACTATCTCTGTAACGAATATGTTAAAGTGTTCACTATCTTATGCGCGAATATATGCTTGATACCTTGCATTGTCAACGATAACAATGGTATTTGATGTCGTATAGGTAAAATATAGGTAACATAGAATGAGTTAATATCGTTCCGTTGGTTGTTTCAACTACGATCTTGCACCAGTGCGCGAGAAAAACGAATGCGGAATGTCATTGAAACGTGCATCTACGAAACCAGAGGCTCCGCAGTTTTGACAAATTGAAACGTTAATGATTTTCATCAGCTGCATTCGTTGATAAGAATCCCGTAACATTTCGTCACAGCGCCTCCTTGAGATATGGACCGCGCTAATCTGTCAGAAAACGTTCCATAAGAGACTTCATGTCTTTGCTGAACCGGTCTATATCGAAGGCCTTGTGGAGAAAGGCGTCCGCGCCCGCTTCGTAGCCCTTTTTTTCGTCTGCTTCAAGAGATGACGAGGTAACAAGGATCACGGGAATATGCTTCATCCGCTCATCGGCGCGAATTTTTTGCAACACATCGAAACCGCTCATGCCGGGCATTTTCAGGTCGAGAAGTATCAGCGAAGGCAAATCCGTCCCGCTGTGAAGAAGTTCGAGTGCGACTTCGCCGCGCGGGGCCGTTTCCAGATCCCATTTGCGGTCCATCCTTGCCAGGATTCTTTTGGCAATCTCGACATCGTCAAGATTGTCATCAATGATCAGAATCGTATGCGTCATGACAATCTCCATAAATCAGGTCAGCGTAAAAAAGATCGTTGCCCCTTTTCCTGTGTTGCCTTCCGCCCAGATCCTGCCGCCGTGACGGTGGATGATCCGCTCGACGATGGCAAGGCCGATTCCGCTCCCCTCGAACTCCTGGTCCGAATGAAGACGGTGAAAGGGCAGGAACATCTTTCCCATATATTTCGGGTCGAATCCGGCGCCGTTGTCTCTTATGTAATAGACGGTTTTCCCTTTTTCCTCAAAGGAGCCGAACTCCATGCGGGCGTTGTCTGTTTTCGATGTAAACTTCCATGCATTGCCTATGAGGTTCGAAAGAACTATATTGATCAGCAGCGGGTCGGCAAAAGCGGTAAGCCCTTCCTTTATGTCGACCTCCACGCTCCTGCCGGCCTCGGCCTCGCGCAGTTCCGAAACAATGGTCAGGCCGCTTTGCTTACATCGACCTCGGCGCGTTCGATCTTCTGCCGGGATATTCGAGAAAGGTGCAAAAGGGCCTCCACGAGCTGGTTCATCTTCTCGGCACCCCGGCGGACCCTGGTCAGATAGTCCTTTGCCTGTTCATCGAGCCGGCCTGCGTAATCCTCCATCACGATCCTGGAGAACTCCGATACGGACCGAAGCGGCGCCCGCAGGTCGTGCGATACGGAATAGATGAAGGCTTCGAGTTCCTTGTTTACCGTCTCAAGTTCCGAAATCTTTCGTTTAAGGTCCTCTCTCGCTGAGAATGTTTCGCATCCTTTTTCCGCCTTATCGCGGTCGGTGATGTCACGCTCGGTGGTGGCAATCGCCTCTATCTTTTCCCCGGTCTCGTCCCACACGGCCGTCGCGGTCAGCCAGATATCCAATACACGGCCGTCCTTGGTATTGCGCCGGGTCTCGAAAGAAAAGACGATTTCCCCGGCGGACAGCCTTCGGATCAGGTCGGTGTTTTCGGCGATCTTGTCGGGAGGCGTCATGTCGCGGATGGTCATCCGCAAGGCCTCGGCCTCGCTCCACCCGTACATATCCTGCGCGCCCCTGTTCCATGTCAGGATGTTGCCGTCCGGATCAAACAGAAGGATCGCATCATTGGAATCCATCACAACCGTGGCCAGCCGGCGGGTCTGCTTCTCAGCCCGCCTCACCCGGGTTATGTCGCTGAAGGTAACAACCACGCCGTCTATCTTGCCCTTCTGCGTGCGATACGGCAGGACGCGCACCAGGTAGTGCGATCCGTCGGCATGCTGCACTTCCCGCTCGATAACGTCTCCTCCCGCCGCGACGGCGCGGGCATCGGACAGCAGGTCGAAGTCGATGAGATTCATCGACAGGTCGCTGATCGGCCGGCCCGTGTCCGAGGGGATCAGCTTCAAGACCCGCGTGGTCGCCGGAGTGAAGAGCTTGATTCGCAGCTCGCTGTCCAGAAAAAGCGTGGCGACCTCCGTGGATTTCAGGAAGTTGGCCATGTCGCTGTTGGCCGCATCCAATTTCTCGACCTTGTCCTGGAGCTGACTGTTTACAATGGCTCAATTCCTCATTGACCGACTGCAATTCCTCTTTGGAGGTCTCCAGTTCTTCGACCGTGGACTGCAGTTCCTCATTGGTGGAGACAACTTCCTCGTTGGAGACCCGAAGTTCTTCATTGGACGCCTGGAGCTCCCCGATAGTGGCCTGGAGCTCCTGCTGCGTGGCCCTCAATTCATCTTCGAGCTGCTTCACCGCTGTTTCGCTTTCGCCGCTTTGGGCCGTTCGGCAGCCGGGGTCGCGGGCCGGGGAATATCCTCGAAGATCACGGCCAGCAGCGGCTCGGCTTCGCCCCGCTTTGAAGCGGGAGCAATGGTGACGCGAACGAAAGGGCTGCCTTCATCCCGCGTGACCGGAACGCTATCCAGCAGGACCGTCTTGCTGGTCTCGATCGCCTTGTGCAATGCGGACCGCAGTTTTGTGGAAAGCCCTTCCTTGGCCATGTCCAGCAGGTTCAGGCTGGGCTCGGCCGTCGGCATATTGAGATACTTGCCGGTCTGACCATGGAACTGGAGGATCTGTCCTTTCCGGTCGACCAATACGACGGCGGCGGCAAAATGATTCAGGAGCGCCTGCCTGGTTATGTCCGCAAAAGCGGCCACCGGAGGCTTGATCGCCGTTGGCACGGCAGGCGGCAGCACTCTCTTCTTTCCCGGCACGATCGGTGAATCCAGGATGATAGGGCGGGCTGGGATAAGGCGGCGAAAAAGCCTCGCCTTCTTCGAGACGACATCGAACAGGTCGTCGTGGCCGCCGATCCCCTCGGACTTGCCCAGGAACAGATACCCGCCGGGATTGAGCGCAAAGTTGAAAAGCGGAATGAGTTTGGTCTGCGTTTCGGCATCCAGATAGATCAGGAGATTGCGGCAACTAACGAGGTCCATTTTGGAAAAGGGAGGATCGGTAATCAGGTTTTGGACGGCAAAGACCACGGACTTGCGGACCGGCTCGATGACCTGATAGCCCCGGTCCTTCCTGATAAAGAACCTCGACAGGCGTTCGGGCGCCACGTCCACGGCAATGCTCTCCGGGTAGATGCCCTGCCGGGCGAATTCCAGTGCCTCCTCATCGATGTCCGTCGCGAATATCTGCACGGGGCAGTTCTTGCGGGCCGCAGCGACTTCCTCCATCAGCAGCATGGCCAGGGAATACGCCTCCTCGCCGGACGCGCAGCCTGCGACCCAGACCCTCAAGCGGCTCGTCGGTCTGTTTGGCCCGGACCAGCGGAGCAATGGCCTTCTGACGGAGTTCCTCGAACGCCTCCGCGTCCCGGAAGAACGATGTGACGTTGATGAGCAGGTCCTTGAATAACTGGTTTACCTCATCGGCGTCCTGCCGAAGCAGGTCATAATACCGGGCCAGGTCCGAGATGCGGTGCAGGCCCATGCGGCGTTCGATGCGTCTTACGATGGTGCTCTTCTTGTAGCATCTGAAATCGCTGCCCTTTTTGGCCAGCACAAGGGACAGAATGTCCTGAAGGCCTCCGGGTTTTCCTTCGGCCTCAAGGACAGCCGCCGGCTCTCCACCCCTGACATAAGGATGCCGAAGGTAGTTCAGGAGGGCTTCAGGCATGCGGTCCGGAGAAAGGACGAAATCCACCAGCCCTGTAGCGATCGCATTTTTAGGCATATCGTCGAATTGGGCCGTCTGCGGGTCCTGCGCGATGGCCAGCCCTCCGGCGCCGCGGATCGCCCGGACCCCCAGGGTCCCGTCCGAGCCGGCCCCGGAGAAGAGGATGCAGATCGCCCGTTCCTGCCGGTCCTCCGCCAAAGAGCGGAAGAAAAAGTCGATGGGCATCCGAATGCCGTCATGGGTGACAGGCTCGGCCAGGTACAGAACTCCCTCGCGAATTGCCAGGTATTGGTTAGGCGGAATGACATAGACGCAGTTGGGTTCAACAGGCAACGCATCATGGGCTTGAACAACCTTCATGCGCGTTTGCTGGGCCAGGATTTCCGCCAGCAGGCTCTCGTGCGTTGGAGCCAGATGCTGTATAACGACGAAGGCGGCACCGCTGTCAGCGGGCATGGACGTAAAGAAAGTCTTAAAGACCTCCAAAGAGCCGGCCGACCCGCCCATGCCGACCACCGGGATTGTCAAAGGACCGTCGGCAGGTCCGGCGGCTTCCTTATCAGACCCGGCGGGCTTGTGAGTTTCATCACCGTCCAAGTGTGCGGCTGACTGTTTCCGCTGTGTAGTAGACTGCGGTTTGGCTTTTTTTATCATATATCATCCGTGTATGCGAACAGTAAGACTGCCGATAAGCTATGAATAGTATAGCACTTCATCATATCAACAGTCGCAGGGAGAAAGCTGTGGGCCATGAGAATTCGAACGTGGCTCTGTTTTTCTATAATTTGGAGAAATCATCCACCCGGATCACCTCAATACGGGCAGCCAAAGCCAGACGCAAAATTTCCGCCTCGGCGCTTGTCACCACGCCTGCTCGGACCCCCTCTTCAAGGAGCAGGGCATCGGGTTGCTCCTTCAGTTTGCCGGCCCGCACCGCATCCCGCAGTTTTTTCTCGACCGGCTCAGCGGCGATGACTTTGGGCAACGCGTCTTCCAGTCGGCCCAGCGGCTCTGTCAAACTCTTAGGGAGAAACAGCCCGGCAGTCAAACGGTCCCTTGCCGAGGACGGTTCAAGCAGGATGCCCGCAACCCGGTGACCAAGGCGGTCACTGGGTCCGGCAAACGGCCGGCCGAGCGGGAAAACGAGCAGCCTGAGAAGCCGGCCCGCCGGCTGATTCGGGAAGTTGCGCAGGAGGGCGACAAAACTCTCCTGGATCGTGAGAAGGCTTTCCTCACATGCCCATTGAACCAGCGGCCATTCATCCCGCGGCCGGTGCCGGTCCTCATACTGCTTGAGCACCGCCGAGAGCAGGTAGAGATTGCTGAGGATGTCCGCCAAGCGGCCGGACAGTTTTTCCTTGCGCTTCAAATTCCCGCCCAAAAGCATCAGCGCCGCATCGGCGGTCAGGGCAAAAGCCGCGCTCAGACGGGTAGCTTTCTGGAAATAGCGGCGGGCCGGACCGCCGGGAACTTTGACCAGCCGGCCGCCGGTCATTCCCAGGAAAAGAGTCCGCGCCACGTTGCTGATCATGAATCCGATGTGACCGAACAGTGCCCGATCGAAGAGCTCCAACCCCAGTCGCCGGTCCGGGTCGGCCGCCGCCCGCATCTCTTGCTGAATATAGGGATGGCAGCGAATAGCGCCCTGGCCGAATATGATCATGGAACGGGTAAGTATATTGGCCCCTTCAACCGTAATCCCGATCGGCGCCGACTGATAGGTCCGGCCAAGGAAGTTGCGCGGGCCGAGGATGATACCGCCGCCGCCCTGTATATCCATGCCGTCATTGACCACCCTGCGCATCCTGTCGGTCAGATGGTATTTGACGATGGCTGAGAGCACCGCCGGTTTCCTGCCCTGGTCGATGGCGCCGCAGGTCATAACCCGCGCTGCATCCATCAGGTAGGTTGCGCCTCCGATCCTGGCCAGCGGCTCTTCGATCCCCTCAAAGCGGCCGATGGGGAGCTTGAATTGTTTGCGGATCCTCGCATAAGCGCCAATGGCGCGGGAAGTTAGTTTGCCGGCGCTGGTGCTGAGGGCAGGCAAAGAGATGCCACGGCCGGCAGCGAGGGTCTCCATGAGCATCCGCCATCCCTGGCCGGCCCCGGCAACACCGCCGATTATAAAATCGATGGGGATGAATACATCCTTACCCCAGGTGGGACCATTCTGGAACGGAATGCCGAGGGGATCGTGACGAGTGCCGATGGTAATGCCGGGGAGTTTTGCGGGGACCAGAGCACAGGTGATGCCGATGTCCTCCTTGTCGCCGAGGAGGTGGTCGGGATCATGCAGCCTGAAGGCCAAACCGATAATGGTCGCTATTGGGCCAAGGGTGATGTAACGTTTTTCCCAGGCGAGTCGGATGCCGAGTGTCTCTTTCCCCTCGAACACCCCGCGGCAGACGATGCCGGTATCGGGAACGGACGCGGCGTCGCTTCCCGCCTCGGGCCCGGTCAGGGCGAAGCAGGGGACTTCCTCCCCCTTGGCAAGCCGCGGCAGATAGTGATTCTTTTGCTGCTCTGTGCCATAGTGCAGCAGTAGTTCGGCGGGGCCAAGGGAGTTGGGGACCATCACGGTCACTGCGGCAGTAATGCTGCGGCTGGATATCTTCATGATCACCTGCGAATGAGCCAGGGCCGAGAACTGCAGCCCACCGTACTCCTTCGGGATGATCATACCGAAAAAGCCTTTGTCCTTGATGAACTGCCACACTTCCGGCGGCAGGTCGTGGAGTTCCTTGCAGATATTCCAGTCGTCGAGCATCAGGCAAAGCTCTTCCACCGGTCCATCGAGAAATGCCTGCTCCTCCGGAGTCAGTGCAGGAGCCGGTTCGGCCAGAAGTTTACGCCAGTCTGGTCGGCCGCTGAAGAGTTCTCCGTCCCACCAAACGGTGCCGGCCTCAAGCGCTTCCTGCTCCGTCTGGGACATGGGGGGGAGCAATTTTCGGAACAGGCCAAACAGCGGTCTGCTCAGGAGCATACGGCGGAGCGGCACGACATTCAAGAGTGCCGCCACCAGGACGAGGAAAAACCAGGCAGCCATGCTTCCCCCGGCGGTAACGATCCAATAGACCAAGAACGCCGTTACCACCGTGGTCCAGACCCAGAGCTTGGCCCGGAAATACGCCAATAACCAGACCAGAGATATCAACAGAACAATCGTCATGGCTCCCTCACTTGTCATGCGAGAATACGATTACTTAACAGTTTATTAAAATAAAAAATCAATCCATTCGGAAGAGATGAAGATTGTTGATTTCAACGTAGTATGCAATTCCCATAAAACATGACTATTGCGGAGTACGTGAAATAACGTCCTATTCATAAAATATCATAACCATGGCACATTACGATCAGAAGTTACTTCCCCGACCTTTCCAACGACCTTTGCGAGAAAAGATCGTCCGCGAATTGTGTATGATACTTGATGCTTTCGATCGTTAACTCGGTCCGGTGATTCGTCTTTTTGTTCTCCATGTCCATCTTGAAAGGCGTCGGGATCCCGTCAATGGTCCTGATATCCGAAAAAACTCCGGTGCGATAAATAGCATTGTCCTGATAGTAATCGATCTTCAGATGGACCCAGAGGTCCTTTGCCACCCAGGCGATGTACTTGGTATATTTCCGGTGGATCTTCGGCGTCACTTCGACAACATAGCACGGTTTGCCGTCGATGACCTCTTCTTTCAAGATACTGAACTTGTAGTCATCCAGGTTCGGCGGCCCGCCGAAGTCATCGTACGAAAAATCAGACCCGAAGAACGAATCATCCTGAGAACTTGTGGCAATGCGCCGCACGCGCTTGTACTCCGGGAAGTAGGCCCAGAGGTCGCGGTCGGAGAACGTATGGGCGTGGATCAGGAACCCGACGTTTTTCAGGTCCGGCGGAGAGTTGAATACGATGAGGACCTTATATGCCTCGGGGTCGGACTTCTTGCCATACTCCGTGAGCGTGCGCGTGCGCTTGCCGCCGCCCTTATCGAAGAGGACCATGGTCACTTCGGTCTTTCTGTCGAGAGACCTGGAGCGTTGCTCGTGGACCTTTTCATACACTTCGCGGCCGCTCATTGCGTTGGCGGGGGATGCAGAAGTCAGGAGCCAGGAGACAGATATCAGGAGACAGAAGCACAAAGGACAGCCGGGAGATGAACAGACGAGGAGCAAAGCGTTTTTTGTGATGCACGCCGAAGGCAGTAATATCTTTATCTGACTTCTGTCTCCTGACTTCTGTCTTCTGGGTTTCCTATTCATACGAAAGCGCCTCCACGATATTGGTCTTTGCCGCCCGCTGCGCAGGGTAAACGCCGGCAAGGGCAGAGAGCAAGGTAGACAGAACGATCGCCCAGAAGAGTGAAGCCGTTTGGACGTGATACTGCATGCTGGCGCCATAATCGCCTTTCAGAAAACCCTCAAGGCTCGTCCAGCCGATGATGATGCCGGCACCGGCGCCGAGGGTGCCGCCGATGATGCCGAGGAGCATGGATTCGATCACGACCACGCGGGACACCTGGCTCCTGAGCATGCCGATGGAGCGCAGGATGCCGATCTCGCGCGTGCGCTCCAGCACTGACGCGAGCAGGGTAACGATGATCCCGAAGCAGGCGATGGTCATCGTGATGATGTTGATCGCGTGGTTGACGGCAAAGCCCTGATCGATGACCTTCCGGATCTCATTTTTAAATTCCCTGGACGGCAGCACAAAGAGCTGGCGATCACGCCCGAACCTTCGCGCGATCTCGTCCCTGACTGATTCCACCTGGTCCTTCTGCGTTACCCGCACCGAGAATGAGTCCGCCAGATACTCCTTCCAGTATTTATGATAGGTATGCATGTCCATAAGGATCGATCCTGAGTCCGAGCTGTAGTCGACGTTCACGACAGCGATCTTGAACTCGATCGGCCCCTCCGGTGTCGGGAGCACCATCGCATCGCCGGGCTTGAGGTGTTCCTGCGCTGCGACGGCTTCGTTCACGGCGATGTAATTCTGGTCCGGCAGAAGGCGCGCCATGTCTTCGCGCTTGCCCTGTGCGAACTTGAAAGGGCTGTATACCATCCTTCGCTTGATATCCAGGGTGAGGAGCAGGATGCGCCTGCCGTGATAGTCGATGTAGACCTTTCGGAACGGGTCTGCTGAGAGCACGCCGGGTACTTTTTCGATCTCTTTCCACATTTCGACGGGCATGGGGATGTTCTGCGCGCCGGTGGTCGCGATGGGGTGTCCCGAGGTCACGATGATGTCGCCCCGCACATAGGAGTCGATCCAGTCGAGGACGGACTGCTTGGTGCTGTAAAGGATCCCCGATGAGCTCACAAAAACAGAGATCCCGTAGAAGATGGCGGCCGCTGCCACGGCATTCCGGGTGATGTTCTTCTGGAGGTTCAAGCCGGCGAGCCGACCGGCGGCGCCCACCCGCGGCGAGATGGTCTTGCGAAAAATGAGGAGAAATACCTGGAGTATGGTCGGTGTCGCGAGCGAAACACCGAGCAGGAAAAAGATCGTAGCCAGGAACATGGCAGCGCTGTTGTGAAAGAGCGGTGATGCCGGAAAGGTCTTGTACATCAACAGGACCGTTGCAGCGGTGAGGACAAAAGACATTGCCGCGATCTTCAACCGTTTCCCTGAGAGAAAGCCTTCTTCGGAGTAGGGCGTTGATCGAATGGCCGACACGGGCGTGATGCGGGTGCTTGCCAGGGCAGGGAACAGCGCCGCCGCAAGGCTCGCGACGAGACCGGTAACGAAGCCGATCGCGAGATTCGGCCAGGAGATGGCGAGCTCGGCGATCGAAGTCCTCATATAGAGTTCGGAAACGGTCTGGCCCACGGCACCGATCGCAGATTTTGCAAAGAAAATGCCGAGGCCGATACCCAGACCGGACCCGATAATGGCCATGACAAAGGTCTCTCCCATGAAAAGTGAAATGATCTCTCGCCGTGTGGTGCCGAGGGCGCGCAGGATGCCGATCTCTTTTCTCCGCTGGACCACGGAGATCGAGACGGCATTATAGATCAGGTACATGCCTACGAAGACAGCGATGAAACTGATGAGATTGATGTTCTTCTGGAAGTGGGAGATGAGGACCTCGACCTGCCTGGTCCTGCCTTCCGGCGTGATGACATTGTATCCGCCGGGGAGGGCCTTTATGATGCGCTCGCGGACAACATCCAGGTTCTCTCCGCGCAGGAGGCTCACGTCGATCCTGTCTATTCGTCCTTCCTTGCCGAAGGCCATCTGCGCCGCAGGGTAATCCATGATCGCAATACTGCCCGACATGATTTTTGCCGGCCCTTCGGGATTCAGCAGGCCACGTACGCGGAAGGTCCGGATGCCGCGCACGGTCTGGATCTGTATGTTCTGATCCAGCTTGATCCCTTCCCGTTCCGCTAGCTCGCGGGTGAGCAGGATGGAATCGGGACGGGCAAGGAACAGGAGCGGGTCCGGGATATCTGCGCTTTCATCGGAGAGTTTGTAATCCCGGATATTGCTGTCCTGGAGCACGTCCACGCCGAGGATCATGAGCGTTCGTTCTTTTGCACCGACGAGGATACCCTGCGTATCGATCACCGGGACGGCATACTCAACACCGGGGACCTTCTGAACGCGTTCGATGAGTTCCTCGGGAAAGCCTGAAGCAGCTCCGGTGACCTGGAGAGCGGCACGTCCAGTTACGCGGTTGATCGAGTCTTCGAACGAGCGCATCACGCTCTTGTTCACGATCCCGATCGAAACGATGGCGGCAACGCCGAGGCTGATGCCCGCCACGGTCATGAGCGTGTGGACCTTCTGGAGCCGGATGCGTTTGATGCTGATGTGTTTGAGCAGATTCAGGAGGTTCATAATATCTTTCAAAAAAAAGAAGAAGTGTTGGAAGCGATTCACGAGTAACTTAAGAATTCAATTCTTAATAAAATATGGATCAACTATTAAGACGAAAACTTAAAGCACTGTCTCGCGCAATGGCCAAGTAGAGGGCCACACTGAGCCGCAAAGGCCGCAAAGAACGGCAATAACAAAAGGGGCTTATTGTTTTAAATCAAGACTTCGAGACTTTCTTTGCGCCTTTGCGGCTTTGCGCGAAAATGATTTGTCCGGTTCAGGCTTGTCCGAGTCCCTTCATCGCCGTGTCTTCGGCGATGCCGCCGTCCTTGAGCGTTATGACGCGCGTGCCGTGGGATGAGGCTTTGAGATCATGGGTCACCATAACGATGGTCTGGCCCTCCCGGTGGAGGCCTGCAAGCAGTTCGAAGATGTCCTCGCTGGTGCGTGAATCGAGGTTTCCCGTGGGTTCGTCGGCCAGAAGCACTGCGGGGTTCACGATGAGCGCACGTGCAATGGCAACGCGCTGCATCTCGCCGCCGGACAGCTGCTCGGGGCGGTGTTCGATGCGCTCCCCGAGACCAACTTTATGAAGCAGCGCTTCCGCTTTTGGTTTGACCCTGGAGAAGGGGGTGCCCTCGAGCAGCAGAGGAAGGCCCACGTTCTCTGCCGCAGTAAGAATAGGGAGAAGATTGAAGAATTGAAAAATGAAACCTACGTGTCTGCGCCTGATGAGGGTGAGTTCATCGTCGGAGATATTGTGGAGCGGCCTGCCGTCGATGAATATCTCGCCGGAGCTCGGCTGGTCCAGTCCGCCGATAAGGTTCAGGAGCGTGCTCTTGCCGGAGCCGGAGGGACCCATGACGGAAAGGAACTCGCCGGTGCGTATGCTGAGAGTGATATTGCGCAAGGCCTGGATATCTTTTGTGCCGTGCCTGTAGCTCCGCGTAACACCTTTCAGCTCGATCATGCGTCACCTCGTTGTAACAATTCTAGCGGCTCGGTAACATGTTGTAAAGGTAAATCTGGTTCGCTGAGATGTGCCATTCCCGAAAATGATTTTTTACAATACGGGTAATTTGTGTTATAAGAAGCAGGTCAACATACGTCATGAAGAATTCAATTCTATCCAGGGAGGTGCTTTATGAAGGTCATTGCATTTAACGGCAGTGTGCGGAAGGACGGGAACACCGCTATTCTCTTGAACCTGGTGCTCGACGAGCTCAAGGCCGAAGGCATCGAAACCGAACTCTACCAGCTTGCAGGTAAGCCGGTCCAGGGCTGCATTGCCTGCTTCAAGTGTTTCGAGAAAAAGAACCGGCGCTGTGCCGTGGAGAAGGACATCATCAACGAATGCATCCAGAAGATGGATGCGGCCGACGGGATACTGCTCGGCTCGCCCACGTACTTCGCCGACGTGTCGGCAGGGATGAAGGCGCTGATCGAGCGGTGCGGCATGGTGGGGCGCGCGAACGAAGCCCTGTACAAACAAAAAGTGGGCGCGGGCGTGGTCGCGTGCCGGCGCGCGGGCGCGATCAATGTATTCAATTCGCTCAATTATTTCTTCACGATCAACGAGATGATCATCCCCGGCTCGAGCTACTGGAACATCGGCATGGGCAGGCAACCCGGTGAGGTCAATAATGACACCGAGGGCGTGCAGACCATGAAAAACCTGGGCAGGAACATGGCGTGGCTGATGAAGAAGATATATTCTTAATAGTTTGCACGCCGGCCATTGATCAATTGTTTGAAGCTACCGGATTTGGCCATGCTGGTCTGATTTCTGCTATAATAAAATTTACAATGCAATGGATGACGCGAACACCTGTAGGTCATTAGTATTATTCGTGTAAATAGATTCTATTTTTTTTAAATTAGATCTGTTTATTATGTTCAGGATGTAATTCTAAGGAATGGGAGGTATAAGATATGAAACAGGACAAGAATATGCTGGATGAAATATCGTGCGTCGCTTATGACCTTTATGAAAAACGCGGATGTGCCCCGGGGAATGATTTCGCGGACTGGCTGGAAGCAGAAAAAATCGTTACGAAGAAGCATTTAAAAGGGGTCCCCAGCGCAGTAAAGGCCGTTAAGACATCTCAGCCTATGAAGGCTAAAGCAAAAACAAGGCCCATGCATGATAGTGTATAAGCTATTTATCAAAAAAAGGTTTTTTGATATAACATGTACCGTTTTAAGCTCAGACCAGTGACGAGTCTGCATCCTTTGACGACAATGAGGAATCAAACTGACCGTGCTGAATGAAAAATATCTTGACAGAACGGCAGCAGTTGAGGTATTGTAACCGCGTCGCAGAAATTCTCTTTAAGTCTGGTCCTGTGAGGCCAGGAAGGGTTTAAGATGAAAAAACATACCGGCACCATCATGCACGCCATGTTCACGACAACCTTCTTCCTGATTCAGGAGAGAAGGTTTTTTTGTGCCTTTTTGAAACATCAAGCCAGCCCAAAGACACGAGGGCGCCAAGAAGAGCTGCGATCAAAGGTCTCTCTCTTTGTACGTAGCGATTTCGCGGCAGAATAAGGTGCGTCATACATGAGTATAAAAGAAAAAGCCCTGATCCTCGACAAGGCCGGCATCGACCGGGCGCTTACGCGGGTAGCCCATGAGATCCTGGAAAAGAACAAGGGAGCCCGGGACCTTGTGCTCGTCGGCATCCAGCGCGGCGGTGTACACATTGCCAGGAGACTGTCGGTACGGATACACGAGATAGAAAGAGTAGAAGTGCCGGTGGGCAGTCTGGACATCACCATGTATCGCGATGACCTTTCAACGCGCAAATCCCAGCCAGTTCCCCAGGCCACGGACATTACCTTTGATATTCAGGACAAGGTGATGGTGCTCGTGGATGATGTGATCTTTACGGGCAGGACCATCCGCGCGGCGCTGAACAGCATCATGGACTACGGCAGGCCGCGGTGCGTCCAGCTTGCGGTGCTCGTGGACCGGGGACACCGGGAACTTCCGATCCGCGCCGACTATGTGGGCAAGAACCTCCCGACCTCGGCAAAAGAGAAGGTGGAAGTGATGCTGGCAGAGGACGGAGTGGAAGAGAAGATAGTGATATTGGGAGAATAATCACGGGTCAAGTAGCAAGGGTCATGGAATTCCTGAACCCTGGACCCCGGACCCTTAACCCTCAAAGGTTTAATTATGACACTCAGCTCAAAAGATCTGCTCGGTATAAAAGGTATGACCGCGGACGAGATCACACTCATCCTGGATACGGCTTCAACGTTCAAGGACGTGTCCGAACGTGACATCAAGAAGGTCCCGGTGCTCCGCGGCAAGACCGTGATCAACCTCTTCTACGAGGCAAGCACGAGGACGAGGACCTCCTTTGAACTCGCGGGCAAGCGTCTGTCCGCAGACGTGATCAACATATCGACCTCTACCAGCAGCGTGGTCAAAGGTGAGACGCTCCTCGATACCGCCCGGAACATCGAGGCCATGAAGTGCGACATGATCATCGTGCGCCATTCCTGTTCAGGCGCTCCGGAGTTTCTTTCAAAACGGCTGAAGAGCGCGGTGATCAACGCCGGCGACGGTTTCCACGAACATCCTACGCAGGCGCTGCTCGATATGTACACGATACGCGAAAAACTCGGCAAACTCGAAGGGCTTACCATAGCGATCGTGGGCGACATTGCCCATAGCAGGGTGGCACGGTCGAACATATACGGGCTCACGACCATGGGCGCGAAGGTCAGGGTCTGCGGGCCGCCGACCATGGTGCCT
This sequence comes from Nitrospirota bacterium, assembly GCA_963796285.1. Taxonomy (GTDB): domain Bacteria; phylum Nitrospirota; class UBA9217; order UBA9217; family UBA9217; genus JALNZF01. The sequence goes on from CAWCKW010000012.1 coordinate 740,874, forward strand.
CCGGGCATTGAAAGCCTCGGGGCCCAGGTCTCTTACGACATGAACGCCGCTGTTGAAGGCGTGGACGTGGTCATGATGATCAGACTCCAACTCGAGCGCCAGACCGCCGGACTTTTCCCGGGCGTGCGCGAGTACGCGAGATTTTATGGTTTGAACCAGACGCGCGTCGAGCGGGCGGCAAAACACGTACTGGTGATGCACCCCGGCCCCATGAACCGCGGAGTGGAGATATCGTCCGAGGTCGCGGATGGGACACCCGTCATTCTTGATCAGGTGACGAACGGTGTGGCTGTACGGATGGCGGTGATGTACCTCTTATCGGGCGGCATAAAGGCGGAGGCTTAATAAAGGCAACTTCTTTTCAGGTGAAATGGAGAAAGAGGGGGAAAGGGTGGAAAAGACAGCATTCATTAAACCCCATTTCGCCGTTACTTCCCCCTTTTCCCTAAGGAGATTTTGAATCAGGTGCTCATGATGAATATCTTGATAAAAAATGGCCGCGTGATCGATCCGGCGAATAAGGTTGACGAGAAACTCGATATCCTCGTATCGGACGGCAAGATCGCGAAGCTCGGCAAGCCGGGCTCGTTATCAGCTGATGGCTCGCAGGCGATCGATGCCGCGGGCAAACTCATCGTCCCGGGCCTCGTCGACATGCATGTGCATCTCCGTGAACCGGGGTTCGAGTATAAGGAAACGATCTCGACAGGTACCGCAGCGGCAAAGGCGGGAGGGTTCACCTCGGTCTGCTGCATGCCGAACACCAATCCGGTGAATGACAACCGCTCGATCACCGAGTTTATCCTGTCTCGGGCCAGAGAAGCGACGGCGCGGGTCTACCCCATCGGAGCTATCACCAAGGGTTCCAGGGGCGAGGAACTGGCGGAAATGGGCGAACTGCATCAGGCGGGTTGCGTTGCCGTATCGGACGATGGCAAGCCGCTTATGAATGCGGCGCTGATGCGCCGTGCCATGGAGTATTCGAAGATATTCGATATCCTCATCATTTCCCACTGCGAAGACAGTGCGCTGTCAGACAAAGGGGTGATGAACGAAGGCAGGATTTCAACCGAGCTCGGGACTTCGCGGGATCCCTTGCGCGGCTGAGGACGTGATGACCAGCCGTGACATCTCTCTCGCCGAGTTGACGGGATGCAGACTGCACATAGCCCACGTGAGCACTGCCGGTTCAGTGGGCCTGGTCCGTGAAGCGAAGAAGCGGGGCGTACGGGTAACGGCAGAGACCTGTCCTCACTACTTTACGTTGACCGATGAGGCGGTCCGTGGTTACAATACCATGGCGAAGATAAATCCACCGCTCCGTACTGCCGAGGATGTAGCAGCGATCAAGCAAGGTTTGAAGGACGGGACCATCGATGTGATCGCCACGGACCACGCGCCTCACGGCATGGACGAGAAATCAGGCGAGTTCGATTACGCTCCATTCGGGATCGTCGGCCTCGAGACCGCGGTCGCTCTTACGCTCAGGCTGGTGGAGGAAGGGGTGCTTTCGTTTTCCGAAGCGATCAGGAAACTGAGCATCAATCCATCGGCAATACTCAAAATCAGCGCGGGCAGTCTCGCACCAGGCTCGGATGGGGACATCACGATCATCGATCAAAGCGCTGCATGGATTGTCGATTCGGCACAGTTTAAATCAAAGTCCAGGAACACGCCGTTCAATGGATGGAAACTCACGGGAAGGGCAGTACAGACGATCGTGGGAGGGAAACTTTAATTGCGGATTTCGGATTGCGGATTGCGGATTGGAAGGGTGCTCGCTGTATTTTTCTGTGTTCTGGCTGCCTCGTCGGTTTTCGCAGTGCAGGACCAGCAAATACAACAGAAGCTTGCTGCGCTCGAAAAGATCCAGGGCAAGTTTACATTCATCGTTATGGGCGATAATCGCTCTGGTGATGATATCTATAGGAAGCTTGTTTCCACTGGCGATGGAACGGAAGCCGGATTTCGTCGTGAATACGGGCGATATGATCGTGGCCCCCGGCAACAAACGGGAATGGGCCAAGTTCTGGGAAATGTCGAAGCCGATAAGCGTACCCTATTTTCTGACCGTGGGCAATCACGACGCGCACCCGAAGGTGCCGTTGAGCGAGAAAACATATAAGCAGGAAGTGGACCTCCCCGGGAATGAGCTGTATTATTCTTTTGTCGCTGGAAATTCGCTCTTTATTGTCCTCGACTCTTGTATGGAAAACCAGGAAAAGAGGATCATTGGCGGGCAATTCAAATGGCTCGAAGCCGTTCTCGTGAATTCGACGCAGAAACATAAATTCGTATTTCTGCACCATCCCTTGTACACCGATCTGGGGAAGGGGCATCACGCTCATGACAGCCTCGACAAGTATCCGGAAAGCAGGGACAGGCTCGAGGCGCTCTTTGCGAAGTGCAAGGTTGATGCGGTATTCGCGGGACATGAACATTATTATGAAAAACGGAGTGTTGACAATGTCCTCTATATCATTACCGGTGGAGGCGGAGCGCCGGTCTATGATAAGGAAGAATATGGCGGGTTTAATCATTTTGTTCAGATGTCTGTGGACGGGGACAAGGTGAGCGGGGAAGTCATCGATATCAACAGGTAAGATGAGGGATCAGTTCTGATGCAAAAGAGCTCCTCACCGCGGCACTCTCCGCAGAGGGGCGAGGGTGATTCGTTGTTCATACTTCCAGGCGGAGAGGATTGAGTGCGGGGAGATTATGATGCTGGAAGGTAGATCAGGATGAAAAAAGCGATACTTGCATTGGCAGATGGCATGGTGTTCGAGGGACACTCTTTTGGCGCGGAAGGCGAGGCTTCCGGCGAGGTGGTGTTCAACACGAGCATGACCGGATACCAGGAAATTCTTACCGACCCGTCGTACAAGGGCCAGATCGTTACCATGACCTCCACGCAGATCGGCAACTACGGGGTGAACGACGAGGACGTGGAAGCCGCAAAACCGTACGTGGAAGGCTTCATCGTGAAGGAGTATCTCGACATCCCGAGCAACTGGAGGTCAACAAAATCCCTCCACGAGTACCTCAAGGAAAGCGGCATCGTCGGCATCCAGGGAATCGATACCCGCGCGCTGACCCGTCACCTCCGCGATTTTGGCGCGCAGCCGGGGGTCATCACGACAAAGGACATGAAGCCCGAGAGTATCGTTGCCCGGGCAAAGGCGCTGCCGAACATGAGCGGCCTTGATCTGGTGAAAGAGGTCACGTGCAAAACAGCATATACGTGGGATGAAGGTGACTGGGACCTCAAGACCGGTTACAGCAGGAAGAGGTCTTCTCGCTATCATGTCGTGGCCTATGATTACGGCATTAAGCGGAATATTCTGCGGCTCCTCACGGCAGCGGGATGCGATGTGACCGTTGTGCCTGCGACCATGCCGGCGGAAGAAGTGCTTGCCATGAAACCGGACGGCGTATTCCTGTCGAACGGGCCCGGAGATCCTGAGCCGGTCAACTATGCTGTCGAGAACATCAAAAAGTTACTGGGCAGGAAGCCGATCTTCGGCATCTGCCTCGGACAGCAGCTCTTCGGTCTCGCCCTTGGCGGCAAGACCTACAAACTCAAGTTCGGGCATCATGGCGGCAATCAGCCGATCATGGACCTTTCCACACGCAAGGTCGAGATCGCGGCGGAGAACCATGGCTTCGCGGTTGACTTGGAGACCGTGAAAGACAAAGTCGTCATGACGCACATGAACCTGAACGACAATACCTGCGAGGGGATCCGGCATAAAACACTTCCTGCGTTTGCAGTACAGTATCATCCTGAGGCATCGCCGGGACCGCATGACAGCAGGTATTTGTTCGGCCGCTTTATTGATATGATGGAAAAAGAAAAGGAACGGAAAAACTAATTTTCTCGCAAAGACGCAAAGTACGCAAAGAAAGGCGAAACTTCTAGTTTATTTGACTTTAACCTTTGCGACCTTTGCGTCTTTGCGAGAGATAGAATTTGTTTCATGGCTTTATTGATCTCAAATAATGAACTAAACGAACGCATTGACGCGGCCTACGAGCTTCTCGCATCCTGCCGCGTCTGCCCCCGCGAATGCGGGGTGAACCGGCTGAAGAACGACAAGCTCGGTTTCTGCCGGTCGGGGTTGAATCCAATCATCTCGAGCGTGAGCCCGCATTACGGCGAGGAGCCTCCGCTCTCGGGCACTAAAGGTTCGGGCACGGTATTTTTCACCAACTGCAACCTCAGGTGTGTATACTGCCAGAATTACCCGATAAGCCAGATGGGGAACGGCGAGGAGCGGACACCGGGTGAACTCGCATGTCAGATGCTCTGGCTTCAGGAGCAGGGATGTCATAATCTGAACCTGGTGACCCCGACACATTTTGTGCCGCAGATCCTGAAGGCGCTCGGCATTGCAATGCAGCGTGGTTTCAATCTGCCGATCGTGTACAACACGAGCGGGTACGAGTCGGTGGAAACCCTCACTCTGCTCGACGGCATCGTCGACATTTATCTTCCGGACATGCGATACTCCGACAACGCCGCTGCAATGAAGTACTCCATAGCCCCTGATTATCCGGAGATCAATCGCGCGGCGATAAAAGAGATGTATCGGCAGGTCGGGAACCTTGTCCTTGATGAGCAAGGGGTCGCCAGACAGGGTTTGATCATCCGGCATCTTGTCCTGCCCGGCAACATTGCGGGGACAGAACGAGTGATGAAGTTCCTTGCCGAGGAAATATCGACAGACGTCTCTATCAGCCTCATGTCCCAGTATTTCCCGGCATACCGTGCCAGGGAGTTTCAAGAGATCAACAGAAGGATCACGACCGAAGAGTATGAGAAGGCCTACCAGATCATGCTGAAGTATGGGCTGGAGAACGGGTGGGTACAGGAACACGAATAAAAAACATTCACCACGGAGACGTAGCCTGCTCTTGCGAGGACGCGGCCATAAACGGAGACGCGGAGAAACGATCTCTTTAACAGGATGGACAGGATAAGATCTGATTTGATGGTATATATTAAATCCGTCAATTCTGTTATTCCGTCTGATAAAGTCTTTAGAATTTCTCTGCGACCTCTGTGTTCTCTGCGGTAAAAATAGATTTGTTTTAGTTTGTGAGGGGAATTGAATGCCGAAACGGACAGACATTAAAAAGATCCTTATCATCGGTGCGGGGCCGATCGTGATCGGCCAGGCCTGCGAGTTCGACTACTCCGGTGTGCAGGCCTGCAAGGCGCTCAAGGAAGAAGGGTACGAGATCGTGCTCGTGAACTCGAACCCGGCAACGATCATGACAGACCCTGACATGGCTCACCGCACCTATATCGAACCGATCACGCCTGAGGTGGTCGCGAAGATCATTGAACGCGAGCGGCCCGACGCCCTGCTCCCGACCATGGGCGGCCAGACCGCGCTCAATACGGCGGTGTCCCTGGCCGAATCAGGGGCGCTCGAGAAATATCACGTCGAGCTTATCGGCGCAAAGCTGCCTGCCATCAAAAAAGCGGAAGACCGCGAACTGTTCAAGAAGGCGATGGAAAATATCGGGCTCGAGGTGCCGAAGAGCGGGTTCGCAACGAGCAAGGAACAGGCCTATGAGATCCTCGAAAAGGTCGGATTTCCCGCCATCTTGCGGCCGGCGTTCACGCTCGGAGGCACGGGCGGCGGCATTGCGTACAACCGTGAGGAATTTACCGAACTGATCACGCGCGGCCTTGAAGCAAGCCCGGTCAAACAGGTGCTGGTCGAAGAATCGGTCATGGGGTGGAAAGAGTTCGAACTCGAGGTCATGCGCGACACCAAGGACAATGTGGTGATCGTCTGTTCTATCGAGAACCTGGACCCGATGGGGATCCACACCGGCGACAGCATCACGGTGGCGCCGGCGCAGACGCTCACTGATAAAGAGTATCAGCTCATGCGCGATGCTTCTCTCAAGATCATCCGCGAGATCGGCGTGGACACCGGCGGGTCGAACATCCAGTTCGGGGTCAACCCCGTGGACGGCAGAATGGTCGTGATCGAGATGAACCCGCGTGTTTCACGGAGCTCGGCGCTTGCTTCAAAGGCCACCGGCTTCGCCATCGCCAAGATCGCGGCAAGGCTCGCGGTAGGCTATACCCTTGACGAGATCACGAACGACATCACAAAAGCCACACCGGCATCGTTCGAGCCGACCATCGACTATGTCGTAGTGAAGTTTCCGCGTTTTGCCTTTGAGAAGTTCCCCCAGGCTGATGCGACGCTCACGACGCAGATGAAGTCCGTTGGGGAGGCCATGTCCATCGGCAGGACCTTCAAGGAATCGTTCCAAAAGGCGCTTCGCTCGCTCGAGATCGACCGCTACGGACTCGAGTCGCGCCGTGACCGTGACGGTGAGGAAGAACACGGGATCGCCGATATTCGCCAGAAGATCAGCGTGCCGAACTGGGAGCGGATATGGTACATCGCAGACGGTTTCCGAGTCGGGATGACCGTGGACGAAGTATTCAGCCTTTCCAAGATCGACCCCTGGTTCCTGCATCAGATCAAGCAGATCACCGATATGGAAAAAGAGATCCGTGACAATGGGGCACGCATAGTAAGCGATAAGGATCCTTCGATCGATCATCCTCTCAGGCGCGCGAAAGAATACGGTTTCTCGGACCGCAGGCTTGCCAAGCTTCTTACGACCACTGAAAGCGCCGTGAGAAAGTTGCGGATGGAGCTCGGCATTATCCCCGTGTTCAAGACCGTGGACACCTGCGCCGCCGAGTTTGAGGCGCATACGCCGTATCTGTATTCAACGTATGAGAAGCCGTTTTACAACCTTGGGAGCCAGGAGCCAGGAGCCAGGAGCCAGAATGCGGAATGCGAGGCGAATCCGACGGGCCGCAAGAAGATCGTTATCCTCGGCGGGGGACCGAACAGGATCGGACAGGGCATCGAGTTCGACTACTGCTGTGTGCACGCGGCCTTCGCGCTCAAGGAAGACGAGTTCGAGACCATTATGGTGAATTGCAATCCCGAGACCGTGAGCACGGACTACGATACCGCGGACCGGCTTTATTTTGAGCCCTTGACACTCGAAGATGTTTTACATATTATACATCGCGAGAAGCCTGTTGGAGTGATCGTGCAGTTTGGGGGCCAGACGCCGCTCAAGCTCGCGGTGCCGCTCGAGAAAGAGGGAGTGCGCATCCTCGGCACCTCACCCGACAGCATTGACCGCGCTGAGGACCGCAAACGGTTCAAGGACCTTATCGATAAGCTCGGTCTACTACAGGCCGAGAGCGGCACGGCCGTCTCCTGCGATGAAGCGGTGCATGCCGCTAATCGTATCGGATACCCCGTCATGGTGCGGCCGTCCTACGTGCTCGGCGGCAGGGCCATGGAGATCGTCTACGACGAAGAGAGCGTAAGAAATTACATGTCCCGCGCCGTGAAGGCATCCCCGGACCGTCCCGTTCTCGTTGACAAGTATCTGGAAGACGCTATCGAGATGGACGTTGATGCGATCTCCGACGGGACCACCGTGGTCGTCGCGGGCATCATGGAGCATATCGAGGAGGCGGGCGTACACTCAGGAGATTCTGCGTGTTCGCTTCCACCGTTCTCGCTCCCGCCGGACATCATCCGTGAGATCGACCGTCAAGCCCGGGTGCTTGCGCTCGAGCTCGGTGTGGTCGGCCTCATGAACATACAGTTCGCGGTTAAAGAGGGCAGGATCTACGTGCTCGAGGTGAACCCCCGGGCGTCGCGGACAATACCATTCGTGAGCAAGGCCATCGGAGTGCCGCTTGCCAAACTTGCCGCAAGGGTCATGGCGGGCAAGACCCTCGTTGAACTCGGATTCACCAAAGAAGTGCAGATCAAACATATCGCGGTCAAGGAAGCGGTGTTCCCCTTTGCCAAGTTCCCCGGCGTGGACACACTGCTCGGCCCGGAGATGAAGTCCACCGGCGAGGTCATGGGTATTGACGCGGACTTTGGCATGTCCTTTGCCAAGTCCCAGATGGCGGCCGGGAACCCCCTGCCGATAACCGGCCGTGTGTTCCTGAGCGTAAAGGACCAGGACAAGTCCGGCGGACTGCTTGAGGCGGCGCAAGGACTACAGAATGCCGGGTTCTCCATTGTAGCGACAAGAGGAACGGCAGAGTATCTGAGGAAACAGGGCATTACGGTCGAAACAGTGAACAAGGTGGCGGAAGGCAGGCCGCATATCGTTGACCGTATTACGGACATGCAGATCGATCTGGTGATCAACACGGTATCAGGCGCGGAGTCGCAAAAAGACTCTTACTCAATCCGGCGCACGACGCTCGTGAAGGGGGTCCCCTATTTCACCACGATATCTGCAGCGAAGGCCGCGGTCCGGGGTATTTCAGCGATCAAAACAAGACCTTTGCAGGTCAAGACCATTCAGGAGTATCATACGAAATGACTCAGAAGATCCCCATGACCAAAGAGGGCTACGAGAAGCTTAAAAAGGAGCTTGACCGCATTCTCAAAGTCGAGCGTCCCAAGAACATCAGGGATATTGAGGAAGCACGCGGACACGGAGACCTGTCGGAGAACGCCGAGTACCACGCAGCCAAGGAAAAGCAGGGTATGCTTGACGCCAAAAAGCGTGAGTTGCAGCACAAACTTGCGCATGCGCAGATCATCGATATCTCGAAGCTTTCGAACGAGAAGGTGGTTTTCGGAGCGACGGTCACGCTTGCGGACACTGATTCCGGCGACACCAAGAAGTACATGCTGGTAGGGCAGGAAGAGGCTGATTTTAAAAAGGGCAAGATATCCATACAATCACCTGTCGGCAAGGCCCTGATCGGACATAAAGCGGGTGATGTCGTCTCTATCAAGACGCCGACAAAGACCGTTGAATATGAGATTCAGGAGATTGAGATAACCCTTGATTAAGCTGCACAAGGCAACGATACTTTCACACCGATCTGCGGGCAGGGGATATTACCGTCTCGTGTTGAAGGCCCCGGAGGCGGCGGTGAACGCGCTCCCGGGCCAATTCGTGATGCTTAGGGTGTCCGAGAACATGGACCCTCTCCTCGCTCGACCCTTCGGCATATCTTCCATTCCTTCAAAAGCATCCATCGAGATTCTCTACCGCGTCGTAGGCACTGGAACAGCGCTGCTTACCCAAAGGTCGGTCGGCCAGACGCTCTCACTGCTCGGGCCGCTTGGAAACGGGGTTCCCGATGCCGGATAAAACCGTCACGCCGGTTCTGGTTGCCGGTGGAAGCGGTTTTCCTCCGCTGCATTTTCTGTCCCTTCGCACTGGTACGCGGGCGCATTTTTTCGTCGGGGCACGGAACAAAGAGTGTCTGCCGCCTATAAGTGTTTTAAAAAAGTCTCAGGGACCATGCGGTAAAGGTACATGTTGCGACAGAGGATGGGAGCTCAGGACAACAAGGGATGTCCACGGACATACTGAATTCCTTCCTGACGCACGAAAGAGCAGAAGACCCATCTCGTGCTCTATGCCTGCGGTCCCCATGGCATGCTTGCCGAGGTGAGCAGGATCGCTGCGGAGCATTCGATCACCTGTTATGTCTCGACAGAGGAACGCATGGCCTGCGGACTTGGAGCATGTATGGGCTGCTCGGTCCCGATGAAGGCGGGCGGTTACAAACGCGCCTGCAAAGAGGGGCCCGTGTTTGATTCGCGGGAGATCGAGTGGGCGGAGCAGGTGATGGTGAAGTTGAGAAGGTAATCAGATTGCGGAAGTTGCGGAGTGAGGAGTAAAATTGCAAATGACATCATGCGAAATACAAATATATAGATGCGGATTAAAAATGACCGAATGCGGAGCCAGACATGATCGGTAAACAATCCGCAATCCGCAATCCGCAATCCGCAATCGGCCCCACCGACCTTTCTATCGACTTCGCCGGGATCAAGCTCAAGAACCCGGTGCTGACCGCATCAGGCACGTTCGGATACGGTGAAGAGTTTGCGGATTTTGTGGATTTGAACAAGCTCGGCGGCGTGATCGTGAAGGGTGTATCGCTCAAACCGATCAAGGGCAACCCTCCGCCACGCATCTGGGAGACGCCTTCGGGCATGCTGAACGCAATCGGGCTTGAGAACCCGGGCGTTGATGTGTTCATCAACCAGAAACTCCCCTACCTGAGGCAGTTCGACACCGCGGTGATCGTGAACGTTTTCGGGTACAGCCTGGAAGAGTACGTCGGCGTTGTGGAGCGGCTTGACAATGTTTCCGGCGTATCGGGCATTGAAGTGAACATCTCGTGCCCGAATGTGAAAGCCGGCGGGATTGTATTCGGCACGAACGTCAAGGCGGCCTTCGAACTCCTCTCCGCTGTCCGAAAGGCAACGAAACTGCCGGTCATCGCGAAGCTTTCGCCGAACGTGACCGATATCACCGAATTTGCCCGGATCGCACGCGAGGCTGGCTGTGACGGCCTTTCGCTCATCAATACGCTCCTCGGCATGGCCATCGACGTGCGCTGCCGTAAGCCGCGGCTCGCGAACTGTACCGGCGGCCTGTCCGGTCCGGCCATCCGGCCCGTGGCTGTGCGCATGGTATGGCAAGTGGCGAAGGCGGTTCCGCTTCCGATCATCGGCATGGGCGGAATAGTTACTGGCGAGGATGCGCTTGAATTCATTCTGGCAGGAGCTTCAGCGGTGGCAATCGGGACAGCGAATTTCATCAATCCACGGGCCACGCTTGACGTGATCGAAGGGATCGAGGTTCTCATGCGTGAGCAGGGCGTCGGCGATATAAAGAGCCTTATCGGAAAGGTGAGTGTCGGGTGAGGATCGTAACCAGCCTCAAGAGCAAGATCATCATTGCGGTCGCCGCCATCCTGGCGTTGACCATCGGCCTGGGTACGTGGATCAACATCGGCTTTCAGCGTTCGCAAATGGAGGATGCACTTGAAGACAACGTGCTCGTCATCTCGAACACCATTCAGCGCAGCCTTGAGAACGCCATGCTCGATGGAAAGAGTAAAGAGGTGCAGCACATCCTTAGTGCTGTTGGCACCTATCAGAACATCCGAGAAGTAAAGATCTTCAGCCCGAACGGAGTTGTCCTGAAATCGTCAAATCGCAGTATGATCGGCAGGCAGATCGATCCTATCACGCAAAAATGGTTTCTCGCTGACAAGTTTAAGTCGCCGATCAAGCGCCGTGAAGAGGGCATATTTTCGGTACTGTTCCCCATAGAGAACGATTCACGTTGTTATCACTGCCACGGTTCTCAGGCAAAACTGAACGGGGTGCTTGCCGTGGATATCTCCATGGTGCAGACGCAGGAAAAGGTGCGGAAACTCAGTAAAACCATGTCTCTCTGGGCCTTCGGGGTGACCGCGATCCTTGCCGTATCCCTGTCACTTGTTTTGACGCACCTTGTTTCCAACCCCATCCAGACACTGATCGGCACAATGGAGCGTGCTGAGCGCGGTCTGGAGGTCCGGGTGGAGGTGAAAAGCTTTGATGATATAGGACGACTTGGTGAGGCGTTCAACTCGCTCTTAACGAAACTTGAGAGCGCCCAACGACGGGTGGAGCAGTATCATTATGAGCAAATGACGCGGGCCGACCGTCTTGCATCTATTGGCGAGATGGCAGCAGGGATCGCCCATGAGATCAAGAACCCCCTGGCCGGCATCGCGGGCGTGATCCAGGTGCTCAGGAAAGAGCATGCCGTCGGCGACCAGAAACGGGTCATTCTGGATGAAGTGCTTGTACAGGTCGAGCGCATGGATAAAGCGGTGCGCAACCTGCTCTCTTTTGCACGGCCGCCGGAGCCGAAGATGACTCTGGCAGATATCAACGAACTGATCAGCAGGCTGCTCAACTTCCTCGCGCCTCAGTTTGCCAGGAATTTAATTACAGTTGATCGGAAACTGACGGTAGGCCTTCCCTGGCTTACGCTCGATCCGGACCTGTTGCAACAAGCGCTGATCAATATCGCACTGAACGCGATCCAGGCCATGCCGGATGGCGGTAAATTTATTGTGGAAACCCGGTCAGTCAAGCCGGACGGGAACAATTCCGGATCAATAGAGATCTTGTGCTCGGACACGGGGAAGGGTATTCCCCTGGAAAATCTGAGCACGATATTCAATCCATTTTATACGACGCGCCAGCAGGGCACCGGCCTGGGTTTGTCTATCACCCAGAGAATCATCGAGCAGCATGGCGGCGAAATTAACGTCGTAAGCTCTCCCGAAAAAGGGACGACCTTTACCCTGTCGTTCCCGTATCCACAGAGCGCCAACGCATAAAAGGAGCGCGATCAATGCCATATAAGATCCTGATCATCGATGATGAAAAACTGATCAGGTGGGCACTCGAACAACATCTGGTGAAGCAGGGATACCAGGTTGCGACAGCAGAATCCGCTGAGGAAGGGCTGGTACTGCTCACCGAAGACGCACCCGATCTGCTTCTTCTCGATAATTGTTTGCCGGATATGACAGGTATTCAATTGCTCGAGAAACTCCATGATCGGGAAAAAAGGTTTAAGGTCATTATGATCACGGCATACGATATGGAGGAGACCGCGGTCAAGACCATGAATTTAGGAGCTTACGAATATATCAGCAAGCCCTTCAACCTTGAAGAGCTCACTGCGCTGATAAAAAAAACGCTGGATACGGAACATCCCGGACCAGGTAGAAGAGATGGGGATTCATGAAGAATGAGATCGGCGCATAGGCACTATACTCTTACCACTCCCTGATATCCTTGCTTTTTCCGCGGCAATAACATAGAATCAAATTATCGAGGGTTCTTTCAAACGTCCTTGTCTGATCGGGTTGTCGCAACCTTCAGTGTGTTTTTTATTGTTTTTACCGCGATGTGGACGAAGCTTGAAGCTTGCGGCGACAAAGACGAGGCAGTTGTAAGATCCTCTCGTTAATCATTTTTCTACGCAGGCGCCAGTCATGAAAAAAGAACTTCTGGAGAATTTCCTCAATTATGTTGCCGTCGAAAAGGGGCTTGCGCGGAATACCGTCGAGTCCTATGAGAGGGACCTACACAAGTACTTTTTCTTTATGAAGGCAAAGGAACCCGACGCGATCACCCGTTCCGATGTGGTCTCATTCATGACACATCTGACATCAGAAGGAATCTCCACCCCCTCGGCCGCCCGATGCCTGGCCGCAGTCAGAGGATTTCACAAATATCTGATGACCGACGAACACGCACACGACGACCCTACCGTGAATATCGATACGCCCCGAGGATGGAAACGCCTGCCCAAGACCCTTTCTCTTGCCGATGTGGACGCGCTTCTCAGACAACCGGACCCTGCCACTCTTATCGGGCTTCGCGACAAGGCCATGCTTGAACTGCTCTATGCCACCGGCCTTCGCGTGAGCGAACTGGTCGATCTCAAACTGAACGATGTCAACCTCGAACGGGGATACCTGGTTGTGATAGGTAAAGGGTCGAAGGAACGGGCCGTGCCCATGGGTGAGATTGCCATGGCTGCGCTCTCCCGGTATCTCAGTGCAGGGCGTGCCGCTCTCTTGAAAGGCAGTGATTCCGACACCCTGTTTATCAGTTCGAGGCGCAGGGGTATAACCCGTCAGATGTTCTGGAAACGTATCAAGCACTATGCGGTAAAAACCGGAATCAGAAGAAACATCTCACCGCATACACTGCGCCATTCCTTTGCAACGCATTTGCTTGATAACGGCGCCGACTTGCGGGCGGTACAGGCCATGCTTGGCCATTCGGATATTTCCACGACGCAGATCTATACGCAGGTTTCACGCGAACGGCTCAAGAAGGTGCATGAGAAATATCATCCGAGAGGGTAAATGCATTGCGGAATTTGGATTGCGGATTGCGGAATGAAGAACAAGAATGGAGCTTGCGTATTTCGGATTGTAGCATAAAGGATAAGCGGACACGTGATTCAAAGGGTTTCAATCCGCATTCCGCAATCTGAAATCCGCAATTGAACTATGGAAATCATCACCAGTCATACAAACGCTGATTTCGATGCCCTGGCCTCCATGGTCGCGGCAAAGAAGCTCCATCCCGACGCCCGGCTTGTATTTCCCGGGTCGCAGGAGAAGAGCATGCGGGATTTTTTTCTCGAGTCAGCGTTCTACGCGCTCGAGGTCGATCGTCTTAAAAATATCGATGTGGACAGTATAACCAAACTTATCATCGTCGATAACCGGAATCCCGCGAGGCTGGGAAAACTGGCGGGCGCGCTGAAGCGACCCGGCGTCACGGTGACCATTTACGATCACCACCCCGCAGCGGACGGCGATATCCGCGGTGAACTTGAAATTGTCGAAGAGGTCGGTGCCACGATCACGATCATGGTGGAACTGCTCAAGCAGAAGGGCATCCCGATCACTCCTATCGAGGCGACCATTTTCGCCCTGGGCATTTATGAAGAGACAGGCTCCCTCACGTTCGTATCCACCACGGAGAGGGACGTTCAGGTGGTGGCATACCTCCTCTCCCAGGGGGCACAGCTCAATATCGTCTCGGATTTCATCTCACGCGAGCTTACTGTCGATCAGATCGCCATTTTGAACAACCTGATCGAGTCCGCCAAGAGTTTTGACATTAATGGTGTGCCGGTGGTGATTGCAACGCTGGCGATACCACACTTTGTCCCTGATCTCGCGATCCTGGCCCACAAGATGAGGGATATGGAGAGCCTCGACGTGCTTTTCCTCGTGGTGCAGATGGGGGACAAGACGCATGTGATTGCCCGCTGCAGGATCCCCCAGGTGAACGTCGGCATGGTTCTCGAGGAACTGGGCGGCGGCGGACATGCCACTGCTGCATCCGCGGTGGTCAAGGACATGACACACGTGCAGGCCACGGAGCGCCTGATCGATATTCTTAAACAGCATATCAAGCCCGGACAGGTGGCGAGCGAGGTCATGACCTCGCCGGTCAAAACCATCCCGTCAGGCAGTACGATCGCTGACGCGGGCGAGGCCATGACCAGGTTCAGCGTGAACGTTCTGCCGGTCCTGCGCGAAGAAAAGTATCTGGGCAGTATCACCCGTGAGGTCGTGCAGAAGGCTCTTTTCCACAACCTGGGCAAACAGAAGGTCAATGAGTTCATGACCACGGGCGGCCCCGTCGCGTCACCCGACATGCCAATGGGACTGGTGGAGAAGATCATGATCGAGGAGCATCAGCGATTTATCCCGGTCATCGACAGGAACGGCAGGCTCGTGGGCGCGATCACCCGTACCGATCTCCTGCGATCTCTCCACGAAGAGCGTCTGGCCGAGGTGGCCGGGTCCGAAGCGGTCATGCTCCGATCTGCCAGGAATGTGCAGAGAATGATCGAAGAGCGCGTTCCCCCGGATGTACGCGAAGCGCTCAGATTGGTCGGTGAGGTCGCCGACGAGGCCGGGTTCCCGGTCTACCTCGTGGGCGGCATTGTGCGCGATCTGTTCCTGCGGGTCATGAACCTGGATATAGATATCGTGGTCGAGGGCGACGGCATCGTCTTCGCGGATATTCTCGTGAAGCGTGCCGGCGGTCGCATGAAAGCCCATCAAAAGTTCGGAACCGCAGTCGTCGTGCTGCCGAACGGGATCAAGCTCGATATTGCCACGGCCCGGCTCGAATATTATGAATCACCTGCTGCCTTGCCTACCGTAGAGCTTTCTTCAATTAAAAAAGACCTCTATCGTCGTGACTTCACGATCAACACGCTTGCGGTGCGGCTGAACAGACAGCGCTACGGTGAGCTCATCGATTTCTTCGGCGGCCTGCGTGATATCAAGGAGAAGGCCCTCCGTGTTCTGCATAGTCTCTCGTTCGTGGAAGACCCTACGCGTGTTCTGCGGGCCATACGGTTTGAGCAGCGCTTCGATTTTAAACTCAGTAAGCATACCCAGAACCTTATCAAGAGCGCCGTGAACATGAAGCTCTTCAATCGCTTGACCGGCAAGCGGATCTATGCGGAACTCATCCTGCTGTTCTCGGAGGCCGAACCGCTGAAGGTCCTTAAGCGCATGAAAGACCTCGATCTTCTGAAGTTCATCCATCCCACTCTGAAAGCCACGGTGGAAGCGGAGCGTCTCTTTACCGGAATAGGAGAGACCCTCACATGGTTCAGGCTTCTCTATCTGGATCTTACGATAGAAAAATGGTTTGTGTTCTTTCTCGGATTGCTCGATCGACTGAAGGACCCCGCAGTTAACGAGACGCTCGAGCGGCTCTCGGTCCCGGTCAGGAACAGGGAGCGGATTCGGCATTCACGGGCTGCGTACCGCGAGGTGCTCGCCGCGTTCTATAAGGAGCAGAATCTCACCCCCAGCCGTATCTATGAACTGCTCGTACAGCTTGATACTGAATCGCTCCTGCTCATGATGGCCAAGGCAAAACAGGACAAGGCCAAGAAGTACATTTCTCTGTATCTTACCCAACTCCGCACGATCAAGGTGGAGCTGAGCGGAAACGACCTCAAAAAAATGGGAATACCGCCCGGACCGCGATATAGGAAGCTGCTTGCCGAACTTCTGGATGCGAAGCTGGACGGAAGCGTGAGAAACCGTGAGGAAGAAGTGGCTTTTGTACGGGAACGAGCGGGAGGAACGAAAATTCCCGTTGACGAATAAGGAAAATGCAGGCATAGTACCGTCATGATATTCATCAGCCTCTTCGGCGGGATGCTTCTCCTGCTCTACGGTATCAAGCTCCTGAATGACGGCCTTCAGAATGCCGTAGGCCCGAAGATCCGATCGCTCCTCCGGTCGCTCACGAGCAACAGACTCGCCGCAGTGGGTGGAGGCGCATTCATCACCGGCCTTATCCAATCGAGCAGCGCAACGTCGGTCATGCTGGTGGGTTTCGTGAGCGCCGGTCTCATGAGTTTCCATCAGACCCTCGCGGTCATCCTCGGCGCCGATATAGGCGCCACGCTCACGGTACAGCTCATTGCCTTTCACGTCTACGATTACGCAGTGCTCCTTGTCGGGATAGGTCTGTCCTTCACGCTCTTTGCCAAAAAGATGCTCTTCAAAAATATCGGCCAGGGCGTGCTCGGTTTTGGCTTTGTGTTCCTCTCGATCAAGATCATGATCGAGGCAATGACACCGCTCCAGGGGAACGAGTTGTTCCGGCAGGTTTTCATCGCGCTCACCGATACACCGCTTATCGGCATCGTGCTCTCGGCCGGCGTAACGGCCCTCATCCATAGCAGTGCGGCGACCATGGGCATCGCGCTCGTCCTTGCCACGAGCGGTCTGATACCGCTTCCCGCCGCGATCTATATCATCCTCGGCGCCAACATCGGCACCTGCGCCACTGCGTTCCTCGCGAGCCTGCGCTCGCCTGTCGAGGCGCGGCGCGTGGCCTGGGCGCATCTGCTCTTTAAAGTATTCGGCGTTCTGCTGTTTCTGCCGCTCCTCATCCCCTTCGCGCAGCTGGTCACTGCAACGACCCCGGACCTTACCCGTCAGATCGCAAATGCCAATACGCTGTTCAACGTCATCATGGCCGTGGTCTTCCTCCCTTTTATCGGGCCATTCTCGAGATTGGTCATGAAACTGGTGCCTGAAGAGGAGGAGGAGAAAAAGGTCGGGCCCAGGTACCTTGACGAGCACGTGCTCGGTACGCCCGCGCTTGCGCTGGGACAGGCGAGCCGGGAGGCGCTCCGGGTTTCCGATATTGTGCGCGAGATGCTGGTCGATGCGATCCCTGTTTTTCAGACCGATGATCCTGCTTCCATAGCTGCCATAAAGAACAAGGACAACCTGATAGACCTCCTGGACCGGCATATCCGGCTTTACATCACCCGGTTGTCGTCGTCTCCCATTACCGAGACCCAGTCACGGCGCTCGATGGCTGTGCTCGAGATTTCACGCAATCTGGAGAACATCGGCGACATCATCGACCGGAACATTATGCCGCTTGCGATGAAGCGGATCAGCAAGGGGATCACGTTCTCCCGGGAGGGATTGGACGAGATCATCCTCTTTCACAAGAAAGTCATTGAAAATTTCGATACCGCGATCTCGGCATTCGCGGGCAACGACCGGGTCCTTGCGGACCAGGTGCTCCGGAACAAGGAAGAACTCGGCATGATGGAGCGAGAGCTGGTCCAGGCGCATCTCGACAGGCTCCGCAAAGGGTTCCGGGAATCCATCGAGACGAGCCACATCCATCTTGACCTCATCGGCAACCTTGCGCGCATCAATTCGCTTATTACGCACATCATCTATCCGATCATTGATGAAAAACGCAACAGGGTGCATGATGAAGTGGGGATCGAGGAGCATTAGGAGCGAGAGATAGGGGATGTGGGACGAAGGATGAATGATGTCAGGCCTTGCCGTATCCATCATATAAGGGGGTTTGCATGCTCAGACAGCTCAGGGTGAAGACGAATTCCAGGACAGAGCTTGTGGACATTACACAAGGGGTGCAGCGTCTCGTTGCGGAAAGCGGTGTCCGCTCGGGCATGTGCTATATCTCTGTTCCTCACACAACCTCGGGTATCACGATCAATGAGAACTCCGATCCGAACGTGGGGAGAGACATCCTGAAGGAGTTGAATAAGGTTATCCCCTTTGACGACCAGTACGGACATAGTGAAGGAAATTCCGCGGCGCACATCAAATCGAGCATCATCGGCGTGTCGAAGGCCGTGATCGTAGAGGAAGGACGGCTGGCGCTCGGCACGTGGCAGGCTGTGTTTTTCTGCGAATTCGACGGCCCCCGAGACCGCAGGGTAATGGTGAAGGTGATGAAGGATTGAGAAGCAGTAATCAGGAGTCAGGAGATACCGCTGGTAGTCGCAGACACTTGCTTCCGCGTTTGACGTACACCTTGGCCTTGGCGTCGCGTACTTCGATCTCCAGGACGACAAATATGCTGAAAGAGAATTATCTAAAGCTGTCGAGATCAATCGCTGAAAAAAGGTATCCTGGCTTCTTATGAAGAATTCGAGCGCGGGTGGAAGAGAGTCGTTCGAGTAATCTCGCTGCGGAGATAAATAACGAGATAACTCCTAAAGCCAATATATACAATCCAAATAGAGCCAAAGTTCAGCCACAAAGGCTCCATGACACATAAACCAGTGAATGAATTTATTCGTGCTTTGGCCTGTCCCCGGCGGATTCTGTCAGGGGTGGGTCGGTGTTGCCCTCTTCTCGGCCATTGTGGCATAGTTGGTCCCGGTTTATCCGGGCTGGAATTTCGTGATATGAATTTGGAATTTGCACCATCATATGGTACTATCCCGTCATGACTTCACCGGTTGCAGAATCCCTTACCATTACCGATTTCGACTTTGACCTTCCCAAGTCTCTCATTGCGCAGGAGCCATCCTTGCAAAGGGACCGTTCACGCCTTTTGGCCCTCAATCGCTCTACCGGCAATATGGCGCATCGCATTTTTACGGACATCGATCAGTATCTTCTTCCCGGAGACCTGTTGATCATAAATGACACGAAGGTTTTCCCGTGCAGGCTTCCGGCAACAAAGCCTGGGGGCGGCAGGGCTGAGATATTTCTCCTGTTTGAACGAAGACGGAACCTCTGGGAAGTGCTGGTGAAAGGCTGCGGCACTGCCGGGAAGAGGCTGCGCATCACCGATGGCGTGGAGGCTGAGATCACCGGGGAGGGAGTTGACAGCGTCAGAACTGTACGCTTTCACGGTATCGAAGACATCAGGTCAATTCTACCTGAGATCGGGAAAACCCCGCTTCCACCTTATATAAAGCGTGAAGCGGATAAAGTTGACCAGGAGCGTTATCAGACCGTATACGCGGCTCATGAAGGTGCGGTTGCGGCGCCTACAGCGGGTCTGCACTTCACCGGGGAACTGCTTCAACGGCTGACGACAAAGGGAATTGAGATTGCCACGGTCACACTCCACGTGGGTCCTGGTACGTTCCAGCCTGTCCGTATGCAAACGATCAGTGAACATCGTATGCTGCCTGAGCGGTACTCGATTACCGAGAACTCCGCTCAGCGAATCAATCGCGCAAAGGCCGAAGGCAGGCGGGTGATCGCCGTGGGGACCACAAGCGTGCGAACGATCGAAACCGCTGCGGCCGGCAGCAACAGGGTCGCGCCCGGAGATAGCAGCTCGGAGCTGTTCATCTATCCCGGATATTGTTTCACGGTCACGGACGGCATCATCACCAATTTTCATCTGCCGAAGTCCACGCTCCTCATGCTGGTGTCTGCATTTGCCGGCAGGGAGCGGACCCTCTCGGCCTATCGCACGGCAATAGCCGAAAAGTATCGCTTTTACAGTTATGGAGACGCGATGATCGTTGCCTAGAGCAGAGAGCTTAGGGCATGGAGAAGAGGATAGAGAATTGAGCGCAAAGGCAAAGGGTTATGCTCCATGCCCCTTGCGCCATGCTCTCTGCCGGCATAGTGAATGTAATGAAAGGGAAAAGCATGATCAACAATCAACAAGGCGGCATCCTATCCAAGATCTTCATTATCCCCGTTGGAGTGGCCCTCATGGTGGGGTTCTTTTTTTTAGGTTACTATGTGGGAAAATATCAGAGCAAGTCCAGTACCTCTGGAGAGATCTCGCAACCACTTCCTGAGGTGTCTTCGGGCACGGGGACAAAAAAGGAGGAATTTACCTTTTACAAGACCCTGACCGACAATACCGACAAGACGGTTTCGATCGATCTCAAGGCCAGACCAGCGCAAGAGGAGAAGAGACCAGAGAAACAGCAAGCCGCACCAATGGAAAAGCGGGTTGAGATAAAAGTTGAAAGAGAAGCACTCTCACCGGTTAAACCCAAGCAAGCATCTTCGAATCAATCTCAGACGTCAACGAAGAAAGAGTCTGCCAAGTCATCCGCAGGCGTAAAGCTTCGGTACACCGTGCAGACTGCATCGTATCAGGAAAAAGAAATGGCCGAGGATGAGGTGAAGAGGTTGAAACAGCGTGGATACGCGGCATTCATTTATTCATCACAACTGCCGGGCAAAGGTATCTGGTATCGTGTGAGGCTCGGTAGTTTCTCGAACAAGGCCGCGGCGGAAAAACTCCAAAAGACGATCCACGCAAAGGAAGGGATTTCGCCAATTATAACGATTGAATAAAATTGAGGAAGTTGATGAGAGATGATGCTGCAATATGCTGATTTAAAAGCATATCTTCCCTATATCCGTCAATCAGTATTCATAATCGATCCAATTATCCTGAAGACATACCGAAACACTTGAAGTGTAAGGGATGCCGAAAAGTATGCCCACTATGCCAGGGAGTCAAGTCAAACCTGTTGCCGTAACACCAGAAAAGAGATGACCGAAGCCCTGGTGTTTCAGATCCTACTGAAGAACATACATACTGAGTTAAACCCTCACAAAAACCGACACACAAAACAAAAAGGAGTTAACCCGTATGGGTTAACCCCTTATCATTTATGGAGCGGGTGGCGAGATTCGAACTCGTGACCCCAACCTTGGCAAGGTTGTGCTCTACCAGCTGAGCTACACCCGCATGAGCCGGAAATGTTCCTGCCCTTTTGACCTCGCAAATATAACAAAGTGGTATTTCATTGTCAATAGAAAAGAACGTTCGGGACAGGGATGGTTTGTCAATTTACGGCGCTTCATCATGGATAGGCGGTTCATCACTGAGAACGCTGGTCTTATCACAATACTGCCTCGGTTCCGTTCCCGGTAGAAACGCCTCGAGAACGGACTGTCTGCAGTTTTCCGTGCTGAGCAGGC
Source organism: Nitrospirota bacterium (assembly GCA_963796285.1). Taxonomy (GTDB): domain Bacteria; phylum Nitrospirota; class UBA9217; order UBA9217; family UBA9217; genus JALNZF01. The sequence continues at coordinate 762,532 of CAWCKW010000012.1, forward strand.
CGTTCCGGGGATCGATCTGCTTAAAAAGGATGCCCTCGGGAGCAACAAAATCCTCGGGCGCACGGTCGTCATTCGCTTTTTTCATGAACGCAAGCCAGATCGGCAGCGCGGCGCGCGCTCCCGTTTCCCGGTAGCCGATGCTCGTCTGGTCGTCGTAACCGACCCAGACGCCGGTCACCAGGCTGGGCGTGTATCCGATGAACCATGCATCACGGTAGTCATTCGTGGTCCCCGTTTTGCCTGCCGCGGGCCTTCCGAGTTCGCGGGCCTTCCATCCCGTTCCGTGCTCGATCACACCTTTAAGCAGATCGGTGGTAAGGTACGCTGTCTCAGGCTTGATGGACTGGGTGGGAAGTGCATCGTTCGTATACAGCACACGGCCCGTGTTGTCGGTGATCGACAGGATTGATACCGGACCCATACTGATACCGTGATTGGCGAACACGGCGTACACGGCGGTCAGTTCGGCAAGGGTCATGTCTGAACTGCCGAGGGCCAGCGACAAATAGGGGTTGAGCGTGCTTTTGATGCCGAGTTTTCTTGCATACTGGATGGTATCGTGAATGCCGATCTTTTCAAGCAGCCTGATCGTCGGCACGTTCAACGACTGGATGAGCGCATTCCGCAGAGTCACCCTCCCCTGAAAGGTCCGTGAAAAGTTCTCGGGTGACCAGTTTTTATTCCGGTCCAGCTTGATCGTCAGGGGTGAGTCGTCAAGGATGTCGGAAGCGCCGAACCCGCGGTCGAGGGCCGCTGCATAGATGACCGGTTTGAACGCCGAACCGGGTTGCCGCAGGGCCTGCCAGGCTCGATTGAACTGACTTTGCCTGAAGTCCCGTCCGCCGACCATGGCCCGGATGCGGCCGGTCGCCGGCTCGATTGCAAGAAGCGCTGCCTGGAGGGGAGACTTGACGTGAAGTTTATGCCGGGACTCGATTTTCAAAATACCATCAGCCACGGCCTGCTCCGCGTAGTTCTGGAGGTCATCGTTTATACTCGTATAGATGTTCAGACCGCCGGAATAGAGAATGCTCGATCCAAACCGATCCTCAACCTTTTGACGCACATATTCGATGAAGTAGGGTGCCCGTCCGCCTGTCTTGACCGGGGACTCGAAAGACAGGGGGGCTTTTTTGGCCTCATCGGCCTGTGCCCTGGTAATGACGCCGCTAGCTGCCATCCGGTTCAGGACATAGGCGCGCCTTCCCGCGGCCCTTAGTGGCGATTTGAAAGGTGAGTAGTATTTCGGGGACCGGGGAAGACCGGCGAGGAGCGCGCACTCGGCGATATTCAGATCTTTGGCGTGTTTCCCGAAGTAGATCTGGGACGCTGCTTCAACGCCGTAGGCGCCGCTGCCGAAATATATCTGGTTTAGATAGAACGAGAGGATCTCCTGTTTGGTGTATCGCTGCTCGATCCTGAGCGCGAGGGTCATTTCCTTGAACTTGCGCGAATAACTTCGTTCGGGGTTCAGAAAAAGCACTTTGGCGAGCTGCTGCGTCAGGGTGCTGCCGCCCTCAACCACCTTCCGAGCCTTGATATTACGGTACATGGCCCGGGCGATCCCGCGCAGATCAAGCCCGAGATGACTGTAGAACCTGGTGTCCTCGGTAGCAATAAGCGCCTTGATCAGCATATCGGGTACGTCTGTGAAAACCACGGGAGTACGGTTCTGAAGGAAGAACTCGGCAAGCAGTTTATTGTCGTCGGAATAGACGCGGGAGGTAATGCTCGGTTTGAATTGTTCGAGGATATTGACCTCAGGCAGGTCCCAGAGTGAAAAAATAATATATCCGGCACCCCCGCCGATGAGAACGGCGAAGAGCGTCAGGAACAGGTAGAGGAGGAACGGTCTGCTTTTTTGCATGTTGCGCATTATACCTCCGGAGACAGGGAAAAAGCAAAGCCGATACGGCGTCACATCTCATAGGTAACTACTGAGTGCCGACTCGACGAGTGAAAAACGTTTGCATCTTCTTTTCTTGAGTTTTACAGGTCAAGATGCTATGATTCGTCATGATTGAGCATGAATAGAGGGACGGATTTTGCAAAAAGGACTCGTGATCGTTTTTACCGGAGATGGCAAGGGGAAGTCGAGCGCGGCTTTGGGAATAACGCTCCGCGCCTTCGGACATAACTTGTATGTATCCATTGTTCAGTTTATCAAAAGCCCGTCCGCTACGGGTGAGTCGCGGGCGGCTGAACGGCTTGCTCCTGAGATCGAATTCGTTTCACTGGGCAAGGGTTTTGTAAACTGTTGCGGCAGTACCAAGCCATTGGACGAACATAAAAAAGCGGCTCATGAAGCGTTGGAAGCGGCACGCCAGCGCATCTTCGCGGGCTCCTGGGACGTCGTGGTCCTCGACGAGATCAATAATGCGGTTCACCTTGGTCTGATCGATATCGGGGAGGTCCTGGAACTCGTCCGGAGCAAACCGTCCAAGCTGCACTTGATACTCACTGGACGTGATGCGCACCCTGACCTTATTGCTGCGGCAGACATGGTCACTGAAATGCGTGATATAAAACACCCTTACCTTACCGGTATAGCCGCGCAGAAGGGCATAGACTACTAAAAGTCAAATTGACTTTGAAATTTCAAAATGTTAACATTAATCAAGTTACACCGGTCCTGCCAACCCGGTGTAGCACACCCTCATGAATACCTTTTCCGTTAATCTGACCATAGAAAACGAACAATCCCTGCCAAGCCTCTACGGTGACATGGACAAAAATCTCAGGCTGATCGAGAATACCTATGGAGTGATCCTGCACGCCCGAGGGAACAGGATCCAGATCGAAGGCGACGAGAAAACGGTTTCGAAAGTCGAGCATCTTATCAGACAGCTTGCCGATATGCTGGCGCAGGGAATCATTGTCCAGAAAGACGACGTAAAAGACGCAATCCAGGCCTTTTCCTCCAATTCATCCTCTACCTTGAAAGACATATTTCAGAAAACGATCCCCGTCTCGAGCAGAAAGCGTCCTGTTACGCCGAAGAACGAAACCCAGCGCGGATACATAGAGGCGATCAGGCAATACGATATCGTGTTCGGCATAGGACCGGCCGGCACGGGTAAAACCTATCTTGCCATGGCCACGGCTGTGTCCGCGCTCCTGCGGCGAGAGGTAAGCAGGATCATCCTCGTACGCCCTGCCGTGGAGGCGGGTGAGAAGCTCGGATTCCTGCCAGGCGACCTTTACGAGAAGATCAATCCCTATCTGCGTCCGCTGTATGATGCGCTTTACGACATGATCGAGACGGAAAAAGCGAACAAACTCGTAGAGCGCGGGGACATCGAGATCGCGCCGCTGGCCTTCATGCGCGGACGCACGCTGAACGACTCCTTCATCATCCTGGATGAGGCGCAGAACACAACGATGGAACAGATGAAAATGTTCCTCACCCGGCTCGGGTTCAACTCAAAGACCGTTATCACCGGCGATATCACCCAGGTCGACCTCCCTCGTGACAGGAGTTCCGGTCTCGTCGAGGCGCAGAAGATCCTCGAGGGCATTGAAGACATCCGGTTCGTCTATTTTACGAACAAAGATGTGGTGCGCCACAAACTGGTGCAGCAGATCATCAGGGCATACGAACAGTATGAGGCAGCGGATGAATAGCAGCGATAAAACAGCGGCGAGGCTACTGACCAAGCCCCAAGACCAGGATCACGACGGTGATGGTGTACTTGAAAGCCGCTTTCCTTCAGTCCGGATACTTAATATCGCAGTAGCCCTGGTGACTGCGGCCATTCTCGCCTTTGTGTTGCTTCCGCGGATCCCACTGCTGGAAGAGGGTGAGATAGCCATCAGCAATATCATAGCGCCGCAAACCCTGTATATCGAAGACCAGGGGTCTGACCAAACTTCGATTTCGTTCAAGGTGAATAAGGGAGAGCTGATCGTTGGAGCAGGGCAGCGGGTAACGAAACGGGAGGAACGGATCCTCCAGGAAACCGCACATTTGGAAGGCATTGGCAAGCAGCTCGATGTCTATTTCGGCCTGTGCGTGTTCATCCTGATATTCCTCTACCTGTTCTACCGGGACATCAAGCGGTACCGGCCGGCGCTCATTGCTGACAGAAAAAAGATCGTGCTCCTCGCTGTCCTCCTGTTGGTGACGGTCATACTGTCGTACGCGGGGATATTCGTATTGTCGCTTGTTGCAAATAAGCTGCATCTTGATATCATGACGATCGGCTTCGTGCTTCCCGTGGCCGCGGGCGCTATGCTGACAAGCCTGTTGCTCGATTTCCATCTCGCCCTGGGATTCTCCTTTGTCGTCAGCATCCTGCTCGGCATCCTGTTCCCGGGTGAACCATTCATACCGGCCTACTACTTCCTGGGCAGCATCACGGCCGCGCTCAGCGTTATCCGGTGCAAGAAGCGGACAGCCCTATTGAAGGCAGGGGCATTGACGGCACTCGTCAACCTCTTGTCCATCATCGGAATTGACCTGTTCCGGGGGGAGCTCTTGAACCGCGGCATCTACGACCTGACCGCGGGTGTGCTCGGCGCCATCGCCGTGTCAACGATCGTCTCAGCGTTACTGCCGTTCTTTGAAACGGTGTTCGACATCGCCACGGACATCAAGCTGCTGGAATTCCTTGATCCCAACCAACCGCTGCTCAAAGAGCTGGTGTATAAGAGTCCAGGGACCTACCACCACAGCATTCTCATAGGAAACCTGGCCGAGGCAGCCGCCGAAGCGATCGGCGAGAACCCCACCCTTGCACGCGTCGGGTCCTACTACCACGATATCGGGAAGATCCACAAACCCGAGTATTTTATCGAGAACCAGCGGCCCACGGAGAACAAGCATGATCGCCTCATGCCGTCGATGAGCAGCCTGGTCATCGCGGCTCACGTCAAAGAAGGAGTGGAGGTCGCCCGCGCGCACCGACTTCCGACCCAGATCATCGACATCATTCAGCAGCATCACGGCACCTCGCTTGATCACATATTTCTACCAGAAAGCGAAAGAGCTCCAGCCGTTCTCTCCCATCGCCGAGGAAGACTACCGCTATCCCGGACCCCGTCCAAGGACGAAGGTGGCCGCCATCGTCATGCTGTCCGACTCCGTCGAGGCTGCTTCCCGGACCCTCGACAATCCGACACTCGATCGAATCCAGATGCTGACGAACAGCGTCATCACCCGCTTTTTTATCGACGACCAGCTGAGCATGTGCGACCTTACGCTCAATGACCTGCGGGTCATATCCAAGAGCTTCAATCTCGTCCTGACCGGCAGCTTTCACCAACGGATCGACTATCCCGGTATGGATTTCAAAGGAGACAAGAAACACAGTGAACATCAGGATAAAAAACACCCTCAGGAAAAGAAGGCTGCCAACTACGGCACTCCTGAAAAGGCTCACGAAGCTGCTGCGGAGTCTCGGTCTTCCTGATGCCGAGTTGAGCATACTGTTCATCGGCGACCGGGCCATGCGCACCCTCAATCATACGTGGCGCGGCAAGGACAGTACCACGGACGTCCTGTCGTTCCCGCTGCGCGAGGGGAGGTTCCCCCATATCCAGCCTGAAATGCTCGGTGATATCGTGATCTCCCTCCCGGTCGCTGCGCGCCAGGCCGCTGAAGCAGGACATCCTCTGAACGTTGAGCTCGAACGACTGCTCGTTCATGGGCTGCTCCATTTGCTCGGCTACGATCATGAACAAGGCCTCTTGGAAGCGCGTCGCATGAAGCGGAAGGAGCAGCGGCTCCTGAAGTCGCTTGCCGCATGAAGCCAAAGAACTGGGTGCAGCGCGCAAATGTGGCGATCGAAGGGATCATTTATGCCGTCAAGACCCAGCGGCATATGCGCTACCATCTCTTTGCAGCGCTGGCTGCTCTCATCCTTGGTCTTGTCCTGAACATATCCCGAAGCGAATTTATCCTGCTCTGCATGTCGATCGTGCTCGTCCTCGTCACCGAGATGCTGAACACTGCCATCGAGACGACGGTGGACATGATCTCCGAGAAATATCATCCCCTGGCGAAGAATGCCAAGGACATCGCCGCCGGTGTGGTGCTCATTGCCTCCATCGGGGCTCTGATGCTCGCGTATCTTATTCTGTACCCGGCGCTCAAGGCAGCGGTCGCGGCGGAGCACTGGCAAATACGAAAGACGCCGAACGACGTTGTGGCCTTCGTTGCACTCGCTGTCGTCATCATTCTGGTCATCATCCTCAAGGCTTTTCTCGGCAAGGGGGAGCCGCTCCGGGGCGGAATGCCGAGCGGTCATGCCGCGGTCTCCTTTTCCCTATGGATCGCTGCGTTGTATCTGACGAACTCGCTCCCGATCGTTATCCTGACCTTCCTGCTTGCCGTCCTGGTGAGCTGGAGCAGGTGGTCGTCCGGCATTCACCGGCCCATCGAGGTGATTGCCGGCGCTCTGCTCGGTGCAGGGGTGACTTTTCTTTTTTTCCGGATGTTCAGTTGAGAGGCGGGAGCGACAACGTTTCAGAAACGAGAGGTCGACACCCGAGACGATGTATCGCTGGAGGATTGTTTGATCAAACAGATATTGAACGACCTGGTAGCCGCGGTAAATGGGGCGAAGACAGCGATCTTTCTTGATGGCGAAGGGGAGACCATTTCACAGTCAGGAGACCACGACATCGATGTGCAGCTGATCGGCGCGTGGAAGGAGATCGAGCTCGACCGGATCAAGGATATCAGTAAACGTCTCAAACTGGGAGAAGTCCACGCGGTACTGTTCTCGCTGGACCAGTTGAACGAACTGGTGGTCCCGGTGGCGGATGAGTATTGCCTGCTGCTCCTGCTGTCGGCCTACGCCAGTATCCAGGACGCCATGACCGGTGTAAAGAACACCATCGAACGGTTGAAGATAGAGATCGGGTGACCCTTCTGCAGACACTGCTACAACTGATCGTACATCCCTAATTTTCTGAACTTCTCATATCTAAGCTTCACGAGCTCGTCAGAAGATGTGTTTTTTATCTCCGACAGGTTCCTTGTAATGGCTTCTTTGAGCAATTCCGCCGCTCTTCGCGCGTCACGGTGCGCCCCGCCGATCGGCTCCTCCACTACTTCATCGATCACTTTCATATGGAAGAGGTCCTGCGCCGTGATCTTGAGCAGTTCTGCGGCCTCGCTCGCCTTGGCGCCGTTGTTCCAGAGGATGGCGGCACACCCTTCGGGGGAAATGACCGAGTAGGTAGCGTGTTCAAGCATGAGCACGCGGTCGGCAACTCCCAGGGCGAGCGCGCCACCGCTCCCGCCTTCGCCGATCACCACCGCAACAATGGGGACCTTAAGCAGGGACATGACATACAGATTCCGGGCGATGGACTCACCCTGACCCCGTTCTTCCGCGCCAATACCCGGATAAGCGCCCTGGGTATCGATGAACGTTATAATGGGTTTTTTGAACTTTTCCGCGAAACGCATCAGGCGCAATGCCTTTCGGTAGCCCTCGGGATTCGGCTGCCCGAAGTTGCGGTACACCCGTTCCTTGAGGGTCCTGCCTTTCTGGTGGCCGATGATCACGACCGGCATCCCGTCCAGTTTTGCCATCCCGCAGACGATGGCCGGGTCGTCGGCAAAGCCGCGGTCGCCATGCATTTCCGTGAAATCGGTGAGCATCGCTTCGATGTAGTCAAGGGTATAAGGGCGGTTCAGGTGGCGCGAGATCTGTACCTTCTGCCATGGCGACAGACGAGAATAGATCTCAGCCAGCAGCTGGTCGGATTTCTTTTGAAGCTTGAGGATCTCCTCTTCGAGGTCGATATTCCCATTCGACGTGAAAAGCGTCAGTTCCTCGATCTTTTTTTCCAGGTCAGCGATCGGTTTTTCAAATTCGAGATATTCAGATGGCAAATCCTGCTCCTTAGCGTTCACTGAATGACTTTAAAAAGACATATGCCGCTCATGTTGACACGGCAAAAGGACTGATCACATTTTAATGGCGACTTATTATCGGATATTAAAGGGCCATTGTCAAGGGATTGTTAAATAACTCGATGTCAGTGGAGGAAACCATCTGTCTGAGCACCAAAACCTGACGCGATGATGGGTATCAAGACGACCACCGTCTGTGTCAGTGGGAAATCGAATGCTCGTACGTAGTTTTTAAGTTCAATTAGCAGGGACGAGGGAGCATACACAACGAACCTAGGTAGCACCCCGAAAGCCCATCTAATTTCTTGCCTTTTAGCCTCTTTTATAGTAACTTCATCGGTGGCGGATACAGACACCATCAGACAGGTAAGGCATATGACAGATGTCAGTGGTCACCGCTCAAGCCGTGTATCAAGCCGCAGCAGCCGTTTACTTTTCGTTGTGCACTGCGACTCTACTGGTCTGTTCACAAACTCCAGAGGATACGCCTGTACCTGAGATAATCAGAGCGGCATCTAACGAAAACGACCCTTGTCCCGTACACCATTCTGTCATGGATGATCTAACAGGAGGATAGTGCTCGCATGGAACTAGATATACGTTTGGAGAAAGAATCACTGTCGATCACCATCGAAGACCCTTTTCGCATTGACTTTGATGCCCTTGTCGGGAAAATCGATGATTTTCTCGCTCCCAAGGGTGTGAAAATGGACAATCTGGACGTCCGCGGACTTTTGCCGCGCATGGTCAAGGGCATCGCAGGGTGCGAGGCCGGTTGTCCTTCTGATGCCAAGAGTGTTGTCAAAAAAGGATATAATAATTTCAAACTAGAATATATCGAAGGAGGCATTCTTTCCGCGACAGCGCATGTCGGGCAGGGGAAAACGATATCGCTAAAGCTATTCCCGGATTTTTAAAGTCTGAGTCTTCCGGGAACGAACAAGAAGAACGTTACATCCAGCCGACCGTATCCTCTATCTCGGTATTTCGTTGAGTTACAATATAGGCGTTCATTTCTTATCCTGATTGCTTTCCCTGCCGTTTTCCGACCTATGCAGTCCGGAAGCGGTCATAAGAACCAGGAAAACAACATGTTCCCGCGGACCACAATGGGCGCTTGAAGTTTGCATAAAACTTGTGATAAGATATACTGACGTCACAATTGAATTCTATCAACAGGAGGAAAACATTATTATGGAAAAGGTATCATACAAGGATATCGGTCTCGTCACGACAACTGAGATGTTTGCGAAGGCGATGAAAGGTAAGTATGCCATTCCCGCGTATAACTTTAACAACATGGAGCAGCTTCAGGCAATCGTCATGGGATGCGTGGAATCGAAATCGCCATTCATCCTGCAGGTCTCGAGCGGGGCGAGGAAGTACGCAAACCAGACCCTCCTGCGGTTCCTGGCTATGGGCGCTGTAGGGATGATCAACGATGCCGGTTCACCGGTAAAATTTTCGCTGCACCTCGATCATGGCGACACGTTCGAGCTCTGCAAGTCCTGCATCGATACGGGCTTTTCATCGGTCATGATCGACGGGTCCCATCATTCGTACGACGATAACGTGAAGCTGACCAAACAGGTGGTCGAATACGCCCACGCCAACAATGTCGTTGTTGAAGGAGAATTGGGCCAACTTGCGGGCATTGAGGACGCGGTTTCGGCAGAGAAGTCCACCTATACGAGACCGGAGGAGGTCGAGGACTTTGTGAAGAAGACGAACGTCGATTCCCTGGCCATCTCGATCGGCACCTCTCACGGCGCCATGAAGTTCAAACCAGCGCAGTGCACGCGCGACTCGCGGGGAGTCCTGGTCCCTCCGCCGCTCAGGTTCGACATTCTTGAAGAGATCGAGAAGCGTATCCCCGGTTTCCCGATCGTGCTGCACGGGGCATCGTCGGTCATCCCCGAGTACGTCGAGATCATCAACAAGAACGGCGGGGCGTTGAAGGACGCCGTTGGAATCCCCGAGGAACAGCTCAGGAAGGCGGCGCGGAGCGCCGTGTGCAAGGTGAACATCGACAGTGACGGCCGCCTCGCGATGACGGCGATGATCCGAAAAACCCTGGCAGAAAAACCAGCGGAGTTCGATCCGAGAAAGTACCTGGGCCCTGCACGAGACGAGTTGATCAAAATGATCATCCATAAAAACAAGAATGTGCTGGGCTCGGCTGGGCAGGCGTAGTCTCCTGTCCGTGCAGAAATACATCACGATCAGCTGTTGAAAGGCAAGGTGCTTTTTAACGGCTGTCCTTTTTTCTGGAGCTAGGAATTGGTCGCGGAGCTTGCAGACCTCATCGAGTGGGAGGAACTAGGGAGAAAGGCCTTTTCTCGTGGAGAAACTCACCAAAAGAGATGTCCTCATGCTGGCCTCGTCAACCGGGGACGCTTCGAACTGCGACCTCTCAGGAGTCAATCTGAACGGCATGGAACTCCTCGGACTTCGTTTCGATGGGTCGAATTTCAAGGGCGCGAGCTTGAGCAGTGCAAATATGAGCGGGTCGAGCTTTAAAAACTGCGGCCTGTCCGGATGCAACCTGAGCAGCTCGAACTTCACCGGGGCTTTGTTCAACGGGGCGAATCTCGAACAGGCCGATCTCACGTTTTCCACCTTTGTGTCCGCTGATTTCTCTGAAGCGCGTCTCATGGGCGCCAATTTCACAAATTCGAAGCTCTCCGCTGCAATCTTCGAAAAGGCCGACCTCACCAATGCGAATCTCCAGATGACTGATGCCGGAAAGATCAGGTGCGGGGGTGCGGTGTTGGTGAAGATCCATGCACGCAGTTCAAGCATGATCGGCGCTGATCTTTCGGGATGTAATATGCGGGGTGCGAACTTTCATGGGACGGACCTGAGTGTCGCAATCCTCGCTTCTGCTGATCTGAGGGATGCGGACATGCTTGATGCGACTCTCACGGCCGCTGATCTGACAAATGCGGACCTGCGCAACGCCCGCGTTAAACGGACTGACCTTACCCGCGCGATACTCAGAAATTTACAGTATGATGAAGAATTGAAGGAATTGATATCAAGATATGACCGGAACAAATAATAAAGCCTGACTTCAGGGAACCTGCTGCGACGTATTGGATTGTCTCGATGTTTCACCGAACAGGACCTGCATTTGCGCACCAGCATCGAAACCGCTCTTTCAAGGTTTATTGTTCTGACTCCATGAGTTTGCGCCCTTTTCACCACGGGGTACAATCATCCCTCTCCCTAAGCTTGTATCCTCTTTTATGTATTCGATCATCATTTTGACGATCTTTTCCAGGTCCTTGAGCGGTTCGCGAGGTCCGGATTGTGCAGCATGTTCGTCAACACTGAGTGCCGCATCATGGGGCAGGGGAACAAATCGAATGCCCGACCGGTATTGAGTCCCCACTTGTTTGCTCCAAAGCAACACACCGCTGTGTTGACCCCATATTCTGTCCTTGAACAACACAAAACCGGGTTCCATAGGCATATTCGATTCGATGCCTACTCCGCTCCTGCTTATGTCCACTATCTGACCATGATGATCAGTACGGTCAAGCTCTTTGAACTTGATAACGTCCATGGCACAGTCCCGCTTTACCAGGATCGGTTGTCTTTGTGAATGCCTATTGTCTTGCATTTTTTTATTATACAGAAAAACTCGATAAAGTGAAGCTAATTTATTCATCTCTTCGAAATATTTGCGATATAGAATAGTCATGACAACTGATGGATAATGTAGTAAAGTAAATAATGAAACCAAGGCGTTCTTCCAGATACTTTTGTCTTACCTATGCGCTGGTTCATGCGAAATGTATGGAGATATCATGAAAATCCTGCTCGTTTATCCGCAATACCCGGTGACGTTCTGGAGTTTTAAGTATGCCTTGAAGTTCATTTCAAAAAATGCGAGCCTTCCACCATTGGGGCTGCTGACCGTAGCAGCCATGCTGCCAGCAGAATGGGAGGTGCGTCTCGTTGACAAGAACGTGAAGACACTTTCGGACGCTGACCTTCGCTGGGCCGATTATGTTTTTTTAAGTGCCATGTCCATCCAGCGCGAATCAGCCGAGAGGATCATTCTCCGATGCAAGTCACTCGGCGTCAAAATGATCGCCGGCGGTCCTCTATTCACGTCTTTGCCGGAAGAGTTCAGCAATATTGACCATCTCATTCTGAACGAGGCGGAGATCACTCTCCCGCTTTTCCTCGCAGACCTGAAGGAAGGAAGGGCGCGCCATATATATACGTCCCCCCTATGGGCGGACCTTGCTACCACGCCGGTACCAAGGTTCGACCTCCTGGACAAAAAAAGATACGCTTCCATGAACATCCAGTATTCGCGGGGCTGTCCTTTTGATTGCGACTTCTGCAATATCACCGTGCTTTACGGCCGTATGCCGCGTACCAAGACTGCCTCTCAGGTCATTACTGAGCTGGATGACCTCTATACCCGGGGATGGCGGGGAAGCGTGTTCATTGTCGACGACAATTTCATCGGTAACAAGGGGAAGCTCAAGAAGGAGGTCCTTCCGGCCATCATCGCCTGGATGGAGAAGCGAAAGCATCCTTTTGCGCTCTACACGGAAGCATCGATCAATCTTGCGGACGACGCGGAACTGATGAAGCTTATGGTCAGGGCCGGGTTTGATCAGGTTTTTATAGGCATTGAATCGCCTAATGATGAAAGCCTTGCCGAGTGCAGCAAGCTCCAGAACCGCAACCGTGACCTCGTCGCCTGTGTCAGGAAGATTCAGCAGGCTGGAATGGAGGTCCAGGCGGGATTTATCGTTGGGTTTGACAAAGACCCGGCAATGATATTCGAACGCTTGATCGAGTTCATTCAGGAGAGCGGGATCGTGACCGCGATGGTCGGCTTATTAAACGCACCGCACGGCACCAAACTCTACGATCGCATGAAGGAGGAGGGGAGACTCGTGAAATCTCAGACCGGCGACAATACGGACTTCTCGATAAACTTCATCCCGAAGATGAGCCACGAAGCGCTTCTCGCCGGCTATAACTCAATCCTGAAAACGATCTATTCACCGAAACACTATTACGCGCGGATAAAAACATTTTTGAAGGGACACCATCCTGCACGGGCACGCTCAGGAAGTCTCCGGCTCAATTATGTCATGGCCGGCTTCAAGTCCGCGATACGGCTCGGCATCATCGGCAAGGAGCGGTACCAGTACTGGAAGCTGTTCTTCTGGTCCCTTTTCAGAAGGCCGAGGCTCTTTCCGCTCGCGATAACCCTCGCGATCTACGGATTCCACTTCCGGAAGGTATTCAGAGAGCACGAAAAAGCTTTCCGTGCGGGCATTGCGCGGTAGTCAGGAGGTCTCTCTGCATCTTCGTAGATGACCATACCGAATGATCACCTAAGTGGATGCACCTCTACGCACCGGTACGCGAAGAATAAACCTACTCATGATTATTCGATGACGTCGAAGAGATTACAGCTGCGATGATGGCTTGTAGCTGTTGTATTCCTCTTAATTCTCCTCCCTCTCATTCATTCCCTTTATCACTATTTATCACTACAATTATATGTTATAATCCTCTCACGAAAGAACGGGAACCCTGTAAAAACGGATGATTCTTCAGTCCCGTACCTATTTGTAGAATATGCCAAAGACACTTCCTTTACCACAACCAGGAACAAGTGCTGAACAGCACGCTCTTCACATACCGTTGTACAAGGTGTTGCTTCATAATGACGACCATACTACCATGGAGCATGTGATAAAAGCACTGATGGGGGTTTTTAAATTCGAGTTGAGTATGTGCGAGCGGATTATGATGGAGGCTCATCAGAACGGCGTGGCGCTTTGTACGGTGGAGCCATTAGAAAAGGCTGAACATCATCGTGACCAACTGGTCTCATTTTCACTCATTTCTACTATCGAACCGGATTAGCTATGATCAAGGGCAAACACTTTTACAAGGATGGCATTCGTTTCGAATGTCAGGGAGAAGGCAAGTGCTGCGTAACACGCGGCAGCTACGGTTATGTCTATCTGTCGTTCAGCGACAGGCGTCGCCTTGCTGCCCATTTCAGGATGTCTACAACGGAGTTCACCGCAACGTTCACCAAAAAAGTGGATGGGCTCTATGAGTTGCGCTATGCCGGCAAGGATTGCCCTTTTCTTCAGGACAACCGGTGCCGGGTTTACGAAGCCCGTCCCTGGCAGTGCCGTACCTGGCCTTTCTGGCCGGAAAACATGAACAGCGCAGTGTGGGAGAAGGAAGTCTCTTCCTGGTGTCCCGGAGCGGGCAAGGGCAGATTGTATACCGCGGTAGAGATCGAAGAGATCCTCGCAAAGAAAAAAGACGTATCATGACGCGCGAGGACGAGTCCCCCTGAATCTACTGGTACTGAAAACCGTCCTTTGTTTAGATGCCAATGATCGGCGTGAAATGGCGTTGCCGTATTTTATCTCCGGGAGCCACTTTTGAAAAATAAAACCCAATTCATCGTCGTCGATGATAATGAGGCACTTCTCGATGTCCTAAAACGATTTCTCGTCATGCAAGGGCATGACTGCGAAGTTTTTTCCAGTGCCGAGGCCGCGCTGGACCATATCACCGATAAACCCTGCGATATTCTTATCACCGACATCGTTATGCCTGGCATGAAAGGTTTGCAGCTCACGAAGGAAGTAAGACAATCGTGGCCGGATACGAATGTTATTGTGATGACGGGATTCATTGATGATTTTTCCTATGACCAGGCAATCGAAGCCGGGGCTTCGGACTTCATAAAAAAACCGTTTACCATGCATGAAATGATGCTCCGCATCCAGCATGTTCATCTGCAAGAGAAGCTGCGGGAGATGTCAAACTCTGATGAGCTTACCGGCCTCTACAATAGACGCGGGTTCTATGCTATCGCGCAACAGCAGTTGAAAATAGCGAACCGGGCAAAGGGGGAGGTGGCGCTCCTGTTTGCTGATATGGACAAGTTCAAGTCAATTAATGACCAGTGGGGTCACCAAAAGGGTGACGAGGCTTTATTAGCCATGGCGGACATCTTAAAAAAGACCTTCCGAGAATCTGATCTTATCGCCCGCATTAGCGGGGACGAGTTCGCATTGCTCCTTATTGACACGCCTGAAAAGAACTTGTCAATTGTCTCCAACCGGTTACAGAAGAACATTGATGCGTTTAATATCCATTCCGGAGTGATGTTCAACCTCTCGCTCAGCGTCGGCATGGCTGTTTATGACCATGACAGGCCATGTTCCATAGATGAACTTCTGAAGCAGGCCGACAGGCGTATGTACGAACAAAAGCAGCGTAAGAAAAGCGTTCAAGCATAACATGATCTGTTCTGGACATTTTTCTTGACAAAAAACGGTATTTCACTATTATTCAGTCGTACTGGATTCATGCCGCTGTGGCGGAATTGGCAGACGCAAGAGACTTAAAATCTCTCGACGGGCAACTGTCGTACCGGTTCGATCCCGGTCAGCGGCACCACAATCTATGCACCTACAAAAGTAATAATCTCCGTCGGAAACAATGAAACACGCAGAAAGGAATGTTGCAGCCAATGGTTTCACTTTCTGTGGCCCTAAGCTTGAATCAGGTTTATTGAGTGATCATAGCCATCATAAAACGCATTAGACCTTCCTTCGACGTTAGAATAAACCTCATTCCTCCTATAGAACCACTATGAATTGGTGACGTTATTCAGGCCTTGTGCGCTCCAGCTCTTGACGGAGAGGGTCGATTGTGGTAGTTTATCATAACAAGAAAAACGGTTTACAGGGAGGTAGAAACAACACATGAACACGGTAAAAACAGTCGGATTGATGGTATTTATGACCCTGCTCCTGGTCTTCGTGGGAGCGGCGCTCGGCGGCAGGAGCGGTATGGTAATGGCCTTTGCCATGGCAGCAATAATGAACGTTGGAATGTACTGGTTCAGTGACAAGATAGTTCTCAGGATGTACAAGGCGCAGCCGGTGACCGAGGCCGAGGCTCCCGAACTCCATGGCATAGTGCGGACATTGGTCCAAAAGGCCGGTTTGCCCATGCCCAAGGTCTACATTATCCCCGACGAGACGCCGAATGCCTTTGCAACGGGCAGGAACCCCGAGCACGCGGTTGTTGCTGTAACCCAGGGGATCATGAGGATCCTCTCCCGCGAGGAACTCTCGGGCGTGATCGCCCACGAACTGGCGCATATCAAGCACCGTGATATGCTTACAGGAACGATCGTGGCGACGATCGCCGGCGCGATCAGCATGCTTGCCCAGATGGCGCAATGGTCCATGATCTTTGGAGGCAGGAGAGATGATGACGAGGGCGGAAGCCCGATCGTGGCGCTGGTCATGATGATTGTGGCGCCAATTGCTGCAATGATTGTACAGATGGCCATCTCGCGCACCCGCGAGTTCGAAGCGGATAAAGGAGGTGCGCAAATCGCCGGAAGCTCCTCGGGACTGGCAAACGCGCTCCTGAAGCTGGAAAAAGGCTCACAGCTCGTCCCCATGACGGATGCGAAACCCGCCACGGCGCACATGTTCATCGTGAACCCGCTCACCGGCGGCGGTCTGATGAAACTGTTCAGCACCCATCCGCCGATCGCGGAACGCGTGGCGCGGCTGAATGAGATGGCACGGGGAAGAAGGTAAACGCATGATCGTCACAAGGGTTTAAGGGTAGCCTTAAACCCTTTTTTATGTCATATGTTCAAATGTGATTAGTTGTTTGAGGATCTATCTACGCAGAACAATTTATTTTCAAGCGCTTTGGAAACTTATACTTTATCGGGGGAATGTATTTGTGTTTTGATTTTTGTTATAGGGATTGTGCAGATATTGAATCTTTGGTTGTTATGGCATGTGAGGAGACGGGTCGTCAGAAAGGAAGATCAGGATTTGCACGCTGGTCAGGAATGCCGGCTTCGCTGCCCGGGAAGCTTTGATACATAGTACGGTCACCTTTCCCCGCAAGGGTATCTCTTCTGACGAACCGGGCCAAGGGCTCGTGGGAGGCGGGTAATAAATGATCCAGCTTCCGATCCATGCCAATATCAGCAAGCGTCAGCGCACTTTTCCATAAACGGCTACGCGAAGGGGCTCCGAGAACGGCCGTAAAAATAAGCCCTTTCCCCGTATCCATTGCGCCTACGAAACAGTGCCTTGCATTGCAGGTAAACCCGGTCTTTCCGCCTACCATATTGCTTCGGGACCAAAGCAGATTATCCGTACTCGACAGATATAATTCCCTTCCCGCCGCTGTCTTGACCATCCATTCTTTTTTCCCGAGGATCTCCCTGATAATCGGGTAGGTGAGTGCCTTTTTCAGAATGATTGTCAGATCGAGGGCCGTTGTATACTGTCTCCCTTTAGGCAGACCAGAGGCGGTCACAAAATGGGTATCGTTGGCTCCGAGCTTTTTTACCTTCTGATTCATCATTGCAACAAATGCGTCCTCCGAGCCGCCCCCCGCTTCGGCCAGGGCCACTGCCGCGGAGTTGTTGGACCTCATGAGCGCCAGATGGAGAAGGTCTGAAACCGTCAATTCGTCGTTCGTCATGAGCCTGGGTTTGCCTGAGCGTGCCGCCCTCGCCCTGCTGCTCACGATCACTTTTGCTGCCGGATCCAGGTTATCGAGGGCAACCATGGCGGTCACAAGTTTTACCGTGCTGGCTGGAGGAAGCTTGACCGATGGGTATTTTGAAGAAAGGACCGAGTCATTCTCGTCAATCACGATCCACGCCTTTGCCGCAATGGACTTGTGTGAAAATGAATAGACAGGCTGCACTGCAGACAGCAGCGAGAAGGTGAACATCAAGCAAATAAATATAATTTTTCTCAAGAGGTCTTCCTGTTCCGGAAAACAATTGTATTCAATGCGGGCATTATACATGAATAAAACTAAAAAGTATTGTAAATTCTTCATTTTTAATAAGAAATGTAGCCTGATTGACGCTGGTTATAATATCATCGTGATTATGACCTGATTGCCGTTTTAAAGCGAAACAGAGGAAGATATGGATATCGGCTAATGGTTACTTCTTTATAGGGTAAGAGGTTTTAACCTGTAAGATCTTCAGACCCTATACTTCAAGAAAGACTATCGGAATTTTCCTTTTCTTTCTTTATGGGAACAGTTATAATTATCCATCTTAGATTTTTACAAAGCGGGTATGGCCGCACGCAATACCGATACGTTGCCTATTCATGCAAACAATGCAGGGGTTCTGATGCCGCATTCCAGTACATCCCGGAATCGTTCTTTTATTGCAGTTGCATACCGTGATCATATGGCGTCCGCCAACGGGCATCTGCAAAAAAACAGGACACTTTTATTGTTGTGATCGTACTGGCAGAGGTTGAGACGATACGGCAGTCACGTTATTCAGAGACCTTCTCGCCGTGAAAGGGAAGCGGGAACTGCCGCTTACGGACATGAACGTCTATCATCTCAACCGGCATCAAGGACGACGACTTCAGACCTGAGGTTGATTTCCATACCCCGGTGAACCGCGGAAATGCGAAGGTGGACGAGATGAACAGACTGCTGATGATCATTCTCCAGAAGCTCGATTAACAGTTCAGGACGGCATCTTGAATATTCAGAAACGCTTCAAGGACCTATTCGGCAAACAGACCAGGAGCGAAAACATGGAAATCGTAGAACCTGAGAAGGAAAAGACAACGCCCGTCCCGGATGAACTGCCCTTGCTGCCACTGAAAGACACGATCGTGTATCCGCTCACGGTTTACCCTCTGGTGATCGGAAAGGAAAAATCGATCAGGCTTATCAATGAGGTCACAGCCGGCGACAAGATCCTCGCTTTGACCGCCCAGAAGAAGGTGGATATCGAAGTTGCTGGCATAGCCGATATTTATTCGGTCGGGACGATGGCGAGGATACTCCAGATGGTCAAGGTCCCCGATGGCACACTTCGGGTCCTGGTCCAGGGGATCGAGCGGATCAGTATTGCGGAGTTATCCCAGACCGAACCGTATTTTAAGGCCAGGATCAAAGCATTGCAGGAAAAGGCCGAAAAGTCCGTTGAGCTTGAGGCGCTTATGCGCGGGGTCTCCGAGGTCTTTCAGAAAATGGTATCGCTCACGCCCAACATGCCGGAAGAGCTTTCAGGCGCCGTTCTCAACATTGAAGATCCGCGCCAGTTGGCCTATCTTATAGCAACAAACATCCGGCTGGAACTGGTGCAACGACAGGAGATTCTCGAAATCGAATCGGTACAGGACAAGCTCACGAAACTCATGCAGTACCTGAACCGCGAAGTCGAGGTCCTCGAACTTGGCAGGAAGATCCAGGGTCAGGCCAAGGACCAGATGCAGAAGGCCGAGCGGGAGTATCTGCTTCGGCAGCAGCTTGCGGCCATCCGCAAGGAACTCGGCGAGGAGGGCGATGATGGCGCGGAGATGAAGAACCTGCGAGAGAAGATCGAGCAGGCCAAATTGCCTCCCGAGGCGGATAAAGAGGCCAAGCGGGAACTCGGACGCATGGAAAAACTTTCACCCGCGTCACCTGAATATTCCGTTATTCGTACTTATCTCGAATGGATGACCAGCCTCCCCTGGAACAAGACCTCGGCCACGGCCATTGATATTGCCAAGGCCAAGGTCACGCTCGACGAAGATCACTATGATCTTGAAAAGATCAAAAATCGTATTTTGGAGTACCTATCCGTAAAAAAGCTCGGTGAAGAACGAAGCGCCGATGAGGGGATCAGGACACGCGAACCCATCCTTTGCCTCGTGGGCCCTCCGGGTGTTGGTAAAACATCGCTCGGACAGTCCATCGCTCGCGCACTGGGCAGAAAGTTCATGCGTCAGTCGTTAGGTGGCTTACATGATGAGTCCGAGATTCGTGGCCATCGCCGGACTTACATAGGAGCCATGCCGGGCAGGATCATCCAGGCACTCAAACGGGTAGAGACCAGGGACCCGGTGATCATGCTCGATGAGGTCGACAAAATCGGTTCTGACTGGAGAGGAGATCCATCATCAGCGCTCCTCGAGGTGCTTGATCCTGAGCAAAACAAAGATTTTCGGGACAACTATCTCGACGTACCGTTCGACCTGTCAAAGGTCATGTTCATCACCACGGCGAACCAGCTTGAAACCATTCCGCCGCCGCTCCTGGACCGCATGGAAGTGCTCCAGTTGCCTGGGTATACAGAGCACGAGAAAATGAATATTGCTCAGAAATACCTGATCCCAAAAGAGATCAAGGCAAATGCGCTCCGGCCCGAAGAGATCGAGATCCAGGATATCGCGCTCCGCGCCATTATCAAGGATTATACGCGCGAGGCCGGCGTCAGGAACCTGGAGCGTGAGATAGCGAACGTCTGCCGCAAGGTAGCTAAGGCTGTTGCAGAGAAAAAACCAACGCCTGTAACGATCAAGGCGGAGGAACTGCACGATTACCTGGGAAGACCGAAATTTTTCGCCGAGACCTCTATCATGATCGACCGACCCGGCGTGGTCACGGGCCTTGCCTGGACACCCAGCGGAGGTGACATACTGTTTGTCGAGGCTTCACGGATGCCGGGGAGCAAGCAGCTGACCCTCACAGGCCAACTTGGTGATGTGATGAAAGAATCCGCCCAGGCAGCGCTCTCCTATGTGCGCTCGCAGGCGGAATCATTTGGGATCAACAAAGATTTTTTCGAGAAGAGCGATATACACATCCATGTGCCTGCAGGCGCGATCCCCAAAGACGGGCCGTCCGCCGGTGTTACCATGACCACGGCAATCGTTTCCATGCTCACGGGCAGGTTGGTAAAAAATGACCTGGCTATGACTGGCGAGATCACACTCCGCGGCAAGGTCATGCCGATTGGGGGGGTTAAGGAGAAAGTACTCGCTGCTAAGCGGGCGGGGATCAAAACGGTAATTCTTCCCCAGCAGAACAAGCATGACATCGAAGATGTGCCCGAGGACCTGCGCAAAGAGATGGAATTCATTTTCGTGGATACCATCGACCAGGTGATCGAGAACGCGCTTAAGGAAAAAAAATAGTGCGGGATACTTGTGACGATGCATCAGAACGCACCGGGAATGGCATTGCCACGAGGCAAAGACTGCCATCTTGGTTCAAGATCCGACTGGCAGCGAATGCACGTTCGGCGCAGGTGCGCACTCTAATCAAAGGCAGCAGGCTCCATACGGTCTGCCAGAGCGCAGCCTGTCCGAACCAGATCGAATGCTGGAATGCCGGAACGGTGACCTTTCTGATCTTAGGCAATGTCTGCACACGCGGCTGCCGATTCTGTAACGTGCCCAAGGGCGTACCGACTCAGGTCGATGACGATGAACCAGGTCGGGTTGCGCGGGTTGTGGCGGACCTCGGTCTCAAATACGCGGTCGTCACATCGGTTACACGCGATGACCTTGGCGACGGTGGGGCAGGCTCGTTTGCCGCTACGGTCCACGCAATCCGTTCAATCGCACCACATTCCACCATCGAAACGCTCATACCCGATTTTCAGGGGTCTGTTCCCGCACTATCAATAATGCTAAATGCCAGGCCTGACGTGTTGAGCCACAATATTGAGACTGTCCCGTCCTTGTACGGTACGGTGAGACCGCAGGCGTCGTACAAACGGTCTCTCCAAGTGCTCGGATTCGCATCTGAGCGCGGATTCGTTACAAAGACTGGAATTATGCTCGGGCTGGGCGAGGGAACTAGTGAAGTTATTGAGGTCATGCATGATCTGAGAACCGCTGGTTGTTCGGTTCTGACACTCGGACAATACCTGCAGCCAGGGAGACGATATCTGCCTGTCGTTGCATTCTACCATCCCGATGAGTTCGAACACCTTCGTGCAGTGGCATTATCCATGGGTTTTCGCAGGGTTGAATCTGGGCCACTGGTCAGAAGTTCGTATCGAGCGGGGTTGTGAAGAGTTACAGAACGATGGCCGGCAAGATATACCGGAGTTTTTATTGGTCGTGCACGCTTACCCATGTCAGATAAATATGTCCACCGGTTGAGTCCCACACGCAAACAATATCATAAGAGCTATATGCATATCGCCATATGAGCACCCAGGAAGGCAGACAGTAAAATTGCCATCAGGATACTCCAGATGCTCGGCAGGTGAGAAGGAATAAATCATGAAGGTCTTGTATATTCTCAATGCCTCAAATTTTATCGGCATAGGCGGTATGGAATATCATCTGATCGATATTTCGAATTGGATGGAAGCGAACGGCGTCGAAACCGCATTGGCCATACGAAAAGACACCTTCGCTCATCGCACGCTGCTGAAAGATCGTCCGAATGTGCATGCATTATCATGGACGGGGATCAATAAAGTATTTTCCTTCTTTCAGGTCGGCAAATTGATTCGCGATTTTTCGCCGGACATCATTTCGATCAACAGGGAGCGTGACATCATCCGGATATACTGCATCGCGAAATTTATGAGTATCTTTTCGAAGAAAAAACCGAAAATCATCGCATTTCTGCAAAATTCCGGGTGGAAAAGATTTTTTGTTTTGGGAAAGCTTGACGGGGTTATTTTCGCCACACAGTATATGAAGACTGGCTTTATCCCGAAGAACAGGTCCGCTGAAGGAAAATCAACGATTATCCATTATGGGATTCACCTACCCCAGGTCGATCTTGACGAAAAGCTCAGAGCCGACAGGGAGAGGCGGGTATTCAAAGGCAAACGTTTTCCTCTTATCGGCATGGTAGGAGAAATGAGAAAAAACCAGACTGAGCTGATTGATGTCGCCTATCATTTGAAGAAGAGGATTCCCAATTTTACGATGGCATTCATAGGTAGGGGAAACGAGGACGAGATTGCCGCATTACAGGAGAAAATTGATCGGTTGGGGTTAACGAATAATTTCATTTTTACTGGGAGAATCGATCGGGAACGAATCAACGACGTTTTTTTTGATCTCGATCTGTCGATCACGACACATCGGGGTGAAGCGTTCGGTATAGTCCACATTGAATCCCTTGCCTCTTATACACCGGTCGTTGCCTATAACTCCGGCGGACTGGTGGAAATACTCGAAAAAGGAGGGGGGATACTCGTCGATGGAGGCCCGGAGAAGATGGCGGATGCGGTCTCCTTGCTCATATCAGACCATGCCCTCAGAAAATCCCTTGGAATAGAAGGAAGAATAGCAGCCGAGAAATATTTCAGTATCCAAGCGATGGGACAGCAAACCCTTGCTTTATATAATAAAATCATGGGAGAAAGGCGTTGAGTAGAACCTCGCTTTCTAATCAAAAAGATTCTAAGCCTCTTAGCGATCGAACTCACCTGATTGATGTGTCCGTGATCATTGTCAATTGGAATACCCGGCAATTGCTTCTGGAATGCATCGCCTCTGTTTACGGCGTCTTGCAAAAGGGGTCCTTTGAATTAATCATTGTCGACAATGGAAGCAGCGATGACAGCGTTGAAGCTGTTCTGAAGTATTATCCGGAAGTACGACTGATCGTGAATCCTCAGAATTATGGATTTGCCAAGGCGAATAATATCGCATTAAAATTGATGCGCGGAAGATATGCATTGCTTTTGAACAGCGATACCACCTTAAGGAAAGGTGCGATTGACTTGATGCTCGACTTCATGGAACGCAGTCCTGATGTCGGAATGTGTGGGCCGCAGCTTCTGAATGCCGACGGCACGAAACAGGCTTCCTTTGGGATATTTCCCACGATCCTGAACGCATTCTTGAGCAAAACGGTCGTACGTTTGTTGTTTCCCGGATATTTTAAAAGGACGGCAGCCATAAGTCAGGACGTCGGAACCGCACCCGCTGTCGTTGATTTTATCTATGGCGCCTGTATGCTGGTGCGGAGAGAAACCATGGATGATATCGGGTTGCTTGATGAAGATTACTTTTTTTTCTATGAAGAAACCGATTGGTGTTATCGGATGAAACGCGGCGGATGGCAAGTTGTATATATCCCTGAGGCAGAAATCTACCATTACGGCGCTAAGAGTTCAAATCACATTAATACGCGGACCCGCATTGAATCATGGCGATCTCAGTATATATATTTTAATAAGAACTATCATTTATCGCGGCAAGGCCGTTTTTGCTTATACGTTTTGGGATTTCTGACAGTTTTAAAAAATTTTTTGGAGTACAGTATATTGAACATTATTCTCGTCGGGAATCGAAAACGATCACGCATGCGATGGATCATGTATGCGAATCTTTTTATTTGGCACCTGAGAGGATTCCCTGAATCTATGGGATTGCCACGATCCAGATGAGAGAAAAAATGACGTAAAAGAAGCAGGGAATAGGCAGGAATTAACTCTTTAAAGACTACAGGGGAAAACCATAATATTCCGAGTTTACATAATATACATTATCAGTCATTTTAAAATATGAAGTAATTAATTAGACTATTACTATAATATTATGATTTTATTGTATAAATATAAAATGTGATCATTTGCATCTATTTTTTATCGCTGCTAGAACTTGACACTCATTAATCCTATGACCCGGCCTGAATTATCATAGCCCTCAATTTGTTTGTGCAGAGATTGCGTCCCAATCGTCAAGTTAAATTGTTCTGTTACCAGTCTCAGGCCATAGGTTAGTGCAGTGTAATCGCGTCCACTGAGGGTCATCGTGTCTTTATGTGTGATCAGGGAATACTCAATTAACATCTGGAGGTTCTTGTATTTACTGATCGGGAAAAGCAATCCCCCGTTAATAATCCCATACAGGTCCTTCAGCTTATCGTTCGTGAGGTCCTGACCCGCCATTTGACCATCGGCATAGATACCCAGCACATACTCCTTCCAGTTGATTTCGGTGCCAACAGTCATTCCTATACGCATGCCCCAATGGGAAACCGAATTCATTTTTTTGTCGCTGTTATCTTCCGTCGGCATGATGCCGGTAACAATAAGCGCAACAGCAGGACGCAATGAAGCTTCCGGCTGATGAATGAAAGTCCATTTATAAGATAGCTCGATATCGCCGGTTTTTCTCGTGATCACGTTCGAACCGGTTGGACCTTCCGAAATGGTAAAGTAAGAGCTTTTGAACGCTAATTCTGAGCTATTCGAAATTCCAATGGTTGCAGTTAGCGGATATTCGGTGATGGTAAAATCGGGCTTGATACTGTTCTCAGATTGGATGGATGCCCCTATTTCGACTGTCCCCGGTGTAAGAGTAAATGGAGAGGTCGTAATAAGAAGCCCGGTGAGGCCGGACGTATTTACTGGACGATTCACAATCTCCAGTTCTTCCGCCACTGCTACAGAAGGCCACAGAAACGGCAACGCGCACAAATTAAGCAATACGATGAATATGGTAGGTTTCATTATTGTCAATTCAATCCTCACTTCTTGCCTATCTTAGGCTCTGTGCCTGAAAGGAGGCGCTTGATGTTCTCCCTGTGTCGATAGTAGCTCATACCGAAAATAAAGAGGGAAAGTAAGCCGTAGGGTTTTGGTAGGGATGAGTTCGCGAGGAAAGTTAAGCCAAGATAGCAAGCGAAAGCAACAAGCGCGGAGAGCGATGAGTAGCGCCAGACGTATGCGACAAGGACCCAGACGAGGAGACAGATGCACCCTATCCAGGGGGCAACCGCTAAGACCACACCGTAACTGGTTGCCACACCTTTTCCGCCCTTGAATTTAAGATAAACAGGAAAATTATGTCCGAGTATGGCTGCCCCGCCTGATAAAACAGTTATAACATCGTCCTGAAAAAGGAACTTCACAATCAGCACGGGGATCAGGCCTTTCATGGTGTCCGCCAAAAGGGTCAGGATCGCGGCCTTTTTTCCCGCGACCCGCAGCACGTTGGTAGCGCCGATGTTGCCGCTCCCGACGGTTCGGATATCAACATCTGAAAAGAGCTTGCTGAAGAAGAGTCCGAAGGGAACAGCGCCGAGAAGATAGGATAAGAGGATTGCGATTATCTGGAAGAGAGTGTCCATAACGGTTAGTTCAGTTTTTTCCAGTAGGTCCTGAAGTACTGAAATGCCGAATACACGGAGAGGATTATCGCGATCCAGAGAGCGCACGACCCGAGCTCTCTCAGCCAGTCCCTGTTCAGATAATAGTCAAGAAGAAGGGAGAGAACAGCGGTGATTTGCGCTCCTACCTTGTATTTCCCGACGGTTTCCGCGGGGATTATAATTCCGTCGCTTGATGCTATAGCTCGGAGCCCCGTAACGGCAAACTCTCTCCCGATGATCAGAATAGCCATCCAGGAATGGACAATGTCATGGCGTAATTCCACTAAAATCACCAGTGCGGACATGATTAAAATCTTGTCCGCGATAGGGTCGAGCAGCTTCCCCACTTTGGTCACCTGTCCCCACTTTCGTGCTAAATAGCCGTCGAGCCAGTCCGTGGCCGAGGCAAGCGAAAACACGATGCCCGCGGCGAGCGCCCGTAGCGGGCTCGGGTGGAGCATGAGGACGATGAAGATGGGCACCGAGAGTATCCTGCTGAGTGAAAGCAGGTTCGGCACGTTGAAGATAATCACGGTTGTCTCCTCCAACGGCGGTGCATCCAGACCCACTGCGCCGGATTTTTTCGAATCGCGCTTTCTATCATCTTCGTAAGCATGGCAGTATTGGCGATGATATCTTTTTCGCTGTTGTCCGTGCGGACCAGTTTCAGCGGTCCTTCGACGGTCATGGTATGTCTGTTATTTCTATCTCGATGGACATAACCGAAGATCACCGGTGCTCCGAATTTTATGCGCCATTGATGCCGCTGCCGTGGGGGTCCAGGCCGGCCGTCCCATGAAATCAACGAAAGTGCTCTCCACATCCGTGTCCTGGTCGATGAGTATCCCCATAATGCGGTTTTCCTTGAATACGCGGACCAATTCCCTGGATGCGCCCGGCCTGCCGCGCAGGATCGTCTTCACGCCCATTCCTGCACGCAAGGTCCACGATCATGTTGTTTACCTGTTCGGGTTCGATGGGCGCTGCAATTACACTGAGGTTGTACCGGGCCGCCACGGCATGCCCCATAAGTTCCCAGTTACCGATATGACCGGTAACAAAGATCACGCCCTTTCCGGTACTGATCGCGGCGCGGAGGTTCTCCTCTCCCCGAAATTCAATGACCTTCTCAAGACGTCGAGGAGTCATGAGCATGATCTCAAGCAGACCCTTGCCGAGATGGATAAAGCAGCGTCTCGCCGTCTGGTGTATCCATGAAGCGCCTTTTTCAGAGAACACCTGCGTCAGGTGAGCTATTGCCCTGGTCCGTTCCCGGGGAAGCAGGTAGTATGCAACAAACCCAAGCACGCCCCCTGCCCATACCCCCACCCGGTACGGAACAATCAGGGAAAACACCTTGATTATCCTAGTGATCAAAATCAGGGAGACACGGGTCACCCATTTTCTCGCCTTACGGACCCGCTCGTTCATGAGGTGTGCAGCTTGCCCTGGTGCTTCAGGATGAGGTTGATGAATTCGCGCACTGCTCCCCTCCCGCCTGCTGCTTTGGTGACCATATCCACATAGGGCTTGACCGAAGGGTCTGCATCGGCAACGGTCACAGCAAAACCCGCGCGCTTGAAAATATCCAGATCCACGACGTCGTCTCCCATGTACGCAACTGCCTCATCACGCAAACCGTATTTGAAAGGATCGAATCGTACACCTCTATTTTATTGTGCGCGCCCTGGTGAACTTCCTGGATGCCAAGCTCCCGCGCACGGATGTTCACTGACCTCTGACTTTCTGCCGGTGATAATTCCAACGACAATGCCGGCCCGTTGGGCCATTTTGATCCCATGTCCGTCACGCACATGGAATGCTTTGAGCTCATTGCCCCGATTGTCGAGAATGATCCTGCCGTCGGTCAAGACGCCATCGACATCAAGCAGGAGAAGCTTGATCTTTTTCGCTTTTGCCTGAACGCTTGTATTAGTGTTTCTCATTTGTATTCTGTGTTCTGGCCACTGACTGCTGTTGACCGGCCTTCTACACCACCCCTGCCTTGAGCAGGTCATGAAGATGGATGACTCCTTCGGGTACAGCATTGCGATCTGCCACGATAAGACAGGTAATGGAGTTTTTCTCCATGATGGACACGGCCTCTGCCGCAAGAGCGTCTTTATTGGCTACTTTCGGATTTTTTGTCATGATGTCTTTTGCTTCTTTTATGAGAAGATTCTCTCCCGTTTTTTCGGTTTTTTCCATCCAGCGCCGGAGATCGCCGTCGGAGATAACGCCGACCAGTTTTCCGGATGCGTTCACGACAGCGGTAACCCCCATCTTCTTTGACGATATTTCATAGATCGCGTCTTTGATCAGCGTCCCCTCAGAGACAATGGGAACGGCCTCGTCCGTATGCATCAGGTCACGTACACGGAGCAATAGCTTCTTGCCAAGGGCGCCACCGGGATGGAAACAGGCAAAATCTTCTTCCTTGAAACCGCGCTGGTCCAGCAGCACAACGGCAATGGCATCTCCCATCGCCAGTGTCGCTGTGGTGCTTGCCGTTGGCGCGAGTCCAAGAGGACAGGCCTCTTCCTTTACACCAACGTCGATAACTACGTCGCTGTTCTTGGCCAGTGTTGACTCTGGATTGCCGGTAAGTGCGATGATACCGATCCCAAGCCGCTTGAGCGACGGCAGCATCCTTGACAGTTCATCGGTTTCTCCGCTGTTGGAGAGCGCTATCACCGTGTCGCCTCTCATGACCATGCCAAGGTCTCCGTGGATGCCCTCGGCCGGATGCAGGAAGAGCGCGGGCGTGCCGGTGGAAGCGAGCGTGGCAGCGATTTTCTTGCCGATGAGGCCGGACTTACCCATGCCTGTTACGACAACACGGCCTTCGCAGTTCAGGATCATCTTTACGGCCTGTTCGAATCGTTCGTCAATGCGGTCAATAAGCGCCTCAATTGCCTCAGCTTCTATTCTCAGAACCTTTTTCGCTCGTTCTATCATTGTTTTACGATCCTATCGATTTTCTGGGCCATGTTTGAGAAGCGCGGGAAGGTCATCCAGGCCCAGCATGTTCGGCCCGTCGCAGAGTGCCTTGTCCGGGCAGGCGTGCACTTCCAAGAACAGGGCATCTACGCCGACCGCGATTGCGGCCTTGGTGAGATGAGGGAACGAACATTCGGTCTCCCGATGATACTGCCCCCCCTGCCCCCGGTAGCTGCACCGAGTGGGTTGCATCGAATACCACCGGGTAACCGAAACCGCGTATGATGGGCAGCGAACGCATGTCCGCAACGAGGTTATTGTACCCGAATGATACGCCCCGCTCGGTTATGATGATCTTGTCGTTGCCTGTGGATGCCGCCTTCTCAGCAGCGTTCTTGATGTCCCAGGGTGCGAGAAATTGCCCCTTTTTGATGTTTATGACTCTGCCGGTCTTTGCTGCGTCTATTATGAAATCGGTCTGTCTGCACAGGAATGCGGGTATCTGAAGGATGTCCAGTATCTCGGCAGCTGGACCGATCTCCTCAAATCGGTGGACGTCAGAGAGGAGCGGCAGGTCAAGTTCTCTGCCCACGCGACCGAGTATCCGGAGCCCTTCCTTTATTCCAGGTCCCCGAAAAGATTTCGCCGAACTGCGGTTCGCCTTATCAAAGGATGATTTAAAGACAAAAGGGATGCCGAGGTCCGCGGTAATCTGTTTAAGCCGGGCGGCAGCTTCAAGGGTAGAGCGCTCTGACTCGATCACACAAGGCCCCGCGATCAGGACGAACGGATTTTGCCCGCCGATGAGGATGTTCCTTATCGATATTTCGCGTGTCACGGCTATTTCCCCTGCTCCCGCTGTTTCAAGGCAGCGGCGATGAATGACGTAAAGAGGGGGTGCGGTTTGCGCGGGTTTGATTTAAACTCCGGATGGAACTGACAGCCGAGGAACCAGGGGTGGTCTCTCAGTTCCACGATCTCGACCAGTTCCCCGTCAGGAGATATCCCGCTGATCACGAGTCCCGCGGCCTTCAAGACGTCACGATAGTTATTATTAAACTCATATCGGTGACGATGGCGCTCGAAGATATCAGCAGTCCCGTAGGCCGAGTATGCTAATGTTCCCTGCTCTATCTTGCAGGGATAGGCACCCAGCCGCATGCTGCCGCCTTTGTCGCTCGTGACATCGCGTTTCTGCATGGACTTGCTGCGGTAATCATACCACTGCTCGAGCAGGTAGATCACCGGGTGGTTTGTTTTTGGATCGAATTCGGAACTGTTGGCGTCCCGGATGCCGGCAAGATCACGTGCAATCTCGATCACGGCACACTGCATTCCAAGACAAATGCCGAAATAGGGTATATTCCCCTCCCGGGCATATTTTACCGCTTCTATCTTCCCTTCAACCCCGCGGATGCCAAATCCGCCGGGAACAAGGATGCCGTCCATACCCTTAAGCACTTCCCGTACACCCTTACTTTCGATGTCTTCAGAGTCAACCCAGGAGATACTGACTTTCGCATCATTGGCTATGCCGCCATGGGTGAGCGCTTCGCAAAGGCTTTTGTACGCTTCCTTGAGTTCGATATATTTGCCGACAAGGGCGATCGTGACGCTTCTTGTCGGTTGCTTGGCTTTCCGAACGATCGTTTCCCACGTTGTGAGGTTGTTGTTCGGGACCTTGAGTTCCAGCGCTTCGAGGATCCGGTCGTCAAGCCCTTCTGCATGCAATTTCAGCGGGACCTCATAAATCGATTGTACGTCCTGCGCGGTGATGACGCAATTTTCCTCCACGTTACAAAACAGAGCGATCTTCTTCTTCATGTCAATGGGAATGAGGCGATCGCTGCGGCACAGGAGAATATTGGGCTGGATACCGATAGCGCGCAGTTCTTTGACACTATGCTGGGTGGGTTTTGACTTGAGCTCGTCGGCAGCCTGAATGAACGGCACCAGGGTCAGGTGGATATAGAGGACATTCTCACGGCCGAGATTAAAGCGGAGCTGCCTGATCGCTTCGAGGAATGGAAGACTCTCGATATCGCCAATGGTGCCGCCGATCTCAACGATCACCACGTCCTCGTCATCGGCGAGGTCGGTGATCGCGCGTTTGATCTCGTCGGTGATGTGCGGCACTACCTGGACTGTGCCTCCAAGATAGTCTCCGCGCCGTTCCTTGGTGATCACATTGTTGTAAATCCTGCCAGAGGTGAAGTTGTTCTTCTGGCCCATAATGACATTGGTATACCGCTCATAGTGGCCGAGATCAAGATCGGTCTCCGCGCCGTCGTCGGTTACGTATACCTCTCCATGCTGGTAGGGGCTCATAGTACCCGGATCGACGTTGATGTAGGGATCGAGCTTCAGAAACGTGACTTTCAGTCCACGCGCCTCGAGGAGTGCCCCGATCGATGCGGCAGCCAGTCCTTTCCCCAGTGATGAAACCACTCCGCCGGTAACGAAGATGTATTTTGTCGCTGTCTTTTTCTTGTCCATTCCTGTTCTCAACTTTCTTCGATACGCGTTAATATTTTACCCAAATCATCGGGGATGTCAACACCAAAGGAATCATGCTCGGTGACAACGGTCTTTATTCGGAATCCGTGTTCCAGCGCGCGAAGCTGTTCGAGCTTTTCCACTGCTTCGAGCGCAGTCTGGGGCATGCGCGAGTAATTCAGGAGAAAATCCCTGCGGTACACATAGATGCCGATGTGCTTATACAGGGGACCATCAAGAGAAAATTCTTTCCACGAGCCTTTGCCGGCCCAGGAATCCCGGTCCCAGGGAATAGGCGCACGGGAAAAATAGAGGGCAAAATTGTTTTTGTCAAAGACTACCTTGACCACATTCGGGTCAAAGGCCTCGTCATGGTTCCTCGATCCTTCTGCAGAGCGTTCCCATGGGAATGGAAGCATCGTGCACAAGCGGTGCGATCGCTTCGTCGATCATAGCGGCTTGGATCAGGGGTTCGTCTCCCTGGACATTGACCACGATACCACAGTCGAGCGATTTCGCGACTTCCGCGATCCGGTCAGTGCCAGTGGCATGATGCGACGATGTCATTATTGCCTCGCCACCGAAGGACTTTACGGCGCTCAGAATACGCTCGTCATCGGTTGCCACAATGACCCTGTCGATCAACGTTGAGTGTTTGGTGCGTTCATAGACCCACTGGATCATGGGCATGCCTTTAATGTCAATAAGTGCCTTGCCCGGAAACCTGGTTGATCCGTAACGGGCGGGGATCAGGGCGACAATAGTATCCTTTTTATTTTTCATGATAGGATTCAAGGGAAAAACCTATTTACCTAATATTATCATAAAGCTCAAACCTTAAATAAGTCCAATATCATAAGCGAAAAATACTCAACTGTTGGGTCATTGAAATCCAGCATTGCAACGTGGATGTAATTTGGATAGTGATGAATGGGACGTTTTTGTTATTTATGTAGAAGATATAACCAGTTCCTTCCTGAAATATTCGATGGTCCTGGAAAGGCCATCAGTCACGGATACGTTTGGCTTCCATCCGAGTTTTTCTTTTGCAAGAGAGATATCAGGCTGACGTTGAGTGGGATCATCGGATGGCAGCGGCTTTTTGGTGATTTTTGACTTCGAACCGGTCATGGCAATGATCTTCTTCGCGAGGTCCAGGATCGTGTACTCCTCGGGATTCCCGATGTTAACCGGGCCGATGAAGTTCTCGCTGTTCATCAGTCGCACCATTCCCTCTATGAGGTCATCCACATAACAAAAGGAACGCGTCTGGGAACCTTCGCCGTAAACCGTGATGTCCTCACCTTTGAGTGCCTGGACAATGAAGTTGCTCACCACACGGCCGTCGTCTGCCAGCATGCGGGGTCCATACGTATTGAAGATGCGCATGATCTTGATGTCCACGCGGTTCTGGCGATGGTAGTCCATCATCAGCGTTTCGGCGGCGCGCTTGCCCTCATCGTAGCAGCTCCGGATGCCAATCGGGTTCACATTACCCCAGTAGCCCTCTTTTTGCGGGTGCACCGCGGGGTCGCCGTACACTTCCGACGTAGACGCCAGGAGTATTCTGGCATTGACCCGCTTTGCGATGCCGAGCATGTTGAGCGTGCCGATGATATTGGTCTTGATGGTCTTGACCGGATTGTACTGATAATGGATAGGCGAGGCCGGACATGCCAAATGGTAGATCCTGTCCACTTCCAGGAGAATGGGGAGTACAATGTCGTGCCGCACCAGCTCGAAAGCGGGATTTTTCAAGAACTCAGCAACGTTTGTCTTTCTGCCGGTATAGAAATTATCCAGGCAGAGCACTTCATGTCCTTCATTCAGCAGTCGTTCGCACAGGTGAGACCCTAAAAAACCCGCGCCGCCGGTCACCAGTATTCTCATTGATTAACTCCTATAGATTAACGTTTGGAAACAGAATTATTTTGAAGGTAATGATTATGGGGCCCATTTCGGAAACAATGTTCATGGTTCGTTGAAGGACGGAACCGGTAATACAACAAGTTGATGCAGGCTTCGTCACCATTGCCGTTGCCGGCCTATGTTCTTCCGATGCTGTAATAGGTGAACCCCATTTTTCGTAGCTCTGCCTGATTATAGATGTTCCTGCCGTCGAAAATGAGAGGTTTTTTCAAGAGCTTTTTAATTTTCTGGAAATCCGGGGTCCGGAATTCGCTCCATTCGGTCACGACTGCGAGCGCATCTGCACCCCTGAGCACTTCATAATCGTCTTCACTGAAGTGGACCCTGGTCTTGAATATCTTTCGCCCTTCGTTCATTGCCACCGGGTCATGCGCCTTTACGGTTGCACCAGCACGGAGAAGACGATTGATGATGACCACGGAAGGCGCCTCGCGCATATCATCAGTTCGAGGTTTGAACGAAAGGCCCCAGATAGCGATCGTTTTGCCTGCCAGGGGTTTTGCTTTCTTTGCCGTTGTGCCTTTTTTTGTCCCCTTCTCAGCAAAATGCGCAATGATCATGTTCGACAGCACTGTTTTCTGCTGTTCGTTCACCGCCTCCACGGATTTCAGGACCTTCGCATCCACGCCGTACTCTTGCGCGGTCTGGACCAGGGCCTTCACGTCTTTGGGAAAGCACGATCCTCCGTATCCTACACCCGGGAACAGGAACTCAAAGCCGATGCGGCGGTCATAACCCATGCCCTTACGCACATTGTCGATGTCGGCGCCCATACTCGAGCAGATATTTGCCATTTCGTTTATAAATGATATCTTGGTCGCCAGCATGGCATTCGATGCGTATTTCGTCATTTCCGCACTCCTGATGTCCATGACAAGCGTGCGGTCTCCCTTACGAACAAAGGGGGCATACAGCTCCTGCATGATTTCACTAGCCCGGGCGCTCTCTGCGCCGACCACTACACGGTCAGGCTTCATGAAGTCTTCGATGGCGGCCCCTTCTTTCAGAAATTCGGGATTGGACACAACATCAAATTTGAAACGGGTCTTGCCTGACACAGCGGCTTTGACCTTGTAAGCCGTACCGACAGGTACCGTGCTTTTATTGACGATAACCTTGTAGCCGTTCATGAATTTGCCGATCTGCCTGGCGGCACCGAGCACATAATTAAGGTCCGCGGAGCCATCTTCCCCGGGAGGCGTACCTACGGCAATGAAAATGATGTCTGAGCCTTTCACTGCCATGGACATATCAGTGGTAAAGGTTAAACGTCCGTGGGCCACGTTGCGCTTGATGAGCTCTTCCAGTCCCGGTTCGTATATGGGCACCATCCCGGAATTGAGCGCTGCGATCTTTTTTTCGTCGATGTCCATGCAGATAATGTCGTTGCCACTCTCGGCAAAACAGGTACCGGTTACCAGGCCAACATAACCTGTTCCGATTATTGAAATCTTCATAACGTACCTTCTTTCATTCTGTTCTTCTTGTGTAGTTCTGATCGATCCATTTCCTGTACTCTCCACTTCTGATACTGTTTATCCATTCGGTGTTTTTAAGGTACCAGGTAATTGTATCCTTCAACCCGTTTTCAAAATCATGCCGTTGTGTCCACCCGAGGTCACGCTTGATCTTGTCGCAGTTGATCGCATAGCGACGGTCATGACCTGGACGATCGCCTACAAAAGTGATGAGATCACTATAACTGGATCTTCTTTCCGCCTGCTGGTTTTCCTTTATCGGATAGAGTTTTTCCAGCACATCGCAGATCTTTTTCACAATCTCGATATTCTGTTTTTCACACTCACCGCCTATATTATACGTCTCACCTGTCTTCCCTCTATTCAAAATCATCCAAATGGCCTCGCAGTGGTCCTCAACATAGAGCCAGTCACGGACGTTCTTGCCGTCTCCATACACCGGAAGCGGTTTTCCCTCGATGGCATTCAGGATAATGAGCGGTATCAGTTTCTCAGGAAAATGATAGGCCCCATAATTGTTCGAGCAGTTCGAGATGGTGACCGGAAGTCCATAGGTGTGAAAATAAGCCCTCACCAGGTGGTCCGAGGCCGCTTTGGACGCGGAGTAAGGACTCCTCGGGTCGTAAGGCGTTGTTTCAAAGAAATAACCCGTTTCTCCCAGTGAGCCGTAAACCTCGTCGGTGCTGATATGGTGCAACCGTACGTCCGTTCTCCCCTTCCAGAGGTGGCGCGCGGTCTCAAGGAGGCTGAAGGTGCCGTTGATGTTCGTCTCAACGAAATCCTTGGGTCCGAAGATTGAGCGGTCAACATGGCTTTCGGCCGCAAAATGGACAATGATATTTATGTTGAATTTCTCGACGACATCTTTGACCTTCTCGTAATCCCTGATATCGCCCCGCTCAAAATAATATCTCTCTCCGCTGAACTTCTTTTCTATCTCGGTCAGATTAAGCAGGTTCCCGGCATAGGTCAGCTTGTCATAATTGACGATCGTACCGCTAAAGTCCGTTTTATCAAAAACGTATCGAATAAAATTGGACCCGATGAAGCCTGCGCCGCCGGTCACCAGGATGTTCGCTGATACCGGAACCAGACATGCCTTCGTTTTAATAGTACAATCGTTATTCATGAGAGGTTGTGTTCTCCAGCAAAAATAATTTTACTGATTCTTCCCAGGAGGGGATATTGATATTTAAACGATCTGCGAGTTTCCTGCTGCTCATGGCCGAATACTTCGGCCGTTTTGCCGGGAGATTGAACGTCTCCATGGTCACGGGTCTGATGAATTTATTCACTCCGACCGCGCTCAAGATCACCTTAGCCCATTCATAGCGGGAGCAGAAACCACTGTTCGTCAGATGATACCGGCCGGTCAACCCCTGTTCGAGCGCCTTGAGCGTAACATCGACCACCGTATCGGTATAGGTCGGTACCGAGAACTCATCGCAGGCGATCTTCAGGTATTCACTGCTTTTTGCCCATTCAATTAATTTGTAAATAAAATTCTGTTTTCCAGCTCCGAAAACCCAGCTCAGCCTCAGGACCAGGCATCGGTCCAGCTCTTTTAGAACATACTGTTCTCCCGAGAGTTTGCTTTTACCGTATTCGTTCAGCGGATTCACCGGATCTTCCTCGTTGTACAGGCCATTCTCCTTTAGCCCGTCGAAAACATAGTCCGATCCGAAATGAACGAGCATTGCGTTCTGTTTTGCAGCGGCCTGCGCAAGATTTTTC
The DNA here is from genome assembly GCA_963796285.1 of Nitrospirota bacterium. Taxonomy (GTDB): domain Bacteria; phylum Nitrospirota; class UBA9217; order UBA9217; family UBA9217; genus JALNZF01. The sequence goes on from CAWCKW010000012.1 coordinate 798,916, forward strand.
GGTCCTGTTGCATTTACTGAGAAAGCCTTATCCTTGTCCTGTTCAGCCTTGTCAACGAGGTTATATGCAGCGCAATTGATGATAATATCCGGCTTATGTGCGACTATGGCATCTGACACGGCCTTTGGGTCGGTGATGTCGAGCTGTGCTTCATCAGGAGCGCTGAAGTCTGATGACCGCTCCTTAAATCGCTTGATGAACGCTTGTGCCAGCTGTCCATTTTTTCCTGTGATCAGATATTTCATGAGGAACGTTTATCTCCTAACCCGGACAAGCCGGAACCTAGAAAAGCCAAATCAAATTCTTTGACATGGATAAAATCGGATAAAATCTAAAATCATGGTACTTCGTATGTAATCAGTAAAAATCCGTCTCAAAGAAGTTTATATTTATTCTACCAGTTTAGATAATTTATTCTTAAGTAATTAAAAATTGTTATCCGCGTCCTGGAGGGTCGGATGGATTTTGTCCTTGTCCGACAGAACGGGGTCCTTGAGGGGCCAGGCAATATTGATGTCCGGGTCGTTCCAAATGATACCCCGGTCGTTGGCAGGCGAATATTCGTCCGTGCACTTGTACATCACTTCTGCAGTGTCACTCAAGACCTGAAAGCCGTGGGCGAACCCTGACGGCACAAAGAGCATCAGACGGTTCTCATCGGTGAGTTCCACACTGGTCCATTTACCGTAATAGGGAGAACTTTTTCGAATATCCACGGCAATATCGCAGATCCTGCCCTGCATGCACATGACCAGTTTGCCCTGCGCTTTGGGGGCTTTCTGGTAGTGGAGTCCCCTGAGCACCCCTTTTGCTGATTTTGAATAGTTGTCCTGTACGAGGTGTTCCACGATGCCACCTCGTGCAAAATCCGAGTGCTTATACAGTTCAAAGAAAAAGCCCCGGCTATCGCCGAACACCCGTGGCTGGACAAGCACAAGGCCTGGTATCTCAAGCAGTTTGAACTCAAAGGGCATTTGGCACCCCTTGCTCGGCAACCATCGTGAGATAATCACCATACGCATTCTTTTTGTGGGACTCGGCCGCCTTGAGCAGCTTCCCTTTATCGATATATCCCAGCTTGTATGCGATCTCCTCTATGCAGGCCATCTTGAGCCCCTGCCTTTTTTCGATGGTGGCAATGAACTCACCTGCCTCAAGAAGGCTTTCATGCGTTCCCGTATCAAGCCACGCATATCCCCTTCCCAGGAGTTCGACGCGGAGCTTGTTCTTTTCTAGATAGGTTTTAATGACATCAGCAATCTCGAGCTCTCCTCGCCATGATGGTTTGACGCTCTTGGCGATCGGGACCACTGTGTTGTCGAAGAAATACAGGCCCGTCACTGCATACTTCGATTTCGGCTGTTTTGGTTTCTCTTCTACAGAAAGTACCTTCCCCTGCTTGTCGAACTCCACAATGCCGTACCGTTCGGGGTCCTTTACATAATAGCCGAACACCGTGGCGCCGCCCGATGAATTCACGTCACTCACCGCTTTGCCCAGCATTTCCGTGAGACCGTGTCCAAAAAAGATATTATCTCCCAGCACGAGGCAGACAGTATCGTTACTGATAAAGTCTTCACCGATGATGAATGCCTCAGCGAGGCCATTCGGCTGTAATTGTTCCTTGTACGAAAAGCGCAATCCGAGGTCGGTGCCGTTACCAAAAATATCTTTAAACCTCGGCAAGTCAATGGGCGTCGAAATGATCAAAATGTCCCGTATACCAGCAAGCATGAGCACTGAAAGCGGGTAATAGATCATGGGCTTGTCGTAGATCGGGAGAAGTTGTTTACAGACACCCCGGGTGAGGGGATAGAGCCGTGTCCCGCTGCCGCCTGCCAAGATGATGCCTTTCATGGGTCTGCTCCTCCTGAAAGTATGAAATACCAAAGTAAAGCGTTCGAAGTTTCATGTGAAAATTTAAAACCGTTTCAAGAGGGAAATGGATCATAGTCCCTTTGTCCTCCGGACCTATGTACCTTGTATTATTCTTTGTTTCAATTCTTCAGGTTTAACAGTGGACGTTCCTACAATTCCGACGACGATCCCCGCTGCATAATTTGAGATCCTGGCGGCATCCACCATACTTGCTCCTGATGCCATGGCGAGCGTGAGCGTACTGATGACTGTATCTCCGGCGCCGGTGACATCGAAGACCTCGCGTGCAACAGTCGGGATGTGGGTCACCTTGCCTATGTGGTCAAAGAGGCTCATCCCCTGTTCTCCGCGGGTGATCAGTACGGCATCACACTTCAGCCGCTTGAGCAGAAGCTTACCAGCTTTGAGCAGGGATTGTTCATTGTCGATTTCTATTTTTGATCCGATGGAGGCTTCCGTGATATTCGGGGTAAGGATGGTAACGCCGCTGTACATGCCGAAGTGGCTTACTTTGGGGTCCACGGTCACAATTACCCTGTGTTTTTTTGCTAGCCTCACGATGTCCCGCACGAGGCCACTGGTGACCACGCCTTTGCAGTAATCCGAGAGCACAATTGCATCAAGTCCCTCGTTCAGCTGCTTTCCTACGTAATCAAATATCCGGCGATGGGTGTCCCGCTCAATCCGTTCCTTTGTCTCGCGGTCGAATCTTACAACCTGCTGGCTATGCGCTATGACGCGTGTCTTGATCGTTGTAGGCCTTGCCGAATCAACGATGAGGCCTTCGGTGCGAATCCCCTGTTCATGCAGCAGATGAAGAAGCTGTTTACCGGCTGCATCTTGTCCGATCACACCGCAGACGCTCACAAAGCCGCCAAGCGAATGGATGTTGTTCACCACATTCGTCGCGCCACCCAGGAGCAAACTTTCCCGCGTGACATTCACAACGGGCACCGGCGCCTCAGGCGATATGCGTGAAACCTTTCCCCAGATATAATGGTCGAGGACGACGTCTCCGACAACGAGAACCCGGGCAGCTGAAAAACGATCAACGTAATTTGTAAGACGCTTGATGTCCTTTTTAGAGATCATAGTTTGTCATTTTCCATATTCACTCGCGGTACGCATGGCCAGAATGGACCGATGGATATCGTGTTCTTTAAGGGCATTTTTGCAGCACCTGTCCAACAGCCTTGAAAACCTCATCCACCGAAATATCCGCCATGCATGCTCGGGTGCCGATGGGACAGTTTTTTTCTTCGCAAGGAACGCAGGCGAGTCCCCTCCTAATGACCTGGTGTCCCTTGCCTATTGGTCCGGTGCGTCGGGGGTCGGTTGAACCGAAAAGCCCCACAACAGGTGTTTGCACCGCGGTCGCGAGATGCAGTGGACCGGTGTCGGCGCTTACCAGACAGTTGCATCGGGCCAGCAATGCCGCAGAATCCGAAATAGAAAGATCACCTGCGGCGGAAACCGCCTTTTTTTTCATGTCCGCCATAACGTTCCGTACCAGTTCTCGGTCCTCGTTTCCACCTACAAAGATCACCTGTGCGTCGAGTTCATCAATCAGCCGGTCGGCCAGTGCCGCAAACCGCTCGGGAAACCAGTTGCGCGCCGGTCGTGCCGCGCCCACGCTGCAATTCAAAGCAATTAGTGGTCTCTTGTCGTCAATTCTACGCTCCGACAGGAATTGATCAATATTCTTGAGCGCAGCGGGAGTGACGGGAAGCTCGATATTATCAACAGAACCGTCAATGTCTAGCGAGCTCAACGTTTCAAGGAAATTTTCTGCTGCATGAAGCCGTCGCGCTACCGCCTTGGACCCCTTCTGTTTCCGATATACAAGGATATGTCGTGCACCGGACAGCAATCGAAGCACCATCGAGCGCAAAGACGGTTGCATATCAATAAAAAGGTCATAGTGCTCGTCTCTGATCCGCACACCGAAGTCGATAAAGTCCATCAAATGCCTTTTAAACTTCGCTTTATCGAATACCAGGACACGGTCCGCGACAGGCGTTCCCTGAATGAGCGATTCTAATCCGGGAGAGACCACGACGGTGACATGCGCTGAAGGGAATTTCGTTCGTAATGCTTTCAGAGTCGGAAGCGTATGAAGTAGGTCTCCAATCGCTCCCGGTTTGAAAAAAAGCACTTTTTTCATTTCCATTTTCCACTCATTATATGTTAGTGCCCTGAATTTGTAAAGATATTTTTGGAAATCAGTAGACAGGGAGTGCTGGACCACAAGCTGTATGAGGCAAATCATATCGGTCTCAATGCGAATCGTTTATAAATATACTTGAAATCATCGAGAAGAGCGAGTACTATTTAATCGGTTGAGCTGAGAGATCATCGCGAGAAACCCGAATGCGAACCCGGTTCGATCCTGTAATTATTATTTTTGCAAGAAAGGATGGATATACCTATGGCTACTCCAAAAGTTGACATGGATCTTTGTATCGGGTGCGGACTTTGCTCTGATCTCTGCCCGAAGGTTTTCGAGCTCAGGGACGACAAGGCATGGGTCACAAATCCGAATGCCTGCGATACCTGCGATTGTCAGCAGGCCGTGGACAGCTGTCCCGTCACCGCAATTTCATTGGAATAGTAATCAACTCTGTTGCATCCTCTTCGAGGGGCGGTCAAGCGCCCCTCTTTCTTTAGAATTGTCAATACCTCGTCCTCTGTCTTACATAGTGGCATAGGGGAGACGTTTTCATGACGTAATTCCAGAATAATATTGACATTGCCATATATTTTTGTTATTCTAAAAATGTTTGCAATGGCTTATCAAACATGACTATTCTGATCTCTCCTAAGATACTGGACAAGCTGGTCCCGACAGGCCTTTTTGCACGTCTCAACATCGCTAACAAAATGCTTTTGGGGTACATGACGCTTGTCGTGCTCACCGTTATTGTCGTTGCCTATGCCCTCATCAGCCTGCAGCGAATCAATACCTTGAACAGAAGCATTGTTAAAGTTGATATTATGGTGGAAGAATCATCTGACAAGATGCTTGATGCCCTGCTCGGCCAGGACATGTACGAGAAGCGCTTTTTGATCCTCAAGAGCAAAGATATGATGGACCTCTTTGCGACACGGGGAAAGGAATTCAATACGTGGTTTACAATACTCAAGGGCCTTCCCGGCGCGTCCGGTCTTCCCATAGAAAAAACTGAGAAACTTTATCGAAAATACACGGACCTTTTTACCAAAGAGATCCAGTTGATACGATTAAAGAAGGTAGAGCAGGCATACGCTGTCTCGAATAAAGATCTGAGAAGCGTTACCGATAAGCTTATCGAAACACTCAAGGCCATCTCCTCAACTGCCAAGGAAAACCAGGACTTGAAAATGAAACAGATATCCGCTATCGGCGGCAGTGCTTTCCAAACAACGGCGGTTCTCTGCCTGATAAGCATTATTGCAGGAGCTCTGGCTGTGCTTGTCGTTACCCATCACATTTCATCCTCGATCAATAAATTAAAGGAGGCGACCGAGCGTGTCTCTGAAGGAAACTTTGATTACGATCCAAAAATCACGACAGAAGATGAAATCGGTAATCTTTCCGATGCGTTTTTGGCCATGGGAAAACGGCTCAGGAAACTCGAGGAAATGTATCTGGATGCCAGCCCCCTGACCCGCCTGCCGGGTGGAATTGCCATCGAGACGGTTCTTAAAAAACGGATCGACTCCAAACACCCGCTCGCCTTCTGTGTCCTCGACCTTGACAATTTTAAGGCATTCAACGACCGGTACGGCTATGCAAACGGCAGCGAGGTCATTAAAGAAACCGCAAAGATCATCGATAACGTGGTAAAGACCAAAGGCTCTCCCGACGATTTTATCGGACATGTAGGCGGCGATGACTTTGTGGTCATCACTACGCCGGAATTTATGCGAGAGCTCTCCACCGAAATCATCAACCAATTCGACCGACGCATACCCGATTTCTACGACCGTGAGGAACGAGAGCGGGGCTATATCCTCGGGAAAACGAGGCAGGGTATAGAGATGGAATTTCCCATCATGAGCATCTCTATTGCAATTGTGACGAATGAACATCGGAAACTCACCAATCACCTGGAAGCTTCGGAGATCGCCGCCGAGTTGAAAGACTACGCTAAATCGATACCGAAAAGTGTTTTCGTTGTGGACAAAAGGAGGAATGCGTGAAGAAGGTTATTGTACTGCTTGCAGTAATCTGGTTTGCCGGCTGTGCCACAAAGAGCGTCGTGACCGTGACCGGACCGGAAAAGCAGTTTCAGGATGCGGCCGTCTCCGTGAAAGAAAAACGATTCAAAGAGGCTGCCGCGGCTTGTAATCAAATCATGGCCGACGCCCCTGACTCCCCACTGGCCGCTGACGCACTGTTCGAGCTTGCCCTCATCAACGCATATCATGATAATCCCCAACGGGACTATGCACAGGCAACTCGTACATTTTCGGAATTCCTCAAACGCTATCCTAATAACAGACGAGCGGACGAAGCACAGACCTGGATTTCAGTACTCAGAACAATCCAGGAGTTAAAAAAACAGAATGAACGTCTCAATGAGAGCATTGAGGAATTAAAACAACTTGATATCAGGCATGAGGAGAGACGAAGAAAATAGGCTCACTTACGTATTCTTTTTTGTTGTGGTGAGAGATAGGGTTCTAATTCTGCACTGGCCGTGCTTCTCACCTTGCCACCTTCAGCAAGATAATACGTCCCGCCGTATGGATCCCGTGGTAACTGGCTAATGATATTTTTGTTCACTAACGCATCAATACTTGTTGGGATTTTTCCGTATTTCTTTTTAAATTCTGTTACCGCGCTTTCAAGATAAAGAATTGACCTCAGCGCCTGGATGCGGGTCTCAAAGCGCTCCTTTATGCTTCTATCGTCGGAATTTTTAGAAGTCTGTTCTAAAAAATAAATTGCGGTTTCTATGCGATTTTCTTTATAGGCAAGTCGGGCGGCAATGCTTGCTAGCATCGGATCTCCACCGGGCCTGCGCGACGCTTCCATCAGAAATTCAGCAGATTCGCTGTCATCATTTAGAAAATAAAATTTATTAAACCCGATGAAAAACGGAAGCATCCAGTCCCAGTCCCGATAACGGCTCCCCTTTGCCAAGAGAAGGTTCGTCTCTTTTACCATGCCCGCATCCCAAGGCAGGAAAGCGTTCGCATAATAATAGGGATCAAAAAAATAGGGGTCTAAGTCAGTCGCTGTATCGAGAACCTTCAAAAGCCATTGCCATTCCCATTCTTTAACCGGGTTTTTCCCCTTTCTTTGCTGTGTCGTACCAATGAAGACCATTGAATTAAGAAAATAAACGTCTGACGCAAGACCGCGGAACTCAAGAGCGGCTATTTTTATCAACGACGAAGGCAAAACAACTGACTGATCTGTTTCTTGAGGTAGTATTTTATATGAGTCAGACGCTTTACTGAGCGAGGTGATATGAAGAAATACAGCAAAGATTAGGAACAGAACAGTGGTCAGCGTGCGCATTACGGGAACTCCTTCTTCCCGAAGATAAGCGCTGCCAGAGTGATCGATAATGTTATGTAGACGATGCCATATACCGTAGTCCACAAAACAAAAGACGGGGTAACCGTGAGGGCGTGGGCAGCCTGAAGTTTAATGTCGAAGAGGGAAAGGTTGGGAAAGACATAATATGCCGCCTTGACCATATTCAAGGTCACGGGAGAAACGGTAAAGCCTATTGCCTGGGGCGAGGATTCCACAAGTGCCTTGACGCCGCTTATAGATTGGCCGATGATATACGTAATTATTGTCAGGACCAGCGTGACAAACGAAGATGTCGTAAAAGAGGCGAAGAAAAAACTGATGGCAGACAGCAGGATCAGCATGAGCATGTTGAATAATATGGCAAGCGTAATAAGAGACAATGAAAATCTCGCAAAATATTCGGCATGCGTGGATTTTAAAAGAACGATATCTGCCATTGCCATTAAGCTCAAGGCGCTCATGGTTACGATGATCAGGAGGGCCATACCGAGAAATTTGCCGAATATGTATTGGGAACGCGAAATCGGCCTTGATAAGACCGTATAAATCGTGCGCTTATCGAGATCCTTTGCCATGAGGTTGATCCCCACAAAAAAGACAAGGAGCAATCCGGTAAATGATATCGTAGAAAGAGCCATGTCGACGGTCACTTTGCCTACTTCTCTCGGGATCATGGTTGCGATCAATGCCGTTGCACCAAAAAGTATGAGCGCGATGAGCGTAATTCCATACAAGGCCTTGTTTCTGATGCCTTCTTTGAAGGTAATGAGCGCTATGGGCCAGAGAGTCATAATGAAGTCTCTTTTCCCGATGCCGCGACTTCCCTCATGAACACCGCTTCCAGATTTTTTCCATCAGACAGCAAATTGCTCAGCGTATCGACAAGTCTGAGCTTACCGCCGATGATGATTCCTGCACGGTCGCTGAACCGTTCTATATCATTCAGAATGTGAGAGGAGAAAAAAACAGTCTTTCCCTGTCCTTTCAACTCAACCAGGAGATCACCTACCATCTTCCTGCCGATGGGGTCGAGTCCGCTCATGGGCTCATCAAGAATAATTACATCAGGATTATGGACCAGTGCCAAAGCCAATCCCGCCCTCTGCAGCATTCCTTTTGAATAAGTTCTTAACGGCCTCTTCCTGGCGTTCTGCAGACCGACTTTCTTGATGAGCAAATCAGACTGTTCCCGGATACTCTTCGAATCCATACCGGATGTTTTTCCGCCAAACCACAACAGCTCGTCTGCGGTCAGATAATCATAGAAATAAGGGTTTTCGGGAAGATATCCAACCAGTCTGCGGGCTTCTGTATCACGCACGTCTTTGCCCCTGATTTCCGCCTTGCCGGTATCAGAAAAAATAAGATTCATCAGTATCTTGATGGTCGTTGATTTACCCGCGCCGTTCGGACCAAGAAATCCGAACACCTCTCCGTGCTTAATCTCAAGATCAAGTCCCTCCAGCGCCCTTATTTTTTTCCCGGTAATGCCTTCTTTGAATTCTTTTGATATTCCTTGAATATTGATCATGAGCGGTTATCCGTAGTTTTAAGATTAGAAAATAGAAATGAAATCCGGGGAATAGCAAACTATCGCTGTTAGACTTTGTATTATATATTATGAGGAACATGCTGTCAAGAAAAAGGCCGGGGGATTCCCGGCCTTTAGTAATAAACAAAACTTAAACATCTTTTATTACAACTCTTACAATGCACCCCAAATTTTGAGACCCGAACCGTCTGCCAGCCCGTTGCAGACATCTGAACCACCTATACCAAGAAAATCGCTGGTGGTAGCGGAAGCGACAGGGGCAGGCACAGCAGCATTAGTAAAGGTTCCTGCAACTGCGCCATTGATCCAATAAATGGGGGTAAAGTCGGAATCAGCACCGAAGCATCTGTCACCGCTCGAGTTTTTCGATACCATGGTAAATGTTCCCCCGTTAGCAGAGGTGGCTATTACGAGATTCACGTTCTGAGAAATGCCGGTATTAAATGTTGTATCTGCGCTCGGAGCAGTCGCTGAAATTGTGTTTTTTACGACAGTGGCCTGTGGGTTCGCGGAAGTATTCGAGAGAACAAGCGCCAACTACCAGGAGTACCATCAGCCTTACTCGAGGAATATACCTGCCAGTCAGAGAAGAACGACTCCATAGCTGTGCGCGCATTACGCAAGTCAGCAGTAGCAGCCGCGTTGTAACCTTTAATACGATAAGCGCTGAACTGCGGGATGGCGATGGCCGCCAAAATGGCGATGATGGCCACCACGATCAGGAGTTCGATAAGGGTAAAACCTTTTTTATTCATCTTCATTGTATTACCTCCCATAAAAAAATAGTTTAACTTCCATTTACTGTTGTTTGTCACAAATATAATTCAACTTAAGGCCTCTTATGGGATGTCTCACCTCCTTTCAAAGGACTCAAGTTTTTATCCATCGGATTTCGCTATTATGATTTGCAGATTGTATGCCATAATATATCCTTGTATTATTCAATTAGGTTTGAACAATTTACGACAATAATGACCATAATTGTCACAACTAATGACAATAATATGTCAGTGTGTGGACTATTGACAATAGATCCATGGATGGTAGCATCAGTCGCAGCCTATCATGATATTTACCTGTTCAAAATTGATCACATTGCAGACCCCGGGCCCCATTGATAGAGAATGGCGCAGATAGCGATTAATAATAAGGGGACCATTCTGGCAGTCGGCACATGCAGACAATATAATAAAAAGATTTTCCAGCCACCGCATTATCAGCGCTTGCACAACGCGGTTCTTCATGCCCGGCCTGATCAACCTCCATTCCCATCTCGAACTCCCTCCCCTGCTCGAAAGTGTTCGCGCTAAAACTTTCCCTGATTGGATTATTAATCTCATTCGAGCAAAGAAAGACCTGAGCAAGCAGGATTATCAGAGTGCGACAAGGATAAATATCAACACGCTCATCCAAACCGGCACAACCACGGTTGGCGAGATCTGCACCCATGGTGTAAGCCCTGCCCTGCTAAAACAGGCGGACTGCGGGCTGTGGTATACCATGAGATCATTTCAATGAATCCTGTCCAGGGCGACCACTGGGTGCCGCCCCCAGGGCTCCCATCTCGGTCCATCGTCACTTATACAAAACGGCTATCTCCCCCACGCTCCCTATACAGTTTCAGCAAGCGGCATTGCGTGCGATCAGCCGACTCTCGCAGAAAAAGGATATCCGCATTGCCATGCATATTGCGGAATCAAAAGAAGAGATGCAGCTGCTCCAAGGAAAGAAAAGCGGTTTGGAAGAGCTTTATCGTCTTGCTGGATGGGACCTTGGCTGGGCGCCTCATGGCGATTCATCAATCGAATATCTCAAGCGCAATTGGTTTTCTCTCTCCCAATCTATTGGCTGTACATGCTGTTCAGGTTACGGAAAAAGACATCGAGATTATCAGAAAGTCAAAAGTATCAATTGCGCACTGCCCTCGGAGCAACAAGGAAACGGGGGTCGGGAAAATGCCGCTCAAGAAGTTTCTTGACGCCGGCGTCATTGTTGGTCTTGGCACGGACAGCCTTGCGAGTTCGCCGACCCTGAACATGTGGGATGAGATGCGTTATGCATACCAGATACACCGGCGGAGTGGCGTTTCAGCAGAAGACATCTTCAGACTCGCGACCATCAACGGTGCAAAGGCCCTCGGTTTGGATAAAGAGATCGGCGCTCTTGAACCGGGCAAAAAGGCGGACATCATAGCTGTTCCTCTTCCCGTGAAAAATACGGGTGACATCTATTCCGACTTGCTCAGAGAAACGAAATCATGTATTATGACCATGGTCAACGGGAAAATTCTGCACAGATCATTATAATTCTACCCTCCCCGATCGACACTACAGAATATGAGCATTAACTCTATTAAAGAAAAAGTTATTACCGCCCGCCGCCTCACGCGCAAAGATGGGATCGAACTATATAAATCGAACGACCTGCTTGCACTCGGGCGCATGGCGACCCATGTCGCACAGCACAAGAACGGCAACCGGGCCTATTTCGTCCAGAATATGCATATCAATCCCACAAACATCTGCGTGAATCGCTGCAAATTCTGTGCGTTCAGCAGGAGCAAGGGCGAGCCGGGCGCATACGAGATGAGCATCGATGATATACTGAACAAGGCGCGCAGCGCGGGAAAAGGAGTTCGTGAGCTCCATATCGTATCCGGCCTCCACCCGGATCTGCCTTTTACATGGTATCTTGACATGCTCAGCGCCTTGAAACAATCATTTCCGAAGTTACACCTCAAAGCATTTACTGCCGTGGAGATCGATTATCTGGCGAAACTATCCGGTCTGAGCATCATTGATACGTTAAAGCAACTCCGCGATGCCGGACTCGGTTCTCTCCCCGGCGGTGGTGCCGAGATATTCAATACCGCTGTGCGCAACACCCTATGCGCAGAAAAGATCAGCGGCGATCGGTGGCTTGAAGTGATCGAAACAGCCCACAGGATCGGCCTCAAATCGAACGCCACCATGCTCTATGGACATATCGAGACCTATGAGCACCGGATAGACCATCTGATCAGGCTCAGAGAGCTTCAGGACCGGACAGGTGGGTTCCAGGCCTTCATCCCCCTGAGTTTCCATTCGCAGAACACGGAGATCAAAAAAACCGCCTACACAACGGGCTTTGACGATCTCAAGACCCTTGCGATCTCGCGGTTGATGCTGGACAACTTCGACCATATCAAGGCATACTGGGTCATGCTGGGAGAAAAGATCGCCCAGGTTTCACTCAACTTCGGCGTCGATGATCTTGACGGTACCGTGGTGGAAGAGCGGATCACCAAAGCAGCGGGCGGGACCACGGACGGGAGCATGACGAGGGACGACATTGTGCATCTCATAAAGCAGGCGGGACGTACGCCGGTGGAGCGGGATACAGTTTATAATGTCGTGAAGGTATGGAAATAATTTACCACTGCAGCGGCTTTAGGAATGTGGACTAGAGACTAAACGCCATGAAGCTCCTTACCACGGATACACATAGATGAACGCAGATTTAAAAAAAATAGTTACTCAAAGCTTCAAAGGCAAAACGACTTGACGCGAATGAAGGTCTTGCCTTGTTCAAGCACGCCGACCTTCTGACCCTCGGGGAACTCGCAAATGGTGTAAGAAAACGCCTTCATCCCGAACGGCTGGTGACCTTCGTCGTAGACCGGAACATCAATTATACTAATATCTGCGTGAACAAATGCAAATTCTGCGCGTTCTATCGCGAGGCTGACAGTCCCGATGCCTACATCCTGTCAAGAGAAGAAATTTTTACAAAAATCGAGGAAACGCTCGCACAGGGTGGTACGCAGATCCTTATGCAGGGTGGTGTTCATCCAGATCTTGGAATAGATTATTTCGAGGATCTGTTCCGATCAATCAAGGCATTCTACACTATTCAGATCCATTCGCTCTCGCCTTCCGAAATATCGTATGTCGCAAATAAGGCTGGCTTAAGTATTAAAGATGCGCTTACTCGCCTCAAAGCTTCGGGCCTCGATTCGATCCCAGGCGGAGGGGCAGAGATCCTTGTTGACCGCGTCAGGAAAAAAGTGAGCCCGAACAAGATCAGGTGGCGTCAGTGGGCGGATGTTATGAGAACAGCGCATAATCTCGGCATGCCGACGACTGCCACCATGATGTTCGGCAGTGTCGAAACACATAAAGAGATCATGGAGCACCTGCTTAGACTCAGGGATATCCAGGACGAAACTGGAGGGTTTACCGCATTCATACCCTGGACCTATCAGCCCGGCAACACCGAGCTCGGAGGCCGATCGGCAACTGCGGTTGAATATCTCAAAGTACTCGCTCTTTCGCGCATTATGCTCGACAATTTTGACAACATTCAGGCCTCATGGGTGACACAAGGCGCGAAAATCGCGCAGGTTGCACTAGAGTTCGGAGCGAATGATTTCGGCAGCACGATGATCGAGGAGAATGTTGTTGCTGCGGCAGGAATTGCCTTCAGAATGACAAAACAGGAGATCGTAAACATCATAAAAGATGCGGGCTATGCTCCTGCTCAACGTGACACAAGGTACAACATTCTGAAGAGAGAAGACATAAAATTATAATTGTGAGAAGGGAATAAACACAGCAAACTATTTTTTTTGCGCAGCATTTTCCGATGAAAAATAAATAACGGATAGCTTGATACGTCGTATCAGATCTGAAGTGAAACTGAAAAACTTTATTAAACTAACGAGTTACATTTCCTTTGCACAATACATGTGGACAACCTGTTATTAAGTCTGTGAATATCTTTTTTTGGAACGCTGTCATAGCACGGCAAATGCAAATTGCATATTAAATGGGCACGCAAAGTTTAAATAAAATGAATACTTAGGAGAATGATCCAAAATTATCTTGATCTTTTACTTCGTTAATCTTTATGTTGATTTTTTTACCGATATCCCCTGTTTTTGCCCCATAAATCTTCACCCGAATGTAATTATCCGTTAGACCTGTCAGTAGGCCTGTATCAGGATCGACCTTGTCTTCGACGACAACCTTGAGCTCTGATCCCAGGTGCATTTTTCTGAACAAAAGGTTTTTTCCCATCCCAAGTGTGCGGAGAGCGGCATTGCGTTCCTTTTTGATCATTTCCGGGACCTGGTCCTTCATCTCAGCCGCAGGCGTGCCAGGACGAGGAGAGTAACTGAATACATGCAAGTGCGTCAAAGGAGACATTTCCACGAGCCGCATGGTATTCTGAAACTCTTTTTCACCCTCTCCGGGGTATCCTACGATAATATCCGCTCCCAGTGCGATGCCGGGAACCTGTTTCGCAATATTTTCAATCAATTCCTGATAGAAACGAGAAGTATATCTCCTTTTCATGGATGCTAAAATTGCATCGTCGCCGCTCTGAAGCGGGATGTGCAAGTGTCTGCAGAGTCCCTGGCCGAGATGCGTGATCATCTCCTGCGTGACCTCATTCGGTTCGATCGAACTCAAGCGCAACCGAGTAGAGTCCCTTGACAGGATAAGAGTCTTGAGCATGTTCCGTGAGATTGATACCATACCCGAGATCAGACCCGTAGGTTCCTATATGAACCCCGGTCAGTACCACCTCAGGACATCCATTGCTTACAAGACGTTCGAATTCATGAAGGACATCGCTTGGTGCGGCGCTTCGGGAATTACCTCTTGCGAAGGGAACTATGCAGTAGGAGCATCGGTTGTCACAGCCATCCTGTATCTTCAGGAAGCCACGTGTTCTCGAGTGCAGGGCCTTTATCGGCACATTTGAAGCAGGCCGTCTGTCGGAGCCAGAAGCGGTGGCCATCGACATAATATGATCAGTGATCACGCCCTTATCGCGGTTCCCGATCACCAGAACTACCCCCGGTATCTTTTTTATCTCGTCCGGGCTTGTTTCGGCATAGCAGCCTGTAACGACTACTTTTGCACCATTTCCGCGTCTTACTGCCGAACGGACCATTCTCCTGCACTCATAGTCACTTTTTGAGGTCACTGTGCAGGTATTGATGACATAGACATCAGCCTCAGCGTCAAAGGGCACGACAGTGTTCCCGCGCGAGAGAAGATCCTGTTGCATAACGTCTGTCTCAAACTGGTTGATTTTACATCCGAGGGTCGTAAACGCTATTCGCATAACTGTCCGGTTAGAGAATTCATACCTGCCGCGGTGATCCTGACCATGGCGAGTGATCCGATGAGGGCGGCGGGCGCGTTGAAGTTCACTGCCTTGTTCCCCCTGGTCCTTCCACTCAGCGTTCCGCCTTTTTTGCTCAACCCGTCAACAAGGACCTCCTGAAGTGAATTGACGAGTTTATTGATTGTTCCGCGATGTTAATTCCCTTTGAAGTTCCAGCACCTGAGCAAGTCTCTTTTCCTTTATGTCATCAGTCAGGTGACCGTCATGCTTGAGCGCGGCCGTACCCGGCCGTTTCGAGTACTTGAATGCAAAGATGCCGTCATACTGCACTTCTTCAAGGAGGTCCATAGTCAGTGCAAAATCCCGTTCTTGTTCTCCCGGGAACCCGACGATGATGTCCGTGGTGAGTGTAATATAAGGCAAAGCCTCCCGCAATCTCTTGATCTTTCCAAGATATTCCTCACGGGTATAGCGTCTATTCATGGCACTCAGAATGTCATTAGAACCGCTCTGGACCGGCAGATGCAGGGACTCGCAGACCTTGGGAAGGTCGCGTAGTGTTGAAATCAGGTCGTCAGAGAGATCCCGGGGATGGGAGGTTACAAATCGTATCCGCTCGATAGCAGGAACATCGTTGACCATTCTCAGAAGAGAAGGGAAATTCGCGTGCCCTTCCAGTCCCTTGCCGTACGAGTTCACGTTCTGACCCAGCAGGGTTACTTCCTTGTAGCCTTTCTCGGGCGAGCTCGCGCACTTCGCTAACGATTTCGGAAGGTAGCCGTGAACGTTCCCTGCCGCGCAGATACGGCACTACGCAATAGGTACAAAAGTTATTGCACCCGTACATAATGGATACCCAGGCTTTTAATCTGTCTGTCCGGGTGGTTGGGATACGTTTTCGGTGATAGTCAGGGTCTCCCGCAATATCGACTACCGGAAGGGACCAGGAACGCTTTCTTTCGATCAGTGCAGGGAGTCGCGAGATGTCCGAAGGGCCGAATACCATGTCCACATAGGGTGCACGGGAGAGGATATTCGCCCCTTCCTGCTGCGCAATACAGCCGGCCACCGCGATCTTGAGGCCCGGTCTCTCGTCTTTGATCTTTTTCAGCCGCCCCAACTCGCTGTAGAATTTCTGTTCTGCTTTTTCACGGATACTGCACGTGTTCAGGATGACCATGTCCGCATGTCTCTGCAAGTGACGAGGAGGTGAATCCCTGTTCTTCGAGAATGCCCGTCATGCGTTCGGAATCGTGCTCATTCATCTGGCAGCCAAAGGTGATAATATGAAACGATTTCATGCTCATGAGGTCATTATAATACGCCGGTAAGTGTTAAACAAGAGGTATCTGAATATAGCGCAGGAGCGGGTCGTTAGCGGGAAACCATAAGTCGGACAGTTTCTCCTCGTTTGACTGACAGTGCTGTTCTGGCGTTTTGCTTGTACATGAATATTTCGAGCGACACCTGAGCTATTGATTATGGCGCCCGCCTCTCCCGGTGCGGCCTCGGCATAAAATTTCTTTAGTCCCTTGATCGATTTGCCGGCGAAACTGACTGATGTTGCGCCCAGGTCCACACCCTCCGGAGAAAGCAACTGGATCTCCTTATAGGTGATATTCGTAATGATATTGCCGAACCGGTCTATGTGGACGACATGCCCCTCGATGCCGTTCGGCGTTATTTTTGGTGCGGGGATGTTCAACTTCACATAGTCCGTGATTTCATCGCCAAAGTTCGCTGAGGCGATGCCTTTTGAAAGCCAGCCCGCGACCGGGGCAAAGATATCTCTTCCGTGGAACGTCGGCCCCGGGTTGGGGAGAAAATAGTGGGTCGAAGTGATATGATGCACCCTGATGCGCTCCGCTTCCTGGTAGATCAGGGTAAAGAGACCATTATCAGGGCCGACGAAGTAGTAACTTTCGGTCACGACAATGATCGGTCTTCTGCCGCTGCCCACACCGGGATCCACAACGGCGAGGTGCACCGTGCCCTTCGGGAAGTGACTGTATGCGGACCTCAGCGTATACGCAGCTTCCCAGATATCCTGAGGATTGATCTCGTTGGATATATCGATGATCTGCGTTTGGGGATTGATCTTAAGAATGACACCCTTCATGCTGGCTGCAAAGGCATCTTTTCCGCCGAAATCGGTTGTCAGTGTTATAATGGCGGACATATATCCCCCGGTCAAATGCATAACGGTGTCTGATCGATTGAAAATGAATATATCAGGCTGAATTTGCTTTGTCAATCCAAAGATATGATCATAGGCGACCACTGCTCGCGAAATAGTGTTTATTGTATGAATCCGTTAAGCACGTCGTCGAATTTGCGGGAGCCGTGAGGGTATGATTCCCACTATCCGTATACCGGATATTTTTTCTATCACTGCCGGACTTGTCTTTTCCGCCAATCCAGGTTTCCAGTCCAGAGCATAATTGATCACAATACCGGCAATCGCTATATTATGACCCTTGAGCGCTGCGATAGAGAGCAAGGTGTGATTGATCGTCCCCAGACCCGGTCTTGCCACGATCAGGACGGGAAGACCCATGGTATATGCAAGATCAAGATAGGTATATTGTCCGGACAACGGCACCATGATGCCTCCTGCCCCTTCTACGATCATGAATTCATGTCTTTCACGCAGAGCGTATTAAAGGCAACGATTAGTTTCTCAGGATCGATCTTTTTGCCCTCTCGTGCAGCGGCAACTGAAGGAGCTAGCGGTTTTCTGAATCGATAAGGGTTTACGAGTGAAAGCGCGTCCTTCACACCCGCGGATTTCATCAGGCGGAGCGCGTCCTTGGGCATCAGCCGACCAGCGCGTATACGGCATCCGGTTTCGGCGGGCTTCATTACTCCTACGTTCACGCCCCGGAGTTTGAGTAGCTGTTGCAATTCCCGCGGACACATACGTCTTCCCTACGCCGGTATCGGTTCCGGTAACGAATAATCCTGAGGTCATAATGTTCCATTACAGTATCCTGCTGTCCAGATTGAACACCTGTCCAGACACATTGTGCGTTAACGAGAGTTGATAAATGAGTTCGGCTACTTCATCGGCATCGGATGCCTCTGCCAAGCGTGTTTTCCCGCAATATGCGATTATGAATCTCATTCGATATTGTCGCACCCATTTCTGTCGTCAAATATCCGGGCAGCACGGCATTGACCTGGATATTAAATAAACCAAGCTCCTTTGCGGCAGCTTTGGTCAGTCCGATAAGGCCGGCCTTTGCAGCTGAATAGTTCGCCTGCCCTTCCCTGCCCTGCTAACCCGACGATGGATGAAATGTTGATAATATGGCCGCTTAGCCGTTTTATCATATGGTCAGCTGCAGCCCGAATGCAGTGGAATGGTCCACTGAGATTGGCATCGGACACATCGTCCCAGTCTTCCTCGCTCATACGAAGCATGATCCTGTCTTTCGTGATTGCAGCATTGTTTATCAAAACATCGACAGCACCCCACCGTTCAAGTGTGTAGTTGACCATCGTGTTCAATTTCGACCAGTATTCTTGACATCGGCCCGTAAAGAATTGCTTCTCCGCCATTCTGAGATATTTCATCTGCCACGGCCCTCGCTGCCCGTTCATTTGATAAAAATTCACGACTACCCGTTCACCTGCCCTGCCGAAACGGAGGGCCATCGCTCTGCCGAGGCCTCGAGAAGCGCCGGTAATGATGATAACCCGTTTTTATCGGACCCCGCCATTTAAATATAGCCTTCTTTTTTAACATGCTGAAAATATCGAGCGCAGAATCAATATCTGCGTCCGAATGCGCCGCCGTAACGGTTGTCCTTATCCGTGCGGCATCTGCCGGCACGGTAGGCGGACGGATCGCAGTTGCGTAAATGCCGTATTCGAACAGTTTCTCTGCTGCCTTCAGTGCCCGTCCCGAATCGCCGATGATAACGGGAATGATGGGCGTTTCAGAGGTTCCTGTGCTGATCCCGATCGATCTCAGTCCATTGACAAATTTGTTCCTGTTATTCCAGAGCCTGTCCCTTCGTTCCGGATCCTGTTCGAGAACATCGATCGCCGCAAGAGATGCTGCACAGACAGATGGCGGCAGACGCGGTGCTGAAGATAAAACTTCTTGCACAATTGATCAGCATGTCGATGAGTTCCTTGCTCCCGGCAACATAGGCGCCGAATGATCCAAACGCCTTTCCGAGTGTCCCCATCTGGATATGTACGCGGCCCAAGAGTCCGAAATGCTCGACCGTCCCTTTGCCTGTTTTGCCGAGCACCCCGGTGCCATGGGCATCATCAACCATGAGTATCGCGTCGTATTTCTCGGCAAGAGAACGAGGTCCGGGAGAGGCGCGATGTCGCCGTCCATACTGAAGACGCCATCAGTGACGATCAGTTTTCGCTTGGCGTTCAGGTTGTTTTTCAATAGTGTTTCGACCTGCACCGAATCCTTGTGACGGTATACCATTACCTGCGCCTTGCTCAGGCGGCAGCCGTCAATGATGCTCGCATGGTTCAGGCTGTCGCTCAGGATCAGGTCTCCGGTGCCAACGATTGCGGGGATAATACCGGTATTAGCTGCATATCCCGAGTTGAAAACAAGCGCCGCCTCCGTGCCTTTGAAGCGGGCAATGCCTGTTCTCAAGAGCCTGGTGCAATGCGCTCGTTCCTGAAATGAGTCTTGACGCGCCGGCTCCAAAGCCGTAACGTTCCATCGCATGCAAAGCGGCCTGACGGAGCGCAAGGATGATTTGCAAGGCCAAGATAGTCGTTCGAGCACAGAAGCAGCATCTCCCTGTCTTTCATCGTAACCGGGAACCGTTATAAGAGTCAACGACCCGGAGACGCCGTAGAAGGTGTCTGTTCATCTAATTTGGATAGCTCGTTTTCAAACATGGATTTTCCTTGTTATCATAGAAAACACAGCGGACTCAGATCTGTTACCACGGATAAACGCGAGTCACCCATTAAGTACCATGGAAATAATCACCAGGTTCAATCGCAGGCCTGCACATGCTGCTGTCAGAGATCAATACGGCTTCGGTTTGAAGATAGTTGATGAATCTGCACATATCCAGGTCGTTCCTGTTGACAAAGAATGCCCTGCCGCCTCTCGAGTCGTCCTGCAATTTCAATATCGGGAAACGAACATAACCGATGCTTTCGAGGAAGCCACGTATCCAGCGGTATAGTCAGGTTCATCGGACCAGCAAAGCTCGGCAACCATGCCGGGCGCATGCGCGACCTTGGTGGCAAGCGCTAATGCCTCACGGGTGCGGAAGTGTGTAAGACCGATCGCGGACAGCTTCCTGGTAATTGCATCAAGCGCTTCATCGGTCCAGTCGAATCTTGATGCTCGGACGCCCCGCTCCTGATCGGGTTCCAGCCGTATGCCGGTCTGCGCATCAATGATCATGGCGCCGCGCATGTTCCGGCCAGAAGGCGCTGCGCCGTTGCAAAGATGATTGATCGCAGCCATGGCAGCCTGTTCCGATATTTCCAGTGAGTGTAAGATCCTTGAAGCAGCTGAGCGAGCCCGTGGTCATATCGGGTGTATTGACGGTAACGACATCAAGTGCGGTCAGCATCCGGATCGGAGCATGTTCCCGAGATTCTCAATTTTTATCACGATCTGTTCAGGCGTGAACTTCTTTCCCCGGGCTCGTGGTAATAAGCGACTGCACGGTATCATCTATCTTTTCCGATGAGACGATCCGTTCAGCGCCTGAGAGATGTTGGTTCCCGGCGGATGCCCGCATGCGGATGCTGTAGAGAGAGGCACTGGTCCATGTGATCAGAGCGTGAGACCCAGATCCCGGACCATCTTGAGATCTTCTTCCGGGTCAAGCCCCGAGGTCGTGAGATAATTGCCGATCATGAAATCCGTCCGCGCCGGCTGCGAAGATGAGCGGATGGAGCTGGCCAAGCGTTGTTCCCCTGCCCGCACAAACGCGTATCTCCTTTTCGGGCAGGACCAGACGGAACAAGGCAAGTGAATGAAGCGCCTCAAGCGGCGTAATGGGAGTCACGTCCTCAAGCGGGGTACCCATGATAGGCATCAGGAAGTTGATCGGCACCGAATCAACATCGAGCTCGCGCAGGGTAAAGGCCATCTTGATTCGGTCCTCCATTGCTCTCACCCATGCCGAGAATGCCGCCGCTGCAGGCGGAAAGCCCAACAGAACGTGCATTTTGGAGCACTTCAATCCGTTCATCGAAGCTATGGGTGGTACATATTCGCGAAAAGTATTCACGGAGGTCTCGATATTATGATGATAGCGCTGGAGGCCGGCGCTCTTTCAGGTAGGAAAGCTGGTCTTTCGTGAGCGTGCCGAGCGTGGCGCAGGGAGAAAGGCCGATGTCGCGGACCTTCCGTATCCCCTCAGCGATGGTCTCAAGATCCGTCACGTGAATCAATGCCGCGTCCGCTCGTGACGATGCAGAAACGCTTGGCGCCGTTCCTTTTTGAGCTAATCGCGGCCTCTGTCATGCTGATCGACAGAGATGAGCGGATAGACCGGCGCACCGGTGGCATGATGCACCGATTGCGCGCAATAGGAGCAATTTTCACTGCAGGCCCCGGACTTGGCGTTTACAATTGAGCAGATATCCACTGTTTCGCCCCGGAAATGTCCGCGCACCCTTCCCGCTGCAGCGAACAAGTCCCAGAGGTCAGCGCCTTTGGCCTGCGAGAGCTCACAGACTACGTCATATCGATACTCGTGCCATTCAAGACTGTATCAAGAATAAAGGAAATGTTTTGTTTCATCGCTCGGTTCATGGTTAACTTTTTACCTGATATATGATCAATTGTCAACCAATTTAAGTTTACATGGTTAACAAATACAGGTACATCGCTGTGGACCAGATGAAAGCTTATTAATGCAGCAGCCTGTCCGAAGACAGAGATGCAAATGGGGCTGGAAGTAGAGTGAATATGAAATAAGTTCAGTATGAGATATAGAGGAAGGGTGAGTGATCGACGGAGGTTATTTCAGACTGGCGACTATGGCATTCACTTGCTGTTCCATCATTGATCTGATGAATCCAGGGATGCTGGGTCGTTTGCCTCAAATCGCATGACCAGGACGGGCTGCGTGTTCGAGGCACGGATAAGGCCCCAACCCTTTTCAAAAATTGCACGCACCCCATCCACGGTTATTACCTCGCGAGGCCTTTGCGGGAGACTGTTTCCGTTGAGAAATGCCTCTTTTGCCTTCTCTACGACCTTAAATTTGATCTTATCAGGACAGTCAAAACGGATCTCGGGGGTGTTAAAGGTTTTGGGCAGGTCGGCAAGCAATCAAGCTGAGTGACGCATTGTTGCCCTTCGCAGACTTAAGGTTTTGAGTATTTCAACGATGCGGCAGGCGGCATAGATGGCGTCATCGTAACCGAAATACCGGTCGGCAAAGAACAGATGCCCGCTCATTTCACCCGCCATGGCGGCATGGAGCTCTTTCATCTTGGCCTTGATCAGGGAATGCCCTGTTTTCCACATGACGGCATTGCCGCCATGCGCCCGGATGTCATCGTACATGATCTGTGAGCATTTGACCTCTGACACGAACGTGGCACCCGGTCGTTCGCGCAAGATATCGCGGGAGAAGATGACCATGAGCTGGTCTCCCCAAAGGATGTTCCCTTTCTCATCTACTACACCTATCCTGTCCGAATCTCCGTCGAATGCAATACCCGCATCGGCCTTCTGGGTGCCGACCGTATCGATCAAGGCGGCAAGATTATCCGGGGATCGTCGGGTCCGGATGGTGGTTGGGAAATTTGCCGTCCGGCTCGGAAAAGAGCTCGATCACCTCGCAGTTCATGCTGCGGATGATATCAGGAGCGGCAAGCCCTGCGGTGCCGTTGCCTGAATCGAGAACTATCTTTGAGCCTGGTCTCTTGGCTGGAATTGAACTAGTTTTCGATGAAGTCGTATATAATCAGGAAGGATGGGCAAATGCTTTACTGCCCCGTTCTTGGTTATTCCGACACTTTCCTTTTCTCCTGATCCCTGACGCCTGACCCCTGGCTTCGTGCTTTTCGGCTCGTTCCATGATCTGCCGGATCTTCTGGATCTCTTCACCGTAGATGGTTTCCTTGCCCACGCAAAGCTTGAACCCATTGAACTCCGATGGATTGTGGCTCCCGGTGATCATCACCCCCGCGCCCTGATTCAGGTGATAGAGTGAAAAGTAGAGCGCCGGAGTCGGGCAGAGACCGAGTACCGTAACGTCCACTCCGGCCATGGTAAGGCCTCGCACGATGTCATCGCAGAGCCGGGGAGAGCTTATGCGTGCATCGTAGCCCACGATCACGGTGCTTGATCCCTTTGGGTTTTAGATAAGCCGCAAAGGCCTTTCCCAGCGTTCTCGATAACCGGCGAGGTAAGATCGCGATCCGCGATGCCGCGGATATCATATTCTCGGAATATTTCCGTATTGACCATAATAATGCCGAGATCCTTTTATTCGTAAATTATTTACTGCTGTATGATAGATCGGGAGGGATTTTCTTATTTTGTTTTCGTGCCGGTTGTAGTCATCATCAAATCGGACGATATCGTCCTCTTCAAGATATTCGCCATTCTGCACTTCGATGATCTGAAGCGGTATCTTGCCTGGATTTTCGAGCCGGTGCTTTGTGGACATGGGGATATAAGTGCTTTCGTTCGGGTGCACATCGTAGACATTTTCGCCATTGGTCACTCTCGCAGTCCCGGAGACAACGACCCAGTGCTCGCTCCGGTGGTTGTGAAGCTGATGGGACAGCTTCGTTCCCGGATTGATGACCAGATCGTTTGATCTTGTAACGGTCGCCTTCTTCCAGAATAGTATAGGAACCCCAGGGCCGGTGGACGGTGAGTGTGGATCAGATGCTCGCCCGATTTGACGCTTTTTGAGTTCCTCAACTACTTTTTTAACATCCTGTGCCCGGTCCTTGCTGCAGACCAGCGTGGCGTCCGGCGTATCCACGATAACAACATTCTTCAGGCCGATCGTCGCGACCAGACGTTTTTCTGCATAAATGATGGAGTCGTGGCTGTCTATATCGATGACATTTCCGGCAATGACGTTTCCTGATGTGTCGCGGTCCGAAACATCGTCCAACGCAGTCCAGCTACCCACGTCCGACCAGCCGATGTCAGCTGGAATGACAGCGGCCCGATCGGTCTTTTCCATAACAGCGTAATCGATGGAGATGGATTCAAGTCGTTTAAAGACCTGCGTGATCACTTCGGTTTCCTTGTCTGTGCCGATGTTCTTCTGGATCTCCATCAACCCTTTATAGAGAGCTGGCGCATGCTTTTCGATCTCCTGAAGGAGTGCGCGTATTTTCCAGATGAAGATGCCGCTGTTCCAGTAATAGTTACCCTGTCTGACGTATTCTCTGGCCGTATCAATATTCGGTTTCTCAACAAAGGCTTCGACCTTGCAAACACCGCTGTGATCATCTGCCGGTGAACAGGGTACACCGGCCTTGATGTAACCGTAGCCCGTCTCCGGGCGGTCAGGTTTTATCCCGAGAGTGACCAGATAGTTGTCTGTAGCCGCATCCCCTGCCATACGGAGCAAACCAAGGAATTCATCGGTTTTGCGAATCAAATGATCTGCTGAAAATACGGCCATGATTCCGTCAGGATCGATCCTGTTCAAATGGAGCGCAGCGAGTCCCAATGCTGGAGCGGTGTTCTTTGCCTCGGGCTCAAGGATGAAGTTTATGTTCCAGGTATCGCCGAATTTAGCGGAAAGCTGGGTGTTTATGGCATCCGACAAACCATGATTTGTTACAACGAAGATATCCTCCCGCTTGATTATCGGCAGGATACGTTTTACCGTCTCCTGAATGAGCGTGTCCTCGGCGCCGATCTTGAGCAACTGTTTCGGCATTTTCTCGCGCGAAAGCGGCCAGAACCGTGTACCGGAACCACCTGCCATAATAACAGCAAACATGCGATATCTCTGATTGTTCAAAAAATTGCTCCTTTAAATCAAGGTATATTTTTATCAGGCATGGCTACAAACAATTGTTTACATAATAATCTATATGCAGATTATTGTCAACCTCGTGAAAATACATTACAAAGATACTTCGTGAAGATTAATGGTGGCAAATGATACCGAAGCAGGAAAATTAGGATCCTGTTTTTTACAGAATGTTCAACGAACAGAACCAGCAAAACTGGCGTCCAGCGACTAATCGTGGAAATGATGGTTCATCACGGCTCTTTCAACAAAACTCTTATATTCATGCTGAAAGCGTTTTCTTCCAAATCGTTCTGCATTGTTTCGCAACAGTATCGGAGAAAAATTCCTGCCAATTTGTTCAAATTTATCGACAGCATTCTGAATATCCGCGGACGTCTGTTCAAAGAAAAAGATGCCGGTCTCACCTTCAATAACGGTTTCCAATGCGCCTCCCCTGCCGAAGGCGATAACAGGCGTTCCACATGCCTGCGATTCGACGGGCAAAATGCCGAAATCTTCCTCAGCAGCAAAAATAAAAGCTTTCGCTCTTTGAAGATACTTGATAAGAACATCCTGAGATTGATACCCGAGCAATACTATATTTGAACTTGCCGTCGATTTAATCTCGTTAAAACCGGGACCGTCTCCTATTACGACAAGCTGTCGGTCGGGCATATGAGCAAAGGCTTCAACGATCAGATTGATCCTTTTGTAGGGGACGATTCGAGAGGCTGCCAGATAGTAATCATCCTTCTCAGTGCACAGGCCAAATCGCTCAACATCGACGGGAGGATAGATGACCGTGGATTCTCTCTCGTAGGCCCGTTTGATACGATCGGCGATATACCGGGAGTTGGCGATGAAATGGTCCACGCCCTCAGCCGTCCTGGCGTCCCATGCCTGCAGACGATCCAGAATGCGTCTCGCCGCGTATCCTCGTATGCCCTTGTCAAGTCGGGCTTCCCGTAGATACTGTTCCTTCAAATCCCATGCGTACCGCATGGGAGTGTGACAGTAACAGATATGGAGTTGTCCGCTTCGTTTTCGGACCCCTTTGGCAACAGCGTGAGATGAAGACAGAATAATGTCATATTTCGACAGATCAAAGCGTTCCACAGCGTATGGCATGAACGGAAGATAGGAGCGGTATTTCGACCTCGCACAAGGAAGATACTGGATGAAGGAGGTATAGGCCTTTTTACCGAGAAGCGCACCCCGGTCAGCTTCCGGTAAAAAATCGACCAGACTGTACAGATCTGCGTCTGGATAAAGGGTCAGAATCTGCTCAACGACGCTCTCTGATCCGGCGAATGTAATCAGCCACTCATGAACAACTGCAATCGTGTTGATAGCGGCCTGAGAATGGATCACTCCTCCAACCATTTGAATGTATCCCTTCCTTTAAGAAAGACATGAATCTGGGCGTCGCAGTTTTATGGAAAAGGTTGCGAAGAAAGCCGCAATGCGCGCCCAATAGGATGAAGAGCTTCTCTGCATGCCTGCGTCATCATGGCCGGATGAAGGCTTCCTTTAATTGTTTCAGATCCTGAATCGAAAGTATTTTTGTCGCAAGGATGAGGAGCACATATGAGGCAACGGCTGTCGGCAAAATTATTATAAGTCCAGAGCCCTTGATTGCAAGTAATACGAGAGCCAATAACGCGCCGCACAAGAGCGGCTTCAATCCGTCAACCAAAAAACGCGAACTTGTAAAATATTTTACCGCAAAGGTGGCAGTCATCGCAAAAAATATCATGTCCGTCACTACGGTCGCTATGCTTGATCCAATATATCCATACCGGGGTATGAAGAATAAATTCAATACAACGTTCAGGATCAAACACAAAAAAGCGAATATCGCATTTAACATCTGTTTGTTCGCAATCACGATTAAATTCAAAAAAAGAACGTTCGGGAATATAAAAAGAGACGTCCAAATAATGATGTTCAAAGCAACGGTACTGTCTGAATATTCAGCGCCGTAAATAATTTGAATGATTGCCTGAGATGATGTGACCGTTACGACGACGATGAATATCACAATAAGAAGAAGAACTTGGAATGACTTCCTGAATGTCGACTCAAGCTCTAACTTCCGATTTTTTGATAAGTCCGCGAGGATGGGGAACAGTCCGCCGACTAATATTGCCGGGATCACATTCAAGACCTCGATAAGCCTGATTGCTGCCGAGTATATGCCGATATCAGAATTGCTGCTGCCGAACATTGACAGCATGACAACATCCACCTTGAAGTAAACCAGAGCGAAAATAGAAGTTAAAGCCATGGGGAGTGCTTTGTAAAGCATTGATCTCAATGCCTTCCAATCCAGTTCAAGCTCGATGCGTATGACTCCTTTTTTTATATAATAATACGATATGAATACCGCTATGAACGAAGCAAGTATCATGCAACTCATCATAGGTATGATCCTGCCGACGACGAGAAGCGCCGTCAAGCCTAACAATGACACGAGCACTTTATTGGTTACTTTGATAGCCGCATCTATATCCATGCGCTCATAGGCATTTGAGAGAGCGATAAAAAAATCAAAGTAACAGTTAAGTATCAAATAGATGCCCATGACCAGAACAACTGTTATCGTGTGTTGATCGTATCCGAAAAGTAGTAGGGCGTTCCAAAGAAGTAAAAAGGTGATAATGGAGAGCAGCATTTTGACAGTAAAGATATTGTTGCTGTATTTTTGGGCCAGTGACCTGTCTCTTGCAACATCTCTCGTCAGCAATATATTCAAGCCAGGATCAACAAGAAGGACGAATATCCCGGCAAAAGAAAAAGCAAAGGAAAAAAGACCGAAATCGGAGGCCCCGAGATGTCTGGCCATGTAAATGAAAAAGAACAAGTATACGAACCGAGAAAGGATCTCCGCTATTGCTTTATAGAAAATGTTTTTTCCTGCCCTTCTCAGGTTGCTCAAGGTGAGCTCTCTTTCATAAAATGACGTTTTCCTGCCACAACATGCGGGAGCATGGCATGCACCCACCCACGCTCAGCTGAATCTAACTAAATAAAAGCTTCTTGATCAGCCGGGGAAGCGATCCCAACCATGCCTGCGGTCCAAGTTGGTCAATCATGAATCGGTGATTGAACAAATAGTCCTTGAACCATTGGGACTTTCCCGCCCGGCTGCCTCCGGAAGAAACTTCATGATGGATGACGATGGCATCTCCCCGGTATTGACCGAATTTGCCTTTCTTCGCCATTCGAATACCGAACTCGGATTCGAATAAATAGGCATTTCCGCGAAAGCGGTCATTGAAACCACCCAGATCGGTGAAGGATGAGCGCCTGACAGCCATGTTACAACCCCGTGCCGAATTGATCACACAGAACCCCGGCTGATCTACATTGCCGAATATCAGCCCGATTTTGTTCGTCCAGGCAACTATGCGTCCATTCAGTTTTTTATCCCGGGCTACGAATAAGCCGAAAAAACATTCAACCATGATCCGGATCCAGTCTGAAAAAGAAGTTGTTCCCTTTGCTATACGGACTTCTCGGCCCGTGGTATACGTTAATTCAGGATCCTGGGAGAATGCGTCAAGATGCGATTCAAGCCATCCGAAATGGGGTACCGCATCGTCATCCAAAATAAGCACGATGTCAGCTTGAGAGCTGAAGATGCAGCGATTTAGCGTCGGTGTCGTACCGGGCGAGGACAACATAATGATACGCAATCGAGGGTCCTGCTCCATTTGTTTTACGAAAACCTCAGGCACAATCCCCTGGAGTCCAAGGCAGATTGGATATCCGGATAAATCATCCTGATCTCTTTCAGCGTTATTCGCAGGGTGTCTATTCTGTTATAGCTCGGGATAACCAGTTCCGCGGTCAAGTTTTGCTTCAAAATTAACGTTCCTCCTTAGACCTGACCATAGAAGGCCGTCAATCGTCGGCGTACGGCATCAGATCTTATGAGATATTCTTCTTGAGACATTATTATACAGGAGCTTTAGACGCGCTAGAACGCTTATGCTGACGGTTTTTTCCAATACTCTCTTTACGAATGTAACGATAATGCTTTTCAACAGGCGGATGAAGACGAACATCCATAAATATCTGCTGAAAAGGCCAAAACGTCGCTTTAGGACAAGTAATATTTCACGATACGATGCGAGAACGTGCGTGTAGGTTGCTCCCGTATTTCCGAATGTTACAAAAAACCTGCCAGTCGGAATGAATTGTACCCCGCTGCGAATCGCATCCACTAAAAAAGCGTAATCTGCGGCAAATTTCAACGATGTATCGTAGAGCAATGGTATTCGATAGATATCCCGTGAGACAAACATCGCCTGATGACAGATGCTCATCCCTCTCCAGAATTTCAAATCGGACCGAAATTCAGTCCTCACCTGCATGCGGTCATCAAGGATATAATATTCTCCGTATATAATAGCTCTTTCCTTGGTCCCAGAATTCCGGTATGTCTCGGCAACGCACGCCAGAGCGCCCTGCTCGTAATAATCATCACTGTTCAGCAGGGCGATGAGGTCGCCTGTTGCTATTGCGATTCCCTTGTTCATCGCATCATAGATGCCTTTGTCCGGCTCGCTGATCCAGTATGCGATCTTGTCTACATTTTTTTGGACAATTTCCAGAGTGCCGTCGGTCGATCCACCGTCAATGATGATATATTCGATTTTCTCATAGGATTGATCGAGAACACTTTTCATAGCGCGTTCGAGAGTTTGTTCTCCATTTCGGACGACGGTAATGACGCTGATTAACGGGTCTTTTGAATGCATCCGAGGAGGCACGCCTTCCTGAAAGAGATACCCTCCGTGAGGCGATACTACGTTATCAGGAATTATGGACGGGGTTTTCCCCATATGGTTAAAGATCAGCTCCATTTCTTCTGGCTGTGTTCAAATCGAACAGACTACGAGGTACTTCTCTTTTTTGAATTTTGCCATGGATCAAATAGTAATATACTATCAATGTACTGTATAACTGTTTCGGGTAAGATATCATGAATGGTATAAGGCGATGCGTATCGAAACAGAAGAGCGTTCTCTCGACTGCGTTCTGTCGACAAATCGATTTGAGGCGGATAGAGAGAGACAAATTTATACTGGATCTGTTCTGGATAGGGAGCAAATCTTCCGAAGTGCTGTCCCGTAAAAAAGGAGATCACCGGGACTCCAGAACATGCACACATGTGAGCTGCTCCGGTATCACTGCCGATATATAATGAAGACTGAAACAGCAAATAAAGTAAATCAACCAGGTTCAACGTTCCTGTTACATTCGTTATGCGCTTATGAGGAAATTCTACGTATTGCAATATGGCCGCAGCGTGCTTGACGTCTTGCTTGCTTCCCGCAATATAAATGTGATGATGGTGATTGTCAAGCAAATGGTTTAAGACCTTGCCGTACGATTCATAATCCCAGACTTTAAAGGACTGCCCTCCTCCCGGGAAGACAACAACGTATTTCTCATTTTGGCCTGATGATAATATACTCGGCTTTCTATCGATATTTAATGATAATGACGGCCTCGATATTTCTAATTGTTCGCCGAGCAGTTGGCTGAAGAAATCTTTATTCCTGTAGAACTCAAAAATGGGCGTGCCCACAGAAGGAGCAATAAATGCTGAATAGATATTATCACCCTTCCCCAACTGGTCTTCGTTTATATTTGCCGTATCTCCGCGATATCCTATTTTCTGTGCGGCATTCAATGCTTTCATAATGGAATCATCGACAAAATCGCGTGAGTAAGCGGGACCACGGCAATTTCAACCGCGAAGAATCTCAGCCGAATAAAGATATAATAGCGATAAATTGGATTGCGCAAGAAATGTTTTTTGTTTATCCAAATCGCTTTGTGAAAATACTGCCCATCTAAAAACAACGATAAGTCTTTCCATAAACTGTTCCCGACAAAATATATCTTATTATCCCTGTAAACAGTGCTTTCGATCAGACATGAAATAAAATTCCGAAACAGAATATAATCCCCTATCCCGTCTACACGAACGAGAGCGATGGTCTTTCGTTGAATAGATACAGGCACGAACCATAATATTCTATATGCGAATAAGTCGACATAAGACTTGATTCTTCTGAATATGGAACGCAATGCACCCGTCTGATTTGGATTTTTGTTGTTCAATCTGTACCAGCTTTGAGCAGATAATTACGAATTTTAACCAGAAATGGACGAACATAAAGAAAATAGGCGTATTGAAATGAGGAAAGATTATTATGACGCACGGCTAGCCATTCATACACCAGCATGTCGCGATTGTCCGGATTTGCCGTGAAACCATTCATATCATAGTATGCGATGGTTTCTGGAACATGTTTATAAGATACTTTGTGCCCGACAATGCATCTCCATAAGAATTCGTAATCCGCAACGAATTTATAGCGTTCATCAAAATATCCATATTTGTCGAAAAGCACTTTTCTCACAAAGGTAGCCTGGTGACATATCATGTTGCTGAGTAAATACTTGATCGAGATCGTATCCGAATAATTCTTTTGGACCTTTCTGTCTCCATAATCCTCAATAATATTCCCGAAGACAATATCTTCAGTTCTTTCATCATCGTTAAATACTCGCCTCAGAGTATCCAGTTCGCATAGTTTATCTCCGGCATTTAAAAAATACACGTATTCCCCATCGGCAAGTGATATGCCTTTATTCATCGCATGCCAGATGCCCCTGTCATTTTCTGAAACGTATTTTGTTATCGAATCCCGATACGATTCTATGATTTCCAACGTCCCATCGACGGAGCCACCGTCTACCACGATATACTCATACCTGTCGAACGTTTGCTTGACAACGCTTTCAATCGTTTTCGCAATGTTGGCCGCTTCATTTTTACACGTGGTAATGATCGATAATTTCAGTTTCCGGGTCTTGATGTTCATCCAGAGATCTCTATCCTTCTTCGGGGATGCTCGTTATTTGCCCAAAATCATCCTGAGTATGAAGCGAGGCACATATTTTTTTAAACGTAACGCTAACGTTAATATTTTATAGTTAGTAGCGCCCTCTTCATCTGCACAGATCAACGACAATCTGTGTTTTAAAGAAGCGTTCTCCAGTCTTAACTTGAAAGCGGCACGTAATAACGTAACCATATTATCACCATAGAGTTTTTCATGATGACGTACAAGGAGTTCATAGGTCTGCTTCTCTCTGGACTCCTCTGCCCCTCTTGCGCTTCTCTGTTCATGATCATGTTTTCTGTAAAAAAAAGAACCTCGGGTATTTGATATACTTCGACGTCAAGTTCTAGGAGCGACAACCATAAATCCCAGTCCTCGCCGGCATAGAGATAATCTGTCTTATATTTGCCGGCTGCCATCCAGTCCTTTTTTCTGAATACAGCGGAAGTGAAAATTACATTCCGATAAAGCATCTCCTCTTTGGAAAAAGGCGGCCAATACCAGTCGCCGGACTCGCTGCCGAACATATTTAATTTACAGTAAACAATGCCGATCCGCGGATTCCTGTCTAGCAGTTCCACGGCTTTTTGAAGATAGGTGGCTCCAATCTTATCGTCCGGATCCAGCGTAGGATGTAATCGCCAGCAGAACGTTCAATGCCAAAGTTTCTCGCTGCCGAAACACCTTGGTTCTTCGTTTGGAATATGCGAGTTTTCGGGCGCTGATAATCCGCTAACAAGTTGTTTGTGTAGTCATCCGTAGAACCGTCGTTCACGATAATAATTTCGAAATTGCTGAAACTCTGATTCAAAACCGAATCGACAGCCTCGTCTATAAATTCCCCATAATTGTAACAAGGAATAATTATTGATACTCTAGGGTTTTTACCCATGTATATGACTCCTCTTAAGGATACTCTTGATATTCTTGAGAACATATATTGATTTCAGTATTAACCGTAATAATAAAGTAACAATCGTGCTACTCTTTTGTCCTCGAGTGCTCATCATCGCTTCGAGTAATGCCTTGAATGATCTCATGATACGATGCACGACGCTGATGCGACCTGTTCCGATAAATTCTTGCTTTTTAAGCGAAAGTACAAATGATTTAAATAAGACTTTATTATAGATTTTATTAATGTATGGACCGGGCGTTGTCTCGAGTACGGCAACATCATGCTCAACAGGTCTCTCGTACTGCCTTGTCGAATATTGTTTGTCAACAAAGGGAGATTGTCGTAAATCATCATAGAGTTGTAAATAACGTCTTGCCTGAGTTTCGAGGGTATATTTTTCAACAGCAATTGTTCGGCAGTTTCTGCTCATAAATTCACGTTTTTGCCTATCAAGCGTCAGGGATACGATCGCATTACCTAAAGCGCGCGTATCTCCTGATGGCACGATCAAACCGGTATGCTCATTGATGATAACATCCGGCATGCCTCCAATATTGAACGCGACCACGGGAATACCGCAACTCATTGACTCCAGCATTGTGTTCGGTAAATTATCTTCTAGTGAGGGCAATATAAAGATGTCGGCAGCACAATAAGCACTCCGTATATTTTCATCAGTTTCCAAGAAACCAAGCGGTATCATATGCAAACCTGACGATTCAAGTTCTTTTGCGGGATGACCGAAACACATTACGGATATTTTTCGATCTCGAGCCATGCTAGCGAAGTCTTCATATTCCATGCATATTTGTATTGCAGACAGCAATTCCTTAAATCCTTTTCTTTTTTCGCTGCCGTTTTCGCTGCCAAAGAGCAAGATCAACCCATCTTCATGCAATCCCATCTTAATTCTTGCAGCATTTTTGTCAAGGGGTCTGAAAACGTCAGTTTCCAAAGAATTCGGAATAGTTTCTACCCGGTGCCTGCGAAATATTGTGCTTTTCCGGGCACAATCGGCAAGCCATTGGCTGGGAGAGACAATCGTAATCTGCGCATCTTCAAAATAATGAATTTTGTCTTGCAACAGAGAGGAAATAAGACCGGCTGCATCGTCCAAAAGCTGCGGACACCGGGAACAGTTGCTTCTATATTTCGTGCATCCTGCCGAGTAATGACAACCGCCGGTAAAAGGCCACTGATCGTGCAATGTCCATACGACGGGTTTGCCCAACGATGCCAAATAAGCGATAGTATGGGGAGATTGAAAGCCGATGATCCAGTGTAAATTTATAATATCAGCCTCTTGAACCAGACTGAGACCAGACACGTCGTAGCCCATAGAGGCGAAAGAAAAAAGCGTATTACTCATTGTCGTTCTATGTCTGTTAATGTAATATTCCTGAACAAAATCTGAGAGTAGAAAGCTATCCGGCTCCTTTCGTTCAGGAACTTGAACATTGATTTGATGAATATAATTCTCGGCGGACGCTTTATGCTTCACCAGCATTTCACAATTCTCGCCGATGCTTCTCAACCCTTTAGCAAGACGGTAGCACGCCTTTGCGGCCCCTCCTTGTGCATCTTCTGTGGACAGCTGAATTATTTTCATGGTTAATTTTTTTCGATCTAATCCCCAGCGTTAAATAACCACGGGACTGGCATTCTTAATTTTATATTAAAAAATAACAATCCAATGGGACGCCTTGTGACATCAAGAACATCGAGAACCGGTTTTAAACCTTATACATAAAAGCAGCCGTTCACTGAACGTCGCATGATCGAGTTGTGATTGCGGTGTTTTCATTTTATTTCTCGAGTCCTAACGCTCGTGCATCCGGTTTTCTGTTCCGGGCAAGCTTTTTTACAGGATCAAGGCCTTTGATGAGCTGTATCAGCTGCGCTGTTCGCTTCGTCATCCCCTGTTTGTTGAGATGGTAGAATGAATTATAAAATAAGTCTTTGTCATAAAAAAACATATACGGATTGCCGAGAACTGATATATTATTCCGCACAAAATAGTTGTTCAATGTCTCAAAATAATACTTGTAGTACGGTTTTTCATATTCCGCATTATAAACGGTATTTGGATAGCTCACATAGAGCGTGACATTGTTCCGTTTGCACCATTCACTAAATTCCTTAACCATTGTGAGACCCGGTCTCGGTTTGGGTTCGCCGATCGGCATAGCAATGGGAAGTGAAACGAAATCCTCTTTCCCGTCGTTGCTCGTTGCATCTCCATTTTCATTCAAACCCAAGGAGGTATAAACTCCGCCTCGTTCCACAGGGGGGTTCCGATTATTTAAATATTTCCGTTCCCGCATCGCGGTAATGATCTGGTCCCGATTAACGGACAATAGGTATCGCATGACGGTCAGTGGGGAAGTATGGAACAAGTAATTTCTGTCGTAGGTAAACAGATATTCCAGCTTGATCGTATCGGGGACTTCGTTATACGAATATAATTCATACTCAAACGGCAGAATGATGATATCGCCCGGTTTTAAAGATTGCTTAACTCGAAATAGGATGTAATCCGTATCAAGTGCGACACAAACGGCCATGTTCACTACGGGGATCTTGAGCTCTTTCTGGATATCCTTGGTCCTGATCCCGAAGTGACTAGCGCTGCCGCCGAGAATGACAATCTTATTCCCCACAATATTCTTCGCGATGGATTCTTTAACGTTCATAAAATCATCGATCCAAAGAGTCGTCTTAGGAGTTCTGAAATAAAACGCCACGAGGACCATATAGGCTAAAATAAGAGCAATGGTGAATGATACTGTAATATAAAACCACTTCTTTGATTTTTTCATGGCGACAGTTCAAAATGTGAAATAAATAAAATGGGACGTTGCTGAAAACATAGACAATAATGATACGACAAGCAGTATCGATACTGCAACGGCAAATCCGGCAGATGGCCGGAATTGGGACTCCAACTCGTCCGAATTTTTTCCAAGACTGGCAAACAGCAAATAGGCGACAATCATAACGATCATAATAACATTCCCGTTGATATTTTGCAGCCATAATAATGAGTGAGCGGTATAATGCTGGAAAAAAACGAGGTCGGTTTTGATTGATGCGATATTCACCCCTCTCATTCCCATCATTCCTTTCAGAAGGGAAAAAGCATCGGTGAAACTATTTGCCCTAAAAAATATCCAGGTAATATTGACGAAATTAAAGGTAATGAACCATCCGACGACGTTATTCAGTGCAAGGCCGTACTTCAGCCACAACCGGTGCACGATGATGGCAAGCCCATGCAGTGCCCCCCAAACAAGAAAGGTCCAGCCAGCTCCGTGCCAGATCCCTCCAAGCAGAAAAGTAACCAGCAAATTTGACAGTGTTCTCCCTTCGGAACGCCGGTTGCCGCCAAGAGGAATATACACGTATTCCCTCAGAAATCGGCTCAACGTTATATGCCATCGTCTCCAGAAGTCCTGAATATCGCTTGCCCGGTAGGGGCTGTTAAAGTTGGCTGGCAACCGGATGTTGAAAAACAGGGCTGCTCCGATAGCCATATCGGTATAGCCAGAAAAATCGTAGTATAACTGCAATGAGTAGGATAGCGACGTCGCCCATGACTCCAGGAAGTTCAACGCCGACGGATTGTTGAATCCGGCATTTGCCCATACTGCAAATGAGTCGGCGATCATAACTTTTTTAAACAGGCCGATCGCGAACAGCAATAAACCGCGCGACAAATTATCATAATTTATTATTTTACTTCTCAAACTATCGAACTGTGGCATCATTTCTTTGTGGTGGATAATAGGACCTGCAAGTAAATGGGGGAAAAATGTAACGAACAGTGCGTAATTGATAAAATCATACTCCTGAACTTGGTTCCTATAGGCATCAACGAGAAACGCTATTTGCGTAAAGGTAAAGAAGCTTATTCCGAGCGGCAGGGACATAGCTACCAGTTTTAGATGCAGATCGGCAATGCTATTGATGTTTGATATAATAAAATTATAGTATTTATAGTAGGCTAAAGTGGAAAGATTAACGGCTATTCCCGACAAAAGAATTATTTTTTTCATCCTGCTAGCTTTTATTTTGGCCAACATGACTCCGGCTGCAAAATTAACAAGTATACTGCCTGCGATAATGAGCAAATCAGCAGCATTCCACCAGCCATAAAAAAAGAGTGAAACTAAAATCAGCCATATTTTTGAACCGGTCGTCAACTTCGCCTTACTTAAGAAAAAGAAAACAACTACTGCGACCGGCAGAAATATAACTATAAAAAAGTACGAATTGAAAAGCATGAAAACTCCTTGAAGCGCTTGCGCTCAAATAACAACCGGTGAATTAACGATCCAGTCCCATCTTATTTCTTCTTTGCTTCGCGAATCGAAGCACATCTTCATAAACCGTCTTAACCGACGTGCCGTATGCTCCGTCATGCTTTACGACAGTAGACGTCCGCGAGGGACGACTTTTCAATAGATCGTCATACAATTTAATGTAGTTTTGCGCTTGATCCTCAAGCCTGAACTTATTCCGAATGAACGAGCTGCACTGTTCACTCATCGTTCTGCGTATCGTCGAATTAAATGCCAATTCCAGAATAGCTCTTCCAAAACCGATGTCATCCTTCAATGGGATAAGCTTGCCATTCACGTCGCTGGTTATTACGTCAGGCATCCCTCCGACGTCAAATGAAATAACCGGTGTTCCACAGGCCATTGCTTCGATCATCGTATTCGGCAAATTGTCTTCCAATGAAGGCAGAACAAACATATCGGAGGCATTATAAATCCGTGCCATGTCACTATCGTCTTCAACGTAGCCCATGTCCAAAAACGGAATAGGCAATTCCTTTATTGATGCATCCGCCTTACCGACACAAATGATCACAACCTTATTCGTATCAGCAAGTTTTTTAAACTCTTTATCTTTAATACAATATGAAAGGGCTGATATAAGATTCTTTAAGCCCTTTCGTTTTTCCCTGGCATCGGCTGTGCCGAACATGATAGTAATCGTATCAGTATCAATACCAAGTCTTTTTTTAGCGGCTATTTTTTCAACAGGGTAATAAATGTCCGGTTCTATGGAGTTCGGAACGACTTCGATGCGATTGGTTTTGAAAAGGTTGCTTTCCCTAGCTTCTTTTGCAAGCCATGAACTTGGTGTCACAACAGTTAAATCAGCGCCTTTAAATAACTCTATTTTATCCTTGAGAACGGCTGTCGGCAAGCCGAAAGGGTCATCTTGAAGTTGGGGACAATCGCGGCATAAATCCTGATAGTTTATGCAACCAGCCGAATAATGACATCCGCCAGTAAAGGGTTTTTGATCGTGCAACGTCCAGACAACCGGCTTGTTCAGTGCAAAGATAGCGTTCAACGATATTGGTGACAAAAAATCTTCTGTCCAATGCAAATTCAGAATATCAGCATCTCGCAGCAGCTGCGATTTTGAGAGATCATAACCAGGATAGGAAAAGCTGAAATAGGTGTTGGATATCCCGGTCCTGTTGAACCAAATATAATATTTATTGATCAGATGGTCGTTCTTGAGCTTCTCTACGTAATCAATGTCCGATTCTGCAATAATAATCGTTGGATCGGAAGATATTATTTCTTTTACCAGATATCGTGAATATTGCCCGATATGCAAAAGGCCCTTATGAAGCCTGTACGCCGCCTTGCCTGCACCGCCGGCGATCCCATACGTATTGATCTGTAATATTGAATGCTTATGCCTATTCATATCTGAGTTGAATAACGTTCCAATACTATCGGCGATCTTCGCTGATTCTTTCTACAAAATACATGTCATTCGCTATGTCTTCAGATCTTCGCACGCGAAGACCATCGCTTCAACATCGTTTTTAAATGGTGCTTGCCCTGCCTCAGGGGAGCGGTAATCCGCCAACTTAAAGTAGACTCATGATGTAAGAGCTTTTTCTTCGAGGGTCTGGTGTTCAAGCAACGCATGAAGCAGAACTACATCTATCTTCTCATGAAGAAATTTGCTTATAATATCGGTGATGATTTTTTCCGGTTCGGCAAGGATAAAATCGGCATTTTTTATATTAAGCATATTAACCCGTGCAATAGCAGCTGCGATGGATGTTTCATGAATATCATATCCATACACTTATTTCGTAAATTGAGCAAACGCAGCAGAAATAGATCCGGACCCGTAGCCTATTTCAAGAATTGTTTTTCCATCCAATTCAAAACATCCCCTCACCCAGGGTATCGTACAATTCATGGCGTGAAGGTACCTTCTAACTAAATGTTCCTCTAGCTCGTTTTGGCCGTCAGCCGAATCTAGATATTCTTTGCTGTAAAATTTGAAATTAGTTTTCAGGAATTCATTTTTTAGGCGTTTATAGGTGTCTGGGTCTATGTCAATCAAGGTTCCCTCACGGAACTTGGAGTACCTTCATCGTTTTTGAATACAAAATACCATCCACTTGCCAACCATAGAGGCGAGAGATCGGCCAGTGCAAGATCGATCCCGGCGACAATGCCGTTCTTGGAAGCGCAGTAGCTCAAGCCGCTCAGAACGTCCGATTTGGCAAAACTGACAAGGAAAAGGTCGTGTTCATTAAGCATCCGGGTGAACGATCCGAACGAAAAGAATTGCACATGGTGATGACCGCACTCCTTGTCCTTTGTTGTGTTTAATTTCGCCAGTTTCAGAAACTTGTTTTTGAGCTCCCACGGACCGTACCCGTTCGGGACAGTGGCGATCAAGATGCCCCGAGGTGCAAGATGGGTTCTCAATTTACTTACGATGTCGGCAGGTTGATCGGTGTGCTCCAGCACTTCCGAGATAACAATGACGTCATATTTCACATCATTCGCGTCGAATGTGTATGCATCGTCTCTGTTGACAGTGATGTTGGTGATCCCTCGTTCAGCGATGGATCGCTTCACCCCGTGCACGAGGTTTTCGTCGAGATCGAATGCTCGCACGGTCCCACCAAGCCGTGACAGCGGAAGAGTGATCGAACCGTCGCCACAGCCTACCTCAAGGATCTTCAGCGCCGCCGGATCGACAGCTCTATCGGCAGCATAGGCACAGACGGCATCATAGATAAAGCGCAGCTTCTTGATGTCGACCTTGCGCTCATATTTGCTGAGAGACCTGAATTGTGCGAAATCGACCATGATGGAGCGTTCCTTTCGGGTCTGTTCATTCATTGCTTTACGATCATACCCTGAGTGCCTCCTACACGGATGATCTTCTCTTTCTTATCGAGGAAGAAGGCATTAGCAAGCGGTATCCCGTGGTTGTGGAAGCAGCCATGGTTGTAGTTGTCGATCAGGATGATCCCTCCGGCAGGGACTTTGGGATAGATATATTCCATGATGTCCGGGAGAGCGTAAAAATCAATGAACGCAAAGGCAATGCGCTTGATCGGGCTGTCTTCGAATACTCCTGGAGCGTGGCCCTTCATTAACTTCACGAACGGGAAACGGGCAAGATTTTTAGAAACAACCTCGTAGCTCAAGTTCGGGATATAGTCCTGGGGGTCAAAACCGTCGCAGGAGTATATCGTCTTGTTGATGGCGTACGCCTCCAAAATGCTTGCCATATAATAAGTACTGCCCCCTTCTCCGGTGCCGACCTCCAAGACATCACCTTCCACGTCCGCAGTCGTTTTGATGCAATCGATCAGCCGGATTATGCTGTCCGAAGGGATCGTACATGCCATGGGCAATGAACGCTTAATGGATAAATAATCATAATCAAACACCTCGGGATTATTGCTGTAGGAGATATTCCCGAGCTCATAGTTGTACCGTATCCTGAACTTCCACACCCCTTCCACGGTCAGCGCACGTGCCGGTCGAAGGATCTCGAAATATAGAAGATCGAGATAGACATATTGAAAGTTTATGTCCGTTATAATGATCGGATCCGTTGCCTGAGTCTTGTAGTCGGAAAAGCTGATGATGGGGACATTGCCAATTTTTTGCCCACGCTTGGCCGGGTTCAGGTCGACGATGGCCTTGTAAGCTCCTGGTAATTTTTTGATAAGTTTTTCTGCAGCCCGGCTGTGCCCGAATAGATAGATGTCTTTCCCGAGTTCCTTGGTCCATTCTATGAATTTGTCCATGAACAGGTCGGATTTGTCTTCATGTACCGGCTTGTTAGCGTAAGAGCCAAGTAATCGGTCAGTAAGAATATCAAGGTACATAGTTTATTCCCTTCCTCTTTTTAGGGACGTTTTAAAATACGGGTCTTCAGCTGTTTCAGTATCCCTGCACGCTTGCTCGGTACGCCTGGTTTACGCATACATGCTACAAACTGCCAATATCCCAGAGAAGGATCAAAACGATTCATGTCGCGAATGCTTATGATCTCATAATCGAACTGCGGCACAGCCTTCATCAGTCTCTCCACAAATGTTTCCGGCGTGTAATAGCGCGCAAACGGAATCTTCCACGGCTGTGCGCTCACCAGAACCGCCTCTGGATCAAAGTTAACCGCAGAAAGATCCAGATCGGGATCCGCCATGTTTACTACAACGGTTGATATGAATAACGGGACAATGCACATGCGGCCACCGGGTTTCAGCAGTCGGTATGCCTCTTTCAAGAAAAGCGAGTCTCTATTCTCTTCGAAATGTTCAATAGAGTTGTTAACCGCGATCAGGTCGATACTGTCATCCGCCAAGGGAATATGCGTACAGTCACTTCCAATGAGGTCTCCATGTATTCCTGGTTCAAAACACATGTCCTGCATATAGACTTTCACATTGGAAATCTTTCGGACAATTTTCGAAAAGGGAGACCAATGGCTGGCAGCGTCGACCATAACTTCGCCTTTTTTTGGCTTCAAAAAATGTACACTCAAAAAATGTTCGAGCCACTTGTCTGCGATAATACCCCGATAATACTTGACCCACTCGGCATCCTTCATCAGGATCTCTTTAAATGAATTTGCTTCTGCTGAAAGTGATTCCGAAGACAGTGTCTTCAACGGAATGGTTTGCTTCTGAATACGCTGCTCAATCTCTTCCGGATCAAAAACAGGCATGGAAGAATAAACTCGCTCTGTCATAAAAAATACTCACCTTTCTCTTAAGGCTGGTCGCAGATATGGACTGTCGAATCATCGGCCCGCAGTTTGTACTACCGTACGGCAAGATCCTTGTAAAGCGATTCATACTGTCTGGCTATCTTCGGCCAGGACAGCTCCAGTGCCCTCTTTCGCGATCGTTCCCCGAGTTGCTGGTTCTGGTCCTCATCGAATGCCAAGGAAATAAGACAGTGCCTGAAATCATCGATGTCGTTGTTCTTGACGAAGAAAGCGCCGGCATTCTGTGCATATTCCCTCGTGGCAACCAGGTCGGTCGTAAGAACCGGCAGTCCGCAGGCCATGCCTTCCAGGATTGCATTGTTCGCGGTGGCATCCTTAAACGGCATGAACAGGAGATTGGCCTGCTGATAGAGATCCAGCAGTTCGGGGTCGCTGATGCTCCGATGTATGAATACGTTTTTAAGTTTGTGCTTTAATTGAACGCTTGATACTATATGAAACTCTATGGATTCCCTGTCGAGAAGGCTTGCCGCGACCATTTCCAGCGCATCATAATCCCGGAGCCAATGGCCGACAGTAACACACTTGAATTTGTTTTTTTTTCTTTTGGCATAATCCGGCTGATAGTAATCCGTATCGATTCCATGCAGGATGACGGATATTTTATCCTCGTCTACATCATTTGAAAAGAATTCTTTTTGTTCCGAGGACATTAAAATTATATGGTCCAAGTTCCGGACTATTTCGGGCGATATAATATCCTTGAGCACGCTTTTGGTCTGGTGGAACATCGCAACGACTGCTGGTTTTTCCTTTTTTGTCGATAAGGAGCTTTTGAGCAAACCGGGCAGGTAGTGCAGTGAATGTTCAGGGTCTAAATACTGGATAACATCAATTTTCTCGACCCATGTTTTTCTTAATACGGACAGTTCGGCGTAAAAATCGTTGAGATCATAGATATAATTCTTTTTCTTTTTGAGGTTGAGAATTTTTTTTAGTACTTTTTTAATGAGCTTTATCTGTACAGGAAAGGTGTCGTCGCCCATGGTAACGAGTTGCTCGGAAACGGAAAAGGATCGTTTGTCAAGGTATTTCAAGTACTGCACAATGCCTGACTGGGAGGCCCATTGCGGATAATGTGTTCTGATGGCTAAGATGTTTATCAATGCCCCATACCCAACGTTCTTTTAATTTTCCTGAACAGCAGCTTAAAATAAAATATATTCATCTTGAGCGAAGGAGTATAGTTGTTCACGATCCTCCATCGCTCCAT
Organism: Nitrospirota bacterium; assembly: GCA_963796285.1. Taxonomy (GTDB): domain Bacteria; phylum Nitrospirota; class UBA9217; order UBA9217; family UBA9217; genus JALNZF01. The sequence continues at coordinate 842,067 of CAWCKW010000012.1, forward strand.
CATTCGCGCAATGATGTTTTGTTCTGAAACGCCGTCAATAGAATGTATCGCTATTATTTTATCTGTGTCAAAGAACGTATATTTGTTCACGTAACAGTAGTAGATAAAATCAAAATCGCTCGAAATTTTATATCGAATATTAAACGGATGCTTTTTGAGAATGTCGGTCCTGACAAAAAGGCTTTGATGAGAACAAATCATAGACATCCACAGGTATTCGATGTTGTATGTCTTAATTAAGGTCAGGTTTTCATTCTCTTTATAATACGTATGTCCGTATACAAGATCAGCCGACGGAGGGATAGCTTCGATCACCTCTGCTAAGGTTGTCGAGCGGTAAAATGCATCTCCTGCATTCATGAAGTTGACCCATTCGCCGGTCGCAACGCTGACACCCTTATTCATCGCATCATAGATACCCTTATCGCCCTCGCTTATCCAATAGTCGATCTTATCTTCATATTGTTTAATGATGTCAAGTGTCCCATCGCTGGATCCTCCGTCGATTATGATATATTCCAGATTAGGGTACGACTGTGCCGTAACATTCTTAATGATGTTCTCTACATTATTCGCGTCGTTAAACACGACCGTTACAATGGTTACAACCGGCCTGCCGGATTCATATTTCCTTTTGGTTCCCTTTACCCTTAACCCACCTTTTAGCTTTACCCGTGCATCATTCATATCAATCTTTTTCCCCTCCGCGGAGATCACATGCATGTATACCAGGCAACAAGCTATTTCTTCCTTTGGAGATGCGCACTGAGCCATATCAGCGGTGTCGTAAGCTTCCATGACAGAGACGAATTCATCTGAAAGAGTTGCTGCTGCGTTTGCCGGAGTTCAGCTCGTGTTGCTATCAATTGAGCATGGAGCATATTAATGACCTTAAGTCGTTCCGAGCGATCCGCCTCGCTTTCTTTCAACTGCGCTTCGAGTTGGGCAACAAGTCCATTCTTTGGTCCTCGGTCGGTCTTATACTCTTTTAATTGGGCATCCAGCCTCTGGATCGCTTCAATTCGTACTGCGTGGCCAGAACTACTTTCTTGTAACGGTTTCAGTGCTTCCATAAAAAGAGAGTCAGGTTTGCGGATGGAACCATTGGGTTCAATATCGAGCGGGTCGTCATTAAAGCCTTGAATCGCAGATTCATCGGCCCTGCACTGCTTCGCCTGGTCAAATCCCGCACTCGTTAAGAGCATTTTTAATGAATACCGGTCATACATCCACTGGTGGCCTCTCCGGATAATCTGAATTTTCCTATTGTTTCGTAGTCTTCTTCATAATAGGGAGATCTTTCACGTGACCCTTTGCCCCTGGTGAATTACGAAACTGATTTATCATGGTTAATGCTTCTGAACCGACCCTCGCGATAACAAAGTCTTCTGCGGGCATCGGGTTTTGCATCCAGTATTTAAGCATCTCTCCGCCGGTCTGATTGCGGGCTATCTGGTCGAGCAGCTCAAGCATGATCCAGTCGTATCGTTCCTGAGCAACTTTATCGTTCTGCAACGCGCGATCAAGAAGTTCAAGATAGATCCGTGCTATCTGTTCCGGATCGGAGATGATCAGCCAGATAACCTCCCGGCTTCAGGACCCTGAAACATTCATGGAAAAACATCGGCACATAAATCTGGCAGATGCTCCTGAACATGCGAATGATAGACGACATCAAAGAAGTCGTCCTCAAAGGGCAATATTTCCTTAAGATAATTCGCCAGTACCTTCGGATTGCTCGAGTGGAGGTCGACATTGATCCAGTCGGGATGATATCTGTCGCCACATCCGAGATTTAATAATTTCATAGAGCTCATGTCTTATTTTTTTCTTTTTTTTCGAACCAGATCCCTGTTGCGTCGATCGGATGAATGTCGTATGCCAGCTTGTGTTGTTTTTCAAACTCGTGGAGAGCCTTTTTACATCCCTCCCAATGACCATAGTCATCAACCTGAATCAAACCTCCATCAACAATCATGTCATAAAGATGATGCAGGATCGACTGTGTGGATTCGTACCAGTCTCCGTCAATATGTAAAAATGATATTTTATTTATGTCTTTTACTATCTGCGGTAAGATGTTGCGTGAAAATATCCTTTTACCGGTTTTACAATATTGACAACACCCAGTGTTACTGCATATTTCAAGCAAACTGTGCTCGGGTGCTGCACATGTGCCGCTCCCCCATCCCGTATCATTAGCCGTTTAACCGAAGCTCCAGTCTTCGGCAGTAGGTTCGGGCATTCCTTCAATGAATCACACGAAAACAGCATTTTTTCTAGACACGAGAATATTTTTTATCACATTCAGAAAAAACGCTGAGGAACCACCCCGCGCAACCCCGCATTCTACAAAATTCCCTTCTACGTTATTTTTGCAGACCTCTTTAGTCAGCGTAAATAGCGAGAATAATCGTTCTTGGGAAAGCATGGTATATGGCCAGATTATATCCAGCAGGGAGTTAAATTCCTGATCATCAAATCTTTTAGTTTCTTTTATTTCAATTTCTTTTAACAAAGACAAGGCTTCATCGTTATCGGGGAAATAAGACAGCTCCTCCAATAATGCCTGCTTTGCATCCAATGATAGCTTCATGCCGATAAAGCATCGGGCGCGCAACATATCAAGATTTCGCTGCGGCGTTTTCAACGATTTCGCCTGATTCAGCAATAAAAAGGCATCATCGAATGAATTACTTTTCATTTTCTTTACAGCATCTTCAATAATGAGATCTATTTTCATATTAGCCCATTTTCGAAATAATTATTATGCACTGACATGCTGCAAAAATGTTGTAATTTGACAGATTAAGATTGCTGGTATTTGCATCAATACGTCATGGTATAGCAAACTATTAATCCGTAATGAGTTCACAGGCCAAGTTGCCCTTAAGGTCCACCATGCCATAAAAGGGTAGCTTAAGGCCATGTTCTTGTTCTCTGATCATAATTTTCCCGGTCCGGCTGACCCTTAAGACGGGATTGATTTTTGAATAAAGCACGTCTGACCCCATATCCTGTGCATGGTCATAGTCGGTTTTATTTATCGTTGCGAGCCCGACTATAAACGTGTATTCTCCAACAAATAGTTGCAGCTTTATGGTCTGCCTGAATCTGATACGATTACCCTTCTCCAATATCGCTGGAGCATCAAGAAGATAATGTAACGAGCTTTTTGAGTACAACACGATATTCATGTTGTTGGTTATTTCTATGCCACCGAGAGGTACATCTGTATTTTGAAGCGATTCGAATTCATAATAAAAATATGCAGTTTCTCCTATTTGGAAACTCGTGCAGGGTTTTCCTTCTTCATTGCAAATAGCAATGCCATTACATTTCATAACATTCGTCTGGCCGATTATAACGGCATCGGATAGATCATAAAAAGATGAAGCCGGGGGCCAGTTCTTAATAAGTCCATAGCCGCCACCTGTAATATTATGGTTCTCTTCACGCTTTTCTGCATATCCTAGAGCGGCAGGAACCGGATTGCTGTGCAACAGCGCGTAATATCGATGAACGGCCTCATTCGGGTGCCCTATGAACATGCATTGACCCTGATCAAGCAGCAAAACCTTATCGCTGTATTTTTCAATTGAACGTATATCATGAGAAACAACAATGATCGTGGTGCCGTTCTGAACCAGCTTTTCCATCCGCGCATGGCATTTTTGCTGAAAGAAAATATCACCAACGCTCAGGGCTTCGTCGACGATCAGAATATCGGGATCAACGCTAATGGCGTTGGCAAAAGCGAGCCGGACGAACATTCCGCTGGAGTACATTTTGACAGGCTGACGAACGAACTCACCGATGTCAGCGAAGGCGAGGATGTCATCAATCTTTGCGTCCATTTCCATTCTGGTATAACCCATGATCGTTCCGCTGAAATAGATATTTTCTATGCCTGTCAGCTCAGGGTTAAATCCAGCTCCGAGTTCGAGGAGGGCCGAGACGTTACCGTTTACCACTATATCTCCGGATGTGGGGGTCAAAACGCCTGTAAGTATTTTTAGCAATGTGGATTTGCCTGATCCATTTTTCCCGATGATACCAATGGATTCACCTTTTTGCACATCGAAGTTTATATTGTTCAGCGCATAGAAATCCCGGTGATATTTTTTTCTGAGGGGATGAAGCGATTCCTTCAACCGGTCAGTGGTATTGTTGTACAGCTTATAAACTTTTGACAGATTGTTGACTGTAATAATATTATCGGCCATGGTTTATAACACATCCGAAAAATGCGGTCTTAATCTTTTGAAAACAAAGGCGCCCACGATAAAAATAGTGAATGTTACGGCCCAAAAATATGCCGTTAATGCAGCGTGTTCCCAGAACCAGACTCGATTGATGAAACTGTCGCGGTAGCCTTCAATGATGTAATATAGCGGGTTCAACTTTATGAATATCTGATATTTTCCCTGCAGTGTTTTCGATGACCAGAAGATCGGCGTAAGCCAAAATCCGAATTGGAGCATCATCCCTACGATCTGCCCTGTGTCTCTCAGGAAAAGGGTCAAGGAAGATGTTATCCATGACAACCCTGCAATTAAAATGATCATTGCGAATAGGTAGTAAATAACTTGTACGTAATACCATTGCGGCGTAAAACCATATCCGAGGAACATGATGCATAAAACTCCCACAAAAAAGAAATGGATAAATAACGCTGAAAGTATTTTTATGATCGGCAGTATGCTCACCCTGAAAACCACTTTTTGGACAAGATAGCTCTTTTCTAGAATGGAGTTGGCTGCGCTCGACACGCTGTCGCCAAAAAAAAACCATGGGATCATGCCCGCTATGAGCCACAGAACAAAAGGGACTTCAGCAGTAGCAATCGATTTTGTTTTAAAGCCCACCTGGAACACGAACCAGAATATCGCTATGGTGATCGACGGGTTCACGAACGCCCAGATCAGGCCTAAATAGGATCCGAGATATTTCGACTTGAAATCCTGCTTGGTCAGTTCATAGATAACGGCTCTGCTCTGAAAAAGATCAGCTAAAAACCGAAAAAAACCAGGTATCTGTTTTACGATAAACATAATTATTACTAAATGGGTGGCCTCTCCGGGAATGACCTTGTCTTACGGGTGAGAAAGGCGCTCTTTCTCTGCGGCGTTTTGCAAATACCATTGATACACATTCTTGATACCTTGCTCGAGCTCCAGTTTGTGTCTCCATCCAAGAGCATGGATCTTTGATACATCGATCAGCTTGCGCGGCGTGCCGTCCGGTTTACTAGCATCAAAGACAATATTACCTGAGAATCCCACTATCATTTTAACGAGCAAAGCCAGTTCTTTTATGGTCAACTCGCTGCCAGTCCCGATATTAACAATCTCATCGCCTTCATAATGCTGCATAAGAAAATAACAGGCATCAGCCACATCGTCCACATGAATAAACTCACGATAGGGGGCGCCCGTACCCCAGATGATTACGCTCTTTTCGCTATTGATCTTCGCCTCGTGGAACTTTCTGATAAGTGCAGGCAGCACATGCGAGGTCGTGAGGTCGAAGTTATCATTGGGTCCATAGAGATTTGTCGGCATCGCTGAAATATTATGCGTTCCATACTGCCGGTTATATGATTGGCACATCTTTATTCCTGCGATTTTTGCTACTGCATACGGCTCGTTGGTAGGCTCCAGCGGTCCGCTGAGGAGGCATTCCTCTTTCATAGGCTGTGGCGCCAGCTTCGGATAGATGCAGGAGCTGCCCAGAAAAAGAAGCTTTTTTACACCGGTCACATAAGCGCTGTGGATGATATTTGTCTGTATCATCAAGTTGTTATAGATGAATTCCGCCGGATACTTATTATTGGCTACGATGCCCCCCACCTTGGCAGCGGCAAGAAATACATATTCAGGCTTTTCTATTTTAAATAAATCGGCGACAGCAGTCTGGCTTAGAAGGTCAAGCTCGGAACTTGTACGCACCAGAAGATTTACATGGCCTTCAGTCTTCAGTTTCTGGACGATAGCCGATCCGACAAGTCCTCGATGGCCCGCTATATAGATTTTAGAATGCCGCTTCATAATGTACAAGCATACCGGCAACCACGGCGCATAATGAAATGGTGATCAGGTGCTGAGCCCACTTTTGTTACCGGGTTGATAGTTCCTTTCTCCCGACCAGGTTATCCCTCGTTTCACGATGCACGCTGGATTTCCCGCGAGGATCACGCCTTTTTCGTCAGCGCTTTTTGTCACGACCGATCCTGCGGCAACAATCGAATCGTCCAAAATGGAAACTCCTTTAAGAATGATGCTGTGACCCCCAACCCAAACGTGGTCGCCGAAGGTAATGTTTTTTGCAACATTAACTTTCTCTCCGCTTTTCGCATCAATTACTGAATGGGAATCGCCTGTTCGAATATCAAGGTTGTAAGCAAACAGGCAGTCGTTGCCGATTTCTATTTTTAAACCGGGTTCAATAACCGTAAGATTACTATAACCGGCGAATATTGTCCTTTCTCCGATTATGAGCTGTCCCCCTTCGTCTTCAAACCATACATTCAATCCCGGGCCGAGGATACACCCCTCCCCGATGGATATGATGTGGTTGTTGCCTTTAATGTTGAAGGTTACACCGTTCAAAGAACAGTTCTGTTTTATATCGATGCGGTTCCCATTACCTGTAATACTAAAGGTCACGTTTGTCAGCAAGGCACCGCGATACTCAATCTCATTATTGTTGCCAATAATGATTTTAGTAACCGTATCCGTTCCTTTTCGGAGACGGAAACGATGAACGATGCCGCACAGGACAGACCATTTCCTGAGCCCGACAGCATAGATCCTTCTAATGATTGATCTCATTTATGGTATTGGTATCTTTACAATGTTTCTCGACAAGATTTGTTAAATCAGGAGAAGGCTTCATCAGCATACCTCACCGTCCATTCGCCCTCAATTCCTTTTCAGCGGCAGCATAATCGGCATCCGTCATCATCTTAACGAGAGCTTCAAAGTCCACTTTCGGCTGCCAGCAAAGCTTGTCCCTCGCCTTAGAAGAATCTCCGAGCAGGAAATCGACTTCAGTGGGTCGATAATATTTTTTATCGATTTCTATGCACATATTTCCACTCTTTGCATCGATGCCTTTCTCATGCACGCCCTTTCCCTTCCATTCGAGCGGCATGCCGAGGTGAGCGAAAACCTTTTCCGCGAATTCTCTCACGGAATGGGTCTCACCCGTTGCAATGACGTAATCTTCCGGCGCTGATTGCTGGAGCATGAGCCACATGGCCTCCACATAATCACCGGCATATCCCCAATCGCGCTTTGCATCCAGATTGCCGAGATAGAGGCAGGATTGCAGTCCCAGTTTGATGCGGGCCGCGGCACGTGTGATCTTTCTCGTCACGAAGGTCTCGCCCCTGCGCGGCGATTCATGGTTGAAAAGGATCCCATTGCACGCATAGAGATCATAGCTTTCTCGATAGTTCACAGTAATATAATACGCGTATGCCTTTGCGCATCCATAGGGAGAACGCGGATAAAACGGAGTGGTTTCCTTCTGAGGGGTCTCTGCGACCTTGCCGAACAGCTCAGATGAGGATGCCTGGTAATACTTCGTGTTCAGCTCTGTTTCCCTGATGCCTTCAAGAAGCCTTACCGCGCCGAGCGCATCAACCTCGCCCGTGTACTCTGGAATATCGAACGAAACCCTCACATGGCTCTGAGCGCCCAGGTTGTAGATTTCGTCAGGCCGAACATCGCGCAGCACCTTGTTGATCGAACTTGCATCGTTCAGGTCGCCATAATGAAGAAACATGCGGACGCCGGACTCGTGAGGGTCCCGGTAAATATGATCAATTCTCTCCGTGTTGAAAGAGGAGGAACGCCTGATCATCCCGTGGACTTCGTATCCTTTCGAGAGTAAGAGTTCGGCCAGGTATGATCCGTCCTGACCGGTGATCCCGGTAATCAATGCTTTTTTCATTCGTTCTCCATATACCAATAAATTTGATCTCCGTTGTTCTGACCGTTCTTTGTTGCAGCAACACGGGCAATTATGAGAGCATCGATTGTTTTTCGCCCTTTTTCTGCAACAGTTGCAGATCGTTTTCGACCATTTCATTTATGATATCGTTAAGGCCTTTGGTCCGCTTCCATTGCAGTTTCGACTGCGCCTTCGATGAATCGCCGCAGAGAGGAACCGTTTCAGATTCTCTGTACAGGCGCTTGTCTATAGTAACGAAATCACGATAATCAAGCGCGACGCGTTCAAAGGCATATTGGGCAAACTCCCTGACCGAATGCGTTACTCCCGTGGCGATAACGTAATCATCGGGAGAAGGTTGCTGAAGCATCAGCCACATGGCGTGTACGTATTCCGGAGCATATCCCCAGTCACGAAGCGCATCCAGGTTCCCGAGGGACAGCTTGTTTTGAAGCCCAAGCTTGATTTGGGCGACCGTGGACGTAATTTTTCGGGTAACGAATTCAAATCCGCGGCGTGGAGACTCATGGTTATAGAGAATGCCCGTACAGGCAAACATACCATACCGTTCCCGATAATTACTGACAAGATGATGACTGGATAGCTTTGCTATCCCATAGATCGAACGTGGCTTGAACGGTGTAGATTCGTTCTGAGGAGTAACCGACGCGTGCCCGAACATTTCGCTCGATCCTGCAAAATAGAAACGGCAGGACGGGACCACTTCCTTTATCGAGGCAAGCAAAAAGTGGGTGCCGGTAAAGTTATTGACAATAATGGAAAATTCATCATCGAATGAATAACTGACGAAACTGGATGCGGCCAGATGATAGCATTCATTGGGCTGGACTTCACGGATGACTTTATAGAGAGACAGATGGTTATCAAGTGAAGCCGCGTGCAGCTTTATTCTGTCATTGATGCCCATGAGGTTATGTAACATGTGAGTCTTATCTTCTTCAGCTATTTTCCTCACGATACCATGGACATCGTAGTTTTTTGACAGCAGCAGTTCCGCGAGATACGAGCCGTCTTGTCCCGCGATGCCCGTTATAAGAGCTTTTTTCCTGTTGTTCATTCCGGATATTTTTATAAGACAGCCATCAGTATTGTTGTTAGGAAATCAGAGGATTACGTGCGACTAACAGCAAAGGACCCTGTCGTTAACGTAGAGACGAGGCCATTTCGACCGGCGCAACCGGCTACAGAAACCAGCAAGAAGGTATTGCAGACCTGCGTAAATGTTGAAAGATTTTCCCCGCTTTCATATACAACTGAACCCATGCTTCATAAGATTAGCATGGAATCCTGGCTAAACCCGCAAGATATATGCATACAAAAGCTGCATTTTGTAATGCTGTTCCACAGGTAATTTGGCCAGATAAATCGCTTCCTTGGTGTCTTTGTGTCTTTTCAGAATAATACTACACTTCTTTCTTCAAGCAAAGCTGGAGTTTCTCTACCGCAAATGATTCTTTAGCTCTATACAATACAACATTTTATCAATATTGTAAATAAAATTAATTACTTTTGGACAGAAACTGCTTTTCTGCGAAGCGACAACCTTCTGTTCGCATGAAACTTTCCAGCTGTAGCGATCTTTGTTGGTGGTTGCTGGCCGCTGTCCAGGTTTTTCTGTAATCCCGCCCTGATGTCGTCCAAAACCACTGTTTTATTCGATGCTCTCGCTTTTAACAGATCAACAAGGACGGATGCTGAGACAGAGCATGGCACTTTACGCGGTTTATTTATTCAACTTCGAATGGCGACATTTTTGCAGCTGATGGATTTTGTACAAATAGCTGATGCTAATCCGAGTGCAGATCAAAACAATGTTTGGTAGAGTTTTCTATCGAAGGATTTTGCATTCTTGCTTAAATAGATCAATTACACAAAAAGCAAAAGGAATATTATTTCAAGAGGGAAAGACTCCTTCGTAATAAGTTTCTGTGGAGTTGGCTCTTCAGCAACGATGAGATGATAGACGCGATGATTGTTCCCAGAGATTGAGGCTAAATAAAATAAAAAAGTCAGTGTCTATCAGAGCATCGATGTTCGTATTCGTTACCAGCACTCCGTTTTATGCAACGAGTTTCATCGGCGATCTGCCCGAACCATAGTCAAAGAAACTGCACAAACGGGATGGCAACCGAGGCATCCGTCAGGACGCCGAAACAATCGATTTCTGCGCTCTTCATTCAAATCAATCTAAATCCGGACATTTCTATTTTGATAATAATAGGACATTTCTATTTTGGCTTGACGCGTGCATACTTCCTCCTTGCATTTTACCGTGTATTATAATATCATCTGATAATCTCGCAAGAGAACAACGGTAAGGGACGATCACCTGAATGCCATTCTCGCGAGTATCCTACTGAATTGCTAAATCACGCCAGCCAAACCAGGGAGACTCTTCTTGATCGGCAATTTGAAAAATAGTGTTAAAATTGTCGCGCTTTTATTTTTGGATGTTTCAGCTTTTTACGTTTCCCTACTCCTTGCATTCTTTTTTCGAAAAATTGTCGACCACGTTTTTCCTACTGTGATGCCCCTGCAGTTATCACTCGGATATTTTCTGCGCATTTGGTGGCTGCCTGCCATCTTTCTGTCGTTTATCGCCTACGAACGTCTCTATATTAAAAAGCTCCCCTTCTGGGACGAGACCAAGGAACTCCTCAAGGCGACAACCGCTTCAATGGTCGCAATTATCGTCATCATCACCCTGGGGAAAATGGCGAGCAATATCTCCCGCATGACCATTATTTTCCTTTGGTGTTCCGGTCTGTTCATATTCCCCATTTTCCGCTTATTCGGGAAGAAACTCCTCGATGCCGTGGGGCTCTGGAAGGACAATGTGATCATCATTGGCGCAGGCGCCGCAGGCATCGAAATCGCAAAGGGCATAAATTCGGATATCCATCTTGGCTACCGCGTGATCGGATTTCTTGACGATGACCCAGCGATCGGCAAAGAGGTCCGCATTGACGGTACCGCCTACCGCATATTCGGCAAGGTCAGGCACTTCAGGAAATTTCTGAAAATTCTCCGCATCTCCACCGTCATCATCGCGATCCCGTCTCTTTCTGTCGATAAACTGGCGGAACTGACGAACAATATCCAGAAACATACCAAGAACATCCTGCTAATCCCCGATGTGAAGGGAGTTGCGCTCACCAATACAGAGCTTTATCACTTGTTCATGCAACAGCTTTTTTTGCTGAAAATCAACAACAACCTCAAGTCACCTTTCAACAGGCTTAGCAAAAGAATATTCGACATGGTCCTGTCAATCCTGATGTTACCACTTCTTCTTGTTGTTGTCGGAATACTCGGGTTGCTTGTAAAGCTCGATACTCCCGGACCGGTGTTTTACCGACATACCAGAATAGGCCGCAATGGAAAGTCTTTCCGCGTCTTCAAGTTCAGGAGCATGCATAGGGACTCTAGGGAGCGATTGCGTAAAATTCTCGGAACGGATCCGCGTTCAAAACAGGAGTGGGAGACCTATTATAAATTAAAAAATGATCCCCGGATAACACGCATGGGAAAGTTTCTGAGAAGAACTTCTCTTGATGAACTGCCGCAAATATTTAACGTGCTACAGGGTGATATGAGCTTGGTGGGTCCGCGCCCGGTGCTCAAAGAGGAGATTACCAACTATTACAAAGAATTCGCCGATTATTACAACTTGGTGCGACCCGGCATCACCGGGTTGTGGCAAGTGAGTGGAAGAAACGACGTGAATTACTATCTCAGAGTGCGGCTTGATGCATGGTACGTGCTCAACTGGTCCGTATGGCTTGATATTGTAATCTTGTTTAAGACTTTTAGCGTCGTCTTGAAAAAGGAAGGCGCGTACTGAGGGAGCTGAGAACACAGCATTTGTGTACATAGTAACACGGAAACTGGTGACGATCTGGATATCGGTTGAGAATCCTATCTAGGCTCAATCTCCTGGGGAAGATGCCGGCGTTGTCTCCGACAAGCACTGCGCGTCATTTCCCCTTTTCACATCTGCTCCACATGATCGTGCGATATCCCTTGCGAGACCGCTGAAAACCGGATCAAGAGATATTGGATATCAAAAAGAGGAATCACGACTGACATATGAAGATACTCGTCATCGGCGGCGCGGGGTATATCGGGAGCCACATGGTTGCAACTCTTGGAGAAAGGGGATTCGAGGTCCTGGTATATGATAATCTTTCTACAGGCTACCGGGATTCCCTATTATGTGGCTCGTTGGTCGTTGGTGATCTTGCAAATACCTCACTCCTCAGGAAAACGTTGGAAGAGTTCAAACCCAATGCTGTCATGCATTTTGCCGCGTTCATTCAGGTAGGGGAATCGGTTCGAGAACCGCTTAAGTATTATCGGAATAACAGTGTCGATGCCATCAATCTCTTAGAGGTTATGATGGACCTCGATATTAAGAAATTTATCTTTTCTTCCACTGCTGCGGTTTACGGCCATTCAAAGAACGAGCCGATAACCGAAAGAGCTCCCCTGTCTCCTATCAACCCTTATGGCTGGTCGAAAGCCTTCGTCGAGAGGGTATTGGAGGATCTGTCGATTGCGAAGGGGCTTCGTTATGTTTCTCTCAGATATTTCAACGCCGCTGGAGCGGATCCCGGCGCGCGGATCGGGGAACGACACAATCCGGAAACGCATCTCATACCCCTGGTCCTGAAATCGGCAAAAGGAGAGCGGGAAAGCGTCGTCATCCATGGAACGGATTATCCCACGCCGGACGGGACGTGCATCAGGGATTATATCCATGTTATGGACCTGGTTGACGCTCATATCCGCGCCATTGAGTACCTTTTCGACGGTGGCAGCAGTGACGCGTTCAATTGTGGATACGGTCATGGGTACTCGGTCAGGCAGGTTCTTGATGTCGCACGAAAGGTGACCGGGGTTGACTTCCCCGTCAGGGAGTCAAGCCGCCGCGAGGGTGATCCCCCATCACTCGTCGCCGACAGCTCGAAAATCAAGCAGAAATTCAATTGGAAACCGCGGCATGATGACCTAAGCACCATTGTAAAAACCGCATGGGATTGGGAGAAAAAAGTTCGGAATTCGGAGTATTGATTGCAAAGTAATAAAGTGCAGAGTTCGGTGTTCGGAGTTGAAAGCCCGGAATATCAGACACGAGCTAAGAGTAATAAAGTTATGGTCTCAGAGCTGCTGGTTCGGTCAATCGATATCCTTCCAAAACACCCATCAGGAAGTTGATGTTCATCGCAACGATCGCCGCGCCAAAGTTGTACTCGAAGATACCGGCCACTAGAAGATTTACGAACGCGAGCGCCACCCCCAAACTGAAGGCCTTCAGGAGCGGATCCGGTGTCCTGCAATGAAGCTTGAAGTACTTGACAAGGAAGTATATGTGCGTACCTATAACGAGGATAAAACCCGGGATCCCATTCTCGGCAAGTTCGTGGAGATAGAGGTTGTGCGCATGGGAGGTATTGTCGATCAGCCCTTTCTCCTTAAAAGGCTCCAGATAACCCGGTAACATACCACTCCCAACCCCGACAATCGGATGTTCAAGAAAGACATTCCAGGATATTATCCAGAAATTCAATCGATACGTATTTTTTTCGAGAGAAAAACTATCTTCTATTCTCTGTGAGAACCAGGGAACGGTGAGCGCAATAACCGAGATAATGAGGACAAGGATGACCGAGTATTTCAAGATCGTCTTAAAAGATCTTGTAAGTACAAGAAGGACAACGATGCAGATGAAGACGCCGAGAAAATAGCTCCGTGAGCTGGAAAATATGAGCCCGACAAGCAAAAAGGGTGAGTAGAAGAAGAACCGTTTATTTTGGTAGAGAGCAAGACAGATATTCATGATAAAAATGATCGAGATGCATCCACCGTACTGGTTGGGGTGGCCAAAATACCCGCTTAAACGGCTACTGTCTTCATCAAAAAAAAGAGGCTTATAAATCGCAGGAATCCCGAAGAAGTGCTGGCCAAGGGCGTAAAGAATGATAACGGTGTTCGCAATGAACAGGATGTGGAATATCTTGATGACGGTTTCCTTGTGGATCTGATAGAACCCGATGACGATATACGGTACCCGGTCCCACACGCCCTTGATATTGGGTATATCCCTGATCGAAGTGGCGAGAGCGCGAGTAAAGGCCTTCCAAGAGAAAAGAGCGACATAGAGCAACGAGTCCTTTTTAAAATCTTTCATGAGGATTGTCTTCTGGAATAGATCCTTGAAGAATAAAAGCAACAGGAGCGCAAGCACGATCGTTGAAGCGGACATCGCGAGCACCGTAGCGACTGCAAATGCATACAAAAGATAATTCACTGGTTTATTCATGCCATGATCCCCGGTAACAGCTGCTTCCCTTTTCTCTTTTCCGATTTTGTGTGGATCTTATAAAGAAACGAAAATGGATTCGTAATAAGCTTGATCGGGATCCTGCGCAACGAAATTGGATCGTTCCCTTTTTCCACATGTCCCCGCTTCGTGGTGACAGCGAAGCGATAGCCGGCTTTTCTTACCGCGGCCTGTATGCGGTCATTGCAATCTCCATAGGGATAGCAGAAATGGACCACTGGATGATTCACCCGTGATTCAATTTCATTTTTTGATCCGGTGAGCTCCTCATCGAGCATGGCATCCGATAAAGTCGTCAGTTCGGGATGTGATCTGGTGTGAGAGCCGATTTGGACCTTGTTTTCGCTGACCTCAACGATATGATCCCAGTCCATCATCTGCTTCTGATGGGTTTCGCTCTTCGAATCCCATACATTGTACTTCCCGACAAGCCCCGAAACAACGTATACCGTTGATGGATAGCCATAGTGCTTGAGGATCGGATAGGCATTGTTATAAAAATCAGTGTAGCCATCATCAAAGGTAATGGCCGCCATGTTGTGACGGATATCCCCTGCTTCGACGGCAGCGACCAGGTCCTGGATCGATACTACTCTAAATCCGGCTGCTTTAAGGTACCACATCTGGAATCGGAACATCCTCGGCGTAACGTATAGATTGGGAATACGTGCACCTTTTGGAGGATAGTCGATGTTGTGATACATGAGGATGATGGCTTTCGGCATTCATTTAACCCAATGAAATTTGTTACAATTACAACGCCGTTTTTTTAAAACGTTTCACGGTTACGCCTTTATGACGTATAACGAAAACGTTGCCGAAACGGGCTTCGTTACTTCTTCACTTCAGTCTGTTTTATCAGCATAGATTGAAAATAAAGATGATATTCATCGATCATCCGTTCACGGCTGAATCGCTCAGCGACCCATCGTGGGCCTGCTTCAGACATGCGCTGATGTACGGCTGCGTCTTTAAGGATATGCACGATCTCAGCTGCCATTTCCTGCGCGCCGGTTTTTATCAAGGCGCCGGCCTGACAACCTTCGAGCGCATCGCGTACACCGCCTCCGTCAAACGCCACAACGGGTGTTCCCATGGCCAGAGCTTCCACGACCCAGATGCCGAAGCCTTCATTGCGGAAGGTACTTACCGCGATATCGATGTCGGTATAGTAGGACGGCATGTCTTCCTTCGGCAAGGTATCCAGCCACAAGATCAAATCAGCTACGCCGAGTTCCGCTGCATGATCCTTAAACTTTTGCATCTGAGGCATATCGGCCATCGGAGTCAAGAGCAGATACCGAATAGTGGGGATCTCTTTCCTTACCTCAACCAATGCATCCAGAAACTCGATCTGGTTTTTCCATATGCTGCCGGATGTGCTGATGAGGGGTGTATCAGGCGCAAGCTTGAAACGATTTCTGATGAAATCTCTCGCCATCCCGTTACTTTTGAACAATTCGAGATTAATCCCATGATGAATGATCGATATTCTCCCGCTTATCGCCGGATGAAAGGAAATGATCTTTTGCATAATATGCCGCGAGATCGTAACAATATGGTGCATGCGATTCAGGAGAAAGCGCGAGTTGATGAAATCGGCCACATGGACGGTATATACCAGGCGCGGATGCCGGCCGGAGAGGATGGTTGCATATCCATGCCTGTACGATATCATGGCCGCGCTGGATGCAGATGATGTCATACTGGTTTTCTTTGATGATCCGTGCGATCTTGAAAAAGGAACTTACCCCGCTGCAGCCCGGTCTTTTCAACAGGATAAACCTCCACAGGAAAGTCTTTGAACATGGTTGTAAGCGGTGTGTTGGGGCGGCAGACGATGCCGACGCGTGCCCCCTTCCTGACCAGGCCGGGCAAAAGCTCCATCAGGAACTCCTCTCCCCCGCCTCGGTACCTGAAGTTGTTCACAAAGAGTATTTTCATTTTGTATCGGTACGTATCACGGTCCGATCCCACGGCTTCCCGTCGATATACGTCGTCCCAGTTCTCTTGCTTCCGTTTTTCATACAGGCGTTCGTAATATTTTAACTCTACTAAAAAATAGTTAAAGGCTATCACTGCGGCCATATAGAATCCGTGAATGCCGTCTTTGTAGCCCCGATGCCTGATGAACCGTCCGTAAAAACGTTCAAGCGGTTTGAACAGGGCCTTCAGCAAACTGAACTTTGTGCGGCGGCCTTCCTGAAACGTCCTCTCAGCCTCCAGGGAACTGTAGACATTGAACTTGTCCATGAAGGTCTTGAAATTCCCGTAGCCGTCATGCAGGATGGGATTCACGAGATATTCCGTTGTTCCCCGGGTTACGAATTTCTCGTGGATCGGGTTTACCCATTCCCCCATGGACTTCCGGTAAAGAATGGTCTTGTATTGCGGATACCAGCCGCCGGCTTTGATCCATTTGCCGCCAAAATACTCCCTGCGCGGAACACCGAACGCATTGGCGGCAGGACCGGCTTTGAACAAAGCGATGATCTCGTCCCGCAAAGCCCTGGTCACGACCTCATCAGCGTCGATGAACAGTATCCAGTCATGTGATGCATGCTCATGGGACCTTGTTTTCTGCTCAGCATAGTTGTTCGGCCAGGCATGCTGAAAGACCTTCTGCGTATAGCGCTTACAGATATCGACGGTGCGGTCGGTGCTGAACGAATCGATGATCACGATCTCATCCACCCAATTCAGGCTCTTCAGGCAGCGTTCGATCCTGTGCTCTTCGTTATAGGTTATGATGGCTGCGGAAATCTTTTGCATGGTGGATATGGTTCTTTACTTCCCGACCCGGGCAAGCCGGAACCAAAACCTTGAAACCGCCAGGGCGCAAAGGTCGCAAAGAAAATCATACAAGTCTTGAATTACGGCAAACCTCTTCTGTTTTTGACGTCCTTCGCGTCTTCGTTCATGGCCGCGTTATGGCTTGTCCCCGCGTATCGCAAGAGCAGGTGGCAACAGCAGGCTACGCCTTCGCGGTAAATTATTTATACCATTGTGCGATTAATGTTATTCTTTACTTGCTAAGCTGGTCCTTAAAAATTGTTTCCAACTGCGAGGCGACGGCATCCCAGGAATATTTTTTCTCGACTACCGCGCGTCCCGCTGCTCCCATCATCGATCTTCGTTCGCGGTCCTGCAGGAGAGCATGAATGGTCCGGGCAATTTCTGCCGGAGCGTCCGGATCTACCATGACACCGCCGCCTTCAGCGAGTATCTCAGGGAAGGCGCTGCCTCGCGACACAACGAGGGGAAGCCCGCTTGCCATTGCCTCGAGTGCAACGATGCCGAATCCCTCGAACTCGGGCAGGAAAACGAAAAGGTCCGCTGCATTGTAGAATCCTGATACGTCCTTCTGGTTGCCCATAAAATGCACGTTCGGAACGATCCCGAGAGCAGCTACCTTTGCATGGAAGGCCTCACGGTCCTTGCTGTTGCCGTCGCCGCACAGGATATACCGGATATCGGGCATTGATTGCTTCAGGTGCCCGACCACGTCCAGCACCTTTTCGATGCCCTTTCGTCCCTGAAGGGCCGAAATCGTGATCAGGACCGGGGCATCCTCCGGGATGCCGAGCTTCTTCCGAGTATCGCCGCGGCGCACACGATCGCTCCTGAACAGGGATGGATCCACGCCGTTGGGGACCATCTTTGAAGGCCGGCCGAAACAGGACGCTACCCCCTGGGCGATGTAGGAACTTGCGGAAATGAGCTCATCGGCATGCTTCGCAGTGCCGAATCGTTTGAAGGCAATAAAGTGCTTCTCATGGTTCTCGAAGGGATACTGGAACACGATATTGAAACGGAATTTCTTCAGTTTGTACGACAGGCCTGCGGCATACCCTTCTGCCCGCGCGATGGCGAGGTTCACGATATCATAGTCATGGGTCAGAAAATCGTACATGAAACCGGGGATAAAAGAGGCCTTGTGCCAGTTATGATGCCTGATCTCGTGGATCCGTACCCGCGGATCGATCCATCCGCGGGTGGGAGAATCCGGACAGCGGCCGGTGATAATAGTAACCTCGTGCCCCTTCCGTGCCAGGGAATTCGACACATTAATGATAAACCGTTCGATCCCCCGCGGCGTGCGCAGCGTGAACATGTGAGCGAATGCTATTTTCATCACGGCTGCCGTTCTTCTCCCGGAAACCGCCGGAGCTTGTTCTGGATCTCGTATAATTTTATATATTTCATGAAAACGGCATGGGCCTCCATGACCGAGATCGCAAATCCCGCGACCCCGTCGGCAATGCCTAACCTGACGAAATAGCGATACAGAAAGGCATAAAGAGGCCTCAGCGTAAAGTCGATGATCCGAGCCCTCTTCCCGTTTTTATAGTGGTCCGCGGCGGTCAGGGACGAGTAGGCATTCTTTGTTGCCGAGAACTGTGCGATATCCTGATAGATATAGTGAAGGATATCGTTTTTCAGCTTCTTCTTTCGACCCCTTACCTTTACTTCATCATGAGGCGCATATCCACCCCATTTACACAGGTCCTTTCGGAAGAGACGGATCTTGTAATCCGGGTACCAGGCCGAATGGTTGATCCACTGCTGCATGAAAAAATGTCGCCGCGGCATCTCATAGGCATCATAGGGGCTGTTCTCAAGATCCAGCGAGAGGATCTCATCCCGCAGCGCCTCAGAAACACGCTCGTCAGCGTCCATGTGCAAGACCCATATATTTTTTGCCCGGTCCGTTGCAAACTGGCTCTGCCCGATGTGCCCAAGCCACTTTTGGGTGATGACGTTTTTCGTATATCCCCGGGCTATGGCCACGGTACTGTCCGTGCTGTTCGAGTCCACAACAACGATCTCATCCGCCCAGTTCACACTTTCGAGGCACTCGCGGATGTTCTTCTCCTCGTTGAATGTTCTGATGGTTACGGATATTTTGGCTTTCGGATCCGCCATATGCTGTCCTTCTTAACGACAGGATTGTTACTTTCAATGAAGCAAAACCGCTGACATGATTTTTCAGGACCCATGATAGCGGATTTTCGGCATGATTGCACTCAGTTTCTTTTCTACCGCTTCGAAGGCCTCCTCGACACTGATCCTCTTCATGCAGTCATTATCAGCACATTTATGCGGTTTGCAGGGATAACACGGGAGCCGCCTGGTGATAACCGTATGACCGGTACCCCAGGGCCCCCACTTCCGCTCATCAGTAGGACCAAAGAGCGCGACCACGGGAACACCTACGGCCGCGGCCATGTGCATGGGACCCGAGTCGACGCCGAAAAATAGGTTCGCTGCGCGATAGACTGACAGATTGGCATGCAGGCCCGTCTTACCGCAGAGGTCCATGCCATTGAAAGGGCCTAGGCGTTCGATCTCCTGGTACAACGCCGCATCCCCTGGTGCTCCGGTATAGATAAAGTACGCGCCGTATCGTTCTTTCAAGACCTTCATCACCGCTGCAAAACGGTCCAGCGGCCACTGTTTGGCAGGAAGGCTCGCCGCGGCATGGATAATGATCTTGAGGTCGTCTTTCTTCCAGCCTGCATCGGCAAAAAGTTTGCCGGCCTGTGCGTCGTTTTCCGGCGAAGGCCAGAGTTCGAGGTCATCGGACTGCACCGGGATGTCCAGGACTCGGAGGCAATCCAGGAAATTCTGCACCTCGTGCTGGTCCTGCCTATAGGGCACCGGATCGGTAAGCAGGAACGTTCTTCCCTCGGTCGCAAAACCAATGCGTCTCGGAATTCCCGCTGCCCGGACCAGCAACGCGCTTGAGAGCGACCTTTTGAGCGCAAATGCCGCGTCGTATCCTTCCTGTCGTAACAATTTCCAGTAATGGGCATAGCCGGCAAGCTTGCTCCGCTGAGAAGAAGCGCTGTACTTGTGGATCGTTTTAAACTCAAAGGGAATAGTCCGGTCCACATAGGGACAACCTTCGAGCACCTGTCCGGAGAACGGTTCGATCATCAGGTCGATACGCGCCTCGGGATAGGCCTGGCGCAGGTTCCTGAGAAACGGCACGGTCAGGACCGTATCGCCGATAAAGCGGTATCTCATGACCAGTATTTTCCGGGCCTTTAATTTCATACTATATCTTTGGAAGTACGCTGAATGATCCAGTCAGCCGCCTCGGTGATGGTGTGCGCTATAAAATCGGGGTCGCTGATGTGCTTGGGACGGATATTTCCCGCATCGTCAGGAGCGAACCCTGACCGCACCAGGATCGAGCGGGCACCCGCCCGCTGTCCAAGTTCCACATCGCTCCACTTGTCACCGATCACGTAAGATTGTTTCACGTCGATGCCGAGGTCCCGAACCGCGCGGTCGATCAATCCGGTTCCTGGTTTTCTGCAATCACATGCGATGGTATAGATCGAATTTCCCGCAGTTGGATGGTGGGGGCAGTAATAGACCGCATCGATCCGGGCCCCTTCCCTCCGAAGCATCTGGTCCAGACGCTCATGAGCTTCCTGGACCAGCGACTCGGGGAAATATCCCCGGGCTACTCCGGACTGGTTCGTTACCAGCACAATTTTCAGTCCGGCATCATTAAGCCGCTTGATCGCTGCACCGGCTCCCGGGATCAGCCGGAGATCGGCAAGGTCGCGCAAATACCCTACCTCTTCATTGACCGTGCCGTCCCGATCGAGAAATACCGCTCTATGCATTTCGCAGTCCTTTGAGGAGAAACGATTCCCATTCATTCTTTTCTGCTACGGATAAATCTATTCTGAGCGCCCAGATACCTTCAGCGTGCAGGTTCTTTAAACGTATTGCGTCCTTTTCCGTGGTGACGATCATGCTGACCTTTTCATCCGCTGCCCTCTGAAAAACCGCTGCCAGGTCCTTTTTTTTATAGTCAAAATGATCAGGGTAGGTGCATGCGGCCACGATGTCCGCACCAAGCGACGTGAGCAGCTTGATGAAAGAATCCGGTCGCGCAATGCCCGAAATGGCAAGGACCTTCGATCCGCGCAAAGCGGAAAGCGGCTTGATATCATTGCTGCGGTAATCGATCAAATCCACCGGGACCTGTTGTGAGGTAAATATCCTGGCTCGAGTATTCCGCTGAATGGTCTCTTTCAGCGCCTTCACATCACCCGTGCTGTCAATTTTGGTGATCAGGACGGCGTGGGCCCGCTTGAGAGCGCCAAGCGGTTCGCGTAAAATACCCGCGGGAAACAATTTTCCGTTCCCAAAAGGATTCCCGGCATCCACGAGCACAATATCGAGGTCCCTTTTTAACTGGATATGCTGGAACCCGTCATCAAGGACCACGACGTCCGGTCTGAATCGCTGTATGGCAAGCAGCGCCGCTTGATAACGCTTTTTGCCGACAACAACAGGTATGCCAGGCAGCTTTGATGCGATCAGCACCGGTTCGTCGCCGCCCGTTTGGGTATCCACGAGGACTGAACGGCCATCGGATACCACGATGATCTCTGCCTCGTCTGTTCGTCCGTATCCCCGGCTGACGACGACCACCCGCCGGTCGTTTCGTGACAACAGTTCCGCGATCTGAATGACCGTTGGAGTTTTACCGGTTCCACCGAGCGTGATATTGCCGATTGAGATGACAGGACAGGATATTTTTTTTCGATTGAATATTTGAAGGCCGAAGACGATCCGGCGGAGATAAAGAGCCGTCCCGTAGAGCACGGAAAGCCCGGACAAGAGGGAACCCCAGAAGGGCGATGTCCTCTTCCCCTGCATAATATCTTCAAAGAATGACTTACTGAGCAACGATCAACCTTCCAACAGCATCAATGGTTTTCCGCGCTGCGCCTGAATTCATCTCGATCACGCTGAATGCACGCTCCCCTACGCTTCTTGCAAGATCAGTATCGGACAGAAGGTTATCCATCTGAACATAAAGTTCTTTTTTATCCTTAACCATGAAACCCCCGCCTGCTGACAGCAGGGCCTCCGATATCTCTTTAAAGTTGAACATATAACGGCTGAATATAACGGGCTTTTTCATTGCCGCCGGCTCCAGAAGATTATGACCTCCTACCTTGACAAGGCTGCCCCCGATAAATGCGATATCGCAAAGGGAATAGAACGACCGGAGTTCTCCAATCGTATCAAGAAGAAGCACATCTTTTACCGGGCCGTGCAGCTTTGTCCTCCGCTGGCAATCGTATCCGGACTTATTGATGAGTCCTTCAACTTCATCGAACCGTTCTGGATGGCGGGGGGCAATAATGAGCAGCAGATTGGGATATTTCTGCCTAAGCTGCTTAAAAACATCAAGGAGCGCGGCCTCTTCCCCCCGGTGGGTGCTACCCGCGGTGATGACCTTTTTGCCGGATGCAATGGAGACCGGAGCGGACGTGTTCACTGGCAGTTTCTGGTCGAACTTGAGGTTTCCCGTTACCATGACCTTTTCCGGATCAGCGCCGATGTCCTTTATCCTCAGGGCGTCCGCCTCGGACTGCATGCAGAAGAGGGTCACGTTGTCAAAGACCTGGCTGAAAAATTTATTGAACTTCCGGTAATTTCTGTGCGAATTAGGCGAGATCCGTCCGTTGATCACCGCGGAAGGTATCCCGGCCCGCTTCAGTTCGCGAAAGAAATTTGGCCATAACTCTGTTTCAGCCACCAGAACGATCTGAGGGTTGATGCCCTGTATGACCCTGCGCACAATACAGGGGAAATCGAAGGGGAAGTAAAAGACCGCATCCGCTTCAGGCACCCTCCGCCGAGCCGTGTAATTGCCGGTGACCGTAACAGTCGAGAGGATCAGCTTCCGGTGGGGGTACTTCTTTTTGAGCTCACGGATGAGCGGATGCGCGGCCATCACTTCACCTACTGAAACCGCATGGACCCAGATGGGGCGGCTCCCCTTGATCACCTTCAGCACGCCCTTACGCAGGCGGCCGAGCTTTTGAGTCATCCCTCCGCGATACTTGGGCACGGTTATCAGTTTGAACAGGATCACCGGAAAGAGCAGCACGGTCGCCATGATCAGGAGCAGGTTGTAGAGAATGTACATGAAACTACCTCATCTTCGGGCTTTAGCCCGCTTAGAGCCGCTCCACAACAACGAAGCATCGGTTTATCCAGAACATATGGATATTAGCCACGGCTCTAACGGGCCTTATAATAGTCGTCCGCCTGCGCCATGAGTCTGTTCAGCGCAGTCTCTAATTCTTGCCGCTTTCTCTTGAGTTCTTCCTCATCTATACCCTTCACGATGATCGGCTCACCGTACATAACGATCCCCTTGGTGAACGGTTTCGGGAGCAGGTACTTGTCCCAGGTCTTTTCGAGGATCCAGTAGCTCTTTGCGCTTGTGGTCACCGGAACGATCTGCTTGTCCAATTTCCCCGCCAGATAAACTACCCCCTGTTTTGCTTCATAGAGGGGGCCGCGCGGGCCATCTACCCCAATCGCAAGATCTTTGCCTTTGCGGAGCCCGCTGACCAGTCCCAGGAGTGCACGGTCCCCCTTCCTCTTGCTCGATCCACGAACAACGTCAAAACCGAACCGCTTCAGAATCCCGGCCTGGATCTCGCCGTCACGGCTTTCACTGGCAGGAATGACTTTCCCGGAATTCCGGTGAGTATGGAACAGCATGAATTGCCTCCCGTGCCAGAAGGCATAAATGATGTTCTTACCCTCGGATGCAAGCCGGCCGGGGATCGCTTTATTCACAAATTGTATTCGCAGTGTTCGGCTCCAAAGCGAAAGCACGATCCATCCGATGAACGATAATATCCTTGCCCTGAACATCACACGGTCCTTACCGGTGCTTCGTCCTTGAACTGCTGTTCGTAAAGGTTCTTGTACTCCCCGCCCCGGACAAGGAGTTCCTCATGTCTGCCCTGTTCCACGATCCTGCCGTCTTTGAGCACGATGATCCGGTCCGCGTTCATGATGGTCGAGAGGCGGTGGGCGATCACGAAGCTCGTTCTGCCCTTCATGAGCGTGTCGAGGGCGTTCTGCACTTCCCTCTCGGACTGTGTATCGAGCGACGATGTGGCCTCATCGAGAATGAGGATCGGTGCGTTTTTGAGCAATGCCCTGGCGATCGCGATACGCTGGCGCTGCCCCCCTGAGAGCTTGACGCCCGATTCACCGATGACGGTGTCGTATCCCAGGGGAAGTGCCCGGATAAAGTCTTCGGCATAGGCCGATCGCGCTGCACGGACAATATCCTCAAAGGGCCTAACGGTATCTCCATAGGCGATGTTGTCCTTCACCGTGTCGTTGAACAGGAACGTCTGTTGGGTAACGATGGCGGTCAAAGAGCGGAGAGAACCGATTGACAGATCGCGAATATCCGTGTCGTCGATCAGGATCGACCCGCCGGTGACATCGTAAAAACGGGGGATGAGGTTCACAAAGGTCGTTTTGCCCCCGCCGCTCTTGCCGACGATCGCGATCGTCTCCCCTTTTTGAACGGTCAGATTGATGTCCTTCAGGACCATCGCATCCTCATATTTGAAGGCAAGGTTCCGGAATTCGATCGTTCTGAAATCACGGGACACGGAACGTGCGCCCTTCCGGTCCGTGATCTCCGGCTCGGTGTCGAGGACTTCAAAGATGCGATGAGCGGCGGCAACTCCGTCCTGGACCGTGTTGTTCACCCCGTTCAGGTCCCTCAGCGGTCGGTAAAATAAGATGAGCGAGGCCAAAAAAGAAAAGAAATCACCGACCGTCATTCTGCCGATGGTAATGTAGTACAGGCCAAAGAGAATGACCAAGGAAGTCCCGAGGATGGATATCACCTCCATCACGGGGCGAGAGACAGCGCCGGTCTTGATCGAACGCATAAGGGAGTTGAAAAGATTCTTATTCTTTTCGGTGAACCGCCTGCTCTCGTAAGTTTCCATGCTGAAGGCCTTGACGATCCGGATGCCTCCTATGGTCTCATGGAGGTGCGTCGTGAGAATGCCGATCTGCTCCTGCATCTGCGTGCTCGCCCGTCGTAACCGCTTGCTGAATTTTGACAACGCGAAGCCGGCAAGGGGCAGAACAATGATCGAAAAAATGGCGAGCCGCCAGTTGAGATAGAGAATATATCCGGTAAGCGCAACCATGGTGAAGACGCCCTGCACCAGGCTTGACGGCGCCTGGGTGAGAGCGCCCTGCACCAGGTTCACGTCGTTGACGATTCGGGAGATGATGACCCCGGTCGGCGTCCGGGTGAAGAACGAAAAGGACAGGGACTCGACGTGCGTGTAAAGCTGGTCGCGAATGTCATTCACGACCCTCTGTCCGATCCAACCCATCATGTAATCCCGGGCATAGGCCGCGCCGCCCTTCAGGATGGTTACGAGGACGAGCGCGGGCGGCAGATAGAGGCCGAGGCCCATGTCTTTTGCCAGGATTACCTTGTCCAGCACGGGCTTTACCAGATAGGCCTGCGCCGATATCAGCACACTGGTTATCCCCATAAAGACGATGGACCAGCCGATCCTGGCTTTATAGGGCCTCAGATAGGTGAAGAGCCTTCTGTAGATTTTCAGATCCTTGTTCATGTCGTAAGCAATTCCCTGACGACCGCGGCAGCCCTTGCTGACGCGCCGGCATCTCCAAGCCGCTTCCGCACTCTGTCGAGGCCCTCTCGTATCTGATCATAATAGGCAGGATCGTTCAGCATCCTGGCAACGGCATCGGCCATGTGCTGCGGCGTCGACTCCTCCTGGATCAGCTCGGGAACAAGCCGTTCATCCGCTACGATATTCACGAGGCCTACATGCTTCAACCCGGCATGCACCAGCCTGCTGACGATGTAGTATGTTATTGCCGATATACGATAAACGATCACCATCGGTATCGCCATAAGACCTGTTTCCAGTGTGGCCGTACCGGACGTGACGATGGCTGCATCCGATGCTCGCAGCACGTCGTACACCCTCCCCTCGACCACTCGAACGGAGACACCGCACTGTTCCACAAATGAGCGAACGAAACTCAGTTCCAGTGTCGGCGCAACGGGAAGAATAAACTGCAGGTCCTGAAACCGGGTAGAGAGGATCTTTGCCGCAGCAAGCATGTCAGGCAGGAGATGCATCAGCTCTGATGTTCTGCTGCCCGGCAGCAGGGCGATGGTGCGACGGGACGCATCAAGGCCAAACGCGTTCTTCGCCTGTTCCTTGGTAAGGTCCGATTGCACAACGTCCGTGAGTGGATGACCCACGAACCGGACATCAACACCCGCCTTCTCGTAGAGCGTGACTTCGAAGGGGAAAACGACGATCATTGCCTTTACCAGCCGGGCGATCGTCTTGATCCTGCCCTTTCTCCATACCCATACCTGGGGGCTTATGTAATATAAAACCGGGATGCCAAGCCGTTGCGCTGCCTTGCCGAGCATGATATTAAAGTCGGGAAAGTCGATCAGGACAAGGAGGTCAGGCCGCTCGTGCTTCAGAAAACGCTTCAATATCGCATAGACCCGGTAGATCACGCGAAGATGGGTCAACACCTCCGTGATCCCGACGACCGAGATCTCCTTTGCATCGGCAAGCATCCTGACGCCGGCCTTCTGCATCTGCTTGCTGCCGACGCCGTAAATGTCTATCGCGGGATCCTGCTTCCAGATCTCCCGCGCGAGGTTTGCGCCATGCAGATCGCCTGACGCTTCCCCCGACATGATCATGATCTTCTTCATATCGGTTTTCCGGCATCTGTCTTGAGACTTCTGACATCTGTTTTCACAGCGCCTGCTTCACTGCTTCAGCCACTTTCTTGATCTGTTCTTCCGTTAGTTCAGGATACATGGGAAGCGACAACACCTCGAGCGCGGCTTGTTCCGATGCGGGAAGACTTCCAGGCTTCATGCCGAGGTCCTTATACGCAGTCTGCACATGCAGCGGAACAGGATAATAGATCATGGATGAGGTTATGCCCCCCGCGTCAAGCTTCTGCTTCACCTTATCCCGGTTCTTGACCCTGATCGTATACTGGTGGAAAACATGTTTTGTTCCGTTCTGTTCCGATGGCGTATGGATGCCTGGGGCATTGAGGTATTTTGAGTATAACTGGGCATTGTTCCGGCGCTTTGCGTTATATTCCTCAATATGCTTGAACTTGACGCGGATGATCGCGGCCTGGATCTCATCCAGCCTGCTGTTGAACCCCACTTCATCGTGGTAATAGCGCACCTTGCTGCCGTGGTTCCTCAGGCTCAACAGATGCTCCGCTTGTTTTGCGTCATCAGTG
Source organism: Nitrospirota bacterium (assembly GCA_963796285.1). Lineage (GTDB taxonomy): Bacteria > Nitrospirota > UBA9217 > UBA9217 > UBA9217 > JALNZF01. The sequence goes on from CAWCKW010000012.1 coordinate 869,536, forward strand.
ATCACCATGCCCCCATCGCCGTACCCGCCAAGGTTCTTGCTCGGAAAGAAGCTGAAGCAGCCAAAATCACCGATGGCCCCGGTCTTTTTCCCATGGTATTCGGCGCCAAAAGACTGGGCGCAGTCCTCGATCACCATGAGTTTGTGTTTTTTTGCGATCTCCATAAGCCCATCCATATTTACCGGCTGACCGTAAAGATGCACCGGGATGATGGCCTTTGTTCTTTTGGTGATGGCCGGACCAATCTTGGTAATATCAATATTGAACGAATCGGGATCGATGTCCACGAACACCGGTATTGCGCCGACATAGGAGATGGCCTCTGCCGTTGCAATGAACGTGAACGGCGTGGTGATCACTTCATCACCCCGCTTTATCCCCGCGGCAAGCAGCGCAAGGTGCAGGGCGTCCGTACCGGACGCCACGGCCACGGCATGCTTCACCCCGTGATAGCCGGCGATCTCCTCTTCGATCGCCTTGCCCTGCGGGCCGAGGATAAAATGTGCACTCTGCATCACACTGAGAACGGCGCTGTTGATCTCATCCTTGATCGCTTCGTACTGAGTCTTGAGGTCAACCATGGGTACTGTCATACTTTTTTAGGAACTCCTTTGAAATTCTGAATTCAAAATGGCAGGGAAACTTTGCCACAGTGGTCACAGAGTAAAAAGAGAAAGTCTCAAATCACTTTATGAAGGCATAACATTTTTTCACCCTCTATGATATTTCATCTCTGTGTTCTCTGTGGTAATTAACTTTACTGTTTTTATTTGTACGTATCAAACTGGAACAAAACCGTTCATCCCTTTTTCAATATTCTCGGTAATGATACTTGCAAGGGCCAGCGCCCGTCTGCCTTCAATACCGGACACGAGCGGTCTGACGCCGTTCTGAACGCTCTGCACAAACGCCCGGATTTCATCTTCCAGCGTATCCCGCCGGTCGCTCGAAATGTCCTGTGCGATCAGATGGGGAACCGGACCGGGTTGATTACGAGAGACGGTCGCCTTCTGTGTGTGGTAATCGGATGCATAGATCGCATGTTCATCAAATACCCGGAGCAGTCGTTTTTTTTCATCCGAGACCCTGCTGGCCGTGATGTCGGCGAAACATCCGTCCTGAAAGATGATCCGCGCTGACGCTATGTCGATCTCCTGTGTGATGATCGAAACGCCGACAGCGCTGACTTCTTTCGGCGCTGATCCGGCAAGGTCCATGACGATATCGAGGTCGTGGATCATAAGATCAAGGACCACATTCACGTCCGTGCACCTTACCGTGAACGGTGCAGCCCGTTCCGCCGTGATATATCTCGGCGTTCTGATCAACGACTTGATCGCCGTGACCGCGGGATTGAACCGTTCAATATGTCCCACCTGCAGGATCATGCCCCGGCGGGCCGCAAGATCGATCAGTTCATCAGCCTGCTCAAGGGTCACGGTCATTGGCTTCTCGATCAGCACATGGGCCCCCTGCTCCAGGAACTGTTTTGCAATGCGATGGTGCAGGACTGTCGGCACCACGATACTTACAGCATCCACCTTGCCGATCAAATGAGATGGATCGGTAAAAACCTGCGTTTTCAGCTTCCCGGCGAGCTGAGATACGCGGAGTGAATCAGGATCCACCAGTCCGACGAGTTCAACCTCGGGAATGCCTGCGTATTTTTCCGCATGAAACTGCCCCAGATACCCGACGCCGATAACGCCCACCCGCACTTTGTTCATGCGATATCCTTCAGGTCCTGAATTGCTATGATCGTAATGCCTGCCCGATCTGCGTCGTTGATCACTGTTTCACGCTCGATGACAATGGTTTTACCTGCTTCAACGGCTAAACAGGATGCTTTTACCTCGAGCATTGATTTGATCGTCTGGGTACCGATCGCCGGGAGGTCAAACCGGAGGTCCTGATGCGGCTTGCAGACCTTGACAACGACCGCTCCCTGACCACACAGCTTGCCGCCGCGGCGAATGGCCTCATCAGTGCCTTCAATGGCCTCCACGGCAAGAATGACCTGGTCCTTTACCACGACAGTTTGTCCGATGTCCAATCGGCCGATCTCTTTTGCCATCTGCCATCCGAACTCGATGTCCCGACGTTCCTCTTTCGAGGGTTTTCTTTTCGTCAAAACGCCCTGTTGCGCAACGATGTTGTCGAGGTAGAGCGTCGATTCGCGGACGGTAATTCCTTCGGACTTCAGTTCATCTGCAACAGCGCGAAGCAAGGAGTCATCTTTTTTATGGACCATTTTGGCAAGCATCGCCATACCCCGCATATCAGGCATGGTACCGCTGAAGAACCGTGTTTTCTTGATACCACCGGCCATCAGCACGTCAACGACTCCCTGCTCTTTTAAAATATGTATGATCTTGCCGAGCTGTCCGACCTTGACCCAGAATATCGCGTCAACCAACTGCGCCAATTCAGGCAGGGTCTCGCCTTCGTGCGCCACGGCGATGACCTGCAGCCCCTTCTCTTTTGCCGCCCGCGCAAAGGCGATGGGGAAATTGCCGTTCCCCGCTATTAAACCGATCTTATTCATACCCTGCATTACTTCCGGTTTCCGGCTCCTGACCTCTGTTGTTATACTACCGCGTCACTCCCCGTTTTGATTTTCGCATGAAGTCGACCAGGTAATGCACTTCGCCGGTATCGGGAAACTCCTCCAGCGCTTTTTTGAATGCCTCGTCCTGCATGAGTCCCGACCGGAAGATGATCTTATAGGCCTTTTTCAGGTCGTTGATGACCTGGTCGCTGAAACCTTTGCGCTTGAGACCCACGAGATTCAGTCCATAGAGCTGCGCGCGGTTGCCGGTGGCGTTGACATACGGCGGTACATCCAGCACTATTGCGGACTGGCCGCCGATCATGGAGTACGCGCCGATTCTGATGAACTGGTGGATGCCGACAAAAGCGCCAAGCACGGCGAAATCCTCCACGGTTACATGACCGCCGAAGGCGGCGTTGTTGGCCATGATAATATTGTTCCCCAGCTTGCAATCATGGGCCACATGGACATAGGACATAAGAAAGTTCTTGTTGCCGATCTCCGTCTTCCGGTCCGCCTTTGTCGTGGCACGATGGACGGTCGCGAATTCCCGGATAACGTTGTCGTTGCCGATGATCAGATAGGTCTCTTCATTTTTATATCCAATATCCTGAGGAGGCGACCCGATGCACGAAAAGGAATGGATCTGATTCCGTTCGCCGATCGTGGTCCACCCCTCGATCAGGACATGGGATGCGATCTTCGTATCCTTTCCTATCGTTACGTGTTCGCCAATGACCGCATAGGGGCCGATCGAAACGCCCTCGGCGATCTGCGCCTTCGGATGCACAATTGCAGTTGAATGAATGTTCACTGCCTCTCCTGTCGATCTTCTACTTATCCACGATCATGGCCATCATCTCGGCCTCGGCAACCACTGCACCGTCCACCGTCGCCACTGCCTTAAAGCTCATGATGGTGCCGCGCGCCCTGAGCATGGTGAGTTCAAAACGCACCTGGTCGCCAGGCGTCACGGGCTTGCGGAATTTCGCTTTATCGAGGCTCATGAAATAGAGGACCTTTTTCTTGACCTCTTCCGCCGGCAACGACATGAGTGCCATTACGCCGCCCGTCTGCGCCATTGCCTCCAGGAGCAGAACGCCCGGCATAATGGGATGACCGGGAAAGTGCCCCTGAAAAAACGGCTCGTTGATCGTTACATTTTTAAGTCCCACGATCCGCTTGCCTTGCTCGAATTCGAGGATACGATCGATCATCAGAAACGGATACCGGTGAGGAAGGAAATCCATAACCTCATTGATTGTGAGCATGCTATTCCCCCTTCTTATTCAGTTCTTTTACCTGTTTCTCTAACTCAGCCACGAGCTTTTTCAACTCCGGCAGCTTCGGCAGCACCGCCTGAACCTTGAGCCAGTCCCTCTGCGGCATTGAGTAGGTTCCACCCACCACCTGAGCGGGTTCAATGTCTTTAATGATGCCGGACTGCGCTGATGCCATGGCGCGATCACCGATTGTCACATGATCGGCAATTCCTACTTGTCCTCCCAAAACAACCCAGTTGCCGATCGTGCAGCTCCCGGAAATCCCAACTTGAGCGATGAGAATGCAGTGCTCGCCGACCGTCACATTATGGGCAATATGCACGAGGTTATCGATCTTGGTTCCCTTTTTAACGACGGTGTTGCCGAGGGTAGCGCGGTCAATGGTACTGTTCGCGCCGATCTCCACATCGTCTTCTATGATCACCCCGCCCACCTGGGGTATCTTATGGTGTCGTCCGCCGTCGGTCACGAACCCGAAGCCGTCTCTGCCCAGCACGGCCCCGGAATTGATGATCACCCTCTTGCCGATCCGTATGTTCTCACCGATACTCACATTTGCATGAATGACGGAATCATCATCGACAACCGAACCCCTTCCGATCGAGACCCCGGGGTATACCGTAACGCGTTCGCCGATCTTCACCTCATCGGCCAAAACGGCAAAGGCATGAATAGAGGGGTCGGCTCCGATAACAACGTTCGCGCCGATCGCCGCTTTCTCGCTGATGCCGCTCGCTCGATAGGATTTGACATAAAACAGCTTGAGGGTCTGTGCGAATGCAAGCCGGGGATTTTTCAGCCGGAGCAGCGGCAAATGCATTGCCGGGGTGTCCAACGGCACCAGGGCTGCTGAAGCCCGCGAGCGCTCGAGGTCCTTGAGGCGATCTTTTCCATCGATGAAGGTAATCTGTCCTTCTATCGCGTCGCTCACGCCTGCGGCGCCTCTGATGTCGACGTCAGCGGGTCCGGTCAGTACCGCACCGAGTATGTCTGCCAGTTCTTTCAGCTTCATAGTCAGTAATTACTTTTTGATTTCTTCTTTTTTGGTTTCTTCCTTTTTGACTTCTTCCTTTTTTGCTTCTTCCTTCTTGTCCATTTCAGCAATGACCTTCTCGGTCAGGTCCAGGTCCTCATCAGCGTACAGGACCGCCGGGACCTCGGCTTTCGAAAGGATATTGATGGTCTTGTTCAATACAAGCGAGAACTTTTCCCGTTTGACGATGTCCTTGAGCACGACTACCAGCTGCTGATTGAAGTCGTTTGACAATTCCTCGTTCTTCTTCCCGATCTCACTGCTGAAGTCTTCACGCCTCTTCTGAAACTCACTGATCTTGCGATTGAGGGTCTCTTCCTTTTCCTTCCGCGCCTTTTCGCTCAGAACTTTGGCCTGCTTCTTTAAATCTTCCTGCAGCTTCTGTATCTCATCGGCATCCTCGTCGAGGATCTTTTTGCGGCTTTCATAATATTCCCGCACGACATTTTGATATTTTTTGCCCAGCTTCGCCTTGTCGAATACCGCCTGGGTATCGACATAGGCTATTTTCCCTCCTGCCGCCATGGCGGTCGAGGCAAACAACATTATTGTAACGCACAACAAGACTATCTTTTTCATCCCGGGGCCTCCTCTAAAAGTATTTTTTGTTTGTGATCGTTGTGTTGGATAATCGCGTTTCAGCCGTCGCGCATCCTTAAAACAGCGTGCCGATGGAAAAATCAAACTTACTTGCCTGATCATCGGGTTTCTTGTGTATGATGTTACCCCATTCAAATTTGAGCGGCCCGATGGGAGAAAACCACCAGAAACCAAATCCCCAGGCCTGCCGCAGTTCGGAGAACTTCACGGTTTCGTAGGTGTCGAAAGCCTTCCCTATGTCATAGAAGAGCACACCCTTGAGCCGCGCAGCGGGAACGACCGGGAAGGTGTATTCGACGTTATAGATCAGTTCCTTGTTCCCACCCAAACGGTTCAATACTGCGTCCATGGGGCCGTCGGACCCGTATCGAAAGCCGCGTACGGTCGAAGGGCCGCCGACATAAAAGCGCTCGCCGAGGGGTACGGGTTTGTCTATAAGAGATTCCACGTACCCGTACCTGCCGCGGAACATAATGACGGTATCCCAGTACATCGGAAAATACCAAGCCGAATCGCCGATGGTCTTTATAAAATTCGGGTCGCCGCCGAGCGGTCCGCCCGCATATTCCACTAAGACGCTGTTCCTGGACCCGGTCTTCGGATCGAGGAAGACGTCCCGCGAATCCCGGGTAATGCTCCAGGAGAGCGCATTCGTGATGATGAGATCTCCATAGCTATTGAGCTGCTGCTGGAGAGCAAATGGCGCTGTCGTTGTTATATCCGTCACCAACGAGTTGTCGTAGCTGAATTTGAGCGAGGTCGATACATATTCACCGAAACTTTTTCCAACGCCGAGCGAAAGGCCGTTTGTTTTGAGTTTATAGCCGTCATAATCCTGCTCCTGTTTGTACAGGTCTGCTTTGCCGTACACTTCTTTGTCAAACAGATAGGGTTCCATAAAACTCAGCATAAAAAGCTGCTGCGTTGAGCCCCATTGGACCTTGAATTTGAGCAGTTGGCCGCGACCGCCGAGGTTGCCCTGGGTAATTTCGGCAATGCCCATGAGCTTGTCCACGGAGCTATAACCGCCGCCGATGCTGAACGTTCCGGTGAGTTTTTCCTTCACCTTCACATTTAAATCCATGATCGGCTCCTGCAGCCGGCGGTCCGGGATGATATCTACGGTTTCAAAATAATTGAGATTGTTGATCCGCTCATAGCTTCTTTTGAGCGCTTTTTTGCTGTAGAGGTCCCCCTCGTCAAGCCGCATCTCTCGACGTACCACCTTGTCGCGCGTCTTGTTGTTGCCCGTGACATCGATCCGACCGATCCGAACTTCTCCGCCTTCCTGGATCTCGATTTGGATAGCAACGGTTTTCTTGTCCTGGTCGATATTGAACTGCGGGGTGACGTTTGCGAAAGGCCGCGCGATGCTGTCGTAGCGGTCCATGATCCTGCTTACGTCCTGACGAAGCATCTCACGGCTGAAGATGTCTCCTTTTTTCAGCTTGATCTCTTTCGAAAGTTCTTCATCAGAGAGAAGCGTGTTCCCTTTCACTGCCAGGGAACCAACCCGAAACTGATCGCCTTCTTTGACATTGATGTGTATGACGAGATCGCTCTTTCTGGTGAACGTTTTGGGCGGGCCCCAGAAATAGCATTCACGAAACGTAACGATCTCCGGTTTGATGACCGGTTCATCGACAATGACCTGGATATAACCTTTATTGTAGTAGAGGTTTCTGATGGTATCCAGGTCGTCCTTGAGTTCCTCCGTCCTCAGCGTTCCACTGTGGCCAAAGAAGTAATAGAATTTACGTTCCTGGTTCTTGAGGGCGTCCTTGATCTCCTTCGACGACAGGGCCTTATTGCCGGTAATGATGACATCCGCTAATCGTACCTTGTTCCCCTCTTCAATAGAGAACACAACGTTCCGGTCGCCGCTGCGAAGTTCGGTGACAACGGGCACCACGACAGCGTCGTAGAACCCGTCATCCTGGTACTTGAGCCGTATTTTCTCGGCATTGTCATTGATGAGCTGCATGTTGAAGGCGGTCCGCGGAAGCAGGGTCAGGCCTTCTTTCAGCTTTTCCGCAGTGTATTCATCATTGCCCTCAAAGGTAATTTCCCGGATAAGAGGCTTTTCCTTAACGGAGAAAATGACCTTGAGACCGTTTTCAAAACCCTCGGTCCTAACCTGAACGTCCTCAAAATGACCGAGCTGGTACAGCACCTTGATATCTTCCCGCACCACGGACGGCGAAAAGACGTCCCCTTCTTTTGTTTTTATCTTGGCGAGGATCGTTGCTGTCTCTATTCTCTTGTTTCCCTGCACCTGGATCAGGGTCACTTTCGTATCATCCGCCGCGCTGGAAATCGTAACAGCAGACAGGAACAACAACGTCAACACCCCGATTGTTGCAAGGTATTTATACACGATTAGAACATCCTCCATTCGCCGCCATAAGAACGAAATAATATAGCATGGAGTGGTGAGTGTGTAAACATAAATTTATGCGCATAGCCTCGCAAGGGCTTCATCCAACAGCAGAATCCCGCGGTCGGTGAGTGTCAGGCGCCCTTCCTTCACGCGGAGAAGTCCCGCATCCCTGAGCAAGACCGCATTTCTCTCAAGCCGGCGCAGAGGGTCGGGGCCGAACTCCCGTTCAAACCGGGAAAGGTCCAGTCCCTGTGAGGTCCGGAGACTGAGAAGAACCATTTCCCTCGCTGACGACCGCGGACCGACAATCTCCTGGTCATCGATTATTGTCCGGCCGCTTGACAGTCGTTGCGCGTATTCCAATGTATCGGCGATATTGGCATATCGCCTCCCTGAAATGAACGACCACGCCCCTGGACCAAGACCGAGGTATTCTCCACGTTCCCAATAGTTCATATTATGACGGCACTCATATCCGGGCAGGGAAAAATTCGATATCTCGTAACGTCCATAGCCCGCGTTGGTCAACGTTATGACCGCGCGTTCATACATCGCTGCGCAGATCTCTTCATCAGGCAGCGCGAATTCGCCGGCCTCCGACTCCCGCATGAACTGTGACCCAGCGTCCAGGGAAAGGTTGTATGCCGAAATGTGTTCGGGTTTGAGCGCGATGGCCGCGTTCAGGGTCTCATCCCAGTCGGCAACGGTCTGTCCCGGTATTCCGTAGATCAGGTCAATGCTGATATTTTTAAAGCCAACGCTTCTTGCAACCCTGAAAGCATCGGCGGCCTGCTTCGCTGTATGAAGCCTGCCAAGGATTTGCAGTACCTCACCGGAGAAAGACTGTACGCCAAGGCTGAGCCTGTTCACGCCCTGTGAACGCATAAGCGATAGTTTCTCATGCGTGACCGTGTTCGGGTTTGCCTCGACAGTAAATTCAACGCTATCATCAATCGTGAAATGTTCCCTGATGATCCCCACGAGCAGACCAAACTGTTCAGAAGAAAGAACAGTCGGGGTGCCTCCGCCGATATAAATGCTGGAAAAGGCCCGATTCCTGAAAGCCTTCTTGTAGAGTGCCGCCTCGTGTTTGAGTCCGGATATGAATGCATCAGCACTGCCGGATGAGTACTCTGTTGAATAAAAGCCACAGTACCGGCACTTTCTGACACAGAAAGGGACATGGATATAGAGGGATAACATATTGATTTATCTATTCACTGTGATGCTCAACTGCACCAATTTGTATTGATCAGGCGATAAATGCAAGCCGAATGCCAATAAAAGAGAACGCCCGATACCGGGCAGCGAATGATGAGTACATTTATTCATAAATACGATGGCGTATTTGTCTTGGTAGCCGCAGGCTTTAGCCTGAGTTTATAATGCATTGAAAATCACGCAAACTGAAGTTTGCGGCTACCGATATGAATTTAGACTTTTTAAAAACCTCCCATAAATAAGTTACCGATTATGCATGGAGATGATTTCGATATCGAATTAGCGCCGTTCGATTGCTGCGAAGATGAAGTGAGTGAACAAATGAATGATATTCGTCAGCTACCAGAACCCTTCTTTATCTCTCGGAGTCGATCCAGATCCCCCTGCTGACGTTGCCGTGTAGTTATGCTGAACAAATATCCCGACAATCCCTATGAGAATACAAATCAATAACATAACAAAGAATTGACCGCCAACGTCTCGCAATCCATGAAATTGCTGAAATCCGAATAGAGTGTTCGGCATCCCTATAAATTTGCCGACGGAAACTACGATCAAATACGCACCTATAAAAGAGGTCGAAATAATGATCATGCTTTTGTGCTTGCTTATCGTTACAAAACCTCCAACAATCGCAAGCGGAATCGCAATAGCTGGATAAGCCGTACCAAAAATACTTGCGCTAATAGCTCCACCTATGAGAAATCCAAGTGCTGCGCCTAAGATAAACAATCCAAAGACAAAAAAAACGATCATCAATGAGCTTCCAATCGTTCCGCCGACTAATCCTGCCAGTATCGCGATCAGAGGATGGTTTCCTATGGAGTCAAATACAATCCTTGCACACAGCAAACCCCCAATAATAAAGCCAGTAACTCCCAGTACTAATTTTAACAATCTATATCCAAAAAAACACTCGATTATCCCAATGATGAAAGTAAATCCTGACAGGGTATTCAATATGTTGTTTCCAACATTATTCATATCTGGTTCCCCTCATTGTTTTCCAAGATGATCTGTTTTTTGACGCTCACCTTTGCTGATCAATGCTTTTCAACCTGACTCCTCAAGGGATTTCATTGGGTTCAACTCTCATTTGCTGACAAATGCAAGGAGAAAGACTTGGCCCTATATGGTCCTGGAAAAATAGATTGTTATACTGGATACTCGAAACCAGGGGCATCGACCATCTCGACAGGGAGCGGGAAAAGCACGGAAAAGACAACAAGATCTTCAGAACCGGAATTAAAAATCCCATGCACATCCCCTGGTAAGGCAACCGCAATATCCCCAGGCTTGACTGTTATTTTCTCTTTTGATGTTATATAATATTCCCCCACTCCCAGGACAATATACCAAATATCGTCGTTGTGGGGATGAATATGAGGATAGATCCAATCCCCAGGGCTTACTCTCCAGAGATTTATGTCATGGTTTTCTGGATTATTTAGGACTTCTCTATATGTACGACCCTTATTAGGAACCACATCAAATATTTTGAATATTCTCTCGTTCATTTGACAAACAGGAAAGGAACTTCCTCCTCCTTATTATAAATATCAAACGCTTTATATTGTAAAACGCATCTTTTACCTTTCAGGATGCCCACTGACACACATTATCTAAGCATGAGGGTTGACACTGTGAGCGTCAAGCCGCAAGACCTGATCCTATAGGTTTGGACATCATCTTCTAGGCAACTTTGCGCAGGATGACGTGCGTTGCACGTTCACCGTGTATGGTCTCGGCGCATGCATACCCCAGTGCCCGCATATTGATCCCGTTCAGCAGATGCTCGCCAGCACCAAGCAGAACCGGCCGGACCACGAGATGCAGCTCGTCGATCAACCGGGCGTTCAAATACTGCCGGATCGTGGCCACACCGCCGCCCAGGCGGATATCCTGTTCGCCAGCAGCGGCCTTTGCCTGCTCCAGGGCAGCATGGATGCCTTCGGTCACGAACCGGAATTCAGTGCCGCCCTTCATCACGATCGGCCGGCGCGCATGATGCGTCAGCACGAAGACCGGCACGTGGTACGGCGGCTCCTCCCCCCACCACCCCTTCCAGCTGTCGTCCGGCCACGGACCCCGCACAGGACCGAACATGTTCCGTCCGAGGATCCACGCGCCGATATTGACAAAGCTCTGCTCCGCCATCCGGTTGTCCACGCCTGTCTCGCCGCCCTCCTTCCCGTGCATGCGCTGCCACATGTGCGTCCGGAAGAACCACTCGAACAGCTCCGGCCCGTGCGTGCCCAAAGGGTTTTGCAGGCCCTGGTCCGTCCCGGCGCCGTACCCGTCAAGCGATAAAGAAAAGCTGCTTACCTTGAGCTTCGACATGACGCCCCCCCTTTCAGACTTTTGTATCAATTATAGCGCGAACGCACTGATAATCTGCCGCTTGTTGAAGAGACGCTGTTCAGCTGCCGTTGGAGTCTTGACAAGCAGGTGGTAGTGGTTGTCTATCAGGCAATGCGTAGGCAGTATTTATTTCGGGAATCCTGACAATAAGAATCAAGAAGGCAGTTAAAAAGATGGTTATTTCAATTTGTCGTCCTTGGTATACAACGCCGGATACATTTTCTGTGCGCATTCCGGACAGATCCCATGGGAAAATTCCACTCCCGAGTGCATTCTGATATATACCTCCACCTGCGTCCAGTAGCCCTTATCATCGCGGATCTTCTTGCAATTCATACAGATGGGAAGAAACCCTCTCAGTAGTTTGATTTCCTTCATAGAATCTTCGAGCTGGGTGAGCAATTTCTTGCGCTCGATGGCGTAACGGATTGCGCGTCCCAACGCTGGGCCGGTGACCAAGCCTTTCACCAGATAGTCCTGTGCGCCTTTGTGGACCGCCTCGACCGCAAGATCATCATCGTCGTGCCCGGTCAGGACAATGATCGGGATATGGGATGTTTGAGCATAGACCGTTTCAAAGGTCTTGATGCCCATCGGTCCATCCGGAAGCGTAAGATCCAGCAGAATGACGTCAAAGAGAATGCGTTTCAGGCTTTCCAGACCGTCAGCGAGCCTCTCGACGTGGATCACATTGTATTTGATCTTCCGGGAAATGTTGAGATATCTTTCGATCAGCACTGCATCATCGGGATTGTCTTCGATAAGCAGCGCAGTAATGGCTGTTGTTTGCATGGGTTTCAACTCCCGTGGGCCCACTTCGAAGATAGTGAAGGATCGGATGCTTCCTGATCGCACCAGAGGCATTTGGGGTCACTCATATGAAGGCTCCCTGTCCTGGACCTGTATCATTATGGACCTATACCCACTTCACCTTCGGTTCCTTCTTGGAGGGCCTATTCGTTTCGCCCTTCGGATATCCCAACAGGATGGGGCCGAAAATCGCGTCCTCTTCCTGTAATTCAAGGAGGTCTCTTACTTCCTGATCATCCGTCACCATCGCGCCAAAACCGACCCAGCAGCTACCCAGTCCCAGTGAATGAGCGGCAAGCATCATATTCTCGCATGCCAGGGGGCAGGAATGAGCGGCATAACGTCCATTGCCAATGACAAACACCACAGCCGGCGCTGAATAGTAAATGGGATCAGGCAGCTCGGCATAGCGTTTTTTTATAGACTCATAGCGTTCCGGGTCAACATCCTTGACCCCTTCGGTAAGCTTTTTAGCATTCGGCATTGCCGCGCCAAGGAGCTTTCTTTTTGCCGTGACATCCTGGACAACGACAAACCTCCAGGGCTGGCTGTTCATCGCTGATGGCGCCTCATTCCCCGCCTCAATGATGGCGTTCAGCACCTCCCGGGGAATCTCTTTTGAATCATAGGACCGGACAGAGCGTCTTGTTTTAATGGTTGCGATAACTGTGTTCATAACCTGTCTCCTCTCGCTTATTCTTTATAAGATGAAGCACTCTTTTCACCCAAATCCCCCACGATCTCCCTGAACTGCTCCAGCGCCGCTTCAAGGTCTTCGACGATCTCCTGGGCGATGACGTCGGATCGGGGAGGTTGTCGGAGGCTTCGAGGGATTCGTCCTTGAGCCAGAAGATGTCGATGCTGGCGTTATCACCTCACCATGAAAACCGAACGCCACTCAAAAAACAAGTTAACCTCAGACGAAACGTCCCCAAAGTTCTCTGGCTTTAATCAAAGATGATTTACTAATTTTGTTATAACAGAAAATGTTGCATGATGCGCACTCACAGCTGCGTGCAAATCCGCCTGTTCTTCACCATATCGTATGCCCGGCGAACAAAACACCGATTTAATTTCGCTCCTAATATCCAATTTAGGGCCAATAGAATTTATCTGTTGCGCCAATAAATTCAAATCATGTGTTTTCTTAAATACGCCATTATTTTTCTCTATCACTACTTTCAATATTTTTTCTGTGGCTTGCAGCGATGCCCATTTTGATAGCCCATATTCTGGAGTTGAAGCCATTATATGGTTAACCGCCGCTTCGATATCTGCCTTTGCCAACTCGATCATCTTTGTCCCTTTGCAATACTCTAGTCGAGATAATGCCTTGAACGATAATTGGTAAATATTTAACATGTATTTTAATTCTTCGTCTGTTAGAGACTTTTTCAGTCCGTCTGGAAAATTAGGTATTAACTCAAGAAATTAGAGACATTGTACCTCAACTTTAGAAAGTTCTTTTGACGATTTGTCACGCGAAGCCGTAAACACATTGTTCCCATAAAACAATGGGAAATGATAATACCAAGGGTCTCCTCGCAAAGAAAACGCAGCCTTGCCAAACCCAATCAACACCCAAACGGCTTCCGTATTGCGCATCAAACCACTTTATAATAAATTCGGTAATGGGCCAATTAACATAAACGCTGTGATATGTTCCGGGAATAGGCTCCGTTAATGGAAGAGCAATGTTACGTCTCTGGAAAATTCCATGGTAGCTGCTATTGGACGTGCGGAAATAGGTACCGATTTGTCCCTAAGCTGACGGTCAATTTCAACAAGTTCCTTGATTAATTCATCTTTGGAAATCATACTTTTATTTCCCTTAACTGAAGACGGTTAAACTGGCGCACATCTTTGATCCTCTTACTCTGCCTAATACATCTGCGTATGCTACAAATCGCTTTTCGTATTTGTTATTAGTCATATTCTCCAGCCGGTAAGTCATGAACACAAAACGAACTGCCTTTATCGTTTAGTTCAACTGCTACTAACTGATATTATTTTTATTTCCTCTTCCGTGAAGCCATACAACTCATAAACCAATTGATCGATCTGGTGATCGGCGGCATCGATTTGGCGCTGAAGGGCGGTCTTTTCTTGGTCGGTCTTGACTGCTGCGATACGTTTTTGCAAGTCAATGTGCTGATCAACAAGTTGAACTACCTTTTTGCCCTCGTCTGTTCCAATCGTCCGAGGGTATGGAAATTCGCGCAGATTTTTTATGACCACCTTAGGAAATACTTTTCTCACACTCTTTACAGCTTTCTGCTTATAAAATATCGACATCAAGCGACTGTTTAATAGGCATAGTAGCTTTTTCAAAGCTGCATCATCATTATCGCCATGAAGAACGTTCAAGATACTCTTATTATTCAAATAAGCGCCAGTAACAAACATTGCATTTAAGCAGTATGGATAATCTGAAGTAATTTCGCGCAATAGCACTCGAGGTCTTTTGAATATATCAATTTCGCGTGGTTGCGATAGCCATGGCCCGTATTGCATCCACATACCTGACCAATTCAATTCATAACGGCCAACATCTCTGCCCTGTAAATATTTGACGCTATTTTCATCAACTCGCTTTTCACAGTCGAAAACATGATTTTTGACATCAGCAGCCGACTGAGGTGGCGTCCCTTTTCCATCCTCATACGCCTGCAGGCCTGTTCTGACGTCAAAAACCTCGCCTATAGTCATTGAATTTCGTATAACCTTATCAACAATCGCTGAAACGTCAATATTGTTGGAAAATACAATGCGATGATTCGTCTCGTTCCATTTTCTTCGGTCAAATGATTCCGGCTTTGCTTCCACTAATCTATCCTCAGAATTTACTCTTAAGGTCAACACCTTATTCTGAAGATCATGTCCTGTAACCGTAAAAATACAGGGTTCCATCGATACTCGATGAAAGACCAAATAGTTTAGATCAGCTAAAAGCTCCAATCGCGGAACATACGCTTCACGCAACAGTTTAGCGCTTTCAATGGTCAGCCACGAGTTTGGAACAATAAAACCACCTTTGCCGTTTTTTCAAGCAGCCGAAGCAGCCGCTCCATGAAGAGCATGAACGTATTATGCTTTTCCCATGACAATTGATATCTGGTCGCGAAGTATTGGCGCTCTTCTTCTGATAACTGTTCGCGAGTAAAGATATAAGGCGGATTCCCAATCACTGCATCGAAGCCTCCCGCTTTCATGATTTCAGGAAATTCCTTTTCCCAATCGAAGACATTCACGCGATACCGCTCTTCATCGTCCAGCATCGTCTGCTGCTGGTAGAAATCGGAACCGATAAGCGAATTCCCGCATTTGATGTTATCACCAAGATCTGGTAGCGCGCGCTCATGGAACATGCGGAGTTGATTTGTGAGGGTCTGGTTGTTCTCGCCTTCGAGGACTTTCAGAAGCAGCGAAAGCTTGGTCACTTCCACCGCCTGGGAGTCGATGTCCACGCCGTAAATATTATTCAGCAGGATTCGCTTTCTTCTCGGCAGTGGTGAGATGCCAATTCGGGGTGCGGGGATCGGGCGATGGGCCTTGGTAAATTGCAGGCTGCTTTGTCTTTGCCCATTTTTCAGGTTCATTGTCGATGTACCATTTCAAATGCCAGTCAAGGAGATATTGGTACGCGCCAAGCAGGAATGATCCAGAGCCACAAGCGGGATCGAGGATCTTCAGTTTCTCGACCTCCTTCGGTTTCTTGTCCGCGACCAGCTTCCCTACTGTATTCTTTACAATGTAATCAACGATGTACTTCGGCGTGTAGTAGACACCACCTGCTTTTCTGACCTCGGGCTTTTCCTCCACCTTTGCCTGATGTCCCGCTGTGAGGCGAATGACCTTGCCGAGGAATTGCTCGTACACCTGGCCCAAAATGTCGGCGGAGATGACGGAGAATTCATAAGGACTTTCGGGATAGTAGAGCCGATTGATGATGTCTTTAAGCGGCTTATCGTCGATTGAGATGTTTGGGGTGAGCTTGTCCGGCTCCTCGTGCCGGTCCTTTTCCCGCTGGAAATGAAACAAGCCGGAATTGTACCGGTCATCTGCCTGGCTGAAGAGTTGCACAAGCCGCTTGTAAACGTTGGTTCCGTTCAGTTGGGTCTGGAGCCTTCCGTATTCCTCGATGCCCCGGTCCTCGCAGATGCGCAGGAACACGATACGGTCGATGGTGCGCTGCACAGCAAAGTTCAGCTCGCGCTGGGAGAGATCCGGGTTTCGGATTGCTATGTTGCGCGCGAGGAGGTCGCGCCAGTCTTCGATCTCGGTCAGGAATGCATCGTCTACCGTTGCCGTACCCTTCTTGAGCTTCGAGGACTCGGCATACTTGTCAAAGGAGCCTTTGAGCACGGCTTCTCGTGAAAATATGTTGACGAGTTCATCCCATTTAGCCGGATAGTCTTTATAGGTGAAGTACAACACTCTCCCGGTGGAGGCTTTATCTATCTGAACAGGTTTAATGCGGCAGTCGTAGACAGCGAATTCTTCGAAGTCGGTGAGAATGCTTAAAGGAAGTTTTGCTGACCAGGCATAACGCCTGAGTTGGAAGGCCGGACTGACATCGTCTTTGAGATTGACTGAGGGCTTTTTTGCTTCCACGAAGAACTTTTTGACGCTGCCGATTCGGAAGCAGTAATCCGGGGCCTTGGTTGCGCCACCGATCTTGAGCGCATCTTCGTGGATAACATCTTTGTACGCTTCGGCGTAACCCTGCTTGTTCTCGACATCCCAGCCCAGGACGCTGAAGAACGGATCGAGAAATTCCCGCCTGAGCTGTGTTTCATTATATGCCCCGGACATGTAGGATTCACGGTTTCGCTCAAAGCGTTCGATCAAATCTGCGATTTCTTTCGGCAGCCCCATCAGCACCCCACGTTAGAATCTGGTTAAAAAGTATTCCGATTTTTACAACTCAGTATATTTCTTGGCCGAGCCCTTTGCCTTGTGAACCGGATACTTCGTTTCGTTCTTCGCAATCTTCTTCTCCACTTCCGTCAACAAGTCGATCTTATATTCCTCGCTGAGATAGGTGAGGAATATAAAGATATCGGCCAGTTCTTCTTTTACGTTCTTAAGTTCTTCGGTGGAAAGATTGCGGGACTGCTCGGTCGTCTTCCAGAGGAAGTTTTCAAGCAGCTCCCCCGCTTCAATGGAGAGGGCTTCGGCGAGGTTCTTGGGATCGTGGAATTGCGCCCAGTCACGCTCGTTCCGGAATGAAAGGATCTTTTTCTGGATGGATTCTAAATCAGCCATGCCACTCCTGAACCTCATCACAACTGTTTGAAAACCTTACTACAAGTTGCCGTAAATGTCCAGAAAAGAGATGGGTGATTTTGGGGGATGGATTTTACTTCAAATCCGAGTAGTT
The DNA here is from genome assembly GCA_963796285.1 of Nitrospirota bacterium. Lineage (GTDB taxonomy): Bacteria > Nitrospirota > UBA9217 > UBA9217 > UBA9217 > JALNZF01. Next base: position 887,158 of record CAWCKW010000012.1, read on the forward strand.
TATCAGATTTTTTGTTCGATCTTGATAATGAGCGCAGTTTCATCGCAGTCGGGGAATTTGACGCAGTTCAGGCAATCAGTCCATATCTTATGAGGAAGTTCCTTTTTGTCCACCTCGGCAAAGCCGAGCTTTCTAAAAAATCCGGCCTGGTAGGTCAGCACAAACACGCGCTCAACCTGCAGCTCAGCGGCCTCTGCCAGGCACTGCCGCACCAGCTCGGCACCGATACCGTGCCTGACCCGGTCCCGATGCACGGCCAGCGAGCGTATCTCGGCAAGTCCATCCCAGCTTACATGGAGCGCGCATACGCCAACAAGCGAATTTTTGTCCTCGTACACGTGGAAATCGCGGAGGTGCTCATAAATTTCGTTCAAGGTGCGGGGCAGCATCTGTCCCGCATCGGCATACTGGTTCACGAGCGATTGGATCGCCTTGACGTCGGTTAACTTTGCCTTGCGTATCATGAGGAAAAACTACTATGTTACTCGGATAAAGTCAAACAAATAAATAGAACCGCGCGAACGCTAATGGCGGCTAGACGCAAAGGACATACTTCATTCTCATGCCCTGCGGCCTCCCGCATGCGGAGCAACTCATTTTTATTTTAGCAAGTGAATTTCTCTCATGCGTTCTCAAAAAAATTGCACTCCAAAGAGCAAAAGGACTATTGACTTTAACCTGATGATTGGAGTATATTTTAATTCAGGTAAGCGAAAATTCATTGAAGCAGTGAAGGCGGTTACCATACTATGATGTTCGAAAAATTCACAGAACGAGGAAGAAAAGTAATTGTCTACGCCCGGGAAGAGGCGGAGCGGCTCCAGAACGATTACCTGGGCACGGAGCACGTTCTTCTCGGCACGCTCCGCGAAGAAGACGGCATCCCGGTCGCCGTGCTTCGCAAGATGGGCATAGATGTCGATCAGATCCGCATGGAGGTGGAACGGAACCTGCCCTCGAGCGGGAACACCCTCACCTTCGGCGACATCCCGTTCACTCCCCGCGCAAAAAAAGTCCTTGAATACGCCGTTGAGGAAGCCCGGCTCCTCGGCCATAATTATATCGGCAGTGAGCACCTGCTTCTCGGACTGATCCGTGAGGAGGAAGGGATCGGCGGCAAGATCCTTCGCAGTTTCGGCGTGAACCTGCTCGGCTCGCGCCAACTGGTCATCAACTACCTCCGTCGTGCTGCGACCCAGGTGAGCGCGAAAAAGAGCCCCACTCCCGCGCTCGATGAATTCAGCAGAGATCTCACCCAACTGGCCAAGATCGGCAAGCTTGATCCGGTCATCGGACGTGATAATGAAATAGATCGTCTCCTTCAGATCCTCTCCCGCAGGACCAAGAACAACCCTGTCATTATCGGCGAGCCCGGCATCGGCAAGACCGCGATCGTCGAGGGTCTTGCGCAGCGGATCGTCAGTTCTGACGTACCGGAGAACATTCTGAACAAGCGTGTGGTATCGCTCGACCTGGGCGCTTTGATCGCGGGCACCAAATACCGCGGCCAGTTCGAGGAACGGCTCAAGATCGTCATGAAAGAGATCATCCAGGCGGACAATATCATCCTGTTCATCGACGAGCTGCACACCCTGGTAGGCGCGGGAGCAGCCGAGGGTTCCATCGATGCGTCAAGTATGCTGAAGCCCGCCCTGGCCCGCGGCGAGGTCCAGTGCATCGGAGCGACCACACTCGACGATTTCAGGAAGCATATCGAGAAGGACGGCGCCCTCAAACGGCGCTTCCAGCCGATCTACGTTCAGCCGCCCAGCGTTGACGAGACCATTAACATCATCAAGGGACTCCGGCCCAAGTACGAATCTCATCACAAGATCAAGATCACCGATGATGCCGTTATAGCTTCCGCGCGCCTTTCCGACCGCTATATTACGGACCGCTTCCTTCCTGACAAGGCGATCGACGTGATCGACGAGGCTGGAGCGAAGGCAAAACTCAAACGCTACACCTACCCCTCCGAGATGAAGGTCATAGAGAAGAAACTGAAGAAACTTGAACAGGAGAAGAACCTGTTCTCCCGGATCAAGGATTACGTCCGGGTGGAGTCCATCCATGAAGAGGAAGACCGTCTGCGCGAAACACTCGATGGCATTCACAAAGACTGGAAAGACACCCAGGAGAAAAACATCCCTGTCGTAGGTGAAGAAGACATTGCGACCGTCGTGTCACATATCACCGGCATTCCCCTTTCGCGGCTTGAGGAAGCGGAATCCTCCCGCCTTCTCAGAATGGAAGAAGAGATCCACAAGAGGATCGTAGGCCAGGACGCGGCGATCGAGGCGGTATCCCGGGCCATTCGCCGCTCTCGGGTAGGGCTCAAATCGCGCAAACAGCCCATCGGATCGTTCATCTTCCTCGGCCCCACCGGCGTAGGCAAGACCGAGCTCGCCCGGTCGCTCGCGATGTTCCTGTTCGACAGCGAAGACGCGCTCATTCGCGTTGATATGTCGGAATATATGGAAAAATTCAGTTCGTCCCGGCTTGTCGGCTCGCCTCCCGGGTATGTCGGGTATGATGACGGAGGGCAGTTGACTGAAAAGATCCGGCGGCGTCCTTACTCGGTTGTGCTCTTTGATGAGATCGAGAAGGCCCACCCGGATATCTTCAATATGCTTCTCCAGGTCCTCGACGACGGCTTCATGACGGACAGCTTCGGCAGGAAGGTGGATTTCCGTAATACCGTCATTATCATGACATCGAATCTCGGTGCCAGAATGATCGATAAGGATACGACGCTTGGTTTCCAGCAGGCGAGCTCCAGGACGCAATATGACAAAATGAAGGACAACGTTACGTCGGAACTCAAGCGGTCGTTCAACCCCGAGTTTCTGAACAGGATTGACGACGTGGTCGTCTTCCATCCGCTAACGAACGAGCATCTCATCAAGATCGTGGATATGCTGATCCATGAGCTGAACAGCCAGATACTGGCGGACCGGGGCATCCAGCTTGAGGTGACCCAGGACGTGAAGGAATGGCTCATTCAGGAAAACTTCCAGCCGACCTATGGCGCCAGACCGATGCGCCGTGCGATCCAGAAGTACCTGGCCGATCCGCTTTCTGAGGGTATCCTGAGTGGACGCTTTAAGGACGTACACAAAGTGCTCGTGACGATCAAGGAAGGTTGTATTGATTTTCAGGAAGAGGAATCTGTCCTGCTTGCCAAAGTCTGACCTGTCTCTCTCATCTTCAGGAAAGAGTCAAACCTCTTTCCTGAAGAAATCATTCTTCAACTCCCCTACCAACTCTTAATATTTTCTTTTCCCGGCAATACAGCGGGAGCCATCGTATCGGCCTTGCTCATGAAAGCAATCACGGGTTCACGTCACTACCCGCATGACACTACCACGGGAATTGAACGCATCTGCTCACTATCCGCTTACTTTTTTTACGAACCGATTGACGGCTGATATCACCTGAAGCGGCGATTTCCGTGCATTGTCCAGCAGGAATATATGCTTTTGGGAACCCCGGGAAAGACAGGACCTTCCCTCACCTGATCGAATGGGCTTAAATGTAATACCCGCCGGCAGCGCAATTTCTCCGTCTGTTGTTCTCTGTTCGTCTTTATAAACCAGATAATCGTTTAAAAACGGGATAAGCCTGTTCCCCTGGTCTATAATGGCCTGCATATCGACGGCGCTGTTTTGTTCCGACCTGTATGACATACTCAGCACTCTCATCCCCTGCGGAGCGCATGCCACGTCATCTTTGGCACTGAACGAGAGCGTAATAAAATCTCGAGGCCTCGTATAGTCCGGAAGGAAAAGCACTTCCGGGCACATACCAACCGGTATGACGGTATCTCGGATTCCCAGGTAGATCGTTGACGACTCATATTGCGGCGCCACGTTCAGGAGTATCGTGTCGGCCTCGATGACCCCCTGTTTAGTTGTAATACCGCTAATACGGTTGCCGCTCGACGCGAACTCACCAACCGTCTGGTTATATGCTATTTCACCACCCTGATGAAGGATCGAGCTGGACAACTGATCCGCGAATTTTTTGAAGCCGCCTTCGAGGTAGAGAGGCGGCGTATCGCATAAAGCGATAAGGTTCACCAGGGAAAGATCTGCAATCTGTCTCTGAAAGAAATAAAGCGACTGGATGTCGAAAAACGCCATCAATTCCGTGCTGAAGCGGTATCTCCCGATAAACCGGGCGGCAGACCGGTGCCTTGTCAAGAATGCCGAAAGACGATTTGTTGCCGCCTTCTCCGCCAGTCTATGCAGATCCCGGTAAAACTTCATCAACATACTTGATTCCCGGGGGAATTCTCTTCTGAGTTCTTCCAGAGTTTCACCCTGATCGGCATAGATCGTGATCCTGTGGTCAGGCAGCGCCACTTGATAACAGGGAGATTGCACGGACACACTATGAACTATCCCGAGGGAAGAAGACAGCTCGTAAAATGCTCCTCCTCGTTCAAAACCGTATGATAACGTCGGTGCAGCACAGGAGGCATATCCATCCTTTTCATATACACCCACAGCCCTCTCACCTGATCCGCTGCGTTCAAGGACAATAACTTTTTTCTTCCTGCTGGACAACAGTGCTGCAGCGGCAAGTCCGCCGAGCCCTGCGCCGACTATCGCAACGTCGTATTTCGGCATGGGTACTCCTTTGAATAGTTCAGCCCGATAAGACGCCAGGACACAAGAAAAGACTTGACCTGATTCGATCCGGCTGTGAACTTGTTTCGGTCTTCTCTGTGCGTTAGTGTCATCTGGGCAGATTCTGTTCGAGCCTGGCCGGGTGATATGTTAAACAAAAAAGGAAATAGGGAATCTCATCGAGTCTCCTATTTCCTCTTGTTCATTTTCTGCATTGCCGGTGACAATGATGGGGAAGGTTATTTTGTGGTTCCTCTTTCACGCATGGCTTCTTTGCGAGAGAGGCGAATTTTCCCCTGCCGGTCGATTTCAAGCACCTTCACGAGGACCTCGTCGCCTTCCTTGAGCGCGTCCGTTACCTTTTCGAGCCGCTGATCGGAGATCTGCGAAATATGGAGCAGTCCGTCGGTACCGGGGAAGATTTCAACAAAGGCGCCGAAATCCATGATCTTTCTGACCTTGCCCATATAGATCTTGCCGACCTCTGCGTCCTGGCAGATGCCCCGGATGATCTCTTTTGCCTTGAGGGCGGCAGCTTCGTCGGACGATGCGATGTTGATCGTACCGTCGTCCTCAATATCGATCTTGGCCCCGGTCTGTTCCACGATGCTGCGAATGACCTTGCCTCCGCTGCCGATGACGTCCTTGATCTTTTCCGTGTTGATCTTCATGGTGATGATGCGCGGCGCGAAGGTGCTCAGGTTCTTCCTTGGCGATGCAAGCGTCTCAAGCATCTTGCCGAGGATATGCAGCCGCCCGTCCTTCGCCTGTTGAAGCGCCGTGCGCATGACGTCGATCGTAATGCCCTCGATCTTCATGTCCATCTGCAGGGCGGTGATCCCCTTGCTTGTTCCGGTGACCTTGAAATCCATGTCTCCGAGGTGGTCCTCGAGCCCAAGGATATCAGAAAGCACGATGACCTTGCTGCCTTCCTTGATGAGGCCCATGGCAATGCCCGCAACAGGGGCCTTGATCGGCACACCGGCGTCCATGAGAGACAGCGTCCCGCCGCAGACCGTGGCCATGGACGAAGAGCCGTTGGATTCAAGGATGTCGGATACGATCCTGATGGTGTAGGGGAACTCCTGCTTGGTCGGCACCATTGCCTTGAGCGCGCGTTCAGCGAGCGCCCCGTGACCTACTTCACGCCTGCCGGGTCCCCGCAGGGGCTTGGTCTCACCAACACTGAAAGGCGGAAAATTGTAATGGAGCATGAACGTCTTGAAGTACTCGCCCTCAAGGGAGTCAATGCGCTGCTCGTCTACTGATGTCCCGAGAGTCGTAATGACCAGCGCCTGGGTCTCTCCGCGGGTAAAGAGCGCTGAGCCGTGCGTCCGCGGGAGGAAACCGACCACCGAGCTGATCGGCCGGATCTGATCAGGCCTTCGTCCGTCAGCGCGAATGTTCTTTTCAAGGATGATCTTCCGGACTTCGTCCTTTTCCAAACCGAAGAATATCGTTGCGATCTGGAGGTTCCTGGTGGGGTCTTCGTTTTTGAGCTTCTGCTTGATCTCATCGAGCAGCGCATCGAGGGTCTTCTGCCGTTCCATCTTGTCCGGGATGACGATGGCGATCAGCAAACGGTCCATGGCCAGTGCAGCCACCTGCCCGGCAAGTTCCTTGTCGATCTCAACGGTCTTCACGGACCGTTTCGACTTACCTACCTTTGCGACCAGTTCGTTCACCAGCGCAACGATCTTCTTGATCTCGCGATGGGCGGTCTCGAGGGCTTCGAGCATCTGGTCCTCGGTCAACTCGCTTCGCACCGCCTTCGACCATCATGATGGCGTCGGCAGTGCCTGCTACGACCAGGTTGAGTTGCGTGGTCTCGATCTCCTTCTGGCCGGGATTGATGATGTACTTGCCGTCGACAAGCCCGATCCGGACTGCGCCGATGGGGCCGTTGAACGGGATGTCCGATATTGCAAGAGCCGCCGACGATGCGATCATCCCCATCAGGTCCATGGAACTCTCGTCGCCGATCGAGAGCACCGACGCGATGACCTGCGTGTCGTAATAGTACCCTTCAGGAAACAGCGGCCTGATAGGCCGGTCAATGAGCCTCGACGTCAGGATCTCTTTTTCGGTTTGCCGTCCCTCCCGCTTGAAAAATCCGCCCGGGATCCTTCCGGCAGCATAGGCTTTTTCCTGATAGTCCACCGTCAATGGGAGAAAATCAACATTAGCACGTTCTACCTTGGAAGAAACCGCCGTTGACAGGACTACCGTATCACCGTACCTGACAACAACAGCGCCGTCTGCCTGTTTGGCCATCAATCCCGTTTCCAGGATCAGTCGTTTTCCGCCTATTTCTGTTTCTACTGTTGTTACCATGGAACCTCACTTTTCCCATTACGTTCGTAATACTACTTTCTTATGCCGAGCTGCTCAATAACCTTGCGGTATCGGTCAAGATCGTTCGTCTTCAGGTAATTCAAATGCCGACGCCTCTGGCCGACCATTTTCAGGAGACCTCTCCGTGAATGTTGATCGTGCTTGTGCGCCTGCAAATGCTCCGTCAGATGGCTGATCCTTCCGCTCAGAATTGCTATCTGCACTTCCGGAGAACCTGTATCTGATGGATGCCTGCGGTACGTATTGATCAGACCTGTTTTCTGTTCCTTATCCATTCAACCGTCCCTCCTTTCTTCAAGATGTTTACCTTGTTTCTGAAGCGTGCTAAAATATCATATTTACAGCCAGTTGTAAAGCATTTTATTCGTTCCTTGTTACGAAAAAACCAGATCCGGTTTGAGGACCCCGGCAACGATGCGGGCAAGTCCCAAGAGTCTTCCCGCCGGGCTATGAAGCCTGACCCGTTCACTCGTTGAGTTCGCAATGGACAGCGGACAGGATATCGCATTGCCGTGCATCACCTTGACTGTCTCTGTCTCACTGATCGGGACCGAGGGGAACGCTGCAAGCGCATCGTCAATCGTCGTGAAAGCCTGTTCTACTGTGCCTTCCGCCATCATTTTTTGAAGCTGTTCCAGGGTCACTGCTCGATCGATGCTGAAACATCCTGAGCGCGTTCTTTCGAGACCGGCCAGATGCGCTCCCATGCCCAATGCATCCCCTATTTCGGCGCACAACGTGCGGATGTATACTCCTTTTGAGCACCGCACCAGAAGACTCACCAGGGGGTCCTCGAACGCCGTCAACTCGATACTGAATATCGTTACCGGACGCGGTTTGAGCAATTCCGCCCTGCCTTCCCGTGCCAGCTTGTATGACGGGACCCCTGCCACCTTTACAGCAGAGTATGCGGGCGGCCGCTGCATGATCGAACCGGTGAATCCCTTCATGACTTCAATGATCCGCTGCTTTTCCGGCGGTGTATAGGACTTCGTTGCCACAACCTGTCCCTCGGCATCAAGCGTATCGGTGCTCACGCCGAGCCGCATGACTGCCTTGTATTCCTTTTCCCCTGCTTCAAGGATACTGGGCTATCCTTGTCGCCTTTCCAGCGCAGAGAACGAGGACGCCGGTCGCGAGCGGGTCAAGGGTTCCCGTATGGCCGATCCGCTTTTCATGGAGGATCCTGCGAACGCGCTCGACGACATCGTGCGACGTCATTCCCGATGGTTTGTTGATATTAAGAACGCCGTCCATCCGGGATCGTGCCCCCGTTTCCAAGCTGCGCCGCGATAGCCTTCTCGACTTCGCCGAGCACCCGCTTTTTTACTTCCTCGATAGTCCCGTCGAGCATGCTGCCGGCAGCGTTCTTGTGTCCGCCGCCGCCAAAAGACTGGGCCAGTCCCGAGAGATCAACCCTTCCCTTTGAGCGCATGCTGATCTTATACTGTGCACTGCCTGTTTGTCTGAACAGGATCGCCACCTCGACACCTTTGGCAGACCGCACGAAATTTACGAAGTTATCAGTGTCCTCGGCCGTGGTCCCGGTTTGGCGATATAACGTCATCGGTCACCACGATCCATGCGGTCCTTCCATCCCCGTTCCGTTCCATGTTCGCCATAACAGTACCAAGGAGTTTCAATCGCGGGAACGAAAATGATTCATATACGTTTTCCGTGACGAGCCAGGGATCGGCGCCGGATTCGATCAGCGTTGCCGCTATTCTCATGCATTCCGGCGTTGTATTTGAATACCGGAAGGACCCCGTGTCCGTAAATATCGCGGCATAGAGACAAAGGGCGATCTCCTGATCGATCTCGACACCGAGCTCTTTGATAAGCTTAAAGACCATCTCGCCGGTGGCGGACGCGTCAGTATCGAGCCAGGTTAGAGGCCATTCTATGGGATTCGTGATGTGATGGTCGATATTGATCAGTATGTCGGCGGGAGTGGACTTGTCAAACAGTCCGGTTCGAGGCGGGTCTGCATCAACGACAATATACGCGTCATACCGGCCCTGCACCGGCTTGCCGATCCTGATCCGATGGTTCTGCGGCAGGAAACGGTAAATCTCCGGTACCGGATCCAGATTGTGCGCAATCACCGTCTTGCCCATTTTTTCCAGCGCGAGCATGAGCCCCAGTTGAGATCCGAGGGCGTCTCCATCAGGGCTTTTATGCGTGGAAATGAGAACGCTCGTGCACCCTTTCAGCGACTCAGCGATGCTCGCAAGGTTATTCATGCTCCGGGTCTTTCTTTTCCTTCTCTTCAGTCGTCTGCTTTTCCTCGATCTCGTGCAGCAGTTCCATGATATGCGCGCCCTGCTCGACCGTACTGTCGAAGCGGAACAGTATTTCCGGAACGCACCTCATCGTCATCCGCCTGCCGAGTTCCGACCGGATAAATGGTGCGGCGCTTTTCAAGCCCTTGAAGGTCTCTTCCTTATCGCCGCCATAGACGCTCACGAAGACCTTTGCATTCCTGAGGTCGTCAGACAACTCGACGTCGGTTACCGTGACAAACCCTATTCGGGGGTCCTTGATCTTTCTCATCAGGATATCGGCGATCTCCTGTTTCATCTGGTCGCCGACGCGTACTGATCTTTTGTATGTTGGTTTGGCCATGGTTAAAATCAGAAGACAGGAGTCAGAATGCAGGAGTCAGGAGAAAAATAGCGCATCAGGTTCACATCAGATTTTATGCTGGCTTCTGGATACTGGCTTCTGGCTCCTGTTCCTTAAAATATTTCGATGTGATAATCCAGGAGGCTTATTTCCGGAACACCGCGGACCATGTTCAGCACATGATCCAGCGTCTGGTTCAGGTGGGATTTATCATTGCTCACAGCGGCCACTGCCAAGGACGCCTTCTGCCAGAGATCGTTGTTGTCGACCTCAGCCACCGAGACATTGAACTTGTTCCGCATCCTGTCCTTCAGGCTGTGGAGAGAATGCCTCTTTGCCTTAAGCGACCCGCTGTCGGGAATATGGATTTCTATGGTACAAACACCGATAAACATCGTTCAACCACTGCCGGATCCCGGGAAAATCGCCTCCGGAAGCATGGCCAGGCACCTTACAGTTTTCCCGCCACCTTGTCGATCACATAAGCCTCAATGATATCGCCGACCTTGATATCGTTGAAGTTCTCAATACCGATACCGCACTCATATCCTGACTGCACCTCGCGTACGTCGTCCTTGAACCGTTTGAGCGAATGGAATTTCCCCGTGTACACAAGCACATTGTCGCGGATCACTCGTACGCCGTCGCACTGGCGGGAGAGGACACCTTCCACGACATGCGATCCCGCGATCGTGCCGACCTTGGACACATGAAAGGTCTGACGCACTTCAGCACGTCCGAGGATTCGCTCTTTGAGCGTTGGCTCGAGCAGGCCTTCCATGGCGGCTTTAATGTCATCGATGGCGTTGTAAATGATGTTGTATAAGCGGATGTCCACTCCCTCGCGCTGTGCCAGTTCGGTTGCCTTGGGTTCCGGACGGACACTGAAACCGATGATGATGGCATTCGAGGCGGCAGCAAGCATCACGTCCGTTTCCGTGATCGCACCCACGGAAGAATGGATGACCTTGAGTTTGACGGCAGAAGTCGACAGCTTTTCGAGTGAATCCACGATGGCCCCGGCCGAGCCCGACACGTCGGCCTTGATCACGATATTGAGCTCCTTGACCACGCCTTCCTGGATCTGGGCGTGGAGATCTTCGAGCGTAACCTTCTTCATCGTTGCCATTTCGGTGCTTCTCTGCTTGGCTTGCCTGGCCTCTGCGATCTGACGGGCCTTGCGTTCCTCCTCAAGCACGACAAATCGATCGCCCGCAAGCGGAACATTTGAAAAACCGATGACTTCGGCGGGCATGGATGGTCCGGCGCTCTCCACCCGTTCACCCTTATCGTTAATAAGCGCCCGCACTTTTCCGAACTGCGAACCGGTCACAAAATAATCGCCGACCTTCAGGGTGCCGGACTGTACCAGCACCGTCGCCACCGGGCCTCGTCCTTTGTCCAGTTTTGCCTCGATGACCGTACCACGCGCCATTTTGTCGGGGTTCGCTTTGAGCTCAAGCACATCGGCCTGGATAAGGATCATTTCGAGCAGATGTTCGAGGCCGATCTTTTTCTTCGCCGATACCTCGCAGAAGATGGTCTGACCGCCCCATTCCTCGGGTGTGAGTTCAAACTCCGCAAGTTCCTGCTTGACCCGATCCGGCTTGGCTTCGGGTTTATCGATCTTGTTGATCGCTACGATGATGGGAACGCCGGCTGCTTTGGCGTGGTTGACTGCCTCGCGCGTTTGCGGCATCACACCGTCATCGGCGGCAACGACGAGGATCACAATGTCCGTTACCTGTGCGCCGCGGGCACGCATTGCCGTAAACGCCGCATGGCCGGGTGTGTCGAGGAACGTAATGTCGCGTCCTTTCAGGCTCACCTGATAGGCGCCGATATGCTGGGTAATGCCTCCGGCTTCCCTCGAAACAACATTCGTTTCCCGAACAGCGTCGAGGAGCGACGTCTTTCCATGGTCCACATGGCCCATGATCGTAACCACGGGCGGCCGCAATACCTGGGATTCGGCCGTATCGGCCTTTTCCTCCAGAATGTCTTCGGCCGTCTCTATGCTCGTGATCTCGGCCTTGATGCCGTATTCCTCGGCAAGGAGCATGGCTGCATCAGTATCCATGACCTGGTTTTGCGTCGCCATGATGCCGTTGACCATGAGCTTCTTTATCACATCGCTGACCTTCTGACCGATTACCTCGGCGAATTCCTTGATAGTGCACGCCTTCCTGTATCTTGACAACCTTCTTTCGCGGCTTGGTGATATCGGCCACATCGGTCTGCGGCGCATGACGTTCGTCCTTCTTATGCGGTCTTTTGCCGAGGGGCAACGTCTTGAGATCGGGAAGTTTCTTGAACGATGGTTTTTCGCGGAACTCCCGATCCGTCTTGCTCTCGAATTCACCTTTTTTCTGCCACTTTTTCTTTGATGGTTTGCCGGGGATCGGCATCAATGACGGCGGCAGCTGCGTTGGTTCAAGCACCGGCGATCTGAACGAGGATCTTTCGACAGGCCGCCCTGCTGTCCGCGGCGGCGCACCAGGACGCTGCGGCGAATATCCCGGCCGCGCTGGCGCGCCGGGGCGCTGCGGTGCGAAGCCTGGCCGCACCGGTGCGCCGGGACGCTGCGGCGTGAAGCTGGGCCGCGCCGGCGCAGTGGGGCGCTGCGGCATTGGGGCCGGCTGCGCTGTCGCTGCCGGCTGAGGTTGTATGGCGGCTTGCGCGGGCTGAACAGAAACGCTTATTTCTTCAACCTTGGCAGGCTGAACTGGCGCTGCATGGGAAACAGGCGGAATGACCGGCGGAGCGGGAAGGGTCGGCTTCGGCGGAGGAACAGGAGCTGGTTTCGGTTTTACCCCTGGTTTTTCGAGCGTTGACGAAAATTTACCAATGAGTGCCGCGGCCTTCTTCAACCGGTCCTCTTTGGAGACGATCGCATCGGCCGGTTCTTTCTTTACCTTGTCTTTTTCCTTTTCTTTTCGACTCGCCTTCAACTTCTCGATCAGGGACTTGGCCTCCTTGTCATCAAGACCGCTCGACGGCGTTTTGCTCTTGATGCCCATCTTATCAAGGACGGAGATGATGTCCTTGCTTTCGACTCCCATTTTTTTGGCCAACTCGTGTACCCTGATTACCGTCATAAAATCACATACCCCCAAAAGGTTGTTATTGAATGTTGCATTTTACTCTACTCATTGATATTTATCAAGCCCTTTAATCTTTCGGTCTCTTTCCAGAGCGCATTGGCAAGTCCGTTATCCTCTATCCCGATCACCCCGACCAGTTCACGATTCAGCAGTGTCCCAAGCTCTTCCCGGGTGAAAAGAGTCGCACACCGCACTGATGCGGCAGAGGGGGTCGCCACTTTGTCCTTCGTCCCTTCGGACAGGTCGAGCGTGTACAGGAGCATGGAAACACGGCCTTTTTCCACAGCATCATGGACCGCGGAGTATCCGGCCGCCAGTTTGCCCGCCTTGGCCGACATGACAATGAGCGCCTTGATTTTCTCCGTAATGAGTTCCGACAAGCTGAGCAATAAAGACCTCTGCGTCCGGCGGCCTGACCCTGCTATGCAGCGCTCGTGAAAGGTTTTCTTTGCTGAGCGATTTTGTTATGCACTCCACCGTCGGACAGACATAGGCCGCGCGGCCCGGGAGCTTCTCCCGGTAGTCGATAGCGACACCCAGGGGTCCTGCAACGATCCGCACGACAGCGTCCTTCTCAAATACGCCACGACAACCGATGCACGTTCTTTCCGGCTCATGTTTCATCTTATTCACAGTGCGGGCAATGACTACTTCCGGATAAGCGCACTCGCAGACAACAGTATCTTTTGTGCAGTTTTCTCACCGATACCGGGGATCGCCAGGATATCCTCACTGGACATGGCGGCAATCTTCTCCACCGTATCATAGCCTGCCTCAATGAGCTGTTCCGCCGTTTTCTGTCCTACGCCCTCGATGATCGTCAGGTCTGGACCTGACTTCGCTTCACCGGAGTCGGTCCCGGCGACTTCAGCCTCCATGGTCTCGGCAGCTTCGTTCTCCTCTGCCATTTTCCGAGTTTCTTCAACGATCGCTGCTTCGATCTCCTGCTCACGTTCCTTTTGCCGCTCCTGATCGTATTCGGATTCGCTCAGAATATCGATCTTCCAGCCGGTGAGCTTTGCCGCAAGCCTCACATTCTGGCCTTTTTTCCCGATGGCGAGGGAAAGCTGGGAATCGGCGACCACGATCAGGGCCGAGCGGTCTTCCTCGGTCACGCCTACCTTCTCAACCACGGCAGGGCTCAATGCCTTGGCGATAAAAATGCGCGGATCTTCGGACCAGGGGATGATATCGATCTTCTCTCCCCGCAGTTCTCGGACCACGGCCTGCACGCGGGAACCTTTCATTCCAACGCAGGCGCCGACCGGATCAACCTGCGGTTCTTTTGACGCTACAGCTATCTTCGTGCGGTCTCCTGCCTCGCGGACAACTGCCTTTGACCTCAACGATATTCTCGTAAATTTCCGGCACCTCCATCTCGAATAACCGGGAGACGAAATCCGGATGGGCGCGGGAGAGGACCACTTGCGGACCTTTCGAGGTGTCGCGGACCTCAAGCACATAGGCCCTGACGCGGTCTCCCCTGCGGTAGCTCTCACGCGGTACCTGCTCGCGCGCGGGCAGAACAGCTTCGGTCTTGCCCAGGTCGATGTAGTAGGCGCCCTTCTCATGACGCAAAACAATGCCGTTCACGAGCTGGCCGATTTTATCGTTGAACTCCCTGAGGATAACATCGCGTTCGGCCTCGCGCACTTTCTGCACGATGACCTGGCGGGCGGTCTGCGCCGCGATCCTTCCGAAGCCTTGAAACTCGACCTGCAAGGGAACTTCTCCATCCATCTGCGCATCCGGGTAGAGCGTCAGCGCCTCATCAAGGGTGATCTCCTCCTCGGGGTTTGAGACCTCCGCCACGACCTTCTTGTAGGCGTACATGATGATGTCTCCCCGCTTGGGGTCGATCTGCACCGCGATCCGCTGGGAGCCGTATTTCTTCTTGGCCGCGCTCACCAGCGCCGACTCAACAGCCTCTACGACCATCTCTTTCGCGATGCCCTTTTCCTTGCTGATCTGATCGATCACATGAATCAGCTCTTGACTCATAAGCTTTTCTCCTCCTGATAGATCTTTTAAATTAATTTTTCAGAGATTAAGAAAACAGATATTCAGATATTACCCTAACCCGGACAAGCCGGAAACTAAAGGGCGTCTCTCGTACCCTGCTCTTGCGATAACGCGGGCACAAGCAGAGCTCGCGGAGCACGCAGAGTTAAATAAAAACTTTTTTTAAGTCTTAGTTTTAAACCGGAATATTTTTTAATCTTTTCTCTGCGAACTCTGCTTGTGCCCGCGTTCTGGCTACAGCAGGGTACGCCTCTGCGAGAAATTTTTCCCCGTTTTGATAAGTTAATGGCTAAAACTCCACCTCTAGCGAGGCTTTGGTGATACCGGTCATCGGTATCTCAAGTACCACTCCCGTTTCGAGTTCCATGCTTACCCTGCCTTCAACCAATCCAAGAAGCGTTCCGCGGAAGACCTTCTGCCCGTTGATGGACTGAAAGGTCTTTATCTTTACCCTGCTTCCCGTGAACCGGGCAAAGTGCTCGGGCTTCGAAAGTGACCGGTCAAGACCTGGTGACGATACCTCAAGGGTATACGCGTGCGATATTATGTCCTCCACGTCCAGTGCCGCGCCGAGGTCTCTGTTCACGGTCTCGCAGTCGTTCAGCGTGACACCACCGGATTCGCGGTCAATAAAAATACGGAGAAGCCACTGGGGCCCCTGTTTATGGAACTCCAAGTCCCAGAGCGTCAAACCCATGGATTCGAGGATAGGAATCAGGATCTGCCGGATCTGCTCCGCAATATCAGACATTCAAACCCCCAAATAAAAAGAGTGGGCAAAAGATGCCCACTCTTCAAGGAATTTCCCAGAGTGTTGGATAGTATTTAACACAGTAAACTAAGGAATGCAAGGGAAAAATGGCCTCATTTCTTTTGTCCATGGATGTGGGATCCGGAATGCATACGGGTGTGTCGAGGTTCAAAGCATTTTATGGGAGGATTGCGCTATGTTTCAGATGTGAAAAATCTGCTGATTGCATGTGAATGCAGCCCGAATGCAAGTATGTTGCATCTGCAAACACGAACCACCGGAACGCCGGAGGTGCATCGACGCTTGCCTTGAACGTCTTCTTCCTGGATTTTGTCAGTCTTCAGCCACCGTCCGCATATTCTTTATGCGCACAGGTCAAGCGACGGTGGAACAAAGGCAAAAAAAAGCAGGCACTGAAAACGATCAGGGCCTGCTTCAAAGGGTTAAGCGTTCGCTTAGAGCTTTACAACGTTGGATGCCTTGGGGCCCTTGGGTGAGTCGACAACGTCGAACTGCACTTGCTGGCCTTCGGCCAACGACTTAAAGCCGCTGTCCTGAATGTCGCCGAAATGAACGAACACATCGCCGCCTTGTTCACGGGTAATGAAGCCAAAACCTTTGGCATCATTGAACCACTTGACTGTACCATTTTCCATGATGAGCTACCTCCTTCTTAATGTATTGAAGCCGACGGAAAGGACAAAAAAAATACCGCAAAGTCGAACTGTCTTTGCGGTTACCCTACAAGTACATCCGGAACTTCTAGGCATCATAGTCTCACTTTGGCGCCAGGAAGTCAAGGGTTATTATTTTGAGCGTTATTCTTTCGGGGAGAAGAACCCTTGCTGGGTCACTTCTATTAGGTATTGCTGAATACATTATTTTTGCCATGGTTCGGCAGGGGCGGTAAAAAAGTTCTTGTCAATACAGTCTTAATGGCTTATAGTTGCTGCATTGCAGCACCATTCTAATTCACAGGAGGATAAATATGGCAAAGGCAATGACGAAGTCCCAGTTGGTGACGAAGCTCGCGGAGAAGGCATCACTCACCAAGAAGGCAGCCGGTGAGATATTGGATTTCATCGCAGAAGTGGCCTATAAGGAAGCAAAGAACACGTTCACGTTGCCCGGGCTCGGCAAACTCGTGCTGGTACAGCGCAAGGCCCGCATGGGCAGAAACCCTGCAACCGGTGAAACCATCAAGATCAAGGCAAAGAAGGTCGTCAAGTTCCGGGTTGCCAAAGCCGCCAAAGACGCGATCCTCGGCGCAAAGTAAACGATCCCTTACAATACAATACGACGCCCGCTCCTGACACGAGCGGGCATAATTAGTACCAGGTACATCTTAGCGATCTCCTCTACTGCTCTGTCAGAATTCGACAATAACGCTGTTACACCCTTCGTCCTCATCGAACCATGAACAGGTTGAAAAAGAATAATGATGCTATGACCGATCCTCAGTCGATACAGCTGCCTATAGACGGCACACTCGACCTTCACACGTTCCTGCCCAACGAAGTTACGGACCTTGTGCCCGAGTATCTGGCAGCCTGCCGGGAACACGACATATTCCAGGTCCGCATCGTACATGGAAAAGGCATCGGCACGCTCAGGCGTACCGTGGAATCCGTCCTCCGCAAGCTCTCATGCGTGGAATCATTCAGAACAGCCCAAGAAGACGCCGGGGGCTGGGGAGCGACGATCGTGACGCTTCTGAGAAAATGACCATGATGGTCAATCATTTTCAGAAGATGATCAGTATCGTGATCTGCGCCGTTGTACTGCATTCCTGCGCCCCTTCCCCTTCACGGATCGATACCGGGTCGCTCAAGATGCGATCGCGGCCGAAGATATCCGCGGCCGGCTTGGAAAAGCAGATCCACACCCTTATAAATAGGGAACGACACAAACAGGGCTTGTCACAACTCGAATGGGATGATGCTCTGGCAGGCATTGGAAGGAAACACAGCCGGGACATGGCCGCGAGGAATTACTTTGACCATAACTCGCCGGAAGGGCATGACTTCTTGTACCGGTACCAGCAGGATGGATATCAGTGTGGTATCCGGATCAACAAGACAATACACATGGGTGCTGAGAACATCGCTCTAAACAACCTGTATGATTCCATTACCACGGTAAACGGCGTCGCATTCTATGACTGGAATTCACAGGAAAAGATCGCTGATACAACGGTACAGGGATGGATGAAAAGCCCGGGACACCGGAAGAACATTCTTACGCCTCATTTGAGACATGAGGGCATAGGCGTGATCGTGGCTCCGGATGACAAGGTCTATATAACGCAGAACTTTTGTTAACCTACCCTTTCCATGCAATAAAATCCATTTCAATTGACACATCCTTCGGAAGACGGGACACTTCAACCGTGGCACGGGCAGGCGGGTCAGAGGGGAAATATCCACCGTACACCTCATTCACTTCAATGAAATCAGAAATGTTCTTTAAATAGATCGTGGCCTTTACCACCTTTGACATGCCGCACCCGGCTGCCGAGAGTATGGCATTAGCATTCTCCATGACCTGCCTGGTCTGTGCTTTTATGTCAGCCTGTACCACATTTCCTGATTTAGGGTCTAATGGTATCTGACCTGATATGAACACAAAACCACCTGCCTCAACAGCTTGGGAATAAGGCCCGATTGACTTGAGAGCATTAGCAGTTTTTACGATTTTCTTGTCCAAAATAACCTCCATAATATATTTAACTTAACGTTATAACATATTATTATTTAAAGCTATTTATAATATGAAGTAAACCATTAAGCTAATCATATAAACAATATGATCCTAAGCTCCTGAACCTGATCTTCCCTACCCCGTCCTGACTCTCTTCACATCAATGACCCCATTTATTGCCTCGATATTCTTGATGATCCTGTTCAGATGCTCCACGTCTTTAATTTCGATGGTAAAGTTGAGGGTGGCTTGTTGTTCCGCACCGGTAATCGCCTCGGCATGCGTGATGTTTGCCTCTGCCGCACTGATGGATGATGAGACGCCGGCAAGGAGGCCCGGCTTGTCCTCGGTCCGGACGGATATTTTGACCGAATGCGCCACAGCCTGCAGATCGCCCCAGGACACGTCGACGATCCTGTCTTTATCAAAGGTAAGATCACCAATGTTCGTACAGTCCGCAGTATGGACGGAGACCCCTCTCCCCCTGGTGATAAATCCGATTATTTTGTCGCCTGGCACCGGATTACAGCACTTGGAAAGGTGGATCATCATATTGTCCATGCCGCTGATCTTCATGCCTCCGGATGGGGTTTTTGCGAGCTTCTGGGGCGGTTTTTTGGGAATCGGCTCTATATGCGGCTTCTCAGGCGCAAGCTTGTTCGCCACCATGTGCGCGGACACCTTGCCGTAGCCGATGGATGCCAGCAAGTCTTCGATCGAGTTCTGGGACAGCTCGTTCGCGACAACCGGGAGTTCTGTTGATTTAAACACTTTGGAGGGGCTGAGTTCGTGCTTGCGAAGCTCTTTTTCGAGCAATTCCTTCCCCAGCAGGATGCTCCGCTTGCGCTCATCGACCTTGAGCCATGCCTTGATCCTGGTCCTGGCCCTTGAAGTCTTGACGAACTTGAGCCAGTCGCGGCTTGGCGTGTGGCCGGTCTGGGTGATGACCTCTATCTTGTCTCCGTTGCGGAGCACATGTTTGAGCGGCACGATCTTGCCGTTGACCTTTGCTCCTACGCACTGGTTGCCGATATCGGTATGTACGGAGTAGGCAAAATCCACGGGAGTAGAGCCCTGCGGCAGCTCTTTCACATCCCCCCGCGGTGTAAAAACATAGACCACGTCCGGGAACAGGTCGCCCTTGACCGTTTCCATGAACTCCCTGGCGTCCGGGACGTCCTTCTGCCATTCAAGGAGCTGCCTGAGCCACGCATACTGCTGCTCTTCGCGCTGGCTGATGGCTGATTTTTCCTTGTACCGCCAGTGCGCGGCGATCCCTTCCTCTGCAATGCGATGCATTTCATCGGTGCGGATCTGGAACTCGACGCGCTCTCCTTTAGGGCCGATGACCGTGGTATGGAGCGACTGATAGAGGTTGGACTTGGGAACACCAATAAAATCCTTAAATCGCCCCGGTACGGGCGTCCAGAGCGAATGGATAAGCCCGAGGATGGCGTAGCAATTCGCCTTGGTATCGGTGATGATCCGGATCGCGATCAGGTCGTAAATGTCCTCAAAGGCGATCCCCTGCTTTTGCATCTTCTGGTAGATGCTGTAGAAGTGTTTTGGCCTGCCCTTCACCTCAGCTTTATACCCGTGCTCCGCGAGCTGGCGTTTCATGACATCTATGAGTTCATTGATATAGGACTCGCGCTCGACACGGCGCTGGTTGACCTTCTGGACCAGGTCCTGGTACGCTTCGGGATTAAGGTACATGAACGATAGGTCTTCAAGCTCGATCTTGATCCTGGAGATACCCATGCGATTGGCGAGGGGGGCGTAAATATCGAGCGTTTCCTGGGCAATACGCTTCTGTTTCTCCGGCGAGAGGTGACTAAGCGTCCGCATGTTGTGAAGCCGGTCTGCCAGCTTGATCAGGATCACCCTGATGTCCTTGGCCATGGCCACGATCATCTTGCGAAAGTTCTCAGCCTCGCGCTGCTCGCGGCTCTGAAGCTCCATGCGGGAGATCTTTGTCATGCCTTCCACCAGCCTCGCTACCTCTTCACCGAACATTACTTTGAGCTCGTCAGGCGTGGCGGTGGTATCTTCGATCGTGTCGTGAAGCAGGCCGGCTGCAACCGTGGCCGCATCGAGCTTGAGGTTGGCGAGGATGGCGGCTACTTCGATAGGATGGTTGAGATAGGATTCACCAGAAAGCCGCGTCTGTCCCTGATGGACCTTTGCCGAGAAGATGTAGGCGCGCCTCAGAAGGTCCACATCCGCGTCGGGGTTGTAGTTCTGGATCCGTTCAACTATGTCTTCGAGGCGAACTGCAGGCATGAGTCATACCTCAACTATCTCTATTCAGTGCACAGATCCGGTAGATAAAGTTCAAATTCCAAGGTGAAAATGCCAAATCAAACGACAATGACAAAGAATCAAGCTGTTTGATGTTTTGGGTCTTGAAATTGATTTGAACTTTGAGTTGTGATATTTGTCATTCACTCAAATCAGCGACCGCAGCGATCTTAGTGGTGAAAATCATTTTTCGGTCTTGATGTCCCGTATTTCCAATTCCACAGCCGTCTTCCCATTCCAGACATTGAGGCGCGGGGTGAACACCGCGGCAAGCCGCGCTCCGTCCCTCACCTGGTTCCCGAGAAGATTGCCGCGGTTGAATGCGATGGCATCAAGAAAAACACCGCTCTGCTGCCGTAAGCGCACTTTCAGATGATTGTTGCCCACGATACGCGAAGAAACCACGCTGAGGTCCCGCGCGCCGAGCCGGGGCTCGGGATTGCCCTGTCCAAAGGGCGCCAGTTTTTCCATCTTCTCCATCAGGTCGAACGTCAATTCGTCGAGTGTCACGGCGCTGTCCACCGAGAGCGTACGCACGAATCCCTGAGTGCCGATCCTTTCCAGGACAAGAGCGCTCAGCCGCTCGCGGAACTTCGGGATATTTTCCTGTGCTATGGTGAAACCCGCGGCATATTTGTGTCCACCGAATCCCAACAGCAGGTCTTTGCACCTCACCAGGCCTTCATAGAGGTCAAAGCCGGGGATGCTCCGGGCCGAACCCTTTCCCACGCCGTCCTTGACGGAGATGAGCGCCGTGGGGCGGTAGAACTCCTCGACGATCCGCGAGGCAACGATGCCGATGACCCCCGCGTGCCACTCCTCGGATGACAGCACGAGCGCTCCTGCAGCATCGGTATCCGTCATACGACAGAGCCTGCGGGCGTCTTCCCATATTCCCATTTCCACGGACTGGCGCTCCTTGTTCACCACGTCGAGCGCCGTAGCAAGTTTCAAAGCCTCTTCCCGCGAGCTTGTAGTGAGCAGCTGAAATGCCGTATCAGCCCTCTCCAGCCTGCCGCTCGCGTTGATCCTCGGCGCGAGCGTGAAACCGACGATGCCCACGCCGATCTTTTTATTGTCCAGCCTCGATACCTGCTTCAGCGCCGCAATCCCCGGCCGCTGCAATTCCGCGTCCTGACGAAAGCCGGTCAAGGCCGTGTTTCACGAGTATCCGGTTCTCACCCGAGATACTGCCCACATCAGCGACGGTACCGAGGGTCACGAGGTCGAGATAGGTCGTCAGGCGCTCATCATCGAGACTCACACCCAGAAGGGCCTGGGCCAGCTTAAAGGCGATGCCTACGCCCGTCAGTCCGCGTACGGACGCGCGGAGAGCAGGTGAAACGCCTGGCGACAGAAGACCGGGATGGAGGACCGCGTAAGCATTGGGGAGAATAACATCGTCAGAATTGTGTGACGCGTTTAAACTGTCAGAACCGTTCGAACGGTTTAAACGCTCAAATTCATGGTGGTCCGTGATGATCAGATCCAGACCTATTGAACGGGCTCGTTCTGCCTCACGGAGAGCGGTGATACCGCAATCAACTGAAATGACGAGATGGACGCCGGCGGTCTGTAATGCTTCAAGGGCCTTTGCGTTCAGCCCGTATCCCTCGGACATCCTGTCCGGTATGTAGCAGTCCACCTTGGCGCCCAATTCCTTGAGCGCGAGGTACAGGAGGGAGGCACCGGTCACGCCGTCGACATCATAGTCTCCATACACCACGATCCTTTCACTGCTGACGATAGCTGAACGTATCCGTCCAACGGCTTTTTCCATCTGAATGAAGATGCCGGGGTCGGACAACGTTGACAAATCGCAGGCAAGAAACGACAATGCGGCCTTGGGTTCTGTAATGCCCCGGTTGACCATTAGCCTGGCAATGAGCGGATGCAGTCCAGCCTGTTCGGCGAGCGCGGCCGTACAAACATCATCAGCCTCTGCAAGGACCCATTTCATACCCTGCCGGACCTTCGTCAATCAGGATTTGCCTTCTTTTTTATCTGTATCCTTCGCGCTTTCGTTTGCATCGGAAGAAATGCCCTTCTTGAACCCCTTGATGGCTTTTCCGAGCCCTTCGCCCAGCTGCGGCAGGCGATTCGCGCCAAAAATTACCAGTACAATTACCAAAATGACGATCAGCTCCGGCATTCCAAGTCCAAACATGCTGCCTCCTTGTATTCCTCTGGCGTATTAAGATTTTTTAACGATCGTTTTTCCGGATCGTAGCGAACGATCTCTGATTCCGTTACATACAGCACCCGTGCTTCATTGAAGATCCCCTGGATCTGACGGGCATCCTCGTGGAGCCGCTCTCTCGATAAGCGGCAGCAGCCCTTTCGAGTAGATCGCATGGAGCGGTTCGACACGACCGGCCACCCTCGGCACAACAATGTCATAACCCTGGACAAGACCGGCCATATACGAGATAAGACCCGGGTTCAAAAAAGGCATGTCGCAGGCCACCACAAAGTTATATTCATCCGTCGAGTGAAGGAGACCCGAATAGATGCCTGTAAGCGGCCCCCGCTTGTCAACGGCATCAGTGATTACGACGGCATCGTACGAGACATAGGCCGACGGGGTGTTGGTAACGATAATGGTCTTCGGGAAAATACCACGAAGCGTCCGCAGCACATGCTCGATCAGAGGAACACCATCAAGTTTGAGGAATGCCTTGTCCCTGCCCATGCGACGGTTTTCACCGCCTGAAAGCACAATGCCTGTCATGTTTAAAATTACAGCATTTACCATGAGGTGTCAACTAAGAACTTGAGCTTTTTCATTGTGATATCCGATAATAGTGCTGAACAGTGCTAGTTTATGTACGCCCGAAAAGAAACATGATACGCGAATGTGGCAAAGTAAGTTTATACAAACAAGAAAATAATGACTTCATGTTGACATGATTGTTTATTTGACCTATATTTATTCCTATATGTGACCATTTCGTTGGTTTTTATGATATTTTTTAATTATTTTCTTGGCAATCTAAACTAACCAAACTAAGGAGGCCACTAATGTTTAAAACAAAACATATGATAGCCGCAGGTTATGTCATGTTGATGATGTTTATGATGTTACCATCTGTTGCTAAAGCGGATGATTTTCTCGACAAGACCAAGGCTGAGAGGGAAAAAACCCGGGCTTTCCTGGTAGAACTCGGGGCAACAAAAGAAGAGGCCACCAAAATCGTTCCAAAAGATGAGGATTGTGCCGTATGCCATCTTGACCAATTCAAAGAGTGGGCCCAGGATGCTCCGCACTATCAGGGGATATCCTTCGCCAGGGTCGCCTATAACCATTTTGTACGTGACATGAAGGCGAATGGCCTGAAAACCGACCAAAAGGTCATGGCCTCTTGCGACCGCTGTCATGCACCCACCCTTCATCGGTACGGGTCCGAGAAACTGTATGCGGCGATCACGAATATCATCGGCGAAGATACGGAAGATGCAAAGACAAAGGCTAACGAAAAGATCACTGCCCTGAGATCCATCGGCGTAGGCTGCATTGAATGCCACACCGCACAGCTGACAGGCGGAAACCAGGAAGGGCCACGGTATGGCACGAAGAAAGATGCAAAATCGCCCCATGAAACGAAGTATGCCCCGGAAATGGCCAAGAGCGAGTTCTGCGGGAAATGTCATGCCATGAATGCAAAGGATAGCGAAGCGATCAGAGGTGCCAAGATCGGAAAGACGCAGCTTATCTGGTGCGCGCTTAATTATGACGACTGGAAGCTCGGGGGTTCAAAACAACAGTGCCAGGACTGTCACATGGAAAAAACAGGCGGCCGGCACAACCACAGCTTCCCGGGATCGAACAACACTGAATTCCTGAAAAAGGCGGTCGATCTTTCCATTTCCGGAATGAGGTTGAGCGATGAAATCGCCGGGGTGAAGGTGACGGTGCATAGTAACGCAGGACATATCTTCCCGGAGGGCTGCATCCTCTTAGCCGATGTCGTGTTGTCGCTCACCGTGAAAGATGATACCGGGAAAACAGTGCTCTCCACGGAGCGGACCTGGTATTCTGAGTCAAATGGCTTCCTCCCCCTCGTGTTCTCACCGGAATTAAAAGAGGTCCCGAGAACGCCGGCGGTCTGGACGGTCGACGACTATATACGTTCCTTTGCCGTTCAGATGGGCGATAATATTGTTGACACCTCCTTTTACATCGCGGCCGGCACTAAGAAACTGACCGTAGAAGCCGCTATGGGTTACCGGCAAAAAGATAAGACGGTTCCGATGACTAAGGTCACCAAAGAAATAACCCTGTAGGCCGACAACGAGGGGGACACTGTCCCCCTCCTCAATTTCACAACAAAGAGAGAGGATCCATGAATATAAAGCTGCTGTCCGCACTGCTGATCTCATGTGCGTTCATGATGGCCCTTACCGTCTACTCACCGCTTCAGGCGGGCAGCGGGCCGGACGAGGTCCTGTCCGCGCTCGAAAAGACCTTCGATATGATACCCGAAGACGGGTATATCATCTCTGCCGATACCCTGTACACCAGAATGAAATCAGGCAAACAGGATTTTGTGATCATTGATACCCGTCCGCATATAGAAGATTTTGAAGCTGGTCATCTTCCCGGCGCTCTCTTTGTCCCCTGGCGGGAAATCGTCAAGGAGGACAGTCTCAAAAAGCTGCCCAAAGACAAGGACATTATTCTTTATTGCAGCACGGGACATCTGGAGAACCAATCTCTCATCGCATTGCGGACACTCGGCTACAAGGCCTATGCCTTAAAATGGGGAATGATGTCCTGGGCCGAGACAAGACAATCTGATCAGGCCCGGGAAGAGATAAACAAGGCCAGAAAGGCGGGTTATCCTGTCGAGAAAGGGATGGACGCCAAGCTCAGGGAAGAGTATAAGAAAAAGATGCTGCAACACATGGGCTGCTAAATAACCGCTATGCTTCTTTATCCGGCTTCCTGTCGAAGAATCAAAGACATCAAGATAATCTCTTGAGAAATGCCCGCCGCAGGTTCAGTGACTTGAAAATAACCTAAAATTTGAATTTTATATGTAATTCCGAGGTTGAAAAATGATTATATATGGTTTAATATCAATCATTATACGATTGCAATGGATATGGGGAAGGGACGGGTAGTGTTGACATGAACAATACAATCGTCTTTGTTCTACGGGTTCGCATCATCCCGGTTCGACGGCAGCCTATCTCATACCCGGCTTACTTGAGAGTATGCACTCTTCAGGAGCCTCGGCATGAAAATACATAACGTGATCAGTCATGCGGAGGATTTGCTCTCCGTGAATTACAAGGAGTCTTTGCTCAGGTACGTGGTCTTTCACCTGGATGATGTAGAAAGCGGGCATTCAGCGATCAGTCGGAAAAGGCTTCTTTTCCTCACCTTTTTTGTCTTGGCCGCTGTCGCCTCCGTATCAGTCGTCGAATGGCTCTTCATTCCAATGGCACACGATCGCCTCTTTGTGGATGCTTCAAAACACGCGAACCTTGAAATATTCTGCGGTCTCATCTCAGGTATCATTGCATTTATCCTGACGTGGGAATATCAGGTTTCGGGAAAGAAGAACATACTCTGGCTTGTTTTTGCGTTTTTTTCGATGGGCATCCTCGACATTTTTCATGCTTTTTCCAACCATGATCACTACGCGTTTATCTGGTTCCACTCTCTCAGCGCCTTCTATGGATCTGTATTCCTCGCGGTTTCAGCCTTTCAGAACGGGAAAATAAGCGACCCCGCAAGATCATCGTGGACGAGAAGCGGTCATGTTGCATCGGGGTTCGTCTTGATCGTTCTAATCGCCCTGTTCGCCCTGCTGACCCCGAGATTGGACGAGTTCATTCCCAACGTCCTGTCAATGTCGCTGCCGCACAAGGTACGCGCGGTCGATGTGCGAGGACAATTCAGCAATCTCATTTATGCCGTCAATTTCATATCGGGCATATTGTATCTCCTTGTGGG
Organism: Nitrospirota bacterium; assembly: GCA_963796285.1. Lineage (GTDB taxonomy): Bacteria > Nitrospirota > UBA9217 > UBA9217 > UBA9217 > JALNZF01. The sequence goes on from CAWCKW010000012.1 coordinate 913,609, forward strand.
CATCGTTTTCGTGAAGGGATTTCTGAAAACAAGCGACGTCATTTACCTGATCTTCGGGACCGCCGCGCTCCTTCTCTCTGAAAGCGAACTGCTGTTCGCGTTTTCAAACCTCTGGGACCCCCTCTGGTGGTACTGGCATATTATCAAGGTAATGATCTTTTCCGGCCTGCTCATAGGCCTTGCCTACGGTTTCACCCACACCGTCTACCGCCTTCATGAATCAAGGATAAAGCTTGCGGCCGTCCTTCGGGAGATCGAAAAGAAAAATTTCGAAATCCGCGATGCTTATGATCGTCTGAAAGAAACACAGAAATATCTGAAGGAATCGGAAAAGTTTGCCTCCCTAGGCAAAATGTCCGCCATGGTGGCACATGAGATCAGAAATCCTCTCGGCGCCATTTCCAATTCCCTTGGTGCACTCAAGCGCTACAGCTCCATGGGCCGCGACGATCTCGAATTGATAGGGATCGTCGAGAAGGAAATGGACCGGCTCAACAACATGACCGAGGATTTTCTGAGCTTCGCCCGCCCGTCGCAGCTCAAGAAGGAGGCGACCGATATCCATCCCCTCATCGAGGAAACGATCGCGCTGCTCCGGAACGGCGAGAAGGGCTGGACGGAGGTCCGGATCGAGCGCTCCTTTGCGCCGGACATGCCGAGTCTGATGCTCGACGAGAACCGATTCAGGCAGATCCTGCTCAACGTGCTGATCAATGCCCGGCAGGCGACGCCGGCGGGAGGAGAAATATCCATTTCAACACGGCTCAAACGGTCCGAGAACGAGGTGGAGATCACGATCGCCGATACTGGTACCGGCATGTCCCAGGAAGTACTGTCGCAGGTTTTTCAACCTTTTTTCACGACAAAAGACTCTGGACTGGGCCTGGGGCTCAATATCGTGCACAAGATCGTGAAGGAACACGGTGGATACATACTTCTCTCGAGCACCCTGACTAAGGGGACCCATGTTCAGCTCATTTTTCCCGCCCCCGGGAAAGATGAGACCGCTAACGAAGATGTGAGCACGCATGAAGGGGAACGGCCGTTCCGAGGCGGGGAGTAAATGGCAAAGATACTGGTAATAGACGATCAGGACGGAATGAGGCGAAGCCTTGTGATCCTCTTGCGGAAAGAGGGTTATGCCGTGGAAGAAGCGGAAAACGGAGAGCGTGCCATTGCTCACCTCGGGTCAGGTCAATTCGATCTTGTTATCACTGACCTGAAAATGTCGCCGGGCACGGGACTCGACGTCCTGTATTATGTCCTCGAAAGACATCCTCAGACCGACGTGATCATCATGACGGGGTACGGTACGGTCGATTCCGCCGTTCTGGCCATGAAACTCGGGGCCTTCGATTACATCGTAAAGCCTTTTAAGAACGAAGAGATACTCCACCGGGTAAGAAAGTCCCTTGCTCATAGAGAGTCGGAACGGGAGATAGCGGTCCTGCACACAAAAAAGGACATCGAGATCTCCATCCTCGGAGACAGCGATGCAACAAAAACGCTGATCGCCATGATACGCAAGATCGCTCTAGTTGACCTGACTGCCCTTATATCCGGAGAGACGGGTACAGGAAAGAACCTCGTTGCCAAAACAGTGCACAGCCTCAGTTCCAGGAGCGGGAAACCTTTTGTGGCCATAAACTGTTCGGCCATCCCGGAACACCTGCTGGAAAGCGAGCTGTTCGGCCATGCTAAGGGAGCGTTTACCGGGGCGATCCTTGAGAGGCAGGGTTTATTTGGAGCAGCGGATGGCGGGACCCTGTTCCTCGATGAGATCGGCGCCATGCCGTATGCCATGCAGGCAAAGCTGCTCGACGTCCTGCAGGAACATACGATCCGACGGCTCGGCGAGAACAAACAGAGGACTGTGGACGTCAGGATCATCGCTGCCACGAACCGGGACCTTGAACAGGCCATTGAGGACGGCACGTTCCGGGAAGACCTCTACTACCGTATCAAAGTCACCCGAGTTCACATCCGGCCGCTCAGGGAGAAGCCTGATGATATTCCCGTCCTGACCCGGCACTTTTTAGACGACGTCAGAATCCTTCATCAAAAGCCTGATATTGACCTGTCGCCGGATGCACTGGAATTCCTTCTTCGGTATGATTTTCCCGGGAACGTGCGTGAACTGCAGAACATCATAACCAGCGCAGCCGCACTCGCAACTGGGTCCCTGATCACGGTGCCCGATTTGTCTCTCGGGTTTACGAACCAGCTGTTTGATGTTTCCGTCGGAACGACAGGTGAGGCAAATCCCGGCACCCTGGAAGAATGGGAAAAAGATATCATCGTGAAGAGCATCGAAAGAAACAACCATAATCTCGGAAAGGTATGCAGCGAACTGGGAACCAGCAGGACAACGCTCTGGCGTAAGATGAATAAATACGGTATTACATGAAAACCTACTTGAGCCAGCCGACCAGATCTATCGTTAAATGGAAGTTCTGACCTTCTTCTTCCCGGACCATCTGGTAAAACCTGCATTTCCGGCAATCCTCATATTTCCTGGCAAAGCTCCCCTGGGCCTCTCCACCGCACATCGTGCCCGCAATGATCCAACATACCCGGCCCGCATTTTCCCCTCCATGAGTACTGTCAAGCTTAGCGCAAGTCACGGCAGGGCATACCCCGAGCACTGCCGCATTGCTCCCTCCGGATTCTCTCCCGCACTTCATGACTTCCCAGCAGTTCTTCTTCATTTCTCAGTCCTCCGCCGGACATTTTCTTTGTGCCCCTTCTGCCGCTCATAACCGCGAACCGCTTGTGAATATTCTTTGACGCTATATATTACCACTATAGCTTTTTAAATAAAGCCACATTCAGCTCTGAAATGCAACAAATGAGCGAGCGACTTTCAACGGTGTTGTGAAGTCCAGACACTTACTGGGTCTGTTGTTGATAAGCTTCTCGATTTTCTTTATTAGCTCTTTGTCAATCTGACTGAAATCAGTGCCATTGGAAAGTAGCTTTCGAATGAGGCCGTTTATCCGCTCATTCGATCCTCGTTGCCACGCTGCAAAGGGATGGGCAAAGTAGCACGGAAAAAGCCTTTGCCTTCCAACGCATTGATGCTATGAGCTAACGCTCTGTTTCGTTAGGATGAACATAGCTTTTTGTCATAGACACTTAGAATAGCAGATTCCTTCCTGCATACCCAAATGTTGCACTTCACAATTGAATTTGCGTTACTTATGTGCTATCTCTTCATCATCACCGCCTTTTATCGCCTTTTTAAAGGACTGGATGCTTTTACCCAGCCCTTCGCCGAGTTGCGGCAGACGGTTTGCGCCAAAGATTACAACCACTATGACCAAAATAACCATCAATTCCGGCAGTCCTAATCCAAACATGTTTCCTCCTTAAATATGCAGGGTTTTAATGTAATGCTATCGATCAGACTTTCATTATTTCTGTAGCATCAGACTTTTTCCTCCTTCCAAAGAAGCGTACGCCAAGACTGCACGTGCTCATTCTCCGCTTGTTCATATTCCGCCACGCCTTTCGGTACAACGGTCTGTTCATGTCCAACGGCGGTGATCTCCTGGCCGATCGTCTTGAGTTCCTCAACTTGAGCGGTCTTTTCCACTTCCTTCATTTCTTCCTTTACGGAATCCTGAAACTCCTGCGAAGCCTTCTTGAACTCTGCTATGGCCCGACCGACGGACCTTCCCAGAGCCGGCAAGCGCTTGGGGCCAAACACAACTAGCGCTATCACAAAAATAACCATCAATTCCGGAATTCCGAAACCAAACATGATTTTCTCCAGTTTTTTCCGTTGGGCTTAGTACCATAAAAGATGGGCGAGCAGCGTTTTCCCCGCCTGTCTGCTCTATCACTACTTCCATTTGCGAATGCATTCCATGGAAAACGTTTTGCACTGTTCTCCCACACTCTTTGCGAGAGGGTAGAAAATCCTGTTTATCGCGGTGGAAACGCACCACACCGCCTGCTGAATAATGCAATCTCCTGGCCAGACTGCCAAGCTCATCGCCAGTCCCAAGAGTTAACGGCAGAACGTCGGAAACTCGCCGCGCATAGTCCATCCTACGGCATGTCACGGGACTCATAATAAATCGCTTTAAGGACAGGTGAGTGGTCCGTCATGGCGAATGTCACCTCTACATTCCCTCCCTGAGCACCCATTGGTTCGTTCGCGGCCGCACCCAATAAGCGCTCTCCCCTGCATCTTTACCGTCTCCGGGAGAAAAGGCACCGGTGAATGTGAGCTTATACCTGAACCGCACATTCACGTCACCCTCATGGTTTCTGTACAGGTGATGAGCCGCGGGCGATAGGGTGATGATCTCCTTTGCCTTCCATTTCCCTGCGCCGACCATGGCGAGCCCGCCGCTGTGCGCCGGTCCGCCGGCCATGCGGCGATCGAGTTCAATCCATTGACCGAGTATCTCGCTCTGCGCGGAAAAACTCGCCTCATATCCTTCCAATTCCAAGGCCCCGCCGGACCTGTTTCCTATGGCAGTTTCTACAAGATACTCGTCGTTGTTCAGATAAGTGATGTTCACAACTTCTACGGTGAGGTGGTCCGGTATCATATCTCCTGCAAAGCCGGCGCCGGTAAGGGAACACAGAGCAACGAAGATACAGATATGGGCTGTTTTTTTTATGCCGGCGTTTAACATGCCTTGAGCAACGATCAACGGGCTACGTGAACAGTAAAAACTGCCGAATCATCTTTTTCGCCCTCACGCAACTTGAGGTACACATCCCAGTCTCCCGGCATGGTGAAGTTTATTCCTTCTACACGATACTGCCCTTTTCCGAGGTATGTTACCACCGCAATATCGCTCGAGCCGTGCTCCATGGCCGTCATCCAGGGTATCACATCCATGTCCAGCTTTCTTTCAATGGGCTTCATGGATTTTATGTCGTTTATTTTGACGGTCATGTTGTTTTTGCCTACCGTTACCGGATTTGCGGCGCACTGCACATCGATCGAGTAGAATCCCTGTTCGCTATTGATTCCTTTCTGCTCGAAGGCCATCAGAAATAAACTCACGACCAGGATGGAGAAAAATCCTGTCCACCGGATCATCGCATCTCTACGCATTGTTTTTTCCTCCTTCGCCTAATGGGGCGGCATCGGTATCATAACTGGTATCTTATTATCAGGAAATTTCACCTGCCGGGCAATTTCCCGGTCAGGCATGTAATAGGGCTTCAGATACATATAGGCATCGGAATACCGGTCAACGACCTCTTCTTCCTTGAAGGCGCTTTCCGGCAGCACGAACAGGGAAAGACGGACACGGACGTGCATGTAACCAAACATCTGATAATAGCTGTATTTTATAGAGCGGCTGATCGTGATAATCTTCCGGTAACGATGGACTCCCGGTTCGATTCGGATGACCTGCTCCTCCGCTTTTCGTTCGCCCTCGCTTACCGGGACTTCCGTCCAGGACATACCGGTCTGAACGTACGCAACCGCTTGCGGATAGGATATATATACAGGCTCATCTGCCAGGTTTTCTATCTTGATAACAATCTCGTATTGCCCCGGCTTTCCCTTGATGATCCGTGCGTCCTCGACGTCGGGCATGATCTGATAGAAGGCCCGTTTTTGCAGCCGCTCCTTTTTTGCCTCCTTTTCCCTGATGATGGCGGTCTCTTTCAGCCCGACCAGGTAATCAGCGGCAACGAAGAGGAGGACAACCCCGATAAGAGAGGCGACCAGTTTTCTTTTCCTGAGCATTTCTGTAATCTCCCCCGTCTCAATCTCCAGAACGAGCGCAGCCCGGACGTCAACTAGTTCCAGTTCCTGAACGACGATATGGGCATATAAACCGGGATCTTCGTGTCACCGAAATCTATCGCCTTAGCGATTTCCCTTTGGCTGATCCAGTAGGGTTTAAGGTAAATGTAGATATCGCTCTTCCTTTCCACGACTTCTCCCTCCTTAAAACCGCTTTCCGGAAGGACATCCATGGTTATATAGAACCGCACATGCATGTACTTCGGGATCAGGTATTTGTTGTAGGGTAAACGCTGGGAGACCGTAAGTATTTTTCTGAAAAGCAGGTGGCCTTCTGCGATCTTGTATACCTGTTCCTGTTTCTCACCGGTCTTTTCCGCCACGGGCACTTCTGTCCACGAGATGGTTCCGGTCTGAATGTAGGCCTTCACTGATGGGTGCGTCAAGTAGGCCGGCTCTTCACCGACGTTGTCTATCCGTACGAGCAGCTCATAACGTCCCGTGCGGGTGATGCCGGCCGTTTCGGTGATATCACGAACATCGACGGAAAGCATGCGAAACGCCTGCACCTCGAGGCGTTTAATCGCTGCTTCTTTCTCCCTGATAATACTTTCCTGCCAGCGCCCGACAACCATGTCAGCAAGCAGAAGGACGACAATTATTGCCGCGACCGAAACGGCTATTTTCCTGCTTTTCAGTGCGGCGAGTATCGCAGTTCTGTTTTTCATGCCTGCACCCTTTCATATCGGCGCCGGCCTTATGTCGGACAGACCGGGCACAAGGAGGGCTCATCCTTTAGCAGCACGCCGTCCTTCATTTGAATGATACGGTCGGAGCTATTGGCTATCTCAAGGTCATGAGTGGAAAATACTATGGTTATCCCCCGTTCGCGGCAAAGTCGTTTAAAGGTCTCGATAACGAACAGCCGGTTATCCCGGTCGAGATTGGCGGTCGGTTCGTCGGCAAGGATGACTGCCGGACTGGTTATCAGCGCACGGGCAATGGCCACGCGCTGGATTTCTCCGCCGCTTAGCTGGCTCGGCATATGGTAAAGCCGGTGCCCCAGCCCCAAGGATTTGATGATCTCTATTCCGGTGTCCTTTATGTTCCCGTTGCTGTGCTTCGGTTTGAAAAAGCTGAAGGGGAGCAGGGTGTTTTCGAGCACGTTCAGCATACGCAGCGGTTTTGCGTCCTGAAATATAAAGCTGAACTTCTCTCTGCGGAACTGGACCAGTTTCTCTTCCGACAAACTGTCGATCCTGACCCCCTCCAGCAGTACCTCCCCCTGGGACGGTTTATCAAGAGCACCGATGATATTGAGAAGGGTGGTCTTGCCGGACCCGCTCGGTCCCACGAGTGCGACCAGCGTGCCCCTTCCGATACTGAGAGAAATGCCGTCGAGTGCCTTTACCTCCCCCGACGCCAGTCTGAATGCCTTGCTGACATCCCGAAGTTCCAGGAATGTTTCCCCTTCGTTGTTGTCCAAAATCACACCTCCCACTGGGATCTGAAGCTGTCGGATATTTTTATCCCCGACAGCTTGTAGGTCGGGTAAAAACCGGCCACCAAACTGCAGAGAATACCGGAAGCGACAGCAGCAAAAAACACCGTGAGGCTAAACCGGACGCCTGCGCCAAGGTTCAGAACAAAGGAATCGAGGACGTAGGTCATGAACATGCCGATCGGATAACCCACGATACCGGCCGCAAGGCCCATCGCGGAGTACTCGCCGAGAAGAACGAGAAGCAGCTGCGACCGCGATGCGCCCACGGTCTTCAGCAGGCCAATCTCCCTGATGCGGGAATAGAGAACACTCGTAACGATATTGAAGATAGCGAATATGCTGATGAACACCGTTGCGGCTACGATGGAAAGAAGAAATTTGAAGGTTTTCTTGAGAAAGATATACTTCATCGTGCTGAACTGCTGGGGTACGAGGGTCTTGACATCAGGAATGGTGCTGTTCAATTCAGTGACAACATCGCGCAGGAGGTCCCGGTCCCGGTCAAGGGAAACATTCTGCACATTTACGAGCGACACGAAACCTTTTTTATCGGAAAGGGCCTGGAGAACCCTGAATGGGACAAAAACCATATAATCGTCGGAGACGTTATAATTTTCAAGGATACCCGCAACCGTAAAGGCCCTGCCGTCCACCGAGATTACCGCATTCTCCGAGAGATTGTTCGCGCGGGCAAAAGTCCCGCCTATCACAGCCTCCCCTTCTCCCGTCGGCCATTGCCCGCTCGCCAGACTCCAGGACGGTTTGGCCGCCCGTTCGGATTGAAAATCGATACCGGCGACGACCGTACTGACGGAAGACTTCCGGATCACGGCATCCGTCCGCTGGTATATACGCGGCGCGATGATAATCGCTTCTTGCTTGTTCCCTGTCCTTCTCCTGACAATCCCCTCAATTGACTCAATGACGGTCTCCGGCAGGAACTCATCAATCACCACACCGATCTGATCGATCCGTTCGACCTTGATGTTCTTCGGCTGCACAGTCATGGTAAAGCCGAATTTCAAGGCGAGGGTTGCGAGGGACCTGTCCGCGTTGTCGACCGTCAGCAGGATCGTACTGAGAATAACCACAGGAATAAGCATGGCGGTCAGCAGATATACGCTTTTCCCCTTTCTCCGCGTTATGTCTTTAGTCGCGAGCGACAATAAGTTCACCTAAACCTCCCACTCGGTTCGAAACGTTTCCGTGATTTTTATGCCCGACAGTTTATATGCCGGGTAATAAATGGCGAGGAGGCTGCAAATAATGCCGAGAGTCAGTGCGTGCCATAGCACGCCAACCTCGACCCGGACGACAGCTCCAATACCGAGGAACGTATTCATGATATGCGCCATGCCGACACCCGCCGCAAATCCGCCGAGCCCCGCAATGATCCCGATTATAAGATGTTCGTACAGAAATATCCTGAGAAGCTGAAAACGCGATGCGCCGACCGCCTTGAGCAGGCCGACCTCCCGCGCCCGCGCGTACAGAGAGCCGGCGACAATGTTGAAGATCGAAAAGATACCCACAGCGATGGTGGCAACCACGACTGCCAACAGGAAGCGATACAGCATATTAAAAAAGTCGTACTGCAAGCCAGCGACGTCGAGCTGGGAGACCGCGGTAATGCCAGTGATGTTCTTGTTCAGCTCCACCATGGCGTCTCCAACGGGGCAGTTAGGGCACATGGCCCTGACGCTCAGCAGCGATATAAATCCTTCCTTGTGAAACATTTTCTGGGCCGTCAGCAACGGAATGAAGACCATATAATCATCGGCGGAGTTCGTTTCCTCCAGGACGCCCATGACCTTGAATTGCCGCGATGCAACCGTCATGGTATCTCCGACTTTCAGTCCCCTGGCGGCAGCATACCCCCCCCCGAGATAGGCATCGTTTCTGGTCTCATCGGCAGCTCCATGCCCATAGGCAAAATGGCGCAGCTTATCGTCTGATGACCCGGCAGCGTTGCCATGTTGGCCGTCATCGTATACGGTCTTCCCCTGTTCATCAAGCCGGTATTTCGGCTTCTTCACGGTTACCTGTCCGTCGCGCCCCATGACATACATGGCATCGATCTTCGTATCGACATTCTTAACATCCACATCTTGCGGCCACTCGCCGCTGGACAAGGTCCACCAGAAACGGACGAAATATTCCTTGCTGATATCGATTCCCGTAACGATAGCCTCATGACCGTCCACCACCGCCTTCACGTAGAGCCGGGGCGCCCAGGTCGGCGGTTCGATGCTCGTGTCTGGGATTCCCGGGTTGCTTACCAGCCCGCCTTTCCGTTGCCATCCCTCCCTAATTGCCTTGTCATATGTCTTTGAAATCTCCTGCACCGCCGACTCGGGTATATATTTACCGAAAACCACCTCCGAAATGGTGAGGTTCTGCAGTGCACTCTTGTCCACCTCGTCGATAGCGGCGGTTATGACGGGACGAACGGTCAGCGTATGACCTGTCTTTGTGATCACTTCCAGAATGTTTGACGTCGCCGAAGTGCTTACGATCGAAAGCGAAGACAGGAGCGCAACGGATATGACGATCGCAAAGACGATCAGCCCGCTCTTTTTCGGCCTTCGCATCAGGTCAAGTAGCGCAAATTTCAGGATGGTCATGGCTTGCAAATCTTTCCCATCAAGGCTTCAACGGGATCTGCTACATCCCGATACAAGAACCCGTCCTTCATGACGACAACAGTCTTAGCAGATTCGAGCCAGGTGAGGCTGTGGCTCACAACGATTATGGTTTTTTTGTATTGCGTGTTGATCATCCGGAAGATGTCAATGACCTCCTGCTCCGTTCTGATATCGAGTTCGCCGGTCGGCTCGTCGGCAAGGATAATATCGGGGTCGTTTATGAGCGCACGCGCAATGGCCACCCGCCGCTGTTCCCCCCCCGACAGTTCCGAAGGATATGACTCGATCTTTTTCTTCATGTCGAGGCCCTCGAGGATGGATATCGCACGATCTCGGACGACATCCGTATCGCGGTCCCCGTTCTTGTTGAATATCACAGGCATAACGACATTGTTGAGGACGTTCAGCGTCGACAGCAGGCTGAAGGACTGGAATACAAAACCGATCTTGCGGTTCCTCAGGATGGAAAGTTCCCGGTCGTTGAGTTTCCAGATGTCAACGCCATCGATTGATACGGTCCCCTCGGTTGGTTTCGTAAGCCCACCGATGGTGCTGATGAGCGTGGTCTTACCTGATCCCGAATGGCCCATAAAGACCACGAAATCAGACGAAGGAATGTCGAGATCGATGCCCTTCAGGGCCTCAACGCGCTGATCGCCCAGATTATAGATCTTCTTTAGAGCACGAGTCCGAATGAAGTCTGCCATGTCATAACCCCTGCTTCATAGTTTCGTGAGGATCTATCCTCACGGCGAGGATGGCCGGATACATCGACCCGCTTACCCCCATGATAAGAGCCACCCCGATCGCTCCCACCATCATTGATGCGATCATTTCGAAGGGCGGCAGCATAAACGGTATGTTGAGCAGGTTCAGGTAAAAGATAATCGACCGTTGGAACAGTTTCAGGAGAACTCCCCCGATGACCATGCCCATAAAGCCGCTGATGATGCTGATCAGGGTCGACTCATAAAGAATGAGCATGAATATATTGGCTTTCGTAGCCCCGATAGCCCTGATAATGCCGATTTCTCTTTTGCGTTCATTCACAACAGCGGAGAATATGGCATTAATCATAAGGACATTGGAAAGAATGAGGACAACGATGAGCACGATGATGCCAAAAAATACGGCGACCGTCGTCTGACGAGCCGAGGTCGCGATATTTCCCGTGGTCACCACCTTCAGACTGGGATTATCCTTCAGGATCGAAAATGTGATGAACGGGATCTTTGCCCCTACGTCGAGTTGGACCAATCCGCCGGATATCCTGTTTCTCAGCGGCGCAAGAGGCTTCACCAAGGAATCGCTCTGCGACTTCTCGGACATTTCATAGGCCCGGTCGATATTGAAAAAAACGGCGTTATCGTACAATCCGATCCCGGTCCGTTCGAGCTTGGCCCATACTTTCAAACGAACACCGTAGAATTTAAGGCCGTCCTCCAGATTCCAGGGCGTCATTGCGCCGACAATCGCTCCATCGGGCGGGAACGGTTCCTTTGCGCTCTTGTCCACCCACGGCATCACGGTGAAATCATCTTTGGGATTGAAACCAATGAGAAATGAATTTCCCATGACGCAGCAATCTCCCGTTGCACTGGTCAGAAAAATCTGTCCCGATACCTTCTTAACGCCCTTCAGCACCCGTATCTTGTCGAGCACTGCGCTGTCCATATAAAAGGCGGAAGGCTCTCCCGTCAGGAGCGCCGACTTGAGATTTACCAGGGATTCCTTGGGAATTACGAGCAGGTCAGCCCCGAGTTTCGAGAGGCCCTGGTTAAGAGTGTGGTTGATCCCCATAATCAGGATAGAACTTGCAAAGAACGCCCCGATGACAATGCTAACGCTGACCAGAATGATGTAGAAACGCAGATGTTTCACCTGTAGATTCTGATAAGCAAGTCCAAAGAGAGACCTGATCATGTTTAATCTCCCATGGTCGCGGGATATATGGTCGCGCCATCGTGCATCGGGCCTTAAACCCCTTGATGGGGAGCTAGTCTTCCATCAAGGGGTTTTCGACATTCCGCGCGGGTCGCCCGCGAATAGTTTGCTAAGTGGTAGGGCACCTTGAAAACGCTAGACCGGCAACCGATTTTGGTACGATGACGGAATCGTGGCTGCCGTAAGGGCTCGGCAGATAACCATAAAATTTGTCATCCTTGACACGGACCACGTAGGTCCCGGTCTTGGTCTTCTGATAACCACTGAACACGCCGAACAGCCATTTCCCGTCATCGGTGATCGCGATTGTGTGCGTGTCCGGTCCTATATCTATGGTCTTGGTAATTTTCCAAGTCTTGGTGTCGATAGCGGCAATGCCGTTCGTGCTCGGGGATGGCCACCAGAGCGTGACATACATCTTGCTGCCATCGGGCGTAAAGCACATGTGGAACGGATTAGGATAAGCACCGCGCCAGCTGGGATCTCCGACTCCCGCAATTCTTCTCCAACTCGTAGGATCTGACTGATTGCTCGAATCGAAGACCGCCATAATGTTCTCCCGGCTGTTGTTCATGAGGATAAAACGGTTTCCGTCGGGACTGAAGCCCGCCTGATGTGCCGGCGTGGGAACATTCTTAAAGACAGCCTTCCATTCCCCGTTGCCTACTTTCTGTACCGGTACCTGGAAGCCCTGCTTGGCATGCTTATCGGATCCCACGCAGATGGCTTTCGGTTCCCACGTGGTCGTATCGAAAACGACGCCGCATCCGGGGAGGCGGAGGGCTGCAATAGCATAGTTCTTGTGGTTCGGATCCCAGCAAAGGGAGTCGAGGGCGACGAGGTTCTTCAGCCGGGGGCCGGGCACTTTCCCCTGCTCAGCGAAAAGTTCACCGCCGGGAACAAGCTCCCAGTCAGTCTTGCATCCCTTGGTCCCTTTCAGGTCGTAGGGGGCATGAAGCTTTTTGATGGTGAGCGTTCCCCCGTCCAACCAAACCCGCGAAAGTTCCGAATTGTTATACTCCCAGTCAAAGAGGACTGCGGCCTCCACGGTAGAATGACCCGCGCCTTCACCCTTCTTGAATACCGCCATGATGTCCTTCTGGCCGTCACACACGGAGAACCGTTTGTTATCCGGCGCCACAGTGACGTGCACACCAAGGCCGATGCCCGTAGTTTCCGCAACGTCTTCCAGGACGTTCATCTTGGTGCCATCGTAATTGCATCTCCAGATATTGAACCCTTCTGCGGGGTCCTTCACGGGTGTGGTCACACCGTAGATATACAGGTTTTTCCCCCCCTGGGAATCGACGATCCACTCGAATTCCTTGTAGGGGTCTGGAGAAGCAAATGCGGCGAGATGGTGAACGATGGGTGTTTTATTTCCGGCCCATATGCTCATATTCATCGAGGCAAGACATTGACCGGTCGACATATCATGGGCGGCGACGCCGCCGGCGAACTTGCCCGGGACCAGATGAATGTATTTCCCGATCTGGTCGTAGACATCCTGGAACGTAGGGTCCCCGAATATGCCGGCTTCAGCGGTGTTGGGTGACATGCCAACTCTTATGGAACCCATTTTGGATGCCAAACCGGCTGCTGCACTTGCAATACCAAACTTGAATAAACCGCGTCTCGTTAGTTTCATTTTACGCTCCTTTTGTCTGTTATTTTATTTTAGATCCCGCCCTGATGAATCACTACGTTAAGCACCCCTTTTCGCCTCCTCTCATGCTCAAGATAGCAAAACGCATGCCCAACCATGCCTATTTTCAACTAACTGATTTATTGGAATCCCTAGAATGGAACGCACAGACTATATTTTCAAAGTGAAACATTGAAATGAAGGTGGTTTTCCAATGTGAAACGTTTTTTGCCGATAAAGCTTACATTATAATATTGTGTTGACACTGCCTGGAATGACGGACATCTGAGCATCGGCTATGAATACAATGACAACCATGACGATGCGACTGTCGGCATGGGTCCCTCCAAACTTATGACTCTGATATGGTAGACAGTGTCAGGATCAGCAAACCTGCATTCCGCACTGTTATCTTATGTACTCATGAAAGTGATCATTGCAATCATTGAACAATCGCATGCTTCCACCCTTCATGGCCTGGTTTATGCCGCGCATTTTTTACGAAACTTCGAGAAGCGATGTGAAAACGTATAATTATAATTTTACATTGACAAGCTTTTTTGTTCGCCTTATATTGCAAACATGAAATGGAAGGCCATCATCATACTTTTGGCAATCGCCCTCAGTATCGTTGTTCCTCCATCGCTGCCTTTTCTGTCCGATCAAGGCGCGATGGCAGCAATTGGGACTCTTGATATCTGCCATTCCTCAACGCCTGCCCTGTCTTCAAACGGCGACATGCCGTGTATCAATGAGTGCCCCTGCGGTCCCCTTCCTATGGAGCTGGAAAACGCAGCGGAAATTGCACCCTCCCCGTGTAAACCTTTCTTGCTTGCCTATCAAGACGAACGTCCTCCGAAACACTAATCTGTAGTTCAAAGCCGAAGTCGTCAGTATTCCCCCTCGGAATAGGTATGCGTAAGGTATGCGCATGCCGGCATGCTCGCTCCGCTTCGGCAATATCCGTTGTCTTACTTGTTTACATACATGATATTTCTGAGGCGGAGCCGTCTTTCCCATCTCCGGAAACTGATTTATTTTGGCACCAGAATAATGAAAACCCTTATTGCCATGCTGTTTATTGCAGCCATCCTGGTTCCTCTGCCGGCTTTTGCCGTCAATGCAGGGGAAGTTGCTCCCGGATTCAGTCTGAAGGATGTTAACGGAAACGAGGTGACCCTGAATAGTTTGAAAGGGAAAGTGGTTTTCCTTACGTTCTGGGCCACATGGTGCCCTTCCTGCAAAGAGGAACTGCCGGACCTGAATACACTGCAACGAAAATATTCGGCTAAAGGATTTACGGTCCTGAGTATTTGTATTGAATCATCGGACTCGATCGTGGCGAACTACCTGAAGAAACATCCGGTACTCTTTCCGGTCCTGGTGGACAAAGAAGGAAGTGTTGCGGAGTCTTTTCGCTTTTCCGGATTGCCGGCATCCTTCATAATCGGAAAGGATGGCTTAATCCGGTACAAGCATTCGGGTTACGATAAGGAATCTTTCACCCTGATCGAGCAGGAGATCATTGAGTCTGCTGAATAAATGAATGAAACAAAAATAAATGATAAAACTAGGAGGAACAAGAAATGAAATGGATTAGATCATATGGTTTGGAACTGGTTTTGGTATGTTTGGCATGCATGACAATGATGATCGCTTGCGTGCGGAAAATCCAATGATAGCAGTACACCGTCAGCGGTTTATAAAGTAGAGTATGTTCCTGGAACGGGCATGAACGCGCCGACTGAGGGAAAAACAACATTTCAACTGAAGATCACAAAAACAAGTGATGGATCTCCTGCAACAGGGCTCACGCCGGCGTTGTCATTACAATGACCATGACCAGCGGTGACTCAGCATGCCACGCCGATAGATCTTGTATCAGGAGTCCAGCACCACGCCCGGCACTTATGATTGCACGGTCTACTACATGATGGCATCAGGAGAGGTACAACAATGGGGACATGGGAAATGAAGGTGACGGTCAATGGTGAAACAACGATATTCAATCCCGATGTCGCCATGTCCATGGACAGTCGATACGGTGAAAGCGACATTGAAGGGACAGAACGATATAATCAGCAGCATGTCTGGTACGGAAAAGCGATCCTACTATCATTTTCAATGATGGTCTGACAGCGGCATGGGCATGGGGCAGGCACACT
This sequence comes from Nitrospirota bacterium, assembly GCA_963796285.1. Lineage (GTDB taxonomy): Bacteria > Nitrospirota > UBA9217 > UBA9217 > UBA9217 > JALNZF01. The sequence goes on from CAWCKW010000012.1 coordinate 929,234, forward strand.
GAGCCTCAAATTCCTTGCACGCCAAGGAGAGCTAATGACTTCTCTGCTCTGTCGGTCAGCACGACGACACCTGCATGATGAAACCGGTGCGCATGGATCCGCCGACCCCGTTACCGTGGAGGCATCCCTGGATGGGAACAAATTGGACAACGCGGCACGAACACCAAGGGCGGTCACTGGTCAATTTCCCTTTAATGTCAGGCATCACCTCCAGCGTCACGAACACGATCTATGTTCGCCTGTCTGTCGGCAAGAACGGTGGCGTGGCCGAGCAGAAAACCACTGACGGCAATGCGGCATCCGGCAGCAACGGATATCAGACCATTCTTGTGACGCCGAGCAGCATGTAAATGGATATGCGGCGATTTAAGATTTTGTTCTCATCGTTTCCTGACAGCGGCCCTCCTTGGGGGGGCCGCATGTCTCTTGCCTCCATCGGCCTGGGCCGGTTCCTGCTGCGGAGGCGGAGGCGGCGCGACCCTGCTTCTGCCGAAGTTCTCTCAGGGCATGGTCGATGTTTCCTTTGATCTGGAAAAATACGACGGTTTCTGGAACCAGGATGGGAAGTATACACCGGACCCTGCGGGATCCGATCTGCGGCAATACCGTCTGAACACGGGGCTTGCCCGGCGTCTTTCTACGAAATGGCAGGTCAGCGTCCTCGTTCCCTATGTCTGGAACGTCAATAGATATGCCTCGGGTACCCATCGAACGGACGGGATCGGCGACATGACATTGAACGCCTGGTATGAAGCGCTCGATGATACTTCCGCGTGGAAGATACGTGATCTGAAGGACCTGACGCCTTCGATCACTATCGGTCCCTCACTGGTCATTCCCACCGGCATCTCGCCCTATGACGGTGTGCCCAGCGATGATGTGACCGGCCGCGGCTTCTACAGGCTCGATGGGAACATCATTATCTCGAAAACCCTCCACCCCTGGAGCGCTTCTGTTGCTCTGAGCTATGGGAGTTATCTTGAACGACCTGTCAATCGGGAAGTAGACTACGTCCCGCCGTACCGTAAAAAACTGGGGGACCGATCATCCGCGTCAATTTCATTAAGCTACATCTATTACCTCGGGTCCGGTGGAGATGCATTGACCGGCACTGCTTCGCTGTCGGAATTACGTGAAGCTGATGCGACCAGAGACGGCAATCGGATTGATAACAGCGGACTTAAGAAGGACTCGATCGGCGGTTCCATTGCCTACTCAAGCACTGATCATGATTGGGGGGTCAGAGCGATATGGATTCATACGGTCAAGCAAGACGGTTGGGGGATAAACTTCCCTGCAACCGACATCTATACCATCGGGGTGAATTATGGGTTCCGCTAATATGCGTTGGCTAATACAGTTGCTGATTCCGATCTTTCTTGCGGGATGCGGCGGCATGATGGATGATCTTAATCCGTCTAACATCGACAAACAGGCGACCGTTCAAGCAGGTACCGTGGGGCCCGCTGTTGGCCAGAATGCTCCGGATTTCACGCTTTCCGACACCCTCGGGACCAGCGTCACGCTCTCGTCCGTGCTTACCGGGACTGCCGTGAACGGCGTTGTTCTGTACTTCACCATGTGGTGCCCGACCTGCGACATACATATGAGCAGCATGCGAAGTTCCCAGATCCCGATGTTTCCGAATGTGCGTTTTTACGCTGTCGATTATGTGTCAAGCACAGTTGCTGATGCCAGGAATTCAGAGCTATCGAACGGGTATGAAGGATCCGGATTCATTGTTCTGGCGGATACGGTTCAGACAGTACTGAATCTTTACCATGGCACAATGGGGACCACTGTTGTCATTGACAAAACGGGTATCATACGGATGAACGAGGATTATAAGGACGATAGATTGACGGCAGCGCTCACGAGTTTACCGTGACCGGGGCACTCAATACAACTAAGGAGCAATTCATGTTGAAACGAAGATTTGCCATCATCGCTGTACTCACCGTGGTTCTGGTCGGTATGGCTGAAATGAATGTCCTGGCCCAGGACGATATTGATGCTCACCGCTCCTGTGCCAGCTGCGGCATGGACAGGAAAGCCTACGGATACAGCCGTATGCTGATCCAGTATGAGGACGGGGCCATGGTAGGCACCTGCAGCCTGCATTGTGCCGTTGTCAAGCTTGATGCAAACCAAGGGCGGACGGTGAAATCCCTTCTCGTCGCCGACAGGGACTCCCGGACGCTGATCGATGTTGAGCATGCGATCTGGGTCATGGGAGGTGGAAAGCGCGGTGTCATGACGCAACAGCCTACGTGGGCCTTCCAGTCAAAGGCAGGCGCTGAAGCGTTCATGAAGGCGAACGGAGGGAAGATGGTCACCTGGGCCGAAGCCCTCGCTGCTGCCAGGGAGGAGCTGGTCCAGAAGCATTGACAGATTCTATATCAGCCCCGTAAGCTGTTAGACACCGCTTTTAATGAAAGCGCAGGCACCTGCAACTATGTTGTTGATTCATCGGGAAGTTGTGTCTTTTATCAAGTTAGTGTATGATTGACGTAAATAAAATAAGCGCTATAATAAAATTCAAGCAATAGAAGAATGTTGAACGTTATTAATTTATAGGAGGAACATAAGCGTCGTGTGAAGAGTTCAATTGTGAGATTGCTGGCAGCAAGCTGTTCTGTTTCAGTCTTATAATGATCATCGCATCGATCCCGTCAACTTCATTCGCCCATGGGGTCGCGGGACAACGGTTTTTCCCCACGACCTTTGCCGTGGATGATCCATTCATTTCTGATGAGTTTTCCGTGCTGTATCAATTCGATAAAGATGAACGATGACGCGGGCGGGCCGCAGCGTTCGGACTTCGTCATTTGATGTCGGATATTCCAAGCGCATCCTGCCCAACTTCGGGATTGAGGTCGCTGAATCGTACCAGCGCCTGCACACCGAGGGCGACGGCACTGTCAGCGGCTATGGCAACCTCGAAGTGAATGCAAAATATCAGTTCTACACGAGCGCTTCAACATGAAACGATCATTTCTTTGGTGTGTCGGACGAAATCGGACAATACCGGTTCCAGCAAAGATCGGCTCGGAGTCCTTCTCCGACAATTTCGCCCGCGCTTCTATTTTCGGCAAAGGGTTCGGCGACCTGCCCGACTCAATGCAATTACTTGAAGCCTCTCGCGATCACCGGGGTCATCGGTCCGAACTTCCCTTCGCAGAAACAAACGATCACCGTAAACGCGGACACAGGTGACATAGATGTGGAACGTCATCCGACCACGCTGACGTGGGCGTTCTCTCTACAGTACAGCCTGATGTATCTCCAGTCGGCGGTAAAGGACGTGGGGCTTGGCGCTCCCTTCAACCGGATGGTCGCGGTCGTCGAATTTCCGATGGAGACGTGCCTGAACACGGACTGCAAAAATCAGACGACCGGGACCGTAAACCCGGGGATCGCCTGGATCGGCAAATATACGGAGTTGGGCATTGCCGCGGAGATCCCGATGAACCCGCGTTCAGGAGCGGGTACCGGGGTCTTCGTCCTTTTTCACCTCTTTATCGATGACCTGTTCCCGAAGAGCATAGGGAGACCGATATTCCCGTGAAAATATCTGCACAATCACTCACTATCCGGACTTCATCCGCTCTTCTGTTCACGGTGTTCCTCCTAATAATGCCGAACGCAGCGCGAGGCCATGCGTACCCGGACCACGCAGATCCCAAGGTAGGAGCGACGATCAACACCTCTCCCGACCGCGTGCGCATATGGTTTGACAGCGATCTGGAACCGGACTTTTCCACGATCATGGTCCATAATGCGGAAAACACGATGGTGAGCAACAGGGACAGCCGCGTAAATCCGTCAGATGCGACACTTCTTGAGGTGAGTGTGCCGCGGCTGCCTCCGGGCAAATATCGCGTCATCTGGAGCGTCGTGGCAAGGGACGGGCACCTTACTCAGGGTGACTATACATTCTCTATCAGATGACTTTCTTTATTCACATCATTCCCGAATGGCTCGAACTCGCCGCCCTGACCTTCTGCATCGGGCTGCTTGGTTGCCGTCTCTGGGTCTCTACCCGGTCAGCGAACGCCGGGTTTATTGAACAAGAACATATCCTTGACAATATACGGCGTCTGCTCGGCGTCTGCATGGCCTTAATGTTCTTCGGCAGCGGTGTCAATTTGATCTGGCGCGCCGCGGAGATGAGCGGCCGTCCACTCTCGACAATTTTGCCCGTGCTCCCGAGGGTGATATTTCATACCCATCTCGGAGGCGCCTGGTTTATTCGCATCGTGGCACTTGTCCTTTTGTCGCTTACGCTCCTGGCGGGCCGGCGGCTCCGTAATGCGCGCGGAATTACAGGTTTCATGCTCTGCATCGCCGTCATCATCGCTATGACCGAAAGCGCATCAGGACACGCCTCGGATAAAGGCGACTTCAGCATCCTTGAAATAACGGATTTTTCCCACCTCCTCGCCGCCAGCGCTTGGGGAGGCGGGCTCTTGGCCTTGTCCCTGGTTATTCTTCCAAATTTGGCAAGGGCAGGCGATCAATCAGCAGCGCTGATAGCGGACATTGCCTGCAGATTTTCCAGGATAGCGGGCATCGCCGTCGGGATCATCGCGATTACAGCGCTCTACAACGCGTGGGCATTCGTTGGGAGTTTCGAATCGATCTGGACGTCGCCCTACGGTTGGACGGTGTTTGCCAAAGTAATTCTCTTTTCCCTCCTCATTTCCCTCGGCGCATTCAATCGGTACGTCAGCGTTCCCCTGTTGCTGGAATGGGGAGGGACTTCCCGCGCATCACGGGGCATGATTACTCGCGCTGCAAGCCATTTGTTTTCTCGATATTTCCATAATCCAGATGGACTCCAGATCGCGTTAAGATTCAAACGGAACGTAAAGGTCGAGGCGATGCTTATGCTCGGGGTGCTCCTGTGCGCCGCCATGCTCCGCCACGAAATCCCCGCTCTCCATCATTCCCATATTGAACATGAAAGGCAGCGACATGCGGCCAAGGGACCAACGCCGGTTGTCAGCTTTGAGACAGAGCCTTCAAAGATAACTGCCCAGACCCCCGTGACGATGACGGTCCGCATGAAAGATCCGGACGGAAGGCCGCTGCAAGGACTTGAGGTCTCCCACGAACGGATACTCCATGCAATTATCGTCGGCCAGGACATGAGGACCTTTGCGCATATCCACCCCGAGGATGCGGGGCCGATCACCCGTGAGATGATGAAAAAGGCGGACTTCCCACTCCACTTCACATTTCCGAAGGCCGGGGAATATCTTGTCGGCGCCGACTTTTTTGCGGGAGATGAATTTTACAGCAGGATGTTTCACCTCTCTGTTTCTGGCAAGCCGGCAATGGAAGGGCCAACGACGGATTTCTCGACGAGAAAGAATTTCGGCGAATACAGGGTCACCATGTCAGCTTCCCCGGCGAATATCAAGGCGGGCGAGGAAACGTCGCTCAGTTATATCATTGAAAAGAACGAGAAGACGGTTACGGACCTCAATCCCTACCTGGGCGCAGCGATGCACATTGCTGTCGTCTCCGTAGACCTCAAACAGTATATTCACGTTCACGGGTCCGTTCCCGGCGAGCCCCATGATCACCAGGACCATATGCATACCAAAGCCCCCTAAAAAGTTCGGCCCGGAGATAGAGGCCGACGTCGTCTTTCCCGTCAAAGGGGATCTATACGATATTTAGTCAGGTAAAACACCGCGACAAGGTACTTCTCTTCGATTTTATGGTGAATGTACAGTGATCAAACAGGTGATAAAATGACTTATACGATTGGCGGGAACGCTGTCATCAGGAGAATAATAGCTCTCATCTCAGCTCTTTTTTATTTGCTGCTCATTTCCTGCTCGCGCCAGACCGTCTACCCACCTGCGCCTCAAAGCGGAACGGATGTCGTCATTGAAGTAGCTGCGCTCCAGTCTGAGGTGCCGAAATTCTATACCTACCACTATCAAGGCAAGAACATAAGTTTCTTTTTGCTCAAGGTCCAGGACAGGGTCCTTGCCTTTCTCGATGCCTGCGCAAGTTGCTATCCTCACAAACAGGGATTCCGCTATGAGAACGGTTGTGTTTCCTGCCGCTATTGCGCTATGCAATTTCCGGTTCGCAAAGCTCGAACAAGGGATCGGCGGGTGTTACCCGATCAAACTGGAAGGCAGGCTTGAAAATGGCCAGTTTCGTATTCCGGTAAAGTCGCTTGAAGCGGCCGCTGATAAATTCTGACACAACCCGTTTGTTCTTACGGTAAAAGATGGTTACCCTCTGTTGCTCGTTGTTTTGTTCTCCGTCTGCGATCCCCATCAACCGCATGCGAGCATCTCACGCCATGCTTACTCTTTACCAAAAGGACAGACTGGATAGCGGCAAACATCACAGTTCATGCAAAGCCCCCCGTGTCCCAGTGTTGCCAACTCTCTTCTTCCGATCCTTTCACCGGCCAGTACCCGTGGGAGAATGAGGTCGAAGATGGTCGTTTTATGATACATACCGCAGGCAGGAATACCTAAAATAGGGACAGGATACAGGGCCCTGGGAGCGGGGTCTTGAGTACCCTGTTCCGGCCCTTGCTCCAGATAAGCCACAAGAAACATCGCACCCGGAAGCACGGCCGAACCGTAGCTTATGTCCGTGGCACCAAGGTCCCTGATCGCGAACCTGGTCACATCATCGGGGTCCACGGACATGCCACCGGTAGTGATGAGCAGATCAGCGCCCGCATTCAGCAATTCCCGCAGCCTGTCAACAATGAATGCTTTATCATCAGGCGCATAATACACGCCGACCATCTCCCCGCCGAATTCCTCGATCTTCTTCGCGATGATCGGTGCAAAGGCATCCTTGATCCTGCCGTGATATACCTCATTGCCGGTAATGACTACGCCGGTTTTTGGTTTTCGGAGTTCCCTTACCTGGATCACGCCCTGGCCCTTGCCCCTTGACACTTGATCCCGACCCGCTGTCTTTACCGCCTCATCAACAATGGTCCTTTTTATCACCAGCGGGATCGCCCGCGTCCCTGCCACGGTCTGTCCTTTTTTGACGATCATATTGTCGTGGAGCGTTGCGCACATCACTTCGCCCAATAGATTGAATTGAAAAAGCGCGTCTCGATCGATCTTCAATATGCCGTCATGGGCCGCTATCAAGTCAATCTTCCCTTCTTTGGGCTCACCCTTGATCACCACTCCGTCTCCCATAAGCGCGTTGGCAAGCGCATATGCCGCGTCGTTCTCATGCATTTCATCTTCAGCCACGTGCAGAACAAACAAGTGTTCTTTGCCAAGCCGCTGGAGGTGACAGACGTCCTCTTCCCGGATGATGTGCCCCTTCTTAAAAACAGGTCCCTTGAATTCGCCTTGCCGAATCTCGGTTATATCATGGGCAAGGACCGTGCCGACGGACTCGTGCACCGGGATGGACTTGGTTCCCGTTCTTGTGCTTTCATGGAGCGAGTCACACATGCGAACCTCCCGTGAAAAGAGCTTTAAACTTCTCATCAACGATCTCTTGAATGCCTGTTTCCAGCAATTCGAACTTCCTCAGGAACACTCTCGCATGTTCGGTAAGCAGCGCGCCGCCGCCGTTCTTCCCTCCGGTCTGCCGCTCGATCAGTTTCACGCCGAGCCGGTCTTCCATGGCCTTGATGTGGCTCCATGCCTTGCGGTACGAGATGCCTACCTCGCGCGCTGCGCGATTGATCGAGCCGTGCAGATCAATGGCCTCAAGAAGAAACCTCCTGCCCCTGCCGAATACCGGCTCACCGTCAACTTCGATCCATATCTTCGACCTGATGTCCATGCCGTTATGTTTTTTTTGCATAACGCACCGTCAAAAAAGAGTCTTTCACTATATAGTAGCCACCCCCGGCACAGGGAATGCACAGGACCTTTCCGTCCTGATGGACCTCTCGCATGTCCTGGACATGTTCACCGCAAACATCGCACGGTACTCTGCGCAGAGGCCTCCCCGGCATGTCCTGGGGCCGTATGTCAATAGACACTTCCATCACATTAAATAGCTCTTCGTCCGGCATGATCTTGTATGCCTCGAGCTGGGCTGTGTACTTGTTCTCGATTTCCGGCAAATGATCCTTTGCCTTCTGACGACAATCCTCGCGAGCGATGATCCGAACAGCATTGCCCGTGTTGAGGTTCATGAATGTTGCGGCCATCTTGCCGTAGTCCAAAAACCTCAACGTCCGGCGGCCGAGGCTGCATCCCGTGACGGACTGGACCGCATCCGCGGCGCACCGGTCCATCTCCACGAAAACGATGATGTTCTTACGGTCGTTGCCTTTCGGGTCATTGACGCCGATCTCGCGCAGTCCGAGCATGGACATCCTCACCCCCAACACCTGTCCCGCGCACAGATGACCGTGCACTTTTACAGACCCGGCCAGCAGTTTATCGAAACTAGATGCCTGTTCAGTTTTGTCATTCATCCGGATTACGTCTCTCCTTATCCTGACGGTTCGCTGGGAAATCGCCACCATATAAATTATACTATATAATTATCGGACAGCAATATAATTTTCATCATTTCACAATACTCATCATGCCGGATGAACTACTCGTATCGAAGCGCCTGGATGGGGTCCTGGAGCGCGGCCCTGCGCGCCGGGTACACGCCGAAGAACACGCCCACGGCAGCGGAAAATGTAAATGCCATGATGATGGACCAGGCCGAGACGCTCGTGGGAAGAACAGTCACAAATACGGGGATAAGAAGGGCAAGGCCGACTCCCAGCAGAATGCCGATCACCCCGCCCGCGCCGGAAAGCGTTATCGCCTCGATCATGAACTGGGCCATGATGTCCCTGTTCCGTGCGCCAAGGGCCTTCCGGATGCCGATCTCTCTCGTGCGTTCGCGCACCGAGACCAGCATGATGTTCATGATGCCGATGCCTCCGACGATAAGCGAGATACCCGCGATGCCGCCGAGCACGGCGGTCAGCACGCCGAGGATCGTGTTCATCGTTTCAAGCATGGCCCCCTGGGTCTGGATAGTGAAATCCTCCTTGTGGGCATGCCGCTTGATCAGGATGTCCTTGATCTGGGCAATGGCGCGGTCGACATCCTCGGCCCTCGGTGTCGATGCGATGATCTCAAAGAGCGAGTCGGTATCAAAAAGTTCCTGGCCGCTGGTCACCGGAACGTACACGACGTCATCGATGTCCATACCGAGGCTGGTCCCCTTTTTCCGCATGACACCGACCACGCGATAGCGCGCATCGGACAGCGTCACCACCTTGCCGAGCGGATTGTCCGCGCCGAACAGCTCTTCCTTGACCTTTGTGCCGAGCACGATGATCTTGGCCTTTGAATCCACATCGCCCTGGGAAACATAACTTCCCGTGTCGACGAAGAGACTCCTCACCCGCTGGAATTCCGGCGTCGTGCCGATCACCATGGTGTCCCGGGCCATGTTCCCGAACTTGATCTTTCCGGTGCCGAACACGAGCGGCACCGCGTCAGTCAGAAGCCACGCGCGCCGCCTGAGCGCCTGCGAATCGTCATACGTCAGCTTGCGCACCGTGCCCGCCGACGGAGGATGGAACCCGCCGCGCGTGGAGGTCTTCCCCGGCGTGATAATGAGCAGGTTCGTCCCGAGGCCGGTCAGTTCTTTCGTGATGTACACCTGCGCACCCTCTCCGATAGACACGAGCAGGATCACGGCCATGACGCCGATGATCACGCCGAGCATGGTGAGCCCCGAGCGGACCTTGTTCGAGAGGATCGCCTCGAAGGCGACGCGGAATGTTTCTATAAAGTTCATGCCCGCACCTGATCGCTGATGATCTGCCCGTCCTTCACGTTGACGATGCGCCTGCAGCGCGCCGCCACGGTCTGGTCATGGGTAACGATGATGATCGTGACCCCCTGCGCGTTGAGTCCGGTCAGAATTTTCAAGTACTTCCTCACCAGAGCGGCTGTCGAGATTGCCCGTGGGCTCGTCGGCGAGAAGGAGCGGCGGGTTGTTCACGAGCGCCCGCGCGATGGCAACGCGCTGCTGCTGGCCCCCGGAGAGCTCCGTCGGTTTGTGATGCATGCGATCCGCGAGCCCGACCTTTTCGAGCAGGGGGACGGCCCGCGCTTTGCGCAGGCGCGCCGGGACGCCGCCGTAGATAAGCGGCACCTCAACGTTCTTGAGCGCGGAAAACCGGGCGAGGAGATTGAAGGTCTGGAACACGAAGCCGATCTTGACGTTCCTGATGGACGCGAGCTCATCGTCCGTCATGGCGTTGATCTCCCGGTCCTCGAACCGGTACGAGCCGCTCGTAGGCCGGTCCAGGCATCCGACAATGTTCATGATGGTGGATTTTCCGGAACCCGAGGGCCCCATGATGGCGATAAGCTCCCCGCTCTGGACGCTCAGGGAAACGCCGGACAGCACGGTGAAGTCAACTTCACCCATGCGGTAGGTCTTGGTTATGTTGGAGAGCTCGATCATGCCATACATTCGGTTCAAGTGCAAAGTTCAAGGGGTTCTCAATTCTTTACTCCGAACTGTGAACTCTGAACTTTTATTCTATCTTCACCGTCGCCCCGTCCTTTAACCCTTCGACCTCAGGCGTGGTAATGACGAATTCACCTTCCTTCAGGCCTTTTATCACCTGAGTGAAACTCCAATTCGTTTCCCCGATCTCGATCGGCGTGAGCCTTGCGACGGCCCGCGCGCCGGATTTGATGTCCTTCCCGCTCGCGACAAAAACCCGTTTTTTCCCCTCCCGCTCGATGACCGCCTGAGACGGGACCGACAGCACGGACGAAAGCGTCGATACGAGGATCTCGACATCGGCCGACATTCCGGGTTTTATCTTTGCGTGTTTCTCATCAAAATAGATCCAGACGTCGGCCGTGCGCGTCTCAAGCTTCCCTCCGCTCACGATCGGCGAGATCCGCTTTACCTTCCCCGGATATTTTTCTCCCGGAAACGCGTCAACGGTTATCATCACGGGCTGGTCCAGACGGAGCCTTCCCACGTCCACTTCATCAATCGTCGAAAGAACGTAGATCCTGTCGGGATTCACGATCGTTACGATCTGCTTGCCCGGAAGCAGAATCTCTCCCACTTCGGTGTATTTTTTCGCGATCACACCGTCGAAGGGAGCGCGGATGACCGAATAATCGCTTTTTACCGTGGCATCTTCCGCCGAGGCTTCGTGCTGCGATCGTGCGATATCGTACGCCCTGCGTGCCGCGTCGAGGTCCTGCTGGGCCACCATCCCGTTCTCGAACAGTTCCTGGATACGCTTAAGGTTCTTTTCCGATTCGACATAGGTGGCTTTGCTCTGGGCCAGGACGTTCCCTGTCTGGACCGCTTCTTCGGACAGATCAAGCCGGGCGATGAGCGCTCCGGCCTTTATGAGGTCGCCCTCTTTCACCGGGAGCTTGATCACCCTTCCTGTCCGCTGCGCCGAGAGCGTCACCTCGGTCTCGGATTTTACCGTTGAGGTGGTCGTTGCGTTCACGATAACGCGGAGTTCTCCCGGTTTGAGCAGAACGGCCTTCACCAGAGGGGGCTTCTTCCCGCTGACGACAACAATCGCGACGAGGACCAGCGCGATGAGGACAGTCCATACTAATTTGCTTTTTAACAGTTTAACCACGATCGACATATCACCAATCCCCAAACCGGACAAGCCGGAACCAAAAGAGCGTCTCTCGTACCCTGCTCTTGCGATAACGCGGGCACAAGCAAAGCACGCGAAGGACGCAGAGGAATGCCAATTTATTAGTCTTGTTTTAACTCAGCATATTTATGAGCTTTTCTCTCCGGACTCTGCGCCTCTGCGAGAATTTTTCCTGCCATTTTGAGACGAGTTCATTCGGACTTATTGCGGCTCATTCTGAGCGTGATACTCAAGCCGTTCTTTGATGCCCTTCATAAAACCGCGGGTCACTTCGCCCAGTTTTTCCGCTACCACCATGTCCTGAAGAATGGAAAAGTTGCCGGTCACATGGCCTTCAAGGTGATAGGTGATCTCCGTTTCATTGTCTGATATTTTCCTGAACGACACGAGCCCCGAGGTGACCAGGTGTTCATGCGTCGCCGTCCACGCCAGACGCTGCTGCTCGACCATCTCGGTCGTATGAGCAAACATCTCGATCGTCCGGCTGAAAGGCCCGAGCGACATCTTGATCGTCCATATGGAATCCAGATCGTTCAGGATCTCAACCCCCTTGCATCCCGGGAAGAGACAGCCGACCTCCTTCCGGTCGATCATAAAGGACCATACGCTCTTTATCGGCAGCTTGATGGTGAAAGTCACTTCTCTTGTCGGCATTGGTCACTCCAATCTTTTACTCCGAACTCCGAACTCTGAACTCCGAACTGCTTTTATTCCATCCTTCCCATTGCTTTATAGAGCCTTGCTACTGCGAGCTGATAATCATAGAGCGCCTGGACGTGGTCGGTCTCGGTATTGACCTCGGCAACCAGCGCATCGGTCACCTCGATGTACGGTCCAACGCCGGCTTCGTATCTTCCCTTCGCAAGCTCAAGGCTCTCCTTCGCCTTTTTGAGCGATGTTTCCATGCCATCGATGCGCGCCGTCGCGCTCTCGATATCCGCGTATGCCTGATTCAACTCAATAAGAATTGCCTGTTTTAAGGTGCGGCCTTGCGCCTCCAAGGCGCGCATATTCGCCCGGGCCTCTCTTACCCTTCCTTTTGTGATCCCGCCCTCGAACAGCGGCATGCTCAGCATGATGCCTGCGTTCCAGCTGTTCTGAACATCACCCCGAAGCTGTATACCCTGGAACTCTCCCGCATCCGTGGTGCCGTGCGCCCAATTGTAGGTGCCGTTCGCGGAGAGGGTCGGAAGATAACCTGATTCTTCTGTTCCGACCCTTGCGCGAGCCGCTTCGATATCAGCTTCGGACTTCAGCAGATCCGGCCGGCTTCTGACGGCTTCCGACAGCGCCTCCTCAATCGTTGGAATAACGATCGGAGCAAAGAGGACATCGTCGATCTCGAGGTCCTCTCCCGGATCGATGCCCATGGCATTATACAGCCCGAGAGTCCTGAGACGCACGGTGTTCTTCGCGTTGATCATCCCGAGCTTCGCGGCGTTCAATTCCACTTCCGCGCGGGTCACATCGAACCTCGGCTTTGACCCCGTCCGGAAAAAAGCCTCCGCCTGCCGGAGATGGCTCTCGGCCTGCTCAAGCGTCTTCTCCGCCACCAGCACAAGTTTCTTGGCCGCAAGCAAAGCATAATACGCCTGCTTCACATTCAAGATCACGTCCTGGACAACGCGAGCGATGTCCTGCTCAGCTGAACGCGATCCCAGGCGCGCCGCATCAAGCGAATTGCCGGTCTTCCCGAAGTCATAAAGCAACTGGTTGATCGAAAGCGACGTGGTATAGCTCTTCGTGTCACTGTCCCCGAATGCGCCCCCGATTTGACGGCTCTCAGCATAACCGGTGCTCGCGCTGACCTTTGGAAAATACGCTGACGCGGCCTGCGTAACCCGTCCCTCTCCGGCGTTGACGACTTCACGCGCCGACATGATCGTCGGCTGATTTTTGAGAGCGACATCAATGCACTCGCGGAGCGTAAGCTTCACCGCGGCATAGACCGGGTTCTGCGTTAATACGGCAACCAGGAGTACGGTGATGATATTCAATTGTTTATGTATTTTTCGCATGAGAACGGCGGCCTTTATCACGTTACGAGAAACCGGGAATGACTCATTGGTTTTCAGCATCATGTGGACAACTTGAGCGCCAGTTCCATGACTACGCCGGATACGATCGGGATCACCAGGTTGTCGTTGAGCGGGAGCGTTAAGAGCTCAACTCCCGCGGCTGCCAGTGCGCCGAGGACCATTACCCACGGGTTGGTTCCCGATCCGATCAGCAAGAGGACGCCTCCGGCCGCGAGCGATGCAACGACAAAGGCAGCCGTGCCCTCCAGACTCTTGTTCCCGATCTTTGTTCTTCCGTATCGCTCCCCGATCGTAGTCGCGGCCACATCGCCGAAGACAAGATAGCAGATCGCCGCTGTCGCTACCGGCTGGGAGAAGAAATACAGCGAAAGGCCGATGCCCAGGATGTACGGAGCAGTGCCCGTGAGCTTATGCGCCTCGTTCGTCCGAATGAAGCCGGCGAACCGGGCAAACATGAAGTTGTTCACTGCCGGGACCGTGAGCCGAATGATATCGAAGCCCAACACAATGAAAAACAACAGTGCATAGCATACAAGCGCCCGGTCTCTTCCCGTGATGGAATAAAGCGAAAGAAGCCCGACCCCGCCTATGATATGGTATAGTTTACGGCCGAGCTGGTTCATGGTAGCCTCTTCGTAACTCGTTCAGATCAGGGGTCTGGTTTCATCAGTGCGTGCCGACTGACGTCGTTTCAGCGGTGATTCCGGATATCGTCGGGCAAACTGCACGTCGGGTTCATGTCGCACTTCTCGCACTCCAGCTGAATGGTACTGTGGAGAACTTTGAACTTCTCAGAGAGGAGCTTTCTGATCCGGTCATTCAGTTCCCTGCTGTCGCTGACCATCTGATCGTCAATGAGCACATGGGCGCTCAAGGCGTAGACGCCGGAAGTAATGGACCAGAGATGGATATGGTAGGCCTCACGCACTCCCTTGAGCTTTGCGATCTCTGCAGCAATGGTGTCGATATTAAGATGCGCGGGCGCCGACTCGAGGAGGATATTCACCGATTCCCTTACGAGCGACCATGCCCCGAAGATGATCACCAGCGAGATCATGATGCTCAGGATCGGGTCGATCAGATACCAGCCGGTGTAGAGGATAATGACTCCGCCGATGACCACCCCGACGGATGAGAGCGCGTCTCCGATGATGTGCAGATAGGCGCCGCGTATGTTGAGACTGGTATGGCTGTGTTTGAACAGGAACAGGGCGCCGATGATGTTCGCGACCAGGCCAATGACCGCAATGATCAGCATCAGCATGCCTTGTACCGGCTGGGGGTGGATCATTCGCAGATAAGCATGGTATATGATATAGAGCGATATCAGGACCAGCACAATGCCGTTCACGAACGCGGCAAGGATCTCAAGTCGATAGAACCCGAAGGTCTTGCGATCCGTTGCCGGCAAGGATGCAAAGGTCATCGCAAAGAACGAAAGCAGAAGAGCGAGGTTGTCGGTCAGCATATGACCGGCGTCCGACAGAAGAGCAAGGCTGTTCGAGAGCAGTCCGCCGATCACCTCGGCGACCATCATCAGGAGCGTGATAGAAAATGCTATCAGCAGATCTCTTTTCCCGCCCCCGGGGACCTTGCGCAGACCAGGATCGATATCGTGTTCATGACTATGTTCATGTTCGTGATTATCAGTATGAGGATGAGCCATTGACATGGTGCCTGAGCTCCCGAATATAACAATTCATGATGCAATTGTCATGCGTTTAACACACCACGAAAACCCTGAGACAAAGAGAAAGCGTTTAAACTAAATGTTTTTTCTCAGTGCCTTAGTGATATCGTGGTTCATTCCGCTTTTTAAAGATCGTCAATTTTTTGTCCAGAACCGCAGCGACGTTACTGGCTCGATCGCGCCAATCTCCGCGGCATACCCGTAAAAAGCGAGAAGTCCTTTTTGTTCATTATTTCCGAAGTCATAGCTGAATGAATTCCAGTACGATAAGAGCAATGCTGCCGGGACATTGAACCGATTCGCCTGCGAGATAGACAGGTCCCGCAGATGCGACATGCCATAAGTTCTCGATGTTATTAGTATATCATACAGTGCGGCGATGTCCCGATCGATGTTCTTTTTGTAGTTCACATGCCAGAGGGCGAAAACGAACGGAAGACCGGTGAATTCGTGCCAGAGTTCTCCGAGGTCATAGCGATAGGGAAACCCGGGCAGCGGTGCCTTCGTGAGCGCCAGGTCGCCAATCGTGAGCATTGCATCGGCCTGTCCCGAAGGGTCGTCTACACCCTGCTCATACTGTGTGTAGCCCGGGTGGACGTCATGCCGTACTTCCAGCAAAATGCGGAGAAGTACGACCGAGGTAGCCGATGCGGTGGTCAGGGCAACTACTTTTTTGTCCAGATCTTCAATCGGGACCTTACTTTCAAGAAGGATGCTCATGACCTTGTTCTTCGAGGTGATCGATAGGTTCGGCAAAAGATGGTAGCGTCCAGGGTTCATGGCATACTCAATGGACGAGGACGGCGATACATCGACCTTTCCCTCATAGAGCAGGCGGTTCAGCTCCGTTGGAATGCCCTCAACCAGTTTGAACGGAAATGGGACCGTCTTCGTGATGATCCCGGCATGGGGCGGGAAGCAATTGGAGTATACGATATGACCGAGTTTGAGCATAAGATTAGTAAAATAACACGAATAAATACTGGAATACAAGAGAAACAAAACAAGACGAGAGGTTATCCGTGTTTATCCATATTCAGCCTCCCGCTGCACTTTATATATTTATTGTTTTCGAACCCCTGTTTTCTATTTGCGTTTTCGATCGACCTTTTGAGTACTAAGCCCGCAGAAAAATAGTTCAGCGACAAATGCTCCGAACCCGAAAACCGCCACGAGGATCATCCCGAGACAAATCCTCCACTTGCCGTAGCAAAAAGTGAGATTCTATATGTGGAGGTCTCAGCAATTCTGCGTTTTATACTCATCCTGAAGTGGCCCCTCTCGTAGGACCGGCGTTATAGATCGTCCCTCCTGTGGACGCATAATTCTGGAGTACTGCCACAGCATCCATGCGCAGTACGTCGCGCACCACCTCAATGCCGCGATCGTTGAGCGCTGTAACCCAGTCAATCATCTTGGGTCCTTCATCAAAACCAATGGCGCGAGCGTCTTCGTCTCGTGCCCCGCATACCAGTCTCTGCACACCGGACCAAGGAAGTGCGCCAAAGCACATGGCGCACGGTTCCGTCGTGGCAAAAAGATCGTAATTCAGCCGTCCACCATCGCTGAGATCGTATCTGCCCACAACCCTTTGAGCAAGAACTAGTGCCACGATCTCCGCGTGGAATACAGAGCAGTTCGCGGTGACTACCAGGTTCACACCCGCAGCTACCAATCGACCATCATGTTCGAAAACCGCGGCAGCAAAAGGGCCTCCAGTTCCGTTCTGTACATTCCGATCAGAAAGGTCCAGTATGAACCGCATCCGGTCTTCTACGCTTTTGAATATTGTTGGAGCCGTCGCTAAAAAGCTCTCAACCCACTCAGGCAGATGTATGGTTACATGGGGCATATTATTGCTGATCTCCTGACTGACACCTTTTTGATAATACTTGATCATGTCCTAAATTTACCGGTGGCCGCAGATTAGGATATTTGTGCAGATTGGCCTGAATCTTCCGTCTGTAAATCAGGAGGTAAGATTGAACTGCGGGTAGTCGAGCTGGAGCGAGATCAAAATGCCGATGAGTAGCACCACGATAGGCCAAAAAAGCGCTGAGAGAGCGAACCCTTATCAGTAAAGTACCCATACTCATTTTCCGCCATACGATTGTCCCCGAAGAATGGATTCATGGTTCAGGAAAACGCATTATACTTTTTGTCTTGCCAGGTCTTCAAAATTTGTCTTTTTAAGCGTTTCGACTATCTTTGACTGGACAGTGACCCACAGAAAATAGGTAGGGCAGTGTTTTGAAAAATTGCATTTCTTTTTATCGACAAGGCAGAGGTTTATGGCAAGTTTTCCTTCGATTGCATTCAGCACATCCAGCGCGGTGATCTCACGCGCCTGTTTGGCAAGCGAAAAACCACCTTTCACTCCGCGATAGGACCGTACGATCTTCGCCTTCACCAGTTTCTGAAGTATCTTTGCGAGAAAACTTCGTGGTATCTTGTATTCCTCGGAAATTTCATTCACGAAACTTACCTTGTTGAACGGCTGTCGGGCAAGATATAAGACACTTCTTATCCCGTAATCTCCCTCACGTGTAATTTGCATGCTACAACTATATCAAACCTGCCGTCTTTGTCAAGCCCGATATGTTCCTTCTTCCCAATCAATGAAGCGGCAATATCTTAAAGCATTCAATCTTTTTTTTGTGATATAATGCAGCCAACGGGATACCGTACATGCAGATGTCGAGACAGATAATGACTATTGTGACTGTGCTTCTCTCCGCTCTCTTTTTATCCTCATGACGCAGTAGACAAGATGGAGCCATTGAAGGAGCCGTTCTCCCGCCGGAAACGTCAGCACATATCGAATGTTTTCTTAAGTGTTTTATGATCGTCAGTGAACGGAAAACGGCAAGGTTGAAGTCATACATGGAACTGCCGTTTTTTCCGGCCCTGCGGGGTCTGACCAGATACATAACCGAATAGAGCTGAATCGTCTAGTACTCATTATGAGAGAGATTAGGAGTCCGATACCCGTTAAGCTGTTCATCGGGATGCTTTCACCTGAACCTGAACTATTCGACATATGCGCGAATATCGTATGCAAGGAATATGGTCCCATCGATTATCAAAGCGAGATCGTTCCATGGACTAATTCGGATTTCTACCAGGAAGAAATGGGATCCGGAATTTTACGAAAGTTTATTTTTTTCGAGCAATTGAGGGACCCCGGGGACCTGCCGGCAATAAAATTAAACACCATCAGGATCGAGAATAGCCTCGCAATTCAGACTGTGAAATAAAGCTCGACGCAGAATCAACCTCGACCCCGGATACGTGACCGAAGCCAAGGTCGTACTTGCAACAACCAAGGATTACACTCATCGCCTTTACATCGGCGAAGGCATCTATGCCGAAGTGACGCTCCGATACGTCAATAAAATTCGAAGCTTTACTCCCTTTGATTATACTTACCTCGACTATTGCTCGGAAACGTACATAACAATGTTCAATGAAGACCCGGGACATTCTGCGAACAGCGCTGCAAATACACGCGCAGAAATGATCATGCACGAAGTAGTGAAGAGAGCGCTCAGGTATGGGAGGACATTGCTGCAGGAGGCACCGCTTGCTTCGGCATTGCTATGGAAAGAAAGATCTCTGCGGACCGTAAGGTCTCCGGAGAGATAAATTCACGGGTTGGCAAATGAATCCTGTCGTAAGGTTGAATGTCTCTATCCACAAACGTCACGGTGAAGTCCTTCCAGGACTGAAATTCCTTCATTGATTGCCGGATCTGCTCATGGACCATCATTTCAATAACCTCGATGGTGACCTTACCTGTCTTCAAGAACATCCCCCCCCAGCGGTGAAGAGGAATTCATTTTCTGAAGCTTCAGAGTTTCGAGCAATTCCGCGTCGGTGATTATTCCATATTCGACGAGGAGGTCACCGATGGCCCGTGAATACGGAGAAAACGCCTGAAGTATTACCCTTGTAGAGCAGCATGGTCCGATGTTGTTTCCAGTTTCCAGGACCAGCTCCCCGGTGCGAAGCTCCATACCTATAATAAATAAAACATCCTCAACCGAAAAACCTGACGCTTCAGCCTTCTTGGTCACGTATTAAACCATAAAAGCTGTCATCTGTCAAATCTGACAAATCATTATTTTGTCCCAAAGCATTACTTCAAGATCCACATACTACACCGCGTCACAAAGATTCCCAGCGACAAGTCTATAAATAGGCATACACTAGCTCGCTACCTTATAACAATCGCGGCAATTTTCGCACTGTTTAGGCGATAGTGCGCATGGGTTCGGCAATTATTCCTGCTATCTGAGATAAGCAGCATCATCAGTCATTACTTACTGTTTGAAATTCACAATATAATTCACATACATAACCGCCTCGCAACACATACTCAAATAGCATGAATATGACGGCACTTTTGATACAAATCGTTTATAAAAAGGCATTCATAAAATGTGATTTGAATCACAAATATTGTGTAATCAGAATCACATACTATCTTTCGATCTTAACGTACAATTGCACCAACTTTAAATCCAAATCTCACTCAATCTATTGCGGGTAGTAACAGATTTCATATTTTTTCAAATTTTTTCTGCTCAGAGCAAAGGGAGTAATGAGTTACCAGATTCACTGTACGTAGAGCCGCCCGAGAGAATCACCGGTATTTAAATATTGCCCGAAACAGAGGAGGAACACTAACTGATGGTTAACAAAAAGGCATGCTTCGTTCTTTTTGTATCACTGATTGTTACAAGCCTGTTCGGATGCGGAGGAGGCGGTGCCAATCTAGATGGCTCAACAAGCAACAACAGCGACCAGACAGCGACAGAAGGGGTAGCTTTAACATTGGCTTGGGATGCGCCAACAACGAACACAGACGGATCTTCCTTGAATCCTGCGACTGATCTATCTCAGTATAAAATATACTATGGAACGGCATCTTTTACATATATACAAGTAGTGGATGTCACAAATCCTGGGACGACTACA
The DNA here is from genome assembly GCA_963796285.1 of Nitrospirota bacterium. Lineage (GTDB taxonomy): Bacteria > Nitrospirota > UBA9217 > UBA9217 > UBA9217 > JALNZF01. Next base: position 949,578 of record CAWCKW010000012.1, read on the forward strand.
ATTTCAAAAACCTTGAACCTTTCACCAGGGACATACTATTTTTCGGTAACTACAGTAGATGCCTCTGGGCAGGAAAGCAGCTATTCAAATGAAGTAATGAAAACGATTTAATATACAATAAAACATGCCCCCCAGCTGCATCGGGGGGCATTTTGTTTTTATACAAGAATAATTTTGGCACTTCGTGTGAACTTACGAGCGAAAAAGCATGCCCCATTTTACGCATCCAATGATTATCGTTTAAACCCGCATATAGAATGTACTTGAAACACAATAACATCGGCATGCATCATCTTTCATGAAGCAATCGTGATGCAGTCCTAATCTCTGCATTGCTTATCTGATCTTCTTCACAATTATCTCCTTCGCAATGTCCTAATCAAATATGATCATGATCTTACCATGCTGGATCACAGAATAAGTTCTGTGAAACTTTATCACGGTGCCAGGCACGGCCCCATTGCAGGAAGACGATGCACGCTCTTATAAAACGACCTCTATCGTTTGCTTTAATTCAAAGCGTCATTAGAAACAGACTCACTTAGGAACACTCCCTCCACTCCCAAATACACATTAACGATAACGTTACCTAGACCATCAGGCTTGCATCCACTTCCGATTTTTTCCAGAGCATCTCCGTAACACTGTCCGCAGTTTCAATAATCCTGCCAGTTTTTTAACAATGACATCAGCGGACGTTTCCTCATGCTTGAGCCGTCGGCAAATCACATTCTTTTTTACCACGAACCATAGATCATTACAGAATATTTATTGACGGCGACGTTGACGTGCTTCGTCATAATATCGTGCATTCATACAATGTAACTCGAATCACAAATAATGTGTATTCGAAGTCACAGACTATCCTTCGGGTCTAACGTACTATTACATCAACGTGAGATTCAACTCTCACATGATCATTGATGGCATTCATAGTTTTATGACTTTTTTTATCTTTCTCTGCTCAGAGCAAACCAGGGGAAACCCTGGGACGCAGAGAAACGGGACTAACGAATTACTGGAGTCAATGTCCGCCGAGCCGCCAGAGAGAATCACCGGCATTTATGTATTGCTCGAACAGAGGAGGAACACCAAATGGTTAACAAAAAGGCATGTGTCATTCTTTTGACATCGCTGATCATTACAAGCTTGTTCGGCTGCGGAAGCGGAGGAGGTACTGCCAATCTCGATACATCGGCAAGCAGCAGCGGCGCCCAACTTGAATCCATCGCATTAACGCCGACAAACCCAACGATCGCTGTAGATACCGATATACAATTCACCGCTACCGGCACATACTCGGACAACACAACAAAAGACCTGACATCGACAGTAACATGGACCTCATCGTCTCTGGATGCTTTGAATGTTGCATCCGGCGCTGATGTTGCACAATTCACAGGATTCTCCGCATCAACAGCCGATAACTCAAGCACGCTCCTCAGTGCGGGGCGCACAAAAGCCACGCGTTCTGGCAAGGCAAAGATCACGGCAAAGTGGGGAAGCATTTCAGGATCGACTACTGTAACAGTGACTTCGGCAACACTCGTATCCATAGCCATCACCCCGACCGATCCAAGCATTGTCAAGGGAACAAACCAGCAGTTCGTTGCCACAGGTACATTCTCAGACAATACAACGCAGGACCTGACGATAACAGTAACCTGGAGTTCATCGGATGCGGCTGTGGCAGCCATCAGTAACGCAGCAGGTTCCAATGGATTGGCAACCTCTGTAGCCACTGGCTCAACAACGATCACGGCAACATCAGGGAGCGTTTCAGGAACTGCCACACTTGCCGTAACCGTGGGGGGTGTTGTATCTTTGGCGTGGGATGCGCCAACGACAAACACAGACGGATCGTCCTTGAATCCTGCGACTGATCTATCTCTGTACAAAATATACTATGGATCGGCATCTCTTACGTATGCAACAGTATTGAATGTCACAAATCCGGGGACAACTACCATATCACAGACCTTGAACCTTTCACCAGGGACATACTATTTTTCGGTGACAACGGTAGATGCCTCTGGTCAGGAAAGCAGCTATTCAAACGAAGTAATGAAAACAATTTAACATACAACAAAACATGCCCCCCCAGCCGTACCGGGGGGGCATTCTGTTTGTAAACAAGCAATATTGGGCACTTCGTTTGCACAATGGAGCGAAGAAGCATGGCTCATATTGTGCGTGCAATAATGATCGTTTAAACCCACTTATAGAAAGTAATTGAAACTCAATAACAGCAGCATGCATTCTTTCTTGCAGCGATCGTGAATCAGTCCTAATCTCTGCATTGCTTATCTGATCTTCTTCACCAATAATCCTTCGTGATATCGATATCAAATGCGACCATCGTCCTACCAAGCTGGATCATATAATAAGTTATTTTCTGGTAAAGTTTGGCCACAGTGCCAGGCACTTCCCCATTGCAGAAAAGACGATCATGAAGATAAAGTGCTGCGTTCTCATAAATTTGATCTCCGAGAAATAGTTTACGATGAGAAACGCTCAATGTGGTAAGCGACAGAGAGGACATCGCTTGGGGAAGTCAAATCTATTCTAACGTGTTAAATTGTGACTAGGCACATAAATACTTTTCGTGCATATCTTTAAACGATTCGTATACTTCTATTCAAAGCGACATCATAAACGACCACGCAGGAACACCTCCTCCACTCCCAATACACATGACCATAACGTTACCTAGACCATCAGCCTTGCATCCTACTTCCGATTTTTTCAGAGCATCTCCGTAAGACTGTCCGCAGTTTCAATAATCCTGCCAGTTTTCTAACAATGACATCAGCGGACGTTTCCTCATGCTTGAGCCGTCGGCAAATCACATTCTTTATTACCACGAACCATAGATCATTACAGAATATTTATTGACGGCGACGTTGACGTGCTTCGTCATAATATCGTGCATTCATACAATGTAACTGGAATCACAAATAATGTGTATTCGCTGTCACAGACTATCCTGCGAGCCTAACGTACTATTACATCAACGTGAGATTCAAATCTCACACGATCTTTGAGAGCGTTAATAGATTCAGACTTTTTCAATCTTTCTCTGCTCAGAGCAAACCAGGGGAAACCCTGGGACGCAGAGAAACGGGACTAACGAATTACTGGAGTCAATGTCCGCCGAGCCGCCAGAGAGAATCGCCGGCATTTATGTATTGCTCGAACAGAGGAGGAACACCAAATGGTTAACAAAAAGGCATGTGTCATTCTTTTGACATCGCTGATCATTACAAGCTTGTTCGGCTGCGGAAGCGGAGGAGGTACTGCCAATCTCGATACATCGGCAAGCAGCAGCGGCGCCCAACTTGAATCCATCGCATTAACGCCGACAAACCCAACGATCGCTGTAGATACCGATATACAATTCACCGCTACCGGCACATACTCGGACAACACAACAAAAGACCTGACATCGACAGTAACATGGACCTCATCGTCTGTGGATGCTTTGAATGTTGCATCCAGCACTGATGTTGCACAGTTCACAGGATTCTCCGCATCAACAGCCGATAACTCAAGCACGCTCCTCAGTGCGGGGCGCACAAAAGCCACGCGTTCTGGCAGGGCAAAGATCACGGCAAAGTGGGGAAGCATTTCCGGATCGACTACTGTAACAGTGACTTCGGCAACACTCGTATCCATAGCCATCACCCCGACCGATCCAAGCATTGTCAAGGGAACAAACCAGCAGTTCGTTGCCACAGGTACATTCTCAGACGATACAACGCAGGACCTGACGACAACAGTAACCTGGAGTTCATCGGATGCGGCTGTGGCAGCCATCAGTAACGCAGCAGGATCCAATGGGTTGACAACCTCAGCAGCCGCCGGCTCAACAACGATCACGGCAGCATCGGGAAGCATATCGGGTTCAACTTCGCTGACGGTAACTTCGGCTGTACTCGTGTCCATAGCAGTAAACCCGACGAGCCCGAGCATAGCGCCAGGGACTACGCAGCAGTTTACTGCCACAGGCACTTACTCCGACAATACGACGCAGGACCTGACTACAACAGTGATGTGGAATTCATCGACTGCGGCAGTTGCCACCATTAGTAACGCGGCAGGTTCCAACGGATTGGCTAATTCTGTAGCCACGGGCTCAACTACGATCACGGCAACATCGGGAAGTATTTCAGGAATTTCCACGCTGACAGTGACACCCGCAACGCTCGTTTCCATTGCGCTCACCCCTACCAATCCAAGTATTGCGCTGGGGACATCCAAGCAGTTCACTGCAACGGGGACGTACTCCGATAATTCGACGCAGAACCTGACCACGTCAGTAACTTGGAAGTCATCATCGACGACTGTTGCAGCCATCAGTAACGCAGCAGGTTCCAATGGTAAGGCAACATCAGTGGCCGCGGGCTCAACAACGATTACGGCAACATCGGGAAGTATATCGGGATCTACCACGCTTACGGTGACCTCGGCTACACTCGTATCCATAGCGGTTACCCCGACCAACCCAAGCATTGCGCTGGGGACATCCAAGCAGTTCACTGCCACGGGGACGTACTCCGATAATTCGACGCAAAACCTGACCACATCAGCAACTTGGAAGTCATCATCGACGACTGTTGCAGCCATCAGTAACGCAGCAGGTTCCAATGGTAAGGCAACATCAGTAGCCGCGGGTTCAACAACGATCACGGCAACATCGGGAAGTATATCGGGATCTACCACGCTTACGGTGACCTCGGCTACACTCGTATCCATAGCGGTTACCCCGATTAATCAGAGCATTTCGCTTGGAGCAACACAGCAATTCACCGCAACAGGGACTTACTCCAATAGTTCAACACAGAACCTGACGACCGCAGTAACCTGGAAGTCATCAACGGCGGCTATTGCAAGTATCAGTAACGCAGCAGGTTCCAATGGACTGGCAACCTCGGTAGCAGCTGGCTCAACGACGATAACAGCAACGTCAGGGAGCGTTTCAGGAACTGCCACTCTTGCCGTAACCGGGAGCGGTGTTATATCTTTGGCGTGGGATGCGCCAACGACGAATACAGATGGATCTTCCCTGAATCCTGCGACTGATCTATCCCTGTACAAAATATACTATGGATCGGCATCTCTTACATATGCAACAGTTGTGAATGTCACAAATCCTGGGACGACTACAATTTCAAAGACCTTGAACCTTTCACCGGGGACATACTATTTTTCGGTGACGACAGTAGATTCCTCCGGTCAGGAAAGCAGCTATTCAAATGAAGTAATGAAGACGATATAAGATACAAACAGAATGCCTTCCAGCAGCACCGGAGGCATTCTGTTTCATTACCTGCTTGAGTTATATGTCGATTGCTGAAACGAGATTAACATTGTGCTTATGACGGAGTCCTATACTATAATAGGTGGTTACGCCGGCTAATTTCCCACTTGGAACCACCTGCTTTCAGTGACTTTGATGAGTATGGACTTGCCGGAGTTGGAGTTGCATACGACGGCTATTGTAATAGGCAGGGTGGGTGCTTCTGGGTCGGACTTGAACACTGGCGCCATTTTCAGTTTTATTCCTTCATCTTCCCTCCGTGCCTTCAATTAAGCTTCTGCACATCAACCCACTCCGTTTTTCTCTTTTTTCTGGACGAAAGGTGTTAGTTTTTGATCTGCACCTCGATGCGGTCGTCGAGAGGGGCAACTATCCTGATCCAGGTCTCTTCCCCAACGAGCACAGCCATGTCCATGAATCTCCGCTTGAACGGACCGAGCGATCCGGTCCGTGTGATCTTCCTTTTTCGCTGACTTTCAGCATTGCCGGATTCTTCATACTATTCTCCGCACCGTGATGTTCATTGCCAGACCCCGGACGAGAGTGATCCTGGATTCATCGACTCTGATCAGGATTGGGCCTTTGCCGTTGTTATCCAATATCTCGACCAAATTTCCTGCGCGTAAATTCCATGTCCTCAATCCGCGCATAGGAATGCTTTCCAGGAATGATCGCCCCGACCTGCGCCGCATCTCTTGAATGTAACAACCCCAAAGGAAACATGCCATACCTTCTAAAACAACGGGTGTTCGAAAGAAAGATAGAAAAAGACACCATATTCATTCTTTGACTCACCCACTCCTATCGGAAAGGCCAGTCCCGGCACAACCTGCAATCCGGATTTATAATTTAAGGCAAACCGCATCCCAGGATTGATGAAACACGTTTCCGAATTTTTTTTCGAACCATCCGTACGCACCAGCTGAGAGGAATTCCAGACCACCTCGGTCAGAAGATTGAAGTTCTCCGATACGAGCCATATCGCGCTGGCCCCCAGGTTGTAACCTATGGTGTCCGCCCTGGCACCTCCCGGTTCTTTGCTTCCCGGCGTATACGTGGTCCCTGCGTTCCAGTGAGTAACCAGGTTGTTCGAAAGTATCCCACTGAACGGCATATTCACCTGATAACCATACGCGCCCGAGCCCATTCGATTTTTATAATCGCCGGTCGGTAGTATCAGTGAAAAACGAGGGGCGACCGCGATTTTTTCTTTTTGAACGAGCTGATATCGATAATTAAGAAGAATGTCTCCCAGTCCTGTTTCTGTCGGTTCTCCGAAATGGGATACTGGAAGGGTATACGAAAGCTGATTTTTCTCGTCCGGTACCGGCCACTCCTGCGTGAAAGTATAAAGCCACGTGTTAGCTTTTTTCAGATATTCAAAGGTCTGAATATGCTGGACTACACCTCTTTCTTGGTTGTAGGCTTCTTCGATGAGGAACGAATTGTCCTCAATCCTCTTTGGTTCATCTTTCTTATTTTCCTCCGCAAAGGTACAGGTAATGAAAACCAGAACATTCAAGAGGCAAACCAGTAAAGCCACAACTGTCTTAATCACCTTTAACTCCTTTTATATTTATTTTCTCGCAAAATAAATTTGGCGGCTTTTAAAACGGAACTCCAAGAACGAAGCGTACTTCGCGGTCATTGGTGTTCCTGTTCAGGCCGTACACTGCCCCGAGGTTCGCCCAGATTCTGCTTCCCATCCAGGATAAAGTCGGTCCTACAGCATATTCGTCTCTAGTATAGCTCCCCTTCGACTCAACGCCGATCCGTATCCATGGTGCGAGCTCGTAGCTTATACCGGCGGCGTATGCGTTATCGCCCGTACCAGTGTTTTTTACACGTTCATAGATTTGGTTGTACGAGGCATTGAACCTCCCGATGTCCTTTGACAGAATGATTTTACCTTCGTACACGCTCCCCTCTACTGTGCTCACCTCGGTCTCTGCATATAACAGCACATCCACGGGCAGCATATTAGCATCAGCTATTCGGTACTTGAGTTCGACATTGTATCCTACATAGGTCAGTGAATTGCTGTCCGCTGCTTGTTCATAAATCTGATAGAGGCTCGCATTCAGACGGTCCGTTATACCGTACTCAAGCTCTACCTTCTGCTGCCAATCGCTCGCATTCCGTGTCTGCACATCCTGTGTCACGGCGGTGTTCCAAAACTCGATTTCCGCGTTTCCTTTTGCCAGAGTCGCATACTCTTCAGTCCAAACATAGGTCTTCTGCGCCGCCCACGCCCCTGTGCTTCCAAAAAACAACATTACAACAATACCCCAAAACATCCTCTTCATGTTCCTCGTCCTCCTCATGATATTGATTTTCATTTTCATTAAAAGACCGAACTAATTTCTCCCTTTTTTATTCCAAAGGCGTAGTTCAGGTTGCCGGATGCGGCTTGTTCTAGAATATTTTTATCGTTGTCGGTGGGCGTGTCGGCAGCTTCATGGTTTTCAAGAAAATCCTGATGAAATCCCAGTAAACCGTCCATATAAACCGTCGCCGCATCGTCCCTGCTCATGGTAACCTCCTTTCCCTAATTTAGTATTTTGAGCTTTCAAAACAGACCGTCATACTTTTTTCACGAATATCTCTTTTGTAATGTCCTTGTCAACTGCGATCATTGTCTCGCCAAGTTGGATTACATAAGCCGGTTTTTTCTGGTGAAGCTTTACCACCGTGCCAGGCACAACCCCCATTGCCGAAAGTCTGTCAAGACGCGAGTGGGAACCTGGGGTAATGAATACGATCTTTGCCTGCTCACCAGGTACAAGATCAGCAAGCGGCGCGACAAGCGGCTTCATTTCCTGCCGGAACATTGTGCAGCATTCACCGCGTGGTATCGGCTTTCCGTCCGGCGAGTTCGGCGGATGACCGAGAAGGGTGCAGACGCTGTCGGTTACCTCAGGGGAAAGAATATGCTCGAACTTGCAGGCCTCTGCCTCAGCACCGTCCAGGGCAAATAGATCGTAGAACATCCTGAGCGAGAGTCGATGCCGCCTTACCAACTCACGTGCCCTTTTCTCACCTGTCGGGAGCAGTTCTACCACCTGCCCTTTGATATCGATCCAGCTGTTCCTGGCAAGATCTTTAAGGATATCTGCGCATCCCTGGAGAGTACAGTTCTGAACAATTGCGTCCAGCGTCAGCGTTCCTTCCTCTCTCAGCGTCCAGATAATCTCAAAGAGTTCGTCTTCCTTCTCAATCTCCGGCAACACGCACAACGCAGGATGACCTGCTTTCCCCTCAAGAGTATTAATTCGTTTTTGTTCTGACATGATTCACCTCTTTCCTCGCGGATCGCTAATTGAACCATAATGATCAACGTTTAATCCGCAATCCTCTTTTTGTTTTACGCCTTACTCCTCACCCTGACGTTGCACGGGTTTACAATGCTACATTAAAGGTCCTCAGCACCCAGTTCAGCGCACCTCCCACGCCAAAGGCAAAAGGGAATATGAAAGCCACCATATACAGGGCGGTCTTCATTCCCCGCTCCTTCACCATCATGAAAAAGTTCGCGATACAGGGCACAAACAAGGTCATCACGGTGAGGCTCACCACGATCTGGATAGGGTCAAGCAATCCTTCTTTGGCCAGCATGAAGAGCCCTGCAGCGCCATAATCACGACGTAAAAATCCGATGACGAATGCCTCTGCAGCCCTGCTTGGGAGGCCGAGGAAATGACAACAATTGGATCGGTCAGCTGCTGGATATAGGCAAGTGCCCCCACTTTGTGACTGATAAAAAGGATGAACGTGCCGAGAATGAAAAGCGGCACCGCTTCTTTCAAATACCACTGCACACGGGCGAGGGTCTTGACAAGGATGTTCGAAAGTTGCGGCACGCGAATCGGAGGCAATTCGAGAACGAAGTCGGACGGATCGCCAGGGATGACCTTTGCGGCCAAATACCCTACGAGAAGCATCACCGCAAGCAGTGTGACAAGCCAGATGATCGTGGCAAGGCCGGAAAGCCCGGCAACCAGTCCGAGGATGACTCCCAGCTGGGCTGAACAGGGCACCCCGAGCGCAAGCAGAAGTGTTACAAGTATTTTCTCTTTTTTGGTCTCAAGGATCCGTGTGGTAAGCGTTGCCATAGTGTCGCAGCCCAACCCGAGGATCATAGGGAGCACTGCTTTGCCGTTCAGACCCATGATTTTAAAGACCTTATTCACCATGACCGCGAGCCGGGGCAGATAACCCGAGTCTTCCAAAAGGCCGAACGCGATAAAGAAGAACCCAACGATCGGCAACACAATAGCGATGGAATAAGTGAGCGCCATGGTCACGAGTCCGTAGTCGCCGACGATCAATTCCTGAAGAAATGGTATCGGCAGGATAAAATGAACGATCTTTACAGCCCAGGGGTTCAAGTATTCGCCAAAGACGATCTTCTCAAGAAAATTGACCGCAGTGCCTGCCCCCAGCACACCAACAAATTGATAAACGACATAGAGAACGGCCAAGCAGGATCGGCAACCCATAGACCGGATGCATGGACCATTTGCCGATGTGGAATGCAATGGCTGAACCCTTCCCTGCCTCGTGGAGGCTCAGTGACTGTGCGAGGATCTCATCGGCTTTCTTCATCCTTCGCTGGTTGATGAGATAACCGAGCGAGTTATTGAATTTCGACTGCACTCCCTGGCGAATCTTTTCTATCTCTTTGATCACGTGGTCCTGAACGTTCGCATGAAGCCAACCTTTGAGACTCTCGTCACCGGCCAGGATCATAAGCGCAAGAGCTCGGCGCGAAATATTAGCTTCCGGCAACAAAACAGAGATGTCCCTGATCCCGCCTTCGATCTTATCATCGTACAACACCTCGATAGCGGACGGCCGCGGATGCTGAATGCCCTTCAACAGCTTATCGATACCGCTCCGCCGGATCGCCACGGTTTTTACCACTTCAATACCGAGGATCTGTGAGAGCGTCTCCTGATTGATTACGATGCCGCGACTCCTCGCCTCATCGTCCATATTGAGATCGAGAATAAACGGTACACCCATTTCCGCAAGTTGGAGCGTGATCAATAGTCCGCGCCTCAGGTTCTTGGTATCGGCAACCTGCACGATCACATCAGCCCGATCGGAGATCAGCATGTCCCGCGTTACCTTCTCGTCCTCGGACATGGGCACCAGACTGTTCACCCCGGGAGTGTCGATCACGAGGGTCTTTGTTTTATTCAAGACCGCATTTCCATAAGTCACTTCCACCGTGGTGCCCGGATAATTGGAAACGGTAACATAGGTTCCCGTCAGAAGACCAAAAAGCGCGCTTTTGCCGACATTGGGATTGCCTATCAGAAGGACCTTATGTAAAGTGGAATCACGGTAACGATTTTCATTGCTAGACCCATGGTCATGCATTATATGCACATCCTCACTTTCAGTACTGGCTTCCGGATCCTGACTACTTGTTTTTCTTTCCCTGGCATCCAGCGCACAGGCCGTACAACTCCAACTTGTGACTCAGCACCTTGAAGCGGTTCTTCCTGGCTACGTCCTGCTGGAGTGCCTCGATGCTTTCGTTCTCAAACTCGATGATGGCACCGCATCGCGTACAGATAAGATGATCATGGTGCGCGTCCTGGCTCGCGTGCTCGTAGCGGGTAAACCCGTCCTCGAAACGCCGCTCCTGTGCAAGCCCCGCGTCGGCCAGAAGTTTCAGCGTCCGGTACACCGTGGCATAGCCAATACCGGGGTGTGACTTCTTCACGCGGGCATAAAGCTCTTCGGCGCTCAGGTGTCGTCCAGCCTCCACGAAGACATTTAATATCGTATCCCGCTGGCTCGTCGACTTAAGGTTTTTGGCGGCAAGATATTCACTCAGTTGTTCAGAAGGTTTTTTTAGCATTATTTGATATTGATAACCATTTTCAATTGAAGACTTTATACCATGGAGCGCATTCGCTGTCAAGCAGTATTATAACGGTTAATAAAATAGCTGCGCGTGGGATATGAATAGTATATTCATGGTTCCATCAAAACAGCCCGCCCCGCAAACGCGGAGCGGGCTGTCGCAAACTCTTAGAATTTGAGCTGGTTTTTGAACTCACGGATCGAGAGAAGCGCATCAGCCCCTGAAACCGCGTCGCCCGGTTTGAATTCACCGGTGGCCTTATCGGCTTCAATGAATCCCCTCGAGGTAGCGATCATGGCGGCGTTGAAGAAATACTGATCATTCCTGACGTCAGAAAAAGGTGTTGTAGCTCCCAGAAACTTGGTGGCCAGTTTCTCGTCACCGGATACTTTGATCAGAATAGCTTCAAGCATAAGGGCGAACTCACTTTTTGATATGAGCCTGTCAGGGTCGAATGTGTGGTTCGGTCCCGCTCCGAGACCGCGGATCTGGAGTTTGAGCACCAAATCGATGCTCGCCTTGAGCCAATGGTCCGCAATGTCCGTCGCTGCCTCCATCTTGATGACCTTTTCGGTCTGCGTGGCTGTGGAAGCATCTGTCGAGGCCTTGAATGAAGTATCATAGTTCTTGACGCCTCGTTTGGTGATGAGCTTTTCGAGGTTCATTTCTTGGTCAAAGAGCGCGGCAATATCGGCCCGGTCAATTTTGTCGACGAGGGCGATCTTCTTACCGATCTCGGTCCCCGGCGCTGCGCGCTGGATCTTCTGGATCAATGCCCATTCGGCATTGGCATCGCCGGTGAACTCCTTATTTATATCAATGACCTTATGAAACATCTTGGCGGCCTTGTCAAAATCAAGCGCAACCTTGTATGCCATCCCCATGAAATAATGGAGCCACGCACTGTTCGGATCTTTTTTCTGTGCGGCCTTGAACTCGCTTTCCGCGTCAGACATCCAGTCTTTTGCCCGCTGCATGCTCAAGAGTCTGATCATACCGATGTTGGCTTCAATACCGGGATCAAGTCCTTTGGCCTTTGACATGTTTTCGAGAGCGGGGTTAAACTCACCCTTCGTGCCGAAAGCCAATCCCTTGCCGATATACCCGCGCGAAAACGTGGGGTCGAGCGCGATGGCCCTGTCAAAGGACTTCATGGCATCGTCAATATGATCGCTGTCGAGATACTTTAATCCGTTTCTGTAATGATATTCGGGCGAGTCCATCACCGACGTAGGGGGCGCTATCTTCCTACCGCATCCAGCAACCACAAGAACCAGGGCCGCCATAAGCACTATAAGACGTTTAATCTGAATTAACAAAACCTAGCTCCGATCGGTAATCAATTTTGAGAAGCGGAGCATCCCGATACTCCGGATAGTACGGACGGTGCGATCGCTCATGTTAATCCACCAAAATAATGACCCTGCACTTCTGGAGCATACTCAGGTTTTCTGAAGCGCTATGCAGCATGGCTGCGTCCGCATTAGTGATGACCATGTCCACTCTCGCGTCTCCCGCAACCTTCAGTGCCTTTACCATGAGGGGTTTATCCGTTACCCGGGGGTTCGTTTGTGCCTGGACAGGGTCTTTGAGATAGCCGGCCATGCCCTCGCGTACAGCGTAATCCCTGCTGATCAATGCGGAACCGTAGACTTCCTTTCCGTCTTCATTCAGGATCTTCGGTGCCATAGCAGGCTTGACGCCGAGTCCCCGTGCGTCCACAATGAGACCGGTATACAGTTGTCCCGGAGAAGCAGGCGTGATGGTGCCGGGAAGACCGGTTGGAGGCGTCGGCGAGGTCTTCGGGAGGAGCGTGTCGGCAAGCGCGCCGGTGAGCCTCGTTCCTATCGTCACTTCGACAGATCCATCGGACATGTACTTCTTGTCCATGATCGTGGCTCCCTGAATAATACCGTTCACCTCTGTCCTGATCACATCGCTCGTGGTGATGAAGTTCTCAACCGTGGTTGTGGAATCGACCCGTACACCTTTCACTGCTTCGAGCAGGTTTCGATACGCGACCACTTGCGCGGCCCGTTCAGTCATGGCCCTCGCCTGCGCCGAGTTGGCAGGTTGAGCCGGCGGAGCGCCGATACCGACCGCGGTGATCACTCCCGTTGTCCAATCCACTTTACCGGAGGAACCCACCGGCTGCTCTACATCCTTGATCGTGCCCGGAAGCTGCGCTGATGAGCTTCCTGCAATACATGCGAAAACGGTTAAGGCGATTATCACGAAAGCTATAGACCTTTTATTGAACATATTAAACCTCCCTCGATAATTTGCTAAGACTCAGAATAGATAAATCCAGGATGCAAAATAGATTTACCCTTCACTTCCTAAAATAATATATTTACAGCAAAATAATAATTTATCAATGAATGGTCGTTATGATCAGGGTAATTTTCACCCAGCGGTCAGGTATGACAAAAAAAGAAGTCAAAACAAGATATGATAAATGTACGGCAGACTATACCCAATCAAGGGATAATTGTCAAGATTGCCAAATCGTTCATGGCTGCATGAATACAGATCAAGCCTATTACAGTGCCCTCGCAAGCGTGAACGCCGTCACCTGCGCAGCCCCCGCCTGCTTGAGAACCGAAGCACATTCGTTCATCGTAGCGCCGGTGGTAAACACGTCATCAACAAGGACCACACTCCTGTCCACAACTTCTCCGGGCTTTCGGAGAGCAAAAGCGCCCGCCACATTCTGTACCCGCTCCGCTCCTGTCAGTTCCACCTGAGGCCGGGTAGGCCTTGACCGGTACAGGTTGTCGCAGGAGCACGGGATATGGTGCGCTTCGCTCATTCGGTGCGCGAGAAGGAGCGCCTGATTGAAGCCGCGTTGTCTGAGTCTTTTAGTATGGAGAGGGACGGGCATAATGATGTCGATGTCCGAAACCAGACGGACGTTCGTTGACATCCATTCGCCAAGCGGTCTTCCGAGAGATCTGCATGGCCGGTATTTGAACTGGTGCACCGCCTCGCGCAACGAACCCTCAAAATACCCGATCGACAAAGCCTGATCGAACAAAGGAGGCTCCCGCCTGCATGCAAGGCACATATGCGCGGGACTGCTGCTCAACGCCTCGGGCGAATCAAACGGCCTGCCGCAGCGCGGGCACAGGGGCCCCTGAATGGGGGTGAAATCAGACCAGCAGGTGGAACAGAAAAAAGGGATATTGGAATCGCCGACCCTGCCATTGCAAAAGGAACATGAGGTTGGAAGTATGATATCCAGAATACGCCTGAAAATATGCATAATACCTCAAGGTAGTTACAACCACATTTCAAATCTCAATGTAATCGGGCACTCTCGCGGACCAGTGTCCTCAGTCAATCACGGATCGGTTCTGAGAGAGGTTCTGGTTTTTGGTTCAACACCATGTCAGCGATAGAGGCAATCAGGGAGGTAGCGAGTATTTGACTCAAATCATGAGGCTCTTGCCGGTCATTTCAGAGGGAATGTCGATGCCCATAAGGTCGAGCACCGTCGGAGCAACATCGGCAAGGATCCCCGCGTCCCTGAGCTGAATATTCTTTTGAACAATAATGAAAGGTACGGGATCGGTCGTGTGTGCGGTAAGCGGCTGGCCGGTCGAGGAATCAAGCATGATCTCAACATTGCCATGGTCCGCGGTGATGACCACCACCATCCCCTCTTCCCGCGCCGCGGTCAGCACGCGACCCAGGCATTCGTCGATCACTTCCACGGCCTTGACAGCGGCATCGATCACCCCTGTGTGGCCGACCATGTCCGGATTTGCGTAATTAACGAGAATAAAACCAAACTGGCGCGACGTGATATGCTCAACGAGCTTATCTGTTATCTCACGCGCGCTCATCTCCGGTTTTAAATCGTACGTGGGAACATCGCGAGTTGACGGCACCAGCACCCGCTCTTCCAGAGAAAACGGTCGCTCTTCCCCCCCGTTGAAGAAAAAGGTGACGTGGGCAAATTTTTCGGTCTCGGCAATGCGGAGCTGCCGTATCCCGTTCGCGTTCAGGACTTCTCCAAGAATGTGCGTGAGCCGCACAGGCCCAAAGGCCACCGGCAGATCAAAGACCTCGTCATAGGTCGTAAGACAAACAAAGGATGAAAGCGTCGGTACCTGGAGCCTTTTGAAACCCTGGAACTCCGGGTCCGTCAGCGCCCGGGTGATCTCACGGGCCCTGTCGGACCGGAAGTTGCAGAAGATGACCGCGTCGTTGTTCCGGATCGTGGCAATATGCTTGTTCGTTTTCGCATCGAGCAGAGACGTCGGGAGCACGAACTCATCAGTTTTGCTGTGTTCATAGCTCTGCTGGACCGCCTCGAGAGCGGAATATTTTCTTATTCCCTCTCCCACGACCATGGCCTCGTACGCCTTTTGGACCCTTTCCCAGCGTTTATCGCGGTCCATGGCATAGTATCGTCCTGAAACCGAGGCGATCCTCCCGATGCCTATCTTGGCAAAATAGTTCTCGAGTTGGGTGATGTATTTGAGAGCGCTTGATGGCGGTGTGTCCCTGCCATCCAGGAATGCGTGGAAAAAAACGTTTGTAATCCCCCGGGCCTTTGCCAGATCGAACATTGCGAAAATATGGTCCATCCGGCTGTGCACACCGCCGTCCGAGAGAAGCCCCATCAGGTGAAGATTCGCTCCGGCCTGTTTGACGGACTCCATCGCCGAAATCAGCACCGGATTTTTAAAGAACTCACCGTCCCTGATCGCCTTGCTGATCCGCGTCGAGTCCTGGTAAACGATCCTGCCTGCGCCGAGGTTCAAGTGACCCACCTCGGAATTCCCCATTTGTCCCTCGGGAAGGCCGACTGCTTCGCCCGATGCCTGGAGCGCAGCATGCGGGTAATCGCTCATCAGCCTGGAATAGACCGGCGTCTTTGCAGAGGCGATGGCGTTCCCTTGTTTATTTGTGTTGATGCCCCACCCGTCGAGGACCAGCAGCACTACCCGCTTGCTTGACATTCAAAAGCCTCTTCTCAAGGAGCCAGGAGACAGGATTCAGAACTCAGGATAATAATTGATATATTCTGACCTCTAACTTCTACCGTCTGGCTGCTCTTACCAGGTTAACAGTTTTTTTCGAGATTGACACCGAAGGTGTTCCACTTACCGCAGTTCGGGCACCGGCCTGACCAGTCGGTGGTCCTGAGATCGCAGTTCGAGCAGACGAAGGGAATGATGATCTGCTTCTTGAAGCCAAGGGCCTTTTTGAACTCGGACGCGGCAAGACCAAGAGAGCCGCGGCGCAGATAGATATTGCCGAGCAGTTTGTGCATGTCGGGAAATTCCTTGTCCCCCCAGTCCACAGTGGAGAGGATGTCGAATGCCTCATCGATCATCTCAAGTCGGTAGTATAGTTTCCCCAGAAAGAATTTAAGCCTGATGTCCTGAGGCTTCCAGTTGACCGCCTGGGTATAAAGCTCAATGGCCTTGCCTGGTTCACCCTGTTTCAGGTAAAGGTCCTCCAGACGGTGCAGCAACAGGACCGATAACGTCATTTTGTACGCCTTATCCCACAGCTCGGCTGCATCCTTGACCTTGCCCTCATCAAGGTATATCTCGCCCAGGCCGAGGTACGCGGGAATAAAATCCTTGTCCAGCTTGATCACGCCCCGGAATATCTTTTTCCCCCGCTCTAGATCACCCGTTTCAAGGAGCGAGCGGCCGAGCTCATACTTGAAACCAACCAGTTTGCGATGCTCGACCTCCTGTTCCGAAGGGGTGAGGGGATTAGCAACCAATTTGCGCTGCGCCTCGTATAAATTCTCCCATTGGTTCAGCCTTTGGTAGAGATCGCGCATCTTGATCAATGCGGTGAGGTTGGATGAATCCTTGGACAGGATGTTCTGGTACCTTCCGAGTGCGTCATCATATTGTTTCGCTTCTTCATAGTCCGTTGCAAGCGAGAACATGACTTCCTGGTTGTCGTTCTCCAGACTCAAGGCCTTCTGGTGGAGCAGGATGGCCTCCTGCGGGTTCTTTTCGCGGAGCTGGCAGATCCCCATGCGCAGGAGCGTGTCCACATGGTTTGGATCAATAGCGAGCACTTTCTGAAAAAAACGGATCGCCTCGGAATTCCGTTTGGCAAGCAATGAGTTCAACCCCTTGGTATAGAGGTCCTGGACCTTGAGCCGTTTTTTTTGTTCACGCTGGACCCGAAGGCCGCGCAGGAATCGTTTGACGTCTCTCAGCAGATAGAGAAGGAATACGATCCCGGCGCCGACGGCCAGGGACAAGAGGAAGAAGCTCGATTTCGAGATCTCGTAGGACTTGGAAGGGAGAAGGTTGACCGTGATCATCCCCTGATTGAACTCCCTCAAGGCTGTTATGAATATCACTACGGCGATCAACAAAATGGTGACGATGAATCTCATCCACGGTCCTTTCTCTTAACAGGTTATACGGCTGATACGGGATATACTGAAATCAATAATAAGAAAATCGTGATAAATCGTAGTTAACCGCAGAGTCGCGGAGGGCGCGGAGGAAACCCTATAGTGTTAATTTTTTTCTCAGCGTCTCGGCGTCTCTGCGGTAGATGATGACTTTTTACGCGATCATCAATAATGATAGGTCTTCCCTTTTATGATCGTGAACGCCCGGTACAGCTGTTCAAGCAGCACCAACCTCGCCATCTCGTGGGTCAGCGTCCAGCGCGACATGGCGATCGTCTTGTTTGCGCGCCCGGTAACGCTCTCATCCAGCCCCAGGGCGCCGCCGACCACGAACACCATGTCCCTGACACCGGACTCGAGCGCGTTGTTCATAAAATCCGCAAACTCGTGCGAGGTGAATTCCTGTCCGCGTTCGTCCAGTGCCACAAGGAATGCGTTCGCCGGGACTGACTTGAAGATCTTCTCCGCCTCTTTCTTCCTGATCAGGGGAGCGTCCTTGAGGTCATGGATCTTCTCTTCTTTTAGGTCCTTGAACTCACTATCCGCATAATGCTTCAGGTATCCGGAATACTTTGCGATTCCGTCCTGGATGAACCGTTCTCTGGTCTTCCCCATGCAGATGATGGTCAATCTCATGAAGCTGCGCCCAGCAACTCCCTTGGCCGAATGGCAACAGGTATCCGCGGCGCCTCGCCCCAGAGTTTTTCAAGGCTGTAATAGGTCCTGGTCTGCTCTTCGAAGACATGCACGACCACATCACCGTAGTCCAGGAGCACCCAGCTGGCCTCTGTCGCCCCTTCCACATGTGAATAATGGATGCCGGCCTTTGCAAGGGCATAGCCGATGCTGTCGGCAATAGCACTCACCTGCGTGGTATTACTCCCTGAACAGATGACGAAATAATCGGCGATAACGGTGAACTCGCGGATATCGAGTATCAGGATATCGAACGCCTTTTTATCTTCCGCGCCCTCGGCGCAGAGCTGCGCGGTTTCCAGTGCATTAACCATATAACCTCTTGTTCATTATATAGATTTCAACTGCCTCAGGCAAGTGATATTTGATACTTCTACCCTCTTTGACCCTCTCTCGGATGCCCGTCGATGATATGTCGTACAGGGGGACCGTCTCAAGGACGATGGTAAACGCGCCCGACCTGATCAATGCGCGCTTCATATCGCCCCGGTCCAAGGCCATCAGCTCTTTTTCGGCACTTCTCATAAAGTCGATCTTCATCATGTCGGTAAAGAGGTATCCCGGCCTCGGCAACACCACAAAACAGCACAGGGTCAGAAGCGTCTCCCACTCATGCCAGGTCTGGATCTCGAGGAACGTATCCAGGCCGGTGATAAAGTAGAGTTCCGCGCCGGGATATGTATGGCGGAGCGCCTTGATCGTATCAATAGTGTAGGACGTCCCTCCGCGCTTGATCTCGAGGTCCGATGGTTCGAAATGAGCATTGCCCGATATCGCGAGCCGTACCATTTCCATTCGTTGGGCAGCGGAAGGAACATCTTCTTCAAGCTTATGAGGCGGAAGATACGAAGGGATGAACAGTACCCGGTCCAGTTTCAGCCGATCCCGGACCTCTTCAGCCGCGGCAAGGTGGCCGTAGTGGATGGGGTTGAATGTACCGCCGAGAATGCCCAGTTTCTGTGACAAACGACCTCCGGTTTTTTCAATTGCGGATTTCGGAATTCGGATTGCGGAAAAAAAGGCAACTGACAATCGCCTGATTCAATCCGCAAATCTGCAATCCGCAATCCAAAATTATTTCCTAATCTGTCCATTCCCATACACGATGAACTTGGTGGAGGTAAGTTCTTCCAGTCCCATGGGGCCGCGCGCATGGATCCTTGTGGTGGAAATTCCGATCTCCGCCCCCAGACCGAACTCAAATCCGTCATTCAGCCGCGTGGACGCGTTCACGAACACCGCTGATGCGTCAACCTCGCGCTGGAACCGGTGGGCGTTCCGGTAATCGTTCGTTACAATGGCCTCGGAATGCTGGGAGCCGTGGGCCGCAATATGCTCCATGGCCTCTTCCATGCTTCCGACGGTCTTCACGTTCACGATAAGATCGTTGTACTCCGTGTCCCAGTCCTTGTCCGTCGCTTCTTTGATGTCGGGAACGATAGCCCTGGTCTTTGCGCAGCCGCGTATCTCGACGCCGGCCTTCTTCATTCTGGTGAGGATCGCGGGCAGGAACGTCCTTGCCACGTCCTGGTGCACCAGCATGGCCTCCATGGCATTGCACGTGCCCGGCCGCTGGACCTTGGCGTTGAAGCAGATCTCCTCCGCCATCGCGAGGTCGGCCTTGCTGTCCACATATACATGGCAGACTCCCTTGTCGTGCTTGATCACCGGGATGGTAGAGTTCTCCGACACCATCCGGATCAGCCCTTCCCCTCCGCGCGGGATGATGAGGTCGATAATACCGTTCAGTTTCAGCATCTCCATGACGCAGGCCCGGTCGGGGTTCTCGATGAACGACACCGCTCCTTCGGGGATGCCTGCCTCTGCTCCAGCCCGTGCGAGCACTTCAACGATGGCGGTATTGGAATAAACTGCCTCTGAACCGCCGCGAAGAATTACGCCGTTGCCGGATTTCAGGCAGAGTGCTGCGGTGTCCGCTGTCACATTCGGCCGCGATTCGTAGATAATGCCGATGAGCCCGATGGGCACACGCATCTTGCCTACTTCCATGCCGTTCGGCCTTCTCCGTATGCCAAGCACCTCGCCGACCGGATCGGGAAGCGCCGCGACCTCGCGCAGACCGTTAGCCATGCCCTGAATGCGCTCATTGTTCAAGGTCAGTCGGTCGATCATGGCCTTTGACAGGCCCTTCTGTTCGGCGGCAACAAGGTCCTTCTTGTTCTCGGCGATCAATTTCGCCGATTCTTTCTCAAGCCCTGCCGCCATTTTGAAGAGCGCGTTGTTCTTGATCTCTGTCGGGATGTTCGCCAGCTGCCGTGATGCGGCCTTGGCCTTTTTCGCCTTATCGGAAACGTATTGTTTGATGTCCAACGATACCTCCTGCCAATAACCTGTGGATTATTTTAACAGCTTCACGACACTTGCCATCAACTCGCGTTTATCTATGATCTCGCCAAAAATAATATCTTTCACCCTGCCGTCGGCCCCGATAAAGAACGTCGTGGGGAGGAACCTGACCTGATATTTGTCGCCGGCCTTGCCGTAGCGGTCCATCAATACAACGGGTTTATCCACCTTTAATTGCGCAAGGAAGGCGCCAATGGTTTCGACATCCTCTTTAACGTCCACGATCACAACCTTGATGCCTTTGCCGGTCAGCTCATCGACAAGCGAATTGACCAGCGGCAGTTCGTTTCTGCACCCTGTACACCAGGAGGCGAAAAAGCTCAGGATGACGCCATTCCCTTTCTCTTTTTTTGTTGCGCCCGCATGGTCGCTCAGATTAAATTCTTTACCATCAAGGTCACGTAGGGAAAAGGCTGGGGCCGTGTCATCCAGTTTGAGCGCGGCAGCAGCGGAGGATGCGAACAATAAAGAAAGGAGCAGCGTGAGGATGGTACTTGTTCATTTTAATTTCCTTGTGCGCTACAATATTACCAGATCATCCCGATGGATCACTTCGTCATAATCCTTATGCCCGAGCACAGACTCTATTTGTGAGGTCTTAAGCCCTTTGATGCGGTCCAGATCAGCCGAAGAATACTTGACCAGACCCCTTGCAAATGCATTTCCAGAGCGATCAATACAGGTCACGCAATCACCGATTTTGAAGCTCCCCTCCACCCTTTCGATACCGCCGGGCAGCAGGCTTTTCCCCTTGTTCATCAGTGCTTCAAGAGCGCCATCATCTACCATGACCCTGCCATTGGAGCAGACCGTGTACGCGATCCAGTGTTTCCGGCTGTCCTGTTTCTCCGGCTTTGGCAGAAAGAGCGTGCCGACCGCCGCGCCTTCGAACAATGTCTGAAGCACGCCGTTCTTCTTCCCGTTCAGGATCACCATGGGCGCGCCAAAGACGCCGACCTTTTTCGCAGTCATGAGCTTGGAACGCATGCCGCCCGTTCCCAGGGACGTATGGGCATCGCCCGCGGAGCGCTCCATCTCGGCAGTGATCTTTTCAACAAACGGGATCAGTTCCGCGGACGAGTCGATCTTGGGGTCGGCAGTGTAGAGGCCGTCAATGTCCGACAGAATAATCAGCAGGTCCGCATCGGTGAGATGCACGACCATGCTGGAAAGATTGTCATTGTCACCGAACTTGATCTCATCCACTGAGACCGTATCGTTCTCGTTGATGATAGGGATGACACCGTAACCTAAAAGCGTCTGGAGCGTGTTCCGGGCATTGAGAAATCTTGTCCGGTTCGAGAGGTCTTCACGCGTGAGCAGCACCTGCGCGACCTTTTTCCCGTGCATGCCGAAGGTCTTTTCATACATCCACATGAGGCCGGACTGGCCGATGGCAGCCGCTGCCTGCTTGAGTGAAAGCGGCATGCTCTTTGTTTTCTTCAGTCCCAGCTTCGCCAGGCCGGCCGCGATCGCGCCTGATGACACCAGGACCACTTCGCGTCCCTGCCCCATGATGGAGGAGATGTCCGACGCAAGCCGCTCGATGCGGTCCTGGTCGAGTCCCTGTTCGGACGAGGTCAGTACCGCGCTGCCGACCTTGATAACGATCCTGCGGGATTTGGAGAAGATGGTTTTTCTGTTGATTGGATTATTTTTCATCTGTCTGCTACCTACGCAGGCTGAAGCCTGCGGCTACCATCAAACTCCTGACTCCTGACTTGCCGTGCTTTCTGTCTTCTGACTTCCTCTGCTTCCCTCTCCTCTTCCACCCGGTCCGACAAAAATCTGAGAAGCGGCTCCAGCCCGGCACCGCTCACGGCCGAGATGGGAAAGAACGGATGTCCGTTCTCGCGGCAGTAGGCTGTCAGTGAATCCAGCATACCCTGATCAGCGGCGTCAATCTTGGTCGCTGCGACAGCCATGTACTTTTTCTTCAAGGCCTCGCTGTAGAGCTCTAGCTCGATATTGATCTTTTTGAAGTTCTCGACCGGGTCGCCGGGCACGATGCCGGACACGTCAACCAGGTGAAGGAGAATGGACGTCCGCTCTACATGACGCAGGAACTCAAAACCCAGCCCCGCCCCCTTGTGCGCGTTCTCGATCAGACCGGGGATATCGGCGACAACGAAGCTCGTCCTGCCCTCGGGCTTCACCACGCCGAGCACCGGGGAGAGCGTGGTGAACGGGTAATCCGCGATTTTGGGTTTGGCTGCCGAGATGCGCGATATGAGCGTGGACTTGCCCGCATTCGGAAACCCCACGAGCCCGACATCGGCAAGGAGCTTGAGCTCAAGGAACAACCACTGTTCTTCCCCCTCTTCACCCGGCTGAGCGTGCCGGGGCGCCTGGTTCGTGGCTGTTTTGAAAAAGGTGTTCCCCTTGCCGCCCCTGCCGCCCTTGGCAATGATGTAGTACATGCCATCCGTGTCGAGATCAACGATCATGGCACGGGTCTCTGCATCGTTCACGATCGTACCCACGGGCACGCGGACAATGACATCTTCTGCATCGGCGCCGTACTGGTCCTTGCCGCGGCCGTGCTCGCCATCCTTGGCGCGATACTGCTGCTGGTACTTGAGGTCGATGAGCGTACCAAGCTGTTTGTCGGCCTTGATGATCACATCGCCGCCCTTGCCGCCGTTTCCCCCGTTCGGTCCGCCGCGCGGAACATAGGCCTCGCGCCGGAAACTCACGCAGCCCGGTCCACCGTGGCCCGCTATTACTTCGATCTTGACCCGATCAATAAAATTCGACATTCTCTTTTTTTAATCCCCCTTGCTCGCCTTCTCCGGACCTTAAAGGGAGATTTGAACAATGATTTCAATGAAATATACCGTTATAACGCCTAAAATGCAAGCCGGAACCGTCAACCCTTGGATATTCGTCAAGACGCGAATGTAGCGAAATAAACCATGTGGAACTTCAATTACAAGCAAAATAACCTTCTGTTTTTTACGTCCATTGACTGCTCATCGCATTTACGGGGCAAATTTTCTGGCCGCAAGAAACGGATTTGATCCAGAACTAACAAAATAAAAAATGGCGGCATAGACATCTATGCCGCCATCATAAAAATCCTTTGCGTGAGACGTTTACGCCTCTGCTGCTGCGTACACGCTCACCTGCTTGCGGGTCTTGTCATAGCGCTCGAACTTCACCACGCCGTTGATCTTGGCAAAGAGCGTATCATCGCAGCCCTTGCCCACGTTCTGGCCCGGGTGAACCTTGGTCCCGCGCTGACGCATAATGATCGTTCCCGCGAGAACTGTTTCTCCGTCATACCTCTTTACACCGAGGTACTGCGGTTTGCTGTCTCTTCCGTTCCTTGAACTACCAACGCCTTTTTTATGAGCCATGACTCAACCTCCGAAATATATTTATCGCTTATTGCGTAATTTCTTTTACCTTGATCGCCGTATAATTCTGACGATGACCGTTGGTCTTGCGGTAACCCTTGCGCCTCCGGTGCTTGAAAATGAGAAGCTTTTCGCCCCTGCCCTGCTCCACGACCTCGGCCGTGATCTTTGCGGATGCGAGCATGGGCTTGCCCACTGATATCGTATCTCCGTCGACGATCATGTACACATCCTTGATCTCGACCATATCGCCTTTTTGACCTTCAAGGCTCTCAACCCTGACGATATCGCCAGGAGCAACCTTATACTGTTTTCCGCCGGTATTGATAACTGCGTACATGCCACTTCCTCCTTGAACTAGCAGATTCACTCGTATCGAGAGCGCATAAAATACCACGTAACTTATGGACTTGTCAAGGGAAATAACAGATTATTTTTGAAAAAAACCGCCCTTTGGGCTTGATTTGACATATACTTCAACCGCCTGCTACAATTTGGGGAGAAAGAAGGACCGATTTCTCCATGGCATACTATGAATTCACCATCAAAATATCGGACACCTTCAAGGACACGCTCATCCAGAGGCTGTCTGAAAGCGGATGTCTCGGCATGATAGAGAACGACGAGTCCCTCGTAGCCTATTTCCCGTCAGCCCTTGATGTCGAAACCATAAAATGCGACCTCTCGCTCCTCAAAACGCTGCTTGAAAAAGCGGGACACGCCCATGAACTGACCTACGATTACTCCATCATTCCCGAAAAGGACTGGAATGAAACATGGAAAAAAGGGTTCCAACCCGTTGATGCGGGCGAGCGGTTCACCATCCTTCCTCCCTGGGAAGAAAAAAGAAAGGACCGGACCAACCTGGTCATAGACCCCGGTATGGCCTTCGGCACCGGTCACCACGAGACCACGCGGTCCTGCCTTGTGCTCATGGAAAACTATGCGCCAAAGACCGCACGGGAGAGCTTGCTCGACCTCGGAACGGGTACAGGCATCCTTGCCATTGCCGCGAGGAAACTCGGATACCGCCATGTCATCGGAATTGATACGGACACCCTTGCCATTGATGCGGCACGGAACAACGTCATCATCAACCAGGTCCCGGACGTGGAGATCAAGGAAGGGAGCCTTTACGAACTTCAACAGACCTTCGAGGTCATCGCGGCGAACCTCATATCCGGGGTCCTGGTCCTGCTTGCACCGGCGCTGTTTGCACATATGCGTCCCGGCGGTATTGCTATACTCTCGGGCATCCTCTTCGGGCAGGAAGACGAAGTGATCAAGGCAATGGAACAGGCGGGCTTGACGTTGCGGGAACAATACCGCGACGGTAAATGGCTGTCACTTGTCATGGGACGAAATAACAACGTCTGAATTATATAATATTCCATTACTAACCGTTCTGTTCGCAGTACCTCTTTTTATGCCGATCAACGCTGGCGGAATACAGTGTACAATCACAGCTCGTTTGATTATAATCACGGCCATGAAAAACATATCGATACTCATATTCAGTTACCTACTCATATGCCTTCTCGGAATGTTCGCGTTTGTCCCCGCGCCGGTCTCTGCCACGCCGGACTACGCGCGCCAGACAGGGTTCGAATGCAAACAGTGCCACGTCGATGTCATCGGCGGCGGTACGCTTACCCAGCAGGGCAAGGAATTTCTTGCCGATATGAAGTCCAAGGGACTTTACCGGCCCTTGAACACGACCCAGCGTATCGTACGTCTTATGATTGGCTACCTCCATATGATGGCGGCCATCATGTGGTTCGGAACGATCATGTACGTCCATATCCTTTTGAAACCTGCCTATGCCTCGAAGGGCCTGCCCAAGGGCGAACTCAGGCTCGGCTGGCTCGCGATGATCGTGCTGCTGATAACCGGATCGCTCCTGACCATTGCAAGGATAGCGTCATGGGACATGTTCTTCACTACGCGGTTCGGCATCCTGCTGGGCATCAAGATATGCCTGTACCTGCTCATGCTTTCGAGCGCCCTTATCGTTACGATCTATATCGGACCAAAATTGAGAAAGCAGAAGACCCTCGTCCCCGCGATGGACGACACCGGTGCCTGCACCATCGACGGCCTCTGCCAGTTTGACGGGAAAGACGGGCATCCGGCCTACGCTGCATATAAAGGCATCATCTATGATATGACCAGGAGCAAGCTCTGGAAGAACGGCTCGCACATGATGAAACATGCCGCGGGGAACGATCTGACGGACATCCTGAAGACCGCTCCGCATGGTGAAGACAAGATCCTGGCCATGCCCCGGGTCGGCACGCTGCTGGCAACCTCGGAAAAACCCAAGCTGCCATTCCACATGAAGCTCTTCTATTTCTTTGCTTATATGAACCTCATTCTCGTGTTCGTCATCGTATTTGTCATCGCGCTCTGGAGGTGGTGGTAAAAACCCCTACCGCATCTCGCTCGAGATGCTTTCGGACAAGCCTGAACTAAAAGATCGAAGCTAAAAGGCGTCTCACGCAAAGCCGCCCTTTGCGCGCTTGGCGCCTTTGCGCGATAACTTTTCTTCCGTTTTGCGTAGAATTTACCTGAGTATCCCGTATGACACAGGTCATAGCATCTTCATCGCAGCCATGCTATTGTAAGCTATAATAAGAGAAACGAATCTGTGAAATTGAAGGATTTATAGATAATGTTGAACCATGAACTGAGAATTTCAAACGTACAACGGAGGATACCATGGAAGTGCTCGACTTAAAGAAACTGATCCAGTTCAAACCCGACCGCATCTCACGCGAGATGCTTTCAGACAAGCCGGAGATGCGCGTTGCCCTCATGTGCCTTGAAGCAGGCCAGAAGCTTGATCCCCATAAGGCGCCGCTTCGGCTCATGATGTATTGCGTGCAGGGCAAAGGGACCTTTACCGTAGGCGACGAGAAGATGGAGGCCGATGAGAAGACCTGCATCCTGTGCGAGCCCAACGTACAGCACGGCTTTGCCGCTGACAAAGGTGAAAAGCTCGTGGTCATGGCGATCGTTACGCCGGTGGAGTAAACGCTCGGAATGCCTGGGATCGCCTGAAGATAAACGCGATACGAACATACGATGAGTCACAATGAAAAGGCCCCTGTTTTATACAGGGGCCTTTGTTTTTCAACAGTTCTAGGAACTAAATCTGTTTCATCTCTTTGCCGCAGCCGCATTTGCCCGGTTTGTCGGAAATTGCGCCGCATTGGCAATCAGCCCCGCATGCGCAGACGTACTTGCCTTTCAAGCTGACCGTTTTCACCGGCTTGCCGCACCCGCATTTGCTCGGGTCGTCCTTGCTCCGCTCGCAGGTGCAATCCGCACCGCACCGGCAGAACACGGCCGTGTCCTTTTCAATAGCGAGAAGATGCATGGGGACCAACGCATTGCCGCATTTGCACTTGCCGGGCTCCTTGGATATCGTGTCGCACTTGCAATCATCCTTGCAATTGCAGACATAATAGACCTTGCTCTTATCCGCTGCCACGACCAAGCCTATCGTGACAACAAGGAATACAACGACGAATACAGCGATAAATGCTCTCTTCATGGTGTCTCTCCTTTCAGATTATGGAATTTATATAAAAAAAGATAGCAAACGATTGGCATAAAGTCAAATCGCGCTTGCGGCCGTGTTTAGTGCATCTTTATGACACATTGTATGTATATCGGCGCATTGATATGAATAGGCAGGACTTTTCTACACCGTTGCCCATGCCATCTTCAACTTTGTGGGCGCGGGCTTGTGGGGCCTGGTCCATACCCTTCCGCAAATGAACCAGTGGACCCACGGTACCCAGATCACCGCGGCCCACGGCCACCTGGCTTTCTATGGCGCGTATGTGCTTCTGGTGATCGCCATGATCTATGTGACCCTGCCCGCTATCCGCGGCATCAAGGAGTTTGATCCCGGCAGGGCGTACCTGGCGTTCTGGTGGATGACGATCTCGATGGTGTTCATCACCATGACCCTCACCGGCGCCGGCATGGTCCAGGTCTACATGGAACGTCTCATGGGTCTGGACTACGAGGCGGTGAAGGCGAGCTACAACATCTGGTTCTGGGTCTTCCGCGCGATCTTCGGCGTCGGGTTCCTTGTCGGGGTCGGCATCTTCGTGGTGGATTATTTCACGCTTAGGGAAAGGGCGGCGGTTAAGGCCTGACAAGAAAACAGGAATAGTTGAAGTTAATCTGATACGAGGACGGCAATCTGCCGTCCTCTTTTTTTATTTATACCATGACTGTACCGGGATAGCCGAATCCATTAAAAATCCAACGGGCTGGCAACTTCCTGTCCGGCGGCGGATACTTTACCCGGAAATCAAGGTAATACTTGAGCCATTTCCGATACTCGTCTTGCAACGAAGATGAAACTGCCTTCTGTGCCAAAACTACGTTAAATTGCGTCAGAATATCTTCTGGAATGGGCTGCATGCAGTTCTCCTCAAATCAGAGAATACCGTTTTTGCATATTAGTCCCGATAATATAACTTGCCGTCATTTTGCATATTAGTCTTTTTGCGCAAGCATAGCGATTCCAAGAGGTTACGTCAAGTTTTTTCTTAAATTCATTGACCGGTTTGTCCTTTCTATGCTACTGTATCCCGAAAGACTAATTACTTGTTAAGGTACAAAAGATGATTCAAAAAATTAATAAAATTTTCATCAGTTTTACAAATCGAGCGGAAAAAATAGATCACAAGTCATTTGTGGATAGTTTCGTTGACGTTGGCCCACTCTTTACGGTACTTTCAACCACTGAAATCAAATACTTTATGGACGCCGGGGTACAGGGAAGACACATGCGCTTGTGTATTAAGCTGAATCAAAACGAAGTGTTGGAGACGTACCGATTTATAAAGACCTTAGAAATCGGCTCTACAGGTGGTCTCTATTCAGACCCTCTGGTGCCTTTCCCCGAAAGAGCCACACGATTACTTGTTGATACTCTCGTCGCTATTCACGGTGAATTGATTGATGCTGCTCTCAATGAAAGTACGAGGATTGATTAGTCAAGTATCAACTGTTCTTGATGACATGGCTGATTATATCCGAGGTCGTTGGTGCAGCAGAAGAAGAAGTGTCCGTAACCGGTACACATAAAACGACATCGGCTGAGGAGGCAGGTGTAAGCTTCACACCTAAAACAGTTTCTGTTACGGCGACAACAAAGGATATGCAGGAGCAACAAGAGCAGGGTTCATATCGATTGAAAATTACCGGCTCACAGTTCCATCGCATTCATTTTGGTCGCGTGGGGGACGTGTTTTCCCGTTTAATGAAGGTCTTGAATGGAAAAAGGTTTGATTCTGCTTGATGAAGGAGTGTTATTATTTTGAATTACAACCATATTGGCAGATTTATCAGAAGAAGCTTATTCCTGTTCAACATTACAATTAAGATAGGCGCTATCGAAAAAAGAAGTAAATTCCAGCAAGCTCTTGAGGCGGGCGATTATCGCGGTATAGAACTCGGGGGTGATGCATCAGCACATTTGAACATGGACGAATTCAAGGTATTTGATAATGATGTAGCGACGCTGTGGCTTTATTCCAGAATGTCATTTAGCGACATTATCTTCGATTGCAGATCAAGCTAATGACCCCGCCCTTCCTAATTCGAGCTTCGGCTTTAATCCGCAGCGATTTACGCGGAAAATGTTTTTCGCGAGCTTGACCGGCGGCGGAAGGTATACCTCGTGATGGATTTTACATATTATGCTGGCAGCTCAAAGTGATTTCTCAAAACCTATTTCAATTGAAATTGTGAGAAAGGCCAGCAAAACATGGTATCAACGCGACAAAGAATCAGCCGTATCGGCTAATGCAAAAGTACTGCAACTTTTACACTGGATAATCGATAACGTAATAGCACATAGGCGATCGCGTGCATTTTTGTTGCAGAGAACTGTATCGGCGGCTTTAATAGACTATCTTTTCGATGCAAGAGTACTGCATCTATTGAAGCGAAATGTCGCTGCGCACGATACGCCGGGGATTAGATACGATGTCTACAAAATTGATTATGGCTGTTATGTCGACCTCCTTGCAACAGCAAAATCACCTTTGGGCCTTCTTGAAACGGATTGGAACGCATATTAATATTCCACCAGATGATTATAGGGCCATTCGGCGCGCCATTCTGGACATAGATATGTGAAAATGATCTTTCAATAACATCACAAATTGACTAATAAACCAGGTGTCAGCCTTGAATCGGCTTGGGCGCGTGACCCGCGTGTTAGGCCCTGGAAGTACAGAGAGGAGAGCACGATGAGCAACGAACAGGTGGCACCTGAGACGAAAGGTGTTACGGTGAAGTTACTTGCAACGGTTGACCTTGGCCCTGAGATCGAGGGCATGGCAGGGCGCCAACTTCGAATGCGTATGGTGACCATCGAGCCTGGAGGCGTCTTCGGCCCGATTCACGACCATAAAGACAGACCAGGCACCGTCTACATACTGCAAGGAACGATCACTGACCATCGAAATGGAGTCGCTACGGACTATGGGCCGGGAGTGGGCTGGCCCGAGGATAGGAACACCACACACTGGCTTGAGAACAGAGGAACGATTCCGGCGGTGGAGATCTCGGTCGATATAGTCAGGCAAGAGTAAGCTCAGGCCCGACATCTAACACGGTCGGGCCTAACACGCGGCTCAACCGGACGCGCTTCAGTCGGCTTCGCCTCCTTTCGCGCGCCGGTTAGCCACAACGTTAGTCCTATCACAAGGAGATTCTCATGAGTTTATTTACGATCGACGAAAAGAAGTGCAAACGCGACGGAATCTGTGTCGCAGAATGTCCCCTCAAGCTCATCGAGATGAAGGACAGTGCCTCATCGCCGACGCCTACTGCCGATGCGGACGAGCGGTGTGTGCGATGCGGGCATTGCGTAGCTGTCTGCCCGCACGGGGCTTTTACGCACAACGCTATCAAGACCGGGGATTTTTCTCCGATCAGAAAAGACTTAGCTCTTACGAATGAACAGGCCGAGTATTTCCTTAGATCGCGGCGCTCCATCCGCACGTATCAGGACAAGCCGATCGAGCGCGAGAAACTCGAAAAGCTCATCAGCATCGCCCGCTATGCTCCCACGGGCGGCAACAGCCAGCAGATAAAATGGCTTGTCGTGAACGAGGGAAAAGACGTGAAGAAAATGGCGGGGCTTGTCGTTGACCTGTTTCGGTATATGATCGAAAAGAAACATCCCCTGGCGGAACAGTATCGCCTCTCCAAAACGGTGACTGCGTGGGAATCTGGCATAGATGGCATCACCCGGGGTGCGCCAGCGCTCATCGTCGCCTATGCGCCCAAAGACTACGGACTTGCCCAGGTTGATTGCGCATCAGCGCTATCCTATCTTGACCTTGCCGCACCGACGCTCGGCCTCGGTTCCTGCTGGGCGGGTTTCCTGATGGTTGCAGCCGCACAGTGGCCGCCGTTTCAGCAGGCACTCGCGCTTCCCGAGGGATACCTGAGCTTCGGAATCATGATGATCGGTTATCCGAAATACAAGTATCATCGGTTGCCTCCCCGGAATGAGGCGAACATCACATGGTTGAATACACCGTAGTCCTGCTTGTCAGGGGAGCCAATGGGTCAGGACCTTCGTGTTGACAATTTGGGGACAAGCGATAGCTTGACCAGAATATGGTAGAAGCTATTTAAATATATAAGTGCAGACAGAGTGAAATTGCCGGGCCTGATCTGCACGTCTCTATGGTGAGCAATATCCTTCGTTTCAGCGATTGATAGCATGACAATAGACCTGCCTCTCCTGCCCCTATTTATTCTCCCATACGGATAACGCATGAATAATTTGACTCGCGGCCATTGCTAAAAGATAACCGCTGTTGTGCCATTTTTTCACAAAAAGTGATAAACTACATTCAGACATAAAACAGTACTGTGTTGGCAACATGATTGGGAGGAACAATTATGGCACAACATAAATGGATACATGTCTGCACCCTTTGAGTGATGATCGTTTTGTCAGTAATGGCATCGACCTCGACGGCCGCCGAGAAAAATGGACCCTGCAATAAAATCATAGAGGCCTGCAAGAACGCGGGCTTTGTACAGGGAGGCACGTCGGAAGGTATCGGTCTTATCGTGGATTGTGTTAATCCGATCATGCAGGGGAAGGCCAAGCCGCACAAGGCGAGCAAGGTGTTGCCGCAAGTCGATCATGAACTGGTGGAGGCTTGCAAAGCTAGGAACCCGGACTTTGGACAGGCGAAAGCTCATACATCGGAAAGCGACGACCAATCTTCCCCTGTGATCCCATTGCCTGCTGTTCCCTCGGCTAAGACGAATAATTCAGTTAAAGGTCCGAACGTCGTGTTTATCCTGACCGATGATCTTTCGCTCAACCTGGTGCAGTACATGCCGCACGTCCTCAAGATGCAGAAGGACGGCGTCACGTTTTCCAATTACTTTGTGACCGATTCGCTCTGCTGTCCCTCTCGCTCATCGATCTTCACCGGGCGCTACCCGCACGACACCGGCGTGTTCAGGAACAAGGGCAAAGACGGCGGTTATTTGGTATTTCGAGATCGCGGGCTTGAACGGGTAACGTTCGCCTTTGCGCTCTCAGCTGCCGGATATCGCACTGCCATGCTTGGCAAATATTTAAACGAGTATCAGCCTGCAGAGCATCCAGCCTGCTCCAGGCTGGACGACCTGGGCAGTGGCGGGCAATGGTTATCCGGAATTTAACTACAAACTCAGGCAGGACAGCACAGTCGTGCACTATGGAAGGAAGCCAACGGACTACCTCACCGACGTTCTCTCCCATTTGGCAGTGCGCTTCATCAAGGAGAAGCCGGATCAGCCGTTTTTGATCGAGGTTGCGACCTTTGCGCCGCATGCGCCGTATACGCCCGCGCCGCGCGACCTTGATGCATTTCCGGGACTGCGCGCTCCTCGAACGCAGGCATTTAATGCCGCGCCTGATGCAAACGACCCCAATGGCTGCGCGAGATCCCGCCCATTACCGAGGCCGAGATGACCGCTATTGACGCTGATTTTCGCAAACGCGCCCAATCAGTACTGGCTGTTGACAAAATGATCGGCGAGCTGCAGGCGGCTGTGGCAGCGATCGGCCAGGAGAAGAACACCTACTTCGTCTTCAGCTCCGACAATGGCTACCACATGGGCGAACATCGCTTGAGGCCGGGGAAGATGACCGCGTTCGATACTGATATCCATGTTCCGCTGGTCGTCACGGGACCGGGAGTTCCGGCCGGCCGAATGATCGATGAGATCGCGGAGAACATCGATCTTTGCCAAACCTATACCGAACTTGCGGGTGTCGTGCCCCCCGCGAATGTAGACGGCCACAGCCTGGTGCCTTTACTTCACGGCCAGGAAATCGCAGATTGGCGGGATGCTGTGCTGATCGAACACCACGGGTGGCCGCAGAGACCGAACAGACCCGGACTCACCTGCCCACCGCTCAGGAAACCCGCCCACGTATGAAGCAATCCGGACGCTGACGTCGATTTACGTGGAATACGCCACTGGGGAGAAAGAGGTACCACGACCTCGTCACAGACCCGTACGAGCAGCGTAATACCTTCTCGTCACTGCCCGAACGAGGAGAAGAAGTTGCTGCACACGGTGCTCGAAGCGATCAAGAACTGCCATGACGCTAAGACCTGCTGGGCTGCAGAGCATGCGAATTTTAGCGCAATGCGATAGCAGATAACGGCTATCGCTCCTGGATCGAGGTTGCCGATTGCAAGCTTAATTTGTTTTTTTATTAAAATAATAACGAACTTACTTTCTATTGCACAATCATTACGCTTATCGCATTCTGTTCAGAACATAGGCGGGATAAATCGGCAGAGATAGCGAACTGTACCAACCGGTCGAGAGGGCGCTGCACCTTTCACCATCGTGCGTAGGAGTTCACGTAAAATTAAATCTATGCGAATATTGATGGGTGACTAATGCCGATTGTTAATGAATCGTTCCCTGAGATAGCTTCATGACGTGCTTAAACATATAACGGCCTGCCATCCGACAGCACAACTCACAATAAAGGGTATCTATGCGAAAATTTAGCGGCATGGTCTTTATCATTCTACTAATCCTCTGCATTGCGCAAGCCGCATACTATTACCCCCTTCTTCCGGATAACGTCGCATCTCACTTCGGGGCTTCAGGCCGGCCGGACGCATGGGCGAGCAAAGAGTTCTTCGTGAAGATCTATCTCATCGCCGTTGCGTTCGTCGCGGTCCTTTTCCCTGGTGTTGGATTCATCGCATCAAAGATCCCCAACGATTTGATCAATCTGCCGAATAAGGACTACTGGCTGTCGCCGGAGCGAAGACACGAGACTGTCGACTTCCTGGTGCGGCAATTCATATGGTTCGGTTCCGCAACGCTTATGCAATTACTAGACATCAGCATGAGTAATTAGGGAGCTTCTCATAGTTAAATCAGCATAAGGCTCAATTGCCGCTTATTTTTTGATACAATAGTAACAGGGTAGGTTATAGGAAAAGCATGATGCAATCGTATCGAAAAATGCTGTCTCGAATCTGAGCAAGAGAAGGTTATCACCGAGAACAGTGAACGTGCTTCGCACGATTCATACGTGATCTTACGTCTGATGGAATGAGAACATGATAGCAAGAATGTCGAAGGTCGAGATAGTCGGACCGCAGAGCTATTTGCAGGATGTCATTCAGCTACTGCAAAAGCTGAATGTCCTTCAGATCGAACCCGAGCCAACGGAGCTTGCGGAAGAGGAAGCAGGAGACGATAAAATCAGGCCCTTTCTTCATGATGAGCGGGAGAGGACTCTTTTTGAACGTCTTTTCCTGGACGATCTACGCCGCAAGATCGACGAGCTCCTTACGTATCTTCCCAAGTTGGCGGTGCGTACAAGCTATATCCAGCCACAATCGATCATCGGGACTATTCTGTATACGGTCGAGAAACACCTCAAGACCGCCAGAATGCTCCACCTGCGAAAGCTGGAGATAAAACACGAAATGGCGGAACACGGCCACTTTGCCGCATTCCTGAACACCCTCGATACACTCCTGAAAGAGACCCATACCCCGCCTGATTTCGATATCATCGGGCTCACCATCAAGGACGCAAGCTCGGTAGACCATGTGCGTTCGCTCGTGGCGAAGATGACGGGCGGGAACTTCCGATTTTTCACGGTACCGGCCGGAGACGGCACGCTCGCGGGGATGATCACCATTGAAAAGACCATCGCCGATTCAGTAAGCAAGGAGTTGAGCAAAGAGCATGTCCCTGAGGTGAGTTTGCCGCCGGATTTCGATAAACTTTCCCTTTCCGGGAAGATCAGTTATCTCGAAGCTCAAAACTTTACGTTGTCCAGGGAGAGCGAAACGATCAACAGGGAACTCGAAGAACTGGGGCGGCGCTGGATCCCTCTTTACCGCAGTGTTCTGGGTTGGATCGATGAGCGGATCTCGCTGCTTACGACCACGGCTACGATCTATCGTACGCAGATGTGTTTTTATGTCCGGGGCTGGATGCCCTCGGACGACGTGGTGAGGTTGAAGGCGCAGCTGGATGCGTCATTCGGCATGCAGGTGGTCATGGAGGAAAAGCATGTTCGCGAAAAGGAGCTCGAGCATGCCCCGGTCGTTCTGGAGAACCCGCCCTACTTCAAGCCTTTTGAACTCCTGAGCCGCGTGCTTCCGCTTCCGGCATACACGTCTATCGATACGACGCCCTACATCGGAATTTTCTTTCCCATATTCTTCGGTATGATCCTCGGTGACGCGGGGTACGGCCTGCTCCTTGCCCTCCTCGCGTTCGTCCTCATCAGGCGTTATTCAAAAAACAGGGACGTTGCCGATGCGTCCAAGATACTTTTCGTGTCATCACTGTATACGATAGTGTTCGGATTGCTCTATGGTGAGCTGTTCGGCGATCTCGGCGCGAGGCTCTTCGGCCTTGAACCGCTCCTGATCGAGCGGCGGACATCGGTTGTGCCCATGATGGTATTTGCTATCTCGGCCGGGGTGGTGCATATCCTTTTGGGTCTGGTTCTTGGCGTCATAACGGCGTTCAAGAAACATATCCGGAAAGAGGCGATCTATAAGCTCCTGAACATCGCCGTCCTCTTCGGTATGATCGCCGTGTTCGCCTCTTTTTTCGGGTACTTTCCCGCGCTGCTTTCGAAGCCTATCATCATCGCCATCCTGATAGCCGTCCCCTTCCTGTTTATCTTCGGCGGTCTTCTGGCGCCGCTTGAACTGCTTAAGAGCATCGGGAATATCATTTCATATGTCAGGATCATGGCCATCGGCCTCACGTCGGTCCTG
This sequence comes from Nitrospirota bacterium, assembly GCA_963796285.1. Classification (GTDB taxonomy): domain Bacteria; phylum Nitrospirota; class UBA9217; order UBA9217; family UBA9217; genus JALNZF01. The sequence goes on from CAWCKW010000012.1 coordinate 985,927, forward strand.
CTTGCATATGTGGCAAACCAATTGGCGGGGGAAATGGGTAATGTTGTTCTCGGAGTGGCAGTGGCCGCGCTGCTTCACCTGCTCAACATTATCCTCGGCGTGTTCTCACCGACGATCCATTCGCTCAGGCTCCATTACGTCGAGTTCTTCAGCAAGTTTGTGGAAAGCGGAGGGAAAAAGTTCGAGCCTCTTGGGAAATAGTCGCATAGGTCGCTGTGAAGCGCGCCCACACCCGCGCAAGAGACGATCGCAGCATGTAGGAAACCACACTTCCATTGATAAGGAGGAACAATTATGGATCCCGTCGTTCACTTTGAGTTGCCGTACGACAATCGGGTGCGTATGGCTAAATTCTATGAGTCAGTATTCGGTTGGCAAACGCAGTTGCTTGCCGAAGATATGGGCAATTATGTCCTTGCAACCACCACTGAAACCGACGAGAGCGGCCCCAAAAAAAATGGCGTGATCAATGGGGGATTTTACCCGAAAAAACCCGATTGGCCCGCACAATATCCATCAATAGTTATCGCGGTGGAAGATGTCATCAAAAAGCGCTTTTCACGCGAGGTGCAGGTCCATGGGAGTTGCGGCCTAGCCCAAACGCTGATCGCGAACGACCTCATTGACAAGTACAGGTTTTTGACTTTTCCGATGGTCCTCGGCATGGGGAAGCGGCTGTTCGGCGTCGGCGCCGTGCCGGCTATGCTCACGCTCGTGAGAACCAATACCACGAGCAAGGGCGTAATTGTGAGTGTTTATCGCCGCGCGGGGAGTCTCAAGACAGGCTCGTTTGCACTCGATTAAAATACCAACCGTGGCCAACGGTTGCATCGACAAGCGGGTATTTCAAGTGGGGTGCTGGAACATGGCAATTACTGAAATGAATTTCGTCCAATAATTCATTTATACTGATACTGAAGAAATTCAATATACATTGTCCTTCCGTTGGACGATAAAATCGTGAATCTCCACGAACACATTAAACCAGGTTGCATCCGCGACTGTCTTGATACTTGCTCCGATGAGGAAAGCCGGTCCATTTTTTCTGCAATATTTTACGGCGATACCAAAAGAAATGTCCCGCGACAGCAAGCGGGAAATAGTTATGATGCACTCAGCATGGGTGTCGACATCGAACGGCTCCGTGCATTCGAACAGGATGCCGTGGCGGCTGAAGTTGTTCAAGACAGCTGGGACGAAATCGTTGCCAGCTTTTACGCGCAGCTGAACATATCGCTGATAGAAGGCCGGGACCTCGTATCGTTTATCCAACCTTTTATCGGAATTGTCACCCTCTGCTAATCGTTCTTGATCATTTGCGCTCTGTTCATCAGACATGCTCCGACCTCCCTGAAACAATGTCTCTGAAATAGGCCCTCGATTACTTGTAGCAGAAGATGATTAAAACTTCAAGGAAATTCGCGCGGATCTTTTAGGTCCTATGACGTGTATCATATTTTATTAGACCGGATCGCGCTATATTTCAGCATGAAACTGACCTCTTACAGACGGATGACGCAGGCGTTCTTCATCCTCTTCATCCTCCTCATGCCGGTGCTGAATATCTTCCGGTATGACACGGATACCCATGACCTGATCATCCTCGGCAACGTCTGGAGCCTTGGCCTGGAGCAGGGTTTCTATGCCGACCAGAGTGCTGCCGGCGCGTTCCATATTGCTGTCCAGTTTTTTCTGAAGGCCATCCTGCCCTGGATCCTCGTCCTCGCCCTGTTCCCTCTCCTCGGATTCCTGACAGGACGGTTCTTTTGTGGATGGCTCTGTCCTGAAGGCGCGCTCTTTGAGTTTGCCGACGTTCTGACACTCAAGCTCCTCGGCAGGAGAAGCCTGTATGGGAAAAAGCCGAGCGATCCCGAAGTGCCGTTGCAGAACAGGGTACCATACGGTGTCCTTGCGCTTCTGAGCATTGTCGTGATCCCGCTGGTCAATGGTGTAGCGCTCACTGGTTTTTTTGTCGCGCCCAAGACCATCTGGCACCAGATCTGGACCGGGAACTTCACCTTCGGCGTAAAGGCCGGCATTATCGGTGTTGCGATCTACATGGTCATCACGTCCATTTTTGTCCGTCACGTGCTGTGCAAATTCGTCTGCGCAGCCGGGCTCATGCAGATGCTGTTCGGCTGGATCAGCCCGATATCTCTCAGGCTCGGTATGGACACCGCAAGAATCTCGGAATGCACGGATTGCAAGGGCTGCGACCGTGCCTGTTTCATGAACGTGACTCCGCGAAAGAACAAGCGCGACATTTCTTGCGTGAACTGCGGAGCCTGTATCCAGGCGTGCAATAAGGAACTCGGTGCAGGCAAAGGCCTTTTCCATCTTGGTTTCGGCAAAAGGTGCGGCCTGCATCGCATTAATTGCCGGAATATCAGTACGCGTGAAACTATCAATGTTTAGATTTCCTTGACTGTCTCCGCTGTTATGCATCAACCGCCTCTCTCAACTAAAGTATCACTCCTCTTCGCAGGACCGTCATTAAAAAACAGACGTATATAATTCTATGCACATGTTATTTTCTGCCGGAACAGGAATGATATGCGCATCGTATGCTATACTAGTATCATGATCAATAGAAATTCATTGCCGACCCATCATTTTCTTCAGAACCCGGCCCTAGTTAGGCTCTTGAATCCATCGCAGTTCGCATTTTTCAGAAACATTTTGCACCTTCCATAAAAAGCGCTTGACAACAATCTCTATAGTGGTAAATTAGGGCCTTAAATACCCTAATTAACCTCAGGAGGTAGCGTCATGTCAGAACCGTGCTGCAGTATCCGCGTCGGCCAGGCCGTGCCCGATTTCAAGCTCGATACCTACGACCCATCCCAGGGTGATTTTGGCGAGATCACCCTCTCCTCCCAGAAAGCCGCAAAGAAGTGGACCATCCTTTTCTTCTACCCTGCGGACTTTACGTTCGTTTGCGCGACCGAGTTCGCCGCCCTGGCCGAGCAGTATGAGGAATTCAAAAAACTCGGGGCAGAGGTCATTACCGTAAGCACTGACACCAAATTCGTCCACCTCGCCTGGCAGCGGGACGAGAAGATGCTCGAGAAGGCCAAATATCCCATGGGGTCCGACCGGACCGGCTCGCTCGCCCGCATCTTTGGCGTCTACGACGAAGCTTCGGGCAACGCGCTCCGTGGCTCATTCATCATTAATCCCGAAGGCACCCTTCTCAATGCTGAAGTGAATTTCTACAATTTAGGCAGGAATATGGAAGAACTGCTCCGCAAGTTCAGGGCGAATATCCATCTCGCTTCGAACCCGAGCGAGGTCTGCCCTGCCCAGTGGAAAAAGGAAGGCGACAAAACCCTGAAACCGTCCGCCCGGATCGTTGGAAAGATCTATGAGGCCCTGAAATAACGCCATGTTGGTGACCAGAGAGACAGATTACGCGGTACGCACGGCCCTGTATTTGGCCCAACAGGACGGCCGAATGGTGAGCGTTACGGAAATAGCGCATGCGATGCACATCCCGAAAAGCTTTCTAGCCAAACTCCTGCAGCGGCTGGTGCGAAGCCATATACTGGCATCCTCGCGCGGGGCCAAAGGCGGTTTTCTGCTCGCACGGAAGCCATCCGAAATAAGCCTCCTTTCCATCATGGAAGCGATGCAGGGGCCTGCCGGTATCAACGTCTGCGCGATCGACAGCAAAAGGTGCCGATTGAGCTCTACTTGTGCCGTACACCCGGTTTGGGTTGAAATCCGAAAGGATGTCGAGAAACGGCTCAAGAGGGAAACGATCGGCAAGCTGGCCGGAGTGCGTTGACCGTACCGACTATTTTTTTCGTTTAAGATTAGGACCATCTCACTCATATACTTATGGTACGTATCTTTTTACAAGGAGGACTATTACTATGGATGTGGTAACACTCAGCAGACTGCAGTTTGCCCTCACGAGCATGTTTCACTGGATCTTTGTACCGCTCACGCTGGGGCTCTCGATCATGACGGCCTACATGGAAACACGGTACGTGATGAGCGGCGACGAGATGTATCTCAGGATGACGAAATTCTGGGGCAAGCTGTTCCTCATCAATTTCGCCCTCGGTATCGTAACGGGCATTACCCTGGAGTTCCAGTTCGGCATGAACTGGGCAGAATATTCCAAGTACGTGGGCGATATTTTCGGCGCGCCCCTTGCCATCGAAGCAACCATGGCCTTCTTTCTCGAATCGGTGTTCATCGGCCTCTGGATCTTCGGATGGAACAAGATTTCGAAAAAGGCCCATGCCGTCTCCATCTGGCTCGTGGCCCTGGCAACGAACCTCTCCGCGCTCTGGATCCTGCTGGCGAACGGTTGGATGCAGCATCCGGTGGGATACGTGCTCCGGAACAACCGCGCGGAGATGGTGGATTTTGGCGCCTTTCTTACAAACCCTTACGGCTGGCTCAAATTCGGGCACACGCTCACCTCGGGCTACGTTGTGGCCGCGTTCTTCGTCATGGGCGTATCGGCCTATCACCTGTTAAAAAAGAACCAACCGGAGTTCTTTAAACGGTCCTTCACCATAGCAGCGATCTTCGGCCTGGCAGCGACCATCGCCGTTGCGGCGATCGGCGATTTCCATGCAGTGGAGGTCGCTAAAACGCAGCCGGCCAAGTTTGCCGCCATGGAATCGCTCTGGGAGACCCAGAAAAACGTGGGATACAATCTCTTTATCATCCCGGACACGGAAAATGAATGCAACTCGCTGGAAGGCCCCTGCGTGCCAAATATGCTGAGCTACCTTGCCTTCCATACCGCTGATGCCGAGATCAAGGGCCTGAAGGCCTTCCCGAAAGAAGACCGTCCGCCGGTGCTGCCCACCTTCTGGAGCTTCAAGATCATGCTCCTGCTCGGCTTTGCCATGCTCTTTCTGTCGCTCCTGGCGGTCGTCTACGCAAAGCGGGGAACGCTGGAGCTCCATCCCCTGTTCCTGACGATCATGCTCTTCTCTATTCCCCTGCCCTACATCGCGGGGCAGCTCGGCTGGATCGTTGCCGAGGTGGGGAGACAGCCCTGGATTGTTTACGGGGTCATGAGGACCACCCATGCAGTATCGCAGTCCATCAGTCCGCTGCAGGTCTACGCGTCGCTTCTGGGCTTTACCCTGCTCTACGGAGGGCTTGGCGTGGTCGATATGTACCTGCTGTCGAAGTTCGCGAAAAAGGGTCCTGACAAAGATCGTTCCGGTTTCATGAAACCGGCGAAGGAGGAGGCATAACATGGAATTCCAAGTAACGTGGTTCATTCTCTGGGCGGTCCTGTGGGCAGTGTACTTCATGCTCGACGGCTTCGTGCTCGGCACGGGCATGCTGCACTATTTCCTTACGCGGAACGATCGCGAAAAAAAGGTCCTGATCAACACCGTCGGCCCGGTCTGGGATGGGAACGAGGTCTGGCTCGTGACCGCAGGCGGAGCAACCTTTGCCGCTTTCCCGAAGACCTATGCGTTGATGTTCAGTTATCTCTACTCTGCTCTGCTGCTCCTGCTCTTCGGTCTCATTATCCGCGGAGTTTCCCTGGAATTCCGCGGCAAGATAAACAGCAACGGATGGAAAAAAGCATGGGACCTGGGGATCTTCCTTGGCAGCGTACTTCCCGCGCTCCTGTTCGGCGTGGCCTTCGGCAACATATTCAGCGGCCTGCCCATGGACGCGGCCGGCTACCATGGTTCGATTCTTTCGCTGCTGAATCCCTACGGTTTGTTGACCGGCGCCTTGTTCGTCGTGATGTTCCTGACCCACGGCAGCCTGTACGCATGCGTAAAGACCGAGGGTGAGCTCAGTCTCCGTTCATCGGTCACAGCGAACAGACTGTGGTTCGCAGAGCTGATCATTGCCGTCCTGTTCCTCGTCGCCACGGCCTTTTCCACCAGGCTCTACGATAATTATCTGAGCACACCGCTGCTCCTCGCCGTACCGCTCCTTGCCGTGGCCGCGCTCGTCGGCATCAAGGTCTTCCTTGCCAAAGGAAGCCCCCTGATGGCCTTTGCCTCGTCGTGCCTGACCATCCTGATGGTGGTGTTCACCGGCGTAGTCGGGCTTTTCCCGAACCTGATCCCGTCCAGCATCGACACGGCTTACAGCCTGACGATATCCAATTCCTCTTCAAGTGCGTACACCCTGAAGATCATGACCGTGGTCGCGTTCATCTTTGTCCCCATCGTTATCGCTTACAAGATCTGGGTCTACCGCATCTTCCGCTCGACGGTGACGGATGATGTAGTGGCAGAGAACGAGCAGATGTATTGATCGCGTATCATCGACAAGGCTTACTTTCATGAGGGAAATTCGCTGGAGTATTTTTACATCAATGGTGCGGGAGAACAGCCCCTGATCTTGACGTTCAAGCGGACCAGTTGATCAGCCCGCTGAGATACGAGCGGGATGTCAACGCTGTTACAACCAGTATTCAGGATATTTTCTGTTCTTTGAAAGGTTGTTCACGATCAAGGCGACAATCAGCAGGATGACCGCCCCTGCACCAGCAGGAACGAAGGCGTACAGATACCCGAGATTATGTATTTTGGCGCCGCCGATGACCGCGATCAACGCAGTCGCGCCGCCGGGCGGATGGAGCGTCTTGGTTGCAAGCATGGATACGATGGCAAGTGATACGGCCATGGCAGTCGCCAACCACAGAGTCCCTCCCAAGAGCTGCCAGCACGCCACTCCTACCAGACCGGAGATGACGTGACCGCCGATCAGGTTCCTCGGCTGCGCCAGAGGGCTTTTGATCGCACTGTACACGAGCACTGCTGAGGCACCGAACGAGCCGATGAGGAGCGTCAAATCCCTGGGTTCGAAGAATTTCGCGGACAGAAAAGCGCAGAGCCCGATACCGATCATTGCTCCGAACCACGACCAGAAGAGTTCCGGACCCCCTACTCCCGGCGGGCTCTTGGCCCCACCCTTCATTTTTGACAGATATTCCAATATGGTCATAGGATCTCATAAAAAAACGCAGGTTGAAGCCTGCGCCTGCCGCGATGTACCATTACGCCTCGCAAAGACCACCTCACGTCTTTTTACTGATTATCTTCACAATATCAGCACGGGAAACGATCCCGATGAGCTTCCCGTCCGTATCGACCACGGGAAGCCGCTTGATCCTTTTTTCGTCGAGGATGTTCGCTACGTCCGCGATATCGTCATCGGCCATGCTGGTGATCGGCGGAAAGCTCATGACATCCTCCACCTTGTTCCCACCCGTCCGGGCAGACACCGGTTCGCCGAGGATATGGCGCACAATATCTTTGAAGACGTGTTCCTTTTTCATGCCCGCGAGCATCAGGAGGTCCGCTTCGCTGATAACACCGATAACGCGGTTGTTGCCGTCGATGACCGGCATGCCGCTGATCCTGTTCTCAGACAGGATCCGCGCCGCTTCATGGAGGTCGGCATCCTTTTTTACGAAAACGACGTTCTTCGTCATTAGGTCTTTCACCGGTACCCGTGAGTCGAGCCTAGCCTGCGCATGATGGAGCGCGAGCTCGTAGATCTTTTTGAGGTCCTCCTCGGTAATATCCACATAGGTCTTCATCTTCCTGAGTGCATCCCTCAGGTCTTCCAGGACAACAGTAGGACACGTCTCTTTGTTTGTCATAATCCTCCCCGCAAGAGTTCTGTAGACTTGATGGTATTGTAGAATAGGGCCTCGGGAAATGGTATGATGCAGGTCATATGCTATTTCTCCTTACTCTCTGTCCTGACAACAAGCCAGTAGACAAAACCAATGACCAGGATGGCCGCAATGAGGTAATAGATCAGCTCAGGTTTCTCGTGTTTGAGCGTGGCGATCATGGTCTCCCGGATCATGGTCACCAGCGCGACACCCACGAAAACGCTGATATGGAATTTTCCGCCCTTCAGATGCGAAATTTCCGTGTTCATGAGCTCGATCATGAGCCAGAGCAGCAGCATGGAACCGAGTGCCGAGACAATGCCCTGTTCCACGTTGCCGGACAGAAGGTGCATCACGTCCTGCACGAAAAGCCAGACAACGCCTACTGTCAAACCGATAAGGGCAAGGACAAGCAGGAGATTCGTGGCCTGTGAGAACCGCTCGGAAAAGTTGATAAGCACGCTCTTCACTTTATAGACCGGCGAATAGATGCGCATTTCCTCCTCAATATATGCGGTGGTAATAACGTCCAGGCTTATATCGAGTATCTTGCCGATCGTGATGATCTTATTGGTTGCTTCAGTCTTGTCCTCCTCGGTCTTCTGGATTATGTCGATGCAGGAATTCTTGACGAGGTTCACCGCCCGGTTCATATAATGGGCGTCTACCTTGTACTTGACATGCGTTGCTCCGATGCGCATGAGTTTCTCGTAAAACCGGGTATCGTAGGTTCCGGAAAAGAGTTCGAGAAACCACACCTTCTGGGCGCTGAAGACGTGCTTCTTCCGGGACTCATCGTCAAAGAACTGTGCCGCGCCCCTGGTCCCCATGATCCAGAGTCCAAGCGTGTTCATGACCTCCTCGCCGCGCTCTTCCATAAGGTGGCGCAACGCAGCAAGCCGTATTTCGTCATCCCGGGTGAATCGGTAATTATCCTTGATCTCTTTGAATGAGCGCACTATTACACATCCTCCCGGCTTTTCGAATGGTCATTTCATGGCGTACTATCGCTACAATCGTTTATTGACGCTCCTTTTATCAGCAACGGCGTATTACGATCACACCGCGTTGCAATGGCCGTTATCATGGTCTTCAATCGCTCCAACTAATGGCCTGCACCGGGCAGTCTTCAATTGCCTTCTCACAATTGCACGTATCGCACTTATCGGGTCCGATCACCTGCGACTTTTCATTTACCAGTTCAAATACTTTCGGACAGACCTCTGCGCAGTTGCCGCATCCGATACAGGTTTCCTCATCCACTACCGGCGCTTTTGCCATCAAAGTTCCTTCTTCATATCAATTCAAAGTTCTTGATGAACTGCGCGACCTGAACTCCGAGATAAACGCATTTGATGCCTTCCATACACTCGTCAGCATCCTTTTTTTCAAGATGCGTCGTTAGTTCTTTGGCGCCTTTCTTGAATTTTACTACATAGGCGTTCTTCACCTTGTTAAATTCAAGACCGGCATCAATGCCGTATTTCCGGATCTCAGGATACATATCGATTATCTTGTTCTTTAAAGCATCGTTTGTGTAGCTCATGGCATCTCCTTTCCCGGCAGGAACATCTTCCCCGCCTATCGACAACCTGTTTCCCCTTTGAAAGAAACTACCCGCTCTTTACCGCTGATAGGTAAATATTAAAGGTCGTCCCCTCTCCGGGCTGTGAATCCACCGTAATCAGCCCGTCATGTCTTTTGATAACGGAATAGCAGACTGCGAGACCGAGCCCCAACCCTTTCTGGCTATAGGTGTCCTTCGTGGAATAATAGGGGTCGAATATCTTCGACATATTTTCAGCGGGAATTCCGGCGCCGGTGTCCTGGACCGATATCTTCAAGTAGTCTCCCTCCCGCATCGGAATATTGTCTTGCGCGGTAATATGCAGATTCTCACCGCGAACGGTCAATGTTCCCCCCTGGGGCATTGCCTCTTTCGCATTGATGATGAGATTAATGATGACCTGCTTCATCTGCCCTTCATCAATAGCAACACGATAAAGATCATCCGGCATAGTTAACACCGTTTTAATGGTCGAATCTTTCATTAGAAGGGCAACCGTGCTCTTGATCAATTCCGACAGGGATGCTGATTTTTTCAACGGTTCTCCGCCGGTGGCGAAGGTGATCAGGCGCGTGCTGAGCTCACCCGCGATGCCGCAGACATTTTCCGCGTCATCGAGTCTGCTGTACGCTTTACCATCAGGCTGCACGGACAGTTTTGCGACTGCGATATTTCCGACGATCACATTTAGAAGGTTGTTAAAATCATGGGCGATTCCACCCGCTAGGATGCCGATAGACTCGAGCATGTGCCCCCTGAGGCGCTCCTCCTCCGCCTTTTTTCTGTCCGTAAGGTCCACCATGATCGACGCATAGTTTTTGACATTCTCCGTTCTGTCTTTTATTGCTACCGCGGTCATTTCCACCGGGATCCTTCTGCCGTCCTTGGTAAGACGGACCGATTCATATCCTGAAAAGTATCCATCGGTATTCAATAACGTCAGGCAGTGGGTTAATTCCGGTTGCGCGATCTCTTCCGGGATCACGGATGTTATCGGTTTCCCGATGATCTCGTCAGCCGTATACCCGAGAAGTTTCTCCGCGCTGCTGTTCCAGGCCACGAGGTTGCCCTGGAGATCGATGGCGCAGACAGCAGCGGGAAGGTTCTGGATTATGGCCGCAAGGAACCGTATTTCATCTTCCGCTTTTTTCCGTTCCGTAATGTCCTCGTAAATGCCCATTGCTGCCGTGATTGCGCCTTCAGCATTACGCAATGGCGCCGTTGAAAGAGCAATATCGATCCTTACCCCATCTCTTCTCATACGCTGCGTCTCTATTGATTTGAACGCGCTCCCCTCGAAATTCATCTTAAGGAACTTCCGGTACTCTTCCTGCCGGTCATCGGGAATTGTCGGGAGGGGCTTGTTAAGGACTTCCATCGCTGTCCAGCCAAAAACCTGCTCTGCCGACAGATTCCACAGTAGACACGTTCCCTTAGAGTCAATGATCGTGATCGGCAAAGGCGATGCATTGATCAGTGCATGGAGTCTGTCGTTAATGCTCCTCAACTCTTCCTCTATCCGTTTGCGTTTCTTGATTTCATTACTTGCTTGCCGGTACAGGATGATGCTTATGAGCCCGATAATGACACTCCCCATCAAGATTATCAGGCCGACATTCTTGAATTTCATACCGGAGGCTTGTTGGGAAAACAGGTCTTCATCATGCAGATAGATGATCTGCCAGCCCGGGTAAATTTCTGATCAAAGCGCGATGGAACATATACCGCTTACCGGTGAGATCAACAGCGTGTTGCTCATCCAATCTGTTCCATCCCGATCCACGGCAGCGGACCTATCCCGAACTGCTGTGAAGCCTCGATCTTGGACAGCGACTTCCGGAGGTGTTTTCCAGAGAACGTGATAAATCCATTCCGGAAGGGTTGATGCGAAAATAACTCCCTGCGGGTCCGCCAGCACCATTTCTCCATCAAATTTTGCAAAGATCTCTTTTTCTATGGCATCAATAGATTCTTTGATCACCACGACGCCCGCGGGGACCGTTCGTCCCGTTACATATACCGGATAGCTGTAAAATACTCCTCGTTTTCCGGTAAACACGCCGAGAGCAGGATAAATACTCGGTGCTCCTCCCATGGCCAGCTTGAAATAGGGACGAAAAGCAAAGTTCTTCCCAATATAGCTCTCCGAAGTATTGCGATTTGATGAGGCAATAGTTGTTCCCGAACGATCAACCAAATAACAGATGTCAACTTCAAGGGCATGTTGAAAGTTGTCAAGGACCGCATTCGCCTCCTGAAGCGCATCAGGTCTGCCTGACTCAAGCGCTTTTTGCAGTTCTTTTATGCCTGCCAGCATGGCAGCGTGCTTTTGATCGCCGGACAGATAAAGGTCCAGCCGGTTCGTGATCTCATCTATTCTCGCATCGTTTTCTTTAGACAGCTCCAGGACAGCACTTTTCTTCATGGAATAGTAGTAGAGGTATCCGCCAAATGATGTCGTCAGGAAAGCAAGCAGTGCAAAGATGATGATAATAACGCGTATTTTCATTTGGCCTCAAATTCTGGTTATAAATTATCCTGTTATAAGGTGCCAATTGACCGTGGCATATGAAAATATAGCATATATTTTGGTTAAATGCAGGGGCACGGAAGTTTATTAACCGAGCCTTTTTTTAAACCGGAGCGAACTGAATATGAGGACGACCGCACCAAGAATGAACAGCGAAAACATCTGCGGCCAGAGGATGCCGAAGCCGTTCCCTTTCAGGAAGATCCCGCGGATAATGACGAGGAAATACCTGAGGGGGTTGGCATACGTAAGGTATTGGAAGATGACCGGCATGTTCTCAATGGGAAACATGAACCCCGATAGGAGGATCGCGGGCATGTAGAAGAGGAACGAGGCCATGAGGGCCTGTTGCTGCGTTTTTGCGACAGTAGAGACGAACAGGCCGATACCGAGCACTGACAGCAGATAGATGGCGGTGGACAACGGAAGGAGCCATAAGGGGCCATTGATCGGGATCCTGAACATGAGCACTCCCAAGACAGTTATGAGGATCATATCAAAAAAGGCGATGATGGCAAAGGGGATGGTTTTCCCGAGGATCAGTTCCACAGGCTTGAGCGGTGTGACCATGAGCTGCTCCATGGTCCCCATTTCCCGCTCTCGCACCACGGCCATGGAGGTCAGTAAAAGCGACGTCAGCATGATCACCATGGCGATGACGCCGGGGACATTGTAATTCTTGCTTTTCAGTTCCGGATTGTACCACGCTCGCTGCCGCACGTCGACCCGGGCCGATGCACTCACGTCAGTTTCAGCCAGGTCCTGAGAGTATTTTTTGATGATCCTGCCCGCATAGTCCATTGCAACCGTCGTCGTGTTGGAATCCGTACCGTCGGCGATCACCTGGATCGATGCGGGGATCCCTTTTTTCAGGTCAGCGGAAAATCCACGGTTGATCTGGAGCGCCACGGACACCGTTGCCCGGTCCAGCAATTCCCGGACTGCACCGGGTGTTGCCGGTGTGGCCATGATGGTGAAGTATCCCGAGGACGCGAACCGTCCGACAAGTTCCCTGCTCTCAAGGGAATGGTCCAGGTCCATGACTGCGGTCGGGATATTGTTCACATCGGTCGTGACGGCAAAGCCGAAGACCAGGGTCTGGAGCACCGGCACAACGAACACGATGGCCTTCATCCGGTTATCCCTGAGGATCTGGATGAACTCCTTGATCACCATCTGTTTTATGCGTTCCAGGCTCTTTTGCATAATTTAGCTTAACACTCGTACGGTATGCTCTACACGTTGAATTTTGAATCTTGAACTATTCTTTACACCATCTTCTTCTTGAATGTTCTGTTCGCGATAATAAAGACGATCACGGCGAAGAACAGGAGGAATATCGCGTCGATCACGAGGATCCTGACCGGGTTTCCTTTAAGAAAGATGCCCTTTAACACAGTCACGAAGTAGCGCGCCGGGATCAGCCGTGAGAACCACTGAAGCGGCAGCGGCATGTTCGAGATCGCGAACATGAATCCCGACAGAAGAAACGCCGGAAGAAACGTAGCCACCATTGCGACCTGGCTTGCGACAAGCTGGGACTTCGCCACGATGGAAATGACGATGCCGAGCCCGAGGGCGCCAAAAAGAAAAACACTTGAGACAACAGCAAGTATGAAAACATTGCCTTTCAGGGGCACTTCGAAGAGAAAGACGGCCATCAATACGGAAATGACCATATCAATGAACCCGATGAGGAAATAAGGGATCAGCTTTCCGAGGACCACCTCCGGTGGCTTCGCCGGGGTCGCGATCAGCTGTTCCATGGTCCCCCGCTCCCATTCCCGCGCAAAGGTAAGGGAGGTAAGCAGCGCGGCGATCACCATCATGATGACTGCTATCAGGCCGGGGATGATGAAGTTTCTCGATTTGAGTTCCGGGTTGTACCAGACGCGGACCCTGGCATCGATGAGAGGGGTGGACCGCCCGCCGGTCACACGCTGAGCGTAGATGTCCATGAGTGCTGAAAGATACCCCAGCGCGATTGTCGCCGTATTGGAATCACTCCCATCCACCAGCACCTGGAGCTGCGCACTCCCGCCTGAGGCGATCGTTTTAGCGAAATCGACCGGTATCGAGACCGCGACCCGCGCCTTTCCTGCATCCAGGTAGGTATCTATCTCGCGCTGGTTTTCAGCGGCACGGACGATAGAGAAATAGCCCGACGCCGTCAGTTCGGCCGTTAGCTCCCTGCTGATGCTGCTCCGGTCGGCATCGTAGACGATCGTGGTGAGCCTGTTCACGTCAAGGGTAATGGCATACCCGAAGATGAACAAGAGCAGGACCGGCATGAGGAATGCCATGGCCAGGCTCAGCGGGTCGCGCCATATCTGAAGGATCTCTTTTTTTATGATGGCTTTGATGCGAATGAATTTCATATGTTAACCAAAGGCGTCAGGAGCCAGAAGCCCAGAGTCAGAATTTCATGACTTGCCGTTCGGTTTTCTCCTGACTCCTGTCTCCTGCCTACCGCCTTCACGCTTTCTCAATCAACGTCACGAACACGTCTTCCAGCGACGGCACGATCTTATCAACTCTTCGCACCATGATATTCGACTCGCCCAGTATTTTATAGATCGCCGGGACCGCAGCTTTTGCGTCCGCCACCGTTGCATGCAGCAAACTACCAAAGACCGCAGTCTCGATACCCTGTCTTTCGAGGATTTCCATTGCCTCGACGAGAAGATCCACCTCAATTTCAAGGACGTCACGGGTCATGTAGTTCTTGCGCAGCTCGTTCGGCGCCCCCTCGGCGATGATCTTTCCACGGAAAATCAGCGCCAGGCGATCGCAGTAATCGGCCTCGTCCATATAGTGTGTTGTTACAAAAACCGTGGTCCCAGCCCTGGCCATCTCGTATATCATGTTCCAGAAATTCCGGCGGGAGATCGGGTCCACACCCGAGGTGGGTTCATCCAGGAAGAGGATCGGAGGCTCATGCAGGATCGCGCATCCGAGGGCAAGGCGCTGCTTATATCCTCCCGGCAAGGTCTTGGTGAGCGCGCCTCGTTTGTCGCTGAGTCCGGCCATTTCCAGCGCCCATTCCTTACGTGTTCCTTTTTTCGTTTCCGGGACCGTGTAAATGCCGCTGAAGAAATTAATGTTCTCTTCAACGGTAAGATCGTCATACAGCGAAAATTTCTGAGACATGTAGCCGATGTTCTGTTTGATCTCTTCGGACTGGGTAATGATATCGTATCCGCCCACGGTCCCGGACCCGCCCGTGGGCATGAGGAGCCCGCAGAGCATCTTGATGGTCGTGGACTTGCCCGCGCCGTTCGGTCCCAGGAACCCGAAGATCTCACCCCGCGCGACCTCGAGACTGATATGATCAACGGCGGTAAAATCTCCGAAGGTGCGCGTGAGATTCCGGACAATGACGGCAATGGTGTTATTTGCCATGTCCCCTGCTCCTTGTCCCGCGACCCGGCATTACTTCTCCACCATCGATATAAATACGTCCTCCAGCGAAGGAAGAATGTCCCGGAAGTCCTTTACGTCAATGCCGGCATGCCTGAGCTGGGCAACGACTTCCGCGGGGTTCATTTTTTTCTCAAGGGTGATATGCAGCCTGTCGCCATAGAGGCTGACGCCGTGGACACCGCCCATGCGCCGCACGAGTACCAATGCCGAACGAGCGTTGTCGGACCATACTTCGATCATGGGTTGACCAAGAGAGTTCCTGACGTTCTTCGGCTCGTCCTCTATCAAGATTTTTCCATTATGCATCAGACCGATCCGCGAACATCTCTCAGCCTCATCGAGATACGCTGTGGAAACGAGGATCGTAACGCCTTCTTTCAAGAGGTCATACAGGATCTTCCAGAAGTCCCTGCGAGACACCGGGTCCACCCCGTTCGTAGGCTCGTCGAGAAAAAGTACTTCAGGCGTGTGAATGAGCGCGCATGCGAGACCGAGCTTCTGTTTCATCCCGCCCGATAGTTTTCCTGCAAGACGCTCCTTGAAGGGAGTAAGGTTGCTGAAGCCAAGAAGACGTTCGATTCGCGGTGGACGTTCTTTTTTCGGCACATCGTACAGATCGGCATAAAAGATGATGTTCTCCATTACGGTAAGATCTTCATAGAGACCGAATCGCTGTGACATGTACCCGATCTTCTCTTTGATAAGCTCACCTTCGCTCAGGATGGAATGCCCCGCTACCCATGCGTCGCCCGATGTCGGGTCCATGATCGCGGTCAAAAGGCGCATGATCGTGCTCTTGCCCGCTCCGTCCGGGCCCACGAGACCATAGAGCTCGCCTTTTCGTATATCGAGATTGAGATCGTTGACGGCAATGGTATTGTTGAAGGATTTGGTGAGGCCGGATGTTTTGATTGCCGCCGTTGAATTCATAATATCGTCACACTCAGTACTCTTTATGCTCAACCCTGGATCCTGATCGCTCTGCTATCTAAAATGGATCCTCACATCCGCCGGCATACCCGGTTTCAGCTCATTGTTCTGGTTCGTCACGCTCACCTTGACGCCGAATACGAGCTTTACTCGTTCTTCCTTGGTTTCCACATTCTTCGGAGTAAACTCAGCATCGGACGAAATATACGTCACTATTCCCTCGTATTGTTTATTGGGAAACGAATCGACCACGACGTCGGCCTTCTGTCCGAGTTTAACGGCACCAAGCTCGTCTTCTTTCACATAGACCTTCACCCACGGATGTTCGAGGTCGCCGATGGTAATTACCATCGTACCTGCCCCGACCGTTTCACCTTCCTCAATATTCTTTCTGAGCACTACGCCGTTTAAGGGCGCGTACATGACCGAATCCTTCAGCTTTACTTCCGCGGTCCGGAGTGACGCACGGGACAATTGGAGCTGCGATACGGCCACGTCGTAGGAGGACTTGGCTGCGTCCATCTGCTGGGACGCAATGACGCCGTCACGGTACAGTAACGCGTACCGCTCATGGTCCTTGCGTGCTTTTTCGAACTGGGCTTCGGCGTTCTTCACCGTGGCCTTGCTTTGATTGACCATGCTTTCAAGCTCAGCACTGTCGAGTATCGCTATCTTCTCGCCGTTGGTCACGGTCCTGCCCTCGTCAGTATACAGGGTCTGGACCCTGCCGGGGATCTTGAAACTCATATTTACCTCGGTCACCTCGACATTGCCCGAGAGCGTTAGTGTGCCCTGGTCACGGGTATTCCCCAAGCGGAGGAACACAATCAAGGCAACGCCGGCGATCAGGACGATCCCGGCCATAATCAGTCTTCTTTTCATACTTATGTCCCCCTCATCAGTTGCTGAATATATTATAGCAGGGAAACCTTTTTTTTAACATCGGAGATATTGCCGGGGCATTCTGTTTTTTCAACTTCTCAGCTTCATCTTGCGGTGTAAATCAAAGATATTTTAATTTGCACGGGCAACTGATTACTTATATAATGGCGATATGAACAACGATAACATGCAAACAACGTTCGAAGTTCGGATCAAGCACTGTCTGATACTGGTCATTGCCTTGTTCACTGCGTTTGCACCTCTGCTCTTGCATGGACAATCCATTCCCAAACCAGCGCTTCAGGAAGTCCAGGTGATCAAGGTGCACGACGGCGATACCGTTACGCTTATGATCAACGGGAGGATGCGAAAGACCCGCCTCATCGGAATCGACGCGCCGGAGATGAACCAGCGTCCCTGGGGAAGACGCGCCAAGGAACATCTGATCGATATCTTGAACCATACGGACTGGCTGGTGGCCGTGGAAACGGACGTGGTGACAATTGACAAGTACGGCAGGTCCCTCGTCTATCTCTGGACGAAGAACAAGGAACTGATAAACGAACGGATGGTACTGGACGGCTATGCGGTTCTGTTCACCATAAGACCGAACAGCACATACGCCGATCGATTCAGGAAAGCAGAGCAGTACGCGCGGGGCGAGAGACGAGGCATCTGGGGACCGGACGGTTTGAAGGAAATCCCGCTAGAGTATAAGAAAAAGCACCCGAGGAAACAGTATTGACAACGTCGTGAAAAGTATTGACTCACACAATGGCCAAAATAGGGCCGCACTGAGCCACGAAACTCGGAGAGGGGACACCACCATAGTCAATAGCTTTTCTTTGTGCCCTTCGTGCCTCCGTGTGAATTTTTTTGTTTATAAGTTCATCAGTATTGATGAACTCGCAATAAGTCGAATTAAACCGCCGAGCACTGCCTTTTTTTAAAAGTACTTGACTAAAACAAACCAGACGAGAGGCGCAGAGATAATCCTTATTGTTTGCACGCATGCAGTTCTCCGCGTCTCTGCGGTGGATTACAATGTTTATCAGATCGTCTCCCCTACCCCTTCACGCACGCCATCGGCTTGACCCGCGCCACTTTCCTCGCAAGATTCGCATGGTGCGATGAGTCCACTACCTCCGTGACATCCTTATACGACTCGGGTGCTTCCTCGGCAATACCGGAGTAGGAATGGCCCCGCACCATCACGCCCTGTTCTTCGAGTTCCCGCACAACGTCTCTGCCGTGCCACTTTTTTTTGGCCTGCGTGCGCGACATGGCCCGCCCAGCTCCGTGGCAGGCGGAACCGAATGCTTGGGTCATTCCCTTTTCAGTGCCTACGAGGATATAGGATGAAGTCCCCATGGTGCCGCCGATCAGCACCGGCTGACCGATGTGCCGGTACTCCTGCGGAAGATCGATCTGCCCGGGACCGAAGGAGCGCGTCGCTCCCTTGCGGTGCACAAAGAGCCTTTTCTTCTTTCCGTGGACGACGTGAGTCTCCACCTTGCAGGTATTGTGGCTGGTATCGTAGAGCATCTTGATATGCCCTTCGGGAAACACCCTGGCAAAGATCTCTCTTACCAGGTGCGTGATGATCTGACGGTTCGCCAGGGCGCAGTTGATCCCGGCCGACATGGCTCCGAAATACTTCTGCCCTTCAGGAGAGTTGATCGGCGCGCAGGCCAGTTCGCGGTCCTTGATGGTGATCTTGTATTTCTGCAACGTATACGCAAGGCTCTTCAAATAATCCGTGCCGATCTGGTGACCGAGGCCTCTGGAGCCGCAGTGCACTGAGATCACGACATCGTTTTTTCTGAGCCCCATTGCCAGCGCTGCCTGTTCGTCATATATATCCGCCACCACCTGCACTTCGAGGTAATGGTTGCCTGAACCGAGCGTACCCATCTCGCGGTACTGACGCTTCTTTGCTGTTTCGGAAACAGCGTCCGGATCAGCGCTGTCCACCCTGCCATGCTCTTCGATATACTCAAGATCATCCTTGGTTCCGTACCCTTTTTTGACGGCCCACACAGCGCCGCCTTCCAGCATCTCGTCGAGCTGGGCGGAAGACAGCTTGATAAGCCCTTCGGAGCCGACGCCTGCGGGTACCCCGGTGTAAAACTGATCCGCAAGCCTCTGGAGCCTGGGTATGACCTCTTCCCTGGTGAGGCCTGTCTTCATGGTGCGCACACCGCAGGAGATGTCGAACCCCACGCCGCCCATGGAGATGATGCCGCCTTCGTCCGGATCGAATGCAGCGACCCCGCCGATGGGGAAACCATAGCCCCAGTGCGCGTCCGGCATTGCCATCGAAGCGATCTGAATGCCGGGCAGCATTGCCACGTTCGTCACCTGCTCCCGGACCTTTTCGTCCATCTCCTGGATCAGCTTCTCGCTGGCAAATATCCTGCCGGGTACGCGCATCTCCCCGTGTTGAGGGATCTCCCAGAGATAATCATTTATCTTATGGAATGAATTTGGGTCCATGTCTAATTACTCCGACTTCCCCTGCACTCCGGACTCCGACTCGGAATGATTCTCACACATCCACGACACACTGGGCCACATACCCGTTGTCTCGCTCTTGTACGCTTAACAGGTGGTAGGTCGCACCTTTGACCTCTACATGGGCCTGATGCCGTTCTCGGTCCAGTATCTCTCCCCATGCCGTGCCGGTGAGCGACGTGCCATTGATTTTCACTTCGAACTTTGAAAAGACCATGCGTTCGATATCAGATAGTGACAGCAGGGCGTTCAGCCATTCCACCAGCAGGAGTTCTCTATCGGGAGCTGAAACCTTCACGATCCTTCGCTCCTTCGGTTTCACCCGATGGATATTCACCATGACTGAATACAGTGCGATAGCGGTATTTTCAAATGCCTCTGCAATCGTTGCACCGAACCCGCGTATGCCGATGTCCGCTTCGTGATCAAAGGTCTCGTAGCGCACTCGCTACTCCTCACGGCATCACGACCACACCCCTGCAATCGCTGCCCCGCAGAACTTGCACTTACCGTCCTTGACCATATTCTCGAGAACACTGAAACCGATCCGCCTCACAAGCCTTTTCTTACAACTCCAGCATATTGTATCTTCCCCTTCTCCGGGGATGTTTCCTTCATACACATGCCGGAGGCCTGCATCGAACCCGATCTGCCTTGCTCGTTTCAGCGTTTCGATCGGGGTTATCGGCTGGTCCGTCAGTTTGTACGTGGGATGAAATCTTGATACATGCCAGGGGATGTTCTCTCCAATAGACCTGATGAACTGCGCTATCCCCTTCAGTTCATCATCCGAATCATTATGCCCGGGGATGACCAGTGTAGTGATCTCGATCCAGATGCCAAGTTCGTGGTAAAGCCTGATCGAGTCGAGCACAGGCTGGAGCCGTGCTCCGCATACCTTCTTGTAAAAATCGTCGGTATATCCTTTAAGATCAATATTTGCGGCATGCAAATACGGTTTGATCTCCCTGAGCGCTTCCGGCGTGATGTACCCGTTCGATACGAACACGTTCTTGAGCCCGGCCCTGGCTGCGAGACGCGCCGTATCATAGGCAAGTTCGAAGTAGATCGTGGGCTCGGTGTAGGTATAGGAGATGCTCGCGCAGCCGTTCTTGAGAGCAGCATCGACGATCGCGGATGGTGACACCGCCTCGCCCAGGATCATGTCTTCGCGGTCACGCGGCAGCTGCGAGATGTCGGCATTCTGGCAGTGCTTGCAACGGAAATTGCAGCCCGGCGTCGCGATCGAGTAAGACAGGCTGCCTGGGAGGAAGTGGAAGAGCGGTTTTTTTTCAATGGGGTCGATGTGCCGGGCGATCAGCTTATCATAGACAAGCGTGTAGAGTATACCGTCCTTGTTCTCGCGCACGGAGCAAATACCCCGCTTGCCGGGAACAATGATGCAGCGATGGCTGCACAGGCCGCACTGGACCTTCTTTGCCTCTCTTGCCTCCTGGAACATTGCCTGCTTCATGGTCTGCCGCCTCCTGGTGAATTCGGTTTTCCTGCGCCTTGCGGCACAACCTACGGGTGCTGCAATCCCTTCTCCGTCCTGGTTTTATGATCGATCGCTTCGGCCTGTATCCGTGTCTTGCAATTTGAGCAGATGATGTCCGGGGATAGATTGCTACAGACGAGACACCGCCGGTCCGTCCCCGGTTTGATGCCTTCTGCCTCAAAGATCATCTCCAAAAACTCGCTTTCCGTCACGTGCCCTTCCATTTGCAGGTTCTCGCCGAAGATCGTCATCGGCAATTTTTTTATTTTGTGTTTTTTAATGAGCTCCGGATAATCATCGGCGACAATGATATCGGCAGAGACATATCGGCTCTCGAGCGCCAGGCCGATGGCGGTCTCTGCCACAGGTCGGCAGAGCGGACAGTCGCTTTCCACAAAGACCCGTATCCTGACGTCATGATCAAGATGCTTCAGAACACGCCTCACATCATCCGGGAACCATACTTTTGTGCTGGACAGAGACTGTATCGTATCCAGGAGTATATTCAGAAAAACGTCTTCTATAAGTCCGTAAAACGTGACCATTTCGCCATCCCCGCCCTGCAGAACGATGGCCGGCACGAGTTCGATGTGGTATTGCTGAGACTTGTCACGGTCCATGACCAGATCATAGGATTCCAGCGCTATCTTGTCGAAATGTGCCTTGATGGCCTGAGCGAGTCCCAGCATGTCTGGACAGGCAGTGCAACCCTTATCGCTGGTGAAAAGGACCAGCCTGACCGGTTTGGTGAGCCGCTTTGCGGATGTTTTGATGATTTCCTGCGTTCTTTCCGATATCATGACGAACACCTCAATAAAGAGATTGAACGAATATGTATATTATATCAAAGAATGACTGTCAGTAAGGTGAATAACTCATTTTATATCTTCATTGTAATGACAGATAGCAATGGCATAGACTTGATTGACATGGATATACACGGCCTATTCAATCATCAGGAGCTGGATGCCTATCATCCTTTTGAAGAGCAATCAATTTTAAATTTACGATTGTTTTAAAGTATCCGTGTTCGAAGAAAGAGAGCCGGGTGAACCGGTCGATAGGAGCGGATCTTCGAGAGGGCAATTGGATGGTACAAGTGGAACAGGATCAGAACCATGAAGGCGAGGTGCGCGGGAATCGGCACTGCGGCATGAAGGGCTTCGATGTCCATTCTCAAAAGAACAGCAGTGAGGACATGATACATGGATCATTTAATCGCATACTTCTTCAGCTTATACCTGAGCACCCTCTCGCTGATCCCGAGCTTTTCCGCAGCCCTGGTCTGAACGCCGCCGGACTCTTTCAGTGCTTCCAGGATAATTCCTCGCTCGACGGTATCAAGCGTCTCGTTTAAAGAGCCTTTCAACTTCTGCGGTGAAATGCTCCCCTCGCTCGTTGCGGTCCTGATCTGTATCGGAAGGTCGGCAGTGGTAATGACTCCCTTTTTTGCCAGCACGACTGCACGCTCAATGATGTTCTCCAGCTCCCGGACGTTGCCCGGATAGTTGTATCGCATGAGCAAGTCACGCGTCTCCGCGGAAATACCAGTGATGGCCTTTTTGTTTTCACTGCTGTATTTCTTGATAAAGAGATCGAGAAATCCCGGTATATCTTCTTTCCGATCACGCAGCGGAGGAATGACCACGGATACCACGTTGAGCCGATAGTACAGGTCTTCCCGGAAGGCCCCCTCGTTCACCGCTTTTTCAATATCGCGGTTCGTGGCGGTGATCACGCGCACATCCACCTTGATGGTCTCGTTCCCGCCAAGCCGCTCAAACTCGCGCTCCTGCAGCACCCGCAGGAGCTTCACCTGCATACCCGGCGTCAGCTCTCCGATCTCGTCAAGGAACAACGTTCCTTTGTCCGCTGCCTCGAACCTGCCGGTCCGGCGCGCGTTTGCACCGGTAAAAGCCCCCTTCTCGTGACCGAAAAGCTCGCTCTCGAGCAGCGTCTCAGGCAGGGCAGCGCAATTGACCTTGATAAGCGGGGCGTTCGCGCGTGGACTGTGGTAATGGATGGCTTTGGCCAGCAACTCTTTCCCCGTTCCGCTTTCGCCTCTGAGCAGCACGGTCGCATTGCTGGCGGCAACGCGACCGGCCATATTGAGGACCTCTTCCATGGCATGGCTGGTGCTCACGATCTCATCGAACGTGTAACGCTTGATCAGCAATTCCTTTAATTCGGTATTCTCCCGGATCAGGTCCCGCCGCTCGGAGATGCGTTCGATAAGCACGACGAGCTGCTCCAGATCAATGGGTTTGGGGAGATAATCGTACGCGCCGGCCTTGATCGCCTTTACAGCCGTCTCGATCGAGCCGAACGCGGTCATGATGATCACCGCCATGTCAGGATTGACCCTGCGCGCCTCGTCCGATGTCCGGAGCGCGTCGACACCGGGGATGTTGCAGTCAGTCACAAAGGCATCGAACCGTTCGCGCCGGACCGCGTCCATGGCCTCCTGCACCGTGGCAACGGCAAGTACGTCATACTGCTTCTGCGTGAGATAATCTCCGATGCGCTTCCGTTCCCCCTCCTCATCGTCCATGATCAGTATTCGAGCTTCTTGCATGGGTAAATGCTCCTTAGTGCGCGATAACACAACATATCGCCTGCACGCCCGTTCTCAGGGTTGTGTCGCTTTTGCAGCGTCCTGTTTAACGATCTTCTCGTACAAATCCAGCACTATGCCTTCTCTCAAGCCCCAATCGCTTACCAGCATCGAGGTAAATCCGAATCGACGAATGATCTCCTGGAGGATCACGGCGCCTGCGAGGATGATATCTTCGCGGCCGGGTTCGAGCCCCCGTATCGTTCTGCGCTCCACGAGGCTGCTCATGCTGAGCGTGTCAACGATCTTATCAATGGAATCTCTGGTCAGGACAGACCGGTTGATCCTTGCAGGATCATACCCATCAAGCCTCTGATCCATGGCGGCAAGCGTCGTGATCGTACCGGCAGTACCGACTAACATACCGGCTGGGTCCGGCTGGATCATCGCAGAATATCTATCGAGTTCTTCCCTGACCATCCGTCTGAGATGGGCGAATTCTTCAGCGATCGGTGGGTCGTGCTTGATGCACCGCTCGGTAAGATAGACCGCACCCAGGGGAAGGCTTATGATGACCGGAGCTTTGTCGCGACGGTTTGCGATGATCTCGGTGCTGCCTCCGCCGATATCGACGACGAGCGATGACACGAGAGGATTTAACTGCTTCTGTCGTTCATCGCCGGTAAGCGTGCGAGCAACACCAAGCAGAGTAAGACGCGCCTCTTCCTCTCCGGAAATCACCGTGATGCCAATGCCTGTTTTTTTCTTCACTGCATGAATGAATGCGGACGAATTTGATGCGTTCCTGAGAGCGCTTGTTCCGATCGCAGCGGTTTGGAGCGCGGCGTGACGCCGGATCTGTTCGGAATAATCTCCGAGTGCCTTCAGGGCGCGATCCTGGGCCTCGCTGGTGAGCATTCCGTTTAGGTCAAGGTCCTGTCCCAGACGGGTGATCTTTCTGTCTGCATAGATCTCACGGAAGGAATCTGGGCCGGTTTCGGCCACGAGCAAGCGGAGGGTGTTTGTACCGATGTCGATCCCGGCAAGGATCATGAGACAATCTGTTGCTTGAGCCTTTCCTGGTAAGTCCGGATTCGCATGGCGAGCAATTTGGTAATTATCATGAGTGCCCTTGCAGCGATCCGGGGTTCCAGCTCGGTCAACGTTTGAAAATCCTTTCTCGTGATGAGCAAGAGTTCAACAGCCGTCTCTGCCCGCGCAGTCACCAGGCGGTTCGCTTCCTGGACCAGCGCAAGCTCGCCGAAGAATTCACCGGGCCCGAGAAGCAGGATGCCCATTTCCTCGCCTTCGCCCGCCATCATCGAGATCCTGACTGTTCCGCTCTTTATGATATAGAGGGCCTCCGCAGGCATGTTCTCTATGAAAATGGTAGTGTTCGGTTTTAGCTCGCGCTCCTGAAACAGCTCCAGAATGTGCTCGATCTTTTCTTTGCTGCCGCCCTTGAAGAGCATTGTACTGAGTAGGAGTTGCAAGTTATTCATATTGACCGTAGGAGTGCCTGGTGTGCGTCCGTAGCGATATGAAAACATTATAGGTTGGCAGATTATCTTTGTCAAGGCACAATGAAGGCATTTGAACCTCCTGGGAACGTGCCGGGCATCGATCAGGAGTTCTGTTGTTTTGCAAATTCACTGATGGCGGCCATGAGTGAGGCGGCAATCGCCGTTTTCGGCATGGTCGGCAATTCGGTCCTCTTTCCCGACCGGTCAATGATCGTCACGGCGTTCGTATCGGATCCAAATCCCGACCCGCTCCTGAGCAGGTCATTGACGACGATCATGTCGAGATGTTTATTGTTCAATTTCTTCAGTGCGTTCTGTTCAATGTCGTCAGTTTCAGCGGCAAACCCTATCAGCAGCCGCTTTCCGCCGGCCTTGCCGAGTTCGAGCAGGATATCCTCGGTCCGTGCAAGCTGGAGCGTTTGGGCGGCGTCTTCTTTCTTTATTTTTCGGTCCGATGTCTGGAGAGGCTTGAAATCGGATACCGCCGCGGCCATGATCACGATATGACTGCGGTCAAGATGCTCCTTCACCGCACGATGCATGTCCCCGGCGCTGACCACGGAAACCACCTTCACTCCCCGCGGTGAAGGAAGCTGGGTGGGTCCGGTTATCAGGATCACCTCCGCACCGCGGTCCCGTGCGGCAGATGCCAGCGCATATCCCATTTTCCCCGTGGACGGATTACTGATAAAACGGACCGCATCAATGAACTCCCGCGTCGGTCCCGCCGTTACCAGCACGGTCTTTCCCACGAGGTCTTTTTGTGTCAAGAGAGCGGAAAGCTCCTGCAAGATCAGATCGATGTCCGCAAGCCTGCCCTGTCCCATCGTTCCGCAGGCAAGACTGCCAATCCCCGGCTCGATAAACCGTACTCCGCATTCTTTCAGGAAGGTAATATTTCTCTGGAGAACGGGATTACGGTACATCCGGTCGTTCATGGCGGGCGCAAGAAGGAGCGGGCAATCGAGTGCCATCAGGGCTGAGGTCAAGGCGTCGTCGGCAATGCCGGCGGCTATCTTGCCGATGATGTTCGCCGTGGCCGGGGCAACGAGAGCGAGGTCCAGACCCTCGGTGATCTCGATATGTCCGATGGCGCCTTGACCTCTCCCGGAGAACTCATCACACAATACCGGTCCGTGGGAGAGCGTTTCAAAGGTCAGACGGGGACACGAACTTCGCGGCATGCCTTGTCATCGCAACTCGCACCTCGGCACCGCGCTTCGGTAAGCCTTCGCAGCAGGTCTGCCGCCTTATATGACCGCGATACTGCCGGACACGCCGAGCAGGATCCGTTTCCCGGATAAGAGGCCACCCTGTTCCACTCCAGACACTCCTTATTCCTCGGTATCTTCCGTCTTGTCGGTATCTTCGGCCATCTCTTCTTCGCCGGGGCTGTCTTCGCGTAGATCTCTTCAGCCCCTTCTTCCTCCGCTGACTCGGAAAGATAGGCGCTTAGTTCTTTGCGTATCTCCTCTTCCTTGGCAGAAAGCTGCGCATCCGCCTTCGCTCGCTCTTCCCGCTTGCGGAATTCTTCCTTGGCTACATTCGCCGCTTCTCCGACGATGATGGTGAACTTTCCTGCGATGGCCTCTTCCAGGGCCACGGTCGTGTCCTTGATGGAGTGCGTGGCAACCGCCATCGGCGCGCCGGCGGATAGCTGCCTCACCCGCTGGGACGCGATGTGTACCAGGCGGAACTTCGTGTCCGCAATTTTGTCAGTCATCTCGATGGGAAGAGAGATCAGATCGTCAACTGCTTTTTGCATTGTGCACCTCCTAGAATAGTATAGTTCTAATTGTAACGTTCAAAACAGTCCTCGATCCACGTGGTATCCATCAGCCGGGTACGGCACCGTTCCGAGATGACGATCGACCGCAACTCGGTGAGCGCCCGGTCGAAATCCCGGTTGACAATTATATAGTCATACATGGCGTAGTCCCTGATCTCTTCACGCGACCGTTGCATCCGTTTCCTGATCTCGTCCTCGTGGTCGGACTTGCGGTTTCTGAGCCGTTCCTCGAGGATATCGAGCGATGGCGGCATGATGAAGATGAATACCGCGGTATCGTACTTCGCCTTGATCTGCTTGGCCCCCTGCGTGTCGATATCAAGGATCACATCAAGGCCTTTCGAGATCAAGTCATCAAGCACGCGCCGTGAGGTGCCATAGAGGTTCGAGTGGACCTCGGCCCATTCCGCAAAATCGCCCGCCTGGATCATTTCCCGAAACCGCTCCTGGCTCACGAAATAGTAGTCCCTTCCATCGATCTCGCCGGGCCGCGGCTTGCGCGTTGCATAGGAGATCGAATGGGTAAGGTTCTCCAGCGAGTCGGTGATGGCCCTGCACAGGCTCGTTTTGCCTGCGCCTGAAGGCGCTGATACCACGAACAACAGCCCTTTTTTCCTCTTCACGGTCCACTCCCGCTGGAAAATCTCTGCATCAGGGTCTCGACCTGTACGGCAGAGAGAATGACATGGTCGCTGTCGGTGATGATGATCGCCCGGGTCTTTCTCCCCTGGGTGGCATCGAGCAGCCGCTTCTGCTCTTTCGCTTCTTCCTTGAGCCGGCGCATGGGCGCCGAGTCGGGCGAGAGGACCGCAACGACCTTTGTCGCCATCACCATGTTGCCGTATCCGATATTGACGAGGTTGTTTACCATGGATCATCCTAAGAGCAAGAATCGTTCGTACAATGGCCAAGAAGAGGGCCACACTGAGCCGTAAGGAACGCGCAATAAAACAGAAAAGTTTGTTACCGGCTTCCTCATTTTAGCGATACGATTGACTAGATCAAGCGCTATTTTTTCTCTGTGATACTAGCACTGCGAACCTTTACTTATGTCCTCTGTGGTTAAATGCTATTCGGGGGATCACTCGATGTTCTGTACCTGTTCGCGTATCTTCTCCAGTTCGGCCTTGACATTCACTACATCCATGGATATCTGCGCGTCCATTGCCTTTGATGCGATGGTGTTCACTTCCCGTCCCATCTCCTGCAGCAGAAAATCGAGTTTCCTTCCCACGGCCTCACGCGTGGAACCGCCCAGCAATGACCGGAATTGCGTCATGTGGCACGCAAGACGGGTGAGCTCCTCGGTAACGTCCGTACGCTCCGCAAGGACCGCTATTTCCTGCGCCAGCCTGACCGGATCAGGCTGTTCGGTCAGCAGTCTGTTCAGGGTCTCCGTCATTCGCTTGCGGGCGTTCTCGACGGTAACAGGCGTGCGAGAGGTGATGGCCTGGATCGCGCGTTCACTGGTATCGAGGCGCTCCCTGATATCCTGGGACAGTAGAGCTCCCTCTTCCCCGCGCATCCGATCGAGTTCATCAAGCGCCTGCGACATGCCTGTCGACAACAGCTGCCAGAGGGCCTCCGGGTCGTCCTTTACGTCGGTCATCGTGATGAGGTCCGGCAAACCGGCCACCAGCGAGAGATCCGCATCGCCGCTCAACCCGAACCGCGTTTTCAGGTCCTTCAGGATGCCGATATACTGCGCCGCCAATGTCTCGTTCACGGCAAGCCGGCCGGCACGTTCGTGCTCGCTGTTCCGGGCAATAGAGACATCGAACCGTCCCCGGGAAAAACGCTCCTGCACGGTCTTTTTCACCCGTGACTCCAGGACGGCAAGTCCCCGGGGTATCTTTACCTGAACATCAAGATAACGGTTGTTCAGCGAGCGGATCTCAATGGAAAAATGACCGCCTGTCATCGCCCGCTTCCGTCCGGCCATATCCTGTCATGCTGCGTATCATCGATAATTAACTCTACCTAATCCGGATAAGCCGGAATATATAGTACGCTTCGTCACCCACATTGTCAAACAATCCATACTGCACTAGAACTTTCTCGTATAATCCTCTTCAACGATCGGCTCAAAATGGAACGTCCTGACGGTATATGGCGGATAGATGTCAAAAAAGAAATGGACCTCGACATCCCATGCCGTGCCGATCTTCATGCGGTGGGTGTCTCATCGCGCATCAATTTAAAATCGTCCGGTCCGAGCGGAAGGCCGAGTTCCTTTGCCCTCTTTGCAAGACTGTTGTGATATCCGCGTCAGTCAAGGTCTGCGCAAAACGGGCCTTCCCGACCATTTCATCCTTCATCGCTTCCGAATCAATGTACAATGGCACCAGTTTAACGCCTATATGAATGACGATAAATAAAACCAGAAAGATAAACAGCACCTTAAAACTGACCATTCCGTTGTCCTTCGATAACGTTGACACTGTCATCCCCTCCGTTTTTATCGTATCAGCATCCCTATCCGTTCCCACCGCACCCAGCGGTCGTCTCCATCCCATGACCAGTAGATAATGAGCGCCCTGCCGAGGATCTTGTCATACTTTACAAATCCCCAGAACCGGCTGTCCTGGCTGTTGTCGCGGTTATCTCCCATCACAAATACCGATTCTGCCGGCACCAGCTTGGGTCCGAAATCATAATTCGACTGGTCGCGAAGATATTGAATATCGTGTTTGACGATTCCGAGCTGCTCTTCAAAGAGCCTCGGTTTTTCATAATAGTGTGAACCCGTACCCTGTTCTCTTTCCTCGAACGCGCCCCGCGCGATGATCGGCACCGGCTGGTCGTTGATGAACAGTCCTGCCATTTTTTATTTCGATCTTGTCCCCCGGAACACCGACGACGCGCTTGATAAAGTTCTTCGATTCGTTCTCCGGATACTTGAATACGATAATTTCGCCGCGCTTCGGCTCTTTCCACGTGAAGATCCTGGTGTCGGTAAAGGGTATCCGCGGACCGTAGACGAACTTGTTCACCAGCAGGTGATCGCCGATGTCGAGCGTCGGGATCATCGATCCCGACGGTATCTTGAACGCCTCGACAACAAACTGTCTGATGAACAGGGCAACGACCGCCGCGATGAGGAACGGTTCGACCCACTCCTTAAAAAATGACCTGTGCTTCACTTCCTGGTTTCTCTCTGCGTCTCCGACATCATTCCTCCCTAATCATTGAACGCAGATCGCAATAGATCATAAACTCGTTTCTGTTGAACATGGTTCAAGTTCAATTTTCAAGCTACAATCCACTGCTAATTACTCTCCCACCTTCAAGACGGCAAGGAAAGCCTCCTGCGGAAGCTCAACGCTGCCGACCTGTTTCATCCGTTTCTTGCCTTCTTTCTGTTTTTCGAGAAGCTTGCGTTTTCTCGTGATATCGCCGCCGTAGCATTTCGCGGTCACGTCCTTGCGGAGCGCTCTGACCGTCTCACGCGCGATGATCTTTGCGCCGATCGCTGCCTGGATGATCACTTCATACAGCTGTCGCGGGATCACTTCCTTGAGCTTCTCCGCAAGCTGCCTGCCGCGGACCGCGGCCTTGTCGCGATGGGTGATGAGCGACAGGGCATCCACGGGCTCGCCGTTCATCAGCATATCGAGTTTCACGAGATCGGACTCCACATAGCCCGACAGTTCATAATCGAGCGAGGCATATCCCTTGGTCAGGGATTTGAGCCGGTCATAGAAGTCCATCACGATCTCGTTCAGCGGAAGATCGTAGGTGATCCGCACCCGGTCCTTGGTGATATATGCGATCTCCCTCTGGATGCCGCGCCGCTCCTGACACAAGGCGATAAGCGACCCCACGTACTGCTCCGGCGTGATGAGCGAGGCCACGATCATCGGCTCCTCGATACGCTGGATATCCTGGATGTCCGGCAATCTTGGCGGGATTGTCCACCATCACGATGCTCGCCGTCGTTCTTGGTCACCCGGTAAACGACCGTCGGCGCCGTGGGGATCAGGTCGAGCTTGAATTCCCGCTCGAGCCGTTCCTTAATGATGTCCATGTGCAGCAGGCCAAGAAAACCGCACCGGAAGCCGAATCCCAGCGCAAGCGACGTTTCCGGCTCATAGGTGAACGACGAGTCGTTCAACCGCAGTTTTTCAAGGGCGTCGCGCAGATCGGCATAGCCGTCGCTGTCCACCGGGTAGATGCCGGCGAAGACCATGGGCTTCACGTCTTTGTAACCCGGAAGCGGCGCGTCCGCAGGACGATCGGCATCCATGACCGTATCGCCGATCTTGGCATCCGCAGACCCGCTTGATGCCGGCGATGATGCATCCCACCTCGCCCTGCGACAATTCCGTTATCTGCTGCATCTTCGGCGTGTAAACACCCCGACGGACTGCACTTCATAGACCGCGGAATTCGAGTAACAGCCTGATCTTCTGCTTCGGACGCACGATCCCGTCCACTACCCGGACCAGGATGACCACCCCCTGGTACGTGTCATACCAGGAATCGAACAACAGCGCCCTGAGCGGCGCATCGGGGTCTCCCGGAGGTGCCGGGATGTTCTTCACGATCGACTCAAGGATCTCGTGGATGCCGATCCCCGCTTTGGCGCTCGCGGTAATGGCGCCCGAGGCGTCAAGTCCGATCGAATTCTTCGATCTGGTGCTTCGCCTCTTCGATGTTCGCGCTCGGCAGATCGATCTTGTTGATCACCGGGATGATCTCAAGGTTGTGATCGATCGCAAGGTACGCGTTGGCCAGCGTCTGCGCTTCCACCCCCTGTGAGGCGTCCACCACGAGGAGCGCGCCCTCGCATGCCGCCATGCTTCGCGAGACCTCGTAGGTAAAATCGACATGCCCCGGCGTGTCGATCAGGTTCAGGATATAGTCCTGGCCGTCAGATGCCTTGTAGCTGAGACGCACGGCGTGGGCTTTGATGGTGATGCCGCGCTCGCGCTCAAGGTCCATGTCGTCCAGCACCTGGTTGCTGCCCGCGGCCGACATCTCCCGGTCAGAAAGCGCTCCGGTAAATTCGAGGATCCTGTCGGCAAGAGTTGACTTGCCGTGGTCGATATGCGCGATGATGCAAAAGTTCCTGATATGCGTGCTTGCCATAATCTATATCAAATTCCAAATCTCAAATGACAAATCGCGCATACTTTAAACATCGTAATTTCTAAACAAGTTGATATCTGATATGCGAACGTTAGGATTGATTTGTCATTGAGTGCCTGTTAACTTGGTATTCATCCTTCCCTTAGCTGTATCTTCTGTAATGCCCCTGCCGCAGCGCCGATCATTCCCGCATCATCACCGAGCAGTGACGGAACGATCTCGGTCCGCTCGGCGGGCACCTGAAAGGCCCGCCTCATGATCTCCTCGTGCGTAGCCCCGATAAAAAGGTCCCAGGCCTCCTTGACACCGCCGCCGAGTCACGATCATTTGGGGATTAAAGATATTGATCAGGTTGGCGATGCCGATACCGAGCAGCCGCCCCATGTCCTTCATAACCCGCAAGGCGACGGTATCCCCGTTCCTCGCTGCCTGATAAACCATGTTCGGACGTGACCTCAGAAAGCCTGATTTACTTCTGTCATCCCCAAGGCTTCCCGATAACTTTGTACAATACCGCGCGCCGAGGCGTACATTTCAAGGCATCCGGTATTTCCGCATCCACAGGGTCGCCCGTCAGGGATCAGCGTCATATGGCCGATCTCCCCTGCCATCCCATCTGCGCCCTGCCAGATCTTATTATTGAGCGATGATCCCGCCACCCACCCCGGTCCCGAGCGTCAGCAGGATCATGCTATCGATACCGCGGCCGGCCCCGCGCCACTGCTCTCCTAGGGCCGCCGCATTTGCGTCGTTCTCGATGATCACCGGGATACGGAGCGCCTTTTCCAATTCATCCCTGAGCGGTAGGTTGTTCCAGTCAGGGAAATTGGGCGATTTCACGACAATACCTTTGTCCATCTGTATAACGCCAGGCGCGCCTACACCGACCGCCATAACATGCAGTCCTCGTTGGACGGCAATTTCCCGCTGCCGCGTAATATTGTCAACCAGACGGGCGACGACTATTTTCCAGCCATCCGCAGCGTGCGTGGCCTCTTTGCGTTTGTCGAGAATGTCCCCGTCGGTGCTCAAGAGCGCCGTCCTTAAGTTCGTCCCGCCGAGGTCCACGCCGATTACTACCTGGCCCACGCTCACCCTCCGTAACTGCTCAAATTCATAGGATATTCGTAAAGTTTTGCATGATAACATAGTGCAGCAAGAATGTAAATAAGATTGTTGTCACCGGGCATCAACTGAAAAAGGAATGGTCAGAATTGAATAATGAGATAAGCCCATTGCGCAAGCAGAATCATGACCGCTCCCGCCCTCATGAAATTTTTCTCTTTATCGGCTAGGAGGAAGTTGATGCGGGGAAGATCAAATGCCACGCTCATAAGGCTGGAAATAAAATACACGATTGCCGCCATCAGGCACAAGGTGGTCAGGGGATTCATGGCAAACGCAGACAGGATATCGCCATGAGACTAAATGCACCACCGACCTCGTAGAACCACAGGTGGGACAGGGGATCCCGGTCAGTCCTTTGAATACGCAGTCCGGCGCGAACGAGAGAATAGGCAGCAACCGGCCAACGCCCAGCATCAAGAGCGCAATCCCCCCGTAGATGATGCCGAATTCTATCTGGTTCGATGACTTCTTTTTCAAGTTCAAGCGCATGCCGGCGGTCTCACATCACTTATACAGATGCATCATGGCGCCGAACGATGAGGCGATAGCACCCATGAACAGAACAGCCGCCAGAAGCATTGCCCCGCAGCAGAACAGAAAAGGGAAAAAAACGGCAACGGTCGCCTTGCCGCCGGTGGTTTCATGCGCTTCCCTGAGCCCGATCACGATGAGCGTCAGCATCCAGAGCATCGTGATCAGCATGCCGCAGTATGGAATGACCATGAACAGAAAGGGCGATACACTGTAACTAGTCACACGAAAAGTCGCCTCAAAACCGGCCTTCGCGCCGCGGACCATCATGAGAAAAAGGTGGAGCATTCCGGACACGATGAACAGCCAGATGATGAGCAGGAACGGCATCATGACCATTCCCAAAGGTGATGCGATACCATTTGACATGCCACGACCGGCCGCGTCCCTCATCTCAGATGTCATGATTCTCTGCATCGAGTCATGAAGCACGAGATCCCAGATGGAAAGGAACATCAACCCCACCATGCCGATGATCATGGCGAAGAGCAACGGATCGGTCAGACCTCCGGTCACCGCCATCTTCCTGAAAAAATCAGACGGGCTCAAAAGCGCGTTCTTCGCGGTACTGAAGATACCGCTGAAATATCCGTTCGCTGCCCGGTCTTCCCACGGCGTTTTGCATCTCCCGCCACCAGGAGAACCTGTTCCTCCCTCAGCAACAAGCCGGAAACCGCACTGTTGACAAAAAATCTGGCCTTCTGTAATTCCATTACCACAGTGTGGACAAAACACGCAACCTCCTTACACCGGAAACCCTAAAAATGTTTTATCTGGCCGGAATGGTCAGACGGAAGCCAGGAGTATCGTCACTCCTTCGAATGGACTTCTTCTCCCCGGAGGTCCCTCAGCTTATCCTTATATTACTGTATCTTAAGCTATTGAGATGGCAATGATAAAGACAAGAAGCATCAAAGGCTGTCAATGTCGTGCGCAAGTCACCTCCTGGAACTGGCGAACTCCCGCAAAACGTGCAATAAAAAAACCGCCCAAGGCGATTTGTGAAGAAATCTTATACTATCCAGCCCGTATTGTCAATTTGAATCATTTTCCTGCGGCATCTTCAGCCTACAAAGATCATCAGCAACATGCTCAGACGATTCACGTATCCGGTGAGGGGAGGTATCAGGCACTTCCGCATTCGCGAAGGTCCCCGTTGATCTTTTCGATCGCATGAGGAAGTGCAGGAAGGATGACGGCAAGGTTCTCACGCACGGCCCTGGGGCTGCCAGGCAAGTTCACGATCAGGGTCCGCTTGCGGATGCCCGTGATGGCCCTGGAGATCATGGCATGGGGGGTCTTCTTGAGACTCTCTGCGCGCATGGCCTCGGCCATGCCGGGCAATTCCCGTTCGATAACCTCTCGCGTGGCCTCGGGTGTCACATCGCGGGGCGACACGCCTGTGCCGCCCGTGGTGAGAATAAGGTCGATCGTTCCGGAATCTGACAGGCGGCTCAGGACTTCGACAATGCCCGGTTTCTCATCGGGAAGGACCTCATAATGACTAACGGAAGCGCCAATGCTCATGATCATCTCTCGGATGATCATGCCACTTTCGTCCTCTCTC
Source organism: Nitrospirota bacterium (assembly GCA_963796285.1). Lineage (GTDB taxonomy): Bacteria > Nitrospirota > UBA9217 > UBA9217 > UBA9217 > JALNZF01. The sequence goes on from CAWCKW010000012.1 coordinate 1,021,081, forward strand.
TCACCCTTTGAGCCTTTGTCACTCAGGGTTATAATTGCGGCGCGAAACATGTTTCGGTCACCTCACTCTCCGGCCCGCTGACGACCACCTGGTTACGCTCTGATTGCTTGGCCCCTCATAGAGCTCGGCCTGCTGCTTTGTGAATCCTGTTGGGCAACCGGAGACATGGGTCAACTGCACAAATGCTGATCCTCAATATGGATCGCCGAGGCGAAAGCACCCACGGTTTGTTCCGAGATGCGGATCGTATCCAACTGCATGTTCTGGATATCGTTATGCATATAAACGCCGATCATAAAGGGGATGAAGAGCGAACGCGATAGGACGATCTTCGCATCGAATCTATTTCGAATACGTAACATACGCAGGTCATCTCACTTCACCGCCCACCGTGATCTCGGGTATCCGAAGCGTCGGCTGGGCATCGCTTACCGGCGACCCCTGCCCGTCTTTGCCGCAGGTCCCTATCGAGAACCCGAGATCGGAGCCCACCCGGTCGATCGAGAGAAGTACCTGCGGTCCATTTCCCGTAAGTGTGGCCCCGCGCACCAATTCACCGATCCTCCCGTTCTCGATCAGATATCCTTCGGTCACCTCGAACACAAAATCACCGTTCACCGTATTTACCTGCCCACCGCCCATCTTCTTTACAAAGAGACCGTTCGGCGTTGATCGCAGGATGTCCTCGGGATCGGCATCCCCTGGTACGATCATTGTATTCGTCATCCTCGGGATCGGCCGGTGTTTATAGGATTCGCGCCTTCCGTTCCCCGTGGACCTCGCTCCATCTTTCATGGCAGTCAGACGATCGTACATGAATGTTTTCAAAATCCCTTCGTTCACCAGCACCGTGCGTTCCGCATGAACGCCTTCATCATCGAAACGGAACGACCCGCGCCGGCCTGGAAGCGTGGCGTCATCCACAACGGTAATGAGCGGTGACGCGATCCGCTCTCCTCTTTTGTTCGAGTAAACCGACAGACCGGACTGGGCCAGGTCTGCCTCTAGCCCATGACCAATGGCCTCGTGGATCATGGTGCCGCCCGCGTCAGCGGAAAGCACAACCGGCATTCTGCCGGCCGGCGCCTTTCTGGCGGACAGCATCATCACCGCGCGCCTGGCTGCTGTCTCGGCCGCCTTCTCAAGCGGGTACGCTTCAAAGAGCTCCATGCCGGCGATACCCCCGATCGGTTCGTATCCAGTCTGGACGACCTCTCCGTCCGCGGCCACGACATGGACAAGCGCGGTGAGATACATGCGTTCATCCCCGGCAAGAACACCATCAGAGTTTGCGATGAGGACGTGCTGCCTGTTTTCACGGTAGGTCACCATCGCCTGACGTATGCGCGGATCGAACGAGCGTGCGACCTTGTCCGCTCGAAGTACCATCTCTACTTTTCGGGAGGTTTCAACTTCTTCCGGGGCCTTTTTAACAGGCAGGTCAATACGCGGGTTTGCCTTGATCAGATTGATGATCGTCTGATGGCGGTCCCCCGCAGCGACCTGGCGTACAGCGTCGGCAATTTCCAGAAGTGACTCGGTCGTCAGTTCATTCGTGTATGCGTAAGCGGTCCGCTGTCCGAAAATGAGCCGTACGCCGGCGCCGCAGTCCAGCCCGGACATGACCTTTTCAAGCCTGCTGTCCTCGCACACAAGTGAAAGCGGTGAGCTCCGTTCGATAAAAACGTCAGCGAACTCGCCGCCCCTGCTCAATGCTCTCTTCAGGACCGCGCCGAAATCAATAGGTATGTCCAATGGTTCTCCTCTACCCAGTAGAACGCCGTGATGTTCTCACGGCAGTTGTAATCGCTTATTATAGTACACTGACCAGGGCATTTCAACGAATATCGAGCATTGAAAAAGTCTTTTAAGCAGTAACCTCCCGCGAATCAATTTAAAATGGCATATTTCTGTGCAGAGCTAGAGGTTATATGTTACATACCGAGCATCGTTGATCGTATTCATATGATTAGTAGCAAAATGCGGCCTGTTCTGTCACCACCCTTAACGAAGTCAAGGGCTCTTGCAATTCATTTGGAAATACAAGGTGTCTTGCTGCGTTCAGCTTGACAAATTCGTCGTTCGTTTGGCCTTTGAGACCACCATCAGACAAAGCCTTTTTTCCTGTTGACAAAATAGTAAATAGCGGATAATCTTTTGATAAATTCGAGAAAGACACATAGAAAATACTATCAGATGAAGCACACGAAAATACTTATTGCGGATGATAATGAGAATATCCGTGAAGCGCTCACATACCTCCTCGAGGATGAAGGATATACGTTGTCGGTAGCAAAAGACGGCGGCGAGGCGCTCAGAAAGGTCAGAGAGGTCACTCCCGACATCCTGTTCCTCGACATTATGATGCCGGAGATCAACGGCTATGATGTCTGCCGCACTATCAAGAACGACCCTGACCTAAAAAAAACCTACGTCATTATGCTGACCGCCAAAGGTCAGGGGGACGAGCAAGAGCGGTGCAAGGAGATTGGAGCTGACGAATATGTCGTAAAACCTTTCAGCCCAATGGAAATACTTGCCAAGATCAATGATATCCTGGATAAGTAGGAACGTTATGCCAACCTTGTTAAAACGGAGACTTGCCTGGCACTCCGCTCTGAAAGCGTCTTCCGTTCTTTCTTTTAACTGCTTGACAATTCTCCGCTTTGTGAAGTAAAGTATCGCATGTCGCAACGTCTTATCAGCGTCCTCAAACAAAAGAAACTATTCACTCCCACCGTGTTCGTCCTGACTATTCTCGTCGTGCTTTCGCTCATCATCATTCTCGGACAGTTTTTCCATCAGTCGCTTCAGGAAGAAATGGCGGGCCAGTTCAACACTCAGCAGCTGCTGCTCGCCCGTGAAGTGGCCGTGAATATCGAAAGCTTTGTCGACCATGTCTACAAGAACCTCCGTGTCATTTCACAACTCCCCGATGTCGATCGGATCAGGAAAAGTCCCTGGAGCCGCTCCGTGGTGGAATCGATCACGCTTAGTCTTCGGAATGAGGCGCTGATCGCCATCCGCGTGCTCGACAAGAACGGGATCCTGCTCTACGACAGTTCGTCTCCTGGGATAGAGACGCAGGATTTTTCAAAAACCGACTATTTTCAAAAGGCCCGGCTGCTGCCCAACAACGAGAAACTCATCACGGACCTGCTCGAGTCCTCGCATGAACGCCCGGAAACAAAAGAGTTCATCATTGCAGCACCCATTTACCAGTCCCGGAAGGGCCGACCGTCCCCTGAATTCGCCGGCGTCGCGCTGGCAATTCTCTCGATTGACGGGATTACCCGGAAATATCTCTCGCCGATCAGGTCCGGCATGCGCGGTTACGCATGGATGATGGACAGCGACGGCACCCTGCTCTACCATCCCAATCAGCCCCGGATGGTAGGCAAGAACCTTTACCAGACCGACAAGACGTGCTTCCAATGCCATAAATCGTTCGATACTGAAAAGAAGATGATCGAAGGGAAGTCCGAGACTTTCGGATCATACGAGGCGCCGGGAGGCGAGAACAAGCTCGCGGCGTATTACAAATTCCCGATCGTGAGAAAATCCTGGATCGTGGTCGTCTCGGCGCCCTACTCCGATGTTATCGCATTGATGGGCAAGAGCAGGCGTTTTTATGCTCTGTTGATCCTGTCGATCTTCATCACCACGCTGGTTGTTTCAGCTGTAATGGTCGTCAACTACAAAAGGCAGATCAAGGCTGAGGAAAAAGCCAAGCATCTCGAAAACCAGCGTCGATTGGAACGCGAGATAGAGATCCAGAAGGACTATCTGGAAAATATCATTGAGAATACGAAAACGAACCTCATGGTCATCGACAAGGACCTCGGGGTCAGAACGTTGAATACCGCGCAGGCGCAGACGCTCGGCCGGCCCAAGAAGGACTTTCTCGGCAAGAATTTTTTCGACGCTGTTCCCTGACAGGCTGACTCCGTATGAGGGGATCCCGATCGAGGCCATCCTGCACAAAACGCTCGACGGCAGCAGCTTTCGAGATCAAAGACTACCGGCTCACCGGACTTCGTGAGACCCCGCTGTATCTGACAATGAACATCAATCCGCTCCTCATCGACGGCAAAACCCCGGGAATCCTCATCACGAGCACTGACGTTACCAAACGCGTGGAGCTTGAGGATGCGCTTAAGCAATACACGGTTGAGCTGGAGGACAAGGTCGACAAAGGGACCGCCACGGCGCAGAAACTTGAGCAGCAGGTCATGCATTCCGAGAAACTGGCCGCGCTCGGCCGGCTTTCCGCCGGTATCGCCCATGAGATCGGCAATCCACTCACCTCGATCTCGACGTTCGCCCAACTGCTCCGTGAAATGACCACGGATGAATTCACGCAGAACAGCCTCGACATCATCAATAAACACATCCAGCGGATCACCGATATCGTGCGGAAGATGTCCACCTTTGCGCGAGCAGACTCTCTCAACATACAGTACGTGCAGCTGAACGATGTCCTGCAGTCAACGCTCGACCTCATGCGTCTCGACAAGCGGATGAAGAACACGATCGAGATCCTTGTTTCCTTTGATCCCGATCTCCCCAAGACCATGATCGACGAAGGGCAGATGTCCCAGGTTTTCATCAACATCATCCTGAATGCGCTGGATGCGATGCCCGATGGAGGAAGCCTGAGCATAACGACGAGACAGGACCGTGGTGATTCTGGGAAAGATTTCATCCGTGATCGAGTTCGCCGATACCGGGATCGGGATCGCCAAACAGGAGTTCGAAAAGATCTTCGATCCATTTTACACGACCAAGGAAGTGGGAAAGGGAACCGGTCTCGGCCTTTCCTTGAGCTACAATATCATCAAACGGTTCAACGGCGAAATCAAGGTAGAAAGTGAAAATGGCAAAGGAACGATATTCACCATCATCCTTCCGGTAGAAAAAGAATAAGGGAGACCATTGTTATGCAAAAAGCCAGCATTCTGATCGTTGATGATGAAAAAGACATCTGCATGGCACTCAACATTCTTCTGAGCAAAGAGGGCTATGCCGTAAAGGAAGCCTATAACGGTGAACAGGCCCTTGAGATGCATCAAGAAGGAGAATTTTGACATTGTCATGACCGACATCAAGATGGATAAGATGGACGGATTCGAGGTTCTCAAGGAGGCCCAGAAGCTCAGTCCGGAGACATCGGTGGTCATGATGACGGCATTTGCCTCGGTCGGATCCGCTGTCGAGGCGATGCGGTCAGGAGCCTCTGACTACATCACCAAACCGTTCATCAATGATGAGATCCGGCTGACCATCAGAAGGATCCTCCAGAGCAGAGAGCTCCAGATGGAGAACCAGATCCTGCGCCAGGAGCTGAGCCAGCGTCAGACAGCGTTCACGAATATCATCGGAAGCTCCGAGTCCATGCAAAAAGTATTCAGCGTCATGGAAAAGGTCATCCCGAACAAGAGCAATATTCTGATCACCGGTGAAAGCGGGACGGGCAAGGGACTCGTTGCTCAGGCGATCCACGAAGCAGGCCCGCGCAAAGACAAGCCATTTATCGCCATCAACTGCGGGGCCATCCCGGAGAACCTGCTCGAAAGCGAGCTCTTCGGCCACAAAAAAGGCGCCTTTACGTCGGCCAACGAGGACAAGAAAGGCCTCATCACCATGGCGCATACCGGCACCCTGTTCCTGGATGAGATCGGTGAACTGCCGCAGGCGCTCCAGGTCAAGCTGCTCCATGTGATCCAGACCAGGGAACTCACCCCGGTTGGCGACACGCGGGTCATCACCGTGGACGTCAGGATCATCGCAGCCACGAATGCCGATCTTATGCAGCGCGTTAAGGAAGGGCGTTTCCGGGAAGACCTCTACTATCGCTTGAACGTAATCGAGATCCATATGCCGTCGCTGCGCGAACGGCGAGATGACATCCCGGTGCTCATCAAGCATTTCATGCAGGTCTTCGCGAAGGAAGCGGGAAAAAGCATCAAAGACATCGACTACGAGGCCATGCAGGCCCTCCTCGCCTATGAGTGGCCAGGCAATATTCGGGAGCTAAGAAACACGATCGAGCGGGCCACGGTTCTTGCCGACGGGGAAGTGATCACCATGCACGACCTGACTGACAAGTTCAGGACCCTCGACATTGAAGGGATTTCGACCTCATCCCTTCGCCAGGCATTGGATACGTTCGAACGAGACTATATCCGGCGGAGCTTAACGGAAAGCAAGGGGAACAAGGAAATGGCGGCGGGTAAACTCGGGGTCGATCTTGCTACGCTGTATCGCAAGCTGAAAAAACTCAGGATAGAAGCAGCGTAAACACAAACTTCAAATTTCACAAAATCATACATACCATTTGTTAAACAGTGCAATTGGAATTTTGAGCTTTTCGTTTCATGTAGTCCCGTCCTGAGAATTCCATTCCCTCATCCGGAGCACGTTCCACGGCCCCTTTCAGCTTTATCGAGTTCACGCTGGATGCCGGTAGAGCAATCCACTGCATCAGGCCCTTCAGATGCACTTCAACATCCGAAACCTCGATCAGCACCCCGACATATTGAATGCCATTTGCAACAACTTCAACCTCTTTCCCGATCATGCTCTGAATGTCCGTCATATTGCCTCCTTTGTGAATGAGAGAAGGTGAGAAATAGGCTTGCTTATCTTTTTTACCTTCTTACCCTCTTACCTTCGCATCTTCTCTTAAATCTCGAGTTTCCCCCAGTTTTCTATCCTGTACCTCCAGAGCAAAAAGAACATTCGAACGGCCCAGTCCAGGACCATCACCGACCACACATAACGGATGTCGGCTTTCACGATCACGGCAAGCAGCGCCGCGATCGACGCGCATGGTCCAACCTGCCCGCGCCAAGGTTTTGTCCCACCATGGTCGCTTCCGCAACGGCGCTGCCGTAACCTGGCATGAATATTCAACAGATCCTCGGCAACAGCTCGCCTGGCAACATATCAATAATTCGGCTGCCACCAATGGAAGTCTCGAGCAGCACCATGCCTGACGGCGCTTCGATCACGTCACCAATGATCGCGGCTCTTCGGCCAAAGGGATGTTTTTTCATGGCAGCGACCAGGGCATCGGCGTTCAGACTATCCAGAATAGCAATAAGAATCCCTTCATTCGCGACATAGAGCGGGTCGAGCCCAAGGAGTCCGCAGGCACCCTTGACCTGCGGCGGTATAGGTAGAGCATCCTCCCTGATCTTGATGCACAAGGATGATTCCAAAGCAGCTTCTTTCAGCGTCGTAGCAAGGCCTCCCCGCGTCGGGTCTCGCATAAAATGGATATCCTTCGCACTGGCAAGCATCTTCCGGACCAGATCATTAAGCGGGCGGGAATCCGTTTGCACAGGAGGATCGAACGTGAGGCCGTTCCGCTCGGCTATGATCGCAACGCCATGGTTGCCGATCTCGCCGCTGATGATGACCTTGTCCCCTGCCTTGATCCTTGATGCAGCGATGTCTGTCCCCTCATGGAGAACGCCCAGACCGGAGGTGTTGATAAAGATGCCGTCTGCTTTGCCTTTGTTCACGACCTTGGTGTCTCCTGCGACGATCCGCACCTGTGCCTGTTTCGCAGCCGCAGCCATGGACGCGACGATCTTTTTGAGATCGGCAAGAGGGAACCCTTCTTCGATGATGAATCCCGCTGTAAGGAAGAGCGGTTCGGCACCTGCGACAGCGAGATCGTTCACTGTGCCGCACACAGCAAGGTCGCCGATATTGCCTCCGGGAAAGAAAAGCGGCGTGACCACGTAGGAATCGGTGGTATACGCGAGCCGTCATCGACGGTACGCTCACGACAGCGGAATCGCCTGTGCCTTCTATGCCGAAAGCCGGGCTGAAGTGCTCACGGATCAGCTGGTGCATCATTTTGCCGCCGCTGCCATGTCCAAGAAGAATTCTATCCATATTTTTTCCGCTTTCATCTGAGAATCGCCCTTCACTTTTATCCTATCTTGCAAGGTGAGAGGGTATAGCGAGATGCAATTCAGTAATTATTTTAAATGCGTTCTATGAGCGCTCTCCGTATTTATAATACGCCGCGCAACTGCCTTCGGTGCTGACCATGCACGGACCCACCGGACTATCCGGTGTGCACCCGGTGCCGAAAAGCGGGCATTCGGTCGGGATTTTCACGCCCCGCAGGATATCGCCGCAGGAGCAGAGCTCCGGCTCGGGCTCGTCCGAAACTTCCGGCTTAAATCGAGTTACGGCATCAAAGGCCGCATAGTCTTCCCGAAGCTTCAGCCCGCTGCCCGGAAGAACACCGATCCCACGCCAGTAGGCATCTGTCGGCTCAAAAACCTGCTCCAGAAGAGCAACGGCCCTGGGGTTCCCCTCTTCCTTTACGATGGTAGTATACTGGATCTCGATCTCAGCCCTTTTTCGGGCTATCTGCCTTACGATCATGAGGATCCCCTCGATGATCTCCCTGGCTTCGAATCCGGTGATGACCGAGGGGATATGGTATTGTTCCGCCACAAAGACATACGGTTTTTTCCCGATGATGGTGCTTACATGGCCGGGAAGGATAAAGCCGTCCACTTTGACATCAGGAGAGTCGAGCAGCGCTTTGAGTGCCGGCGGTACAAGCTTATGCGATGAATAGATGGTAAAATTCGGCACAGCCAAACGCTTGGCCTCATACACCGTGGCCGCGATCAGCGGCGATGTGGTCTCGAAACCCGTGGCAAAAAAGACAACCTGCTTATTGTTGTCTGCTTGAGCAAGTTTCAATGCATCCATGGGTGAATACATGACCCGTACGTCAGCGCCCTCGGAACGCGCTTCCATCAGAGACTGTTTCCCACCGGGCACGCGCATCATGTCTCCGAAGGTCACGAGGATCACGTCGGACCGCTTGGCGATCGCGATCGCCATATCAACATCGTGTATTGACGTTACGCACACCGGGCACCCGGGCCCGCTCAAGAGGGTGATGGTTTTCGGGATCACGCTGCGTATCCCATGCCTGAAGATCTCGACAGTATGCGTGCCGCAGACCTCCATGAGCTTGATCGGTCTGTTGAGCCCGTCCATGAGCATCTTCAATTCAGCAAGCATTTCCTTCATATTCTGCTCTCCGCATGCCGCAGTCTTTGCCTGACCAGATACGCCTGTCCAAGAGAGATACAAGCGTCATTACAAGGTACGTTCTCGTTCGTATACACCTTCATGCCCTCCTGGGAAAGCATGCTGATCGTTCGGCGCAAAAGATAGAGATTTTGAAAGGTGCCGCCGCTCAGCGCCACATCCAAGATCCCCTGAGAGTCTCTCACCCGAAGCACCATGGTCCGGATAATAGACGTTATGGTATTATGGAACTTCGTTGATATTTTTTGCTTTGGAATCTTTCTGCTCATGTCGCGCACAATGCCGTTTATGGTCGCGGATAAATCGATGACAGTATAGCTGTTTTCCCGTTTCAACTCAACCACGTACTGATCATCTATTCCGTCAAGGGTCAATGATTCCAAGACCATTGCCGCCTCACCTTCAAACGTGTTTTTATCGCAAACCCCGATCAGTGCTGAGACTGCATCGAACAATCTTCCAACGCCTGACGAAAGGGGTGATAATTCCCGGGCTCTCGCGATGATCATCAGCTGTTCTAGTTGCTGTTCACCGTATTTCTTTATAAATCCGAGGTTTTCCAATACCTCTCGTGCGCCTGTTCCGAAGACCTCGACAATGCAGCTGACTGCTGTTTTCCATGGTTCCCGGATCGCTGCCTCTCCTCCGGGTAATGGAATATATTTGAACTGGCCAAGTCGTTCGAAACCGCCAACATCTGCGACCATAAATTCCCCGCCCCAGAGGTTGCCGTCAGTACCGTATCCGGTCCCGTCAAACGCGACGCCGATGACCTTATTGATCAGACCATGCTCGGCCATAACAGACCCGATATGAGCATAGTGGTGCTGGATGGGGAATAGCATCGGTTCGGCATTTCCTTCATCCTGCCCCCGGTCCCTTGTCCCCAATTCCTTCGCCCATCTCGTCGAGAGATATCCCGGATGCAGGTCATGAGCAATGGCGACAGGATGTACTCGGTAGACTGATGTTAAATTTGAGAGAACCTCTTCAAAAAATTTCACGGTTTCATAGTTTTCCATGTCGCCGATATGCTGGCTTGGAATAGCAAATCTTCCCTTGGTCAGCGTAAACGTGTTCTTCAGGTCCGCGCCAACCCCAAGGACTTCAGGTCCATCGTCGCGGAGCGCGATCGGCCCGGGTGCGTATCCGCGGGAACGACGGATGAAACTCAGCGCGGAGTTCTGAGTTTTAGAGCCTGAACTGTTTGCATATCGTCTGCGTACCACCGAGTCATCCACCCGCATAAAGATGTCCCTATCATGGAGCAGGAATGCCATCGGCCATCCCCGAAAGCTTCTTGACGGCCTCATCGTTGTCCCGCACGATCGGCTCCTCGGAGAGATTGCCGCTTGTCATGACAAGTGCTTTAAAAATGGACTCTGCGCCGGAATTATCCGATAGGTTCGGATAGGTGAATAACAGATGGTGAAGCGGCGTATAGGGCAGCATGACGCCCACATAACGGTTGTTCGGAGAAACCGCTTCGGAGAGATAAGCGCCTTCTTTCTTTTGCAAAAGGACCACCGGCCTCCGATTCGATCTGAGCAGATCTTTTTCTTCCGATGAAATCGTGCAGAATCGATTAATGTCATCGATTGACAGCGACATCAGCGCAAAAGGTTTGTTGCTCTTGCGTTTGCGCTCACGTAATCTCCGGACCGCCGCATCATTGGCCGCATCGCAGGCAAGGTGAAATCCTCCCAGACCTTTGATCGCCACGATCCCACCCTGTTTAAGCAAAGAGATCGCCCTCTGAATAGAACTTTCTTTTTCATTTAGACTGAACGCTGAACTCTGAGCTCTGAACTCGACCTGCGGTCCGCACACAGGACAGGCATTCGGCTGTGCGTGAAATCTGCGGTCGAGGGGATCGTGGTATTCCCTGAGACAATCAGGGCAAAAAGTAAAATCGGCCATGGTTGTGTTCGGCCGATCATAGGGAACGGATTTCGTTATGGAATATCGGGGACCACAGTTCGTGCAGTTGATGAACGGGTACAAGTAGCGACGATCGCCGGGATCGAGCAATTCGCGCAAACAATCATCGCATATCGAAACATCAGGCGAGACAAGCGTGAACGGCCGGCCTATTGCATCGTCAGCGCTTGCGCGGATCGAAAAATCGGGGTAACCATACACGGGAAGTGCGGTGCTTGAAATTTCGGTGATATCGGACAGGGGCGGCGCTTCGGTGCGAAGGCGGCGAGCAAATTCGGAAATGTCAGTTCCTTCCACTTCAATGAGAACACCGTCGCTCGTATTCGTTACATAGCCTGTAACGCGCAGGCCGGTGGCAAGCTTATACACAAAGGGCCTGAATCCAACGCCCTGCACCACACCCCTTACTATGATCTGAGCCCGTTCAACCATTGAGTCCATGCTTCGATTCCTGCGCCGGTCGTGCACGAGACCTCGAATATCTTCAACTTTGGATTAAGCGCCAGGGAGTCATTCCGGACCTTGTTCATATCCGTATTCATGTAAGGCAGGAGATCGATCTTGTTCAGGACCAGAGCGGAAGACTCGCGAAACATGAGCGGGTACTTGAGCGGCTTATCATGACCTTCAGCAACGGACAGGACCATTATTTTCATGTCCTCTCCAACCATGAATTCGGCCGGACAAACGAGGTTCCCGACATTTTCGATGATCAGCAAGTCCAGGCCCTTAAGGGGAAGCTCTGACAGCACTTCACTTATCATATTTGCATCGAGATGACAAGCCCCGCCGGTGTTGATCTGGACAACCGGCACACCAAGAGCGCTGATCCGTTCAGCATCATCGCTCCCGACGATGTCGCCTTCGATCACGCCGATCTTCAAATGCGGTTTAAGCGCCGAAATCGTCCTCTCAAGGAGCGTTGTCTTGCCTGCCCCCGGAGCGCCCATCAGGTTGACGACATAAACACCAGCCTCCTTAAAGCGTTTCCGGTTTTCTTCGGCAATACGGTCATTGGCTTCCAGGATGCGGGTGACGACCTTCACTTTCATCAGTTGATCTCCATATCGACGATCTCCATCTCGCGGCCGGTTTTTAATTCAATGAACTTCGAGTTGCACAGAGGGCATGAAAAAACATACTGGACATCCTGGACCGTGAATTCTTTTTTGCAATCGCTGCAGAGACCGGAGACAGGAACCCGCTCGATGACCAGTTCCGCGTGCTCCGCCACGGACAGAGCCTTGGCGGCGTCGAAAGCAAAGCTCAGCGCTTCTGGCATGACCCCGGCGGCCATGCCGATCCTGAGCCGGACCGTGTCAACACGTATGACCACCGGCCTCACGGCATTTTTCAACGACAATATCAAGGATGCTCAAGGCAAGCGAGGTTTCGTGCATGGATTTTCCTGACTCGACGATATCCTTGTCAACCATCTGGATGGCAAAACCCGCATGGACAAGGACATAGTCTCCTAATTGAGGTACGACAGGCAGAAGCATCAGATTCACTTCTTTACGCGCGCCGAATACATCGATGATCGCAGACATATTATCGATGCTGATTATTCTCGAAGGGATTGCAAGACACATTGGACATTCCGATCACAAAGCAGTCAATTGCGTGGGATACTCAGTATGCGTACTTTATCGCACATCTGACGTGCGCTGTCAAGCACTGGATATGCCCCTGGTTAGGCTTGCACCCGTCCAAGGTCATTGCATTGCGCTGATCTTGTCCAATTCCTCAAAAATAAGCTCTTGGACCCGTGGGATCACAGCCGCGAGCTCATCACTCAGTTCCATGGACCATGAGGACACATCCTTGGGCTGCACACCGATGATAACGGTCTTTGGCTTCGTTCCCGTCAGCGCTGCCATGTGGAGGACATCTATCAGGCTGATCTGGTGCAGGGATGCCTTCTGCTCAACCGGGAATTTCATATCATCGGGGGAAAAGCGGAATAGCGATCCGGGAATGTCGCCGGCTTCGACGACATCGATGACGATAAGGTGATCGATCTCATGCAGCATGGGGATCAGTTGGTGGCTCACCGTCCCGGCCTCGAGAAGCTCAACATTGCCGGGCAATGCAGTGTCTTTCAGGGAATTGATAAGATGGACACCGAAACCATCGTCCCTGAGAAGCAGATTGCCAACACCGAGAATGAGAATTTTTTGGGGAGGCGTTGTGACGCCTCCCCGGATCTGTTCATCTGAGGTCATTTGGAATGCTTTTTAAGCTTGTAGCCGGTAAATATGGAAGTGAGGGACTTGTCCTTGTTCACCATGCGTGATCACGATGCTCATGTACACGTGGATCAACACAAACACGATAAAGAACCACATGGACAGGATATGCACGAATCCGTGTAGCGGATTCGCCGCCGAGAAGTTGCTTGTACCCACAGGAAGCTGTTCGGGGCTTTGATAAATCCGAACACGTTGCCGTGGTAGAGCGCCCCGCCGGTCAAGGCGGTAATGATGATCACCACCGCGACGCCAGAGGTATGCCAGGGCCTGGAGCGGGTTATACTTCCGGTAATCCTTGTGCGAACCTTTGATAAAGAGGTAATAGCCAAGGATGTCCGGGATGTTCTTTATGTTCTCGAATGATCCCGAAGTCCTTCCAGTCAGCATCAAACGTGGATTTGAATGCCATGTACACCCTGACCACTAGTCCCAAAATGAGCGCATAGGCGGCAACAAAATGGAAAAACCGCATCCATGCCATGATAAAGCTTTCAGGTCCGCCGGCAATGAAGGGCCAGTGGATATAGAGCCCTGTAAAGGTGAGCACAACAATGGCGATGACCCTGGTCCAGTGTTCGATAATGTAGCCGAGGCTCCATTCTTTTATCAGTCCTTGTGCCATAGTGTCCTCCCTCACGAGACCTTGAAGTCCATGATGCGGTTGGATTCAGGATGGATCACATGCACCGTGCAGGCAAGGCACGGGTCGAATGAATGCACCACGCGCATGACCTCCAGCGGCTTCTCCGCATCGGCGACAGCGGTCCCGATAAGCGCTTCTTCAATCGGTCCGCGCACTCCGTTGTCGTCCCGCGGACAGACGTTCCATGTCGTCGGAACAACACACTGGTAATTCTTGATTTTCTTTACCTTCCACATCGATCCAGTGCCCCAGGGCGCCGCGCGGGCGCTTCCCAGAGCCCGATGCCCTGCGCTTTATCCGGGATCTTGTAGTCGGTATACACGGCCGTATTGCCCTTTTTAATGTTTTCGATGATGTCGATGCCCCACTGATACATGGAGTCAGCGACCATCTTGCATTCCAACGCCCGGGCAGCGATCCTGCCGATGATGCCGAAGAGCACTTCGGGATGTCCGGGATGGCCGATCTTGGCAAGTGTGTCATCAATCAGCTTCTTGGCCGTAGGCTGGCCGGATGCATAGGCAACGACCATGCGCGCCAGGGCGCCGACCTCCATGGGCTTGCCCTGAAGCCGCGGCGCTTTGGCCCAGGTATATTTCTTGTTCGAATCGTATTCAGTATATTCCGGCTCCGTCACACCAACAGCCGGGTTGAGCGGCTTCGAGCCCTTATACCAGCTGTGGGCCGTGTGCTCCATAACATCCTCCGGCTTGGCATCATGGACCTTCGGGAAATCGGAGGCAAAGATCGCGCCACGGGGCAGCAACCGCTTTTTGGGATCAAAAGATGCGTCCTCGAACACACCCCAGGAGAGGAAATTTGCCGGACCTTTGCCCACGCCTGCGGCGCCAAGGTAGAAGGGCGCGATAGCCAGCAGGTCGGCGATGAATACGCTATCGATCCAGTCCTGAAGCTCTTTCACTCTGAAGAGATAATTCTTCAGGTCGTCCACCGTCGGCACATGCGTTACGCCTCCGGGAGGGCTCGTCATGGTCATCGGCATCCTGCCGCCGAAGAGCGCGCTCACCTGGGCAGCTTTTGCCTGCATTTCGAGCGCCTCCAGATAGTGAGCCACGGCGATAAGGTTGACGTCCGGCGGCAGTTTGTATGCTGGATGGCCCCAGTATGCGTTCGCAAAAGGACCAAGCTGGCCGGATTCGACAAACGATTTCAGTTTTGCCTGCACCTTTTTCAAGGATGCTTCTTTGGGCTGAGCCTTGAGCGCCGAGACAACATCGACATAATCAAGCGCGTTCAGGTGGTAAAACCAGAGGATGTGAGAGTGAACGAACTGAGCCCCTTCAATGATATTTCTGATGATGCGGCCGTTGTCAGGAGGTTTGATCTTGAAAGCATCATCCATGCTCATTGACGATGCATGTCCATGCGAGGTCGGGCAGACACCGCAGATCCTCTGGGTAATGTGCCAGGCGTCCCGCGGATCCCTCCCCTGCAGGATGATCTCAAAACCCCGGAACAGCGTTCCGGTCGTCCATGCATCCTTGACCTTGCCGCCTTCGATCTCGACATCGATCCTGAGATGTCCTTCGATTCTGGTAAACGGGTCTATGGTTATCCTGGCCATTATTTTTTACCTCCGTCTTTCTCTTTGGTCCTGCCTGAAGCCCCTGTTGCAACTGGCATGCACCGCAATGCCGGCCACCGTTGCCGCCGCTGCCACCGCGCCGAGTGTATCAGCGCCGGCCTCGACACCGCCCATACCCGGGAATCTTGACGCCCGGGAGCCGCTCATAGAACCCGGCAAACTTGTCGGTCCAGCCCCGCTCTGCGCATCCGATGCAGGGTCCGCCTGCCTTGATGCACCAGCTCGTTCTGTCGTTATACTGGATCTTCGGACATGCCGAATAGGTCATAGGACCCTTGCAGCCCATCTTGTATAGGCAGTAATTAAGGGCCTCTTCCTGAGACCCGAACTTTTCCACGAATCTGCCGGCATCAAAATGCGCCCTTCGTTCACAATTATCATGAATTGTCTGGCCATAGAACATGATGGGCCGACCGAATCTGTCAAGATCGGGAATTTTCCCAAGGAGGAGGAAATTTACGACCACACCTACAAGGTATTGCGGGTTCACGGGACAGAGATCGAGGTTAACGAGCGGCTTGCTGATGCCGACCCGTTTAAGCGCCTCTGCAGTCCCAATGATCTGGGAAGGATTCGGCTTGGCTGCCGGCACACCGCCGTCGGTAGCACAACTGCCAATGGCAAGGATCGCGACAGCGGGCGCTGCATTTATCTTGAAGACCTCGAGCATTTCCATGTTGCCGATCATGCCATGGCCTTTTTTCGTGGGGATGCCGCCTTCAACGATCAGGATGTAGCCGCCGTCCTTCCGGGACTTGGCCAGTATTTCTTCTGACTGTTTTCCGGCTGCGGCCATGATCGTCTCGTTGTAATCAACGCTCAGGATATCAAGAATGACTTGGGCAGGGCTTGGGTAGGTTGCTTTGATAAAGGCCTCGGTGCAACCTGAATCGGATGCGAAATTAAGCCAGATGACAGGTTGTCTCTTTGATGCTTTTTCCAACGCTGCTGCTATTTTAGGGATGAATGCTTCAGACAGGCCAAGAAGGGCGGCGGTTGCACCACAGTACTTCAAAAAATCTCTTCGCTTAATACCATGAAACTCAAGCGCATCAAGAAACTGCTTACTCACTTCATCTTTCTTTCCCATATTGAATCCTCCTTATATATATCTGGGGTGGAATAGCGAGAAATCCGACGAGCAGTGTTTTGTTAGTTTCTCCTGAAAAAGTACTATTAGGTTTTTTTATTATGTAATAACTGTATATCGAGCAATTAGTCTTTGTCAAGGCAAAATGATGCTTTTTATATCATCACCGGAATTGCCATAATAAACATTTATTGAGATGCCTGCACTAATCTCGATGACTGTCCAAATACCCAGGCGATTCCAAATCCTGCCATAAAAGAATGCTTGGTGTTCATCAACGGACTGTCCGCGAATATGGCCCCTGTCAGCTCGTCGTAGCGCGCAAATGCGCCGAACCAGACATGGTCAAAACGTTTGCTTATTGCGAGGATCAAAAGTGTACCGCTATACCCGGATTTGGCATCATAGGAGGGACGGACGTCGGGAATGGCATACTGCGGGGTGACCTGGTAGTAATAATCATGGTATTGTTCTGTGGCGAAGATCGGTCCCAGCGCAAAACCAAACGCCCACCCTCGACCCGAACCAATGTTCTTGAAATCAACATTGAGCTGTGGATTAACGACAAAACCGATGCCCGATACCCGAGAAAGGTCCGTGGCCGTGGCCATCACGGCGCGGACTGGAAAACGGATCTGCACCGCCTGATCCGCTTCACAATCACGAACCAGACAAACATCCAATGACGGTCCTATCTGGAGCGTTGGGTCGAGATTCGGCATATTTATGCGCGAGGAGTTCCTGCCGCTCCGTACCGGTACCCCGCCATCGGCGCTGATATTCAATTCCAGTCGATCCGACTGGAACAGCAGGCCGCGCATCCCCTTTCTGTCCAGTTTCAGGATGTCTCCGCGGTACACGATGTATGGCAAAGGGAATAGATAATCCCGCTGCTCGTTCGAACCCCGGTAATCCGGTATGCTCAAACCCGTAAATCCCAATCCAGCTTCCCAGAGCGGCAACTCCTCCGCGCCGCAAAGAGAAACCAGGAACGCGCACAGAAAACCGGATACGAAAATAATGGATTGCTTCATGAAGCTATTTAAAGGTTTTGAGGATATACGTCGCTATTTCTCCAGCATCCTTGTCCGAGAGGGTCTTTGCATCGAACGTAGTCATACCCGGGCCCGGTTTTCTCACGATCTTTACGATATCGCCTTCGTTCTTAATGTTGTTTGCCATGAGGTCTTTTTTATGCAGGGTCTTCTTTGCATTGATGATATTGCTTCCATCCGGGTGACACAGAGCACAGTGCTCTTTAAATTTCGCTTCGCCGAGGTCTGTCGGTGCCGGTTTTTCCGCAAACGCGGCGGTGCCGACACCCAAAATAGATAGTACGGCTATGGTGATTATTTTTCTCTTCATGGTATTTCTCCTTTTCGTTGTTTGAACTAGACCCATTGCAATGTTACTATTATATCTAAAATTACTTCTATTGCAAGAAAGTAAACCGATACTTATACAGCAATCAATTTCTAAGCAATATGAATACATATAGTGTTACGTCTTCAACACGATAAGATACTGAATAGCATGTCATCCTGTTTTTATCCTGCAATCTTGTTAAATCTGTTTTTGTATTGCCAATCCTGATCAGGAATCTGTGTGTACGGTGAGACGCGAGTGGATCACCAGATATCCGGAGAAGAGAATAAGAATGCCGCCGATCAAGGCGACGGATGAAGGAGTTTCTGACAGGAACAGATAGGCGAGCGGAATAGCGGCGAGCGGCTCCATGTAACCGAGGATCGCGGCATGCTGAGCCATGACTTTTCTCAGCGCGCTGTAGTAGAGCAGCGGCGCAAGAGTGGAATGGAATACGCCGGTGATCAGTAGAAGACCCGCCGCGCGATAGTCAACATGATAGTGCAGAAACAAAGCCCACGGCGCCGTCACTATCGTCGTGGTCCAGGGCAAAATGACTACCGCCTTGTGATGAAGCCGCATCCGGCTCAGTTTTCGTGAAAAGATTATGATAAACGCATAGGCGATCCCGGAAATCATCCCGGCAATGATCCCGGACGTATCACCCGTGCTGGTCCGGAGGCCGCCACCGGCCATTACGATCATGACCATGCCGAGCGCTGCAATGGGAAGGGAAACAAGGGTCACTTTCATAAGCCGTTCTGCGATTATGAGCGGAGCAAGAACGGCAACGAACAGCGGAGCAGTGTAGTGGGTAAAAACGGCGTTCGAAACCGTGGTGTGCGCCAATGAATAAAAATATGAGACATTGTTCGTGACCGATGATGCCACGAGTAACCCGAAAATCCACCACGCCTCCCGGACCCCCGAAAGGGCGAACTCCCCCCTTATTTTCAGAACCACCGGAACCGTAAAGCTCGCGACCAGGGATGTATAAAAAAGAACAACGACGGCGGGAAGGGCAAGCCAGCGGATCAGGAGACCCCAGGTGCTCCAAATCAGCATGGCAGCGATAATTTTTATGTAGTTGTTCATGGTGTGAAAATAAAGAAGCCAGAGGTCAGAAGACAGAATCCAGAATATAATAACTCTGACCTCTGCGTCCTTACCCCTGGCTCCCGATTCCTGACCCTGTCGATTGTTACCTGCCTATGTACCCATTTCCCTAGATACAAGGTACTGTTTCTGCTCCGGGTGAGCTTGTCGATACGTTAGTAGCGGTAGTGCTCCGACTTGTACGGACCTTGCTTGGGTACGCCGATATAAGCGGCCTGCTGGTCGGTCAGGGTGCTCAATTGCGCGTTCAGCGTGGTCAGTTGCAAACGCGCGACTTTCTCGTCCAGATGCTTGGGCAGGGTGTACACGTTGATCGGGTAGTCCTTGGTGCGGGTGTACAGCTCGATCTGCGCGATGGTCTGGTTGGCGAAAGAAGAGCTCATCACGTAGGACGGATGGCCGGTGCCGCAACCCAGGTTCACCAGACGCCCCTTGGCCAGCAGGATGATGCGCTTGCCGTCGGGGAAAATGATGTGATCAACCTGCGGCTTGATCTCTTCCCACTGGTATTTTTCCAGCGAGGCGACATCGATCTCGTTGTCGAAGTGGCCGATGTTGCACACGATGGCGTTGTTCTTCATCTTCACCATGTGGTCGTGGGTGATGACGTGGAAGTTGCCGGTGCAGGTCACAAAAATATCGGCCTTGTCGGCGGCATATTCCATGGTCACTACGCGGAAGCCTTCCATTGCGGCTTGCAGTGCGCAGATCGGGTCGACTTCGGTCACCCAGACCTGGGCCGACAGCGCACGCATGGCCTGTGCCGAGCCTTTACCCACGTCGCCGTAGCCGCAAATGAGCGCGATCTTGCCCGCGATCATCACGTCGGTGGCGCGTTTGATGCCGTCCACCAGCGATTCGCGGCAGCCGTACAGATTGTCGAACTTGGACTTGGTGACGGAGTCGTTGACGTTGATCGCCGGGAATTTCAGTTCGCCGCGTTCGTGCATTTGATACAGGCGGTGCACACCGGTGGTGGTTTCTTCGGTCACGCCCTTGATCGCGGCGAGACGTTTGGAGTACCAGGTCTTGTCGGTAGCCAGTTTGGCCTTGATCGAAGCGAACAAGATGGTTTCTTCTTCGGAAGTCGGCTTGCTGATCAGCGATGCGTCTTTTTCCGCGCGTGCGCCCAGGTGCAGCAGCAGCGTGGCGTCACCGCCGTCGTCCAGGATCATGTTGGAATAGCCGCCGTCCGCCCATTCGAAGATGCGGTGGGTGTAGTCCCAGTACTCGGTCAGCGTTTCGCCCTTGACCGCGAACACCGGCGTGCCACTCGCAGCGATAGCGGCGGCGGCGTGGTCCTGGGTCGAGAAGATGTTGCACGAAGCCCAGCGCACTTCCGCACCGAGCGCCTTCAGCGTCTCGATCAGCACGGCGGTCTGGATGGTCATGTGCAGCGAACCGGTGATGCGCGCGCCTTTGAGCGGCTGCGTCTTGGCGAATTCTCGCGGATGGCCATCAGGCCGGGCATTTCAGTTTCGGCGATGGCGATTTCTTTGCGGCCCCACGAGGCCAGTTTGATGTCGGCGATGACGTAGTCTTTAGTAGACATAAAGCTCTCCATTCAGGTTAATGAATGGGCGCCGTTGCTGCATGTTGAAGCACCCCATCGAGCCTGACAGACCCACCTTGCGGTGACTGCTGCAGCGCCCCTCGACGGGGTGGGTTGATGTTTGAATTACAGTCCTGCGTCTGCGCGCAATGCGGCCAGATGACGCTGTTCTTGACGATCCGCCCGTGAATGCATTCCCACGATCGAATTCACCACAGCGCTGCGCACCGTTCATCCACTCATGCCTAGCACGTACTTCTTCATTAACGGAGTCCAACGCTATCACGCGAATTACACTCCCGCTTCCTTCTTGAGCTTTGCGGCCTTGTCCGTCTTTTCCCAGGTGAACTCAGGCTCGGTCCTGCCGAAGTGGCCATACGCCGCGGTCTTCTTGTATATAGGCCGCCTGAGGTTCAGCGTTTTCACGATGCCTTTAGGCGTCATGTCAAAGTTCTTTCTGATGATCTTGACAAGTTTGTCATGATGGATCTTGCCGGTACCGAAATCGTCCACGTGGATGGAGACCGGCTCGGGTACGCCGATGGCATAGGCCAGCTGCACTTCCACCTCGGTGCAGAGACCGGCTGCCACGATGTTCTTCGCAACATAGCGGGCCATGTACGATGCGGAGCGGTCGACCTTCGTCGGGTCCTTGCCCGAGAAGCAGCCGCCGCCGTGGCTGCCGACGCCGCCGTAGGTGTCCACAATGATCTTGCGGCCGGTGAGGCCCGTGTCTCCCATGGGACCGCCGGTCACGAACCTGCCGGTGGGATTGATGTGATAGATAATGGTTTTTTCATCGAGCAGTTTCTTCGGGATCACCGGAAGGATCACCTTCTCGATGATCTCCTTGCGCAGTTGCTTGAGTCCGACATCAGGACTGTGCTGGGACGAAACCACGATGGTGTGGAGTCTGTAGGGTTTGCCATTCCTGTATTCGATGGTCACCTGGGACTTGCCGTCCGGCCTCAGATAAGGAAGGATCTCCTTCTTTCGCACTTCCGACAGGCGGCGGGTGAGCTTGTGCGCGAGCATGATGGTCATGGGCATCAGTTCCGGCGTCTCGTCGCATGCATAGCCGAACATGAGGCCCTGATCACCTGCCCCTCCGGTGTCCACGCCCATGGCGATATCAGGAGACTGCGAGTGGACCGAAGTGATGACCGCGCAGGTCTCGGAATCGAACCCGTACTTTGCCCGGGTGTACCCGATGTCCTTAATGGTCTTCCGAACGATATCCGGGATCTCCACGTATCCCTTCGTCGTGATCTCGCCCGCAACCATTGCGAGACCCGTGGTCAGGAGCGTCTCGCAGGCCACACGGCTCATGGGGTCCTGTGCCAGCAGCGCGTCAAGGACCGCGTCCGAAATCTGGTCGGCTATTTTGTCCGGATGACCCTCGGTTACCGATTCCGAGGTAAAGAGATAATTCTTATTAATGCTGCTCATCTGATCTCCTCCTGGCCTGTACGGCCATAAAAATTTCGCTTTTATATCACAGCTGCAATTTTTGTCAAGGGAATATTTTTCTTATATCAAGAACATCATCGCCGCGGCCCCAAGGACGGCAAATGAGGTAGTACAATACATTAAGCGGACTGACTTTTCAATATGTTTTTTGTCAATCCGGTTTATCGCCTCACCGATGAAGGGTTTGAGACTCGGTATCCCCGCGTAGGTTCCTGGCCCGCCAAGGCGTATGCCCAGCGCGCCCGCCATAGCAGCCTCAGGGTACCCACTGTTCGGGCTTGGGTGTTTGTTACGGTCGCGGAGCATGATGTGCCAGGGGCTAGCAAGTGCGGAGCTCGGGGTTCGGAGTTCAGAGACCGCCTCTCCCCTGGAGGGAGAGAGTTGAGGTGCGGGGGAAACGATGGTATTCAGTCCGCGCAATATTTCCGTTGCCAGGCATATCAGCACTGCAGTTATCCGCGCCGGGATAAAATTCGCAATATCATCCACCCTTGCCGCTGCCCAGCCGAAGTTGATGTATCTTTCATTCCGATATCCGACCATAGAGTCAAGGGTATTCACTGCTTTGTATGCAAGGGCAAGCACCGGTCCTCCTATGGCCAGATAGAAGAGCGGAGCTATCACGCCGTCGGACGTGTTCTCCGCAACGGTCTCGACCACAGCCCTGGCGATGTCCTGATCATCAAGGTCCATCGTGTCCCTGCCTACGATCATCGAGAGCTCGGTCCTTGCCTGTGCAATCTCCCCGGCATCGAGATGCCTCATCACCGCCTTTGCGGCATTTCCCAGATCTCTCGCCGCAAATGTTGTATAAGTAAGAAAAACGGAAAGGGCGAAACCGAAAGAAAGCGAAAACCGGAAGAACGAGCGGATCAGGAATTGTGACAGGAAAGAGACCAGCGAAACAATGAGAACGACAAGAAGAACACCTGCGGCTTTTTCGGCTAACGGGGTTTTCGCGAAACGCCTGAGGACCTTTTCTGTCCTCTGGATCGTCCATCCAATACCACGGACAGGATGCGGGAGCCAGCGGGGATCGCCGAGGATGAGATCAACGGCAAAAGCAAAAAGGAGAATGGTCCCGTTCAAGGCGAAATGCTGCACCTCTTTGATCTCCGCCTACCGTATTCCTTCGTTAATTTCTTTGTTCAATTGTAAGCGATCAAAAGGGACGACCTGCGCGACAAAGCTAGCGATACCCGGCAGGGGCTGTAAATAACGCACCTCGAAGTTGACTCTTCCCTTCGGCGGGATGACAAGGCCTTTCCCCTGAAGAATCTTCGCTTTTAATTCCTGCACATTCGCGCCTCGCTTGGCCAGGATATCGTAATCACGTTGGCTGAAGATCTGGTTGCCGTTCAAGAGCCTGATTTTGGAAAGGACAGCGCCCTGGGCATCATATACCTCTAGAACCACATACCAGTCGGCCCGTTCCGTGTCGGCGGCGTTTTCAATGATACCGGTAACAAGCAAATCTCCATTTGCATTCACAGTACCTGCGGGGTTTACGATCTGCAGTCCTTCGATCGAGGTGATCTCATGGGTTGGCTCTTGCACTTTTTTTTGCGGAGATGGCGGAGAGGATTGAAGATAGACAAGAACACCATACCCTGCAAGACCGAGGATGATAAGCGTTCCGAACAGGACAAAAATCATTCTTCCTGAACGGGAAGGTGTCGAAGGAGAGACAGATTCCTTCACTGTTCGTTCCGCCGCAGGCGAAACCGTCGGAGCTGCGGGACGTGGAGTTTCCTTTTTAGGCTTTGACGATTGGGCTGGCTGTGTTGGGGAAGTCGCAGCTTGTGACTCCTCTGTCATCAATAGTTTTGGCTCCGGCTGCGGTTCTGGCTGCGGTTCAACGGGAGGTTCAGCTTTTGGGATAAACAACGTGAGGGGCTTCGGCTGAGGCACAACAGCCGGTTCAGACCCTGAAACCGCTGCAACCTCAGATCGAACTGGTTCGACAAAAATCGGGGCCTCTTCTTCCCGCGCATCCCCACGAGTGGATGATGCGGCAGTCTCAAAGGTCATTGCATCCCAGGCCGGAGGAGGAGTCTCTTTGGAAACAGGTCCCTCTGTTTCCGGCGACAAAGGCGCTGTGGGGGGGCTGGGCTTTGGTTCGAACAGGTCGAGAACGGAAACAGTGCTCCGCGACAGAGTGTAATTCTGCAAGTCCTCTTGAGTAATCCTGACGTATTCACCGCAGCGCGTGCACGGAAACTTGATCCCTCTTCCGGTGATTTTGTCATCCGAGACACGGAATAGTTTATTGCATGCTCCACACCGAACTTCCATGCTGCGCATCCTCCTGATAATAGGACAAATCGCAATTTCTAATATCACTATCCGAAACAAGACCGAATAACTGCATTCAAAACCTGTTGAGTTTAAATTTGAATTTATTCAGCATAACGTGCGCGAGAATCCTTAATTGCCCTATTGTAGTATATTTTTAATAAATAATCTACACTTCCGTATGATTTTTTTATTCCCTGTCTATGTCGTCTTTGTCGGGCATGTCTTGCTTTTCACCGGCAATAC
This sequence comes from Nitrospirota bacterium, assembly GCA_963796285.1. Lineage (GTDB taxonomy): Bacteria > Nitrospirota > UBA9217 > UBA9217 > UBA9217 > JALNZF01. The sequence goes on from CAWCKW010000012.1 coordinate 1,045,750, forward strand.
GATACTCTTCCGAGGCCCATTTCCCCAGGTCCATCAGTCGGCATCGCTCGGAGCAGAACGGCCTGAACGGATTCCCGTCCCAGGTTGTACCTTTTTTACACATCGGACAAATATGTTTTTGCGTTTTGTTTTTCATCTTTCATCCCGGAGTCTGATTGTCTGTCTCCCGTCACCTCACTTATTTCAGCACATACCTCATCGGCATTTCCACCCATCCATTTACGTACGGCATGGGCGCAGCACGATACACTGCGCTGATAGATGCGCTGTCCAGAATTTCGTAGCCAGAACTTTTCACCAATTCAACCGCGTCTACGCCGCCGGAAGGATTGAGCATGAACCGAAGGCGCACCACACCCTCCATGCCCCGCTCCCTCGCCAGACGCGGGTAGTGTTTTACCCTCTCGATCGCCTCCACGAGCCCCAGATACTCTGTCGAGACGAGCCCCGATTGCGAGCCGCCTGTTCGTCCGGCATCCGGACCGGATAGTGAATGATCGGCATCAGCATCTTCTCCGGCTCCGCTTGGCTGCTGTGCGTATTGTTGTTCGCTCTTCGTCTCAGATATCAGCGCAGGCTGGTGCTGTTCCACTGCAATATTTTCATGGATGGTCAAATTACGCTTTTTTTTCTGATCGGCCCTCTTGATCTTTACTGAACTTCCTGGTGCGAGAAGGGTAACTTGAACATTATCAAGACGCGGCATGAACACCTCTCCGGCATATCTGGCAAGCGCAAGAGCGCATCCAAAGAAGAGGATGTGGCAAAAAATGGAGACCGACAGTGAGCTGCGTATCGTCATCATAATGGAACCGAACGTTCTGAGACTTGGTATTTATTAGAAATCAGAAAACAGGAAAAAACATACCACGGAGGCACGTGTACGCGGAGCATGCTTTTTAATAATCAAGAGGGTTCCCTCGTGCCCGCCGTGACTCCGTGGTCTAAGTCGTTTTTTTATGAGATCAGCAAAACCAACAAACGCATATTACCTTTCGGAGGTCCTGCATTCCCGCTATCAAATCGTCCACGTATTGTCTTTAGAAGCGAAGCGCGACCCCACCGGATACCTCTGCCGGCGGCATAGGATACCCTTTGACCGTTGAATACTTACGATTAAAGATGTTTTTTTCTCCGATGAAAACATCCGCTTTCACGTGCTGACCGAGAGAGACTGGCATCGTAACTTTTGCATCAAGGACCTCATACTGCCATGAGGCCTCTCCAGGTTTCACATAATTTTTGATTATTCTACCTTCAATATAGAGATTCATTATGGAGAACAAGTAAACGTTCACATAGCTCTTAATCTGCGATTGAGGGATTACGTAATAAATCTTTTCACCCGTGGTTTCATCTACAGGGTCCATGTAAGTATAGTTCACTGCCCAGGTCAATTGATCGACCGGGACTAATTTGACTTCGGCTTCATAACCAGTGATACGCGCCTTGCCGATGTTAACCGGGCTGTATATAAAATTTGTATCCGGCAACCATTGGATCAGGTCCTTGACCTTTCGCTCGAACGCAGTAAACCTGACTGAGCTGCCTTTTCCGAACGGTTGTTCAATTCCCCCCTCGTATTCCTTCGACGTTTCCGGTCTGAGGTTCGGATTCCCTTGCTCGAAACCATCGAACGACCAGAAGAGGTCATTCAACGTCGGAGCCCGGAACGCTTCGCCTGCGGAGGCTCTGATAATCGTTCCGGAGCCGGTAATAAGATAACGAGCGCTTGCGCGCGGGCTGAACTTGTCTCCATATACTGAATGGCTGTCATTGCGTCCGCCGATGACGACAATGAGCGGCTCGCCGATGGATATTTCATCCTGGAGATATGCCGCCCAGAGAGACGCGGTATGATCGCCGGCGCTGTTGCTGGCGAGGTGGTCTTCCTTTGCCTCTACGCCGAAGGTCAGCTGGTTCCAGGAATTGACCAGCCAGTTGGTTTGGGCCTCCGCGCCGGTTGTCGTACTGACAAGCTTGCTGTCCTGCGGGAAGTCGGGATTGGGGTCCTTGTAAAGGATCTTGTCCCGGTTCTCATACGCATTCAACCTGAGGTCCAGTTCCTTCGAGAACTTCGTCCGGAACGTCAGGCTCTCACCGCTATTACGGTCCCACTCTTTCGCAAGCGGGCTCGGGAACTGCTCTGAACCGGGCACCCCGATCTTTTTTTCAAGATAATCTGTACTCAGCTCCAGCGAGGAATCCTGAGAAAGCTCGTAGCCGAACTTGGCGCCGACCAGTTTTTTGTTCAATCTGTCGTTGTCGCGGTAGCCTTTAGAATCCTCGATGCCCCCTGATACTGCATAGGAGAATTTATCCAGTTTGTTTGCGTTCGCGACGGCAGCAGACTGATATCCGTGGGTCCCTCCCTCCGCTGTCACCGTTGTTTCAGCTGCTGTCGCTTTTTTTGTGATGATGTTCACCACGCCGCCAACCGCATCCGCGCCGTACAAAGCCGAGGACGGACCTCTGACGATCTCGATCCGTTCGATATCGGAGATCAGCACCGGCAGATCGGACATGTCGAAACCACCTGCGCTCGCGGAGTTCATTCTCCTGCCGTCCAGCAAGACCAGGACCTGCTGATAGCTCGCGCCCCGAATACTGATATTGTTGAGTGATCCTCGTGTGCCATAGTCGTTTATTTCCACCCCCGAGGTCCTTTCAATGACCTCGGCAGCGGTTGTGGCACCGGACTTTTTTATATCCTCCGCGGTTATGACCGTGACGCTCTGCGTTACGTCTTTCTGTTCTTTTTCGGTCCGTGTTGCGGTCACTACAACTTCCTTTATTTGTATTGTTTCATCTGCTGCCGAAACAATCGCAGCAGGGAGAAACAATGCCCATGCCGCAGCTGCTACCATGATGATCCTTCCAAACATTTCAAATCTCCTTCTCTCGAGGTTGTGGGAATGAGAGGTCTCCTGGCTTAGGACGCCCTACTCGCCCGCCTTCCCATCCCGGTAAACAGGACAGTGGCAAAACAGGCTTTCGTTTCCATCACAGTTGCGCGACAGCTGGGGAATCGCACCCCCTTCCGCTTCATCATTCCCGGATTATATCGACTGCATTTCCGTCATACTGTATTCTACCTGACCATGATCGTTATTTTGATCGATCACCTCCTCCATGCCCCGATGATTATCAGTTAATGAGCTCTTGAATAAACCTCATATCGATACTCTCCCGCAACACATCCGCCCATTTGTCGAGGGCCGCATCCCGCGCTTTTGCGAAATCAGTAACCTCCTCAACAGGCGCTAATCCTCTCTTTTCCCGAAGAGCATTGATGAGTCCGCGCCTGAAGGCATCATTATCGAATATCCCGTGGATATAGGTCCCCCAGACATTGCCCTTTACAGAACCATCCTGCACGAATGCGGAATCAAGCCTTTTGAGTTTGAACAATCCGACATCACCCGTTGTACTGCCCATATGAATCTCATATCCTTTAAGGCTGTCATTACCACACCATTCCGCATTCCCCATTCCGGATTCCGAATTTATATAGGCTTCCACCTGACACGTCGTCTTGACGCGGTCAAAAATTGTTTCGACATCAAGCAGCCCGAACCCGTCAACCGCTTGACGCGGCCCCTCTATGCCATGCGGATCGAGGATCTTCTTCCCGAGCATCTGATATCCGCCGCACACTCCTGCAATAGGGATCCCGTTATCCGCCGCCCTTATTATGCTCGCCTCGATGCCTGATTCGCGCAGAAACAGGAGGTCCTGCACAGTATTTTTAGAACCGGGAATGATGACGAGGTCTGCGTGTTCAATGTCGGCGTCTCGTAAAGAATACACAAGCTCGACATCAGCTTCGTACTGAAACGGATCAAAGTCCGTGAAGTTCGAAATGTAGCGGAGCCGCACCACAACGACCTTGATCTTCGGTCCCGCAGTCTTCCCCTGACGCCACCAGAGCCTCTCAAGCGGGATCCCATCCTCTTCATGCAGTCCGAGATCTCCGAGATAAGGAACGACCCCGAGCACCGGCCTTCCCGTCTTTTCCTGGATCATCGTGAGGCCGGGTTTCAGGATGTCGAGGTCTCCGCGGAATTTATTAATGATGAAGGCTTTGATGTAGTCCGCGTCCTTGTCCAGGAGCGCGATGGTCCCGTACAGGGAAGCGAATACGCCGCCTTTGTCGATATCGCCGACGAGGAGGACCGGTGCGTTCGCATGCCTGGCCACGCTCATGTTCACAACCTCGTCATTACTGAGATTGATCTCAGCCGGGCTACCCGCGCCCTCGATGACGATGAGGTCGTATGTTTTTGACAACCGCGCATAGGCTTCTGTTACCGCGGCCCATGCATGCTCCTTGTACGCATAGTACTCCTGTGCCTGCATGTTTCTATGGACCCTGCCGTTCAGGATCACCTGGCAGCCGGCCTCGCCTGTCGCCTTCAGGAGCACGGGATTCATGTCCACTGACGGCTCGATCCGCGCCGCTTCCGCCTGATACGCCTGGGCGCGCCCGATCTCGCCGCCTTCTTTTGTGATGAACGAGTTGAGCGCCATGTTCTGGCCCTTGAACGGCGCGACCTTGATCCCCTGGTCGCTGAAGATCCTGCACAGGCCGGCAACGATGATGCTCTTGCCGACACCCGATCCGGTGCCCTGTATCATGAGTGCTTTTGCCATTAAATTATCTGATCACCTGGAAATCGCGCACATCGAGAAACCAGAACCCGTCCCGTGCAACAACCTCGAAACGAGTGATATCGATCTTCCCATTGAATAACGGTCCAGCAGTCACGAAGGTGTGGAACTCGCCGCTCTCTCCGCACACGTCAAGGTTACTTGTTTTGAGGTATTGAATGAACGCATCGTCCATTTTCCTGCCGATCCATTCCTTCTCGATCAGTTTTTGATCGCCGCTCGCTATGATTGTCTCGAACCCGAGACCGAGAAACTCCCGGACGAGGTCCTCCGTCTGCCTTCCCCACAACGGTTCCACCGCCTCGATGCCGAGTTCGGCGCATGTGCGGTCCACCCATTCTTTGTGCGGCTGAAGGTAGATATCGCCAAAGATCATTCCTTCGATCCCCTCCTTTTTGAGAGAGGACAAGGTCATCTTGAACTCTTGCTCGAATGCCTCCTGTGAAACCTTCCGCTGCACCATGGGGATTCCCGTGAGATCCGCATGCAGCCGGATCAGGGCCGGATCCACGCCGTGCAGATTATTCGGCCGGTCAAAATGAACGAGGTGGGAGACGTCCATGCCTTTCTTCATTGCGAGGCAGCAGGCAAGACAGCTGTCCTTGCCCCCGCTCCAGGATGCGCAATACCTCTTCGAGGTTTTTTCAGAAGTTATTTTCATAACTGATATACATTCCTTTGCTGCCCGTGTCCTTGATCTCGACATCGACATCAAAGGCCTGTTTCAGCATGGTCCTGGATAATACCTCGTCCGGTCTGCCCGTGCCGATGATGCCTCCGTCCTTGATCAGGATCACCCTTTCAAACTGGAGTGCGATGTTGATGTCATGGAGCGCCATCACAACCGATATTTTTCGTGATGCGCGCAGGTACTTGAGCAGCCTTACGAGCTCGATCTGATATTTTATATCGAGGTTTGCAAGCGGTTCATCCAGAAGCAAGAGCCCCGCCCCCTGCAGGAGCGTCATGGCAATGAACGTCCTTCTCCGTTCTCCGCCGGAGAGGTCCGTAAGCCGCGCATTCGCTTTGTCCTGTCAGTCCTACCATGTCCAGTGCTTCGTCAACGGTGAGCGCCGGTGGAATGTCATAGGGGTACAGACCCATGCTTACCAATTCTTTGATGGTAAACGGCACGCTGATATCGAGCGTCTGTGGCAGATAGCTGATAAGCTTGGCGCGGTCTTTGTGCTTTATCGCAGTAAGGCTCTTGCCCCAGAGGGAGACCCCGCCTGATGCCGGTTTGAGCAGGCCGCTTGCGAGTTTCATGATCGTGGACTTGCCGGACCCGTTCGCGCCGAGCAGGCCGATAAAATCCCCTTCTCCGACGGTGAACGAGAGGTCATGAATAAACGGTCTGTTTTTCTCGTAAATAAAACTGACGCGCTCAAGTTCGAGGATCTTCTGTTTAGACGCCAAGGACATCTTTTCTCCTGAGCAGATACAGAAAATACGGCGCGCCGATGATGGCCGTGACCACGCCGGCCGGGAGCTCCATGGGAGGCAGAACGGACCTGCTGATCAGGTCCGCGATGCACAGGAGCGACCCGCCCCCGAGCGCGGACGCCGGTATCAGCACCCTGCTGTCCGAGCCGATGAAAAAACGCATGATATGGGGCATCAAAAGGCCGATGAACCCGATCATGCCGCCGAGCGAGACCGAAGCCGCGGTCAAGAGCCCGACCGATACAAAGAGAATGAACCGCTCGCGCTGGGGAGCAAAACCGAGGCTGTGCGCGAATTCATCCCCGAGGATCAGGGCATTCAATGCCTTCGCCCGCACAGCGGAGAGAGCAATGCCCGCCAGAACGAAGACGAGGCCGTAGGGCACGCGCTGCCAGTCAGACATGGACAGATCGCCGAAGATCCAGAGCATCGCCCTTCGAAGTCCCTCGTCCGTCGAGATGCTCATCATAAGCATCAAGAGCGCGGAAAAAAGAAAACTCAAGCCCACGCCCGCGAGCAGCAGACGCTCCGGCCACAGCCCTCCCCGCTTCCATCCCATGACGCCCACGATGCCGCCCGTGACGAGGGCGCCGATAAATGCAAGGACCGGGATCGTAAACGACCCGAGAAAGGTCAGGCCGCCGATGATCCCGAGCGCAGCCGTAAGCGAGGCGCCGCTCGAGATGCCGAGGATGTAAGGGTCCGCGAGCGGGTTCCGGAGGACGCCTTGTAGCACCGCCCCCGAAGCGCCGAGTGCCATGCCCATCAGAAACGCCACGACCACACGCGGCATCCGGATCGAGAACAGGATCGTGCGGTCGATATCGTTCAGCGAAACGGGATTGATGATCTTCGGCCCGAGAAAGAGCGAGCACAAAAAAATAAAAAACGTGATCAGGACCAGCGCCGCTATTTTTGCTTTAGACATTCAGCAAGCTCCTCGATCCCCTGCACGACCCGCGGCCCGAGCCGGTAAAGGCCATCGCCGAGGTAACAGATGGCGCCTGAATTGACCGCGGGCACGGAAGTCATCTTCTTCAGTATGCCACGCGATACAGCCACCATATCCATCCCAGAGCCCTTGCCGATCAGGATAACGTCAGGCGCCTGACGGATGACCTCTTCGATGGAATATTTTGGATAGTCCGCTGCAGCACCATCTGCAATGTTCTCATGTCCCAGCAGCATGATGGCGTCGTCAATTACTGTTCCGGGCCCTGCTACAATGAGCGGCTCCGGCCAGACAATATAAAGAATCTTTTTCTTGATGGGCGATGGATGAGGGACGAGAGATGTTTTTTTTACTTTCGCAATATCGTCCTCGATCTCCTGAGCCAGCTTATCGGCCTTATTCTTTACTCCCAGCCCTCTTCCGAGTTCCCTGATCCCCTGCGGAAGTTCCGACAGCCTTCGCGCCGTGAATACGTACGTCGTTATCTTTAATGAGCGCAGTCGTTCCTCGAACTCCTTCGGATTGCCGTCCGTGGTCATCACGACGATATCCGGCTTGAGCGACACGACCGCTTCGAGCGATGGATTCGACATGCCGCCGATCTTTGCCTTCGCCTTTGCTGCCTCGGGATAATCGCAGAAGGTCGTGACACCGACGATGCGATCGCCGAGCCCCAACGCGTACAGGATCTCCGTCGTGCTCGGCGCGAGCGAAATGATCCGCTTGGGTGGCGATGCCGGTTCAGCAGCAAACGCTGAGCAGGACAAGCTGACGATGATTGATAGTATGATGGAGATCTTCTTCATAAGAATAAATTCGCCCGATTCGCGTCCTGTAAAAATAAAAAAATCCCCGGTCTTCTTTCAAGACTGGGGATTAATAGGAGATATTAACCCACACATTATCTTAACGCCGAAGACTGTGCGAGGACATCCAGACAGGTCTTCTGGCTCTCCCGTCTCTGCCTGCCTTCCCAATCACGCTGCGCGTGATCAGTGGCATTGTACTGACAGAGATTGAGGCCCTGTTTTCGCAGGGCCGGGATTACAGCGGCGGGTCCGCTCCCGATTTAAACGGGATTCCCTTCGCCTGGATGTGGTCATGCTCTATGTAGGTTGTCTTTATAACACAGGAAGCGGATAAAGTCAAAAGTTTTTAAACCGTATTCATCTATCTCCCTTATTCTCACCGTTCCCAAGCCGTTCCCATTTCGCTGAAGTGACTTTCCAGCCATCCGGTTCCTTCTTCATCTATACCACGAAGACATAGATTCCGAGCGACTCCGGGATCAGGTCTGCCGCGGACCCGGTTTTGCTGCCGCCGGTCAGGACGGCCTGAAACACTGCTTTGGCAATCGTGTTTTCAACGGATATCTCAAGATCGGTGATATAGGCCGAGATCTTCGGGTGCTGGAAGAAATAGCCGAGCAGCAGCCCTTTGATCGTGTCGTAGTTGAATCCATGCGGATCCAGATAGGTCTTCGAGAGGTTGTTAATGATCTTTTTTACATTCTTCTCTTCAGCCGCTTTCTGAATGTCGGTAATGACTTTTTTGACCTTGTCCTGCTCGGTCTCTTTATGACAACCGAGGGTGGTGATGGTCATGGTGAATAGGAGTAACAGCGTTACAACAGGTCTCATGCGGTACCTTTGTTCACGATGTCCTCTCATCGATAAGTTGGCCTGAGCTTTTCTAAGCATCGGTGTTGAACAACTGACCGGCCCTTTCTCGGGATTATTCGATTTTAAGGTATCTTTGCGCCCCGGGGAAGGAATCTCTGGCCTCGGTGCGCTCATTTTCAACTCAGTGCGAGGACACTATTTTTGGGATCGTCTTCTTCCCGATTGTCGCCAAGAATCTGCTACAATGGTTTCATTATCAGCCGTATAATCGAAACAGGAGGTATATCATGAATAAGAAGTGGAGACTGATATTATTACTGATGTTTGTACTAATGCTCGCTCTTTCATCATGTTTTCCGTTCTGGCCTGGTGGTCCAGGGCGCGGTGTGGGTCCAGGGCATGGTCTTCCGATGCCGCCGCATCCATGATGCTGGTGCCATGAGAATAATGGCAACGTTAAGGGGCATTGATCTGTCATACTCGTTTTGGACACGGCATGGAATTGAAGATATTCTCGTCCGCCAGAAGGCGGAAACGGCCAGTGCATAAAACGCTTCGCAATGATCATAACCTCATGGGTAATCAGTGCAGTGATGACAGGCACCGGAACCGAATGAAAATGCGGCAATGGTGATGATAAGGCTCGGCGAGAAACGGCTCGTTCAGGCCATGAGATAGATTTTTCTGCTTGAGGATGCACTTTAAATGGCTGGCCCTCATGACTCCCAATTGTTTCCTTTTTTTGAAATCACTGGCCTCTCGAGTGTGGCTTAATGCCCTCTCGCATCCGCTCGTAGATTGCCTATACAGCGTCAATACGCCTTATTTGAAATCATATTTTTTCATTATCATGTCCAGATATGAGTCAAACCATTTCGGGTCTACTTTATCAACAAAACAGAGCCTCTTCCCCTGAGTGTCACTTATCAATTCGCCATTATGGTCCAGAAACAGCAGCAGGCAGTCATTCTTATAGTCAAATTTTTTACCCAAGGCGTCTTCTTGAGCTGTAAGCGGCTTGGTGAGATCTATCTTGACAGGGACAAAGTAATTCATGATCTTTTTAGAGATCATCGGATCATTGTATACGTTTTTCTGCAGACTTTCGCACCTCGGGCATCCCTTTCCATAAAAAAAATCCACAATAAGCGGTCGCTTTTCAATTTTTGCCTTGACCAAGCCGTCCTTCAGGGTTAGCCATTGCACGCCGTCAGCCGCAAATGAAGGTGTATGCCCCAACAGCATAAAAAAGGTCATGAGCAGGATCGATTTTTTCATGATAGGCCTCCTATCTCGTAACTATTTATAGGTTTATGGTTATATTTTATCACAGCAGTCACGAAATAGATATTATAAAGCTGAACACAAATAAGTTCTGCAGCTAACGCGTATAGTGAGGGAACGGTCATGAGGCGCCTCCCATGGAGAAATGTAGAAAATTCAGTTGTCAAGGGCATCCCGTCTGTGTAGAATAGCTCCAACCTTTTCGACATGGATACTATTTTTTTTCTCAAAGGGCTCATCATCGGTTTCGTCATCGCGGCCCCGGTCGGCCCCATCGGCGTCCTCTGTGCGCGCCGCACGCTCATGTTCGGCCGGCGGGCCGGGTTCTTTTCCGGCATGGGCGCGGCGACGGCCGATGCCATCTACGGGTTCGTGGCCGCCTTCGGCCTGACGCTCGTGTCGGACTTCCTCATCGGACACAACGTGTTACTGAGGCTCATAGGCGGTTCGCTCTTGTGCATACTGGGCGTCAAGGCGCTGGTTGCGCCACCGGCCGCGAAAATCGATTACCCCAAGTCCCTCAAGAAATTCGCGGGCATGTACTCGTCCACGTTTTTCCTGACCTTGACCAATCCCATGACCATCTTCTCCTTTGGCGCAGTCTTTGCCGGTTTCGGGCTCGCCGGGGTCAAGGGAAGTGTCTTATCCTCCGGCGCCCTAATCCTCGGCGTCTTCCTCGGCTCGGCTCTCTGGTGGGTGTTCCTGGTGGTCATCTTCAGTATTTTCCGCAAACGGTTCCACTCCCATCAACTTCGCTGGGTGAACTTCATCTCCGGCGGAATCATCATCGCCTCAGGTTTCATCGCTCTCCTGAGCCTGGAGTGGTGAACCGGGCGGGACCAATACGGGTCACTGCAGGCAGGATGCGAACAGGGGACATCAGGATCTCGACCGGCGCGAGGGTAATGATAGATATTTCTCCCAACTATCTTAGCAATGGCAATGTCATCTTCCGGCCCTGGCGTGAGGCCGGGTGAGACCAACTCGCAGGGAACGCTAAGCGCCGGTATTTACGTTTGACATCGCATCTTTTTCACACAGACATTCTGCGCGAAGCCTGACAGAGGGGATCACAAAGAAGAGAGATCATGAGAAATTGCGGTACGCGCATATTCGAAAACATCAACAAATCCAGGGTCGAGATCATACTCAAAGGCTTGATTGACCACGGTTCTGTCGTGTCCGGGATCAATCCGTGGGACGTCGACACGCGGAATCATGGCGTACGATTACGGGGAGATTGGATCGAGGAATCATCGAAACTCGCCATTACTATAACAGATGCTGACTGGTATGTCCCCGGGAATCAGATATGGGAGAACATAGAATCCCTGATTCGGCTCGTTCAGGAAGACGCGTGAATGCAATCTTCACTCGTTGTTTTTAACCGACGTTTGCAACCTTTTCGTGACGAACAAATAGTTAGCGGTATAGATATAGTCATCGAGATAATTCTTTAAGCCGTCTTTAGTCACATCACGTCGCTGATCGCTTAAGTAGGCGCTGAGTTCCTTTTCGGTCATTGAGCCGGGCTTGTTCATATTCATATCGATCTTCGGCGCAACGGTCAGAGGATAGATCCTCTTTAAGGTCCCGTCTGAAATAGCGAAACTCGCCTCATATGCCTCTTTTTCCGGCATCAGTTCAGCGATCCAAGTATTGGTATAATCCGGGTCTTTTTTCACGGAGACGACTCGCGCCCCCATTACGGCCACGTCTGCTGCTTTTATTTCTCCTGTAGAAGAGATAAAGGTGACCCGGATCGAGGTCTTTCCATCCGACAAAGCGACCGCAGGCTCTTGATGATAGCTCACCATTTCGTCCTGCGCAAACAGGCCGATAACTGCCTTGGCTGTTCGTTCTCCTCTAAACTTCTTGAACCTCATCAGAACGCTGTCAAATTGCTGGATCTTGTTCCTGGACGGTTCCGATGCTGCCGTGATCCCGCTTGCACCTGCTGAGCCCGTTGTCGATTGCGAGACCGACGCCGGTTCAATGGCCGTCCCGGTACCCGAAGACTGCTCAGCTGACAGGCCTCCCTGACCCTCGAACATACTTGACGGACCGACCAGTTTAGCCGATAGTCCGGCGCCAGCCGGAGCTTTGGAGGCAAGGGAAGTTGCCGCCGATTCACCTGTGATTACGGACGTATTGGAAGTATCTACTGTGGTGTCTGATTGCTGCGAGATCTGGGAAATAACAGGCAAGGGTTTGCCATTAATATCAGATACACTGCTCTTGAACGCCAGGATCTTCCCCGTACCGTCGCCTCTTCGCGTAAAGGTCAACATGGCTATAACGCCGGTCCCCGTGACCGGCGTGGTACGTACGATCCCTATACGGACCATGCCGGGTATCGTATCATTGACCGCTACCATCGCTCCTGAGATCATGTCCCCTTGCGTGAATTGCGGCGAGGCCAGCGTGGTGGAATCGTACGAGACGGTGATGTCCATGGCGGCCACACTATCCATCCCCGAGCCTTGGAGCGCGTACACTCCGTCACTGGACTGCGAGATGGTCAGCGTGGAGGCGGCAAAACCGTCTTGCGCCAGTCCCCATACCAAGACCACGGCTGTTAAGAATACAAGTGCCTTCTGCATGACCTTCTGATTCATGACCATTATATCCTCTTTGTACCTTTATCGGCTGTCGCGTCACTTTCACTGCGTACACCGGTGACATGAGCGTGAAATGACTGTTTACTGGAAAGCGACCGTAAAACCTAAATTAATGCCAATGAGAGTTGCACCGTTCAGGTCCACTACCGTGGGGCTTGAAAGGCTGAAGTCTGCGGCAGTGGGACTGCTGCCCGCTGCAATATCGCAGGACACTTGAGCGAATTCCCCGGTGCTGAAACCGTTCGCATTGACGACCCCCATGCTGACCTTATAAGTCGACGCCGTGGCGCCGGCAAGGTACACACCGGAGGTATAAGAACCTGCTGCCGTGCCGGATGCCATTATAACTCCGGTATCCGTTACCATGGTCGACGAGCCGGCGGAGTAGAGACTCGCCTTGGCTGTCACGCCCGCAGGCAGATTGACCGTAACCTGGATGCCGCCGATCTTGGTCCCGGCAGGCAGCGTGCCTGAGGTTGAGATCATCACGATCCCGAGGTGCAGCGCGTATTCCACGCAAGGACGAATACAAGCAAGGCCACCAGCGCGGTGGCCAGTTCCACAAGGTTGTGAAAGAGGAGAAAGCTGTACCGGCTGCTGGTGTACATTCCGCAGAGGACAATGATCGACATCAATGCGGCGGGTCCGTGCTTTGATAGCATATGTTGGTAGGATGATCGTCCCATGCAGTCTGATGACTACTATAATCGAAAAGCCGGTTCAAAAGCAATAGGTTTGAGGATGCCGACCGCCGGCGCCCCGAGTCCGGGGTGAACCCGCACGGTATTCAGTTGTTACTGCGAACGGTGTTAAACCTGTTTGACAATACCCGTGTTTCTGGTTAACATAAGAATGTTGCGCACATTGATGCATCTTTCCCATTTCAAGGCAGAATATTACTCATGCTTAAAAAAATCACCTCCACGCTCATCCTGCTCTTCTGGTTCGTCATGCTCGGCCTCCTGATCGATAGGACCTACATCCGACCCTCTTCGGTGATCGCCCTGGATGTGATCACGGAAGAAGGCGTGCGCGCAAGTAACGAATGGTTCGGCATCTACCAGCAGGGCAGGAAGATCGGCTATGCGCACTCACAGACCATCCCCGAAGCGGAAACCTATCACCTCTTTGAGGAATCGGAGATGGACATCCTCGCACTCGGCTCGGTGCAGCGGGTCAGGACGGTCATCAACAGCTACACCACCAGAAATTTTCTGCTCAAGTATTTCGATTTCATGTTGCAATCCGATCTGACCACGATGAAGATCAAGGGCGCGGTTCTCAAGAATAAGCTTGTCCTCGATATCGAAACGGGCGGCCAGACGCGGACCGAGAAGATCCAGCTGACCCGTCCGCCCTACCTCTCACCGAACATCAAGCCGGCCATTCTGCTCCTGGGGCTGGAAACAGGAAAGACCTACCGGTTTCCCCTTTTCAATCCCGCTACCATGAGCACCGAGGAGGCGACCATTTCCATTGAGTCACGAGAGCGCATCAAGATCGGCAAAACCGAGCAGACCATTTACAAATTGAAAGAATCGTTTCAGGGCATGGAGACCACATCGTGGGTCTCGCAGGATGGCGTGACGCTCAAGGAAGAGAGCGCCCTGGGCTATGCACTGCTGAACGAGAGCAGGACGGAGGCGATGAAACGCGACAAGGGCGGTCCGATTGTCGACATTATCTCGCTTACGATGATCCCTTCGGACCCGATAAAAGGGTCTTCGCAGGTGACCTATCTGCGTGCCCGGCTGAAAGGCGTTCCGTTGCAAGGCTTTCAACTGGACAACGACCGCCAGACGCTCAAGGAGGATGTGATCGAGGTCCGCAAGGAAGACCATCCAGCGGCTTATCGCCTGCCCTATTCCGGAACGGAACTGTCTGATTACCTGATGCCGAATGCGCTGATCCAAAGCGATGACAAAAAGATCATGGAGCAAGCCGCACGGATCCTGTCAGGCGAAAAGAACGCCTACGAGGCTGCGAAAAAACTGAACGCTTGGGTCTACCATGCATTAACGAAAAAGCCGGTCGTCAGCATACCGAGCGCGCTCGAAGTCCTGAACCAGCGCGAAGGGGACTGCAACGAACATACCGCGCTGTATACCGCGCTGGCCCGTGCTGCCGGCATCCCGACACGCATGGCAGCCGGCATCGTGTATATGGAGAATGGTTTCTATTACCATGCCTGGCCCGAGGTATGGGTCGGCACCTGGATGGCCGTTGACCCCACCTTCAACCAGTTCCCTGCTGACGCAACGCATATCCGCTTTGCCACGGGAAACCTTGACCGGCAATCTGATATAATCAAGCTGGTCGGGAAGCTGAAAGTGGAGGTGCTGGAATACAAATAGAATATTTTTTTCACCGCGGAGACGCCGAGACGCGGAGATAAAAACCTTAAGGATTAATTTGTTTCCTCTGCGTGCTCTGCGGCTCTGCGGTAAAACTATAAATTTATGATAAAACTCACAAACCTCACCAAGAACTACGGCAAGCTCATTGCCGTGAACAAGATCAATCTCGAAGTGGCGCGGGGCGAGATCTTCGGCTTCCTCGGTCCGAACGGCGCGGGCAAGACCACGACCATCAAGATGATGGCGGGTCTGCTCCAGCCTACGGATGGCAGCATCCTCATCGGCGGCCACGATGTTCAGAAGGAGCCCCTCAAGGCAAAGTTCATTACCGGCTTCATACCTGACAGGCCGTTCCTGTATGAAAAGCTCACGGCAATGGAATTCATGCATTTCGTGGCCGAGCTCTACGGAATGAGGGACTCGAACAAGCGCGTGAGTGAGCTCCTCGTTCTGTTCGGACTTCCTGAGTGGGCCGATGAGCTGGTCGAGAACTTCTCCCATGGCATGAAACAGCGCCTCGTCATGGCCGCGGCCCTGCTGCATGACCCGAAAGTCCTGGTCGTGGACGAGCCCATGGTCGGTCTTGACCCGCGCGGCGCGCGACTCGTAAAGGACATCTTCAAGGACCTCGCTGCAAAGGGCGTCACCGTGTTCATGTCCACGCACACGCTCGAGATCGTGGAGCAGATGTGCACGCGTGTAGCTATCATCAATAAAGGCGATATCATCGCCGAAGGCAGTGTCGAAGACCTCGGCCGTATGGCGCTCATGCCCGAAAGCCATCTGGAACCGATCTTCCTGAAACTGACCGGAGGGGATGAAACAATTTAAACTAGACGATCTGGAACGAAAACCTCGGAACCGCGAAGGCGCGATGATCGCGAAGGACTGCCAAGAACAAATCAGGTTTAATAACCGAATAGTTGATATTCCCTAAGCGTCCTTCGCGGTAAAATTCTTTTTATCTGACCCGAGCAGTTACTTTAGGACATATGAGATTCACGCAAAATTTCGTTCCTTCATAGCTCATGCTCTTTACAGGATACTATGCTTCTGCTCCTCACCCCGCGATACTATGCCATAAAGAACCGGCTCACCCGCCTCGCTCCCGGTGACGGGCTGAAAACCGCTGTCCTCGGCTTGCTCGGCCTGGGCTTCTGGGCCTTCATGTATGGCATATCATTCAAGGTCCTCTCCTACTTCCGGACCATCGAAGGCCTGGGCGACCTGCTCGCGCTCCGGCTGTTGTCTATGGTCCTGCTGACGTTCTTCTCGATCCTCTTGTTCAGCAACATCGTCACGTCGCTGTCCACCTTCTACCTTTCAGGGGAACTCGAAATTCTGCACTCCGTTCCGATAAGAACAGAGAATATCTTTCGCGCGAAGTTCATCGAGACGATCATTGACTCATCATGGATGACGCTCATCTATGGCCTGCCCGTCTTTATTGCTTACGGCATGGTATTCAAAGCCTCGGTCTTCTACTACCTCGGCCTCGTGCTCACCATCATCCCTTTTTTGATCATCCCCGCCGGGATCGGCATCGTGGTGACCATGCTGCTCGTGAACGCATTCCCGGCCCGCAGGGCCAAGGACGTTCTGGTGCTCCTGAGCCTTGTGTTCTTCATGGTCCTGTACATCCTGCTGCGCATGCTTAAACCCGAGAAGCTCGTTGACCCCGATACGTTTCCGTCCCTCGTCCAGTATCTGACAGCCCTGCGTGCGCCGGTGTCGCCCCTGCTGCCGAGCTTCTGGGCGACGGAGACCCTTTCCCCCCTGCTTCGCCGGATCAAGGGCGAATCGGTTTTTTACCTGCTCATGCTGTGGAGCACCGCCGGCGCAGGGATCGTGATCGGGGAGTGGGTCTGCGGCAAGATCTACTACACCGGATGGTCGCGATCGCAGGAGGGGAAAAAATCGCCGATCTCGCGCTCGCGCATTGCGGATGCGTTCTTCCGCTTCGTATCCCTGCCGTTCCGGGGAAAGATGCGCGCCATTGTAGTAAAGGACGTGAAGCTTTTTTTCCGCGACACGTCACAATGGTCGCAGCTTTTCCTCATCTTCGCGCTCATGGTCGTGTACATTTACAGCTTCAAGCTTCTGCCCCTGGAGCGCGCGGCCATGCCGAGCTTCTTTCTCCAGAATTTGATCTCCTTCCTGAACCTCGGCATGGTCGGGTTCGTGACCGCATCGGTCGCCATACGGTTCGTGTTCCCCGCCGTCAGCCTCGAGGGAGCCTCGTTCTGGATCATCCGCTCTGCCCCGCTGTCGATCAGGCAATTCCTCTGGTCGAAGTTCTGGAGCAGCCTCCTGCCGCTCATGGTGCTGTCCGAGATATTGATCGTGCTCTCGAACACACTGCTCAAGGTCACGCCCTTCATGATGTGGCTCGGCATCGCCACGGTCTTTGTGATAACCTTCGGCATCACCGCCCTCGGCGTTGGCCTGGGCGCGGTATTCCCCAAGTTCAAGCACGAGAACGTGGCACAGATCCCGACGGGTTTCGGCGGCATCGTGTACATGCTGTTGACCATGCTGTTCATCGGCATCGTGATCACGCTCGAGGCCTGGCCGGTGTACAGGATCTTCATGGCCCAGACCGCTGGTTACAACATCTCGATCACGGGATGGATATCCATTGCCATTTCGATCGTCGCGGTCCTGGCCGTCAATGTTCTAGCGCTCTTTTTGCCCATGAAGATCGGGCTTGAACGACTGAAACAGCGCGAAATATAGGTTTTCAACAACCACAATATATAGTGCCTCCCCTGGAAACCAATACCTTACCTTGTTATTTTTCCCTTTACAAACCCCATTTCATATGATATAAACGTGCTAATAACTGGTTTAATAAATCTTCCACCCGTCTATTTTCATGAGGAGACCTATGCAGCTTAAAACCCTGGAAATGATCGGTTTTAAATCCTTCTCAGACAAGACTGTCATTGCGTTCCAGCCAGGCATCACCGCTGTGGTTGGCCCGAACGGCTGCGGCAAGAGCAACATCTCGGACGCCATCCGCTGGGTGCTCGGTGAACAGAGCGCCAAGCATCTTCGCGGCGACAAGATGGAAGACGTGATCTTCAACGGAAGCGAGAGCCGCAAACCTCTGGGCATGGCCGAGGTCACCCTCAGGCTCACGAACGTCAGAGGGAACCTTTACCTCGTCTGAGTTCGGCCACTATCAGGAGATCGAGATCACCCGCCGCCTCTACCGCTCCGGTGAAAGCGAATACCTCATCAACAAGATCCCCTGCCGCCTCAAGGACATCCGCGATCTCATGATGGATGCCGGGGTAGGCGCGAGGATCCACGCCATCATCGAACAGGACAAAGTGGACCAGATCCTCTCCTCCAAACCGCAGGACCGCAGGTTCCTGTTCGAGGAGGTGGCCGGGGTGATGAAATACAAGGCCCGCCGCCAGGAGGCGCTCTCCAAGCTCGAATCGACCAACCAGAACCTGCTCCGAGTGAATGACATCATCATCGAGGTGAAACGCCAGGTCAACTCCCTCGACCGGCAGGCCAGGAAAGCCGAGCGGTATCAAAAGCTCCGCGCTGAAATGAAGGACCTTGACTTCCGTCTGGCCTCCGTCGAGTACTCGGGCCTCGGGACCGAATGGACCGCGTCTTCCGAGGAATTCAAAAAACTGGAAGACGAAGTAACTGCGCTCCACGCATCCCTCGGCAGGATCGAGTCCGCCATCGAAGAGACCCGGGCTGATGCCCTGTCCGCGGAGCATGAACTCGGTGCGCTCCAGCACAAGATCCACGAGACCGAGACCGCGCTCAGCCGCGCCGAGCATCGCGTGGAGATGTCCAAGAGTCACAGATCGCGGCGCTTATCGAGCAGCGCAGCCGCGACCAGGCAGACAGGGAGTACCTGAAGCAGGAGACCGCGCGGGTTGCCGGGCAAAAGGTCCGGCACGAAGACGAGTCCGCGCTACTGGGCATCTCGATCAACGAAAGAAACGCCATTCTGACCGATAGGAACACGGACCTGGAATCCCTCTCCCGGGCGCTCACGGAACAGGAACTTTCGCTCGAGGAGACCAGGGCCGGGATCCTGAACGCCATGACGGCCACGGCCACGGAGAAATCCCGGATCGTAAACCTTGAATCACGGATCGCGCAGATAGCCGAACAGGACGCTCGTGACTTGTCAGAAAAGAGGGACCTCGAGCAGAGGCTCGCCGAGTTCAGGTCCCGTCTCACGGGAAAGGAACATGAGATCGAGGAGCTGGCAGCCCGGAGGAATACGGCCCAGGAAGAACGCATGGACGTGGCCGACCGGCTGGAGCAGGCGCTCGCGAAGAAGAAAACTCTCGATGTAGGACTGAACGAAAACAAGAACAGGCTCGCGGGCCAGCGGGCGCGTCTTCGCTCCCTGCTCGAACTTGAACAGAGCCTTGAAGGCTATCAGAAGGGCGTACGGACAGTCATGTCCGCGCGCAAGGAAGCTTCCTCCGTTGAGAACCTCGGGACCATCCACGGCCTCGTGGCCGACATGATCGAGACCGAACCGAAGTATGAGGTAGCGATCGAGGCTGTGCTCGGCGACCGGCTGCAGTATGTTGTGGTGGACTCCCAGACCGATTCGCTCAAGGCCATCGACTACCTCAAGGCGAAAAGCGGCGGCAGGAGCACCTTTGTGCCCAAAATGACCCGCGAGATAAAATCAGAACCCTATGTAAAGAACGGCCATGCCGGCGTTATCGGATCCGCCTTGAACATCGTGCGCTACAAGGACACGTACAGCAGCGTGGCCCAATATCTGCTCGGCGACGTGGTCGTTGTTGACACGATGGACACCGCCCTCTACTTGTGGCAGAAGAACGGCTTCGACAAGACCGTCGTCACCCTGTCCGGAGAGATCGTTGACCCCTGGGGCGCGGTCACCGGAGGCACCGTCGAGGCGACCGGTACCGGTATGCTGACCAAGCGCCGCGAGATCAAGGACCTTGAGCACGAGCTGGCGGAACTCGGGACCCAGATCGCCTTGCTCGAAGCGGAGCTTATTTCCGTCGAGGCATCGATCGCATCGGATACCAGGATCGAGGCCGAGCTCTCCCAGCAGATCCACCGCATGGAGCTCGAGTTCGTGAACAGCGAAAAGGACTGCACGACCATCAGGGACGACATCGGCCGCGCAACAGAACGCGTCAGGACACTCGATGCCGAGGCGGCAGAACGTGCGACCTTGCGGCTTGAACTGAACAGCGGAATCGAACAGTCGAGGGAAGCGCTCCGAAACCACGAGACCGGCCATTCGAACGCCCAGGCGAACATCGAGGCGATCCAGGCGGAACTTTTCCGCAAGAAGGAAGGGCTTGATGCGGCACGCTCCGCGATCACCGAACTCAAAATGGAACTCACTGCGCTCCAGGAAAAACAGGCAGCGGCCGCCAGGAACATCGAGGCCCTCGTCCGAACGGAAATGGAACTGAACGAACGACTTGCGAAGCGTGAGGCTGAGATCACCGGCATCGCCGCGAAACTCATGGAGCTCGAATCCTCCATATCGGAAGCGGAGACCGAGATCAGGCAGCATATCGAGGTCCTGGAAGCGGAACGCCGGGTCCTGGTTTTGAAGCAGGAATCCCACGCAGCAAAAACGCAGGCCCTCCATGATGCCGAGGAACAGGCCCGTCAGGAACGCCACGACATCGAGGCCGCTCAGAAAAGACTTTCGGCCAATGAGGTCAAACGCACCGAGCTCCGCATGAGGATCGAGCACCTGAAGGACACCATCTGGAACGCCTATCACACCGAGCTCGATATCGTGGTCCAGGAACTTGGTCAGTTCGAGATCGATCGGGAAGGATCGAAGGCACAGGCCGAGGACCTGCGCCAGAAGATCGACCAGATGGGCCCCATCAACGTGGATGCGCTCCAGGAATACAACGAGTTGAAGGAACGCTACGACATCCTGAGCGCGCAGCAAAACGACATCAACGAGTCTGTCAGCAACCTCAAGTCCACCATCGCGAAGCTTGACGGCGAGACGAGGGAACTCTTCAGTGAGGCCTTCAATTCCATCCAGGAAAAATTCAAGGAAGTCTTTTCCCTCCTGTTCGAGGGAGGCAGGGCCGAACTCGTGCTCCTCGATGAATCGAACATCCTCGAGTCGGGCATCGAGATCATTGCCCAGCCCCGGGGCAAAAAATTTCAGAGCATCACGCTGCTTTCGGGCGGCGAACGGGCACTGACGGCCATTGCCCTGCTCTTCGCGGCCTTCCTGGTCAAACCGAGCCCCTTCTGCATGCTCGACGAGGTCGACGCGCCGCTCGATGAAGCGAACGTAACGCGCTTCACCCGCCTTATTCGAGAGATGAGCAGCCGGTCACAGTTCATCACCATCACCCACAACAAGCGGACCATGGAGATGGCCGATGCCCTCTACGGCATCACCATGGAAGAACCGGGCTGTTCCCGCGTGGTCTCGGTCAAGCTCCGCGAACCCGTCATGGCGTAAATGAGTGCAGGATCAAGGGTTCGGAGTGCAGGGTTCATGTTAAGAGTAGTTTATCCCCTGTGCCCTGATCCTGACCCCTGTACCCTGTCTCAGGAACGTTCAACTTCCCGTTCATCCGACCCTATGATATTCTCCTCTTTATGTTCAGTACCTTCCGATCGATAATTGTAAATGCTACTGCAGCGGTTTGTTGTACGTTCCTGTGCATGTCCTGCCGGCAATACCCTTCACTGCCTATACAGAAACACCGGGGTTGAACAGCATCAAGACGCTCATTCGCCCGGGGAAGGGTTCCAGCGGTTCAAGATCGTTTTCGAGCCAGATGCCTACTACACAGACCTTGATCTTATCATCGCGCTTACCAGGATGCCGCAGATGGCCCTTTTGCTTGCAGCCGGTTTTGTATGGGGATCAAAAAGGAAAGATATCGGCGCGCTCGCCGCAGGCGGGGGAAAAGACGATTTTCAGTTGATTCTCCGGCCGAATATCGAGTTTTGAGATAAAGGAACACGTGAGGGCAGGCAGTATCAACGGGACCTGTGTTCGTGCTGCCAGCGCCTGCTGCTGATATTCGTTGTATTCGGTGTGAACCGCATGGAAATCGGGGGCCCGTCGCGACGGGATTGCCCGCCCGAGCACGGACGAGTGCATCGTCACCGCGTCAGGTGTAGATGACCTTCATAAAGGGAAGAACCCGGTCCGATGATGACTGCGAACAAGCGGCGTCCTGGTGCGTGTGGCGATGTCCAACTCTCCCGTGAACAGCCGAGACACGTCTGAGCGGACAGAGGCACCGGCTCCAGGGAAAGGCGGCAGCTCTTCTCATTCCCCGTCAGTACACCCATGGTCATCGGCATCGCGCCCTACGTTACTTCGCTGCACTTCCCGCAGCCGGTTGCGGTGCCGATTTAATCACCTGCACCTTTCCCATAGCTTCTATGCCCCAGGTCGTGCCGCCGAGCTTCTCTTGCGCCAGTTTGTATTTTTTCTCCGATTCGGACTTGTTGCCGGAAGTCTCATAGAGCCGCGCCAATTCAATTGTGGCGACTCCCGGGCCTCCGACGGCCTCCGCTTGCTCGAATGCCTTAATGGCCTCGGCCTGCTTGCCGAGCGCGCTATAGACATAACCCATACGCTGATATACCAGCCTGAGAAGATATTTCTCCCCTGCATATTTGCTGACAAAGAACTGATATTCCTTGATGGCCTCGTCCGGTTGACCGAGGGCCGCGAGACAGTTTCCAACGTAATATTGCGCGATCGCAGCGCTCATGGCCCCTGGATATTTCTTCTGGACCCCGCGGAAGAGTTCGAGCGCCTTGCCGTAGTCCGCCGACAACGATCCCGAGGGGCTGTAGTATTCATAGGCAACGGCAAGAAGCGGCGAGGCCTGCCGCTCATCCGCGGCACGCAAGATCGAATATCCTCCGGCGATCACGAGCAGTGCAACGAGCACTGACGCAGCAATGACAACCTGTTTTTTGTAGGCCGACAAGATATTGGTGGCCTTGTGCGTAATGGTCGCGATCTGCTGCTCCTGCGTCTGTTTTGTGACCTTTGCTTTTTTCTTGATCGTCAGCATCTATAAAACCTCCCCTATGATTAAACTTCGGATTTTTAAATGAGGAATGACGGCCCCACATCCTTGTCGGCCGGTTCTGCGTTACGGTCGCTTTTTAAAAATCGCGCCCGCCGCCGCTGCCAGACTCCTGGAATTCTGCAGAATGGCCGCAACCGCGGCCGCGTTCAGACCCGCGCCAAGAAGGATGGTATGGGCAAACTCGTCGGTGATCAGGTCTCCCGGTTCGTGGGTGTCGGTATCGATCACGAGTTTGGCGCCCGTCTCACCTGCTATCTTTGCAACATGTCCGTTCGACAGGCTGTGTCCCTTGCGCGCGGTGATCTCCAGATGTACCCCATTCTTGACCGCCAGCTCTGCTTCCTCTTTGGTGATCATGCCCGGGTGCGCGAGAATGTCCACCCGCGCCTCGATCGCCGCCCGGTTCGTTCCCGGGTGGACGGGTTCGACGAGCGTTTCGCCGTGGGCGACCACGATCACCGCGCCGAGCGAACGGGCCCGCTCGGTGAGTTCGGCAAACGTCTCCGGCGGAATGTGCGTAAGTTCGATCCCGGGCAGTGCCGTGATCTTCCAGCGACGGTTGAGTTCCTTGCACGCCGCGGCCACACGCGGTATGGTAAAATCCAGGTTCGAGGCATCGGCGTGGTCCGTGATCGCGATCACTTCGTAACCTTTCATAACCGCGCGTCGCACCAGTTCCGACGGCACGAGCACGCCGTCACTGAATAGAGAATGGGTATGAAGATCTATCATAGTTTCACCTTCGGTGTTATTGGATATTGCAAATTGGAAATTGTAAATTTACGCTGTTTTTTTCAATTTCCATTCTCCAATTTTCAACTTTTCAATTCGCGCGATCAGCGCGCCTTTCCCTGATAACTTCCCCGCTGTTCCATGAAGGTATCGAGGTCGCGCAGCAGTTCGCTGCGTGTCTTGTTCCAGACCGGCGCGATCAGGATCTCGTCGGGAGCAGCCGCGAACAGCCGCTGCAGCACAACATCCGGTGAGAGCCGCTCCAGAAAATCCGCCAGCATCTCGATATATTCATGATATCCGAAGGTAGTAAAAGGCTTTTTCGAGTAAAGTTCCGCAAGCGCCGTCTCCTTCACCACCTGAAGCTGATGGATTTTGAGGAACTCGATCGGCAGATCGGAGAGAACGTCCGCCATGTCGAGCATCTCGTTCCGGGTCTCCGTCGGGAAGCCGAGAATAAGGTGCGCCCCGACATGAATACCCCGGCCAATGGTCAAGGCAAGTGCGTTCTTGAAACAAGCGTAGTCATGACCCCGGTTGATGAAGGCAAGCGTCTTATCATAGATCGACTGGAGCCCGTATTCCACCAGGATAAAATGGTCGCGGCTGAGCGTCGAAAGAAGCGCGATCTTTTCCGCGTCAACGCAATCCGGCCGCGTGCCTATGGCAAGGCCGACTACGCCGGGGTTGTCGAGTGCCTCCCGGTAGAGCCGTTCGAGGACCTCAACGGAAGCGTAGGTGTTCGTATAAGGCTGGAAGTAGACAATGAATCTCTCCGCGCCGTAACGCGATCTGAGATAGGGGATCCCCTTCTCGATCTGATCGTGCAGCGATGCAGTGCTGGTGCACGCCGAGGGACGGAAACTGTCGTTGTTGCAGTAGATGCACCCGCCGGTCGCAAGCGAGCCGTCACGGTTCGGGCAGGTAAAACCAGCGTCCACGTTGACCTTATAGACAGGCCGGCCATATAGATCCTTCATATACTGGCCAAAGGCATTATAGCGTCTTGTCGCGGTCTTTTTATCCGGTGTTGCTAATTTCATTTGATTTGCTCGAGAGCTGTTCTAAATAAAGTCGCGGTTTTTAAGATGGGACAATATACCAGATGCGTGGAGAAAAATCCAGAAGGGATTTGACCTCAGGGGCGTTAAAGACAGCGCAGGCAAGCAGAAACAGTAAACAACCACATGTTCGCCCGTTAAACGAATCCAAGTTTACAAAATGGTCCGCTCAACAGACTGCAGGAATTCTTCTGCAATCGGCAGCAGTTGTTCAATATCCTCCGGAGTGACCTTCTTCTTTCCTTCACAGTCGCAGGCCGGCCGGAGGTCGAAGGCCTTGCGGGCCGCCAACAGGAACCGAAGCTCAATATCACCTTTTTGAACAAATTCGGCGTCAAAGAGCGAGATCGCCGTGCTATGCATGGGCGCGCTCAAGCCTCGTGTCTGGAGCAGCCCGAGTATAGGATAGAGAAACGCGTAATAGAGGCTGTTCATCACAAAGTTCGCCTCAGCATCCTGTACCAGGAGCGCCTTTGCCTCTTCCAGGGATTCCCTCGCCTGTTTCAGCCTGTCTTGTATGACTTTATTTTTATTGTTCATCATGTAAACGATCCATCGCACAGATGGGTAATTAAGGAATATAATTCTAATTAAAACGGCAAGAATATTTCGCGCAATGGCCAAGAAGAGGGCCACACTGAGACGCTAAGCTCGCAAAGAAAGGCAAATCATTTGTTTATTATTATCAAGATCTAAAGGTTTTCTTGGCGTCCTTTGCGACTTTGCGCGAGACGCCTTTTAGTTTTTTGAACCTTCGGCTCCGTTTTGTACGGATCAGATTCTCAACTCTAACCTAGACTGAACGTTGCACTCTTAACGGTGCACCATTTTTTCCCGTTCTATCTCGTCCAGGTCGCTGTTCTGCCAAGCAATGAGATTCCGATAAATCCCCTCATTTCGAGCTGGTTCGGTGAGACCAGAGTCATCTTGCCGCTGTAGGTCTTGCCGTTCTTCGGATCGTAGACCTTGCCATCGGTCCATTTGTTCTCGCCGGCATGGACAAAATCACGAACAATGGCAAGCCCCAGACGCGGTGTTTTCCTGAGGTCCGGATCAGGGTTTTTGTTGTCGAGCTTCGGCGTGCCGGGGACGCCTTCCTCGGAACCTTCCGGATAGTTCGGCTCTTTGAGCCAGACGATCTTGCCGCAATATTTCTCTCCGCACTTGAATAGTTCGATCTTCGCGGTTTTCTCTTGATTGTCCCAGACTCCCAGGATGTCGTCGGCTCCCGCATAAACAACTATCGGCGACAAAAGGATAAGGCTCATCAGAATGTGCATAATAAGTTTATTCATCATGGTGTGCTCCTTTCGCGGCTATTCTCACGTCAACTCAACAGTGACTTCACCGTCTTCATATTTCGCGGGTCGTCTTCTTCCGTTTCCTTCGGCGTTTCCATGATCTTCGGCACTTCTTTGAACGCGGGGTGATTGAGCAATGCCTTAAAGCCATCGAGGCCGATCTTGCCTTCACCGATATGCCAATGCCGGTCGACACGCGAGTTGAAGTCGCGAAGACAGTCATTGAGATGCATGCCCTTCAGCCGCTCGATGCCGACAGTGGTCTTGATCTTCTTTGCCAGCGCATCTACTCCCGCCTTGGTACGAATGTCATATCCCGCGGCAAAACCATGGCAGGTATCGTAGCAGATGCCGATGCGGGACGGGTCTTTGAGTCTGGAGATCACTTCCTGGACCTGTCCCAGCTCATAGCCGATATCGCCTTTTTCTCCGGCAGTGTTTTCGAGCAGGATCATGGCCTTGGGTGGATGCAGCTTCATGGCCATGTTTAATGCGCTCTGAAACACGGTCTATCATCCATTGCGGTTCCTGTCCGCTTGCCGAGCCGAGGTGCGTCACCAGAAATTCCGCGCCGAGCGCCTCGGTGCGCTCCAGGTCGATGACGAATTGCTCTATGGATTTTTCGTACAGATCAGGCTTTGACGACGCGAGGTTGATGAGATAGTTGGTGTGCACGAAGACGGGGGCAATATCGTGGTTCTGCCGAAGCTTCTTGAATTCCGCGACATCGGTCTTGTCGAGGGGCTTCACCGTCCAGCCGCGGGGATTGCGGCTGAAGATCTGCATGCAGGTGCAGTCGAGCTCGAAGGCCCGTTGGACGGCAAGCGAGAAGCCGCCGGAGATGGAGACGTGGAAGCCGATTCTCATAGTATCCTTTTTTTACCACAGAGGACGCGGAGATCACCGAGAAAATCCAACAGTTGCTTGCTCGCAAATGAACGCAACTCCATACTAATGAATAATAAGAGGTCTGCATGCATAGATCCGGATCCCCCTTCACCCTAATCTCTCCCTCAGGGGGCGAGGGTGTAACCACTCACGTGACTGGAGGGACCAGTTGACAGCGAACTATCAGCGCCGTTGAGGACTAACTGCTACGTATCAATTTATTGAATGCGTCCTCATCAATGATCTTTACTCCCAGCGCTTTCGCCTTTTCCAGCTTGCTCCCCGCCTCCTCGCCCGCAAGCAGATAGCTCGTCTTTTTTGAGACCGAACCCGCGGCATGTCCGCCGAGACGCTCGACAAGTTCTTCGATCTCATTTCGAGGCCTTGAGAGCGTACCGGTAACCACGATCGTAAGTCCATCAAGCAGACCCCGCTCTTTCTTCGCAGTTGCTGCATAGTCGGGATTCGACAGCTGCACTCCCAGCTTCTTCAGCGTGTCCAGGGTCTTCAGGTTTTCCTTCTCGCTGAAAAAGCCCGAGATCGAGTCCGCCAGTTTTTCGCCCATCTGTTTGATCTCGATGATATGCCCGGGCTTTACGTGGTACAGGTCGTCTATCTTCTCAAAGTGCCGTGCAAGCTGTTTGGCAGCGTATTCGCCGACATGAAGGATCCCGAGCGCAAAGAGGAAACGGCTGAGCGTGGTCTTCTTGCTCCGTTCGATCGCATCGATCAGGTTCCGGGCGGACTTCTCAGCGAACCGGGGAAGTTCAAGCAGTTGATCTTGCCTGAGCAAATAGAGATCGGCAAAGTGTTTTATGAGACCTTTCGTAAAGAGAAGCTCCACGTTCTTTTCGCCAAGTCCCTCGATGTCCATGGCTCCCCGTGATGCATAGTGCATGATACGTTCAAGGACCTGTGCTGAACAGTTCAAGCCGATGCACCTGAATGCCACTTCTCCCTCTTCGCGCACGACCTGTGAACCGCAAACAGGACATTGCTTCGGCGGCGGGTACGGCTTTTCCTCACCGGTCCTTTTTTCTTTGATGACCGTCACCACATGCGGGATCACATCCCCTGCCCGCTCAACAACGACCGTATCGTGGATACGGATATCCTTGCGCTCGATCTCGTCCCAGTTGTGAAGTGTGGAGCGCGAAACAGTAACCCCGCCGATTTTGACCGGCTTCATGATAGCCACCGGGGTTATGGCCCCGGTCCTGCCGACAGATGCGATAATGTCCTCGATGACCGTGGTCCCCTGGTGGGCCGGGAATTTAAAGGCAATCGCCCATCGCGGCTCGCGTGTCTTGATGCCCAGTTCTTTCTGCAGATAGATAGAGTTCACCTTGATGACCGCGCCGTCTGTTTCGAAGGAAAACCGCGAACGGCCGACCTCGATCTTTTTGATAGCATCCAGGACTTTTTCCACCCCGACAACAACATCAAGGATGCCCGGCACCGGGAAATGGGCCTTCCTGAGCCAGGAAACGAAGTCGGCCTGACTCTTGAACTCTGCGCCCTTCATAGCGCCGACGCCGTAGCAGGCCATATGGAGCTTCCTCTGTACGGTAATGGACGAGTCGAGCTGTCTCACCGCTCCTGCCGCGGCATTTCTTGGATTTGCAAAAAGAGATTCTCCGCTTTTTTCCCGTTCCTTGTTCAATTTTTCGAATTCTTCAATGTCAATGTATACCTCGCCGCGGATATCGATCACATCAGGTATGTCCACGCCTTCGATCTTGAGCGGTATCGCCTTGATGGTCTTGATGTTCGTCGTGACATCCTCGCCTTCATACCCGTCGCCGCGGGTCGATGCGCGCTCAAGAAGTCCCTTTTTGTATGACAGCTCCATCGCAAGACCATCGTATTTCGGCTCGATGGTATATTCCAGTTCGTTGTCTGATTTGAGAAATCGCTTGACCCGTTGGTCGAACTCGCGGACCTCATCGTGCGAGAAGGCATTGCCAAGCGAAAGCATGGGCTCGGTATGTTTTACTTTTTCGAATTTTTCGAGTGGAGGCGCGCCAACGCGCTGGGTGGGTGAGTCAGGACGGACGAAGAGATATTTTTCCTCAAGCTCTTTTAGACGGCGAAAGAGCTTATCATATTCAGCATCAGAAATGACAGGAGCATCAAGGACATGATAGCGGTAATTATGTTCGTTGAGTTCCTTTACGAGACGTTCGATTTCATTTTTCATGTCACTCGGTATTTTTTTCATGAAGTTCCGCGGATAATTCTATTGTAGATACATTCTAACAGGCCCGACTTGACCGCAGAGTCGCAGAGGGCGCGGAGAAAACCAATTAGAAATAATATTTTTCTCTGCGTCTCAGCGTCTCCGCGGTGGATATTTTTCTTTTTACGATTTTGTCAATTAAGGCTTCGTCAACATTCTGCCCCGAGGTTTGCACGAGAAACTCAGTGCTCTTAACCTTCCCCCTTCTCCTCCAACTCATAGTCCTTGATCTTCGTGAGGAGCGTCTTGTAGCTCACCTGGAGGACCTCCGCGGCGCGGGACTTGTTTCCCCCGGTCTGCTTCAGCACCTGCCTGATACGGCGTGACTCGGCGATGCGCGTGGCAGCGGCGGCGATGTCATGGAGAGGACCATCCATCGGCACGTGCTCCGCAAGCGCGTCGAGTATGCTCGATTCGCTGATGCCGAGGTCCTGCGGACGGACAACACCGCCGTCGGCGTAGATGACCGCGCGTTCGATCACGTTCTCAAGCTCGCGCACATTCCCTTTCCACGGCGACTTCATCAGGATGTCCATGGCCTCGTCGGAGATCGTGAGCGGACCTTTCCGCACTTCGGCCGAATATTTGTTCAGGAAATTCTGCGCCAGCGCGGGGATATCATCCCGGCGTTCCCGGAGCAGCGGAATGGTGATGGGGAACACGTTCAGGCGATAGAACAGGTCCTCCCTGAACAGCTTTGCTTCCACGGCCTTTCCGATGTCCTTATTCGTGGCCGCCACGACGCGCACATCGATCTTTATAGGTTTGCCTCCGCCCACGCGCTCGATGACCTGTTCCTGGAGCACGCGAAGCATCTTCGCCTGCAGGGTCAGGTCCATGTCGCCGATCTCGTCCAGGAACACGGTACCTTTGTCCGCCAGTTCGAGCTTGCCGAGCTTCCGCGCGTCCGCTCCGGTGAAGGCGCCCCGCTCGAACCCGAACAGTTCGCTCTCCAGCAGCTCACGGGGGATGGCGGCGGAATTGATCGCAATGAACGGAGCGTCCTTTCGGTTGCTCAGAGAGTGGATAGCTCGCGCGAAGAGCTCCTTGCCGGTGCCGCTTTCGCCATGAATAAGCACGCTTGCGTTGGTGGGGGCCACTTTCTGAATCTTGGCCATGATCTCCAGCATCTGGCTGCTCTTGCCGATGATCTTCGGGAAGCCGAACTTTTCGGCGAACTCTTCCCTGAGGAGGATGTTCTCGCTGGCCATGCGCGAAGCATCAAGCGCGCGTTTGAGCAGAACAAGCAGATGTTCCATATCGAATGGTTTGGTCAAAAAATCATAGGCGCCTTGTTTCACCGCCTTGACCGCGGTCTCGATCGTTCCAAAGGCGGTCATCACGATCACCGGCAGGAGCGGGTTGTCCGCTTTCACTGCCTTCAGCACCTCGAAACCGTCCTTCTTCGGAAGTTTTAAGTCCGTAAGCACCAGGCCGATCCGTTCATCGGATAGTTTCCTGATCCCTTCGGCCCCGTCTTTGGCGGGGATCACCCGGTAGCCTTCGGTTTCAAGGGTCTGCTTGAGCATTTCAAGCATGCTCTCTTTGTCTTCTATGACGAGGATCGTATCAACCATGCGATCGTTACCTCAGCGGGAGGATCATTGTAAACTTCGTTCCCTTGCCCTGCCTGCTCTCAACTTCCACACTGCCCCCATGAGCGGTGATGACCTTATGTGCCAGCGCAAGCCCCATGCCGACTCCTTTGTCCTTGGTGGTGAAGAAAGGCAGAAAGATCTTTTTTATTACCTCGGGAGCTATCCCTTCCCCCGTGTCGCCGACAGTGATCCTCATTTCGTGGTGGGCCTTCACTGCCTTCAACGAGAGGGTCCCTTCGCCGGGCATGGCCTCAATGGCGTTCTGGATCATGTTGGTTACTGCCTGTCTCATCAATACTTCATCGAGTGAAGCTTCAAAGGCGTCGAGTTGCAGGTCCGTTTTGATCCGGGACGCTGTGCCTGTTGCCTGCTGGATATTCGAAAGACAGGTCCCGATCAATTCCCTGACATCGATATTCACCCGGTTCAGCGACGCAGGCCGCGCAAAGGTCAGGAGGTCGCCGATGATCCGGTTCATGCCATCGATCTCGGTTGCAATGCGATTGATGAGCTCCTGCCCCGCGGGATCCGCGTTTTTCGACAGCAGGTTGAGATATCCGGTTATTACCGCCATCGGGTTCCGGAGCTCGTGGGCAATGCCGGCGGACATCTCGCCGAGCGCTTTCAGGCGCTCCTGAAGCTCTACCTGTTCCTGAAGACGTTTGACCTCGGTAAGGTCGGAGAATGACAGGATGACGCCGAGTGCGGCGCCATGCCGGTCGCTCAACAACGCGGTAGTATACCCGAGCCAAAGCCGCCCGGTCGATCGTTCCAGCACCGCTTCCATGCGGGCGGACGGTTGTTTTTTCCCCAGGGTTTCGTTCACGGCCTGGGCGATGCCGCCTGGCCCGAGGAGTTCCTCACAGCTCCTGCGAACTGACTGCTCCCGGGTAATTCCAAGGATCTCTTCGGCGGCCCGGTTGATCGTGGTCAAGCGACACTCCCGGTCGAAGGTCATCACTCCGTTCGTGACGCACTGGAGGATGTTCTCGTTATAACTTTCGACGTTCTCGGCGCGCTGTTCCGCGAGGGCCCTGAGCCGCTCCAGCTCTTTCTCCTTCTCTTTAAGCTGTCTGGTCACATCCTGGAAGGCGTTGATGATGAACGAGGTGTCGGTGGTTTTCTCGCGTTCCACGGACTGCATGCCGAGCTCGCGGCGATATCGGCGCGCGATCCCCCAGACGACAATCACTCCGATCGCAGTGATCATAACGCCGGGCAGCAGTATGAAGAAGGCATGGGACGTCATATACGGATCAGGCCGAGATACCACGAAACGATATCAGGTCCATAAAACGCACTTGAAACGGCGCCAACCGCAAGGAACGGGCCGAAGGGAATGTACTTTCCCATTTTGTGTCTGTTCAGGGCGATCAGCAAAACACCGATCACGGAGCCGGCCAGCGCGCCGAGCATGATGGTAAGGAGGGCGCCCTTCCACCCCAGGAAGCTCCCCACCATGCCCATGAGCTTCACGTCGCCTCCGCCCATGGCCTCGACGTGCCGTAGTTTTTCCCAGATCCATCCGATGGCAAGAAGGGGTCCGCCGCCGAGGACCAACCCGATGAGAGAATTCAGAAACCCTGTCAGGTACGGTCCCGCGTGGGGAAGAAAACGGCCGAGCTGGAATGGAAGGGGCTCGCCGAGCGGAGACATGAATAAGGGCGCGAGCGAAAGCCCCACAAGCATGCCCGGCAGTGTGATGATGTCGGGGATGATCAGGTGGTCGAGATCAATAAAGGTGATTACGATCAAGGACGAGCAGAGGACCATCATGAGGACGGCTTCCCCTCCGAGCCAGAACTCATGGACGATCCAAACGTAGAACAGGGCGTTCATAAGCTCAACGAGCGGATACTGCCACGAAATGGGCTCGCCGCAGTTCCTGCATTTCCCTCGCAGCAGAAGAAAACTGATAATCGGTATGTTGTCGTAGAATTTTACGCTGCTTTGACAACGGGGACAATGAGAAGGCGGGGTCACGATGGAACCGCCGCGCGGCAAACGCACGATGCAGACGTTCAGAAAGCTTCCAATGAGGAGACCAACAATAAAAATAAACGCGGTGATCATTCAGATGTTCCCTCCGCTTCCTTGCGGGCAGTCTTCGCCGAAACCTGTTCGTTCACGATCATGTTGCGCAATTCCTCGATCTCCTGCTTGCGGTCTGTAAGTTCGGTCATGGCTGCGGCGATCTCCTCATCCTGTACCAGCTGTTCGGTCGTTTTCGGCAGCGCATCCCCCCTGGTGAGGTTGACCACCTTTCGGCCAATGGCCTGGTACTGTGCATCGATCTGTTCCTGGACCTCGTCGATCCTGATCCGCAACCGGACAATGTTGATCTCCACCCGCACCCGATCGGCAAACAGCGCAGCGGAGATGGATATCCGCTTTGAGCCTCGCTGCATGTTCAGTATTGCTTTTTCCCAAATGGTCATCATGACTCCTTACTTCGGGTCCAGGGTCCGGGGTCCCGGTTGATAGACATAAACCGGCCCGCTGTTTTTGCCTGGGCACTCAGTCCTGCGCCCTGGCGCCTATTTTTTTTACTGTATCAGAATACTCCTGAAATATCAACCCCGCAAACACCATGCTATCATACCGCAACACAATATCCGCAGAAAATTATCCTAGAAAAAAGCAGATAGCAACAGAGATCACAGAGAACTCATTTGCAAAATGCATAGAATACTAAGACGAAAACTTTAAACCTTCTCTCGCGCAAAGCCGCAAAGGCCGCAAAGAACTGCGAAATCAAAAGCAATTATTATTTTAAATCAAGATTTAAAAGATTTCCTTTGCGCGCTTTGCGGCTCAGTGTGGCCCTCTTCTTGGCCATTGCGCGAAAATGTTTGCATGGTTCCGGCTTTCCTGGGTTAGGATTATGCGTTTCGTTTGTTCAAAGCACCCGTCCGCCGCATAATGAGCGCGCTACTTGCTGTTTCGGGGTCAACCTACAGATATCAATCCCAGCCTGCCCTGCCACTTTCGCTTCAAGAGCTCACGGAGCTGCGGATAGGGTGCGAGCGTGGGGTCCTGGCGGACCAGGTCGAAGGCCTCCATCCTGGCCGTTTCGAGCAGGTCGGCGTCGCGGATGATATTTGCCGCGCGCAGGTCCGGCAGGCCCGACTGACGCGTGCCGAAGAACTCGCCCGGGCCGCGGATCCTGAGGTCTTCTTCCGCGATCAGGAAGCCGTCGTTCGTTCGGGTGAAGGCATTCAGCCGCTCTCGCGCTTCTTCCGCGAACATCCTCGGCCCCATGAGAATGCACGTGGATTGGCTGCTGCCCCTGCCGACCCTTCCCCGAAGCTGATGGAGCTGCGCCAGTCCGAACCGCTCGGGGTGTTCGATCACCATCACCGCGGCATTCGGCACGTCCACGCCGACCTCGATCACCGTGGTCGATACCAGGAGGTGAATTTCGCCGGCCTTAAAGGCGGTCATGACCGCTTCTTTCTCTTCGCCTTTCATTCTGCCGTGCAAAAGCCCGACCTTCCAGCGGGGGAAGATATCGGCCTGGAGATGCGCGGCCATCTCGGTCGCGGCCTTCAGATCGCTCTTCTCGGTCTCCTCAACAAGCGGATAGACCACGTACGCCTGCCGCCCTTTCTTGAGCTCGTTTTCGATGAACTGGTACGCTTCACGGCGCCTGTTTTCAAAATAGAGCCGCGTGATGATCGCGATCCTGCCTGGCGGCATCTCGTCGATCACGGACACATCAAGATCGCCGTAGACGGTGAGCGCGAGCGTGCGCGGGATAGGCGTTGCGGTCATGACCAGCACATCGGGCTCGTATCCCTTGGACGTGAGCGTGGAGCGCTGCATCACGCCGAAGCGGTGCTGTTCGTCGATGATCGCGAGCCCCAGGCGATGGAACTTCACGTTCTGCTCGATCAGCGCGTGGGTGCCGACCACGATCTGCGCCGCGCCTGACCCGATCTCAGCAAGCAGCGCTTCCTTCTCCTTCTTCTTCATCCGGCCCGTGAGCGATCGCACGGTGATCCCGAGCAGTAATGCCATGGCCGCGATGTTCTTGAAGTGCTGCTCGGCAAGGATCTCCGTCGGCGCCATGATGCAGGACTGGTAGCCGTTCTCTACGGCCATAAGCGAGGCAATGAGCGCGACCACGGTCTTGCCGCAGCCCACATCGCCCTGCACCAGCCGGTTCATGGGCCGGTCGGCAATCATGTCTTTTTTTATCTCAGCGATCACGCGCTCCTGTGCAGCCGTCAATTTGAAGGGAAGATTTTTTCTCATGACGTTCTCAAGCGTATTGACCTGCGTGAACGAGATGCCCTTCTTTTCAACGATCACTCCCCGTTTCCTGAGCGCGAGCCCGAGCTCGAGCGAGAACAGCTCTTCAAAACTAAGCCTTCGATGAGCGGCGCTCATGCCCCGGTTCAGGATGGCAATGTCTTTTTCTTTCGTGGGAAAGTGGACCTCGGACACTGCCTCGGACGCCGGGACAAAGGAGTATTTTTTAATGAGGAAATCAGGCAACGGTTCATGCAGGGACCCTGCGCAGGAATCGAGGATGTTCTTCATCATCGTGCGAATAGCGCGGACCGACAGACCTGAGGTCGCGCGGTAGATCGGGACGGTCCTGCCTGCATGGATCATTTCATCGGCCTCGTCCTCGCCCATGATCTCAAAGTCCGGGTTGTCGATCTGCGGCAGGCCGCTGCGGTAGGGATTGGACTTCACGATGCCCGAGAGGATGACCTTCTGGCCCTGCCTGAACATCTTTTTCATGAAGGGCTGGTTGTACCACGAACCCACGAGCATCCCGCTCCTGTCCGTGATCACGAGCTCGAAGACCTTCACCCGCTGCCGCTTGGTCTGTACCACGTCGGCGGAGACCACCTCTCCCGACACGGTCTCGTACGATCCGTAGGTGAGCCTGCCGATCTTCTTGAGATTTCCCCGGTCCTCGTAACGCCAGGGAAGATACGAGAGCGCGTCATCAACTGTCGAGATGCCGAGCTTCTGGAGCAGTTCAGCCCGCTTGGGACCGATGCCCTTGCAGTATTGGATCGGGGCATCGAGCCGGAGAAGGACCGCGCCGGCCTCCCCGTGTTCCCCTGCCCTTCCCCGCTCACTACGTGCGGGGAAAAGCATTGAAGAGGAACCGCTCTGCACCTTCTCCCCTTGAGGGAGAGGGCCGGTCAGCCCCGTTTGAGGCGGAGCCTCTTTCAAGGGGTGAGGGGCAATGTCAACCGAGGTCTTGCGTCCCTCGGGCTTCTTTGCACTTTGCCCAAATGAGTCAATCACCGCCACTGCCTTGATGATCCGGTCTTTTTTCTTTTCCAGGGCAAGCGCATCAAATCCGGCAAAGAGAGCCTCTATCTCCGCTATCTCATGATGGTCTATCACGAGGCGTTTCAGGTCTTCCACCTGGGACTGAATGAACGCTTCCATGGCGGCCAGGCTTTTGATATGGGCAAAATCGTCCCGCGCTGCGAACGAGAGCGGTTTTCTGATCCGGTCGAGAATGGTCTTGAGGTCGTCCATGAGGATGGTCAATATTAGAATATTTTGAAGGTTTTGTCGAGGGAAAGAAACTTCGTGTTGACATGTGTCTTATCGCATCGTCGATGTTCATGTACTGCATCAGGCCGAACAGTTTGGCGGTGATCACTTCTTCAAACCGGGAATTGCCTGCTGATGGAAATTACCGTGGACTTGCATCTACTTACCATATATAATGCTGTGCATCATTTAAATCGCCCAACCGGGGGGTATCTTCTCATGTTATTCAATTTTAGAACAAGCGGCATTGTCATGCTGCTCGTCGTTACACTGATTTCCTCTGCCATAGCTTCGGATAATTTATCAACAGCTGAGTCAACTACCTTGATCCAGACATCGTCTCAAAAAAATGAACCGGTTGTGTTAAACAAGGAGTATGTAACGGGGTACTGGACAGATACAAAAAATATTCTGACATCGCCGGCTCGATGGGATTCCTCTGATTGGCTTGAAGCGTCCCTCGTCCTGGGTACTGCCGTCGGTCTGTATACGCAAGACGATAACATTAAGAACTGGGTCCAAAAGAAGAAAAATACTACAACAGCCAATTTGGCGGACGATACCAAGAAAATTTACTTGATATCCCTACCTGCAGCAGTGGGCCTCGGTGTATATGGATACGCGGCTTCTGATGATAAAGCCAAAACCACCTTCTTGCTCTCCACGGAGAGCTTCGTCATTACCGGCGCATTTATACAGGTTTTGAAGCATGCTACGGGAAGACATCGCCCCTATACGGGTGATTCGCACGACACGTGGTCGGGCCCGGTTTTATCCTCGAAAGGCAGCGAACTCTCATTCCCTTCAGGTGACGCTTCCACTGCCTTTTCAATAGCAACGGTTGTTGCCACCGAATACGACAACTGGATCGTTCCACCACTCGTCTATGGCATCTCAACGCTCGTCGCCCTTGGTCGGGTACATAACAATGCCCACTGGTCTTCAGATGTGTTTGTTGCGTCGGCTATTGGTTATTTTACCGGTAAAGCTGTTGTCGCATCCCATTCCGGCGGCAATGTCAATAAACTGAGCATTGCCCCCATGCTGGATGGTAACGACATGGGTGTTCTGATAACGTATCGGTATTAGACAGGCGGGAAAAACGGTCAGCTGGATTGCCCAGCCGCATAATCTTCATTCTGAAAATAGACCGTATAATGAGTGGGGCAGGTGCAAATATGCCCGTGACTGCTGCCGTAAGATACTTTGTAGGGACAGGAAACTCCCTCTTTATCCTTCCCGTTCTCGATATACAGCATATTTTTATCAAATCGTTTATCGACTTTGCATTGCATCAGATTTCCGCATTTCCCCGTTGTAAGGCAGGAAAAATCATGGGTACATTTGGTGGTCGCTCTTAAGACTTCCTCAGGTACGGAATATTTCATAGATAGGACAGGTCTCCTTTATCCTCACACGCCGTGTACGTCGCTCCGGATTAATTCCCAGCAGGTTGCAGGATACACTATTTGGGTCCTGAAATCAATACTGCGCTGCTTCAAGGCGGGATACGATCTCCGTGAACTCCGATGCCTTTAGTTTTGCGGTTGCGACACTGTTGGATAATTTCAGACAATTGAACCTGTCGAGACTTACAGCGTACTATAGGTTCAGAACAACGTATAGTTCAGCGGGTAGGATAACCGCGATCCAAATCGATCACGACTTTTCAATGGAGGAGTCACGGGAGAGGGACGGACTTTCTTCCGGCCGCTGCCAGGGCCAGCGCCCTTCGACTTCGAGTTGCAGTGCCATGCTGAGGAACGTTCTGATCAGGACGATCAGCCCGAGGATCACGATGTTCTCCAGCGTAGGCGCCACAACGACCGTCCTGATAATGTCGCCCGCGATGAGGAATTCCAGGCCGAGCAGGATGGCCCGTCCCAGATCTTGCCGGTAGAGTCTGTAGGATTTGCTGGTTTCCGCATGTCGATTAATGATAAAACGACCCGTGGCAAGGATCGCGCCGGCGACGATCACAAGGACCCCTACGGCGTCAACCGCCCTGCCGATACCGTCCATTATTTCACGGTAGTATGCCATCACATTCCCCATTGTTCTTCGCTTTCACCTTCTGATGCTTTTGTTTCGTGCATTCCAATCCAGTTCGATGACTGCCCTCACCAAGCAGAACGCGAAGGGGAGGATATCCAGATGCTGCATTGTTTGCTCTGTGAGATGCGCAATGTTCTCTTCGCGGGTCTATTGTGCCTTGACAACCAGGACTGCACAACTTGCATGGCCGATGACCTTTTCTGTTGAGCTTCCCATGAGAAATTTTTTCAGGCCCGTCTTCCCATACGACCCCATGACGATCAGATCCACGCCCCTGCCGCCCGCGATCTCAACGATCACATCGTGAGACCTGCCGATGGGGGTCAATGCCTCCGCGGTTATGCCTTCCTTCTGCGCCATTTCAACGACCTGCCGGACATGTGCTTTTGCTTCTTCTGATCCTTCCTCCGAGTGCATTGCAGAAATCGCAATAATATTACTTCCGCAGCGTTTTGCGATCCCGATCGCCTCGGAGGCAGCAGCGATGCTGTGCGTTGAACCGTCCGTGGCCACCAATATATTTCTGCAATCTATCCGTGCGGCCCTTGGAACAATGAGGACCTTACAGGGTGCCTGACCGATGAGATTTGCAGCAGTCTTTCCCATGAGGACCTTCATTAATCCGCTGCGACCGCGTCTGCCGATGATTATCATGTCTACTTTTTTCTCAGCGGCCTCGTTGATGATCAATCGGGATGGATTCTCACCGAAATGGAGAGCAATATTACAGTAATATATTCCTTCTTGAGACGCCCTTGATTTAACCGATTCAAGATATTTTGTTGCTTCCTCCTCTTCTTTTTGATAAGCACTGGCGCCGATGGTCTCATATTCAGGGTTTGTCTCCAGAACCGACATTACGGTGAGCCTGCTTGAACACTTTTTTGCAAACGTTATTGCCTCCCTTATGGCCCCTTCACTAAATGCGGAACGATCTGTTGCTAAAAGCAGCTTATCAAGTTTCGATAGTGGACACGATTGTGCAGAGTTCATGATAGCATCTCCTTAAAAAGCATTACGTTATTGACCTGAACAGATCAGGCATTGAGCCACCACTTCCCGGTCACCGATGTTCCGATGCGATTGATTTTATTATAGCAGATTCTATCTTGATGGGCGCGGAAGCTATTTTTTGTTGCTCACCAGTATGACGCAAATGCAATACATTTTTCACATCATTCCCATAAATGCTATTCCTGCGAGGGTATTGTTCCTGTGTTGAAAGAGAGAAGCCATAAAAAGGCAACTGTCAGTCCGGAAGACCAGACCTCAAAGATTCCATCATGCCTAATAAACCATCGACAAAATCGTGATAAAATAAAATCAGGATATAATTTGTTCGAGAAAATGCACAGGAGGCAAACCATGAACGCTGTTCAGCATGAGCTGAAGCAAGCCAACCTGCCGCACAGGCCGCTCGTCGATCACCTCGCGCCGGCCGGTCTTGCTCTGGCGATAAGTGCAGGCCTTTCTGCAGTCATCTCGGGCCTGGGCACCCGGTGGGGTTGGTGGTACTTCACGACCGGGTTCATGATACTTCGGTGGTCCGCCGTGGCCGGACTCGTGGCGGCCTTTGTCTGTTTGACCGGTGGCATTCTGTCAGGATGGGAAATTCGTCGAGCAAGAGTAGCCATTGTCCTGATCGGACTTCTGGTGGGAGCCGTTGTTGCCGGCATACCCTGGTCGTGGATGCGGACCGCCAAGCAGTTGCCCCGGATCCATGACATCACAACGGACATGGAGAATCCGCCGCGTTTTGTCTCGATCATACCGCTCCGGAAGGATGCGCCGAATCCGTCCGAATACGGCGGCCCCGGGATCGCGTTACAGCAGCGCGCCGG
Source organism: Nitrospirota bacterium (assembly GCA_963796285.1). Taxonomy (GTDB): domain Bacteria; phylum Nitrospirota; class UBA9217; order UBA9217; family UBA9217; genus JALNZF01. The sequence continues at coordinate 1,086,019 of CAWCKW010000012.1, forward strand.
TTACCCGGATATCCAGCCGCTAGTTCTTCCGATCCCGGTCGAATCGGCATTCGAGCGGGCACTCCAGGCAGCGCATGACATGGGCTGGAACATCGTCGATGCCAGCGCGAATAACGGCCGGATCGAGGCGATGGACAGGACGTTCTGGTTTGGGTTCACGGACGACATTGTCGTGCGGATCACACCCCTGCCGGGACTCAGCAAGATCGATGTTCGCTCTGTTTCACGTGTGGGTTTGAGCGATGTCGGGACCAACGCAAAAAGGGTCCGGGCGTTCCTGAGAAGAATATCAAGGGCCGGCGCGACTTAGGGACCCGCCTGATATGTTGGGCCCCAAAACAGGTTTCAGATGCAAGCCTATGCGGGCTATCGACATGATGCAATTAAGACCAACAAAGACAAATGCGATCCGAACAGCGTTGATTGCTCCCTGTGGAATGAACTGTCGCCTCTGTTTCGCATATACAAGAGATAAGAAGGCATGCCCTGGTTGTCGAGGCGACGACAGCGTCAAGCCAAAAACCCGTGTTAAATGCCTGATCAAGACCTGTGAGAAGATAGGTCAAGGTAACGTCAAGTACTGCTTCAGCTGTAACGGGTTTCCTTGCGACAGGCTGAAACACTTAAATGAGCGCTATAGGATCAAGTATGGCATGAGCATGATCGACAATCTCGCGCACATAAAGAAGTTCGGCATAAGACATTTCATTAAAAGCGAAAAGGAAAGGTGGACCTGTCCCGGGTGTGGCCAGCTCTTATGTGTTCATAAACAGCAATGCCTTTCTTGCGGACATAAGTGGCGTTAGAAATGCTCCAATGGACTAAATGAGGAAAGGAGAACAAAAAAGATTGTGGGATAGGGACAATGACAGACATTGCCCTATACCCAGGATACATGAGGAGTTAAACAAAAGCTCGATTTGAAAGAGAGACGAGGGTTTAATGTAATTCAGACCTGTCGTTATCTTATTTTAGAGGGCATATTATGGCTGGAATTTTACTGAATAATAGCTAAAGTTCAGCCATGAGCATATCAAAGAGAATGCCAAATTAAAAGAATGATCAAGGAAGTTTCATGAAATAAGTGCAACATGATATCCGGGGTATGAGGGGTCTTTTTATCTCAGCGGGTACAACAACATCCCTGCCTGCATGCTCAAAATGGCAGTTTCAGCCCCATGCGTATCAGAAGGCTGCTGCCGGGTATGTTACGCGCTATGCCTGTGATCAATGGCCGGGAGAGATACGACATTACGTGCTTCCGCTCCACTGCTTTCTTCAGCCCTACCACCCAAGCCCCGGTCCTGAACGAGTCCTTCAAGGCATAGATGCCCATATTCTTTCCGATCGAGATCAACTGTGGCCTGGTACGGACCTCATAGCGGACCAGGTTTCCGCTGCGCCGCAGGAATGAGCATATGTTGAGGGAGGCAACCTTGGCCTGGTCCTGAGCAAGGTAAGCGAGTTTTGGCAGCGGTAACGCATTTTCAGGCCCCGTAATGGATGCCGCATCGCCAACAACAAAGATGCGCTCGTCTGCCGGAGATCTGAGAAAAGCATCGACGATGATCCAGCCGGCAGGGTCTTTCGGGAGGGCCAGGCCGTTGATCAGTCCAGATGGCTTGATGCCGCCGGACCAGATCAGCATGGACTGCGGTAGTACCCTGCCCGAAGAAAGGACGAGCGAGTCTTCGCGCACAGCCGTGATGCGTTCGGCCGTGATGATCGAAACACCCTTCTCTTGCAGATATTTTTCCGCAAAGCCGCCGATAGCGGATGGGAACCCGGGCAGGAGCTGCTGTTGCCCCTCGATCACGGTGATCGAGGCGTTGTTATCATTGGTAAGGTCCAGCAGTTCGCCTGCGACCTCCACCCCTTCCGTACCGCCGCCCGCTATGACCAGGTGCACGTCCTTCCGCGCCTCCGCCAGCAGGCGCTCAAGGCCCTCCCGGATCCTGAGCGCGTCCCCGGGTGTGCGGAAACGGAACGAAAATCGCTCTGCTCCGGGCACGTTAAAGAAATTGTTCTCAGCGCCCGTTGCCAGCAGGAGACAGTCATACCCAAACACTCCTTCCGCCATACTGACCTGCCTGCTCGTGGTATTGATCGTTGAAACTTCGCCCTGGACAAAATGGATACCTGCCGGTGCCAGCACGGTCTTTAGGGGTATCTGGATGCTCCCGGCAGCGATCTTCCCGGTGGTGACCTCGTGGATGGACGGGAGGAAGGAGTGCTCGGCCTGCCGGTCGATCAGCGTGATCGAGGCACTATCGCCCATGAGGGTCCTGAGGGTGAAGGCCGCTTCCAGTCCACCGAATCCTCCACCCACGATCACGATGTCAAAGCTCATACCAATCCTCCTCCTGGGGTAATTCTAGCAGAAAAAATTCAGACAACAGAGACTTAATAGATCCTGGACGGTTAAAATGGACAGCGAATGGAACGGTGTCGTGATATCCAATGCTGAGGGGGCCTTTCATGCCGGGAATTCATTCTTAACAAGAGGGATGTCAAACCGCAAAAAGTTTCAAAATGATGCTAATACGAACTTTTGACAATCCGGTTCCGGAGTGCTATACTTAAATTACAACAGGATTGTATTCGTCCTGTATTTGGTCTGACGTTGGAGGAATAAAACAGCATAAGACCTTAATAGGAGGTACAGTATGAAACGCTACGCGATCGCAACACCACACAAACCGGAAGATTGCCTCAAAGCATTAGATGAGGGCCTGGCAATAGGTCCGCAGGTACTGGGAAAGTTTGAGTATGGATGCACGGCAGGAGACCATACGGGCTATGCGATAATTGATGCCGAAACCCGCGAAGATGCAATTAGATTTGTTCCGGGCTTCCTGCAGAACACCGCCAAGATCGTTGAAGTGGTGAAGTTTACCCCGGAGATGGTACGGTCATTCCACAAGAAAGCTGCATAGCTGAAAAGGCCAAAGCCAGTACCGAAGTACATATGAGCATGGTGAATATCATGCTCTTTTTTTGTCCCGATGGACCGCATATAAATCAATCGAGCAGATAGCATGAACTGAATAGTTTCAGGTAGATGACTCAGGACGTTCTTTCCCCCCAAGATAAGAGAATGGGCGATATACTATAGTAGTAAGCTGAATCGTAATTACAAAAGGGACTATTCCAGGGAGAAGCGCCATGAACAGCAATGACACCTATGATGTGATCATCGTGGGCGGTGGCCCGGCAGGACTGGCAGCCGGGCTCTATTGCCAGCGCGCTGTCTTGAAAACGATCCTGTTCGAAAAGGGTCTGGTCGGGGGCCAGATCGCCATATCAAAGGACGTGGAGAATTACCCGGGCGTGCAGGGCATTACCGGATTCGATCTTGCGGAAAAGATGGTCCAGCATGCCGAGTCTTTCGGGCTGAGGATCATCCAGGAAGAAGTGGCAACGGTGATCAGTGGCCCGGACGTTCACTCGGTCCGGCTTGCCAATGGGACCGTGTATTCGACGTATGCTCTGATCCTGGGGGCAGGCGGGTCCGTGCGTAAACTCGGCGTGCCCGGCGAAGCTGAATATCTGGGAAGCGGGGTTTCCTATTGTGGCACCTGCGACGGGTTCTTTTTCAAGGACAAGACCGTTGTGGTCGTGGGCGGCGGGGATACGGCAGTCGAGGAGGCCCTGATCCTCTCACGGCTTGCTCGCAAGGTATATCTCGTTCACCGGAAAGGCGTGCTGCGCGCAAGCAACCGGCTGCTCCTCAGCCGTCTCCTGGCCGAGCCTGGGATCGAAGTGATCTGGAACACGATCATTACGGAGATCAATGGTGACGGTCGGTCCGTGAACGTCGTCTCCCTCATGAACACCGAGACCGGAGCAGCGAGAGACCTTCCTACGGACGGCGTCTTCATCTTTATCGGGTATGTTCCGAATACGACCTTGATACCGCCTGAGGTACGCATGAATGAACAGGGCTTCGTCATCACGGACGAAAAATGCGAGACGAGCGTTCCCGGCATCTTCGCCATCGGAGACCTGCGCCAGAAGTTCGCCAACCAGATCGTGGTTGCAGCCGCTGACGGGGCCATCGCAGCCCTGGCTGCGGCGCATTATGTTGAGGCGCGAAAGGCGGCCGTACTACCCTGAGCTGGTCCCTGTCACCACGTTCTTATACCGCAAGGATCAGATCATTGTTCTTCTTCGCGTTCACAATCCTGCTGATAGAATGAAAATGCATGCCCGGATGACCAGAGAACTCATGCTTGACGGAAACCGTGTTTCTCAACAGACTCAGTAGATATGACCCATCGATTCCCAGCACCGGATTCATTGGTTCTGCGACAACGTGAGCGGCACGCTTTCAAAGATCGACGTTGCATAGTTGGGGAATGATCCGGTGGGAAAACTGCTGATATAAACGCGCGGCGTCTGTCCTCCGATTGTGGGATCTCCGGTTTCGCCCATGAGGGTCGGGTAATACAGTGTTCGCCCTGTCTCGCTGTACCCGGCACCGATTGGCCCAGACCAATTGAGCAGGTCGTTCGAGGCTCGCACCTTAATGCTCCCGCTCGACTGGTACACGGCCAGGTACACATTGAAGGCGCTGTCGTAGATCACTTCGGGCTGGCCTCCTGGCTCGTCGGTCCAGAGAGGTTTATACGAGCCGGCGGTCCCCGTTTCATCAGGCGTATCGCTGGTTGCAGGCTGCGTCCAGGGATCCGGTGAAGCGCCGTCGTACTTGTGGAACACCGTCGCGACCTTGTGCGGGTCGCCGGAGAGCGCGGCCGCTACCACGTCGCTATAGAGCGCGCGCGCGACACCTATACAAGCTCGTGTGTCGCAGACGCCCGGCAGCCCCGGCAGGAGATCGGTGTAGAACAGATAGAAGTAGGCGGTGCCAGGGTCCGCGGGCGGGTTGTCAAGGTGTTTGCCGTTCGCGTCGGCGACGACCAGTGAGCCATACCCGACGTTCATGTTTTCGCCTCCGCCGGTGAAGACGGATATCGGCTGACTCGGCTGGAAGATCTGCCCCACGACCTTGAAGGTCTTCCCATCGTCAATGGACATTGCCAACCCGAGGGCACCGTAAAAGCAAGTCACCTCGGAGCCTGAACCGCCGACAACAGCGCATTTGCCGCTCGCGGTCGACGGGTTCTGCCAGTGATACTCGCCATGGAAGGGAATGAACCATCCGCTTGTCCCGTTGCTCGCAAAGTGCACGACCTGACCGCCGGCCGCATAGTCCTTGTTGAAGATCCAGCCGGACGGCCCGTCTCCGGGACCGAACAACCTCGTGCAATTACTTCCGGAAACGTGATCGAGCGTACCGATGAACGAGAATTCTCCGTTGACGCTGGGGGTTCCTGCGCACAGGGCATTGGCGCCGGCGCTGCCGAAGAACGTGTAGGTCATGCCGCTCACGGGGAGGGCCCCGAACTGACCGTCCGAAGGACCGAAGGAGAAGCCGTAGCTTGTGAGTTCGGTATGCGTCGCGAAGGTGACGGGTGAGCCAAAGGTCCCGACGATATTAGGAATTGCTGGTGTCGACCCGCTATCACTTCCTCCGCCACCTCCACTCCCGCACCTCACGAGTGCAACAGATATGATAAAGAACAAAGACAGTGTCAATACTATATTAAATTTATTATATTTTCCGTTCATGTCCATGGTGTTCTCCTTAAAGGGAACATTGCCTGTTGCATTCTGCATTGAACAATAGAGCCCCGTTGTCAGGAGCCGGGAATTCCCTCACAATAACGACACCCCCCGTAGCTACTGCCGGGGGATTCATATTCGAAGGGTTGAGTCCATATTGCATTCAGAAGAGGTAGGCTCGTAGCGGCCGCGGGATCAAGACGTCAGGCTGATCTCGACTTTCTTGCCTGAACGCAAGGGAATCACCTCATGCCTTAAACCTGATCCCCGACCGACCGATTGCACACGCTATTTCACCATGGTGGTGGCCTCAGCTCCTTTGGGGAGCAGAATGCTTATCGCAAGTCGCGCTGTTACGGTCCCTGCATTAACCGCTGCATGGACATCGCCGGGGCGTTCAGTCCAACTCTCCCCTGTCTTGATCACCCGCTCGATGCCCTTCTCGCGCAGGGTCATCTCGCCGCTCAGCACCGTTACGAGCACATACCCGCCGTGCTTATGGTTGGTGACCCCTGCCCCTGCCGGAAAATCCTGGATTATCGTGAGCAGATCATAATCGCCACCTGTTATGGCGATGGGGAACTTGGACATATTGACTACGACCGGGCCCGGCGCCGCGGCCATCCCGACTTTCTCTTCGGCTGCCGCTGTTGCAATCAAAAGAAACAACATGAGGGCTGCCAAGAATGATTGTTTTAGGGTTTTCATAGCACACCTCCTTGTTAAATACAGCTAAACCATATCGGGCCGGTCTGCCCATCAAACCGGACCTTTCGCCTCCTTTTTCTTTTAATTTTAATCTAGCACCCGCTCTCTTTGTTGTCAAGATTTGAACATAAATTATAAAAACAAGTCCTGTGGGATGCAAACTATATTACATTTTAAGCTGACTGCAGGGGCAGGCTTTGTACTGAGGAGCCTTCCCTGCTGCAACCTTCGTATTAAAAGTTAGAGGAAACCTTAAAGTCTTTATTGTTAACATTTCAACCTTGCTTCAAATAAAGTATTTATATATCCAAGAGGTTTTTGGCGGGATCAAGGGTCACCCACGTAATAGGCGCTGACAATAAGGTGTTCCAACCTTATTTCACGAGAAATAGTGTGAATGTCTGGTCCGGCAGGAAGTCGAATGACCTCATCAGGGTGTAACCCGCTTTCTCCATCTCCTGAATGACGGTCTCTCCCGGCGTATGGTGCTTGAAGAGGGCGACAAAATTGAAACCGCGCTTTGGCTTGTGATCGATGATCGCGACCCGCCCGCCCTGTTTCAAATATTTTTTAATATTGCTGAAATAGTCCGTGGGCGCAGGTAAATGATGAAACACATTCCTGGCGAATACAAGGTTGAGACCGGCTTCCGGCAGATCCATCTCACCTCCCACACCAAGGACAGTGCTGATATTATCAAGTCCTTCCCGTGCCGCCTTGCGTCTGATGAAATCAAGATACTTCGATTTCACGTCAACCGCATAGACCCTCCCCATCTTTCCAGCTTTCTTGGCAAGGGCAAGCGTAAAATATCCGCCCCCGGAACCGATGTCGGCAATGATATCCCCTTCGTGAATCTTCAGGCTCGCGATGATCTCGACAGGTTTGCTTTTCGCTGAAGAGGCTTCCGTATTTAATATGTTCAGAAAAAGGGAGGTAAACATTTAATAACGCCTAACGAGATAAAACCTCAATGCAACGCACATCTACGTCTCCAAGATGTTCATTAGTACTTTCCCATCAGGGTTTGATATAGGCATTCAGTCCGATGATGACAGGTTTGTCGTTTACTTTGGAGGTGGTGACGACATTTCCCCTCGTGCTCGCAACGACAAGGGTTTTGCCGGATGCCGACGGGGTCGGGGTTTCCAGGTCAATTTCGATATACAGTTTGTTGTCTTTTATCTCAACTTTCATTGCCATTGGTAGTTCTCCTTTTTTGATTTTCTATGCTTCTATTGCTTTGCTGCCTGCCCCGATGATGCCGTCTAGATCGAGGATTTTACAATCCAGCACATCCGACACTGCGTAGATATCCGTTGTGTGTCGCAAGATAACAATATAGACCCCGGAGCTTCATGATGCAAGGCCTCAGTATGATGTGTTGCTCATCGCCGGGTGACCAGCAGCGTGCGCCGGTCCCTGTTCTCCGCCGCCTGCTGCACCTGGGTCCCGCATCCCTCGCCATACACCAGCTCGATCGCCTCGACAAAACCAGGGCTCAGACAGCGCGAACCCGGCGCTTTCCGGGAATTGCATTTGAACCGAAATGCATCACTGATGATGGAGAGTGCCTCATCGCCGTCCGAGAAGTGCAGGGGCCAAAGGAGGCAGACCTTCGGCTTTACCTGCTCGAGGGGCAGGCCGAGTGTCACGGCAACAGTGTGCAGGGAGCAGTGGGTCCGGTGATGGGACCAGTAGGCAAAAAGGCAGAGACCATCCTCGGTCGTGTCGATGGAAAATAGCCCGCGTTCCTCTTGCTCGAACACGTTGTCGTATCCCCGCTTGGTCAGGAGATGGGGGCAGTACTTGGCAGCCTCGGGCAGGACCCTGATGATCCTCTTCATCTCCGCCGTGGTAACGCAGACCTCGTAGGACGAACAGCAGCACCGCTCGCCCCTGGCGCAGCCGTTGCAGCGGTTCTCGAGCGACAGGAGCGCCTCGACATCGACCTCCACGCTGCTGCGCTGATGCGGCGGCTGATACTGGTGACGACGATTTTCCGGACTATTCGATCTCATAGGCGTCAAACTCACCCCTCCTTTCTACGCGAGGGGACTAAGGCGAGGGACCTGCACGGTTACTACCCCAGCAATTCATGAATGGACAAGGGCTCTTTCTTCCCTTTCACCTCGGCCGCGAACTGTTTTCCCCATCGGAACCCGTCCCCCGCGAGGTCGCGCGTTCTCGTAGAGCAAAGTATGGTCGTTCCCGCGATCTTGTTGTATGCTTCGATGCGGGAGGCCGTGTTCACCGTATCGCCAAGAGCGGTGTATTCCTTCTTCTTATGAAAACCCAGGCTTCCCAGGATCACGGTGCCGGAATGGATGCCCATGCCGATCGTGAACTCGTGGTTGAGGTTAGTCCGCACATATTGATTGAACCCGGGAAGGGCCTGAACAATGCTGCGTGCAGCGGAGACCGCTTGTCGGGCATGATCGCTGCCGGCGTTCTGCTCCAGCCCGAAAATGACCATGATCCCGTCACCCATGTATTTATCGATGTATCCTCCATGACTGTCGATGATCGCACCAATGGTCTCGAAATACCGGTTCAGGATGTGGATCACGTCATACGGCAGTGCGCGTTCGGAGAAGGCCGTGAAAGACCGGATGTCGCTGAACAGCACGGTAACCTCGGCCTCACGGCCCACGTCGCCCGGATCAATACGCCCCTCCCGAATGGCGAACAGGATGTCGGTATCGTCGAGCACCAGCCGCCTGAGGGTCACATCCCCGGAGACCGTCGTCTGGCAGGCGAGCCGGATCTCGGGAGAGAAGCCCTTGGTGCGTGCAAGGCGCGCTTCGGCCTCGTTCCTCGGCCTGCAGTGATCGAGTCCCCCGGAAACGAGGACGCGGCAGGTGGAGCAGCGCGCGCGTCCACCGCACACGTGGGTGTGCGGTATCCCGGCGCCGAGCGATGCCTCGAGGATCGGGACCTTCGAGGTCGTCCTCACGTCCTTGTCCCCGCTGAAATGCAGGGTAACACTCACCTCGTCACCTTCCGCGCCGGAGACCGACCGTGCTTCCGGCCGTACCGTACCTTCGAACGTGGTGAACCGCTCAAGGTAGGACCCTGCCAGGTCCTTGATCCGCATGGCAACCGGACGGTCATCCTTCGCGCCGCAATGGCCGTGGATGCAAAAGTAGGCGACATTAAAGCTGCTGCAAAGGTCATACAGGGAACAGGTCACGCAGTTGCAGCCTTTTTCCGTGATGGGGACCGAGCTGATGCCGCTGGCGCAGTACAGCGCTTCGTCGCGCATCCCGGGAAAGCTCGGGCAGGACCGGCAGCTGCAGCGAAGGAGATTGGCAAGGTTCATGCGGATCGTAGGATGGTCCCTGCCCCGCGCCAGCCGGTCCCGTTCCATCATGGGCGCATCGAGCTTCTCCGCCAGACGCTGCGGCACCAGACGCAGTATTGATCTGATCAGGTTTATCATCATACACAGCATGCCTTAATGGGGCTTGTTAATAGAATGAAGAGTGCGAGCCTTCATATGGGTTGCCCTATGATGCTCGATCCTGATATGCTACAGCACGATTCTGCCAATGTAGGACCTCAACTCAGCGGAAGCTTCGAGGGCCGCCTGGACCACCGTAGGATCGTAAACAGTGCCCGATCGCGCAGTGATCTCTTCCACCGCTTCGTCGAACAGCAAAGCCTCCCGGTAAGGCCGTTTGACCGTCAGCGCATCAAGAATGTCCGCGATCGCGAACACCCGCGCACCATGCGGGATCGCCTCGCCCGTGAGCCCCCGCGGATAACCGGAACCATCGAAGTGTTCATGGTGACTCCTGATGATCTCCGCCGCCCTGCTGAAATATCCGATGTGGCCGATGATCCGCTGGCCGATCTCGGGATGCGTGTGCATGATCACCTGTTCTTCGGGCGTCAGGGGTCCGGTCTTATGCAGTATGGCGTCGGGAACGCCGATCTTGCCGATGTCATGCAGCAACGCCCCGCAATAGAGGTCCACCAGTTCCCGTCCCTTGACGTCGCAGGACCGCGCGATGATGAGCGAGAACTCCGTAACTCGCAGGGAGTGGTTCCCCACTTCATGCTCGCGCGCATCGATGGCGCTGACCAGGGCTTCGAGCGTGACAAGATAAGCCGCGTCCATGCTGTGCACGATGCCTTCAAGATAGGTATCATTGAAATAACAATGCTCGCAGCGGAAGGTCCCGTCGGGACGCAGGACATACCGGTTATCTTCAACCGGATGGCCGCAATTCGGGCAGATCAGGATGCGAAAAGATTGCATGGGTCGGTCCCTCTCGCTTTAGTATAGCACCTGATACCAGCCCTTCGAGCTGGAAAGGAAAGTCTGTTTTCAGGCGTCTGGTCGAACCGCTTTCTCCGAGCCCCCCTTTACCGCGTCGGTTGCTTTGCGGGCAATGACGTCGGGAACGGGAAGATTGTCGGAATGGCAATTTTCAAGCTGACGCACTACCACTTACGGGCAAACTCTTATATCTAATCATGACCCCGGCGATTGTTCCGTATTGTTTGTCTACTGGCGCAACGTCAATTTCAGGCAGAAGGTCCATTTAAATACTCCCCCGCGGGTGAGCTATAATAAAATTCTGAAGCAGTTGGTCATTTGGCGCAACAGGATGGTGAAATAACGCCAGTTGCCGGTCATTAATACTAAAGGGCATCGTCACTCTCAATATAAAGTCGCCCTAATATTACTGATAAAACGGTGATTTATTATCCTTCTTTTTATTTTTTAAGGAAAATTAAAAAACGGCGTCAAAATTGCTTGTTAGATTATGAAGCATATTTGGAGGGAGCGATCATGAATATTACAAGCCGGCAGCAAGATTACATGAGAGGCAGTAAGCCTTTGTTCGTACCCCAAACAAGCAAGAGAGCAAGGATGGTAAGGAAATCCGCACCAGCAGAACCAATTTGCCCTTTTACGCTCGAACCGCGCACGAACTGTTTTACCAATAGTGCATCTAATGGTAAAGTATGCTCTTTCACCATGGAACCATGCAGTATTTCATGTTAAACTGTAACAGAGAATTTATCACTGCAAGGAGTTTGCGCAAAAAACGAATGTACGTTTTTGAAGATTAAAATAATTCTTCGCATCGGCCTCGCTTATTTCATCTATGGCGCAGGATTCAATGATCATCCGCAAGGTAATTGCCGGCTTTTCATTTCAGCATTCCAATTTGCTTCATACAAGCAAGCTTACTTCCAAAATAACTCTTCGCTGCATCAATCATTTTATCATCGAGATTTTAAGCACGACAGTATCTTATATCACGGCCCAATCCTGCGTTCTTAGTTCTGCTCCAAGCCTTGCTTCTTGGCAAGTTCAAGACTGAGCGCTGCCGAGATGGCTTTGTTTACGTTAAGCCGACAGTTTGCCAGGGCCGAGGCGGACGGCCCCTTGACTTTGTTTGCCGCCATGCAATGGAGGTCGCGAAGGCTGTTCCCTTCCGATGTGCAGGAGCCTTCGCCGATAATCACCAATCGGATCTTTTTGACGAGATCAATTGTCTTATCATTCTTGGGGATTGAGTTAACGCGAAATTCAAGGCGGCGCAGCTGCTGACCGATGTCAGTATAAAAATCCTGGTGCTTGCTGAAGGCGGCCTTTTTCGTCCCGGCTTGCTGGATCATCGTTTCTATGAAATCATCGGTTTTTTGTTGGATGGTCGTCAAGCTTTTGTCCGTCACTTCATCATAGTCGGAAATAAGCCGGGCTCCCGCGCACCCAACCAGCAGGATTGCGCAAAGAATGGCGACCCAATACTTGAGAACCTGATTTCCCGACAAAGACATTCTATTCATCATATCCTCCTGTACGCAACGGGTGCAAGACGTCCCACTCAACGCACAGCCATAGAAAAAAGCTTGTCAATATCAACGACCCGAATATTTTTTTGCAATCAGAATGCTTCACGTCATTCGGATGACATCAGCGCCGGAGTTTAGAGCTGTTCGTAGACTTCTTCTACTCTGATAACCAGGACTCCCCTCGCCCAGGGAAATAGTTTCTTCGCCGCCTCGAAATTTTCGCCGTTCTTCTGAATCTGCCCCGTGCCCCTGATCCTGCACCCCTTGCCCGGGCCATGAGTTCCCTGGACCTGCCTGGTGCCGCAGAGCAGTTCTATCCTGCTATTCATCTCGAGATTATCCTCGGTTTTCTGGTACCCGCCGATAGGTACAAGAAGCGTGTCGTCATTGGTCACGCTGAGGGCCTTGACGTATTCCCCCCAGGTGCCCGCCAGATGGGGCCCGTCCGCGCCCACTGTTGCAATGGCGATCCATTCCGTTTTATCCAGGACCTCTTTGCACTTTTTTTCTATCTTTGCCATACGATGCCTCCTCTTTGAATGTCACTGATATAAAATCAGCACAAATGTCAAAATCCCCCTGCGCTCTGAGTTCTCTGTGGCAAGAGAAGATATCGCGTCTCTGCGCGAGCCTAAACCACGGAACGAAGGGCCTTCCGGAAGACGTCAAGGGGCTGAGCGCCGACCACGGACTTTTTGTCTCCGATAAAGAACGCCGGCACGCCGGTCACGCCCCGGATAGCCGCCTCCTTCTTTACCGCTTCGAGCCCGGGGAGGTACTTCCCGTCTTCAAGTGCCCGTTTCATCGCCTCGTCATCGAGGCTCGCGTCACGCGCGATCATCGCGAGGACGTCGATATTTCCAATGTCCAGACCGTGAGAAAAGTACGCCGCGAACAGGGCGGTATGGAACGGTTCGAACAGATCGTGCTCGCGGGCGAACTCAGCGGCCTGAAGGGCCAGGCGGGAATTGGACAGAAGGGGCCGGTCAACAAAGGTGATCCCGAATGGCGCGCCCATGGTGCGAAGGTTCGCCATGATGCGCTTGATGTCATCGGGAGGAAAGCGTTTTGCCATGGGGGTCCCCTCAGGAGGCGTCTCGGGATGGATCTCCACACCCCGCCATTCGACCTGAAGATCGAACTCCTTATTCAGCTTTTCGACGATGCCTTCGCCGATGTAGCAGAAGGGTCAGATGTAATCGGAATAGATCTGAATGCGTATGGACATAAGAGCGACCTCGTTCGCTTGACGGTGCCATTTACTATGGGGGACCCTATCGCCGCGTTCCTAGTCTAGTTTAGGTTTGGGCGTGTCGTCCGTGGATGCAGGAAGTATGGGATACATGACCGAAGGCTGGCTCCCGGACGTGCTTTGCAGAAACGCCTCGATTTTATTGATCTCATTTCGGTCCAGGGTGATGCCGAGCTGTGCGCTCCCCATGACCGCCACGGCCTCTTTGAGGCTCCATATCTTTCCCGAATGGAAGTACGGCGGAGTTAAAACGATATTCCTGAGAGAAGGAGCCTTGAACATATACTCGTCTGACTTGACCCCCGTCACCTTGAAGCGTCCTACATCTCCTTGCATGAGGTCCGCCGACGGTCTTGAAACAACGCCGAAGGGGTAATAGGCTTGTCCGCCCATGTTGACTCCGTTATGGCATGAGCCGCAGCCCTTGTCCATGAAAAGCTTGAGCCCCTCCTTTTCCCTTGCCGCCAAGGCGCCTTCCTGACCGCCCAGGTAGCGGTCGAACGCCGAGTTCGGCGTGATCAGGGTCGCTTCGAATACGGCGATGGCCTTCGCCATGTTCTCAAAGTTGGCCGGGTCCTTGTCTCCGGGGAACGCCTTCGCGAACAGGGTAACATACTCCGGCATGCTTTTGATCGTCTCTATTACCCGCGTCGGCGTATTATTCATTTCCACCGACGCCTGCATCGGCCCCTTTGCCTGCTGCTCCAGGTCGGCAGCCCTCCCGTCCCAGAACTGCGCCATATTGAATACAGAGTTCAACACGGTGGGCGCATTGCGCGGTCCCTTCTGCCATTTGTGCCCGGTTGAGGTCTCCTGAAAATCAATGCCGCCCATGCCGACATTGTGACAGGTGTTGCAACTGATCAGGTCGCTTGCCGACAATCTCGGGTCGAAATAAAGCACTTTCCCCAGGATCACCTTTTCCGGCGTGGCCGGGTTGCCTGCGATCGCGGGCGCCTTTGTCGGTATGGGTTTGAACATCCCTTGCGCGCGCTCCAGAACGCTGTCAGACGCGTAAGCTCCTCCATAAACAGCAAGAACAAGGATCATACTGCACACATACTTTGCGATTCTCATAGCGATACCTCCTCGGATGCTTTGCTCGTTCGATAATGCATGCCGTAACAGTGCTATGCGGATGCGCATGCATGAGGGACCGGGCTTCTGATGAAGCCGAAAGCATAGCATGTTTTCAGTTTAGCACAATATTTTCAAGGCCGGGAACACGGCGTTTGCTGCATCGGACAAAAGTAGCAGAATAATCCTGTCCAACGTACACCTTGTTAATGATCGTTACACAATCCTGTATTCATAAATGACTTTGCGACCTGTCCTTTTTTGCATCGATATTCGCTGCTTTGAAGGGCGAACAATTCCCCCCTGATATGCCGTCTTTCCGGAGAGCTGCGGATGAATTTCACTCCATCCGGAAATCCGGATACCCTTGAAAGACCCCATGGTCCAGGACCAGGGTCCGGTCCTGTAGATTATCTGGAGGCTTTTATCTTTCATGGTATTACGTTGAGCCGTCCTATTAATTAAACCCCATGCCGATCGAAAACGTCACAAACGTACCCATGAATTCATCGTTATTGCCCACGGCCAGCCCTACGCCCGGCAGGTTGATGAGATTGATAAAATAGTTTGCGCCGACACCGTACGCATTGTAGTAATTTCGCGTTCCTGCAAAGAACGGCTTATAGGTTCCGTAATCCACGAACGGCGCGACGGTGACTGTGCCGTGCCCCCAATGCGCGATGGGGATCTGGTAGTCAATGGAGCCTGCTGCCGCTTGACGCGACCAAAGGCCCGAGGGCTGGATTCCGCGGAATCCTTTGACTCGTCCATAAGTAGCCACATCGCCGATGGCAACATCCGAGGACTGAGACGAGGCCTGCAGACCAAGCTGAAGAGCATGCTTTCCGAACAGCAGATGGTCCCATTCAAGCCGCGCGGTCTCACTGGAAACCTTGTCCAGGTCATCGGTTCGGCGCACCTGTCGATTCCAGGAGATACTTGCCGAGAACCCATCATTATAGAAAAGCTTGTAGTCGGAGTTCGAATAGGACAACCGTGCACCGACTCCCCAGGCTGCATAGTCATCCGGGTACGCGAAAGCCTCTATCTGCGAGTATTGTCTGTCGGTATAGGTCAACGATACGGATCCGGTGAAGAACGGTGTTATTCGATACCCGGGCGACAGCTGGAATCCGATGTCTTTCTTTTCATATGCGTATATTGTCGTTGTGCGGTGGTAGGCGTCAAGTTCGGTAGACGACCGGCTGGCTATTGCGTTCAAGGTAACATCGGTGAATCTGACCCAGGGATCGAAATACATCAGCGAGAACGTGCTGCCCTCTGTCGACAGCGACCCACCCGCGCCAACTGTTTTACCGATCCCAAGAAAGTTCGACTCAAAGAGGAACGCACCGACCGAACGTTTACCATTACTTGAATACGCCGAGGGGATCGGGATCAGGGTCCAGCGGTCGGACACGGTCACTTTTATCTCCGGCTGCGTTACTGCAACATCCACGGACTCGAAAACCCTGGTATTCTTGATGCATTGACCCAGGGCCGCTTGATCAATGGAATCCCACGTCCGGTAATCCCCTTTTTTGAGACAATATTTGATCAAGGATTCGACATAGCGCGGTTTTGTCCTCTTCGCGCCTTCCAGCGAGACGGTCACTTCGCCCAGGTATTCATTGCTGATCACGGCGGATGACTCTCGAGGTGCGATCAACAGGACCGTTGTCGCGATCATGAACAACGTACGGATGCTGCGAATGAGTGAAGGCCGTTTCCATACGATCCTCACGGAATACACCTGGTGCCTGAAGCGCAACCAAGAAAAGTGAAAGGTTTTATATTTTGTTTGTCTACTATCGTAATGTCCATTTCGGTTACGACGCCCCCAAAAATACTCGATAAATTCTTTGCGTCACGTGGTCTCCGAGGACACCGTGGAAAGAGTAAACAACTGAATTACAGGTATATCACTGCGATCTCTGCGTTCTCTGTGGCACGAGATGGTACCGCGCGTCTCCGCGCGATCCCAAACCACGGAACGAAGGGCCTTCCGGAAGACGTCAAGGGGCTGAGCGCCGGCCACGGACTTTTTGTCTCCGATAAATAACGCCGTCACACCGATCATGCCCGGACAGCCGCTTCCACTGACTCCGATGTTCCCTTATGCCGCTTTCCGTTTAATGTTAACCTTCCCCAGAAGCTTTGCAAGACGGTCCATGGACTCCAGCACTCCCTCCTCCATCCCCGCCTTGATCATCTCGTCGCGGTCCTCAACCGTCTGGAACACAGACCTGGACGTGACCTTTGTCCTGCCTCCCATCTCTTCGAACGTCGCCGTTTCAAGCGATACATGGCCCGGCGTGCCTTCGAATTCAAAGGTGTCGACAATTCTCGCGGGCGAAACGACATCGTGATACACTCCGTGGAATGCGTACTTGTTGCCCGCTGCATCGTATTGCACAAATCTCCACGAACCGCCCGGCCTCGCCTCCAGCCTGTCGATCACTGTCGTGTACCGTACCGGACCCCACCACTGCGGGACAAGGGCCGGATCCATGTGCGCTCTGAACACCTCATATTGCGGCGCGTCAAAGACCCGAGTTATGACGACCTCTGGTTTTCCCGGTTCTGCTATGACCCGGGTACGATCGATAGGCACGATGCTTTCGGCAAGTTTGTCGAAAGAGCCGCTCCATCCGGCCTGGGTAAGGTCCTTCATCTGGCCCTGTGGGAGGCCTTCATGCCGCAAGATCATTTTTGTTTTGTTGCCGATTGCTTCGAATGTCACCGTCACCAGCAGTTCAAGCGGGAACTCTCCGATCAGCCCGTAGTGCGAAGCCGGCACCACGTTCCCCTTCTCATCGGCAAAACTATCGGTTACCACAAGCCGCTCCATCGGAACGATCTCGCGATAGACGCCCGTGCTCCAATAGTCCTTGCCGTCGGGACCGCGCATGCAATAGAGATACTTGCCGCCCACTCGAAGATCGTTCTTGATGACCGGTGCGGTGAAATATTGCGGTCCCCACCACTTTTTAAGACGCTCGGGCTCCGTCCATGCTTTCCATGCGAGTTCTCGCGGCGCGTCAAAAAAGCGCGTGATGGTCAGTACATCCCTATTTTTAATTGTCGTCGCCATAGTGCGCCTCCTTTTGCGGAGAATTCGGGATAAATATACTCTTTAATTAGAGGATAGCACCGGATCGAACCATCGTCAAGGAGGGCGCTTCTCTTCCCGCGTATTATACTGACCGGATGCAATACGTAACGGCCGGATTCAGTGGCACATATCAGCTGATGTCAAGGAAATGGGCATCCTTCTGGATCAGAATATACCTGTACCTGCACATTCTAATATGCTTTGTTCGACACTGCACCTGATATTCGATGCCGAGAGGACGGGAC
Source organism: Nitrospirota bacterium (assembly GCA_963796285.1). Taxonomy (GTDB): domain Bacteria; phylum Nitrospirota; class UBA9217; order UBA9217; family UBA9217; genus JALNZF01. The sequence continues at coordinate 1,103,855 of CAWCKW010000012.1, forward strand.
ATGCGGGACGAGTGCAAAATTTGGCAGGAAAGCAACTGAGCAGGCCTCACATGAAGATGTTCTTTTCCTGTCTCTAGACCGTCAGAAATGTTAAACGGTTCAGATATGTATTAGGAATATCGAAACGATGATTATGGTTATTTGTTAAAGCAGATCGATGTGCATGGCATTTTTAACGAGTCTCTAATGGGGTGAATCATGATAAAATGGCAGGACCCGAATAGGTTTCCTTCGATCATGAATTACTGGTTATGCGCAAGACTTTTCAGTTGGATACTGGCTGTATCGATTGCCTTCTTAATGCCCTCACTCTTCGGATCGAAAACGAGAATGCATCGCCAGAGGGCGATCGCTTCGGCAAGGTTGCCTTTTCTGTATTCGGTCAGCGCCTGTTTTGAAAGGTTCGTGCCGCAATCCTTTATTCGTGCATGGATGACTTCCTTGTCAAAGGCCTCCTTCCGGTTGAGCTTCTGATAGTTCGTATAGGTGTTCAGGAGCTCATAATATGCCCGCCCTGAGGTTGCAAAATCCTCTCTGCTGAAAGCCTCGTCAGCGGCATGCCGGACGGCCTCAATTGTTTGGTGGTAGTTAGCGAGCAGCCCTTGGTCCGTCGGATTGTTTCGGCAGGCAGCGGCAGAAAGGTCAAGCGCTTTTTTAAAGTCACTTTGTACTATATACTGCTCGGCTGACGATCGTGTCCGGTGTGTCGTCTCGGTCGGCGTGAGTACGTTTTCTGGCTTCTTCTGTGGCATGCAGGAAGAAGACGCCAGCAGCAAGACCAGGTTGAGAGCGATGAGTTCAGAGGACCAATGCGGCATGTTCTTCTACCCGTGTGTCAGCTGTAATTCCGCTACAATCCGCTTGTCCATGAGCCTGATGAAGACCTTTACGAGCTCGGGATTGAATTGTGTTCCGGAATGGTTTTTCAGCTCTTCCAACGTTTGCAGCTCCGAGATTGCTTCTCGGTATGGTCTGCTTGACGTCATTGCGTCATAGGTATCGGTGATGGCGATGATGGCGGCAAAGAGGGGGATAGCGTCCCCCTTGAGTCCTTCGGGATAGCCCTTGCCGTTGAACCACTCGTGGTGATGCCTGACTGCCGGTATATATTTGTGCAGTAACATCGCCTTGCTGAGAATGTCGGCTCCATATTCGGTATGGTGCATCATTTCCTTGTGTTCCCGTTCGTTCAGCTTGCCCCGTTTGCGGAGGATCGCGTCCGGCGTTTTGATCTTCCCGATGTCATGGAACAGGCAGGCGACTTCGAGGTCCTCCAACTCTGCTGCGTTTAGCCCGAGTTCCCTCCCGAGTTGCACGGAAAACCGGGAGACCCTCGTTGAATGCCCGTGAGTATACGGGTCCCGCGCGTCAATAGCGGCGGCAAGGACGCTCACGGTGGAAACATACGATTCCTCCAGCGCTTTGGCGTAATTGCTGATCTGACCGCTCTGCTCGGTGATCAGGACCATCATTTCATTAAAGCTCGTTGTCAGTTTTCCGAACTCGTCCTGCGAATAGACTTTGAGGCGTCGGTACCCCATCCCCTTTTTGAGGTCGTTCACCCCCGCGGAAAGCTCCTGGATCGGCTTTGTCACGAGCGACGAGAGCACAATGCTGCCGGCCATACCCATCACGAGAATCACCGCAAATACCAGCATGATCCATTTTCGGGCTGCACGCTGGGCATCATGGAGCGCCGATTTATTCACGCTGAGAACGACCGAACCCAGACGCTTATTAAATGCGACAATAGGAGTGAGGATCTCAATACGTTCAACTGACGAACCCGATGATTCCGTGATCGTGGTGCCGTCAGCGCCTTTCTGGAGCAGCCGCCCCGCCGCGGGCACGAGCTTTATTCCGTCATTGGTGATGTCGTTATGCGCTAGGACGCGCATATCGCGACCAAGGATCGTTATGAATTCTATGTCCTGGTTCGATTCTCGCATCTTGAAAACCATATTGTCAAGACCGAGGACGTCCTTCGCAAGCAGGCTGTAACCCGCTGATGAGGCTATACTTTTCGACAACGCTGTCGTCCGTTTGAGAAGCTGATCATAAAGGTAATGGTTCAATATCGTGAGTGTGCTGAGGTAGAATGCAATAGTGGAGGTGATAAGCAGGGCGAGCACCATTCCAGCGATTTTGAATTTAATACAGTTGAATTTGATCGGCATGCCAATACCCTATTTTTGCAGGATCGAAGACAGCTGCGATATTCTGATAGAATCTGCTATAACCACTTTTTTATGTTTAGACTAGATTAAATTGTACCACACCTCGTCTATTTTGGCAAGAAGAAAATACATTCCGTTCAAGCATGAAATTTATAGGATCAAAGAGAAAAGAAAGGATGCACCGTTTATCTCAGGGAGAAAAATGCCGAAAGCCGTAAGAAATCTAAAGGCCCTGCGGGTTTGGTTTTTTTAGTGTCATGCCTTTTCCCTCATAAGATTGATGATCGTCGAATAATTCAAATCAAGGTAAACAGCTATCTACCGCCGGGCATTGCAATATTTCTGGTGAGTAATCATAAGATTTGTACAAACTCCGGAACACGGCATGGAACCGATTATTTTCCGGTCCGCCAGATGGCGGAAAAGGTCGCTGAATAAAAACGCTTCGCTAATGGCCATAATCCCGAAGGGTGACTGGTACAGTAAAGACTGACACTGAGAACGAATGAAACTGCGGCAGTGGTACGGATGACGATAACGAAAAGGCTCGACGAGCAACGTCCCGTTTCTCACCACAAGATAGCCCTTTTCGCTTGACGGCGCCCTTTAAATGGGTGACGCTCAAATGCTCTTTACAACACTGTAACAGGCCGTCGTCATGATGCCGGCACGTAGGTCAGCAGAACGTTCCCGTTGCCGAACGTTCGCGTGCGGACCAGCTTCAAGGCAAGCCTGTGCTTCAGGCCTTCGAACATCGTCTTTCCTTTGCCGATGACGACAGGATTCAGCAGGACCTGATACTCATCTATCAAGCCCTCCTCGGCAAGCTGCGCAACGATGCTGCCGCTTCCGAGCACCGTCAGGTCCTTCCCCGTTCCCTGCTTCAGCCTCCTGACCTCGTCCAGCATACCGTCCTTCACCAGCCTCGTATTGTTCCAGTCGGCCTTTTGCAGGGTGCGGGAGAAAACGATCTTCTCCGACTTGTTCATGCCTGCGGCCACAATAGGGTCGGTCCTGATCGCCTCCGGGGTCGGCCAGAAGCCGGCCATGAGCTCATAGGTGACGCGTCCGAACAAGAGCGTGTTGCCGGAGTTCGAGGCCGCATTTGCCAGCTCCTGGAATTCCTCATCCACGTTATGCCAGGAGATGTCGCCCCCCTCGCCCGCAATATAGCCGTCCAGCGTTATCAGGTTGAATACGGTGAGTTTTCTCATGTCCCCCACCTCCTTCCGTCCGATCGCTGCCGTATGCAGCGTCCTCAATTTAATTATAACATCAAAGGCCGGAAAGATGTCCCTCTCCGGCCTTTGATCGTTCACGTCTACTCTTAGGATATTCCTCTCATGCCGCCATATCAACAACCACGGTATCAAGTCTGGTCCTAGAGCGGTTTCAGGGTTCTTAAAGACTGGGACCTCAATAGGTGAGCCTGACCCATATCAGTTTTCGCCATGACCGACCCGATGCAAGGAGAAATCTGATCCCCTAGGTTGCCATTGTGAGCCAGAAGCTAATGCCATAACAAAGGATCTGACACTATTGTTTACTTTGTGTCAAAATTTGTCAAAGGATATGCCCAAAACCGTATGTTCCCGAGAAATTAATGCGTTTGAGTGTATTGCAAACAGCGTATATCCATCAGGTTACGCATTGGTATGGATATTGCTTTTTATAAGTATGAATTCATCACTTTTCTATGAAAGGTGGGCCGAAAGATGAATTGCTGGGAATATAAAAAATGCGCGGAAGAGGTGTTCAAGACCTGTCCTGCATATCCCGACAGCGGTTCCCGCTGCTGGATGCTCGCAGGTGTAAAGTTGCAATGTGGAGAAAAAGGGTTCTCAAGCCTGGATGAACAGATTGCCTATTGTGGCAAATGCGATTTCTACGCGCTGGGAAGCGCACGGGACCAACTGAAGCCGGCCGGCAACTCCGCAGGATCAAAAAGAAGCAGGCGTACGAGAAAAAAGCCGATGCCGGGTCTCCCGGATATCCCTTAACTCAAGAGGTGTTTATTTTCCGACAAGTTCCTTTTCACGTTGCCTTCTCTTGCAATATAACCGCCCGCCATGCCGAGCGGGATCACTGCTGCAAAACTGACCATTTCATACCAGAGAGGCAGGCCGGGTTCGCGGAAAAAAAGACCCAGAACCAGACCTATCCCCGCAACGATCGCGCCGTGCAGTATCTCGAACCGCCCGGCGGTGCGCCCGGCGACATAACCGCCGATCAGCGTAAAGCCCAGACCGAGGATCAACATCAGCATAAGCCCGCTGAAGCCGTGCATGCGTGCGGTAATTTCAGCCTCCGGAATCCCGGATGCCGCCAGCGCGAGGACTAATGCCGTCGCAACAATCAGCGTGCCGATGGTATCGACAAGCACCCCCCAAAGAATGGCCTTGAATCTCAGTCTCCGAATTTGAAGCATTACACCTTCCTGTCATTGCCGAATGTCCAGCTGTATCCTCTGCGCAACGAGCGCAATGATGTCTTGATTCTGCCTTTACCCTGAGCCGGGTAGCTCTGACGCGAAAGACGCGCATAGCAATGCTGAATAGATCATAGTTCAGAGTACAAGACAAGGCAGACGCGCCCTGCACTCGTTTATGGCCGCGATTTCGCAAGAGCAGGCTACGCGTGGCATAGCCTGTATTCGCGCAGCGCACTCATAAGCACTGGCCACAGGCTCGTAAACGCTGGGTGCAGGCGGCCTCACCCTTTTAAAGGGTGAGGGTGGAGTGATGCGAGACCTGCATATCAGGGCGGAGGTACTGTTAATATGCCCGGCATGCTGCGCGTCTAAGCGATGAGCTGCCCAAAATAATCGATGCACATCTGGGACCAGTGCCAACTTAGATATCCTTCGGAAAACAGAATATTAATAAAGAAGAAAGAGCGATATTTTCAATTAAGTGACCCACTCAAAAGTCAGAAGAGCCTTTATTCTATGTGTGCTTTTGCCGTTTGGAGAGCCAGCATCTTTATCCCTGGTAAACAGCCTCCACTTCATCTCTGATGAATGGATACCTGCCTTCTTGTCCTGACCTCTACAGTAATACCAGTGTCCAAAGCGTTCGACCGTAGAAAAGGGATGATTTTTTGTACAGAGAATCCCGCACGGTTTGATCTCTTTGAAATAAATAGTTTCCTCCGGGGATTCATCAAAAGACATATCCGCAGGCAGTTCGATCTGAGATACATCCACGTGCTGTGCTTCCTTTTCATCCAGCCAGTCTGATATTTTCATTTGGTTTTTATCTCCTTTAGAAATCGAGCCCAGTCACGCCTATAGCAGGGGGAGCTGAGCCAGATGCTTGCCGATCACAGCCGGCAGTTTCTTCGGTGACCTGATGCGAAGCTGCTTGTTGACATTGAATCTGCCAAATACGACCCGGATGTCGGTTGCCTTCACTCCAAATTCCTGTGCAAGGAACCGGACCATGTGATCGGTCGCTCTGCCCGACACCGGCGACGCGGTGACGCTCACCTTCAGCTGCGCGCCCTTGACCTTGCCGATCGCGTCCCGGTTCGAACCGGGTTTGCCCAGGATGTTCAGTACCAGCGTTTCACCATCCCAGGCACAGAACGAATCCATTTCAAGGTCATTGTCTGTCACTTTAAAAGCGATCCCCTCGTGGTCCTTTGTTCTTCAAACTTTCTCCGGAATAGTTCTTTATGCAGCCTGGCCTATGAGTTTGACCTCTTGCTGCGGGAACGGTATGCTGATCCCTATTTGGGCGAACTGTTCCACGATCGCCTGATTGACCTCTGTCTGCGCTACATAATGATCGGGGACCGACACCCAGGGCATGACCGAGATGGTAACCGAGGAATCGCCAAGATTGGACACACCGACAATGGGTGCAGGGTCCTTCAGCACCTTGGGATTCTGGTCCAGGATGGCGTTGATCGTCGACATGGCAAACTTGATATCTGCGGCATACGCGACACGGACCGATAACTGCATCTGGCGAAGCTTGCCGTAATTATGCAGGATCTCTCCCACGATCTTGCGGTTGGGCACCACGACGTGGGACCTGTCCTCGTGCAACAGCACCGTGGAGAACAGGGATATTTCCTCGACCTGTCCGTACACGCCGAGCAGTTCGATATATTCCCCGACCGTGAACGGCTTGGTGAAGATGATGTTGAGACCGGCGACAAAATTGCCGAGGACGCTCTGCACGGCAAGGCTGAGCCCGACGCCCGCGACGCCGATACCGGCAAGCAGAGGGGTGATCTGAACGCCCATCTGGCCGATCGCCATTACGGCAAACGTGCCGAATACGACAACCCTTGTCAGCTTGGTGAACAACTGGGTCACCTGCGGCTCAAGCTTATGCCTCGACAGCCAGCGCTGAGCGGCATTTCCGACCCATCGCGTGCAGAAGTAGCCGACGAAAAGAATGCCCAGACCCGTCAGGATCTGCATGCCGTGTTCGATGAAATACATGATAAGCTTGTCAGTTATGTCTGCTGTTTTTATCATTACCTCCTCCGCTTTTTTTGAACTGGAGTGATACTATCATACGATATAATGCATGTCTTTACAAAAAGTCCCTTCAACTATTGTTTCCTCGCCTTCTTCGCCCTGCAAACCTTCAACCTTTTGATGAGCTGATCTGACTCCAGCGTATTCAACACGTCCTTCTTCTCCACCCATCCCCGCCGCGCGATCGATACGCCGTACGTCATGAAATCGAACTGGCTCGTGATATGCGTGTCCGTGCTGATGACAAGGGGCACACCGAGCTCTTTTGCCATTTTCGCGTGGAGATCGTTCAGGTCGAGCCGTAACGGATAGGCATTGATCTCCATGGCCACGCCGTACTTCGCCGCCTCCTTCAGCACCGCCTCCATGTCCACGGCATAAGCATCGCGCTCGCCGATGAGCCTTCCCGTGGGATGGGCGATCACGCTCACGCAGGGGTTTCGAACGGCTGAGATGAGCCGTTCTGTTATCCGTGACTGCGTTTGTTTGAACCCTGAATGAATGGAGGCAACGACAATGTCGAGCCCTGCGAGCGCATCATCGGGCAGATCGAGCCTGCCGTCCGACCGGATGTCGATCTCGGTCCCCTTCAGGACCCTGAACCCGGAAAGCTTCTTATTCGCCTCGTCAATCAGCTTGATCTCTTCAGCAAGCCTCTTTTCATCCAGTCCACGCGCGACGCCGAGGCCCTTGGTGTGGTCCGTGATCGCGATGTAGGAGTATCCTTTTTTCTTCGCCGCCTGAACGAGGGTGTCGAGGTCATGACTGCCGTCGGACCAGTTCGAATGCACGTGAAGGTCGCCCTTGATGTCGTCGAGCGTAACGAGGTCGGGAAGTTTTCCCGCCAGCGCCGCCTCGATCTCGCCCGTGTCTTCCCTGAGCTCCGGCGGGATGAAAGGGAGTTTGAGCGCCTGGTACACGTCCTCTTCTTTCTTCCCGCCGATCCTCTTCTCCCCGGGTTCTTTGAACACCCCGTACTCGCTGATCTTGAGCCCGGCCCTGACCGCCATCTCCCGGAGCTTGATGTTGTGCTGCTTGCTGCCGGTGAAATACAGGAGCGCCGCGCCGAAGGAGTCCGCGTCCACCACCCGCAGGTCCACCTGGATGCCCTCCTCGGTGATGACGGAGGATTTGGTCGGCCCGTGCATCAACACCCTGGTCACGTGAGGGAGTTTTACGAACGCATCCATCACGGCTTCGGGTTGTTTGGAGGTCGTCAGGATATCGATGTCCTTAACCGTGTCCTTGCGCCGCCTGATGCTTCCCGCCACTTCGATGTTATCCACCGGAGTGGTATCCTTTATTCTCCGGACAATGTCTTCGGCCAGCGGCAGCGCACGGCCCAACGGCAGGCGCTCGGCGCCCTTTTTGATAAGTTCGATCCCTTTGAGGATATTTTCTTCCGTCTTCTTTTGGATTCCCGGCAGGCCCGCAAGCTTTCCCTTCCGGATCGCCGCTTCCAATCCATCGACGCTCTTGACCTTGAGCTGCTCGAACAGCATCTTCGCCTTCTTCGGGCCCAGGCCGGGAACCGTGAGAAGCTGCAGCACCCCCCCGGGAATCTCGCGTTTCAGCTCCTCGTGCTTCGCGATCTTTCCCGTTTCGAGAAACTCATGGATCTTGCCGGCAAGGTCCTTGCCGATGCCGGGTATGGACTCCAGTTCTTCCTGCGAGAGCGTAGACACGTCCTTTGACAGCCCGTCCATATTCTGCGCCGCCCGGCGATAGGCCCGGATGCGGAACACGTTCTCGCCCTTGAGTTCAAGGAGCTCGGAAATTTCGCTGAATATCTTCGCGATCTGCTGGTTCTTCATGAACGCCTCACCAATAAATTAGAGATCGTCCGGTTGTTATGTAGGGCACTTAATTATACGTATCACTCCGTATTTTTGATTTACGGTCGGTTTGGGGTAAAGTTATTTGATACTGCACTTATCCCAGGTGCGCCGATTTTTGGGTAGCTCTGATCGCGAAAGCCGCGCATGCAATGCTGGGCATAGAACGTAGTTACGACTGATATCATGACAGGCAGACACGGCCTCACCCTTTTAAAAGGGTGAGGGTGGAGTGCTGCGAGACCTGCATATCAGGGCGGAGGTACTGATAATATGCCTGGCATGCTGCGCTGCTAAGCGATGAGCTGCCCAAAAAATCAATGCACACCTGGAACATGTGCCAACTTAGATAACCTTCAGACATCAGATTGTTCATGATGAATAAAGAGCATAATTGCAAATTAAGATACCCACACAAAACCTGGAATACCGTAAGTTATAAATCTTCAGGGAGCCACGAATGAACTGGTTAACAACGGAACATGGCACTTCTGTTTTTATTCTATCATAGGGGAAGTAAAGAAGGACTGCTTGAATGAAAAAGCCGGGGCACCGGCCAACGATCACAAAATACCGGTTAGTAGTATCCTGGCTGTGCAGTTCTCCGGTTGCGGAACGTGTAAAATTTACGGTAACTGTTACGGCTTTGTATATCCATATGAGCCTGTTCTGATTTCCGCTATTCTGCCGTTTTTCAGAATAATGATCCGGGTAAACTGGCTTGTCCCGAGATTATACGTCCATTCTTCCACGTTGATATACACCTTTTGCTTCGTATCAACATCAAGTCGCTGGACAACTTCTTCCTGGTGCGAGTCCCGGAAATCAGGCGAACCGCATTTCGCCATCAAATCGGAACGACTGTCGTCTGTTGAGACGATCCCGCCTTCACAACTGAAAGAATCGGCATGAACATTGAACCAGGGGACTGCCGTCATCAAAGATAGAAAGCACACAAAAATGAATGATTTTAACATAATCAAAACCTCCTGATAATGTTGCCGGAATACTCATGCCTGGTTAGACCTTGTAATACATTGCGTGCGCTTGTAATGGCACGAGGAACATCGGCGGCTTAATAACCGAAAGCGGTTGTAATTTTAAATAGTCGCCACCGGCGGTGTTTTGCCTAAGGTCGTATGCTCATGTCCTACCTCTCCTGATCTGTACATTGAAACAGCGTATCGACCTAACGTCTTGCAATCATTGCACCGTTACAGTTCCTGTCATAATCGTGTGAATGGAGCAGTGATAGTTGTAGGTCCCTGCTGTCGTGAACTGGAAACATACAGATGTTCCCGGAATCATATCTGAAGAATCGAAGCTGCCGTTTACGGGGACAGTTGTGCTGACCACATGATGTGTAGACGGACCGTTATTGGTCCATTGTACAATTGCGTTGGCAGAAACGGTAACACTGGATGGACTGAAATTGAAATCCTGAATAGTAACAGGAGTCGTTCCGCTCCCCGGGCAGGCAACAAGTTTCACTGTCAACGCTGATGTAGCAGTGAAATTAACTCCTGTGATGTTCGCGTTATTGACTGTTTGTGGACTGTTTATTGGTGCAAAGGTAAAACCGGTTTTAGAGGGCGTAACAATGTAGTTCCCGTTCGAGAGCGTGCTGAAGGTAAAATTTCCATTCGAGTCCGTGGTCGTTGTAGCGGAGCCTGCCCCGCTGAGCGTCATAGTGACGCCGGCAAGACCTGTGCCGTTTGATGTCACTGTCCCTGTGATGCTGTAGGTAGGCGAACCGCCACCACCTCCGTACCCGCCGCCACCGCAGGAAACAAGGATTAAATTCATGATCATCAAAGCTCCCATTATGACCAGGAACCAACCCGTGATGTTTATCGTACGACGATAACTTTTCATAGCGGAGTTCTCCTTTTCTTCCTACGATTGTACATACAGCAATAAGTATTGCTCTCTTTATATGCAAAGTCAAGACACTCGTTTGCCGGGTTGGCACTTGTTCCAGGTTTGCATGGTTTTTTTGGGCAGCTCATCGCTCAGACGGGCAGCATTCCACGCATATTAACAGTATCTCCGCTCTGATATGCAGGCCTCGCAGCGCTCCACCCTCACCCTTTTATAAGGCTGAGGCCGCTTGTACCCGGCGTTTACGAGCCTGTGGCCAGTGCTTATGAGTGCGCTGCGCGAATACAGGCTAGGCCACGCGTAGCCTGCTCTTGCGAAATCGCGGCCATAAACGAGTGCAGGGCGCGTCTGCCTTGTCTTGTTCTCGTAACTACGATCTATGCAGCATTGCTATGCGCGTCTTTCGCGTCAGAGCTGCCCGGCGCAGGGGTAAGGCAGAATCAAATTGCCAACCTGCCCCCGAACAGGAGGATCGACGACATTATCAGGAGATGTCAAATTACAAATACAGTTTAGAATCATTCTTTTTTACTTGCAACCGACCTCGTCTTCGGCTATATTAAAGTTAATTAGGACTAAAAATGTACTAAATAAGTTTCATTAAAGGAGGAAGTTGATCATGCATACGACAGCCATCGGTTCATTGGAGTATAAGAACGATTTTTTCTCCCTCGTCATTCGTGAGACCGAGCACCGCCCCGGGAGCTACATCCTCTCCATGGGGATCAGTCTCCCCAGGTTCAACCCCATCATCTGGGGAAGGACCGGGATCTGCTCGAACGCCGCATTCAAGGGCCTGCAACAGCTTCGAGCTGATGTTTCCTACTTTGCCCTCCAGCGCGGGATCGTGACAAAAGACGCCGGCATTCCCTCCGAGACGGGCAGCGGACGCGGAGACGGCTGGTATCAGGAAAATGCCCTCTTGATCGAGGACACTTCTCCCGAGGCTGTCCAGGAGATCCTCGCATTCAGCGCACGGGACCTCGTGCAGACGATCCTGACCGCCTGCCAGTCTGATGTCAAGGTCCCGGCCGGATTGGATCCCGCGGCTATGCAGCGCTTCCTCGAATCCGTCGGCATCCCGAATTACCGGGAAATGGCCCCGCCGCCGATCGCGAAGCCGCAGGCCGCCTAGCAGGGACATTAAACGCAGCTGGAAATAAGAAGGCCCGGTTTTTTCCCGGGCCTTTGTTTTTTTCCTTGGTAGTCGTGCCAATAAGAATACAGGCATCACTCTGGGCAGATGGCATGAGAATGGATTGGACAGCTTATGCATTGTCTGAGATGAAGATGCAATCATTGATGACGACAACAAAGAAAGCATTGTCAATAAGATAACCTTAGCCGCTTCCTCCGATGAATTCATTGATATGGTATACTTATTTTCATTGATAAATTCCTACAGTCATTTCATGAACCTCTGGGGTTATAAATGAAGATTAAGAAAGCAACCAGGACCGGCAAGGTAATAGACATCAAGGAAGCTGCAGATAAAAAAGCAGCGCATACCGCGAAATTAAAAAAACTTCAGGAAGTCAGAACCATAGCAAGAAAAATGGGGATTAACACAAGGAGCGTGACTTTAACAGAGCTTATAAGAGCAATCCAGAGAGCCGAGGGGAATAAAGATTGTTATTTGACTGCCCAAGTCCTGACCTGCGGACAGGTGAATTGTTGCTGGCGTGAAGTTTGTACGCCGTTCTGAGGTTATTTCATCAGCAGTTAAGAGAACTGGCGGAGATTTCGTAGATCCGGGAATTAAGTGGGGACAGACGCGCCCCAGTTGAGGATAGAACATCAAACAGGCTAAGAAAGGGCAACGTCAAACATTAAAAACCTGACCCTGATATGGCTTAATAGAAAAATTATTTATTGCACTAAAAGCATCAACATCCCCAAAGTTCCACTGAGATGTCCTCTAAGAGGTTCCCAACGGCTGCACTAACGTCACCTTCGCGTTTGCCTTTTTGCGTGGTACTTTCTTTAACTTACCGGCCGTAATAATTGCTAAATCTTCGATAGTCGATTCCCGTCTGGCAACGATAGCAGTTTGATCGCTCGTTGACATCTGTTTCAGCTTCTGGATCAATTCACGCGCCTTTTCTATCTGCTCCATGGATTCAGAAATAGATTTGTTTTGAATCGACAATTTCGTCCCATCAATTAAAGAATCTATGGCAACCCTTGTCCGTACAAAATTTTGCATAGTAATACCCCTCTCTTTAAATAGTAGTGTTCTTATAGTAAGGCATCTTGTTGATAAAAGCGCTAAAAAAACGAGCGCAGCCGAGGATTAAAAACCTGACCTGAGATGCTGGGGAACCGACGCTCTCCGTGAGGACTGCGGTGGTTTTTCCGTGATCAATCAAACGCTGCGCCACATGTGTGCAACAACGTCACTCTGTATTTTTGCGGCTTTATGGTGACACCGGTTCAGCAATTCGATGAGTCCGATCGACAGCAAGCTATTGGTCCCGCCCAATCTGCCTCATCTTTGGGAAACGGCGCTCGATGTTCTGCAACAAGGCCAGGGCATCTGCGGGAGAAAACGTGTCTCCGATGCACTCGACGCCAAAGAGCGGATTGAACCGTCCTTTGAGTTTGTCGTCGATGACAAACGCGCCCCATGAAGCCGGGAGCCTGGGTTCGTCTTTCTTGAAGAAGAAGTTATTGCCGTGAGATGCCGCATTGCGAAGGTGACGAAAGACCTCAAATGCGGGCGATTGATCGTTATGAGCCTCTGCCACAGAGTATGCGGTGTTGAGAAGCATACAGCAAAGCGACTTCATCACTGCATCCGCCGTAAGGTCTCCGGACACGCAGAGTGCGTGAACCTGCCCCACGTCTATGGCCAGGCCGGGCCTGACCTTGCCGCGATACCAGGCGATCTTGTCGGGACCTGGAGAAAGCTGGTCTTCCTTTTCGAAAACAGGCCCCATTCCCATGGTTGCCGCGAGGAAGGCCATGACCATTTCGAAGAACGGACTGTCTTGTGTAAAAATGATAGTGGGTGGCTTATTCATCGTACTCTCTCAGTTCCCGACATGATGCACCTTTGGGGTCAGCCTATAGCGCAAAGCTCTCAAGGGGGTCTTGCACCGGGTAATGGAACATGGTACCGGGTTTCCGAGCAGAAGGCAATCGGGAAGTATAGGAATGATCGAAGAGAAGCGTCAATGATGAGAGGAAGTGCATTTTCAGAGCGCCTGAAACAACAATGGTCAGGGTAAGGACTGACCCTATGGTGTTTTGGGATTTTTCCCAGTATAATCGTGTGAAATAGTGCCGCCAGGGAAGCGACCTTTAGAGAACTTACCGGCGATCGCTATGATTTGATGAATTTGTAATTATTGATGTGTGAGGCCGGCTTTATGAAAGAACCTGATTCCAGATTGGTCTATTCAACAGAGCACGCTGTCCCGAGAAAAGAGAAGCGGGTCGACCGCAAACCGACGACTCCTGCCGCGTCAGCGAAAAGCAGAATTGTTGTGCGGCTCGACCGGAAGGGCCGGGGCGGCAAATCTGTCACGGTTATAGAGGGACTTCAGCTTTCGGTCGAAGACAGTGAAAAACTCCTGAAACAAATAAAGGCGAAACTAGGTACCGGAGGAACCGTTAAAAACGGAGCACTGGAAATCCAGGGAGATCACTGTGATGCAGTCATGGCCGGGTTGTCCGGCAAAGGCTATCTGCCGAAGCATTCAGGTGGGTAACACGGGAAGGTGCTGTCGCAACGTTATGCGACAGGTGCAATAATGTCCCCAAGTCTATTCTTTATAATAAGATCATGGCGAAAACTGATCGTCAAATTACATGATATAGTTGTCGGGCAAGAAGTACTTCCCGAACTAAACAGTCGTTGCAGTTATCTTCAATCGGCGTCCTCGATCTTCAGTCTTAAAAGCATGCATCCAACATACAGCGTTTTCACATTTCAGTGCATTATCTGAAAGTAATTTTAATCGCATCATTAATTTAAATATCTTGACTTAAGCGCCCGCCATATGGATAATATCCCCGCCTTCCGCACAATGAGGCTATTAAGAATACTCAGCGGCTAATTTATTTCTCACTAAAATAATCCCAACTTTTTTACAGTATCTCTGGATACAACTTTAAGCAGAGTTCGAATAACTCGCACAGCTATAAAAATTACGGCAGATTTCAAGGGAGGCTTTTTTCATGTTGAATCCATTTTCAAAAATTATCCAAAGAATAGGCACGTGGTTCAGCACGGGTATTTCAAGCAGAGCCAGAATCATTATCATCTCGATCTTGATCATCTTTGTACTCGGGTCCCTCTTTACCGCCTACAAGATCAACGATTATTTCGAGAACAATCCCAAATCATGCTCTACCTGTCATGTTCATGATGCAGCAAACAAGGCATGGTCGACCAGCGTACATCATGGAATAAACTGCCATGAGTGCCACCATTCCACCAAGCTCGACCAGATGAGGCAGGTCTTCAATTTTGCCGTGCTCGGTCACAACAAGGTCTCACCCAGGCACGGAGAAGTTATCGTACCGTGGAAGATCTGCTTTTCCTGCCATTGGGAAAAGAACGATAAAGAACCGAACGCGCCGAGCATAGCCAATTCGAGATACCACGCAAAGCACGTCTTTATGGAAAAGATCGAATGCACAAAATGTCACGGCTACCGGACGCATCAGTTCAGCCTCGAGGAACGGTATTGCCTGACCTGCCACAAGGACCGGGAAGTGCACGGAACAGGGATGGAGAAGCTTGCATGCCTCAACTGCCATACCGACAGGACAAAGGACCTCAAACCCGGGCCAAAGAAGTGCCTCTACTGCCATGGCGCTGAAAAATACCGGAAAGAACTGCTGGCTGACAAGACCATCGATGTCACCCATTTCCAGCCCGACGAAAAAACGATCCGAAAGGCGATAAAGATCGACAGACCGGAAAACGGGCCCATGCAGTTCAACTGCTACGAATGCCACAAGCCGCACAAAACTGCGCGGCCTGACTGGGGCAACTGCCTCTCCTGCCATGAAAAGATCATGGAGGTCGGCAAACACAAGACCCATGTTCAGGACTCGGGCATGAAATGCAAGGATTGCCACAAGCCCCATGTCTGGACAATAACAAATGAGCAGGCCAAGAAAACCTGCGTGGCATGCCATGAATATAGGGCCCCGAAGGCCTTTCTTGGCCGTTAATCTGAATATTCCGATTTGGTGAACCGGGATCGGACTCTCATGGCTGCCGGTCAGGTTCGGGGGTGCGTCTCGTAGGGTCCCAACCGGCCCTTGATCCCGAAGCAATGCAGCGCTTCCTCGAATCCCTGAGCTCGCTCAATTTCAAGGAATTGGAACGGCCGCAGATCGCGAGACCGCAGGCCGCCTAAGAAGTACATCAAGCGCAGTAGTAAACACAAAGGCCCGGGAGATTCCCGGGCCTTTGTTATTTCATTGATAGGTGTGCACTCTACGGCCTCTGCATGACCCGCCCCATTCGCATAGAATACGCCAGTACCGTCTGCCACATTACCTCACGGGGCAATGAGAAAAAGTCGGTGTTCAAGAGGGATCGTTAATAGCAAGCCGCAAGACTTTACCCTATAGGTTGTTTAACCGTGATCTTTTAAAATATACTATTGTCAAAGCCTCACAACGTCTACTTTTTACAGCACGCTGATGCCGACTGCATGTTGTAGACCTCAAAGGCCGTCTCCTGTGGTGGCGTGGCGAAACCGCCTTTAATGCCTTCTTTCATTCGGGGCATCAGGATCCCGTCGCGGAACTTCTCCCAACTCTCCTTGGAGTCGTGGATCGCCACGATCGTCCAGCCACCAGCCGATGCGCCGGCCGCGTGGAAGATCTGGCCTACCGGCAGGCCGCCTCCGGCGGGATGCACCGCCGCTATTGACGCTTCGTACTGCTCCTTCGTGCCGCCCGGAAAGAAATGCACGACCCCGAATGCCATTTTAGTGCTCTTCTCAGTCTGAGCTACCGACTTCATGTTGTAGACCTCAAAAGCCGTCTCCTGTGGCGGCGTGGGGAAGCCGCCTATAATGCCCGCTTTCATCCGGGGCATCAGGATGTTGTCGCGGAATTTCTCCCAGCTCTCCTTGGAGTCGTGGATCGCCACGATCGTCCAGCCGCCGGCCGATGCGCCGGCCGCGTGGAAGATCTGGCCTTCCGGCAGGCCGCCTCCAGCAGGATGCACCGCCGCTATTGAAGCCTCGTACTGCTCCTTCGTGCCGCCCGGGAAGAAATGCACGACCCCGTATGCCATTTTCTCACACTTCTCAGGTTGAGCCTGCCCTGACTTGGCTTGCAACTCGTGGAGAATAGCCACCATCGCGGGAGAATTATCGACGTGGTGATGTACAATTTTCCATGCTTTGCCTTCTCGCTGATAGATGTTCGTGACGCGGTTCTCGACGTTGACCTGGTGTCCGCCAAGCTTGAACTGCCCGGACTCGATGCCCATTTCGTAGGCCATATTCCCGTTCACACGGATGAGTTGATCTTTTAGTTCAACCTTCCCCTCCGAGGCCAGTTTGGCTACTTGCTCAAACGACTTCTTGACTGCATCCCACCCGACCTCCCGACCTCCGATGGGGTGCATGGTCGTCACGGTTGCGCTGTGTGACCAGATGTTTGACAAAGGACCGGCGTTCCCATTGACCATGCTGTTCAACGCTGCGTAAAACTGTACTGATGCTTTGCGGACCTCGTCTTTGGGTTTCTTGTCCGCCGCTGCTGCAAACGTTACGGCAGAGAACACGAAAATCATTGCTACGATAATACTAGTTCTAACTCTCATATTTGATCCTCCTTTCTTGATATTAGGTCCTGTAATACATTGCCTGAACTTTGTGCTCACCTTCATTAATTTTTAAAAAGACCCCTGTGTCCTTATGATTCGCCGCTTTTCGCACACCACTCGCAAAGAGTTTTGCTTTATCGAGAGCCAATGATTGAGGATTACTAGGAATATTGTGATTAGAGTATAGCAGAGAGCAAGAAGGAGCGCCGATAGTAAATGGGGTATTTCGAGGGTATTAAGGGAATGATATTAAAGTATCAAGCGTAGAATCAAAGTGCCTGTTTGATTTTACTGACCGTTTCTTTCTGTCCGGGTGCGCACAGCATTAGCCATTTCCTTGACCTCGCTTATTGCTTTTGACTGTACCAAACTTTCAGGGACATACCAAGGCGGTTTGACGTACGAGCAGTACTCAAGAAGATAGGTGCCGTCCCTCTGTGTATCAATAATCTCCCAGCTTCCTTCAATTCGTTCCAAGTCGCCTGACACACGCTCCCACACTATTCGACGGTGAGACGGAGAATATTGATCGCTTATTACATAATCCAGTTCTTTATTGAAGATACCCAGGAAATTTACTAAATATATATATTCCACCTCGGCTCCAACGTTACTGATCATACGAACATTTGCTTTTTTTAAGCCTTTGTAGATTTTGGGGAAATAGCTATAGCCCGTAAGCACCGACCAGATACGCTCGGGCGTAGATTTTACGCAGAAACTCGCTTTAACTCCGGGAACGTTGTCTCTAGTCTTAACTGCCTCAGTGACCACATCGCGCGCAAAGAGTTTTGTCCAGTCGAGTGGTTTTTCCTCTGCAATTGCTGGACTCCATAACAGGCCGCAGAATATAAAACCATAAATCCATGTCCTCAAAACGAATACCCCGCTCTTTAATATAAATATAGGCTAGTATATCCGATGAATATTACAAGCGTATGAAATTTGCATTAAATTACGGAGTCAAATGGAGTGAAAATCGGTTAAAATCTCTAATTGCAATTGTCACTACAACGGGGGGTAGCTCCCGCGCCTATTGACAGGAGTGGTAGTATGAATAGTATGGAATGAGGGGGGGTGGCGAATGATGGAAACCTCGTTTGAAATGATTTCAGCCGATGCAGCGCGATCCGGCGGCCAACAGACGGCAACTATGGTCACGGACCGCGATGAAGCGCTGCTCGATGCGTATTCGCAGGCAGTCGTCCAGGCATCCGAAAAAGTAAACTCAACCGTTGTCAATATCGAAGTCCAATACGCTCGTAAAGGAAGAACTTCAGCTCCGCGCATGTCTCCCGAGACCCATGCAGGCGGGTCGGGGTTCGTGTTCACGCCTGACGGATTCATCCTTACCAACAGCCATGTGGTCCATAATGCGGAAACAATCATCGTGGGGATCCCGGATGGACGCCGGTTTCAGGCCCAGCTCGTAGGAGACGATCCGGACACCGATCTGGCGGTGATACGAATCAATGCGCCGAATCTGCAGCCCGCACTCCTCGGCGATTCGCAGCGGATCAGGGTGGGTCAGCTGGCTATTGCAATAGGAAATCCCTATGGTTTTCAGTGCACCGTGACCGCCGGCGTGGTGAGCGCTCTTGGTCGCACCCTTCGGTCCTCTTCGGGCAGGCTCATCGATAGCGTGATTCAGACCGACGCGGCGCTTAACCCCGGCAATTCGGGAGGCCCTCTCGTTACGTCTCGTGGAGAAGTTATCGGCGTGAACACCGCGACGATCATGCCTGCACAGGGTATATGCTTTGCCATTGGCATCAATACAGCCAAGTTCGTGGTAGCAAGCCTTATCAAGGATGGGAAGGTGCGGCGAAGCTCAATAGGCGTAGGTGGACAGAATGTCCAGATCCACCGAAGGATCGTACGCTTCTATGACCTGCCCGTGGAAAGCGGTGTCATGATCGTATCGATCCAGCCCGATAGTCCGGCTATCCGGGCAAACCTGCGGGTTGGCGACATCATTGTGGGCTTTGGCGGAACGCCCGTCTCCGGCATCGACGACCTGCATAAGCTGTTGACTCAGGAAAAGGTCAGCGTCAGCTTCCCGATAGCGATTATCCGTGGTACGGAAAAGGTAGTCCAATTCGTCGTTCCCGGAGAGTTCAACGATCGATCCGAATAGTAAGCGCAACTTCGCGGTTGATGCAAAATTGTCGTATCGCGGCTGGAAAGACCTTGAGCGATAACTGATGTACGGCTAAGACACGCGAAATAAACATTGTCCCGGCGTTTCACCGAATATCAAAATAAAAAACAGCAAGACCTTCCCTATTGGCCGGGAAACGCGATCCCGGATAAGCGGCCGCATTCTGAAAGATACTTTTCCTGCACAGCCGGATCCGCGGCAGCCGGGTGACAGCTCCCGGGTTGTAGATGATGGAAATATCTTCCCGAGACCAGGACCTCCTTGTCCTGGCTCGCTGCCAGCCACACCTGCGTCCGCGCCCCTTCCTCAACGCTGACAGGAGCTCCCCGCCCTCCCATCTTCGTGGCTGCCCAGCCGGGGTCCACGGCATTGGACAATACGTCGGGCCATTTGCGTGCAACGGCAAAGGCAAGGATGACGTTGTGCAGCTTCGAATCGGCGTAGGAGTTCGATCCGCCTCCGGTCCGGCTGCCCGAGGTCAGGTCGTTCAAGCTGGCGTCGCCACTTCGATGGAGACCAGAGCTCGTATAGACCAGCCGCTTCGGCCTCCTGATCAGGCAGGTCAGGATATAGGGGGCGAGGGAGTTCACAGCAAAGATCTGCGGCAGGCCGTCCACGGTCGTTGCGCCATGGGGCACAAGATAGATGCCGGCATTATGGATCACGGCATCGAAGGGTCCCAGCTCGTTCACCCGGTCCGCAAGGGACTTCGTTTCCGCGATGCTTGCCAGATCGCCGATAACCGCGGAGAGCGCACCCGGGACTTTGGAAAGCGCCTCGTTCGCCCGATCCCGGTTGCGTCCGTGCAGCACGACCTGGTGGCCCTGGCTGACCAGCAGCCGCGCCTCCATCAGTCCGAGACCGTCGGCAGAACCGGTAATGAATATTCTTGCCATGGAGTTTTCCCCGAAAACCTGATCGTCTTGCTCTTTATAAGTTTAGCAAAAAATGATGCCGTGACAGGTCCGTTTTATCGTAGTCAGCCACTGTTACGAGGGCAGGCTCAAAGGCGAAAGGATTCGATCAGGAGGTAAACGATCGCGAGGTGATCGATTTTCTTTATCATGGCTGACCTCATGGGATTTCCGTGCGGCCCTGCATCCCCTGAAGCCGCCGGAACGAGCGGACGATCAGGGGAACGGCGATCATCGCGCCGAGCACGATCCACTCCGCTGTGTCGGGATCGCGGAAGTACCTGCTCAGGCTCAGGGTCGAGACTGCAATGACGGCGTAATACAGCATGTCGCCCACGATCGCGAAGGCCCAGCCCATCATGAATCCATGGCCCGCAGCCAGCGCTGCTGCCCGCCCGGACATCGGGTCCGCGCCAAAGGAGAACATAACGAGCGCAATAGGGCCTGCACCGGTGCCGCTGAATTGGGCCGTGGTGCGGGCTATTGCAGCCTTCATCCTTGCGGTGAAACGGGCGAGAAACGGGACTTTACCCACCAGCCAAGCGAGAAGTCGAAGGATCGGTTCGAATGCGAGGGCAAGTAGCACATCGGAAACCAGGTAAAGCCCGGCAGTCACGGGCCAGGCCAGACCCTTGGTCTGGGCGAGCAATACGCCTGCCGGGATTCCGCCCCCGACAGGGATAAGGAAGAGCATCAATACGGAAAGCATGGGGGATACTAACAAAAGAGACGGACAAAAGCAAGCGGCGGGGCGGGCTTGGTATTGTGGGGTATTTAACAAAGGTTGATATATCTAATTAGATGCCTGGCAAGGAAAACAGAGCGGGAAAATGTCGACATGCAACAAAGGAGACTCCTACCAGGCTTGCTCCGCGCCTCCGCGTCAACCCAAATGTTCCCTTTCATAGGCCATTACCCGGTCACGTTCCTCTGCCACAGACAGCGACTCAAGGTATTTCTGCATCTCAACCGAATTGGGAAATGCTGTCGGAATCTGAGCGTAAGGTACGCAGACAACCAGGACAGTCCTCACCAGATCCATCACGCTGAATTCGAGGAGTTTGCGAATTCTTTCGGGCGTTGCCTGTTCGAGCCGGAGAGGATCTTGATGATACCAACCGTGGCCGTGAGGGGTTATGAGGGTCGAGTCGATGCCTTTCTCTTTTTTTACGATCATGCCTTGTTTGGCCGCAAAAGCGGAAACATGAGTGCGGAGCAGCTGGATTCCTCTGACTGCCGGATTGGAGCAGATGCCGCCCTTTCTCCAGGAGAGCCGGCAGAACAGTGAAAGATTGATTCCGCAGCAGTATAGGTAGCTGTCCGGGCCCAGTCGCGGTTCCTCCCGGATCACAATATACAGGAAAGCGTTTTTATACTCGAATGAACGGATCGGCGCGGTTTGCATGATCATCATCCTTTCTTCTACGCAGCACGTTGCTTACCGTAGTATAACAATTCCGGAATAATCTTCAAGCTCATAGAGCATCGTACTCTCTCGGTTCCCGACGTGATGCTCATGGATTATCATAGTTGAGTGATTATACAGGATTCAGATTCAGGTAAACCATAAGCATGGGCCGGGACAAGTCGGAGGTACAAGTTCCCTTATCTCTGACGTAAAAAAGGAGAATCCACCTAACCGAGACGCAGAGAAATACATATTTAAATTATTGAGAATTCCCTCAGCGCCTCTGCGTCTCCGAGGTAAATTTGACCTTTTTTCGACTTTTTACGAATGCATCATATAATGTAAACTGCCTTATGCCTATCCGGTTTAAATGCTTTTTAAGTGACCAGACTGCCCGATTTGGTGATATACTCGTCCCATCGTAAATTTATCGGAGGTGAGCCATGGTTGATCCAACTAGAGATGGGATATGAACATGATGACACCGATAGAAGAACGAGACAAGGCTTTATCAGTCATCGACCCATTTTTGCTCGAAATTTCCATGATCTTCAGAGAATGCTATTTATCAGAAGGGAAAGGTGCGCTTCTTGTTTATGCGGATTCAGTAATAAATGGCAACATTCCC
Source organism: Nitrospirota bacterium (assembly GCA_963796285.1). GTDB lineage: Bacteria > Nitrospirota > UBA9217 > UBA9217 > UBA9217 > JALNZF01. The sequence goes on from CAWCKW010000012.1 coordinate 1,126,153, forward strand.
ACTGAGAGTGATTACACAACCAAAAACGATGTTCTTGAAATAATAGACGGCATCGATGCTAAAGCCGGCCTGGCTGCGCTTTTAAGCACATACGACCCGCATACAGAAGGGATCTTGGTTTTAATTCCGAGCAGTAATATTGCACCATTTTTTATTACAATCAAGCTGAAATCGCGGAGCACAGCAGACTGAGCTAGCAACAGGATCAATCACAACCTGGATATGACTTCATTTTATATCTTGGCTGTCTCTCCCCCACCAATAGCTCCTGCAAGGACTCGATAGGTTATAGCTATTTATCCCACGCAATATAATTTTGTTAATTTCCTTGTTGACCTCACGTCCCCAAGTCCCTATGACAATCTTATCCCGAATGTCAACAGTAAAGACCCTGAGGTCTTCGTTGTGGGCAACGTCGCGGAGATGCGTCAAGTTCAAGGAATGCTTGCGGCTGCAGGCACGGAACAAGTCTGACCGCCACGGCGGCGCTGCACGAGCCGGAGGAGATCCTCTTTCCGCATCGGCGAGAGGCCTAGGCTGTCCGCTTCCTTTTTAAGCACGTCGTAGGAGCCATCGCCGCCGAGATAGCCGTTCACGCGCGCCACTGCGGTCGAAGCAACATAATCGGCAAAAGAGGGATAGATCCGCATGAGTTCCTCCGCAAACTCAGGGTACTGCCGGAGGCTGTGTTTCTGGTGGTAGTCCTCGGCAAGTGTAAAACCGTTGTAGTTGATGATCTCCGTATGGACCGTCTTACCGCGCTCTTGCTCGATCTGCGCCTTGGACTCCCGGGCAAGCCGCAGCTGCTCATCGTTATGCACGAAGATTATGGAGGCGTACTGGCGCGACCAGCTCCGGTACGAAGGATCGTGTCCGGTCCAGAAGGCGCGGAGCAGTTCCTTGTAGGATATCCTGGAGGGATCATAGTCGATCTGGACGGTTTCTGTGTGGTCGCCGAGCGAGCGGTAGGTTGGATTCTGTTTGGTCCCGCCGGCATATCCCACGCGCGTTCTGATTACGCCGGGCAGACTCCCGAACTGGGAGTCGGGTCCCCAGAATCAGCCCATGGCAAAGGTTGCGGTAGCGATCTCTTTCGGCGCGAGGGCGTCGATCAGGGGTTTCGATGCAGAAGACGCGGAAGCAAAGGCATTCGGGCTCATGTTATGCTGCCCCCTTTCTGTTGCGAAATAAACTGCCCCCGCGGCAAGCAGGAACAGAAGCAGTGCATATCCGGGAAACCGGAGCACGTATGGATTTTTGTCCTTGGTCATGGGGAAATTATCCCACCTATCGATCAGCGGACGCAAGTAAAATGAGGGGCATAAGAATTTTTCGAGAGGAATAATGAAGGAACTACTTTAGTAGGAGAAGATCAAAGGAAGCCTATATCAGGGGGAACTGAGATAATTGTTTGCTGATGCGACAATTGCGCCCAATGCAAGAGGCAAGACCCTCAAGGTTCTCCGGCGTACGTTCAGTACGGGTCTGCCTCATGCCGGGCGCGAGCAGGCTGTTTACTTTTTCTTCATCGCATCGGCCACCCTGCCGACGAGCTTCGGCCCGGGCTTGAGCGTGATGTCTCCCTGCTTCTTCCACTGGGCCGGGACGCCCTCCGAAGGGTGAGCGGCGAGATGTTTATTCGCGCGGAGCTTCCGGAGCAACTCCTCGACGTTCCTGCCCAAATTGAAAAAGTTCACTTCCGCGTTCAAAAGGGTGCCTTCGGGGCTGATGATGAACGTCCCGCGCAAAGCGAGCCCCGCTTCTTCATCGAGTACACCGAACAGGCGCGCTATGTCGCCGGTGACGTCGGAGGCCATGGGGTATCTGACCTGCGCCAGGGCCTTTTCGTCCCTCTGCCAGGCGAGGTGCACGAATTTGGTGTCCCTGCTCACCGTGACCACCTCGGCCCCAAGCTTCTGGAACTCATCGTACCGCTCCGCCAGAGCGGCAAACTCCGTTGCTCAGACAAAGGTAAAATCGGCGGGATAAAAGAACAGGACCGTCCATTTCTTTGCCGCCTTCAGTTTCTTCAGGCTGATCTTCCCGAAATCGCACTTGACCGGGTCGAACATCTCAAGCTCAAAATCCGGAACTTTCTCGCCGACGCTCAGACTGCAACAATGCTCAGACATATCAGTTCCCTCCTTGTTGGAAATGTAGTGACGCATGATAAGATAAGTATAGCATGTTCCATTCTTACAGCGCCTGCACAAGGGTCAGACGCCTGTTGTAAAGCGTCGCCTGCACCCTCTTGTTAGTTGATCGTTTTATCGCCGCCCTGTCAGAAGCTCTCGAAGACGTTTATGCTGCGATCAGGCGAGGTCGAAACGGTCAAGGTTCATCACCTTGTTCCATGCCGCCACAAAGTCCTGGACAAACTTCGCCTGCGCGTCCGAGCTTCCGTAGACCTCGGCCAGGGCCCGGAGCTGGGAGTTGGAACCGAAGATGAGATCGACACGCGTGCCGGTCCACTTCAGTTCACCCGTCTTGCGATCGCGCCCTTCGAACACGTCCTTGGCGTCCGATACCGCCTTCCACTCCGTGCCCATGTCGAGCAGGTTCACGAAGAAGTCGTTGGTAAGCGCCTCCGGCCGCTTGGTGAAGACACCCTGTTGGGACTTCCCGAAGTTGGAATTCAGAACGCGCATCCCGCCAACGAGAACCGTCATCTCCGGCGCTGTCAGCGTCAGCAATTGCGCCTTGTCGACCAGCAAAGCCTCAGCCGGTACGGTGTACTTGCCCTTGAGGTAGTTGCGGAAGCCATCCGCGATCGGTTCGAGGACGGCGAACGAGACCGCATCGGTTTGCTCCTGCAAGGCGTCCATGCGTCCCGGCGTGAAGGGAACCTTCACGCCGTGACCGGCCTTCTTCGCGGCTTGCTCGACGCCCGCGCAACCGGCCAGAACGATCAGGTCGGCGAGCGAGATCTTCTTGCCGCCAGAGGCCGCGCTGTTGAACTCGCTCTGGATACCCTCCAGCGTCTTGAGCACTTTCGCCAGTTCGGCCGGCTGGTTGACCGGCCAATCCTTCTGGGGCGCGAGGCGAATGCGCGCGCCGTTCGCGCCGCCGCGCTTGTCGGAACCACGGAAGGTGGACGCCGATGCCCAGGCGGTCGAAACCAGTTGCGAGACCGACAGCCCTGAAGCCAGGATCTTGCCCTTGAGGGAGGCAATGTCCTTCTCATCAATCAACTTGTGATTGACTGCGGGGATGGGGTCTTGCCAGATGAGCTCTTCGGCAGGCACCTCCGGGCCGAGATAGCGTGCGCGAGGACCCATGTCGCGGTGCGTCAGCTTGAACCACGCACGGGCGAAGGCGTCCGCGAGCTGATCCGGATTCTCGTAGAAGCGCCTCGAGATCTTTTCGTAGGCCGGGTCGAAGCGCAGCGAGAGGTCCGTGGTCAGCATGGAAGGCGCGATGCGCTTCGACGAGTCGTGGGCATGCGGCACCGTTCCGGCGCCCGCGCCACCCTTCGGCGTCCACTGATGCGCACCTGCCGGGCTCTTCGTCAGCTCCCATTCGTAGCCGAACAGGTTCTGGAAGAAGTTGTTGCTCCACTTCGTCGGCGTCGTGCTCCAGGTGACTTCCAGACCGCTGGTGATCGCATCAGCGCCCTTGCCCGTGCCAAAGCTGTTCTTCCAGCCGAGGCCCTGCTCCTCGATGGGGGCCGCTTCCGGCTCGGGACCCACATGGGATGCGGGGCCGGCGCCGTGGGTCTTGCCGAAGGTGTGACCTCCCGCAATGAGCGCAACCGTCTCTTCGTCGTTCATAGCCATGCGGGCAAAAGTCTCGCGGATATCCTTGGCCGCCGCGATCGGATCCGGGTTGCCGTTCGGGCCTTCCGGGTTGACATAGATCAGGCCCATCTGGACCGCAGCGAGCGGATTCTCGAGATCCCGGTCTCCGGAGTAGCGCTTGTCGTCCAGCCACTTGTTCTCGGAGCCCCAGTAGACGTCCTCCTGCGGCTCCCAGACGTCCTCGCGCCCACCGCCAAAGCCGAACGTCTTGAATCCCATCGATTCCAGGGCGACGTTGCCGGTAAGGATCATGAGGTCGGCCCATGAGATCTTCCGGCCGTACTTCTGCTTGATCGGCCAAAGCAGCCGGCGCGCCTTGTCGAGGCTGGCGTTGTCGGGCCAGCTGTTGATGGGCGCGAAGCGCTGCTGGCCGGCTCCGGCGCCGCCGCGACCGTCACCGGTGCGATACGTGCCGGCGCTGTGCCATGCCATGCGGATGAACAACGGCCCGTAGTGCCCGAAGTCGGCCGGCCACCAGTCCTGCGAGTCGGTCATCAGGGCGCGAAGGTCTTTCTTCACGGCCTGCAGATCGAGGCCCTTGAACTCGTCAGCGTAGTTGAAGCTCTCGCCCATTGGATTGGACCGGGAGGAATGCTGGGACAGGATATCCAGCCGCAATTGGTTCGGCCACCAGTCACGGATTGACGTGCCTCTGGCGGCCATGTGTTTGTGAGTCCCGCCCGTTACCGGGCCCTTGCTATCGTCATTCATAATGTTTACTCCTTTCGTTTCTGATCCCAAACAGTCCCTCTGGCGACGATCCTATGAATCGACGAGACGGAAACCGGCGTTCTTCCATCCTTCGACACCGCCGCCCAGAACCTTGGCATTCGAAAATCCCTGCGCCAGATATTCCGCTGCCCGACCGGCAGCGCTAGCTTCTTTCTGTCAGGCTCAGTAGAAGATGATTTCCTGGTCCCTGGACAGGGAGGGCAAACGCGCCTTGAAGTCCTGCAGCGAGATCGCGGACTCAAGGTGCATTTTCCGGAACTTCTCCACGTCCTCGTACGCGCATACAAGAAGGGCCTCTCCGGACGTAACCTTCTTGCGCGCCTCTTCTGCCGATATTCTTATTGGCTCGGTCATGGGGGGCCTCCCATCGGTGGATAGGCTGTGAATGAATAAAGGATAGCACAGACCAGAGGGAGATGCATGGGGTGTCATAGAATCATCAGTTAAGCGAACCGGCGGAGATTTGTAAATTCGAGGATCAATAGGGGAAAGACGCGATCTGGTTGAGGGTAGAACATCAAACGGGCTAAGGGCAAAAGTCCAACAGTATGGACCTGACCCCAGGATGTTCCCCCCCGTTAAACTCTTGAGGTATAATTTTAACGAAGGAGGTTGGACATGAGAAAAATAATCGTTATATCAATGATCACATTAGATGGAGTAATGCAAGCACCTGGTGGACCTGAGGAAGATACATCAGGCCGTTTCAAATATGGCGGTTGGGTGGCACCTTATGGTGACGAAGTTTATGGCAAGGTCATGGAAAAACAGATGAGACCTGCGGATCTTCTGTTGGGCAGAAAAACGTTTGAGATTTGGGCCGGCTACTGGCCAGAGCATGAAAAGGGATGGCCAGGTATCAATGATGTCACAAAATACGTCATGTCCAGGACCATGAAAAAGTCAGATTGGAAAAACTCCGTTTTCCTGAAAAGCTTGGCAGATATCAAAAAGCTCAAAAGTTCAAAAGGCTCTGACATTAAAGTTTGGGGCAGCGGTAAACTTATTCAGCTGTTACTTAAGAATGATCTTGTGGACGAACTCTGGCTCATAATTCACCCGTTGACTCTTGGTAAAGGAAAGAAGTTGTTTGACAATGGCACGATTCCGGCAGCATTTACATTAATAGAGAGGACTGTTACACCAAGTGGAGTGATTATTGCCAATTACAAGCGAGCTGGAAAAGTCAAGACAGGTACTGTTGGAGCTTAAGGCGGCTAACCTGTTAATAATTCCCCAGATAAGCTGATATCTTCACCAGGTGTTTAGTCGCGATCAGTGCTTTTTCGCTAGTGCAATAAGAAAGATCTGACCCTATTGTTTCTTGTCAAGCGCCGTTTGGGAGAAGAATATGACAAGTCTGACTGTTTTCATCGGGGTGGTTCTCATCTGCATCGTGTTGTGGGATGCCTTCGAGACCGTGGTGTTTCCGCGCCGTGTGACGCGCCGGGTGCGGCTTGTTCGACTCTTTTACCGGCTCACCTGGCCGCTCTGGTCAAGAACGGTCCGCGCGCTTGCTTCAAGTAAACGCCAGGAAAATTACCTGAGTTACTTCGGCCCGCTTTCATTTATCATTTTGCTCAGCATGTGGGCAGGCCTCCTGATCATCGGCTTCGCCCTCCTGTACTGGGCGCCGGGCAATGCCATCAAAACGCCGGAAGGGACTGCGGGCTTCAGTTCCTGTGTCTACTTCAGCGGCACCACGTTCTTCACCCTTGGCCTGGGAGACGTAGTTCCCCATGCATGGCTCGCACGAGTGCTGAGCGTGTTCGAAGCGGGAATGGGGTTCGGCTTTCTCGCGATCGTCATCAGTTACCTCCCGGCCCTCAATCAGTCATTTTCCCGGCGTGAAGTGAATATTTCGCTCCTGGATGCCCGTGCAGGCTCTCCGCCCACAGCCGCGGAAATACTCCGGCGGCATATCGGCGACCACGACGTAGAGGCGCTCCAAAAGCTCCTGAACGAGTGGGAACACTGGGCAGCAGAGCTGCTCGAAAGTCATCTGTCCTATCCCGTGCTCGTCTATTTCCGGTCCCAGCACGACAACCAGTCCTGGCTTGCGGCGCTCACCTCCATCCTCGATACCAGTGCGTTTGCCATAGCAAGCCTCGAGGGTGCCTGCGCGAGCCAGGCCAAGCTGACCTTCGCCATGGCCCGGCATGCCGTCGTGGACCTCGCCCTCGTTCTGCACGCGCCTCCCCGGGACCCGGTAAGCGATCGCCTCGACGAAGCAACGCTCGTGGCGCTGCGAACGTTCCTGGCTGCGGAAGGCAAGCGCATCAAGGATGATCCAGAAGCTGAACAGAAGTTGAAGGAATTACGGCTTATGTATGAACCCTACGTTTATGCCCTGTCCGAACGCCTGCGTCTGGCGATACCTCCCTGGATTATAGAAACAAGTAACGGCGGACAACTGGCAGGTAAGCGCCTGGGGACAGAGCACAGGGTTCGGGAAAACAGCCAGGCCAAAACATCGGGATGACGGGCATTTCTGATGAGGTCTTCATACCGCTAGCCGACTTTGCCGGGATGTTCGCGCCGAACCATCTGAATCACCTGGTCCAGTTTCTGCAAAAAGCTTGACCTGTCGCGTTTGGAGAAGGGTGCCGGCCCCCCGGTGATCTCGCCGTTCCCACGCAGTTCTGCAAGCAGGTTACGGGTTGCGACAGCATCTCCGATGTTTTCCTCGGTGAAGGCCTTCCCCGTTGGGCCGATTGCGTAGGCACCAGCCTTGATGCATCGGCTCGCGAGAAGGACATCAGCCGTGATCACGATGTCGTGGGGAGTGACATTGGCAACAATCCAGTTGTCGGCCTCATCTACCCCATCGCCGACAACGTGAAGTACAATTCCATCCTCTGTGGGCACGCGCATCCAGGAGTTGGCCACCAGGGTGACACCTATATGATACCTGGCTGCAACCCGGTAGACCTCCTGCTTCACCGGGCATGCGTCAGCATCTACGAAAACATTCAGCAATCGATATCCTTGTTTGACAAACTCAAAGGGATCCAGTGAGGTTGTCTCTAGCCGATCCATCGTTCAATTGTTTTGATCTAGTCAAGCGCCCCATGTTCTTTTGCAGTCTTGATCCAGTGTTCGGCCAGTTCAGCAGGATTTGCGCCCAGACCACGGCCAAGGTGCAGCGCCAGTCCCATCAATAACCCCGATGCTTTGCGGAAATCGGTGACATTGTCCAGTGTGCCAAATGATTCTTGAGCTTTCAAGAAGAGCAGATCGTGATGCCGGCGAGAAAAAGCTATGGGATCATGTAAGCCATCCGCTAACTCAGGGATCATCAGCAGGTCTATCCACTCGGTACCAAGCCGGTCATGCAATTGTTCGGGCTCTTCTCTACCCATCTCTCGCCAGAGACCCAATGTCTGCCGGTCACCCGATTCGGCCAAACCACTTTCCAGCAGAAGGGCGAAAGCGCTATCAGCTAAATTTTGCATCAGTTCGAGATACTCATCCTGAGCAACTTCGAAGCGCTTCGCGGCCTGTCCTTCAATGTAGGCGGCGACACTCAATTGAGGCAGATCTAAAACTTCCGGACACCCTTCCATACAGGGGAAATCACTCCCTTGGTACAGGTAGTACAGTTCCTCGCCCTGCCTTTGGCGGCCAAGAGGATATAACCGGCAGGCCAATGGGCGCCCCACATGCACGCTGCATCCAAAATCAGGTACATACTGGCTGCACGCCGGCTGCTGTCTCCAGCCGGGCGCACCATCAAAACGCAAATGGATGCCGCCAAAATCGCAGTAACGATCACGAAACGCCCTCGGGGTCAGTCCTTTTGCTTCGGCCAGACACGCCAGTTCCCACGGGTTCAGCCTGACAGTTTTGCCATGACAGCAGGTGCCTGAACGTGAACAGGTAAGTGGCAGATTATCAGTAAGGGTGAGTATGGTCGTGACCGACATTGTGGGTTTTCCTTCTGCATTTCATTTGTTCAAATTCTCGCATAACACGCGAGGGAGACGCGAGTCTTTTGCGCGTCGGTCTCGATCCGCTTGAGAACACAGCGTGGAACGTTTAAAAGTGACTGGAGACCATCCCGGATTTCCAACATCCGCAACTCTTGGTGTCAACATCTTCGCCTCGGTTGGTAATCGGCCGGAACTCAATTGCTGAGGAAGATATACTGTTTCAACAAATTGACTTTTCCAAGAGTATAGTCAAAAGGCAGCACGTGGGGAATTTGATATATCGGATTGACCCTCTTTTGGAGTTCCGCGAGCACAGGCGTCGGCAGGAGAAAATGGTTCAGGATAACCTTGGCCGGGGCTACGAATATCCTGCTGTCACGGACCTCCAAGCGGAGCGCTGCATACCCTTCAAAGCGATCGTTTACCATGAACTTTTCGACGAGCTTTCTGTCTTTCGGGGGTATCGTACTGGCCGGGACACTGAACTCCAATTCAATATACGGGGGGCTGAATTTGATCAGAAATTTGTCGTAGTGAAAGTTCCGCCTCCTCGCCGTCCTTATGAATTCATTTTTTATCGTTTGTTCCGAAACCAGCATCCTGACAGCAAAATCCGAGTAAGAAGTAATTTTAACGGTGTTTGCATTTCTTAACGCCTTGAAATCGATCTTCGGATTGGTATACTGCGCGGTGACGTAGTCGACAGGTACATCGTTTATCGGGAGCGATACGAATTTCATGAATAAGGACTTCAGGTCCCCGTTTTTGTTGTCCCCGGTGTTCGTTTTAATCTCTATTCGTTCACACTTCACCGTTTTTCTCAGTGCTTTCGCAAGCTCACCGTCAAGCGATTCCCGGGAATAGAGTGTGGACGTGCCAGATAAAAGTACGATTACAGCCGCCAAGGCCGTAATCAAACGAGTACGGACGGGATAATTGACAAATCTATTTTTGAAAAAGTGTGCCGTCTTCAATATAGAGGTCCTCTGCGTTATAGAGTTTGGGATTCGGCACGCTGATGCGATAGTGGCCGGCGCCGTTGGTCTCGGACAGGGTGTACACGTACGGTGTTCCGCTCGCGGGATCGTTGCCGATACGATCAAGGAACGCAGGCTGGAGTTGTTCTAATTTCCGGGGGTATTCCATATTAACGACGAAGTAGGCCTCGACGGCTTTTGAAAGGTTCTGCAAATCTGCCTGTACCTGTTCCCGGGAGGTAGCGTACGTCTGTTTCGGAGGTTCATAGTTATTGACGCCCCCTTTCCAGTAAAGGACGGCAACATAACCAAGGATAACCGCTGCAATCACGATCAGGATGGATAAAAATACGATGATTTTTTTCTTTCGCATAGGCGGATTTCCTATCTCATGGTGTCATCCCAGCAACCGATTCATGACCGGGACGTTGTATGTGCTGGCATCACGATATTGCGACGCAACATTCTTTGCCGGAGAATCCCATCAAATCGCCCTGACAACGTCTGCTCAGGAACAAATTTGCGGAAGCTTTAGGTCGTGACCGACATTGTGGGTTTTCCTTCTGCATTTCATTTGTTCAAATTCTCGCATAACACGCGAGGGAGACGCGAGTCTTTTGCGCGTCGGTCTCGATCCGCTTGAGAACACAGCGTGGAACGTTGTGTCTGAAGTGGACTTATCTACCATCCTGGCCAAAGTTCAGCGTAAGTCCATGTAGGGCACAACGTCCCCTTTGGTCTCCTAGGGCCAGCATCATATCGGAAACCAAATAGAGCCCGGCGGTCACGGGCCAGGCCAGACCCTTGGTCTGGGCGAGCAATACGCCTGCCGGGATTCCGCCCCCGACAGGGATAAGGAAGAGCATCAATACGGAAAGCATGGGGGATATTAACAAAAGAGACGGACAAAGGCAAGCGGTTGGGCGGGCTTGGTATTGTGGGGTATTTAACAAAGGTTGATATATCTAATTAGATGCTTGGTAAGGACAACAGAGCGGAAAAATGTCGACATGCAACAAAGGAGACCTGACCCTACCATGCTCCCTTGGCACCCGAGAAACAAAAAGGCCGAATAATTTTCTCTCCGGCCATAATCGCTCAAGCTGCACAACGGGTGCAACAACATCCCTAAGATGTTTCCGGGCTTACTCACGATGATGGTATCGTCCTAAATCCATTACTTTCGCTAATATTTGGTTAGCTATGTCAAAATTATTTTTTTGCGTCTCAAGATCGTATATCCATTTAATGCCATGAAAAAGATTATTTCTGTACCTATAAATAATGATGAGAAGCGCACGAACAATATGTTCGATTTCACGATCTTCGCCATTGAGTACAGCTTTAACTAATTCTTGCTGATCATTTATTCTAAAATTGAGGCTATGAAAGTGCTCGTAAGCAGAGGGGCCCGTATTATAGCGATATGAAAAATAATTTAGATAAACGGAGAAATAGCTGCAGGTTAAGCGTTCCTTGCGTCGATAAACTTTGCGTTATTTGTGTAAGTTTTTTGGGAGAAGCTTTTTGTCCGCAAGCTGTTCTTTCAAATAAGTTCCACATTAATGAAAAATGAAGAACAGGTTGAATATCTGCCACCTTGAGTTCTCTGCTAGCGGAACCAGATTGATTTAACCATCCAATAGCGTCAAACATTGCTCACCCTTTGTCCAAAATAAGTAACTTTGGGGCCGTTGTTTCTATCCATGCTTTCACAACAACAAGTTGCGCAGAAGCAATACAGCAACCATGAGAGGACAACTTTGGGGACGTTGTTACCCAAATAAAAATTAACCCGACAAACGAATAATATTTCACGCCTGGTAGAGAGGATAAAAGCCAAATGATGGTATTCGCTCGTCAGGTATCAACGTCCCCAATACACTATTCTCTTTTTAATTAATAATTGACCAAAACGGTTTCAATTATTGTACCTTATGACGGATTAGCAATACGATATTGAATTACTTGGTCAGCCAATTCCTTCATAGCAGTTTCCGCTTGAGCGTGCATGCCACTAAAGGCGCCCCTGGATAAATGTCTCTTGCCAGGAAGTTCCGAAGCCTTGGCCAAAAGAAAGGACCGCGACCAATATCATCATCGGAAAAACATGAGCATATTTTTCAATACTTCAGCTCGCATCATATCCTCATCAGCGGTCTGCAGCGATAATATGCCCAGTCCGCGCGTGACCAGAATCGCAGTTAAAACCCGTACGAAATCTCGATGATATTCGGGTCCCATAGGGTCACCCATTTAAAGGGCACCGTCAAGGGAAAAAGCTATCTTGTGGCGAGAAACGGAACGTTTCTCGTCGAGCCTTTCCGCTATCTTCATCTTCCCATTGCCGCAGTTTCATTCGGTTTCGGTGTCAGTCTCAACTGCACCAGTCACCCATCAGGATTAAGGTCAGTATGGTGAAACACTGATCCATTGACCCATTCCGTCTTCTGACGGACCAGAAAATCTTCGGTTCCAGGCCGTGTCCAAATGATTGTTCAGGTCTCATGGTTATTAACCAGCCCCAAGATGGCTCACGGCATGGGCAGTAAAGATGCTGATAACGTTATAAGGGTGGGATGGATTACCAATCAGGTCTCGTGGTTTCGCCAACCCTAAGGCAGGTTCACCATCCCAGCCAGCCTATGATACAAACAGTTTCTCCGATATGAACGGCACGTGGTCTCGCATGATGTAGTATGCCGCTCTCGCCAGTTTGTGTGCAAGAGCATTGATGTGCCGTCATGAAGTTCGTTCTTTGCATCTTCCGGTTGTAATACGCCCGGGGTTCGTCGTGTAATAGCGCCGTGCGATCTCGGCTGCCTCGGAGAAGGCCCAGGCCAGATACTTATTGCCGCTTTTCTTATTCCCTTTGCCTTTTGCCTTGTCGTTGCTGATCCATTTGCTGGAGACCTTCCGGCAGTAGGAGACGATAGTTGCCTACTTTCCGAACCGACTGATCGGGCCGGTCTCCAGCATGATGGTGAGTGCCAGAGTCTTTCCCATGCCGGGATCGTCGAGGAGGCATTGTATGGTTCGCGCAATTTCACCTTTCTTCGATAACATTTTCAATGGTTTTGATCTTACGGGTCAGAAAATCGATAGATTCTTTGCTGACCTTCCCGGCCAACGCAAGATCTTCGTTCTGTTCGAAGAAGCGGCGCGACGAGATCCGTCTTCAATGCCTTCACGTCATTCGCTTTGAGCGGAACCGTTGTTCCGGCAACGATGTTCTGCAAACTGATGATGAGCGAAGTCCTGAGCTTTACGAGATGACTTCGTTTGCGCAATAAGTCTCGGATGGGCCGATCTTCTTTCGGATAAATGTAGCCTTCGGGTAGAATTTCGAGCCTCAGCATCTCGGCCAGCCAGAAGGCATCATGCTGATCATCGGAATACTTGAGCCCCGTGTATTGTCTTTATCTCCGAGGGTTGGCGAGATGTACCTTGTATCCTTCCGCCATCAGCGCATCCACCAGCCAGTACCAGTTGTACGTGGACTCGATGACGATGCCAATAATTGTATCCTTGTATGGTGCAAGGCGCTGAAAGAATTTGTTCCGGATAATTGGGAAGCTTTTTCTTGAATACTCGTTTACCAGTTTCATCAATGATCGCCAGATAACTGTTGCTTGAATGTAAATCAATTCCTGTGTACAATTGCATAAAGCACCTCCTGGGTTTAAGATTGGTCGTCTTTTCCCATGAGCATATCAGAGCCTAACCGTTCTGGTATGCTCTGGAGGTGCCCTTTATATGGTTATACAGGTCTATAATGATATATCGCGCGCCTCCCCTCCTTGCTCCTCTCCCTCCGCAGCTCCTCCTGCCCTAACCCGCTTTTCCTTCTATCCAACCAGCACACTCTCAAGACAAACACCTGCACATCAACTCACCACTGCTATGCTCTCTATTATTTCAGTTGAATTTTTTACGATAGCGATCCGTTCGAGGATTTTTAAAGAACGTTCATGCGCATCCCGGTCCATCGAAGAAACGCAATCGGAAACAACCACCGGGTAGAATCCCCTGTTTGAAGCATCACGCGCCGATGATTCGATCCGAGCCTCGGTTGCTATACCGGTAAAGAGCAGCGTCGTTATCCGCCTGTTTTTCATCATAAGCTCGAAATTCGTCCCGATGAAAATGCTTGCCGTTGCTTTATCCAGAAGGATGTCCCCCTTCGCAGGCTTTACAGCCTCGGGTATCTCCCGTTCTCGCGAGCCGGGCGGCATAAAATTCGGCAGTTTGTCCGGGTCCTTGACATTATAGCGCCGCATCATATTGAAAATGCCCCAGGATGACTGGAATTCCCTCGGAAGCGGCGTTATGAGGGTATAGACAACAGGCATTTTATTTCGCATGGTCTCCACAAGACGCTTCAGATTGCCGATAAATTCCTCCTTGTTGAATATTCTGTCTACAAGGCCGTTTTGGACATCCCAGACAACGAGGCACGAGTGGCCGGGATCGGCTATTTCTTTCAGATCTTCATATATGGTGAGGCCATTTGCATTTATCATCAACGACTCCTTTCTGCAGAAAGCATCCAATGACGTTTCAAGCGGCTTAGCCTGTCATGGGAAACCCGCTACGAGCATGTCGATGAGACATTCGATGTATCCGGCTTATTTCTTTTGCACATACTTATTGGAGTACTGGTTGTGCTTAACTTTGTTATAGTCCAGCTCGCTCTCAGGAACCGGCTTCTTCGTTTCGTCCGGATAGCCGATGCTCACCATGCATTCAACCTTGATGTGCTCGGGCAGTCCCAGCAGACCTTGCATATATTGCTCTGCTGACATTGTTTCCGTGTGCATACGGTTTCTGATCTGTATCCAGCAGCTGCCGAGACCCAACGAGTGAGCGGTCATCTGAACAAGGATCGCAGCAATGGAGCAGTCTTCAACCCATACGTCGCATTTTACGCTGTCGGCACACACGACGATCCCCATGGCTGCGTCCCGCAAATGATGCGATCCGTGCTCTCGTGCTTCCGAAAGCTTGACCAGGAGCTCTTGATCATCAACAACGATAAATTCCCATGATTTGATGTTTCGCGAGGTAGGTGAGCGGAGTAATGCCTCTATAAGGATATCTCGGGTTTTGCTCTCAAGAGGCGTATGAGCATATTTACGAATACTTCTGCGTGTGCGTAAGAGATCGATCATGCCATATCCCCCCATAGCGGTATGCAAGGCCGATGACGAATGTTTTGATTATACGCGCATGCAATATGTTGTCAAGAACATCGGTGAGTATTTGAATCCGACGTAAGGCGACGAAGATGCGACGATGCGGCGACGAGAGTCGACTGGGAAACACGGGGCCGTTGACTCCTCGTCAGGCGGGTTTATCTTTTTGCAACAAGGCGCTGCCCCAGATCAAAGGCCTTCTGACAGTCAGCGGGAAATATTTCTTTACGTCTCAAAGCCTTCTTCTTTGGATCAAAATGCTCCATGATGACCTTTGAATAGTCAGGGAACTGGTACGTGTCATAGCGAGCACAAGGTTTCGGCCTCGCCAAAGATCATCTTTAACGATGCTTCGGTGGCGCTCATCATTGCCTGGTAGCCGATCTGCGCGCTCATTTCCTCGGGAACGTTCATCGTGTAGATCATCGCCGTCCGCAATTTACGCGGGAAGAGAGACCGGGGAGGCTGGGAATACACAAGAGGGGCAAAGAGAAGGCGTTCCATGCATGATTTCAGCTCTCCGGACATGGACCCGAAATATACCGGAGTTCCCAGCACCACTGCGTCGGCCTGGTCCTCGATCCGTTTTAAAACAGGGGTGAGCTCATCTTTCATGGCGCATTTGCCCTTGGCGGGCGAGTCGATCATTTTACACACGAAACAACTCGTGCAGCCTTTGAAGGTGAGGTCATAGAGATGGATCAACTCGGTTTCTGCCCCTGCGGCTTGTGCCCCTTCGATTGTTTTTTTCAGCAGCGTTCCCGTGTTCCAGCTTTTTCTCGGGCTGCCGTTGATGGCGATCAGTTTCATAGCGAAGACCCTCCAATAACATCAAGACTATTTACCACGAAGCACGCCCTGCTTGCTAGCTTTCAGAATACGATTCCCATGCGAAAATTTAGCCAGGCGACCGAGTCCGAGGGTTGAAGCATTTCGGATGTCTGAGCCCGCAGGATGGCAAGCCTGTGGCCAGCGGTTTAGGAGTGCGAAGTCGCGAATGCAAGCTATTTCCGAAATGTACTGAGGACGACCGAGCATGGCGTGAAGAATTTTCGCCGGGTGCCCTTCTTTCGGTTACCTTTCTTGGGCACGCAAGAAAGGTGACAAAGCATATGCAAACCCCTGCCAGGAAGTCCACGATCCTTGTTTTTTTTCTGCACCCCAGTTCACAGGTCCGCGCAGGCATGCACTGATGTTACCAGTTATCACCCTCTTCTGCTGTCGCAGCGCTCCACCCTCGCCATGTAAACAGGGCTCGGCCGCGTCTGCCTGGTCTTGTGGGTTAATTATCTTTATCAAGCATCGCATGTATGTGCACGAACCTGTTCATGGGATGCAGGGGGTTTTGGAAAGGCAAAGGCTTTGAGTCCTTAATCTTTTGCCCCCCCATGCGAAAATTTAGGCAGGCGACGAGTCCGAGGGTGAAGCATTTCGGACCGAAATGTACTGAGGACGATTGAGCATGCCGTCAAGAATTTTCGCCGGGTGCCCTTCTTTCGGTTACCTTTCTTGGGCACGCAAGAAAGGTGACAAGAAAATTCAAGCCCATACCTGGCAGTCCACGATCCTTGTTTTTTTTCTGCACCCCAGTTCACAGGTCCGCGCAGGCATGCACTGATGTTACCAGTTATCACCCTCTTCAGCTGTCGCAGCGCTCCACCCTCGCCAGTGAACAATAGCTCGGCCGCGTCTGCCTGGTCTTGTGGGTTAATTATCTTTTCCGAGCATCGCATGCTTGTGCGCGAACCTGTTCATGGGATGCAGGGGGTTTTGGAAATTCAAAGTCTTTAAGAACGTATGCTCATCGCAGCGTAATGGCTTTCTCGGGACACATCTCCTGGCAGCAAAAGCAGGCAATGCAGATATCCGGATTCACCCGGGGAATATTCCCGACCATGGACAACGCCGATACCGGGCAATGATCAACGCACGTGCCGCAGCTCGTACACTTTTCCGGGTCTGCCTGGGGGCGAAGCATCGCCCGGCCATGGATCAGGGACTGCATGGTCTCGTTGCGCATTATGGCTTCGCCGCCCAGCGGGGGGAGTTTGAAATCAGGCAGGCGTTTCAGCTCCCCGATGATCTCGATCGTCTTGAGGTCGTAGTCGCCCAGGCCCGCCTCTTTCGCCTTCTGAAGGAAACGCAGTTTCCCCGGATCGCATCCCATCATGGTCGCAATGACGGCGTCGACGGCAACGGCATTGTCGGAGGCGAGGACCATGCCGATATCTCTGAGGTCGGGCGAGGCCGGGCCGTTGCCTTCCATCCCGACCACGGCGTCGACGATGAACAGGTCCGGCACCCTGAGCATGAACACCTCTACTATCATTTCATTAAAATCCTTCGGACTGCCGGCGGCCTTGTGCAGCATGGCCTTCTGGGCGCCGGGCAACAGGCCGTAACTGTTCTTGATCGCCCCGGTCAGAACGGTCAGGCCGTGGGTCTTGAATTTCGGCAGGCTGATGACGATATCGGCATCCAGCACGTCTTGCGACACGCTGACGAACGGCAGGTATCTGGGATTGAAGGCGACCTTTCGGGAATCATTTCCGATGTTCTTATAATGGCCCTTGGCTGCTTCCATCAGGCCGGTCCTGGAAAAGCACTCCTCGTTCGCGCCGTAGTTGATCAGGCCCGGATTGTCTCCCACGATAAGGGACGCGGGGCCCATTGTTTCCACTTTTTCCACGACAGCGCGAAGCACGGCGGGATTGGTGACGATGCCTTCTTTTGATTCCGAGCTTCGGAGCACGTTGGGCTTTATCAGGACCTTTTTCCCGGATATGGCCAAGGGAAAGAGTTCAAATGCCCGGTCCACGGCTTTCCTGACATTCTCATAACTGGCGGGATGGATCATGACTCTTGACATACAATCGTTCTCCCATGAAAGAAAAATTCCGCACCTGACCCTGAATGGTTCTTTTGCTGCAGGGCGCTTCAATATAAGCCTGATGCAGAATCATGTCAATGATGTCTTATGAGTAGAGAGGGTAATGTGCGACACGAGAGGGTCAGTGGCCAATAGATTCCGATATATGCGCAAGCACTCGTTCAACTCGAGTCTTTGGACTGCCTGTTACCTCCAGCACGTCCACCTCGAAGTCGAATGAATTTTCCAAAATGATCTCTTTGAGTTTTTCGTCAACGCGCCGCCGGAATGCGGCGTCCTCCTGCAGCGGGAGAACTATCCGATCGGGCTCTTCGATGGGGATGAAGACGACCAGATCGAGCTTCCTGATCGCAGCTTGAACGCGAGGCAGCCATTTTTCGAGATCGAACGCTTCGGCGTCGGCATGCGTCAGGAGGTAGCCCAGGATGTCGGCTGGACATCGGTCGAAGATGACGTTCGGCTCGTTCTCGTCCAGGAGCTCGATGGACCGCTCCATTTGCAGCTCGAAGTCTTCGAGAGAAGGGATTTCAGCAAACTCGTACCCCTCCTCCTGCAACAGGTGGTAAGGTTCTTCGACAATGGTATACTGCGGAAGCGCTTCGGACAACGCCTCGACCAGTGTCGTCTTGCCTGAAAAGTGAGTGCCTGAAATGGCGATCCGCATAATCGGAACTCAACCTTGAACCGCGATGGCGGTAAAATTCTTGCCTTTTGAATAGAATTTAATTTTTAGTTACTAACAGGTTGTTGAAAAACTATTTTCGCAGGCTAAAGCCCGCGGCTACCAAAACGGAACATATTGATTTTGCATACGGTAGCCGCACCCTTTAGGGTGCGTTTGTGTAGGATCGAGCCCTTTTTCAACAGCCTGCTAAACTGTCACGATATCGACTTCCTATTTTTTCTCCCCAAGTCCGGCAAAAAGGCGGTGAACACGCCGAGCAGGGGCAGATACGAGCACAGGTGATACACGTATTCGATGCCGTAGTGGTCCGCGATCTTGCCGAACACGGCGGCGCCGATCCCGGCCATGCCGAAGGCGAAGCCGAAGAAGAGGCCGGATACGGCGCCCACGTTGCCGGGAATGAGCTCCTGCGCGAACACGAGAATGGCCGAGAAGGCGGACGCAAGGATAAGCCCGATAATGAAAGCGAGAATGCCGGTCCACGCGAGGTTCGCATAGGGCATGACAAGGGCGAAGGGCGCAGCGCCCAGGATCGAGAACCAGATCACGCGCTTTCTGCCGATGCGGTCGCCGATAGGCCCGCCCATGACCGTGCCGATCGCCACTGCGAACAAAAAAGCGAACAAATGCAGCTGCGCCGATTGCACGGACAACTGGAACCGGTGCATGAGATAGAAGATATAGTAGCTGCTGAGACTCGACAGATAAAAGAACTTGGAGAAGATCAGGACCAGCAGTACGAGCATCGACAGGACGACCGTGCGCGTGGGCAGGGTCGGGTGCAGGCCGGTATGCGTCTTCGGCCGGGGTCCCCCGCTTGCCTGCTTCCGCTTGTACCAGCCGCCCACCTGCCACAAGACAGCAATAGCGAGCAGGGCCGCGAGCGAGAACCACGCGACGCTTTTCTGTCCCCGCGGGATGATGATCCATGCGGCAAGCAGCGGTCCCATCGCGCTTCCCGTGTTCCCGCCGACCTGGAAGATCGACTGGGCCAGTCCGTGCTGCCCGCCCGAGGCCATGCGGGCCACGCGGGACGACTCGGGATGGAAGACCGACGAGCCGGTGCCCACGATCGCGGCGGCGAAGAGCAGCATCCCGTAAGTTTGCGCTGTTGCCAGGACCAGGAGGCCGATGAGGGTGCATCCCATGCCGAAGGCCAGGGAGTACGGCTTCGGCTGGCGGTCCGTGTAGAACCCGATCATGGGCTGGAGCAGCGAAGCGGTGACCTGGTAGGTCAGCGTGATCAGTCCGATCTGCGCAAAGGTGAGCTGGAACGTTCCCTTGAGCAAGGGATAGATCGCAAGGATCAGGGACTGGATCATGTCGTTCAGAAAATGCGAAAAGCTGATGGCGCCCAGCACCCGGTAAGCAGTGCGCCTGGCGCTCTTGGGAGCGCTGTCGGCTTTTTCTTCACTGTTCTTGACGCTGTTTTGCATGGTGTTCCTTACAAGAGAATAATAGTTGTGAATGCGGAGCGTAACGCCGCGAGAACGGTTTCAGGCCGTCGAGATATTACCATGGAAGAAACCGCTTTGCCACTCTTTACTGCAATGGAGAAGTAAGAAGCAGGAAATGGGGCGTGGGGAATAAAGGGTGAAGATCCGGCAATCGTTATACTTCGTCCTCCTGTGAAACCTGGACAGATGGGAACCCCTCTTCATCGACGATTACGCGAACCGTGATCGGCTTACAGCAAACCTGACAGTCTTCGATATACGTCTGCTTTCTTACGGAGCAGTCGACGAGAAGCTCAATAGGCTCGCCGCAATAAGGACACGTGCTGTTGACCGGTTCCATACCAAACGCCGCCATACATCACCTCAACGGCATTATACGTTAACCGCAGCGAATAAAGCAACGCCGACCCTTCCCGTTGGCGATGGAATAGTGTCATCTTGAATTCTCTCTGGTCCCTGGCCGCATTGACAACGCTTCTTTCTCCTGCTACATTTTTCAATATGGAGAAAACGATGATTTCGCCGCAACGGTAATGGAGTACGTCGACCCGACGAGGTCAATATCCCGGAGATGACAAAAAAGGAGGAATAACACATGAACGAAGACATGGACAAAATGATTTCCCGCCGCTCACTGCTTAAAGGCGCCGCTGCAGTAATGGGCGTCGCACTGGTATCGACTTTCGTTGGCAAGGCACGCGCAGCAAAGTCGACCAAGGCCGCCTTGAAATACCAGGACACTCCGAAGGGCGATATGAAATGCAGCAATTGTATTATGTTCATCCCCGGCAAGACACCATCGGAAGACGGTGCCTGTCAATTGGTGGAGGGTTCGATCAGCCCACAGGGCTACTGTACCGCGTGGCTCAAGAAATCCTAGCGCAGCGTCTCGTAAACAAAACATATGCGTAGAGTAAAGAGCTGGTCACTTGACCAGCTCTCCTTGTTTTAAAGGTACGGGGCTTTTCGTGAAGAACCCGCTAGTGTAGTGTCTCTCAATTGACTGGTTTTATAAAATCTCCCCTTTCCCTCTTTTTCAAAGAGGGGGAATGACCTTGCCCCGATGCCTTCCTTTGGAAAAGGGAGGTTAGGAGGGATTTTCTAAGGTCTGCAATAACACCATTTGTTTGAGAGACACTACACTAGGGGAACGTTGTTAATTGCATCACTTTTTATATGGGGATCATTAGTAATACCTTCATCTTATTGACTTTAATATAGGGTCGCGGTTTACTGTAATGATGAAGTGGTTTTACAGCCTCAAGATTTTTTCTTGGAAAGGAGAATTACCATGAAAAAGCATGAAGGCAAAAAAATGGACATGCAGGCGATGATGGAAGTATACAAGAAGGTGGGAACTCCGGGTGAGCCTCATAAGCTGCTGTCGAAACTGGAGGGAAGCTGGACCACCAAGACCACGGGTTGGCTGGAAGGCAAGCCGGCCATGGAATCGACCGGCACGTGCGAGCAAAAACTTGTCCTTAACGGCCATTACCTGCAGCAGATCTATACCGGCGAAATGATGGGAGCGCCATTCTCCGGCATAAACCTCCTGGGGTACAATAACCATACGAAGAACTACGAGTCGGTCTGGCTCGACTCAATGAGCACGGCCATCTATCTCTTCGTGGGCAAGGGCAGCGCGGATGGCAAGACCATCACGCAGGAATGCAGCTACGACGACCCTGTCAGAGGCCCGGCTGTCTGGAGCAGCGTGACCAAGATCAAGGACGACAATACCCTGGAGTTTGCGATGTTTATCACCCCCAAGGGTGGTAAGGAAGAGAAGATGATGGAGATGACGGTTGCACGGAAGGAAGCCGTCGCTCGCAAGGCAGCATGAGGGGAGTGAGGAGTTGTCCCCAAAAATGTCCAATAGGTTCCTGCGTTCCGTACAGGTTCCTGTTGACTCGATATGAACATTCTGCTACAGTTGCGTAGTGTAACTGTCAAACACTACGTTTCAGCGAAACAACACGACATATCAACCGGTTCGAAACGGATGTACCTGCGTGTACATCCGTTCACCCGGGTTCTTAGAACGCTCAGCAGAAGGGAGATACTGCATGGCAGTTATTGCAGAAATTGAAAAGGGAATTGGCTCCCACGGTTTGTGGAAGGCGCACCTGAGGCGTGCCATTGAAACAGGTACATTCGATGCCTCTATCGACACCGTCCGAAAAGACGACCATTGTGACTTCGGTAAGTGGCTATATGGTTCAACGCTTAGTGATATCGACAAGGCATCGAATTCATACAAGGCGGTGAGGGACCTTCACGAAGAGTTCCACCGGACGGCGGCCAAAATCGTCGATCTTGCTTTGTCCGGAAGGAAAGACGAAGCCAGAAAAATGATAGCCCATGATGGAGAGTATGCCTTGATATCTTCGAAACTTACGGCTAAGATGATGGAATGGAAAAAGAGCCTTTCTTAACAACTCCAGCCGGCTAGCCCCTGCCAGGAAGTCCACGATCCTTGTTATTTTTCTGCACCCCAGTTCACAGGTCCGCGCAGTCATGCACTGATGTTACCAGTTATCACCCTCTTCTGCTGCCGCAGCGCTCCACCCTCGCCATTGAACAGGGCTCGGCCGCGCCTGCCTGGTCTTGTGGATTAATTATCATTATCGAGCATCGCATGTATGTGCGCGAACCTGTTCATGGGATGCAGGGGGTTTTGAAAAAGCAAAAGCTTCAAGTATATTCTTTTTGCCCCCCCATGCGAAAATTTAGGCGGGCGACCGAGTCCGAGGGTTAAGCATTTCGGATGTCCGAAGCCCGAAGGTCGGCGAGCCTGCGCCCAGCGTCTATGAGTGCGCACGCGCGAATGCAGGGTGTTTCCGAAATGTACTGAGGACGACCGAGCACGCCGTAAAGAATTTTCGCCGGGTGCCCTTCTTTGGGTCACCTTTCTTGGGCACGCAAGAAAGGTGACAAAGCTGAAGCAAGCCCCTGCCACGAAGTCCACGATCCTTGTTATTTTTCTGCACCCCAGTTCACAGGTCCGCGCAGGCATGCACTGATGTTACCAGTTATCACCCTCTTCTGCTGCCGCAGCGCTCCACCCTCGCCATGTGAACAGGGCTCGGCCGCGCCTGCCTGGTCTTGTGGGTTAATTATCATTATCGAGCATCGCATGTATGTGCGCGAACCTGTTCATGGGATGCAGGGGGTTTTGAAAAAGCAGAAAGCTTCAAGTAACGATCTGCACCACGGTTCTTTTCTGCCCCCCCATGCGAAAATTTAGGCGGGCGACCGAGTCCGAAGGTTAAGCATTTCGGATGCCTGAGCCCAGCGCTGACGAGTGCTCGGCGCGAGTGCAGGGTATCTGAGCCGGGTTGCAGCCTGCGGCGAGCGTGTACGAGTTAGCGTTTCGATGCCCGAGTGCAGGGTGTTTCCGAAATGTACTGAGGACGACCGAGCACGCCGTAAAGAATTTTCGCCGGGTGCCCTTCTTTGGGTCACCTTTCTTGGGCACGCAAGAAAGGTGACTGACAGCAATGGGGTAGTTGCAGGGGGCAATATTAGGGGTAAATCTCATTCAGTGACAATACAGTCATCAAGTGAGATTTGATCCCGTTTTTTATTTTCTCGTGTTAGAGGGTATTCAGATAAGCGATGAGATCTTCCACTTCGTCTTCCGTGAGATAGGCAAAGGACGGCATGCTCCTCATCGGCTGCCGGAGCTGAAATCGAATGCTCTCGGCAGTGGCTGGATTATTGCTCTTCGGAAGTGTGCGCCCTTTCAGAATTCCTTTCAGACCCGGCCCCACGATCGTTCTGGTGCTCAAGGGATCGTGGCAGGTCGAGCACCGGGCAGCGAAGAGTGTCCTGCCCAGCTCGATGCTCAGGCGGTCGGTCCTGATCGGCAATCTGCCCGGACCGCCGGTGCGCACGACCGTAAGGAGCGGGCCGCGCAGTTGATAATAGAGGCTCTTGTCCACTGACCGGTCCTGGCCGAAACGGGTCATTATCAGGAAGTATCCGCCCGAGATACCGATCATCACGATGCTCATGATCCCGATCACGATGCCGATGGTCTTTGCCTGCGCGTAGAACTGGCGAAAGCGACGGATGAAAAGCACCTTGACAACGATGAGCGTCAAGATGGCAAGGGCAAGCGCGATATGGACCACGGCGCGGGGGGAAGGCTCTGCCTTTGATAGCGGCGGCGAAGTCGACGCACAGATACGAGATGAGGAAAACGATCAGTAAAAAAAGATAGCCCGAGGCCTTATGGCGGAGCTTGATGCGGGCGACGTTGTCAACAGCCGCGCCTCCGAAGACTTGAAACATGGTATACATGCTGTAAACAGCAGGCAACAGCAGTACGAGAGAAAGGAGCGCTTTGATGTGAAAAATGGTCATAGACAATATCCTGGGAACCTTGGGGCCGTTGTGGCCCGGTTTGACTTGCCCTTACCGTGTTCTTTTGAAACTTTGCTTTAGACTTCCTTCATAACAGCTTGCAGAGCCCGTCAATTATATGCCTTTGGATTCCGTCCGCCAAGCGTTGCGCACTTGCTTTGGCCGCGACATCCAGCTCGATGGTCTCCAGTTCTGTGAGAACATCCATCTTCGTCACAAGCCTTTTAAAACCAGCGGGTGTCAACTGGCCTGCTGCAAGCATGGTGGTCCAGTGTTCAATATTTACCGCCTGCAATCTCACAAATTCCGACTTATCTTTCTTGGCAGAACTGATAAGTTCCTTGAGCTCATCTTTCGCCAGCGTCGAGGTCTCATCCTTGAAGCCGTCGATGTAATCAGTGAACTTGCTCATGCAGGCTCCTAGCCCGGACAAGCCGGAATTGGAAATTGAAGAGTGGAAATTGGTAATTGAAAATTTAAAAACAGACGTAACAGACTATTATTTATCCTTGTTCTTCAAGTTCTCTGTCGCTATGGCAATATCAAAGGCCTGCCCGAGAACTACCGCTGCTTGCTGAAAATACTTTGGGCCAAGTTTCGCCCCCCTGTTTTCCTGGTAATCCGCTACATCCGCGTTCAGCAATTTCTGGATCTCATTAAACTGCTGCATGGTTTTGCTGTTGGCGTTCCCTTTCCCCTTCTCGTATTCGTAAGCCTTGCGAAATTTCAGGGCAAGGTCTACCAGTGCCGCCTCATTGCCGGCATAGGGTTTTGTATCGAACGTCTCAAAAAGCATCATGGTCTCTGCTTTAAGATCGGTCAGGTTTTTGTAAGTAGTAGTGTCGTGGTAGGCGAGGGGGATGGCACAACTTGTGAGCAACGTGCTCGTGAGCAACATGCCGGCAACGAGCATGAAAATTGATCGTGTAATCGAGCTCTCTCTGCTCCAGAGATCGGCTCTCGGCACTATAATAGGCATGCGGGTTTTTCCCCCTTCATCCCCGCCCTATCCCCCGAAGGGGTGCAGGAAACGGCTTTGGGCGGGCGTGACGTAGTATATATAAATAGGCGAGGTTTCTGTAGCTAACGTACTATAAAAGAACGGACATGTCAAAGACATTCATGGAGGGAAGACAAAACTGAGGCTGTTCATATTACAGCGCGTCACTGGGATTATGGAGCGAGGCTTTGGCAGGATGTATGCCGGGTCTTTGTTGTGTCATCGGCCTCTCAGCTTCTCCGCTTGATCCGCCACAATGCGGCGCGGTCAAGGGCGGGAGGCCGTGAACTTCGGTGCACCCGTTAGCCCTGGCGCTTTCGTTCGGCCAGCAATTCGGTGAATTCTTCGGGGGGCAGCGGTTTGCTGAAGAAGTGCCCCTGCGCCTCGTCGCACCGGGCTTCGGTAACGCTGGAAAGCTGCTCCGCGGTTTCCACGCCCTCGGCAACGACCGATATATTCATTTGATGGGCCATGGCGGTCACTGCGCCGACGATCGCCCGGTCATCCGGATCGAGGGCGATGTTCTTAACGAACGTTTGATCTATCTTGAGCCGTTGGATCGGCAGCCTCTTCAGACGGCTTAGCGATGAATAACCCGTGCCGAAATCATCAATGGTGATGCGGATCCCCTTCTGTGCCAGCTCATGCAGGCGGCTGATCGTGCTCTCGATATCCACCACCGCGGTGCTTTCCGTAATCTCGATATCCACGGAGTTCGGCGGCACTCCCGTTTCATCAAGGATCCTCGTTATCGTGTCCGCAAAGCCGGGCTTCTGAAATCCCCGGGAAGAGAGGTTTGCCGCAATGGAAAAGGGAGCATACCCGGCGTCCATCCATGTCTTGAGCTGCGCGCAGGCGGTCCGTAACACCCACTCATCGATGATCGTAATGATCCCGATGGACTCGGCGGTCTGGATGAACCGTTTAGCGTCAAGCGGGCCCAGTTCCGGGTGCTTCCAGCGCACGAGCGCCTCGGCCGAAACAATTTTCCCCGTCCCGATGTCGATCAGCGGTTGATAGTGGATCGTCAGTTCCTGGTTGGCCACGGCCCGGCGAAGGGCGTTTTCAAATTTCAGACGCTCGACCGAACGCCGGTTGATGTCCGGATCGTAGAACGCGAACGTGTTCCTGCCCTGGTTCTTTGCGTGATACAGGGCGATGTCCGCGTACCGGAACAGTGAATCGATGCTGTCGCTGTCGTCGGGATAGATGCTGATGCCCATGCTGACCGTGATAGTGAACTCGTGGCCGGCAATGATGCATTTCTCCCGAAAGGCGTCCAGGATCTTCTGGGTAATTTCCGTGATGTCCTCCGGCCGTGTGATGCCCGCAAGAAGGATGCTGAACTCGTCCCCCCCGATCCTTGCAACGGCGTCCGAATCCCTGATCGTGGCCCGGAGGCGCTCCGCCACCGTCTTCAGGAGCTGATCGCCCGCCTCATGTCCCAGCGTATCGTTGACTTCCTTGAAGCGGTCGAGGTCGAGGAACAGGAGCCCCGTTTTCGTTCGATTGCGGCGGGCTTCGGCGATCTCGAAGCGGATCAGTTCCGTGAACAGCCGCCTGTTCGGCAGGCCCGTCAATACATCGTGATGGGCCATATGCGTGATCTCCTCTTCGAGTCTTTTGCGTTCGGTGATGTCCACGATGAAGGCGATTTCGTCCTGCCCGTCGAGCTTCGCCGCGCCGAAGAGGCCCCAGAATCTCGACCCGTCCCGGCTGAGATATTCCGTTTCGTAGGGTGTAATGCGACCGGTCGCACTGAACTGCTCGGACGCCTCTCTCATTCTCGCCTGCCACTCCGGCGGGACCAGACGGCTCCAGCGCCGAACCCTGCCCGCCGTGAGTTCCTCGCGATTGGAACCGATCATCGCCAGAAATTTGTCGTTTCCGTCGATGATCCTCCCATCGGCATCCAGGTACGCTATGCCGATGATGCCGCTCTCGCTCAGGCGGCGGAAGCGCGCCTCGCTGTTCCGGAGCGCTTCGACGGCCCGTTTTCGCTCGATGGCATACCGTATCGAGCGCACCAGAAGATTGCGGTCGATCTTTCCTTTCGTGAGGTAGTCCTGAACGTCCAGGTGCAGGGCCTTAACGGCGACCTCGTCGTCCTCAAGCCCGGTGAATACGATGATCGGGATAGTGGGCGATTGCCTCCTGATCTTCAGGACCGAGTCCATCCCGTCGCTGTCGGGAAGCTTCAGATCCAGAAGCACGATGTCGAATGAACCCTCGCGCAGGACCTGGAGCCCCTCGGACAGCCGTGGCGCCCAGACGAAGGTAAACAAGGGCTCTCGCACCTTATTCAGCGTCATCCGGATCAGCTCCGCATCGTCCTCATTATCCTCGATCGCGAGTACATTAATGTTCACATTCTTCATAGCGCTCCCTCGTCGGCAGTTCGCGGTCGCAAACTAGAAACATCGATGCTCTTCACCGCCTCTACAACTCAAAAAACCGTCCCGGTTCATCGGCTGCGCTGCACAACAGCTGTCCGCATAAAGCTGATGGGATGCCGGGATGTCCTCCTCCGATTCAGGCGTGGTTATGAGGTGGCCTTTTTGGCAAGGTTTTTTCAGACAACGTACTATAAAAGAAGAGACATGTCAAAGACATTCATGAGGGAGAAGACAAAGCAGAGGCTGCTCATATTGCAGCGCATCATTGGGATTATGGAGCGAGGCCTTGCAGGCAGGATGTATGCCGGGTCTTTGTTGTGTCATGGGTCCCTATCCTGCCCCGCCCGGTCAGGGGGACTGCCGGCACTGTTGGAGGGGTCACTCCTGGCAATGAGGAAAAGCACGAGCGCGATGGCTGCGGTGATGAAGCCAACGGTATACGCAAGAGACTCGCCCCGCCATAGACCGGCAAACCAGCGCATGAAATCATCCGCGAGCACAGCCGCGTTTCCGCCATAGAGCTGCAGATCATGGACATATCTCTTTGTATTTCCACCTTCAGCCGGGTACATAAATCCGCCGATGAATTCATAGCTCGAACCGCTGGGCGCATCATTCTTGGCTGCCTGATAGATCCAGATAGAGCTGCTCAGACCAGCCAGCAGGACAACGGCGCTGCTGAGGTACAGGAATTTTCGCAGGCGCATGCTTTTTATCCTCAGTGTGTGCATTGTAATAGCCGTTTTATATTAAGTCGAATGGGTAAATTATCAATCTTCATCAAGCCGCGGAAATCGCGCGGTCCGCGGGGCTACTCATACCGCAGCGCATCGATGGGATTCAGGAGCGAGGCCTTGTAGGCGGGATAGAACCCGAAGAAGATGCCGATGAAGCCGGAAAAACCGAACGCCAGGACAATGGATACGGGTGATACGACCGTGGGCCAGCCCGATAGATTTGAAAGGATCATGGACGTCGAGACCCCCACGATGATCCCTATGATGCCGCCGATCATCGACAGCGTGAGCGCCTCGATGATGAACTGGAGCCGTATGTCCCAGGTCTTCGCCCCGATCGCCATGCGAATGCCGATCTCGCGCGTGCGTTCGGTCACGGACACGAGCATGATGTTCATGATCCCGATCCCGCCGACGAGGAGCGAGACCGAAGCGATGGCCCCGAGCAGCATGGTCATCACCCTGGTGGACTGCTCGGCCGCCTGCATGATCTGGGTGAGGTTCCGCACGCTGAAGTCGGCGTCCTGTTTCTGGCCGATATGGTGCCGCTGCCTGAGCAGCTCGGTTATCTGTTTCTCGGCATCGGCCAGGTCCTCAGCGCTCTTTGCCTTGACCAGGATGATCCTCACCATGCCCGGGAACTGGGTACCGAAGAGCTTTTTCTGGGAAGTGGTAACGGGAATCATGATCGTATCGTCCTGGTCCGATCCCTGCGCATTCTGGCCCTTGGGCGAAAGAACGCCGATCACCGTGAACGGGACATTCTTGATCCTGATCGACTGTCCCACGGGATTTTGCTCCCCGAAAAGGTTGTCCACCACGGTCTGACCGAGCAGGCAGACCTTTGTCGCGTTTTTCACGTCCTGAGTTGTAAAGGTCCGGCCGGCGGACAGTTCCCAGTCGCGCACGATCAGCATGCCCGGCGTTGTCCCGTTGATACCCGTTGACCAATTCAAGTGTCCATATACGATTTGTGCCACACCTCCCAGGCTGGGCGCCACTTCCTCTACGGCGGGGCACTCCTTGATGATCGCATCGGCGTCTGCCAGGTTGAGCGTGGACTGTGTCCCTCCCCCCATCCTCACCCCCCGGAGGTCGTGGCGCCGGGCAGGATGATGAGAAGATTGCTTCCCATGCTCGATATCTGTTCCGCGATCTTCTGACTTGCGCCGGTGCCGATGGCGACCATGGCGATCACGGCCCCGACGCCGATGATGATGCCGAGCATGGTGAGGGCGGAGCGCATTTTATTGACCCGCAGGGCGCGAAACGATATCTTGAACGTTGAAGGAATGTTGATCATAATGAATTTGGGTTCAGGGTTCAGGGGCCTGGATTCACCTGACTCTTGACTACCGACTCTTGACTACCGACTACCGACTTTCTCATCACTCACGATATGCCCATCCGAGAACCGGATGATCCGTTTGCTGAACGCCGCGATGTCCTGCTCGTGGGTCACCAGGATCACCGTTATGTTCGACTCCTGGTTCAGCTTCACAAAGAGCTCCATGATCTCGACGCTCGTCTTGGTATCGAGATTGCCTGTCGGTTCGTCCGCGAGGATGATCGGCGCTTCGTTCACGAGCGCCCGGGCAATGGCGACCCGCTGCTGCTGGCCGCCGGAAAGCTGGTTCGGGTGGTGTCCTTCCCTGCCTTCGAGACCCACGCTCTTGAGCGCCTTTCGCGCGTTTTCTTGCCGCTGGTGGGCCGGGAAACCGTTGTAGAGCATGGGAAGCTCGACATTCTCAAGGGCCGATGTCCTGGACAACAGGTTGAAGCCCTGGAACACGAAGCCGAGCTTCTTGTTCCGGATCTCGGCCAGTGCGTCCCGCGAGAGGCCGCCGGTATCGATGCCGTCGAGCAGATAGTGCCCGTCTGTCGGCGTATCGAGGCACCCGAGGACATTCATGAACGTGGACTTACCCGATCCCGACTGTCCCATGATGGCTACAAACTCGCCCTTTTCAATGGTCGCTGAAATGCCGTCGAGCGCCCGTACCTCGACGTCGCCGAGACTATACACCTTGGTGAGCTTTCTGGCTTCGATGAGCGCCATATCAGAACATCCTCGGCCCTGAGGTCGGCGTATTCGTCTTCTTCAAAGTCTCGACGATGACCTGCTGGCCTTCCTTCAGGTCGCCGGACACGATCTCAGTATACGTGCCGTCGCTGATGCCCGGGGTGATGGCAACGCGTTTCGGTTTCCCGTTCTCAAGGATCCAGACTGCCGGTCCTTTCTTCTCGGACGCGCCCGCGCCTGGCTTTGCTCCCGCAGCCGCGCCGGCCCCCGCTCCTGCAGTCGCGGACCGGTCAGTGAACCGGAACCGCGTGGCCGCGTTCGTGATCCTGAGCACGTCGTGTCTCGTCTGTGATGATGACCGAGACGTTGGCGGTCATTCCCGGCATAAGCTTGAGATCGCGGTTGTCCACCTGGATCACCACGTCATAGGTCACCACGTTCTGCACGGTTATCGGGGCCTGCCGTTTCTGCCATACTTTGCCTTTGAAGGTAATATCGGGATAGGCATCCACGGTGAAATCCACCTCCTGCCCCAGCTTCACGACGCCGATATCCGATTCCGCGATGTTCGTGTCGATCTGCATCTTGGTAAGGTCCTGGGCGATGGTGAACAGGGTCGGCGTCTGGAAGCTCGCCGCCACGGTCTGGCCCACATCCACGTTCCTCGAAATAACGATGCCGTCGACCGGAGAGGCGATCTTGGTGTATTCGAGGTTCTGCCTGGCGATGTCCAAAGAGGCCTTGCTCTGTTCGATCGCCGCCTTTGACGAGTTCACCTGGGCCTTTGCGCTCTCATAATTCGTGTCGGACGTGTCCAGATCGCTTCTCGGGATCAGATTTTTCGCGAACAGCTCCTTGTTCCGCTCGAACGTCCTTTTCGCGTCAACGAGGGCGGTATTGGATTTGTCCAGATTGGCCTGCGCCGCGAGCAGGTTCGCCTTGGCCTGCTGCACCTGGGACTCGAAGGTGGACGGGTCGATCTGGGCAATGATCTGCCCTTTTTTCACGCGGGAATTGAAATCCACAAAGAGCGCTTTTATCGTCCCCGAAACCTGCGTGCCGACCAGTACGGTCGTTACCGCGTTGACCGTGCCCGTGGCGGTGACGGACTGCTGGATATCACCTTTCGAGACCTGCTCGGTCCGGTACGACGGGCCGTCGCCCTTGCAGCCGAACAGCAAGGCCATGAGGCTCATGACGATCACAACGCTGCGTGGGGTGAGCTTTGCCATCTTTTTCATATACGGTCCTTTTCCTCTTTCATTGTTCTGTTCTCGCGAACGTCATGGATCCAGCGGCGGCACTCTTACCCGTTATCCCCGGGTGCGGAAAATAGCAAGTTTGCCGAACCTCTTCTGGAACGTATCAAGATACGTATAGACGACGGGCGTTATATACAGGGTCAACAGCTGCGAAAAGAGCAGACCGCCGACCACGGCAAGACCGAGAGGCCGCCGCGCCTCTGCGCCCGCGCCCAGGCCGAGCGCAATGGGGAGCGTGCCCATCAGGGCCGCCATCGAGGTCATCATGATCGGACGGAACCTGACAAGGGCCCCTTCGAAGATCGCTTCCTCGGGTTTTTTCCCTTCCTTCCGTTCCGCTTCAAGAGCGAAGTCGATCATCATGATGGCGTTCTTTTTCACGATCCCGATAAGCATGATAACGCCCACATACCCGTAAATATTGAGCTCCATGCCGAAAGCCATGAGGGTCAGCAGCGCCCCCACGCCCGCGGCAGGCAGTCCCGAGAGGATCGTGAGCGGATGGATAAAGCTCTCGTACAGGACGCCGAGGACGATGTAGATGACCAGGACGGCCAGGATCAGGAGAAGGAACAGGCCCTGCGTGGACGACTGGTACGCCTGGGCCGTGCCCTGGAAACTGGTCGTGATGGACTGCGGCAGCGTCTGCCGGGCGACCTTATCCACGTCCCCGACGGCTTCACTCAGGGAAACCCCCGGCCTCAGGTTAAAGGAAAGGGTCACCGCGGGGAGCTGACCGAGATGATTGATGAGGAGCGGACCCGTGCCCACGGTCGGCTTGGTAACGACATTGAGCGGTACTAATTTGCCGGACGAAGATCGGATATACAGCATGGTCAGCGAGGACGGGTCCGCCTGGTACCGGGGTTCCAGCTCCATGATGACCTGGTACTGGTTGGTCGGCGCCAGGATGGTTGAGATCTGCTGCGAGCTGTACGCCGCGCTGAGCGCGCTTTCGATCTGCTGCGCCGTGACGCCGAGCGCCGCTGCCTTGTCGCGGTCTATCTCGAGGTTCACCTGCGGGTTTTTTATCAGCAGATCGGTATTCACGTCCTGGAGCTGCGGCAACGCCCGAAGTTTCGCTTCGAGGATCGGGGCCGATTTATACAGCTCGTCCGTGTCCGGGCCCTGGAGCGTATACTGGTACTGGCTCTTCGTAAGCACGCCGCCGATGCGGATGGGAGGCAGGTTCTGCATGAAGATCCTGATGCCGATGACGCCCGCGGTCTTTCTGCGCAACTGCTGGATGATCTGGTCGGCGGAAAGTTTACGCTCTGCACGGGGCTTCAACCTCATGAAGATCCGGCCGGAGTTGGCAGCCGCGTTCGGTCCGCCCGCGCCGATGCTCGACATGAAGGCCTCCACATTCTCGTCCTGGGCGATGATGTCCGCCAGTTCCAGTTGGTGTTTTCTCATGTCGGCAAAGGAGATCCCCTGCTGAGCCTCGGTAATGGCGAAGACCTGGCCCGTGTCCTCGGTCGGGAGAAAGCCTTTCGGTATGATATAGAAGAGCGCGAACGTCACGGGAAGAAGCAGAAGGGAGATCATCAGCGTGACAAAGCGGTGTTTGAGCACCCACGTGAGGCTCCTCTCATAGCTTTTCCGCAGGCGATCGAAGAATCGCTCCAGGACCATGTAGAACCGGCCGTGCCGCTCTTGTCCGGGAGGCCGCAGAAACCGGCTGCAGAGCATGGGGGTCAGCGTAAGGGACACCACGCCCGAAACAAGGATCGCCACGGTGATCACGACCGCGAATTCATGCAGCAGGCGTCCGAGGATGCCTCCCATGAAGAGCACGGGGATGAAGACCGCGACCAGTGAGAACGTCATGGACAGGATCGTAAAACCGATCTCCTGCGACCCCTTGAGCGAGGCCTCAAGCACGGGTTCCCCGTGTTCCATGTGCCGGACGATGTTCTCGAGCATCACGATGGCGTCGTCGACCACGAACCCCACGGCAAGGATCATCGCCATGAGCGAAAGGTTGTCCACGCTGTAGCCGAGCACGTACATGGCCGAGAACGTACCGATGATCGACATGGGGAGCGCCAGGCTCGGGATGATCGTGGCCGAGAGGTTGCGTAAAAAAAGGAAGATGACGAATACGACGAGCACGATCGCGAGCATCAGGGTCAACTTGACATCGCCGACGGATTCACGTATGGACGTGGATCGGTCGAAGAGAATATCCAGACTGACCGATGCGGGAATCACCTCTCGGAACGTCGGCAACAGCTTCTTAATGGAATCCACGACCTCGACCGTGTTGGTGCCGGGCTGACGCTGAATGGCCAGGATGACCGCCCTGGTCTTTGCTTTGGACGTATTGTACCAGCTTGCGACCTTATCGTTTTCCACGCTGTCGATGACCCTGCCGAGTTCCACGAGCCGGACGGGATTGCCGTTGCGGTATGCCACAATGAGGGGGCGGTATGCCTCTGCATCCATGAGCTGGCCGCCCGTTTGTATGGTGAACGACTTCGTTGCCCCTTGCAGGGTCCCGGTCGGCAGGTTCACGTTCCCGTTCGCAACCGCGTTCGCCACTTCGTCGATGCCTATTCCGCGGGAGGCGAGGGCGTGGGGATCGAGCTGGGCGCGGACCGCGTACTTCTGGGAGCCGAATACCTGCACCTGGGCCACGCCGCTTATCATTGAAATGCGCTGGGCCATGGTGGTCTCGGCGTATTCGTCCACGGCTGCGAGCGGCAGTGTGGGAGAACTGAGCGCAAGATAGATGATCGGCTGGTCCGCGGGATTGACCTTCTGGTAGGTCGGGGGCGTCGGCATGTCCGGCGGGAGCAGGCGCGCGGCCTTGGCGATCATGGCCTGGACGTCCTGGGCCGCGGCATCGATGTTCCGGCTGAGGTTGAATTGGAGGTTGATCTGAGTAGAACCGAGCGCGCTCACCGACGTCATGTTATCGAGGCCGGCGATGGTGGAGAACTGGCGCTCGAGCGGCGTTGCCACGGCAGAGGCCATTGTCTCCGGGCTGGCGCCGGGCAGCGTGGCGTTCACGACGATGTTCGGGAAATCCACATTCGGCAGATCGCTCACGGGCAGCAGACGGTATGCCATGATGCCGAAGAGAAGGATCGCGCCCATGATCAGGGTCGTCATGACCGGTCTTCGTATAAAGGGTTCTGCGATGTTCATTCGGATAGTCCTTGATGATCCCGTAAAAAGTCGGTTATTACCGCAGAGACGCGGAGGGCGCGAAGAAAACTTATTGAATCATTTTTAATTTCTCTGCGTCTCAGCGCCTCTGCGGTGGATTCAGACTTCGTACAAATGCATCTTTCTTAAGTTTATAAATAAGAACGCGAGACGACGATCTTCGTAATTCAACAACAATGACACGGCTGTCGGTTACTTTTCATTGCCAGCTTTTTGTTTTTTATCCGATTGGCCGGTGCTTGCCTGATCGCTTCCAGTCTGCCCGCTTTTTACCGGGGGTGTTTGCGGTTGCTCCTCTTTCAACTCCACACGGACCCCGGTGATCAGGTTGAGCTGTCCGTCGGTCACGACTTTTTCTCCCGGCGTCACGCCTTGAGCGACCACGGCGATATCACCGGACGTCCGTGCGATTGTCACCGGCCGGGACTCGACCGTATTGTCCGGTTTTACCACAAAGACATACTGACCCTGCTGCCCTGCTTGAAGGGCCGCAGCCGGCATGACAACAGCGTTCCGTTGGGTCGTGAGCGTCAGGACCACATTGATGAACTGTCCCGGCCAGAGCCTTTTGTCCTTGTTCTCGAAGGTGCCTTTCAGCTGGATGGTCCCGGTGGCGGCGTCCACGGCATTATTAATAAACGTAAGCTTTCCCTGAACGGGCCGTTTCTCGTCTCCGGGAATAACAGCATCCACCTGCAAGGATCCTTCAGCCATATATTTTTTAATATTCGCGAGGTTCTGTTCCGGCAAAGAGAAGGTCACATAGATCGGGACGATCTTATTGATCGTGACCATGGTCAGATCGTTCGCTTTAATGACATTGCCCTTGTTGATAAGGACGCTTCCGACGCGTCCGTCGATCGGAGATTTGATCGTGCAATAGGCAAGCTGCAGCCTGCCGTTCTCGACATTCGCTTTGTCCGCCTGGACCACGGCCGCCAGGGCGTCCGCAGCTGAGCGAAACTGGTCATATTGGTCCTTGGAGACATAGTCTTTCTGAACAAGGATCTCGTATCTCTTGGCCTGCTCTTCCGAATTCTTCGCCTGTGCAACATCGCGCGCGAGCTGCGCCTCGGCCTGCTTGAGGGCCGCCTCGTAGGGTCGAGGATCGATCTGGAAGAGCACGTCGCCCTGCTGGACATCCTGACCTTCCTTGAATTGCACGCCGATGATCTCCCCGTTGACCAGGGCTTTCACGGATACGGCATTGTACGCCTCGACATTGCCGATGGCATTGATCTGCACCGGGATGTTCTGTTGCATCACATCGCCTATTTTTACCGGTACGGCCGGCTTCGCCGCTTGTTTCGCCCTGCCGTCGTTGGAACAGGCGCTGATGATGAGAAAGAGCGCGACCGGAACGATCAGTTTCGCGCCCGCATGAACAGGTTTAAGCTTCATTATCTTTCGCTGCCTCTCTTTATTGATTTACACATCCGGTTATGGAGCAATGCCAGGTACCCCTGGCGGTTAGAGCAACACATTGCCTTCTGCCTGACGTTACCCGGTTACCGCGCCCCCATTGCTTTCTCGATGGTCGCCTGGTCGATCTTGTAATTGGACAAGGCGCTGGTATAGTTCGCCTGTGCGGCAACATAGGTGGCGAAGGCGTCCGAAACCTCGATGGGGCTTCCCACTCCGGCGGAGTATCTGCCGTTTGCCAGGTCCAGGTTCTCCTTTGCCTGCGCGGATGCCAGTTCGGCGGTTGCAATGCTGGCCTCTGCCGCCTGCAGGTTCAGGTATGCCTGTTGAATATCGAGTTGTATCTGTTGTCTGAGTGACTCTTCGTTTGCCTTCAGTATATAAAAGCTTGACCTTGCCTCCGCCGCTTGATGAACGGTCAAAAATCCGCTGAACAGGGGTACGGTCAGGAGCACACCGGCATTCCAGCTGTGGTCTAAGTTCGATGTCGTCTCGCCTGCCCAGTTGTAGTTTGCGAACCCCGATAAGACCGGGTAATAGCCGGACCGTGCCAAACCGATATTTGCCTCCGCGGCCTGCCTTTTCGAGATGATCGACTTCAGGTCGGGCCTGTTCTCGAAGGCACGCGCCTTTGCCTCTTCCAGGGTTATCGCGAAGTGCTGGAATGAGAGGTTGTCCTCAATGGCATACTCAGGCGCATCCGGGGTCCCCATGATATTGTTAAGGGTCACCCAGGCCAAGTTAAGCGCGTTCTCGGCATTGATGAGGCTCAGTTTTGCATTACTCAGGTCCACTTCCGCTTTGATGACGTCGATCCTCGCCTTTGTTCCGACATCATAAAAACCTTTTGCCTGATCGAGGTGCAGTTGAAATTGTTTCAGGACGTCCGCGGCAACATCCCGGTCCCTCCTGGCCTTCAAGACGCCATAATAGGCCTGCTTTACGCTCAGGATGATAGTATCCTGCGTTGTGGTCAGATCTGAACGGGCAGACTCGAGGTTATATTTCGAAATGTCGACCTGCTGAAAGGTCTTCCCGAAATCAAAAATGTTCTGGTTGAGGGTAATGCTGCTCGTATACTGGTCGTACGCCGCCGAGCTGCCGAAGGTGCTCGTCTGGGATGACAGGGGGTCTATTCTGGTATACGCTCCCGACGCACTGAGCTGCGGGTAGTAGTTTGAACGGGCTTCCCCTACCCTGCTCTGATTGACGTCAACGCCATATATCGATGCAAGGACGGTCGGATTTTTATTGAGCGCGGTCTCGATGCACTGGTTCAGGGTGAGGAGGGGGACCGGTTTTGCCGCTCCTGCCGCGGCTATTTCCTGTTCATTGGTCTGTCCCTGGACCGTTGCACCCTCACCGATCGGCTCCGCTTCGGCCGCTGACAGGCGCATGAGCGTCGTCAGCGACAACAATGACAGGATAGACAGCGCACTCACGATAGCTTTGCATTTTCTGTTCATAGTGATTCCCCCGGATTACTGGTTAGTGTCCTCTATGGGACACAGGATTGCGGAATTGGTTCAATCCACTGGAAAGAAAAAAGATTCCCTACTCGTTTTTCATTGTGCCGAACATGAATATATCCACGAACTCTTTGATGTTCTTTTCCATTGTTTGTTTTTTCATACCGCCTGCCCGCATGATCTCCTCGGAGCGGAAGTAAGAGAACAGCATGCCCAAAAACATCTGGGCCGCCATCTCCGGAGATATGGTCCGGAGAAGGCCCTTTTTCTGCAGTCCCCTGAAGTAGGATGCGAGGGTCAAACGGAGATCATCGGCGAACTTGTTATAGAGTTTCTTGATCTTCTCAGGATAGATCGTTCCTTCCGAGTACATGATCTTGACCATTGACTTGCGTTCTTTCAGCGACAGCAAAAATCTGGATGCGATCTGCCTGAGCGAATCCCCATAGGAAAGACCGTCCAACTCCGGCAACAGTTCCTTCAGCCTCGGCAAAAAGGTGTGGTTCCTCAAAAGCGCTTCAAAAAGCTTTTCCTTGGTCCCGAAATGCCGGAACAGGGTCAACTCGGTGACCCCCGCTTCCTGGGCGATCTCCCGCGTCGTGGACCCGAGATAGCCTTTTTCCGAGATCAATTTGAGCGTTGCGTCCAGCAGCCTCTGTTCTGTTGTGTTTTTCTTCATAAATGTAAGCAGGCACTTACATTACATCAGAACCGGAGGAAAGTCAAGCGTCCGCCTTGATCCGGCATTTTTCCCTTGCATGGTTCACGGTCTTGTGGTATCGTATGCCTGCTTTTAATAACTTGCAGGTAATGGAGGACTTTACAGTGGCGGGTACGTGTGATATTTGCGGAAAGGGCAAGCTCAGCGGAAACAAAGTGAGCCATGCCAATAACAGATCCAAGAAGTTTTCAAAGCCGAATTTGCAACCGATCAGGGCAGAGGCGGCCAATGGTTCGCATGTGCGCATGCATGTCTGTACGCGGTGCATTCGATCGGGCAAAGTAAAGAAAGTAAGCTAGCTTCCAATTATCTTCAACGCAATCCCCTGCTTCAATTGAAGCAGGGGATTATTAATCCCTGAACTACTCTCCAGCAACTCACATCATCGTCAAATAATATTGAGCCGGTGAAGATGCCCTATCCTTAGATCATATCCAATAATACACTGTTATTCCTTATTTTTTTACAAACAGATACTATTAAAATTGCAATAAATAAAATATGTTAAATTATGATTTTTAGGTTGACACTAATCGAACCTGGGACTATATTATTATTCTTAGGAATAAAATGGTATTTGAATTTTAGTATTATTAAACAAGGCATCTCACGTCAGACACTAGCTCCCGTACTCTTTTTTAAGGGACAAGGAGGTGAATACTCAGAGATTAGATGATAATTAAGGATGCGATAACAATAATCTGTATGTTTCACCTGAGCACCTAAGTGCTCGGAACTATTTAACATGGGAGGGATCAGATGAAAAAGATTCTGGTGATCAGTTTGGTAGTGATGAGTGCTTTTGGGCTCTTCCTGGGCCTGTCACAGAGCGCAGTGGTGGAGGCAGCAGATGTTAGTGTTGTTACTGTGAAAGTAGTGCCGGCAGCCAAAATACCGACCTTTGACGCGACGGCCTATATCGCCGGCCATGGCGGTCACATCGCGATCATCAATATGAAGACCATGAAGCCCCCGATGGACGTGGAAAAGGACCGGATCGTCCTTTCCGAGGCCGGTTCCGAGATGGAAGGCAAGATCGCGGGCATGAGCTTTGAAGAAGTGAAGAAGGCCGGCGGGACCCACGGCCAGTCCATCGTCACCGAAAAAGGCAAGAAGATCCTTGTTGCCGGAACACTGGCGGGAAACATATACAAGATAGACCTGGCAACAATGAAGAAGGAAGGCCCCTTCAAGGTCGGCGAGAAGTTCTGCGGCGCGATCGCAGGACCCGATGGAAACATATACTTCGAGGATATGGCGGACGGAAATGTCTATGTCTGGGATGCAAAGACGCTGAAAACCGTTGACAAGATGCCGGTGGGCAAGGCGGTGTGCGGTATCCAGTGGACCAAGAACGGCAAGAAGGCCTATATTTCCGACATGCCGCAGGGTATCGTCTTTGTGTATGATTGGAAGACGAAAAAAGAGATCAAACAGATCACGAGCCCCGAGATGACATTCCTCCATCAGATCAGAATGACAGCCGGACGGCAAATACCTCTGGGTCAGCGCCCCGAACGAATTTGATCCGGGTCTCAAGCCGGGCACGCACAAGAGCCAGGTCATCATAATCGATACGAAAACTGACACGATCGTCAAGCGCCTCGTCCTTCCCGATGATGTGCGGCCGCATGATTTTGCATTTACCCCGGACGGCAAGTATGCGTTCCTTTCATCAAGGACCTATGGTGACGACAGCACGCTGAACGTCATGGACATGAAGAACTACGATCTCGTTGGCAAAGTGTCCGCCTGCGCCGGCTGCCACAAGGCGAATGGCGTAGAAGTCAAGATCGACAAGGGTTCTCCGCTCCTCTGCGGCATCGAAGTCGACTGGCATAAGTAGACCGACCTGTAGTCCGTCAAGTTCGGTATCGGCCGGAGGCATGTTTCACCTGCCTCCGGCTTCTTCTTTCCCTATTCCATAAAACCGCCGACGCATTTACAATCTGCTTGCATACTTGTTGTCTAATTAGGTTGTCTCTAATTAGTTTACTGCCTGCTCATCTTCTGGTATAATAAGTATGAATCGTTACTAAATCCACTATGAAGGAATAATCGTCTCTCGCTATGAACATTCCTTATGTTGCTCTGAAAAATCTCAGAAGAAAACTGACCCGGACGTGGCTTTTATTTTCCATTGTCGCGGTCGTATCCTGCACCCTCTTCTCGGCCACGCTCTTTCTGAAAAGCATCAATAATGCCCTGAGGATCGGTACGTATCGCCTCGGCGCCGATATCCTGGTCGTTCCCGAGAGCGCGGAGGACAAGGCGAAATGCGCGCTGCTTTCCGGCGAGCCTACCCAATTCCTGATGGACAGGTCCGTTCTCGACCGGGTCAAGGCCATCGAAGGCATCAAGAGCGCAACACCCCAGCTTGTTCATCAAACCGACCAGCTTTACCTGCTGCTTCAATGTGGACGTGTTCCTCGTGGCCTTCGATCCCGACACCGATTTCACGGTCAAACCCTGGCTTGAAAAGAACCTCAACCGGAAGCTCGGCATCAATGAGATCATCACCGGCAGGAACGTCCCGGTGATCGTAGGAGACAAGATCCCCTTTTTCGGCACAACTTTCACGGTTGCAGGGACCATGGAAGCGACGGGGATGGATTTCTTCGACCGTGCCGTCTTCATGAGCCTCGACTGCAGCGTACAAGATGGCGGAAAATTCAAAAACCAAGGCGATCCAGCCCATAGAGATCGGCAGGGACCAGATATCCACCGTCCTCGTACAGGTAAAAGATGACATTACCCCGGACCGCGTCGCAATCCGGATCGAACATGACATCAG
Organism: Nitrospirota bacterium; assembly: GCA_963796285.1. Classification (GTDB taxonomy): domain Bacteria; phylum Nitrospirota; class UBA9217; order UBA9217; family UBA9217; genus JALNZF01. The sequence goes on from CAWCKW010000012.1 coordinate 1,167,184, forward strand.
CGGTGTCAAGGCGCTGGTTTCGGACACCATCATCAGCACGGTGCGGAAACAGCTTTCCGGCCTTATCAAAGCGATCTTGATCATCAGCATCATCCTCTGGTTCATCGTCCTCCTGATCATGGCGTTTGCCTTTTATATGATCGTGAACGAACGCCGCAGGGAGATCGGCATCTTGCGCGCTATGGGAGCGAACAGGGGGCATATAGCCGCCATTATACTGAACGAAGCCACGTTCTGCTTTCGGCCACGGGCGGCGCGGTGGGGATCGTCCTCGGATACGTGTTGCTCATCAGTTTCAAGAACCTGATGCTCCACTACCTCAAACTCCCCTATCTCTTCCCCGCCACGCCGGAGTTGATCCTGCTGACTGTCGGAGCGCTCATTGTTTCCATCGTCACCGGCCTCATTGCCGCGTTCCTGCCGTCATCGCGCTCCTGAAAGTGGAGCCCTACGAAGCGATCAGGAGCGCGGAATGAAGCCCATTATTTTCATCCTTTTCATGACGTCCTTTCTGTTCTTCTCCTGCACTAAAAACAAGGAGGAGGCGACTCCTCCTGTCGACACGGAAAAGAACCTTTTCGAGGAACTCAAGGACCAGACCGTCAAGAATCCCAAGGATGCAGAGGCATGGTACCATCTCTCAGATCTCTATGAACGCTCAGAGGCATATACAGCGAAGAGGTGAATGCCCTTCAAAAGGTCATTGCCATCGACCCGCAGCGTGGATACGCCTACGTGAAACTGGGGAATGCGTACAGCAGGCTAGGACAATATCAGGAGGGCCTTACCAGTTACCGGAAGGCGATCAAGTTCTTTCCCAAGAATCCCGTGCTCTATAACAACATGGCGATTGCCTACGGCAAGCTCGGTAAAACAGACGAAGAGATACGTGACCCTTAAAAAAGCCATCGCCCTGCGGCCGCACTACTCAACCGCCAGGTACAATCTCGGCTTTGCGCTGCTCAAAAAGGGGAAACGTGCCCAAGCGCTCAACCAATACCATGAACTCGATAAATTTGACGCGGGGGTTGCAGCAGCCCTCAAAAAAGAGATCGACGAAACGGGAAAATAAGATGATACGACGATTGCTGTTCACGGGAATAGCCCTGGCGCTCATCCGTGATGTCCCTGACGCCTGCTCGTTGCAGAGGACATCAGATGTACTGAATGCGGTATGATGGTCCAGATGGATTCAAAATTCACTTCAAAGATCACCCAGGGAGAGACGACCCTCTATTTCTGCGATATCGGGGACCTGTTCACATATCTGAAGAAGACATAATATGAAAGAGGCCAGGGCCGCGGTCAAGGATTACACGACCGGGGAATGGATCGATGCCCGCAAGGCGTACTTATGTCAATACAAAACGAAATTCAGGACACCCATGGGCATGGGGCATTGCCGCATTTAAGGACAAGAAGCGAGGCCTCGAAAGCCGGCAGCAATACTGGATTTCGACGCGAACGGCAAAGGCATTGAAATGAGGAAGCTTGATCGCGATCACGGCGCTCGCAGGCGGGATCCTTTTTTGCTGGTGCCTCAGGTACATTCTTCCTGCCTGCGAATATGTAGGGTTTCCCGCGCATGCACTGTTCTGATACGGCCCAGGCGGAATGGGTGGTCGGCACAGTGCTGATCGTGGTTTCCTGCATCGACCTTCTTCATGAAATCGGCAAAAGATGCCGCTGGCCGGTGCCATTCTATCATTCTCGTGTTCGGCTCGCTTACTGGCTTCCGGACAAATATCGGGTATTGCCAGAGCCCGCGGATGCCCTGTCATTACGGCATGGTGCCTGGGGTCAGGTTTATCGCCGTCCTCGGCATCCTGATCATGATCGGCGCGGTTTTCAGCATCGCAAAGGATCATACGGAAAGAAAGGAAAATCATGATCGAACTGAAAGGATTATCGAAAACCTACACAATATCCGGGAAAAGCATCAAGGCGGTCCAGCCGATGATCTTACGCATCCAGCAGGGAGAATTCGTCTCCATCGTCGGACACTCAGGAAGCGGCAAGAGCACCTTTCTGAGCCTTATCGGCGGCATTGCGCGGCCCGACACCGGCACGGTCACCATCGATGGAACGAATATCTGGAACATACAACGATCAGGAACTGTTCAAAGCTCAGGAACGAGAAGTTCGGTTTCGTGTACCAGTTCGCGAGCCTTATCCCGACGCTGACCGCGATGGAGAATGTTCTCCTCCCTACGGTGTTCGGCGGAAAGAAGATCAACGGACGATGCGGTACGGCTGCTCAAGCTCGTGGGACTCGGCGAAAAAACCGACCGGTATCCGTCCGAGCTCTGCGGAGGCGAGCAGCAGCGCGTTGCGATCGCCCGCGCCTTCATCCATGACCCGGAGATCATTCTTGCGGACGAGCCCACGGGGGACCTAGACGAGGAGACGGAAGCGGAGATCATGGCGTTTTTCGAAAAGATCAATAAAGAGAAGAAGGTTACCATGATCATGGTGACCCACAGCTCCGAAATCGCGCTCCGCGCCGGCACGCGATACCGCATGAAACAGGGCGTTCTTGATACAGCTGAATTGAAACCATCTCGATCATCCAATTCAATGAATGCGTAACGAACAACGGCGGCCTTGCGGGCCGCCGTTGTTCGTTACCTGAACTCTATCGTCGTTGTCAGCTATTTCTTCTTCTTATCTCCGAACAGATAATCGTACTCCGCCGGATGATGGTGTTTGAGCTGCTCGGTCGTCATTTTCCCGGTGATCCACATCCAGTTCATCGGGAACACCTCGGAACGCAGGTGCTCATTGTAGAAATGGAAAATGAGGATGAACACGATGGCAAGAAGCGCCTCGTCACTGTGCATGGCGAAGACGACGTCCCAGATCCACCCGAGTGTAAATGTCGGGAACAAGTAAGACACCGTCACCGGGAATGCTAGGAAAAAACCGGATGCCCCGATGATGAACATGCCCCAATACACAGCCCAGTAGTCGAACTTCTGCATATAGCTGAATTTGCCGAAATAGGGTTTTTCCTTCCTGATGCCGAAGAAATACATGAAATTATGGAACGCATCCACCACGTCCTTGGGCATGGGAACGAGGGTAAGCCTGAACCCTCCCTTGCGCGCCTGGTTCACGAGGTAGAACTGGTGGTAGATGAAATCGAGCAGCATCGTGATGCCCGCCACCCGGTGAATGATCCCCGCCATCTTCGCGCCGCCCCAGAAACTGATCCAGGCGCTTGCCGGGTCCTGGTACGCGTACTTGAGCCCCCAACCGGTAAAGGACAGGAGCAAGAAGGTCGTGAACATGATGACGTGCTGGATCCTTGCCGAGAGGTCGAACCTCTCTATCTCCTTGGGTATATCCTGACTATTCATGCTTGCCTCCCTTCCTGAACAAACGCTCACGGATGTCCGCGAAAATGTCCAAAAGCACATGGATACAAATGAACGCAAACACGCTCATGGTGAGAACGATCAATGCAAGCTCGGTAAAATGCGCGATGGGATGAAGCGGCTGGTGGGTAATCGCAGCAACGAATTTTTCCGTGGCGCCCGCATGACATTTCCCACAAGTCTTTATCTTATTCGCACCAAAGACCGGTGACGATGGGTCTTTGACATCTTTAATATCGTGAGAACCATGGCAATTGACGCATGACGGAGCACCGGCATGGCCGACTTTCAGCTTTCTGCCATGGAAGCTTTCTTTGTAGCGCTCCATGACGTGGGGAGTCAGTCCATATTTCTCGGACATCATCTTCTCTTCGTGACAGGTGCCGCAGGTCTGTACCACATTGAAGTGATTCACTGCCGATTCTTTGCTCGTCTTCGGCTGGATGTAGTGCGGCGATCCATGGCAGCTGGTACAGACCGGGCCATCACTCGATTTTTTGATGATCACATTCCGCCCATGTACGCTCTCTTTATAGGCGGCATAGATGTCCGGATGACAGGTCACGCAGGCCGCCTGTGCGATCGGCTCTTTCAGGCCCTTCGGCGAGAGCGCGGCTGCAAGCGCCTGAACAGCACTGTCCGGCTTTCCTCCCGCCAACCCCTGATGTTGCGAACCCTTCAGGGTCAGGTGGCACATGAGGCAATCATTCATCCCGCCGTGAACAGACTTAGAGAATTTTTCCTGGTCCACATTGACGGCCCCCTCCATCGAGCCGTGACAACCCAGACATGTTGCCGCATCCGTAGCTGCGCCGGCTGCCGGTGTCAATCCAAAGGTGAACAACAACATCAGTAATGCACTCAGCCAATTCCCCATACCTTCTCCTTTCATCTAGTTGAAATAGTATATAAATCCGGTCATTATTCTGCAGGTACCATGCCAAAACTAACCTGTTGTTTTTATAATGCTTCAGGTGCAATAAGTTTTCGCAATAATGAGAACTCAGCAAGTATTATTTCACATTTGCGAACAACGTGGCTATCGATCACTCGGGGTAGTATACCTCGACCAGGTACAAGCCCTGGGGAGGGGCCGTCCGCCCTGCCATGGTCCGGTCCCGCGACTTGAGCATCCGTTTCACGTCAACTGGACCGAACCTGCCGAGGCCTACTTCGACGAGCGTACCCACGATGTTTCTCGCCATATGCTGGAGAAAGGCATCAGCCTCGATCCCCATCTCAACGAAGTCACCGGTTTTTTTTATGACAACAGCCCTGATCGTTCTCACCGGCGTTTTTGCCGTACAGCCTGATCCGCGAAAGGCGGAAAAGTCGTGTTTCCCCACGAACAAAGCAGCGGCCAGCCTCATGTTCTTCAGGTGCAAACGCTGGTTCACATGCCAGGAATACTTGCGATACAACGCCGACGGCGCGCGTCTATTCAGAATGCGGTATGAATAGAATTTCCCCAGAGCGCTGAAACGGGCGTGAAAATCATCGGGAACCTCTTCCGATGTCAGAATTCTGATATCGTTCGGCAACCAATGATTCAACGCCGGAGCCCATGCCTCAGAAGGAATACTGCATTCGGTCTCAAAGTTTGCGACGTGTCCAAGAGCATGCACGCCCGCATCGGTCCTGCCTGACGAATACGTCTTTATCGTATCATGGGTGAGGGCCATGAGCGCCTGTTCAAGCGTATCCTGGATAGTCGGCATCCCGCTCCCGATCTGCGACTGCCAGCCATGATAATTGGTGCCGTCGTATTCAAGAATGAGTTTAATGTTCCGCATATCAGATGCTAGAATACAGAAGACCGCGGACAAACGCCAGACAAAAAAACTTATTTTATTATCTGTTTTTCGACCTCCGCCTTCTTTTTTTATTCCCCCAGATACGCCTTTTTGATCCCCGGGTCCTTCTCAAGTTCAGAGGCCCGGCCCTGCATCACGATCCTCCCGGTCTCCAGAACGTATGCCCGGTGCGCTAGACGGAGCGCTGCTTTTGCATTCTGTTCCACAAGGAGGATGGTCGTTCCCTGCTCGTTGATCTCTTTGATGATCTTGAATATCCTGCTCACGATGATCGGCGCGAGACCAAGCGACGGCTCGTCAAGAAGAAGAAGCTTCGGCCGCGACATGAGCGCCCGACCGATGGCGAGCATCTGCTGTTCGCCGCCCGAGAGCGTGCCGCCGAGTTGTTTATTCCTGTCCGCAAGCGCGGGGAACATCTCGAATACCCGTGCAAGATCTCCTGCAAACTCCCGTTTGTCTTTGATAAAAGCACCCATTTCAAGGTTCTCGCGCACCGTCATCCTCGCGAAGATGCGCCTCCCTTCGGGGACCTGTGTGATCCCCATCTGGACGATCGCGTGTGCTGGACGTCCGGACAACTCTGCGCCCTCATACAGGATACTGCCCGACCGCAGTACGGCAACCCCGGAGACCGCCATCAAGGTCGTTGACTTACCGGCGCCGTTCGCCCCGATCAGTGCAACGATCTCCCCTCGCTCCACCTGCAGGCTGATGCCTTTGAGCGCATCGATCATCCCGTAGGAAACGGTCACCTCGCGCAGCTCAAGCATGATGCAAACTCTCCTTGCCGAGATACGCTTCGATCACATCGGTGTTCTGCTGGATGTCTTTCGGCAGGCCCTCGGCGATCTTCACTCCGTGGTCGAGCACGATCACCCGGTCCGAAATGCCCATGACGACCTTCATATCATGTTCGATCAACAGGATTGCCACGCCGTTATCGCGGACCTTGCGAATGAGGTTCATGAGGTCCTTCGTTTCATGAGGGTTCATCCCGGCGGCAGGTTCATCAAGGAGCAGAAGGTGCGGCTCGGTCCCGAGCGCCCGTGCGATCTCCAGCCGCCGCTGGTCGCCATAGGAGAGATTTGCTGCAAGCGAACCATACTTTGCTTCCAGCCCCACGAATTTCAATATATCCATAGCGCGATACTCCATGTCCCGCTCTTCTTTTTTTACTCTCCGGGGCCTGAAGACCGCGCCGAACACTCCTGCGCTGGTGCGGCAGTGCGCCGCCACCATGACGTTCTCCACGACGAGCATGCCGCTGAAGAGGCGGATGTTCTGGAACGTACGCGCGATGCCCAATGAGGTTATATCATGGGGTGACATCCCCGTAATATCCCTGTCGTGAAATATGGCCTTCCCCTTCGTGGGCTGGTACATACCGGTAATGCAGTTGAAGAACGTGGTCTTCCCCGCGCCATTCGGGCCGATGATGCTCACGATCCGCTCACGTTCGACGCGCATGTCGATCCCGTCGAGCGCCTTCAGCCCGCCGAAGTGTTTGGCCAGATTTTTTGTTTCTAAAAGAAGCATGTCGTATCATTCCCTTGGTGAAAACAAACCCGATCTACCGCGGAGACGTAACCTGCTCTTGCCTGTGGCCGCGATATGGCAACAGCAGGCTACGAAGGCGCGGCCATAAACAGAGACGCGGAGAAATGCGTGATAAATAAATTAAGGATGTTCTCTGCGCCTCGGCGTCTCAGCGGTAACATTCGACTTATTGCGTGTCCATTTTTTTCAACACTGCAAGATAAGTGTTTCAATTGGTATTTTTTGCTGTACCCAAAAGCCCCTGCGGTCTGAATACCATCATCAGGACAAGGGCGACGCCGAACGCCAGCATCCGGTAATCCTGAAAATCCCTGAAGATCTCGGGAAGCGTGATCAGGAGAAGCGCGCCGAGGATGATCCCCGGGATGCTCCCCATGCCTCCGAGGACCACCATGCAGAGGATCAGGACCGACTCAAAGAACGTGAAGCTCTCGGGCGAGACAAAGGCCATCTTGGACGAGAAGAAAACGCCGGCGATCCCGGCCCATGCCGACGCCAGAACAAAGGCCAGCAATTTCATGCGATAGGTATTGACCCCCATGGCCTCGGCCGCGACCTCGTCTTCTCTGATCGCGATCCACGCGCGGCCGATGCGCGACGCGATAAGCCGGTGCATGGCGAATATCGTCAGGATCACGAGCACGAGAATGAGATAATAGAAATCAAGGGTGGTGTGAAGCTCGTAGCCTGCTATCACGGGCCTTCCGATCTTCGAGATGCCGTTCGGCCCGCCGGTCATGCTGTCCCAGTTGTTCAGGACAATGCGGGTGATCTCACCGAGCCCCAGGGTGACGATCGCAAAATAATCGCCGCGCAAACGCAGGGTCGGCATGCCGAGCAATACCGCGAAAACCGCTGCCATGGATCCACCGGCGATGAGTCCGGGCCAGAACGAAAGCCCGAAGGTTGTCGAGAGGATCGCATAGGTGTACGCGCCGATCGCGTAGAACGCCACGTATCCCAGATTCAGGAGCCCCGCCTGCCCCACCACGATGTTCAAACCGAGGGCAAGAACAACGTACATACCCGTCAGCGTCATGATGTCTTGATAATATTCGTTCAGAAAAAGAGGAAGGACGATCAAAAGGACCGCGATGAGTGCGTAGGTCAGCGGAGATGAAACAGAACGGGTGATACGGGCAAAGGCTGCAATTGCTTTTGAGATATTTTCTGCGACCGAGATACGGACATCCGAGACAACATCAGTCCTGAGCATTCTCCAGAGAAGCATGGCAAGTACTGCCGATACCGTCACGCGGATTGCGCTGCCTATGCCCGTAAAAGGCAGCGCAAGCAGACCCACCCAGAGGGGGAGCACGAAGAGATCGAGGAATTTATGTCCAGTGGTGCGAAAAGTAGCCATTACGAGTTGCGATTATCTCACAAAAATTGCGTGATTTCAAGGCATTGTTATTCGCTGTACAGAATTTCCTCAGGCGCAACTATTTCATTCAATGGACCGGTTCTCCAATCTGAACGACAGTATGCGCTTTGTCTTTGATTGTTCATTTTCTCTGTGGTATAATCGGCTCGATTTTAGACCAGCAATGAAACCGGAGACGCGCATGCTATTAGAAGATCTGAAACTGGAACTCAACGCAGTCAAGAACAGGATAGAGACCCTGCGGAGGCATCTTTGACACCCCTGCCAAGGAAGCACAGCTGACCGAGCTCACCCACCTGATGGAAGCCTCTGGTTTCTGGGACAATAAGGACAAAGCGAACGCGCTCATGAAGGAAAAAGCCGCGCTTGAGCGTTCTCTCAAGGACTGGAACTCGCTCTCGACGCGTTTTCATGACCTTGAGGCCATGGCGGAGCTTGCTGCAGAAGAAGGCGGTGAGGCCATGCGTGCTGAGATGGAGAGCGAGATCGCAACCATCCAGAAGGACATCTCGGCAGCAGAGATCGCGGCGCTCCTCTCGGGAGAACAGGACATCACCAATGCCATCGTCTCGATCCACCCCGGCGCGGGCGGAACCGAGGCCCAGGATTGGGCCGAGATGCTGATGCGAATGTATCTGCGATGGGCAGAGGCGAATGGCTACAAGACCGAGATCCTCGACTATCAGAACGGTGAAGAAGCAGGCGTCAAGTCAGTGACCTTCACGGTCTCGGGCGACTACGCCTACGGCAAGCTGAAGGCCGAGGCAGGCGTGCACCGCCTGGTGCGCATCTCGCCCTTTGACGCGAACAAGCGCAGGCATACGTCTTTTGCCTCGGTCTACGTGTATCCTGAAGTTGAAGAAAATATCGACCTTGCGATCGATGAAAAGGACCTGCGCATCGACACCTATCGCGCATCAAGCGCCGGCGGCCAGCATGTGAACAAGACCGACTCGGCCGTGCGCATCACGCACCTGCCGACGAACATCGTTGTACAATGTCAGAACGAGCGATCGCAGCTCAAGAACAAGAACGCGGCCATGAAGGTGCTGCGTTCGCGGCTGTATGAGGTCAGGAAGAAGGAACATGACGAGAAGCTCGGCAAGCTGGTAAGCGAGAAGAAGGACATCGCCTGGGGAAGCCAGATCCGGTCCTATGTGTTCCAACCCTACCAGTTGGTGAAGGACCACCGGACCGGCGTGGAATCAGGCAACGTGAACGCTGTGATGAATGGAGACCTCAACCAGTTCATTGACGCCTATCTGGTGGCGGGTAGCGGGCCAGCGATAACGGATAAATCGTAATCAGTAATCGGTCCTAATAATGGGTGATTGGTAATAAGACCTCCTCACATCCGACTTCCCGCGTCCTGCCCCCTGTTCCTAACGCATCATGGTCTCAAATCCCCATCATCTGCGGTGACCGGGCTTCAACATACTTTTTCACACCTTGATACAATGCTTCAGCAATGCTCTGCCGATACGCGTCCGTACGCAGCAATTTTTCTTCATCCGGGTTGCTGATGAACCCGACCTCCGCAAGGATGCTCGGCATTTCTGTATTGATCAGTACATAAAAAAACGCGCGCTTAACGCCGAGATTACGATATTCCCCTTTATCGGGTTCGTGGTGTCCACAAGCGATCCCTGCACCGCATGCGCCAGTTGAAGAGATTCCTCGAGCTTATCATCCTTTGCCAAGTCAGCGAAGATCCTGTCCAACTCCGATTTCAGCTCGCTCAAACGCTTGGTTGACATGGAGTTTTCACGCGCGGCGGTCGCCATGGCATCACGGTCCGAGGCCCTCAGGCTCTGAATGTATGTCTCAATCCCCCGTGCCTTGCGCTTCCGGTTTGCATTCACGTGTATGGAAACGAAGAGGTCCGCGCCTTTGGATTTTGCGATGAATGGCCGCTGTTCGAGCGGAATGAACACATCTTTGTCCCGGGTCATCACGACCGTGCACCCGAGACGCTCCTTGACCAGGACTGCCAGTCTCTTTGCGATATCAAGCGTTATGGTTTTTTCCTTCAAACCGCTTTTGCCGATGGCTCCCGGGTCATGACCTCCATGGCCCGCATCGATGGCAATGGTTTTAATTTTGAGCCCGAGCTGCCGCGAAAGGGAAAGCGTTGCGCCATCAGTATTGTTCACTTCAGGCGTCTTTGAGGGGAGCGTGAATGGGGTCTGCGGCTCTGCTTTTGCCTGAGCGACCGTTGTCCGATGCAGGTTCTTTTCCGCTGCATGACCGTTCCCGAGCTGGCGACGGACGAGTCGCGGCTGCCTTCCTCCCTCGCCGGTCACATCGATCACGAGGCGCTCGGGATCACGGAGGGGGAACGCCGCATAGCTCTTGATGCTCGCAAGATCAAGCACTACCCGAACGATGTCCGGCGCGTACTGGCTGGCACGCACTTGCTTCAGGATCCCGTCATTGATCGGCAGCGGTTCTTTATGCAGGGACCTGTCGACACGGGCATCGCAACAGATCAAAGACCAGGCGGTCAGGGTTTTTGAGCTCCCTGGCGTGAAATGTGACCGGATTGCTCTGGTCGATCACGATGCGGGTATATGCCCCTTCCGACCAGTAACGGATGCTCGTGACGACGCCCGCCGGCTTCGACCTCTCCGGGGCCGCGATCACCGTCTCGGGCATCTTTCGCAGCACCGTCTCCTGTTTCCGTTTTCTTTTAACCGTATGCACTGGAGTGCCGAACGCCGTCTTTGCTTTCCCGGTCCAGGTGCTGTCGGGATATAACTTTGACAGTTTGTCGAACGTCTCCGCAGCAAGCGCATTGTCTTTTTTGTACTCAAGAGAGAGTTCAATGATATGGTACAGCGCTTCAGGCGCCCTGCCATGCCCGGGATAGGTAGTCTGGCAAGATCGATTGCTCTGGAGAGCCTGGTCTAAATCCTTTGAATATCGATTAAACTTATAGAGGTCCTGATAGACCCCCGCCCGGTCGAAACAGGCGTCTCCCGCGCTCGGGCTTTGGGGGTATTTTTTTTCCACCAGCTCGAACGACCTTATACAATCCAGCCAGTAGGAGTGATACCTTTTTTTCTTTGGAGATTTTCTGAGGTCAGACAGGCGCTGGCAGGCGATAGAATACTTACGCCCGGCCTCGGTATTGTAGGACGGGTACACAGGTGCAGCAAAAAGAAGCGGGATGGCGCAAGCCATGAAGGCCGCGATACAGGAACGGCCGCGTTTCATCATAGTTTTCCTGATGTTATTTAACCGAATTGCGGGGAGATGTCAACAAAAAAAGGCCCCGGTGTCCGGGGCCTGTAACGTCTCGAAGCGGACTTCCTTATGATGCGGCCTTGGCCATTTCGACAAGCTTCGTGAAGCCTGCGGGATCGGTTATCGCCAGATCCGAAAGGATCTTGCGGTCGAGCGCTATGCCGGACTTCGTGAGACCGGCGATGAACCTGCTGTACGTCACTCCGTTCAGCCGGGCTGCGGCGTTGATGCGCGCGATCCAGAGTCTGCGGAAATCCCTCTTCCGGGCCTTCCGGTCACGGTAGGCATACTTGAGAGCACGGTCCACAGCTTCGGTTGCACTACGATACAGTTTTGATTTTGCCCCCCAGTACCCTTCCGCCAGGTCAAGTACTCTTTTTCTTCTGGCCCTCGTCTTGGGGCCGCCTCTAGCTCTTGGCATGTTCTCTTCCTCCTCGAATCACGATGCACGATGCAGAAACCGCGATTCTTCAACCTCGCTAGCCTGCATCTTGGATCTTGAATTATTAACTATTGAAAAATGAACCTTGAATACTATTTAAGGCCGTACGGAAGCATCTGCTTGGCATTTTCCAGATTGTCCTTGGTGAGCTCCACAGCGCCGGAGAGCCGCCTCCTGCGCGTGGCGTTCTTGCCGGACAGCAGATGGCCCTTCCATCCCTTGCGCCTCATGACCTTGCCCGTGCCGGTGATCTTCAATCTCTTGGCCGCGCTCTTTCTGGTCTTTAGTTTGATCTTTACTTTTATCTTTGACTTTGCTGTTGCCATTTTTCTTTCTCCTTTCCAACTTTCTGCAGTACGCTGCTACGCTCTCCATCCCCGGTATATCAACTGCGGCAATGCTCATTCCGCAGGATCAACGATCATATTTTATTCAATGCGCTGTCTCCTGTCCACGGTTCACTGCTCCGGCATCATTAGACCTTTGCCTTTGCCCCGAGCATCATCGTCATGTTTCTGCCTTCCATGCGGGGAGACTGCTCCACAGCGGCGTCGTTCTGCAAATCAGCCAGAATGCGTTCCAGCAATGCCCTTCCGTGAATCGTATGGGCCATCTCCCTGCCGCGGAACATGACGGTCACTTTGACTTTGTTGCCTTCCTCGAGAAAGCGCTTGATGTTGTTTGTCTTAAACTGCACATCATGGTCGTCCGTACGAGGCCTCATCTTGATCTCTTTAACGACAATAACGCTCTGATGCTTCTTGGATTCGTGAGCCTTTTTGGCAAGCTCATACTTGTACTTTCCGAAGTCCATGATGCGGCACACCGGCGGCTTCGCCGTGGGCGCCACTTCCACCAGATCGAGCCCGGCTTCTTCCGCCCTTCTGATGGCCTCCCGGGTATCAAGGATCCCGAGCTGTTCTCCGTCCGCGGCAATAACGCGGACATCTTTCACCTTGATCATAAAATTGATTCTCGTTGTAATCTTACTGATAAACAATCACCCCCTTGTCAGTTCGGTAGAAATATTTTTTCCCTGAATAAGCTTCTGCACATTGTTCATAAATTCGTCAAGCGACATCACGCCGAGGTCTTTCCCCCCCCGCTCGCGCACCGCGATCATATTCTGCTGTACTTCCTTGTCCCCTACGACAAGGATGTAGGGAACTTTCTCCATCGCGGCCTCACGGATCTTGAAACCGATCTTCTCCGACCGGCTATCGAGCTCGGCTCTGATCCCGGCAGCAAGGAGCTGGTCACGCACGGTCTTGGCATAATCGATCTGGCTATCGGTGATGGTCACCACCTTGGCCTGCACAGGTGCGAGCCAGACCGGGAACGCGCCTGCGTAGTGTTCGATCAGCATGCCGAAGAACCGTTCGATCGAGCCCAGGAGCGCCCGGTGGATCATGTACGGCCGGTGCGCCTGGTTGTCCACGCCGATAAAGGTCATGTCGAAGCGTTCCGACATGTTGAAATCGAACTGCACTGTCGAACACTGCCAGAGGCGGCCCAGGGCGTCCTTGATCTTGATATCGATCTTGGGACCGTAGAAGGCGCCGCCGCCTTCATCTATTTCGTAACCCAGACCGACCTTTTCAGCGGCAACCTTGAGGGCTTGCGTAGCCTGCTCCCAGCGGGAATTTTCTCCCACTGACTTTTCCGGCCGCGTAGCAACATAAGCCTTAAAGTCATCAAACCCGAATGTCCGAAGCATCTTGACCACGAACGCGAGGACCTTGATGACCTCTGCTTCCATATCTTCGGGCGCCACAAAAATATGCGCATCGTCCTGTGTGAAGCCGCGCACCCGAAGCAAACCGTGCAGCACGCCGGAGCGCTCGAACCGGTATACCGTACCAAGTTCCGCGTACCGCAGCGGCAGCTCGCGATACGAGCGCAGCTTGTTTTTGTAGATCATGATATGGAAAGGGCAGTTCATCGGTTTTACATAATATTCCTGCCCTTCAATATCCATGGAAGAATACATGTTCTCCCGGTAAAAACCGAGGTGACCCGACGTTTCCCACAACGTACCGCGCCCGACGTGAGGAGAATACACAAAATCGTATCCGTTCTTCATATGCTCGTCGCGCCAGAAGTCCTCGATGGTTTTTCTGATGAGCGCGCCCCGCGGGTGCCACAGGACCAGTCCACCGCCGGATTCTTCCGAGATCGAGAAGAGGTCCAGATCCTTGCCGAGCTTCCGGTGGTCCCTGCGCTTGATCTCTTCGAGCCGGGCGATGTGTTCATCCAGCGCGCCTTTGTCCGGGAACGAGATGCCGTAGATCCGCTGAAGCATCTTGTTCTTCTCACTGCCGCGCCAGTAGGCGCCTGCGATAGAGAGGAGCTTGAACGCCTTGATCTTCGACGTGGACGGCACGTGCGGCCCGCGGCAGAGGTCGGCGAAATCGCCCTGTTCGTAGATCGAGATCGGTTCGCCCTCCGGCAGCTCGCTGATGAGCTCTGCTTTGTACGACTCACCCTTATTGTTAAAGAACGACAAGGCATCGGCCTTGGAAATATTTTTTCGTTTGATCGGCGTTCCCGCCTTGGCCAGTTCCGCCATCTTCTTTTCGATCTTGACGAGGTCTTCCGGGGTCAGCGGCCGCTCGAGATCGAAGTCATAGTAAAATCCCTCCTCGATCGCCGGACCGATGGCGAGCTTTGCCTGCGGAAAGAGCTGCTTCACCGCGTGCGCCATTAGGTGCGAGGTGCTGTGCCAGTACGTTTCGCGGCCTTCCGGCGCGCTGAAGGTGATGATTTCGACCGCAGCACTGCGTTCAACAGGAACATTGAGATCCTGAAGTTGACCGTCTACTTTTATGGCAAGCGCGTCTTTAGCGAGGCGAGAGCCGATTTTCTCGGCAACTTCCTGACCGGTGATGCCAGAGGCATACTTTCTGTCCTGACCGTCAGGCAGCCTGAGCTGTATTTCACTCATAAGATTGATAACATGGACGATGGTACGGTACTAGGTCAAGGTGTTTATGAAGGCGTTTTCTGCGTATTGCCCTCTTTTCCCGACCTTTCCTGATACACGTACTGCACATGCAAGTCGGTAATTTAAAGGAAAAGACACCCATTGTCAAGCAAAATAACGAAAAATTCATCCGGGAAACACGGGGGGACTTCCTTTTCAAAAGGGCTTTTTATGCCATCAGCTTTTCTTGACATCGACCGCTTCAAGGGCCCGGAGAATCTTCTCGATCCTTTCCCTGAGGTGCAACTGTTTATCATTGAACTGCGCCGATTTCTGCGCATCACGACGTGCCTGGTCGAGCTCTTTTTCAAGCTCTCTGATGCGCTTCTTGTGGGAATGGTTTTCAGCCACCAGCGGTCTCACCCTTCTCTCAATCTCAGCAAATCGTTCCTCAAGGTTGTTCATGTCGTCGTTCTCTCGATCTTAATCCGCAACTCAGAAAACAGCCCTTTTTTAAACGGGATTACAGGATACTCAAAGTAGGCGCTTCTAAGCGAAATCGGAGCTTACCTGCTTTATCCCGTCTGCCATGCTGATCATGAATACGGATATACTCACCTCTGTACCGCACGCTCCTCATCCTTTACTCGGTGAGCCTCAATCCGAAATCCGCGATTCCCGCGGTCTTCTCGTAGATCCTCTTGTACTCGGCATAATTACGCAATACTTTTTTCACATATCCCCTGGTCTCGAAATAGGGTATCAGCTCGACAAACTGGTCCCGCTCTCCCTGATAACCATTTTTCGCGATCCATCCTTGAACCGCCTCGGGTCCCGCGTTGTAGGCTGCTGCCACGAGCAGCGGATCGTTCTTGAACCGTTTCATAAGTTGACTGACATACCAGGTCCCGATATTGATCGCCATGTCGGAATCGAAGAGTTTCTCACGATCAAACCCGGGAATGCTGTTCGTCCGGGCAATCCACTCCCCGGTAGCCGGCATCACCTGCATCAGCCCCCGCGCGCCGGCGGGAGAGAGCGCCTCGGTCCGGAATTGGCTCTCCTCTTTGATAATGGCTGCGATGAAGTAGGGGTCTTGATTGTACTTTCCGGCATAGGTAACGATGCTCTCCCAGTAGCCCTGCGGATAGGCAAGGAGCCACAGATCATCGGACACACCGGGTGCCGGCCCGTCGAGAAAGTGCTCATACGTCCTGAGCACGATGATAAGGGAGTGATAAAAATCTCCCAGCTCGAAAAATACCTTGCTTAATTCAATGAGCGCGCTGCGCCTTCTCGGCATCCCGTCCTTTACCGCCCACAGTTCCGTTGCCGCGTCTTTTTTCATATCCAGATGCATGAGCTCAAGGATTTTCCCGAAGCGTTCTTCCTTCGAAAGCATCTGTTTCATCTCTTCCGTCCACGGGGAAGGTCCTTCGTCAGTAGTCGACGCTAGTCAACGTTCCATCGGAACAGAGGGTCTCGGCGCACGCCATCGCTGTATCGGCGGAATCGTCCGCCTTCATGACCACGGCGGCCCCCAGGACCGCCTTTCGCTCGGCTGCCCGGTATCCATAATACGTATACGGTCCCTTTTTAAGCACCCGTTCGTAGTATCTCTCTGCAAGGGATTGCTCATCCCGTTTTTCTGCTGCCCGACCCTGCCAGTAGAGGGCCTGGTTCACCAGGAACGACCGGGGATAGCGGTTGACCAGGTCCTGCAGGGTGTGTTCAGCTTTTGTGTAATCGCCTGAAGTATAGTGCCACCATGCCTTCCACCAGATGGCGCTGTCGGCGTACTTGCTGTCGGAATACTCCAGCACCAGTCTGTCATAGTACTGAACCGCCTTATTCATGTCGCCTGATTCCCGGTAGATGTTGCCGATCAGAAAGAGGGCGTCATCGCACCACTCGCTGTCGGGAAAGACCTCAAGCAGTTTCTGAAAGGTCTTCACCCCATGGTCCCAGTCACCGAGCTTGCTGTAAGTCTTCCCCAGCCAGTACAACGAGTCGGCTGCTCTCGCATCGGACGGATAATCCCGTATCATTTTTTCCAGAATGACCGCGGCCTCTCCCCGTTTGCCGAGATAATAAAGCGATACGCCGGTGCGGTACAGGGCGTCAGGACGGTCCGGCGAGTTCGGTTCTTTCTCCAGGAACTTTGTGAACGTCTCAACTGCACTTTCATGCAGGCTGGCATGGAAAAGGTTCCTGCCGCGCTCGTACAGTTCAGCTGGGGCGAGTTCGGGGATTTCCACGCCGCTTCCCTTGAACAAGGTCAGCGCCGCTTCAACTTCCCGGTCATTCGGTTGACCGGGATACCTGACCCAGACGTCCTGGTAGGCACGCACAGCTTGAGCAAGATCAGCTTCCGCTGTCAGCGCGCGTCCGAGTCCGAGACCGGCGGCGGGAGCAAACTCGGAACGCGGGTTGTCCTTCAGGAACGAAGCATACGCCTCTGCCGCCTGCCGGTATGCATAGGATTCGAAGAGGGCCTGAGCACGCTTAAATGCGGCGCGCACGATAAGGGAGCTCCGTGGATATTTCTCGATCACCTGCTCGTACAGGCGCGGCTGCCTCGGAATACCGGGACTGTGTAATGTGATAGTCAGCCATCAGAAAGACAGCGTAGTCGGCAAGCTCCGGATATTCCGCCTGCACCCGGAGCATGGCCTCGGCCGCCTCGGAGCTCCGGTCAAGCTGGATGAGCGCCTGCTCGGTCAGGAACAATGTGCGTTTGTACCAGGGAGTGTTCGGATAGAGGTCCAAGGTCCGGCGGGCAATGACAAGTGTATTCTCGGCGTTTCCTGCTCGAAATGCAGCTCGTGCGGCCTTGAAACCTTGTTCAGCATCGGTATCTGGATTGCCGGTTCCCTCCGATCGAAGAGACTGAGCGTCCGGGACAACGGGTGGGAGCGTCTTTTCACCAACACAAGCTGAAAGGATCAGAAGCACGGAAAATGACGCGATGTGTATTGAATAATTCATGTTTAGTCGAGGATAAAATAGAAGCGTATCGCATTAATCCACATAGTATAATATAGTCCC
The DNA here is from genome assembly GCA_963796285.1 of Nitrospirota bacterium. Taxonomy (GTDB): domain Bacteria; phylum Nitrospirota; class UBA9217; order UBA9217; family UBA9217; genus JALNZF01. Next base: position 1,184,975 of record CAWCKW010000012.1, read on the forward strand.
GTGATGTACAAGTCAATAGAAGTTATGCTTGAGCCGGTAGATGATAACTTGCTGATAACGTTAGCTATGAAGAAGGAAGCGGGGCAATTGTTCCAAAGCGGTCTTGAGGCGCAGGATAAAACGTTCGTCAGGAGAGGTGATTGCGTCGGCATTCTCGGATGCAGGAACAGGCGGAGTGTCAGGACTGTAAACGAACATGTGGAACGCAACTGACGTCACTGGTTTATCGGGCAGCGGCAGCAGTTCGATTTCATTCACGAACTCGATCCATCGGTCCGCCATCCGGATTTGCCGGGCAACATCCTGGGTCTTCAAATAATCGCCTACTGTTCTTGCAGGCAGTGGCGCGAGACCGTGACAGATATTCCGTCCCGGCAGGACGAACCTGGACTGCATGCCGTCATACACGCGACCGATCGGAAAGAGCCTGCACGCCAGCGGCCGGGCCTTATAAATGCGGCACCCTTTCTCCGTCCAGAAGTGGCAGACAGGGTTTCGTGGCAGCATGACCAGAGGAAATCCGTTTGCCCGGTCCGTATCGACGAAATCGAGCAGGTCCTCATAGCTCATGGCGCTTTCGCGGCAAATGAGCGCGATCTCGTAGGGATTGAGGACGATAGGGGCGCTCGCCTTGCAGCAATTCGATTCGCAGCCGCTTAAACCGCACGACAACTGCAGCAGATCGGTTTCCTCAAGCACTGCCGCATCTGAGCCGGCGATCTTAATGACAGGTGATGGATTGGTTGACATCTGCATTGTTAGAACGGAAGGAAGTTAAGAAGGTGTAAAGGCAGGACAGGAATATAATAAAAAACGGTACCTGCATGCCTTCTCACCCTCTACCCGTCCTGACCTCTTACTTTCTTAGTCTTCTCAACTTCCTGTTTCCGTTCACTTCGAGATCAGCCTTCCGCCCGTCTTTGCCTGCCACACGACCAGGATGGGGCTGGCGACGAATATCGACGAATAGGTCCCAACGATCACGCCCAACAGAAGCGCGATCGAGAAGTCGTGCAGCACTTCTCCGCCGAACAGGACAAGCGGAATGAGCACGATGACCACCGTGAGCGAGGTAATGATGGTACGGGACAGCACTTCGTTGATGCTGTTGTTCACCAGCTGAGGCAGCGTATCTTTCTTATTGCGCTTCAGATTTTCCCTGATCCGGTCGAAGACCACCACCGTGTCCGTGAGCGAATAGCCCGCAAGCGTGAGCAATGCCGTGACGATCAGCAGGTTGATCTCCCAATTCATTGCGAAGAAGATACCCAGCACGGCAAGAACATCGTGAATGGTCGCAATGGCGGCCGCCACGCCGAACTTGAACTCGAACCGGAACGCGATATAGATAATGATCGCGATCATCGAGACCGTGATGGCCACGAGCGCGTCGCGCTGGACTGCCTTGCCGATCACCGGCCCGATTTCCGTGATGCTGTCCACCTCAAAGGCATTGTTCGGGAGTTCCTGTTTGAATAGATTCTGGACCTTGTCCGACGTGCCTTCGGACTCCCGGAGCCTGATCAATATCTTGTTTCCTTCACCAACCTGCTGGACCGAAGCACCCTGGAACCCGCTCTTATCGAGCGCGGTGCGCGCCTTTTCGACGGAAACCGGTTCCTTGAAACTGAGCTGCATCGTGGTGCCGCCCACGAAATCAATGCCGAGATTTGCTTTGCCGCGACCGACCTGGATCAGACCAACGATGCCGAGTGCTATCAGCAGTCCGGAAATCGTGAACGAGATGTTCTTCCAACCCATGAAATTGATATTTGTCTTGTGCAATATTTGAAGCATCGTACCCTCCAAAAAGGCATTAACCACAGAGGTCACCGAGTTAACCTTTCGCTCCCTCTGCGTTCTCTGTGGTAGATTTTACTGATAGTTATATACTCAGCTTCTCCAGCTTCCACTTCGCATTGACGATATCGAAGATCACCTTGGTGCCCACGAGGGCTGAATACAGGTTGATGATGATGCCGAGGCTGAGCGTCACGGCAAACCCCTTGATGGCCCCCGTTCCGAACAGGAACAGCGCTGCCGCTGTGATAAGCGTGGTCACGTGCGAGTCAAGGATCGTCAGGAACGCCTTGTCATACCCCGAGTCGACCGCAGGCCTCGGCTGTTTGCCCGCGCGGATCTCTTCGCGGATGCGCTCGAACATCAGCACGTTCGAGTCCACGCCCATGCCGATCGTAAGGATGATGCCCGCGATTCCCGGCAACGTAAGCGTGGCATTCAGGAGCGCCATGGCACCCAGGAGCAGCACCATGTTCAGGACCACGGCATAGTCCGCGATGAGCCCCGACATGCGGTAGTAAACGACCATGAATACGAGGACGAACATTCCGCCGAACAGCGCCGCTTTCACGCCCTTGTCGATGGAATCCTGGCCAAGCGACGGTCCAACGGTCACGTTCTGCACGATCCTCATGGGAGCGGGAAGTGATTCGCGCAGCACGATCGCGAGCTTCGCCGCTTCATCGTGCGTGAAGTTCCCGGTGATCTGCGCATTGCCGCCGCTGATCCGGTCCTGGATCCGCGGTGCGGAGTGAACCACGCCGTCCAGCACGATGGCGAGCTGCTTGCCCACGTTCTCGCCGGTAACGCGGTCGAAGATCTTGGCGCCTTCACTGTCGAAGGAGATGGAGATCGCCGGCTTGTTGTACTGGTCGATCCCGACCTTTGCCTCTTTCAGCCGATCGCCCGTCAAGAGTGTCTGTTTGTACACGAGGTAAGGCCGCTTGATGACCTTCCCGCTCTCATCAACGTCCTCGCCGTACAGCACCTCGCTGTCCGCGGGGACCGTGCCTGCAATCGCCTTCTGCAGGTCGGCCGTGGTGTTCAGGAGCTTGAACTCCAGCCTGCCGGCGGTCTTGATGAACGCGATCGCTTCCTGCGGGTTCTTCACGCCTGGAAGCTGAAGCGCGATCTGGTCGTGTTCCTGTTTGTAGATGGCAGGCTCGGCCACGCCGTATTTGTCGACCCTGCGGCGGGTGCGTTCGAGCGCCTGGGTCACGGCCCATTCCTTAAGGCGCCTGGCCTCGGCCGGCGTTCATGGCATACACCTGCTCGCCCTTTGCCCGGTCCTTGATCGTCGATGATCTTATAGCTGTCCTTGACGAGTTTCTCTACTTTCTCGGCAAGCGGCTCTTCGAACTTTGCGGTAATGTCCTGGCCCGTCCTGGTGAAGGTCACGGCGAGCTTCTCTGCGTGCTGCCGAGGTCTGCAGGTCGGCCACGATATTGTCCACGGACGACTCCACCGCCTTGGCAGTATCAACCTCCATCACCAGGTGGCTGCCCCCCCTGAGGTCGAGTCCCAGCGATATCTTGGGCACGCTCTGCCTCCACCAGTCCGGCAGGCCGGCCGATAACGGCGTCGACGGCACGAACAAAAACAGCGCGATCGCGACCGAAAGGGCGATGAGCGCCAGTCTCCATTGAATGCTCTTCTTCATTTACTTGCCTCCTAACATGCAAAACAGGGATGAGCCGCGAGTGACACGAATGTCACGTCTGAAAACCCGGCATTGTTTTTCTCGGTGACCGCTGTGCTCTCTGCGGCAATACTAGTTAAGACTCAGCTTACTTCTTTTCGCCCTCGGGTTTCACGACATCCCCCACCGAACCGCGGGTGATCTTCACCTTGACGCCTTCGGCGATCTTGACGGTGAGCGTATCGGGGTTCACCCCATCGACCGTTCCGTAGATGCCGCCGGCCGTGACGATCTCGTCGCCCTTCTTGATCGCTTCCAGCATCTTTTTGTGTTCTTTCATCTTCTTCTGCTGGGGACGGATCATGATGAAATAGAAGATGGCGAATATCACGACCATCATGATGATGCCCTGGTACCCGCCGCCTCCCTGGGCCGCCTGATCGCCTCCCGGTGCTCCCATTGCGTAAGCTGTAGCGATAAACATGTGTACCTCCTCACAATTAAATTTAAAATTTAAAAATCCAAAATTCAAAAATTATCAAAAGCTAAAATCCAATAGAATAGTTGGACGTTGATCTTTGATATTTGAACTTCTGCTACTCTTCGACGTTTCTCTTCAAAAGAAACTCCTTTTTAAACTCCCTGAACCTCCCCTGCCCGATGCTCAGCCTGACATTTCGCATCAGGTTGAGATAGAAAAAAACATTATGGATCGTACCAAGCCGCAGGGCCAGGATCTCATTTGCATTGAACAGGTGCCGCACATAAGCCCTGGTGAAGTTCCTGCACGTATAGCATCCGCACTCGAGGTCGATCGGCTGATGATCACGTTCATACCGGGCGTTCCTGATCACCACCTTGCCGAACGGAAGTGAAGAACGTTCCGTTCCGGGCATTCCGCGTCGGCATCACGCAGTCGAACAGGTCGATGCCGCGGTCAACGCCTTCCACGAGGTCTTCCGGTGTCCCGACCCCCATCAGATACCGGGGCTGGTCCCCGGGAAGCGAAGGGACCGTCGCCTCGATCATTTCGAACATCATGGGCTTGGTCTCGCCCACGGACAAACCGCCGATCGCGTACCCGTCGAATCCGATATCGACAAGCGCGTCCGCTGAATGCTTTCGCAGATCAGGATAGATCCCGCCCTGAACAATGCCGAACAGCGCCTGGCCCGTGTCCTTTTTCGCATCACGACACCGTTTTGCCCAGCGAAGCGTCCGCTCAAGCGACTCCTGCGCATAATCACGGGTCGCCGGGTACGGCGTGCACTCGTCGAAGGCCATGATGATGTCGGCGCCGAGCGCTTCCTGGATCTCGACGGCATACTCAGGCGTGATCAGGTGCTTGGCGCCGCCGTCGATGGGGGACTGGAACGTGACGCCCTCTTCCGTGATCTTCCTGAGCTCCGCAAGACTGAAGACCTGGAACCCGCCGCTGTCCGTCAGGACCGGCCTGTTCCACCCCATGAATTTCTGGATCCCGCCGAACTCCCTGATCAGCTCATGCCCCGGCCTCAGGAACAGATGGTACGTGTTCGAGAGGATGATCTCCGCGCCAAGGTCCACGAGGTCTGCCGGCGAGAGCGTCTTGACCGTTGCCTGCGTACCCACGGGCATGAACACCGGGGTATTGATCTCGCCGTGGGACGTCGTCATGTTACCCAGGCGGGCGGAGGAAACAGCGTCTTTTTTTATTAACGAAAAATTGAATACATGATATTTCAGATATCAGGAGTCATGCGGATTCAGATGTCAGACAAAACCTAAACGTGAGTATTTCTTTTTCCAGTCCGCATTCCGCAAGTCCGTCACTCCGTCATCTGAGATTCACATTCTCTCCGGCGCATTCACACCCAGTATCTTGAGCGCGCTCTGGATCACCGTCTTCACCTGTTTCATAAGGAACAACTTAACGGCCGTACGCTTAAGATCCTCGGTAATGACCCGGTGTTTGAAATAATAGTTATGCAGCAGACCGGCGAGGTCCTGCAGATAGAATGTCAGCCGGTGCGGTTCGTATGCCAGTGCGGCCTCTTCGATGACCTCGGGATACTTCGCGAGCGCCTTGATGATGTTCTGTTCTTCCGGGAGATCGAGAAGCGAAAGATCAACAGCATCGCTCTTCGGGACGTTGATGCTTCTGGTCTCGGCCTCGCGGAACAGGCTCGCGAGCCGGGCGTGAGCGTACTGCACGTAGTACACCGGGTTCTCCCGCGACTGTTCCTTGGCGATATCGAGGTCAAAATCCAGATGGCTGTCGGACCGGCGGGTAAGAAAAATATACCGCGCCGCGTCGCTGCCCACATCCTGCACCACGTCCCGGAGCGTAACGAAGTTCCCCGCCCGCTTCGACATGGGCACGGGCTGGCCGTGGCGAAGGATCGAGACGAGCTGGACCAGCAGCACATGGAGCGAATCCTTTGGATGGCCGAAGGCCTGGATCACGGCCTGCACGCGCGGGATATAGCCGTGGTGGTCCGCTCCCCAGATGTTCACGAGCGTTGTGAACCCGCGCGCCAGTTTGTTCCGGTGGTAGGCGATGTCCGTGGCCAGATAGGTGTAGCTCTTGTCCTTTTTCGTCACCACACGGTCTTTATCGTCACCGAAGGTGGTTGAGCGCAACCACAAAGCGCCGTCCTGCTCATAACAGTTCCTGCTTTCCAGCAGTTCATCGATGGACCGCTGCACGGAGCCGTCCTTGAGCAGCGCTGCTTCGCTGAACCAGGTGTCGAACCGAACGCCAAAGGCCTCGAGGTCCGTCCTGATGTCGGCAAGCATGGCCTCTTTGCCGAAGTCTCCGAACTGCTGAACGCATTCCTCAAAAGGCACGTTCAGATATTTATTTCCGTGGAGCTTGATGAATCCCTGGGCGATCTCCTCGATATAGCTGCCGTGGTAGCCGTCTTCGGGAAACGGCACGTCATTATCGAGCGACTGCTGATACCGCGCATAGACAGACTGGGCGAGGAGACGGATCTGCCTGCCTGCGTCGTTGATATAGAACTCCCGGGTGACATCGTACCCTACCGCGGCAAGCAGGTTCGCCAGGGCATCGCCGATCGCCGCGCCCCTGCCGTGCCCTACGTGCAGAGGTCCGGTCGGGTTCGCGCTCACGAATTCCACGAGCACCCGTTCGCCTTTGCCGATGTTCTTCAGACCGTAAGCGGGGCCTTCTGAATCTATTTCAAAGAGCGTCTTTTTCCAGCGGTCCTGCTTGAAGGTAAAATTGATGAACCCCGGACCCGCGATCTCGGTCTTCGCGAGGACCCCGTCCTCGTCCTGGATATTGGCGACAATGATCTCAGCGATCTTACGGGGTGGCTTGGACTCCGGTTTCGCCAGGGTCAAGGCAAGCGTGGTGGCGAGGTCTCCGTGGTTCTTTTCCCTCGGGGTGTCGAGCGTGATTGCCGGCTGCGTTTCGAGCTTCAGTTCACCATTATCTTTGGCCCGGGTAAGGGCCTGGAGCAGGATTTCAGTCAGGGTTTGTTTCATCGATGGTCAACATTTTCCTCGCTGTTTACAAGTGTGAAAGTATATCGTATCTTCAAGAAAAGTCAATAAAATAATCCCTTTACTTAGCAAAATCGGTGTGGTATTTTATAATAAGAGGTGCGAACGTACATGTGGGTCCAGATGAACGTAAATACCATCCTTTTCGACAGCCGGAACAGCAGTTACATCGTCGTACTGAAGGATGAAACAGGAAAAAAGATCCTGCCCATCTGGATCGGGGCCGCGGAGGGTAACTCCATAGCCTTGGCCATGAGCAATGTCAAACCTGCCCGTCCCCTCACCCATGACCTGATCACCAGCATCTTCGACCGCCTGGAGGTCGAGATCGCCCGCGTGGTCATCAGCGACCTGATCGACAATACGTTCTTCGCTTCGCTCTACCTTCTGCACAACAACAAGGAGTTCCATATCGATTCCCGTCCCAGCGACGCAATCGCCATCGCCATGCGGATCGGTGCGCCCGTTTTTGTGGAAGAGGACGTGATCGCCAAGCAGGACTCTTCTACGCTCGATACATGGATGAAGAACCTCGGCGAGAGCGGCGGTACCGAATTCAACGCATAATCGGTCAGAATCGAAACTGATCTCTGACCGTTATTGGAAATTGATGATTGGAAATTTGAAAGTGGAAATTTTCAAACTTCGTGCCCTTTAAATCCGCATTCCACCTGTCCCGGCGTTTTCGCAAGAGCCGGGGCAAACCACATTCCGCAATTTAGATCATATCCCCCACCTCGGCGACAGATCGTTCTCGACCCCCATGCTGTCCAGCACCCGTCCCGCGATGAAGTCCACCATGTCCGAAATGTGTTTGGGATGATGATAGAACGCCGGCATGGCCGGGATAATATGGCACCCGACCTCGGCAAGGGTAAGCATGTTCCTGAGGTGGATGGCAGAGAGCGGCGTCTCGCGCGGCACAAGGACGAGCTTCCGTTTCTCCTTGATCATGACGTCCGCTGCGCGCTCTATGAGGTTCGAGGCGAAGCCGTTGGCAATGGACGCCAGTGTCTTCATGGAGCAGGGCACTACGACCATGGCGTCGATCTTGACCGACCCGCTCGCGATGGTCGCGTACATGTAATTCTCATCATAGTACGTGATCTGGCCTTCTTGGGCCTTGAAATGCTGTTCAAGCGCAAACTGGATGTCCGTTTCCGAGCCTTTGAGCTTGAGCTCCGTCTCATCGTTCAGGATGGACAGCCCTTCTCCGGAAATACATAGGTAGATAGTGTGGCCGTTTTTGATGAGCGTATTAAGCACCCGGTAGGCGTAGGGTGCTCCACTTGCGCCTGATATCGCTACGGTATAGGTTGACATGGTTTTGTCCTTTCTTTCGTTCTTTACTTCAATCATCCCGGTGTGTTTTTATCGGGACTCTGACCCTGTCCTCTCTGTTCCAAAAAACGGATTCCCGATGAAACCTTCGGGAATGACCTGTTTTTGAAAAACTCGGATGGTTTATATTCTCATCTCAGTTACTGTTAATGACTTCCAGCCTCTTGACCGCAAGCATCGACAGCATTACGCTCGCCAGCATCGCCAGAGACGCTCCCATGCCGAAGGCCGCTGCTGCACCAAATTTCTGCCACACCAGGCCGAAGAGCAACGATGCCGGAAGCGCGCCGATCCCCACGATCAGATGGTAGAGACCGAAAGAGGAGCCTCGCAGATGCACGGGGGCGAAATCAGCCACGAGCGCCTTTTCGACCCCTTCGGTAAGACCGAAATATATCCCGTAAACCGCGAAGAGCGCCCAGGCATGCCACTGCCGGTTTGCCAAACCGAAGGCGGCGTATACAAGAGCGTACACAATCCAGCCGGCTACGATCACCTTCTTCCGACCGATACGGTCGGAAAGAATACCGCCCGGAACAGAAAAGCCCATCTTGACCACATGGAGCACGACCCAGATCATGGGCAGGAGCGTCACGGACACGCCCAGCCGTTGAGCGCGGAGAAGCAGAAACGCGTCCGTTGAATTACCGAGCGTGAAAACGAGGATGATCAGAAGATATTTCCGGAAACCCGCGGGCATCTCAGCCCAGGCAGACCGAATGTTGAACGACGCTGACGCGGCACGCGGGACTTCAGCCGGTTTTTCCTTGAGGCCGAAGAGAAGCATGAGCACCGCAAGCAGGCCGGGAACGAACGAGAGCAGGAAAATGGTCTTGAGGTCGTCGTGATAGATAAGCAGCAGTCCGGTCGCGGCGAGCGGGCCGACGATGGCCCCGCTGTGGTCCATCGCTCGGTGAAATCCGTAGGCCTTGCCCCGGAACTCGGCGGGTGTTGAATCCGCGATGATCGCGTCGCGCGGTGACGTTCGAAGACCTTTGCCCACCCGGTCCAGGAACCGGAGCGTTAGTACATGCAGCCATGAAGTGGAGAAGGCGATGAGCGGCCGGATCACGTTTGATATTGAATAGCCCGCGATGATCCAGCCCTTGCGACGCTTGACCCGGTCCGACAGATATCCGGAGTAGAGCTTGAGCAGCGAGGCAGTGGCCTCGGCAATCCCCTCGATGATCCCGAGCGCAGCGGGCCCCGCGCCCAGCACGGCAGTAAGGAAGACCGGCAAGAGCGGGTAGATCATTTCCGACGCTCCGTCATTCAGGAGACTGACGAATCCGAGGACAATGACGTTTCTGGTAAGGCCCTTGCGCCAGCCGGATGGAGTTGATCTCGTTTCAGTTATTGCAGCCATAGTGAATGCTGACTTTACCTGATTTGAGTTTTTTTTTCAATAACCATGTTCGTCCTGGAGTACAACCAGGCATAGGAGGGCTGTCAAAGGCCATGCATCGTCATAATAAATCTTGCTTCTTTTATAAGTTGCTATAAACTAAAAAAGAATAATGGGTTCTCAACCATTCTATTCTACTGATTGGGAGGAATACTGAAATGCCGGAAGTAGTGCTGGTTTCCAATGTTGAGAATATGGACAAGCTCAAAGCTTATCTGCTGGATTCGTTCAAAAAAGCGCGGTATTCGGAGGTCACCCAGGCCATCGGGATGCACTCCCTTCTTATCGATCCTCAGCATACCATGAAAGACCAGGCCGGTCTGTATCATGGCATGTTGGACATGTTGAAAGAAAAGATCAGGAACATGAAAGGCAAGAATTACGGCGCCTGGTACTCAAGCTTCCCGAAGCTCATGGACGAACTGGTGTCATCTGGCCAGGTGGTGATCGACAAGGCATCGCTCGACGTTATAGCCTCTCATCAAGAGGCGTACGGGTCCTTCAAGTCTGTTGACGATTTTTTCATCTGGGCCCTCGATGACCGGCGGCTGACCCTGGAGCAGATCGTTAAATATATTGAGAAGACCGCTGAGATGCGCGGGAAATAAACGCTGATCCCAAAAACCAAATCACGAATCATCACCAATAGTCACGCACCAGGTTCCAAACGACCGGATATTGTTATATTGGTGATTGGATAGTATTTGGGATCTGTTATTTGAGATTTGAAATTTGTCTCATCACTGCTTCGACCGTAATCCCCTCCATGCAGCGGACCCCGATCTCGCAGGTTCTCTTGAAACACGGAGAGCAGGCTATGCCTGTGCGTACGACGATATGCGACGGCCCGTAAGGACCGGTCCTCCACGGCGCGGTCGGGCCGAACAGCGCCAGGACCTTTGCCCCCGCCGCTGCCGCAAGGTGCATGGGGCCCGTATCAGTGGTAATAAAGAGGGCGGACAGAGACGCGAGCGCGGCCAGTTCCTTGAGCGTGGTCTCCCCTGCCCAGTTCACCGCCGTTTCGCTTCATCATTGAAATGATCCGCTCATTGACTGCGCGGTCCGCGGGACTCCCCGTAAAAATGACCACGGCTTTTTTCTCTTTCACCAGCCGGTCTGCCAGATCGGCAAAATTCTGTTCCAGCCATAGTTTGGTCTTCCATCGCGCTACAGGATTCACGACTACGAGCGGCCGTCCCTGCAAATGCATGCCGTCGATCTTCCTTCTGATCGCGGAAACTTCACGCTCGATCGGAAGTGTGCATGAAGAAGACGGTTCATTCGCTCCGAGATGGCGGGCCACATCGAGATACCGATCAAGCGCGTGTTTCTCGATATCGTACGCCGGCAAACGCTCGTTCAAAAACAGATAGGAAAGCTCTCGCGTCTTGTCAAAACCGATCTTGCGCCCTGCGTGGGCAAGACCAATGAGCATGCCGCTCTTTGAGAGCCCCTGAAAGTCGATGGCGATGTCGTAGCGTTCGCTCCGAAGGTCTCTGATGAACCGGGTGATGCCCCTGACCCCCTTTGCCGCCTTCAACGGGTTCCGAAGCATCCCGAGCCATGCTCGTCTGCGCGAAACCAGCAGACGATCGATAAGCGGATGACCTTCGAGGATGCCTGCCGCGGCCTCTTCAACCACCCACGTGATCTCGCTGTCAGGATAGAGTTTTTTGATCGCCTCGAGCGCCGGCAGCGTCTGCACCACATCGCCGATGGCGGAGAGTTTTATAATAAGTATTTTCATAGCCTTCATGTGGCGACAATCATAATCCATCCTATTGATACAGTCAACCACGAAACGATCAAGATCATTGAAATACTACAGGTCGCCGCGAATATGACTCACCATCAACACAAGACGTTCGGAGCGCGCATAAAAAAAGAAGCAACCTCTCATCAATGAGAGATTGCTTCTTTATGTCTGGATCAGATGAATCAAAAACAGGAATACGCTAGAACCGGTAGCTGAGCATGACCTGCACGTTGGTCTGGCTGTGGGTCACCGTCGCCCCTTCAGGCGCGCCGGCCCCTGAGGTCTGCTTCACTTCCGGTGCGTACGTGAACGATGCGTCCACGGTGGCGGCGTTGCTGATCATGTAGCCAGCGCCCAGGGTAATATGGGTCTGTTCAATGGCCGGGAACAAGGCGTTCAAGTATGTATCCGGAATCGGGTTATTGGCATAATTCAACCCGGCGCGAAGCATCCAGTCAGGGCTGACCATATAACCGGCGCCGATCATGAAGACATGTTGGTCCTTCCAGTTCTGGATCAGCTCAGCATCGACGGCCTGACCACCTAAACCAAACGATGCTGCTGCCGCGTTACCCTGGTTTGCATCAGCCGTAAAGGTCATCTTGAAGCTTTTCATCACATCGGCCCAGTTGATCCATTTATAATCGAACACGAGAATCAGTTCAGGTGTTGCCTGATAAGCGACACCTGCCCCAATAGTCTGAGGCCATTGAAAATCTTTTACCTGAGATCTTACCAGTAACCGGTATCGTCGTATTGCACTTCGCCCCAGGTAGCAGGACCGACGACATTCATCGATCACCGTGGCGCCCTTCGTTTCCAGATCGCCCAACCAAGTCTTGCTGTGATAGGTAGCACCTATGGTGACGGCATCATTAATCTTGTAGACGCCGCCGATCTTACCGGCAAATCCATCGCCCTTTGCTTCCCCGGTGAATGCGCTTTTATCGGAGAAATCAAACCGCGCCCAGTTTAAACCCGATAGGCATGGATCCGCCGCACCTGCCTGAAGGCGAAACCTAACAAACGTATTTACCATGGATCCGCTTGCAGTCCCATAGGTCTGATTGCCGCCAAAGGATGGACCCACCATATCACCAAACTGCTGAGCCATTAAGCGCCATCTTCAGATCCAAGCTTGCCCAGACGAAATCAGCCGTAGCGGCAATACTGAGGTCCTTGTTGATCTGATAGGCAAACGGTACAAGCACGCGGCCGACGCCCAGCTCGGTGCGGACCTTTTCACCCGATTTTTGGGCAAGGAATGAGTCCGCGGAGTATTCCGATCCCATCCCGCCTTGGGAAAACACACCAAGACCGTACGTCATCTGACCGGACTTTTGCACCCATCCTAATGCCGGCATGTAGTAGGCGTTCCCGGAAGATGTAGACGTCTCACCTGCAGCATCATCTTCGGCTTTGACGTGCGGCCCCAGGAAACCGAGCGCCACATCGAGCCGGTTGCCCTCGGGCATGAGACCGAGCGTCGCGGGATTGTTCATCATCGCCGCGGTCCCGTTATCATATGCCATGGACGCGCCGCCCATGCCGGTTGCGACAGGACCATATCCCTCCATGTTCATTCCGTTTGTTGCATACGCTGTTGTGGAAGCAATAAGTGAAACGATACCGAAGCACAACAGATACAACACACCGTACAAGCTCTTTTTCATTTGCTCCTCCTTTTTTTGTTATACTATTTTGAGTCTCTATCCTGCTAACGAAAAATAACGGAAACGAATAAAGCATACTCAAGAAATACAGAAGCGCAATTCATGGCCATGATGAACCGAGGCACAATCCAAAGAGTGATCAGCACTACACAGCGACGAAGAATAACATCGAATATGACGATGAGGGCATTCGCTTCCTGAGAAAAGCCGATAAAGAAAGGTGTTGTAAGATAACTGATCAAAAATGAATCTGGCCGGAGATAGGAGGGCTTTCCGCGCCTTGCGTAACATATTGCAGGGAGCCGATATTTTGCGGATATTCATTTTTACTGCTGCAAGTATCATCGTTAAGATGATAATGCTGTTGAGCCTTGTAAAGAGATCGATCACGAAAATTACCATGCAGCAAAATCCTCCGTGCAATCGACCCGATTATTTCACGTTTAAGCATTGCTGTCAAGCAAGGAACGCTGATTGACCATTTTTTTATTACCTTGCATTTTATCGTAGTTTTGCTACAATTTTTTTAAAGATCTCTAAAAAAGCGTTTTATGCTAATACTCCCTGGACGCGGGTCGGCAAATCGTTTCTTCTGCGAACAAGGTTATACGAGTTAAAACAAGAATGATGTTCCCCTATAAAGATGTTTTAATAAATGGAGGAGGTTTCATGCCGAATAAAAGCAAAGAATAAAGCCACAGCAAAAAAATCCGCTTCCCGAAAACCCGTTAAAAAAACAGCACCAAAAAAGACCATCAGGAAAAAGTCAGCCGTAAAAAAAGTCATGAAAAAGAAGGCGGTAAAGAAAAAAACCGTCGTCAAGAAGAAAGCACTCGGGGAAAAACCTTTTAAAAAAACCGTTAAAAAATCCGCAGTAAAAACCAAACGAGCGGCCCCATCAAAATCGTTCGCCATCGAACCCGGCCCTCCGCCCCAAGGCTTACCGCCCGTGGAAGAGCCCTCCCAGCATGAAGAGGCCATCGGCATTGTGTCACATTATTACAGCCATCTTGGCGTGGCCATTGTCCAGATCAACAAAGGCAAGCTCAAAACAGGCGACACGGTCCACATTAAAGGTCACACCGCGGATTTCACCCAACCGGTGGAGTCCATGGAGTACGAGCACCAGCATATCGACCAGGCCGAGGCCGGTCAGAACATCGGACTGCGGGTGAAAGACCCTACGCGAGAGCACGATATTGTATATCTGGTAAAGTAGTCTGGCGTGCTGCTGTTTATGCTACAATGAATACAGCGCAGGTACGCGTGCCTGCGCTGTATTTTATCCTTTCCGATCAACCACGACAACGCAGAGACAGGAAGGTCATCATCCCTACCATTTACGGCAACACAACCGGCCTCAAGCCCGCTGAAATGAAGACGCTCGAGCGCCTCTACCGCCGGAAGATGCAGTCCGGGACCGTCATCACGCCCGAGGCCGCCCGCGCGCTCTCCGAAGCCTCCGCCGAGATCGGCAGACAGGTCGGGCTCATTATCGACCGCTCCGGCAGCATCCGGAACGTGCTCGTGGGCACAAACCATGACATCCTCATCCCCGATCTTTCGGAGCACCGGCTCGGCGCCAGGCGTCTTCGCGGCGTCCGGTTCATTCATACGCACCTGAAGGACCAGCCCCTGAACCATGAAGACCTCACTGACCTGGCGCTCCTGAGATTGGACATGATCGCCGCCCTTGCCGTGCGCCCCGATGGGCTGCCCGGGAACATCTCGATCGCCTATCTTATTCCGCCGAATCCCGAGGAGAAGCTCTATGAGGTCCTCCCCCCTCAGTCCGTGCATGGGGTGGAGATTAATGCCGCTGAATTCATCGCCGACATTGAACGCCAGATGGAGCGGGCACAGACCGCCGTCGAGGTCGCGAAGAAGGACCGGGCCATCCTGGTGAGCGTTTCGAAGAAGAGCAGGCATGAACAGGAAGAATCCATTGAAGAGCTCAGGGAACTTGCTCGCTCCGACGGCATCACGGTCCTGGACACCGTGATCCAACGGCCGCACGACATAAACCCAAAGTATCTTCTCGGCGAAGGCAAGCTCAAGGAGCTCATCATCCGTTCCCAGCAGCTCGGCGCGGACCTGATCGTCTTCGACCAGGACCTCACCCCTGCGCAGGTCAAGTCCATCGGCGACATCACCGAGATGCGCGTCATCGACCGCACCCAGCTCATCCTCGACATCTTCGCGCGCCGGGCGCACAGCGGCGACGGCAAGGTGCAGGTGGAACTTGCCCAGCTCAAGTATCGCCTGCCCAGATTGTCGGAACGCTCCACCGCCCTCTCGCGGCTTACCGGAGGCATCGGCGGAAGAGGGCCGGGCGAGACCAGGCTTGAGGTCGACATGCGCCGCTCGCGTGACAAGATACGGAGGCTGGAGAAGCAGCTTGACGCCCTCGGAAAGGCCAGGGACCAGCGACGGGAACGGCGCATCAAGAGCGATATTCCCATCGTCTCGATCGCCGGGTACACGAACGCGGGCAAGTCAACGCTTTTTAATGCCCTCACGCGATCAGAGGTAAAGGCCGAGGACCTGCTCTTTGCCACGCTCGACACCGCCACGCGCAGGCTGCGCTTCCCCCGCGACCGCGAGGTGGTCATCACCGATACGGTGGGGTTCATCAAGGACCTGCCGAAGGACCTGCTCGGAGCTTTCCGCGCTACACTTGATGAGATGCAGGACGCGGACCTGATCCTCCACGTCGCGGACATCAGCAATCCGCGGTTTGAGCAGCAGATGGAATCCGTCAACAAGCTCTTGACGGAGATCGGCCTGGATGAGATCCCTCAACTTATCGTGTTGAACAAGGTCGACCTCGTAAACAGCATCTGGGCCAGGGCCATTGCAGCGCGTTTTAAAGGCGTGGTCTGTTCAGCGATCCGGCCGGAGACCTTTAGCGATTTGCTGAAAGAGATCGAGGAAAGAGTGTGGGCAGAAGAAAAGATGCAGGAGGCAGTGACGAAAGAGCCCTAAGATGAGAATTACACCTACAAACCTGTATTTTCAGGACGTGTAAGTCATTGTCGGCTACTGATTGTACTATGCACTCAATAGCGTCGAGCGAGTGGAACGCTATGAAGATGATTCTTCTCTCAAGTTTGATGTCATATGGAGACTGGCTACGGAATCGAACCGAAGACAAACCATGCACGGTTGCCCAACGGGGTTGAAGCCCGCGGCCGGCGCCAGCCAACTCAGCCAGTCAGTCCGATACTATATACAAACTGTTGAGTCAATACAAGAGCATATTTTTCGAAATTCGAATGGAGATAATATGGGCAAACAGTAAAGAACACAGGTTGATACTTTAAGTGTTGCAAAGAATGGAACCTCAACTGCTTCAGGAAGATTCTGTGACTGTGAACTTCAAACCGGGATTCCATGTTACTTCGATGATCCTGGCTACAACCTATAGATAATTTCATAGTCCTTCAAGTAGCTTGTAATACTCCTTGATGGTTCGAATGGATTCCCTCGTGGCTTGGAACAATATCCAACTGAGAACTAGAATCCCTATGGTGAGTCCGATTTTCCATGCCCGCGTCGTTTGTGGACGCCACCAAATCAGAGGCAACGCCAGAGGCCCCACAGAGCAGACTACGATGATGATAAAGGATTTTCTGAAATACCATGGAATCTTTTCTTCTACAAAGCGTGTGCGGGTGGAGGTATCCAGAAACTCACCGCAGTGTCTACACTTTATCGCGTCGTCTTGAATATCTTCAGCGCAGAATGGACACTTTTTCATTTCATCTCTCTTGATAAAACCATTTATTGAGCAGACCCCTGGACAACATCACAAGTCCGAAGTTATCTAATTTAGCAATGAACATGCACTATCATTCGCCTTACATTTTTGACGAATATATGCCTGATTCATAGCTATGTCAACGATAACGATGGGATATTTTAAGGAGATTCAACTAATACTGAATGTAACCTGATATGCTTCTAAGAAATACAAATACAACGAGTACAGGAAAAAATCTACTTCCCACCGATCGACAGTTCCTTTACCCGGAGCGACGGGCTTCCTATCCTGCCGGAAAAGCGGAGGTCGCTGCCGACGGCATCGATGTTCTTCATCAGGTCCAGGATATTGCCCGCGATCGTGATCTCGCGCACGGGGTAGGCCTTCTTGCCCTTCTCGATCCAGAAGCCTGTTGCGCCTACGGAGAAATCGCCGGAAATATGGTTCGCGGTATGCGCTCCCATAACCTCAGTGACGTAGAGCCCGCTGCCTGTCGAGTTGATCAGCTCCTCAAGCGAATGGGTCCCCGGTTCGATATACAGATTCGTCACGCCCACGCCGGGCATGCCCTTGAACCCTCCGCGCATGCCGTTCCCCGTCGACACGGTCTTGTCCTTGTTCGCCGTATACGTATTGTACAGGAACATGGCAAGCCTGCCCTTGTCGATCACCGTTTTCTTCTTCATCGGGACGGTCTCGTCGTCCGAGGGGGCGCTTCCGAGCCCTTCTGCGAGTAATCCGTCGTCATACACCGTGATGAGCGGCGCTGCTACCTCTGCTGCCGAGCTTGTTGATAAAGAGCGACCGTTTCTTCTGCACACCCTCCGCCGAGAAACCGGAGGCCATGATCGACAGGAAGTCATTGGCCACGTCCGCGTCGAGGATGACTGCGGTCTTCACCGAATCAAGATGCCGGGCGCCAAGAAGGTCGAGTGCCTTTCTCGCGGCCCTTCTCCCTACTTCCTCGATCTCCAGTTTGCGGTAATACCGCTTCACGTCGAAATCGGACCCTGCCTGCGATTCGCCCTTGTCCTCGGCAACGACCTCGATGCTCGACATTGCCGCGGTGCCGCGGTACGAGACCTCGGCGCCGTGAGAATTCATGATCAGGGTTTCCGACTCCGAGAAGCTCGCGGAGGCCTTTCGAATGCGCTTGATCCGCTGGTCCACGCCAAAGGCCTCGCGTTCCATGGCCATGACACGGTCGATCTTTTCCTTCTCGGTCAAGGCGACCAGCTCCGGGTCATACATCGTTATGGTTTGATAATCAGCAGCAGCCTTTTCCGGGATGGAATGGAACGGATCCGGCTCGATGATCTGCGCGTTCGTCAGTGCCGACCGTGCAAGAGTAGCGAGGGCATGGTCCGAAAGGTCGGTCGTATAAGCAAACCCCATCCTTCCGCCGACGAGCACCCGGAGGCCCGCGCCGATGTCCCTGGCGCGGTCAAAGGCATCGACCTTCTGTGCTTTGACCTCGATGCTGGTGGATGATGATGAGCGGATAAAGGCCTCGGCAGCGTCTGCCTTGAGGTCCTTCGCGAGTGAGAGGATTTTTTCGGCGATGTGTTTGTGCATAATTAACATGAAAAACCCATACCGCAAAGGCGCGAAGAGCGCGAAGGGTTATATTCATTTTACACCTAGTCACCTGCATTTCTTTGCGACCTTGGCGGCTTCGCGGTTAAGAAGATTTTCTCTGTGTGCTCTGTGTCAGGGATAAAAGAGGTTTCTAATCGAAATAACTCGCGGACGCCGTGTCCGACTCCCACACTGTAACACTTGCGACCTCGAGGTTCTCGTTATTGATCTTCTTGGTCATGGTGTCGTAGATCCACTTGGCAAGGTTCTCGGACGAGGGGTTGATCTCGGTGAAAGGGAAAATATCGTTCAGAAAGGTGTGCTCGAGCTGGTCCAGCACATCGCGAAGAGACTTTTTGA
Organism: Nitrospirota bacterium; assembly: GCA_963796285.1. GTDB lineage: Bacteria > Nitrospirota > UBA9217 > UBA9217 > UBA9217 > JALNZF01. The sequence goes on from CAWCKW010000012.1 coordinate 1,203,800, forward strand.
GGTCGTGAAAGTCCATGGCCAGGCCGATATCGTCCAGGCGTTCCGCGGTCACGGCAACGGTCACGCGCCAGTTGTGTCCGTGAAGCCTCTCGCATTTTCCCTTATACCCGCGCAGTTGATGGGCCGCGGCGAATTTCGATTCAACCATGAGTTCATACATAGGATTGGATAATATGGCATGCCCCCTCAAAAGTCAATAACGAATATCGCGCGTGCGAAAAATTTCTTGCAAATATCCGCAATTTCAGATATGATTTTTTTAATGGAAGTAACGAAAGAAGACCCAAGGCAAGCCATCGAACCGCAGTTCCTCTCGCAGGCCCAGGCAAGCGGCATCACACTCCGTATCGGTCAGATGAACAAAACCGAACATGAAGGGACCATCCGCGACATCGGCCGCTATGAGATCAATCTTGAAGAGAACGGCAGGACCGTCACCATCCTGAAGCAGGAGATGTCCTATGTCACCGCTCCCCGTCCCGTCCTCATTCTTCCCATGCCGCAGCAGTCATCCGCTTCAGCCGCACAGACCCCTGCCGATGCACCGTCAGGCAGACCCAATATCCAGCATGAGTTCCTCGACAAGGCCATAAAGGAGAACCAGCTCCTCACGCTCTATCTTATCAACGGCCAGCGGATCAAGGCAAATATCGAGGCCTATGACAGCTTCACCATCCTGCTCAAAGAGGGCGGCAAACAGCACCTCTACTATAAACACTCGATCACCACGATCAATCGCTAGAGGTACTTCCCATGGAAACAAATCTTCTCGATAGAATGCTGGATGCGTACCAGACGGGGCATACTCCCGTGACCGTTACCCTCCAGAACAAGATCCGCGTTTCCGGAAGGATCAAGTGCGTTCGACAGCTACGTCATTATCATGGAAGGCCATAAACAGGAGATCCTGTACCGCCATGCGATCTCGTGCCTTTGCCCGCTTGCACAGGAGGAGCATAAGCGCCAGCCTGCCGCGAGCCGGCCGGCAATGACAAAGACAGTCCACCCGGGACCCGCAAAGAGCGCTTCGTCACGTAAACCCAGGCAAGCAGCAGCCTCAGACGGTGCCCCTATCCGCGACCGAGAGCCTCAACAACAACATGAAGGACGGACTGCTCAAATGGATGCAGGAACAGAAGGCTGCAAAGTAGCATGAATCTCAGGGTCGCCGCGCTCGCTGCATTCTCCGGGATTCTTCTTGCCGTCGCATTCCCCACACTCGACCTCCACTACCTCGCCTGGATCGCCCTGCTGCCGCTGTTCTTCGCGCTCAAGGGACAGAGTGTCAAGAACGGATTCTGGCTCGGCGGAATCGCCGGGATCGTGTATTTTGCCGGCACCGTCCACTGGGTCACGAACTCCGTGCACTTTTACGGCGGCATTCCGATCGTACCGGCATCGCTCATCACCCTGCTCCTCTGCGCCTACCTGGCGCTCTACCCCGCGGTCTTCGGCGCCGCTGCCGTGCATATCAGGAAAAACCACCCCTCGCTGTTTTTTGTCGCCGCTCCCGCGCTCTGGACCACGCTCGAGCTCGCGCGCACCTACGTGTTCAGCGGCTTCCCCTGGTCGCTGCTCGGCTACTCGCAATATCTTGCCCTGCCCGTGATCCAGATAGCGGACATCACCGGCGTGTATGGCATCTCATTCCTGATCGTGCTGGTAAATGCCGTTCTCGCGGAATTCATCATGAACAGAAAAAACTATGTCGGCTTGATTACCGCCGTGGTTGCATTGATGCTCGTGCTGGGTTACGGGTTCGTGAAATTACGGACACCGGAGCAGAGGTCCGGAATGAAGGTATCGGTGGTGCAGGGAAACATCGAGCAGGACAAAAAATGGGACCCCGCATATCAGGCGGAAACGCTGGCGGTGTACACGCGGTTGACCCGGGAAGCGCTCTTGGAGCAGCCGGACCTCGTGATCTGGCCCGAAACCGCCGTACCGTTCTACTTTAGCGGTAGTGCGCCGGCAGACCAGGCCATGACCGCGGATCTCGCCGCTTTCGTGAAACAGAACAGGGTCCCGCTCCTCTTCGGCAGCCCAACCTATGAAGTAAAACCGAACAGACAGATCATCGGCCGGAACTCGGCGTTCCTGCTCTCTGCTGACGGACTGGTTGCGGCGACCTATCACAAGATCCACCTGGTGCCTTTCGGTGAGTACGTGCCTCTCAAGAATGTCCTGTTCTTTGTCGGAAAGATGGTCCAGGCGATCGGGGACTTTCAGGCCGGCGATGAGTACACGGTGATGACAGTCCCTGTTCAGGGAAATGGTGCGCATGCCGGCGCCAAGCTGAGCACCGTCATCTGCTATGAGATCATCTTCCCCGATCTGGTCAGGCGATTTGTGGACAAGGGGGCGAACGTGATCACCACTATCACGAACGACGCATGGTTCGGCAGGACCGCTGCCCCGTACCAGCACTTCTCCATGGCGGTCTTTCGGGCTGTTGAAAACCGCGTGCCCGTGGCCCGCGCGGCGAACACCGGCATCTCGGGTTTCATTGACGCACAAGGCCACATCCTGGCCGAGTCGGGGATCTTCACCCAGGCGCACCTGACACATACGATCGTCCCGGGCACTGAAAAGACCTTTTATACCCGCTACGGAGACGTTTTCTCCTACCTCTGCGTGCTTGCGAGCATCGGGCTGATCATAATAAGAGGGTCCCGTCGGACAGATAAGTCTGTGCGATAATCAGAGAGAAGTGCAAATTTTAAATCAATATTTCATTGAGGAACTGATGTTTGAAGTGATAACCTTCGAATCGTATTATCCCCTTCTCCGCTTGACAGTGAACGTAAATAATAACAGACTACTTCTTGTACTCTTGGAGTATCTGTTCTTTGCAAGAATCTCATTTTCAACTTGTATTCTTCAATCAATAGCTACCCCTCTATAACCGCACGACATCCGCCTATGACGCCGCCGTTCCGTTGTTTACTAAAAGATGGTGTGATGACTAATTTTATGTTTCTACTGTCGTGGCCGTCTGTCGCAAACTCGTGATATCCCGTAACGGCGGTGCACCGAACATGCGGCCGTACTCGCGGCTGAATTGAGAAGGGCTCTCATAGCCTACCTGAAACGCCGCGGTTGTTGCATCCTGCTTTTCAGCGAGCATTAGCCGCCGCGCTTCGTTCAAACGCAGCCATTTCTGGTACTGCAGCGGGCTCATTGCCGTCACCTGCCGGAAGTGATGGTGGAAGGTCGAGGTGCTCATATTGACCTGCGCTGCGAGGTCATCGATGCGCAGCGTCTTCGTAAAGTTCCCCTTCAGCCAATCAATCGCACGCGCTATCTGATTGCTCTGGCTTCCCGTTGCTGCGATCTGTCGCAGACGCGCTCCCTGATCGCCTGTAAGCAAACGGTAGAAAATTTCGCGCTCGATGACCGGAGCAAGGATCGGGATATCCTTCGGCTCATTAAGCAGGTCGATTAGCCTTTGAAAGGCGGCTAGCAGCGGCAGCGTGACTTCGCCCGTCGCCATGCCGCGGCTCGATTGCTGGGGTCGCGGCGGTGGAAGGTTGCTGTCAACCATGAGTTGTGAAATCTCTCGCTGGTCGATGTTCAGCACGAGGCCCAGGTACGGCTTTTCCGGGCTCGCTTTGATGACTTGTACGAACGTGGGCAGATCCACGGATGTAAGCAGGAAATGGTGCGCGTCATACACATACGCGTCGTCTCCGAGATGCACGCGTTTGGCCCCTTGCGCGATCACACAGATGCGCGGTTCGTACAGGATGCTTATAGGCTCGCTCGGTTCGTCCCGTCGAGCAAGTATCAATCCCGGGATAGCGGTCTCGACCCGGTCGCTTGAACCGGTCCATCGGGCAATGCTCTTCCCCAAAACTTCGAGCGCATTTTCCATTCCATTGTTCTCATTTTTCTGCTTCATTGAGCGCTTTATCATGGATGCCTCCTGACTCTATACTACCAAACGCAACTTATCTGTCAACCCAATTATGGAAGATTTCGGACGATTAGGCAAGAAAAGAGCAGGATTGGTCTACCAACCTCTGCTCTTTCAGAGGTAGGATATGATCGTTAATAGGAACTCGCTCTCCTTCAAAGAGAGGGCTGGGGTGAGGATGGGTTAGCGCCTCGTTCCGTAACGATCCATCCCCACCTTGATCTTCCCCTTGAAGGGGAGGCAGCTTTGATAAAATAGTTGAAAGGAGAACCAATGCAAAAGCGTACATTAGGGAAAAACGGCCTGGAGGTTTCGGCACTCGGGCTCGGCTGTATGGGAATGACCTACGGTTATGGTCCGGGTGGAGCCAAGCAGGAGATGATCGCTCTTATACGGAAAGCCGTGGAGTTGGGCGTCACGTTTTTCGACACTGCCGAGGCCTATGGTGCCGACGAATGAAGAGCTTGTGGGAGAAGCACTCGCTCCTTTCCGTGGCAAAGTTGCAATCGCCTCAAAGTTCGGGATCAAGCATGATGCAGACAGAAAGCAATTCCAGGACAGCCGGCCCGAGGGCATCAGACAAAGCATCGAGGGCTCGCTCAAGCGGCTCAGGGTCGATGCCATCGACCTCTACTACCAACACCGTGTTGACGTGAATGTGCCGATCGAAGACGTGGCGGGAGCGGTGAAGGACCTGATCCGGGAAGGCAAGGTCAAGCACTTGGCCTTTGAGCCGGGAGTGAAAACGATCCGCCGAGCTCATGCGGTCCAGCCGGTGACCGCGATCCAGAGCGAATACTCGCTGTGGTGGAGACGACCTGAGGAGGAACTGCTGCCGACGCTCGAGGAGCTCGGGATCGGGTTAGTTCCCTTCAGTCCTCTTGGCAAAGGTTTCCTCACGGGAAAGATCGACGAGAAGACGACGTTCGATAAGTCCGACTTCCGCAACATCGTTCCTCGCTTTACGCCGGAGAACAGGAAGGCGAACCAAGTTCTTGTTGATCTGCTGAAGAAGATCGCAGAGCGGAAGAAGGCGACGCCTGCTCAGATCGCGCTCGCCTGGCGGAGAAAACCAAGGCCGCTTTTGAGCAGCAGATGAAACTGCTGGGCCTGAATTATCTGGACCTGTACCTCATCCATCAGTCCTACGGGGATGTGTATGGTTCCTGGCGAGCAATGGATATAAACTTGACAAATTGGGGCGTATCCGCGCCATAGGTGTGTGCAACTTCTCAGACGTCCGTTTGGCTGATCTGGCCGAGTTCAACGAGGTAGTCCCGGCGATCAACCAGGTGGAAGTTCACCCGTTTTGCCAGCAGAATCCGCTCAAAAAGACCATGGATGAATACAAAGTCCAGATGGAGGCTTGGGGGCCGCTTGCAGAAGGCCAGAGAGATATATTCAAGAATGAGGTCCTGTCCTCGATCGGGCGCAAATACGGGAAAACGATCGCCCAGGTTATTTTGCGGTGGCATGTTCAACGCGGAGTGGTCGCGATTCCAAAATCTGTACACAGAGAGCGCATCGTTGAAAATTACAGTATCTGGGACTTCAAACTGAGTGAAGAAGATATGAGTGCGATCGCTGCCATGGACACGAACCAAAGTCTTTATGGCGACATCTTCGTGAGCCCTGCGGCGGTAAAGAGGTTCAAAAACCGCACAATACATGACTGATTGAAAAGCCCTGACCGACAGACCACTATGCGATATACTAAGATCAGGGACAAAGAGCTGCAAGGAGGCAGCTTGCCTAGTCGGATATTAACACTGCTCTGGGTCGGGATCTCCATCTCATTTGTCACTGGTCGAGATATCACTGCTCAAGAGACCAAGGAACGCCCTATGACACCTTACAGCACGACAACAGCATCGAAAGATCATGGAAGCTATGACCATATAACAACCCATGATACCGTGCGCGACATCGTGAACCATCCGGCATTTAAAGGCTTTAGCCAGCTCATCCTTCCGAAGGATAATAACGCCTATTACTATGACACGCCGCTCAGTAATGTTCGTGCGCTCATGCCTTATCACAGCCATGTGGACCCCGACATTGTAGTGGCTGCGCTTAACCACATGATTGATGAAGTCAAAGACGGCAAAACCATATTCTACGATTTCTACACTGAGCAGCAAAAGCAGGAGGATCCCGCCAAAGAAGAACACAGGACTCTTCTACTTCCGGGGAGAACCGGGAGCCCCGTTTGCCATTGTGTGCCCTGGCGGAGGATTTTCCTACGTCGGCTCCCTGCATGAAGGTTTTCCGCTCGCTTTGGAGATAAGTAAGAAGAAATATAACGCTTTTGTCATACGGTATCGCATAGGGAGCGAGCAAAGTGCGACAGCGGATCTGGCGGCGGCGATAGCCTACATTTTCAGGAACGCTGAAGCACTCAGGGTAAGCACTGAAGATTACTCTTTATGGGGAGGTTCTGCCGGCGCCAGGATAGTGGGCAATATTGCTTTACGCGGAGTTGCAACTTACGCGGGCGGCAATCTGCCGAAACCATCTATAGCGGTTATAGGGAATACCGGTCAATCAAGCTATTCAAAATATTTTCTTTGTCCTACTTTTATTCGGTGAGCGAAAATGATCTTATAGCGAATATTGCGGCCGTTGACAAGCGCGTCGAAAATCTGAGAAATGCCGGAGTAGCGGTCGAATATCGTAGATATAGAATCTGCCGGTCACGGCTTCGGGTTTGGAACAGGCACCGATGCCGAAGGATGGTTAGACCACGCCGTTCGGTTTTGGGAAAAGCATTTGTCCAAGGGAGCAAAATGACACTATGAGCAACCATTCCATTCGTAAGGTGGCCGAACAATAATATGAGGTTACTCCGTTGGAAGATGTACAATTTGTTTATGGCACATGAGAGGAGATAAACCATGCGAGGAGCTGTTCTCTACGGGCCGCGCGACGTGCGTTTCGAGGAGCGCGAAGACCCGAAGATCATCAAGCCGACCGATGCCATCATCAGGATCTCGGCCACCTGCGTGTGCGGGTCCGATCTGTGGCCTTACCGCGGCATCAACCCGATCACCCAGCCGACACCGATGGGGCACGAGTACTGCGGCATCGTCGAGGAGGTCGGGAGCGCGGTCACCACGGTCAAGCGCGGCCAGTTCGTGATCGGTTCGTTCTTCGCCTCCGACAACACCTGCCCCACCTGCCAGATCGGCTATCAGTCGTCCTGCCAGCATCGCGAACTTATGGGCGGTGCGCAGGCGCCCTTTCTGCGCGTCCCGCACGCGGACGGCACCCTGGTGGCGACTCCGGAGGTTCCCTCGGACGACCTGATCCCGAGCCTGCTGACGCTCTCCGACGTCATGGGCACCGGCTGGTTCGCCGCCGACGCGGCGCAACGTAAAGCCGGGCAAGACGGTCGTGGTCGTCGGCGACGGCGCGGTCGGACTGCTCGGCGTGCTTTCCGCAAAGCAGATGGGTGCCGAGCGGATCATCGCGATGAGCCGCCATGAGTCGCGGACAGAAGCTCGCCCGCGAGTTCGGCGCGACCGACATCGTGACCGAGCGCGGTGACGAGGGCGTGGCCCGGATCAAGGAGATGACCAACGGAATCGGCGCTGACTCGGTGCTGGAGTGCGTCGGCACCCAGGAGTCGATGATGCAGGCGATCCATTCCACCCGCCCGGGCGGATACGTGGGCTACGTCGGCGTCCCGCACGGGGTCGAGCTCAACGGCCAGGAGCTGTTCTTCGCCCACGTCCATCTCCACGGCGGCCCCGCGCCGGTGCGCCGCTACCTGCCCGATCTGATCGGTCTTGTGCTGAAGGGGAAGATCGACCCCGGCAAGGTATTCGACCTGACGCTGCCCCTCGACCAGGTGGCCGAGGGCTACCGCGCGATGGACGAGCGCCGCGCGATCAAGACGCTGCTGCGGCCATAAAAATTAAACTAGGCAAAGGAGAATACACATGTCAGACAGCGATGTAAAAAAAGCGACAGATGAGTTGAAGGACTAGCGCCGGATTATGCGCAATTGACACAGGATTTGCTTTTCGGTGATGTTTGGAAGACGTCCGCCGCTCTCGCAGCGCGATAAAAGCCTGATCACGGTGGCACTGTTTGGTTGCGCTGAATCAGAATCGAGCAGGTCGAATTCCACCTGAAGAAGGCTATGGAAAACGGCCTTACGAAGGAAGAGCTCGTGGCCGCGATCACGCATATTGCGTTTTATGCCGGATGGCCGACAGCGGCGTCGGGCCTTAATCACCTGAAAAAAGTGATCGATCAGAAATAAGTGAGGAGTATTTAATTATGAATTTATCTAGTAAAAAATGCCTGATAGCTTATTTTTCCCGGAAGGGGCAAAATTATGTCAGTGGGAGGCTTGTCGATCTAAAAGTCGGCAATACCGAAGTTGTCGCAAACATGATCCAGAAAATAGCGGGCGGCGTTCTGTTTCATATTGAATCCGTCACAGCCTATCCCAACGATTATAAGGAAGCTACGGAAGTAGCCAAGAATGAACTGCGTGCCAAAGCCAGGCCGAAGCTGACAGGACAGGTTGAGAACATGGGGGCATATGATGTGATCTTTTTGGGATATCCGAATTGGTGGGGAACGATGCCCATGCCGGTCTTCTCGTTCCTGGAAAGCTATGACTTTTCCGGAAAGACAATTGTACCATTTTGCACCCACGAGGGCAGCGGAATGGCCCATAGCGAGAAGGATATTGCCAAAGCATGTCCCAAAGCCACTGTGCTGAAGGGAATCGCTATTCATGGAACCAATGCAGGTTCCGCGAATTCAGATGTGTCGAAATGGATTGATGGGCTGAGTATTTCCTTATTTTGACAGCAGATAGGAAAAAGGAGATCGCAATGAACCTCCGTGGTATAAACTCTTAATGACATCTGCATCAATTCTACCCGGGCAGAGAGCAGACCGACTTGAGGAACACCGTTGACTTGAGCCGCTTGCCGAGGATGTTGAAGGTGTGTGCCGAGAATGCCTGGTCGAGCTCCTGCATGATCGTGGGAGAGGGTTTGAGCCTGCAGACCTTGTCCATGTCCATCCTGAGCGCCTGGTAATAGAACCCCACGGAACCCTGGGATAGCCGTATCTGCGGATCGCCGGACGATACCATGCAATCCGGGCAGAGCATGCCGCCCTTCATGCCGAGAAAGATAACATCCCCTTTCGGTTGCACGCCGCAGGAAAGGCAGTGGTCAAGCTTGGGCTGGTAGCCCAGGAGCGACAGGAACTTTATCTCGAAGATCCGGAGGAGGAAGTGCGGGTCCTCACCCTCGTCGAGAAGGTGGAGGACATGGGAAAGAAGCAGAAAGGCAGGCGCGTTGCGTTCGCCGAGCGGCGCCATCTCCCGCACCAGTTCGAGCATCACCGCGCCGACGGCGGCACGGCCCAGATCGCAGCCGATGGATGAGTGCTGTTCGATAATGTCCGTGGACTCGATCCGCGCGAGTTCCTGGTGCTCACGCTCGTGGAGGTGCAGCCTGGATATGGTAAAAGACTCGAGCCCTGCCCCGAAGCGGCGAAAGGACTTCCGCGCGTTCTTGGCAACGCCCTTCAGCATGCCCCGGTCGAGCGAGAAGAACGTAACGAGTTTGTCCGCCTCGCCAAGGTTCATGCTGCTGATGATGATCGCTTCTGTCTTGGATTTCATGGCCGTTCCTCACTGCTGGATGATGTAGTATACACTGAGGGAGGTCCGGATAAAAGAAGGAATTGAGACGAGAAAAAGCCGACGACCTGCTTAGCTTCATGGACGCTGACGGTCAGGATAGACGGAACATGCACTTGCTCCGGTATGCTTAATGAGAAGGCAACCCCGATGCCTGCCCGGAGGAAGCATGATCCTTACTCTCCAGACGCGTCTTTGCCATATTTCTTGTGGTGCGACCTGGTGTTTCGAATTAATTGCATTGCACGAACCAAGCCTATTATAGGGACAGCCCCTGCGAGATCTGTTTTTTTATGTACTCCCGAATAAACGCCCTGTCTTTCTCATCGATCTGGACGAACTTCATTCCCATCCCCGGTCGTTGGTCCTTCCCTCCGGTTTTCTGTGAGATGTACAGCACAATAGCCGTTGCATTGATCACCTTGTCTTCGATATTCAGCGTGAGGGGAACAACTGTCTTCATTGGATCGGGCGTGAGTGTCCTTATGTAGAGACCGCCATCTGACAGCTCAATGACGGTTTCCTGCCTCACTGATCCTCCCGGTGCTTTCTTGTCGCCCACCTCAACCTTGAAGGCCGTTTCGATCCTCACCGTATGTCTTGGTGAAGATTCAAGCGCGGCCTGGATGGTCGTATACAGCTCTTCAATTTCTACCGGCTTCTTGAAATATGCCGTGCAGCCCGCGGTCATGCATTGCTCCCTTATTCCCGGGCCGTCATCGGCGCTCTGAATGACAACGGGAACGGTCTTCAGGCGCTGGTCCTGCTTCATCGTCGTGAGCAGGCCGATACCGTTCATCTCGGGGAGCGCAAACTCCGTTATTACGAGCGAAGGCAGAATATCGGCCATTACTTTTACGGCATCCTCCGCCGAGGCGGCGCTATGGACCGCATATTCGAGCCTTCTGAGCATCGTCCCCAGGTAAAAGCGATGGGAGGCGCTGCTGTCGACAATCAGGAGAGTGCGATTTTCTCGGTCCATTCCAGCCTCCTCCACGCCGTTGCATGTTCAAGCAGGGCCATGCAAAAAACGCTGCTGCGGCAAAATACAATCATTGAAAACGTTGGCCCGTCCGTTTCATTAATAAAATGGATACGGCAGCACTCAATAGCAGTAAATCGGTATCGAATATGAAACTGTCGTGGCAGCCAATAATGGCTTGCCTCTGCACTCTTGCCGGCGAATCGATGAACCCTGACCGCCTGCCATGAGAGATCCTGTTGAATGCCGGCTAGTTGCTCTTCAATCCACGCTTTTGGCTAGCTGCTGTTTCTTCTTTTTATGCGCCCTGACGTAGACGATGATGATTACGATGCTCGCGATCACCACGCCGATCAAGGCCTGGTGCGAATACTTCATGATCAGTTCCTGGTTCGCGCCTATGACGTATCCGATGCAGGTGAGGATGGTCACCCAGATGCCCGCGCCGAGCAGCGTATAGAGAGAGAATTTCATGTGGTTCATGCCCACCAGCCCTGCGGGAAGCGAGATAAGGTGCCGCACCACGGGGAGAGAGCCTGCCGATAAAGGTCGATACTTCGCCGTGGTCGTTGAAGAACTGCTCGACTTTCGCGAACTTCTCCTCCGTGATCCAGACATACTTGCCGTATTTCACAGCAGCGGCCTGCCCAGATAATGCGCCGCATAGTAGTTCACGTAGGCGCCCACGAGGCTGCCGGCGGCGCCGCAAAGGATGGCGAGCGCCAAATGTTCATCTGTCCCTGCTGCGCCAGATACCCTGCCGGCGGCATGATCAGCTCGCTCGGGACCGGGATGACCGAGCTCTCCATGGCCATGAGCAGAAAGATGCCGGGATAGCCCAGCGTCCCGATGGTCACGAGCAGCCAGATTATCAGTTCATGCATAGTGGAATTTCTCCAAGTCTCGAAATCTCAAGTTCCAAGTCCTAAACAAGTTTCAAGTCTCGATGTTCTCATACGTTTCGAACGTTCGGGTTTCGACTTGATTCAATTATTTGAAATAAGAAACTGCGAATCTCGCTTTATCTTTACTCTTCTCCCAGTATCCCGAAGTTCTTCAGCATGCGCTCGTCCTCGCGCCAGCCCTTTTTCACCTTCACCAAGAGTTTCAGAAAGATCTTCGTCCCGAGCAGTTTCTCCGCATCCAGGCGGGCGAGCGTGCCGATCTGCTTTCAGCATGCCCCCGCCCTTGCCGATCAGGATGCCCTTCTGCGAGTCGCGTTCCACGTAGATGACAGCGGGATCCGCGTGATGTCCGGGCTCTTCCTTCATTTCCTCGATGACCACCGCCGTGGAATAAGGGATCTCCTCCTTCGTAAGCTCAAAGATCTTTTCCCGGACAAGCTCGGACACAATGAACCGCTCAGGCTGGTCCGTCAGCTGGTCGTCGGGAAAGTACTTCGGGCCCTGGGGCAAACGTTTCAGGATCGTCTCGACAAGACCGCCAAGGTCGTTCTTGAGCGCTGACACGGGGATGATCTCGGCAAACTTGTAGAGTCGTGCTGTATTCCTGCATCAGCGGCAGAAGCGCTTCCTTTTTTATAAGGTCCACTTTATTGATCAGAAGAAATACGGGGGTCTTCACTGCAGAAAGGGTTTCGACGATGAACCGGTCTCCCCCGCCGGGCTGCTCCTGGGCCTCGACGAGCATGAGGATCACGTCCACCTCATTGTAGGTCTGGAGCGCGGTCTTGACCATGACCTCGTTCATCTTGTGCATGGGTTTGTGGATGCCCGGCGTGTCCAGGAATACGAACTGCGCGCCCGGCTGGTTCACGATGCCGAGGATGCGGTTCCGGGTGGTCTGCGGCTTGCTTGAGACGATGGCGATCTTCTCGCCGAGCAGGACGTTCAGGAGCGTGGATTTCCCTACGTTCGGCCTGCCGATGATGGAGATGAAGCCTGATTTGAACTTTTCGTTGTCTGTCATGGTAGGTAGAATACTCGAAATCAGCGGCCTGCGCAATAGAAAAGCCCGAAACTGGGTCCGCCACGACGTCCTAAGACGCAAAGGACTTCTTCTTACTGTCTTATCTGGTGTCTTCGTCCCTTTGTCGCAAGGATGATCAAATTCCATTTGACAACTCACTCCGATTATCTGTATTATCACTCTACCTATGACTACCGAAAAGACCGACATCAATGCCCTCCGCGATAAGATCCTGAAGCTCAAAAAAGACCTGAACGCCATCATCCTCGCGCACAATTACCAGCGTCCGGAGGTGCAGGACATCGCCGACATCACCGGAGATTCGCTCGAGCTTTCGCGCGCTGCGGCGAAAACAGACTACGACGTTATCGTGTTCTGCGGCGTGCACTTCATGGCCGAAAGCGCCTCGATCCTCTCCCCTGACAAGACCGTGCTGCTCCCCGAGATCGGCGCGGGATGTCCCATGGCCGACATGGTCACGGTCAAGGGACCGCGCAAGACGCGGCGGGATTTCTACACCGACAAGCTCGGCATCGCCTTCGAGTTCGCCGACGATTTCACGCTTCTGGACATGAAGAAGAAATACCCCGGCGTGCCGGTTGTGGCGTACGTGAACACCTCGGCCGCGGTCAAGGCGGAGAGCGACATCTGCTGCACCTCATCGAACGTCGTGAAGGTCGTTGAATCGTTGAAGGAAGATACCATCATCTGCATCCCGGACCGGAACCTCTCCGCCTATGCCGCCAAAAGGACAAAGAAGAAGATCATTTCCTGGGACGGGTTCTGCAACGTCCATCAAGGCCACCTCGATATCGAGGACGTGAAAAAGGCCAGGGCCGACCACCCCGATGCAGTCCTCGTTGTCCACCCCGAATGCCCTCCCGAGGTGCAGGACATGGCGGACCAGATCACGAGCACCTCGGGCATGCTCCGCTTTTGCAGGGAATCGAACCAGAAGGAATTCATCATCGGCACAGAGGAAGGCCTGCTCCACCGCCTGAGAAAAGAGAACCCGGGCAAGCACTTCTATGTCGCTGAACAATGAGATGGTCTGCCCCAACATGAAGCGGACAAAGCTCGAAAGCGTGCTCACGGCCATGGAAAAGATGCAGTATGTCATCAAGGTTCCCGAGGACATCCGCGTCCCGGCAAAGCGGGCGCTGGACAGGATGCTCGCCCTGTAAGGGCAAGCGCCAAATATCAAATAAAATTTTCAAATAATATCCAAATTCCAAGTTCGAATAATGAAAAAGTCCTGTCTCACACGAAGCCACGAAGTCACAAAGAGAAAAACCCTTCTTAATTAGAGCTTGTATTTTAATAGCCGCTTCACTTAAGATCGTCATTCCTGCGAAGGCAGGAATCCAGTCTTTTCAGCAAACTCTGGATGCCGGATCAAGTCCGGCATGACGAAAAAGAACATTTAAATACAGACTCAAATTAACGGGATTTACTTCGTGTCTTTGTGGCTTCGTGTGAAAAATTTAGACTTTTTATAAAATCATCAATATTCGTCTGTTTGATATTTCAGTGCTTGGGATTTGAGCTTTCGACTTCGATGCCCGACATAAGTCTGATAATACTATGAACATAGCCATCCTCATACTCCTTGCAGCAGTCGTCCTGGTCCTCCTCTGGCTCGTGCTCCAGTCCCGGAAGAAGACCGTTGACCCCGCCATGACCCTCATGCAGCAGGAAGTGCAGTCGCTCCGCGGCCAGTTGACCGATTCCATGCTCAAGAGCCAGGAGTCGATGAACCAGCAGCTCAGCCAGGTCACGCTCCAGGTGAACGCTCAGCTGAACCAGGTCACCCAGCAGCTCCAGAAATCCACGGGAGATCTGAACAGCAGGCTGGACAACGCCGCACGCGTGGTGCAGGAAGTGAGCAAGGGACTCGGCGGCCTGAGCGAGGCGACCAAGAAGGTGTTCGACGTCGGCAAGGACATCGCGAGCCTGCAGGAGATCCTGCGCTCGCCCAAACTGCGCGGCGGCCTGGGCGAGCTTTTTCTCGGCGACCTCCTGGCCCAGATCTTTCCGCCGGCCCATTACACGCTCCAGCACCGGTTCAAGAGCGGAGAGGCTGTGGACGCCGTCATTAAGGATCGGACCGAACCTCGTGCCGGTGGACGCAAAATTCCCGCTCGAGAATTTCAAACGCGTTGTCGAGACCGCGACAGAGGACGAACGCAGGATCGCCAAGAAGAAGTTCATCGCCGACGTCAAAAAGCATATCGACGCGATCGCCGGCAAGTACATTCTTGCCCGATGAAGGGACCTTCGACTTCGCGCTCATGTATATCCCTGCGGAAAATGTGTACTATGAGCTCATCATCAGGGACGAGGCCGTTGATACCGATAAGGGGCTTTTGAACTACTCCTTTTCCAAACGGGTCATCCCGGTCTCACCGAACAGCTTCTACGCCTACCTCCAGACCATCCTCCTGGGCCTCAAAGGCCTGCACATCGAGGAGCAGGCGCAGGAGATCCTTCGCAGCCTGGCAAGGCTTTCGGGTGACTTCAGAAAATTTCAGGAGGAATTCGAACTGGTGGGAAAGCATCTGACAAACACGAAGATGCGATATGACGAATCGGACAAACGGCTTGCGAAATTCGGAGACAAGCTCCAGTCGCTGACCGGGACTGAAGGGGGTCATGTATTCGAGGAAACGAGGAAGCTGCCGCTATAGTTGAAAACCGCCGGGTACTTTCAAATTTCTAAGGCTTCAATGGTGCCCCTGTTCCGATTCTGAATGCCCCCCTGAAATAACATAGACGGCATTGATCGTGCCCGGATTTTCGGCGCGACACATCTGCTCACCCTCAAGATGGATCGCCTGTCCCTGCTTGAGCATTCCCGTATAATGACCGGACAACTGAAGGTCGCCCGCGATCGCAAGGACGATCTCTTCATGCCCCTTGCCGGGCTTCAACTCCCTTCCCTTCTCCCCGGGTTTCAATACTCCGTAGATCAGATAACAGGCATGGCTGCCGGTTTCTCGCGCACCGAGGACATACTCGCCTGAGCCTTCCACCTTGGTGACCACATCGAATGACTTCACTTTCCCTCCTCAGTTAGAAAAGGATAAAATTCTAATCGAAATGAACAGGATTCAGACGAAAGCTTAAACCTGTCTCTCGCAAAGACGCAAAGGCCGCAAAGAAAAGCAAAAACAAAATGGATTATTATTTAAATTCAAGATGTACATGCATTTCTTTGCGCGCCTTTGCGTCTTTGCGAGAAAATGCTTTGCTTTGTTCCGGCTTGTCCGGGTTAGATAATACGCTTCCATCGTCCACTACATCTCCACCCGCGTGACCACACCGTGGAGCTTGTTGTACGGGAGCTTGTAGAACTGAACGATGTTCGGGGTAAGCCGCTTGATGATCGAGAAGATCTGCCAGATGATGTTGCTCGGCAGGATGTCCTCTACCCCGTAGAAGATGGTCTTCTCGTTGATCCCCGCCTCGCGCAGGATCTCCTCCACATCCGGCACCTCCATGTAGCCCGTCTGGATCTCGAAGGACCTGAGCCCGGGCGCCAGTTCTTCTTTAAAGAACCCCGTGGTGCCGAAGGGGTCCTCGCGTTTGACGATGGAGATGATGATATTGTCCTCGTAAATGATGTTGTTCTTGAATATGGTATGGACCATGTAAGGAGGGACCTCTTTCGCGTCCCGCGCGAAAAAGAGCGCCGTCCCTTTGATCTTGCTCATGTTCTGATAGATCTGGTTGTAGCTCGGCAGGAAGACGTCGATCGGCAGCGGCTGAAGCGCGATGTAGAGCTTCCGCTGCCCCCTTCGGTAGAGGAGAATGATCAGGAACGGGATCATCGCGATGATGATGGACCAGTATCCGCCATGAGGGATCTTATAGGTGTTGGACAGGAGGAACGTCAGGCAGACAAAGGTCACGACCAGCGAGAGCGCCGACCTGCCGAACTTCCTCTTGAGATAGAAGATCCAGGTCATGAAGATGCCGGTAAGGGTCATGGTGCCGGTCACCGCGAGGCCATACGCCGCGGCAAGATTGCTCGACTCCTGGAACTCGACCATGATGAAGATGACGGCGAACAGCAGGAACCAGTTGACGAACCCGATATAGATCTGGGAATGCCGCTCCTCGGAGGTATATTCCACCTTGAACATGGGCATGATGCGCGTGGTGATGCCCTGGTACACGATCGAGAACATGCCGCTGATCATGGCCTGCGAGGCGATGACCGTGGCGATGATCGAGAGGAGCAGGAACGGGATGTACAGGAACTGCGCCTGGTGATAGACCATCTCGAACAGCACGTTCTTGGCCTCGGGATGCTGGATAAGGAACGCGCCCTGTCCGAGATAGTTGAGCACGAGGGCAAAGAACACGAAGTACCAGGCCCGCACGATCGGTTCGCGGCCCAGGTGCCCCATGTCGGCGTAGAGCGCCTCGCCGCCAGTAGCGCACAGGATGACCTCGGAAAGACAAAGAATCCGGTCGATGCCGTTTTCGTATCAAAAACCGGAAGGCATAGTACGGGTTCACTGCCTTGACCACGTACGGGACCTGGACGATCGAGGCCACGCCGGAGAGCGTCAAGACGGCGAACCAGACGACCATGAGCGGACCGAAGGCCCCGGCGACCCGCTCGGTACCCTTCTTCTGGATCGAGAAGAGCAGGATGGCGATCGCGCCGGCGATCACGACAAGGGACGTCTGGTTCATTCCCTCAAACCCCCTGATCAGGAGCATACCTTCCACGGCGCTCAGGATACTGATGGCCGGCGTGATGACTCCGTCGCCGATGATGAGCGAGATGCCGATGAAGGAGAGCATGGTGACGACCGTGGCTTGTCTGCTCGATTTGAGGAGCGGGACCAGGAGTTCGCGGAGCACGATGGTGCCGCCTTCGCCGCGTTTGCCGAGGCTCATGGCCAGCCAGGCGTACTCCACGGTAACGAGGATGATGAGCGTCCAGACGATGAGCGAGAGCACGCCGACGACGTTGTCACTCTGTCGGCTTGGTCAGCAGGAAGATGACGGTGAGCGTATAGATCGGGCTCGTGCCGATATCGCCGAACACAAGACCGAGTGACTTTATGATTCCTTTGGCTGGGGATGTTTTGTCGGGCATAAGTAAGATGAGGTTACATGAACAGGCGGCATTGCAGGGTTACTGCTGATAAAATCATAGTATAGTTTAAATAAAAAAGCAAGGTGAATAAATATTTGCAACCGGCTCGTTCACTGCCTTCAGCGTCCTGACTTCCGGCTTAATGCTATGCCAGTTCAAAAACCGTAACCATGGCTATGAACGAGAGCAGGAACAAACCAACGAGAAAAAAAATGTCCGCTATCTTTTCATACATTACCCCCCGCTTAGACGAACGCATGGAGGCATACGACAATACGCTTGCAATGAGAAAGATCAGGATCGCTATCCCATCAGCTTTGTCGACGACCTCCACGACCTTGCCGCCCTTCCAGATCTTTTTGAGGTTCAGGATCAAGAAGCACAATCCAAGCAGATTTGCTGCCGTCGGCAAAATATGAGCCGATATGTTCTTTTTATCGTTGGTTGTCGCAGCCATCATTCATCCTCTCCGGCGAGCTTTCTCATCCCGGACGCTTAAGCCTGATAAATTCCGTCCAAAAAATTCCTTGCATAGCGCTTTACCGCATGGTCATCCTGGAGCACGGCATCCAGCTGACGGGTATAGGAGATCAGCCTGCCAAGCTGATCGAGGATGGTTACCGCCTCCTCCCTGTCGATGTTCGCGAGCCGGGCAACGATCAGATCGCCTTTTGTCTTGATGTTGAAACCGTACTCGCCGAGGATCTCAGCGATGAGCTGCAGCCTCCTCGAACGCTTGGTCATGTCGGTGGCGCCGCCGGTGAACCGGAAATAAATGTGGTTGTTTCTTGTGTTCTCGCTGCAAAAGCAGTCCAGGACGATGAAATGATAGCCGAACTTCAGGCTGATGTTCGCATATTCCCGGGAAATGACGGCCATGTTCGATTCCACGCGGCCGCCGCTGTCGGACATGATATCGGGCATACGCAGCATACTCGACATAAAATCATTGACGTTCAACGGGACTGCGTCGGAGCGCCAGATGCCGGGGCGGGTCATTCCCGTGATCAGCGCCCGAAGCGGCAGCGAAGCGATTTGCTCGGCGGTGACATGGCCGCTGGGCGAGGAATTGTCCAAGCCTCCGCCGATATCGATGACCATGATGCCGGCGGGGATCGACAGATCCAGGTTGACGGCACCGGCCTTCACGCCGGACTGCGCGGTCTCGATAAGCTCGGCGACCGATTTCTCATGGATGAAGCGCAGAATATCATGCATGGTCTTGCATGCCTGCGGCGTAAACTCATCCCGCAGAGGATCGACCAGGTTCAGCGGCGCGATGTAGCGCAGGAGATACCTTTTTTTGCGGAACTCCAGGAGTTCTTCCATCCTTGCGGAATCGTTTCGCGCGTGCTCCACGATCTGCCTGACCAGTCCCCTCGGTAGATGGTCGCCCCTTCGTTCTCCACCTGGATGGTGATCTCCTGGCCGTGGGCAAGCAAATGCGTTGCATTGCCCGCGTTCACGACCGTTGGGATCCTGAACTCCCTGCACAAGCGCGGCCATATGGCTCGTCGGCGTTCCCGTGTCGGTGACGATCGCGGACACGTCGGTCATCACGCGGACGAAGTGGGAGGAATCGTGCCGCGCAACGAGGATAGCGCCCTTGGGGATGGAATCAAGTTCATTGATGTTCTTCAGGATGAAGACCCGGCCCGCTGCCACGCCGTTCTGCACGGCAAGCCCGCTGTTCTTCGCGAGGACCTTCGCGTCAGGCGCGCCCGGGCCCGCGGCACGAGTGCGGGTGTCATCGCCTGACAGTCTGAGCGGCCGCGACTGGAGGATGAACGCCCTCCCCTGGCTGTCGAAGGCCCACTCGATGTCCTGGGGCCTGCGAAAGTGCTTTTCGATCAGCAGCGCCAGCCGGACGAGCTCAGCGACCTGCCCTGGATCAAGGCTCGATCGTGTTCGTTTTTCCTCCGGCGTCGCGACCGCCGTCACACCGCCTTGTTTCATCCCGATGACCATCGAGCCCTTCGTGCCGATCCTCGTCTCGACGATCTCCCGGTTGCCGGTCTTATTCACCCTGTAAAAATCAGCATCGGTCTGGCCTTCCACAACGGAAGTGCCAAGCCCCCACGTAGCATTGATGATAAGCGTGTCACGGTTTCCCTGTTGATCGATCGAATACAGGACGCCGCTCGTATCGGCATCCACCATCACCACGCAGCCCACGGCCATTTTCATGTCACTGAGGTCGTACCCCAGTCTTTTCTGATACATCGACGACTTTTCAGAGAATAGACTGGCGAGCACCTTCCGGTACGCCTTTTCAACTGCAGCGGTTTCGAGTGGCACATTCAGAACGGTTTCGAACTGTCCTGCGAACGAGAAGTCTCCATCCTCCTCCCCTGCACTGCTCCGCACAGCGAAGGAACACTTCCCTTTGCACCGCGAACTGATCTTGTTGACGGCCTTGTCGATGGCGCGGTGAAGGTCGGGCGGCATCTCTCCATGCAGAATAAGCTCATGCACTTCATGCAGGGACGCCGACGGGACCGTGGCATTGTTCTGCGGTAGCCGTATCTTTTCAAAGATCCGGTTATGGCCCATGAAGGCGTCGAAGGCCCGGGTCGTTACCGCAAAGGCATCGGGCACGTTCAGCTTCAGCGCGTTTTTGATCTCCGCGAGGTTGGAGTTCTTACCGCCGATGTCCCGCACCATATCGCCGGTAACGTGCTCATAGAAAACGACGAGATCCTTTGCCGGGATAACGGTTTCATCGATGACATGCCTGATCCCTTCGTCGATTTCCCGGGACTTCTCTCGGAGCTGTGGATACCGGCCGTGCGTTAGCAGGTCAAAATCGCGGAGGGAGTCGTCTACGGCGGCGTGAAGGTCGGCATAGGATCGTTTGACGTACTGAATGTCGAACAGATAGTCCCCGCCAAGGGTATCACCCATGTCCGTAATGATCTCGAGCGCCCTGTTGTTATCGTCGAGGACCTCGCGGAACCGGGAAAAAAGCAGCTCGAACGAATCCCGGTTGCGGCGAACGCGCCAGAGGGTCCGGTACAGAGAGTTCAGTTTTCCGGCAAAGTTTGTCATGACCTTTAGGGCTGCTTTTCCAGCGCCCGTTTGATGGAAGCCTTCAATTCCTTTATCTTTACGGGTTTCGGGAAAAAGTCATGCACGTCCCTTCGGAGCGCCTCAATGGCCGCATCGAGGTTGGCGAAGGCCGTGATCATGATGACCTGTGTCGCGGGATACAGGTCTTTCACGGTCTTCAGCACCTCCATCCCGTCGATCCCTTTCATTTTGTAGTCCGTTACGACAACGTCAAATTTTTCTTCCTTCAACCGCTTCAGCGCCGGCTCGGCGTTCAGAAAGGTTTCAACAATATAGCCTTCCTGCTCGAGGGACAGTTTTGACATGTCGCCCACGATCTTTTCATCGTCAATGACCATGATCTTGTGACTATTCATTGTTCTTCTCCTCTTTATTGTACTGGGGCAGCTCTATGGTAAAGGTCGTTCCTACACCGGCCATGCTGTCCACCCTGATCTCTCCATGATGATTCTTGATGATCCCGTAACTGACCGAGAGCCCGAGTCCGGTCCCCCCCTCCCCCTTGGTGCTGAAAAAGGGATCGAAAATATGGGGAAGAAACTCGGGCGCAATGCCCTTGCCCGTATCCGCAACGCCGATCTCGACGGAATTTCCCTTCTTTCCCGGCCGTGATGAAAGAACGAGCCTGCCGCCGGAGGTCATGGCCTGGACCGCATTCGTGATCAGGTTCACCAGCACCTGCTGGATCTGGTGCTCATCCACGAATACATGCGGCAGGCTGTCGGCGAGGTGGATCGATGTCTCGATATTCGACACATCGATCATGTTCTGCACCAGGGTGAGCGTCTTCTGCACCACCACGTTGATGTCCGCCTCGTTCGGGTTCGCGTCCTTGGGTTTTGAAAAATCGAGCAGGTTCTTGACGATCTTCCGTATCCGCTCCGTCTCAGCATCGACCTTATTCATGAACTCGATCCGGTCATGTTCGCCGAGTTGTGGGTAGAGTTCCGCGTAGGTCTGTGCGATCATCGATATATTGTTGAGCGGATTGGTGAGTTCATGTGCCACGCCGGCCGTCAGGATGCCGAGGGAGGCAAGTTTCTTTGACTGGATCAGTTCTTCCTCGCGGTGGCCGAGCTCCTCTGACATGGAATTGATCGCCGTGATAACCGCACCGAGCTCATCATTGGACCGAAATCCCGCTATCTTGTTGAAGTTCCCTTCGGATATCGATTTTGCCAGCTTCTCGATCTCTCGCAGAGACCTGAGGATCTTTTGAGAAATAAAATGCCCGATAACGAGCGCGGAAAGCAGAATTACCCAGAAGGAGAAGATCAGGATGCGCTTCGAATTCAGGATAATATCGTTCACGCGGGTGCGTTCGAGGTGTGTGATGGAATCAGAATACTCCTTCAATTTCTTTCCTGCCGCGCGAATCCTCGTTTCCAGGTCAGGGTCCTGAGGATCCTTCGTGCTCGCCACCTGGATGACGGCCGAGTAGATCTTGAGATGGGATACCAGTTTCCTGAGATCTTCCTCCCCGATCGCCCGGATAATGTCATCGCTCTCGGCCTCGATCGTTGTCATCGTCAATGCTATCTTTTCCCGGATATCCTTGAGTGCCATCCTGTCGTGGTACAGGAAAAAGTTCTTTTCCGAAAGCCGCATCTCGAGAAAGGACGCGTTCAGGTCGTCGGCGATCTCGACGAACTTGAGTTTGGTAAGCACGAGGCTCATGTTCTGAAAGGCGAAAAAGCCGATCAGGATGATGAAGGCGCCGTTGATGGTGTTCGAGAGAATGAGTTTACGTTCAATTTTCATTTCAATTATTATACTCTATAATATCATTCCATTTCCAGCGAAAACCTGTCGGCCGCAGCTTCGTTCCCAAAACCCTTTTTTCCAGACATCCCGCGTTCGCTGTTTTCCATCAATGGAGAAAGTAATGAAGATGCTTGAGCAGGTAAATTTATTCTTATCGTTGTGGAGGGTGTAACCAGCCGGTTTCCCCAATGACTCTTAACCTCTGCGTCGTAAAAGGGTTGGATCACTTCCGTTCCGGTCCGATTAATCAACCTTATAAATTCATCGGCAAGAATGGGCGATATTGCATATTGTCTATTTTCAGCTATACGAATGAATAGTAAGTTTTTGGGTTCCTTAAAAGTATCCACAAAACTATAAAACCTGACAGCTCCAAATCTTTCCAAGGTACACGTGCCGAGCTGTGCCACAGGATAAACTATTTGCGGTGCTTCTCTGAAATAAGAAAATAAATTTTTCTTTTGTGGCACAAGCGTTTCATTCGCCAGGCTTGTCATCTCTTTAATGTCGGAAAATTTAATTTCATCGTGCAACATAAACGAGCGTATCGTTAAGCTATCCGCTGTGATATCGTAGCAAAGCTTCTTGAAAAAAATAATCAGGTACAAATGATAAAAGATCATGAGCGAAAGAACAAGGCTACATGACAAGGTCACCGTTTTCTTGATAAAGGACATGCTGTCCAGCTGTAGAGTAAACAGTAAAATAGACAAAATGAAAAAAATAAATAAAACCGCAGTCCTCCAGACAAATAACTCAACCCCTGGCCGGTTGTTTGCAATATCGTCTTGATAAGGCTTAATGTGTGAGCTCATAGACTTAAGACCCCCACAAAAAAAGCCCAAAAAGAATGAATGACCACACTACGCACCAGAAAAAAACATCGGACATAATCACATACCTTCTGGCGGTTTTAATTGCATCTGTGCCGTAGAGCGGTTGTCTGAGGGAATCCAGGAGTGAGCCGCCCCGATTCGGGCCGGAGAAGACGTCAGGCGGAGGCCATTGTTTTGCTTCCATCACTTTTCTTGCCATCTCGATTGCCATTAATTTGGAGCTAAATGCGTACGTCACAAGAATCAGATAAAAGATCAACCAAGTAGTTATTTCGGATTTCATGAAATCACTCCCATTGAGGAAACAAGCGCCCCCCGCAATTTCCGAAAAACCGGTAATATTTGGGTGAAAACATTATACTTCACGCGCGAATGTACAGAAGTGCAATGAGAAATCTCACCCGCCAAGTACGAAGTTTCGGATTTGGAGGGATAAAAATTGTATAGCTTTCACGTAAACGAGTATATTTTACGAGCTACAGACGTGTCAAGGTAAAGTTATTAACGTCGTGAGGCGAGCATCTTTGAATAGTCCTCGTCATCGCCCTGTGTGATAATTCGCTGACGCACATTCTTTTCTTCGCAAGCTCGCGCCTTCGCCTGTTCCCGGCGAAAAAATCGGCGTGTTATCGTCTCCATCAAGCAGATACTGCATAGATTACATTGCAGTGCAAGATATTTCTTGCTGCAAAAAAACGGTCCGCCTCTGCATCAAAATAATATTTTCATAGATAACAGTCGTTTAGCAACAATAACAATATGGCATGGCTATTGCTATAGGCATAGTCTAGACAGGATATACAAATCTTAAATATTCAGGTGCACCAATGAAACCTAAAGTAGAAGCAATACGCAAAAGCATTCAGGAACGTCCCGGCTGGAGGTGGTTTCTGCTTTTCACCGTCCTGCTGGGCGCCACCATGTCGGCCCTCGATGTCAGCATCGTCAACGTGGCTATGCCGACGCTGAAGAACACGTTCGGGGTTTCGATGGCCGTCATAGAATGGGTGGCAATGGCGTATATGCTTACGCTGATCATTTTTCTTCCGCTGTTCGGAAGACTCGCCGATATATTCGGCAGGTCAAAGCTCTATACTATCGGCTTTGTGGTTTTCTCCGCAGGTTCGTTGTTTTGCGGCATGTCGCCCACGGCGGGATTCATGATCGCAGCCCGCATTATCCAGGCTGTCGGGGCCGGGCTTCTGCAGGCCAACTCCGTTGCCCTTATTACGCAGGCATTTCCGGCAAACGAACGGGGTAAAGCTATCGGCATCCAGGCAGCTGTCCAGGCGATAGCGATGTCAGCAGGTCCTTTTATCGGAGGCATCCTCATAGCCACGATAGGCTGGCAGGCGATCTTCTATGTGAATATCCCCATCGGGATAGTAGGGACGGTTGCCGCCCTGTTCATTCTTCCGCGCGACCGGAGAGTCGATAAGAAGGAGAACGTTGATTACCTTGGGGCAACGCTATTTGCCTCAGGGCTGGCATGTATCGTGCTGGCCTTCAACGGGGGAGTAAAGCTCGAGTCAGGCTCTTTCACGACCATCGTATTATTCATTCATGCCTGCATTCTGCTCGGCCTTTTCATCCTCACGGAATTGCGGGTTGAAAATCCTCTGATCGACCTCAAACTGTTCCGGAACCGCACGTTCCTCATCGGCAACCTGACCGGTATGCTGTCCTATTTTGTCCTGTTCGCGATCATGTTCCTGATGCCCTTTTATCTTGAAAAAGCGCTGGGCTACAGTGTCGCTCTCACCGGCTCCCTGCTGACCCCCCTTCTCCTTGCGATGGCGGTAGTGGCCCCGTTCTCAGGCCACATCTCGGATAAATACGGTCCGAGGATAATCACAACTTCCGGGATGCTTCTTTCCGCCCTGGCATGTTTCTCGATAATGTTGATGGGAGTGTCCGTGCACCTGCCCTTGCTGGCCGCAGTTTTGATACTCCTCGGGGTCGGCATGGGGATGTTTATTACGCCGAACAACAGCGCAGTCATAGGATCAGCCCCTCAGGAGAAACTGGGGATGGCCGGAGGAGTCCTGAACATGATGCGGTCCCTCGGGCTTATCTTCGGGGTGAACATTTCAGGACTGATATTTACTACCCTGGAGCGCAGGTACCTGTCCGACAACGGGTATCCGAATATTCAACACATATTCGGCAACACCGGCATTCCTGTGCCTGTTAAAGCCGACGCATTTATGCACGGGTTCATGATGGTAATTATGGTCCTTATGGCAGTTACTATTTTATCGGCGCTCCTTTCGTCTGTCAGGAAAGTCAAAACAGTCGCCATTATAGATCATGAAGCAGCTGAAACGGCGCTTGTTTCATCAGGGTTCTTTAACGGCTTCAGCAGGGAAAGAAGGGGAATGTCTTTATTTATAATGCTCCTTCTCTTTGCAGGCGTCACAGGAGCTTTCGCCTCTTCCCGGTTAACGAGTGAGACCTTTGCCGCTTCGAAGACTGTGCAGAGCTTGCCTCTGACTACGGGCAATAGCTCAGACGGGCAAGGACAAAAAGCCGGCATGCGCGAGCTGGGCCTTTGATCTTTTCACCAATGTCAATTAAGGAAATAGGATTCAAGTCTCTAAAATTACATACAACAGGAGGTTATCTGATAATGAGCAGTTCATAGTTACCTTATCCGTTATTTTCTTTGCATCCGTTTCTTTTCGGGATAGACACAAATCGCTTCGTTACTCCGTTATGCATCAGGCGCAACGGTTCAGTTCCGGGTGCGAGCGCTTCAAATCGGCTTTGCCGAGTACTATTTGAATCACAAATTAAAAATTATTCCATGGAGGTGGAGTTATGGCAGCAAGCTGGCTGTTTTTACTGACCTGTAGCTTAAGCGGTGCTTTTTTATCGAGTCTTTTGGGAATAGGGGGCGCCATATTCATTATCCCTATTATCCTGTTTTTTCAAAAGAGCGTAGGTTTGAATCTTGAAATGCATCAAATAAGCTCTCTTACCACTCTTTTCGTCTTTGTCGCGGGCGTCGTCGGTTTTTGGGCCCATGGCAGGCACTATAAGATAGAAAAAAAGCTTGTCCTCATAACCGGCAGTTGCGCGTCCATCGGGGCGCTCGCAGGAGGGATGGTGCAATTCTATCTGCCGCATAATGTGATTTTAATAACCTTCGTCGCTCTGTTGTTCCTTATCGGCGGTTTGATGATTTGGCCCATCAAGAATGAGAATACAGAGATGCCCGATTATTCATTGATGAAAGCGGCTTTGGGTTGTGTGACTGGAGGGTTTTTGGCGGGCATGGTGGGCATAGGGGGAGGCACGATACTTGTTCCCTTTATGATCGTTTTTCTTCGTATTCCCACCAGGCCGGCCATCTCGACCGGTCTGGCCCTGGTGATGCTCGCAGGCCTTTTTGGCTTGATCGGCCGGCTGGGACATGCTTCCTCCGTACCCTGGACTTTAGGCATCCCCCTGGTGCTCGGCATTCTGCCGGGCAGTCTGCTGGGGACCTATACCAACAAGCGGATGCCTACGGCCGTTTTACGCAAGAGTTTTGCCGTAATGATTCTGATGCTGGCTGTCCAGCAAGTCGTAAGTATTTTCACGGCATAAGTTCATTAGTATTGTTTTATAATCTCTCAGGAGCTATTTGAATAAATGTTAACGAACAGAAGGACTGTGACAAGACCTAACAGGATAAAAAAATTATTGGAGCATTGGCATGATTTCCGCCTGAAGCTTATTCTTGAAGGTATTTTAACCGGGGCTCTTGCCGGCTTGGTCGTAGTTTGTTTCAGACTTATGCTGGGTTGGACGGGTGCGGAACTGCCTAAGCTGTTTTCCTTTCTGAAGTCAAGCGCCTTCGGCTGGACCGCGTTATGGTTTGCTTGCCTTATTGTTAGCGGCATGATTTTGGCCTGGCTGATCAAGATGGTCCCCATGTCCACCGGCAGCGGCATCCCCCAGGTAAAGGGCATTCTGGCGGGATTTTGGGGATTTGATTGGCTTAAAGTAATCGGGGCAAAGTTCGTCGGCGGTCTCTTGGGAATTGGGGCCGGCCTTTCCCTGGGCCGGGAAGGTCCTTCGGTGCAATTGGGGGCGGCCGCGGGTCAGGGGATCAGCCGGATTTTGAGACGCAGCAGCATGGAGGAAAAGTATTTACTTACCAGCGGGGCCAGCGCCGGGCTGTCGGCAGCCTTTAACGCCCCCCTGGCCGGGGTGATGTTTGCCCTGGAGGAACTGCATAAAAACTTTTCCCCGGTGGTGCTGGCCTCTGCCGTGGCCGCCTCGGTTACAGCGGATTTTGTCAGCCGCGTTGTTTTCGGGCAAAGCGCGGTATTTGACTTTCACAATATTCCCGTGATGCCCTTTCATTATTACGTGTATGTTGTGGTCCTGGGTCTTATCGTCGGTGCTTTTGGGGTAGTGTTCAACTCGAGCCTGGTTAAATTTCAGATTTTTTACGAAAAACTGCCCTTGCTGCCGCAAAAATTAAAGCCGGCCATTCCTTTGGTAGTGGCCGGATTCCTGGGATTTGTCCTGCCCCAGGTGCTGGGCGGAGGCGACGGGTTGATTAATTCGTTGCCGCAAATGCATTACGCTCTCACCATGCTGCTGGTCATCCTTGTAGGTAAATTTTTATTTACCATGTTAAGCTACGGCACCGGCGTCCCGGGCGGCATTTTTATGCCGCTTTTAGCAATCGGCGCTTTAAGCGGCAATGTGTACGGCGCACTTGTGGCCCGATATCTTCATGTCGACCCCATGTATGTCAGCAACTTCATCATCCTGGCCATGGCCGCATACTTCAGCGCCATTGTCAAGGCGCCCATTACCGGCAGCATCTTGATCATGGAAATGACCGGCAACATGGAGCAGCTTTTACCGTTAATTACCGTCTGCATGTCCGCCTATATTGCCAGTGATGTGTTCAACGGCAAGCCTGTTTATGATGTTTTGATGAACCGGATGTTGGCGAAACGAAGACCGGCCCACAAGCCAAGCCCTCAGGAACATGATGAGGAAAAGCATATTTTAGAAAAAGTGGTCAGCCTGGGGGCGCCGGTTTGTAACAGAAAAATATGCGATATTGATTGGCCTGAGAACAGTCTTTTGGTGGGTATCAGGCGCGGGGACTCGGAGTTGATCCCGGCCCAGGACACCATTATTTATCCCGGGGATTACTTGATTGTGCTGTCCGGGACAGCGGTGTTTTCCCATGTGCACTCCACTATTGAGGAACTGACCGGTGGAGAGAAAGTCTGTGCATAAATTGATGAACACCCTATCCTTCCAACCCCATCCTTAAGCGGTGGGGTTGGAAGTGCGTTTTAAATAACAATGTGCGGACATGCACTAAATAATAATTATAGAACGTAACCCGAAAGGCAAAGATGCCTGAAACAAGTGTACGTGACATCATGATAGCTATTGACAGCTATAGCACGGTGAATGACGACGCGGACCTGGAGGAAGCGGTAAAAGTACTGCATAAATCTTTTTACCGGGACGACAAAGGGCTTATTTACGGGCACAGGTCCGTTTTGGTGATCAACAAGGCCGGGGAATTAACAGGCATACTTACCATCCAGAGCATATTGAAGGCTATAGACAGGGAATTGCCGGGCCTGGGCCTGCCCTTTGACGGCCTCCTTAGTGAGCTTACCCTAAGGCACGGGATGCTGGCTCATATACCGGTGCGGGAGGTCATGAGTCCGTTTGTGAAGACGGCAGTGAAAGACGACGAAACCGCCGGCCAGGCCATCCACAAACTAGTGAAAAGCGAGGTCAATATTTTACCGGTGACCAGCGGGGGTAAAGTTGTTGGTATATTAAGGGCCATTGACTTTTTGCAAAGTGTCGGCGATATATTGAGCGAAAAACAAAGAGTAATTCTTAGTTTTTTAACAGTGTCATAATAATATTTGCAGATTCCTCGCTTTATCCGTCATGTCCGAGGTAACATTGTCCGCAACCGTGCCTCGCCCTCCTCTCTGATTGCTTTTAGCCTTCAGATTACAGCCAAAAAAAAGACGAAGTCAACTTATAACTACATTTATGTCTCGGATCCACCTCTGAAAGATGGTTGCTGTGACGGCCTTCTTTGGGTTATAATAAAAAAGTTCGTCGGATTTAGTGTGTTCCGTATAGAACGGTTTTCGAGAACTCTTCAGCAGACACCGGGAGCAACATGGGCGGTATAATAAAACAGGGCGGACCATCGCTTACAGCAAAGTTTATGTTTGGATTGGGCATTATACTTCTGTGCGTCATTGCCATTCTTTCCTGGCTCACCTATGATTATCTGAAAACAATGTTCATCAATGAAGCCTATGAGAAAACAGATATCGTGCTCGGTCATATTGATGCCACTATGGAGTATGCCCGGGATGAGCTCCGTCCCCAGATATTCCATGCCCTGCCCGGAGATGTCTTCATCAAGCAGGTCATGTCCAGCACCTTTATGAACATAGGGATCATGAAGAGGTTCAAACAGAGGTTTCCCCGCTACATTTACAAAAGGGTCTCCGTTGATCCCATGAATCCCGCGAATAAAGCCGATGCCTTTGAAGAGAGCTATATCAGACAGTTCCAGAATGACCCGGCTTCGAAGAAAGAGTGGAAGGGCCTGGTTTCCAGGAACGGCGAGGATTACTTTCTCCATCTTAAAGCTGTTGTCGCGGAAGAAGAGTGCCTGCTCTGTCACGGAGATCCCGCTTTATCGCCGGAGTCCATTACCCGGCATTACGGAACGGTGCATGCCCGTCACTGGAAAGTAGGCAACGTAGTGGGCCTGGAGTCGATCGCCGCGCCGGTGAGCGGCACCTTGCGCGAGTTGCGGAATACCACTTTTTTCTTTTTCCTCATCCGAGTCACGGTCATCGGTCTGTTTTTTGTTATTATGACTTATTTTCATTACCGTATGGCGGTTAAGCCCCTGAGACGGGTGAGCTCTTTCTTCAAGGATGTTGTGAACCGGCACCGGGGCCTTGACCTTCATTTAGACGCGCAGGACTACGGTGAAGTTTCAGACCTTGCTGAATCCTTTAACAGGATGATGGTGCATTTGAAAAAATCGGAGGACGAAAAGGAGAAGATGGAGGAACGGGTGCTGCAGGCGGACAAACTCGCTTCCATAGGCCGGCTTGGCGCAGGTGTGGCCCACGAGATAAACAATCCGCTCAGCCTGATCCTGGGTTATACGAATATGCTGCGCAAGGAATGCCCGGATACGGGGCAGGCAAGGAAAGACCTCGATATTGTCTACAACAACGCGCAGTTGTGCAAGAAGATCGTCGAAGATCTTCTCTATTTTTCTCGCCAGACCAAGACCGACCTCATCCCTACCGACATCAATGCCGCTGTCGAATCGGTGTTGGTACCGATGGAGGAAACAATGAACTGCGGAGGGATCACCGTTATCCGCGATTATGATCCCGCGCTGCCTCATCTGCCGGCTGACGAGGATAAGCTAAAACGAATTTTCACGAACCTTCTGCTGAACGCCTTTCAGGCCATGCAGCCCGGAGGGCGCCTTACTGTCAGTACTTCGTATGACAAAGAGAGAAACGGCGTGAGGATTGTTTTTTCAGACACGGGCAGCGGCATTCCGGAGGAGATCAGGGACAAAATATTCGAACCTTTCTTTACTACAAAGCAGCCAGGAGAGGGAACAGGACTGGGCCTTGCGGTAAGCTACGGGATAGTGAAGGAGCACAAGGGGGAGCTTTCGGTCACAAGCGAGGAGGGGAAGGGCTCGTCCTTTACGCTTTGGTTCCCTCTTGCCGGAGACAAAGCATGAAACAGAAGATTCTTATTGTTGACGACAACCCGGATATGACCCGATTGCTTGAGCGGTTGATCGGAAACGCCCTGCCTGTGGCGACCCTTGCCGCGGGCAGCGCTAAGGCAGCCCTGCAGATTCTCAAGGAAGATGAAGTGCACTGCCTTCTCGTCGACATGAAGATGCCGGGCATGGACGGCATGGAGCTCATGCGGCACATCAAGGAAAAAGACACCTCGCTCCCGGTGATAATAATGACGGCCTACGGCGCCATCGAAACAGCCGTGGCGGCCATGAAAGACGGGGCCTATGACTTCATAACCAAGCCGTTCGAGGAGGAGCGGCTACTGCATACGGTGCGGAGGGCGTTGGAACATCAGCACCTTCTCCGAAGGAACCTGGACCTCGAAAGAAGGATCAGGGAAAAAGAGAAGGAGACGTTCTTTGTCGGAGAGTCGCCCCGGATGAAGGAACTCGTCGATACAATCAGGCTGGTTGCCGGGACGGACGTGACCGTGCTCATCACGGGCGAAACCGGGACCGGCAAGGAACTTGCGGCCCGCATGATCCACAATCTCAGCAACCGGACCGGCAAACCTTTTGTGGCGGTCAACTGTCCGGCGATCCCTGAAAACATCCTGGAAAGCGAGCTTTTCGGTTATCGCAAAGGCGCTTTTACCGGCGCCACTTCTGACCGGGAAGGGCTTTTTCAGGCGGCCCAGGGCGGGACCTTGCTCTTGGACGAGATAGGCGATATCTCCTCCTCTCTGCAGGCAAAACTCCTGAGGGTGCTGCAGGAAAGAGAACTGAAGCCGCTTGGCGATACCACAACCCGGAGGGTGGATGTAAGGGTCATAGCCGCCACAAACAGGGACCTGGAGGGCAACGTTGCCGCGGGCCTTTTCAGGTCTGACCTTTACTATCGGCTTAATGTCGTTTCGGTCAATACACCGCCGCTCAGGGACATACCGGAAGATATACCCCTCATCGCCTACCACTTTCTATCCCTGTTTTGCGACGAGCTTGGATTAGACCAGAAGAGGTTGACGGAAGAAGCGATACAGTTGCTTGTTTCCCGCCAGTGGAAAGGCAATGCACGGGAACTTCAGAACGAGATAAAACGGGCGGTGATCTTCTCAAAAAGCGACCTGCTTGCACCGGCGGACTTCGGAAACAGCGCGGAACTGTGCACCTCACTGAACAGCGCCATTGAAACCGAAAACCTCGATTATCGGGAAGCAAAGCAAAAGGTACTCGCTGCATTTAATATTGAATATATATCAAACCTGCTGCGCCGCACGGAGGGAAATGTTTCCTTAGCCGCCCAGTCTGCCGGCGTAGAGCGCCAATCTCTCCAGCACCTTATGAGGAAGTATGGTATTGCTTCAGCCCTGTTCAGAAAAGATGAAGAAAATAAATAACAACAGCCATGAGCCGATCTCGGCTGCTCAGAACTGTAAATAGTTTACGTCATAGACCTTTTTTACAACTTGCCTTCCACGGATTTTCACGGAACAATCAAAAGACTCTTCTTTACTCTCTTAACAAATTCCCCATTATCGCTTCCGTGATATTCCGTGGCCTATTCTGTGGTAAAGGCGCAAATTTTTTCTCTATTCAAAATTGTGTTACCTTACTCGGGATAGGCAATCCCTCTCGGGATTTCAGCCTGTTCCTTCCGCACGGGCCAATACCACAGCGTTCCGTCGATCACCAGGAGAAATCCGGCCGCAATAAGCCAAAGATTGAACGACGTCAGGAGGCCGAAACCGAAATAGCTTATAATGCCGATTCCTATGCTCAGGAACGAAATACCAGTGCGGATAAAGGCCAGCCCGGTCCGGGCACGGGCGTAAATGGTGCGGTAACACGCGGCGATCGTCCGCTGGGCCGCCAGGACGTTTCGTTCGCGGGCGAACACGGTCCGCACTTTGCTCGAGGGCGACGGGTACAGATAGGTACTGTAGTCCGAAAGAAAATCTCCCATTCGGGCAAGCATCGTCCCTTGGGTTTCCCTCTTGATTCCCGTGTTTTCCAGAAAATGATAATTCTCAAGGAATTGGATAGTTGTTGCGGTAACCTCCACCAGCGTCTGGTGGCCCGGAGGCGCCATTCGGGATTTTCGAACATTCAAATATTGTGGGAAGTCCATAAAAGAAAATGACAATCCCGACTGCCAGCACCGAGAAATACAAAAAGGGGGAACTGCTCGCGTTTTTCGTCTGGAGCAGGGTATTGGAGAGCGCAATCGTGCCCAAGCCCCATCTCAGGAAAGCAAGACCGGTACGGGCACCCGCGAGGTCGGTCCGGTAGCAGGCGAGCCTCGTCCTCCAGTGGGCCATGGTATTGCGCCAGTACGCAAGTCCCGTCCGTTCCGTGCCTATCAATAAACCCGGCTTGGCATGAAGATAGTCCTGAATAAACCACTGTATATCGAAATCAAGGGTGACCCGGTACTCATATCGTTCGGCCTTGACGTATTTTTTTATATCTTCCTTCATGGTGGGACTATCGGGGTGTCTCGCCGCGATGACCACCGTGCCGGTGTCTTCTTTGATGACAGGCATCCACTGGTTCGTTGAAAGCGCATCAGCGCTGAGACCGGTCAGAAGCTCGGGCGGTATGGGTAGACGTTCATCATATTCAATGAATGGGCATTGATAATAGGCGGCAAGCGCCTCAAGCAACCGGTATTTGGGCACACCATATTCCGCAAGCAGAATTTTTTCGAGGTCGATCCCCCGCGCCCGAGCGACGAACGTCGCCCCGTCAAGCGTTTGTTGGTCTAAAATCCCGCGCTCAACGAGAAAGGAGAACTCCGGGCCTTTTCGCACGCCGGCATTGGTCAGATCATTATTATTCATGTTTAAAAGTTCACGACTCATCTTGACTAAAAACGACCGTTCCCCATTTGTTCGTCGGTACACCGTAATCGGGAAGGGTTATCTCCATATCACCGTAGCAATAGGGAAATTGCGCTCTCATTTTTTCAGTCGGAACGATCCAATAGTACCCATCGGCGATCAACGCAAGACCGACGAAGATCATCACCGCATTAAAGAGCGTCCAGCCGACCGATGCCGTGCCGAAGTACACCATGAGGCCCGCACCGACAGAGGTAATGCTCATGCCCGTCCGGACAAATGCCAGACCTGTTCGTGTCACAGCCATAACCGAGCGCAGCCTGGCCATCACGCATCGCCGGTCCGCGAGAACGGTCCGTTCAAGAGCAAGCCCGGTGGTGGCCCATATGCCCGGCAAGTGAGATGCGCGGACCGGAGGACCGGCCTTGTCCTGTTGGGGACCGGTACGATTGTGCCGGAGCGGAAAAACCTTGTCCCATATGCTTTCCTTATTGACAGCGTCAATCACAGACTTAAGGCTTTCTATGCCGGACCGTCTGCCGCCGAAATACCAGTAGAATCCTTCCGCAGACATCAATAGCCCAGCGACGATGAGCGATATATCGAGAATCGTCCACTTGCCGGCGTGAAACTGCCGGAGCAATCCGACGCCTAGGCCGATGAAAGCAATTCCCGTCCGCGTAAAGGCAAGCCCCGTCCGGGCACGCGCCAGCTTCGTCCTGTGGCCCGCCAGAGAGGTCCGTTCCTCTGCCATGTCCGTCCTGTCGGAGGCGAGAAACCTTCGTCTCATGACCGGAGAAAGATACTCCCACCCTGCCCGAAGCGCTTCTGCGCCCTTGACTACACCGCTGCGGTTGAAAACGGGATGCCCTTCTGCGGACATCGACTCCTCCAGCACGCATGCGCCCCAGGAAGGCTCAGTGCAAATGGAATCGATCGGTTTTTTTGCTATCCTTCGCGCCGGGAAATACCATTTGAGTCCGTCATAGGACATGATAATGCCGACGATAAGGAGCGGCGCCTCGAAGACGGTAAAAAGTCCTATACCGAACACTCTCAGGAACAAAAGGGCAATAACGATGAAGGACACGCCGGTCCTGATAAAGGCAAGACCGGTCCTTCCCTTGGCGAATAACGTCCTATAATGAGCATAGGTTGATCGCCGGTATGCGAAATAGGTCCTCACACGCGCAAGGGGCGTTCTTCCTCCTGAGAAGGAAAACGAGGGGTTTACATCGAAATTGTGCTCGATGATGCGGATGAGATCAGCGGGAAGGGCAACGATAAAATCAATATGGCCAACTCCGAGGGTCTTTTTTATATCGTCGATTACCCGTGGATCGTCGGGGCGGCACGCAATCACTTCGGCCCGGTCCTCTCTGATCGATCGCGGAAACCAGAGATGCTTTTTCAGCTTCTCCATGTCCAAACGGATGATCAGGAGATAGGCAGTTATAACGCTTTCATCATATTCTACGAAGGGCAGCCCGTAGTATTCGGACAGGCAGAAAAGGAGCTCGTGCTTGGGAACCCCGTTCTCTATCAGCTTCTCTTCAAGCAGGGAACCCGATGTTGCGGATTCACGAATGAGCCGATCCAGCTCATCGCCGGAGAGAATGCCTCTTTTTATCAGCCTTTCAAATTTTTTGCGTTCCATAGGGTTATCATACCATGCGGAGGGAAACAGCCTGACGGGAACAGCATTTACATGACCGGGTTCAAGAGCAAAAAGTGATGGAGGCGTTTTACGCCTCCATCACAAGCACAACACGGGGATATATGACAAAACGTCTCATTCATCTTCCGGCAATTTATGCTTCGAGTTTTTCCTCGTGATGGACCTTCATCCTTTTGATCCACTGTTCCCTTCCCTGCGTTTCTCCAAATATCCGTGCGGATCAAACTTTTGCTTTTTCTTTTCGGTCCTGCTCAATATTGCCGGGTTTGTCTTGCAAGCCCTCTTTAAATCCCCGGATCGCTTTTCCAAGACCTTCCCCGAGCGCGGGAAGCCTGTTGGGCCCGAAGATCACAAGGGCAATGATCAGAATGACCACCATTTCGGGAAATCCAAGTCCACCCATCTTTTTCTCCTTTTCATACGGAAATAAACGACGTGGTGGATTTTACACTAATCCGCTCCGCGCTTCAAGCGTTTTTATACATTCACTACGTACACGGGACAGGGCGCCAGGTTAATGACCTTTTCGACAATATGGTCCCCGAACAGCCTGCTCAAGATGCCCTTTTTCTTTTTCGACCCCATGATGATGAGGTCGCACCGTTCCTCTTCCGCTACCTCAACGATCCTCTGCGAGACATCACCCTGTTCCAGTCTCGTCTTGATCAGCGCGCCTTCGGCCTTCGCCATTTCGCCAATCTCTGAAACAGCCTTTGCCCCGCCGTCATCCAGGACATCATTGAGGTTCTTGATCCCGGTCAGGTCGAGATCGCCGTCGAACGGACGGAGGACCTTCACGACCGTGATCCAGGTCTTTTCATCCTTGGCCAGTTTGATCCCCTGTTCGAGAACTTCTTTGTGCCCATTCAAGGCAATAAGGATTTTTCTATACCCTTTCATGTCGCTACGCTCCATTGATAATTGAAAATTGGAAATTATAAATTTGAGATTGAAAATTGAGAGATGCATTTGAGATAATTTTACATTTTCCAATTTCCATTCTTCAATTTCCAATTCGACAGCTCCTCTGTCGCACGCACTACCTTACTATCAGTATCGGACGGGCGGCGCTGGCTATGATCCGCTCTGCCGTGCTGCCCATGATCGCCTTGTTCATGCCGCGCCAGCCGTGGGTCCCCATGATGATCAGATCGTTCTTGAACTTGTCGGCGATCTCCACGATCTTCTCGCTCGCGTGGCCTTCCTGGACCACTGCCTTGATCTGCACTCCCTGTTCAGCGGCCAACTTCTTCGCGGCATCGGCGATCTTTTCGGCCTCCTGGAACAGGCTCTTGGTGATGGACTCGGTCTTGTAAAAGTCCACCATCTCCTCGTAGCGCGGGATCACGTAGAGGACGGTTATCTCGCCTCCATCGAGCTTTGACAGTTCGCAGGCGCGCATCAGCGCTTTTTTACTGGAGTCTGACCCGTCAAACGGGACCAGAAGGGAGCTGTATGTTCCCGTGCATCTGGTGCACTCCTTGTTCACCACCAGCACATCGCAGGGCGAGTTCAGGATGACCTGCGAAGTCACACTGCCCATGAGCAGCCGCTTGAGCCCTTTTCTGCCGTAGGTGCCCAGGGCGATCAGGTCTGCCTTGTTGGTTTCAGCCGTTTCAACGATGACCTCGGGCGGCTCGCCCTCGCAGATCATCGACTCAACACTGCCGTTCAGTCCGAACTCATCATGAGATCTTCTTTTTTGCATCAAGGCAGACGGCATGTGCCGAACTCGAACCGCTTTTCCATCTGCGATGGCAGGATGGCGAACTCTTCCTGGTCGAAATATACCGCATGGATCAGGAAGAGTCTTCCCCCCGTGCACTTTCACCCATCGGGAAGCCTCTTTCAGCGCGGCCTTGCTCGATAGCGACTCGTCATAGCCTACAACAATGGAGTTATACATCAGTGAGAGCCTCCGCCTTTTTTGAACACCATGCTTACGCCGAAACCCGCGCCAAGCGCGACCCCGATGGAGAGAAAACCGTAGATCGCCGGGCTGTTCTTTGCCATGGTTGCCAGGGTCTTGACCATGCCGACCTGCTCAACGTTGACCTTTGACTGGGCCTGTTCCACGACCTTATTGTCCTTCACGGCATAGACCGAGACAAGGTAATCTCCCGGCTGGGCCTGGTAGGGCCAATCGGTGAGGATGATAGTATTCCTGTTGTCCTTCGGCGTTCATGGTCGTCTCGATCTTCCCGGATGACGTCGTGTATACTTTGGACGATTCCTTGTACTTGACGAACTCATCGAACCATTTCGCCTTCTCTTCCTCGTTCGCGACCGGGGTTATCTCCACATGTTTCGCAAGCGCGGGATAGCCGATCACATACTTCTCCATCTCTTCACGGCTCAGGATGTCTTCCACCTTCTTCGTGCTGAAGACCTCGTAGAAGTTGGGGGTCTGCTCGAACTTCAGCTGGCCCACATTCATCCAGAGCACTCCCCCGACCTTGCCCTTCTGCTTCAATACCTGGTGCCCTTCGGGCGACGTTATCTTGATGATCAGGTCCGCGCCGGGATCCGATATGCCCCGCACGCTCACGGTGCTGCCGTGATAAAAAAAGTCGATGGTGATATGGTCGTGATTCGCCTTGGCAGTGAGCATCGCAAAAGCGTTATTGGAAATTGCAAATTGGAAAATGCAAATTGCAAAGGTGAAAGCGAGAAAAATATTGAACTTTGAACTTTGAACTTTGAACTTTTTCATTATTAATGTCCTCCGACCTGGCTGAGAAGTAATGACGGGGTCAACGTGACCTCGAAAACGATCTTGACGGTCACGACGAGCACGATCACCGCGAGAAGGATCTTGAGCTGCTCGGCCTTGAGCTTCCTGCCGAACACGGCGCCGATCTGCGCCCCAACGGTCGAACCCAGGAGCAGGAGCACGGCGAGCAGGAAGTCCACGCTGTGATTGGTGTATGCCTGGAGGAACGTGACCTCGATGCAGGTGAACAGGATCTGGAACAGGCTCGTTCCGACCACCACGTGCATCGGCATCCTGAGCATGTACACCATGATCGGCACCATCAGGAACCCGCCGCCCACGCCCATGATGGCGGCAAGAATGCCGACAAACCCGCCAAGTACGATCGGGACGAACACGGAATGGGTGATGCCCGACTTCTCGAAGCGGGTCTGGAGCGGCAGGGACTTCAGGAACCTGCCCATTGCCGACTCCTTTTCTTCCTTCGCTTCTTCTCCCGGCCGCATTCTTTTTCTTCCTCATGCTCTGGAGGCTCTCGATGAACATGTAGACGCCGACGATGCCGAGCATGAGGATATAGGTAATCTTGATCACGAAATCGGCATTGCCCATGGCATGGAGCAGCTTGATTGCCTGGACGCCGACGATGCCGCCGATAAATCCGCCGACAAGGAGATACAGTCCCATCTTGAAGTCCACGTTGCCGACCTTCCAGTGGGCATAGGTGCCGGACGTGGATGCCGCCACGATCTGGTTGGAATCAGTTGCCGCGGCAACCGTCGACGGGATGCCGAACATGATGAGAAGCGGCGTCAAAAGAAATCCGCCGCCTACGCCGAAGAGACCGGAAAGCAGTCCCACGGCCAGCCCGAGCCCCACGGGGATCAGGATGTTGATGCTGGTCAATGCTACAGGTAGATACAGGTACATTACTGGCACTCCTTTTCATTTATTATTTTTTACGCAACGTTCACGGAGGTTTAAAGCTTGACTCATTAACCTTTAACTTTTATTGTTTGAATGTTTTTTTAAGCAACTGCACAGGCCTGCCTGGTCATTGTCACGATCGGACGCGATGCAGTGCGTACAAGCCGGTTCAGGTCCTTGGAAGTAACATTACCCGCTTCGGTGATCGCGGGACTCAACACGACTTTATCGATGCCGGTATGCTCCTTGAGGAATTTTCGAATGCCTGATATCGCATCCAAGCCCATGGAATGGACCTGCACCTGAATGCCTTCCTGGAAACATTTTTTCACAACAGTGTTGAGCTCCTTTTCGAAGACCTCCTGCCTGCCCTGAGAGCCCTCGGTCATGATCTGTTGCGCCGTGTCGTGCTCGCCTGCTTCGGCAAAACTGACTGCCGTCATGAGGTTTTCGAACTTGGCCATCAGGCGGCTCTGCTTATGGACGAACAGGAGCGTGATGTCCTCATACATAGCCTTTGCAAGCTCGATGGCGTACGAAACCCCTTCTTCCAGATTTTCATCCCTATAGGTGACGAACAACAATTGTCTCTTTCCCATTCTAAAACCCTCCTTCGTATGTGCACTGTGTTGCTTACTATAATGCAACCACAGTGCCATTACGGATGTTATTGTTTTGTTAGAGTTTTGTTGATTTTAACGAAAATCTATGCGTTTCAGATATGAACGGTGGCGAACAGTATGCTACGAACCAGGGTTGGAAATTAGGAGAGGAGCGATGATATAGAGTTTTGTTTTCAGGCCTTAAATCAAGGAAGTCTATTTTTTTAGAGAAAATTTATATGAAGTGGATGTATGCGGAGATGTGTTTAAATATGGAACGCGTCAGGGATGCTAGCAGACTATTGAAGAATTAAGAGTTGGGGTGGGGGGCTTCACAGCACCTCTCTCTGATGACTGTTTAAACGGGCAGCGCGTGCTCCCGGCAGTCCTCCTGTTGATGCGCATTAACCTTGGTTGTTAGAGAGATGACAGAACAGCCTCCACCGCCCTTATCGCATCGGCAGCGGAACTCGTTATCCCACCTGTATAGCCGGAACCTTCACCTATGGGATAAAGGTTCTTGATGTTCACTGATTCAAATTTTTTGCTGCGCGTGATCCTGAGAGGAGCCGACGTTCTTGTTTCAGCACCCATCAATATGGCATGAGGGGAAACAAATGACGGATACGTCTTTTCCCAGGTCGTAAAGGCCGCCACGAGCGCATCGTTGACAAACGCGGGAAACATCTCATGCAGATCCGCCGCAACTGTTCCCGTGGCACACGAATTTTTATTTAAACTGCCCGAGACCTTCCTGCTCAAAAAATCCTGCAAATTCTGAGCAGGGACCTCCCATTTCCCTCCTCCTGCATGAAATGCCTTTCGCTCGATATCCTTTTGGAACTCGACCCCGGCCAGGGGATGGGCTGAGCAATAATCACCGGTTTGGCAGGTTACCACGATGGCCGCATTAGAAAATTTCGACGACCTGCTGGAGTAGCTCATGCCGTTTACGACCAGCATGCCGTGTTCGGAGGAAGCGTTCATCACCTCGCCGCCCGGACACATGCAGAAGGTATACACGCCCCTTCGTATTTTTCGATCAGTGTAGTTCAGAGAATACGTGGCAGCTCCGATGCCGGAGAAGTCCCTATATTTTGCGCCATATCGCATGAGATTGATGATCTCCACCGGGTGCTCCACTCTCACCCCGACGGAGATCGGCTTTTGCTCAAGGATAATGCCTTTTTTATAGAGCATCTCAAAGGTATCGCGCGCGGAATGTCCCACGGCAAGATAGATGCTTGAGCACTGATATTCCTTTTCTCCGTTTACGACGACGCCGACGACCGCATTGTCCGACAGAAGCATGTCCGTCATTTTTGAGCTGTAATGTATCTCGCCACCCTGTTCGAGGACATAGTTCCTTATATTGCGGACGATCTTGCACAGCACGTCCGTTCCCAGATGGGGCTTGCTGACATACCCTATTTCTTCAGGCGCGCCGAATTTAATGAACGTATCCAGCACCTTGTTGATATATTCCGTGTTCATTTTCCGGGAAAACAGCTTCCCGTCGGAATATGAACCCGCGCCGCCTTCGCCGAACTGGATATTCGATTCCGGGTCAAGCACCTTTTCTTTCACGAATTTTTGAACATCAATGGTCCGCTCTTCCAGCTTTTTACCCCGTTCGAATATGATCGGTTTGAGCCCATAGGCAATAAGCTCAAGAGCGGCGAACATGCCGGCAGGACCGAAACCTATGACGACCGGCCTCTCTGCGCTGTTTTTTGATTCTCTTGCTTTGGCTATTTTCTCGGTGTATACAGGAAGGTTTTCTTTGTTTTCAAAGCTGTCGGAGGTATTGACCACGAGCGATATTTCGTAGGTGAACTGCTCTTGATTGCCGGCATCAAGCGATTTGCTCAGCATTTTGATGATGTGGATGGCTGTTTCAGGAACGTTCAATTTTTGCGCAGCTGCCTTTAGATAGCCATCCCTCCCGTCTTTTTCAACGGGTATGCGCAAATTGTTCAGTATTAAATTCAAGAATCCCCGTTTCCTTCATCATTCCCAGAGCCTTGACAACGCTCCGATGCGGACTATTCTGATTTCAAAATCCTCCACAAGCTTGTCCGCGAGATTCCCAGGACCTCCGCGGCTTTTGACTTGTTGTCACCATACATTTCGAGTATCTTCTCTGCATAATCTTTATTGAGTTCCTCGATAGTCCTGACCTTGTCCGGCTCGATCGTTTCTATCTGGAACATCTTGATGTTCTGGGGCAGGCTGGCCGGCGTTATCACGTCACCCTTCTCGAGGATGATCGCCCTTTCCACGATGTTCTCCAGTTCCCGCACATTGCCCGGGTAACTGTAATGCATGAGTACTTCGAGCGCATCTTTCGTGAAACCCGTGATCTTCTTGCGGGAACTGAGGACATGCTTTTCCAGGAAATAGGAGCAGAGCGGCAGGATGTCGTCCCGGCGGTCACGGAGCGGAGAGATGGAGATCTCCATGATGTTCAGCCGGTAGTACAGGTCCTCCCGGAAGCGTCCCTCGGCAATGATGGACCGTACGTTCTGATTGGTGGCCGCGATGAAACGAACGTCGACCTTGACCGGCTTGATTCCGCCCACGCGGTAGAACTCCCCTTCTTCAATCACCTTGAGCAGCTTGGCCTGGAGACCAGAGGCCATTTCGGCTATCTCGTCCAGAAACAGCGTGCCCGTGTCGGCAATCTCGACGAGCCCCTGCTTGGTCTTGACCGCACCGGTAAAGGCACCCTTTTCGTGGCCGAAGAGCTCGCTCGCAAGCAGTTCCTCGGTCAGCGTAGCGCAATTGATGGAAAGAAACGGCATGCCCTGCCGCCGGCTCGTGAAATGGATGATCTTTGCCAGGAGGCTCTTACCCACACCCGTTTCACCGGTCAAGAGCACGTTGCAGTCCGAGTCTTTCATCCCCTCGATCGTGCCGAGGATGTTGCTCATGCTTGCGCTCCTGGCGATGATCGAGACCTTTTTGTCCATGCCCGCATAGGCCTTCAGTGCGATATTCTCCTTCTTCAGGATCTTCTGATCGCGGATTTTATTAACCTTCAGGACCAGTTCGTCCAGGTCGAAAGGCTTGGTAACATACTCGATGGCGCCCTTTTTCATAGCCTCGATCGCAGAACCGATGCTGCCGAAGCCCGTGATGATGATCACCTCGACCTCGATCTGTTTCACTTTGATCTTTTCGAGCAGTTCAATGCCCGTGAGCCCCGGCATCTTAATGTCCGCGATCAAGAGGTCAAAGGAATCCGACTCGATCTTCGCGAGGGCATCGAGCCCGTTCAGTGTACTCGTGACCAAGTAACCTTCAGCCTTGAGCGTGTTCACGAGGTGCTTTACGGTAATCTCTTCGTCTTCCGCGATAAGTATTTTGAATGCCATGGCGCTCCTTTTGCCTCTCTTGTCGTAATGAAGTAATGCAATATTTTACCACAGAGCACTCAGAGAATACATTTAACTTCTAAATCGAATTTAACCAGGCGCAGAGAACGCAGAGGAGAATATTGATAAATCATTAGCGAATTTCTCGGCGTCTCTGTTTATGGCCGCGCCTTCGTAGCCTGCTGTTGCCATATCGCGGCCACAGGCAAGAGCAGGCTATGTCTGCGCGGCAGCTTATGACTTTTACAAAGCCCTGGGCATGGTGATCGTAAAGACCGTACCCTTCCCTTCATCGCTGGTCACGCTGATATCTCCATAGTGCTTCCTGACGATGTTGAATACGATGGCCAGCCCCAGTCCTGTGCCCTTGTCCTTTGTGGTGAAAAAGGGCTCGAAGACCTTTTCCTGAGACGCCTTCGGCATGCCCTTGCCACTGTCGGAAACAGTAATGGTAATGGCCTCGCCAACGGTCCTGATCCTCACCGCCAGCGTTCCTCCATCCGGCATAGCCTCCACTGCATTGGTGAAAAGATTGATGAAGACCTGTTCCATCAACTCCGGGTCCGCCATCAGGATGGAGTCGAGTGGTCCGGCATCCAGCGCAAAGTGTGCCTGGGACGTATCCGCGGTCAGTTTTTTGTAGACATGGTCGATCAATTCGGCCAGATTAATCCTCTGCAGGCGGGGCTCACGTCCCCGGGCGAACTCCAGGAGATCTCCCACGATCCGTTTCACCCTGACTGTCTGGCCCAGGATGTCCGATACCGCTTCATGCAGGACCGGAGAACCGCTTTCACCGGCCTGCTTCGCAAGCACTTGGGCCGAGAGATGAATGTTGTTCAGGGGGTTGTTCAACTCGTGGGCAACCCCGGCGGCGAGCGTTCCGATGGCGGCCAGCTTTTTGGTTTGGATCAGCTCCTTGTTCTTGCGTTCCAGCTCCGCTTCCCGCAAGGAAAGTTCGTCCTCCATCGTATTGAACTTTTCGATCAGCACTCCCACCTCGTCAGCGGCATTGCCGCGTGAAGGGGACACAGATAGATGCGGGTAGGAGCCCTTGCCCGTTCTCTCTACGACATTGATCAGCAGCATGAGTCTCTTCACAACGTTCGTACTGATGAAGAACAGCATGCCGATGCCGACAATGAAAAAGATCGGGAAAAAGATAAGAATGGCGACCTGCGATACCCGTATCACCGTCTCGGCCTTTTCCCGGGCGATCTTGTCGAGGTCCTTGGAGATGACCAGGATCTCTTCCCCGGTTTTCCTGAGTGTCAGGATGTCCGCATCGAGCGCCCGGAGGCCGGTGAGCAGAACATGACCGCGCGGCAGAAGGAACACCTTTTCAAGAAATTCAGCAGACTGGACAGGCCGTTCGAGGAACGTGGCCTCCACAAGTGAAAAATATTTTTTTTCGTTCTTCCCGTATGACGTTTTAGCCCTCTCAAAGACATCGGTCAAACGCTTAGCCTCGACCTCGATAGCTGCAAAACTCCGTTCATATTCATGGATCCGGTCCCGCAGAGAAAGCTGGTCCGACCGATCGATCCCGGGGTTCTTCGCCAGGGTGTCGTTGAGCTCGGCAAGATAGGCATGGACCGCCGCCAGCTCTTCATCCATCTTCTGCGGACTGTAGAGGAAGAAATTCTTCTCGTGACGCCGGAGCTGGAGCGACTTGCGGCTGATCGTATCCGTGATCTCGAGATAGCGG
This sequence comes from Nitrospirota bacterium, assembly GCA_963796285.1. Taxonomy (GTDB): domain Bacteria; phylum Nitrospirota; class UBA9217; order UBA9217; family UBA9217; genus JALNZF01. The sequence continues at coordinate 1,248,711 of CAWCKW010000012.1, forward strand.
ATCTCTTTTTTGATCTCGACAAAGCTGAAATATTCGAACGCGGCAAGGACGGCGATGATGAAGGCGCTGATAAAAAAGCTGAGGACTATTTTTTTCTTAAGCGACATGATTTACAGTATCACACTTGATCGGTCTCTTGCAAACAGAAAAAAGGCTGAAGGGACCTTCTCCTTCAGCCTTTCGTGCCATACGGGATAATTACGATTTTACCACTAGCACGGGACAGGGTGCATGTCCGATGACCTTCTCCGCCACGCTCCCCATGAGAAGCCTGCGGAGACCGGTCCTGCCATGGGACCCGATGACGATCATGTCGGCATTCTGTTCCTTCGCAAGCTTGGTGATGGCCTCGAAGGCTTCGGATTCGCCAACAAAGGTCTCGGCCTTCACCCCTTCGGCGTCGGCTTGTTTTTTCACATCAGCGACAAAGCCCTTTGCCTTTTTGACCAGATCGTCAACCGCCTGAGGCGCTTCCGCATAAAACTCGGAAGGGACGTCCACGACCGAGACGATCTTCAATTCCCCGCCGTAGGACTTCGCAAACGAGATCGCCCGGTCAGCCGCAAAAGCGCTGTACTTGGAGCCGTCCGTCGCGAGCACGATCTTTTTCCATCCGATGACCGTGCTGCTGGGCACGACAAGGACATCCCGCTGGGTATAGCCGATGACGCGTGCCGTCACCGGCCCGATCAGGGAGCGCTCGATGCGGCGCTTCCCCCGCCGGCCCATGACGATGACGTCGCAGTTCTCGGCATCGGCAAGGTCCACGATCCGTTCGTGGATCTCGCCCTCTTCACAGACCGTCTTGACGAGCATCCGCTCGGTCTTTGCTATCGTTTCCACCTCCGCGAGCGCATCTTCGCAGGGTTTCCTGAGTGCGGCCCTGATGTCCTTGACGCCGACGAGCTCGATCTCGCCTTCGTAGGGCGGGACCACGGACGTGACCGTTATCCAGCACTTCTCCTCATTGGCCAGCTTGAACGCCTGGTGAAGAGCATTCCTGCTGGATTCCGAACTGTCGACAGCGACAAGGATCTTTCTATACTTCCCCATGCTCCAGCGCCCCCGAGGCATGCTGCAGTCTCTCGGCCTGGCGACCCTTCCACATGGCGCGCAGAACGATGAAGGCGCCGAGCATCAATGCGAATATCATTATAGCAAAGCTGGTGTTTTTGAGCAAACTCACCGTGCCGTCGCCAAGTTTATCGATGAGCCCGAGCTGTGCCAGGTACACCGGGACCATGAGGCCGCGGCTGAAGAGCACGATCACCATGATCAGACCCATCACGACCTTGATCATGAACGGTTTCACATAGGTAGTACCGATGGCGCCAAGCTGAATGCCGAAGAGCGAGCCGGCAAGGATGATCATGGCGAGCCGGATATCGACCAGCCCGTGCATGGCATATTTGAGCGAACCGCCGAGACCCATGACAAAGGCGATCACGAGCTCAGTGGCCGAGGCCATGAGGCTGGGGGCGCCGAGGACATAGATCATTGCGGGAACGCCGATGAAACCGCCGACCGCTATCGTTGCCGCCAGCATGCCCGTGGCTAAACCGAGCGGGATGGTAAAGAGGACTGAAACGCGGGCATTGATACTCTTGAAATAGACCATGGTGCCGGGGATATTGATGGACTGGACCCAGAGCGCCAGTTTTCCTGCTTTTTCTTTCGTGTCCATGTTCCCGGACTTGTAGGTCTTCCAGGCATCCCGGAGCACGAACCCGCCGACCGTCGCGAGGATCACGACAAAGGCCACGCTCACATAGAGGTTCGATCCCGCATCGCCGAACGATGCCTTGATCTTTTCCTGGATATGGGCTCCGTAGAGAACGCCGGCCTCCGCGGAAATACCGAGTACGATGCCGAGCTTTACGTCAACCTGGCCGTACTTGAAGCGCTTGATAGAGCCGACGAGGGCCTTGGGAAACTTATGGCACATGTTGCTCGCCACCGCCACGAGTCCCGGAACGCCCAGGCTCATCATGCCGGGCGTGAGCACAAAAGCACCACCTGAACCGATGAATCCGCTTACGAGACCGCCGACAAATCCCACCCCGAACAGATAGAGGATGGTGATCGCGTCAAGATTAATGAAATTCGTCATACTTTCCATGTTATTTTATCTCCTTCTTTTTTCTGGCGGCCTCGACTCCCAGAATGGTCCAGAAATGACCGGTAAACGTGCCATGAAAGTATGAAAAAACGAACGCGGTGATGATCGGCAACAGCGCGTACAATCCGCCCTTGGCGAACGTACTGTTGATCAGGTCCTGCTTCAGCAGGAGGGTCGTGTAGAGCGCTATGGATATGAGACCCATAACGATCATTGCGCCCACCGGCTTCTTCTTTGTGTTGCTTTGTGCCATGATGATACCTCCTTGAGTTTATTTATAATCTATGGCTCTCTTCACAGAGAGTACACTTTAAGTGATTTTGATCCCGACTCCTGTGCCTCATGCCCGTGCCCCGTCCATGACCACGACGAGCGGGCATTTCAGCTTCTGCCAGAGTTCCGAAAGCGTCTTGTCCTTCTTGTTGCAGTCCGCGTCCAGGCTGTGCGGGGACTCAATGACCGCGAAGAGGATGTCCTTTTCGCTGTTCGTATAATCGATGATCTGCTGCTTGAGACACCCGGTCCGCGGGATTATGCGATAGAGAATTCCTTCCGCTTTGAGCTCTGATTCAAAGTGTACAAGCAGGGGGTCGACCGGGTGCGCGTTCCCGGCCCGGCGCAGTGACATACAGAATATCGAGGTGCGCGTCGATCCTCTGGGCGGTGTTCGATGCATATTTCAGCGTCTTGGCATCGATCCGGCCCTCCTTGAGCGCAAGCAGGACTTTTCGCCCTTCCTTCATAAGCGACGAGGCCGTCACCGCCTCGCCTGCTTCAGCGAACGTGGCTGCAGCCAGTGCGTCTTCGACGTTCTTCATCATCTTTTTTAACTTTGTCGCTTCCATAGTAACCCTCGTGGGATCAGCATTCCTGGTTCTTAGTCAGCGCGCAGTTCTTTTCTCGCGGCCGGTCTCTTGTAGTCATAGGTAGACGGGCGGTCGCTCTTCCTGTCTTCTTTCATGATCTGGCGTGCAGTCTCAAACTCTCCTGCTTCCGCGAATGTCGCGGCCACCATTGCTGTTTCGAATTTATTGAGTAAGGTTTTCATGGATATTTCCTCCTTGCAGTTTATTTTGTTCCTCTGCTATTCTCTATTTCAACTCCTGTGCCAAAGCACAAAAGCAAGATAACATGCTGATAGCATATGATTATTTACAAGGAGGGCAAAATCGGTACCCATACACAACTGTTTTATAATGCAATACTCTTTTACGAAATAGACGCTACCTGTTGATTTTTATGATTAATTTTGGCTGTTGCATCAAAACGGGAAACGTTGTAAAATGCAACCATATCGAGATTTCAGGGGAGTCTAATGAAGTTCTTTAAAAAATCGGAAGACAGCTATCAGGAACTCATCATTGAAGAACTTCGTCAGAAGATCTCGGCAGGCCGCCATGCCGAACCCTGTCCAGAAGATCGCTGAGCAGGAACTCGATCTGCTGACCAGGATCAGCGCTGCCTCAGCCGAGTACACGATCGGCGTCACCTACATCGACTACCTCGTTTCCCTGCCCTGGAACAAAAAGACCGAGGACAACCTCGATATTGTCCGCGCCGAGCGCATCTTGAACGAGAACCACTACGGTCTGAACAAGATCAAAGAACGGATCATGGAGCACCTCGCCATCAAGGTGCTCATCATGAACAGGAAGGCGCGGATAATGGTCGTCGATGATGAGGAGATCGCTCGAAAAAACCTGGCGCATATCCTGACGAAAGAAAATTACGATGTGGTCGCAGTCGCCGACGGCGAAACCGCGCTCCGGGAGCTGGAGTCCTCGGAATTTGACGTGGTGCTGACCGACCTGCGCATGGGCAAGATGGACGGCATGGACCTGCTGGACCGTATCAGGATAAAACACATTGACACGAAGGTCGTGATGGTGACGGGCTTTGCCACGGTCCCATCGGCCATCGAGGCCATGCGGAAGGGCGCTTTCCACTACCTGGCCAAGCCCTATCAAACTTGATGAGGTACGCGAAACCGTGAAACGGGCATTGGAACAGCGGGCGCTCAAACCCAGCACCAAGGGCTCCGTACTCTGTTTCGCCGGCCCCCCGGGAACCGGCAAGACCTCGCTCGGGAAGTCCATCGCCCGGGCTCTTGGCAGAAAATTCACGAGGATCGCCCTCGGCGGCCTCAAGGATGAGGCCGACATCCGCGGACACCGGCGCACCTACGTGGGCGCCAAGCCCGGCAGGGTGATCGAAGAGCTCCGCAGGGTGGAATCCGCCAATCCCGTCATCATGCTCGACGAACTCGACAAGATCGGACATGACTTCAAGGGAGACCCCGCATCTGCCCTGCTTGAAGTGCTCGACCCGGAGCAGAACCGCGCCTTCACGGACCATTATCTGGACGTCCCCTTCGACCTTTCGAGCGTCATGTTCATTCTGACCGCGAACGTGCTCGACACCATTCCCGCCCCGCTGCGCGACCGCATGGAGGTCATCGAGTTCAGGGGCTACACGCGGGAAGAAAAGGTCCGCATCGCATCGCAGTTCCTCTGCACCAAACAGACACGCGAAAAAGGCCTCTCCCTAAACCAGGTGGTCTTCACTGATGAGGCCGTGGACAAGATCATCCAGGAATACACACGCGAGGCCGGCATCCGGAACCTCGAGCGAAGGATCGCCACGATCTGCCGCAAGATCGCCCGGGAATCGCTCCAGAACGCGGGCAGCGCGGAGATCGTGACCATAACCCCCGCGTCCGTGGAGCACTACCTGGGGCGGAAAAAGTTCCACTTTGATGTGATCGAGGAGCAGGACCGGATCGGCGTGGCCACCGGCCTCGTGCGCACGGAATCCGGCGGCGAGATCATCTTCGTCGAGGCGGCAAAAATGAAAGGCAAAAAAGAACTCATCATCACCGGCTCGCTCGGCGACGTGATGCGCGAATCCGCCCAGGCAGCGCTGAGTTACATCAGGAGCAATGCCGACGCCTTCGGCATCCCTGATGACTTTTTCGAGCACCACGATATCCACATCCACGTACCGTCGGGGGCGATCCAGAAGGACGGGCCCTCTGCCGGCGTCACCATCCTGGCCGCGCTCCTGTCGCTGTTGACCAAACGGCCGGCACGCAGGGACGTGGCCATGACCGGCGAGATAACGCTGACCGGCCGGATACTGCCCGTCGGCGGCATTCAGGACAAGGTCCTCGCGGCCAGGCGGGCAATGGTCAAACTCGTGCTCGTGCCCGCACGGAACCGGGCCGACGTGGAAGAACTGTCCGATGACCTGCGAAAGGACGTCGACATCCGCCTTGTCGACACCGTGGCCGACGTGGTTGACGCGGTGCTGACCGGCCATCAATGATGAACTACACCCCGAGCATCAGACAGAAGATCACCCTCGGCTACTTCGCCATCGTGGCCATGATCATCGGTTTGTCCGTGTTCACCTTTCTGGAACTGCGGTACATCGAGAAGAAGATCATGTTCGGCGAGGCCATCTCGGAATTTTTCGACACCACGCTCGAGGTCCGGCGCTTCGAGAAGAACTTCTTCCTGTACGAAAAGCAGCCCGATTACGATGAGAACGTCCAGTACGTGTCCCGGGCGCAGGACATCATCGACAACAACATCAAGGGGTTCACCGCCATCGCGTCGTCGGACCAGATATCGTCCCTCCAGGTCAGCCTGAAAGAGTACAAAGACCTCATGGAGCAGTACGCGAAGACCGGCGGCGGGCAACCTGCCCGAAAGACCATGCTGGCCGCGAAGATCCGCGTCACCGGGAAAGACATCATCACCATTTCCGAGGAAATCTCGAAGACTGAGCGAAAGAGCCTTCAGCAGATCCTGAGCAGCTCCCGGAACATCCTCCTCATATCGATCATGCTCCTCTCACTGGCCGCGATCGCGATCGGCCAGATCCTGTCGCGCATGGTGGTAAAACCGCTCAAGTCCCTTGAAGAGAGCATGGGAGTGATCGCCGAAGGGGAATTCGAGCCGATCGCGATCGACTCCAAGGACCGGGAGATCGTCTCGCTCACGAGGGCCTTCAACAAGATGCTGAAGCAGCTGGAGCTGCACGAGAGGCACCTGATCCAGTCCGAGAAGCTCGCTTCCCTCGGCACCCTCCTGTCCGGCGTGGCGCATGAATTGAACAATCCCCTGTCGAACATCTCGTCGTCGAACCAGATCCTGATGGAGGAATTCAGGGAAGCCCTTGAAGCGCGGTCTCCCCGGCCCTGGCCCCTGGATCCCGACTTCACCAAGGAACTGATGGCGCAGATCAACGAGCAAACGGACCGGGCGAGAAATATTGTCCGTTCCCTGCTCGACTTTTCCCGTAACCGGGACTTCAAGAAGGAATCGGTATCGCTCAAGAACCTGTTTGAGGAAACAATCCAGTTCGTAAAGGGACAGGTGCCGGCGAAGGCGGGGATCTCGCTCGCCGTACCCGATGACCTGGTCATAGTTGCGGACAAACAGCGGCTCCAGCAGGCATTCCTGAACCTGATCAAGAACGCCCTCGACGCGATCGCGCCGAATGAAGGAACGATCACCATCAAGGCGGAGAAGCGCCGGGCCATGGACGATCTCGAAGACGAGATGATCGGCATCCACAACTACCTAAAATACCGGGGCAAGTGCACGCTGGACCAGGACACCGTAGACATCGAGATCCATGACAGCGGCTCCGGCATTCCGCTTGAATTCATCCAGAAGATCTTCGACCCCTTTTTCACGACCAAGGACGTGGGCAAAGGATCAGGCCTCGGCCTCTACATCGTGCACGAGATCATCGAGGAGCACGACGGCTGCATCGCCGTTGACAGCGAACCCGGCAGGGGCACAACGTTCCTGATACGGCTTCCGCTCGTAGACAAGGCATAATTTTTATCACCTCCCCTCCTCCCTCTCATGCGGGAGAGAGCCGGGGTGAGGGGTATCCAAGGAGCAACAAACATGCAAGGTGTGGCAAAACTACTCATCATCGACGACGAGCGGATCGCGCTCAGGAACCTCGAGCACATCATGAAGAAGGAAGGCTACGAAGTGACCGGCACGCAGAACGGGCCGAACGCGCTCAAGCTGATCGAGGAGCAGCACTTTGACGTGGTGCTCACGGACCTGCGCATGGAAAAGGTCGACGGCATGCAGATCCTGAAAAAGACACGGGAGCTCTACCCGGACACGGAAGTGATCATGATCACCGGCTACGCAACGCTTGACTCCGCCGTCGATGCCATGAAGCACGGCGCGTTCTATTATATCGCCAAACCCTTCAAGCTCGAGGAAGTCCGCAAGGTCGTCCAGGAGGCCGTGCACAAGGTCCGGCTCAAGACCGAGAACCGTCATCTCCGGGAACAGCTTGAGACCTACCAGGGCAAGGTCAAGATCATCACCCAGGACCCGACCATGCAGAAACTGCTCGAAACCGCGCGCCAGATCGCGCCCACGGACTGCAACGTGCTGATCTCGGGCGAGAGCGGCACGGGCAAGGAGCTCTTCGCCCGCTTCATCCACCTGAACAGCAAGCGCGCCGAGGGGCCGTTCTTCGCCATCAACTGCGGCGCGTTCACCGAGGAGCTCCTCTCGAACGAGCTCTTCGGCCACGAAAAAGGCGCGTTCACCGGCGCAAACGCCATGAAGAAGGGGCTCATCGAGATGGCTTCCGGCGGGACCCTGTTCATGGATGAGGTCACCGAGATGCCGTCGTCCATGCAGGTCAAGCTCCTCCGGGTGATCCAGGAGCGGGAGGTGCTGCGCGTCGGCGGGACCGAGTCGATCAACGTAGACGTGCGGTTCGTGGCAGCGACGAACCGGGACATCCATGATTCCATGAAGACCGGCTCATTCCGGCAGGACCTTTACTTCAGGCTGAACGTGGTCTCGCTCCGCATCCCGCCGCTGGCGGAGCGCAAGGACGACATCCCCCTGCTCTGCTACTATTTTTTAAAGAAATATAACCTGCTTATGAAAAAAGTGGTGACCGAGATCGCGGAGGACGTGATCGCCCTGCTTCTGAACTACGACTTTCCGGGAAATGTGCGGGAGCTCGAGAACATCATCGAACGCGGCGTGGCGCTCACGAATGGCAGCGTTATTGAGACCGGCCATCTTCCTGAAGACCTGCGGGAGCTCAGTATCAAGACCTTCCGGAAAAAAGAAGGAAAGATCCCCTCGCTCGAGGAGCAGGAAGAGGCCTACATCAAATGGGTGCTCGGCGAAGTCGGCGGCAACAAGACGCTCGCCGCGCAAATCCTCGGCATCGACCGGGTCTCGCTCTGGCGGAAGCTCAAGAAGTACGGGCTGGAGAGCGACTAGACATTTCTGCCGCGGGAATCAATCTGTCCGTTACTGTCATCTGCGGCGTGACTTGCGGTAAGCTTTTAGGGTAAGGTTTTTTGTCACGACATTATGAAGTAATTTCTTCCTTGCGTTCTTGCTGTCTATGCGGTAACACATCATCTCGCCACAGGAGTGGAGCTTGCGGTGCCAGTAAATATGGACAATTCGGGGATAAGTGCCGAGCACTTGAGGATCATCTACGAGAATTCACCCCTCGGCATCGAATTTTACGACGCCGAAGGGAGCCTCATCAACGCGAATCGGGCTTGTCTGGAAATGTTCGGTGTCACGGACATTTCAGCGATAATTAAATTCAACCTGTTTGACGATCCGAACTTGAGCGAACAGCACAAGAACGAGCTCCGCGAGGGCGGAACGATCAAACAGGAGATCTCCTTCGATTTTGCGAAGGTCAGGGAGCACAACCTCTATCCCACCTCAAAACAGGGGACGGTCTATCTTGACCTGGTCATCACGCCGCTCCTCTCGCCCGACGCGAAGTCGAACATCGGTTACACCGTCACTGTCCGTGACATCACCCTCCGGCGGAACGCGGAAGCAATGCTGCTGGAGCAAAAGAATTTTTCAGAACAGGTGATCGATAAGTCCGCGGTCGCTGTATTCGTCCTTGCCCACGACCATACGGTCGTTCTCTGGAACAGGGCGTGCGAAGAACTCACCGGGGTCCGCGCCGCGGAGATGATCGGCACGAGCAATCACTGGAGGCCGTTCTATGAACAGCAGCGGCCGACGCTGGCGGACATCATTCTCGAGAACGAGCACGAGACGGTCTCCCTGCTCTACGCAAAGAGTGGCAGGTCCACCCTTATTCCGGACGGCATCCGCGGCGAAGGCTGGTACGCAAACATGAATGGAAAAAACCGGTACATCGTTTTTGACGCGGCCCCCCTCTATGACACCAAGAGCTGTTTGATCGGAGCGATCGAGACCCTGCACGACATGACGGATTTTCGTCGGACCGAAGAGGACCTGGAGCGGAGGACGCTGGAACTCGTGAGATCGAACGCGGAGCTGGAGCACTTCGCCCATATCGCCTCGCATGACCTGAAAGAGCCGCTCTTCACCATCGCCGGGTTTGCCGAGGTGCTCCAGGACAAGTATGAGGACCGGCTCGATGACAAGGGCAGGTCGTATCTCTCCCGCATCGTCGAGGGAACCCTTCGCATGGAGCGCCTGATCAATGACCTTTTGGCATATGCCCGCGTGACCTCGCAGGCCAGCCCCTTCGAGCCGGTCGCGTGCGCAGCCGTATTGGAGGAGGTCCTTTCCAATCTCAAGGCGGCGATCGACGAGAGTAACGCCACGATTACGGCTGATGACCTCCCGACCGTGATGGGCGACAAGACCCAGCTGGTGCAATTGTTCCAGAACCTGATCGGTAATGCGATCAAGTACCGGCGGGACGCGTCCCCGGTGATCCGCATCTCTGCCGCACCAATCCAGGAACCGCAGGAGGGCAAGGCTGACAATGCCAGAGAACAACCGCTTGCCCGCGATGCTCATAGACGTGATGGACGAGGATGGATTTTTTCCGTCTCGGACAACGGCATCGGCATCGAGCCGCGCTATTTCAAAGAGATTTTCAAGATATTTCAGCGCATCCCCTTGCAGGAGAAAACCTATTCGGGAACCGGCATCGGCCTCGCGATCTGTGAAAAAATCGTGGAACGGCACGGCGGCCGCATCTGGGTCGAGTCCGAGCCGGGCAAGGGCACCACGTTTTACTGGAACCTGTTTACCCACCATGAGTGAACGCTTTAACCAAGGCTGTGAATACCGCGAACGACTCGGTCCCGATGCTCATTCCCGGACCTTGCTTGCTTATCTGAGCCATCGCTATCGTCACTCTTCCCCAACGGAGTGGGAAGCACGCATTGCATCCGGTCATGTGCTTATCGATGGACTGCCTGCGCATGCGGAAAGCGTACTGCGCGCGGGATGCCAAGTTGTCTGGCAGCGGCCGCCATGGATCGAACCTGATGCGCCGAAGTCATTTTCCGTTCTCTATGAAGACGATGACCTGATCGCGGTGAACAAACCAGCAGGGTTGCCCACGCTTCCCGGCGCTAATTTTCTCCAGTCAACGCTCCTGCATCTCGTACAGTCCTATGCGCCTGATGCCGCTCCTCTCCATCGATTGGGTCGATGGACGTCAGGCATAGTATTGTGTGCCCGGAACCATGCTGCCCGGACAGAATTGATGAGGCAGTGGTCGGCAAATGAGGTCGGCAAAGTCTACCGCGCGCTTGCAAACGGAAATCCCGATTGGGACGAGCAAACAATCTCCGCGCCCATAGGACCTGTGCCGCACACCTTGCTCGGGTCGATCCACGCCGCGACTCAAAAAGGCAAGTCCGCCTTGACTTACGTCACCGTCATCGAACGCCGCGTAGATTCCTTCCTGTGTAATGTGCGTATCGCGACAGGCCGTCCTCACCAGATCCGGATCCACCTGGCAGCTTCAGGCCACCCTCTGGTTGGCGATCCTCTGTATAGTGCGGGCGGTCTGCCCTTGCCGGATACGCGTGCTTTACCTGGCGACCCGGGCTACCACCTTCACGCAGCAGAACTGAGCTTTCGTCATCCCGTCACCAGGCGCGAGGTCGTCATCGACTGCGAACCGCCGTCGCTATTACGACGCTCAGGATAACAACCGCTCGAGAGGACGGGGCCGGCCTGAGAGTCACACAGCTCATCCAATTCACGATCGATCAGCCATCACGTCCGGTTCTTCATGAAAGCCTGCTGCAGTGCGTTGATATCCGCCTGCGGTTTTTGCTGCTGCTTCTTCTGCTGCGGTTGCCGCTTTGCTTGTTCCTGCTTCGGCCTGTCCGGATTCTTTTTTAATGACAGCGATATCCGTTTTCTCTTCACGTCCACGTCAAGCACCGTGGTCATCACCTTCTGATTCACCTTCACGGCCTCGTTCGCATCTTTTATGAAACGGTCCGAAAGCTGGCTCAGGTGCGCAAGGCCGTCCTGGTGGACACCAATATCGATAAAGGCCCCGAACGCGGTGATATTCGTCACCACGCCGGGCAATTTCATCCCCGGCACCACGTCCTCGATCTTCTCCACACCCTCGGTAAAACTGAAGGCCTCGAATTGCTCACGCGGGTCCCTGCCGGGCTTGGCAAGCTCGGCCATGATGTCCTTCAGCGTGGGCAGGCCGACCGTATCGGTCGCATAGGTATTGAGATCGATCTTTTTGCGCAGTTCCTCGCTCCGCATCAGGTCCTGGATGGAGCAGTTCAGGTCCCGCGCCATGGCGTCCACGATTGGATAGGTCTCAGGATGCACCCCGCTCGCATCGAGAGGATTGCTGCCGTCGCGAATGCGCAGAAATCCCGCTGCCAGCTCAAAGGTCTTCGGCCCAAGCTTCGGGACTTTCTTCAACTCGGTCCTCGACTGAAACGGGCCGTTTGCATCCCGGTATTCCACGACATTCCCGGCCAACTGCGGTCCCAGCCCGGAAACGTAAGTCAGCAGCTGCTTGCTCGCGGTATTCACCTCGACTCCCACGCCATTCACGCACATGATGACCACATCATCAAGACTCCGCTTGAGGGCCGTCTGGTCTACATCGTGCTGGTACTGGCCGACGCCGATGGATTTGGGATCGATCTTTACCAGCTCTGCCAGGGGATCCATCAGCCTGCGGCCGATCGATACCGAACCGCGCACCGTAAGGTCCTGATCAGGGAACTCTTCCCGCGCGACCTCGGACGCTGAATAGATGGAGGCGCCGCTCTCATTCACCATCACGATCTGGACCGAAGCCGGAAGGCCGAGCTGCCTGACGAACGCCTCGGTCTCGCGGCCAGCGGTACCGTTGCCGATGGCGATCGCTTCCACGTCATATTGTTTGCAGAGATCAATGACCTTTTTCCCCGCCTCTCCCGTGTTCTTTTCGGAAAAATGGGGATAGATGACATCGGTCTGCAGCAGCTTGCCCTGCCGGTCGATGCAGACCACCTTGCACCCGGTGCGGAACCCGGGATCAATTGCCAGGATGTTCTTTTGGCCCAGGGGCGGTGAAAGCAGGACCTGCCGCAGGTTCTCTGCAAAAACACGGATGGCCTCTGCATCGGCCCGTTCCTTGGTCGTGACCCTCATTTCCGTTTCCATGGACAGGGAGAGAAGCCGTTTGTAGGAATCATGGACCGCTGTCTTCACTTGCTGCGAGGCCGGGCCCTCACCTTTCACAAACAGCGATTCGAGCAGCGCGATCGCCTCTTCCTCAGGCGGAGTGGCGCGCAGGACCAGGAACCCCTCCTTCTCCCCCCGCCTCATGGCCAGGATGCGGTGGGACGGAGCAGCGGCGATCGGCTCCTGCCAGTCGAAGTAGTCCTTGTATTTGACCCCCTCTTCCTCTTTTCCGGTCAGCACCTTGGTCCTGAACTGGCCCTTGGAGGCGTACAACTCACGCATCTTCTGCCGGGCGTTCTGGTCCTCGTTAACCCATTCCGCAATGATGTCGCGCGCACCGGAGAGGGCGTCGTCCGCGGTCTCAACGCCCTTTTCTTTGTCCACGAATCCAACAGCCTCGGCAGTGGGATCAACGGATGCCTCCTGCGAGAACAGCCGGAGTGCCAACGGTTCAAGCCCTTTCTCCCGGGCGATCATCGCTCTCGTGCGGCGCTTGGGGCGGTAGGGCAGATAGATGTCTTCAAGCACGGTCAGGGTTTCCGCTGCCAGGACCTTGGCCTTCAGTTCGTCCGTGAGCTTTCCCGTTTCTTCAAGCGATTTCAGGATCGCCTCGCGCCGTTTGTCCAGTTCCCGAAGCTGCGCCAACCGGTCTCGAACAGCGGCAACCGCGACCTCGTCAAGAGAGCCGGTGACCTCTTTCCGGTACCGGGAGATGAACGGTACGGTAGCGCCTTCATCGAGGAGCGCGGCGCATGCGATCACCTGCTTTTCTGGTATGGATAGTTCTTGCGGCGATCGTGCTGATATGTCCTGATGTCATGGGGGTCCTTTTCTCTGAAGGGATAAGACGGGGATAGTAACAAAAACAAGGTTGGATGTAAAGACATGCTTCAATAAAGAAAGATACTGACAGCCTTCGACTGATCTGACTGGTGAGGTCTGAAGCATAATGGGAATTTGATGGTCGTTAGCTGGTTCCTGATGATGCTCTTCGCGCCTCATCAATTACCCGGTCATATTAGAATGATTTCCCCGGCAAAACACTGCGTCCCGTCCGGACCGGACGGATCAGACAGGCTTTCAGGACCGACAGGCCGCGACCGGCAGATTGATGGGATCAACGAGCATGTCCGGGGCCGGTTTCCGGTAGTAAGGGCATTGCTCTTCCCGGCACCCGTGCGGGTGGCGGACGCTGTCGGTGCAGACGATCGAGGTTTTCGCCATTGGCAGCACGATGCCGAACCGTTCCGCGAAGATCGTGACCGCAGTGGAAAGCGCCGCTCGCACATAGGCCTTGCAGCAGCTCGGCCCGGTAAGTTCGGCGATGGCCTGCGAGACCCTGATCACGGCGTCCATGGTAATTTTTTGTTCCGCATCGGACCCGCACCGCGCCCCGAGAAAGAGGGAGAAGCACGCGCCGATGGCCGGTGCAATGCCGCACACGCCCGTGAGCCCGCAGTAACCGCTCACGGCCTGCTTCGCGGTCCTGTCGAACACCTCGCGGATGTCCGCGTCCGTGATCTTGCCTTTGCCGTAGGGCGAGTTCTTGAGCGCCGCCATGAGCGCTCCCGCGGCGATATACGCATGCTCGCATCCGAGCATGGGAAGGTCAGGACGGCCCATCATAAGCTCTGCTATCGCTATAGGGTCTTCGGACGTGGTCGTGAGGGCCAGATCCATGATGATGCCCTTTAAATCGCCCGCGTGGCATTCCTCGCAGATGAAGTGCCCCTGGGGACAGGTGATGCTCCCCTGTCACGTTCTTTCCGCAGTAGATGCAGGTAAGGTTTTCCGCGTGGTGCAGATAATCGAGGACAGAACCGCAGACCATGCAGTTTTCGGTGTTCTTCTTTTCGTTCATGGTTTATTTATACCACAGATGCCGGCTGATTTCTATAATTACGGTTTCTGTCCTTTGGCTTGACTTTTTCGATGCTTTTACGCTATGCTGAAATTAACGTTATCGGCAATAGTATGTTCCAGCGCAGATATTTCAAGGATCTCGTCAGGAGTTCTTAAGTGAATAAAGCCGTTCTGCTGCTTCTCACCCTGCTTGTTGATGCCCATCCCCTCCCTTGGCCACGAAACCACGGCCACGAAAGCCGATATCGCGCTCGAGGAAAAACTGGGACAGTACATCCCCGCTGATGCCGTGTTCAGTTGACGAGAACAATAAGCGTCTATCTCTCAACGAGGCGCTCACCAAACCGGTGATCATCGCCCCGGTCTATCTGGGCTGCACGCATGAATGCCCCCTGCTCCTGTCCGGCCTGGCCCAGGCGCTCGGCAAGCTCGATATGATCACGCCGGGCAAGGACTTCACCGTGATCACGCTCAGCTTCGACGACAAGGACACACCGCAGATCGCGCACGACAAGAAGAGGAACTATATCAAAGCTGTCGGGAAGCCCTTCCCTGAGGACGCGTGGATGTTCCTGACCGGCGATGCGATCAACATCAGGAAGTTCACCGATTCCATCGGTTTCAAGTTCCAGCGGGACGGAGAGCACGATTTCTCCCACCCGGTGACGCTCGTCGTGGTCTCGCCGCAGGGAAAGATCGTCCGGTACCTCGACGGCGTAAGTTTCCTGCCCTTCGACATCACCATGGCAGTGAACGAGGCGGCGAAAGGCACGGTCGGCTCCACCGGCCGCAGAGTGCTGATGTACTGCTTCAGCTACGATCCGTTGAAGAAATCGTACGTGTTCAATATTTTAAAGGTCGTCGGGACCGTCATGGTCATTTTTGCGGCATCGTTCTTTGCGTATCTCATGATCATCGACAAAGAAAAAAAGCGACATGAACTGACGGTAGCCGCAGGCTTCAGCCTGCGTGCCATGTCACATGCAGAAGGATTTTTTTGATCATATCATTAGAAAAGACGAGACCTTGGCAAATCAAGTACGGTACATACTCGATCAACCCTGTCGCGAAAAGGGATAGTAGCCTCTTGCGGGATTACTCCTATAAAGGTTCCATCGGCTGTACATTAGAAGATGTATTAAACAGCATTGTGTAAATAACGCAGGCTGAAGCCTGCGGCTACCAGGAACACCTTATGGAAAATAACTTCTACACCACACTCCGGGAAAATACCCCGGCATCTTCGGCTGGATCTTCTCGACCGACCACAAGCGCATCGGCCTGCTGTATCTCATGTCGATGCTTCTCCTTCTTCCTGGTAGGCATGGGCCTCGGCCTCACCATGCGGCTCGAGCTCATCGCTCCGGGCACGCACTTCATCACGCGCCCAGACGTACAACGCCCTGTTCACGGTCCACGGCGTGATCATGATCTTCCTCTTCATCATCCCCGGCATCCCGGCCACGCTCGGTAACTTCATCCTGCCGCTCCAGATCGGCGCCCGGGACGTGGCCTTCCCGCGGCTCAACCTGATGTCGTGGTGGCTCTATATCATCCGGCGCCGTCGTGGTGCTCACCTCGCTGTTCACCGGCGGCGGGCCGCCGGACACGGGCTGGACCTTCTACGTGCCCTACAGCATCCGCACGGGCACGAACGTGTCGCTCGCGGTCTTCGGCGTGTTCCTCCTCGGCGTTCTCGTCAACGCTCACGGGGCTGAATTTCCTCACCACGATCCACCGCCTCCGCGCGCCCGGCATGACGTGGTTCCGCATGCCGCTGTTCACCTGGTCGCTCTACGCCACGGCCTGGGTCCAGCTCCTGGCCACGCCGATCATCGCCATCACGCTGCTGCTGATCATCGTCGAGCGCTTCTTCGGCGTGGGCTTCTTCGACCCGGCAAAAGGCGGCGACCCGATCCTGTTCGAGCACCTCTTCTGGATCTACTCGCACCCGGCGGTCTACATCATGATCCTGCCGGCCATGGGCGCGGTCACCGACATCATCCCCGTCTTCTCCCGCAGGACCATCTTCGGGTACAAGGCCATCGCCTTCTCGAGCCTCGCCATCGCGCTTCGTCGGCTACCTCGTCTGGGGCCACCACATGTTCACCAGCGGCATGAGCGACACGGCGCGCATGGTCTTCTCGCTCCTCACTTTCCTCGTGGCCATCCCGAGCGGCATCAAGGTCTTCAACTGGGTCGCGAGCATGTACAAGGGGTCGATCCAGCTTGACTCGCCCATGCTCTTCGTGCATCGGCTTCATCTTCCTCTTCTCCATCGGCGGCCTGACCGGGCTCGTGCAGGGGGCACTTGCCACGAACATCCACGTCCACGGCACCTACTTCATCGTGGCCCACTTTCACTACGTCATGTTCGGCGGCACGGGCTTCGCGTTCTTCGCCGGCGCTCCATTACTGGTATCCCAAGATGTTCGGCAGGATGTATGAACGAGCAGCTCGCAAGGATCGACTGGGTATTCCTGTTCATCGGCTTCAACATCCTCTACTTCCCCATGTTCGTCCTGGGCTGGCAGGGCATGCCGAGGCGGTATTACGATTACCTTCCGAAATACCATACGGGCCAATCTGATCTCGACCATCGGGTCCTGGATCCTGGCGATCGGGATACTTCTGATGTTCTTCAACTTCATCCGGTCGTTGCGAAAAGGCGAGAAGGCCCCGGCAAATCCCTGGGGCGGGGCGACGCTCGAGTGGCAGACAAGCTCCCCGCCGCCCACGGAGAACTTCGAGAAGGTCCCCGAGGTCACCAAGGGGCCGTATACGTATAGATAGAGTCTGTATTTTAATTGCCGATTCATGTAAGATCGTCATTCCTGCGAAGGCAGGAATCCAGTCTTTTCACTAAACTCTGGATGCCGGATCAAGTCCGGCATGACGAAAATGGACACTTAAATGCAGACTCTAATGATCAGATTTTCTTCGTGCCTTTGTGGCTCAGTGTGGCCCTCTTCTTGGCCATCGCGTGAACAAATGACTTCAAGGTTTTTATGAACGAACTTGCACATACAGCCTCCAAACACACCGACTACACCGGCTCCAAGCTCGGCATGTGGTTCTTCCTGTTCACCGAGATCCTGCTCTTCGGCGGACTGTTCCTGGTCTACTCCGTGTATCGCGCCGTGCATCAAGAGGCGTTCCATACAGCGGCAAAGGAGCTCAGCACGATGCTCGGGGCGATCAACACCGTGGTCCTGCTGACGAGCAGCCTGACCATGGCCCTTGCCATTGCCGCGCTCAGGCAGGGGAAGAGAAACACCTCGATCATCTACCAATCGATCACCATCCTGTTCGGCATTGCCTTTCTCGTGAACAAGTACTTCGAGTGGAGCGGCCACATCCACCAGGGGATCTATCCGAACTCGCCGGAACTGCTCTCGCGGGACCATGGCGAGATCTTGTTCTACGGTTTGTACTATGTCATGACCGGGCTGCACGGTCTGCACGTGCTCGCCGGCGTGCTGCTGATCGGGACCATGCTGTCGTTGACGCTCAAAGGGAGCATTACGGGTGACAAGTTCAACAAGCTCGAGAACACCGGTCTCTACTGGCATCTGGTGGATATCATCTGGATCTATCTGTTCCCGCTTTTCTATCTTATAACCTGAGGTGCAGCGACTTTTATGAATAGACGAACGACACATAAGATCATCGTGGTCTCATGGCTCGCTCTGTTTATTTTCCTGGGGTACGGGGTCTGGAGCTTTCAGGGAGGTGAGCTGATGATCCTGGCATTTTTTGTCATAAGCATCATTGCCTACATACTGTATGCCTTCCTGGCCCGGTGTCCGGCTTGCAGAATGCCGCTTTTGCTCCGGCCTCTCAATATATTCGGGATGGAACTGTATGTCTGGTCGCTCCTGACACCTGAACGATGCAGACATTGTGAAACGATCATATAATGAAAGGCCCTGACCATATGGATGATCAAGAGAAACTTCCCGGGAGCACCGGGACCTACGTCATCATCTGGATCACGCTCCTCGCGCTCACGGCTACCACGATCACTGTCGCGGGAATGCACCTCGGAAGGTTCAGCACCCTTACCGCGCTCGTCATCGCGTCGATCAAGGCAAGCCTCGTACTGTGGTTCTTCATGCACCTCAAGTACGAGAAGCGATTGTTCAAGTACTTGCTCCTGGTCCCGATCGTGACGCTCACGGTCACGATCGGTCTCACATTCCTCGATATCTGGTACAGGTGAACATGGTAAACGGCTGGCAAAACCTCTCGGGCTCTGTTGACAACGTCTTCTATTTCATCATGAGCATCGGCATCGCGCTGCTCCTGGGCGTCACAGGTGTGATGCTCACCTTCGTATACCGATACAGCAGGAAGCGGAACCCCAATCCCGAGGACATCAAGGACAATCTCCCTCTCGAGGTCATCTGGACCGTCATCCCCACCCTTCTCGTGCTCGCCATGTTCTGGATGGGATGGAAAGGGTTCCAGTACATGCGCACGGTCCCGTCCGATGCCATGCTCGTGAAGGTCACCGCGAGCATGTGGTCCTGGTCGTTCCAATACGAGAATGGCAAACAGAGCGGCACCTTGAATCTGCCCCTCGGCAAGCCCGTCAAGCTCTCCATCACCTCCACGGACGTGCTCCACAGCCTATCCATCCCGGCGTTCCGCGTCAAAGAGGACGCGGTGCCCGGCAGGGAGACTTATCTCTGGTTTTTGCCCGACGAAGCCGGGACCTATGATCTGTTCTGCACTGAATACTGCGGCGCGGGACATTCGTCCATGATAACGAAGGTTGAGATCATGCCGGTGAAGAAGTTCGAATCGTGGTATACCGAGAAAACAGAAACAGAAGGCGGGCCAAAGAAACATCCTGACGGTGCAATGTTGGTGAAGGAAAAAGGCTGCGTTGCGTGCCATTCCCTGGACGGGACCGCGAAGGTGGGACCGACGTTAAAAGGGGTCTTTGGCAGAAAAGAAATTGTCGTGACCGCCGGCAAGGAACATGAGCTCGTTGTGAACGAAGACTATATCAAGCACTCCCTGCTGGAACCCCAGGCGGATGTTGTAAAAGGTTTTCCACCGATCATGCCGTCGCAGAAGGGGCTGCTGAAGGACGATGAGATCGACGCGATCATTGAGTATTTAGAGAATTTGAAATAAAAACGCGGCACGCTGCCTGCATCCTTTCCATCAAGTGAGGGAATAATCTCCTTGCCCCTCGCTGGAAAGGCCTCGGGACGACACTTTCGCCACAGAGGCCACCGAGAACACAGAGACAGGATTTTGGCATGTCCTCATAACAACATTCTACGTTACATTTTACCTCTGTGATCTCTGAGTCCTCTGTGGCAAAAAAAGGTTGAGGTTCCGTCTTGTCCTGGTTAGGATCATCATCTATGTCATCCTTGAAATCATATCTCACACTCTTCCGGGCCACGATTTCCATTTTCGCTGCCGCTTCCGCGGCAACGGGGTATTTCCTTGCCCCTCATCGCCAGATCACCGGTGTCTTCCCTGTCGCTGGTGCGGTCTTTCTCCTTGCCTGCGGCGCGTCAGCCTTGAACCAGTACCAGGAGCGGTACATCGACGCGAGGATGGAGCGCACCCGCACACGGCCCCTCCCGTCCGGAAGCATCACAGCGTCTCACGCGTTGTCGCTGTCGTGCGCGCTGGTCCTCGCGGGGCTGGCCTTGCTTGCCTATGCGTGCGGCACGAAGGCGGCGCTCCTGGGGCTCTTCGCGCTCCTCTGGTATAACGGAATCTATACGCATCTGAAAAAGAGGACGGCGTTCGCGGCTGTTCCCGGTGCGGTCGTGGGCATGGTCCCTCCGGCCATCGGCTGGGTGTCAGCGGGCGGAGCCCTGCTCGACCCCCGGCTCGCGGCGATATGCTTTCTCTTTTTCCTGTGGCAGGTCCCGCATTTCTGGCTCCTGCTCCTGATCCACGGGGAAGAATATGAACAGGCCGGCCTTCCGTCACTTACCGGGGTGATGAGCAAAGCCGCAGATCGCAAGGGTGACCTTTATCTGGATCGTTGCCGCGGCGATCGCGAGCTTCGCACTTCCCTTCTATGGAATTCTGCAATCACCGGGGTTTTATTTTTTGCTGATTCCTTGCGCGGGTTGGCTTATCTGGAACGGAAGGGTACTAGTACTAATGGAGAACGGACCGGAGATATCTCTTTCTCCCGCCCTTTTCAAGAAGATAAATATTTACCTGTTGTTCATCATGTCACTGCTGTCTCTGGAAAACATTCTTTCATAGCCCATGACCGAGAAACGCACGATCATCGCGGAACAACTCAAACAGCTCCTGATCGGGTCTTCGCCAATGATCGAGGAATATACTGCTGCGATCTGCCCCGGCTGTACGGATGTTTGCTGCAGGCAGAAGCACGGCACATTCCGGGAAAACGACATCCGGTACCTGCGAGCGCTCGGCATCGACGTGCCGCCGCGCGATCGGGAAAGGCCGCCCGACGGACCCTGTGAATTGATGGGACCGCAAGGCTGCGGTCAACCGCGCTGGCTGCGTCCGTTCAAATGCACCTGGTATTTCTGCGGACCCCTTCTCAAGGCACTGAGTGAAAGCCCTCCGCGAAAGGCACGGCGAATGTCGGCCATGCTGCAGGAGATGGCGGACCTGTATGGTGAACTGGCGAAAGAATAACTGTAGGCGGGGTGCGGATGACTATCTCCTGTCAATGTGGGGCATGCCTTGGATCCGTTTGAACTTTCGCATTTCTTCGTCAACGCTCTAACCCCCTCAATGTTCTCTTGACATCACTCAGAAATTATCCTATGTTCATGGCAGAGTTTTATCCGGAGGACTTGATTGATGAGACAGTTCCTGTTCTGCTTCGTAGTTGCTCTCGGCCTTATCGCCGGCTCTGCACGTGCCGGTGAGGTTCGGGAGATCGAACTGAAAGACGGCAGCATCATCACCGGTGAGGTCGTTTCCCTGAACAATGGAATTTACACCATCAAATCCGGCACGCTCGGGTCCTTGAAGGTTGAAGAATCCAAGGTGAATGTCATCCGGCCGAAATCACCTCCTCGAGGCCCCGGCGCTGCACAGAACAACACCGGCAGCGAGGCAACATCTCTCCAGCACAATTTGATGAGCGATCAGGAGATCATGGGGATGATCCTGTCCCTGCAGAACGACCCTGATTTTAAGAAGCTCCTGGAGGACCCGGAAGCCATGAAAGCGGTCAGTGAGGGCAACATCGCGGCGCTCACGGCCAATCCAAAGTTCATGAAACTGCTGGGCAATCCCACGGTGCAGGAGATCCAGAAAAAGGTCAAGTAACGTCGCGGTCAAACCTCCGGGGCATTTACCCGGTCATCCTTCCGCCTTCAGTGCCTATCACCCCAAAATGTCATCCTGACCTAATTATCGCACCCATTCGTAGGGCGTAAAATTTACAATAACATGATTGACATCCCCCGGTATTACAGGTAGTATCGTCGGAAAATCCTGAAGGGAAACGCTATGACCATAACCTATAAAGATGCGGGCGTTGATATCGATGCCGGCGACCTCTTCGTCGAGAAGATAAAACCATTTGTAAAATCCACGTTCAGGCCCGAGGTCATGACGCACATCGGCGGGTTCGGCGGGCTCTTTGCCCTCAAAAAGTATAAGGCGCCGGTCCTCGTATCTGGCACCGATGGCGTGGGCACCAAGCTCAAGATCGCCTTCCTCACGAACCGGCACGATACGGTGGGGATCGACCTCGTTGCCATGTGCGTGAACGATATCATCGTACAGGGCGCTGAACCGCTCTTCTTCCTCGACTACTTTGCCACGGGCAGGCTCAAGCCGCAGGAACATGCCGACATCGTTAAGGGCATCGCGGAAGGCTGCAAACAGTCCGGCTGCGCGCTCATCGGCGGCGAGACCGCGGAAATGCCGTCATTCTACGCCGAGAACGAGTACGACCTCGCGGGTTTCGCGGTGGGTGTCGTGGAAAAGAAAAAGATCATCAACGGATCAAAGATCAAGCCGGGCAACACGCTCATCGGCCTCGCCTCTTCGGGGCTCCACAGCAACGGCTTTTCACTCGTGCGCAAGGCGCTGCTCGAAAAGGCCGGCTACGGCATGGACGACACCCTGTCCGAACTGGGCAACAGGCCCTTGGGCGAGGTGCTGCTCACGCCCACGAGGATCTACGCCAGATCAGTGATGGCGCTGATGAAGGACTTCGACATCCTGGGCATGGCGCACATCACCGGCGGCGGCATCACCGAAAACATACCGCGCATGCTCCCGAAAGGAATGCAGGCCCTCATCCGGAAAGGGACCTGGGACATTCATCCCATATTCCCCCTTGTCAAAAAGAAGGCGGGCGTGAACGACGACGAGATGTACCGCGACTTCAACATGGGCATCGGCATGGTCCTCGCCGTGCCGGCCAAACAGGCGGACGCAATGATCAAGAAAGCGAACAAACTCGGCGAGAAGGCGTATCTCATCGGAGAGATCGTAAAGGGCAAGTCTATAGTGAAATACTCGGAATAATAAATTTCAAGGCTCAACATTCAAATCAAACGACAATTACAAAGGGTCAATTTGACATTGGTTCTTTGAACTTTGCAATTATTTCTCCGTCTCCGCGTCTCAGTGGCAAAAAAGGAAACACCATGAAGAAAGTAAAAATCGCCGTCCTTGTCTCCGGCCGAGGCTCAAACCTCCAGGCCATCATCGACAACATTGAAAAAGGCCTGCTCCCTGCCGAGATCGCGGTGGTGATCAGCGACCAGCCCGATGCCTATTCCCTCGAGCGCGCACGAAAACACAACATCCCGGCGGTCCCACTCAGCGCCAAGGGCTATCAAGGGAAACGGGAAGAATACGATGCCTTGCTGGTCAAGGAACTGCAGAAACACCACGTTGAACTCGTGTGCCTCGCCGGCTTCATGCGCATCATCACACCAACCCTGATCAAGGCATTCCCCAACAGGATTTTGAACATTCACCCTGCGCTCCTGCCGGCCTTCCCCGGTCTCCATGTGCAGAAGGCGGCGCTCGAGCACGGCGTGAAGTTCTCCGGCTGCACCGTGCACTTTGTTGACGAAGGCATGGACACCGGCCCGATCATCATCCAGGCCGTGGTGCCTGTCCTGGACAACGATACCGAAGACAGCCTGTCGGAACGCATCCTCACGCAGGAGCATAAGATCTATTCCCGAGCCATCCAGCTCTATGCCGAGGGCAGGCTCAAGATCGAAGGCAGGCGGGTCATGGTCGTGAACGGAAAAACCGCAACCGATGAGTTCCTGATAAGCCCGTAGTAACGCTTCAACCGGTAGCCACATCGATCGTGAAATCAGAAATAAAAATAGCCTTGCATATTGCAAGGCTATTTTTTTTACTGGCTGATTGTTCTTTGTATCCTCATTGGCACAAAGCAGCCGTCGGGGACATTGTTGCAGAGGATCCTTATTCTTTCAATAATCCGCAATTTGAAGGTAAAGCAAGAAACGACTTCCTGATATACTGGTTTCTAACGATGAATACAGCGCCTTGGCCAACTACTTCACCTGGTCCAGCACACTCCGTACCTGTTTCAAAAGCATGTTCGGTGTAACAGGCTTAAAGACCACCGGCATCTTGCCCTCAAGCAACACCTTCTGTCGGACCAGGTCAGGGGCGTAACCGCTCTGGAATAGGATCTTGATATCGGGCTGGATCGCCCTGATCTCGTCATAAGCCTCTTTACCGGATTTAGTTGGCATGATAATATCGAACAGCAGCAACTTGATCCTGTCCTTGTTCTCCTTATACTTATTTATCGCATCCTGACCATCGACCGCGGCGATCACCGTGTAACCGAACTCTTCAAGGATTGCCTTGGTCATAGTTCTGACGGTTTCGTCATCTTCAGCGAGCAAAATAGTTTCCGTGCCTCTCCGCGGACTCTCTTCCACCAGTTTCTTCTCCTCTTCCACACCTGCCGAGATGAGCGGCAGATAGATATTGAAGCTGGTGCCTTGGCCCGGCTCGCTATAGACATTAATGAAACCCTCGTGCTGTTTGACAATGCCGTATGCGATCGCAAGCCCCAGTCCGGTGCCCTTTCCTACCTCCTTGGTTGTGTAGAAAGGCTCGAAGATATGCTCCCGCGTGGCCGCATCCATGCCCTTGCCGGTATCTGATATGGTGATCAATCCATAGATGCCAGGCTTGCCGTAACCGTGGATGGTGATGAACGCTTCATCCATCCGCACCTGCTCCGTGGCAATGGTGAAGATACCTCCCGTTGACATTGCGTCACGAGCGTTCGTTGCCAGGTTCATCAGGAGCTGCTCAAGCTGATGGGCATCGCCTAAAATCGGCAATGCTTTCTCAAAGAGCGATGTTCTGCATTCAACATCCTCTCCAATGACCCGCTTCAGGAATTTATCCACCGTCCGGATGATCTCATTCAGGTCCACGGGTTTTCGGTCGCTGATTTGTTTTCTGCTGAACAGCAGGAGGCTTTTCGTCAAATGCGCGGCCCGGTTACCTGCCTCGAGCATGTGCTCGATGTTCACGCGCTGGGGATCGTCCTTTGCCATTTTCATGAGAACAATATGCCCATAGCCGACAATAGCGGCCAGGATGTTGTTGAAATCATGGGCAATGCCGCCGGCAAGGGTGCCGATCGACTCCATCTTCTGCGCTTGGCGAAGCTGGTCTTCGAGTTTCTGCTGTTCGGTGATGTCGCGGAAGATACCGCGAGGCACTGCTTTCCGCCCAACATCACACGGGGCGGCATTGATGTCCGCATAAAAGACCGACCCATCCTTTCTTAACATCGGAACCTCAGGCGCAAGCGAGATCTCTCCGCGCAGCTGTTTTTTAAAGCTCTCCCGGATGGCGGGCAGGGCCTCTTTCGGGTGGATATCATCAACACTCAGGCCAACGAGCTCATCGCATGCATAACCCGAGCATGCTGCACATGGCCTTATTTGCATTAATAAGCTTCTGGGTCTCCGCGTCGGCGATCATGATCCCGTCGGTCGCCTGTTCGAATATGGAGCGGAATTTGACTTCGCTTTCCAGCAGCGCCGCCTCTGCCTTCTCACGCTCGGAAATTTCTCGTTGAAGCTGTTCATTGTATTTTTCTAATTCAATTTTTTTTCTCATAAAATAAAAAATAACAGGTGCAACTATCAGAGGGACAAATAACGCATCTATAAAACCGGCCAGCAAAAGTTGCGCCAAATTAGTCTTAATATAGAGCACGTACTGAAGAGTGTTCAAAAAAGCCGTAAACAATTCAGACGCAACAACAGTAATCCAGATAAAATGCCATGGATTAAAGGTCTTCTTCGTTCCAGGATGGTTATTGCGCACGGTTGGCCTCTTGTAACGTGAGAACTATTGAAGGGACATTACAGCTGAATTCATTCTATTCGTCCATGACGAGACTGAATTTGATAAACTGACAAACAATGGACCTGGGGAGATGTCGATCCTGCCGGGATACAAGTAGTCACATAATCATTTTATCATACATTATAGCTATAAAGACCATTTTATCAAATAAAGCGGCCCTTATTATAAGGTCTGGCGCCCGGATAGGATAAAGCGGATAAATGGGAAGAGGTTTGGTGGGGGTCGATTCTCGATACAATATGACATACTATCAAATCCGAGACCCTGGTTCTTATGAATTATCTGTCTCTGGGTTCATCATTGTCATGTCGAGGCTCTTCGTCTACTATTTATCAAAAGGCCGCGAGTGGCGGCTCCATCAAGTTGAAAGGAGAACGAACATGGCGTACGTGATCGTGCATTTCTTTCCGGCGCAATTTGGAGTAACACAGCGTGGGAAACAACGTTCCTCATCTATCCTTCTTTCCTCTGCAATCGTCCCTTTCCCGTCAGACTGGCCTGGCCCGCTCTATCAATACGCCCAATAGGGTCCCGTACCGAGGCTCGAAGTTTTCTTCTCAATTCCCACGCAAACAGTTCGTCCAAGGAAAAACGGAAGCCCCCAATCGAAAAAGAGTGACTGCGACGGCCCTGTCACCGATCCACCGAGTTCGGAAAATACCCTGTTGCCCGAATTAAAAAGGTTCACGGCGTTGCCTATCTCAAATGCAACCGTATTGCTCGGTAAACCTGTAAATCCTTTAGTGGTTGCGGTGAGGCTCGTTGTGGACGACGGACAGTACCAGCCCGTAAAGGGACCTGTGCATGCCGTAAGAACCGTTGATGGAGCAGGAAAGTATAGTGCATTCGAACCGCTGTCTATGAAACTGTGGGTATAGGTGGATCCGTTGAACACCGTGGTGAATTCTCCGAGTGGAGCTGGCGGCATACGTCGTGACTCCGGAAGGCGAATTGTTCGACTGGGTGCCGATCCCGAGCACAAGGCTGCCGTTGACCGAGGGCGTCCCTCCTAAAGAAATGCTCGGAAGCTCCAGGATCACACCATTATTGTCAACAGGGAGCAGGGCTACCGGATTCTGGACTTGATTGGACAGAGGGGCTGTTGTGCTGGTACAGGTCGTTGCACTGCAAACATAATATATCCCGACGTTTGCGTTCGTTGTGCATGTCGAACCGCAGTCCTGGGCAAAGAGGCTGACGCCCAGAATTCCGTTGAATTTTTTAGTCAGGTCTGTGTCCGGGATTCCGCAAGAGCTGGGAACAGTACCGAAGGTTGAATCAATGACCTGAATCGGGAGCTGGACTGCCGGTTCGTTCCCCAGAATGACATCCGCGGTCTGAACCGGACCCCAATCAGACGAGCCATCGAGGTATTGAATGCATTCCGCGAGCGAGCCTGAACCGCTTGGCACCGGATTCAAAGTGACTGTCGTCAGGAGGGACTTGAATATCCGCAGGCCGGAGCTTCCGGTATCCAGCAGAATATCGTTGACGATCTGGCAGGTCGAGGTGCCGGGAGAACAGACCGTGACACTCACGCAGGGTTTATTCTGGTACGAGCCGGCCGAGCAGTTCGAGCCGTTCACGGTGAGGGTAAGCACGTTGTTCCCGGAAGGTGCGCTGTTCACCGTCAGGAGCGTGGAGCCGGACGCCCCTCCCCATGTGGCTGTGATCGTCGTTGTCCCCGGGGCGAGCGAAGTCACCAAACCGTTGGAACCTGCCGCATTGCTGATCGTCGCTACGGATTGAGATGAGGAACTCCAAGACGCCTGCGCCGTCAGATCCTGAATCGTGTTGTCCGAGAAGGTCCCCGTGGCGGTTAACTGTATCGTCGATCCCGCGAAAATGCTCGGATTTGCCGGCGTCACCGCAATAGAGAGTAGCGTTACGGTGGGGGTACTGGAACTGGAACTTCCGCCACTGCATCCGGTCACGAGTGCAAGGACCAGAACAGATAAAAGCAGTTTATTTGATTTCATCGATGCTCACTCCTTGTGGGACCAGGCTCGGTGCATAGGCGCGGCCCTGCAGGTTCCGCATATGTCCCCATTTTTCCACGATCACCCGGTCCGTTTTCACCTGGAAGTGCCTGCGACCAGGTTGGCGCGAAGCCTGACCCATGGCCTTCTGATATTCATCGGCATAAGGCCCCAAAAGTTGTGTCAGATCGGGATAGGCCAACCCGTTCCATGCGATGCCGAAGACGATGCCGGCAGACGAAACGTACTCGCGGACTGCGATCGCATCGGATACGATCTCATGTACTGAATAGGCCGGGGAGACCGTGGTTGCGCTGCGCACGGTCGACAGGACTTTTCGGTCCGATTCGATCGAATCAACAGACCCGCCGAGGGCGGCCTGGGCCCGCTCTGCGGTTCCAAGGACGGCCGCAGAAAAGCAAACGCTGAGAAACAGGACAGAGAGTGTTTTTTTCATGGTTGGGGTGTCCTCCTTCGGCTGGTGAAGCCGCTCGCTGCTGTACCATGGAACGGTTATCATGGATTTTCCTGATTATCCCTCTACGGCGAGGCGGTGTTCGTCTCGACGGAAGCTTAAATAAAAATACAACTTCCGTATGTAGAGATTCAAGGAGAATCTCACTACGTAGCGAATGGCAACTACAATGACTCTTAAAAGTGACGTTGCGTCACACGTTGCATTTTAAATTGCGCGATAATTAATAACGAGATCAGATAAGGTGGTCAAGAACCGGGAGCGTGATGAAATGTCCGGGAAAAACCGTTTTCGTTCTGAGAAGGGCCTCCCAAGAAAAGAATACTATAAAGATATTTACATGGCAAGGTCTTTTTGATAATTTAGTTTGGATCGAAATAATATTGTGAGGCACATCGAGTTGTGAAATGTGGAATGGACGTACTGCTTGAAAGAAGGTAAAATTGGCGAGAAGACGATCGAACCCTCGGCACCGCGCATTGCGAATCTAAAAAGGCATTTTGGTGAAGACATTTCTTTGTTCAGATTTCCATTTTTGCTTTGAGAATCAAACAAGTAGAGGCGTTGCTGTGATTACATCTATTATGCCTGTTATGACTTTTTGAATATTTTTAGCACACATTTAGCACATTGTCCCCCGCTCTCGCTGCGGGGCTCATACTACAATAATCAGAATCCATGTTTACAATAATGGTAATCGCCCTTCTCACGAGCTCTTAGATCGTGGTGCGACCGCTGCTTTGCTTGAACGTGAGTATAAAGAATAATAGCATGCTTCCTGAAGTCGTTGCAGTTACATCTCTTTGAAATATTTCATGTTACGTTCTGGATTTGCTGGAATACCCCATCGTTACCCTTTCGTAAGCGTTGACATCAGACTGTCTCAGCGTTATCATACAGTCGCATCAAATTATCAGGACGGGTTCTGCGCCGCGAGGAGCTACATTTTCAATTCTTATTGAGACCGGAGATAGTGTTTCATCGCGTTTCGGAGTGCGGACGCATGATAGATAATAGCTATCTAAAGGAGAATCACTTGAGTACTTCAAGACACAGACCTTTCAGCTTCTTAGCAGTCATGATGCTTATTCTGGTCCTTTCGCTCATGCTGGTAAGCTGCGGCAGTATAACTTCAAGCCCAAATTCGTATTCTGTAACCTATTATGGCAACGGCAATACCGGCGGTAACGTCCCGATTGACTCAAACAAATATGTGAACGGGCAGACTGTCACAGTGCTCGGCAATACAGACAACCTCGTAAAAATCGGCTATGCCTTCATGGGCTGGAACACGCTAGCGGACGGATCCGGCGCAACCTATACGCAGGCGCAGACCTTCACGATGGTTGCGGCAAATGTTACCCTGTATGCGATCTGGACCACAAACCCCACGTATACCGTAACCTATGACGGCAACGGCAACACCGGCGGCAGTGTTCCGGTTGACACTACCAATTACGTGCTAGGGCAAATTGTCACGGTGCTCGGGAATACAGGAAACCTCGTAAGGACCGGCTATTTCTTCGTGGGTTGGAGCACGCAAGCGGACGGATCCGGTGCAACCTATTCGCAGGCGCAGACCTTCGCGATGGGTACGGCAAATGTTACCCTGTACGCGAAGTGGACCGCAAACCCCGTACTATACCGTGACCTATAACGGTAACGGCAAAACCGGCGGCAGCGTTCCGGTTGACTCAACCAATTACGAGCAAGGGCAGACCGTTACGGTGCTCGGCAACCCAGGCAAACTCGTACGGACCAGCTATTCCTTCGTGGGCTGGAACATGCAGTCTAACGGGTCCGGCACGACCTATACGCAGGCGCAGACCTTCACGATGGGTGCGGCAAATATTACCCTGTACGCTATGTGGACCGAAAACCCCACGTATACCGTAACCTATAACGGCAACGGCAATACCAGCGGTATCGTCCCGGTTGACTCAACCAACTACGAGCAGGGGCAGGATGTTTCGGTGCTCGGCAATACAGGCAACCTTGTAAAGACCAACTATTCCTTCGGAGGCTGGAACACGCAGGCTAACGGGTCCGGCACGATCTATACGCAGTCGCAAACCTTCACGATGGGTGCGGCAAATGTTACCCTGTACGCTATGTGGACCGCAAACCCCACGTATACCGTAACCTATAACGGCAACGGCAGTACCGGCGGCATCGTCCCGGTTGACTCAACCAACTACCAGCAGTTGCAGACCGTTACGGTGCTCGGCAATACAGGCAATCTCGTAAAGACCGGCAATTCCTTCGCAGGCTGGAACACGCAGGCTGACGGATCCGGCGCAACCTATCCGCCGGCGCAAACCTTCATTATGGGTGCGGCAAATGTTACCCTGTACGCGAAGTGGAGCGTGCTGCCCAACCACACCGTAACCTACTCGGCAACAGCAGTATGGCGGCAGCCGGCCCGATGAGTAACCAGATCGCCAATAGGGTGGACAGTTACGGTGCTCGAAAGACAAGCCTCCTTTAAGGCCTGGGCTATCACCTTCGCGGCTGGAACACGCAGGCTAACGGCAGCCGGCACGACCTATACGCCGATGTAGCAACCACCCCATTATGGGTGCGGCAAACGTCACCCTGTACGCAAAGTGGACCGCGCTGCCCAACCACACCGTAACCTATTCAACAGCAGTACCGGCGGCAGCGGCTCGATGAGTCCAACCAGATCGCCAATAGGCTGCCGACGGTGCTGACGGCCAAGGCACCTTCACACGACCGGGCTATCACCTTCAGCGGCTGGAACACGCAGCTGCTGGCGGCGGCACGAGCTATACGCAATCGCAGACAATCTACCCCTTCGCGGCAGACGTCACGCTGTACGCTCAGTGGAGCGCGCTGCCCAACCACACCGTGACCTTCAACAGCAATGGCGGCACAGGCTCGATGAGTAACCAGATCGCCAATGTCCCGACGGCGCTGACAGCCAACACCTTCACGCGCACGGGCTACACCTTCAGCGGCTGGAACACCGCGGCTGCTGGCGGCGGCACGAGCTACTCCGATGGAGCAATCTACCCCTTCACAGCTGACATCACGCTGTACGCTCAGTGGAGCGCGCTGCCCAACCACACCGTGACCTTCAACAGCAACGGCGGCACGGGCTCGATGAGTAACCAGATCGCCAATGTCCCGACGGCGCTGACAGCCAACACCTTCACGCGCACGGGCTACACCTTCAGCGGCTGGAACACCGCGGCTGACTGGCGGCGGCACGAGCTACGCCGATGGCGCAACCTACGCCTTCACAGCTGACATCACGCTGTACGCCCAGTGGACCGCGCTGCCCAACCACACCGTGACCTTCAACAGCAATGGCGGCACAGGCTCGATGAGTAACCAGATCGCCAATGTCCCGACGGCGCTGACAGCCAACACCTTCACGCGCACGGGCTACACCTTCAGCGGCTGGAACACCGCGGCTAATGGCGGCGGCACGGCCTACGCCGATGGAGCAACCTACGCCTTCGCAGCTGACATCACGCTGTACGCCCAGTGGACCGCGCTGCCCAACCACACCGTGACCTTCAACAGCAATGGCGGCACAGGCTCGATGAGTAACCAGATCGCCAACGTCCCGACGGCGCTGACAGCCAACACCTTCACGCGCACGGGCTACACCTTCAGCGGCTGGAACACCGCGGCTAATGGCGGCGGCACGACCTACGCCGATGGAGCAACCTACGCCTTCACGGCTGACATCACGCTGTACGCCCAGTGGAGCGCGCTGCCCAACCACACCGTGACCTTCAACAGCAATGGCGGCACAGGCTCGATGAGTAACCAGATCGCCAATGTCCCGACGGCGCTGACAGCCAACACCTTCACGCGCACGGGCTACACCTTCAGCGGCTGGAACACCGCGGCTAATGGCGGCGGCACGACCTACGCCGATGGAGCAACCTACGCCTTCGCAGCTGACATCACGCTGTACGCCCAATGGAGCGCGCTGCCCAACCACACCGTGACCTTCAACAGCAATGGCGGCACCGGCTCGATGAGTAACCAGATCGCCAATGTCCCGACGGCGCTGACAGCCAACACCTTCACGCGCACGGGCTACATCTTCAGCGGCTGGAACACCGCGGCTAATGGCAGCGGCACGGCCTACGCCGATGGAGCAACCTACGCCTTCGCAGCTGACATCACGCTGTTCGCCCAATGGACCGCAAACCAACCACACCGTGACCTTCAACAGCAATGGCGGCAACCGGCTCGATGAGTAACCAGATCGCCAATGTCCCAGACGGCGACTGACAGCCAACACCTTCACCTCACGGGCTTCACCTTCAGCGGCTGGAACACCGCGGCTAATGGCAGCGGCACAGCCCTATGGAGCAATCTACCCCTTCGCAGCTAAATCGCCCTTTACGCCAATGGTTGTAAGCTTTGCCTGCAATACGAACTTATATAGCCACAATGTCTCGCAGTACACGATCAGCGTTGATGGCTTGTTGACCCCCATGACACCCGTCCACGGTAGCGGCGGATTCTGCTCCCTACTTCTCACCATTGTAGGTATCCATTAATAAACAGCGTCCTTCATATATCAAGACTATTTACTCTAATTCCCATGAAGTACATCCATCGGATGGCCTCGGAATCATTGATTTTGCCAAAGGATACCTGAGTCGTCTTGAGGTCGTGGTGTCTTAACAGCATTTATGAAACGATCTCCAAGATAACCCTATTCCGACTGGGTAAACGTGTCATCGAAGTATTTCCCGCTTCCCTCATAGCACGGTTCTCCTGTATAATCACTGCAACATGAAGAAACAAAACCTCGTCAAGAGAACTATCCGATTAATTCTAATCACCTTTGCTGCTGCCTGGATGCTCTTTGAGGATTGGGTATGGGATAGTCTGGTTGCCTTCATGCAAGTAGTGGGGCGACTGAAAATAGTCAACCGCTTTGAAACCTACCTCGCCAAACAGAATCAATATCTCTTGCTCACATTATTTATCTTCCCCTTTTTCATAATGATACCTGCAAAGGTATATGGGATTTATCTCATTACCAGCGGTAAGGTAATTCGGGGCGTTACGATCTTCGTGGTAGCAAAGGGCTTGATAACCCTTCTCGTCACCAGATTGTTTATTGTCAGCAAGGATAGGCTTCTGCTGATAAAATCATTTGCCTCATTTTACTACTGGTTTACGGATAAGAAGGAATGGTTATATTCAGAAGTTCGCAAACTACCAGCATGGCAGATGGCAAGAGAATGGATTGCACAGCTAAAGATGCAATTACGCAATTTGCTCAGGAAATAACGTCCCTAATATGTCCTCATCTCCTCGAACCGAAACCAAGGGCTTAAGGCGGCTATGAGGCCTGTTTACATATTACTACGTGGGTGCTCAAATCACAGTTCAAACAAGAAAGAAAAAAAGGAACCTTAGTTAAGGGGATTGAAAATCCTTCGCTCCTCTATAGCTTCTGCTTTCTTCCCGTCATTACAATCGTGTCTCCAAGAGTGGTCTTTTTGATGCGCTTGAATCCCGTCTTTGTAAGCCAAGCCTTCATTTCCTGCATCGTATAGCACCTTCCTGCCGTAGTATTGACAAGCATGTTTACAGAAAAAAGAGCGCCGGGGACGGGGTGGGCGCGATCCTTTCCCAGGAAGAATTCCTGGATCGCGATCTTGCCTCCGGGGTTCATCGCGTCATACGATTTTTTCAGGAGCGCCGTACTTTCATCAATCGAAAGTGAGTGTACGATCTGACTAATGAATACCAGGTCGTATCCGCTGCCGATATCATCGGAGTGGAAATCGCCGGCGATGCATTCTACATTCTTTACCTTTGATTCTCTCACGATCTTCCTCGCAACTCCCATGGTATTCGGCTGATCGAAGAGGGTAACGGAAATTCCGTGACGCGCCATCTCTATGCTGTACGTCCCCGGCCCGCCGCCGAGGTCGAGGGCCTTTTTTATACCACGGATGCCAACAACCTGTATCACATCCTTTGCGTGAAAGACCGCATTGTTATGCATGGCCCTGATGAAAGATTCATGGTGACGCTCGCGCGTTCGGCTCGGCAGGCCGGTTTTCATGACCTCGTCGAGAGCCGACCAGCTTTTCCAGAGAGTGTCCGAGTGGCGAAGCATGTCTCCCTGATACCAATATGACTTTTTTACGAGAAATTTTGTTGCAAGAGACGAGTTCCTGTATTTCGAACCTCTTTTCTTGAGCAGGTCCAGGGCTGTCACGGCATCGAGAAGGATTTCCGTCGCGCGCGGATCGGTCTTGATCCTTTTGGCCAGAACGCCGGCTGTCTTCGGCGTCTTGAGGTGTTCAAACACGGCATAGTTGTTCGCGGTGAGGATCACACGCGAGGCTCGAAAGCCCCCGGAGAGTTGTCTGAATACGTGGAGCTGTTGAAGAAGATCGTTGTTCATCGAGTAGTCCTTTCGCTGCGATGTGAAACTTTGGTGACGTTGTTTCTCACTATGCTTTTCTCCGCTCCGCTTCCGATCCACCCGCTCAAGCGCCATTCTCGGGGGAAAATTGGGAACATCTTATAATCCACGAAGTTGTTCTCAGATTACCGGTTATTTTCCTGAGCGTACCGGCCAGACGTAGTAGCTGACGGCCTTTTTGCCCCAGTACGTGTGGCCGTCTGACAGGTTGACGTACCACGCGTCATCAGTCGAAGGGGCGTAGGTAGTAGCGGTCCAGTAGTGACCAGACTGCACGCTACTAAACCCCTGACTATTGAGCCATGCTGCTATGTTTGATTGGCCTGCGTTCACCAGGCTTTCAAGCTCTCGAACATTGGGCACGCGCCACTGCCCGGATGTGGATCCATCTGTCAATCCGCATTGACCGTTTGCAATGCTACCGACGTCTTTCAGCGCAGCAGTCCATGACACACCTAAGCAGTTCGCGTTTTTCAGCCATATTAGACCCGTAAGATTGTCTATAACTGTTCCGTTACTGTTGTCCGTGAACCTTGGGCTCGGCCAGGCAACACCTTTCTGAAGCGCTCCGTCGTCATTGCTCTCATAGCTTGAAGTCTGGCCGGTGCCGGGAAGCTGTACTGTACCTGCATAGGCGCACACCGGCAAGACCATGACTGTTAAAAGAATTATCATAAACATAACTTTAGTCATATCCTTTTCTCCTTTTTGTGTTTCTGTCTATTGCAATGGTGCACCTTTCAATTTCATTACTCAAAGCAGCAAAGCTTCTATAGGTTCACTTTTTATTTTTGTTGATATCAAATGATCAACTAACATGTTCGGATTGTAACGCAGACGAACCTGGCAAACCTTCAACCGCAAATTTCAGGAAGGATCAAACTCGGCATTCATTAATGAACAGGCGCCTCCCGCATCAGCGGCAGACTGTTTTCAAGTATCGTTGCCTGCATTGTCAAAATCACCCTTGGCCTTTTCGGGTCGTTGCACACAACCTCGATCGTTTCCGTTATAAAACCCTTTTTCATCACGGTGGAAATCCTTCCTGTAATTCCCCCTTTTTCACCGGCTTTAAGATGGCTCGAACTAGCCACCACGGCTGCGCATCCTCAGGACGTATTGACCTCTTTTATGATGAGTTCATCGGACCCAGCATTAATGAATTCAAAGGTATATTCCAGTTGTGCTCCTCGAATTACTTTCCCGAAGTCATGTTTCTCGGCCGTAAATTCAAGGGCCGGCTGTGCCCAGGCAACTGCAGGAAACAATAACAGGATGAGAATTATTTTCTTCATAAATATATTATAGCATATTACGTTTTTATTCATTTAGAAAGACTACAAGATGGTAACAATTTGCTATAATTACGATCAGGACGATGACTCAAAAGGAGGGGTTATCATGAACAAAAAATTACTCATGGTGTTGGTTGCGGTCTTATTCACGATGTGCCCGGTCTATCACGTTGAGGCGGCGGATAAAACTCCGGAACAACTGGTAAAAGAAAGTAAAGCATTGATTAAAGAAGTATCGATCGATGATGTCAAAAAAATGATCGACACAAAGGAAAATGTCATCATCCTCGATGTTACTGATAAGCACGAGTTTGAAGGAGGTCATCTCCCTGGAGCAATAAATATTTCACGAGGGATGTTAGAGTTTAAAGTGGCCCAGATCATACCTGACAAAAATTCAAAAATTGTTGTTTATTGCGGGCTGGATCTCCGAGGGCCGTTGGCCACCAAAACCTTAAACGATCTCGGTTATAATAATGCAGTAAACATGGCTGGCGGTCTCAAAGCATGGAAAGCTGCGGGCTATCCCTTAGTCAAGTGATTTTACACGGTCAGCTGCCCGGAACCCGATATCTGTTGCTATCATCGGGGTCATGAGGGGCGAGTCTTTTTCGTTGCATTTCATCTTCACTAACGTAAGATCGGGGTAATTTCAATAAGAAAGATTTACCCTAATGGTCCCCGGTTATTTCTCCAGCTCCTTCATTGAATCCAGCATAAGTTTCTTGCCCTGAATCAACTTATTGACCAAGCAAAGGTCTTCCGGGTGCAGCCTGAACCATTCGATCATTTCGGTTATTTCAAGGATCGGCGTTGCGCATACGGCCGGTGGACCCTCTTTAACTGGCGCAGCTTTTACCGGCTCTTCTTTAAAGAGCTCTTCCTGGGCGGACTCAAGCGAGGGCTCGTGACCGGACAACATCCACTCAAGGCTGAGATGATGCTTCAAGCAAATATTATAAAGCAGCTCGGCAGTCGGCCGGACTTCACCTCGCTCGATCTTGCTGACCTCAGCCCGCGTTATGCCGAATTGTTTGGCGAAGTCCGCCTGAGTAGCAGTGCCCCGAACGTGCTTGATTTTGGACCCAAGCGCCTTATAGTCGATCGCAACATATTCTCCAGTCAGAGCGTCCGGCCCAATAGCTCCTTTTTCGTCTGTTGACATAGCGTGCCTCCTGTCACATATAATCCCGGAATGCGAATTCTGAAATCTTCACAATACCATTGTTGACCATATTCAGGCAGGAACGACTCCCTGTGTTAGAAGGATACGTTGACGAATTAATCGTCATCCTCGCGGGTAAAATCTTCATCCTCGGCAAAGAGCGCCGAAATATCAAACTGCATTTGTGATTTCTTGATGCGCTTCCCTTTCCAGACGCGGTAGTTCAAGAGTGAATATCACGCCTCCTTCTGTGTTGTCCGCTGACAACTTCCCATGCATATGCTCTTCAACAATCACTTTCGACATGTAAAGCCCCAGGCCTGTCCCCTTTGTCGTCCCCTTGGTGGTAAAGTAAGGGTCGAAGATACTCCCCATTGCCTCAGGAGGGATCCCTCCTCCGTTGTCACTCACTTTGATAATGACCTTGCCGTTCGTGTCATAAAAGTCAAAGGACAGGAGCCCCCTTTCTGATGCGATAATGCCTCCCCGAGCCTTCTTTTCGATGATGGCGTCCCGGGCATTGTTGACAAGGTTGAGTATGGCATGTTCAAATTCATTTCTGAAGCCTTCAACGGCTTTTTCAGCGCAGAAAACGACGTCGGCCTCGTTCTCGAACGTCTTCCCATGGGTATGGCAGGTGAGCCTATATACAATATTATCGGCCGCCAACTGCGCCGAGACCAGGGACAGCACGTCTCCGACGGCACGCATCGCGTCGAAGACCGTCTTTTCTTTATCCGGCTTATAGAAGCTGCGAAAGTCGTCAATGGTCTTGGACATGTGAAGTATCTGCGACATGGCTTTTTCAACCGTCTCCTCCAGATACTCCCTGTCCAATTTGCCGCGGGCATAGGCGTCTTCTATACGTTGTACAATGAGTCCCACCACATTGAGGGGCTGCCGCCATTGATGAGCGATAGCGCCGAGCATTTCGCCCATTGCCGCCAGCTTGGACTGCTGCATCATCATCCGCTCGTTCTTCATCCGAACCGCGATCTCCTCCGCTACCTTCTTTTCGAGGTTCCTCGTCAGGTCCTCGAGCTGTCTCGTCTTTTCCTGCAAAGCCTGCTCCACCTGTTTTCGTTCCGTAATGTCCCGGATGACGCTGAAAATCACCTGCTTTCCGTTTAAACCCATCATCCTCGCGTTTATCTCCACTGGCATGACTGAACCGTCTTTTCTTACATGAGCCGACTCGAACGCTATCCGGCCGAATTGTTTCAAGCGCTCCATACGCTCTGGGATCATGGCGGCAAAAGATGGAGGATCCAGCTGGGACAGGTGGAGGGACAGCAGTTCCTCCCTGGTGTAACCCAGACGCTCGTAGGCGACGGCGTTGATGTCCAGGATATGCCCCTCCATGTCGACAATGAACAGAGCGTCGCTCGCGGATTCAAAAAGGGTCCGGAACTTTTCTTCGCTTTGCTGCATCGACCATTCTATCTGCTTGCGTTCGGTGATGTCGCGGCCAACGGCAACCAATCCGATGACTGCGCCTCCGTCGTCCACCATTGGGGCCTTAACCATGTCGAAATAGGAAACCGTGCCGTCCCTTCGGACAATCCGCTCCTCGGCCTGCGTCGGTACGCTCTGCCTCATCGCCTCTTCGTCGCTCTTCCTGCAGGCCGCGGCAGGACCGGGAGGCAACAGCTCCTCGATGGTTTTTCCCGTGATCTCGTCCCTGGCGTGGCCCGTGACTTCCTCTACCGCCCTGTTCACGACCACGTGCCGTCCGACCACATCCTTAAAGATGACCATGTCCGGAATCGTATTGATCAACGCCTGGAGCCTCGTATTTATGTCCGCGAACGCTTCATTTGCCTTT
Organism: Nitrospirota bacterium; assembly: GCA_963796285.1. Classification (GTDB taxonomy): domain Bacteria; phylum Nitrospirota; class UBA9217; order UBA9217; family UBA9217; genus JALNZF01. The sequence continues at coordinate 1,287,716 of CAWCKW010000012.1, forward strand.
TTTTCGTGGTCCCTAATCGCCTTAAAGATAAGGATCACAATGATGCTCACCATCAAGGCGACGACAAAGGCGTCCACGGCGCCGATCAGGAGCAAGTCGAGGTCTATTCTTCCCCACCAGAGCAACCCCATGGCTGCATTCATGATGGCGGTGAATACCTCCGATAAAGCCAATGAAATCCAGAGCAGATTCCATAGCTTTATTATCTTAAGTTTTTGATAAATATTGCCCAACATAAGCAATCCCCTTCAACATCTTCGGTCTCTGAAACGCCTTAAATCTTTTCTAGCATACACTATCGGCCTTGCGATGTACAAATCTTATCTGTTCAGCAATATGACCACGTTTGACATGGAAACCTTCGGGCCGTTTCGACCCGGTTCCGTCAGAGAGTCTTCGGCCGAAAGAGGGCGTCGTCTGCTCTCAACATGAAACGGTCGTCGGTATCGCCAACGCAGAGCCGGGCCACGCCAATACTGCACGTCATTTGCCGGACTCCGGCAACCTCTCGGCTTTCGATCAGAAGATGCAATTTCTTCGCGTATCATCGCGCATTGTCCGCAGCGGTATTCCTTTTTCAACGCTTTCCGACTATGCTACGCCGATGACTTCAAGAACGCTGTAAGGACTACGCCTGAGATTTCCAAATTTTTTAAAGTCATAGTTTTGTTTTGCTATCCAGTGTGCGTACACCTTTTATCAAAGGGAAGCTTAGAAGAACCAGAACGGCTATATCAACTCCTACATTGAGAAAAACACCGTAGTAGAGAGAAAATGCACCTTCAATGATAAGCCAGACAAGAATTCCTTTCAGAAGCGCCTTCATCAGCTCGGTATCATTTTTGCGAAAGGCGTGACGCCCAACAAAGAAAAAAGTTGCACTCAAACCAATCAACGTTGCTCCGTAGACACCGTTGCTCCACGGCACTAATAATTCTGGAGATACGATAGGAAGAACACCGAGACCAAAGAAAGAAAACACAATACCCCAAAGTACCCCGATTGTCGAGACGACGCTGAACCATAAGATTAATGTTTTATTGTTCATATTTTAAAAGTTATTTCGGGGTCACCAGGGGTCACTTCGTCAAGTCTTTTTCGTTGCATTTCATCTTTAATAACTCAAGATCGAGATAATTTCAATAAGAAATAATTGACCCTAATGGTCCTTTGAACGATTTATGAGAGCCTCAGCTTCAGCCTTTAGCGACTCAAGATCTCCTATGAGATTGTTTTCGTCCGCATATTCGCTCTTGTGAAATTGGATATCAGAGATCCGCCAGATGCCGATCTCCCTTTCTAAAGACACTGTGGCATTTCTTGTTGTACCGGGATATTCTGTATTTGGTCCCCAGTGACAGACAACCTTAACGCGCGTTTGCCGTGTTGTTCTTGATGGCTTCAAGGTCTGACAGGTGGTAGGGTAATCCCAAGACGCAAGAAATGTACCGTTATCTGGTACCATGGGGTCCGGCCCTTCTACCTCGGGAAGTTTCCTGGCCTCAGTTACAGCTCTCGCTGAATCGACAAGCAATTTTCTCAAATTCGTAGTGAGCCACCTGTTTTGTGCTGAGGTATCGCTTGCGATATCGCTCTTTGGCATAAGCAAGTAATCGAAAAAGTCCTGAACCACCGACTCTTCCGATTGCTCATTTATTGGAGACGAGAGCGCAGTGGTGGCTGCAATAAACAGGAATGCCAATCCAATTATATGAAATCCACGTGCATGTAGGGTCATTGCAGGCCTCCCCATAGTAATTAGGGTATGCAAAATTCAGAGAGAAGAAAGCACTAACGGCTTTAACGGGTAATCTTTACTGCTCGCGCTTGTTTGCGTCCTTCGGCTGCACCTTCAACTGTGTGCTTTGAAGAAATAGCGACCATTATCGATTCCTGAGTGAAACATACAATGCATAAACCCGACAGCTGTTTAAATGAAATGACGGATCGATTCTTTCACGGCTCCCCGGACATAAAAACAGGGTAATGGGAAGAAATAATCACACTTTAATCAAATGTCAGCCGCCGCTTCCAGCGGTTAGCTGGAAGCTCGAAAAAGCCATCGGGGACTTAGTTGTTACTGAGGATACTTTATTCTTTTCATAACGCGTAATTTGAGGGTACGCAATGTAGGAAAACAACCTGATATGTCTATTTCTGCATGTTGTGGAGATTATACAGGAGAATCGTACCTTGAGGGAAACAAGATTCCTTCAGGATGCGTCACGCTTTCTTAAACATTCCCATTTATAAAGCCTACCCGTTTGAAATAAACATTCATTACTTTACAAAAACATGTTAATTAGCTATTATGTAGCCGTCTGTGGTTATCAATAATTATTGGTGTCTCGTGTGAGGTAATTATATGCCGAAATTAGGCGAAATTCTTATAGGATCAAAACTTATTAATGAAAAACAATTAGAAGCGGCATTAGAGTATCAACATAAAAGAGGCGGTAAATTAGGGCAGACCATTACTGAATTATACTTTGTTAAAGAAGTTGATATAGCTAGAGCAATTTCTCAACATATCAAAGTTCCTTATGTAAATATATTCTCTGAAGACTTTTCTGACGAAGAATTGAAAAAAGTAAATGAATCAATTGTACGCAAATACGGAGTTATTCCAGTTAGAAAAGTAGGCCATTTTCTTGAAGTTGCCATGTCCGACCCTTCTGATTTAGATATTATTGCCGATGTTCAATTTGCTTTAGGTTGTAATATAAAACCATTACTCTCCCTTGAATCGGAAATTGAGGCATTTATTCGGCAATATTACAGTGACTCTCTTGTTCATCGTAAATCAGCTAAATTAGATTTTCCGGAAGAAGTCGAATTGGTTCAACAAAAGAGTACTTGGGAAAATGCGCCGCAATTCCAAGCCAAAAAGAAAATTAAAGACTTAGTTACTCTCCTTGTGAAAAAAGGAGTATTAACAATTGAAGAAGCAGTAAATTTTATCGACTAACAGAGAGATAAAGAGACCTTGGGGACATTATTTCTAAGATTGCCTTATCGTTTTGAGTCCGTTCAACTTTAAACAGGAAAACAAGTAAAGCAACGTAGGAAACAACGTCCAAATATATTTTTTGCATCACCCCCCGCGTCATTTCATTTTTGCCAGATGCTGCAGAATTTCGTTTTTATGAAGACCTACATAGGCGCAGCTGGGCTCTTCGCGGCACTTCCGGCATTTCAAATCATACGCGGAATTTATCGTCCCGCATTTTGGGCACGAGAAATGCTCCCTCATCTCGGCGAACCACGTTTCGTATCCGGCACTCCTGATTCGTTCCTGAGATTTCCACAGTTCGATCCGATGAGGCCTCTCTGCTTGAAACGCTTTCAAGTTTTCACAAGGATACTCCGGGCACTGACCGCAAAAATCCACCCCTTTATCAGAAGCGCATTTCGCCATGGTGCAGATGCTCTTACAGTAAAAGCATCTTTTTTCCGTACGGCATCCATGACAATGTAATTCCTCAACCGGACGCTGCATACGCTGAGCCATTACTTCCAGTCTTGCCGGCTCTTCCCTGGTCCCAATATATATCGTGCAGGCAGGGCAAAAGAGTCCGCAAACGGCGGCGAGTTCTATGGGATAACACTGAAACTGTTTTATATATGGGGGTTCCTCCAGAAAAATGCGAATTCATGCGTTGCGATGAGAACTTAATAAAAAAAATGGCAACCGATGTTGCTTATAAGTTGGTTAATCCATTAGACAAAGGTAAATGAAATCTAAAAAGATATTATGGCACAATTTTCGGGGGGGGGGGTAGGTCCCAAGATATGGACCAATTGTGGATACCACTAAAAAAGCTCTTAGTAAAGTTGCAGCATTAAGCCGGTTTAAAGCGAAAAGAGTAAAAAGCTTTTACGATATTGATGTAAATTAAATCCAGCATGCTAAAATTGTCTAAAAATGCGATAAGACTTATTCCAGGGGGTTAAACGCATCGATAGTGCGGACTAGCACGCAATTTTGACGCTTCAATAGTAGTCGCAAATGAAAACGTATAAAGAATTGTGCTAAAAATGTGCTAACGAAAGCCGATAGTGTAATTCGTAACCAACGCACCTACAACTTACAAATTCATTTGATTTTCTCACTGCCCTGCGAAACGGACTTGGTTGTATCTGTGGGCTCATCCTTTTCGTTCAATGCTTTTTTAAATTCCTTAATACTTTTACCAAGTCCCTCCCCAAGTTGGGGCAACCTGCTCGGGCCAAATATAACTAGTGCAATAGCTAAAATAATGATCAAATGCATCGGCTGAAATAGTCCTTCCATAAATGTCCTCCTCGCATATTATATTACAATTAGAAATAACCAATTAGTATAATATTAGCTCATCTCATTTAATAACTCAATCACATTCATCAAAACTAATTTTCAACTGGTTTCACGTGATTATCCCTCGGTTATCACGGCCGTCGGCGTCACGAGGAGAAACAGTCCGCCGCCATCGAAGAGAGTGATCTTCTTCGCCTGAGGCTTAGCTTTTCTGATCTTTGCGTCCGATAGTCCTATAACTCGTTTCGGCATAAAGTGTTCCTCCTTTTTGGGTGTACGCGAAGGGACTCTTTCCGTTTTGGGTGTACCTGAAGGATAAATGTACACCCAAAAACACTGGATTTAAGTATATTACATCGGACGAGGAAAGGCAAGAGAAATGAGAAAAGCCCCTATTTTAAAGGGGCTTTTGCACTTTGTGAGGCTTGGTTGGATGAAGAATTGGTGGACGAGAAGGGGATCGAACCCTCGGCCCCCGCATTGCGAACGCGGTGCTCTCCCAGCTGAGCTACTCGCCCCCAGTTTTAACGCGGGTTCAATGTAATCCATCGGACGGAATAAATCAAGAAGAAAATGGGAACAGAGGCCGGAAGACAGACGGACGGAACGCAAACGAATTCCCCTGATATCCTCTCCGTCCTTCTGTCCTCGGGAACATATTGACAAATCGGTCCATCTTCGTTATAGTGTGCAGGCTTAGAATACATATTTTCGTTCAAAGGAGAACCACCCCATGCGTGAAAGACAAAAAGAATTGAAACGCAAACGTAAACGCCAAGACGAGACCCAGAAGGCCAAGACCAAAGCGATTTTAGCCGAGGTAGCGGCAAAAAAAGGGAAGTAACGTATGCCGTTCCGGCGTATTCGCTCCACATCAGCGCTCCTCCTGTCCTTGCTTGTCTTCCTGTCCGTGCTGATCCCCGCGGGTTGCGTGCCAAAACTGGCTCCGGAACCGGCGTGGGAAAAAGATGCCCGCGAACTCCTTGACCAAGCCGACTCCCTGTTTGCCAAAAAACAGTACGATCAGTCCGTGAAGACAGTAGAGGTTTTTTTCGCCCGTTTCCCGAAGAGCATACACCGGGACCGGGCGCTCTATCGTCTGGGAGAAGTGCGCCTGACGCAGCGAAACTACCCCCAGGCGCTCAGTGATTACAAGGAGATCATCGAGAAGTTCCCTTCCTCGCCGTTCATTGTCCAGTCGCGCTACAAACTCGGTCTGTGCTACTTTGAAATCAAGGAATATGACCTCGCCATCGCCAACCTTGAGGACCGGAGCAAGATCACCGATCCGGCGCAGCTCAAGCGTATCGCGGAGATCCTCTCCATCGCATATGCGGCCAAAAAGGACTTTCCGCACGCGGTAAGGGAACTCACCTCGCTTGCCGAGACCGAGCAGAACGACCGAAATAAGACGGGATACCGGGACAGGATCCGCGAGATCGTCGACAAGAACCTGACGGAAGCGGAACTCAGGACCCTTGCCGATGGGTCCAAGTACCCTTCGGACATCGCCCGGCTGCGGCTTGCCGCGCTGTTGATCGAACTGCGGCGGTACCGGGAAGCCGTATCAATAAGCAAGGACTTCCTCGAAAAATTCCCTGCTCACCCCGAGCGGATGAGGGGGGAGATGCTCCTGAGCGAGGCCACGTCCAAGCTCTCCTCGCCAAGGTACTATCTGGCCGCCCTCCTGCCTCAATCGGGCCAGCTTGCCTTCTTCGGCGACCGGGTGCTGAAAGGCATCCAGCTCGCGGTGCATACATACAATCTCCAGGCGCCCGAAAGCCGGGTCGAGCTTCTGGTGAAGGACACCGAGGGCTCGCCGGACAAGGCCGTTGCCGCGCTCACCGAACTCTCATCCAAAGACATCGTCGCGGCCATCGGGCCTTTGCTCACCAAGGAGGCGGAAGCGCTCGTCCCCTTCCTCGAAAAGCTGAAGGTCCCCGTCATCACACCGGCGGCGTCCGGCGAAAACATCGGAACGCTCAGCCCCTGGCTGTTCCGAAACGCGCTCACGAATTCGACCCAGGCAGCGGCGGCCGCCCAGTTCGCGCTCGGGCATCAACCTCAAAAAGTTCGTGGTCCTCTATCCGGACGATGCCTACGGCAGGGACCTGGCGCGCCTCTTCACCAGGGATTTGGAACAGAAGGCCGAGATCCTCGCTGCCATGGCCTACCCGCCTGAGGTCAAGGACTTCGGCCCCTACGTGCGGAAGATCATCGAGATCGATCTCCGCTCCCGGAGGATCGTCATCCCGGAGGACGACCTCGAAAGGAAAAAGCTCTTCGATGATTTTACTCCGAGCTTCGATGCGCTCTATCTCCCCGGCCATGCCGAGGAGGTCGGCTTGCTCATCCCGCAGCTCGCTTTTTACAACATCAAGGACATGGCCATGATCGGTTCGAACAACTGGCATGCCCCCGATCTGATCGAACGTGCCGGCCGGTACGCGGAGGGAGCGGTCTTCATAGACGGGTTCTTCCCCGAGAGCACGGACCCCGTGATCAAACCGGTCATCGAGGCCTACCGCTCCGCATACCAGGAAGAACCGGACATCCTCGCGGCACAGGCCTACGACGCCGCCATGATGGTGCTCACGCTCATCAAGGAACATAAGGACACCCCGCAGGCGGTCCGGGACGGCCTGATCGCGATGAAAGACTATCCCGGCATCTCGGGAGTGACCACCTTCTCCGGGAACGGCGAGGCACTGAAGAAGCTATTCATCATCAAGATCCAGAATGGAAAATTCGTGCCTTATTCCAACGGGAAATAGCCCCCTGCCCTGTTTTTCCTTGACAAGGCCCCGTGCTTTCTTTTAGTATCAAGTCCTCTTTTACGTCCCGATTCGGAGAAAAAACCTTCCCATGGAAGAACTGAATATCATACAAAAGATCGTTGTCATGGCGCCGCCGCTCGTGTTCGCCATCGTGCTGCACGAAGTGGCGCACGGCTGGGTTGCGGAAAAGCTCGGCGACAACACGGCCCGCAGCATGGGCAGGCTCACGCTGAACCCCATCTCGCACATCGATCTCTTCGGTACGATCATCATGCCGCTCATGCTTTTTGTGCTCACGAACGGCAAGATGGTGTTCGGCTATGCCAAACCGGTGCCGATCAATCCCTACAACTTCAAAGACCCGAAAAAAGGCATGGCGCTCTCGTCGCATTGCCGGACCGGGGATCAACCTGATCATGGCCTTGTCGTTCTCGCTTCATCCTGCGCGTGGTCATTCCCTCTGCTGGAGGGCTTGGTTCCGAAGACAGCATGGGACATGTTTGTGCTGCCCATCGCCCTGATGCTGGGTTATGGGGTCGTCATCAATGTCGTGCTTGCCGTGCTGAACATGATCCCCATTCCGCCGCTCGACGGGAGCAGGGTCGTTTACTGGCTTCTCCCAGACAAACCAGCAGCTGTCTATTACCGTCTCGAACCCTATGGCATGCTCATTCTTATGATGCTCATCATGCTTCGGTGCGCTCGGCAAGATCATGACGCCCATCCTCCGGCCGATCCTGTACGCTGCTTCTGGGCGGGGATATTATGTGAACCAGGATACAGGAGTTCAGGGTACAGAGTTCAGAATTCTGCTTTTAATCCGTGACATCTGACTCCAGACTGCTTAATAAAGGACTTCCTATGACCAAACAACGTGTCTTAAGCGGCATGCAGCCGAGCGGTCTCCTGCACCTCGGGAACCTCATGGGCGCCCTGAACAACTGGCGCAAGCTCCAGGACCAGTACGAGTGCTACTACTTCATCGCAGACTGGCACGCCCTCACCACGAGCTACGCCGACCCGTCGAACATCCGCACGCACAGCCGCGAAATGGTGATCGACTGGCTCGCTGCCGGCCTCGATCCGGAGAAGGCCGTGCTCTTCCAGCAGTCTCTCGTTCCCGAGCACGCCGTGCTGCATCTGCTTTTGTCCATGTCCACGCCGCTTCCCTGGCTCGAGCGCGTACCGACCTACAAGGAAAAAATGGACCAGATCCAGGACCGGGACATGAACACCTACGGGTTCCTCGGCTATCCCGTGCTCCAGGCCGCCGACATCCTCATCTACAAGGCGAACTTTGTGCCGGTCGGCACCGACCAGCTCCCCCACCTGGAACTCACGCGCGAGATCTGCCGCCGCTTCAACCAGTTCTACGGCGAGGTCTTCCCCGAACCCCAGCCGCTCATGACCGAGTACCCCAAGCTGCCGGGCACCGATGGCCGCAAAATGAGCAAAAGCTACGGGAACTGCCTCTACCTTTCGGACAGCCCCGAAGACATCACCAAAAAGGTGATGCAGATGATCACCGACCCGGCACGCGTCCGGCGGCAGGACCCCGGCAATCCCGATATCTGTCCCCTCTTCGCGCTCGACAAGATCTTCGCTCCCAAAGAGTGGTGCGATCATGTCAACGTGGAGTGCAGGCGCGCCGGCATCGGATGCGTGGACGACAAGAAGGAACTGTTGAAGCACCTCCTCGCCTATCTAGCGCCCATGCAGGAGCGCAGAAGATCGCTCGTTGCCGATCCCGGAGAAGATCACCGAGATCATCCAGGAGGGATCGCGCAAGGCCCGCGTCATTGCCGCGAAAACGCTCGTTGAAGCGAATGAGGCGATGAAGCTGTTATAAACTATTTTTCAACTTTTCTCCGCCACAAAAAACCTTGACAATGATCTTTGTCTCCCCTATTATCAAATCAGAGATATTTCAGGAAAAAACCGCATGACAACTACCCTTCAGGACGTTTTAAAAGAGTACAAATCCGACATGGAGCGCATGGAACACAGGCTCCATGAGAGCCTGGGCACCGATGTCCCGCTCATCCAGCAGGTCAGCAAATATATCCTCGGCGCGGGCGGCAAACGCTTCCGTCCTTTGCTGCATCTGCTCTCGGCCCGGCTTTGCGGTTTCCGTGAACACAACGCGGAATACATCCTTGGCAGCGTTGTGGAATATATCCACACTGCATCGCTTCTGCACGACGACGTCGTTGACGAGGCAAAGGTCCGCCGCGGCCGCGCCTCTGCGAACTCCATCTGGGGGAACCAGGCGAGCGTTCTCGTCGGCGACTACCTCTACTCCAAGGCGCTCTTTCATGCGGTGCGGCTCCAGAACCAGCGGGTCATGGACGTTCTCTCCGAGACTACGACCACCATGTCCGAGGGAGAGGTGCTCCAGCTCATGCAGATCCAGAACGCGGACCTCACCGAGGCGGACTATTTCCGGCTCGTGGAGTGCAAGACCGGGGTGCTCATTTCCGCCGCGTGCCGGCTCGGCGCCATCATCAGCAAGGCGCCGCTCTCGCAGGAGGACGCCCTCACCGCCTACGGAAAAAAGCTCGGCCTTTCGTTCCAGATCACCGACGATACCCTCGATTACGCGGCCGACCAGAAGCAGCTCGGCAAAACCCTCGGCAAGGACCTGGATGAAGGCAAAGTCACCCTCCCCCTCATCTACCTCATGCGCAAAGCGGACGCCGGGGAGAAGGACAATCTGAGGAATATCCTGAATGCCGATGTGGTCAGCGAGGGCGATCTGTCGTACACGCTGGGGCTGATGAAGAAGCACGGTGCTGTTGAAGAGGCGCTCGGTCTCGCGCAAACGCTCTCCAATGATGCGAAGAACGCCCTGTTCCTGTTCCCCGATTCACTGCCGCGCCGGGCGCTCATGGCCCTTGCCGACTACGTGGTGCAGCGGGAGATGTGAGATGCATCCTCTTGTCAAGCTGGCAAAGGACACCGTCGAGCTGTACGTCCGCGAGGGGAAGCTGCTGCCGGTTCCCGATAAGGACCTCACCCCGGAAATGAAAGAGCAAGCCGGGGTCTTCGTGTGCCTGAAAATACGGGGCATGCTTCGGGGATGCATCGGGACCTTCCTGCCGATGGAGTGTGATGTTGCGCACGAAGTGGTCCGAAACGCCATCAGCGCCGCGACCTGCGACCCCCGTTTCCCGGCCGTGCGCGTTGGGGAACTGGACACCATCGAGTATTCGGTGGACGTGCTCACCCCCCCGGAAAGGGTCAAGGATACCGGAGAACTCGATCCCCGCCGCTACGGAGTGATCGTGCAGTCAGGCGGCCGCCGTGGCCTGCTTCTGCCTGACCTCGAAGGCGTGGACACCGTGGATTACCAGATCAGCATCGCCATGCAGAAAGCCGGGATCCCGCCCGGAACGCCGGTCGAGCTTTCACGGTTTGAAGTAAAACGATATCATGAACAATAACATCTCGAATACATTTACCTTAAGGAGGGCATGAAAACTGATGGAAAGACCGGACAGGACCGAAAAAGACGATGCACAGAAGGCAAAGCTCATATTTTTTTCACTTGCAGCGCTGGTGACCATTCTGCTCATCTGGAGCTTTTATACGGCGAACAGCGCCAGACGTGAACGCGACCAGGCAAGACAGGAAATCGACCAGGCTAAACAGGATAATGCCAAGCTTGAGCAAATGCTGAAGGACCAGAACCAGATGAACGACGAACTCAAGAATAAGCTGCAGCTCTGCGAAGACAAATTAAAAGCAAAACCTGTGGCGGTGGTGAAGAAGCCCGTTGTTGCCAAAAAAACCGCAAAGAAGACATACCAAACACAAAAAAAAGACTAAGTAGTCGGAGACCGGCCGCAGAGTCCGGGGCAACGCCCATCGGGACGCGTTCTCCGTGTTTTGTTATGCAGTATCGAGAATGGAGAACATCATGAATAAACAGCAGGCCATCCGTTCCTTTGAGTATAAAAATGATTATCTGTACATCGTCATCCGCCAGGCGCCTGAACAGGGACCGAAGGCCTACGTTTACTGCTGCGGGATCAACATCGCCCGGTTCGATCCCATTTGCTGGGGCAAGGCGGGTATCTGCTCGAACCCCGCATTCAAGGGTCTGCAGCTTGCTGCGGGCTGATGTCTCGGCGTTCGGGCTGAAACTGGGCATCCAGACGAAAAATGCCGAACAGATCCCCTGCGGTCCCCTGTCCCCGCAGAAAGGGAACGGATGGTACCGTGAGAACGCCCTCTTGATCGTCGAGGCGACTCCAACAGCCGTTCAGAAGATCCTGGAGTTCAGCGTCCGGGACCTGGTGCAAACGGTCCTGGCTGTCTGCGCCGCCGATGCAAAGCTCCCGGCCAAGCTTCCGAACTCGCCGCAGATGCAGAAGTATCTTGAGTCCCTGAGCGTAAAAAATTACAGGGAAATGGCGCCGCCGCCGATCGCGAGAAAGCAGGACCAGGAAAAAAACTAACAGCTCATCGGCTGTAAAAATCTCCCGCCTTACCTTTGATGAACACAAAAAACATTTATTCACCGCCGAGAACGCGGTGCTGTAAAATTGATGATCCCGCAAGAACGTCTATTTTTCACACGAAGCCACAAAGACACGAAGAAAAAACTATTGATTATAAGAGGGTATTACCTCTCCGTGGTTTCGTGACTCAGTGTGGCCCTCGTCTTGGCCATTGTGTGAGCAAGGACTTTTTACGACTTTATCAAAATTGCCCTGCTGCCGAACGTTAAGATCATGTCCTCCCTTGCGCTCATCAAAGACGACCGTTACCTGGAGCATGACCCCGGCGACGGCCATCCCGAAAGCCCGGACCGGCTGCGCGTGATCCACGGGCTCATCGACCGGGAATTCAGCGGCCTGCCGCTTATCCCTCCGCGCCTCGCGACACAGAGCGAACTCGCCCTGGTCCACGACCCGTCCTACATTCAGGCCGTAGCGAACACGCTGGACGGACACACTCCCAGCTCGATCCCGATACCGGTCTTTCCGCGCGGTCATATGAGATCGCCTGCCTCGCGGCCGGCGGCCTGCTCAACGGTGTAGATGCTTTGCTCAATCCGCAATCCGAAATCCGCAATCCGAAATCGATCTTCGCCCTTGTCCGTCCCCCCGGCCACCACGCCGAGCCCGAGCGCGGCATGGGATTCTGCCTCTTCAACAATGTGGCCATCGCCGCGGCGTACGCAAAAGAACAATACGGATTGAAAAGGATCTTGATCGTGGACTGGGACCTGCACCACGGCAATGGCACCCAGCGCGCGTTCTTTGACGACCCGGGTGTGCTTTTTTTCTCGTCCCACCAGTATCCATACTATCCGGGCAGCGGCGGCGTCCATGAGGTCGGGAGCGGCAAGGGAGAGGGCTACACCGTGAACGCGCCTTTCCCCACCGGGTTCGGCGACGCTGAGTACGTCTCCGTGTATACTAAAATTCTCACACCCATCGCGCTCGAGTATAAGCCCGAACTTGTCCTCGTATCCGCCGGTTTCGACCCGTTCGTCAAGGACCCGCTCGGCGGCATGAAACTGACCGGGGAAGGCTTCGGCGCTCTTGCCGGCATTGTGCAGGACATCGCGCGCCAGGCCTGTGACGGCAAGGTCCTGATGACCCTCGAAGGCGGGTACAATCCCGAAGGACTGCGGAACGGCGTCCGGGCCGTACTCCAGACGCTCATCGGCCGGCCCGCTCCCGCTCCGACGAATGCCCCGTCGGCAGACGCTGATGAGGTGATTGCGCGGATCGTCAGCGTTCATAAAAAATACTGGCAGAGCCTGAAATAGATCCTCAATCACGCCGGAACAGACCTCCTGAACGCGCCTCTCACTATATTCGCTTTGTTGACATTTGTCGCCCTCTTCTGGTATTATCACGCATGCCTTTTTTCACCTATAAAGCCGTACGCGAAGACGGCACCTCGGTCATCGACGAGGCCATGGCGGGGAATGCCGCGGAACTCCGGCACGAGCTCGAGGACCGGGGCTACCTGGTACTGAACCTCGAGAAAAAACGCGCGGCGCTGAAGGGCGGCCGCGGGAGCGCAAAGGAATTTCCTCATCTTCAACCAGGAATTCGCCACCCTCATCAAGGCGGGGCTGCCCATTCTCCAGGCGATCGAACTATTGCACAAGCGGACGGAAAACCCGGGGTTCCGGAGCACCATCGAGAGCATCATCCACGACATCAAGGGCGGATCAGCGCTCTCGGACGCCATGGCCCGTCACCCGGCCTACTTCTCTCCCCTCTACACCTCCACGGTGCGGGCCGGCGAGAAAAGCGGCGCACTCGTCGAAGTGCTGAAGCGCTTCATTGCGTACCAGAAAAGAATGATCGCCGTGCTGAGCAAGTTGAAAATGGCGCTCGCCTACCCGATCTTTCTGGTCATCGCGCTGATAGCGGTTCTCTTGCTCTTTTTCCTCTATATCATTCCGAACTTCACCCAGATGTACAGCGACCAGGCCGGCTCGCTCCCCTTTCTGACTAATCTCCTGGTGGCATTCACTACCGCGCTCACCCGGTACGCGCCGTTTATCTTCATCGGTCTCTTCGGCGCCGGCGCGGGAATACACTTCTGGCAGAGGACGGAGAACGGCAGGGAGACGATCGACGGCCTGAAGCTCAGGATCCCGCTTCTGAAGTCGATCATGCTGCAGTATCTGCTCGCACAGATCACGCGGACCCTCGCCACCGTGCTCCGGGGCGGCATCCCGCTGGTGCAGGCCCTCGATACCACCGCGGGAGTGATCAGCAACAGGGTCATGGCGCGGCAATTGGCGGAGGCCCGGGCGCTCGTGACCGAAGGCGTGAGCCTCGCCGATGCATTCGAACGCACCCGGCTCGCGCCCGATATGACCATACGCATGATCGAGGTGGGAGAGTCGTCCGGCGACCTTCCGCAGATGCTCGAGGACGTGGCGGATTTCTACGACCAGGAGGTTGAGAACAGGTTGACGGTGCTGACGACCATGATCGAGCCGGTATTGATGCTGTCCATGGGGATCGTGATGGCCGTGATCGTGGTGGCTCTCTACCTCCCGATATTCGAAATGGGGGCGCATCTTAAATGACATCGTTTAGAAGAAGACGTTTAGGAGAGATTCTCTCCGCTAAAGGGATCATGACCGAAGAGCAGATCAATGAGTTCCTGCGCCGGTCCAACGGAAGCCAGAAGCGCATCGGAGAGTGCCTGATCGACGAGCGCCTGATCACCGAAGAGGTCCTCGCTCAGGCACTGGCGGAGCAGCGCGGCCTGCGCTACGCGGACCTCACGGACTTCCGCATCACGCCGGCGTTCTTTGAAACCATATCCGTGGAATTGATGCAGCGCTACCAGTTCGTGCCGATGGAAGATACGGGAGACGTGTACATCCTGGCCATGACCGACCCCAACAACATCCGCGCCATCGACGAACTCGAGATGATCCTGGACCGGCAGATCGAGATCTGCGTGAGCACGCCCTCAGCCATCCAGGCTGTTCTGAAACGGAGCGGCAGCTCGGAACAGGTGATGCACGCAGTCTCGGAGGACTTCAAATTGCACCTCGTCAAGGAGCAGGAGAACGGCGAGGGTGAGGAGGTCCTGTCGCTCGAGAGCATTGACAAGGACGAGAGCCCGATCATCAAGCTCATGCATACGACCATCTTCGACGCCATCCAGCGCCGGGCAAGCGACATCCATATCGAATCCACGGACAAGAATGTCCTGATCAAGTACCGCATCGACGGCGTACTCTATCTCGCCACCGAGCCCATCGACAACAAGTTCCACAGCTCCATAGTGTCCCGCATCAAGGTCATGAGCGACCTCGACATCGCCGAGCGCCGCGTGCCGCAGGACGGCAGGTTCAAGCTCCGGACCGGCGGCAAGACCATCGATTTCCGCGTCTCGATCCTGCCCTCTGCCTTCGGGGAGGACGTGGTCATTCGCATCCTGGACAAGGAATCCATCACTGCCGGTGTGAACACACTCAAGCTCGAGAGCCTCGGGTTCGACGAAAACGACCTGCGCAGGTTCCGGAAGAGCATCCGCGAGCCCTATGGCATGGTGCTCGTTACCGGACCGACCGGAAGCGGCAAGACCACGACCCTGTACGCCGCCCTGACGGAGATCAACACCGGCGAGGACAAGTTCATCACGATCGAGGACCCGGTGGAGTATCAGCTGCGGGGCGTTGTGCAGATCCCGGTGAACGAGAAAAAAGGCCTCACCTTCGCGCGGGGTCTCCGGTCGATCCTGCGGCACGATCCGGACAAGATCATGGTCGGCGAGATCCGCGACGCCGAGACCGGCCAGATCGCGGTCCAGTCGGCGCTCACCGGCCACCTTGTCTTCACCACCGTGCATGCCAACAACGCCTTCGACGTGCTCGGCCGGTTCCTGAACATGGGCATCGAGCCCTACAACTTCGTTTCATCGCTCAACTGCATCCTGGCTCAGCGGCTCGTGAGGATCCTCTGTCCCCGGTGCAAAAAACCGGTCAAGCTTTCTCGAAAAGAGTTCGAGGAATCGGGACTGGACTACGAACAACATAAGGACCGGCAGTTCTACGAGGCAGGTGGGTGCAAGGACTGCAACTTCACCGGATTCCGGGGCAGGAAGGCCATCACGGAATTTCTCGATCTCTCCGACCATGTCCGGGAGATGATCCTCGAAAAACGGCCGTCGTCTGAGATCCGCAAGGCCGCCATCGCGGAGGGCATGACCACTCTCCGTCAGTCCGCCACCGCCAAGATCCTTGCCGGCGATACGACCTTGAAGGAGATCAACCGGGTAACGTTTATAGAATAGAGTGGCCAGATGATCATATTCCTATTAAACATAAAGAATTTTTTTGCAGCCGCCGTGCTGCTTTGCTTTTTCACTCTTCTCGTTTTTCCGTTCATTGCTGATTCGACAGAAAGCAACGCACTCCCCCCACTACAGTTGAGCGGAGAACTCGACAACACCCCGCGGACCGTCATGCTCTGTAAGCCCCTGACGATCCAGTTCAGCGTCAAGAATACCGGCAATGTCCCCATTTCCTACGGCACGATCGGTCTCTCTATCAAGGCAGCAGGCACAAGACAGCCTATCTTTGCACGGCAGCTCCCTTTCACCACGAAGACTAACTCGATCAGGATCGAGAACGTGACCTTTCCACAGGGCGAGTATACACTTACCCTGAAGGCATCGGTTGTGAAGAGCGAGGACTCGATCAATCGTGAATACACGCTCATCGAGCAGCCGTTGACGGTATCTGCGCCAATCCTGGTAAAAAGGGCGGACAGTTCCGTCCCCCGCGTGCTCCTCTGGCTCAGCCGGACCGGCAACCCGGTCCAGCGGGTATTTGCCGAAAAGATCGTCAAGGAGGCATTTGCAGGGGACGGCGTCTATACCATGATTGTCGACACGGCGGAGGCTTTCACGAACCAGGCCATGAGCGGGGATTTCAATACTGCCGTGCTGTTCGAGACCGATGAACTCCTCGATCGGACTGATTGGCTGCAGGACAACGTCGCGCGCGGGATGGGGCTGGTGGTCATTGGTCCTGAAGACAAGACCAGAATGACCGCAGAGACCTTCGGCTTCAAGTTCCTGGAGATGCCTGCCACGACGCCGGCCATGCTCCTGCTCACCGAAGACTCGGGAATGGAGCTTTCGGGCACCGTCCCCGTAAGCGGCCGGATCCTGCTGCCACAGAAGAAAAACGCGAAACCGGCGGCCCTGTTGGGCGGAGATAAAAAGCCCGCCATGCTTATCGATACGGTAGGGAACGGGAACGTGATCGTGATGCCTTTTTCCTTAATTCGCTCCGCGCTCGATGCGGGAACGACCTCGCTTTACAGCCTGTTGCTCCGCGCAGCCGTCCATACCGCCGCACCGGAGAGCGATGAGCTGACCGGCGTATCCTCGATCGAGCTGCTGGTCTCGGCGCCCTCGGGTCCGGTCGGGGCACACGTGGTGGAAACACTTCCCGCGGGGACCAGGGTCATCTGGACGAACGCCGAGGGGACCGTGAAGAACAATACCCTGCTCTATGACCTGATCGCCGACAAAGAGCCTCAGAAGCTCCTGTACGTGTACCAGCCTCCGGCCGGCAGCAAGACCCCGGCCTTCTCCGAGGTGTTCTTCGAATGCAACGGGAACTTCGTAAGCCAGGGAAAGATTGAATGAGCAGTTCAGCGTTCAACGTTCAACGTTCAAAGGGTCACCTGCTCCGCAATCCGAAATCCGCTAACTACAATTTCCGAGGTTTCGCCTACATTGCACTGCTTGTTGCCATCACTATCATTGGGATCAGTCTTGGGGCTGCGGGCAAGTACTGGAGCAACGTGATGATCCGAGATAAGGAGGAAGAGTTGCTCTACCGGGGCGACCAGTATCGCAGGGCCATCGAGCATTATGTTTCAGCGATCCCCGGCAGGCAGGATTATCCCCAAAGCATCGAAGACCTGCTCAAGGACGATCGCACAGCGATAGGCAAACGACACCTGCGCCAGAAATATAAAGATCCGATCAGCGGCGAGGATTTTGTGGAAATACGGAACACGCTTACCAAACGCATCATCGGTGTGCACAGTCCGAGTGAAAAGGAGCCTCTCAAAAAGGCGGGCTTTCCGGATGTATATAACACGACGCAGGTTGTCGCACAGCCCGGTTTTCCGGAAACTTATAATAACTTCTCAGATAAAATGAAATACAGCGAGTGGCTTTTTGTTGCAACCATCAAGTCGGCACAGACTCCGACGACAGGCACGAGGCCTGTTTTGACCCGTTCAGCTCCTACCTTTAAATAATCTTTTTTTTCAATTATCATGACAGTACCTCTAATCGACCTGCGGGTCCATGGCATTGTCTCTTGCCTGGACAAAAACCGGTCTACTCCCGTGACGCGAGCCCGCTACAGGTCCCCTTTCATCGAATACCATGCAAAACTGATATATTCTGAGAGGGCGACAGCTGATGTGGAAAGGCCAGCGGCGCTGGGGATGAAGGAGTACCGCGATACTGGTTGAGACAGTGCGAGGTATCCTGTCGGGGATGGAACAACATCGAATCCCTGCTTCTTGAACAGTGCCACAGACCTCTTCATGTGAAATGCCGATGTCACCAGGATGATACGCTTCCCCTTGAGCAGACCCCTGACCGCCCTGGCGCTCTCCAGGGTATTTCTGGATTTATTTTCAATAACAATATCCTGCTTCGGTATACCAAGGGCCACCGCTGCGCGTGCCATGGCATCGGCCTCCGCTATTTCAGAATGTATCAGCGAACCACTCCCACCGGTAATAATGAGCGGCCTCCGTAAATCGCGATAAAGCATCACGCCCTTGACCAGTCGTTCCAGGGAAAGATCCGACGGCTCAGGTTCAAGACCGAGCCGCGAAAGATCACTGACCCCTCCGGTGAGTACCACGATCGCGTCGGCATGGACCGTCTTGTCCTTGAGCGGTGGATAACTTGTCTCAAGCGGTACGATCAACGAATTGATGACCGGACCAGAGCTCAAACCGTACAGGAGCAGGAAACCAAGGACGATTAAGCCCCATCCAACCATGCGCTTCTGCCTGACGATCACAAAACCTGCGGCCATCAGCAGCAAGATACTGGACGGCGGCAGGACCAGGTAGAGCAGGACCTTCGATATGATAAATAACATAGTGAAATACCCCTCTGATTTGTCAGAACATCGCTCCTGGAAAGCGGCGGTCTCCTTTTACCGGGTGGACTGATGTCCCGCGTTCACGCGGGATGCGCCATTTTTAACACCTCGAACCATACTATGCTCATGACACCGGCAGCAACGCAGATGAAGATATCGAACGGGTGCAGGACCGAGAACCGGAACAGGCCCCGAAGGAATGGAACATACAGCACCAGTCCGAGAAACACGACTGCGCCACCCGTCACCCACCACAGCGCGGTATTCGGCGAACGCAGCGTGGCCAGGACCGTGCGCGACCACGAGCGGTTCACAAAGATAAGGCCGAGGTTCGCGATGATGAGCGTGGCAAAGGTGAGCGCCCGGGAGTCCTCCTCGCTCTGTCCCCGCTTGAGCGAAACAACGTACACGAACACGAGCATGGCGAGCACGCTCAGACCCTGGAGCAGGCTTATGGTCACGGTCCTCTTCCCGAACAAGGGCGCATCGGGCCGGCGCGGAGGCCGGGTCATCACGTCCGCTTCCTCGGGTTCGGCCTCGAACACAACGGAACATGCCGGGTCGATGATGAGTTCGAGGAACACGATGTGCATGGGCAGGAGCACCAGCGGCCACTTGAACAGCACCGGGATGAGTGACATGCCCGCGATCGGCACGTGCACGGCAAAAATATAGGCCACGGCCTTCTTGAGGTTGTCGAAGATCCTGCGGCCCATGCGCACGGCCTGTACGATGGATGAAAAATCGTCGTCGAGCAGCACGAGCGCCGAGGCCTCGCGCGCCACGTCCGTACCGCGTCCTCCCATGGCGATGCCGATGTGAGCGGCCTTGAGCGCCGGCGCATCGTTCACCCCGTCGCCGGTCATGGCCACGACCTCGCCGATGCCCTTGAAGGCGTTCACGATCCTGAGCTTTTGCTCGGGCACGACCCGCGCGAAGATGTTCACGTTCCTGATACGGTCCCGAAGACGCTCCTCATCCATGCTGTCGAGCTCGGGCCCGGTGATGACCTGATCGCTGTTCCGCAGGCCGATCTGGCCGGCGATGTTCGCGGCCGTCCCCGGGTAGTCGCCCGTGATCATTACGACCCTGATGCCGGCGGTATGACATTCCTTTACCGCCTCGGCCACGCCGGGCCGCACGGGGTCGGCAAGCCCCACTAGCCCCAGGAACTCGAAGATGAAGTCGTGCTGTTCTCCGGGCAGGTCGGTTACCGTGAAATAGGCCTTGGCCACGCCAAGGATGCGCAGCCCCTTGTTTGCCATGATCTCGATCGCGCCGGAGATCTCCCGTGTACGCGGAGCATCACAATGGCACAGGTCGGCGATCGCCTCGGGCGATCCCTTGGTCGCGATCACATACTCGCTGCCTCCGGGCGACTTCCAGACATGGGACAGCGCAAGCAGGCTGTTCGAGAGCGGATATTCCCGGACAAGGGTCCAGTCGTCATGGAGATGTTCGGTGCGGGTAAGATAATGGCTGCCGAGCTCTTTGAACGCCTTCTCCATGGGATCGAACGGGTCCTTATGGCTTGCAAGGATGCTGAACTCTATGACCTCATGGAAGTCCTCGGGGATGGTCTTCTCCGCAAGGTAATCCACATCATAGAACGCACCGTGTGAGTATATGGTGCTTGACCGACATGCGGTTCTGGGTGATCGTCCCGGTCTTGTCCACGCAGAGCACCGTGGCCGCGCCCAGGGTCTCGACCGCCGGCACGCGACGGGTGAGCACGCGCTTCTGCGAGATGCGCCACGCGCCCAGGGCCAGGAAGATCGTGAGCACAACGGGAAATTCCTCGGGCAGCAAGGCCATGGCGAGCGTTATGCCGGCGAGGAAGCCGTTCAGCCAGTTCCCTCGTGTAAGCCCGTACACAACGATCACGAGGCAGCACATGAACAGGCCGATGAACGCCAGGTTCCGTACGATCTTCCGGGTCTCCGTCTGGAGCGGCGTTTCCTCGATCTCCACGCTCTGGAGCGCCTTCCCGATCTTGCCCATCTCCGTGTGCACGCCCGTGGCCAGTACCGTTGCGATCCCCTGCCCCTTTACCACGAGCGTGCCGGAATACACAAAGGGCAGGTCCTCGCCCCCGGGACGGGTCATCGCGGGGATCTGGTCGCACGCGGTCTTGCGGACGGAAACCGACTCGCCGGTCAGGAGCGATTCGTCGATCGAGAGGTTCGAGCAGGACAGGATCGCGGCATCAGCAGGGACCCGGTCGCCTTCGCTCAGGACAATGACATCTCCCCGCGCCACCTCGCGCCCGGCAATACGATGCTGTTTTCCGTCGCGAATTACCAGGGCACGCGGGCTCGACAGGTCGCGGAGTGCCTCGAGGGCGCGTTCGGTCTTGCGCTCCTGGTAGAGCGTTATCCCGACGACCACGAACACAAAGCCGAGCAGCATGATCGCTTCCCGCAGGTCACCGAGTATTAGGTAGATCGCCCCGCAGATGACGAGAAGCAGGAACATCGGTTCCCGCACCACGTCAAACGCAATGGCAAAGATGCTGCGCTGCTTTGACGAAGGCAGTTCATTGAACCCTTCGCGCCTGAGCCGTGCGGCTGCTTCCTGTTCGGAAAGTCCGGTTATGGTATTGATATCGAAAGGAGGGATCAAATCAGGTTCCTTAACAGATTAAGTATATGTCCTGCTCAAAGTATACTTAAATAGCATTGGATTGGGAAGGGATATTTCTCAGGCATCAGGACATACAGTCACGCATGAAAAGGCTGCGAAAATAAATATTTGAATTTTGCTCGATATGATATAGTTAGCCGGCAATCAGTCTGTCCGGACGGCAAGAAAAGCGATCGAATGGACCCCGATTAACAGATTGTTGAAAAAGGCCAATGTCACAAACACGCACCCTGAAGGGTGCGGCTACCTAATTAAATAATCATTGTCTATGTTTTGGTAGCCGCAGGCTTCAGCCTGCGAAAAGGTTATTCAACAACCTATTAAACAGCTTCCGGTGAAATCTGAAGCTTGACATACCTTGACGAATCTGCTTTATTATAGGCTTAAGACAGCTGACGGTGACAGTATAAAATCTTTATAGCGCGGAGAGTATTATGGATACGTCAAAAAAAGAAGATACGGGCATGCATATCAAATCAGCCATAGGGCAAGAGCTGCTTGTGCGGGATGTGATGACCAAGGGGGTCATCTCCATTTCAAAATTCGAACCCGTTATGCAGGTGGCGGACATCTTGACGGAAAAAAATATCAGCGGCCTTCCGGTGGTGGACAAGGAAAAAAAAGTGATCGGCATCATTACTCAGGCCGATATCCTCTCCATGATCGGGGTGAGCAGGGACCACACGTTCAAAGATCTGTTAAAACACATGCTGGGAGAAACACTGCCGGAACGCAGGATCGGGGACCATGTCGGGGACATAATGACGTCCCCGGCACACACCATAAAACCCGATGCAAATATTGCCGAAGCAGTGCGGATCATGGATGAAAAAAAGATCAGAAGGCTGACCGTGACGGATGAAAAAGGCATACTCATCGGGATCCTGACACGGGCTGACATTTTAAAGGCCGTCATAATCAAAATAAGGTCTTAGCAACCAAGGAACCAAATTCTTTACAAAACGGCACGAAATTATCTCGCAGAGGCGCAGAGGACGCAGAGTTAAAGCAAAACATTTTCGTCATGGTTTTAACCCGGAATATTTTTAATCTTTTCTCCGCGAACTCTGCGCCTCTGCGAGAGACGCCCTTTAAAATTATGGAATATATCTCGAAATTACCGTGGGGGCTCGTCATTCTCGCCTGCCTGACCCTCGGGCTCGCCCCCTTCTCCCCGCCCCATATCTGGGAAAAGCTCCAGATGTTGATGAAGGGGCAACTCGTCAGGCCGATCGACTGGTTCGACTTTGTGCTGCATGGAACACCCTGGGTGGTGCTTGTTCTGAAGGGCATTGTTTCTTTGATGAAGAAATAAAAACGGGAACAAAAGATAGATCGAACTGCTTCGGAACCAGCATTTGTATCAGTTGGAATTTGCATTTTCAAGCATATAAAAACAGCCTTCGGTCTTACAGCCCGCAATCTGAATTGTTACTTTTAATTTAGAAATCCAGCGGACTCTTCCTCTCTTTCGCGGTTCTGCTCGGCACACAGTGAGTATAAATCATCGTCGTCCTGACATCCGAATGGCCCAGCATTTCCTGGATCGTGCGGATGTCGTAATTGGCCTGGAGCAGATGGGTCGCGAAGGAATGGCGGAAGGTGTGCGTGGTTACTCGCTTGGTGAGCTGTGCTCTCTTGACGGCAAAATACATCGCATCCTGGAAACGCGCATCATGAACGTGATATCGCCGCTTCTGTCCGGACGACGCGACAGCAGTCAATGATGCCTGCGGAAAGAACCACTGCCATTGAAACTCTTTGGGCGCGTTCGGATATTTCTTTTCCAGCTGGTCTTCCAGAAATACGCCGGAATAGCCGGCGGATATGTCATCGATATGCAGTTTTTTCACGAACGCCATCTGTGCGAGCAATTCCGGTACGATCGTGTTCGGCAGGGGCACTGTCCTGCTCTTACCGCCTTTTCCCTTGACCGTAAGCAGACCGGCATCGAAATTGAAATCCTTCACGCGCACTTTCACCACTTCAAAACAGCGGAGGCCGCAACTGGTGAGTGCCCTGGTAGCAGAAACTGATTGATAAACAGTTGCCATATTGTTATAATTGCGTCAGAATAACAGTCAATAAACGGATCGTGAGGTTTGGTAACTATGAGCCCGACAAAAACTATAATTTCAAAAGCCTTAAACCTTAAACCAGCGGAAAAATCCCTTCTTATAGAAGCCTTACTTCGGAGCCTAGATGTAGCCGATCCAAAAATTGAAAAGATATGGGCAGTTGAAGCCGAGAAAAGACTCAAAGCATACAAGGCCGGCAAGATTAAAACGGTATCTTTCGAGGATATGTTCGCTAAATGAAAATGGAGATTCTCGAAATTGCCCGTCGAGAATATGATGAGGCTAAAGAGTTTTATGAGACAGAACAACCCGGTTTAGGGTCCCAATTCACGGAACAAATCAGGCATTCCCTTCGCCGCATTCAACAATACCCTCAAGCATGGCCGCCGGAGCGTAAGGAAATCCGGCGATACATCGTCCACAAATTCCCCTATAAGATTCTCTATTCCATTCAAGCTGATAAAATAGTCGTTCTTGCATTCGCGCATTTACACCGCCAACCGGACTACTGGGTTGATAGACAGAAGTAGCATCTCTTGTTTGAGCGGACCGGGGCTGTAATGTCGTACTACTACTTCAACATGCGCCTCGACAGCGACGCGCCAGAGGCGGCGCGTCAGGCGCGCGTTCATGTGTCAGTTTCAACCAGTAGTTCGCAGCACTATCAGCATTGCTTCGGTACACAGTAGTAGGTGAAAGGTTGCTACGAGTTGTTTTTTTCATTTTCCCCTCAACCTCCCCCTTTCCCCTCTTACTTATTTTGCTCTTCCTCTAATATCTCTTCCAATATCTCCGCCGCATCCTGGACGAACTTTGGACAGCGCCTCATGAAGTTTTGCTTTTTCAGAAGCGGCTTTTATCCCCAAATACCTGCTGATTTTTCCTTCATCCCGTACTACTCCCACGGCTCATTGGCGAAAAACAGAATTGCAAGCGACGGCCCGCCCGGCGCCTTGCCATTTTTCCCCTTGATTTATTTCAATGCTTACATTAGATTATATTCCTGTTTACCGATCCCTTCACGGGCTCGCAAGGAGGCATGTCAATGGCAGAAGCGGACTTCTCGAAAAAAGAAAAAAATTATTATACGGACATCCCGCAAAAGAGCGAAGCTTTTTTCCTGAAAGGATCGAACGCCTATGACTGGGGCATGAAGAACAGGCTGGCCCGCATCTTCAATCCCCGGTCCGGGAAGACCGTGATGCTGGCCTTCGACCATGGGTATTTCCAGGGCCCCACGACCGGTCTCGAGCGCGTTGACGTAACGATCCGGCCACTCATACCCTACGCCGACGCCCTGATGCTGACGCGCGGCATCCTGCGCTCCGTCATCGAACCGTCGTCGACCAACGCGGTGGTCATGCGCGCAAGCGGCGGGCCGAGCATCCTGAAAGAGCTTTCCAACGAGCATATCGCCGTGGACATCGAGGACGCTTTGCGCATGAACGTGAGCGCAGTGGCGGTGCAGGTCTTTATCGGCGGCCCTCACGAGACCCAGACGGTCAATAACATGACCCGGCTCGTCGATATGGGCATGCGCTACGGCATGCCGGTGCTCGGGGTCACGGCGGTCGGTACGGAGCTTGTCCGCGATGCCCGGTATATCGGACTGGCAACGCGCATCCTGGCAGAACTCGGGGTCTCGATCGTCAAAACCTATTTTGTCCCGGGGTTCGAGCAGGTCGCCGCCGCGTGTCCCGTGCCGATCGTGATCGCGGGCGGAAAAAAACTTCCCGAACGCGAGGCGCTTCAGATGGCCAGGGATGCGATCAACCAGGGCGCCTCCGGTGTGGACATGGGCAGGAACATTTTTCAATCCGATTCGCCGGTTGCCATGATCAGTGCCGTGCGCATGGTCGTGCACGACAACGCCACGGTGAATGAGGCTTACGAATACTACCAGGATATGAAGAACAAATAAAGAGGATCAATGTCGTTGGCACTGATATTCACTGATAAAGCCTATGAAGAATCATGTTTTTTCATAGCCGTTATCCGCCCTTAATCTGTGTCAAAGGTTATGCATCGTTGCAGTTTATTGTTTCCCGCTTCCAGCTTTTCCGTTTCGGGTGATAGGTAATTTGACTTGAAAACAGGCGTCTACTATCGCAACAGCGACGTCCGGGTGGAAGAGCGTCCGGAGCCGAAGGCCGGCGACCGCGACATCGTGGTCAAGGTCATGGCCTGCGGTCTGTGCGGGTCCGATCTCATGGAATGGTACCGGATCAAGCGGGCGCCGCTGGTGCTGGGCCACGAGCCGGCCGGCATTGTTGTCGAAGCAGGAAAACTCGTCAGCACCGTCAAACCGGGAGACCGCGTCTTTGTCACCCACCATGTCCCCTGCAATTCCTGCTATCACTGCCGTAGCGGACACGAAACCGCCTGCACGACCTTCCAGAGCACAAATAATTTCGATCCCGGCGGTTTTTCACAACTCCTGCGCGTGACCGGAAAAAGCGTTGAGACCGGTACCTTCGTGCTTCCCGACTCCGTGAGTTTCGAACAGGCGACCTTTATCGAACCGCTGGGGACCGCGGTGAGGGCGCTCCGGACCGTGGGACTGAAACCAGCCCAGAGCGTGCTCGTCTGCGGCAGCGGCGTTGCCGGCCTGCTCATCATCAAACTGGCGCGTGCCATGGGAGCAGGCGTCATCATCGCGACCGATGTGAGCCCGTACCGTCTTGAGAAGGCCCGTGAATACGGGGCCACGCACACGATCGAAGCCCACGAAGACGTCCCCGCGTTCATCAGAACAGTCAATGAAGGCCGATTGGCGGACATCGCCATCCTGTGCGCCGGCGCGCTTCCTGCCGCGCGCACCACGCTTCAATCCGCCGAGCGCGGAGGCACCATCCTGTTCTTCGCAGTGCCGAAACCGGGCGAGACCGTTGCTGTGGATTTCAATCCCTTCTGGCGTGACGATATCACGATCAAGACCTGCTACGGCGCCGCCCCCATCGACAACCTGCAGGCCCTCGATCTCATCCAGCACGGCACAGTGACGGTGACCGACATGGTGACGCACCGGTTCGGCATCGACAGGATCGGCGAGGGATTTCTGACCGGCGCCCGGCCCGACGGCTGCGTGAAGGTCATTATCGAGCCGAACCAGTAATATTGTACGAGGCGTTGCCTCGGAAAATCCCCCTCACCCCCGCCCTCTCCCCGTTGGGGCGAGGGAGTTTTTTATTTCCTCTCCCATCAGGGGAGAGGATTAAGGTGAGGGGTGGTTGTTCCGGCGTCCTATTTAGATCGGAGAACCGTGTGAAACAGCAAACCACAACTAATCTCCGCCATATTCTCAGCCTGCCGGTCATCGTAGCCTCACTCGGCTACTTCGTCGATATTTACGACCTGGTGCTCTTCAGCATCGTCCGGGTGCCGAGCCTGAGATCGCTCGGACTTTCCGGGCAGGACCTGATCGACAACGGCGTGTTTCTTCTCAATATGCAGATGGCGGGCATGCTCATCGGCGGCATTCTCTGGGGCGTCCTGGGTGACCGGAAGGGCCGGCTGAAGATCATGTTCGGCTCGATCTTCCTGTACTCCATCGCGAACATCGCGAACGGGATGGCCACGTCCCTTCCCGCCTACGCGGCCCTGCGCTTCATCGCCGGCATCGGGCTGGCCGGCGAGCTCGGGGCGGGGATCACCCTCGTGTCCGAGGTCCTGCATACCAGCATCCGGGGGTACGGCACGATGCTCGTGGCCTCCGTGGGCGTCTCGGGCGCCATCCTCGCGAACATCATCGCCAATACCTATGACTGGCGGAACGCCTTCATCATCGGCGGCGTACTCGGCCTCGTGCTGCTCATCACCCGGATCAGCGTGGCCGAGTCCGGCATGTTCCGGGCCATGAACAGGAAGGCCGGGGTCAGCAGGGGGAACCTGCTTGCCCTCTTTTCCGAACGGAAGCGTTTCCTCCGCTATCTCAACTCGATCCTGATCGGCGTCCCGATCTGGTTCGTCGTCGCTGTCCTGATCACCTTCTCGCCGGAGTTCGCCAAATCATTCGGGACGACCGGACCGGTCTCCGCCGGAAACGCGGTCATGTTCTGCTACCTGGGGCTGGTCTTCGGCGATCTTTCGAGCGGCCTGCTGAGCCAGGTCCTGAAGAGCAGGAAAAAGGTGGTCTTGCTGTTCATGCTCCTGAGCCTTGTTGCCATCGGCATCTACTTCCTGCAGGGGAGCAGGAGCCCGGAATTCTTTTACGGGGTGTGCCTCGTACTCGGATTTGCCAGCGGCTACTGGGCCATCTTCGTGACCATTGCCGCCGAGCAGTTCGGCACGAACCTGCGCGCGACGGTCGCGACAACCGTGCCGAACTTCGTGCGCGGGATGGTGGTCCCCATCACGCTTCTATTCCAGTTCTTTCGCCAATACTTCGGCCTTGAGGGCGGCGCTCTTGCTGTCGGGGCCATCTGCGTGGTTGCAGGCTTCTTTGCGCTTGCCTCCCTGGAAGAGACGTTTCATAAGGACCTGGATTATTATGAGGAGTTTCCCTGACACAGGACAAGAGCTTAAAATCGTTTCTCGCAAAGACGCAAAGGTCGCAAAGGAAAGCATTACTAAACAACTAAAGCAAAGCATTAGCCTTTGTCTTAAAGCAAAGGATTTAGCCCTTCTTTGCGTACTTTGCGTCTTTGCGAGAAATAGCCTTAGATTCGACGCTTTCTTACAATTCTTTTGACTCTTCCCTCCATTCCCTTTATAATTCACGAACTATGACTGATAAGATCGGTGTGATCGGCGCAGGGGCATGGGGCACGGCCCTTGCTATGCTTCTTGCCGACAAAGGGTACGACGTGACCCTCTGGATGTATGAAAAGGACCTTGCCGAAGAGACGGCTCGCACGAGAGAGAACCGCGTCTATCTCCCCGGGTTTCCCTTGACCGGCTCCATCCAGGTGACCTCTGCTCTTGAAACCGCTGTCAGGAACAAGCCGGTCATTCTGTCCGTCGTCCCCTCCCACACGGTCCGTACTGTAGCAAAACAGTTTGCCCCCTTTCTATCGGAGAACGCCATCATCATCAGCGCTTCCAAGGGCATTGAGACCGACACTCTCATGCCGCTCTCAGAGGTGTTCAAGGACATCCTGCCCGAAAGGGTTTCATGACCGGCTCTGCTTTCTTTCCGGCCCGAGCTTTGCGAAAGAGGTCGCCCAGAAGATGCCCACCGCTGTTGCCCTCGCTTCGTACGACCCGGCAGTGGGCAAGAAGGCCCAGGAGGTCTTCAGCAACGCCTACTTCCGTGTCTATACGAATCCCGATGTCCTCGGCGTGGAGCTCGCGGGTGCGCTCAAGAACGTCGTGGCCATTGCTGCGGGCGTGCTCGAAGGCATGGGCTTCGGATATAACACCATGGCCGCCCTGCTCACCCGCGGGCTCGCGGAAATGGCTCGCCTCGGCGTGGCCATGGGAGGAGAACTCCAAACCTTCTCCGGCCTTGCAGGCATGGGAGATCTGGTCCTTACTTGTACAGGAGGCCTGTCGAGGAACCGAACCCTTGGATCGCGGCTCGGCAAAGGCGAGAAACTGGACGATATCATGCGAGGGACAAAGACCGTGGCCGAAGGCGTCAAGACCGCCCGGGCCGCGCGTGACCTAGCACAAAAATACAATATCGCAATGCCGATCGTCGAGGAGGTCTATCAGCTCCTCTACGAAGGCAAGGACCCGAAGCTCGCCGTGAAGGACCTGATGAACCGTGAGCTCAGAGCAGAGTGATCGTTTAGCGGGAATACGATGACGGACAATGAATACATCAAAACTCACCAAGCTTCTCCAAAGCGTTAGGTCCGGCAAGATCGATGTCGAAACCGCTCTCAACCGGCTCAAGCACCTGCCCTTCGAGGACGTGACATACGCCAACATCGACCATCATCGCCACTTGCGCCACGGCATGCCCGAGGTCATCTACTGCGAAGGGAAGACCCTGGAGCAGGTCGTCGGCATCACGAGGCGCATGCTCAAGGCCGGGAGCGACATCCTCGCCACCCGCGCGTCGGAAGCGGTCTATAAAGCAGTTAAGAAACTCGATCGCCGCGCGGTATATCACAAAGCCTCACGCGCCATCGTGGTACAGGACAAGAAGAAGACACTGACCAGCGGTATTGTGCTCGTCCTGACCGCAGGCACATCGGATATCCCCGTTGCCGAGGAGGCCGCCGTGACCGCGGGGATGCTCGGCAGCACTGTACAGACCGTATACGACGTGGGCGTGGCAGGGATCCACCGCATCCTGAGCAAACGGGAAACGCTCGACTCCGCCAGGGTGATCGTCGTGGTAGCGGGCATGGACGGCGCGCTCCCATCGGTCGTGGGCGGGCTCGTGGACAAACCAGTGATCGCCGTTCCCACGAGCGTCGGCTACGGCGCCGGGTTCAAGGGACTGGCCCCGCTCCTCACCATGCTCAACTCCTGCGCGTCAGGCATCGCGGTCATGAACATCGACAACGGCTTCGGCGCCGGAGTGCTGGCGCACAGGATAAATCTATTGGGAGAAAATAATCAAGAAGCGCCCCCTCCTTCGAAATCGGGGAGAATCCCGGGAAATGAAAAAGGATGGATCAGCGTTAAGAGAATTTCAGGTAATCGCTGACCAATTCAATCAGCATACGCTTTACTGGAACAGATTGCATGACTGAGCACCGTTTGCACAGTGCAAACGCGTCCCACCATTAGGAGGCCATCCCTGCATGGAAATCGAGTTACTTATTCCGATTCTGGCTCTCGGTACTCAGCTAGTGTCGGTTTATTTTGCGATTCGATTGTTGCGATATGCCAAAATGCGGGTTATTGCGGTCGTATTTATTCTCGCGGTCTCTCTCATGGCGTTGCGCCGGATGTTTTCACTGGTTCCGAATTATGTTCCGAGCGACATGACAGGAGGCGCGTTCTCGGATACCGTCGCGCTTTTCATTTCACTCCTGATCCTGTACGTGGTCCGCTCGCTTGGCCGTATTTTCATGTCGGAGGAGGCGAATATGAATGCCGCGCTGTCCGCTGAAAAGCGCTATCGAACATTGTTCAACCAATCTCCGGACGGCGTCCTGCTGATTAATGCTAAGGGCGACATTGTTGATTTCAACAATGAAGTCAACCGTCAACTTGGATACACGCGCGAAGAATTCAGCAAACTGCGGATATCGGACATCGATCCCGTTGAAAATGAGGCTGACGTCGGGTCACGTCTGGCGAAAGTCCTGAAGGTCGGTAAGGATGACTTTGAGGTAAAGCACAAAACCAAGCAGGGTGAGATACGGGATGTTCTTGTTATTGTCCAGCCCCTCGATTTGTCCGGTCAAACATTCTTCCACACTATCTGGCGCGATGTCACAGAGAGCAAGAAAGCAGAGGAGGAGCTAAAAAGGAACGAAATATTCATCAGGAGCATTCTTGAAAGTATAGATGAGGGGTTTGTCGTCGTAGGCAGGGATTATCGGATCATTTCGGCGAACAAGGCTTATTGCGATCATGCCGGGATTACAATGGAAAATGCAATTGGCCAATATTGCCATGTCGTGTCCCACCACAGCGACAAACCATGTTTTGAAGCCGGGGAGCAGTGCCCCGTGAAGTATACCTTTGATACGGGAGAACCTGCCCAATTTTTACACATACATTACGATAAACACGGGAACCCCTCGTTCGTTGATACAAAGGCGTATGCCATGCGGGATGCAGCGGGCACTGTGACCGCCGCAATCGAGATAGTAATGGACGTCACTGATAGAAAAAAATTGGAGGACCAGTACCGCCAAGCCCAGAAAATGGAGGCGATCGGTCAGCTTGCCGGCGGTGTGGCTCACGATTTCAACAACATTCTGTCCGCGATCATCGGCTATGGCCACCTTTCCCTGATGAAACTGCGAGACGATGATCCGGTGAGGCACTTTATCGACCAGATTCTGCAATCTTCGGACCGCGCAGCCGTTTTGACGCAGAGCCTGCTCGCATTCAGCAGAAAGCAGCCCCTGAAAAAAGAGCTTAATGATTTGAACGCGGTGATCAAGAATTTCGAGAAATTCCTTCTCCGTCTGCTGCGCGAGGACATCGAAATGAAGATCCGGTACTCGGACGACCAGCCCGTGGTCATGGCGGATAGTGGGCAGGTCGAGCAAGTGATCATGAATCTCGCTTCGAACGCACGCGATGCCATGCCGAACAATGGGAAGCTGACTATCGATACCAGTGTCACTAATATGGACGAGGCGTTCATCCGGTTGAACGGTTACGGGAAGCTGGGAGAATACGCCGTAATGTCGGTGTCGGATACTGGCGTCGGAATGAACAAAGAGACCCAAAAGAAAATTTTCGAGCCGTTCTTCACGACCAAGGAAGTGGGGAAAGGGACCGGTCTCGGACTGGCCACGGTGTATGGAATAGTGAAAGCGCACGATGGATTCATCAATGTGTATTCCGAGCCGGGGAAAGGGACAACCTTTCATGTTTATTTCCCCCTTGCTCGAACAAAGAATGCAGTGCCTAGATGTTGCGGAGCGAACCCCGGTCCAAGCTCAAGGGCGGCAGCGAAACGATCCTGCTTGCCGAGGACGACGCGAGTCTCCGCGAAATGACGTCGGCCATTCTCCGAGACATGGGTTACACGGTGATTGATGCGGAGGACGGAAATAGGGCGGTTGTCCGGTTTAAAGAGAACCGCGCCGCGATCAAACTCGTAATATTGGACGCTGTCATGCCGAAGAAGAACGGTTTGGAAGCGTATCGGGAGATCAGTGCTCTCAGCCCGAAGGTCCGCTGCATTTTCATGAGCGGCTATACCGGAGAAGTATTCGCCGAGGACGGCCCGCCGGCCGGTACGGAGTTTTTACCTAAGCCTCTTCAACCCCGGATGCTTTTGTCCAAGGTCAGGGAAATGCTTGACCGGGAGTAGAAAGGGGCAACGGGCAAGGAATGAGTTCCTCGCTTTCAACTCATCGCGCGTGCAACCTTCATCCCGAATTTGCTGGTCGTTTCAAACAATGAGAACTGCACAATTGCAGGTATATGCGGTAAAGTTCATGCGCGCAGAAGGATGCATGTTTTCAGGTTGAAATATGACTATTGATGGCAACCAAATAATAAACCTATGACCCTCGCTTACTTCGACTGCTTTTCCGGGATATCCGGCGACATGACCCTCGGCGCGCTTGTTGACGCGGGTGTCTCCATCGACGCCCTGCGCGCCGAGCTGGCCAGGCTCAATCTCCCCGGCTACGAGCTCAAGGCAGAAAAGGTCAAACGCTCCGGCATTGCCGCGACCAAGGTCCATGTCATCATCGACCAGAAGGACCAGAACGCGCGCCATCTTGCCGACATTTTGAGCATTATTGAAGCCTCCACCCTTTCTCCAACCGTGAAGGAGAAAAGCAGCCGGATATTTACACGCCTTGCTGATGCGGAGGCAAAGGTGCACGGCACAACACCCGACAAGGTCCACTTCCATGAGGTCGGCGCTGTGGACTCCATCGTGGACAATGTCGGGGCTGTTATCGGACTGGAGCTGCTGGGAATCAAGCGGGTCATGGCATCGGCGATCAATGTGGGTTCAGGCATGGTCAAAACCTCTCACGGCATGCTTCCGGTACCCGCACCCGCCACGGCGGAGCTGCTTACCAACATCCCCTTTTATCAATCGTCGTCACAATTCGAGCTCACCACACCGACCGGCGCGGTCATCATCAGCACTCTCGCTTCCTCCTTCGGCCCCATGCCGGCGATGAAGGTCGAGCGGGTCGCCTATGGCGCGGGCGACAAGGATTTCCCGGGTCAGCCGAATGTCCTGAGGCTCATGATCGGACAGCCCATAGCGGGTTATGAAGAAGACACGTCCATCGTCATCGAGACGAACATCGACGACATGAGCCCGCAGGTCTATGACTACCTCATCGAGAAGCTCATGCAGCAGGGCGCGCAGGACGTTTATCTCACACCCATTATCATGAAAAAAGGAAGACCCGCGATCCTGCTCTCGGTGCTTACTGATAAGACAAAGACAGATGCCGTGCTCGATACGATCTTCCGGGAAACGACCAGCATCGGCGTCCGTATCCATGAAGTTGGCAGAAAGAAGCTCACGCGGGACATCCGGGAAGTCGATACGGTTTATGGCAAGATCAGAATAAAGATAAGCAGGCGGGCTGATGAAGTAGTGACGATAACACCGGAGTATGAGGACTGCAGAAGGATCGCGGAAAAAATGCAGATACCTTTAAAGCAAATCATGGAAGAAGCGAAAGACATGTTTTCTCGCAAAGACGCAAAGGGCGCAAAGGAAAGCTAAAAGTATTGGGCTGTATGACTGAAAACGAAATAGCTAAAATCGTTGTTGATCTGTGTGTTAAAATTCATAAGACTCTTGGTCCGGGGCTCTTGGAGTCTGTTTATGAAGCAGCTCTCGTGTACGAGCTTAAAAAACTCGGCATTCCTGTGGAGCAACAAATTGACATTCCCGTGGAATATGATCATTTATATTTGGACATTGGGTTCAGGGCAGATTTGATAATCGACAACAAAGTCATCGTGGAACTAAAATCAGTTGAGACATTACTTGCTGTTCATAAAAAACAGCTTCTGACCTATTTAAAGCTTTCAAAATATAAGCTTGGCCTTCTGGCCAATTTTAATGTCGACCTAATGAAAGATGGCATTACCCGTTTCGCGAATGGCCTTTGATTTTAATCCGGAATCACGCCTTTCTTTGCGTCCTTTGCGTCTTTGCGAGAGATGCTTTTCGTGTTGACTTTGTAATTGTTGAGCGACAAACTTATGAGAACAATACGCATTTCCATGGCCCAGATCAACCCTATTGTCGGCGACCTCGCGGGCAACCGCGATAAGATCATCGACGCTATCAAGAGCGCGAAAAAGCTCGGTGCCGACATTGTCGCGCTGCCTGAGCTTGCCGTGACCGGCTATCCGCCCGAGGACCTGATCCTGAAGCCCCGGTTCGTGAAGGACAATATCAAGACGCTCACAGATATTCAGCAGGCGACGAGGGGGATCGTCGCGATCGTCGGATTCGTTGACAGCAACCACGATTGCCTCTTCAATGCCGCCGCAGTGCTGGCCAACGGAGAGCATATCTACACCTATCGCAAGATATTCCTGCCGAACTATGGGGTGTTCGATGAACACCGGTACTTCAGCCCGGGAGGACGCTATCCCGTCTTTACCGTCAAAGGCGTCGGCGTGGGCGTGAACATCTGCGAGGATATCTGGTATGAAGAAGGGCCTGCGCGCGTCCAGGCATTGGCAGGCGCCGAAGTGATCGTCAATATCAACGCGTCTCCCTACCATAAAGGCAAGGGGAAAGAGCGCCTGAAAATGCTTTCCCAACGCGCGAAAGAGAATGACATCGTCATCTCCTACACCAATACCGTAGGCGGTCAGGACGAGCTCGTATTTGACGGCCAGAGCATGGTACTGGACCGGAAAGGAAACGTGGTCGCCCTGGGGAAACAGTTCGAGGAAGACATGCTGACCGAGGACATTGCTGTCCCCGGGGACAGGATCCCGTTTCCCGAGGACCGGGAGCAGTTCAGCGACTTCATGGACTACGTCTCCCTCTCCGGACGACCGAAAGGGAAAAAGAAGCCGCTTCCCGCCGTACGCTCGGCCAAACCACTCGCGGTGTGCGAGGAGGTGTACCGCGCCCTTGTGCTCGGGACCGGGGATTATATGCGCAAGAACGGCTTCAAGTCCGCGGTCATCGGTCTGTCGGGCGGCATCGATTCATCCCTCGTTGCAGCTGTTGCGGTGGCAGCCATGGGGAAAGAGAACGTGACCGGCGTGTTCATGCCGTCGCAGTACAGCTCGAACGAGAGCTGCGAAGACGCGTATGATCTTGCCCATAACCTCGGCATCAGGATCCTGGAGATCCCCGTCAACCAGACCTTTGAATCGTATCTGACAACGCTCCGCGGCGTCTTCGCGAGGACAAAGATAGACGTGACCGAAGAGAACCTCCAGGCCAGGATACGGGGAAACATCCTCATGGCCCTCTCGAACAAGTTCGGCTGGCTCGTGCTCACGACGGGCAACAAGAGCGAGATGTCCGTGGGTTATGCAACGCTATACGGCGACATGGCCGGCGGTTTTGCCGTGATCAAGGACGTGCCCAAGACCCTGGTCTACGAAGTGTCACGATGCGTGAACAAGCTTGCGGGGAAGACCGTGATCCCGAAGCGGGTCATGACCAAAGCCCCGACCGCGGAACTTCGGCCGAACCAGAAGGACAGCGATTCCCTGCCTCTTTATTCCGTTCTTGACCCGATCCTGAAGGCCTATGTGGAGGATGACAAGGATCGGAACGAGATCATCAAGATGGGGTTTGACCCCAGGACCGTGGAGCGCGTGGTCCGGCTCGTGGACTCCAGTGAGTACAAGCGCCGCCAGGCGCCGCCAGGCGTCAAGATAACTCAACGGGGATTGGGAAAAGACCGAAGGTTCCCGATAACGAATAGATATAAAAGTTCTTAAATCCGGTTTCGAGAGGCGCAGAAGTCAGAGAAAAGCATAAAGCTGACTTTTCGATTAGAAGCATTCTGCATAGGCGTAATGGGGAGATATCTCACGAAATAGGCTGGCAGATGTAAACGAGAAAAGCACTGGTGAATCTATGCCGACTTCGCACAAGTGCTGATCAAAATCGCCAGGGAGTTGTAAGCAAAAGAAATTTTTAGCCTGGAGTTGAAGAATACCGTCTACGCTTTCGATTAAACAACCATCGATCTCTGTCTTTCGGTTTTTCCCTGAGCAAAGGTACGCAAAGCGAAAGCTGCGGTGAAGCTTCATACGCTATTGGATCTCCAGGGTAAGAGCCCTGTTATGATCAGCATTACCAGTGGAAAAATAGGCGATGTCAGCGCGCTCGACGATCTCATCTTCGAAGCCGGGGCGATCTATATTTTCGACCGGGGTTACATCGATTTCTCCCGGCTCTATCGGATTCATCAATCTCTTGCGTTCTTCGTAACTCGCGCGAAGAGCGATTTTGTTTTCAAACGTCTCTACTCTCAACCGGTGGACAAATCGACCGGTGTACGGTCAGACCAGATCATTAACAACTAAGGCTTTTCTTAAAAATTCTTTTCTTAGCGTACTTTGCGTCTTTGCGAGAGACGGATTTTGATTTTTAATTTTTACGACCTTTCAGCCTCTGCGAGAGATAGGTCTCATGACATCTGGTGTTCTCTACATAGTCGCCACCCCCATCGGGAACCTCGAGGACATCACCCTCAGGGCGATCCGCGTACTGAAGGAAGCCGACCTCGTCGCCGCCGAGGACACCGTCATACCAGGCACCTGCTCGACCGGTATCAGATAGAGACACAGCTCACCAGCTACCACGACCACAACAAGGAAGAAAAGGCCCCGGTCCTCGTTGCGAGAATGCTCGAAGGAAAGAACGTGGCCCTCGTGTCCGACGCGGGGACTCCCGGCATCTCGGACCCCGGTTATTTCCTGATCAACCTCGCCATAGACCAAAAAATTGCCGTTGTCCCCATCCCCGGGGCAACCGCTGCGATTGCCGCGCTTTCGGTCTCGGGAATACCGACCGACCGATTTGTCTTTGAAGGTTTTCTACCGGCAAAACATCTGGCCCGTCTCAAGCGTTTGCAGGAACTTGCCAAGGAAGAACGCACCATTGTCTTTTATGAAGCGCCACACAAGATAATCAGGGCAGTCGAAGACATGGTCGAGGTCTTCGGCGATCGCCGCATCGTGATAACCCGCGAGCTGACCAAGATCCATGAAGAGACAATACGGGGAACATTTTCGGAATGCCTCAAACGCCTTCACGAGGGGACCATCAAAGGCGAGTTCACCGTCATTGTCCACGGCGCAACGACTGGGATCCTGGCACAGGATATCGACACTGCCGAGTATCTTAAAAATCTCATCCTCCACCGCGGCCTGAGCAGAAAAGAAGCTGTTTCAGTTGCGGCGGAGGAACTCGGGTTACCAAAGAAGGAAGTATATAAGGAAAGTCTGAAGCTGGAGAACACGCCCGGTGCGAATGCAAAAGGCAATGAAGAGAGAGAAGGGAAGATATCGTGAGAGATCGACCGTCTCAGAGCATACACCCCGATCCCGATTACGACATTTACGAGATAAAGGCAGAGAATGGCAATGCCGAGAACGAAATGGGGAGTACGATAGGGAGAGTCAGGGCCTTTGATGTCCGTGATATTCTAAGTCGCTATCAGCAGACAACGATGGTGACCCGGTGAAGAGGATGGTTAGCCAAACCCTTCCCGTATCAAGAAGGACAAGGGTGAGCCCTCCAGAATCCGAGCCCACCCAGGATCACAAGACAGGCCCCATCCTCCGGTGACGCTTGATAGCCGGAACGGCAGCGGAGCATGTGCCCTTCTATCACGCCGAATCCTGAAGCCCGAGCCATCCCTGATACAGGAAGAGCAGCATCACGATCGAATTATCAAACACCGTGCGCCGACCGGAGATCCGCAAGCAACTGCCTGTCGATCAAAGGATATTGCATTGTTGAACCAGTAGAGCGATGTCCATCCGCTTTCGGCTGCCTTTATCCTCCCTATTCCACCACCTCTATCATACCCTCCATGCCCCGGTCCCTATGGCTCTTGAAGAACAAGAGTTTCTTGTCGCAATACATAGGATACTTTCCGACCTTCGTTGGAGTAAATTTGACTATTTCCGGTTTTTTAGAGTCCAGATCTACTTTAAAGTCGATACCGGCTTCCGGCGATTTCACTAACATATTGTGGGGGATGTATCCTGATTCTTTCTTGACCGTCAGTTCGACCGGTTTATTCACCTTCACCACAATGTAGTTTGGATCGAAATAGTACTCACCACCGATAACCTCTACGCGCTGCACGCCATCGGCGTCTACGGTAGCGACCACGCGATTTACCTTCCCCTTCGCATGATCATGCTGCACTGCCTCTGCTGTCGGCGTCATTGCCGATTTTACATCTTCTTTCATCCGTGGCGTTGCTTCATCACCAAATG
The DNA here is from genome assembly GCA_963796285.1 of Nitrospirota bacterium. Classification (GTDB taxonomy): domain Bacteria; phylum Nitrospirota; class UBA9217; order UBA9217; family UBA9217; genus JALNZF01. The sequence continues at coordinate 1,326,152 of CAWCKW010000012.1, forward strand.
CAGTGAAACCGATCGGCAACAAAAGTACCAGCGCAATTACCAAATACTTGACGACCTTCATATTGTTCCTCCCTAGCAAATAAAATTAAGTGCTTGTTGACTCATAGTATAGCAGCAAGTTCATCCATTTGCATTTTTCCCCATCAGCATATGGGATATTTACCTTTGCTCAGCGCCGTACAGAACCGGGAGATCGCGGCAAACTCCCGCTCAAAGACCTCCTCGGCCGGCGCGACGATCTCGCTCACCTTTCTCCCCCGCTCGAGCAGGACCTGCGCCGTGGCCACCTGCGGCCTGTTGATCGGCGTACCGATGCGGCTCAGAAGCAGGACATACACCTCTCGGATCCCCTGGATATGTTCATACAGGTTTTTTGCGATCTTGTGCGCAAGCACATTGTAGATCTTGCCGACGTGGCTCACGGGATTTTTGCCTGCCGCGGCCTCGGTGCCCATGGGCCGGTTCAGGGAAATAAGCCCGTTCACCCGGTTCCCGCGCCCCACCTGGCCGGAGTCCGCGTCTTCCGCGGATGTCCCGAGGAGGCTCAGGTACACGCCTCCGAGTCCCCGACCCTTCTCGTCAAGTGTATTATAGTTTATTCGAATGTCCTTGAACCCTCCGGACCGCATAACATAGCTATGCATCTCCTGCATGAGCATTGCTTTGGTCTCAAAATAAGCGCCTTCGGAGCGGATCGATCTGCAGATCAGCGGCATGGCAACCGTGAGGTCCAGCACCTTTCCCGTCCTCAGGCCCATCACCTTGATGTCCTCGCCGGTCTCTGGATGCCTCTGTTTGAAGCGCGGTGAATTGAGATGCCGCTCCAGCCCGAGCACGACCTGTTCACAGGGGCTGAGCGGATAATAGCCCACGGCCGCGGATGTATCATTTGCGCCTCGCACCCGGCCCGAGCGGGCAAAAATGTCCGTCAGTTCTTCCGATCCCGGAGAGAGCACAACCCGGTACTTTACATGCTTCTTCGGATCAACAAAACGCATGTTCCGCTTCAACCATGCCTGTGCCGCGTCCACGGCAATGTCAGCGACAGGGACCTTTTTCCTGCCGACGGAGAAGGTGGCCCGGTCGCCGATGGTCAGTTCCATGGGTGCCACCACCCTGCCCCCTCCGAATCTTTTCTCGACCCGGCCCGCTGCAAGCAGCCCTTTGTCGATATTGTGATGCAGGATGGTCCCGAACTCCCGCATATACTCCTTCGAGAGCTCGATGGAAATCGCCTCCATGATGGAGTCACACAGATAATCGGGATGGCCCAGGCCCTTCCGCTCCACGATCTCCACCTGGTGCTCTGCAACCGGCGTCCCCCGGTATGGCTCGATGACGATCATGATATTAGTGTAGCATACTGTCGGTACCTTTAAGATTATTAACCATGAATTCTGTATGACAATTTGCAGCTTGACTTTAAAAGGGTAATTCTTTACCTTAACCACCAGGAGTCCAAATTGATTGTCGATGACGAACCCGATATCGTAACTCGTCCGGCGTACACATGATAAAATGAAACAAGGCATCTTCAAACGCATATTCATCCTCTACGGCGCCATCCTCTTCCTTTCAGTGCTCATCACGGAAGTATTCGTCACCGGAGCCGTCAGAACAAGCTACATCAACACGCTGCATGACAATCTATCGACCCAGGCGGTGCTCATCTCGCATGACGTCGCGTTTCAGTCTACCGCTCCAATGGACAGCCTCTGCCGGCAGTTGAAAGAAATAACCCGCGCTCGCGTAACGATCCTCGCCATGAACGGCAGTGTCATCGGTGATTCAGACCACGATGCAGCCACGATGGCCAATCACCGCGACCGGGTCGAGCTCCAGCAGGCGATGCTCACGGGTTCAGGCATGGCAATCCGTAAAAGCGATACGCTGAAGTACGATCTCCTCTACGTTGCCAGCAAGATCATGCAGGGCGACAAGGCGCAGGGGTTCATCAGGCTCAGTGTGCCCCTCAAAGACGTCGATGCCGCGGTCAATCTGCTCAGGATGCAGATCGTTCTCGTGGTGAGCCTCGTTCTGCTGGCAACGGGCGTGCTTTCATTCTGGCAGGTAGACCGGCTCAGGCGGCTGACGAACCGGATAAGGGATTTTTCTTCTTCCCTCGCCCGGGGGGAACTCGGCAGACGGTTGTTCATAAGCCATGCCGGCGAATTCGACGAGATCGCCGACAGCCTCAACACCATGTCCGAGGAGTTGAAGCTCCGCATCGTGGCGAGTGAAGAGGAAAAACACCGCTTCGATGTGGTCCTGCGAAGTATCCCGGATGCCCTGTTCATTATGGATGCACATGGCATAATTCTGCTCTCGAATCCCGCAGCCAGAAAATCGTTCGGAGAGAACGCCCTGCAGGGAAAGCCGTTTATCGAGGTCGTCCGGAACGCCGAGGTCCAGTCACTCGTAGAAAAAGTGCGGAAGGATCAGGCGGCCGGAAGCATCGAATTAAAGATCGATTCTCCGCTGGAACAATACTACGTGGTCCAGGTATCCCCCCTCTTCTATACAGAACGCGAACTGTCGGGATTTGTCGCCGTGTTCCACGACATCACCCGGCTCCAGAGGCTTGAACAGACGAGAAAGGATTTCGTTGCCAATATCTCCCATGAGATCAAGACGCCGATCACCGCGATCAGCGGATTCGCCGAGATCCTGATGGACGGGACGCTCCATGATAAAACCAACGCCGTGAAATTCATTGAGACCATCAGATCGAACAGTGAACGGATCAACAGGCTTGTGGATGACCTCATGATGATCTCGAAGATAGAACTGGGGGCCGTCACGGTGAAGAAGGGTCCCGTTCATATCGAAGAGATCATGGAGCAGGTCATTGACACGTTGGGCGATAAGGCATCGGAAAAGGGGCTCGCCCTTACCTGGTCGATCGTTCCACCCGTGAAAGAAATCAATGCGGACAAGGACAGACTGATCCAGATACTGACCAATCTGACGGACAATGCGATAAAGTTCACGGAGAAAGGCAAGGTTGTGATTGGTGTGGCTGACGAGGATGGGAAGACCGTTCTGTTCGTGGAAGACACCGGTATCGGCATCCCGCAGAAACACCTGACAAGGCTCGGTGAACGATTCTACCGGGTGGATCCCAGTCGTTCACGGCAGATGGGCGGCACCGGTCTCGGCCTAGCCATCGTGAAGCATCTGGTCAAAGCGCACGAATGGGATATACGGATAGTGAGTACGCCGGGAAAAGGGACGACAATCAAGATTTATGTTCAGTAGTGCCCTCTGCGATCGAGACAGGCTTTTGGAAAAATAATGGCGACGGCAAACGCAACATGCAGACACGTAGGATGATCTTCAATTCGTGGAATGCTCCGGTAATCCTTGTTAAACTGTTGCCCGAACGACCGGCAAATAGACCGTGAAGGTCGTTCCCCGTCCTGGACGACTATCAACAAGCAGGTAGCCGTCGTGCTGCTCCACGATCCCGAACACGATCGCCAGACCGAGCCCGGTGCCTTTCCCGACCGCCTTTGTCGTAAAGAACGGCTCGAACATTTTTTCCTGGATGTCCCCATCAATACCTGTGCCCGTGTCAATCACGGACAGGGCGGCATACCGGCCGGATTTCCCAATGGGCCGTAATTTGAAAAATTCCGCGGTAAGTTCTACCACCGATGTCTTGATCGTCAATACGCCTCCGTCAGGCATGGCGTCCCTGGCGTTTGTCGCCAGGTTCATAAGCACCTGCCCGATCTGACCGCTGTCAGCCATCACGATCACCTCAACATCGGTCAGGACCGTCTTGAATTCTATCTTTTCGCCGATAAGCGGGAGCAGCAGGCTCTCCGCGCTTTTAACGATCGCATTCAGACGGGTGGGCTTCGGATCGATCAACTGTTTTCTGCTGAAGGATAGCAGGCCCCGGGTCAGATCCACCGCTCGCGATGAGGAGGTAAGAATATTTTCAAGGAACTTCCTTGACTGCGGGTCATCCTTCAATCGTTTCAATGCCAGGTTCCCATATCCAATTATGGCAGTGAGAATATTATTGAAATCGTGAGCAATGCCGCCTGCGAGGACGCCGATGGCCTCCATTTTCTGGACATGGAAAAGCTGTTTCTGAAGTTTGCCTTTTTCCACTTCGGTACGCGTCCGATCGGCGATCTCCTGTTCGAGTTCTTCGTTCATTGCCCGGAGTTGTGCGGTCCTCTCCAGGACCGTCGCCTCCAGATCTCCCTGGGACGCCTGTAATTTCACCTGGGCCATAGAAAGCCTGCGGTTCAGCCTCATGACATGCCCTGCTGTCAGTGTGGCGAAGAGCAGCATCAGTGCGGAGAGAACGATCCAGGGCCAATACTCCCGCATCACGCGATGCAACGTGATCTTTTCGTAATCCCGGTACGGTCCCACTCGCAGTTCCTTCATGAGATCATGGACAGGCTGATAGTCGAGCGGGATGGTCCAGCCGGCGCTCCTTGATGCCTCCGCAACAGGGCCATCGGATGGCATGCTCAACAATGCGATCACGACCTTCTGGGCAAGGTCATCGGGTGTCGTCTTGATCTTTGCGAATGGCCACTCCGGATACAGCCGAGTGCTTAACGCATACGGGAAGTCTTTTTCGAGCTTCTGATTCAGGATACGAAACACAGTAGGATCGATCAGGCCGGATTCTTTCATCCTCTCAAGCGTGTCGGTGCGGACCGTCCCGGCGTCCACTGTGCCGTCGCGGACAGCGTAGACCACGGCATCATGCGTGTTCGCGAACTCAAGTTTGTCGAAATCCCGATAGGGATCGATCCCCGCTGCTTTGAATTCACGCCACGCCGCCTGCCACCCGCCCAAAGATGTCTCCTCGACAGCCATGAAGGTTTTGCCTTTGATGTCATGGAGGTCTCGTATATCCTGCCGGTCGTCCCGGCAGAAGATGACGCCGCCGAACACCGTTAACCTGTTCGAATCCCGTTTGTTCTTCAGCGTTGCGATCCTGCTTACGCCATACGTGGACTCAAGCTCAACATAGAAGGAGGTGTTCGTCACAACAAAGGCAATGTCGCCGTTGCCGACAGCAGGTCCCATTTCATGGAAATCGAGGGGAACAATGGTGAAGGTATAGCCGGGGATGCGGCGGGTGAGGTATTGCGCGGTCGGAGACCACATTTTCATTGCCTGATCCTTGCCCCGGTAAGCAAGGACACCAATCCTGACCATGTCATTCTGCCCGTACACAACCGGCGACAGGAAGAGGCTCGCGATAAGGACCGCGGAGAATGCCAGAAGCGATATGCGGGATTTTTTTTTCTGAAGAATCATACGTTCAGGAATTACGGTCCAATCGGGGTAAAACAATGTTTTCGAGCCGGATGTTCGGTTAAATCTATACCATTCATCAGCACTTGTCAATCGCTGTTACAGTCACAGTCTATGAGCCATTGAATCGCGAAAGATCCAAAACCCGGCCAGATCCTTGTTGCCGCGTATCGTCGAGCGCGCCATGGAGCTGCTCGATGAACCGCCGCTCAAACCCTATATCGACATCCCGCGCATGGCTGAAGCAGCCCAGAAAATGCTCAAGGAAAGCCTTGATGCCTTTGTGTCGCAGGACGCTGACCATGCCATGAACGTCTGCGAGGCGGATGATTTCGTGGACAACCTGAACGTGCAGATATTCAACGAACTGCTCGTATATATGCTCCAGGACCCGAAAAACATTTCCCGCGCCGTGCGCCTGACATACATTGCAAAGTACCTGGAGCGTATTGGGGACCATGCCACCAACATTGCCGAGATGGTTGTGTATCTGGTCAAGGGAAAGGTCATCCGTCACATGGCTTGCGAGACCATACGCAAAATACGATGAAACACTTAGGTGCGCTTCTCCACACATCCGACGCCGCTGTCCAAACCGTCCCGATCAGCGTTGTTACGCAGCCCGAGCGCCTGTAACTCCTTGAGTGAAAAGATAAAATGTTTGACAAACCCCGCCGCACGATGTAGAATCAATTTCCGTAATTTCCGCTTATTGGGCCGGAACGGGGGTAACCAGAATGCTTTCCCCCGGACACCTTCACGCCGTTAGACAAGACAATGATGAACACCATTTTTACAATCAATACAAAACCTTGTTCTTTGGCGGAGTACACGTCCATTTCTATGAGAAGTGAACTGCATACATGACTTCAATCACCAGACAAACAGGACGGCTTGAGATGCGGGACCTCATGATCCTGACCGTCCTGATCTGCCTCTTCTTTACCTTCATGCTCGGGAACCGTCCCCTGTCCGTGCCGGACGAAGGCAGGTATGTCGAGATCCCCCGCGAGATGGTGGCCACGGGGAACTATCTTACCCCCCGTTTGAACGGCGTCAAATACTTTGAAAAACCCGTTTTCTTCTACTGGCTCGAGGCCTTTTCGATCAAACTCTTCGGGCTGAACGAATTTACCCTTCGGCTCTGGCCTGCGCTGTTCGCGCTCTTCGGCTGCCTTGCCCTTGCCGTTGCCGGCGCGCGCCTGTTCGGACGCCTGACCGGCCTGCTTGGTGCAGCGGTTCTTGCCACGAGCCTCCTGTATTACGGCCTGAGCCGTGCGATCATCCTCGACATGCCCGTTTCCATTATGCTTACCCTGGCGCTCCTCTCCTTTCTTATGGGCACTCGCGAGGCCCCGGGGCTGAAACGCAGGCTCTATTTGTGGGGTTTCTACGCCTTTGCCGCGCTGGCGGTACTGACCAAAGGACTGATCGGCATCTTCCTTCCCGGAATGGTGGTCGGCGCCTGGATCCTGCTCCTGGGTGAATGGCGAATGCTCAAGACTCTATATGTCCCGTCGGGCCTTGCCCTGTTCCTGCTCATCGCAGCGCCGTGGCATATCATGGTGGGCAATGCCAACCCCGGGTTTTACCAGTTCTACTTCATCCACGAGCACTTTGAGCGCTTCTTGACCAAGGTACATGGCCGGTACAAACCGTTCTGGTATTTTATCCCCATCGTGCTGCTGGGGCTGTTTCCCTGGAGCGCCTTTCTTGTTCAAGCGATCAAACATAACCTCCCGTCGACCTGGCGGGAACGCCATGAACACCGGGACACGCTGTTTCTGATGCTCTGGGCCGGGCTCGTTTTTCTCTTTTTCTCGGCATCAGACTCGAAACTTGTTCCCTATATCCTGCCGGTCTTCCCGCCCCTTGCGCTTTTGATCGGACGCTATCTTGCCGCAGCCTGGGACAGCCGGGATTTCCCCGGCCTCCGCACAGGATTCTCGGTCTTCCTGGTTGCCTCGCTGCTGCTTGCCGCGGCGTTCATTGGCATGCCCTACTACTGGCCCATACCCGCCCAGGCGCATATACTCGGCGTGTACGGATATTCCATTGCCTTCACACTTGCCATCGGCGGCGCTGTCGCGTGGGTCCTGGCGCGGAAGCTCGTTTTCGGACCGGCCATGATCGCCGTGGCCATCACCTCGGTGCTGTTTCTCGTACAGGTAAACGCCGCTGCGCCCCGTGTCGATACCAAGTCGGTCAAACAGCTTGCGCTCGAGCTCAAGACCCGCCTCAAACCCGGGGACGAAGTGGCCAGCTACCAGGAATACTATCAGGACCTTCCGGTGTACCTTGAGCAGCGCATCACGGTGGTGGACTGGGGAGGCGAACTCAATTTCGGTATCAGCTTGGAAGATACCACGAAGGCGTGGATGACCGATGGCGACACGTTCTGGAAACGCTGGCAGGGACCAGCAACAATGTATGTGCTGACTAGAATGGAGAATTACGAAGCGCTGAAACAATCGATGCCGCGTCTTCCGTTGTTCCCGATCGCCCAGAACCGAAGGAATATCGTGCTGTCCAATAGAGAGGTCAAACCGTGAGCTATCTTCCCCTGATCATGCTCGGCGTGCTGCTGAACGCCGCTGCGCAGTTATTCCTCAAAGAGGGAATGCGCAGGATAGGACACTTCGAATTTATCTGGGCCAATGCCGTTCCGATCGCCATGCAGGTTGCGGGAAATGTCTTCGTCCTGGGCGGCCTGCTCTGCTATGTCATCAGCGTCGCGGTCTGGCTCCTGGTCCTGTCGCGGGTCGAAGTGAGCTTCGCCTATCCCCTCTTAAGCGTGGGATATATCGTGAACGCCGTGGCGGGGTACTACCTGTTCCAGGAGAACCTTTCGATCATGCGCATTACGGGGATCTTGATCATCTGCGTGGGCGTGTATTTTGTGACGAAGAGTTAACGAAGAGTTAACAGATAGTCTCACGTCTCAAAGTTTAAAGTCTCAAGTTAGTTACGAACCTACGACCTAAGACTTGAAACTAAACTTGAAACCTGAGACTTGAAACTTGAACTTGTAACTTTGTAATTCGTAAAGGATAACCAATGTCGAACGAAGAATTTTTGCCCTTCTCACGGCCATCCATCAGCCAGGCTGCCATCGATGAAGTGGTGACGTGCCTGAAATCGGGTTGGATCACCACCGGGCCACGGGTCAAGCAGTTCGAGGCGGATCTGAAATCTTACCTCGGCGCTCCGCACGTGCTTGCGCTCACGTCGGCCACGGCGGGCCTGCACCTCGTGCTTGTTGCACTGAACCTGACACCGGGGGACGAAGTGATCACCACTCCCATGACCTTTGCCGCGACTTTGAACACTATCGTGCTCGCCGGCGGTAAACCGGTCCTCGTGGACGTGGAGCCCGGCACCTACAACATGGATGTGACAAAGATAGAGAAAGCGATCACGAAGCGCACGCGCGCCATCATGCCGGTGCACTTTGCGGGACTGCCCGTTGACCTCGATCCGCTCTACGCGATCGCGAAAAAGCACAACCTGCGCGTGATCGAGGACGCGGCGCACGCCATCGGCACGGAGTATAAGGGCAGGCGCATCGGCAGCTTCGGCGATGTCCAGGTCTTCAGCTTCCACCCCAACAAGAACATGACCACCGGCGAGGGCGGGTGCGTAGCAACGCGGGACGAGAAACTTGCCTCCGATGTAGCGCTTCTGCGCTTCCACGGCATGGACCGTGAGGCATGGAACCGCTTCGGCAAAAAAGGCACCCAGCACTACGAGATCATTACGCCGGGGTACAAGTATAACATGATGGACATCCAGGCCGCGCTCGGCCTGCACCAGCTCAAGCAGCTCGAAGGCTTTATCAAGCGACGTACCACGATCGCCCTGCGCTATCAAGAGGCCCTTGCGGACTGGCCGCAGTGGACCCTGACCAGGGCGCCTGCGTATCCGCATCTTCATGCGTGGCACCTGTATACGCCGCTCATTAATCCCGATGTCGCGAAGATGGACCGCGACGCCTTCATGGAGGGCATGAAAGAGCGCAATATCGGCACGGGCCTGCACTATCAGGCCGTGCACCTCTATCCTTACTACCGTGAGCACTTCGGCTTCAAGCGCGGCGATTTTCCGAATGCCGAAACAATTTCAGACCGCATCGTTAGCCTGCCGCTCTTCCCGGCCATGACCGATGCGGACCAGGACCGCGTGATCAAGGCCATGGCAGATCTGTTCGGGAGGAAAGATTAAGTCGTCATCACGAATAACACGAATGGTCGAATTGCACGAAGCAAAACTTAGACCTTTTCGTGAAATTCGTATCTTCGTGCAATTCGTGTTAACGCTTTGCTTTGGCTTATTCAGTTGAGGAGAAGCAGTCCATGGTAAAACCATATGTCAGCATCGTGATCCCGGTTTACAATGAGCAGGAGAACCTCGAAGCGCTTTACTCGCGCCTGATCGCCGTCATGGACAAGATCGGGAAACCCTTTGAGATCCTGTTCACAAACGACGGCAGTCGCGACCACTCCGGTGCGATGCTGAAGGAATTTCACCACCGCCGTCCGAAAGAGGTGCGCGTCATCGACTTTAACGGGAACTTCGGCCAGCACATGGCCATCATGGCCGCCTTCGAGCGGGTGCGCGGCGATGTCGTCGTGACGCTCGATGCAGACCTCCAGAACCCGCCCGAAGAGATCCCCAAGCTGCTCGCCGCGATCGAGGCGGGCCACGATGTGGTAGGCGGCTATCGTAAAGATCGGAAGGACACCTTCTTTCGGAAATATGCTTCAAAGATGATCAACGGCATCCGCGCCAGGATAACGAACATCCGCATGAAGGACCAGGGGTGCATGCTTCGCGCGTACCGGAAGAACATCGTGGAAAGCATCATTGCAAGCGGCGAGACCTCGACCTTCATTCCTGCCCTCGCGTACAGCTTTGCAGCCAACCCTGCCGAGGTGGAGGTCGAGCACGCGGCGCGCACAGCGGGAGAATCAAAGTACCGGCTCTATGACCTGATCCGGTCTGAACTTCGATCTCATGACCGGGTTCTCCGTCGTACCGCTCCAGATGTTCACGCTCTTCGGCATGGTCGTGTCATGCCTGAGCATTCTGTTCGTGATCTACCTGTTCATCCGTCGTCTGATGATCGGTCCCGAGGCCGAGGGTCTGTTCACCCTCTTTGCGATCCTCTACTTCCTCGTGGGCGTCGGCATCATGGGCCTCGGCATTATCGGCGAATACATCGGCCGAATCTATAAGGAAGTGAGGCGCAGACCGCGGTTCGTGATCCGCGAAGTCTACGAAAAGCTCAATGACTAAACCCGCACTACTCGTTTTCGCGTACCACGATGTCGGCTATGAATGCCTGGATGCCCTGATCCAGAACGACGAGTACATTCTCGCCGTCATCACCCACAAGGACAATCCGGAGGAGGAGATCTGGTTTCGGTCCGTGGCGAAGCTGGCCAAGAAGTACGATATCCCCGTGCATACGCCCGAGTCGATGAACACGCCCGACTGGATCGAGCGGATACGTTCATGGGCGCCGGACCTCATTCTTCTCGTTCTACTACCGCAACATGATACATGAGGAGATCCTGAAGATCCCGCGCCTCGGCGCCTTCAACATGCACGGTTCACTCCTCCCGAAGTACCGCGGCCGCGTACCGATCAACTGGGCCATACTGCACGGAGAAAAAACAACCGGCGTGACGCTTCATCACATGGTCAAGCGCGCCGACGCCGGAGACATCGTTGATCAGGAGGCGGTACCCATCGGTCCTGATGACACGGCACAGGAGGTGTTCAGCAAGTGCGTAACGGCGGCGCGCCTCGTACTCCTGCGCCAGATCGAAGCGCTGACCACGGGGACAGCCCCGCGGCGCGCACAGGACGAATCGCAGGCGACCTATTTCGGCGGCAGGAAACCCGAGGACGGACAGATCGACTGGACTCAGAGCGCGGAAAATATATATAACCTCATTCGCGCCGTGACCCAACCTTATCCCGGGGCCTTCACGCAGGTGGATGGGAGCAAGCTGTTCATCTGGTGGGCAAAGCCGCTCAAGGAATCCGAGCGGCGCGCCGGGACAGGTCATCTCAACCGATCCTCTGATCATCGCGACTGGTGCCGGAAGCCTTGAGATCGTGAACTATGAGTGGGAGGATGAAGAAGAGCGCGAATTGAAAGCGGGCCAGGTACTGGGTACCTAGTTCCGCTACCGGCAGCCAATACTTATCCACACCTGACCCGGACAAGTTGGAACCCTAATCTTTTAACACGAATTTCACGAATGATCCGAAGGCCACGAAGAGAAAATTCTTGCTTTATTCGTGTAATTCGTCCATTCGTGCCATTCGTGATAACGTTTGCGTGATGTTCTTATCACTTTAGAATAATTTGATTCATAACCACCTGACTTCCCATCACTGGGGAGGCAAGCACTACATGAACAGAAAAGAATGGAGCAAATCATGAGCCTCAAGATATTGATCCTCGGCGTAAACGGTTTTATTGGAAGCAGCTTGACCGAACACATCCTGAACAACAGGGACTGGGAAGTCTACGGCATGGACATGGCCGCGGACAAGATTGATCAGTGCCTGGGGCATGATCGATTTCATTTTGTCGAAGGCGATATCACGATCAACAAAGAATGGATCGAGTATCATGTAAAGAAATGTGACGTCGTATTGCCCCTCGTGGCCATTGCGACGCCGGCGACCTACGTGATCGATCCGTTGCGCGTGTTCGAGCTGGATTTTGAGGCCAACCTGGACATCGTGCGCAAATGCGTGCGCTATAAAAAGCGGGTCCTCTTCCCGTCCACGTCGGAAGTGTATGGCATGAGCACGGACAGGGAATTCGATGAAGAGACCTCGAACTTCGTACTCGGTCCCATCAACAAGCAGCGCTGGATCTATGCCTGTTCCAAACAGCTCATGGACCGGGTCATCCACGCCTACGGCATGAAGCAAGGGCTCACGTATACGCTCTTCCGGCCCTTCAACTGGGTCGGTCCCAAGCTCGACAACATCCTTGAACCCAAGGAGGGCAGCTCGCGCGTGCTCACCCAATTCATCGGCAACATCCTGCGCAGCAGGGACATCCAGCTTGTGGACGGCGGCCTGCAGCGCCGCAGCTTCACCTATATCGACGACGGGATCGACGCCCTGATCCGCATCATCGAGAACAAGGACCATGCGGCCGACAGCCGCATCTTCAACATCGGGAATCCGAAAAACGACATATCCATCAGGGAGCTTGCTGAAACACTGATCGAGCTCATCAAGACCTACCCGAAATACGCAACACTCGCCGAAAAAGTAAAGCTCGTCACGATCAAATCAGGTGCATATTACGGTGATGGCTATCAGGACATCCAGACCCGTGTGCCATCCATCAAGAACGCGGAGACATATCTGGGCTGGAAACCGACCACGGACCTGAAGACGGCGCTCCGGAAAACCCTGGACTATCACCTCGGCAGGCCATCGAGCGAGCTGAGCGAATAGTCGTTCCCCTCACCTGACCGTAGAATCAGGCAAATACCTTTGCACCGCGAAGGCGAGAACGAGTGCGAAGGGTTAACGTCAAATTAATTGAGGCTTTTCTTCGCAACCGTTGCGACTTTTCGGTAAATTTTGTTCGTTTTTTAGAGATATCCGAACGCGATATGACCACTCCCCTTCTCGCCATCAAGATCGACGTCGACACCGACCGGGGCACGCGCATCGGCGTGCCGAATCTCCTTGACCTCTTTGACGAGTTCAACATCAAGGCCACGTTCCTCTTCTCCCTCGGCCCCGACAACACCGGCCGCGCGATCAAGCGCATCTTTCGTCCCGGGTTCCTGAGCAAGGTCAGCCGCACCAGCGTGGTTTCCACCTACGGCACTCCGCACGCTTCTGAACGGCGTGCTTCTGCCTGGTCCGCACGTCGGCCGCCGGAACGAAGGCGTCATGCGCCTTGCGCGCGACAGGGGTCATGAGGTCGGCATCCATTGCTACGACCATATCCGCTGGCAGGACGGCCTCGCGAAAATGACCCGCGATGAGGTGTACGAGGAGTTCGGCAAGGCCCGGAAGGAATTCGAACGGATCTTCGGGGAGCCGGCAAAGACCGCGGGCGCCGCAGGGTGGCAGGCAAACAGCTTCAGTCTTGCAGCCTACGACGACGCACAGCTTCTTTACGCAAGCGACGCGCGTGGTACGCATCCATTCATCCCCCGCTGTGGCGGAACGGTATACAAGACACTCCAGATACCGACCACGCTTCCGACGCTGGATGAACTGCTCGGCAGGCCTGAATATCCCGAGGAACGCATCGCAGAGTATTACCTTTCGCTACTGGTGCCGAACAAATTGAACGTCCTCACCATCCACGCCGAGCTCGAAGGCATGAGGCAGATCACCCTGTTCAGGTCTTTGCTCGAACAGGTCCGGGAACGCCAGATACAAGTCAAAAAACTCGATGACCTTGCCGTCAACCTTCTTAAAAACCCATCTTCCATACCCATGTGCGACCTTATCTCCGGCACGGTTGACGGAAGAAGCGGCACGCTGGCTGTGCAGGCATAGTGATGCCCGTTCACCTGATCAGCTGTCAAGCCGCATGCAGTTTCTAAGCAGAGCATCAAGCCATAGCGAACTGAATATTATTATTTGTAACATTGAGTTTGTGATATAGTTCGTCTTGCAATGACTTCTTCCTGAAGTTGATAATTGCCATTATTCGTAACACATCAAGTATCATCCAATAACTGTTAACATCTGCCCGTAATACACCTGCTTGATCTCGTTGACATATCACAACAGAAAGCATATATTCGTGGCATAATGTAACAATAATAACAATCGGCAAATCTGACTACCTGACTATGCACTCATTTTGCGTTGCTCAGTAGGGGGTCTACTCAATAATTGGTTAGACAATTTGTTTTACCGCTAACATCTGCTTCAGTATTCCTGAGAAGTGTTACCGCATATCTTAAATTGGAATTACTGTGAGGTGAGTAAATGGGAGAGAGCCCTTCAGAAAGTGCCTGGGAAGTGACAGCTGCGCGTTACGTTGCGTATTTTGACATTATGGGTTTTAAAGACATGGTATTACGCATATCCCATAATGAAATATACGAAATGATGAAAAAAATCGGCATAAGAATAAAAGCTCCACAAAAGTATACAATGGCAAGGCTTACCCAAAGAACTTATAAAAACTACTAGCTATTCTGACAGCATCATTATTTATTCAAAAGATAATAGTGATGATTCAAAATACGCATTATTCGCTACAGTTGCCGGATTAACTAATGATTTGCTTAGCGAAGCCATTCCTCATAAGGGAGCCGTTGCTTTCGGGATGATGACATTAGATTCGGATATTTCAATTTTTTTTGGCCAGCCGTTAATTGATGCTTATCTTTTACAAGAAGAATTAAACTTTTATGGAGTTGTTGTTCACGCTACCGCTGAGCAAGAAGTTGAGAAGAGCAAGGGTGGATTGGTACCATTTTATGCAAGCTACGATTGTCAATTTAAAAAAGGGCATTCAACTCATATGGTAATCGCTCCGGGCTTTGTGGTTGCAAGTACACCAGAATACCAGCCGTATTGTGATAAACTTTTCGCATCATTTAAACAATTGCGATTCAAAACCTCAGGACACCTTAGAACGTACATAGATAATACCGAATTGTATACTCACTACTATAAAGAATAAATTTAAAATCACGTAAAGATCTTGCAGCAATACCAAGGAATACTTTCCGAAAAATATATAAACAATCGTTCCAGGACGAGCGCTACGCGGTATGTGAACTCGTCGTTATGTGCAAGTTATTACCAGTATTTGACAATTGTTTTCGTTGACTGAAATTACACTGTAGTAGGTGTTCATAACAGGGCTTTGATCTGATAGAGTCGAAGAATATCGTTTGAAACATGCAGTGCGTGATTCTTCCTGTACTAAACAACAGTTGCATCTTTTGGAAAGTGCAGTTTTTTCATCTAGAAGTTGTTAGCGCATGCCTCATAACTTTCCTTTTTATTTTGTTGTTTTCCTTCTTGGCAACTGATGAATAATCAACCAGAACTCATTAGTGTATACCATTAAAATACCCAATCGGCTTGACAAATCCTCATGTCTGTGCTTGTATCTAAGTAGTTCTCGATAAAGCCAAACCCTTCGCGAGAGGGGGACGGAAAACAACGGGTCTTAGAAATCCAAGACGGCCGAGCTACCGAAGGATGTTATATGAGGTAGGTTCGGCTTTTTTATTTGGATCCTGGCGGTCTAAATAAAAAAGGAGGAAGATATGAAGATTACATCGCTTGGTTTGACGACGGTGGCCATGCTGTGTGTATTTATTTTGTCGGATTGCGGAGGCGGCGGAGGCGGATCATCAGGAGGCAATACATCAACCGGCAAGGACTCCGTCGCAGCGGCAGTACAGAATACAGCGCCCGCAGACGTTTGTCCAAATGGCGGCATTACCGTACAGACGGGAATTGATACAAGCGGCAACGGCATCCTCGATCCGTCGGAAGTTCAGAACACGCAGTATGTCTGTAACGGGACAGGCGGCACGAACGGCCAAACGGCCCTGGTGTCCGTCACGAGCGAACCGAGCGGTACCAACTGCTCCGCCGGAGGCAAAAAGGTGAACGTGGGACTGGATACGAATGGGAACGGTATTCTCGACGCATCAGAGGTAACATCCACGAATTACATCTGCAACGGTACGAATGGAGCGAACGGTCTCAATTCCCTGACAAGCATAGTGACCGAGCCTTCGGGGTCCAATTGCTCTTACGGCGGGTTGAAGATCACCTCGGGGCTTGATACCGACGGGAATGGGGCACTAGATCCCGGAGAGGTTACCTCTACGAGCTATTCATGCAGCAGCGACTTCGCGCCGGTCATCGAAAGCATCACTATCTATCCCCAGCCGGTCCTGACCTCTGCGAACCTCCTGGCGAACGTCTTTGACCAGAACGGAGACAGCCTTACCTACTCCTGGACCATTGGAGGGACCGGTATTGCAACAGGAGCGAGCGCGATCTGGAATTCACCGGGCATCCCGGGCTATTATCTTGTGGGTCTCGCGGTGAGCGACGGAACTTACACAATAAACGGAACGAGCGGTATCAGTGTTGGCAGCGCCAGCCCCTGGCCTAAATTTCACCGGGATGTTCAATCAACCGGCATAAGCCCCGTAGATACAAGTGCTACTGCAGGCACGCTCAAGTGGAGCTATATGACTGGAAACGCTGTGTACTCCTCCCCTGCCATCGCCGCGGATGGAACCGTGTACGTGGGGTCGTATGATAATAGGCTCTATGCCATAAATCCCAACGGCACGCTCAAGTGGAGCTATACGACAGGATTCTGTTTATTTTCCTCCCCTGCCATCGGCGCGGACGGGACCGTGTACGTGGGGTCGTTGGATAATAAGCTTTATGCCATAAACCCCAACGGCACGCTCAAGTGGAGCTATGCAACAGGAAACTGTATTGTGTACTCCTCCCCTGCCATCGGCGCGGATGGAACCGTGTACATGGGGTCGGATAAGCTTTATGCCATAAACCCCAACGGCACGCTCAAGTGGAGCTATATAACAGGAGACAGTGTGTACTTATCCTCCCCTGCCATCGGCGCGGATGGAACCGTGTACGTGGGGTCGTTGGATAATAAGCTTTATGCCATAAACCCCAACGGCACGCTCAAGTGGAGCTATACGACAGGAAATGTTATTGTGTCATCTTCCCCTGCCATCGGCGCGGACGGGACCGTGTATGTGGGGTCGGATGATAATAAACTATATGCCATAAACCCCAATGGCACGCTCAACTGGAGCTATACGACAGGATTCGATGTGGAATCCTCCCCTGCCATCGGCGCGGATGGAACTGTGTACGTGGGGTCGAATGATAGTAAGCTCTATGCCATAAATCCCAACGGCACGCTCAAGTGGAGCTATACGACAAGAAATATTGTGTCGTCCTCCCCTGCCATCGGCGCGGATGGAACCGTGTACGTGGGGTCGGATGATAATAAGCTCTATGCCATAAATCCCAACGGCACGCTCAAGTGGAGCTATACGACAGGATTCGCCGTGTCATCCTCCCCTGCCATCGGCGCGGATGGAACCGTGTACGTGGGGTCGAATGATAGTAAGCTCTATGCCATAAAATGAACAAAGACGTTCTGGATGAGGCGGGGGATGGCCCCGCCTCTTCGTATAGACATGGTGCTCAAAGAGTCACTTTTCGATGCTTGACAAATATCAGTCTTAAATTGGAGCCTTGGACTGATAATCGCCCTCGGAATCTTTCGGGTACTATTACAATGCTGATAATGAGCAGCATTCTGAGTATTTCTCTACCGAAAATGAATTGATTAGTATTATTGATCGGTGGAATGTTTATAAGTACAAATTGCTTATGGGCTATGAAAACGACAAGGAATGAACATTGCCCGGACGTACCGCACGAAGTGAACTTACGATCCCGACGATTATAGGAGAACCTCGATAGCATGTTTCAACCGATATTTGATAATTATTTCGCTTTACCAAAGTAAACAGTAGTAGGTGAACATGATAAATACTGCCCTTCTATTCAATACAACACTTCCAGTTGATAGTTACAAAATACTCCTTCCCAAACGATTCGACACCCATCCCAAGAACATCTGCAGATGTCTCCGGATATCGAACAGAAACACAACCATCGTATCGGGCAGTTCTTCTTAAGCTTGGCAAATAAGCCGCTTCAGAGTCCCATCCAGAGGCAGTCCAAGGCAAATATATTCCATTTAAAACCACATATTCTTTTGACAATCCAAAGGTATTGCATTATATTTAATATCATATCACTCACTCGCCGCAATACAATTAAACAATAAGGAGCTTCACCAATGATCCCGACCGTTGAATGGAAGAACGGCATCGTCCGGATGCTGGACCAGACAAAACTGCCCCTTGAGACCGTGTACAACGACTGCAAGGACTACCAGACCGTGGCGCGCGGGATCAAGGAGCTCTGGGTGCGCGGCGCGCCGGCGATCGGGGTCTCGGCTGCCATGGGACTGGCTCTCGGTGCGCGTCAGATCACGGCGGGTTCATTCGAAGAATTCTGGCCGAAGTTTGAAGAGATCTGCTCATACATGGCGGCCACGCGCCCGACGGCAGTGAACCTTTTCTGGGCCATCGAGCGGGTAAAAAAATTCGTGCAGGCCAATAGAGATAAGGACCTTGACGCCCTTCGAGCGATGGTGGTAGAGGAATCACAGCGCATGCACGATGAGGACATCGCAACCAACATGCGGATGGGCGCCTACGGTTCCGTGTTCGTGTCCGACGACGACAATATCATCACGCACTGCAATGCCGGTTCGATCGCCACGGCGGGCTACGGGACAGCCGAAGGCGTTATGCGTTCGGCCGTGGCTCAAGGGAAAAAGATCCATGTCTACGTGGACGAGACCCGACCGGTGCTCCAGGGCGCGCGCCTGACCGCGTGGGAGCTCATGCAGGAGAACATCCCCTGCACGTTGATCACGGACAATATGGCCGGTTACTTCATGTACCGCGATATGATCGATCTGGCGATCGTGGGTGCGGACCGCATAGCCCGGAACGGCGACGTGGCGAACAAGATCGGCACCTACGGTCTCGCGGTCCTGTGCAAGGAGCATGGCATTCCCTTCTATGTGGCCGCGCCGCTCTCGACCATCGACTTTACCATGGAATCAGGCGTCCTGATCCCCATTGAAGAACGCGACCCCCGCGAGGTCACCCATGTGTTCGGCAAGGTCCAGATTGCGCCCAATGGCGTCAAGGTGGCGAACCCGGCATTCGATGTAACGCCGGCCCGCTACATCACGGCCATCATCACCGAAGTCGGCGCCTTCCATCCAAAGGACATCCACAAACTTGCCGATGGTAAGACCGATCCAGAAAAGCTAAGATTGACATAGCCTTTTACCTGTCGAACGATTGAAGCGTTAAGGATCATATCAGATTCTGAACCTTGAACAATGATGTTTGAACATTGTTCTTTAAACTCGCTGCACTCCACGGAGGGCCGAATGAAACAGACCGTTCTCCATCCGAAACATCTTCAGGCAAACGCCAAGATGATCGACTTCCAGGGCTGGCAGGTCCCGCTCCAGTTTTCCGATGTGCCGGCCGAATATCATGCCGTTCGCACAGCTGCCGGGTTGTTCGATATCGGCTACCTGGGCAGGATCGAGATCACCGGCATGGGCGCCTCGACGCTTCTTCAGAAAGTGCTCACCAGGAACATTGCGAAGATAACGATCGGTTCTGCTCACTATGGCCTTATCTGCAATGAATCAGGGTTCATTCTTGACGATATTCTCATTCTGCACCTTGCCGTTAACCGCTTTCTACTCACCACGAACGCGGGCAGTACCGACAAGATACTCCTGTGGCTCAAAGAACATGCGGCCGATGATGTACAGGTCACCGATAAAACACCGGCCATCGCGCAATTTGCACTACAGGGACCCCAGTCGTTCCATATCCTCGAAAAACTCACAACCCCGCACATGAAAAAAATGAACCCGAGAGCTGTGCGGGAAGTTGTCATGCAAGACGCCGTTGTCACGATATCGCGCACAGGCTACACCGGAGAACAGGGCTATGAGCTCTTCGTGCCCGCCGATCGAGCCGGGGTCCTCTGGGACACGATCATGACCGCAGGAAGCGATAGAGGTCTTCTTCCCTGTGGTTTTGCTTGCCGGGATATTCTGCGAATGGAAACGGGACATCTTCTGTATGGGAACGATCTTGATGAAACGCGCACCCCGCTCGAATCCGGGCTGGGATCGTTCGTTGATTTCAAAAAAGAGTTTATTGGCAAAGAAGCCTTGCTCAAGCTCCAGGCCGAAGGTACGAAGCAGAAATTGGTCGGTTTTATACTCGTCGATAACGGTATTCCCAAGAGCGGCGGCAGCATCTTCTCGGAAAGCAGTGAGATCGGTGTCGTGACCAGCGGTGTTCAGTCGCCCTATCGCCGCACGGGCATCGGACTTGGCTATGTCGTGAGCCGCTATGCCCAGGCGGGCCAGGAGATCGAGATCGAGGTCCGCGACAAGGAGATCGCGGCAAAGATCGTAGACCTGCCGTTTTACCGAAAGAAGTCATGATCGATTAAATCAGTGGGTAACAACAGCGTGATAAGCGACGACACTAGAGTGAACAGTTGTCGAGTTGAATAACGCGATCCATCCTCCACCCTGCCCGTTCCATCGTGATGTTTTATTGGATATTTTTTCTTCCGCCCAAATAGTTGACTGAAAGCTGCGCCTATGGTATTTTATATCAATGTTCATACCTCAACCAGTAAGGCATACTGCTTATATTAATAGAGGAAGCGGGTCCGACCATGAAAAAGGTGTTGTTAGCGAATGACCTGAAAAGCCTCATTATCGAGAAAAACAGCTTTCTTGATCGTGCGGACATTAAGGTATTGACAACTACTACGAACGCCGAGCTGCTGAAGATCCACAGACAGGAAGAGGTCGATCTCATTGTTACGCAACTGGACACACCGGGTATTAAGAGTGAGCTCATCTTCGATACTATCAGAAAAAGCGAAGAACTTCGGCAGGTATCCACCATCCTGATATGCAAGGACACGCTCACCCACCGTGAGCGTTGCAAACAGTGCCATCCCAATGCGGTTTTCACCATGCCTGTTGATACCGCATTACTGTACAGCAAAATGCAGCAACTCCTCAATGTTGCGCCGAGAAAATTCTACCGAAGCGCACTCGCTGTTGCCATACAAGGCAAATTCAAGGATAGGCCGCTGCCGTTTTTTACAGAAAATATCAGTTCAAGCGGAATGCTTATCCGTTCAGATGAGCCCCTTTCACAAGGTGACGGGGTCTTTTTCTCCTTCTTTCTTCCCAATGGCACACATGTTACAGGCTATGGCGAAATTACCAGGGTCGTTCCTCCGGCGACGTTGCATGATGTCCTTCTTTACGGGATCAAGTTCACGAACATCGATCCGGATGTTCAGTCGGCAATCGATGCAGTTATCAATAAATAACTCCAGGAAAGAGCCTCTCCTGCATCGCTCCACGGTGTCTTAATAATCATTGACAGAGTCAATATGGTAAGATATCCTTTTATTCGAGGATGCGAAAATATTTTCTCCATTTACAGGGGCTTCAATACGCAGGAGCGACGTTCCGATAACCCACAAAGGAGGAGTTTATGAAACGAACATTCATCGCAGCAGCAATGCTATCACTCGCATTCGCAGTGCCCGTATTCGCAGCCGATGGCGGTCAACCGCAACAATGGCAAACACCAAATTTCGAACAGAAACAGGCTGAGATCTTGAAAATGATCGATGCGCGGACCGCCAGCCTTCAAAATGATAGGGCCTGTGTGCAGGCTGCTAAGAAACTCGATGACCTCAAGGTCTGCAAGGATAACAGGGATAAAGCATTGGCGGAAATGGATAAAATGCGCTCGAAATGAAGGGCGCGGTGCTGGTGTAGGCAAACTCCTCAATAGGGTTCGTTAGTCGATATCGTTTCTTGATTAGCGGGATGATCTGAGGATTGTCCCGCTATCTTATTGAAAAAGGTCCTCCGCGTATTTTTTTGTTCTGTTGGCTCCTGTGTTACCGGGATATATTCAATAGAACAGATCTCGTTGCCTTATAAAGTAATGATGCCGGCCGGTTAAAGAGCTGTTGCGCGTCAGACCAAATTGTCTGAACCAACAACGTTCTGTTCGTGAAAAAATACGTATTTATTTCCTGCAACCTTTCTTCCTTCTTTGTCCCAGCCTGACTTTGTGGTAATATCATCTTATGGAAACCAATAAAGCTGTTATACCGGTCAAAGGCATGACCTGCGTGAACTGCGCTGCAGCGATCCAGAAGGACATTTCAAAGCTCGCAGGGGTACAAAGCGCGAATGTCAATTATGCCAATGAAAAGGCGGTCATTGAATTCGATCCTGCTGTTGTCGGGCTTGAAAAGTTCATTTCCAGCATCCATGAATCAGGCTATCAGGCAATCACGGAAACGGTCTTCATCCCGATCATTGACCTGGATGTGTCGCGTTCGCAGGAACTGGAGCGCATCGCGGGAGCGATCGACGGCGTACTCAAGGCGATCGTGAATCCCGCCGCAGGGACCGCGGAAGTGGAATATATTCCCGGCCAGATCGGACTCCGCGATATCCGGAGGGCCATCGAAAAAGCAGGCTTCCGCGTGCCCAGTCAGATCGAAGGTCGGTCAGCGCTCGATATCGAAAAAGAAGCACGGGAACGGGAACTCTCTGAGATCCGGAACAAGCTCATCGTGAGCGCGGTCCTCTCCGGCCTCGTGATGATCGGCAGCTTTCAGGACATGCTCCCCTTCATCACCATCTTTCCGCGCCAGACCATGTGGTACATCCTCTTCCTGCTTGCCACTCCGGTCCAGTTCTGGGCTGGCCGTCACTTTTACCAGAACGCCTGGGCTTCGATCAAGCACGGCAGCACGAACATGAACACCCTCGTGGTCGTAGGGACCTCGGCAGCTTATGGCTACAGCGTGGTACTCACTTTTTTCCCTGCCGTCTTTGGCCCTCACGGTGCTCATGGCGGAGCGTACTATGACACGGCCACGATGATCATCACGCTGATCCTGTTCGGGAAATATCTCGAGGCAAGGGCGAAATCCCGGGCGGGTGAGGCGATCAAAAAGCTCATGGGGCTCCAGCCGCGCACGGCCCGCGTGGTCCGCGGAGGCAAGGAGCTGGATATTCCGATCGAAGATGTCGAAGCCGGCGATCTCGTCACGGTACGGCCGGGAGAAAAGATCCCCGTAGACGGGGTGGTCCGGAACGGGTATTCATCGATCGATGAAGCCATGCTGACCGGAGAGAGCCTGCCGGTGGAGAAGAAAACCGGGGACACGGTCATCGGCGCAACGATCAATAAGACCGGAACCTTCACCTTCGAGGCGACCAAGGTCGGCAAGGACACCATGCTTTCCCAGATCATTCGCATGGTGCAGGAAGCCCAGGGCTCCAAGGCCCCGATCCAGCGCCTCGCGGACTACCATTTCAAGCATCTTCGTGCCCGCCGTCATCTCGATCGGCCTCGTGACCTTCTGCATCTGGTATTTCTTCGGGCCGGCGGAAACGAGGTTCACCTTCGCTCTGGTGAACTTCATCGCCGTGCTGATCATCGCCTGTCCCTGCGCCATGGGGCTTGCGACGCCCACGGCCATCATGGTCGGCACCGGCAAAGGTGCTGAACAAGGCATCCTGTTCAAGAACGCCGAGAGTCTTGAACGTGCGCAGAAGATCGATACCATCGTCCTCGATAAGACCGGCACGCTCACCCGCGGAGAGCCAACGGTCACCGACGTCATGCGGGACAGCATGAGCGAACAGGAAATACTCTTCCTTGCCGGATCAGCGGAAAAGGGCTCTGAACACCCGCTCGGAGAGGCCATCGTGCGCAAGGCGCATTGAAAAAGGCATTGCCCTGGAACAGGCAGAGACATTTGAGGCGCTTCCCGGACATGGCATCCGGGCAGTGGTGAAAGGAAAAGAGATCATCCTCGGCAACGAACGGCTCATGGCCGATCGCAAGATCGATTTCAAGAGACCTGCTCGGGGAAGCGGAAAAGCTCTCAGCCCACGGCAAAACACCCATGTTCGTGGCTGTTGACGGCAAAGCAGCAGGGATCATTGCGGTCGCGGACACGGTCAAAGAACATTCAAAAGAAGCCGTGGCCGGGCTTAAAGCGCTGGGACTCGAGGTCGTAATGCTGACCGGCGACAACCGCCGCACGGCCCAGGCCATCGCCGACGAGCTCGGGATAACCCGGGTGCTGGCCGAGGTGCTGCCGCAGGACAAGATGGACACGGTGAAAAATCTCCAGGCCGAGGGCCGCGTGGTCGCCATGGTCGGCGACGGGATCAATGATGCCCCTGCCCTCACCCAGGCGGATATCGGCATCGCCATCGGCACGGGCACGGACGTGGCCATCGAGGCGTCGGACGTCACGCTGATCAAGGACGATCTCCGCGTGGTGGCCATTGCGATGAGGCTCTCGCGCAGGACCATGCAGACGATCAAAATGAACCTGTTCTGGGCGTTCTTCTACAACATCATCGGCATTCCGGTCGCTGCCGGCGTCCTGTACCCGTTCCTTGGCACCGCGGGACTGCTGAATCCCATGTATGCCTCGGCAGCCATGGCGTTCAGCTCCGTGAGCGTGGTGTCGAATTCGCTGAGATTGAGAAGGTTTTCATAAAAGGCAGGCACAGAGACACAGAGGAAATCAACTTCAAATGTGCAATCACAAGCATCATATTTCTGATACGCTTCAAACCCCGGATACAGAAGTTATGTTCTCCGTACCTCTGTGTCTCCGCGGCAAACTCAAACCATGAAATTTATCGCCGATGTAATGCTGGGCAGGCTTGCGAAGCGGATGCGGCTCCTGGGGATCGATGTTCTGTACGACCGGACGCTGGATGACAACGAGATCATCCGCCTGTCACTCGAACAGGACCGCGTGATCCTGACGCGGGACAAGGCCCTCAATGATCGGCCCCTGGCTGCAAACCATCTGTTCATTAAAAGCGACCTCGTACAGCAACAGGTCGAACAGGTCCTCTCCAACTTCTCCCTTGAATCTCTCCTGAATCCCCTCTCCCGCTGTTCCGGGTGTAATGAGCCCCTCGATCGTATCACACGAGAGGATGCACGGGACCTTGTTCCGCAATATGTTTACGAGAATAACTATCTATTCTTGCGCTGTCCCCAATGCAAAAGAACCTACTGGTACGGAACTCATGTGAGGAGAATGGTGTTACCGGAACGACGGATCAAATAAAATAATCGTTCAAAATTTACCAGATCGGAGATGCAGAAAGTTAAAGGGGGTTTAATGAAAAAGCGTGACGCTGGAACAGGCAGACGATCAACAGGATAACGAATGGACAGCTTTATTACAACTTACCCGCGGCATATTCCGCAAGTCATGTTATCAACACAAACTATAAGTCAAATTAGTAATATTCCGATGCGGGTGACAGTTGGTTCACGGCGCCGGCGGGCCAAACAGCGGTGCTTTTTGCGACTTTGTGGTTGTTGCAGTCTGCTGCGGTCCGTGCAATTCCTGAGGCTGCATCTGCTGCGGTTGATCGGCGGGTGGGACCTTTTTCCGTGGCAATTTTTTCTCCGGCTGGATATTTCTGTTCACAATACCCGATGAGACAATGGTCAAGTCCCTGACCACCGCGTTGCCGGGTTCATTCACCGTCAGTTCCTGACCGTTGAGCATCAGCTTGAGTGCCTTGGCGCTGCCATAGCTCAGCAGGAACCGCGTCGTCAGCGCTCCAAATGAGACTTTCGTCTTTTTTCAGCAAAGCTTTCTTCTGCGGGCTATCATCGGTCCTCACCAGGAGCCAGGTATCCTCCAGGGCTACTACCTCAAGGTAAAGCTTGTCCGTTTGCGGACGCGGGAGGGAGCCGTACTTGTTTGACCCGTGGAAAGCGGAGACACAGCCTTTCCTTTTCCCTCTTGATGCCGCTCGGGCAGGGCCGTGAACACAAAGAGAATGAGTGCGATCACGATCCCCGCTCCCCAAAGGAACGGCTCGATACCGGTTAACTTCGATGTTTTCTTCTCACTGACTCGCAGCCGCCGGCTCCTCTTCCACCATCGTGTCGGTGGGCAGCTGTAGACTTCTGGTTCCTCGATTCGCCATATCTCTTCATGACCTCAAATTCTTCAAGATGGAGAAACTTCCCATAGTTCTTGAGAAAGCCCTTTACGAAAACCTCACCGGGCAGTCTGAGAAAAATCCTCTTCTTCGAGTGCCTTGAGGTAATTAAAACTTATACGGGTCTGCTGCGCAGCGTCACGCAGATCGATGCCGCGTGCCTCCCGTGCACTGCGCAAGTACTGTCCTAACGTCCCCATCAATGTCACCTCAGGGTCATGATATACTCGTTCGCCTTCCGGGCCAGGTCGCTCTTCGGGGCAAGTTCGGCCGCTTTCCTGAACTCCATGAGCGCAGACTTTTTGTTCCCTGCCTTGAGGTAGGCGATGGCCAAGGCTGTACCGCATATTGGCATTCTGGGGGGCAAGCCCGATGCCCTCCTGGTACTCGCGATCGCCTCTTTAATCTTTCCCTCTTCAAATAGGGCCGTACCGAGCTTGATAATGGTCCACTCGGTATTGACAAAACGCTTGGATTCGCGGTAAGCTTCGGCGGCTTTATCGTACTCCTTCAGTTCCATGTAAAGATCGCCAAGGTTCAGATACGGAATGTGGGGAGTTGTATAGAGTTTATTGTCAAGGGCCCTGTTAAAAGCCCTGATCGCCTCTTTCCATTTCTTCTGCTTCAAATAAATAACACCAAGCGCGTTGTAGGCCTCTGAAAAATCAGGGTCCTTATCGATGGCCGTTTGATAGTATTTCGCCGCTTCATCAAACTTTCCCTGATAATCGCTGATAATGCCCAGACCGTAATAGGACCGTTTGAAGTTGCTGTCGCGTTGGATAGACCGGTTGAATTCAGCGGACGCCATCTCGTAGTTCTTTTCCTGAAGGTACGACAGTCCCCTCGTGTAATACCCTTCCGCCATCTTGGACTTATCCACCGTATGCCCGGTCGTAACGCATCCTGTCAATGCCAGGAGAATTATCAATGCGAAAGTTCTCATTCCTTCATACCCCTTTCAAAACGATGTGAGAAGACGTGCTAGCGCCTCCCGGTCCCGGCTCACAACGCCGGTCGCGGAGAAAACCTTCTTTTTTACTGTTTGCTTTGGAGCCTTTTCGAGGTCGGTCGTTGCCGCGTTCTGCTGCATCTCCTGGCGGCGCTTGGCTGCTGCAAGCGGTGAGGCCTATGGCCTGCCTGACCTGCTCATCCACGGGAGCCTCCCGTGGTGATTTCTGTTCCTGTGCCTCGGGTTGGTGGGCCTGAGTCACAGGTTGTACTGACGCTGCCGGAGGTTCAGGGGCACGTATCTCCTCAGGTGCAGGTGTAAGGCGCTCTGGCGCTGCCGGGGGCTGTACAGAGGAAACAGCCGCTGCTGGAGCGAGCTGATGAGGCTGTTCCACTGGTGCGGCCTCCGGCTGTTTTTTCTGGCTGAAGATGCTCTGACCCTCGATCCAGCTGTCCTGTTCTGGCTCGGACAGGCCCGCAAAATCGACCTCGTCCAGCATCGCACCCAGGTCCTCGGCAAAGTATCGCGCCTCTTCCTCGACATCCTGAAGCACTTCTTCTAAAAATGGGTTCGCGGAATGCGCGTAGAAAAGTTTTCTGTCAGTATGGAGTAAATGAAGGCCGATATATGCCGATAGTCTGTTTCTCCCCTCGCGGGCAAAAAATACGTAGCTGCGCGCTTCCTCGAGACTCGTCTCCGGAGTGGCAACCTGGTGGATGTTCATGGAAAGGAACACCTTGAATAAAATCTTTTTCTTCAGGTCTTTCTCTGTTATTTTTGGGTCGATCGTAAACATGACTTACATTCAACCTCCAATTTGAAATCCAACATATTACATCCAAATTACATATACTGCCCAGCATCAAATTCCAGCTTCAACTTGTTTGGAGCCTGGAATCAGGATATGCGGACGCATTTGTCATTGCATGCCTGCTTATTGGAACTTATCAAGACCCATCATATATCTTCGAAATGGGTCAGCTTCTTGAACTCGCGGTACCTGCCTTCGATCTCCTTGTATTCCAGGCTCCGGAGCCGGTCAAGACTGAAGGACTCCACGTTCAGCGAGGCCATGACACTGCCGAAGATCACCGCTTTTCTCATGCTCTCTTCAGAAAAGTTCATGGTGCTCGCCAGATATCCCATAAAACCGCCTGCAAACGTAGTCTCCGGCCCCCGTGGGGTCGAACACGGCTTCGAGCGGATAGGCGGGAGCGCTGAATACGCTGTGGCCGCTGAACATAAGGGCGCCATAGCTTCCCTGCTTGACCACGATCGTCTTCGGGCCCATGGCCTGCACGCTCTTCGCCGCCTTGACCAGGCTTGCCTCGCCGGCAAGCTGCCGGATCTCCGATTCATTGATGGTCAGCAGGTCCACTTCCTTCAGTGTTCGTTTGAGCGCATCAGGCTTGCTCGATATCCAGTAGTTCATGGTATCACAGGCCACGAGCTTCGGTTTCTTGACCTGCCGCAGAACATCAAGCTGGATCTCCGGGTCCACGTTCGCCAGGAACACGACATCAGAGTTCTTATAGTCCTCGACGATGTTCGGCTTGAAGGTCGCCAGAACATTCAGGTGCGTGGCGAGGGTGTGCGCCTCGTTCAGATCATAGCCGTACTCGCCCTTCCAGCGAAAGGTCTCGCCCTTCTGGACCTCAAGACCCCGCGTGTCGATGTTTTTACTCTTGAGAAACAGCGATATGTTCCTTGGGAAAGTCCTCGCCGATCACGGCCACGAGCCGGACATCGGTAAAATAACTGGCTGAGGTCGAGAAATAGGTGGCTGAGCCGCCGAGGGCATTATCAACGTTTCCAAAAGGGGTCTTGACCGAATCGAGTGCAACCGTGCCGACAACAAGCAAACTCACGGATGAACACCTCCACGAATTCAAATTTCAAACTGACAGAGACGCAAAAGCATGAACGCTATTCGTCATTTTGCACTTTGTATCTTGTCCTTTGTGTGATGCTTATTTTTTCTTCAGGTATTTCCCGATGATCAGCGCCAGGTCTTTCCTCGTTTTCGCCGGCATCAGTTTCTCCGGCGTCATGATCGTGTTCCGGAGCGCTTCGCCGCATCCGCAGGTGCGTGATCCGGACAGCATGCGCACCGCTTCGCGGATCATGGCCTTGGACGTCTCGACGTTGTGTTTCATTACCGCGAGCACGGCCTCAACGGTCACGGCCTCCTCGCTGTGGTGCCAGCAATCGTAGTCCGTGGCCAAGGGCAATGGTGCTGTAGCAGATCTCCGCCTCGCGCGCCAGCTTGGCCTCGGTTGCGTTCGTCATGCCGATGACATCCACGTTCCATGTCCGATAGATGAGCGACTCGGCCCGGGTCGAGAATTGCGGGCCCTCCATGCAGAGATACGTGCCGCCACGGTGTACCGTGGCCCCGACCTTCACCCCTGCCTCGCTCAGGATCCTGCCGAGGTCGGTGCAGACCGGGTCCGCCATGCCCACATGCGCCACAACGCCGTTGCCGAAAAAGGTGCTCCTGCGGTGCTTCGTATGATCATAGAACTGGTCCGGGATCACGATATCGCCGGGTTTGATCTCTTCCTTCATGCTGCCTACGGCGCTCACCGAGATGATCCGTTCAACACCGAGTTTCTTCATACCGTAGATGTTCGCCCGGTAGTTGATGTCCGAGGGAAGGATGCGGTGGCCGCGGCCGTGCCTCGGGAGGAAGGCAACCCGTTTGCCATGCAGCGTACCGACAAGGTAATCGTCCGAAGGCTTGCCGAAGGGCGTTATCAACTTCACGGCCTTGATCTGCGTCAGCCCTTCCATTTCATACAAGCCGCTGCCGCCGATCACGCCGATGCTGATTTTTTCTGTCTTTGTACGACCCCTTGCCATAATATATGTTTGTTACCCCTGATTATTGAGAATGTTCATGAAAGGATTACTCTGTTGAATTGCAATGCAAATCAGCACTCCGCACTCTAAAATCCTCAACCGGCTTATCCTTGCGCCGCACTCTGCTCCGCTTCTCTTTTCATCTCCATGTTTTCAGCAAGTTCAACAGGCTTATCGGGGATGATGGTGGAGATCGCGTGTTTGTAAACAAGTTGCTGGTTCTCCTGCTTCATCAGGATGACGAAATTGTCAAACCCCTTGATCGTTCCGGTGAGCCGGGCGCCGTTTACAAGGTACATGGTCACCGGGATCTTTTCCTTGCGCATCTGATTCAAGAAGATGTCCTGAAGATTTACTTGCGACTTACCCATCCATCCCTCCGTGCAAACGGCAAAAAGTGAATCGATTAGACATGTGCTGTTGCCCAATAATTTTTCAATCTTATACCAACTTATTTGAAATTTCAATGTTTTTCTTTATCCGCGCAACTATTTCACCGGTCTGATCAAGCCCGGAAATGTCCACCCATAGTGCATCGGGCTCCCTCCGGAACCAGGTGAACTGACGCTTGGCGAAACGCCTCGTATCGCGCTTAAGAAGCGCCACAGCCTCGTCCCGCGACGTCTTGCCGAGGAAACAATCCAGAAAATGCTTGTACCCCAGTCCCTGCATGGAGGAAAGGTCAGGACGGTACCCCCGCTCAATCAGCGTCCTCACCTCCGCCTCAAGCCCCGCTGCGATCATCTGGTCCACGCGCTGTTCGATGCGGGGATACAGTTCGCTCCGGCTCCTGACGAGAAACAGCAGACGGAACCGGTACGGCCTGTCCTGGAACGAGTGCTCCTGCTGGAAAGCCGAGAGTTTTTTGTCTCGCAAATAATACACCTCCAGCGCCCTTATCGTGCGCCGAAGATCATTCGGGTGGATTTTGACCGCTGCCTCGGGATCGACCTTTACCAGGTCGGAATAAAGCGAGCCGGCCTCTCCCTCGGCCTCACGCAGCAGCAGCCGCTCGCGCAGTTCAAGGTCCGCAGGCGGCCCATGGAACAGACCTCTTGTGAGAGCGCGGATATACAGCCCTGTGCCGCCAACCACGATGGGCGTCCCGCCCGAAGCAATTATCCCGTCGATGACTGCGCGCGCATCGCGGAGGTAATCACCCACGCTGTAAGGTTGATCTGGTTCCGCGATATCGATCATGTGGTGGTAAACGAGCTTGCGCTGTTCCTGGCTGGGTTTGGCCGTACCAATGTCCATGCCGCGGTAGATCTGCATGGAATCGGCGCTTACAATCTCTGCGCCCTGCTCCTGGGCCAGAAGGAGTGAGGCATCGGTCTTTCCGACGGCTGTAGGCCCGGCGATGATAAGGATGGGTTTTTCGTTCGACATGTATTAATGGGTAATGATCTCGATCGGGAACTCGTTCTTTCTCCAAGCCTTCATAGAGCCTTCCAGGGAATATACCTTCTCATAGCCGGATAGATACAAAGAGAAGCCGGCGATACCCGACCGAGGCCCATGCTCGCAGTAGAGCACAACCGGGTCCTGTTTTGCCAGGCCGATAACTCTCAGACCGGAGCCGATCGAGTAAAATGGGATGTGTACCGCACCCGGCACATGGTCCCGGTCATATTCACCCTGGGATCGTACGTCGACGACCAGCGGCGGCTTATCCCCCTGCATCTCCTTGAGAAGATCATCACGCGTGATACCCGTAGCGCATCCGACAACAGGAACAACGATGAGGAGTGCAAGGCTAATGAGTATGATGGTATATCGATAATTAAGAAAATTCGACATCTGTAATGTACCTCAATGATCCCTGGACATCTTCTCCACCGGAGTCTACATCCTCTTGAACATCCGCATTATTTCGACTATGGAAAATCGAACAACCGTCGGCCTGCCGTGCGGACAGGTATGCGGCATGCGGCATTTGAATAGATCGGCAAGCAGCTGTTCCATCTCCTGCCGTTCAAGATGGCGATGCACCTTGATCGCGGGATGGCAGGCCATCACGCTCAGCATCTCATCCCGGACTTTCTCCATTTTCCCGCTTTTACCGTGGACATTCACTTCGTCGAGGATATCAAGCAGCAATTGCCTGTAGTCAGCACCCATCAGCAGTACCGGTACGGCTTTGATCACGAACGTATTGTTCCCGAAATCTTCAATCAGGAATCCGAGTTTGGAAAGCTCCGGCAGATATGCAGCAAGCACCACACTCTGCGCAGGCCCGAGTTCAACCTGGTCCGGCACCAGGAGGTCCTGAACAGGAACTCGCCCGGTCCCGAACTGGTCCTGCAGCTTTTCGAACAGAACCCGCTCGTGAGCCGCATGCTGGTCGACGATCGCCATCCCGTCCTGCGACTGCGCGATGATGAAGGAGTCGTGGATCTGAGCAAGGGGGTGAAGCATTTCGGAATGCGGAATGCGGATTGCGGATTGATAGAGTGAGCCGTTTTGAGAACCAATCTCTGCACCATTGCTCTCCTCCGCCCATTCCTGCAAAGAGAGAGGATTCCTCATCCCCCCTTTCCATTGCGGGGAGATGGGATATTCCGCATTCCGCATTCCGAAATCCGCAATTGCTTCTCTCACCCCATCAGCACGCGTCGCCGCCGAAGAAACATTCATCCCCCGCAATCCTTCCCTAATCACGTCCCGGACCAGGTCATGCAACTGAGACTGGTTGCGGAAGCGGACCTCGGCCTTGGCAGGATGAACATTTACGTCCACGAGCGCTGGATCGATCTCAATAAATATGAACGCAACAGGATGCCGATCGCGCATAAGCATATCGCCATAAGCGCTGTAAAGCGCGTGAGTGAGTGACGGGTTCTTGACCGCGCGACGGTTCACGAAGAAGTCCTGGTATGTTTTGTCCGCGCGTGTAGAACCAGGGCGGCCGATGAGACCATGGACATGGACGCTGTCCCTGCCGCCGGAGAACTCGATCAGGTTTTCCGCTATTGCTCCTCCGGAAAGCTGGAACACCCGCTCCTTGATGCTCAATGAGGGAGGAAGATCGAGGACACTCTTTTTGTTATGGGTCAGTCGGAAATGAATGGCAGGATGCGCCATGACCTGGCGCGATACCGCTGTCAGGATATGCGAAAACTCGGTCGCCGGGCTCTTCAGGAATTTGCGACGGGCCGGGGTATTGTAAAAAAGATGTCCGATCTCCAGGGTGGTACCCTGCGGGGCTGCGGCGTCGGATATGGACTTGACAATTCCGCCCTCAATCTCTATAAGTGCGCCTGACGTCGCGCCCTTCATCGCGCTCAATAGCCGTACGTGGGACACGGAAGCGATGCTGGAGAGTGCCTCTCCCCGGAAGCCCATGGTACGAATGGATTCCAGGTCCGCGTCGTCTGCAATCTTGCTCGTGGCGTGGCGCATGAACGCTGTCCGGGCGTCCTCTTTCGACATGCCGCTGCCGTTGTCTGTAATACGAATGAGCCGCCTGCCGGCCTCCTCGATATCGATGAATATTTCGGTCGCACCAGCGTCGATCGAGTTCTCGATCAGTTCCTTGACCACGGAGGCGGGCCGCTCCACCACCTCTCCCGCGGCGATCTTGTTGATGACGTGGTCGGGTAGGATTTTTATAATAGAGGACATAGGAATTCAGTAGTCAGGAGTCAGGAGCCAGGAGAAATCAGCTCTTTGCTGACTTCAGTATTCTGACTTCTGTCTACCGCTTCTCAATACTTCAGCTTTGCCTTTTCCTGGTTCGCGACCACCACGATCGCCATCTTGTCCGGATGAAGATATTTCCGTGCCACCCGCTGGATGTCCTCGCGGGTGACGGCATTGATCAGCCGGGGATACGTTTGCGGATAATCAAGTCCAAGGCCATAGATCTCGACAGAAGCGAGCATGCCCGCGATCTTGGCATAGGTGTCCATCTTGAGGGGAAAACTTCCGGTAAGATATGCCTTGGCATCGGCGAGTTCGCTCTGGGAAACAAGCTCCTTCTGCATCCTGCCGATCTCCTTGAGCGTTTCTTCGATCACTTCGTTCGCCGACTCGTTCTTTGTCTGGATGGACACGGAGAATGCCCCCGGTTCCTTGCGGGCTGAAAAACCGCTGTGGACATCGTAGGCAAGTCCCTTGTTGTCCCGGATGGTATCCATAAGACGCGAGGAGAAACCTCCACCGCCAAGGATATAGTTCATGATCAGGACGGCATAGTAATCAGGGTTTTCCCTGCTGATGCCGATGTGTCCCATCTCAATATTCGCCTGCGTAATGTTCTTTTCAATCTTCTGTACGATCGTCTTTTCCCTGACCGGCGGCTGCGCAGGCGACCGTACCGGTTGCTCCTTGTTCTTCCAGGACTTGAAATACTCGCTCAACAGCAGTTTGATCTCCTGCTCGCCCACGTCCCCGACCACGGCGATGATCGTATTGTTCGGACTGTACCGTGCTGCATGGAAATCGATGACCTCCCGGCGGACCAGTTTCGGAAGATAGGCTGCTACCTCATCGTTGGTTTTGCCGTAGGGATGATCGCCGAAGACCAATTTTGCAAAGGCCTCTCCCGCGATACTGTCCGGTTCTTCCTTCTGTCGCTTGATCTCGGCCAGGGTCTCCTTGACCTTGCGGTCGATCTCCTTCTGATCGAAGACCGGGTTCAGAAGAACATCGGAGAGCAGATCAAGACCCGTGCGCAGGTCCTTTTTAAGCACCCGGAGGCCTGCTGTCGCGAAGTCATCTCCGCCCGAGACCGAAAGAGAGCCTCCCACGAAATCGATCTCACGGCTAATCTGGTTCGCCGTACGCTTTGCCGTCCCCTGCATAAGGAGCGACGCAGTGATCGATGCCAGTCCCGGCTTGTCAGCCGGCTCGACCATGCTCCCCGCCTTGATCGCCATGTTCATCGTGACCATGGGAATGTCATGCTTTTCGGACAAGAGGAGGATCATTCCATTGTCAAGCACGATACGCTTGCCGATCGGCTCGGCGGCTGAAACAACATGAATCTGGAAAAACAGTATGAATACCGCTATGACAGTACGTACTATGGATTTCATTTTAATCGCCTCTCGATTTCCCCTCACCCCGGCCCTCTCCCCAAAGGGCGAGGGGGTTTTCTTTCTTCCTCTCCCCATGGGGGAGAGGATTGAGGTGAGGGGGATTTCCAATTTTCAATTCTTCACCGGCACCAAAATCCCCACCGTCCTGTTGTCCTCGTTGAAATACTCTTTTGCCACCCGCATCACATCTTCCCTTGTCACAGCGCGGATGCTGGGCACGTACTTCTCGAGCAATTTCCAGTCTGCCACGGTCTCGAACTGGCCGAGCAGCATGGCCTGGTAGAAAATGGAGTCCTGCCCCATGATGAAGCTCGCTTCGATCTGGTTCTTGGCCCTCTGAAGCTCTTCATCCGAGACCGGTTCGCTTTTAAGTTTATCGATCTCGACGTAAAGGGCCCGCTCAACTTCATCGGCTGTCTTACCGGGCATCACTCCGGCATAGATATAGAAAAGGTTCGGGTCCGTCGAAATGTTGTCGTAATCACCCCCGGCATAGAGCGCCAGCTGCTTTTCATACACCAGGGATTTGTACAGCCGGGAGCTTTTACCCGATGAGAGTATCCCCTGCAGGACCTCGAGTGCATACGAGTCAGGATGCTTCAGGGTCGGCACATTATACCCGGCAAAGACCGCGGGCAGCTCGGCCTGTTTCTTAACGATAACTCTCCGTTCGCCGAGATGCTTCGGCTCAACGGCTGTTACCGTGGGTACTGGCGGCCCCTTGGGTATGGCGCCGAAGTATTTCTCGATCCTTGGAAGCAACATCTTTGTATCAAAATCGCCGACCACGACGATCGTTGCGTTGTTCGGAGCATAGTAGGTGCGGTAGTGGTCATACAGTTCATCACGCGTTATGCTGTTGATGTCCGCCATCCAGCCGATCACCGGCCACTGGTACGGGTGGGCGCTGAACGCCACCGACGTCATCTGTTCCACCATCGTGTTGACCGGGTCGTCCTCATACCGCATGCGGCGCTCTTCCTTTACCACCTCGCGCTCTGACAGGAACTCCTTGGGTTCTAGCAGCAGGTTCTGCATACGGTCTGATTCGAGGTCGAGGGAGATCCCTATGCGGTCCGCGGCAAAAGTCTCAAAATAGGCGGTATAATCCTTGGACGTAAAAGCGTTGTCGTTCCCGCCATTCCGCTGCACGGTTTGTGAAAAGGTCTTCGGTCCGTGCTTCTTCGTTCCTTTGAACATCATATGCTCAAGCAGATGCGACATCCCGGTAGTGCCGAGCCGTTCATTCCGGGATCCGACCCGGTACCAGACCTGGAACGTGACCACCGGCGCCTTGTGTTCTTCTTTCAGAAGCACCCTGAGCCCGTTCGGCAGGACCTTCTCGGTGACATTCATGGTCTGGCCAAAGGCGGGAGATATCAACAATAAGCCCATCAGAATTGCCAGCACGGATACCCTGTTCTTCTGCAGATGATATTTCATTTAAACACACCTCTCAATCGAATGTTGAACTTGTCTATCATGTTCCCGTGTGCCCGAACCCGCCGGCACCGCGCTCGGTCCCGGCGAGGGTGTCCACCGTGACGAACTTTGCTTTCTCGATCCTGGCAAAAACCAGCTGCGCTATCCGGTCGCCGCGCTTGATCGTAAACGGTTTTTCGCTGAAATTGAACAGGATGATCCCGATCTCGCCGCGATAGTCGGCATCGATCGTTCCCGGCGCATTCAGCATGCCAATGCCGTGTTTGAGTGCGAGCCCGCTCCGTGGCCGCACCTGCCCCTCATGTCCCTCGGGGATGGCGACGGCGATCCCCGTGGGGATGAGCTTCCACTTCCCGGCATCGAGAACAACCTCGCCGTCCACTGCGGCATAGAGATCGACGCCCGCGGAGTGTTCGGTCTGATAATGAGGGACGGGAAGACCTTCGGAGTTTTTGAGCTGCGTAAGGTGAATAATAAGATGATCGGGCATATTCTCTATAATTATACAGGAGCCGGAATTCAGGAGCCGGAAGAAATCGCAACAACGATGCAGTTCTCCTGACTCCTGTGGTTACATCTCCAGCACCCCATCCGGCACGTCGGTTTTGTTCAGCGGACCGAGGATGGTGAGTGAAATGTTCTCCCGGGTAAAGAGCTGTTGGGCCAGATGCTGCACCTGCTCTGCGGTCACCTTCTCCACTCCCTTGATGATGTCATCCATGGACAGGTACTTGCCGAAATAGATCTCCTGGCGCGCGAGCCGGCTCATGTGGCTGTTGCTGCTTTCGAGCGAAAGGACGAGGCTCCCCTTGATCTGGTTTCTCACCCTTGTTTCTTCGGCGTGCGTGATCCCCTCTTCTGCGATCTTCTTGAACTCTCGGGTCACGAGACGGACCACTTCGAGCGCGTTCGAGGGGTCCGCACCGGCGTAGACGGTAAGAAGTCCGGTATCGCGGTACGAGGTCACGTAGGAATAGATGGAGTACGCCAGGGCATTCTGTTCGCGGACCTCCTGAAACAGGCGCGAACTCATGCTGTTTCCGAGCACCGTATTGAGCGCCGAGAGGACAAACCGGTCTTCGTGCATATAGTGCATGCCCTTGCATCCGACACAGATCTGCACCTGTTCGAGCTGTTTTTTCTTTACGGCAACGGCCCGCGTAAAAGCGGGGGTGACCTCTTTTTTGGAGACGCCGCCCCGGGAGAGCTTCCCGAAGCTCGCGTTCAAAAGCTCGACCAGCCGGGCATGCTCGAAATTGCCTGCAACGGAAATGACGATCTCCTTCGGGCTGTAATAATCTTCGATATAAGAAACGATATCATTGTGCTTAAGCGCCTTGATGGTGTCCCTGGTCCCGAGGATAGGACGGCCCAGCGAGTTGCCGGCCCAGACCGTATTGGTAAAAAGCTCGTGGATGTAATCGTCGGGCGTGTCCTCCACGCCCTTGATCTCTTCGAGGATGACCTTACGCTCTTTTTCCATCTCAACGGGATCGAACTTGGAGCCGAGAAGGATATCCGACAGGATGTCGATTGCCACGGGCAGGTGCTCATCCACAACCTTGGCGTAATAGGTGGTTGTTTCCTGCGACGTGAAGGCGTTCATCTCTCCGCCGATGGAATCCATCTCGATCGCGATGTCCTTGGCGGTCCTCTTTTCCGTACCTTTAAAGAAGAGGTGTTCGATGAAATGCGAAACGCCGCCGATTTCCTCCGGCTCGTGGCGGGACCCCACCTTCACCCAAACGCCGATCGATACTGAGCGTGACTTGGGAAGGGTCTCGGACACGACCCGGATACCGTTGGAAAGGGTGTCTTTTCTGTACATGAACTCCTCTTTCCATTGCCACAAAGGCGCCGGGACATAAAACGTCTTTTCACGCCCGTGGTCTTCGTGCCTTCGCGGAGAATTACATACTCGCTGAATTATTTTTCTTTCTGGTTCTGATGCCCGTGTCCGTGCTGCGCTGCCCGTTCCTGCGTGATCTTCTGCGCCAGGTGGCTCGGGACGTCCTCGTAGCCGTAGAATTCCATGGTGTACATGCCCCTGCCGCTCGTAAGGGAGTTAAGCATGGGAACATAGGAGAGCATCTCGGACATGGGCACGAGCGCCTTGATCGACTGGCCGCCGGACTGGGGAACGACGCCCTGCACCTTGCCGCGCCGCGAGTTCAGGTCGCCGATAACAGCGCCGAGCGAATCGTCCGGCGCGACCACTTCCACGCTCATGATCGGTTCGAGCAGCACCGGCTTGGCAGCTTCCAGTGCTTTCTTGAACCCCATGGACGCCGCGACCTTGAATGCCATTTCCGAAGAGTCAACCGTGTGATAGGACCCGTCGAACAACGTCACCCGGACATCCACCATGGGATAGCCGGCCAGACTTCCCTCGTGCATGGCTTCGATCACGCCTTTTTCCACAGCCGGGATGTACTGCCGCGGGACCACGCCGCCGACGATCTTGTCAACGAACTCGAATCCGGTGCCGCGCCGGAGTGGTTCGATCTCGATCCAGGCGTCCCCATACTGACCATGGCCGCCCGACTGCTTTTTATACTTGCCCTGCGCCTTGGCTTTTGCACGGATGGTCTCCTTGTAAGGGACCTTCGGCGTCTTCATCGTTACCTCTGCGCCGAACTTCCGCTTGAGCTTCTCGAGCGTCACTTCAAGGTGGACCTGCCCCATGCCGGAAAGCACCATCTCCTTGGTCTGCTCGTCAAACGTGAACTTGAGCGTGGGGTCTTCCTCGAGCAGTTTGTGGATGCCCGTGCCCACCTTGTCCTCGTCCCCGCGGGTCTTCGGTACAATGGCATAGGACATGACCGGATCGGCAAACTTCGCAAAATTCATCACGATGGGATGGTTTTCGGAACACAATGTGTCGCCCGTGAGCGTCTCTTTCATCTTTGCGATGGCGCCGATCTGTCCGGCCGTAAGCGCATGCGTGGTTATCTGCTTTTTCCCCTGGAGATGGAACAGGGTCCCCACTTTTTCCTTAATTTGTTTCGAGGCATTGTACACGCTCGAGTCCGCTTTAAGCGTACCCGAGAAGACCCGGACCAGGGAAAGCTTGCCGGCAAATGGATCATTGATGGTTTTGAACACCATGGCGGCAAGATGCTCGTCCGCGAACAGGTTTGCGGACCGTTTCATTGCCCGTCTTGGGATCGATCCCTTTGATCTGCACGACGCGGGCATGCTCCGCCGGCGACGGGAGGCACATGAGGACCATGTCAAGGAGCGGCTGGATCCCCATGTTCTTGACCGGAGAACCACAGAGCACCGGCAGCAGTCCGCCACCTATCGTCCCATGTTTGAGCCCGGCGATGATGTCTTCCTGGGAAAGCTCGCCCTTGTCGAGATACTTCTCAAGAAGGCTGTCCTCGGTCTCGGCGATCTGTTCCACCAGTTTTTTCCGGTAGGCCACCGCCTCATCCTTCATGTTCGCGGGAACGTCTTTTTCCTCGAACTTGCCGCTTCCGTCCTGGGCGAACATCAGCGCCTTCATTTTGATCAGGTCGACGACTCCGGCGAAATTCGCCTCAAGACCGATCGGGAGCTGGAGCACGAGGGAGTTCTTGCAGAAATACTTTTCCATATCGCCCACTGCGCGGAAGAAGTCCGCCCGCTCCTTGTCGAGCTTGCTGACGAACGCCACCCGCGGGATCTCGTATTCGCAGGCGAACTTGTAGATCTTTTCGGTTTCGGCCTTTACGCCGGAGATGGCGGATATAATGAGGACGGCGCCGTCGACGGCGCGAAGGGTCCCCCGCGCTTCTTCGAGAAAATTGATGTAGCCGGGGGTGTCGATGATATTGATGCGGACGCCCTTCCAGTCGGCGAACCCGAGAGCGGAGGTGATGGTTATCTTCCGGGCGATTTCCTCAGGCTCATGCATGAACACGGAGTTTCCCGCGTCCACACTTCCCATGAGGTCAACCGCGCCGGCCGTGAACACCATGGCATCGGCAAGCGAGGTTTTGCCTGCGGCGCCGTGGGACAGGATCGCGATATTGCGGACTTCCTTGACATCAGCATTCGGCATGGACAAGTCCCTCCGTGAAGATGAATTTGGTATAAAGGGGATACAATGCTCTGTCGTATTTATTGCAGCAGAACTACCAGATATCGGACTTTATTTTCCCTGCCTGTTTGATCAGAACATCAACGACGGCCTCGTTGAACATGTTGGAGTCCTTGCGGATCTCTTCGTCCACCATGGTTTCGTAATATTTCTTCCCTTCCGCGAGTTCATCTGTCAGTATTTCAAAGAGGCTGTCCTTCTCAATTCCCTCTTTGACCTTGGCCTGGTTATAGAGAAGGATGTCCGAGAGGATGGTCCGCGCAAGTCGTTTCGCTTCATCAGGTTTCTTGATCAATCTCATACTGAACGCCTCATCATACAATACTATTCAGACGACCAGATCCTCACAACTTACAATATCTGGCCGATCGGTCGTTATCCGGATCTGGTATTTTGGTTCTTTCAGCCCAGTATTTCGACGATCATCGGTTTATACTGCGGCGTTTTTTCAACTTTCTTATTATACATCCTGATAACGAGAAAAGATACCACCATGCTCACCATTCCGGCGATGAACGCCCAGAGATCTGAATCGGCCTCAGTCCCGTACCGCAGGCCGAGGTTTTTCCCGAGAATGGCCGAGGCAACAAAGACCGTCATGGGGATGCCGTAGAGTATGATGGACGCCTTAAGATATACTTGCGGGGCAAGCACCACTTTCACCTTCTGGCCCTTTTTTGCTCCGAGCGGGTTCGAAGCCTCCATGTACTCCTGCTCCCCGGGATGGCAGACCCCGGAAGCGGAACATTTCTCGCAGGCGCTCTTGGCCAGGATCGATACCTTGGCGATATCGCCTGTCACTTCAACTACGATGCCTTCTTCTTCGATCATGTTTCACCCGAAAACCGCAGAGAGCATGGCGCTGAGTGCATAGTGTCTCGCGCTTCTCTCTCTGCCCTCTTCCGTATCTCAGCTTTTTCTCTTCGCCCTTAAAAGCTTATACTCGATGCTGTCCACCAGCGCCTGCCAGCTCGCTTCGATCACGTTCTCTGACACACCCACGGTGCCCCACTTGTTTTTGCCGTCGCCGGACTCGATCAGCACCCGCACGCGCGCAGCCGTGCCCTCCGCCGCGGTCAAAACTCGCACTTTATAGTCGAGAAGCCGGACATTCTCCAGGCCCTTGCCCGGGAAGTACTTGGGCAGGACCGTGCGCAGTGCCTTGTCGAGGGCATTCACCGGGCCATTCCCCCATGCGGCAGTGTGTTCCACTTTTCCGCCGACCTCGACAGTGATCGTGGCCTCGCTCACTGGATCGGGATCGACCTTCCGTTTTTCCGTAAAGATGCGATAGTCGATACGGTCGAACATGGTGAAAACCGACTCATAGCTATGGCCCGC
This sequence comes from Nitrospirota bacterium, assembly GCA_963796285.1. Taxonomy (GTDB): domain Bacteria; phylum Nitrospirota; class UBA9217; order UBA9217; family UBA9217; genus JALNZF01. The sequence continues at coordinate 1,367,926 of CAWCKW010000012.1, forward strand.
GCGCAGCATGAGGAGTTCAAGCGACCCTTCCGCGCCTTCGAATTCGTATCCCTCGTTCTCGAGCTCTTTGACCTTCCTGAGTATCTCTCCGAGTTCCGGGCTTTTCTTGGTGAGCGGGATCCCGAGTTCTGCAGCTTTCTGGAGGATATTGCTCTTCCCCGCCATGTCGGACACCAATACGCGTCTCCTGTTCCCTACCAGTTCAGGCACGACATGCTCATAGGTGAGAGAGCTCTTCGCGACAGCATCGACATGCACGCCCCCCTTATGGGCAAATGCGCTTTCACCTATATAGGGCTGTCGCTTTTGGTGCTGCAGATTGGCGATCTCGTCCACATAGCGGGACACGTCACGCAGCTTCGCCAGATTAGCGTCTGAGATGCAATCGATGCCCAATTTGAGCTTCAGGGTCGCGATAAGGGAGCACAGGTTTGCATTTCCGCAGCGCTCGCCATAGCCGTTGATGGTGCCGTGGACCTGGACCGCTCCCATCCTGATCGCTGTCAGCGAGTTCGCCACCGCGAGTTCCGCATCGTTGTGCGCATGGATCCCGAACGGGCTGGCGATCGACTTTTTCACCTGCGCAATGATCTCTTCGACCTCATGAGGCAGGGTACCGCCGTTCGTGTCACACAGAACAAGACAGTCCGCGCCTGCGCCCTCCGCGGCGAGGAGCGTCTGAACAGCGTAGTCAGGGTTTGCTTTATACCCGTCAAAGAAATGTTCGGCATCATATACCACTTCATCCATGCGTTTCCTGAGGAATGATACCGATTCTTCGATCATGTCGAGGTTTTCGCCGAGCGTGGTCTTGAGTGCCTTGATCACGTGCAAGTCCCAGGTTTTGCCGAAGATGGTCACCACCGGCGCGCCGGACGCAACCAGAGCCTTCATGTTCGGATCATCGGAGACTTTGAGCTTCACACGCCGTGTTGATCCGAAGGCGGCCAGTTTCGCCTTCCTGAGCTTTACGCGCCGCATCTCCTTGAAGAACTCGATATCGCGCGGGTTCGAACCCGGCCAGCCGCCCTCGATGTAATGGACGCCGAACTGATCCAGCTTCCGCGCAACACGGATCTTGTCCTCGACCGAGAAGTTCACGTCCTCAGCCTGCGCCCCGTCACGGAGCGTGGTATCGTATAGGTAAACGGTCTGTTTCATAATATTAGAATGCAGATGCACAGGAGTCAGGAGCCAGAATCCAGAAGCCAATCCTTTTGTTCTCCTCCTGATTGCTGACTCCTGTCTCCTGACTACTGTTTCTCACGCCGCCTTGTCCATCTCGAATGTCTCGTGCAGCACCCGGACGGCGAGCTCGGTATATTTCGCGTCGATCACGATGGAGATCTTGATCTCCGACGTGCTGATCATCATGATATTGATCCCCTCTCTGGCCATGGCGGAGAACATCCGTGCTGCAACGCCCGAGTGGGAGCGCATGCCCACGCCGACGATGGAGATCTTGGCGATGTCCTCCTTCACGGTGACGCCTTTGGCGCCGATCTCGGCAATGACCTTCTTCATGAGCTCTGATATCTTCCTCGAGTCGGTCTTCGGCACCGTGAAGGACATGTCCGTGAGCCCGCCCTCGCCGATGTTCTGGATGATCATGTCAACGATGATGTTGTTCGTCGATATCTCATTGAAGATCTGTCGCTGCCACGCCAGGCTTGTCCGGCACACCGGATACGGTCACTTTTACCTGGTTCTTGTCGTATGCCACGCCGGACACCACCACTTTTTCCATGTCAGAATCCTCCTTGGTCACGAGGGTCCCCGGGTTGTCGTTGAAACTCGAGAGCACCCTCACCGGAACATTATATTTTTTTGCGAACTCGACCGAGCGGGTCTGAAGCACCTTGGCCCCGAGGCTCGCCAGTTCGAGCATCTCGTCATACGAGATCTTGTCAAGCTTCCGGGCCTGCGGCACCATGTTCGGGTCCGTGGTATACACGCCGTCCACGTCAGTATAGATGTCGCAAAGGTCCGCCTTGAGCGCGGCGGCGACCGCCACGGCTGAAAGGTCCGACCCGCCCCGTCCCAGCGTCGTCACGTCGTCGGATGTTTCAGTGATGCCCTGGAAACCTGCTACCACGGCGATCTTGCCTTCCTTGATCGCCTGTTTGACCCGCTCACCGGAGATCTTCTCGATCCTCGCTTTGGTATGGACGCGGTCGGAGATGATCCCCGCTTGCCTGCCGGTGAAGGACTGCGCCTTGTACCCCAGCGACTGAATCGCCATGGCCAAGAGCGCGATGGTCACGCGCTCTCCCGTGGACACCAGCATGTCCATCTCCCGGGGGTCCGGATTCTCACTCACCTGATTGGCAAGGTTGATGAGCTTATCGGTCTCGCCGCTCATGGCTGAGAGGACCACCACCACATCATGTCCTTCTTCTTTGGTCCGGACAACACGCTTTGCCACGTTCCTGATCCGTTCGGGATTCCCCACGGACGTGCCGCCGTATTTCTGGACGATGAGCACTAACAACCTCCCGTAATTAAAACCAAAATATCTGCAACACGAATTTCACGAATTATTCGAATGGCACGAATAAAATCCTTGTCCGATCTCGCCCTTCGTGTCATTAGTCCATTCGTGCCATTCGTGTTCCTTCCCTACTTCTTTAAAAAATAATCCATCAAGGTATAGCCGTCTTTGAACACCAGCGCATCTTTGCGCTCCCCTATTTTTTCATCGTACGTAACGGGGCCGCCTTTGCGCTCCTTTGTGTTATCGTAAATGACGAACGGGACCGGGTCCGAAGAATGGGTTCTGAGTTCAATCGGTGTGGGATGGTCCGGAAGCGCGAGGATCCGGTATTCATCGAACTGCTTCATCCCGTGGATGATGTTCCCCACGATGAACTCGTCAAAATCCTCTATGGCCTTGATCTTGTTCTTGAGGTCGCCCGTATGACCGGCTTCGTCGGGCGCCTCCACGTGGATATACACAATATCCTTGGTCTTGAGCGCCCAGAGCGCGTGCTCGGCCTTGCCCACATAGTTCGTGTCGATCCAGCCCGTGGCGCCAGGCACATTGATCACCTCGAATCCCGCATAGATGCCAAGGCCCTTCGTGAGGTCAACCGCCGAGATCATGGCCCCTTCAAGGCCATACTTCTCCCTAAAGGTCGGCATAGAGGGCCGTTTGCCCTGGCCCCAGAGCCAGATGCTGTTCGCCTGTCGTTTCCCGTTCGCTTGGCGGGTCTTATTCACCGGATGAGCGAGGAGCAGGTCAAGAGAAGCCTCCATCAGGGCGTTGATGATATCATCCCCTTCACCGCGCGGAAGATAGTCTTGAATGTCCTTGTCCTGAATATCGTGAGGCGGCGTACATTCGATCTTGTCCTTGCCGCCCTTCCATACCATGAGGTGGCGATAGCTCACGCCGGGATAAAAGCGGATCCGGTCGCTCCCGAGCTTGCTGTCGATCTCTTCGATGAGCAAGCGCGCCTCCTGTGTCGAAATGTGACCGGCGCTGAAATCTTCCATGATCGCCCGCCGTCCCTTGTCCGTTGCGGATGGCTTGCCGCCGGTAATACGCAGGGTCACGAGGTTGCAGCGAAACGCGATATCATTGGGCGCAAGTTCCACGCCGATGCTTGCCGCTTCGAGCGGCGACCGGCCGGTATAGTACTTCCGCGGGTCATATCCCATGACCGAGAGGTTGGCCACGTCGCTGCCCGGCGGGAACCCGTCCGGCACGGTGTATGCCATCCCCACTTGGCCGAGCGTCGCGAGTTGGTCAAGGTTCGGCGTCTTCGCCGCCTGCAGGCATGTCTTGCCGCCAAGCTCCGCATTCGGCCTGTCGGCCATCCCATCACCAAGGAGAATGATATATTTCATAGATTCGTCTCTGGTCCTTCGCCGCCGGTCAAGCGTCAACACCTGCCTGATAATCGACGAACGACGCCTCTGGTCTGCGGCCGGATTCCAACCGCGTTTGACTACCCGGCGAAATCGCCCTCCACAGCCTCAACCTTGACACCGCGTTCCTGAAGATAGGCGATCCCCTCTTCGAGCTTCTTCTCTGCTCCTTCGAGCTCCAGCACCACCTCTCCCGTCGATTCGGTGACCTTGGCGTGCCGGATATTCGGCATCACATCGAACTTCTTTGCCATGGTGAAGATCACGGGCTCTCTGATCAGGTCCTTCGGAAAGGTCAGCTTAACCCTCTTCGTAGCCATAAGCCCCTCCTGAGATACTGTCGACATTGAGAACGCGGGAAGATCGTAGGTCGTGCAACAAAAAAATCGGCTGATGCCGGCCTTTCAACGTCTCACCTTCGCACCTTCTCGTTTTCCTTCCCCCATCCACCCGCGATGGCCGGGACGATCGAAATGATATCACCATCCTTCAGCGTAGTGTCTTCCTTGTTCAGAAAGCGGATGTCCTCGTCATTCACGTAGATATTGATGAACCGCCGGATCTTGCCGCTTTCCGACAGACGCTCCTGCATCCCCGGGTAGTTCCTCTCAAGCGCGTCAATAAGCTCCGTAACGTTCTTTACACTGCACTCCACCTCGGCATTCCCGTTCGTCAGCTTCTGCAGCGGAGTTGGAATTCTTACCTTGATAGCCATGTATCGCTCCTCCTGATCTCACTCTTCTTGGATAACTGAGAATAGAAAATAAATGATTGAGAGACTGCCTGTATCCCTATATCACTCTCGGTGAATGTGTCTGGTTCAGCAGGTTCTCACAGGACGAGGTGGCCGGCGTCGGCTTCCGGTCTTATATCACGTTCACCTTGACTTCGGTTACCTTTCCTTCTTCAATCGAAAAACCCCGGGCGACCGGCTTCGCGCGGTCCATCAGGGTAACGATGACATACACGGCATCGGGATAGTTGGGCAGCTGTGTCCCGGGCCAGTACGCCTGATTCACGTCCACGCTCGACGGATAGGCCTGGCTGTGCGGATGGGAATGGAACAGACCGATCAGTTCAAGTCCTGAATCCCTGATGTCCTTCATCACGCGAAACTGCTCTTCCGGGTCCATTTCATAATAATCAGTGCCCGGCTTCGCATTCGTCATGCAGAAGGTCTTTTCAACCCTGCCGTCCTTGCCGCCCAGCATCCCGCAGGCTTCGTTCGGTGCTGCCGCAAGACAGTGGTCGAACATGCTTTGGAGGTCAGACTCTGTTATGTTCAGTATATTGATAAACCCTCCGAACTCAACGACGGACAGTCACAGGGTTCTGTCCATCAATTTCGCTCACTGAAACAGGTCCCGGCTATCCGTAAACCGGGATCCCAACACTTGAATCAATGGCTCATCGAGCAGAACTGCTCATAGTCGATCAGTTCCTTGATCGTCGGATGCTCACCGCACACGGGGCACTCTTTATTCCATGGAACTTTCACCGTGCGGAAATTCATATCAAGCGCATTCCACAAGAGGAGTCTCCCCTTCAACGGCTGCCCGATCCCGAGGATCGCCTTGATCACCTCGGTGGCCTGAAGCGTCCCCACCACACCGGTGACCACGCCGAGGATGCCTGCCTCCTGGCACGACGGCACCATGCCCGGAGGTGGCGGGACCTCGAACAAACAGCGGTAGCATGGCCCTTCGCCCGGGTAAATGCTCATCACCTGGCCTTCGAACCGGAAGACAGCCGCGCTGATAAGCGTTTTCTTCAGCATCACACAGGCATCGTTCACCAGGTAACGGGTCGGGAAATTGTCGCTTCCGTCCACGACGATATCATAGTCCTTGATGATGTCCATGATGTTCTTGGACGACAGCCTCTCTTTGTGGGTCACGACCTTCACATCATGGTTCAGCGTCTCGTAGGTCTCTTTTGCAGAATCGGCCTTCAGCATGCCGATACGGCTGGTGTTATGCGCGATCTGGCGCTGCAGGTTCGAGATCTCCACGCGGTCGTTGTCGATCACGCCGATGGTGCCGACGCCTGCCGCGGCGAGATAGTACCCCACCGGCGAACCAAGACCGCCGGCGCCCACAAGCACTACTTTCGCGTTCAGTATCTTTTCCTGGCCGTCTCCCCCGACCTCGGGAAGCAAAATGTGCCTGCTGTAGCGCAATATCTGGTCTTCAGTAAAATCCATGGTCCCCAATTTCGAATCGCGGTTTTCAAATTTCGGATTTCGGAATATCGTGCATTTTTACATCCACATTCCGCACTCCGCGCTCCGCAATTATTTTTTCGCTTTTTCCTTGTCCTTGCGGACAAACACATGCCACTCTTTCTCGCCGGTCTGCTCGATCTTCAGGACCTTCTGCCCCTCGTTCTCCATGCTCCTGGGCACGTTCTCGGTCGCCGGTTTGTGGTCAAAGATGATCTCGAGCACCTCGCCGAGGGTCATCTTCTCGAGCGCCAGCTTGGAACGGACAAAGGTGTACGGACAAACCTGGCCTTTGAGATCGATCGTTTTATCTATTTTGATATCATCCGCCATAAGTACCTCATTTCGGATTGGCGATTGCGGATTGCGGAATAAAATCGTTTTTGGATCTCTGCCCTTTAATCCGCATTCCACAATCCGAAATCCGCAATTACTGTTTCCCCTCTTCCACCCTGATCACCATCGTCGGCCCTGCCACGCAGTCCATCGTGTTGATCTCCTCGAGCGCCTTGCGCACATCGCGTTCAACGGCCTCGTGGCTCATCATCACCAGAGGAACGGCCTCGGCAGTGCCTCGGCCTTTCTGGATGACCGACGCAATACTGATATTGTTCTTCCCAAGCACACCCGAGATCCGTGACAGAACTCCGGGCCTGTCCAGTGCCGAAAAGCGCAAATAATAACACGACGTAATATCGTCCATCTTGCGTATCTTCAAGAGTGACCGATCCTTGAAGGCCGTCATGGGCGACCGGTTTATGCTGCCCGACAGGATGTCCCTGCCGATATCGATGATATCGCCCACCACCGCACTGCCCGTAGGCATGTCGCCCGCACCGCGTCCATAGAACATCGTAGACCCGACAGCGTCGCCCACGACCGAAAGCGCGTTGAACACACCGTCCACCTCGGCGATGGGGTACTCCTCAGGAAGCATGGTCGGATGCACCCGCGCCTCGACCTCGCCATTCACCATCTTGGTGATCGCCAGGAGCTTGATCTTGTAACCGAGCTCTTTTGCAAAATCAATATCCAGCGGCGTTATCTTCGAGATCCCCTCGGTGTAGATATCGTCGAACTTCACCGGAGTGCCGTAGGCAAGCATGGTGAGCACCGCGAGCTTATGCGCCGAATCAATGCCTTCGATATCGAACGTGGGATCGGCCTCGGCATACCCCTTGGCCTGGGCCTCTTTCAAGCACCTCATCGAACTTCCGGCCCTCGTTCGTCATGAGCGTCAGGATATAATTGCAGGTGCCGTTCACGATGCCGTAGATGGACTTGATATTGTTCGCTGCGAGCCCGCTCCTGATGGCCGCAAGGATCGGGATTCCCCCGGCGACCGATGCCTCGAACCCGACCGTGACGCCGGCCTTCTCTGCCGCAGCGTAGATCTCCTCGCCATGCACGGCCAGGAGCGCTTTGTTCGCCGTCACCACATGTTTCTTGTTCTTGATCGCATCGAGGATGAACTCCTTGGCGGGCTTGTACCCGCCAATCAGTTCGACCACGATATCGATTTCAGGATCGTTGATCAGATCCTTTGCATCGCTCGTAAGCTTCACATCGCCCAATTTGATGCCCCGGTCGCGCTTGATGTCAAGATCGGATATCTTTTTCAGGAGAACGGGGACGCCGAGACGACGCTTGATGATCTCTGCATTGTCGATCAGGATGCGGGCCGTGCCAGTGCCCACGGTGCCGAAACCGATGATACCTACGTTGATTGATTTCTTCGCCAAATTTCAGCCCACCTTTTATCCAAGAGTCAAGGCATGAGTCAGGGGTAATGGTTGAATCTGTACGAGCCTCCGTGACCCCTGCCTCTTTATTACCGAGATCGACGAGGTACTGACCGCGGCGGGGCGCCTCGATCTTCCCTCATATTCACGATCACAAAAAAATGAGGATGCCAGTTGTATGATACCGCCGAACTGCCCGGACCGCGCTAACCCGTTATTTTTCAAAGAAATTATTCCGGCCGTTCGTTTTAAAAAAGCGAAATTGATAATAAAACACTATGTATCTTTTGTCAATAAAAAATAGTTAGACAGCACGCTCCACAAAGACTTTTCAGCAAAGAAGCTTCCAAGAAAAGGCTTGATTTTTCAGCCAGTCTGTGATAATGTTCCCTCTCGCAAAACTGAGTAAGGTCGATTCCCGTACAGGACATGAAACGGGATTACTCCTTGCTCCCTGAGTAGCAGCAGGGGGCTATAACCCATGAGGAGACAAAGAAAATGCACATTTACGAATCAATATTCATCATCAACCCCAACCAGACCGACGAAGAGACGGCCAATGTGATCAAGAAAATGCAGGACGTGGTCACGAAACAGGGCGGCGAAATGACCAAGTTCGAGGACTGGGGCAAAAAGAAACTTGCCTATGAGATCAAGAAGCAGAAGCGCGGCCACTATGTGTTCTTCCAGTTCAAGGCAGCGCCCAGCGTGGTAAGCGAACTCGAGCGTACGTACAAGATGACCGATTCGGTCATCAAGTTCTTGACGGTCAAGCTCGAAAAAGAACTGCGCGTTAGGCCGGCCCCCAAACCGAAGAAGAAAGACCTCGCCAAAGCAGCGGCAGCTGCAGAGGCAGGACAGGCCACGGCGTAGCCGCTGCCCGCTGTTCGTAATTTGTCCGACTCCCTCCTGCAACTGAACAGATGCATGAGGTCGTCGTTAAAATCGAGGTAACCCATGACAAGCTTTAATAAAGTGATCCTGCTGGGCAATCTCACCCGCGATCCCGAGGTGCGCTACACCCCGAACGGCAGCGCGGTCGCGAGCTTTGCCATCGCAGTCAACCGCAAGTACAAGCAAGGCGAAGAGACCAAGGAAGAGGTCAGCTATCTCGACATCGTCGTGTTCGGCAAGCAGGCTGAGAACTGCGGGCAATATCTCAACAAGGGAGATGCGGCACTGATCGAAGGCAGGTTGCAGCAGCGTCGATGGGAAGACAAAGATTCCGGCCAGAAGCGAAGCAAGGTCGAAGTGGCAGCGCAATCAGTGCACTTCATGCCGAAGCGTTCATCCGCGGGTCAGGGTGCAGGCCAGGGTGGCGGTCACAGCCAATCTGAGCCCGCTCCGAAACGCCCCTGGATGAGGGAGAGATCCCCTTCTAACGCAGGACAACTGAGTATTAAAAAAACTACTACACGAGGAGTTCAATATTATGGCAGAGTACCCAGCAAGATCATCGGCACCACGGTCTTCTGACTCGCGAGGCAGCAGAGGAGACAGCAGAGGCGGCAGCGGCCCGAACAAGAGACGTTTCCAGGTCCGGAAAAAGGTGTGCCGGTTCTGCGTCGACAAAACACCGTTCATCGATTACAAGGACATGAAGACACTCAGGTTCTTCATCACCGAGCGAGGCAAGATCCTTCCCCGCCGCATCTCCGGCAACTGCGCCCGGCATCAGCGCGAGGTCACCGTCTCGGTGCAGCGGTGCAGAAATATCGCGCTCCTTCCGTTCTCAGGAGAGAAGTAAGTTCGCGCTGTGCGTTGGCAGGCAGCGCACGTTCATGACACACAAAACAGGGAAACGCAGCGGTTACGTACAGGTGACCCTGAGTTTCCTTTTTTTATTATAACGGCTTGAGCTGCAAAGCCATATCACCGTGGCGCCAGGACACAGAGAAATGTTTTTTGCACTGATGTACACTGATTACTTGAGATCTATCGGTGGAGCTCATACGCAATCGTTCTTTTTCAGAGTCAGGGTCATTGACCTTCCCCGCGTATCCACTGTGAGTCTTTGTCCTTATTTTTCGAATCGACCTTTTGGAGAGATCACCATGAACTACCGTGCCATTCTTATCGCGACAGTACAGACCCTCGGGCTCTTTGTTGCCGGAATTATCCATCCGATCGGCCAGCTGCTCGCTCTTTTCACTCCCGTGCCGCTCATTCTCGTCTCTATCCGGAACAGGAGTGTGGATGGTCTTATGACGCTCGCCGCTGTCAAGCGTCATCATGGCCGCCCTCGGGGGATGGCAGGCAGCGGCCATTCTTGTTCTTAGTTTCGGCCTGATGGCGATCGGCACCTCGGAAGGCATGCGCAGAAAATGGAAACCCGAGCAAACCTCGCTCCTGGGCGGACTCCTTCCGATCGCGGTTCTGGCGGTAATCGTCGTTTTCTACCTGGTCCGGGCAGGCAAAAACCCGATCATGGAGGTCGAGGCGTATCTCCGGGAAATCATTGCCAATGCAGCAAAAACCTATACGACCATGGGGTTCACTGAAATGGCGGCTACGATCTCATCGATCTCCGATCCCGTCATCTATTACTTTGCCAGACTCCTCCCGGGCATTACCATCGCCACTTCGGTGGTTCAGGCGGCCTGCTGTTTTGTCATTGCCCGCGCCATGCTCATGCGAAAACCGGTAACGGAACCGGCACCAGCTCGGACCTCGCTCGTCTCATGGCATGCGCCGGACTCGTGGGTCTGGGGCCTCATCGCGGCCCTCGCCCTCATCGTACTCCCGCAGGAGACAGCACGACTCACGGGATGGAACATTGCGATCCTCTTTGCTGTGCTCTATCTCGCACAGGGCTCCGCTATCGTGGAGCATTACCTCAGAAAAGCGGGCATCAAGACCATTGGCCGGGGACTCCTCCTCGCGCTCATCCTGATCATGCCGTCCATCGTGTTCGTGGTCGCCCTCGGCATTGTCGACATCTGGGCGGACTTCCGAAAGGTGCGGGTGCCGGTACAAACGATGTAAGTCTTCCAGCCATTGAACCTGAAAAAAGAATTTGGACGCTGATGGGGTGGATTAACGTATGATAAAAGCGGATGAAGATCAAAGGGAACAACTTCACCCGATGGATAAAACACAATCCAAAAATAATCCTGGAACAGCTTGTTACTGCCCTCTAACAACCTAACATTTCTCTGTTGGTTTGATGCGCTGTATGGCAATTCTTGCTTTTCAACAGCAGGTATTGTATAAACGTTTCTATGCGGACCACCTTGAACCCTATTGACCGCCTCACCCTTTCCTTTATCGTGCTGCTCACGGCGGTCATCCTGTTCAACGTCTCCTTCATCTCATCCTGGCCGCAACTCATCTGCACCTACTTTGTGCTGGTGCTGGTCATTCTTTTACTCGCTGCGCTGGACAGAAGGACTCCCGGAAGAAAGCCTTTCAGTTTCCTGCATGCTTTTTTCCCGATCATCATTGTCGCAATGATCTTTAACAGCCTCGGCGACATCATCCCCTTCATCCGGCATCAATACTACGACGACGTCTTGATCCGGATCGACCACATGCTCTTCGCCACTCATCCGACCGTGTGGCTGGAACAGTTCAATAGCGCCCCGCTCACCGCAGTGCTCCAAATCGCGTATATCAGCTATTACGGTATGCCGATCGCGCTCGGCACGTTACTCTATCTCCGGGATAGACGGGTTGAATTCGAGACCGCGGTTTTCACTATCCTCCTCTGTTTTTATCTTTCCTACATCGGCTATATGCTTTTCCCCGCCGTCGGGCCCCGGTTCACGCTGAACTACCTGCAGACAACTGACCTTCAAGCAGGACCGATGACCCAGTGGATACAGCAGAGCCTCAACTCGCTGGAGCACAACAAAACCGATGCCTTCCCGAGCGGCCATACCGCCGTGGCGCTGGTGACGCTTTTTTTTGCATGGAAATACCGGCAGAGAGATCTCTTCCGTGTTCTGGTGCCGGCTGTATCGGCCCTGATCGTCTCAACGGTGTACCTCAGATACCACTATGTCATTGATGTCATCGCCGGCGTGCTGCTCGCCTTGCTGACTATTTTCATTGCGCCGTGGATGCATCGGCTTTTCTCAGGAGCGGACCATCACTCGCGGGGCTAATTCCCGCAGCCTGCAGACGCTCATGGTTATTGTAATTCGTTATTTAACCTGAATAATAAATTTGGACACTGAAGGGGCGGAATGAGCAGAATGATAATATGAAAAAAATGCACCATGACACGACTTGGACAGGAGTAACAGGATTGACAGAGATTTATTAAAAAGCATAAATCCGCTTTTATCCTGTAATCCTGGTTAAAAAAACATGTTCCGGATTGTCCGGGTAAAAGGAGTTAAAGGCTCTTTTCGTAAATCCGCCATTTTTTGTAGACGTTCCCGCCCATGAATTCGCAGCCCTTTTGCATAAGGGTGTTGTCTTCCAGGACCCAGGACATCTCTGCCCGTTCGATACCCTTTGCGTTTGGCCGCCTTGAACGACTCGAGGTAAAGCAGTCCCTCGATGCCTCTCTTCCGGTACTCTTCCTTCACGCCCATGGTCAGGACGCGGATATCCGATATCTGTTCTCGAATACCATAAGAACTTCATGATCTCAATGGGGCCAAGCCTGCCGTTGATCCTGCTGAGGACCTGGTTGTAGTCCGGCACGGCCATGTAAAATCCCGCCGGATTGCCGTCCACCTCGGCCATGATAAGCAATTCTGGCACGATGAGCGGCTTAAGCCTCTTTGCCATGGATTCGATCTCTTTGTCGGTCATCGGCACAAAACCCCAGTTCTGGCCCCACGCCGAATTATAGATCTCCTTGACCGCGTCCAGCTCGCTCCTGAATTTTTTCATATTGGCGGGACGCACGACGAGACCCGGCATCTTTTGCCTGACCACTGCCGCCAGTCGTTCAAGCCTATCGCCGGCTGATACATCAGCGATCACCGAGATGTATGCATAGAGGTCTTTGGCCTTTGTCAATCCGCATCGTTCCATGTAATCGAGGTAATACGCCGGCGTGTAGGTCATCATGATCATCGGCGGAGAATCGAACCCTTCCAGGAGAAAACCGCACTCGTCATTTGTCGAAGGGTTCATGGGCCCGCGCATGACCCCGATGTCTCGCGCCTTGAGCCAATTCGACGCTGCCCGGACCAGGCTGTCGGCAATCTCCGGATCGGGCATGCATTCAAAAAAACCAAAGAAGCCCGCCCGCTCGTTGTGGAGAGCGATATGGTTCCGATCAATGATCGCCGCGATCCTGCCGACGACCTCGCCATTCTTCCGCGCAAGGAAATACGCCGCCTCCGCGTGTTCGAAAAACGGGTTCTTGTGGCTCAGGATGAATTTGACCTCGCTCAGGAGGGGCGGCACCCAGTTGGGATTTCCCTTATAGACCTTCCAGGGGAATCGGATGAACCGGTCCAGGCCAGGCGCATCGGATATTTGCTCGATCTGCATTATCGATCCCTTATGAAATCATCCCCAGCTTCTTCCCCGTCTTCTCGACTATCCCGAGCACGCGGTCAAGCATCTCATCGGTATGGGTCGCCATGTAACTGGTGCGGATCATACAGCGTCCCTGCGGCACTGCGGGTGGCACCACGGGGTTTACGAACACCCCCTCCTCGCCCAGGATCTTCCACATCATGAACGCCCGTTCCATCTCTCCCATCATGAGCGGAATGATAGGCGTTTCGGCTACCCCGGTGTCAAAGCCCATCTGCTTGAACGCTTTTATCATCTTGTTCGTGTGGCGCCAGAGGCGTTCCCTGCGATCGGGCTCCTCGGCAATGATGTCCAGCGCCGCGATGACCGCGGCCACGGAAGCGGGCGGCGGACTCGCGCTGAAGATCAGGGGGCGGGCATGGTGCTTCATGTAATGGATAACCTCCTCGTCGGCAACGGCGAACCCGCCGATAGAAGCAAGTGACTTGCTGTACGTGCCCATGATGACATCCACGTCCTTTTCGAGGCCGAAATGCTCGGCAGTACCGCGGCCGGTTTCACCCAGGACGCCGATGCCGTGGGCATCATCTACCATGAGCCGTGCGCCGTATTTTTTACAGACCTTCACGATGTCCGGGAGCGGCGCGATGTCGCCCTCCATGCTGTAGACGCCGTCCACCACCACCAGCTTGCCCCTGTCTCCGCACTCTTGCAGAACGAACTCGAGGCTGTTCATGTCGCTATGTTTGAACTTCTTGATTTCCGCAAATGAAAGCCTGCAGGCATCGATGATGCTGGCATGGTCAAGCTTGTCGATCACGACGACGTCGTCCTTGCCCGCCAGGGAAGAGATAATACCGAGGTTCGTCATGTAACCGGTGGAAAAGGTAAGGGCAGCATCCTTGCGAAAGAACTTCGCCAGCTTATCTTCGAGTTCCACGTGGATGTCAAGCGTGCCGTTCAAAAAGCGCGAACCCGCGCAACCGCTTCCGTACTTCCTAACGGCCTCGATCGCCGCTTCTTTTACCTTCGGGTGGTTGGTGAGCCCAAGATAGTTGTTCGATCCGAGCATGATCATCTTCTTGCCCCCAACGATCACCTCGGGGTCCTGGGCCGATTCCATGACGCGGAAGTAAGGATAGAATCCCGCGGCCATTATCTCTTTTGCCGTCGTAAATGATTTGCACTTGTCGAAGAAATCCACGGTTTTTCCCCTCTTAGCTTGAAGTTTGGCGTCTGCCTTTTTTTTATAGCCAGTTGTTATCACGGTACCACCTCCATGTGATGTCTAACCCTTGATGTAAGGGGTACGCAGCTTTGAATCCGAGTTCCTTTTCCGTTTTGGCGATATCGCAGATCCAGTACGTTTGAGAGGCCTCGCACACCTTCTGCCTGTTCGTAAGTGCGGGCCTGGAGGTGAACAAGCTCCCCACCTCTGACACCAGGCCGATCAGGTATGCGGCCGAGTACGGAATTTTGATGGTGCGCGCCTTCACCGACCCTGTGGACAGCAATGCCTGCCTGAATTCGGACCATGAGTATGGCCGGTCCTCGGCAACAAAATAGATACTTCCACTCGCTGTCTGCTGTTCCATGGCAAGGAACACGGCATTCACGAGGTCCCCGACATAACAGAAATTGAGAAACCGCTCCCTGCCCGCAATCTCCAGCGTCACGCCCCGGGCTGCCCATCGGAAGAGCTCAAACATATCACGGTCCCGTGGGCCATACACCGCAGACGGCCGGAGGATGACCACGGGGAATTTTTCTTTGTATGCGAGCGTTTCTGTTTCTGCTAAGAGCTTGCTCCTGCCGTAATCAGAGACCGGATGAGGGGGATCGCTGTCTTTGACCGGAGTCCCGTCCGTGCCCGGTCCTGCTGCTGCGAGGCTCGAAATCAGGATAAACTTTTCGATGCCCGGATTATGTCGCGCACATGCTTCCAGGATATTCCTGGTACCGATATGGTTTACCTTATAATATTCTCTTGCCCGTCTAGCCTTGGTCAATCCTGCCGCGTGGATGACAACGGAAGCCTGCTTCACAGCTTTGGCAAGAGTCTCCGGCAGCAAACAGTCTCCGGCCTTCACATCAACGTTCAATCCCGAAAGCCAGCGGAGATTTGCGGGGTCCCTTACCAGGCACGAAACTGAATACCCTTTCTTGAGCAGCAGTTCCGTCAGATGGCTGCCGATGAAACCGGTGCCTCCGGTAATGAGAATCTTCTTCACGCTGAAGCCCTCCGCTCAGTTCTCTATCAGGCTGGACGTCCATTTGATTGTCAAACCATGATATGGACCAAAAAACTGTCCTGACGGAAAAGACTGCAGTAGTGTATCATAAAGACCGACGGAGGGCAATCATAAGTGGCAAAAGAAGTGAATTTACTTATACTGTCTTTGGATCGACAGTTTGGAGTATGGATGGGGCCCTACGGAACCATGAAATGCAGTCAATACTTATGTTCAAGTTCTCAATTCCTGATTGTAAAAGAATAATCCCTTAGGTAGCAGTTTTGATCGCCGCGACATACGGCAGATTCCGATATTGTTCAGCGCAGTCTACGCCGTAACCTACTACGAACAGGTCCGGGATTTCGAATCCGCGATATTTAAGGTGCACTTCGGACGTGCGCCTTGGCTTCTTGTCCAGCAGCGCGACGGCTTCGAGGCTTGCCGGCCCTTTTTCCGAAAACAGCTTGAACAGGCATGCGAGGGTCTCTCCGGTGTCCACGATCGTATCGACGAGAAGCACATGCCTTCCTCGCACGTCAATCTCAATGTCTTTTTTAATCCGAATTTCTCTCGATGCCGTTGTTGACATGCCGTAGCTCGATGCACAGATGAAGTCGATCGTCACAGGGAACGGGATCCGTCGCATGAGGTCTGCTATGAACACGACCCCGCCCTTCAGGACGCAGATAAGTACGAGGTCCTTGCCTGCGTAGTCGCTTGCTATCTGAGCAGCCAGGTCTCCGACCTTTGTCTGAATAGCCCGCTCGTCGAACAGTATCTCCTGAATTTCCATCATCTGACATGCTTTCTTTGAGGTCGGCCTTTTAAACGTCTCGATATGGCTATACTGTGTTTGAGATCGTTTTTCACGGCAGGTATGGTCAATTGTTCCCGGTTTTTTTGCTGTCGGGTTTCAACTCGTTGGCCCCGACCTCTTTGACTGTATGATGGTTCAAGTATACCACGAACAGAGAATACTGAGGGTTGAAGCGAAACGGTCGAAATGTCGAAATAGTAAAAAAGCACTGTCTAATATGTATTTCATTAAACTTCCGAAATTTATTTTATTAACCTTGAACTCGCCACATGAAGCGGATATACTTTCACTACTGCAAACGAAATATTAGTTCTTGTATTCCTGCAGGACACCCCTTTCCAAGCCGGGGAGAGGACAAGGGTAAGGAGCAAAGCGCTATCAACATTTAATGCGTTTATATCAGTTACCTCAATGCTGCAATGAAAACGACTCATGATATAATGTAATGGTAATAAAAAGTCAGGAGCGTCCCGTGAAAGCACTTCTCATTTATCCTGAATTCCCTGATACCTTCTGGGGCTTCAAGTATGCACTGAAATTTATCAACAGAAAGGCGAGCAGTCCGCCCCTCGGATTGTTGACCATTGCCGCAATGCTTCCTGAAGCATGGGAGACAAAACTGGTCGACATGAACGTGGAAAGCCTGCATGACGATGATCTCAGGTGGGCTGAGCTCGTCCTTGTGAGTGCAATGTCCGTCCAAAAAGAATCGGTGAAAACAGTTCTCGCGAGATGCAAAGAATTCGGCGTCAGGACCGTCGCCGGCGGTCCTCTTTTCTCGACCGAATACGAAGCGTTCGGGGAGGTAGACCATCTGGTGTTAAATGAGGCCGAGATCACCCTCCCCCGTTTCCTGGAAGATTTCCAGAAGGGCGTTGCCGGCCATCTCTATACCACAGATCAGTGGGCAGATATGGGTCAAACACCCATCCCGCTCTGGAGACTCATCACTACGAAGCGTTATGCCTCGATCAATATCCAGTATTCCCGGGGGTGCCCCCGAAATTGTGAGTTTTGTGACATTGCCCTGCTCTGCGGTCACACACCACGTACAAAAGATAAAGATCAAATTATCAGGGAGCTCGAGAGTGTTTATGCAAACGGTTTCAGGGGCCAGGTCTTCTTTGTTGACGACAATTTTATCGGAAACAAGAAAAAGCTGAAGGAGGAGATTCTTCCCGCGATCATCGACTGGACGGAGAAGAGAAAGCACCCCTTTTCCTTCAATACTCAGGCATCCATAGAACTGGCCGACCATGAAAACCTGATGCAGCTGATGGTCAGGGCGGGCTTCGACGTCGTCTTTGTCGGTATCGAAACCCCGCATGACCAGAGCCTAGCGGAGTGCGGCAAATTCCAGAACAAGAACCGCGATCTCCTTGCCAGTATCAGGAAGATCCAGCAAGCCGGCATAGAGGTACAGGGAGGATTCATAGTCGGTTTTGACAGCGACCCCCCCACGATCTTCGACACACAGATCAGGTTCATCCAGGAGAGCGGGGTCGTCACCGCCATGGTCGGCATCCTCATTGCCCTTTCACGCACGAAGCTCTATGAGAGGCTCAAAAAAGAGCAGCGGCTGCTGAAAGTGACTTCGGGGAACAATACGGATTTCGCGACCAATTTTGTCCCCAAGATGGGCTATGACCCGTTGATCATCGGTTACAAAAAGGTCCTCAAAACCCTCTATTCGCCCAAATACTTTTATGAACGGGTCAGGACATTCCTGAGAAACTACAACCCCCCAAAGAAAACAACGAATGCCTTTTGGCTCCGACTAAACTACCTGGGAGCGTTCTTCAGGTCCGTCGTTGTCCTCGGCGTCATTGGAAAAGAACGCGTCCAGTATTGGAAGCTCCTCTTCTGGACAATGTTCACCCGTCCCCACCTGATTCCACAGGCCATCACCTTTGCGATCTACGGTTATCATTTCCGAAAGACATTTGAGAAGCGCGTCAGTCAACTTGAAAAGGAAAATAGTAAATGAAACAATACAGGCCTGTCCCAATGATTTTGGGGTGAGGTCCTTACATATGATTTTCATCCGCATTTATTATCCGTTAATCCGCCCCTTCAGTGTCCAAATGCTTTCTTCAGATTGCAACCACACGATGATAAAACCGCAGCCCGTTTTCCCTATCTCAAAAAGCAAAAAAAAGAGGCTGTCTTGTCGTTAGTACAACAAAACAGCCCCATCAGCATCTCACAATATGTCGATTGATCTATCCATCTCTGCATGTTGCACGTTCAGGCCCATAACGGGATCGCGCCCTGACCTGAGTGCGATTTTGTGTTTTCGCTGAACCTATTGCCTTCCGCTTGCGCTGATGTCCTGGGCATAGATGTCATAATTAGTCCCACTCCGGGGATCCTCCCAGATAATGATGGCCCCGCCTGAACCGTCGGAAATGAGTTGAGGATTGGATTGATAATTTGCCGCTGTAGATATGCCGACTCCGTCGACTGTCCACTGTACTGCCCCGAACCTGTTCACGTGCTGGGCATAGATGTCATCAGTCCCGCTCCGTCCGTCCTCCCACGTAATGATGGCCCCGCCTGAATTGTCGGAAATGAGTTGAGGATAGATTTGCTCGCCTGCTGCCGTGGATATGGCAATGCCGTCGGTTGTCCACTGCACTGTTCCGGCGCTGTTGACCCGCTGGGCATAGATGTCCCAAGTCCCACTCCGATGATCCATCCAGGTGATGATCGCTCCGCCTGAACCGTCAACGGCGAGATGCGGAATGATTTGCTCACCTGCTAGTGCGGATATGGCGACGCCGTCTGCTGTCCACTGCGCTGCCCCGGCGCTGTTTACCCGCTGAACATAGATGTCCGCATCACTACCGTTCCGGTAATCATGCCACGCGATGATCGCCCCGCCTGAATTGTCGGAGATGAGTTGAGCAACGTATTGGTCATTTATTGCTGTGGATATGGCGACGCCGTCCGCTGTCCACTGCACTGCCCCGGCGCTGTTTACCCTCTGGGCATAGACATCCGCATTAGTAATGTTCCGGTAATCCTGCCAGGTGATGATAGCCCCGCCTGAATTGTCGGAGATGAGTTGAGGATTTTCTTGGTCACCAGCTGCTGTGGATATGGCGACGCCGTCTGCTGTCCACTGCACTACTCCAGAGCCGTTTACTCGCTGGGCATAGATATCCCAAGTCCCGTTACGATGATCCCACCAGGTGATGATAGTCCCTCCAGAACCGTCGGGAATGAGTTGAGGATTGTTTTGGTCATCAGGTGCCGTGGATATGGCGACGCCGTCTGCTGTCCACTGCACTGCCCCGGCGCCGTTCACTCTCTGGGCATAGATGTCAAAAGTACCGCTCCGTGTATCCTGCCAGGTGATGACAGCCCCGCCTGAACCGTCAGAAATGAGTTGAGGAAAGCTTTGCTCGCCTGCTGTTGTGGATATGGCAACGCCGTCTGCTGTCCACTGCACTACTCCGGCGCCGTTCACTCTCTGGGCATAGATGTCAAAATTCCCATCCCGGAAATCCATCCAGGTGATGATAGCACCGCCTGAACCGTCGGAGACGGGTTGAGGATAGCGTTGATCACCTGCTGCTGCAGATACGGCAACGTTTTCAGGATCTTCCTTTGTCCAGAGCACGACGATATAACCGGGGCTGCTGTTCACGCCGGCTTCCGTAATTAATACCGAACCATTGGCCGCTCCTGCGGGCACGGTTGTGGTGATCACCGTGTCGCTCCATGAAATGATCGATAACGCCGGCGTGCCGCCGATGCTGACACTGCTTGTTCCCTGAGTGCTGCCAAAGCCCGCACCGGTGATCCGAATCTGATCGCCTGCCTTCACCTCCGCGGGATTCACGCTCGTCACGATCGGACCTGCCGGGCTCACGGAGACCAGGATGCTCGCATATCCCTTGGCCTTGAGGCCGGCCGCGTTCGTCACCTCCACGTTCACCAGATAGCTCCCTACGCTCGCGGGTGCGGTCCAGGTAATGGAACTGGTGCTGGTCGAACTCAACGCGCCCGCATCAGCCTGCCATGAATAGGTCAGCGCGCTGTTCAAGCCATCGCCCGCGGAAACGCTCAGAATCGTGCTTGCCCCCGGTCTGACCACCGATGGATTGGCAATGATGCTGTATATCTCTACTCCGCCGGACCTTGCGCGCCGTCGGACCCGTTTGTGCTACAGCCCAGGAGTGTTAAAGAAAAAACCAGGACACATATCGCAACCAAGAAGAGTGTGTGCCTTAATGTACTCATGTGAACCTCCCTATGGCATGAGCAGGGCTTTACTTGTCTATAAACTCATAGCTCTGCTTCAAATGTGTTTTGTTCTACTAATGTTTAACTATATCATACCTGAGATGCAATGAGTGTTCATGTTTTGTTCAAACCTCGTAGGGTCAATGGGCCAGAGCTTGACAAAATATTCCTTGAGCAGATGCTCAGGGATGGACGCAGGCGGGACAGGAAGCTAACAAGTCACTAAAAAGATCCATCCATGGTTGTTGACACCGCCCTGAAACAGGCATATATTCTTCCCAGATAATTTCGTTTTAAAAGCAATTCCTACAGGCTTGACAAGAAACGACAGCCTTTCTACATCTCAATTAACGATCTTTAATGCCGAGAGATTGAATAATAACTTGTCGTCCCACGCCGACCGCTTCGCGGCGTGTGAACTCGTCGTTGCGCAGGGCGGGGTGGTCACAGAACATATGAAACTTATTTTCATCTTCCCTAGATTTTTTGCTTTTTCGGTCCGCTGTCCCTGACCTTTTTGGTCAGGGCCGCAATTTCCATTTTAGGAGGCCAGGTATTGTGACGACGCAAATAGACGGTGCACTGCATCAAATGGGAGATTATGCGATCTATTTTCCGCCTTCGGAAGAGTTTTCAAAGTCGCTGCATATCTTCTCTGCGAATACTAAGCGTTGGGAAATACCGCCTGTTGTGACCCGAGACGGGTTCCTATCCAGCAGAAGCGCGCTCCAAGTAGATCCCGTCGAGTATTATGACTCACGGTTTTTTACGAAGACAATAATTGATTTTTTTTCGAGGAGGCACTTTGCTTCATGCGTTCAGCTGGATGTGGGAAGCTATTTGGGGACATTCTCGATCGAGCAGGCCCTTCTGGCGAAGTACAAGAATATGGACGTTAAAATATTTGCATTCGAGCCAGGTCCGCTACTGGCCTACTTGAAGGAAAATATTGAAGTGAATGGATTGAGTGCGGCGATTTCGGTGGTAAACGCCGCTGTCTCAGACAAAGTGGGCGAAACGATCTATGAGTACATGCCTGGCTGGGTGATTGGGGGAATGCTCAACGGTTATTCGGCTGAAAATAAGGGAAGGGTTTCGATTCCCTGCAAGACGACAACAATTGATCACTTTCTGAAACAGACTTTCGGGGCGTTTCCTCGGGATAAGTCGTTCATAATAAAACTGGATTGTCAGGGGTTGGAGCCTAAGGTGTACCAAGGATGTCGAAAATTACTAGGTTCCGGAGTTCCCGTGGTCTTTCTCTCTGAATTCTTGTGCTGGTCGTACAAAAAGTTTGGGGATTTCTATGCCAAGTTCCTCGCTAACCATCATGTAATTGATATCAGGAACGTCTGCTATCGTCCGACCCAGAGCATGGTCTACGTGGAGAGCGCAGACCTGGATGGTTATGTTCACGATCTTTCCGGCACCACGAACCCGTGGACAGATTTTATCTTGATCCCGAAGAAAATGAAATTCTCGGAGGAATTGGTTGCGGATCTTTTGGGATCGCGTTGGTGATGTCACTGGGATCCATATCCCTGACCAAGAATGCTTTCTTGACGGGGCACGCCGACATTAGCATATGACGATCTAAAACATCACAGCATCAGCGAGGTCACCTATGTCCAATGTCTATTTTTCCACCGCACGCACCCTCAGATGGGATTATAGCCACAGTGTCCCGGGAAAGCTCGAAACGCTTCTCGAAAAGATGAATTTCTCCGAACGGTTCAAAGAGAAAGAATGGGTCGCGATCAAGACCCATTGGGGCTCCCAAGGCGCGTTCCGCATCGTCCCGCCGGTCATGATCCGCAAGGTAGTTAACGCCATTCAGGAAACCGGGGCAAAGCCATTTGTTACAGATACGGTCAGGATCATGGGTCTGGATTACCTCGAAGTAGCGAACCAGAACGGTCTGAACCATCTCTCCTGCGGCGCGCCGGTGGTCCTTGCTGACGGACTGTACGGCAAGGACAGCATCCTGGTCAAGGCGGGCCCGATCCTCGGGGAGATCGCTGTCGCCTCGGCAATTCATGACACATCTGCCATGGTCGTCTGCTCGCACGTCAAGGGCCACATCAACGCGGGCTATGCCGGGGCGCTCAAGAACCTGGCCATGGGCTGCGTCAGTTCGCAACACCGTGAGCACGGATGGAAAAAGGGCCGCGGCGGCATGCACTGCCATGGAGAGATGGGGCTCCAGTGGAATGCCGAGAACTGCACCTTCTGCGAACAGTGCAAGAATATCTGCCCGCTCCACGCGATAGATTTCAAGGAAGGCGCGTTTGTTGTTGACGAGAACAACTGCTGGCACTGCGGCAGGTGCAGCCGGGTCTGCCAGGAAGGCGCGCTCACCCTTCCCCAGGACGACGTGACGTTCCAGCAGAGCCTTGCCGAGTCTGCTGCAGCCGTGCTCTCCACATTTAAGACGGGCAAGGTAGTGTATGTCAACTTCCTGTTCCAGATCCAGCCTGAGTGCGACTGCATGCCTGTTGCAGACGTGCCGGTGATCCAGGACCAGGGCATCATGATATCCGACGATATTGTTGCCATCGAACAGGCGTCGCTCGATATGCTGAAAGTTGCTCCTCCCCTTCCCCAATCAGCAAATGAAGAAGCCGGCATCAAGCCCGGCGATGACGTGATGTTCAAACTCAATCCCCGGCCCATGCAGATCCAGATCGATGAGGCGGAGAGGCTGGGACTGGGGACGAAGAAGTATGAGTTGGTGAAGATGGAACCATGATATAATGGAGGTCAGGAAATGGAAGCCGAAGAATATTTATTTGCCTCTCCTGACTCCTGAATACTAACTCCTGATCCCGAAAGAAGGTTATGCCATGCCCAAACGCACCAAGATCATCGCCACCATCGGCCCGGCCTCCAGCTCACCTACGATCATCGCTAGGCTCATCCGCGCGGGCATGGACGCAGCGAGGTTGAACTTCTCCCACGGCGATTGGAACGATCACACGAAGCGCATCAGGCTCATCCGACAGGAGGCTGAAAAGGCGGGAAAACAGATCGCGATCATCCAGGACCTGCAGGGCCCGAAGCTGCGCGTCGGCGTGATGCAGAATGACGCGGTGACCCTCCGCCGCGGAGACGCCGTGACCGTCACGACGAAGAAGATCATCGGAACGAACTATCTCATCTCCGTGACCTATCCCCATCTCAAAAAAGACCTGAAGGTCGGCGCAACAATGCTCCTGGACGACGGCAGGCTTGAACTGAAAGTCATAAAAAAAAGCCCCGCCGGCCTCGTATGCAAGGTGGTACTGCGGCGGCGTTCTCAAAAGCCACAAGGGCGTGAACCTGCCCGGCACGCACATTTCGCTTTCATCGCTCTCAACGAAGGACAAGGCGGACCTCCGTTTCGGCATCGCGCGGGGCGTGGACTATATCGCCCTCTCGTTCGTGCGCACTGCTAAAGACATCAGCACCACGCGTGTATTCCTGAAAGCGCACGGCGCTGACATCCCGATCATCGCAAAGATCGAAAAACCCGAGGCCATCCAGAATCTCGACTGAGATCATCGAGGCGGCCGACGGGATCATGGTGGCGCGCGGCGACCTGGGCGTCGAGATGTCGCCCGAGCAGGTGCCGCTGCTCCAGAAAAAGATCATCGAAGCCTGCCACTGGGCGGAAAAACCAGTGATCACGGCAACACAGATGCTCGAAAGCATGATCGAGAACCCCCAGCCCACGCGTGCAGAGGCTTCGGATGTGGCAAACGCCATCCTGGACGGCACGGACTGCGTCATGCTCTCGGGCGAGACCGCAATGGGCAAGTACCCGGTCCAGGCAGTTGAGGTCATGGCGAGGTTCGCCGTGCAGACCGAATCATCCCTGAACCCCTGGCCGCCCGATGTCCATATCTCCGGCCCTGACGAGAGCGTAGCCCATGCCGCCTGCCGCGCAGCAGGGGAACAGCAGGCGCAGGCGATCGTGACGTTCACCCAGTCCGGATCCACCGCGCTCCTGGTCTCGAAGCACCGCCCCAGGATGAGCATAATTGCGCCGACACCGTTCGACCTGGTGGCCAGAAAGATGTCTCTCTACTGGGGCGTGACCCCCATCCTCCTCAAGACCAAACGCACCACCGACGATATGATCGCGAGCGTGGAGCGCGCCATGATCTTTCGAAAGCTCGCAAAACAGCACGACCTCATCGTGATCACCGCGGGCGTACCGATCGGCGTAGCGGGAAGCACGAACATGATGAAGATACATCGCGTGGGAGAGATCAAAGGACTTGAGCCGCGGAAAAAGGGCACTAAACTCGACAAACCGGACCAATAATCCGGGAAACGGTCCATTGACACGGATATTATCGGATTTTTTTAGATTACAGTTCACCCATTGGTTGAAGTCCTTCCCTTTGATTCTCATCCGCTTGTATCATGCGCTAATCCGCTCTTTCAGTGTCCAAATGCTTTTTCCATAAAAATGGGGGCCAGGAATGAGTGATTGCCCCGGCATTCTTCGTTCAGGGCCGCGTTATGGCTTGTCCCCGCGCTATCGCAAGAGCAGCGGGCAACAGAAGGCTACGCCATCTCGGTATCTGTATTCCCCTGTTGGTGACCGCGTGCACTGCATCCGAGATACGTCCTCCTTTTTTTCTGCATATTCCCGAACCGAGGTGTTATAATTAACCGGTATGGAAAAGATTTCAACAACCTGTCCCTGGTGCGGCTGCGGCTGCGGCCTGTACCTTCATGTTGAAAACAATCTCATTACCGGTGTGTCCCCCAGCCGCAACCATCCAGTAAACCACGGAACACTGTGCGTCAAGGGCTGGAACTGCCACGAGTTCGTCCAGCACCCCGACCGCCTCACCACGCCGCTCATCAAGGAAGGCAAAACAACCTGGCGCCGCGCGACCTGGGACGAAGCCCTCGGAAAGACCGCATCGCGGCTCACGGAGATCAAACAGAAATACGGCCCCGACGCCATCGGCGTACTGGGCTCCGCCAAATGCACGAACGAGGAAAACTTCGTGCTCATGAAGTTCGCCCGCGCCGCCGTCGGCACGAACAACGTGGACCACTGCGCGCGGCTCTGCCACTCCTCCACCGTCGGAGGCCTGGCCGCCGCCTTCGGCTCCGGCGCCATGACCAACTCCATCGACGAGATCAGGGACGCCCGGGTCATCATGGTGGTCGGTTCGAACACCACGGAGCAGCACCCCATGATCGGGATGCACATGCTGGAGGCAAAGGACCGCGGCGCGACCATCATCGTGGCCGATCCCCGCCGCACTCAGATCGCCAAGTTCAGCCACCTCCACCTGAGGCACAAGAGCGGCACCGACGTGGCGCTCCTCAACGCCATGATGAACGTCATCATCACCGAGGGCCTGGTGGATGTTTCTTTTATCCGGCAGCGCACCGAGAATTTCGATGACTTCGAAAAGCGCGTTCTGACCTACACCCCGGAGGTTGCCGAACGCATCACCTCGGTCCCGGCCGACGATATCCGCAAGGCTGCCAGGATTTACGCGTCGGAAAAACGCTCCATGCTCTTCTATTCCATGGGCATCACCCAGCACATCACGGGCGTGGACAACGTGCGCTCCTGCGCCAACCTCGTCATGCTCACCGCCCATATCGGGCAGCCCATGACCGGTCTGAACCCGCTCCGCGGCCAGAACAACGTGCAGGGGGCCTGCGATGTGGGCGCGCTGCCGGACGTGTTCTCGGGCTACCAGAAGGTCGCCGACCCTGTTGCGAGAAAGAAGTTCGAGCTTGCCTGGTCGCGGCCCCTGCCCGACACGCGCGGACTGACGCTGACCGAGATGGTGGACGCCATCCACGAAGGGAAGATCAAGGCCTTGTACATCATGGGAGAGAACCCCGTGATCTCCGACCCTGACTCGACCCACGTGCGGGAGGCCTTTGCCAAGCTTGAATTCCTCGCGATCCAGGACATCTTTCTTTCCGACACCGCCGAGTACGCCCACGTGGTCCTGCCCGCGGCGACGTTCGCGGAAAAGGACGGGACCTATACCAATACCGAGCGCCGGGTCCAGAAGATCAGGAAGGCCGTGCAGCCCGCGGGCGAGTCACGGCCCGACTACGAGATCATCTGCAGTCTTTCCCGGCTCATGGGCTATCCCATGGATTACCGGGCGTCTCACGAGATCATGGAAGAGATCGCCATCCTGACGCCGTCCTACGGCGGCATCCTCCACCACCGGCTCGACGCGAATTTCGGTCTCCAGTGGCCCTGCCTGGGCATGGACCATCCTGGAACGCCCTATTTGCACCGGAAGAAGTTCACCCGCGGTATGGGGGCATTCATCCCCGTGGAATTCATTCCGCCGTCGGAACCCACGGACAGCTCCTATCCGTTCATTTTAACGACAGGCCGAAGCTACTTTCATTACCACACCGGCACGATGTGCAGAAGGACCATTACGCTCGAACGCGAGGAGCCCGAGTGCATGGTCGAGATCAACCCCGCTGATGCGGCACGCCTCGAGGTCCGGCAGAACGATCCGGTGCGCGTGAGCTCCCGGCGCGGCAGCATCGAAGTAAAGGCCCGGGTGACCGAAACAGTGCCTGAAGGCATCGTCTTCATCCCCTTCCACTTCCGCGAAGCGGCCGCGAACCTGCTCACGATCAACGCGGTCGACCCGAATGCGAAGATCCCCGAGTTCAAGGTCTGCGCAGTGGCCCTGGAACCCGTGCGGCGCAGACCCGGCGCGCGCCACGCCCCGCGGATCGGCTACTACGAGGGAATGAGGCTCGGCCTCGACCTGTACATTCCGCCGGAGGAGATGGAGCGGTAAAGCAGCATTGCTTTTGTCCGCAGATTGCGTACCCTGCTGTTGCCATGGCGCGGGCACAGGCAGATGAACGCAGATTTTTAAAAACCTGATTCAGGCTTGTTTTTAATCTAGTGAAATCTGCGCAATCTGCGGATAATATACTGACCTTAGAATTACTAAATTCTATGTTCATTTTAAACAAAAACCATTTGTCCTTCTGGCTCCGGCAGCTCAAGGCGGCGCACGAATTGATCGCGCCCATGAGGGACGTGTCCGGCGACATCGTGCTTACCGAGCTCCCGCGCATGCACGAAACAGCGCTCGACGGCCCCGCGCTCATGCCTTCACCCAAGGAGTTCCTGCTTCCCCAGATGGAACGGCTCTTCCGCTATTCCCCCGAGGGCATCGAGGATACCGTTGATACCCGTCCGCGCATCCTCTTCGGCATCAGGCCCTGCGACGTGTCGGCCATCAAGGTCCTCGACCTGTTCTATCTCGGAAATACAAAAGACGCCTACTACGAGGCCCGCCGCAGCAGGACCGTCCTGATCTCCCTTGCGTGCAATCAGCCCGATCCCACCTGTTTCTGTCTCGGACTCGGTACCGGCCCCTTCCTGAAATCCGGCTTCGACCTGCAGCTTACCGACCTCGGCGACCGTTTTCTGGTCGAGGCGGGTTCGGAGACCGGCACCTCGCTGGTCGGGAGCGTGCAGCATATCTTCACGCAGCCCGCGCAGACGGACCTGGATGATCTCTACGAAGCCCGTCTCGCGTCCCAAAGCCGCTTCGAGAAGCGGGTCAACCTTGAACGGGTGCGCAAAACCATACAGGCCGGCGGGGTGTCCGATCCCTTCTGGGAATCCGTGGCCCTGAGATGCTTCGAATGCGGCGGCTGCGTGTACAACTGCCCGGTCTGCACCTGCTTTAACGTCATTGACCGGCCTGCGTCCCCCGACACCGGGAAACGGATGCGGCTCTGGGATACCTGCATGTTCAAGGGATTTACGCGCACGGCCGGCGGCGTGGTGCCGGCTGAGGAAAAGAGACACCGGACCAAGCGCTGGTTCCATCACAAGCTCGTGCACTGGCCTCAGCAGTTCGGGACCTTCGGATGCGTCGGCTGCGGCCGCTGCGCTGTTTCCTGCCCCGGGAAGATCGACATGGCCACCGTAGCGCTTCAGATCAAGGGGTCGGACCGAACGGAAGCAAAAGGATAAAAGCTCGTTGCCACAGAGGGCACACAGGTATAACTGAATAAAGAAGACCATGACGACAAAAAATATCTATCTGCCGATCAAAACATCCATAGCGAATGTCAAAGAGGTCGCGAAGGACGTGAAGCTGTTCTCCCTCGGCGTCCCCGATGACTTTACGTATCAGGCCGGCCAGTTCGTCATGGTATCGGTCATGGGCGCAGGCGAGATACCGATTTCGATCACCTCCACGCCGGGGAAGAGCGCGTACCTCGAACTCTGCATACGCGCAGTCGGCCACGTTTCCGCTGCGCTGAATTCGCACAAATCAGGCGACAGCATATGGGTCCGCGGCCCGTATGGCAAGCCCTTCCCGGTCAACGGCCGCCAGGACACCCTGTTCATCTGCGGCGGCATCGGCATTGTTCCCCTCCGCCCGCTCATCAACCTGATGTTGAACGACCGGAAGGCGACGGGCAGCAACAGGACCGTGACGGTCCTGTACGGTTCACGCACGCCTGCCGAGGTGCTGTTCATGGACGAGGTTGCTGCCTGGCAGGAACAGGGCGCGAACATCGTCATGACCGTGGACACCTGCAATATCGATAGTTGGAAGGGGTGTACCGGCCTGGTCACGGACCACTTCGGCCAGACCAAGGTCGAGTTCAAGGACAGCACGGCCTACATCTGCGGGCCCCATGTCATGATCCAGGCCGCGATGCGCGATCTTTCGCTCATGGGCATGCCTGACGACCATATCATCACGACGCTCGAAGCCCATATGAAGTGCGGAGTGGGAAAATGCGGTCACTGCTTTTGCGGGGGAAAGCTTATCTGCGAGGAAGGTCCCGTCTTTTCGTTCGAGGAGATCAAAAAGTACAACATCAAACCGGGGAGGGACAGCCTCGAATAAAGGCTGCCTCTCTCCGGCCAAGCCTATTCGTCCGAGTAGTTCGGGTTCGCCGGTTTACCGTTCTTTGCAAGATAGTCGTTGCTGAAGGCCGGGATCACGCCTGCCGCACCATTCTGGGGATGGATCATGAACCGGTAGGATACGAGCTGTCCCACGCTCTCCATCATATGGTTCCAGCCCTTTTTGAACAGCATGCATTCGTTATTGTAGCAAACCCAGAGATAGGGCGAATCCCAGTCCAGGTAGCGTGAGTCCATCTGCTCCATTTCCGCTTTGCAGTGCGGACAGGTCGGGGCCTCAGTAACCTTCCACTCTTTTGTATCCATCAGAGGAACCTCCTTCAAACATAATTTATACTATACGACCCCGGCCCTCTGATTGCAATAGAGAATCCAGCTCAATAATTCTCTTCCCAGAGCTCAAAAAAGTTCCTGGGGTGCAGACACGTGGGACACTTCTCAGGCGGTTCCATACCTTCGTGATGATAGCCGCAGTTCCTGCAGATCCAGGTCGAGCTTGTGTCCTTTTTAAAAACCTTCCCCTTGTCTACATTTTCAAGCAGCTTCAGATACCGTTTTTCATGCTCTATTTCAACTTTTGAAATATACCGGAATGCTGCCGCCACATCGGGAAAGCCTTCCTGCTGGGCAACATCCGCGGCACCGGGATACAACTTCGTCCATTCCTCATGCTCCCCCGCCGCTGCGGCTTTCAGGTTCTCGGCCGTGGTGCCGATGCGGCCGGCTGGGAACGTCGCCGTGAATTCAGCCATCCCTCCTTCGAGGAACTTGAAGAACCGCTTGGCATGCTCCTTCTCGTTCTCAGCGGTCTCGAGAAAGATGGCGGCTATCTGCTCATACCCTTCCTTCTTCGCCGCGCTCGCAAAAAAAGTGTAGCGGTTCCTGGCCTGCGATTCTCCGGCAAAGGCCGCGAGCAGATTTTTTTCTGTTTTTGTCCCTTTGATCTTCATGACAACCTCCCGGGTAATGGTCTGCATAGAGTAATGATGACGCGGATGAAAACAGCAGTTCACGCCGCAAGCCGTATTCCAGAATGAGATATCTGATCTTTCCGGCTATTCCTGTATGTCGCTGTGGCAAGAAGGCTTAGACGTTCTCAAACGTGTAATCGACCTTCATTTTCATGTCTTTTCTGAGCGTGTGATAGACGGAGCAATACTTTTCGTGTGAAAGGGAGATGGCACGTTCCAGCTTCTTGTCCGTGAGGCCGGTCCCGGTAACGGAAATGATCATCTCCATGGAGGTATAGTACTGGGGCGGCGTGGGGTTCCGCTCGCCCACAATTTCCATCTTGTACGACTTGATCTCGACCTTCATCTTCTTAAGGAACGACACCATGTCGATCCCCATGCATCCGGCCACGCTCAGGAGGAGCGTTTCGGTCGGCGAGCAGCCCCATTGCTGCTGGGCGTCGTACTCCACCTCGTATCCCCGGTTCGTCCTGCCAACAAAGATCAGGTCCTTGTCCCAGGTGAGGGTCGCCTTGTTCACCTGCGAGACCTTGGTTTTGTACGCGTCGAGCGATTCTTCCAGTTCCTTTATTTCCTTTGATTCGGACACGTGACAACTCCTTCCTCGTATTTTATAGTCTGTGTGAACTGTTAAATGACCCTGAACCGAACCTTGCTCTTTCTTTCTCTTAAAAACTCCTGCCTCTTCTTTTCCCGGCTTCCACCTTGAGAACATAGTCTTGATCGCTCGACTACTCGCAGGACTACGAATAAGAATCATACGTTGCCCTGATTCCCGCGTCCCAGATAGAGTCACATAGATCCAACATGATAGGAATCGTCTATACCCCGTACCATGTCTCGCTGCGGAAGATCTCAACGTACTCGAGATCATCTTCCGTTCTCCGGCTGATCCGGTGAGCCCTGCTTCCAGATATCGCCATACTCCCATCCTTCATCATCAACAGGATCATTTTCAGTTTATGCCCATAGTGAATAGTAATTGAGAGACGCTATGCTGTCAAATAAAAAATCCTGACGTTCCTTCAGGGACGAGAGGGTTGACAGAAGGCCGGACTTTGAGTAGTATCCAGTTCATGATCGAAACCATCAGCTTCCTTCTCGGACTGGGCTTCAGCCTTCTTGTCTATATCCTTTCCATCAGGCCACTCGACCACCCATGGCCAAAAAAAATGGGCTATTTCTTTTTTACGCTCATCGGGATAACCGGCACTATTTTCCTGGCCGGGGTCCTGATAGCCCACTTCCTCAGAAAAATGGGGGTCGTTTCATCAAATTAAAGAATTCGGGAGAGATACCGATATTGACCGTGGATCTCGGCTGGTAACATCTCAGGCGACCGGATCTATAACAGGCGTGCTCATCAGTTGAGCACGCCTTTTTCTTTTCAGTGCTCTATCTCTGATAGCGCATCGCGCGCGACCTCCCGAACGCCGGGATGGACGTCATGCAGGCACACCCGCAGTGCATTGATAGCCGCAGGGTCCTTAATAATCCCGAGTACGGAAGCGGCATCTCCCCTCATCGTCGGGTTCTCATGCCTCAGAAGCTCGATGATCCCCGGGACCGCTTCCTTGAGCTCCTCACGGTGTTCAGCGACAAGCTCCTCCACCAGCGCAGTAGCACCGAGCCTCACCCGAAGGTTGTCATCGCCCAGCATATCGGCAATGAACCGGTACAACGAGCGGTCCTGCTTGAACAGTGCAATGATATTTTCGAGAAAACCGTTGCCCATATATTCGATGAGCATTGCCTTCATTTCGTGGTCTAGCATTGGTATCGATTGGGTGTGCTTGATAATGCCTCATCAGGCACTCTGAGATAAATTGACGTTATCACGACTCCTACTCCGCCTGTCAAATCACGAAAAACCGCCGATCAGGGTCATTTAGATGCGCTTCCCGACCTTTGGTATTTTTTCCCCGAACGTATTCATACTTGTCAGGTATCCAGAAGTAACCTCTATGAACCCTTCTCATTATAACAATCATGCCCGACCGTCTGCCGCTATGATGAATCCTTCATCTCATGGCACGAGCATGTCCTGTTCCTTCCGCTTTCTTTTGCGGCATAGAGCGCCTTGTCGGCTTGCACGAGAACATCGGTGCCGGATCTGGCGTCATTGGGATAGGTGCAGATGCCTCCGCTGATCGTGATCCTGAGCGGGCCCTCGGCGATTCCGTTAAACTCCGTTTCCTCGATCTTCTTCCTGATGCGCTCGGCCATTTCATGCTCCGCGCCCTTGCTGTCCGGCATCAGGACCACAAATTCCTCGCCGCCGTAGCGCGCCACCGTGTCCATCCCGCGCGCATTCATCGTGAGGATCCCGGCAACAGCCTTCAACAGGACGTTCCCCTTCTCATGGCCGTAGGTGTCATTCACCTGTTTGAAGCGGTCGAGATCGAAAATGATCACGGAAAAATGCGAGTTGGTCCGGTCGGCCCGGAACTGTTCGTGTTTGAGCCTGTCCATAAAGAAGGCATAATTGTAGAGCCCGGTGAGATTGTCCATGATCGAGGCCATGCGAAAGTCCTCCATGACCTTCATCGTGAAGCGCTCGCCCTGGGAGTAGATCGTCCCGTACAGCGAAGCCGCAACCAATGAACCTACACCCAGAAGCAGCCGGTTGACGGGACCAGAGTCGGAGAAACAACCCATGTCCCGATTCACGAGATAAGCGTAGAATGCCGCCATGGGGACCAGGAGCAGGAGGGAGTATTTGAACCCGAAACGGATACCTGTTGCAAAAAGGGTCAGATACCAGATAAAGAGGAAAGGACTGGTCACACCTCCGGTGTAGGACATGCCGATGGCGACGGCGATCATGTCGAGATAGAGAAAAACCAGTATCAGCTTGATGGAAAAAAAATTCGTATTCCTGAGATACAGATCGATCCCGAGATTATACAGAGCGGCGAGCACAAGAAGCGAGTTGAACAGCCCGAGAGGCCAGTCCGTGAGACGCAGCACGTTCAGATACGGGAACAGGAATGCGATCACGAACCACCGGGACTTCGTGATCCAGCGCTCAGTGTTCAGGTAGTTCTGCGCTCTCACATATTTGATCCACGCAGTGTCCTTTTGTTCGGTCGTACTCTCCATATAGCCTCCCAGTCCTGAAGCGGAACCGAAAAGCACAGTAACAGCGACCGGCAAATGCGCCAACCCTTCGAAGAAAAACCCCCGTTTTTAGGCTCGCCAACGCGCTTGCGGGCTCATAAAGTATCAGCAATCGCCACTCTTATGTTAATCCTTCTCTCTACTAATATGATAGTATTATTTCTGATCAGTAATATGAAAGGAAAACAATATGGGAAAGGGTGGGGCGCAACCTTTGGCGACATTGGTTCTTACGGTGAGTCGCGGCACAGGCGCGATTGACCATGCCTCGTGTACGGTCTTTGCGCCTGCCTCTCTGACGCGGCCCATGACCCAGTTGCGCAATCGATCCTGAAAGAACAGCAATCCGACGGCGAGCAGGATCAGGTACGGCACGAGTGCGTCGCGAGCTGTTAAAAGTTCGAAACCACATGCCTGTAGTCAATGAACTCCACAGGCGCCAGACACTCCGGATATAGTATCGACGCGAACTTCTTGACCGCCTGAGATTCCGAGTGGATCCGGTCCGCATCCGCATCACGGAAAACGAAAATATGGACGAATCGCGTGCGGTCCTTCTCCTCCTGCCAGACCTCGTACCGAAGAGTTCCCGGCTCGTTAGCGCGAACGTATGCGACAAATTCGTGAATCGCTGCAAGACATCGCTCCACGGCCTCGGGGCGAACTTGATACCGCGCAAGTTGCCGAATTTCCCGCTTTGCAACCTCAGATTTGTCCATCTTCTCCCTCCCTCTTTTCGCGAGCTGCACGCGTTCGGGTCCAAGTTCAGCCTAACGATAAACATCAGGGACCGCTGTTTGGCCTTCGCTGGAGCGCCTGGTTAGACGGTTCCTTTCCTGATTGTCTGTTGTTGTTGTTTTGTCATGGTATCAGCATGGCCTTGTATTCCGATTGCCTTGATTTGCCTGATGCAAGCGATGCGATCGGAACGAAGCACAAATCCGACGATCTTGGAAATGAAATTATTGTATTTTCGGCATTGCTGTGGATCAGCCATATCTTTGCAATCAGCGCAAGAAGAATAACCACGCTCCATGCAACAAGCCCGGACCTTGCACCACGAAGCCTTCTGATTGTCATGACACCCGGAACAACGTCCTTTCAGGTAAGAACCGCAAGCACCACAGTAAAGGCCACAATATGCCACCATGGCTATGTTCGAAGTAATAGTCTTCATCGTTTCCGCTATCCTATGCCCGATAGATCTTAGGGAAGTTGATTCCTAAGTTGCGTTATGATATCGTCCTTTATTCCAAGCCAGGGCTATCGCTCTCGTTATGCACCGTAGGAAACGTCTTCACACCCCCTAGGCATGCCATTTAATCTCCGCCGTGGACAGCGCCAATCATCTAAACTTCTCCTCGCTTGTATCGCTTGTCTAGTCTGGTGTTCATTCTCTACGATAAATAGCGAAAACCTTACTACCAATAGTGCCTAATGAGACATACCGTTTCTCATCAATTTATTTCAGGTGACTTCTTGACCCGGTTCGGCCACGACCTGCTTGCGAATCTCGTCGCGTAGATAATCCAGCAACTCCTGAGGATTCAGACCTCGCCGTTGAGTCTCGATCCTGACCCAATCTAACAGCATCAGTCGCCGGGGAACCGGCATGCCCGTGGTGTCTAGGGCTAAGGTGGAGCCGCATGGACAGTTAGCCAGCGCCACGGAACCAATTGGCTGCAAGGTGTTCCAATGGCCCAATTCTGAATCGTAGGACATGGGCGGGCCAAGACGTTTGGTGATAAGTATATATTCCCGGAGCGTGGTATAACAACGATTACAACTGGGGCAGACCTTGGGGAAAAGCCCTTCAAAGTGTCCGCGCAAAATATTGATAACTTCAGCTTCAGTCATCGTGGGGGAAGTCATCGCTTCACCAGTGATTATCTAAACAGGATCCCATTTATTTATTTTTTTGAATAATTTTGTAAAAATCGATTTATGTCACATCTGCTATCGATAAACGGAAACCGCCGTATCTACCTTCATCGTTCAGAGGTCAAAATGCTCTTCACCCGCTTCAGCCGGTAGAAGGACTCGCGCTCCCGTTCGCCGATATACTGGGTAATTGTCCGGACCTGCTGCTTGAGGCCGGGCAGGACCATCTCCTCAAGCACCTTGACCCTTCTGGTCGTGCGCATGATCTCATCGCCCAGCCGCTTGAGTTTGCTCTCGTACTGGGCTATGTGCAGCATTGACTCAAGCAGCTTTTCAAAGAGCGCGGTCCCCTCTTCAAGGTGGGGGGTTGTAGCGAATTCGTCGTATCCGCGCTTGTCAGGGTCCCTGAGAGGGACATCGTGGAAAAGAATATCTTTATACCGCAGGCCCCATATGCTTTTTTCTATCACGTCTACACCGAAATCCCGCTCCGTCGCAATAACGATCGACTCAATGTTCTCCCTGCCCTCATGCCCAAGCGACAGGGCAAGTTCGCGGAGCGCCTTGCCGTAGGACTCTCTGATGTCTTCCCGGGACCGGAGGAACGGCAGCGTCGCTGCAAGGAACTCCTTGATCAGCGCCTGCTTCCGCGCCTTCAGGATGCCGATACTGTTCACGACGGAACGGGACTTTTCTTTTAACAGCAGCAGATTCGTGCGGGTAGGATGTATCATCTTCTACTCCTGCTCTCAAGTCTCAATCCATGTTTCAAGTCTCATGTGGCCTGAAACTTGAAACTTGGAACTTGAAACCGATCTGTACTTCTACACCTCCAGCGAAAACTTCCTCATCAGCGCGAGTCCGGCATCAAGGGTTTCCGCCACCGTTCGCCTTGTTCTGCCCTGACCCACGAACTCTTTTTCAAACGTGTCGGCGAAGTCCAGCATCAGGATATCCGCTTTGGTCATTCCGTCACGGCCAACAATGGCTTCAAGTCTGCGCAGGTCCCGTCCTTTTGCGTAGTATTTATAGAGATGGTTCGAGACTTGCCGATGATCGGCCCGTGTCCGGCCTTCGCCGATGCCTTTCTGCATGAGCCGCGACAGGCTCGGCAGAACATCCACGGGCGGGAAGATCCCCTTCTGGTGCAGCTCGCGGGAGAGCACGATCTGGCCTTCGGTGATATACCCCGTCAGGTCCGGGATGGGATGGGTGATGTCGTCCTCGGGCATGGTCACGACCGGCAGCATGGTCACCGATCCCTCGCGGCCGTAGATCCGTCCCGCGCGCTCGTACAGCGACGCCAGGTCCGAGTACATGTAGCCGGGATACCCGCGCCTGCCCGGAAGTTCCTCCCGAGCGGTCGAGATCTCACGCAGGGCATCGCAGTAGTTCGTCATGTCGGTGATGATCACGAGGATGTCCATGCCCTTTTCAAAGGCGAGGTACTCCGCCACGGTCAGCGCGAACCGCGGCGCCAGCAGCCGCTCCATCACCGGCTCGTCAGCCATGTTCACGAAGGCAACGAATCCCGTCCGCATCTCCTCAAGCGTCTTCAGGTAGAAGGAATATTCGTGAAAGGTGAGGCCCAGGGCGGCAAAAACCACAATGAACTTTTTTGAACTGTCGGCCAGGCGCGCGTTCCTCAGGATGGACGCGACAACCTCTTTGGACGGCAGTCCTGCGCAAGAGAAGACAGGAAGCTTCTGACCGCGCACGAGCGTATTCAAACCGTCTATGGTGGAGAAGCCGGTCTCAATGAAATCCTGCGGCCGGGCCCGGGCAGCGGGATTGATCGGCGCACCGGTGATCGGCATGCGTTTCTCCGGGTTGAACATCGGCGCGCCATCCTTGGGCTCACACGATCCGTTGAAGATCCTTCCCACGATGTCCGGAGAGAGCGGAACTTTCTTGACCGCGTCGACAAAAGAAACCGTTGTGTGCGCTATATCCAGGCCCTGCGTAGCGCCGTACACTTCGATCAACGCCGTATCACCGTCGATCTCAAGAACCTCGGCCTCCAGATGCCTGTTGTCGGGAGTATGAATAGTGACCATTTCACCGATCCTGGCGCTCTGGACGTTCTGCACGAACAAGAGCGGGCCGGCTATGGTGGAAATGGTGCGGTATATGTGCTCGGAAAGACGCATATTCGAAGACTCCGTAAAAGGAATGGCCTACCGCGGAGGCGCGGAGAAATACAAATTTAAATAATCACGATTTTCTCTGCGCCTCTGCGTCTCTGCGGTTACATTTGCTTTGTTGCACGTTCATTATTGGTAACATGATTATTGTGATTTTAATACTTCCTCCAGAGAGCTCCCCTGTTTCAATTTCTCCACTGCCTGATCATGGAACTCAAGGATGCTCTTCATGAGCGCAAGTGTCTTCTCGGGCAGGGAGAAGGCATCGTCGCTGTAGGCGTTCTGCTGGAGAAACTCGGTCCGGATCCGTTCGGCCGTACGCATCAGCAGGCGGTCGGTATCCTGCAGCCCCTCCGCGCCCACGATCTCGGCGACCTCGCGGAGTGATTCCTCATCCTGCAGGATCTGCCTGCTTCGCCGGAGCAGTTCCTCCCACTCCGGTGATATCTTGGTCCGATAGTGCTCCGCCACGTCCCCCGCGTAGAGGGAATAGCTCTGGAACCAGTTTATCGCGGGATAGTGTCTCCTGTGCGCAAGCGAGGTATCGAGCATGAGAAAGGAACCAGTCGTCCTGAGACAGGCCTGCGTGACCGGCTCGGTGAAGTCGCCGCCTGGAGGCGATACGGAAAGGATCATGCTGAGCGAGCCTATCTTGCCGGACAGCGTTTCGACCACACCCGCGCGCTCGAGAAAGCCCGACAAGCGCGACGCAAGGTAGGTCGGATATCCTTCCTCGCCGGGCATCTCCTCGAGCGACGCCGATATCTCCCGCAGGGCCTCTGCCCAGCGCGACAGGCTGTCGGCGAGGAACAGCACGTGATAGCCCATGTCCCGGTAGTACTCGGCCATGGTAACGGCGGTGTAGATCGAGGCCTCCCTCGCCGCCACGGGCATGTTCGAGGTATTGACCACCAGGACCGTCCGTTCCCGCAGCGGCCGCTTGGTCCAGGGATCGCGCAGTTCTTCGAATTCGGCGATCATGTCCGCCATCTCGTTCCCGCGCTCGCCGCACCCCACGTATACCACGATGTCCACATCGGCAAACTTTGCGATCGACTGCTCGAGGATCGTCTTTCCGGTGCCGAACCCGCCCGGAAAGATCGCCGTGCCTCCGCGCGCGAGCGGGAAGAGAAAGTCAATGCTTCGTTGACCGGTTATGAGCGGCTCGGCAGGCGCGAACTTTTTCCGGTACGGCCTCGCGGTCCGCACCGGCCATTCATGACAGCCGGGGATCTCCTTGCCGTCTTCAAATTCCCCGAGCGGCTCGTTCAAACTTACGTCGCCTTCAACCACGGAAGAGACCGTTCCTCCCGCCTCCGAGCCGCACAGGATATAGTGCTTGAAAGTCCCCTCATCGACGTATCCCATGACGGTCCCGAGGGAGGGCACGTCACCTTTCTTTATGAAGGGGGTGAACCTCCAGCGCTTCATGTAATCCAGCGCGTACATTTCCCTGCCGCCGGTGATAAACGGCCCCATTTCTTCCCTGAGCCGTTCCAGGGGGCGCTGCAGCCCGTCGAACATGCCGCCGAGGAGGCCGGGCCCCAGGCGCACCGTGAGCGGCATGCCCACACCTTTTATCGGCTCGCCCACTGCGAGTCCGCGGGTGTCTTCGTAAACCTGGATCACGGCTTTTTCGCGCTCCAGCCGCACCACTTCGCCGGTAAGCATGACATGGCCCACGTAAACGCGCTCGTAGAGTTTGAGCCCCTTGAGGTCTACGCTCACGGTCGGTCCTGATATTCGCTGGATCTTTCCGTTCATATTTTCAATCTCACATGATACCCGATCGCCCGTCTGATCAGCCGCGCGGCATAATCCTCGACCTCCGGCGGCGGTTTTTCTGGTGACGGGAGCACCAGCAAGATACCGTGCCACCCCTGCTCTAGCTCCCGCAGCCGTTCTTCAGGCATACCTTGCAGCAGGCGTTCATCGATGATGATGAGCCCGGTGTCGGTCTCTGTCATGGTCTTTTTGAGCGTTTCTTCCGCTTCACCCGCTTTCACGGCATACTGGGGTACACCGCTCAGGCTGAACCCGTACGACGCATCCGGCGGAGTTATGAATGAGATCGTTTTCATAAGAAACACCTGACCTGGACAAACCAAAACCAGGTAAATCATTTTCGCGCAAAGCCGCAAAGCGCGCAAAGGAAAGCTTGTAAGTCTCGAATTAAAACACTAATCCCTTTTATTTTTGCCGTTCTTTGCGGCCTTTGCGGCTTTGCGCGAGAAAAGTTTTACGTTTTCTTCTTAATATTCTTTCCCTGTTGCGAAGAATTTGATTTATACATAATTGACAGCCTCATTGCACCAGTTCAGCCGCGACCGTCTCCCGTTCGAGATCTTTGGTATGATGCAGCACGCTCAGGTTCATCGCCTCGATCGAACACCGCCACAGATAATCCAGAATAGGTGCGATGCCAAAAGGGTCTCGCCCCTCTTTTCTCAGCCATCGCGTCATGCCGCGATACAGAGCACGCTCGATGGATGTCGAGTCCGGCCGTTCCACGGTAATACCGGTACATTCACGTACCAGCAAAGCCACGCCAGGGAGATCGTCCTTCTTCATGATATCTTTCAACTTCATTTCAGGTATGGCGCCGCCGGCAATGAACTCCGGCTGGACCTTCATTCCAAGCCGCAGGTATTTATACAGCCCCAGAATGTTCCGCGCATCGATAAGCCGAGAAAAGTACGTCTTCAGGAGCCGATGAAGATCGGATTCTATCGTTACAGATAGAAAGGTCCCAATAAGGCGTTGCTCGACGGCGCGAAGTCCGCCCGATTCAAGCGTCGTGCCGAGCCCAAGAAATTGACCCGAAAGAGATGAAAAAAGACGCTCTATTCCTCTCACCGCTGCCGGAAGGTCGGTGCTGAACAAGAGCTCTTTTTTGATCTCGTCGGAAAGAAGACTCCTGTCCAGAAGGTCATCGATCGCGCCTGCCTTTTTGTCAATTAGATGCCTGAGACAGATAAAGATCGTCCGGAGCTCTGCATACAGGAAAAAGGAAAAGAAGATATCGCGGAGCTGCTGGTTCATCTGCGAATACACCCACTGGTATTCAGCCATGAGATTTCTCCATACCGCATCTGCGTTTTTGCCTTTTTGAAAACCTCCTGCCCCGCCTGTCGGCAGCGACTCGTACAGCGCAGGATCGAAGAGAAGCTGCTTCCAGTCCCGTATCAGCCATGACCGTCTGCCCTTGATCCTCGACAACAGATACTCAATGGGATATCCGGGGTCAGGACTTTTTCTGAGAAGCTCCATCGGATACCTCCTGGTAAACATCGCTTATCAGCAGCGGCAGCAGGTCGGCCCATGCCAGCTCAAGCCGCTTCTCGAAGGTGTTGATCACCCTGATCGTTCCGTTCTCCATCGCCGCATCCATGCCTCCCGTGATCGTTTCCACCGGCACGACCTCTGCATCGGAAAGATGCTTTCGGGCAAGATCGATGTCCGAAGGATGTACCTGCACGAGCTTCCACGGGAGAGAGGGGAGTTCCCTCGCCAGTTTTTCAAAGTTTGCCGGGTAACCGTCACCCCTCAACTGTGCAAGCGACGCACGCGCGATCGAGAACAGGCGGTCCGAGAGCGTCTTTTCCGCGGCAAGTTTGATCGCCCGCACCCGGCTGCCTGCCTCCGCACGGGCCCGTCGGGATTCCTCCTTTTCGGCGGCAGCAAGCTCATCAGCATAGTGCTTGCGCAATTCCGCGATCCGTTTGGCCAGCGAAGCCTGCGCAGCCTCCACTTCCTGCTCCGCTTCCTTCCGGTGAAGACGAATACTCTCTTCGCTCGCTCTTCGCAGCGACTCGATCAGCTCCCGGGCACCCATTCTATTTCACCGTGAAGAGGATCATGGTCGACACCACGAAACCGAGGATTACCATGGTCTCGGGAATGGCCACCAGGATCACGATGGTACCGGTAAGCTCCGGCTTTTCCGCGAGCGCCCCGGCCCCTGCCGCCCCGATCTTCGACTGCGCCCAGGCCGTGGCAAGGGCCGTGAGGCCGATGGCAAGCGCAGCGCACAACGCGATAAGAACTTTTTCGAGATTCATAAGTACCTCCTTGTCTGTAATTCGTAATGTCAAAACCTGACCACAGAGAACTCTGAGGAAACCTTAAAGATCAGCAAGGTATAGTTATTTAAGTTCCCTCCCCTCTTTGACCGCCCAAATTATAAACGTCTGATGACGTCTTTCAATCTTTCAACAGGGAACCTCTTTTATTGAATTCATAAAAACCATCAACCATTGAGTTCACACAAATAATTTTAATCAAAAATTATATTCTCTGTGTTCTCTGTGGTCTGCCTTTTTGTGGTTTCATTTTTCGTACCGGAATATACGTATTTATTCGTGATTTTCATATTCTCATTTGCTTCGTGACTCCCTGCCTCCGTGGTGAAGCCTTCACTTCTTCAGCGGTTCGAACTTTCTCCCCCCGTGTTCCATGAATTTGCTGAAAAATTCCACGTAGTGGAGCCTGAGCGAGTGTATGGTCGGCGAGAACACGCCGAGAATGATATTGAGCACATGGATCAGGCTGGCCACGAAAATTCCAGTCACGATGTCCCCGGTCAGGCCACCCAGATTGTTCGCGACAAAGGCGAGCAGCACTGACGTGAGCCCGATCGCCATAATACGGACATAGGAAACAATGTTGCCGATGCTTTTTA
This sequence comes from Nitrospirota bacterium, assembly GCA_963796285.1. Classification (GTDB taxonomy): domain Bacteria; phylum Nitrospirota; class UBA9217; order UBA9217; family UBA9217; genus JALNZF01. The sequence continues at coordinate 1,410,202 of CAWCKW010000012.1, forward strand.
AAAGCTCGAGCGGCGCCAACAGTCCGCCCGTAAAGAACAGGAGCGGCGTAAGGAACAGGATGGCGATAATGACCGGCCGCGAAAGATATGCGGGGAAGACCCCGAAGAAGGATGCGAGAATCACGATCAACCCCAGGATCATGACAATGCTCAAGAGCTTGTAAAATGCCTCTTTTTTTTCCTTCTTCTGGAAACCCGTGATAACGCCGAAAACAAGCCCGAGGAGCACGTGACCGACGCCCACGGCAAGGGCAAAGAAGATCATGGGGACGATCGCGGTCCGGCGTTCGACGCAGAGCGGCTGAATATGAAAAATCCGTTCCGGGAGGTCGCCGAAGAATTCTCCAAACAGGACGCCGAAGAACATCGAATACAGAGATGCGACCAGTAGGATCCTGGCGCCATCCCTGATATATTTCCGCTGTCTGAATTTTCTTATCAGGAAGAATGATAGCGCGGCGAGAAACAGACCATATCCTGCATCGCCGAGGATCATCCCGAAGAAAACCGGAAAAAAGATTCCGATGAACGGGGTCGGATCGTACGAGGTATAGGCCGGCAGCGGCAGCATGCTCGTGAGGATCTCAAATGGTTTGAAGTACGGAGGATTTTTCATGATGATCGGGACGCGGTCCAGGTCTTCTTCGCGAAGCTCCTTCTCCGCCAGTATGACATCCCCGTGAAATGCTTCCGTCAGATCCGCTCTTACCTTCTTTACATTCTGTGCGGCCATCCAGCCGTTGATGAAGAAACACATCCGTGTTTCAAACGCCGCCGCCGTCGTGAACAGTACGGACAAACGGTCATCGATCCATTCCCGTACACTGCGGTAGATCGGCGTCCATCGCCGCGCAAATTGGGAAAGCTCGGCATCGATCCGCCCCAGCTCTGCCGAGACTTCCGCGATCTTTTTCCTGACGTAAGCGCCCTTTTCCGTGAAACTGAGACCGGCAAACGAGGGAGGGAAAATAAGCTCCGGCACCTGCTCATCGCTCAGGGTCTTTTTCACCTTGTCGGCATGTTCCTTTTCCACCGTAATGAGTCCCACAAGCGTGCCATCCCCGGCGGTCTCGGTCACGAGCTCATATTTCCAATCGGTGATGCGCGAGAGCGCTTCCTTGAGATGGACCACCATGTCGGGTTCCCGTATGGTCAGGCCGATGAAATCAATGTCCGGCGTTTCTTTAACGCTCTCGATGAGCGGCGCAAGCGTGCCGAGAAACGCGGCATATCGCTCTAGTTCCTGTTGCTCTTTCTGGAGTGATTCCTTCCGCTTGTTCTTGTCCGTGATCAGGACACGATGCCGCTCGATGATCGCTGCCACGGTATCGATGACCGGACGCGGATCGAGGTAACTGTTCCTGACCTGCAGTTTGGGAAGCTGCGACAACAGTTCTCCGATCTTGGCGCGAAGCTCCTCGAGAAACATCCGTTCGAATACCGACTTTTCATCAAGCATGAACGAACGGATATCGTCCTCATGGCCTTCTTCGATAAAACCGACGGTTGCCGGTTCGATCTGAAAGATCCCGAGCTCCCGGAGGCTTGTCAACACCTCCTGAAGAAGTTCTTTCGCCCCAACGATCTCGACCTTTGCCATGCGGACGATCATGGGTCACCCGGCAGGATCATATGGATATGGTCCGCCACAATTCGTGCTAACGCTTCGTCTTTGAGTTGATTGATATGATCGGCCAGAAGTTCCGCCTGCTTCACCAGGTCTTCGGCCCCGTTCACCGCTTCTCGCTGCAACATCTCCCGAGATTGACGGAAGGAGTCAACAATCTCTTTTTCTTCATTTGCCAAACGTACATCCATTTCTTTTTTGCGGGTCTCAAGCCAGACACGCGCCGTCTCTTTTGCCTGCTCAATGGATTGCTGGATCTCTTTTTCCACGCCGATGATGTCCCGAAGGATATTGTTTTCCATACTTACATTCTATCAAATAAATTACGCCTTAGTGCTCCTTCCTCCACTTGGCATTTTTATGTTAATTTATGCAATTCTCTGTCGCAGTAAAATGCATATCTTTCCCCGGTTCACATACTAGAACCGCAAGAATATTGCGATGCAGAACCATACATGCTGTATGAAAAATTCAATATCTTTAAAAATGGTTGTCCGATGGGGTACTATTGTGATAGGTTGTTTATGCAAGGGGGTGTTTCATGGTGACCTATAATGGAGTGAACCATCTGGCCCTCGCGACGGGAGACATGGACGGGACCATCCGTTTCTGGAGAGACCTGCTCGGCATGCGCCTGATCGCCGGTCTTGGCCAGCCGGGCTACCGCCAGTACTTCTTTGAGATCTCCAGCAGGGACATGATCACGTTCTTCGAATGGCCGGAGATCACACCTGTTGCGGAAAAAGAGCACGGGAGACCGGTACGCGGACCTTTCATCTTCGACCATGTCTCGATCGGGCTGGAGAACGAAGATGGCCTTTGGCAGCTCAAGGACAGGATCGACGCGGCCGGGATCTGGGTGTCAGAGGTCATCGACCACGGCTTCATCCATTCTATCTATTCATATGATCCGAACGGCATCCCCGTTGAATTCAGCTACCATGTGATCGGAACAGACGTGCGCAACGAACCGTTAATGGCTGACCGGCAGCCTACTCCGGCCGCACAGGAAGGACCGGAACCGCAATTCGAGAAATGGCCGTGTGTTCAGAATCCGACACCAAAAATGGAACGAAAGGTCTATCCTGGGGCGGGAAGTGAGCTGTTCCATGGGAAGAAAAAAGCGTAATAATCGCTTCACCCTTCCCTAACTTGCCCTTCAGGTGTGTGGCTATCGCAGGGGAACGAGTCATGTACGACGTCATCATAGCCGGCGCAGGACCAGCTGGATCCACCTGCGCCCGTGAATGTGCTCAACAGGGGCTCAAGACCCTTCTCCTTGACAAGGACATCTTCCCCCGGTCCAAACCCTGCGGAGGCGCGGTCTCCGGTCATGCCCTCTCCCTCCTTGACTTCCCTCTCCCGGAGAATATTATCGAAAAAGAATGTTTCAACGCACGCGTGCATTATGGCGGTAGAAGTATTGAAGCGAATAGGCAGTACCGTATCGCGGTTTTCGTGAGCCGGATCCGCTTCGATGCCTTTCTGGCAGAAAAAGCGGTTGAGTGCAACGCACGGTTCTTGCCCGGAGAGAAGGTCGTTGCTGTGCATACCAGTGGCGATGGGATGACCGTCGTCACTGAGAAGGCGTCCTACCAGACCCGTTTCCTCATCGGCGCGGACGGCATTCACAGCCGCGTGGCGAATGCGGTCAGGCAGCCCCTGGGTAAGGACGAGATGATACTGGGCCTGGTCTCAAACGTTCCAACAAACGATGAAACGATAGACAGACGTCAACACAGGACCGTTGACATGCATTTCGGCATCGCGCCGCAGGGATATGGGTGGCTCTTCCCGCACGGGGGATATCACTCGCTGGGCATCATGGGTCTTGCGTCAAAAATGAAAGAGCCGAAAAAGGTGCTGTCCGGCTTTGCCCATTCACTGGGGATGGAACTCTCCGCCGTGCAGGGCCACGTTATTCCGCTGGGGGGATTAAAAAGGCATATTGCGTCAGGCGGCATTTTGCTGGTCGGCGACGCTGCAGGATTTGCGGACGCATTTCATGGCGAGGGGATCGCCTATGCCATCCTCTCCGGCAAGCTGGCTGCCCGGGCGATCATCGACAGCATACAGGGGAAGAGCGGTCCCGCTTCAGCAGCCGTCCGTTATTGCCGGGAAAGCGAACAGCTCATCAGAAAAAACCTTTTGGTCGCGCTGCGCCTCGCACAGTTGCTTGACAGATATCCCGACCTCTTCCTTCGCATCTTCTTCGATCATCCAAAGGCGCTTGAGCAGTATCTCGACGTCGTAGGAGGCAAGACCGACTACCGGCACTTTCAGCGATGGCTGCTCCTTCGAACACCCTGGTATCTGCTTTCAAGCTTTATCCCGAAGATAAGAAAATAATTTTTGTTTTAACTCCAGGGAATCTGACCGGAATGCATGAACGGATCCTCATCTCATTGCGGGCGTTTGCGATGAAGAGAGAGATCATCCTGCTTTCAGGGTTTGGAGACTTCTTTTATCTCAAACAGCGGCGCGTAGATCGACTCTCCCTTGCATACCGGGCACTTGCCGGGCTTCTTCAGACGCTCCCGCTTTGCAAACGCAAATCCGCACTTTTTACATTCAGCAGGCGTGACAACCAGATGCCTCCCGGATAGCGTGATCGTTTTTCTGATATGTTCAAGATGGCCGTAGACCTCCTTTTCGGAGATCCTGACAGCCGCGGACAGCTCCTTGGCGGACCGTGGTCCCTCTCCCAGCTCCGATATGATCTCGTGACGGACCGTATCATGCATCTCCATGGGAACAAATGGTTCTTTCGGTTTCTCTTTCATTATTGCCCTGAGATTACAGTATATCGTAAATCGAATGCGCCTTTTGTCTAATTACACATTGTCCAAAATTGTGCTATATTATTACAATCGACGGTTGTACTATCCCCCGAACGTTGCGCTAATTTTCCACCAGCCTTGACAGCATCCTGTTCTTTGCTACAATTACACTATGATACGCTTCTACCTTCTGCTTGTGTTCGCAATCATCCTGTTCCCCTTCCATGCCGTTTCCGGCGAGAATTGCCGCGACTGCCATGGGCAGAAAGGCATGACGGGATTCATAGACCCAAAGGCCTTTTCGGAATCAGTGCACGGGGTTTTCGCCTGCACCAATTGTCACATCAGCATCACCTCATACCCGCATGGCAAGGTCGCAAAGGTCAACTGCGGCATCTGCCACCTCCTTGGCACGAACGGCGCTCCAACGGAACAAGCGCGGGCATTCAAGATGAGCGTCCATAACCGCGTCTCACCGGTTGGACAGACCGTGGTGCCGACATGCCAGACGTGCCACGGCTCGCATTTCATCTATCCATCCAGCGACAGTCGATCAGCGACCCGGCGGCAGAATATCCCGGCACTCTGTTCGCAGTGCCATGCACGGGAGTACAAGGAGTACAGTACAAGCATTCACGGCATCGAGGCCATTGACCGGAACAATGCGCAAGCGCCCACCTGCTTCAATTGCCATCAGGAACACCTGATCCCGCCGACCGGGGATGCGAAGTGGATGCTGTCCCTGGTCCAAGAGTGCGGAAGCTGCCATAGCAAACAGATGACGACCTATCGAAAGACCTACCACGGCAAGGTGACGCAGCTCGGCTACACCACCATAGCAAAGTGTTCCGACTGCCACGGGTCGCACCGTATTACCCGGGTCACGGACAACACCTCCGTGCTTTCGGAGCAAAATATCCTGAATACATGCAAAAAATGCCATCCCGGGGCAACCCGGGGGTTCACCAAATTCTATGCCCATGCCGACGAGACGAACCGGGCGAAATATCCTGTTATGTTCTATACCTATCTTTTCATGACAACGCTCCTGATCGGTGTCTTTGCCTTTTTCTTCACTCACACCTTCCTGTGGGCCTACCGCTCGCTGAAAGAGCGGATGAACAAGAAGGGAGGCGGGTAACGTGTCACAGGTAAAACGCTTTACCGCGTTCCACCGGGTCCTTCATGTCGTCATGGCCATAAGCTTCATCGGCCTCGTCGCATCCGGCATGCCGATCAAGTATTCCCAGTCACCCTGGGCCGCATGGCTCATGAGCCTCCTGGGAGGGTATCAGGGCGCGGCCCTCGTCCACCGCATCTGCGCGGTCCTCACCTTTGGTTATTTCGCTGCCCACATCGGATACGTGATCTACGACATCGCTGTGGTCAGGAAGTTCAAGTTCAACCCCCTTGGACCGGAATCCATGGTGCCGTGGTTCAAGGACGTCGAGGACATGTACGGTAATTTCAAATGGTTCCTCGGAAAAGGACCGCGCCCGCAGTTCGACCGCTGGGCGTACTGGGAAAAGTTCGATTACTGGGCGGTGTTCTGGGGAGTCGGGATGATCGGGGTGTCGGGGCTCTTCTTGTGGTTCCCGGCGTTCTTCGGACGGTTCTTTCCCGGATGGGCATTCAACGTGGCAACGGTCATCCACAGCGACGAGGCGCTCCTCGCCGCCGGTTTCATCTTTACGATCCACTACTTTAACACGCACCTGAGGCCGGAAAAATTCCCCATGGACCCGGTCATCTTCACCGGGCGCGTCACCCTTCACGAACTGCAGCAGGAGCGGCCCCTCGAATATCAGCGTCTGGTCGCGGAAGAACAACTTGAGCGCTATCTGGTCGAACCACAGAAGAACTGGATCACGGATGCCGGGATCTTTTTCGGGTTCGCGGCAGTATTCATCGGCTTCCTGCTGCTTATGCTGATCATTCTGGGGCAGTTCGTGTACTGATCCAAATACTCTCTTTGCTGAAGGTGAGATCATAAATTTTTTTATGAAAACGGCAAATAAAAAATGAGGACGCAAAAAGACAAACCACAGAGAACACGGAGAAAAGAATTTCGGACTAACAAAATATCTGTGAGCTCTGTGGTCAAAGGTTTTTTGTGAATTCACTTAGTTAGAGTCCATTTAAGATGGTTTTTTTACAGAAGCTTCAGGATGGTAAAGGATTTAATGAGAGGTTCTCCATTCATCCTGTATAATTTGGTTCCGCCTTATCAGGGGTAATAATCCATGTCATTAGAACAAAGAGACCTTTTCATCAAACATATTTTCTCGACAGTTGCGCCTCATGTCGATCTCCTGAGCAGCGGATTCAGTTTTGGTTTCGACCACTTCTGGCGCAAGCAGGCGGTTTCCAGGTCCGGCATCCATGAGGGCGAGCAGGTGCTCGATGTCTGTACCGGCACCGGTGAGCTCGCCTTTCTGCTCGCCCAGCGGGTGGGCCCGCGGGGCCTGGTCACGGGAGCCGATTTCTGCCAGGAAATGCTCGACCGTGCAAAGACCAAGTCCGGACACCAATATCAGAATCTGGCCTTTATCCTCTCAGACGCAAAACGGCTCCCTTTTCCGGATAAGACCTTTGATGCCGTCACCGTGGCTTTCGGCATGCGGAACATCCCCGATACCTCGCTGGCCCTTCTGGAGATCAATCGGGTGCTTAAGCCCGGCGGAAAGTTCATCTGTCTTGAGCTGACGAAACCGCATGCGTCCTGGTTCCGTGCGCTCTATGAGTGGTACGTATTCAGGATCATGCCGTTTATCGGGAATCTGGTCGTTAAAACCGCTGCGCCCTATTTGTATCTCCCCCGCTCCATCAATGCATTTTACCCGCCTGATGAGTTCAAGCGCATCATTGCCAACAACGGATTTGCCGAGCGTCACCGTCGATTCCCTGACCATGGGGATTGCAACGCTTTACCGGGCGGAAAAACGTGGATAAGATCGGCATCCTGTGCGAGAAGGACAGGATCATGATGGAGGAGTTCTCAAGCCGGAGCCTGGGCCACATCAGAGGCAATTCCCTGGTCCTCGCATCCCTGCCGTTCTTTTCGTCATACGTTGCAGCGAATGTGAAAAAAGAAGTGGACAAGGACCGGCTCATCATCGAGGAAGCCGGTCAAGCGTTCCAGGCGGGCAAACCCGTATGCGATCTCGATCTCGAAGATATCTTCGAAAAAACAAAGGCTGTGGACAAGCAGTTCATCCAGAGCCTCAGGATCCCGTCCTTTAGCCTGTCCGTGCGGTACGGCGATATCGCGGATATCCGGATCCAGAGGATCTGGAGGATATCAAGGGCCGTCTACGAGCTGCTGCGCGAGTGGCCGGACGCCGCATCGTTCGCTGATATCGTACGGAAGGTGTATACCGGGAAGGAGTTCAAGGACATCCTCATGGACATCCTCCGCCTGTATAACCAGGAGACCCGCATGCTGAGCCACTCCATCAGGCTAATCCCGCCGTTCAACAGCGCGATGAGCTCCCTTGCCGAGACACTTTTTCAGGCCATGGAAAGCGTGACTGAAGGCATGGCCGATACCTACACCACTCAACTGTTCGGAGACAAGGCCTTCTATGCCGAAACCTGACCTGATCCTTCTTCATCCGCCGAGCGTTTTCAAATTCCGGGAAATGCCCCTTTTTTTCGGCCCGGTCAGCGATGTGGTGCCGTCATCGTCCATATTCGAGATCTATCCCATCGGGTTCCTCACCATATCCGACTACCTCACCAGACACGGCATCTCGGTGCGGATCATCAACCTCGCCCTGAAAATGCTCCAAAGCGCGTCGTTCGACCCTGAACCCTATGTCAAAGGACTTGATGCCGCGGCTTTCGGCATCGACCTTCACTGGCTTCCGCATGTGGACGGCAGTCTGAGCCTTGCCGAGCTCGTCAAAAAGTACCATCCCGATACACCGGTCATACTCGGCGGTCTCAGCGCGACCTATTATCACGAAGAGATCATGCGCGACTATCCCTTTGTGGATTTCATCGTCCGCGGCGACTCCACCGAAGAACCACTCCGGCAGCTCATGAACGCGATCAAGACGGGTTCGGGATATGAGAACGTGCCGAACCTCGCATGGCGCGACAGGGAGGGCCGCACAAAGACCAATGAGCCCACGTTTCAGCCTGAGAATCTCGATTACGTCAGCTTCAACTACCCTCATCTCCTGAAGATGGCGGTCAAATATCTCGACCCGTCTGGATACATCCCCTTCAAGTACTGGCTCAGCTACCCCGTCACCGCCATTTTTACGGTCCGGGGATGCAACCACAACTGCGGGACCTGCGGAGGCTCGATCTCTGCCTTCAACAAGGTCTGCATGAGAAAAAGGCCCTGTTTCCGGTCTCCTGAGCTCGTGGCGGAGGACATGCGCACCATTGCGGAATATACCGGCGCACCGATGATGGTGCTGGGTGACCTGCTCCAGGCAGGGCGGGAGTACAGCGAGCGGTTCCTGAATGCGGTGAAGAAACATCGCATCAGGAACGAGGTCTGCATCGAGTTCTTCAGTCCGCCCCCCGCTGCCTTTCTCGAAAAGGTCGCTGAATCCTTCTCGAACTTCAATATTGAGATATCCCCGGAATCGCATGACATCAATGTCAGGAAAATATTCGGGAAGGATTACAGCAATGCCGCGCTGGAAGACATGATCGATACGCTCATCCGCATCGGATGCAAACGGATCGACCTTTTTTTCATGGTCGGCCTCCCCCACCAGGACTACGCCTCGGTCATGGAGACGGTGCGCTACTGCGGGTCTCTCCTCGCCCGGTACGGAAACAACGGGAACGCGGGCAGGGTCCTGCCCCTGCTCGCGCCGCTCGCGCCGTTTATCGACCCCGGTAGCGGCATCTTCGAGGATCCGGAAGCGTACGGATACAGGTTCTTTTACCGGACGCTCAGGGAGCATCGGCAGGCCATGCTCATGCCGAGTTGGAAATACACGCTGAACTATGAAACGAATTGGATGACGCGGGACGAGATCGTGAAGGCCACCTATGACGGGGCGCTTGCGCTCATCGAGATCAAGGAACGATATGGCGTGATCGGGGAACGGAACGCGGTAATGGTGAGGGACCATCTTCAGCGGGCGATGCGATTGAACGAGAAGATCACTGATCCGGAGAATATTGACGATACCTTGCGCGAAGAGATCTTCAACCTGAACACCCTGGACTCGGTGTGCGGCAAGCACGAACTCGACTGGACCATCGAGGGGTGGAAGGTGAAGGTGCCGGGGCTGCTCAAGCTGCTGTTTAAGCCTGAGAGGTCTAAGCTGCGCAAAGCGGAAAAAATAAATCCTTTCCTAACCTGACCATGCCGGTATGGCATATCACACGTTTTGCAATCATCTGCTCGGCGGGCCCACCTCTGCGAACCTTCACGTGCATCAAGGTACTGAACCCTCTAAGTAACAACGGCCTGCTATCCATTTCAAACAACAGTAGTCCGGGCTCGTCCGGATCGATTTTCAGAACTATCCCCTATAACTTGAGCACGCTCTTGAAAAACCTGTTCATCATAAGACCACCGGCGGCGCCGAGCAGGGCGCCAAAACCGGCCAGGAACCCCATCACCAGAACCAGAACCAGCGCGATCGCGAAAGAGTTCTTTCCGCATGACGGGCCGAACATCCTGGTCACGTCCTTGGCAGCCGCGTCCCACCAGGTCCCCTGGATCGAGCCGGAGAGAAAGAGGTCCATGGACAGGGCCGCACCCAGACTGGCCAGCGCGCCGATCGCCGCACCGATAATGACAGCTTTTTTGAGACCCTTGTCACTCATAGCATTGTTTTCTGTAGATGGTAACCAGGTGACGGCAAAAAGAGCGTAATTTTTCTCGCCTGAATGAATGAGACCCCGCCCTCTCCTGCTTACAATGTACGGCCTCCTCCCTGTTGATTACTTTATTCCGCCCTTCTCCAGCAGCCCGTAGATCGCCATAAACAGGCGCCAGCCTCCCAGGACATACCGTTGATACCGGTCTCCGACCGAAGGCTCGATCGGCTCGCTCTGCATGAACTGCGGCAGAAGTACGAGGTAAACCCGGTCCTTGTCGCCAACCGCCTCGGCAAGCTTCACGCTCTCCGTATAGGGAACGAATTGATCATCCATGCCGTGGATGATGATGAATGATGCCGTGATATAAGGTATCGCACGTGACGGTGACAGCTGATACACATACTCCCTTACCTGCAAGGGAAGGTTCTCATAGAGCGGCGCGAATCGTTCCTGGCGGGTATTGACGAGTAAAGCGTGGACCGCCCTGCCCTCCGGACCAAGGGCTCTTGCGAGCGACTCGGCCGCCGCAGTATCGTATCGGTTTCGCGTTTCGATGATCTTCCTGAGCTTCTCCCGGTCATCGGATGAACGCAGGAGGTCAAGATTCCTGTATGCAACCATCCACCGGAGCGAAGCTTCGGGCCTGACGTATCCCCGGAGTCCACCATACTCAATGGCGCCGGTCAGTGCGAAGGACATCACCGTGCGGAGGTCGTAATACCCGCCGAAGGTCGTAACCACGCCGACCTTGTCCCGTATCCGCGGGTCAGCCGCGGCAAGCAGCATGGGCCCTGCGCCATAGCCGATACCGAGCATGCCCCCGCGTGGTCCGGCATGCTCCGTCCTGCTCAGGTACAGGAAGCTTTGAAGAATGTCCTCGGCATCGGAGACCCTGATCCGAAGGGTCTTCATCCCTTCGAAATCGGGGACCAGGACAAGGAACCCTGCCCGCGCCAGGTCTTCGGCCAGGAGCACGAGCTGCTCATCATCCTTTCCCGCGGGGTTCACGCCGTGCACAAGGAGCAGAGGGAACTGCCTGCCTTGCCGGAGAGGACGATAGAGATCAGCGTGAATGACCCGGCCCCTGCCCGGGACCGTCACCTTCGTCATCGCCGGCCCATCGATGAGCTTCCCCATCATCGCCTTCTCCGGCGACCGCACACTGTCGATAAGGATGAGCAGGCTCAGGCATCCCCGCTTGATTTGGGCGGGAAACAGGGCGCCGATGATGACCAGTGCGGAAAGGAAGATGATCTTTTTCATGGTAAAAAGCCTTCAGCCATCACCGGCCTTATTCTGACGCCTGTCTTCCTGCTCCGGATGTTGAACCCCGGACCCCGGATGTTTTATTTCAATATCTCCCCGGTCTTTCGGGACCACAGGAGCAGGTCCAGGTGGTCCATGTCGATGCCGATCTCTTTCGCGAATTGCTCGAGCTTCATCTCGATCGCGAGGTAACCCGCGCGCGTCGTTGAACGCATCCGTGGGCCGATCACTCCCATCTCGCGGAGACTGTTCAGAATGTGCTTGTCCAGGATGGCATAGCCGGGGAAGCCGATGTTGCGGAGAAAATGGCTCGCCTCTTTATACCCTAATCCTTTTACCCCTTTGTTCTTCGCGAAAAAATCGCGCCGAGCATGGCGGCCATCAAAAGATCCGATCAACCGTTTAAGCTTCAGCCCGCATAAATCATCGAGATATTCCCTCGTATGGTGAATGTAGGACGGCCGCAGGCGCCAGAACCGCACACGGTGTGCTTGCGCGCGCTGCTGGAGCTCCTTCTCACTGCCGGTCCGGAGGATGTCCTTGAGACGCGTCTACGGTGCGCATGCCCATTTTCGCGCTGCTGCCCGCGGTCAGGATGCAGTAGCAGAGTTCTTCGAAGATCGCCCGGTCGCCCTTCTCGTACACTGTTCTGAACTCGGCGAGCCGTTTAACGATCAGCGGCTTTTTCGCGCGATAGTCCCGCCTCAGCTCGTCAATGAGTTCTTTTCCAGGCACTATAGCCGCCCTTCAGGTTGAAAAGGTTTTTGTAACCCATGCCCATCAGCCGCTTGATGGCCCAGATGCTCCGGTTGCCGTTCTGGCAGTATACCACCAGCTCCTTGTCCTTCTTGAGCTTCTTGATCTTGTCGCCGATGTCCGAAAGCGGCACATGGATCGCGCCGGGAATATGGCCTCTTTCGTAGTCCTTGTTCGTGCGTACATCGAGGATCATCATGCCCTTTTTCTGGTCAAGCTCCTTCGGGGAAATCTGTTTGATCCCCAGACGCCCCAGAAGACCGAAGAGTTTGAAAATAAGATAGATCGCTATAACGCTTACCAGTATCGTTGATGCTGTATCCAAGGTGCCCCCTTTAAAGTAAGTTCCGAGTAGCGAGTTCAGAGTGCGGCCAAGTCAACGTCGAAGGTGGTGCTCCGAATTATGAATCAGCCCTCACTATTTTGTTCTGTGACGTCTTACGAACTCCGAACTCCAAAACTCCGAACTATGAATTATGAACCTCTCCACTTTTCACCGACGCCGGCAGTTCTATAATGAACCGCGCTCCATGGGGATCATTCTTTGACACGCTGATCGTGCCGCGATGGTCCTTGATGATCCTGAGCACGATGGCGAGTCCCAGGCCGCTCTTCTTTTTTTTTCGGGAGAACTCCGGCTCGAACAGCTTCGGCACATCCTCTGCCGCGATCCCCGGCCCTTCATCGGCAACATCGATCTGCGCCATGCCTGAAGAGGTCATCTTCGCCGCAACCAGTATCCTGCCCTTGCCGCCCATGGCCTCGACCGCGTTTTCGAAGAGATTGATGAAAACCCGTTTGATCTGCTCACGGTCAATGAACACGTCGGGCAGGTCCGGCATGATATCCTTTACAAACACAATGTCCTTATGCGCGCCGCTGTAAAGCTGGACCACGCTCTCGATCACCGGCGCGAGGGGCTGCAGCATGGGGTTCGAGCTCGGCATGCGCGCGAAGTTCGCAAACTCGTCCACGAGCTTTCGCAGACCGTCAGCCTCCTGAACGATCGTCAGGCTGCACTCATCGAAGACAGCATCGAAGTCCGGCGCGCCTTCCGCGTGTTTCTTGCGCAGCCGCTCGGCGGAAAGCTTGATGGGCGTGAGCGGGTTCTTGAACTCATGCGCGATCCTTCTCGCCACATCCTGCCAGGTTTCGGCCTTCTTTGCGCGCAGCAGTTCAGTAAGGTCGTCGAAGGTAATGACCGACCCGATGATGCGTGCCGATGCCGTCCCTGAGTGCGGAGATACGCATCCTGAGCGTCAGCATCCTGCCCCGCACATTGAGCGACATTTCCTCCTCGGCCCGTCCCTGCCCCTGCTCGAGCCTGCGAAACAGGCCGCGGATCGGGTCCAACTCGAGGAACCCGAAAGCCTCATCATACCGTTTGCCGAGCACGTCCTGCTCCTGGATGCCAAGGATCTCCGAGGCCGACTGGTTGACCGTCGTGATCCTGCCCGTACGGTCGATGGAAACGACGCCCGTTTCGATGTTCGAGAGGATCGTCTTCTTGTAGCTGACCTCCTGCTCGACCTGCTCCCGCGACTGCTGGAGGTCTTGGGTCATCTTGTTGAACGAGTCGATCAGCACCCCCACCTCGTCGTCGGACGTTTCGTCGATCCGGTAATCGAACCTGCCCGCCGCTACCGCAGCGGTCCCTTCCGCCAGCTTCCTGATCGGCACCGTGATGCCGGCGGCCACCCGGAGCGCCACCCAGATAGCCGCAAGGAGGAGCGCCAGCGTGACTGAAAGGAACCCGAGCCGGTATGACAGCTTGATCGGCTCCTTGCCGCTGAACGCGGACCGGTACTGTGCGTACCCTTCGCGGATGACAACTGACTTTGCGGCCAGGCTCTGAGGAATATAAAAACTGACGGCGACCGCCGCAATGACACTGTTTCCTTCACGAGATCTGAACGTTCATAGAGCGGCACGACTGCCCGCATGATGTCGCCCTTTTTTGCTGAACCTGCTACATCTGCCGCCTCCTGCCCTGCAAAGGCCTTGGCCACGAGGTCGGACGGTGTCTGTGTGAATGTTTTCGCCGGGTATTGACTCGTAACAACGGCCACGGACCGCTCGCGGGGGGAGGTGAAGAGTTCAACCGATCCTAGGCCGTACTCTTCAGCCTTCTTGGCCAGATACTCCTTGAGCACCTGCTTCTCGAACTGGGGCAGGAGCCGGGCATCGGTCATCTGACTGCTGATCTGTTTGCCGAAAACAAAGGCCTCTTTCTGGAGACGGTCGTAGTACTCCTGGGAAACCGAGACCGCGTCCTTGAGCGAATTCTCGATCCTGAGGCTGAAGAGCCGCTCGATGCTTCTGGTGAACATTCCGCTCCCGATCAAAAAAAGGAGCACAGGAGGAATGAATGACAGGCTGACAAAAGCAAAGACCAGTTTGGTCCTGAACCGCGCCCCCAACACGCCCTGTCTCCGCTCCATCGAGAGTTTCCAGAGGCTCCTGGCCATCATGAAGATGACCGCAGCCAGGAGCAGGAAATTCGCATTGATGAGGATGAGGATCAGGATATTGTCGGACAGCGGCCCTTCAAACCCCCGGTATTGGAGCTGAAGCACGATGGCGAGCGCCGTCAGGAGGAGAAAAGAAGCGAGATAGATCACGCCTTTCCACCCGCCCTTGGCCTCTGGAGTGTCAGGTCCTCATGGTCTCGGCAGAATACCAAAAAGACCCATCAAAAGCAAGGTCTGCTTTAGATCCTGCCTGATTAATTCTCTTGACAAACAAGAGGTTTCTCGATATCTTTAGGAAAATCTACCACGGAAAACCCCTCTCGTGTTGCGCCATTGAGGGGCACTGGATCGAGTCGACGGGAAGCTCAGAATCGAGACAGTCACCGCAAAACTCAATGCCCTTGCAGTAAGACAGCTTGCTTTGAGCAAACCGCAGAGCGAGACATGATGAATGGACATGGCACAGGAAGCTTCGGAGAAAAAGTACCCCCGGGATAGAAAAGTAACTGGTAATAAACGAAGAAAAAAATCAGGAGGCAGGAATGACCACACGGTTGAAACACATCATGCAATCACTTTGTATCGTTCTTATCCCCATTCTCTTTTCCTGCACATCTCATCTCCAGCAACAAAAAGAAGAACCCATACCGCCTCCGGCGGCAGAGCCGCAGGCTGAGGCTCCTGTTCCTGCTGCAGAAACCGCGGCAGTCGAGCCCGCTCCCGCAACACCGGAATCCGAGCCGGCCGCGCCAACACCGGCAGTAATAGAAACCGCGGTAGTCGAGCCCGCACCTGCAACTGAAGAACTTCACCCCTATATCATCAAACAGGGAGACACCCTCTGGGACATCTCAAATACGTTCTTTAAAGACCCCTTCCTCTGGCCGTTCATATGGAAGGCAAACCCGTCAATCACCAATCCGGACTTGATATTCACCGGGAACAAGCTGGTGATCCCCAGCCTCACTCCGGTCGAACGGGCCTTGAAGGCCGAAGCGGTGCCGAAAGAACCGCTTGGTGAGAAGCGAGCTGCTGCTGAAGAGCCGATCCCGCCGCAGGCAGCGACTCAGCAAGAAGGGATCTCGGCAGCCCCTATTACCACCCCGCAACCGACCGGAGAGAAGACAGCGGAAGTGGGGAGCAGGGTCATCATGCCCGAGGAGCAGATCTATCCTATTATTGATAAATACGCCATGATCAGCGCGGGGTTTGTGAATGAAGAAGAAACGCGGGATACTATCACGGGAGCACCGGAGGAAGGCAAGTCCATATTCGGATATGATGATATCGTGTATGTCTCGATGCACGACGCTGACAGTGTAAAGATTGGGGACAAATATCTCATTTATACCACCTTGCACAAGGTCAAACACCCGATAACAAACAAGTCCTTCGGCAGGCTGATAAAGGGCCTCGGCCTTCTCCAGATCATCGCCAAAGACCCGGATGCCAAGATGCTCACTGCCCGTATCACTCTTTCCTTCGCTGAGATCGAAAAAGACAACATGCTGATCCCCTATCAGGAGCCCATGCCGATCTATAATTCATCTCAAAAGAAGTCCAAGGACATCTCGGGATACATCCTCGAAGTAACGGACAGGCGCACCATCAATGCGCAGTCGGACGTCGTGTACCTTGACAAAGGCAGCGCGGATGGCGTCGAGCCAGGGGATAGTTTTCTCGTGTATGAAGAACCGGCCGAAAAGGGTTTCCCGAAGAAGGTGGTCGGTGAAGTACAGGTATTTCTTGTAAAGGAGCATACTTCGACTGCAATAGTGAAAAAGAGTACCGAGCCCATGGGCAAAGGCAATGGCGTTGATTTCAAGAAATAAGCCGCGCAGGTAGTCTCGTCTATTGTATAGTGGGTGACGCGTTCGGATCGAAGGGATTCATCCGCACGGCGAACGAGAACAGATAAGGGTAATCGTGTTTCAGATGTTTCATGTAGGCAAGCCACTCAACGATGAGAATGGTATATGCCCGCCTGATGTCGCCGGCGATGTGATTGCCATCCGAAGGCGGCAGATGGTGCAGGTCCTCGCGTACAGCAAGTTCCTCGGACAGATGGAAAACCGCCCACAGAAGTTCGGTAAATGACTCGTGTTCGAGCAGATTGGGATTCTCGAGCAATCCAAGAAGAAATTTCCGTTTCCCCATTAAAAAGGTCTTGAGCGCTTCCAGGTCACTCTCTGTATAGTGTATCTGGTAATCATAGCTGCGGACCTGCTTGGCAACTGCGGCAAACTGCTGGTCCGACCACTCGCCTTTTACCAAGAGTTCCCCCCTGATTTTTCCCGTGTTTTGATCAAACGCTGCGAATGACTTGAGAAGCGTGGCCCCGACCTCGCTGAAGAACGTACCGATGACCATGTTCAGCTTGTTCAGCATCGAGAGCTTCTCGCGCACATTCAGAAGTTGGTTCAGGATCAGGGTGACCAGCAGCACCTGAATGGGGATAAAAGCGAGGTCTTGAAATAAATAAAAGAAAGTATCACGCGTTGAATGAAAGATCATTGATCTGTACATCGTACAAGATGACCGATATGGCTACCAGCAGTACTCCTAATGCGATCTGCCACTTGACGCGATTCATCTCCGGCCTCCCTCATTGTACGTGAACGAAGTTTCTGCCGCATTCTATCAGAAAACAACGCGCGGAGCGGTCTTCAAACCACTCCGCTGTTTATTTATCACTTACTTCACTATAGAGAAAAAAACCATTGAAAAAATACACCAGGCCGAATACACCGGCCCCCATGCCGATGAACCAGAAAAGCTTCCTCTTCATTAACGCTGCAATGGAAGAGAGCAGGATGGCGATCTGGAGGAACATGGCAGCCAGGCCGAATGCCCCGGAGTGCGTTTGAGCGTCGTCACGCCGCTTTTCCAGCTCCTCCGCCTTTTTCTTGATATCGTCCTTTTCCTTTTCGTAGCGGTCTATCTTTTCCCGGTACGCCGCGATCCGCTTCTCATAATCAGCCGCCAGTGCGCGGGGCATGCCCTTGATCGTCTTGAGGTCCATCTCGAACTTCTCCTTTTGAAGTTCGTAGACATAGCCTTTGATGCTCTTGGACTGATAATAGGCCCACTGGTCCGAGGCCTGCGCCTGGGACATCACCGACCGTGTCGAGAATCCGCCGCCTTTGAGCGTCGAGAGCGTGGCGCATACGGCGAAGATCACCGTGGTGAGCGCGAGATAGTTGAGCCATGGTTCTTTTTTTTCTTCTGCCATATGAATTCTTCCTCCTTATACTCAATGTTATTGAAAGCCCATACTACCGAAAAGCGGCGGATTAGTCAACACGACCCTGGTACGAGCGCGCAGCTTCCTTGAAATCCCCCGAAGAACATGATACATTTTACACAGGAGAGCAAGGCCATGATCATTGGCGTACCCAGGGAGATCAAGATCGAGGAATTCCGCGTAGGACTCACGCCCGTCGGCGCGCGGGAGCTGGCGCACGGCGGCCATACGGTCCTGGTGGAGACGGACGCCGGAGCAGGGAGCGGATTCCTCAATGATGCATACTGCAAGGCGGGCGCGGAAACCGTGCCAGAGGGAGACGGTCTTCAGTCGTGCGGAACTGATCGTAAAAGTGAAGGAACCCGTTTCGTCGGAATATCCCCTGCTTCGTGAAGGCGTCGCCCTCTTCACCTATCTCCACCTCGCGCCAAACCCGGAACTGACAAAGCTGCTGCTCGCCAAACAAGTGACCGGCCTCGCGTATGAAACCCTTGAACGCGATGGAAAACTCCCGCTCCTTGCCCCCATGAGCGAGATCGCCGGCAGAATGGCGCCGATCATGGCCGCGTTCTATCTCCAGAAGTTCAAAGGCGGATCCGGCGTCCTCCCCACCGGTGTCTCCGGGGTGCGGCCGGGAAAGATCGTGATCCTGGGCGCTGGCGTGGTGGGGAGCAACGCTGCCCGGGTTGCGTATGGGGCTGGGGATGGAGACCGTTGTCATCAACAAGGACGCCGGCCGGCTGCAGAGGATCGACGAACTGTTCAAAGGCCGCGTAAGAACGCTGCCGATGACCACCCACGCAATCGAAGAGGAGATCGTCGATGCCGACATCATCGTCGGCGCGGTGCTCGTCCCCGGGGGCAGGACGCCGGTTTTGATCACGCGGGAAATGTTGGGTGCCATGAACAAGGGAGCTCGGTGATCGTGGACGTGTCCGTGGACCAGGGCGGGTGCGTCGAGACCTCGCACCCAACGACCCATGACGATCCCGTATTCGTCGTTGACGGCATCGTGCACTACTGCGTGGCCAACATGCCCGGCGCCTATCCGCGCACGTCAACCCTGGCGCTCACGAACGCAACTCTTCCTTACGTCAAATTGCTGGCAACCAAAGGGATTGTTAATGCCATCGCGGAGAGTGCGGAGATACGAAGCAGCTTGAATACCTACCAGGGAAGAGTCACCAATAAGGCCCTCTCTGAGACAATGGGGATCAGGACGATGTAATATAACATGAACGTCTGTTATGTTGACAAAATGGGCAGACCCGCAATCACATACCGGTGTGCGATTAAAATGCTAAGAAATTCCGATTGAAACATGATAATTGCAGCAATTAAGTCACAGCACCGTTGTTAATGAGAGGATATGCCATCACTTAATTGAGGCAACCTTCTTTTCGACCGCCGTCAGCAGGTCTACGACCTCATCGGAGATCGGTCCGATCTTCAGATACTCGGCTTCGGCATCGGCGACCTTCCCCTGATTTTTAAGCGACACGATGCGCTTCACGGTATCGTGCAGATTGATATGCACCTTCTCCAGGGTCTTCATCTCCGGTATGGTCCCGCACTGGACGATCCCCTCGGCGTACATCCACTTGCCCAGGTCGCAGTCCTTGTGCGAGACGGCCTGCGCTTCGGTAAGGCCGCCCTTCCCTTCTAGAAAGTCCTTGAGCCTCGTCTTCCATGCCCGGTGCTTGATTTTAAAGGTCCTGAATGTCATTGCATTCATCGTTTCACCCTCCAAATAATAAATATAATGGTTTTCTGGTTAATCACTGTATCATAAATCCGCGTCTTTCGAAAGATGTTTTTTATAAGTGGTAATGTTACAACTTCTCCAGGATATTCGATATACAGGGAGCAAATCATTTAGTCTACAAACTATGATGGGCCGTTAATTTCAGATCATAGTCTTCCCTTTAGAAAAAAGCACCAATCCGGGCTAAAAAAAAGTCCTTACTTGCGATCCGGGTCAACCACGTTCATGTCAGCAGCAACTGGTTCTCCTTCGACCTGCTCTCCCCTACACTCGAAACAGTGATCGCGGGCTTGCCGAGCACAGGACACTTTGTTTCGCAGATACCGCAGCCGATGCAGAGCTCGAGGTCGACGCGGGGCTGCTGCAGCGTCAGGACCCTTCCCTTCCGGTCGCGCACCTGCGCCTTCTCGAACCACACGGCCTTCTTCGGCGTGGGGCAGACCTCTTCGCACATGATGCACGGGGTCGCATGCGCCCAGGGCAGGCACCTTCCCTTATCGATCATCGCGAGACCGAGTTTGACCTTGGCCTTTTCCTCGAGCGTAAGCTTTTTGATCGCGCCCGTGGGGCAGACCTGTCCGCAGAGCGTGCAGCGATATTCGCAATACCCAATGCGCGGAATGAGCATGGGAGACCAGATGCCTTCTAGCCCTGCCTCGAGGAGCGCGGGCTGAAGACCGTTCGTGGTGCAGACCTTCATGCACTCCCCGCACTTCACGCACCGTTTGAGAAATTCTTTTTCCTCGAGCGACCCCGGCGGCCGGATAAGCCCGGGATTCTGGGAATTCGTTTTGGCAAGCGGCGTGATACGCAGAAGCGGCACCGCGGCAACCCCACCCAACACCGACGCGATGACCCTTCTTCTGCCGAGGTCCATGCCTGCAGCAGCGTGTTTTGGTCCGAACCCGAAGCGCACTGCATTCTCCGGACAGATATCGTCGCAGTTCCAGCACATGAGACATTCCGTATCTCTCCAGTGCTCCCTGGTGTCGGGCTGGGCATTCCCCTGGCAAACGGTAGCGCACGCCCCGCAGGACGTACAACCTTCGCTCACCGACCGTTTGAGAAGTGAATAACGCGAAATGACCCCGAGGAACGCGCCGAGAGGGCAGAGGTACTTGCACCAGAACCGCTTTTCGATAAAATTGAGCCCGAGGACCACGAAGAAGAGCACCCCGATGAACACGCTCTGATTGTAAAACGGCTGCACGAACGTGAGCACGGTCTTCTTAAGAAAAGCATAAACAGGCTCGCTCAATGACAGCGATGCCGATGGGGTTCGCTGTGTAGATAGTATCAAAAACAGACCGGACCGAGTAGTTGAACAAGGGGGAAACGCTCACCGAGAACGACCGTATCAGGAGCGAGAGCGGGTCCATGATCCCCACGGGCTGGAGCGTAAAGAGCGCCGACGCCAGGATGCCGATGAGCAGGTAGTATTTCACCCGATACCATTTCTCATACATTCCCACGGGACGCCTTCTCCTGATCGAGCCGACAATGTTGTTCAGCGTGCCGAGCGGACAGGCCCAGCCGCAGAATACCCTGCCAAAAAAGACCGTAATGATGATGGTGATGATGGAAAAGTAGAATGCCTTGGCAACAGCATGGGCGGACAGGAGGGTTGAAACGAGGATAAGCGGGTCGAAATCGAGGAAAAGACGCACGGGATAGCCAAGCTCATCATTGCCCTTGGACTCGGTCTGGATGAACAGAAAGAGGAAAAAGAGCAGGAACAGCCCCTGGACAAGCCTGCGCATGTTCTTCATAGTAAAGGATCGCATGATCTCTCGTGGCTCCGACGCTTTTCCTAACCACCTAACGAACCTCCCCTTAGAAAGAGAGGAAGTTTAAAACTCCCCACCCTTGTCAAAGAGGGGTTGGGGGAGGTCAATTATTACTCACCTGAGACAACTTATTGTATCCGCGGCTAAACCTGTAGGTTTTTAATATGCAGTTTGCTCAGATCCATCTGCCCGAGCCCGATTTTATGACCGAGCGTCACGTACCCGAGGTCGCTCCCCTTCATGCCAAAGAGCGTGGCGCCATACGAGTCAATGGCCACCTGGTCCACACCGACGATGATCGTGTCGAGTTTCTTCACGTCAGCGAGACTGCCTCCCTGCGGCCCGTTCGCGGTAAGAATGCGTACCGCATCGAGGATCGTGAGGGTAGGTTTGATCTTCGTCGAGAGATCAACGAGGCTTTCATCCAGTTTCTGATGGATCTGGCGCCTTGATCCGCCCATCACCCCCATCCAGTTCTTCATGGACATGGTAAGTTTCGCAAGACCGTGATGCTTCGCGATCGGGATGTTGATCACCTTGTCCGCTTCAAATATATCGGTATAGAGCGGCCATGACTTGAGGGCCTGTCCATTGATGGCCATGTCCTTGAACTTGCGGTCATCAACATAGTCCGCCTCCGCGCCCAGCGCGCTTACCGCCGGGGCGATCCCGCTCTGGACATAGCACCGCCGGGGATCGTTCACCGGCCGGTCAAAGACCTTCACCTTCTTGGCCCCTGCTTCGAAGCAGAGCTTGACCACGGCCGCGACCACCTCGGGGTTCGTGTTCCCCGCCTGCTCCGGCGTCCGGTCCCAGCCGATGTTCGGCTTGATCACCACGATATCGCCGCGGGCGATGAACTTCCTGATGCCGCCCAAGGCGTCAAGGGCCGCCTTCACGATCTTCTCAGGAGAAGCGCCATGCGCCACGACAAGATCCGGCCTGGTCGATGATTCAACTGCCTCAGCGACACGATGTAAGCCCTGTGGCATTGATAATACAGCGCCGCTCAATGCCGCAAGTTTTATGAAAGTTCGTCTGTCCATCGGTCACCTCACCTTTCCCCACACGAGCGATGCGAACATGCCGCCGACACAGAAAGGAGCAAAGACGATGAATGCAAAATCCGGCAACATCAGGCCGGGATGACGGATCCAAGGTGGGTGTCCGGGTCAATGAACGTGAACAGGAACACGCCCACAGCAGAAAAACCCCATACCGATGGAAACAACGACCCTTGTTTCTATTTTATCAGAAAGTCCGCCGGTAAGCGGGGAAAAGAATGTCATCCACATAGACTGGGCGATCAGGACAATGCCCGCGTGCCGGGCCGAGTAACTTCTTAAACATAGTTGGATATTCATCGCAGTGAACATCCTACCTGAACTTATTGATGAGGTACAGGATCAGACTGATGATAATGCTGATGACGATGCTCGTGGCCAGGGGAAAGTAAAAGGTGAGATTTTCTTTTTTGATCAGGATGTCTCCTGGCAGCCTTCCCAAAAAAGGGAACCGCGGGAGGACCAGCATCACGAGGCCGATCACGATCAGGACAACCCCGATGATGATCATGACCCTGGCCAGCTCTCCCATGGCAACGCTCCTACTCAGCGAAGAAGTCGAGTATTTTCCCGAGCACGACGCGCATCTCCCGCCGCGGCACGATCGCATCGATCATGCCATGCTCCTGGAGAAACTCGGCCCGCTGGAACCCTGCCGGAAGCTGCTGCTTGATCGTCTGCTCGATCACGCGGGGGCCGGCGAAGCCGATGAGGCTCTTCGGTTCTGCGATGATGATGTCGCCGAGCATGGCAAAACTTGCGGTGACCCCGCCGAAGGTCGGATCGGTCAGCACCGAGATGAAGGGAAGGCCGGCCTCGCCCAGCCGCGCCGCAGCAGCAGAGGTCTTCGCCATCTGCATGAGCGAAAGGATCCCTTCCTGCATTCGCGCGCCGCCTGATGACGCCACCGACACAAAAGGCGTCCTCTTCTCGATGGCCCGCTCGATGGCCCGTGCGATTTTCTCACCCACCACCGAGCCCATGCTGCCGCCCATGAAGTCGAAGTCCATGACCACGATCGACACGGGCTTTCCGCCGATCTTTGCCTCGCCGGAGATGACCGCGTCCTTGAGCCCCGTCTTCTTGCGGCTGCTCTTCAGCTTGTCCTTGTAGTCCTTGAAGTTCAGGAAATCCTTGGGCGAAAGGCCGTCCTCCACTTCGACGAAACTGCCCTCGTCCACAAGGTAGGGGAGGCGCTCCGATGCCGAGATGCGAAAGTGGTAATCGCACTTGGGGCAGACCTTGAAGTTCTTCTCAACCTCTTTGCGGTAGATGATTTCCTTGCAGTTGTCGCATTTGACCCAGAGCCCCTCGGGGATCTTCACCTTTTTGGGCGCTGCCTCCGGCGCGGCGCTCTCGGGTCGTTCTTTCTTAAACCAAGCCATGACTCTCCTATGAAAACAATGTCAAATGACAAAACTCAACGTTCAAGCACTTCATGTTAATATTTGGATGTCTAACATTGAGTTTGCTTAAAAATGATACGTCTTCCCTTCCTGCAATATCTTCACGTTCTTCCGTCCCAAGGCCTTTAATTCCCTGATCACCGCCTTTTCATGGAGCGGCTTTATATGGTAAATGTAGAGCGGCACGCCAGAATCGACCCGCGCCTTCTGGAGGTCCTGATGCAGCTTGTCCGGCGTGAAGTGGCCGCTCAGGCCGGCTACGATCTTCATGCTGTTGGGGAACGACGTGTCGACAATGATCGCGCTGAGGTTATTTGCTTTGGCCGCTTCCTTCCACAGTCCTTCGTTGGGGCCGGTGTCGGCGCTGTAGATGAATGACGACGTGCCGTCGCTCACGAGGAAACCGACGGCGGGGACCGGATGGTTCATGGGGATCGCCTTTACCTTCAGCCCGGCGATGGTCACCGTCTTTCCGAGCAACAGCGGCGCATAGGTCAGCACCGGATTTTTGGCGGTCGGTATCCTGGTGAAATCCGGCCAGATGAGGCCATTCATCACGTGTTTTTTGATAGCGTCAAGTACCTTGGGGATCGACCGGATGTTCACCGGCTTTTTGATGCGGCCGACGATGTTGTCGGCCAGGAACAAAAGGGACTTGATATGATCGAGATGGGTATGGCTGATCAGGATGTCGGTGATCCTGCTCTGCGCATCGATGCCGAGCGCAGCGGTAATGGTCCCCGCATCCAGCATCATGACATCGTTTACGAGCAAGCCCGGCGGATTATGTCCTCTTGCTTCGGATCCGGAGCAGCCCAGTATCTTTACCTTCACGCACCCTCCCTGGTCCGACATATCCAAAATCCCAATTACCAAATCTCAAGCCCGCTCAAAAAAACGATCTCCGGAGTCTCATATTGAACTTTGATCATTGAAATTTACTCGGTACTTGAGATCTGGTGCATTGTATCATCCTTTCAACCCTGCCAGATCATAGATAATCACTGGCCGCTATTTACCCTTGATGGCCACTGAACCAAGTTCGTTCACCGTTGTTATATTCTTCGCCTTACTGTAGGTAAATTCCGATATGATGTTACGATTATTATAGCAGCCTCGGGACAACGTTGATAGTGTAATGCGTTATGACTCTCTTTCCATAGGATGTCATTCCGAGAGCAGCCAGGAATCCTGTATTTCTTGGCCGTTACAAGACCCTTTCTTCGTTCAGGGTGACAGCATTAAGTCAAGAAGTGTTGGACTCACTATACTAGCTTTGCCGTCCGCCCTGTCCTGCAAGCACTCCTTGCTTCAGGGATTTTACAAAAGTCACCGCATGGTGCACGAGTTCAGGGCTCCCGATGCTCTCCTCGATCACCTTCACGAGAGCGCTGCCCACGATCACCCCATCAGCGCCCCACATGGCCACCTGTGCCGCCTGATCGGGCGAGGAGATACCGAACCCGACGGAGACCGGCTTGTCCGTCACGGCCTTGATCCGCACAAGGGCGTCCTTGATGGAATTCTGGACAGCCAGTTTTGCACCGGTGACCCCGGTGAGCGATACATAATAAACAAAACCCTGGGATACCTTCGAGACAAGCTTGATCCGGCTGTCAGTGCTGGTCGGAGCGAGCAGGAAGATGGTATCAAGGCCGGCCTTCTTCGCGAGCGGCATCAGTGTCCCTGCTTCTTCGGGCGGAAGGTCCGGCAGGATGAGCCCGTCCAGGCCCGCTGCAACAGCGTCGTGAACAAAGCGTTCTTCCCCATATTTGAAGATCAGGTTGTAGTAGGTCATGAGAATGAGCGGGACCTTGCTCGTCTTCCGCACATCAGCCACCAGGCCGAGGACATCGGCGACGCTGGTGCGGTTCCTGAGCGACCGGATGGCGGCCTTCTGGATGGTGGGACCGTCAGCCAGGGGATCGGAGAACGGCGCGCCGAGCTCGATGATGTCACAGCCCGCCTTTTCCATTTCGAGGATCAGGGTCTTTGTCGTGGCAAGGTCCGGGTCTCCCGCCATGATATACGGGATGAGCGCGGTCTCGTTCTTTTTCTTCAACCGGTTGAATGTGTTTTTGATCCTGGACATAGGCCTCTACGTTTTAATTTTGAATATTGAATTTTGAATATGTCGTTACAGTTCCACACCCTTGATCTTGGCCACCTGCATCACGTCCTTGTCACCGCGGCCCGACAGGTTCACGATGATCACCTGGTCTTTTCGGAGCGTGGGGGCAAGTTTGAGGCAGTAGGCGACCGCATGGGCGCTCTCAAGCGCCGGAATGATGCCTTCAAGGCGTGCGAGCAGGTCAAAGGCCTCCATGGCCTCCTCATCGACGGCATAGGTGTACTCGATGCGGCCGGTGTCATGATAGAACGAATGCTCCGGCCCTATGGCCGCGTAATCAAGACCGGCGGAAACAGAATGGGTCATCTCGATCTGGCCATGCTCATCCTGGAGCACGAAGGTCTTGCAGCCCTGGAGAACGCCGAGGGAGCCGCCGGCAAAGCGTGCCGCGTGCTTGCCGCGCTCGATCCCGAGGCCGCCTGCCTCGACACCGTACATCTTTATAGAGGCATCTTCAAGAAACTCATGGAACAGGCCCATCGCGTTCGAACCGCCGCCGACGCACGCTACGAGGGCGTCAGGAAGCCGGTTCTTCGAATTTCATTATCTGCTTCTTTGCCTCGCGGCCGATCACGGACTGAAAGTCGCGCACCATCATGGGAAAAGGATGGGGACCGTAGACCGTGCCGAGCACATAATGGGTAGTCGGCCACGTTCGTGATCCAGTCGCGCATGGCCTCGTTGATCGCGTCCTTCAGCGTCTTGCTGCCGCTGTCCACGGGCCGGACGACGGTCCCGAGGAGCTTCATGCGGAAGACGTTCAAGGACTGGCGCGCCACATCTTCAGTGCCCATATACACTTCGCAGTCAAGACCGAACATGGCGGCGGCCGTTGCCGTCGCCACGCCGTGCTGGCCTGCGCCGGTCTCGGCAACCACGCGGGTCTTGCCCATGCGCTTCGCGAGAAGGACCTGGGCAAGGGAGTTGTTGATCTTGTGCGCGCCGGTGTGGCAGAGGTCCTCGCGCTTGAGATAGACCTTCGCTCCGCCGAGATGCTCCGTCAGTCTCTTCGCAAAATAAAGCGGCGTGGGCCGGCCGATGAATTCCCGGTTATAGAACTCAAGCTCGGCCAGGAATGCCTTGTCCTTCTTTGCAGCAAGATAGGCCGTTTCGAGCTCGGCAAGCGCGGGCATCAGCGTTTCAGGCGCGAACTTCCCGCCGTAGATGCCGAAGTGTCCTTTTTTGTCCGGAATGCTCATGGCCGCGACGCCCTCCGGACCTCGGCAATGAACTTTTTGACCTTCGCATGGTCCTTTATCCCTTTTTCCTTTTCCACGCCGCCCGCGACATCTACGGCATAAGGCTGAACAAGCTTCACTGCCTCGGCCACGTTCTCGGGCGTGAGCCCGCCGGCAAGAATGATCTTGCCGAAAGTCTTTGCCACGACTGCGAGATGCCAGTCGAAGCTCACCCCTGTTCCGCCCCGCATTCCATCGCGGTAGCTGTCGAGCAGGAAGGCGCCGACACGGTAGTGTGCCATGGCCTTGAGGCTTTCCTTGTCCTTTATCTGGAACGCCTTGATCACGCGGCCTCCGAACCGCTGGCAGAACTCCGGACTTTCGTCGCCGTGGAACTGGATCGCCTGCATGCAGGTCATGTGCTGGATCTCCCGGATCCTGTCCTCGTGCTCGTTCACGAAAATGCCGACAGGCATGACAAAGGGCGGCAGTTGGACGATGATGTCAGCCGCCTTCTGGGGATCGATATAGCGCGGGCTCTTCTTGTAAAAGTTAAAGCCCAGCGATCTGCCCCGCACTCCGTCGCGTCCAGCGCGTCGTCCAGATTGGTAATGCCGCAGATTTTTATTTTTATCATAGTTATACCCCTGTTTCTCGCAGAGGCGCAGAGAGCGCAAGTTTTGAATCCTGAATTATAAATCTTGAATTTCTTTCTTTGCGTTCTTTGCGTCCAAGCGTGAAATTATCTTTCCAAAAGTTCCTTCACTTTCTTTCCGATATCCTTCTCCCGCATCAGGCTCTCACCCACCAGGACCGCGTCCACACCAGCCTGACTGGAGCTTCACCACGTCGTCCCGTGTCCTGATGCCGCTCTCGCTCACCACCATACGGTCATCGGGAATGTCGTTCAGAAGATCAAGCGTCGTTTGCAGGCTCACCGTGAAGGTCGTCAGGTCCCGGTTGTTGATCCCCACGAGCGTTGCCCCCGCCCGCAAGGACCTGTCCAGTTCCTTGTAGGTATGCGACTCGACCAGCACATCGAGGCCGAGTTGGTGTGCGATCGCGAGATAGTCCTCGATCTGCTGTTTCTCCAGGCACGCCGCGATCAGCAGAATGGCGTCCGCTCCGGCAGCCCGCGCCTCATGGATCTGATACTCGTCGATGATAAAATCCTTGCGCAGGAGCGGAAGCTTGACGGCCTTCCTGATCAGACCCAGATACTCGAGCTTGCCCTGAAAGAACTTGCTTCTCCGTCAGGACCGAGAGGCACGATGCGCCGGACTCCTCATAGATCTGTGCGATCTTGACCGGATCAAATTCTCGCGGATCACGCCTTTCGACGGTGATGCCTTCTTTACCTCGGCGATCAGCCGGATATCACCCGGGCCAATAAGCGATTTGCCGAATCCCCGGGCCGGTTCCGCATGTGATGCCTTTGTCTTGATGTCAGGAAACGGCACTTGACGTTTCGTCTCCGCCAGTTCCTCTTTTTTATTTGCGATAATCGCGTCTAAAATCATAGGCAATGCTTTTTACGAGATGTTCCTCGACCCCTGACCCTGCGTCTTGATTTTGATTCTAGGGCTTATTCGTAAACGCCTTCAATTGTTCCACTTTCTTCAACGCAGCACCGGAATCTATCGATGCCGCCGCTAGCCTGAGGCCTTCCTTGAAATCCATCGCCTTGCCCGAAGCAACGAGTCCTGCCGCGGCATTCAGCAGTGTTACATCGCGGCGAGAGCCTTTCTGACCATTCAATACTTCAAGGGTGATGGCGGCATTCTCTTTTGCATCCCCTCCCCTGAGATCTTCGGCCTTTCCGACGGGCAGGCCGAAATCCGATGGATGGATGAAGTAGTCCTTCACCTTCCCGTCCTTGAACTCCGAAACCCCGGTCTTGTCCGTGATCGTGATCTCGTCCAGCCCATCCATTCCGTGCACAACAAAAGCATGCGTGGCGCCGAGATTGCCGAGCACCTGAGCAAGAGGAGCCGTCAAAGCCGCCGCATACACCCCCATGATCTGCGACGTCACCATCGCCGGGTTGGTGAGCGGGCCAAGGACATTGAAAATGGTGCGGATGCCGATCTCCCGGCGCGGGCCGATCGCGTACTTCATGGCCTGGTGCATCAGGGGCGCGAACAGAAAGGCGATGCCCACCTCTTTCAGGCACTCTTCCACGCGATGTGACGGGATCTCGATATTGACTCCCAGGGCCTGGAGCACATCGGCGCTGCCGCTCTTGCTCGAGACCGAACGGTTCCCGTGCTTGGCAACCGTAACACCCGCGCCGGCGACCACGAAGGCGACCGTTGTCGAAATATTGAACGTATGCGCCATGTCGCCGCCCGTGCCGCAGGTATCGACATGATATTTGGCATCCAGTTTGATCGGCACGGCCTTCTCGCGCATGACCCGCGCGGAGCCGGTGATCTCTTCAACGGTCTCGCCCTTCATGCGGAGCGCGGTGATGTAGGACGCGATCTGGGCGTCCGTGGCCTCGCCCTGCATGATCTCGCGCATCACGGCCTCAGCCTCGGCCTCGGTGAGGTTTGCTTTCGTGACGACCTTTGCGATAGCTTCTTTGATCATAACGGTTCCTTAACCACAGAGGCCACAGAGAAAGTCGTTATCAAGATCAGAATTTCTCTTGTAACGCGACTTCATTAAAATCACTTATCCGTGTCTATCCGCCTGTGCCCGGCGTTTACGAGTGGTACCGCAAGTGCAGGGTATGTCCATCCATGGTTGATAACATCACAGCTTCAAAAAGTTCCTGAGCAGGTCCTTCCCCGCCCCGGTCAAGATGGACTCGGGGTGGAACTGCACCCCTTCGACCTTGAACTGCCTGTGCCTCACGCCCATGATGATGCCGTCGTCGGTCCATGCCGTCACTTCGAGCACCGGCGGCAGGGTATCGCGCTTGATGATGAGCGAATGGTAGCGCGTGGCCTCAAACGGGTTCGGGAGGCCGCTGAAGATGGTCTTGTTGTCGTGATGGATCATCGAGGTCTTGCCGTGCATCAGGTAGGGCGCGCGGATCACGTCGCCGCCAAAGGCCTCGCCGATCGACTGGTGGCCGAGGCAGACGCCGAGGAGCGGTACCCTGCCCGCGAAGTGTTTGATCACGTCGATCGAGATCCCCGCTTCTTTTGGCGTACAGGGCCCGGGCGAGATCACGATGCGCTCGGGCCTCATCTTCTCGATCTCAGGGATCGTGATCTTGTTGTTCCGGTACACCTTCAGGTCCTGCCCCAACTCGCCCAGATACTGGACCAGGTTGTAGGTGAAGGAATCGTAATTGTCGATCATCAAAAGCATAAAAAACCTCTAAAATCGTCTCTCGCAAAGGCGCAAAGTACCAAAGTTTTAAGTCTGAATGCGTCAAAATCTTTGAGAGTACCTTTGCTTTTTTCCGTGTCCAAAGCGTTTTCTCTAACATTTTTTGGTCTTGTTTTTCTTTTCTTTGCATCTTTGCGACTTTGCGCGAAAACCGTCTTGGCTTTTGTTTATGTCTGCGTCTTAATCCAACCCCTTCTCCGCCATCTCCACGGCCCGCATCATGGCCTTGGCCTTGTTCACCGTTTCCTGATACTCGGCGGCCGGGTCGCTGTCCGCCACCACGCCGCCGCCTGCCTGGATGTAGGCAATGTTGTCCTTGATCACGAGCGTGCGGATCGTGATGCAGGTGTCCATGTTGCCCGAGAACCCGAAATATCCGACCGCGCCCGCATACGGCCCGCGCCGCGTAGGTTCAAGCTCATCGATGATCTGCATGGCGCGGATCTTGGGGGCGCCCGACACCGTGCCGGCCGGAAAACACGCCCGGATCACGTCATAGGAGTCATTGTTGACCGACAATTTTCCGCGCACGTTCGACACGATATGCATCACGTGCGAGTACCGCTCGATCACCATAAGTTCGCTCACCTTCACGCTGCCCGGTTCGCTCACCCGGCCCACGTCGTTCCTGCCGAGGTCCACGAGCATGATATGCTCGGCCCGCTCTTTCGGATCTGCAAGCAGTTCTCCGGCGAGCGCCTTGTCCTCTTCCTCCGTGGCGCCTCGTCGGCGCGTGCCCGCGATCGGCCTGAGGTCGATCGTGCCGCCCTCGAGCCTCACCATGACCTCGGGAGACGCGCCCACAACCGTCGCGTCGCCGCAGCGGAGAAAATACATGTACGGCGACGGGTTGACCAGCCGCAGCGCGCGATAGATCTCATAGGGCTCGACATTGATCTTCGTCTGGAACCGCTGGGACGGCACGACCTGGAAGATGTCCCCTGCCTTGATGTACTCCTTTGCCTTCAGCACCGCCTGCTCGTACTGCGGCTGGGTAAAATTGGAGGTGAGCGTGTGTCCCGTTGTCTTCGCTTTCTCTCTTGACCCCTGCCCCTTGCCCCTTGACCCCCGCTTTCAGCTTCCTGACGAGGGCGTTGATCTTCTTCGTCGCCTCATGGTAGGCCGCCTCGACGGATCTGCCCTTCACATGCGCGTTCGACACCACCTTGATCATGTGGGTGATGTTGTCGAAGATCACGAGCGTGTCGGTGATCATGAAAAAGACATCGGGAATATCGAGACCGCTCTTCTCGCGGCCCGGCAGTTCCTCGAAAAAACGGACCACATCGTAGCCCATGAACCCGACGGCGCCGCCGAAGAAACGCGGCAGCGACGGATCGGGCACGGGCACATACGCGGACAGGACCTTCTTGATCACCTCAAGCGGGTCGCGCTCAAAGGACCGCTTTTGAGTTTTTCCGTCCCTGATGACCTCGACGGTGCGGCCGAAGCTCCTGACCACGACCGACGGCCTGCTTCCGAGGAACGAATAACGCGCCCACTTCTCGCCGCCTTCCATGCTTTCAAGAAGGAAGGAATGGCGGCCATCGTCGATCTTCTGAAATGCGGACACCGGCGTTTCCATGTCCGCAAGGATCTCGCGATACACGGGGATGAGGTTGCCTTTTTTCGCCTTCTTTTTGAACTCCTCAAGAGAGGGCTGGAACATAAAACTCCTTGCAAAATAAGAGGTTTGCGTACTATACCAGATAATTTAAAGAAGTGTCAATCAGAAAGAAATCTTGAGCGATGTTAGAGCTTGGCGAGGGAGTCCGGAGCGGTTACTGAAGCGATTGCTGTCGATGAATACTTACAAACAATAAGGTCAGCCTACACTGAACAAGCGGTTAGGAATCACATGACATTCGATAATAGATGTGGCAATAAGTATGCTGCGAACGCTCTTCGACGTTCACACGAAACATCGTCCTGGGTCAGAATATCCAGCTCCGCGTACTCCGCCCGTTCCTGAATGAACGTGAACCGGGCCTTCGGGTCCTTGCCCATGAGCCGTTCGAATACATCTCCGGTGGCCTTGTGGTCCAGCACCTGCACCCTCATCAGGGTGCGGGTCTTCGGGTTCATGGTCGTCTCTTTCAGCGTCTCCGGGATTCATTTCGCCGAGACCCTTGAACCGGCCCACCTCATATTTTTTCCCGTTCAGCTTTGCGAGGATCTTTTCCTTCTCCATCTCGTCCATGGCGTAGAAGACCTCCTTGCCGGCCTCGATCCTGAAGAGCGGCGGCATGGCAAGGTAGACATGACCGTGATTGATAAGTTCGGGCATGTAGCGGTAAATGAAGGTAAGCAGCAGTACGCTGATATGCGCGCCGTCCACGTCCGCGTCGGTCATGAGGATCACGCGGTTATAACGGAGCTTGTTGAGGTCGAAGTGCGCCCCCACGCCGCAGCCAAGCGTGGCAAGCAGGTTCTTGATCTCGTTGTTCTGCTGGATCCGTTCGAGGGACGCCACCTGCTCCACGTTCAGGATCTTTCCGCGGAGCGACAGTACGGCCTGGGTCTTGCGGTCACGCGCCATCTTGGCGGAACCGCCCGCCGAGTCCCCTTCCACGATGAAGAGCTCGGTATCCTCCACTTTATTGGAAGAGCAGTCCGCAAGCTTGCCCGGCAGATTCAGTTTCAGCGACGAGAGCTTCCTGGTCACGTTGTCCTTGGCGGCCCGCGATGCCATGCGCGCCTCGGCGGCAAGCAGCACCCGATTGACCACGGCATCGGCCATGGTGGGGTTCGCGAGCAGATAGGCCTCGCAGGCGGTCTTGACCGAAGCCTCGATGGGCGAGGAGATCTCCGGGTTGTTCAGCTTCTCCTTGGTCTGGCCCTGGAACTGGGGGTTTTTAATGAGCACGCTCACGATGCCGTAGAGCCCTTCGTACACGTCCTCTGACGCGATGGTCTTGATGTTCTTCGGGATGAGGTTCTTGCGTTCAGCATAGGCGCGCACCGCCTTGGTCAACCCTGCCCTGACCGCCATCTCATGCGTTCCGCCGTCGGACGTGTTGATCGAGTTGGCGTAGGAATGGATCTCCATGTCCGTGGCAATGGTCCAGTGCATCGCGCACTCGATCTTGAAATCGTCGTCCTCCTTCTCGAAATAAAAGGGTTCGGCGTTCACGACCGTGGTGCCGGAGACGATGCGTTTGATATAGTCCTGGATCCCGTTGTCGTACTTGAAGGTGACCGGTTCTTCCTTGTCGCGCGGGTTCTCGATCGTGATCTTGAGCCCTTTGTTGAGGAACGCCTTGCTTTCCGATACATCGAGGATGTTCTTGTAATTGAAGCTGGTCTTCGCGAAGATCTCGGGGTCCGGCCGGAAATAGATCTGCGTGCCGTGCGCCTTGGTCGGCTTTCCTTTTTTGAGATTGCCCTTGGGCTTGCCGCGCGAGAACTCCTGCGTCCACTCGTATCCGTCGCGCCAGACCGTGGCGATAAATACCTCGGAAAGCGCGTTCACGACCGATGCACCCACGCCGTGCAGACCGCCCGAGGACTTGTATGCCGTGTGGTCGAACTTGCCGCCCGCGTGGAGCGTGCAGAGGATGGTCTCGATAGCAGGCCGCTTGGTCTTCGGATGGATGTCAACGGGGATACCGCGTCCGTTGTCCACAACGGTCACACCGCCGTCCTTCTCGATCGTGAGCGTTATCTGCGTGCAGTAGCCGTTCAGCGCTTCGTCCACGGCATTGTCAAGCGTCTCCCAGACAAGGTGGTGCAGACCGCGCACGTCGGTTGAACCGATGTACATGGCCGGCCGCTTGCGGACCGGCTCCAGACCTTCAAGCACGGTAATGTCTTTTGCGGTATAGGTCTCTGCCAATGGATAACCTCCTATCTCCTGACTACTACCTGGTGACTTTCCTCTTTTCGCGGCAGATTATAGATCATGAGGAACGATAAAGCAATATGAAGTTTGGCTTGCACCGTTTTGCCGCTCACGCAGCGCGTCTAACTCCATGCCGTATCTTACTGCCCTATAGCATTGATTCCACCATCTTCCTGAAGTATCGGCAGTTATCCTCCAGGTCCGGGCCGTGCTTGAACAGCCCGCCGCCGATCAGAAATATCAGGTCCCGACCGTACGTCTCGAGCATTTCAGGGATGCGGTCAAGGCCCATGCCGCCGCCCGGTGCGGGGAAGATGGATTTAAGATGCCCCATGGGCTCGGACGTTGCCTTGACGATCTCCCGGCACTCCTCGCGGCTAAATGAGAAGCGTCCGCCGAAGTTCGGGAAGATGGTCGCATCCGCGCCGGCCAGGCGCGCAAGCTGGCCGAAAATAACGCCGTGGGACATCCCATTGGCACTCGTCACAAAACTCCCTTGCAAAGCCGGATGCGTAAGGATCGGCAGCGCGATCGAGTCGTCATCCGCCAGCTCCCGCATCAGATCAAAGCCGATCAATCCCGGCGCAACCATCAGACCGCCTGCTCCCGCGTCCTTTGCCATCCTGCCCCTCTTGACGACCTCGCTATGAGGAGCGGTAATATTTGCGACATAGATCGTCCGATGGCCGGTTTCCTTGGCCGCCCGCTGTACTGCCTCGGCACATCGCTTTACCCGTTCCTCGAAAGGCGAACAGCCTTGATTGGTCAGGCCGTGGTCGTCCTTGATGATGTCCATGCCTCCCCGGGCGAGCTGGTATGCCAGGTCTGCAAGCTCCTGTGACGAAAGACCCATGGGTTTGATCGCCGAAGAAAGCAGCGGCCGCTTCGGTATGTTCAGGAGGCTTCTTAGCCCCTCCCTGCCAAAGCGCGGCCCTTTGAAGCGGCGCAGAAGCGATTCAGGCAGATCAAGATGTTCGACGCGGATGCCCGGCTTGATGCTGCTGTTGCCGAACACGACATTCAGGAACTGCGTCAGTTCGCCAGCAGCGATCTCAACTGCATAGCTGATGACTGCCCTGAAATGTTTACGATCAAGCGGTTCAAACAGTTCGATCCGGCCAAAGACATGGTCCCTGATGATCCCTTCCGGCACTTCGTCCGCGGGGAATTCCACCGTCTGTTCGATACAGATGTCCTCTGCCCTGGCACGCGCTTCCTTCTCACTGCCGGTAAGGCGGTATGTCACGGAGAAGCGGTCGCCGGAAAAAAGAGCGGCCTGGGTGCAGGTCTTCTGGATAATAGACATCGGGAGAAGATGTGCTCCTTTGATATTATTGGACGAATACAGTTAAAGAACCAGAACTAAACCAGTTCTAACCGCCGAGACGCGGAGGCGCAGAGAAAATCTTTCTTTCAATCTGCATTTCTCCCGCAATTCTCCGCGCCTCAGCGGTAAATTATAACTACCA
The DNA here is from genome assembly GCA_963796285.1 of Nitrospirota bacterium. Classification (GTDB taxonomy): domain Bacteria; phylum Nitrospirota; class UBA9217; order UBA9217; family UBA9217; genus JALNZF01. The sequence continues at coordinate 1,446,128 of CAWCKW010000012.1, forward strand.
GTCAATGGGGAAATAATCCTTGAGAAATTTTCCGCACCAGTGCCTCCCTGTTAAGATCCCGTCAAAGAAGGGATCGCAGACCCTGGCAGCTCCATCCACAATATCCAGGGGAGGTTGGAAATCATGTACTGTTTGCTTGTAATGGGAAAGCTCCGCGGGATCTTCATCAGTGACCCAGCCCGTATCAACGGCATTCATAAAGATACCGTCTTTGGCAAGGTCTTCCGCCGAGGTATGGGTCATCATATTCAGGGCCGCTTTCGCCATATTCGTATGAGGATGACGCGCGTCTTTTTTGAATCTGAAAAACTTTCCTTCCATGGCAGTTACGTTGACAATATGCTTTTGGCCGGTATGAGCACGCCGCATCAGCGATGCCAATCTATTGCACAGCACAAAGGGAGCCACGGCATTCACCAGCTGTACTTCAAGCATTTCCGTTGTCGGGATCTCTCCCAACCGCAAACGCCAGCTGTTTGTCTTGCGCAGATCCACCTGTTGAAGGTCGGCGTCCAGTTGCCCTGTGGGGAATATCTCCTCAGCCGCGAGCGAGCTGTCGTGACTGTACGGGATCTGTGACAGCTGGGCCGATTCGCGTAAACCTATGCCGGGGTTCTGATTATGCCATGCAACAGGAAGGTCAGAGTTTTCGTTCTGGCAAATAGATTGGATTTGCTTCTTGCACTCCTCATGGTCAGCGAGAAGCCTCTGCGCCTCCCTGGACAATCCGCTGAAACCGACTTTTTCATGTTCCATCAGATGGGCATAAAAACCCGGAGGCCGCCTCACCGTCTGAGCGGCATTATTGATCAGGATATCAAGACGCCCGTATCTCTGTTCCAGATAACTGGTAAATAGCTCAACACTGGGGATATGCCTCAGATCAAGACCGTGAATATGCAGCCTGTCTCCCCATACAGCATAGCCCTCTTCTTTGGAATATCTGATAGCCGCGTCAACGGGAAAACGTGTCGTGGCGATCACCGTTGCCCCGGCGCGCAGCAACATCAGGGTCGCCTGGTAGCCGATCTTAAGCCGTGCGCCGGTGATGAATGCAACCTGCCCCTGAAGCGATGCGGACTGAAACCGTTTCCGGTAATTCAGGTCGCCGCATTTCTTGCACATCGTGTCATAGAAATGATGCAGCTGGGTATACTCTTCTTTGCATATATAGCAATTGCGCGGCGAATCCAGTTTTTCACTCTTTTGTTTGGCCTCAGATGAATGACCTTCGATCTGCTCCGGCGCAACAAAGGTTGCATCAGCACGCGCACTCCTGATCCCCGTGCTGTTTCTGGCGCGCCGATTATTCTCAAGAGTTGACAGCCTCTTTGTTTTGCTTGCCGTCTTGTTTCTCTTTTTCCGTTCCGCTCTGTCGGGACGGGATATATCGCCGGTCGCTTTCAGAAGGGCGATTCGCTGTTCTTCTGGAAGGTTAGCAAGCTGGTCCGTATCTTTTACGAGATTTGCGAGAAGGGCAATGCAATTTTCAATTTCTTCGGAAGAGTGTTTCATTAGACAATATTCTCTATTCTCATTTATAAGGTTTCTCATTCCGCACGCAAAAATCCGAAATGGCTCTAAAGCGCCTCAGCCTTTGCCATGCTGTGCACCGCTGTAATATGCGCTTCTGCAAGCTCGTCTTCGGAGACATTGAACCGCTGACCAATCATTGCTTCAACTTCCCTGATCAACGAAAGCGCATCCATCTTGTGTTCCTTCAGGAGATACTGTTTGCTCGCCCCGTGGCTGAAGGTATCCTGGAGGCCGATCCTGACGAGTTTCTTCGCAATGCCTGCTTCCGCCATCTTCTCGGCGATGATGGAACCCAGGCCGCCGACGATGGTGTGGTTCTCCATGGTGATCACGCCAAAGCGTGACTTGCGCTATCGCATCGAGAACAGTCTGGTCATTGAATGGTTTTAAGTGTTGAGATATGCATATGCTGGATAGACAGGCCGCGCTTCTTGAGCACCTGTATTGCCCGCATGGCCTCCTCGGTCATGATGCCGCTTGACAGGACCGTTATGTCGTTCCCTTCGGACAACACCCGCGCCTTGCCGAATTTCATCGGGCTGTCGAAGAGCCGCGGGATCTCGCCCCGGAGCATTCTCACATACACCGGCCCGTTGATTTTTTCGATCACTTCGAGGACGGATCTCTACCTCGGTCGCGTCCCCGCACTCGAGCACGGTCATGTTCGGCAAGGCGCGCATGACCGCGATGTCCTCGATGGCCTGATGGGTCGCCCCGCCCGGCGTGGTAATGCCCGGAAGGAAGCCGATCATCCGGACCGGCAGATTGGGATACGCGACGGACATGGCGATCTGGTCATACGCGCGGCGGTAGATAAAGACCGCGAAGGTATGCACAAAGGGAATGAACCCTTCCCGCGCAAGGCCCGCGGCAAAGCTCAGCATGTTCTGCTCGGCAATGCCCATGGACAGGAAGCGGTCGGGATAGGTGATCGCGGAACAGGTCGATCTCCGTGGAGCTCGTGAGGTCGGCGGAGAGCACCAGCACTTTTGGTTTGTCCGCTGCCCATCGTACGAGGTTCTTTGCATGGACCCTGGTAACGATCTCAGGACCTGATGGAGGCTTTTGCGGGGGCCTTCTCCTTCTTTTGTCTCAGGCGGACACTCCCTGCCGCATAGCTCCGCATAGGCGGCCACATAGCGGCCCTTTTCCTCTTCGCTCGTAAAGCGGACATAGTGCATCTTCGGGGCGCGGGCTTCAGGACGTCGAGTCCCCGTGCCGCATCGGTGTCGCACAGCACAACAACGGGCCGTCCATCAGGAGTAAGCGATCCGGCATCTGCCAGACGCTTGATGTCGTGCCCATTCACCCGGAGCACCCGGCAGCCGAAGGATTCAAGCCTCTTGTCCAGCGGTTCGATGTCCATGACCGTGCACATCTTGCCGTCGCACTGGAACCCGTTCACATCAACGTAGATGATCACGTTGTCGAGCATGTGGATGCGAAAGGGCCTGGAGCGCCTCCCAGGTCTGGCCGATCTGGAACTCGCCATCGGACATGAAGATGAACACCCTGCCCTTCTCTTCCTTTCGTTTTCTTGCCATGGCAATGCCGGCTGCCTGGCTGATGCCCTGTCCCAGAGAACCGGTCATGGTCTCCATGCCCGGCGAGTGCTCCGCGCCGATCATCTCGACGGAGCTTCCATCCTTATTGAACTGGAGAAGCCCTTCCTCGGCCATGCGGCCGGTCTCGATCAGGGTCGCGTACAGGACCAGGGCGTACTGGGCCGGAGAGAGGAAGAAGCGGTCGTGGTCCGGGCCCGGGCCGTTAAATGAAGCGCCGGTAAAGTAATCCGGGTTGTCCGGGCCAGGCACGCCGGGAAAGGGCCGGGGCACGAGCGGAGTCTCGATCGTGCCGAGGTCCATGACCTTCACATAGAGCGTTGCCAGGATCTCGGCTGATGAACAGGCCTGGGAGAGATATCCTCCGTTGTTCCTGATCGTATGCTCCAGCACGCGACGCCGGATGCCTGCTGCCACGCGCCTGACCTCGTCCTGCCAGGTCGATGATTCCTTTTTTTTATCTGCTGACTTCATTGCTCTCACAAATGCTCCTTATCATATAATTCTAACCCGGACAAGCCGGACTAAAATGAAAAAAGCTAAAAGGCGTCTCGCGCAAAGACGCAAAGCCGCAAAGAAAGGCTAAATCATGGTTTTTAAACTAGGCCTGAAGCTTTCCTTTGCGTCTTTGCGGCTCAGTGTGGCCCTCTTCTTGGCCATTGCGCGAAAAAAGGTTTCTATCTTTCGTCTTTTAAGACCACGCTCCTCAGCTGCTCAGCCGCGTCCTCGGGGCAGATCGTATTCACAAAGAGGCCGGACCCCAGTTCAAATCCCGTGGGAATGCTCGTGCGCGGGCAGATCTCGATATGCCAGTGAAACGCCGGCGCGCTCGCCGCGTACTCAGCGCCGTGCGGCAGCGAATGGACAAAATAGTTGTACTGCGCGCCGCCGAGCACGGCATTGAGCCGCGCCATGGTCCTCCTGAAGAGGCCCGCCAGATCGACAAGGTCCTCAGAGGTCGCATCGAGAAAATCAGCCTGGTGAGCAAGCGGCAGGATATGCACCTCCCACTCGTAGCGGCTCGCAAAGGGTTTTATGGCAATGAACCGGCTGCTGCGCTCGATGACGAACTGTCCCACGTTGATCTTCCGGCGGAGTGCGCCCGACTCCCGGTCGTACAGGGTCGCTTCAAAGGTGAGCGCCTCATCGATGAGGCTGCAAAAAACGCATTGGCGAGCGGTCCGGTAAAACACCGTGCTGTGGCGGACCTCCGCCAGCACATTGCGGGGCACCACGGGCATGGCGATCATCTGGCTGTGGGTGTGGCTGATGCTGGCACCCGCGGCAGGACCGAAGTTTTTGAACACGAGCACATACTGCAGCCGGTCGTCAGTATGATAGAGCTGCTCCATCCGGCCGCGATAGGTCGACAGGAGCAGTGCAAGGTGTTCTTCCGCCATTTCATGGACCCTGATGCCGTGCGAAGCATGGTCGATGATCACTTCGTGCCGTCCGTAACCGTCGATCGTCTGCTGAAGACCAAAGGCAAAATTCGGGTTCTCCCGGTCGTCCCCGAGCACGGGATAGAGGTTCTCCACGATGCGGAGCTGCCAGACCCCCTCCGCAGGGACCTGCGCGATCAACGCGGGGGTCATCGCCTCATTGCCGCGGCAGAATGGGCACGTGGCCACGTGCGGCCGTTCGTCGTACGGCGCCAGGGCTTCCTCTTTTTTGGGGCGCATGCTGCGCGCCGTGGCCACGAGCACGGACTCGCTCGGTACGATCGGATTGATCCGTATCTCGCGTATGATCTTTGCTCCCGGCATTTGGACTGGCTGCGCACTCATTCACATTCTCCAGGACCCCAGGGAGTCGTTGTTGTTTTCCAGCGCAAGATACCCGGTCCGATACCGCATTCGCATGACCAGGGCAGTTAAACGCTAATCGCGACGTCCCGATGAACGCTTTCCGGAGAAAAAGCAGGCGTACAAACGGCAATATACTCCGCACCGTCGGGGCCGGGTGTGCTGTACTGCACCCATTCGCCCCTGCCGGCGATAATGGCTTCACCAGCTTGTACTTCATGAACACCCGACCTCGTCATAACTCGCAGCATGCCTTTCAGGACAAGCGTGTATTCATCGAATTCAGGCGTCTGGCCCGGCTCGCTCCACTCTGCGGGGCTTTTCATCCGCGCGATGCTTACTGCTTCGGTCTTCGAATTTACCCGGCCGATGAACTCCTCGATCGTTTTTGGTTTGTTACCAACAGCCCGTATCACCGTCGGCTTTGTGAAATGGGTCGTCATGGGGTCCTCCGAATGAACGCTGCGGTTCCATCGTCTTTGTGAATGAAGCGTAGAATATCGAGATCGACATTCAGGGTGCCGAGGGTGCACTATCTGTCCCCGCGTTTGAGAAAAGCGTACTATAACTGAACAAATTAGCCAAGATTTTTGATGAGCTACCGCTGAGGTTGTTATTGCTCTGCACCGATAAAAGCTCAATGACAGGTAATACTGATATTTATTGCAGATTATGAAACACGCTACCTACTCATCGTATATGCCTGACCGGACCTGCTCCATGCCTGATAAAGGGAAAAGTGCAAGCTCGCGCACTTGCAGATCCCACGACATCCTATTTCCACACCCGGTGCTTCAGTCCCGCGATATCCGCCATCCGCAGCTCTGCCGCATGCGTCTTACCCTGCCTGATGAGATCAATGACGTCGGAGTCCACGATCGCCTGAAACACCTGCCTCCGTTTGCTCTCATCAGGGACCTCTTCAAGGACCCGCTTACGGATCGCCGACAGCTTCTCGAGGAAGATCTCATACTCAGTGCCATACCTCTGTTCGATATCCTGCCTGATCTTCTTCGAAAGTGCCGGGCTTGCGCCGCTCGTGGAAATCGCGATCAGGAGATCTCCCCGCTCCACTACCGAGGGCACTATGAAGCTGCTCTCCTCGGGAGGCACGGCCACGTTCACCAGCACATGTTTTTTCCTGCATGCCGACGCCACCAGGGTGTTCACCTCGGCCGAATCGCGTCGCGGCGATCACGAGGAACTGCGCCGGAGAGGTCCTTTTCATCATACTTTTTCTGGAGATGGGTGATTTTGCCGGAGTCGGAGAGCTCGTGCAGTTTCGGAGTGAGCGCGGGGCTATATGATCGTTACCACAGCCCCTGCTTCAAGAAGCGCGAGCGCCTTGCGCTCGGCCACGGCGCCGCCGCCGATGACCAGGCAGGGCCGCTCGCGCAGATCCAGATACGCGGGGTAATATTTCATGGCTTTTGCAGTTTATGAATGTGGGAAATGGCCGTTTCCTTCATGGCCGGATATTTCTGCGCAAGCGTTTCGAACCTGGCGCGCGCCAGGTCCCGCTCGCCGAGCTTCATATAGGAAAGTCCCGCGTAGTAGAGCGCGTCTTTTTCCGAGGGCGTGCCGGGATAATCATGCAACAGCTTCTCGCACCTTCCCGCGGCCGCCTTATATGACCCCTTCTTGTAGATAGAAATGCGCAACGTAGAGCTCGTACTCCGCGATCCAGTCCGTGCAGATGGAAATATATTTCCTCGCCTGTTCTTCATAGCCGCTCTTTGGATACTTGTCGAGGAGCTTCCGCATCTCTCTGATCACGGCATGGGCCGGCGCGGGGTCCCGGTCGATGGTCAAGAGTTCCTTGTAGCTGCACATCGCGATCTGGTACTGGGCGTAGGCCGCGTCTTTGTGCACCGGATGGTAGTTCAGAAAGGCCTGATACTCGACCAGCGCCTCGCTGTATTTCTCATCGCCGTAGTACGTGTCGGCGATGCGAAGCATCAGGACAGCGTCATAGCTCTTGTCCGGCGACTTTTCCTGCATCTGCTGGTAGCCCTTGCGCGCCTTTTCGTATGCCTCATTCCGCATGTTCTCTTCGGCTTCTTTGAACACCGCCACCGCGTCATAGGGCGGCGGCTTCGACGCATCCGGCAAGGAGGGAAAGGATCACTATGAAGAAGATTTTTTTCATAAGAAGGGGAAATTCCGGATAACGAGCACCAAATCGCCAACAAGCTCAGAGAAGAATCAAAGACCAATTTTAAACTCCGGGTCATCGAAATTGATAATTGAATTTAGGGATCGAAATTCGAATTAAGTATGGTGCCGAAGGGGGGACTCGAACCCCCACAGGATTGCTCCCACTGCGCCCTGAACGCAGCGCGTCTACCAGTTCCACCACTTCGGCACGGGTGACATGATAAGGTGAAAGCCCTCGATTGTCAAGGATGTTTTTATTTCTGTGACTGCAAAATTGCTCCGCGCATACTCATCTGTTAATGAATATCCGGGGATGCTTTTTTGATGTCAGACGATCGACCAGACGCATTTATCCTGGTAGTCGCAGGCTTTAGCCTGAGTTTATACTGTATTGAAAACCCGCAAACTAAAGTTTGCGGCTACCTGTATGAATCTGGATTTTTGCAAAACCTCGCGTGCATACGTTATCGAATTTACCAGCCGACGTACTTAGATAACGATCCCCCCTGCCACCGGGTGTCCCGCGTGCTCCAGCACGAACCTGCCCATCTCGGGGATCTCTGCAAAGGCGTCCACAAGGACCGGCCTGTTTAGTTTGATCAGGACATCAGCGATCTCCGCTGCCTTGATCTTGCGAGCGTCCTGCTCGATCACTTCGATGGTAGCCGGGTCGAAGCGCCGGTAGATCCTCTCGATAACGCCCTGTGCCTCCTGCGTGGCGCACCGAAAGGTGAGCGGAATGCCAAGTTCATAGTCTTTATCAATGAGCCAGAAGATGGTGGCGCGGACCGCGTCGGTTACCGCCGGCGTCGGTTTGTCGACAAGGACATCGCCCCGCTTCACAGGAGGACCTTGAAAGCGAATGCCTATGCAGTGCCCTGCTTCGGCCTGGGGCATGTCATTCTGCATGAATTTTTTTACCTCGACAACGATGCCGGCCGCCTTTTGAGGGAAAACATGGACGTTCTGCCCTCTCCTGATTGTTCCCGACTCGACACGTCCTACAACAACGGATTGTCCGTCGACGTGATAGATATCCTGCACCGGGAAACGAAGGTCCTTGTCCTCTGCCGTGACAAGGGAGAAGCTGTCCAGCGCCTCCAGGACAGTGGGGCCGTCGAACCAGGATAACTGTTCGGATCTTGTTGCCACATTCTCCCCCCGCTGCGCGGAAATGGGAAGAACATGGGTGGGCGTGATCTTCAGCTGGCCCAGCGCGGTCTCTATCTCGCCCTTGATGGCACGGAAGCGGGCTTCGGAATAGGCAACGGCATCCATCTTGTTGACAAGGACGGCTATCTGTTTGAACCCGAGCAACCCCAGGATGAAGCAGTGACGCAGCGTCTGCTCCCTGATGCCTTCGGTGATGTCGACCAGGAGCAGCGCGGCCTCGGCCTGGGAAGAACCGGTGATCATGTTCTTGAGAAACTCCTTATGCCCCGGCGCGTCGATGATGACATACCTTCGCTTGGCCGTGCGGAAGAAGGTATGGGAGATATCGATGGTGATGCCCCTGTCGCGCTCCTCTTCGAGCTGGTCCATGACATAGGCAAATTCCATCACCTTGCCCTGGGCTTCCGACGCCTGCCGGAGGGCCTCCATCCTGTCCGGCGGCAGACAGCCGGTATCATAGAACAGCCGGCCGACGAGAGTGCTCTTGCCGTGGTCCACGTGGCCGGTAATGACAATGTGCATGGATCGTTCGTCAGTCATTGGTTCTCCTTACATGTATCCCAGTGAACGGAGCTTCTGCATGGTGTACACGTCTTCCTTGTCCTGTGCCCGCCCCGCGCGCTCCGAGGTGCTGGACGTTTCCAGTTCAATGATGATATCGTCCACGCTGGCGGCGTCGGAGTCAATGGGGCTGCAGCACGGCATGCAGCCGATGCTGCGGTACCGCTTCCCCCCCTTGCTCAGATACAGGTCGACGATGGGGATATTCTCTTGCTTCATGTACTTCCAGATGTCCAGCTCCGTCATGTGCAGCAGGGGGTGCACACGGACGTGATTGTCCTCGGCAGTTGTCGTCCGGTACTGCTCCCAGAGCTCCGCAGGCTGGTCCTTGTAGTTCCAGGAAAAATTCTCGTCCCGAGGCGAGAAAACGCGCTCCTTTGCCCGGATGCCGTGCTCATCCCGACGTATGCCGACAAGGACGGCCTGGAACCCTTCCCGTGCGATAATACTCTTGAGCGCGTTCGTTTTGAGTTCGTTGCAGCAGTCGAGCTTGGCGCCCGTGTTCGGCCCCATGCATTTGGCAATCTGCTCCTCGTTCTTTCCAACGATGAGGTTCAAGCCCCACTGCTTTGCATACTCCTCCCGAAAGCGATAGATCTCCGGAAACTTGTACGACGTATCTATGTGGATGACCGGGAATGGGACCTTCCCGAAAAAGGCCTTGCGGCACAACCAGAGCAGCGTGGTCGAGTCCTTGCCGATGGACCAGAGCATGGCCATGTTCTTGAAACGCGCATAGGCTTCTCGTATGATATAGATGCTTCTGTTCTCCAGATCGGTCAAATGATCCATACGGTATCCTTTCACATCAGGCGATTACGCCTCTACCATCGACAGTACATTGTCAATCTTTTCTATGCTGAAAGACAAGACATTGTCACATAAAGAGAGAAATTCAAGATTTAAAATTCAAGATGCAAAACTTGGCGTCCTTTGCGTCTTTGCGAGAGACGCCTTTGACACTGCCTTGTTATTTTTCCCCCGACTAGGACGCAGTCATCCGCTCAAGCAGAATGCGTGCCAGTCCCTCGATATGCATCCGTTCATTGGGCTGCTGCGCCTCCGGCAGGATGCAGTGGGCATCTGCGCGGGTATGCATGCCCGCAAAATTGCCTTTGCCGAAGATCTCCTGCTTCTTGAGCGACCCCTTCAGGTCGTATCCGTCATGCGGCAGACAGACCAGATCAGGCGCGCGGTCACCCGCCGGTCCCGGATACAGGTCGACGCCATCATAGACGGCCTTGATCACTGAATTTCCTTTTTCGTCTTTAAACGAATTCCAGCGCTGCTCGTATCCGGGAGAGAACTTCGTTCTTCGCCGATGCCTTCACAGACCCCCGGGGATACTTGTTCTCAAAGTTGACGTAGATCCGCGCGGGGTCCATGGCAAAGGCCTGCGTCCCCGTGTTGATCTGCTCATAATACTCACGGACGGGATCGAGCGTGAGCAGCCCCTGCTGCTTGAGCCAGGCATTGATATATACTTCCTGTTTGAGCACGGTGAACCCGTGGTCCGACAACGTCAGGAAGAGTCCCTTGCCATCCGTGATCTCCATGAACCGCTCATAGAGCCTCCCGATGATGCTGTCCATCTGTTGATAAAAGGAGCGGAACACGTCGTAGCGGGGGTGCTTCGCGTCCTGCGCCGCGTCATAGAAAAAATGATGCAGCCGGTCCGTCTCGGTGATGACGCCGATGAAGAGGTCCCAGGGCTCGTGCGTCAGAAAGTGCTCGAACGCCTCTGCCCGCTTTTCCAGCGCCAGGAACAGTTCCCGAAAGAACGCGTCCTGCTGGTCCACGGCCTTGTTGGAATCTACGTCGGGAAGATAGCCCATGGAACTCAGATAGGTGTATGCCGTCTCGGGATAGGTGCCTTTCCGGAAGTCGGGGCACACGAATCCCGCTGTCAGGATCCCGTTCAGAGGCCGCGCCGGATAGGTCTGGGGGATGTTCAGGACAATGGACCGCAGGGGGCTGCGCAATCTTGTCCGGAACTGTTCGTACAGCGTCGAGGTCTTGTTGTTCACGGTCTGCCCGATCATGTCCCAGATCGTAGGGGCCTGCACACTTCCGGAATTCGGGAACATAAGCTGGTATGTCCCCGGACGGAGGTCCATGAACCCGTAGATCCCGTGTTCGCCCGGATTTACGCCGGTCATAAAGGACGTCCACGACGTGGAAGAGACGTCTGGTATGGAAGCGTCCATCTGGTGCAGGCGAAATCCGGCTGACAGGATCTTTTGCACGTTCGGCAGGATCCCTTCCCGCAGATAGTCATTGAGCAGTGAATAGGGTACACCGTCAAGGCCGATGACACAGCATCTCTGGTTGTTGTTGACCGGTACGCTCATCTGTTCTCCTAACCCGGACAATCCGGAACCAAACCTTTTTTGCCACAGAGTACACGGAGGTCACAGAGGGGAAATGAACGGAAAATATTTTAGCTATGAAATTACTTTCAGCCTTTCTCCGCGTGCTTTGTGACCTTTGTGGCAAAATATTCTTGCCTTTTGAGTAGAATTTGTTCTTAACTTACTACGCCCTCTTCTCGATCCTGCACAGCAGGCCCCTGAGCTGGTACGAGCCGAAGGCCGGGTCGTACGGCGGCGCGTTGTTCGTGAGCACGTTCGCATTGGAGTCCCAGATCCCGTGCTCCGGCCCGTGCTTTTCCGGGAACCACCAGCCGTGCTCGACATTGATGACGCCCGGCGTCATGTCCTCGGTGACCAGGGCCTTCATCATTATGCTCCCGCGTGGCGATGTTATCCGGACATCATCACCCTGGCTGATCCCGTGCTTTGCGGCGGTCTGAGGATGGAGTTCCACCTGGGGATGCGGTCGCTGCTTCCTGAGCGACTGGATCTGCCGGTGCTCGCTGTGAAAGAACTCGCGCCGTCTGCTGCCCGTGGTGAGCACATAGGGATACTCTTCAGCGAGCTTCGGCGTCGAGACCGGGCTTTCAGGCGGCTCCTTAAAGGTCGGGAGAGGATCATATCCCATGCGCTCCAGCGACTTGCAATAGAGCTCTACCTTTTTCGACGGCGTCCTGAATCCCTTCTTCTCGAATTTCCGGTATTCGTGCGGCGGATAGTGGAAGACCTTCTCCTTAAGCTCATCATAGGTGATCCCGAGCGGCTCGAGCTGGTAGTTCATGACGTCCCGCAGGCTTTCCCCGCTGCCCGGCAGATCGAGCCGTTTTGCCAGCATGTCCATGATCCATTCATCCTGCCTGCACTCGGCGCGCTGGGTCATCTTGCGCTGGGCCATGACCATGTTCTCCACCACGAGGGGATAGCCGATCACCTGCTCCACCTCGGTTCCGAACGCGGCAGGCAGGACGTAGTCGGCAAGCTCGGCTGAGGGCGTCATGAACAGGTCCGTCGCCACCAGGAGGTCGAGCTTCTGCAGGCTTTCGTAGACCTCGCGGGAATTCGCCACCGTTGCCAACGGGTTGTTGCCGAAGAGCAGCAGGGCGCGTACTCGATAGGGATCGCCGGTCCTCATGGCCTTGAACAGGGCGGGAATGTGGGCTGACGGCATGAAGGCGCGCCACCCGCCGAGGAGTTTAAAGGTCTCGCCGCCGAGGCGCTTTTTCAACATGCCTTCCGGAAGCTTGTCCTTGAGCGTTGGATAGGCCCGGATGATGTTCATGCCCAGGATGTCGCCGCCGGGGACATCGATGTTGCCGGTGATGGCCCGCAGGATCGCCAGCGCCCTTACCGTCTGGAGGGAGTTGACGTTCTGCTCGATGGCAAGCCCCCAGTCGAGGATCGCCGGCTTGTTCAAGGCGTAGGTGCGGGCAGCCAGGACGATATCCGAAGACTTGACCCCGGTGATCTTCTCGGCCCACTCAGGCGTATAGCCGGCAACGTGTGACTTCAGTTCATCAAAACCGATGGTCCATTTCTCCACGAACTCCCGGTCATAGATGCTTTCCGTGATAATGACATGGACCATGGCCAGGGCCAGTGCCGCGTCCGTGCCGGGCCGTACGGGCAGCCACTGCTTGCAGCGTTTGGCAGTCTCGGATTTCCGCGGGTCCACGGCGATCCCGATGCTGCCCGAGTCCAGCGCGCGCTTGATGGCAATGGAGAGCTCGCCGTCGGGACTGGACACGATGGGGTTATGCCCCCAGAAGAGGATACACTTGGGATGCACCTGGCCGTAGTAGTCGCCCACCACGAAACCGCCATAGGTCAGATTGCTCACGGTGATTCGCGGAATGAAGCAGTTGGCCAGACCAGGCTCGTACCAGTTCGGCGTGCCCAGGGCATTGGCAAACCGCACCACGTGCATGTAGTGGTGCCGTCCCGTGCCCTGGCCCAGGGCGATGGATTCCGGGCCGGTCTCTTTGCGGATCTCGTCCAGGCGGGAGGCGATCCCGTCGATCGCCTCTTCCCAGGAGATCCGTTCCCATTCTCCCGCGCCGCGCCGGCCCTTTCTTCGCAGGGGGTGCTCCAGGCGGTCTGGATGGTTCGCGATCTCCGGCGATGCCAGACCTTTGACGCACATCCATCCCTGTGACATGGGCGAAGCCGTATCGCCTTTGATTTCCGTGACCTTGCCGTTCCTGATCGTAACGATCGTCCCGCAACCGCCGTGGCAGATCCGGCATACGCTTCTCAATACCTGTTCCTGCTCATGCTGCTCCGTCATTGCACGGTCCTCCCCCGTTCCTGTCGCAGGACACCCCAGAGGAATCCAAGTCCCAGCGAGGCGGCCCTGATTGAAAGAAAAAAAGGCGAGAGCATGCCGACAACCGGGTCCCTTCTGACCGCAAGCAGAGCGAAGGGAGCCATGCTCAGACCGTACAGGAAGAGCGTGGCCGCCATCGGATATACGATGACCTTTGGCCAGAGCAGCATCGCCGGCAGCCAGCCGAGTGCCAGAAACAAAAAGAGGATCTGGAGCTTCAGCGTTTGCGGGGTATAGGAGTCCTTCATCATCTTATCGGGATATCTCCGGTAGACCACCATCCTCCAGTATCCCCGCCAGAACTTGAGCCGCGCGTAACTCCTGAGGGAATCGGGATGATTGAGATGATAGACCACGGCATCAGGGTTAAAGACCATCTTTCTTCCCATGCGGGAAAGTTTGTAGGAAAGCTCCGTGTCCTCGTTGTTCGCAACAGGAAAGGATTCATCGAACCCTCCGGCCTGTCTGAAAACGTCCGATCGGTATGCAGCGGAGTAGGTGTCCACCATGTCTATTGATGCGGCGCGTTTGAGCAGCTCAAAGCGCTCCTCGAACTCCACCTGGGCGAATCGGGCGATGAGTGCGCGCTGGTTCGTCCTGTACGCCCCTTTGACCGCCACTACGTCGGGGTCGCCAAAGGGTTTTGTCATCTCAGCGATCCAACCCGTTGAAGGGACGCAGTCCGCGTCCGTAAAGAGGATGATCTCGCCGCGGGCTTCCCGCGCTCCATGGTTCCGCGCCGTTGCGGGGCCCCGGTTCAACTGGCGAAGGTATTTCACGGGAAATGTTCTTACAATTTCGGCCGTGCCATCCCGCGAACCGTCGTCCACCACGATGACCTCATAGTCGGTCGCATCCATAGACTGGCCGGTAAGCGCGCCCAGACAATCGCCAATGGTCTTCCCGGCATTGTAGGCCGGAACGATGACGGAATATTTCACGACGCTCATGTCAGCTTCCTCACTTACAGCTCTTGCACGCTCCCTCAGTGCCCTTGACATCGGAACCTTTAATGAGGTACTTCAGGAACGTCCTGGCCGACTTCAGGTTCCGCTTCCTTTCCGAAGGGTCCATCAACGTCTGCTTTAATTTATAGAGCAGATAGCGGGGACGGAGATAGAACTCCCGTCGCGCGTGGTCGCAGAACCGTACCAGGTCTTCGGACGAGAGCGCCTCGGTCCGCACCACGGTGTTGTGGAGCCCCGCGGGCGTGATCCATTTGGAAAAATCGTCAGTGGTGATCAGACCTCGCTCCCGGTACCAGCGGTAGGCCTCGGTGCCGGGGTAGACCATGATGGGGTAGAACTGGACCGTGTCGGGAGTGAGCTGTTTCGCAAGCTCCAACGTCTGTTCCATCGTTTCTTTCGTTTCTCCGGGATGGCCGACCATGAAACAGCCATGTACGAGAATTCCGGCCTTCCGCGCGTCAGCCACGAATTGATGCATTTTCTCGATCGTCATCTTTTTCTTGATGTTTTCGAGCAATAGTTTGCTGCCGCTCTCGAATCCGACACACATGCACCTGCAGCCGGCGGCCTTCATGACCTTCATGGCCTCGTAATCGAGGTCCGCCCGCGCGTTGATGGACCAGGAGATCTTGATCCCCCGCCTGATGATCTCCTCGGAGATCTCGATGCACCGCTTTCGGATCGCCGCGAAGGTATCGTCTTCGAAGAAGATCGCCTTCACCCCGGGGAAATTCTTGACGATGTAGTCCATCTCATCCACCACGTTGGTCACACTCCGCAGCCGCACGCGGTGCCCCATCATGGTCTGGGGATACACGCAAAAAATGCACTGGAACGGGCATCCCCTGCTTGTCGTGATCGTGACCATCGGGAAGAGGGCATTGGGATTAAAGTAGTTCTCGATGCGCAGGAACTTCCTGTACATTGCGCTTACAAAGGGTATCGCGTCGAGGTCATCGATAAACGGCCGCCCTGCTGTCTGGACGAAGGTTCCGTTCTCCCTGAGCGTCAACCCGGCCACCGTGCGGACATCCCCCTTCCGGCCCAGCGTCTCCGCGAGGTCAAGAAGGGTATTGTCGTATTCGCCCCGGGCAACGGCGTCCACGCGTTCGTTCAGGGCAAGCGTCTCCTCCGGCAGCGCGGAAACATGGGTGCCGACGAGGACCACGAAGGACTTCGGGAACGCATCCTTGAGCTGAGCGGCAATGCCCACGTCATTGGCAATGCTCGGTGTGCTCGTGTCCACCACGATCAGGTCCGGCTGGAATCCCTGCGCGCGCTGAAGCACATACCCCATGTCACGGCCATCGGCCGGGGCGTCGATCAGGTCCACGCCGATGCCCCTGCTCTCGAGCAGACCCGCTGCGGAGGCGAGCCACAGGGGAAAATAGAGGGTGCCGCTTTTGGTCACCGCAGGGCTTCTCTGGGACCGGGAAAAATTTTTCAGGAACGGGGGATTCAGGAGCAGTACGTTCATTCGGTTACCTTTCGTGTGATAGCATCATATTGTTTCAATTGATCGGACATGAATCCGAGCGTGCCCCGGAATTCAATGGCCCTCGTGGGACAGACCAGATAGCAGTACTGGCACCCGATGCATCCGCTGTCCCGCTTTTCGAGCTGCTCCGGCAGGGCCAGTCCTAGCGGACAGTAGTCTTTGCAGCGGGTGCAGCCGGCGCGGCATTTTTCAGCATGGAGGACAAAGCCCTCGAAGCGCATCTCGCCGGGGATGAAATTGTCCTGACGCAGGCCCGACCGGAACAACAGGTAGCCGAAGGCCCGTGTGGAGGCAAGGTAGGTGAAGAACCGGGTGTTCCGGACCGCGAGAAAGTATTTCTGTCTCTTTGGGCTGTGCACAAAGGAAACCAGCGGGTTGGCCTCGGGTTTCTTGAACGTCCTCGCTATGCCCTCCAGGGCCAGCTCATCGACGAACCGTTTGTGTTTACCGGTCAGCAGGCCCAGTTCTTCCGCGAGCTTGAGGGTCCTCACCTTGCGATAGTCAAAGCGCGCGGCCTTGCTGCACGCAAGGTCGATCAGGTACGGGTCCGTGCCGATCATGATGAACCCGGTGTTCACCGGCGTCCCCCGCGTGGGCCCCAGGCCTTCCATGGATATCAGGCCGTCAACGATGTGCAGGTGCGGTTTGAGGGCCTTGTTGATGTTCAGGATGTTTCGGGCAAGGCTCTGGTGCACCTTCTTCTTGTTCTCCTGGCCGACGAGACAGCCCATCAGATTCTTGAGACAGACGCTCATGCCGTTCTCGAAGTGGGTCTTGACCTTCGGCATGTTGATGAGCATCGCGGCCTCGACACACTCCCGCGCAATGCCGGCCTTGATCCCATCCTCAAAATCGATCAGGACCTTCTCGGAATAGTTCAGGTCCTTTATTGCCACGCCGTAATGGTCCGCGAGCCTGTCCACCATGAGCCGGGAAATGACGTTGATGTTGCTTCGGTAAAAGCCGCTGTTGGTGCCCTCTCCGATGGTGATGTTGGAATACCCCGCATCCTTCAGAAACCCGATCACCGCCCCGACAAGACGGAGGTCCGTGGTGTTCCCGGTCAGGGCGTTCATGTTGCTGTTGAGGTTCGGCTTCAGGAGAATGGGCGCCTTTTTGTCGCGGGGCAGCAGATCGCTGTACTTTTTCCCCAGGGTATCCATTGATCCCGGCCGTTATTGCCGCGATCTTCCGCGCTTGCAGGATATCAAATCTGAACATGTTTTTCAGTGCTCCTTAGCAGTTCTTCAGCCGCATGGAAAACGTCATCCACGGAAAGATCCTCCATGCAGGCGTTGTACCGCTCGTAACGGCATGAATTTTCATCACAGGCGGAGCGGCACGGGAATTCCTTCTCCACGACACAATGCCCCTCTCCGTAAGGCCGGGTCTCCACGCTCTTGGACGGTCCGAAGATCGCCACCGTCGGCGTCTTTATGGCCGCGGCAAGGTGCATGGGCGCGCTGTCGTTGCAGATGAACAGGTCGGCCCGGGCCAGCACGCCCGCCATCTCCCGGAGGCTGAGCGCTCCGGCAAGCGAGACCGGTTTTCGTTTCATGCATGAGGCCATTTCCGCGACCAGGGCTTTTTCACTCCCCGCTCCGAACACGACCACGGGCATGCCGTATTTTTCCATCAGTCCGTCGCACAGCGCGCTGTACCGCTGCACAGGCCACCGCTTAAGCAACAGCCTGCTGCCGGGATGGACCGCGATAAACGGCTTTCCGATGCCCTGCTCCGCCATGATCGCGCTGACCCGCTGCTGCTCCTTGCCGTCCAGGTAGATCCCCCATTCCAGACCGTTGCCCCGGTACCCCAGATAGCGGACCAGATCGAGATGGTATTCCACCTTGTGCTTTAACCCCGGATAGGGAACAACATTGGTGAGCAGATAACCCCCGCCTCCGACGTCGTAGCTCAGGCGGTACCGCGCCCTGAAGCGCCAGGCGAGCAACAAAATATCCCGAATGTCCGCCCTGGCCTCGATCACCAGATCGAAGGTCCTCGTGCGCATCTGCTGTATGAACTCCCGGTACGCCCGTATCGAGGACGGGTAGAACCAGAAGGGATCGTGCTCGATCACCTCGTCCACGAAGGGGTTGTTCTTCAGCACCTCGGCGGCCCCTGTTGCGGTCAAAAAGGAGATCTTCACGCCCGGGTACAGTTCCTTCAACGGCTTGAGCACCGGAAGGGTCATCACCACATCGCCGATGTAGGCGGTGCGGATGATCAGAATGTTTTTGATCTCATCTGTCCGTACCTTACCGTTCTTTCGGAACAGCCGGTAAGCACCGAAGAGGAGACGACCGATCCCGTCCGCAACAGCAGTGGCGACGAGCTTTTTTTTATTTATGATCTTGTACATAATGTCTGCACAGCAAGCAGATAGTTCAGGATCCGTGCCTTCTGGTTTGCCTGCCGAGGGACCCAGTGGTAATCCCCGATCTTTCCCTCGTCAAATAACGTATTGAGGGGATTGTCATTGCACTTCGTCCATGCCGCCTTTCCCCGGGTCGCCAGGTTTATGAGCTCGATGGCATGTCCCTTATAGGCGCCCTGCATGTGGTCTTCTTCTCCCTGGTAGCGGAAGTATCCGCAGGGTACGTCACCCATGAACCGCGATGGTTCCCGTTCGTTCCAGAAAAGGTCATTCGCTGTGGGAAAACCCTTCAACGGCTTGTGCGTATCTTTCTTGGTGATGTTGAACCTGTTCGAAGGTCCTTCCCAGTCAAAAAGATATTGCACCGGCAGGTCGAACCGTGCCAGCGCGCCCGCGGCTATGGCGACCCCGATCGAAAACGAAAAGATGCCGATTTGGTCCATGTCCACCGAGGAATGCTTTGAAAATGAGTCTACGACGCGCGCAAACTCCTCCTGATGCAGGGGGCCCCAAAAATCCTCCTGCCCTCCTGTCTTTCCCCTCCCTAAGGGATCATAGTGGAGGACCGTGAATCCCAGGGCAGCGACATCGTCGGCAGTAATTTCCGTGTTCCCGTCATAATCCGTTCCCGTGCTGCCTCCGCCGGGTACGAAAACGACACCAGGATATCGGCCCGCGGAGACCGGACGATGAATGTGAGCATAGACAGGTACCCCCCCGGGACGAACGATCCAGGCCTCGTCACAGGCAGTGGAAACGACGCGGTATCCGGCCACGTTCTCAAAAACATGTTGTTTGTTCTTCCGGAACAGTCTCTGCAGAATGTTCATACCAGCTGAAATCTCCGAAACCTATTCATGGTAAGCGGCATTGTGGATCGTATGCATGGTCCCTGGTTCAGCCCGAGCCTTCGACCTTCTCGGGCTCGATCATTTTCCCCACCATGAAGCGGTCGAGAAAATGCATCCAGCCCGGAAAGCGGGAAACATAATACTCCATTCTTTCGATGAACTGCCCGGTAACGGCCTTGATGCTCTCTTCTCCTTTTCCGCTTGAGGTCAAAGGCCGCTCGATCACGATCCGGTACCGTTTCCGCTCACCGGGTACGATGAACATCGGAAGAATAGAAGCCCCTGTTTTGTCGGCAAGGATGGCCGGGCCAAGAGGGAACAAGACCTTCCGTCCGAAGAAGCTGAAGATCTCGTATCTTCCCACCCGTTTCTCCGTACCGCTTCCATCGCCGGTTATCATAATGACCCCGTTGTCGTGCAGCCACCGAAAGGCGGACCGCAGGAAGCCGTCTGCCATGATTATCTCGGCGGGAATCTTTGCCTCATAGCGCAGGCGAAGTCTGAACGCCACGTTCCTGCCGATCCAGCTGAGCCCCTCATCTGAGGGGAGCCCGATCTGCTTCATCCTGTAGCCGAGCCGTGCAAGCACCACCAGCGGCAAATGCACCGGACCGAAGTGACCATGAACAAGAACCACACCCTTTCCACGTTTCAGCGCTTCGTCCAGATGTTCCAGACCATCCATTTCCACCAGCCGCTCCACGTCTCGAGCGCGGAACTTTGGAAAAACAAAAATCAGAAGGCGGTCCACATAATGGTTTCGGAAGTACTCCCGGACGCCGGCCGCCATCGATGCCCTTGTCCCCTCTGGTTTATCTTTCTGCAAGAGCGCAAGATTCTTGAGAAGCAGGGTCTTCCCCCCCTTCGAGAGGGAGAAGTGAATATCTCCAAAAGCGCTGAGCAAGGCAATACCCTGCTTGACAGGAATGATGGTTATTACCCACCTCAGCGGATACCACACAAAGAGGCGAAGTACATCACGAAAAATACTTTCACGTACCTGCATTTTTACCTTAAGCCCCTGGCAACTGCTGCACGGTCCTATCGCAAATAATAATAAACTTTATCACGGCACTGAGAAGAGCATGGTTCTCTTCTCTGTTGAGGTGTTTCGAAGTGGGACCCTCCTCGAAGGGGGCCGCCGCACTGTCATGATAAAACGCTGAAATTCCCATGACATTCATTGTTCAGGAAACTCCTTGTTCTCGACCTGTCGGAAATCCTCTAGTTGAATGCATCGAGTTTCCTCTGGAGATCCGACAGCTTCTTATCTTTATCGCTGACCACAAGAAGATCCTTCTGTAAAATATATTGCGATACCAGCAGGGACAACAGATCATTTCCCTTGATGTTCAAGTGCGGATCGTTGCCCCAATACAAGTCTTGATCGCGATTCAGCACATGACGGGTCTGGCGGGCCCTTTTCTTGAAAAGAGGCAATACATCGAGATGATCAATGCCTTCTTTATTGAAAAAATCGCGCAGCATGTTCTGCGGTTTTTCCCTGTCCATTCCCTCCCAGCTGGTAAGGAAGGGATAGACCTGTTCCCGGTAAGGAATGATCACCACCAGAAGCCGGGACCCATGCCGGTCCGCAAGCGCTTTGAACGTCCGGAGATTTGAAAAATGAACGGACCAGGCCCGATCCACCCATGGTTTGTCGGAAAACGCGAGGGTGAAAGGGGTTATCGCCTTGGTCTTTACGAGGATGTCCTTGACAAACGGCACCCTGAGGAGCATCGAACGCGCAGAGTATTTAAGCATATGGTATACGATCGATTGCCGTTCGGCCCGCCATTTAAAATTTTTGAGTAAAATGTTGTGCGGGTATTCCTTGACCCCGAATGCCTTATCTTCTTCCAGTGCGGCCTTTTCTTTATCGACAATTTTGCCCGTTTCCATGTCCTGGATTTCCCGCGTAACGACCGGATAACCATCAATGACCGTAGCGTTGGGGAACAGGTAGTCATCTTCAAGATCGTTCAGAAAATATCCGACGATGATAAGTTTCGGCGATCGTTTTGTCCTTGAGATAACATCGGCGGCTTTTAACAGCTCCTGTCTTGTACCGTATCCGCCAACGCCGCATTTTAATATCCGTTGCCCCAGAAGGTTCTCCGTCTTCGTTCCCCATTTGTCATTGAACGGCGCAAAGCCAAAGGTAAAACTGTCACCCACCAACAGGGTAAAATCCTTCTCTCCTGTATAGGGCATGTCAAAACAACCGAGCTCGTTCGACCAGATGCTATATTTTAGTCCGTCGACAAATGCCGAGGAGAGCGGGGCGTTATCGCGGATATCGTAACCCTTAACCGGATCAGCCTTTAGATAGTTTCGTAAGGGCTCGATCTGTATGGCAGGCAACAGGTTCTTATACGGGGTAAATCTCAGGACTATTTCCGTCAGAACAAGCATGACAAGAATGCTGGTCAATGCCAGAACAAGGTTTACAGCATATCGCGTTAATGCCCTTTTCATTTTAAGTCCTTCAAGGTGAGTAAAAGATTAAATATCTTTTCAATAAACAGCGTGGAGGGGTTCGTAAAATACTGTGGGTAGAGAAGGGTTTCCCCAGCCTGTAGGGAGCCGTTCTTGAGAGCAATGTCATAAAGTTTTGTATTCGGTTCGATCCGCATGGAGTTAAATTCAAAGTGCACCCTCTTGCCCATTTGCATCTTTGCTTTGAGCACGAAATAAATGAGGCGAAAAAACGCCGCTACACTCTGTCCGGGAGGATTTTTGAAAAAATTGTAACTGACCTCGAACCCATCGATACTTTTCAGAAGGTCATACGTGGCAATGATGTCGCGGGTGTGAATGTTTTTGCCGAGGTTCTGCAATACTTCATCGGAAAACCCGTCAGGAGACAGAATAATATTCCTGCAGCCGGCGCTCTTGAGCAGCTCAATAAATTCTCTCGTAAGCCCCTTTTCCGTGAACCAGGCAGACCATTTCAGCGTGAGGCCGCGTCGTTTTATCTCGGTACAGATTTTTACGGCATGGTCCTGCGGCAGGTTGAAGACTGAATCCACAAACGTGAACTGTTCGACCCCCTCTTCCGCCAGCGCTTCAATCTCGTCGACGACCCTCTGTGCACTTCTGAGCCTCATTTTCTTCCCGTTCAGAAAGCCGTAGATACAGTAAACACATGCAAGGGCGCAGCCCCGCTTTGATTCGATTCCGATGGCCTCTCTCGTTTTTTGATAGGGTGCGACGGGGATCAATTTTCTATCGGGTAGCGGAGCGGCATCAAGGTCTATTTTATCGTCACTGCCGCCGGTGAAGACCACTTCGCCGTTCTTGCGGTAATAAACCGATTTTACCTTATGAGGGGCCGTCGGATCTTCAAGAAGCTTTTGAAAGGACGCCTCCCCCTCAAGCATGACGCCGATATCGATGCGCGGTTCATCCTTCATGATTTCCGCTGCGAACATCGAAAAGCCGGAACCTCCGATTACGATCGGCGCCCCGGAGCAGTTCTTAATAACACCGACGGTCTCTTTTAAAAAAGGATAATAGAATACGACCTTCTTTTTATTTGTGGAGTCGATGTTCCGAAGAGATATCCCGACTATGTCCGGGTGAAAATCCTTTAAGATTACGCCTAAATCCTGGAAAGGGTCGGCAGAGAGATTGGAATCAAAGACCCGTATTTCATGGTTTTTCAACGATGAGACGAGGCAAGCCAAGCCGATCGGATATACCACCGGCTCGTTCCCGCCGAGATATGATTGCACAAGAAGCACTTTCACGATTTGCCCATCATTCGCTTGAATAATTTATACATCATTTGTAATGATCGGTACAGCCATTTAAAAAACGGCCTCAAGGGCCTGCTGTTCAAAGTCTCAACAAGCGGGGAACTGACCAGAAACTTGAGCAGCGCACTGGGAAACTTCCCCCCCTTGGCAAGCGTCATAAGCAAGTTGAGATAATTCGGCTCGCGCATGGTATAACTCTTGGCGTACACCTCTTTCCGCTCGTCCCGGACCAGACCGTCCCGCTTCGCCATCTCGTGCAGCTTCGTGCCGGGGTACAGCACCAGGGCGAAGGGCTGGAGCTGGAAGGGCTTGGGGAACTGCGCGATCAGCTTCAAACTCTCGATCACGTCCTGCTCCGTTTCGTAGGGGACGTCCAGGATGAAATCATAGCTGGGCGGAAACATCTTGTCTTTATACTTGTTGATGATCCGAACGGCCTGCATGACCTTCTCGTTCGACATGGTCTTCCGGTTGAAGAGCTCCTGGATCTTGCAGCTGCCGGTCTGGATGCCCATCTGGACATAGATAAGCCCCGCATCGACGAGGAGTTTCATCTTTTCCTCGTTCACCGTCAGGGGGCTCGCCAGGCAGCTGAAAGGGAGGCCGATCTTTTCCTTGTACTCCCGGCAGAACTCCTCGAGGGCCTTCGTATTGCGGGCAAAGAATGCGTCGTCCGAGATCCAGATGAAGCCCACATAGGGCATGTGCTTCCGGACCCGGATCAGTTCCTCCATCACATGGGCCGTGGAGCGCCATCGCAGATAGCCTTCGCTGCCGTAGATGTTCTTGATCGCATCGTTGATGCAATAGGTGCATTTGTGAGGGCAGCCCCGTCCGGTCATGGTCTGGTACCCGATCCGGTGCAGGTAGTGCGATACGGTGCCGCGCTCGAGGAACTGCTTCGTCAGCTCCTCGGTCAGCGGCTGCACGCGGCCCTCGAACAGGACATGGTGGTCCTCCATGCTGTAGTCCGGCACGGGATAGGCATCAAGGTTAGTGGTGAGGGGGCGCACAGGGTTCTTGATGATCCCGCCGTCCTTCTTCAGCCACATGTTCCGGGTTGTGGAATAATCCTGGCCCGCGGCCATCCGGTTTACCAACTCAAGCAGCGCTTCTTCTCCGTCGCCGACGCAGACCAGGTCGGCATGCTGCAGCGATTCTTCAGGCCTGATGGTGGGATGCACACCGCCCCATATCACGGGGACCGTGAGCTCCCGCTTTATGCGTTCCGTCACCTGAACGGCGCCGTCGAAGAAATTGGTCATCAGGGTCATGCCGATCAGGTCCGTATCCCTGCACAAGGAAACAACCTCGTCCAGGATATGGTCATCATACCGCTTGACGCCATAGAGTAAGTTGTCCCCCATTGGATCAGGAATAAAGATCATCCTCGTCTCGTGGCCATTGCGTTTTAAGTACGCGGAAATCGTTCTTAGACCAAAAGAGGTTATGTCGGGATAGGGAGATATAAGTGCTATTTTCATCGTGGTGTACCCCTTGCGTGACCATAAGGATTGAACAGTATGCTGAGACACATATCGCTGGCTGTTCAGGCGAGGAAAAAGACGACAACCTCGACGAAATGTCGCCTTGATAACATCACCGGCAGACTATTTCTTCGGTTGTGATTCCCGCAATGACCGGTAGTGGAGCTTTTGGCGCAATCGCTTAACCTACCTAAAGTCCGCCCCTTGTGCGAGGCCATGGGCAATCGACTGTTAAAAAACTTTCCGCAAAAAATCGTACACCCGATTCCTGTGAAAGGGCGCGCGTTGTGTCTCCAGGGTGTAAGCGTCCGCGGTCATTGAAACTCCCTGCTGCAAGCTGCACGGCATCTCGATTCTTAAGGTAAGGACATAATCGTATTCGCTCGCTAACCCAGCAGCAAGCCCGGGGAATGCGCTCACCCCAGAATTTAAAACAACGTATACACGAACGGCGCAATCGCGGAGCCAGACGTAAAAACGATCAAGGCGCTTAATAACAATAGAAAGATAATGATGGGTATTAACCACCATTTCTTTCGTACCTTCAGAAAATCCCAGATCTCGCGGAGTATTGCTGCTTTGCCCATGTGCCTCCTCCTAAAATTGCCTTTTATATTGTTCCCGGTCGCTGACCGCGTCATGCTTCTTCCAGTAGGTAGGGGTCTCCTTCTGGATACGCTCATCCAGCAAATCCTTACCCATTAATTTCAGCAGCCTTCCCCAGGGCGTCATGATCAGGAAAAATGCAGCCGTCAAGACCAGCCTCGTCATCAGCCAGCCCATCACAAAAGCCAGCGCCATCCACAACCGATAGGGCAGACCTAATGTCATCGGGAAAAAGATACCCGCCAGAAGAAACACCATGCTCGCGCCGGCAGGCCACATTCCGTTCGGGCTTCCTTTCCAAAACAGAGCCCCCGCCCAGACGCCGAAGAGGGCGCAAAAGAGCAGGGCGAAACTGCGCAGTGTCTTGGGCGTCACCTCGAGGCCGGTCAGTTCCTTTTTGATCTCCGAAATCATAGGCACCTCAATCCAGTTCATACTCCTTCTTCCAGTCCACGTCATGCCGCCACTCCGGCTGCTTCGTTTTGTCCAGAACGTACGAGCCCATGACCAGATAGTCCATGTGCGTTCTCATGAAACATCGATAGGCATCCTGCGGCGTGCAGACGATCGGTTCCCCGCGCACATTGAACGACGTGTTGATAATGACGGGGCACCCCGTTTTCCGATAAAATTCTTCGAGCGTCGCATGGTAGAGCGGGTTCGTTTCCTTGTGTACCGTCTGGATGCGGGCGGAGTAGTCCACATGCGTAACGGCTGGTATCGTGCTTCTAATGACGTTCAACTTGTCAATGCCCCAGAGCCGTTCTTCATCTGCAGTCATCGTTCGCCGCCTGTCTTTTTTCACATCTGCCACCAACAGCATGTACGGGCTTGCCCGATCGATATCGAAATAGTCGGAGACCTGTTCGGCAAGCACCGACGGAGCAAAGGGCCGGAACGATTCCCGAAATTTTATTTTAAGGTTCATTTGGGCCTGCATCGCAGGCGAGCGCGCATCACCGATAATGCTCCGCGCTCCCAGTGCCCGGGGACCATACTCCATGCGTCCCTGGAACCATCCTATCACTTTTTCACGCATCAACAAATCGGCGACAACGGCCGGGATCTGCGCTTCCCGATATTTTTCAAAGGGAAGACCGTTCGACGTCAAGAAAGACTCTATCTCTCCACTGTTGAAATCCGGGCCGAGGTACGAGCCTTGTTGCGAATCCTTGCCCGGAACGACCACCCGTTTGCCGTCCAGCACCTGGTGCCATGCAACGAGGGCGGCGCCTAATGCCCCTCCCGCATCGCCGGCCGCGGGCTGTATCCAGAGATCGTCAAATATGCCCGCCCGCAGGATCTTTCCATTCGCGACGCAATTCAAAGCAACGCCGCCGGCAAGGCAGAGATATTTTTGCCCCGTTTCTTTTCTAATATGCCGGGCCATGCTGAGCATGACCTCCTCGGTTACCTGTTGGACCGATGCCGCCAGGTCCATCTCACGCTGCGTCAAAGCGCTTTCGGGTTTGCGGGGCGCTCCTCCGAACAACGCGTGAAATCGGTCGTTGGTCATCGTGAGTCCGGCGCAATAATTAAAATAATCCATGTTCAGTTTGAACGATCCATCGCTCTTGAGATCGAGCAGGTGGTCATAGATCGGCTTCACATATTTCGGTTGTCCGTATGGCGCCAGCCCCATCACCTTATACTCGCCGGAGTTCACCTTGAAACCCGTATAGTAGGTGAACGCGGAATACAGCAGACCCAGGGAGTGCGGAAAATGGAGTTCATGGTGGACCTGCAACCGATTGCCTTTGCCGACGCCCCAACTCGTCGTTGTCCACTCTCCTGCGCCGTCGATCGTTAAAAAAGCGGCCTCTTCAAAGGGCGAAGGATAAAAAGCGGATGCGGAATGGGATTCATGGTGCTGAGGAAACAGGAGCGTTCCCCGAAATCCCTTCATCTCTTTTTTGATAAACTCGGACATCCACAGCTTTTCTTTCAGCCAAAGCGGAAGGGACATTAAAAATGATTTCAGCCCGGCCGGTGCATATGCCAGGTATGTTTCAATAATCCGTTCGAATTTGATCAGCGGCTTCTCATAAAAAACGACATGGTCCACCGATTCCATGGTGATCCCGCCTGCACGCAGGCAATACGCTATTGCCTGTCTGGGGAAATCAGGGTCATGCTTTTTTCGGGTAAACCGCTCCTCCTGCGCTGCGGCAATAATATCACCATCGCGTATGAGGCATGCCGCACTATCATGGTAAAAAGCTGAAATTCCGATGATGTTCACGTTCATCTGCTCCTAATCGCGCAAAATACGTCTTTCTGTCAAGTAGGTAAAGATGCTTTCGGCCGCTATCCGGTGTCCTTCCCTGGTCCAATGAGGGTCCCGGGTAAAGTAAATCGGCCGCACACTGCTGTTTCGCAGCACGGGCAAAAGGGGCAAGGTTGGCAACTTTCTTGATTTGCCGTACTCGGTGAAGGTGTCAGAAAACTTGCCCATATTATTAGTAAAGAACCTATCGTTATATAGGTGTCCAAACCCCTTTTTCTCCCATTCCGTCCGGTCGATCTCAAGACAGGATGGGATGATGACCACGAGTGCTTTTGCACCTCGCGAGCGTGAGAAATCGCGAATATCAACGAGAAGTCCTTCGGTCCTGCGAAGCGCCCTCTCGAACTCGGGACTATAGTGGTCCTGGTAAATAGCCAGAATGTTTTCTAAAATGAATTTTTTTGTGAAGGACTCGGTCAACAGAATCTGGAGCCGTCTCAGATAGGAGATGAAATAAAAACGATTTTTGAACCTTTGTTTTTTGAATGCCGCCGGTATCCCCTTCATGACATCATCGATGTCGTTGCTGTGCAGGCCGACGATGACCAGGTCCGGTTCATATCTCAGCTGAAGTTTACGGAGATAGAGATATTCCTGCTCGGTTCCATACCCTTCAACTCCGGCGTTGATTACTTCATACCTTATAGCCGTATTACCACGGGACGCTTTGTTCAGCATCGCCTCGAGCAGTTTAGGGTATGATTCCTCGGCATTCACACCAACACCAAACGTAAAGGAATCCCCCAAGACTAAAATACGATACAGCTTAGGTTCTTTCTTCGCCGGATATTCATGATCGCGCAAGCCCTCCGAATTAATTTTAATAGATACGGAAAAATCGGATGTTTGATGTGCCATCGTATAATTCGGCACTAATGCATAGCCAAGTTTTTCATCAGGTTGGTGCATCAAGCGCAGCTTGACGCTGTCCGGCATCACCAGCCTCGTAATTCCTTCAGCCAATAAAAAAAGAACGCATACGGTAACGATCGAGACCAGACAGTTGACAATAATTTTTTTCAAAAGAAACTCCCATCCTAAACGAACAGAAACAGGAACCGCTGTACGGCATCACTCGGCAACGTTTGCCAACCATCAGGCCGTCCCTTACGCAAGTTTCGTCCGCATATATCGTTCATCTATTGTTTCCTCCCCGCCACGACCGGATCGTGCATGATCAATCTTTTTAAATAGTCGCCGATCCGTTTCCAGTCCCCGCGGTTCAACGCCTTCCAACCTTTTATAACCAATCGAAGCGACTCCCCGACGGCATAGAATAGGCTGTACAGCGGTCCAACTTTGACCCGGGAAAAGAACCTCACGGCACGGTCGCCGATCATGGGGGACAATATCCACCGGGGGAAGTGCTGGAACGTGAGCAGATAGATAAGAAAGTTCGGATAGGTCTTTTTCGGGGGAATATAGAAAGGCTTCCGATAGATGTCCGTCGTCTCATCCTTGATCAGACCCTCGCCGCATGCTTTGTTGTATAGTTCGGTCCCCGGGAAAAAAACAAGGCTTGAGATGCAGAGGCCATAGGGTTTGGGGATCTTGAAGAGAAGCCTGACGGTATCCAGGATATCATCGGTCGTTTCCCAGGGGTTGTCGATGATGACATGGTAATCCGGCGTCATGATCCTCGAGCGATACTTATGCAGCAGATTGGTTACCTCCAGGATCTTTTCATTCGATTCGGGGCGGTGATAGAGTTCCTTGATCTTTTTACTGCCCGTCTG
This sequence comes from Nitrospirota bacterium, assembly GCA_963796285.1. Classification (GTDB taxonomy): domain Bacteria; phylum Nitrospirota; class UBA9217; order UBA9217; family UBA9217; genus JALNZF01. The sequence goes on from CAWCKW010000012.1 coordinate 1,475,191, forward strand.
GATGCCCATTTCAACATAAACCAGGCCCGCATCAATGAGGCATGCGAGCTTTTCCTCGGTCAGGGTCGTGGGACTGGCCTGGCAGTAAAAAGGGAGACCGATCTTTTCCCTGTAGAGAGCGGAGAATTGCTCGATCTGCTTGAACGGTCTGGCAAAAAAGGTATCATCGAAGAATTGGACGACCTCGACAAAAGGAAACTTGTTCTTCATGGTAACCAGTTCATCAATGACATTGCCTATACTTCTGGCCCGCAGGAACGGCGTTCCCTCATCCCGGTACATCTCTTTGATGTTGGACATGTTGCAGTAAGCGCATTTGTGGGGACATCCCCGGTCGGTCATCGTCCTGAAGGCAGTCTTCAAGGAACCGTCGAAATAGGGCAGCACCGGCAGCGTTTTTTTGAAAATGTCATCGGTCAAGGGCACGATGTCGCGGCTCTCCCGCGCATAGATATAATGGCCCTCGTTTGAAAAGTCGAAATGCGGCAGTACATCAAGGTCTCTGATCAGGGGCCGGTGTCCGTTCCGGACGATCTCCTCACCCTTCCTGGACCATACCCCTCGCACTCCGTGCAGGTCTCCTCCGCCCGACATCCTCTCGAAAAGCTCAAGGAGAGCGTCTTCGCCCTCTCCTACGCAGACCATGTCGGCATATTCCAGACATTCCTCGGGCTTGCACGACGGATGGATCCCGCCCCAGATCACGGGGACCTTAAGGGATTTCTTTATTGCCTGGGTGACCGTTATCGCCCTGTCATAATAGTTCGACATGAACGAGACACCGATAAGGTCCGAGTCCCTGCAGAGGTCCGTGATCTGATCAAGGGTCTCGCGGTTGTAGGTGTAGACGAACGTGCCGCCTTCCTTGAGCAGGCCGATGCTGCCGGGCAAAAATACGATCTGCGTTTGATGTCCCTTGCTCCTCAGGTATGAGGATAGCGCTCGTACGCCGAAGGAACTTATATCGGGCGGAGTTGGCGCCAGTAGTGTCATTTTCATAGCTTATTTCCCCTTGGAGATGTTGCCTGTACCTTTCAGCGCGCGCGTGCGTCTTTTTTTTATCACCTGATAAATCTTTTTCACAAGGAACTGCGGATCGTTCCTGAGCAATGTCCCTGAGAACGGCCGCAATATACCCCAAATCCGAGTGGAAAATAGGGCGACTGGCCGACCCCTTCGATCGAGTGTAAGGAGACCTTATTAACAGAACTTTCATGGTTTCCTTTCTCCAGCTAAGAGAAACGGGGTGTCTCCCTGTTCTTCCATGAACCTCCTTAACGCGAGAAACGTCAGGTAATGGCACGGATATTTTACCACGTAGGGTTCAAATCGCGAAATAAAAAGCTCCACATTCTGCTGAATGTATCTGGCATCGTGACCCCGCAGCAGTTGCAAGGGGGAGTCTATTATCATTGTGTGGATTCCGTCATCGTTCCGTATCATGAAAACGGGGAGCACGGAACACTCCACTCTCATAGCCAGCTCCAGTGCCCCCGTGGGAAATAACGCCTTCTTTCCAAGAAAATCCACTTCGATCCTGTTCTTGCCCCCCCCGCCGTCTACGGCAATGCCGAGGACTTCATTGTTTTTCAGCGCGACAAAGGCGCTTTTCAGAGAGCCGAAGATATTTATATGTTTGACCGGCAAAGACAGTTCCTGCTGCCATCTAAGCTCCAGTGCTTTTTTCCCCATAGGGCTGAACTTCTTGTTCGGTAACTTTTCCACCCAGACCGTCGGAGGTGCGCTCAGTTGACTCATTCTGTATCCCTTGTATCCGACAGCGGGCATGATCATCTGGTTGGCGCCGAAATGGGCGAAAAGCAGCATTGCGCCTTTTCCTGATGACAGGGCATTATCCAGATGCTCCATTCCCTCGTATCTGACAAAAGAACCGATATTTTCCCGGCTCATCGTAGGAAAGAGCAGGACCTCCAGTTCGTTCTGCAGCCAAATGGAAAAAGTCTTCTTTACCACCGCCTTCGCGTCTCTGTCAAATATGATCTCACTGAATACTTCGCGGTACTCCTGTTCTAATTGCCTTCGTTTCCCCCGCGAAAGGGAATAATAAACTCTACTCATCATCCTGGCGATCGCATAGGAACAGCTCACGGGGATACGGCGGATGCACAACCTGAAGGGGTACCAGTATAGCCACAACAAAAGGTCTCTAAGAATGCCCATTTATTCTAGATAGCCGAGATCCCTAAGTTTTTCCGAGATCTTTCGGTCTTCGTCTTCCGAGAGTGATGCAGCCGGCGATTCCTGAGTATGCACGTCTGATGAGAAGCGTACGGGGTGTTTCAACAAAAAGGCTTCATTCATTGATTCTTCAAGCACTCTTCCATCCATGTATTCCGGGATTGCTTCATCCAATAAATGGAGCACCGTAGGCGCGACATCGATGATTCTGCATCCCTGTATCTCCTTATTTCTCCTGGTCGGCGGGCCCTGAACGATAAAGATCCCATCGTGTTCATGCCTGCCCGACCATCGGTGGGACAGAAACAGGCTGTTCTCAAAATCTTTTTTAAAAAAGAGAAACTCATTCGGGGCAATGATTTGATACCCGCCCTCGCAGACCACGATCAGATCCGGAGCGAGCTGTGTATGGTCTCCACTATAGATCTCATCGCGCCGATGTACGGCTTTGATAACTTTTCCCCCGCTGTCATCTCTTACATCAAGCAGGGCGCTTCTGATCTTCTCAATCGTTTCATGATAGCGGTCCGGTCCGACCATCTGGGTATTGATGAAGATGCCGCCCCCGACGCCTTCGGAAAAGGCAATAGTTCGATTCCAGTCTATGAGCGAGGGGAACCGGTTGATATCGTCTTTGTCGGAATCCGTCACGCCTGATACGACCTTTCCCTGACCGACGAAACGCTTGATCACCCTCGCCAGGCGAGTCCTGATCCCTGACGTACTCTTGAAGGCATGGGAAAAATCCTGGTTCAAGAAGAGATAACCGTTCTTCTGCAGCCATAAGTTCAGGAAGAAGGCTGTATTCAATGGGCCCGATCCGTGGTCGGAGACCATCACAATGGTGGCATCCTCTCCGGCCTGAGCAATCAGGCGGCCCAACGATTCATCCATTTTCTCGTACACTGTTGCTATTGCATCACCATATTTCTTATGCTCTGGATGGGAGGGGTCAAGGTATTTCCAGTAGAAATGTTGTGCCCGGTCAGAAGACATGAATACACAAAAAAAGTAGTCCCATTCGTATTTGTCCATAAGATAGGACGCGATCTTTTCCCGGAACGACACATCGATGGAAAGGATCGACTTCAGATATGCGCCGGGAGATCCGCTCTGCTTGCATTCGATCGAGTAGTGCCCGAATTTCCCGGACAATTCGTCTTTTAACTCCGGGGGATACATGAAGTTATCTGCGCCCTCGGGTGTAAACATGCCGGGTATGACGAAACCATTCACTTCATCGGGAGGGTAGGTCACTGGAACGTTCATTACCCCTACCTTTTTCCCCCGTTCGCTCAGCAGCGACCAGAGGGGCTTGGTCTTTCTCATGGAGGCATTGATGAAATTGATCTTTTTCTTCTCCCAGGAGAAGAGCATGGCATCAAAGACAGCGTGCTTCCCGGGATTCACACCAGTGCTCATCGAGGTCCAGGCCGTAGGAGTCAAGGCCGGGATGGTCGATTCCATCCTCCCCCATACGCCGTTTTTCATGAGGTTTGCCACATTCGGCAGGCGACCTGCAGCGACCATCGGCCCGATAATATCAAACGTAGCACCATCCCAGCCGACCATCAATATTTTTGACCTGTCTGTCATTCCTGTCTCCTCCTGGTGGGTATGGAACGGATCATGCCTTTAATAAAAGAGACCTCATCCACGGTAACGACGCGAGTGACCATGATAATGCCCAGAAATAATATCATTCCCGCGAGTGCGGCAGCCAGAACCGATAGTGGTTTGAGAAGAACAATCGCTGTTACGCTGATAAGAACGGTTGCGAGCATCTTCACGATGGTTCTATCGAGCCGTACGCGCAGACCGTTCTGTCCCACGAAATACAATGAGCAGAGAAAGAGTACTGTGTAGGAAAGCACCGATAGATAGGAAGCGGCGACATAGCCGTGCGAAGGGATAAAGATCACGGCAAGCAGCGAATTCATTGCCAGGGTTACGCCGGCATATATCACACTATATTTCTGTTTGTGCATCGCAATCAGCACAACATTGAGAAACATATCCATGGTAAGGGGAATGATCGCCCAGGACACGATCGTCAAAGCCGTGACCGAGTGAATGTATTTACTGCCGTACACTATTCCAATAATCTCGCTTGAAAAAAGTGAGATATTCATGCCGCAGAAGATGCTTCCGACCAACAAGAATCTGAATATTTTTTCATACAATAGGGCTAACTTCTCCGGATCGGTGTTCATCAGACGCGAAAAAACGGGAAATAACGCCATTACCAAGGACATCGGCACTATCTGTAGCTGCATAATGAGGCTGTGGGGCGCCTGGAAATAAGAGACATCGCTGATAGTTCCAAACCACTTCAGCATCAATACGTTTATTTTAAAAAGGTTCTGGTAAAAAAATATTCCAACTCCTATCACAACGGAATCCTTGAGGAACTTTTTGAAGACGGCCCTTTCTACGGTAAAAGCTGGACGGACAAACTTTCGCGAAAGGATAAGGGAGGACAGAGCCAGCTGTGTCAGGTTAGCAAAGGCAGGAGCGATAAAAAGCCAGACAAATCCCATATCAAAGGTGATAACTGCCGCGATGCCGATCGAAAGAACAAGACCGTTCATAAGAGCGATGAACGGTTCGTAGATCATTTTTTCGAATGCCTGAAATACGGACTTGGAAAGCATGCTGAACGACAGGAAGAATTCAGACGCAATAGCGATAAGGCCCGCAGCCAGGAGAAGGCCTCTCAATGCCATAACATACATGGAGATACACAGCGCCAGGACTGCAATGACCGACAGGAGGGTCCGCAGTTCTATAGCGGCACCGAGGATCTGGGCCGCCAACGTATTATCGTTTGCAATCTCCCTTATCAAGACAGACTGGATCCCGAAATAGGCCAGCGCCATGATTGAGGAGACAAAAGCGAGGATGTAGGAATACTCGCCGTATTGGTCCACGGAAAGATATCGTGCCACAACAACAACGACGAAGAAGGAGGACGCGATCTGTATGCCGCGAGAGAGCAGAATGAAGACGGAGTTCTTTAATATTTTTGTCGATGAAACGTCTTTCTGTTCCACAGCAGGCCATCCTTTGTCCCGCGCCGGCAGCTCCTCGCCACAAACGAGCAGGTCTGTAAGTACCGACTACACGGTCCTCGAATAAGTTATTAGTAACTCACCTCGAGGAATTGCGGTGCATTGACTGCTTCGAGCACGATGGACTGGTTTGGCGCCAGGTACATTACTCTGCCATTGAGACTGGTCAACGCCATGGACACCGGCTTACGGCTAAAGGCAAGGGTATAGTTGACCGTTTGTCCGTCAAGAGCCACACTTTGACCCTTCTGATATTTCAAGGGTTTAAAAAAAACAAACAGCTCCTTGTTCCCTGCTTGAAATTTTTCGATCCACGCCTCGTTCTCTGCGTCGAATGCCCCACTGATATGGGCTGCATAGTGGAACTCGTTCAGTTTCGAAATCAGAAGACCCGCTGCCCTGACCGTTCTTGTAGAGGAGCCGTCCGGTTTCATGGAAGCGAACAAAAATTCTCCCATGCTGCCTCTCGGGCCGATCTTGAGCGGAATAATTCCCCTTAACACATACCGTCCGTTGATCATCAGAGTACGCTTAATCAGCAGTTCCTGGACAGTGTAAGCAGCGGTGAGCATGTCATCCTCGTCCGAAATAAACGGCGTCAACCGGGACGTAACGTTGATATGTTCGGTGTCGATTATCATCCTGTCGGACCATCCGTTTGCATCGAGTCTTTTACGGATTTCGAGTATGCCTTCCGGCCCTGCGTATTTGTTCTCAGCGGCCCTTCTCGTTGGAGGCAGCGCGATCTTATTGACCTCGACTGTAGGATAACCATGGAACGCCCAGAAATCGAACCTCGCGTTGTTTCTCTTGTCCAAAAAATATTCTATCTGGCCGATCGATTTGTCGTCTCGCACCGTTCCTTCCCAGTATTCAAAACCCGGCGTGCCCACCATGATCTCCGGATATTTCCCCTTGATGCGCTCATAGACCCTGTTTTGCAGCTCCGCTAACTGTTCCTTGGTCCCTTTCCACCAGGATCCAGGCGAGTTGATCAATTCCAAATACCTGATATTTGCATCGGTCTTATATCGTGAAATGAACCAATCAATAAAATTAACGTAGCGCTCGATATCCGGGGACGTAACAGGTCTCATATGATCATGTGTTATCATCGGGATCATACTCCACCCATTTTCCCTGAACAGTTTCACGACATCGTCCACGTTGTAACTCTTTACGCAGTTAACCGGTGACGGCAGGCAGACAGTGGGCAAATATGTTTTCCCATCCTCGGTAGAAAAAAAGCCTATTTGGAATCGGACCTTCAGATACCGCACCGGCAATATACTGTTCAGTGCGTCTCTCGCGATCGTACCAAGATACCCGGGATACACTTCGGTGCCCCACAGAAAGTTATCGGCATCGAGGCCGCTGCCTGTGGCGATTCCAAGCTGTCTCGGGGCCGAGGCCGGATTCGGCTGGGGCGCTATGGCGGCATCCTTAACGGGACTACTTCCTCCTTGCCTCGCGTTATCCAACCTGCGTATTGCCTCCGCAACCGCAGGTGCGGCTTGATTATAATCTCCGCTCTGGATCAGCATCTCAATTCTTTTCGCTTCCTGGGGAGACAGGATCTCGTGCGCAGGCATGTGATTCTGGACCATCGCCTTTACGAGGGTCACCAGCTTTTGATAATGGACTGCAACATTCGCAGGAATTGTCGGCGACGCCATCTCTTCCCTGAGCAACTCCGAAATGGAATGGTCGATGTCAAGCGGGGGGCGATCATCACGTCTTTGCGCCATTGCTTGATCGTGAGTTATGATGATAAACGACATCACACCGAGCAGCAGGAATAACCGCGCCTTTTTCATAGATCATCCATTTCTCACAGATCCGGATTTTCTGCCATAACTACATTGCATGCTGCACACACCAAACTAAGAGGGAACCAGAACATCCTTGCAGCATAGGAATAGAAATCGTAATCTATGAGACCATGAACACCCACTTCCGCAACAAATGCCACCACCGTTGCCAAGAAAATGTAGTAACTCGGTGTTCTCTTTGCGTGATTTAAATACCGTGTAAAATTGATAAACAGCAGTATTGCCAATAGTATAAAAATAAGAGCGCCCATGAGACCAAGATCGAAAAAGAACGACAGGGGGACGCTATGGGTATAAATAGCTCCTGCATAGGTGATAAAACCTCCCACGCCCAGCCCCAGAATTAGTTTATACGGGTGATTGAGCATCTCCTTAAAAGCCTTCTTCCACCATTTTACTCTCGAGGACAATCCCCCCGTATCTGTCGACGTACTCGTCGTGCTCGATATGTTTTTTGTGTCAGTGAAATACAGCTCCCCCGTGTACCCAAAACCTACGAGGATCCTGTCGATATAGGCAGGTTTTGCTATAAGGATCGTGATGATGAGCAACAAAATTGTGAGAAAGGAATGCTTCAACATTTTATTCTTGCTGGCTGGATGTATGCTGAAGAGCAGGACGAGACCGGCGATAAATCCAATTAATGAGCCCCTGGAGGAGGTCTCTATCATTGCCACAGTCTGATATATCATAAGAAGAAACAGCAAAGTTTTTCTTGCTGGTCCTTTGGAAGTCATGAAAATGCCCATGGTTATAAAAATACTCGACACCAGAAGACCGCCTTCAAAGTCAGGGCCGCCTAACCCGGCGAGCCTGCTGGACATCTTCCCAAAATTCATGTCAAGAGAGAGGTGTGTCGATAGCCAGACGGAATAGGTATATGAATACCAATTTGATAAAATGACTCCCGTGGCGGTGATAAAGCCCATCCCGGTCCAGGCGATCGCTGCTCTCCGCAAAGCCACTGCATCAATAATCACAGCTCGCGTGAGAAAAAAAGCCGAAAAATTCAATATGAGCGAAAGAGCCAGATAAAAGGCGAGGTCAAAATGCGGTGCCCACAAAAGACTGATCACCATATATGCTGCCATGAAAAGCAAAAGACCGCCGATCGGCATGGTCTTGCCGTATTCTTCACTGTTCCACGTTCTCGATACAAGCCATACAACGAGGATCATACACAGGAGGAGGGCATAAGGAAAGATCCACACCTGATATCCGGAAATATTCTCGCCCACGCCAAGAGTGAGATGTGTCCTGTCGATAGGTAAAATCAGTATCATGAGATAATAGCCATATCGATAATTTCTGAATAACACGATGATGAACAGGAATAGAGCCAGCGATGTCCAAAAGAGATAGCCAGGCATGGCGAGATAACTCAGGCCCAATAAAATACCGGCCGTCCAGCTTAGAATAAGCGGCAAATTAAATAAGGCACTACCCAGCCTGGGTTTGTCCTGCAGATGAAAAAACATAAGTTTTCCGATTAATTCACAGTTGTCAACGGCATGGCCGAACACATTGTTTAGCCACTCTTACTCGTCTTCCGGTTAAGCCCGGCAAACTGCCTGCGTCTCTTTGGATCTGTACGTCGTTCATCAAAGGGGCCCGTCTATGCGCGGTAATATTTATAGTAGTACAAATGGGATCCTTCACGACCTGCCACCTTGTTCAGGACGACCCCCACCGAATTAATATTTGCTTTTTGAAGTGCTTCCTCCGTATCCAAATATAGCTGCCTGGTTGTCCTTCCACTCTCGACAACAACAATCGCGCCGTCTGACGCGCTGCCCAGGATAAGCGCATCGGCCGCAGCGAAAACAGGCGGGCTATCCACGATAACAAGGTCGTAGACGTTCTTCATGTCTTCCAACAATTCGTGCATCTTCCTGGATTCGACCAATTTAGCGGGGTCCAGCGGAACAGGGCCTGTCGTAATGACGCTCAATCCCTCTATGCGGGTCTGCCGCAGAATGCTTTGGAGCGATGCGTCTCCGACCAGGTAGCTGGTAAGACCCGTTCCATTATCCAGGCCAAACAACGAGTGCATGCTCGGCCTTCTCATGTCACCATCGATTATCAGCACTCTTTTCCCTTCGTTGACCGACGATATCGCGATATTGGAAACTATAAAACTTCTTCCTTCACCCTGAATGGAACTCGTCACAAGAAGGATTTTCACGGGCCTGTCCAGAGTTGCAAATCGTATATTGTTGCGGATGGTCCTGAATATTTCTCGCAGAGGTGATCTCGGGTCCATTTCATCGATCAGGCGCGGTTCCTTTTTTCGTAATTTAACAATCCTGCCGAGAAAGGTCACGGCCTTGTCCGATTTAAGGTCATCTGCGGTCTTTATCGTGTTATCCATATATTCAACGAGGAGGCCCGCACCAATTCCAAATACCATGCCCAAGCAAACAGCGATGAGGGAGTTAAGCCCGACCCTCGGGTTCTTATGCCTTGAATCATCTATCTCGGGAGTCTTAGCGGTTTCGACAATATATATATTTGCAAGGGCGGCCGATTCCGCTATCCCCACCTGATATTTGTAATTGAGGAGCGAGTTATATAAATTCTGGGTAACGGTTACGGTAAGACTAAGCTGGGCATACTCATAACTCTTTTCAGGTAAATTCATCAATATTTTATCATCAAGACTGACGATATCCCTGGATAATGCGCTATCCCCTGTATTGTGTTCAGTGAGTCCATCCACGTTCACGGCCTTACTGGCAAGATCTCTTACTGCCGGGTCAGCGTTTACCGTTGCTGAACCAAAGATCGTATCAATCTTGTGTTGGATCATTTTTTTTGTCTGCTCGATCTTGTTTTGAATATCAATGACCGCAGGATGGTTTGGACTAAATTTTGTCTTTGTTTCCGCCAATGAAAGGTAAAGATCTCTCTGGGCAATTTTGAGATCAGAAATCTCTTTTATTGCTTCGGCTACCTCCTGATCAAGGTTCACGGTCTTATTTCTCTTTTTGTACTCCTTTAACGCCCGCAGAGCTTGAACATATTCGTTCCTGTAGGTCTTGATGTTATTCTGGAGATATTCCTTTGCGCCTTTGAAATCCTGACTGACCCTCTTGACTTCATTCTCTACAAATGCTTTTGCCATGGCGTTGGAAATGCTGCTCGCTTGCTGGGGGTCCGTGGCTATCGCCTCAAAGGTAATAATATCCGTCGTTTCATACTGCTCTACACCCACATACGGCCTTGGAAATATAAACGAGACCAACGATCTCTTTACCAGGTCCTCTGCCTTCACGACCTGCACCGTATCTTCGACATGTACTCCGAAAAACCTGAATATCGGTTTTAAAAAAGGGAGCTTTCTCATCAAAACTGCACGTATCCGCTCCCGCGTTACATGCTCCTTTTCGATAACCTTATCCACAACAGGGCTGACCACGGCAAGGGCAAGATAGTCCGCCCTGTCTGTGTCAGAATACGATAATGATGCAGAAGTAGCACTGACGCCTTGCATCCCGAGACCTGCAAGAAGGGTGGAAGAGGCGGTCGATCTTTGAAGAAATATCTTTGCGGTCGCATCATACCAGGGTTGTATGAGCAAGGAACCGACAACTATTGTCAAAAATATTGCCAGAAACGTATTTATGATTATCCATTTCCGTCTCCTTAATATCTCAAGAATCTGTCTGAGTTCCATGATTTATGCACCTTTCAATTAATGATGAATAATATCGTGACGGGAATAGCATCATTGCAGGTGAAACAACGCCATCTTCCTGTCTCTTGTCGTTTCTGAAGAAAAACAATCGCGGAACTCTTCAGCATGATAAAGTGAAAGAAGACTTTTTACACCAACAGGTATCGTTACTTTGCAGGTAGCGAAACGGATGTTGATGATGCCTTGCCATTTAATACGTTTATCGCCTGCTTAGAAAGTACGATACCAGCCTCGGTCAACACGATCGGGCTGAGAATATTCCCTATATACGTCATAAAACGCGCTATATCTGCAATTTTCTTCGTAGGGACATAGACGACATCGTTCCTTTGGAGCGGCTTGTTCTGTGAGAAACTGCCCCCCGCTAAAGCCGTATCCATATCAAGGGATTGTGTTTCAACTTTTCCTGAAACGTTTCTCAGGAGGATAACATTGCTCATTTTAGCATCCGTAGTCCATCCGCCGGCCTTGGCTACCGCATCCATGATGGTCAATTCCGTATCAAGCATGTAAACGCCCGGGGTCCTTACTTCGCCCAGCACAACGATCTTACTACTTTGAATAGTCGTTACTGAAATCGTAATCTGCGGATCCACCAAATACTTCGAGAAGCGCACTTTCAGCTCCTCCCGAAATGCGGAAATACTCTTTCCGGCGGCCTGGACCTCACCGATCAGAGGGAACATGATCGTACCCGAAGGACTTATCTTCGTCGATGTTTTCAGGTCGTCGTTCCTGTAAACGGAAATATCAAGCGAATCGCCTATGCCAAGGATATACTCAGACACCTTGGGCTGGGCCTGCGCTTGCACATCGTCAGCAGGGATGTCCGAGACCTTTACGCCTGTTGAAGCACACCCGACAAACAGGAGCGGAACTATTAACAAAACAACGATGAAACCGTTTATCATCCTGAACATTGTATGAGATCTCCTTTTAAAAAAGCCCGGCAACCCAGACAGAAGAACATCATGCCGATTTCCGGGTGCGGGCCGCACTGTTACCTGTTCAACGCATGTCGATCAGGATCTTGGCATCAGTCCTGTTCGCCGATAAAGCAAAGCCTTCCAATATCCTGTCAAAGGGGAAAACGGAAGTCACCATTTCTCTCACCGCGTTAAGCCTTCCCCCCTGCAGCAGGCGGATGATTTCGTGGTAGATTCCATAGCCGGAATGCCCCCTCGCTCCTATGATGGAATGAGCGCCGGAAACAATGCGGTTCAGATCCACATGCACTGATGCGTCTACTCTTCCCAAATAAATTATCTTGCCCTGTTTCGCGCAGAGTTTTTGCAGAAGAGGGATTGTCTTATGGGCGGCGCCTGCCGCTTCCACCTGGATATCGGCTCCCCATCCCGACGTTATTTCCATGATTACTTCTTCCAGCGTATCTTCGTTGTCAAAATTGAAAACATGGTCCGCGCCTAATTCCTTCGCGATCCTGAGTCGTTCATCGACCACATCAACGACAATGATCTTTGCTGCGCCGGCGATCTTTAAGAGGAGGACTGCACCCAGTCCTATCGGACCCGCACCATAAACGATAGCGTTTGAGCCTGGTAAAAATCCACCGCCAGCGATAAAAATACCGTTATATGCACAACCGATGGGCTCAATCAGGGTGCCAACCTTGAATATATCATCCCGCTCGAACTGCTCTTCGAGGCTGTCAAGCTTCCAGCAATATTTCGCCTTGATGGATATAAAATCGGCAAACGCGCCGTTTGAAGTAAGCCCCATTAATTCCACCTGTTCGCATTGATTCAACATCCCGCTTCGACAGGGACGGCATTTCCCACACCACATGATGCTTTCGCTCGTGATAATGTCTCTCTTTTTAAAACCCAGGACATCCCTTCCAACCTCCACTACCTCTCCGGACAACTCATGTCCGAGAATGCAGGGCAGTTTCGCCGGGCCGGAAAATATAATATAGCCATCACGATCCATCTCATGGGTATGAGTATCTGAGCCGCAGATGCCGCAGTACATTACCCGTACAAGCACTTCATCATCGCGCATAACGGGTGTCGGCACATTTTGTATTGCTATACGGGGGTGCTGCCACACCTGGCTTCCAACAATGGCCGACCTGCTCGTGCTCTCATGAGCCGTGAGAGGATAGCCTTTCCGCGGATTCCACACAGCCTCAGCGACAAGCGCTTTCATACATGCTCCAGCTGCAAGGCTTTTTTGTTGATCTTTCCGCTCCCGGTCTTGGGAAGGGATTCACGTATCTCCACGATCCGCGGCAGTTTATAGTGTGCGAGCCGCTCCCGGCAGAACACGAAGACCTCTTTTTCTGTCAATCGGGTCCCCTTTTTCGGAACAATGATTGCCTTGGGGATTTCGCCCCGCAGCCGTTCTTTGGCGCTAATGACGGCCGCTTCTTGTATCTGCGGATGGTCTAGGAGCACCTGCTCGATCTCGAGGGGAAACACCTTGTGCCCGGCCACTTTCATCATGCCGCGCTTTCTTTCGACAAAAAAGAAGTTTCCCTGCCGGTCCTGCCTCCCGAGGTCGCCGCTGTAGTACCAACCGTCACGGAAACACGCGGCAGTGTCTGCCTCATCCTCATAGTAACTCTGAACAACAGCAGGTCCTTTAAAAACCATTTCACCTATTTCACCAAGCGGAAGTTCTTCCCCGCCGTCACCGACAATCTTGACCTCATAGGAAGGGCAGGGCCGCCCTGCCGAACAAGGGACCACGTCCCGGCCCGGGCGGTTGGCGAGAGCTATTCCCGTCGTCTCCGTACTGCCCCAGACGGGGATGATAGGAACACCCAGTTTCTTCTGGAACCGTTCAATGAGGTCCAGCCGCGTGAACATGCCGCCGCTCTCCGGAATTCTCAGTGAACTAAGGTCATACGGTTTATGCTCAAGCACCTCCAGCAGGTTCTCATACATCGGAGCCAGTCCCATCATGCAGGTTACACGGTTGTCCGTAATGGCCTTTGCCAGGGATTTCGGATAGATATTTTCCAGAAGCACGAACGTTCCACCCAGATACAGCGGCCGGGCGAAGAGTTCATGGGGATGGGCAAAAGGCGCGAACATGCATAGATGCACGTCTTCCGGCATCAGGCCGAGGGCCTCAACGGAAGCGACGGTGTTCCAGTAAATGTGAGAATGCGTCGTAACGGCCCCTTTTGAGTTCCCCGAAGAGCCCGAGGTATAATTTAGATACACGACGTCACCGACCTTGTTCTCGAGTGCAGGATCATCCGGAGTGCCCAGCTCCATCACGTCATTCCATGAAGCCCATCCATTGGCGGGATTCCCCGTAGTAATAACGGATGTCCGACGGTTCGGCGTTAATACTGTTCTCACCTGTTCTGAGAACTGTTCGGCAACAATGAGGAACCGGGGCAGAGTCCGATCGAGAACTGCCTGGATCCCCTCAGCGGCAAGTTCAAAATTGATGGGGACGGCAATCCCTCCCGCTTTGGCAACAGCAAGAAATCCGATAACCAGTTCGGGGATTCTCGGCAGCATCAAGCCGATACGATCTCCCTTGTTCATACCAAGGTGCATCAGGCCGGTTGCCATCCGGTTCACGGTCTCGTTGAACTGCCGGTATGTCAGTTTCCTGTCGTGAAAAACGATGGCAGTCTTTTCCGGAAATGCCTTCGCATTGCGTTCCAGTAATTTTCCTAGAGTCATTCCCATAATCTATTTTACGAAGTCATCCTCTCGCAGTTCACCAAACGACTGTAATCGCATTGCAGAACACGTCCCCGTGAGATAAAGCAACAAATTATTATAAGACACCCATGCTTCTCCGCGCCTATCGTCATCGACACTATTAGGCGATGGAAGCTCCTGCCTTGATCTTTTTTGCCCATTGTTTTTTCGGGCGGAGAAGGCAAGCGGTGATCGAAAAATTGAAAAAATCATTAACGAGTTGATGGCACTCGGATTTTTAACCTTCGTTCCCCCGCTAACGCCCCCCGGTCCAATGTGAAAAGATATTCTCACCGTGATCTATGTCGAGGAAAGTAGTAGATATTACAGTTTATGATAGGTTGAGTCAAGTGCATACGACAGAAGCAGATGTCACTATTGACGCAGCGTTCACTGCCCGCGAACTCCCCGAACTTATCACCATTCGCGCTAATAGGCCCCCACCTTGTTAAGCACGACCTTGACCGTTCTGAACAATATTTTCAGATCTAGCCACAGAGACTGATTCATCACATAGTGGACATCATGCCGGATCCAGTCATGGAAGTGCCCCTCGCTCCGTCCGCTCACTTGCCACAACCCTGTCATCCCCGGCTTCACCCGCAGCCTGATCTCACGCCAGCTCGGGCTGCACTTCATCTCATCCATGACAAGGGGCCGCGGACCCACCAGGCTCATCTCGCCGATAAGTACATTGATGAGCTGCGGGAGTTCGTCGAGACTGGTCCGCCGCAGAAATGCCCCGACTCGAGTGGTCCGCGGATCGGCAGCGAGCTTGAACATGGGGCCATCGATATCTTTGCGCGGTGCCAATGTATCTTGCTGGCTCTCCGCACCCTGGACCATGGTCCTGAACTTGAGCATTCTGAAATCGTACCCGCCTTTACCGCATCGTTTCTGCCGGAATAAAACAGGGCCTGGCGAATCCAGTTTGACAGCCAACGCTATAATAAGGAGAACCGGCAGCATTGTTACAAAACCGACAGCAGAAATCGTTATGTCCATGAGCCTCTTCAGGAACAGATACCAGGGGCGTTTCTGGCCAAGCAATAGAGACGGGTTCAGCGAAGTTATCCCGTAAAACACATGGTCCGAGGCCATGAGACTGGCATCTTCAGCCTCGGCCTCGTCAACAATAACGGTACTGGAAAAGGACTCCCCTGAAGTGACGCGCAGCCCTTCCACGATGATGCTGAATTGTGCCCGTGAGCCGCTTTCCATTACCACCTCGTCCCAGAGAATGCTTTCTCTCACGACCGCCCCTGTCTCTATTGCGCATCGCTGGCCGATAACAGCGGGACCGATTATCTGCGTATTGGGCTCGATAGAGCTGTTGCTGCCGATGACAACAGGGCCGATCAAATAAGCCGCCGGCGATATCGTTACATTTTCCCCGACCCATATCCCGTCGGCGATCATCGTCATATCTTCGTGAAAAACATGTTCAGGATGTTTAAGAAGAAGTGTGCGTTGCAGATCAAAATAATTTTTCACCGTATGAAGCGCCTTGCAGAATTGCTTCGTTTCATAGGCATACACAGGGAGAGAGGCCTGACGCAGGGCTGGCACAAGCTGCTCTTTAATATCAAAATATGACCGGGCGCCGATATAGTCAAGTGCACGGGGGCTGAAAACATACACGCCGATGGTTTCAATGGAGGAACGCCGTCGGGATGGATGAATGCGCATAATATCTTCAACCATGCCGTCATCAGAACAGCGGATCCCTTCGAGTGAGATCTGCCGCGTCCGTTGGACCGCAATGGTGAGGATGGATTTCTTCTTGACATGAAAGTCCATGAAGGCATCGAGATCGATGTCCCCCAGAAAGCAACTGCCGCTGACCACCAGAAAGGGTTCATCTCCGATCTGTTCCCGAAGGTCCAGGAGAATTCCTGCCGCACCTCGCGGCAGATCATCTTCAACATACTGCACCCGGGGAAAGGTGATCGTGTTATTGGAGAAATAATTATTACAAAAAGGACTGTAGTCGCCCCGGGAGCCCGCGATGACGATGTCCGTCATTCCGCCTTTTTGCAAGCGCGAGATCGTGTGCTCGATAAGCGGCCTGTTGAGGATCGGAACCATGGCCGCAGGTCTGTATTTCGTCAGGGGAGTTAACGATGTACCCTGTCCGCCGATAAGCAAAACCGCTTTAGTGACCCTTATTCCTGTTCCGACTGAGACCATAAAAAAAGAGGACTGCCTTTCTTTTCTGTATTCAGGGTAGTTCCCGCAGTATAATTCGGCCCTGATGTATCAAGCTAACAGTGTCTCCAAACATGGTAACTGCCGACTATCGGAGGTCGTGCCGCATATAAACTTATATAGAACGATCTCAATGTCGTGGATCATTGGAAGAGCCCGTTATATGAACCAAGGCTTTTTTTTACTTTTCAAGCAGCTCTATAATGAACGTCGCTATTTCACCTCGTTGTTGTCCGGAAAACGAATGTATTTCCAAGCACTGGTTCGGACATAAAATTATAGGGATTGCCAATTAGTATAAGTTCAAGCGGATCCTCACGCAAGTCATTGTTTAATTTTAAGATAATTAAAAAAAGCATTAAACAAAAACGTATTGTTATTATAAGTTTTCGTCATAGTGAAGTCAATAATTAATAGTTGAATTGCAAGGTATTTTCAGTCAAAACGATAAAATTACAGTTTGCGTTTATCTCTGCTGAAAACAATCATGTATGAAATTATCTGCCTTCAGCTGAATATGCGGCCTTATCACCGCGTTGTTCCGCTCTGGTCGACTGCACAGGCGTGCCAGCTGACTGACAAGAAAGAGTACGGCCAAGAATGCTGAGATTCTTATCGAATACCCGTCCTTTTTTATATTCGTAATATATATAGAAGCACCCTTGAAGTAAAGGGAATATTCACCGTGTTCGCTCTCGTGTTGAGTAAATCAGATAGGATGAAGCTTTCAACGATCCGTTATGCTGTCTAACAAATAACTTCAACGCGGTTTTGTAATAGCAGGTCGGGAGAGAAGACTGGTTGTCACAGCATGTGGGCCTGGATGATCGGTCACCGTACTGGGGGAATTCATGCTAATCATAGGCGTTTTTTGTTGCAACTTTCGTTAGATCCGGCATTTAGTGCAGCAGCGATGCGACCAGCGTTGTCCAGATATTGTTTTAGACATGGAATTATTGCAGCGTGATAAGATAGTCCAACAGTTTTTTTCTCGTCCCTTCGTCCTCCTGTGCCTTTACGTGGCCGGGGACTGCGATCTCCCAGATATCCTTGGGCGATAGCGCAGCATCATATAACATGCGGCTGTGATGCCCGGGAACGATATCATCATGCTTCCCATAGATGATGACGACCGGGACAGGCGCAACTCTCTTTATAAATTTTATTGGGCTGAAATCATCGTTGATCAGCCAGGACAACGGATACTGAAACGGCCAGCCGATCACGGAACCTGCTATTTTCTCTCGGGCTATCCCGCGATAGCTCGAGAACGGGCTGTCCAGAATAAGCGCCTTGACCCGGTTTTTATACGGCGAGTTGGCCACGGTGTAAACAGCCACAGCACCGCCAAGGCTCTTGCCGAAAACCACGATATTATCACGCTTAGCGCGCGGCAGGGTAAATAGGAGTGTTTCAAGCGCCGCCTCGGCATCCCGGTTGATCCCCTGGACATCCGGCCGGCCTTCCGACCGACCGTAGCCGCGATAATCGAAGATAAAGAGATTGTAGCCCGCATCGATCAGCCATAAGTCAAGCAGCACATGGGTGCTGAGGTTCTCCACATTGCCATGGCAGATGAGGATGGTACCGCGCTCTTCCTTTGCCCTGAAATACCATCCATGCAGGGTCAGTCCATCGGAAGACATAAAGTAAACGTCCGTTGGTGAACGCTTTTGCACCTCGGGGCTGTCCACCAGCTGTTTCGATGGCTTGAAAAAAAGATGCGTGCAGCCGGGGAAAAGAATTACGGTTATGATGAGAACGAAGGGCAAGGCGGACAGAGAAAAAAGTGACTGGATGCGAATGAACAGTAAAATAACGAATGACTGAAACGACCTCATGAATTTATTTGTAGCATGTTCACGACAGGGCTGTCAACGGATTTCCGCATAATCCGCTTGCATTGTTTTGCAACAGGTATTAAAATCCACACTCCATCTATGAATAATTCTTCTCACCAGAGCATCGACCTCAAAGGTCTCACCCCTCGCGAAATCGACCGGTTTTGTACTGAACGGCTGGGCCAGAAACCCGGCCAGGGGACCCGCGCAGCAGTATGGCTTTACCGCAGGAAGGTCGAAGATATCGATGCCATGGCCGACTTGAACAAGCCGTTCCGCGACCAGTTGAAGCGGCATGTTTCTATCTCGCAGCTTACCCTTGTGCAGCGCATTACGTCTGAGGACGGAACCGAGAAACTGCTCTATCGACTGGATGATGGGAACACTATCGAGGGCGTGCTCATCCCCGGCCCGGGGGGACGGCTCACGCTCTGCGTCTCCTCGCAGGTCGGTTGCGCGTCGGGCTGCGGCTTCTGCCTCACCGGATCGGGCGGGCTGGTGCGGAACCTCACTGTTTCGGAGATCGTGAACCAGGTCTTCGCGGCGCGGAAGGTCGTGGGCGAAAAGAACATCTCGAATCTTGTCCTGATGGGCATGGGCGAGCCGCTCAGTAATTACACCGCCGTTAGATCTTTCATCGAGATCGTTACGGACCGGAACGGGATGGATTTCTCGCCCAGGAAAGTAACGCTCTCGACGTGCGGACTCGCTCCGATGATAGAGAAACTCGCGGATGACGGTGTGGACGTGAGCCTTGCCGTGTCACTGAATGCGACCACGGACGAGGTGAGGGGTGCGATGATGCCGGTGAATAAAACGTATCCTATCGCGCGGCTGATGGAGGCAGTGCGGTATTACTGTGAAAAGACCGGAAGGACCGTGACGATCGAGTATGTGCTCTTCAAGGGAGTAAATGATTCGTATGATGATGTGAAGCGGCTTATGGAGTTGCTCCAGGACCTGCACTGCATGATCAATATCCTGCTCTTCAACCCCTTCCCCGGCTCGTCTTTTGACCGCCCCGATGAGCAGCGGGCCTTCGTGTTCAGGGACATCCTCGTGACCAACGGCTACGTAACCGTGGTCAGGAACAGCCGTGGCCGCGACATCCATGCCGCCTGCGGCCAGCTGAGGGCGGCAACAGCTCCTATCTGATTCATAGTGCGGCCTGTGGCCGCAACCAATCCCCCCTCACCTCGATCCTCTCCCTCGTTGGGGAGAGGATGTAAACCTCCCTCGCCCCTTGCGGGAGAGGGCTGGGGTGAGAGGTCTATTCAAGGGCAATCATTCGCGAGGAACGCAGGTTTTGAAGAAAAATAACATTTCACTTTGATTCTCAGCGCGATTTCTCATTCTGCTTCATCTGCCGCAACTTATCAATGATCTCGGCCATGTCCGCGGGCAACGGCGCCGTAAATGACAGGGGCTTTCCCGTAGCCGGATGGAGGAACGAAAGCGTCTCGGCGTGAAGCATCTGGCGGGTGATGATGCGTTCCCCGAATTGGGTCGATTTCCCGCCGCCGTACACGCGGTCACCGAGCACGGGATGGCCGATATGCGCCATGTGCACGCGGATCTGGTGCGTGCGGCCGGTCTTGATCTCCACCTCCACGAGTGTCGCGTTTTTGTACCGCTCCTTCACCGTAAAGATCGTGACGGCCTCGCGGGCATGGTGCGTGTGGGTGCTGATCTTCTTGCGCTCCTTCACGTGGCGGCCAAGGCCGACATCGATCGTTCCCGAACCTTTCTTGATCACACCCGCAACCAGTGCGACGTAGCGCTTCTTGACCACACGGTTCTTGAACTGCATGGTCAACGAGCGGAGCGCCTCCTGCGTCCGGGCCACGACCATCACGCCTGAGGTGTCCTTGTCCAGGCGATGCACAATGCCCGCGCGTTCGCGTGCTCCCTCCGCCGCACCCTCGTTTCGTGGCAACAGGCTGCCGTAGTGATACAAAAGCGCATTCACGAGCGTGCCCGTGTAGTTGCCCGGCGCGGGATGCACAACAAGCCCCGGCGGTTTGTTCACCACGATGATATGAAGGTCCTCGCAAATAACGGAAAGCGAAATGGGCTCGGGCAGGACCTCATGAACTATTCTTTCAGGCAGCTCGAGCGTGACCTGTTCTCCAATCTTTACCTTATACCCTGGTTTTTCCATCTTGCCGTTGACGAGCGCACGGCCGCTTTTGATCAATGTCTGGATGCGGTTGCGGGAGAGATGGTGCTCGTAGTGCGCTATGAAGATATCAAGGCGCTTGCTGACGTGATTTTCGGTGACAATGTGGGTTATGATCGGCATGTTTCAAGGAAAAGCTCAAATGACAAAATCCAAAGCCCATATCTGGTTCATATCACGGAACAACTCATATGCATAGTTTGATATTTACGTTTTGAAGTCTATTTATGCTTTGAGCTTTGTTGATCGGCACCGGCTCTCGTTGTCTTCCCGAGTCTCCAGAGCATGAATATTGAGAAACCGAACATGAATACCGCGATGACCTGAGATGTCGAGACCAGGCCTCCGAAGTACAGACCGCGGATCGCGTCGCCACGGAAGAACTCAATGATGAACCGCAGGACCGAATAGAAGAGCGGGTAGAACCAGAAGAGCTGGCCGTCGAACTTCTTGGAGCGCCGAAGAAGA
Organism: Nitrospirota bacterium; assembly: GCA_963796285.1. GTDB lineage: Bacteria > Nitrospirota > UBA9217 > UBA9217 > UBA9217 > JALNZF01. The sequence goes on from CAWCKW010000012.1 coordinate 1,496,372, forward strand.
ATGAGCACACTGAAGATCAGGAACTCTCCGCCCGACTCCATGAGCTGTGTCGGGAAGAGCGGCACACCCAGGGGCGCAAGGGAGTGCGAATCATGGTAGGTCACGGAGATCGGTCCGCTGCACGAGGAACCATAGCAACACCCGGCAAAAAAACAGCCGAGCCTGCCGAAGGCGTGTCCAAGTGCGATGTAAGGGGCCATGATGTCCGCTGTCTTCCAGACCGGCAGGTTGTGCTTCCGCACGTACCATATGCCGACGGGGACCGCGGCAAGAAGCCCGCCATAGAACACGAGCCCGCCTTTCCAGATCGCAAAGGCGTCAAGCGGGTGCGCCGTGAACTCCTGCAGCGTTGTCAATACATAGAGGATACGTGAACCAACGATGGCCGCGAGGAGCAGGTAGACGCCCATATCGAGAATCCGGTCCGGGTCCATGCCCTCTTTCTTGGCGCGCCGCGACGCCAGGTACATGGCCAGGAGGAATCCGATTCCGATCATAAGGCCGTACATCCTGATCGGGATCGGTCCGAACGTCCAGTTTCCGATCGTGATCGAGGGTATTTCGAACAAAATAGGATGCATGATGGGCCTTTCTATATAATGTCAACGTCTAGGGTCCAATAGATCAAAGCGCAACGGTCTAGATATTGATCAAACCGGATAAAATCCGCCGCTAAGGTGCTGAGAGACAGAGGATAACACGGCAAAATCAGCGGGTTTTTTTCTTGAGCCTCTGTTTATGGCCGCGCTTACGCAAGTGCAGGCTACGTCTCTGCGGTTAAAATATGCCCATTTACGAAGCCATCAAATAGTTATCTTTAAGAGGATGGTGCTGGAGATTTGGCGTTTGCCCCAAACAGCATCTCGAATGCCAGCAGCACCACACCGATCGAGATGGCCGAGTCCGCAACGTTGAACGACGGCCAATAATACGATTTTACGTACCACTGAATAAAGTCCACCACTTCACCATACCGGATGCGGTCGACCACATTGCCTATTGCCCCACCCGCAATGAGTGAAAATGCGTACACCAGGAGGCGGTCATGAGTTTTTATGATGAGCGCGCTGATCGCGGCCACCGCAACCAGCGTGACCGTGATGAAGAACGCGCTCCTCCAGAACTCCGGCAGAGTGGAAAGAATGCCAAAGGCCGCGCCTTTGTTCCGTACATGGGTGATGTTGAAGAAGCCGGGAACAACAGGAATGCTGTCATTGAGCCGTACGTGCGTTTGAATGACATATTTAGTGATCTGGTCGAGGACCAGCACGATACCGACGATCGATCCGACCTTGAGATATTTGTTTTTCATAGCACCCTTACCGGAAAAACAAAACCGTGGATCCGATAAACATTCGGGACTGACAGTTCTTTATCTCCAATATCTCCGCAATCGATCCGAATCGAACTTGTTACAGATTGCCCGCGCACCTGCCGCAGATCTCAGGATGTTCCTTCACCGTCCCCACGGTCTCACTGTACATCCAGCAGCGGCCGCACTTCACTCCCGTGGCCGGACCGGCCGCGATCTTGAGCCCTTGTATCACATCGCTCGTGTAAGCATCTGCGGGCGCTTCAGCTTCTTTTGCCAGAGACACGGACGAGACGATAAAGATGAAGGCCAGGTCTTTTTTATAATTGTTCAGAAGCTCGATACAGTTCCGGCGCGGCATAGAGCGTCACGGCCGCGTCGAGTGAATGGCCGATCTTCTTGTCCCGGCGGAGCCCTTCGAGCACCTTCGCTGCCTCGCCGCGCACCGCGAGGATCCTGTCCCACCGTGCATCAAGCGCATCATCGAGGTACTGTCGTCTTCCACCTTCGGGAAATCAGCCAGGAATACGCTCTTGTGCTGCCGCGCTCTCCTTCATATAGCCCCAGACCTCGTCCGCGGTGAACGACAGCACCGGCGCCATGAGTCGGATCATCGCGGAGAGGATCGCATGCATGGTGGTCTGGCCCGACCGCCGTTCAATCGAGGTGGTCTTAGCGGTATAGAGCCGGTCTTTCAGGATGTCGAGGTAGAACGCGCTCATGTCAACAGCGCAAAAATTGTGAAGCGAGTGGAACACAACATGGAACTCGAATTCATCATAGGCCTTCTCCACGCGCTGGACCAGCTTCTGCAGCCGATGCATTGCCCAGCGATCGATCTCAAGCAGGTCCTTGTCCGCGACCCTGTCCTTTTCAGGATCAAAGTCAGAGAGATTGCCGAGGAGATAGCGGCTGGTGTTCCTGATCCTGCGGTAGGCCTCCGCCAGATGGGTCAGGATCTCCGGCGAGATGCGGACATCGTCGCGATAGTCCGCTGCCGAGACCCAGAGCCGGAGCACCTCCGCGCCGTACTTGTCGATCACTTCCTGCGGAGCGACCACGTTGCCCGCCGACTTGCTCATTTTCTTGCCTGAGCCGTCCACGGTGAATCCGTGCGTCAGAACCGTCCGGTAGGGCGCCTGGCCGGTGGTCCCCACGGAGGTAAGGAGCGAGGACTGGAACCACCCGCGGTGCTGGTCGCTGCCTTCAAGGTACAGGTCCGCGGGCCAGGAGAGTTCCGGCCGCTGTTTGAGGACCGCGGCGTGGCTCACGCCGGAATCGAACCACACATCAAGGATGTCCATCTCCTTCTCGAAGTCCTGCTTCCCGCACTTTTTGCATGACGTTCCGGACGGCAGCAGTTCAGCAGACGGACCTGGTGAACCAGATATCAGCGCCTTCTTTTTCAACGATCGTCAGCCACATGGTCGATGATCGACTTGTCCAGGAGCAGTTGGCCGCAGTCCTTGCAGGTGAACGCGACAATGGACACGCCCCATGCCCGCTGGCGCGAGATGCACCAGTCGGGCCGTTTCTCGACCATGGAGAGGAACCGGTCCTTGCCCCATCCCGGGACCCAGGTGACCTTGTGGACGTTCTCCACGGTCTTTTTGAGCAGGTCATTGTTCTTCATGGAGATGAACCACTGCTCGGTGGCGCGGAAGATGACGGGGTTCTTGCACCGCCAGCAATGGGGATAGGAGTGGATTATTTTTTCTTCGGCAAGGAGCGCGTTCTTTTCTTTCAGAAGATTGATGATGCCCTTGTTCGCCTTGTGCACGTTCTCGCCGGCGAACTGGCCGGCCTCTTTTGTGAACCTGGCTTTATGATCGACGGGCGCATACACGTCAAGACCGTACCGGATGCCGGCCTCGTAATCCTCCTGGCCGTGGCCCGGAGCGGTATGCACAACGCCGGTGCCTGCCTCGAGCGTGACGTGCTCTCCGAGGATGACCTGGGAATCCCGGTCAATGAACGGGTGGCGCGCCTTGAGGCCTTCGAGTTTCTTGCCTTTGAACTTCTCGATGACCTTGTGCTCCGTTCATCCCGAACTTCTGGAGCGACTGGGCGAGGAGCGCCTCGGCAACGATGATGACCGAGTTGGAACCGATGTCAACGGCAACATAGTCGAACTCCGGATGAAGCGCCACGGCAAGGTTCGAGACGAGCGTCCAGGGCGTGGTGGTCCAGATCACGACAGCGACATTCTTTCCCGCGAGCGACGGCAATGCCTTTGCCGCATCGGGAAGCGCGAACCGGACCGAGATGGAGGGCGATTCATGGTCCGCATACTCCACCTCCGCCTCGGCAAGGGCTGTCTCGCAGGACCCGCACCAGTACACGGGCTTCTTCCCTTTATACACGCCGCCGGCACCCACGAACTTTCCGAGTTCCCGCACGATCGCGGCCTCATAGGCGTAGTTCATCGTGAGGTAGGGATTGTCCCAGTCGCCGAACACGCCGAGCCGCTTGAACTCCTCGCGCTGGATATCGATGAACTTCCCGGCATACTCGCGGCAAAGCTTCCGGATCTCGGCCTTGCTCATGCCCTCTTTTTTCGGGCCGAGGTTCTTGAGCACCTGGTGCTCGATGGGAAGGCCGTGGCAGTCCCAGCCCGGTACATAAGGAGAGGAGAACCCCTGCATGGACTTGTACTTGACGATGATGTCCTTCAGGATCTTGTTCAGCGCATGGCCGATATGGATATGCCCGTTCGCGTACGGAGGCCCGTCATGCAGGATGTAGGTCTTCTTCCCCTTGTTCCGCTCCTGGATCTGATCATAGGTCCCCTGCTCTTTCCAGCGCAGGATCGTCCGCGGCTCCAGGTCCTTCAGATTTGCCTTCATGGGAAAGTCGGTTTTCGGCAGATTGAGCGTTGTCTTATAATCCATACCTGTTTTTCCTCTCCAATCCGCACATCCGAAATCCGCAATCCGAAATTCTGGATTCCATGTTAATCCGTTATCTCTTCAGGGTTGATTTTCGTCTTCGGCGCTTCTCCCCCGCCGCCCTGGTCAAGGCTGAAGAAATCCGTCTTCGATTTCTTTACCGAATCAGCGTACTGCGTCGGTTCTGTTCCCCTGCGGAACACATCAGTGATAGACTTCCGCTGCGCCCTCCCGCGCTAGCAGTCCGCTCTCGGGATCGATCTTCACGAACACCACGTCATCGGTGCGCATTGAAATCCTCGGCAGGCTTGTCCGCAAGCGCCTTTGCCATGACGTTGATCCAGATCGGGAGCGCGGCGCGCGCGCCGGTCTCTTTGTCGCCGAGCGAGGCCTGCGAATTATCATATCCCACCCACACGCCCGTCACCATGCTCGGAGCATAGCCCACGAACCAGGCGTCGACATAATTGTTCGTGGTGCCGGTCTTGCCCGCCAGGGGTTTTCCGAGGACCTGGGCGCCCCTGCCCGTGCCTTCCTCCACCACGCTCTTGAGCAGGCTCGTAACGAGATAGGCCGTGGTCGGGTCTATGGCCTCTTTGGGCTGGGGCTGATAGCTCTCGAGTTCCACGCCGTTGCCGTCAACGATGCTCTTGATGATGATGGGCTCGGTGCGTATCCCCTGCGATGCGAAGGTCGCGTACGCCGAGGTGAGTTCGAGCGGCGTCACCGCCGACGAGCCGAGGGCCGTTGTGTAATCATAGCTGATCGGGCTCGTGATCCCGGCCTTACGGGCGAAATCAATGGTCTTGTCCAGACCGATCTTCTCGAGCAGTCCGACCGTGACGGCATTTCGCGAAAGTGCCAGCGCTGTTCGCAAACGCATGGGGCCGAGGAACCGCTCGTCGTAATTCGTCGGTTTCCAACCCTTTTTATCGTACTCGTCCTTCTCGTGGATTACCGGCAGGTCCATGAGGATGGAGGCCGGGGTGAAGCCGTTCTCGAGCGCCGCGCCGTAGATAAAGGGCTTGAACGACGACCCGGGCTGGCGTTTGGCATCAAGTGGCGTGGTTGAAATCCGCCTTCGACAAAGTCATAGCCGCCGACCAGGGCGCGCACATATCCGGTATAGGGTTCGATCGACACGACCGCGCCCTCAACCAGCGGCGTCTGCTCCAGGATGAACGAGGCAAGTTGCTTCTTCTTGTCGTAATCCTTCAATCGAACCTTGATGATATCGCCCGGCTTGAACGATGTTCGGCTGGTTTCTTGAACTCGTTGGGAGTCGTCCTTTGCCTTCTTGGGCTTGATGAGCGCCCAGGCCATGTCGTCCTGCATAATGTAGCCCATCATGCCGCGGCCCTTGACCGTGATATAGGAGTCGTCGACCGCGAGCACATGGGCGTTGAATGACTTCTCCGGGCTTCACCATGACGTGGAGCGAGCCCCACTGGATCGGCGCGGATTTGAGCTGCTTGAACCCGACGCGGCCGCGAAAACCCTGCCGCTTGTCGAGCGCGCGCAGCCCCTCTTTGAGCGCCATATCCGCGGTGCGCTGGATATCGAGGTCAATGGTGGTGTAGACCTTGAGCCCTCCCTGGTACAGCTTGTCAGGCCCGTACTTTTTCTCGATGTATTTTCGAATATAATCGACGATGAACGGCGCGACCTCTTCCTGGGTCCGCAAATTCTCGAGGTTGAGCGGCTGGTCGTAGATCTTTTTGCTCTGCTCCTCGGTGAGATATCCCTCCGCCACCATCCGCTTAAGCACATGCCACTGCCGCAGCTTGGTCAGGTCAATATCGCTGTAAGGCGAATACGCCGTGGGCGACTTGGGGAGTCCGGCCAGGAGCGCTGCCTCAGCCTGGTTGACCTCCCAGATGTTCTTGCCAAAATAGGTCTTGGACGCCATCTGCACGCCATAGGCGCCGTGGCCGAAGTAGACCTTGTTCAAATAGAGCTCGAGGATCTCTTCCTTCGTCAACTCCTTCTCGAGCCTGCGCGCCAGGATGATCTCCTTGATCTTGCGTGTGATCTTCCGCTCCGGCGAAAGGAACACCACCTTCGTGAGCTGCTGCGTGATGGTGCTGCCGCCCTGCGCCACGCGGACCGCGATAATGTTCTTGAGCGCGGCCCGTCAGTATTCCGCGGTAGTCGATACCCGTATGTTGGAAGAAGCGCGGGTCTTCGGTCGCCAGGAGCGCGTTCACCATGTACTTCGGGATGCGCCTGAACGGAACGTAAATGCCTTTCTCGATCTTGATCTGTCCCAGCACCCTGCCGTCCTCGGCAAGGATCATCGTACCCGGGCTCGGCTTATAGTCCTTGAGCGATTCCACGGTCGGCAGGCCGAAGGAAAGAATGAAGAACAGGAATGCGACGGAGATAACACCGGCTGCAAAAGCGATCACCAGGAGCTTCAATGCCTTCTTGGGGGTGAGGGCCTTGAGCCACGGCACCGCGATCGTGAACCAGAAGACCTTGAACTTCTCCCAGGCAAAACCGGTCACGTTCTTGAGACGCTCAAGGATTGCTGTTAAACCTTTTTTTATCATACGGGTATTGATAACCTCAGGATATTCCGTTTGTTTTAGGCAGTATCGAAAATAATAACATCACGGGGGGATAAAATCAAACGAAAAGTGTATTAATGTGCCATGTAAGGTACAATTCGATGTGGAAGAAATCCCTGATAACAGGCGATCGATCATTCCCGAGCACGCCTACCCATGCTCGAAATAAGCCCGACCATGCATACCGGCGCCAATAATCACATCGTTGCAAAAGACGCCAGGATATTCAAAACAGATCAGCGGGAAAGGCGCTCAAAAGACGGACCCCTGTCGTTTGGCTGTCCATCATCCTCGGTCCTTACATTTTCTCCCTACCCTTTCCCCTTTTGTCTTAAAAACTCCCCGAACTTCATGTCGATCTTCAAGATATGGTCCACGATCCAATCCACGACCACCTGGTTCGTGGTCGCTGAAAGATCGTAGGAACTGCCCTTCACCCGCGGTTGAGACGCCAGTTCCTTGAGCTCGGCAAGCGAGGCAAGGTATTTTCTGTGGTCCTCCCGCTGCTTCTCCAGCCCGTCGTAGTTCGCATCCCGCATATGCTTCTCTTCAGCAGCAAAATGGACCTTCGCGTAATCGTCAAGGAACTTGATCGTGTTGTCGATCTCTGATTTACAGCGCTGCTCCTTGATCGCGACAACGAGGTTGTTGATGTGCTTGAAGAGCTCTTTGTGCTGGCTGTCTATGGAACTGATGCCGATCGCCAATTTTTCCGTCCATTCCATGCGACACCTCCTGATCATGCGTGGTGGATACCGGATAGTAACAAGGGAACGTACGGATGTCAAGGAAGGAGGACACATGACGGCCGTATTTATTGAATTTGACACCCTCCAAAAAAAAGGTTAGTTTGGTCATCATGAAAACCGCCGTCGATATATACAAGTTCCTCCCCAAGACCAATTGCGGAAAATGCGGCACCTCAAGCTGCTTTGGATTCGCCGCAAAGCTGGCCACAAATCAGGCCTCGCCCGACGACTGCCCTACCATGACGCAAGCAGCACGTGAATCTTTCCGGGAATTGGCCGTTGAAAAACGCTCTTCTCCCGGTACCGTCTATGATCAGGCACTGGAATCCCTTCAACCGAAGATCCAGGCTCTGGACTTTAGGAAGGTTGCTTCCCTCTTCGGGGCAACCGTTATCGGTCTGGATAAACTTGAACTCAGGTTCTTGAACGAGAACTACGTGGTCACGAAAGAGAAGATTCTTGATCCCTCCGGGAAGGAACCGCGGCCGTGGATCTCGATCCTCATCTACAACTACCTCTGCATGCCTGATCCGCCGTCACCTGCGGGTGAATGGACCTCCTTCAGTTCGATACCGGCTTCCCACGCAAAGGACAAGGCATGGGCGGGCCATGTGGAAGAAGTTATAGCAAAACATTTCTCCGGAAAGGGAGAAGCGCTGAAGGCTGCCTGCGAGAAATCGGGCGGCATAAATGCCGATATGAAGGGCGATCACGACGCGGCGTACGAATTCCGTTTCTTCCCCCATTACCCCGTGCTGCTGCTCTTCTACGAGGCGATGCCGGAAGAAAATTTCCCGGCGCAGTGCAAGCTGCTCCTGGACAGGACCGCGCCGCGCTATCTGGATATTGAGTCGATCGTGGTGCTGGGAGAGGAGTTTGCCGCCCGACTGACGGCATAGCAGTTGAGCGTTTGGAGTAAGGGAAGGTGACATGTACAAGCTGATGAAGTCGATTGCCGTCCTCGGGATACTTATTTTCTGCGCTTGCAGTGGTGGCGGAAGTGGAACAGGTGGGACGTCGCTCACAAATCCACACACGGACCCGCTGCAGGGTCCGCCTGCTGGAAATCCATCCGGGCACTACCTTGTCCCCTCTGAGGCCGGGGTCGAGGACGTTTCTTACCCGGATCAGGTCATCGGCACGGGTACGCCCGAGAGCTGTACAGCAGAAGCATTTATCCAGGCAATTGCCCAGGGGGGCAAGATCACATTCGATTGCGGCCCCAATCCGCTCACCATCACCCTCGATCGCCCGGCCAAGATGTTCAATGACAAGCCGGATGTCGTGATCGACGGCAACGGGTTGGTCACTCTCAGTGGCGGCGGTGCAACCCGCATTCTGTACATGAACACGTGCGATCAGAACCAGGTGTGGACCACGTCTCATTGCGACAACCAGGAGCAACCGCGGCTGACCGTCCAGAACCTGACGTTCATCGACGGCAACTCCCAAAATGAGTCCGAGTATGATGGCGGCGGCGCCATCTGGGTCAGGGGAGGGCGGTTCAAGGTCGTCAACAGCCGGTTCTTCAATAATGTCTGCGCCAGCCAGGGGCCGGATGTCGGGGGCGCCGCCATCCGGGTCTTCAGTCAATACAACGGCCTGCCCGTCTATGTGGTGAACAGCACCTTTGGCGGCGCTGCAGGCTATGGCAATATTGGCGCGAATGGCGGCGGCATCAGCAGTATCGGGGTTTCCTGGGCGATCTACAACAGCCTGTTTTCATACAACCAGGCGATCGGCAACGGGGGCAATCCCGCCGAGTCCGGGACTCCGGGTGGTGGGAGCGGAGGCGCAATCTACAACGACGGCAATACCATGACGCTTGCACTGTACGGGACTCTTATCGAAGACAACGAAGTGAACAGCTATGGTTCCGCGATCTTCTTCATCTCCAATGACCATTCCGGCACACTTCACATCGAGGATTCGGTGATAAGCCACAATCTCGGCGGGTCCTGGTACGAGCTGCCCGGTATCTCGATGCACAGCGACACGACCCGCGAGATCATCAACTCGACCATCGAGTAGTGGAATTAGCCGGGATATGCGTTTGCCGGGTCGCGGCGTAACCGCTTGGCCGAACAACGGAACCCCGCCGGGGACGATTGAAGTGAAGAATACATGTTGTAACTTGTAATGCGATGTACTTCCTGAACTTAACAGCAGGCGTATTTAAGACTCTGCATAGTTCAAGTTGTAACTGATAACTGAAGGACACATACGGGACATGAAGGATAGAGATATTATAGATACTTTCGTAACATATCTAGGTCGCCATGGTCATCTCAACCTCCAAGTTAATCGACGGCCAGACGAAGAAAATCGCGACTCGTCTGATATTGACGCAATTGCTGGTCCATTCGCAATCGAACACACAAGCATTGACACGCTCCCCAACCAGCGCCGGGATTCTGATTGGTTCATGCAAGTTTTTGGCGGACTTGAGCGAGAGCTTTCTGACAAGTCGCGGTTCCGCCTGAACGTTATTATCGAGTACAATGCCGTCGCGAAGGGTCAAAATTGGCAAATATTCGTGAGATGATCAAAAATTGGATCGCAAACGAAGCACCGCATTTAGCAGACGGACGCCACGTTCTTAATGACATTCCTGGCGTTCCATTCCGTCTGCACATCATAAAGGCAAGTAATCGCCGCCCACGCGTTATATTCTCCCGTTTTGAGCCCGATGACAACACCCTTCCTGGTCGTATTCGGCAGCAGTTTGACAGAAAGGTTGAAAAATTTAAGAAATACAAAAGCGCTGGAAAAACGACAGTTCTCCTCATCGAAAACGACGACTCCGCCCTTATGAACGAAGGGAAGATGATAGATTCTATACGGAAAGCCTACCCGGCTGGATTTTTCCTCGATGTTGACCAGATCTGGTATGCGGGCACATCCATTTCAAGCGAGATAGAGTTCTTGGACTTTACCAGTGAGCTTCAAGAGGGGCGTTAAGTCCTTCCTGAAGTCCACGGCGGTTGAGCCTTTGGAAACGTGCTGCTTATAGTCTGAATAATTGCATAATTGGTGGTTCAGCGAGGTACAATATGATCGGAAGAATTTTGTCAGGAATGTTTATTCCAATTTTATTATGGATGCTAATAGGAGGCTATAAAGAAATAAAAAGAGATCATGACATATCAGACGACTTTGATTTTCTCTTTAAAATATTTTGGTTATTGGGGATAGCTTTCGCAACGATAAACCTTTTTACCTACGCCTTATTTAATGCGCGAATTCTATCTCGAAGTGCAACGGCTTGAGGCCGCGACCTCCGCTGGCGTTCTGTAACCGAGGCACTTTCTCGGTCGACTGTTAAGCAGATATTCGATCCGGGCTATGTGCTCGGATGCGATCTTACTGAAATCGGTTCCCTTTGGCAAGTACCAACGAATGAGGCCATTGATGTTCTCATTCGTGCCCCGCTGCCAGGATGAATAGGGATGGGCAAAGTAGCATTTGATTCCAAGCTTGGTCGAGAGCGTTTCGTGTTTGGCATTCTCGCTCCCATTGTCCAACGTGAGCGTTTGGCGTCCCTTGGCTGGAAGCTTCTTGAGTCGGTCAATGACCGCCTTGTTGGTCTCAGCAGCGCTTTTTCGCTGTAGCTTGGTGATCAGAACAAGCCGGCTCTTGCGTTCGACCAGGCTATTTAAGGCCGCTTTGCTCTTTCGGGAGACGAGACTGTCGCCCTCCCAGTGACCATAGTAACGACGACTCTCAACGGACTTCGGCCGGGCATCGATCGGGATCCTGTTGGGAATCTTGGTTTTTCTCACTTTTCTGCCGATGCTCTTATTTCTCCGCTTCTTGTGGGCTCGGCGCAGCAGATTGATCATCTCCACCCGGTCCGGATTCTGGGGATGGTAGATGTACTGATAGATAGCTTCGTGATTGATGGTTTGCCCTGGATGGTCAATTCGGATCCGTCCAGAGATTTGCTCCGGAGACCATCCCTGAGCGAGGCCATTCTTCACATATTGCCTGATGAAGTCGTTCTTTAATCGTCGTGCTGTATTAGCCTTCGTTTTTCGTTCACAAGCCCGAGCATGTGCCCGGCAGGGAACATAGCGTCTTCGTTCCGGCGGTGAGTTCCGCGTGAGCTCGCGTGAGATTGTGCTTTTGTTCCGGCCAACTGCTTTTGCGATGTCGCCGACACTGAAACCTTCTGAAAGTTGGGCGGCGATGAATTCTCGTTCTTCTTGGCCAGATGCTTATATGGTTTTGGCATAGACACTTAGAGTAGCATAGCTACCCCAAGTGTTGCACTTCGCTATAGAACTGGCGATGCTTCTGAAGTTACAAAACTGAAAATTGGTGAGAGGCAGATGGTTAATATTTTATCCTGAAGCTTACACCTCATGATTGTGTGAGCCGCAGCGCAATTTCAAATGTAAATGATATTCAACACTCATTAATAGGATAAACGTTATGAACTGGATATTCAGAATCGTTCGCAAATTCCTGAATACACAGCTAAAGCAGGGTGAGTAAACTCGAGCCTAATTTGCACAACCGCAACACGACCGGTGTGGCCGTCACTGCCGACAATCCCATCCGGCGTCAGGAAGATGATGTTCTCGGTAGAGCCATCGTTGCCAGATCGTTCGCCCGGCAGGTTCTCTCACTTGATGCGCGAGAAGGAATTGTAGTGGGTGTGCTTGGTGCATGGGGATATGGGAAAACGTCCTTCATTAACCTTGCTCGTGATGAGTTCGACCGGGCTGGCGTTCCGGTACTCGACTTTAATCCGTGGATGTTCAGTGGCGCAGAGCAACTCGTTGAATCGTTCTTCGTCGAACTCGCCGCACAGCTAAAGATGCGCCCCGGCCTCGCCGAGGTGGGTAAGGGCCTTGAGGATTATGGTGAGGCATTTTCCGGCATGGGATGGCTGCCTCTTGTCGGCCCGTGGATAGAGCGGGGTCGCGGCGCAACCAAGATCTTAGGCAAGATCCTACAGCACCGGAAGGAAGGGGTCAGTGGACGCCGAGCCAAGCTCGAGAAGGCTGTTACTGATTTAAGCAAACCGATTGTGATTGTACTCGACGACATCGACCGGCTGTCGACATCAGAGATCCGAGACGTATTCAAGCTGGTGCGACTGACTGCTAACTTTCCCAACATTATCTATATCGTAGCATTTGACCGAAATCGCGTCAAAGAGGCGCTTGCGAGCAGGGGATGCCAAGTCGTGAATATTTGGAAAAAATCTTTAAAGTCGCAATCGATCTGCCGGTAGTCCCAACGCAAGTGATAAACCAGCAGATCTTATTGGCGGTGAATAACGCCATCGCCGGCATCGAGAAAACAGGACCGTTCGACGAACAAGTCTGGCCCGACGTCTTCATGGAGATAATCCGGCCACTTATTCGGAACATGCGAGATGTTCGACGATACGCTGCCGCCGTCCGCGGGAACGTAGGAGCCCTCAACGGACAGATAGCGCTCGTTGATGTTCTTGCGCTCGAAGCCGTTCGAGTATTTCTTCCCGATGTCTTTAAACACTTGCACGGTGCCATCGACGGCCTCACGACGACTTCCGAACTCGCATACGGAGGACGTAGCGAGTCAACGCAGTTCAAGGCACAGATCGACGGACTGATTCAAGCTGCCGGAATGCACAACGGCGTCGTTCGAGCCATGATCGAGCGACTCTTTCCGGCTGGCCAGCGTCATCTCGGTGGTAGCCACTACGGAGGCGACTGGCAAGGTCGATGGCTCAGGGAGCGTCGGGTCGCTCACAAGGACATTCTACGGCTCTACTTGGAACGCGTGGCGGGCGAAAGCCTGCAAGCCTTCACGGATGCAGAGAAGGCCTGGACTTACATGGCTAACCGTGAAGCCTTGGACGGCTATCTTCGTTCTCTCGATGCGGCACGACTGCAGGACGTTATCGCGTCGTTAGAGGCCTATGAAGATCAGTTTGCTCCAGCCCATGTAGTGCCCGGAACAATCGTTCTGCTCAATCTCTTGCCGGATCTTCCAGAACGACAGCGGGGTATGTTAGGGCTGGACACCAAGCTAGTCGTCTCTCGCGTCTTCTATCGTCTCTTGAAATCTTTGCACGACTCTGCAGCGGTCGAAGCAGCGGTGCGCCAGATACTGCCCGAGCTGAAGTCTCTCTCTCAAAGATGGAGCTGATTGGTGATGTCGGGTATCGAGAGGGAGCCGGACACAAACTCGTGTCGGAAACAGCGGCAGAAGAATTCGAGAAGGCGTGGCGTGACGAAGTTCGATCTGCATCGGTTGATGATCTCGCCAAGGAGCGTGATCTCTTATGGGTATTTCTGCGGGCGAAACGCGAGGCTCAACCGGCGGAAGGCCTGCTCGACATTGACAATTCGTCCAAACTGACGGTCGCCCTTCTCCGGTCAGCTCGGAGTGAAGTTATGCGTCAATCCATGGGAAGCCGGGCAGTACGTCGATCCCCACGCCTTGCGTGGGATGTCCTCATCGAACTCTATGGCGCTGAGACAACGCTGAGGGAGCGGATTGAAAGTCTCAAAGCGACCCACCCCGAAGGCGCTTCAGACCTGCTCGAGCTCGCGGACAAATACTTAGGCGGATGGCGCCCTGGAAACTTCAATAACGACTAGGACCAAAATGGCGTCAGGCTTGACTTGTTGACTTACTTACCTTTCAACCCCTTTTACACAACCCGAACTTACCATGCGTTATGTAAGTTATGATCCGTATTTGATAATTGTATCATAAAGATGAAACTGCAGAGTATGTAGGTGAAGCATGGTTTCCAATCGCGTATTCAACTGTTATCAACGCAAATAATATGTAATACAATGCAACCTCGACTGATTTCTAATTGTTTCATTCATTTATAATTATCTGCACGCTTTCTCGTTGATCACTGTGCATGCTCTCGAAGATCGTCGCGCTATTTTCAGAACTTCTTTTTCATTTCTTCCTCAAAAGTCCAAACTCAGAACTCCGAACTATTCCTTATTCACGCCCGATTGCGTAAATTAGAAATTCCACATTACCATCCTGTCCGGTGATCGGCGAGGGGATCACGCCAATGACATTGAGGCCTGTTTCATGGAAAAAGGCCTTGACCTTCTCGACCACTTCGATCCTCAGTCCCTCGTCGCGCACAATACCCCCTTTGCCCACCTGCCCTTTCCCTACTTCGAACTGCGGCTTGATGAGCGCGATCAGTCCTGATCCGGGCCTGAGAAATTGCATGATCGAAGGAATTACCTTTTCGAGGGAGATGAACGAAGCATCGATCACGACGATATCGACAGGTTCGGGGATGAGCGAAGGGTCCATTGTACGAATGTTCGTGCGTTCAATGACGACGACGCGCGGATCTTGCCTGAGTTTCCATGCCATCTGGCCGTAGCCCACATCCACGGCATAGACCTTGTTGCATCCGTGCTGGAGCAGGCAGTCGGTAAATCCGCCGGTTGATGCTCCCACATCGATGGCGATCCTGCCTTCAACGGACACCTTGAACTCGCGCAATGCGGCCTCAAGCTTCAGCCCTCCCCGGCTGACATAGGGAAGCACCTCTCCGAGAATACGGATCTCGGCATCTTCGGGAACAAGCACGCCGGACTTGTCCTGCTTCTGGCCGTTCACGAGCACCTGGCCGGCAATGATGATGGGCCTGACCGCGCTCCCGGCTCTCGACAAGGCCCCGTTCAACGAGAAGCCGATCGAGGCGAAGCTTGTGCTTTTTTATTTCGTGCATTTCGGATTTCGGATTGCTTTTTCATGCGAACCCCTTTGACTGCATTTCATTCCGCAATCCGCCTGTCCCGACGTTTTGGCAACAGTCGGGGCAATCCACATTCCGCAATGCTCTTACGCATCCTTTGCTCTGAGCGACGCAACGGGAGCCACTGCCTTAAGGCGGGTCTTCTCCACAAACGCCTTCACTGATGCATATATACCGTCGACATCCAGACCATACTTCTGCCGGAGGATCTTCTGTGTTCCATGCTCGATATACGCGTCCGGCAGGCCGATGCGGTGCGTCTTAATTCCACTAACTCCATTCGCATCGAGGCATTCGAGCACCGCGCTTCCAAAACCGCCGAGGAGCACGTGCTCCTCGATCGTCACGATCCTTCCCGTCTTCTTTGCAAGGGCGAGGATCATTGCTTCATCGAGCGGCTTCACGAACCGCGCGTTCACCACTGAGACGGAGATCCCTTCGTCCGCAAGTCGTTTTGCCGCTTCGATCGACGGGCAGACCATATTGCCGATGGCGATGATCGCCGCCTCGCTCCCGTCCTTGATCAGCTCGGCTTTGCCGATCTTAAGGGTCCGCAATTCCTGGTCCATGGGAACGCCGCAGCCCATGCCGCGCGGGTAGCGCACTGCCGAAGGACCGTTGTGTTCCACGGCCGTTTTGAGCATGTGCTGGAGCTCGTTCTCGTCCTTGGGCGCCATCATCATCATGTTCGGGATATGACGCAGATAGGCAATGTCGAACACGCCGTGATGCGTTGGCCCGTCCTCGCCCACCAGGCCGGCGCGATCAAGCGCCAGTGTCACCGGCAGGTTCTGGAGACAGAGATCATGCACCACCTGGTCGTAGGCACGCTGGGTAAACGTCGAGTAGATGGCCGCAACCGGATGCAGCCCCTCCACGGCAAGGCCGCACGCGAAGGTAACGCCGTGGGACTCGGCGATGCCCACGTCAAAGAACCTGTTCGGGAAATTGTTCGGCGAACTTGTCGAGACCGGTGCCCTCGGGCATGGCCGCAGAGATGGCGACGATCTTGTGGTTGTCCTCGGCGAGTTTGATCATGGTCTGGCCGAACACCTCCGTGTAGCTCATGATGGACTGCTTCTTTGCCGCAACCTTGCCCGTCTCCGGATCAAAAGGCGGGGTGCCGTGGTACTGTGAGGGGCTGCACTCAGCAAATTCACAGCCTTTTCCTTTTTTAGTGATGACATGCACCAGGACCGGCCAGGTGTATTCCTTGACATTCCGGAACGTCTCGAGCATATGGTCGATATTATGGCCGTCGATGGGGCCGATGTACTGGAACCCCAGGTCCTCGAACAGCATGCCCGGCACCATCAGGCCCTTGATGGAGTCCTCTGCCTTCTTCGCAAGATTGAACATGGACTCGCCGACCCTGGGGATGCCCTGCAGAAAAGTCTTGGTCTCCCGTCGCAGCCTGGTATAAAAATGACCGGTCATCATCCTGCTGAGATAGGATGAAAGCGCGCCCACGTTCGGCGATATGGACATCTCATTGTCATTCAGAATGACAATGAGGTTCTTTTTCAAATGTCCGGCCTGGTTCATACCCTCGAACGCCAGCCCCGCGGAGATGGACCCGTCGCCGATCACGGCGATCACGTGGAAGTTGTCCCCTTTGATGTCCCGCGCCGCTATCATGCCGAGGGCGGCGGAAATGGACGTGCTGGCGTGTCCCACATCAAAATTGTCGTAAGGACTTTCCTCACGTTTGGGGAATCCGCTGAGCCCGCCGTGCTGCCGGAGCGTCGGGAACTGCTTACGTCTGCCGGTCAGGAGCTTGTGAGCATAGGCCTGGTGCCCTACATCCCAGACGATCTTGTCCGTGGGCGTATCAAAGGCATAATGAAGCGCGATGGTCAGATCGACGACGCCCAGACTCGGCGCAAGGTGGCCGCCGGTCTTCGACACAACGTTGATGATCTCCTGCCGAAGTTCGTCGGCCAGCTTCGGCAATTCCTCCGGGGGAAGACCCCTTAGATCTTGCGCATTATTTACATTATCGAGTATCATTTGGTCCCTCATAAAATAGGGTCAAGTAGCTAGGGTCATGGGTTAAGGGTCATGCTTGTTGCTTCTGATATCCTTGACCCTTGCTACTTGACCCTTGACCCTTCGTTTCTTAATTCACTCTATTTACAATATACTTCGCCAGTTCCCTCAGCGGATCTGCCTTATGGTCGAAATCCCGCAGTGATTGGATCGCCTTGTTCGCAACCTCATTGGCCCTCAACCGTGATCCCTCGAGACCGAAAAAACCGGGAAAGGTCTTCTTACCTTTTTTCAGGTCGCTGCCAACTGTCCTTGCCGATCTCGTCCTGCTTGCCGGTGATATCGAGAATGTCATCGGCGATCTGAAAAGCGAGACCGACCCTCTCACCGTACCGGGTAAGGGCCTTTAAGCGTTTTTCACTCGCCTTTGCGTACAGAGCGCCGACACGCACTGAGGCGCGAATGAGCGCGCCGGTCTTGTGCGTATGGATATATTCGAGCGTCGGGAAATCGATATCCTTGCCCTCGGACTCCATATCAACCACCTGACCGCCCACCATACCATGGACGCCTGATGCATTGCCGATCTCGTTGATGATGGAAAGAAGCCTGTTCGCGGGGACCGCTTTGGTCCTGCGGGGATCGGACAGCACTTCGAATGCCATGTTCAAAAGCCCGTCCCCTGCGAGGATGGCAATGGCCTCGCCGTATACCTTATGGCAGGTTGGCCGCCCCCGTCTGCGATCATCATCGTCCATGGCAGGAAGATCGTCGTGGATCAGCGAGTACGTATGAATGAGCTCCAGCGATCCTGCCAGGGGAAGCAGGTCGGAGGTCTTTGCGCCAAGCGCCTCGGCAGCGGCAATGGCCAGAATGGGCCGCACCCGCTTGCCGCCGGCAAAGAGGCTGTAGCGCATGGCCTCGTGGACCGAGGTCGGGAACATTTTCGCGGGCGGAACGAGCTTATCGAGCGCCTTGTCCACGATGGCCTTTTTTTTGGCAAGATATGACTTGATATTCATGGTAACGGGGGACTATTCCTCTTCCTGTTCTTCAAAGGGTTGGGCTTTCAAACTTCCTGCCTTATCTTTGAGCAGGATCTCCACCTTGCGCTCGGCCGCTTCCAGCCGGGTGTTGCAGATGCGTGAAAGCTTGATCCCCTCTTCGAACAATTTCAGCGACTGCTCCAGGGGGAGGTCACCCTGCTCAAGCTCCTGCACGATCACCTCCAGCCGCGCCAGCGCTGTCTCAAACTTTTTTTCCGCCATATGATCGCATACTCCACGATGTCGAGCCAAAAAAGAAAAGCCCGACAGAATAATTATATCCGCAACGAATGGACAAAATCAAGGATAAAGACTAGAAACATGCGTCAGGAATGCTCACCGGGAACGGCTGGCTGCGTGGTTTGCACTGGTGTCTCTTATTCGAGATATTTTTTTAAATCGATTTTGGCGGCGTTCGGATCAATGGTGCCGGCAATGGAGCGCCGATAGCGTCCTCCCGCGGTCTCCAGAAGACTGATGTCCGCGCCGGTCTCCTTTTCCGATCCATCGAACCGGTTCAGAATTAAAACGCGGGGACGCATCAAATCGCGCGTTTGATGCATGACGAGACCGACCTCACCCGTGTCCAGTTTAACAAGGGTGCCGATGGGGAAAATACCGACCATGTTGACAAATGCCTTGACGAGGACGGGGTCGCAGGTGGCCCCTCTGTTCTTGATCAAGATCAGGATGGACTGGTTCGGGGGCGTCTGGGAGCTGTAATACACCCGAGCCGCCGTGATCGCTTCATAGGCATCGGCGAGGGCCACGATCTGAGAAAAGGGATGCCGCTCATGTTGACCGTTCACCTGTGGATAGCCCCGGGCTCCTCCGTGTTGGTGGTGTTCAAAAGCCGCCACCATGGCCATCTTGGACACGCCCGGTGTGTCGACGAGCAGCAGCGCCCCTTCGACGGGATGCCGTTTCACCTGATCCCACTCTCCAGGCGTGAGCTTGCCGGGCTTATTGATGATCTCGTGAGGGACAGCCACCTTGCCGATATCATGCATCAGCGCCGCGGTACCCAATATGGCGATCTGGGGTTTGTCGAATGAGAGAAAGGTGCCGAGGGACGCCGCGAGGATCGACGTATTCACTGAGTGGGCGAAGGTGTATTCATCATACATCTTGAGGCTGGTCAAACCCATGAGGGCGTCCCTGTTGTCCAGGATATTGTCCACCATGGTTTGTATGACGGAGTTGACTTTTCGCACACTGGATACCTGCTCAAAATGCATTGCCTGGACCATCTCCTTCACCGTGTCGATTGCGTCCTTGAACAGGTCGGATGCCTTCTTTTTCCCCGCCTTGTTGGACGCACCGGACTGCTTTTCAACAAGGACCACGTTGTGAAGCACGATGTGCAGTATTCCCTCTTTCTCGATAAGAGAATGGATGCCCCCCTGGCCGGCGAGAACCGCTGGTTCTTTGATCATGAGACCGGCAAACCGGATTAGTTCCGGCGCGGAAAGTCCCGGAGTGAAGACGATCCCGCCCACGTCCCTCGTGGTGAATTGTTCCAGGAGCAGGGAAAGCGATTGGTCGATCGGGATGGATATTTTCTCAAAAAACAGCTCGCCGCCGACAAGAAAAAAAACCACTTCCTTTCGGTCCACAAGCAGTTCTTCGATCTTGCCCCGGAATTTGTCCGCTGCGGTAAGCAGATACGGGTGCGCTTCCGGATACAGGGCCGCGTTCTTCAGGATGGCGGAGAGTTGCTGGAACGCGGTCCGCGCCGAGTCGATCAACAGCTGTTTCGCGTAAAAGGACTGTCTCGCCTCTCCCCGGCTATCGCTTTGTTCGTCCGCCATTGTCCAGTCTCCTCGATATTTCTTCTCCGGCTTGTTCGGCCGCGACCTTGATCTGCTTTTGAGGTTTCCGGGGTCTCCACCACCGGATGATTTCATACCGTTTAAGAAATTCCATCGCATCCCGCCCGCCGATTTTCCCCAGCGTCTTGATCGCATCGATCGTGAGTTCTAGCTCTTTCTTTCTCAGGGACCGTTCCTCCAGGAACTCCATCAGCGGTCTTGATTCCTCAGCACCGATGCCGGAAAAATCGCCATACGCATGGATCGCCGTCGCCTGGACGCCGGCATCTCCGTCGCGCAGCAATTTCGCCAGAATACTGGCCGCCTTTTTCCCGCCGATGGTTAGCAGCCCCTTGATGACTTCCTGCCGGATTCGGACATTCTTGTGGTCCGCAGCCTTTCGGAGAAATAAAAGGGCCTGGTCCGTCTTGCTTTCCCCGAGGATGCTCACAATATTGCGCACAAAATACCAGCGATTGTCCGAAAGGAGTTCCCCAAGCAGGGCGATCTGGTTCCTGCCGACATCTTTCAAGAGATCTACGTAGAAGATCCGCGCCGGACGGTCCTGTTCCTCCGCCATAAGTTCCAGAAGGACTTCCGTTGTTTTCCGTTCGAATTTTGAGATGTAGGCATAAGCCGACTGGTATTCTCGAGAACTCTTAGGATGCTTTCTCAGTTCGCCGATTGCCGCAATAATAACGGACTTGGATGCTGTCTTCTTCAGGGCCTCTTCTATTCGCTGCTGGAATGCAGGGTCCACCGGCTGCTGAAACGCCTGGATAATGCTTAATGCTCGATCATAGTCCTTTCCATTCAAAAAAAAGCTCAACATGTCCTCGAGCTGACGGACCACGCTGGAAAAACGGATGAGTTCCTTCTCATCCGGAACGGAATGCAGCGGATTCTTCGCGAGAGGCAACAGGCAAATGAAGGTGTGCAGTGCTGCTTGGAAGATGTCCGATTCCATGCCGGCTTCTCCAAGAATTTTAAGCCGTTCCATTTCGTCCGGACTGTACTCGGCCATTTCTCTGGCGATCCCGGGGAGGTCCTGGGATATGGACGCGGCTTCCAGCTCAGCGGGTGACACTGGAGGAGTGGATGGGAGGGCTTTCTTTGATGAAGATTTCTTCAGGAGCGTTGATACCTGCTGCACGGTCCAGGCATGGGAAAAACGCCCTGCCTGGATCTCGTGAAGCGCGGAGGGCAACTGTTGATCAACGTCGGATTGCTGTTCCGCCGCCATTTCCGTGTCCAGGTCTTTATACAACTTGCCGGCAACGAGCGAGTCGCGAAAGTTTGGCTCAAGAGAAAGAGCGGACTTGGCCAGGCCCTCGAACATGGCATCGCTCTGTCCGGCATGCTCAGCTTCTATCTTTGCGCCTGCTTCCTGATATAGGGAATACAGTCGGTCCTCCACACTTTCATGTTCAGCGCGCGTCCGCTTAGCAAGTTCAAGCATACTGAAGGCGAACCCCGAAGGATCGCTGATCAGATCACCCAGGACCAGTGTGCGGCCAAAAAATACTTTTTCCTTCTTGGCCACTGACGGCGCCATTGCTTCCGTGGTTGCAGTGGCCCCCGTTGAGGTCTTATCCATCAAACCCTTTGACCTCTTCGTCGTTATGATTTCGTCAAGACCCGCCTCGGTCACCTTGATATGCTCCGCACCCTTTTCCCAGAGGATCGAAGTAATACCGTTCTTCATCGCCAGGTCTTCCGATGACAGGGCGAGTGCCCGACAAAGCTCAAGCAGTTCCGCCTCAGTCACCCCGGCGCTGAGGACGATCTCACGGATCCCTTTCGCAAACAGGTCCTGAGCAATGGCCTTGTTCAGCTGCGCCTCTTTCCCAACGGGCATGCGCTGGTAGGTGAAGTTGGTTTTTTGCACACCGACCGAGTATTCCGGCGCCGTGGTCAGAAAATGTTCCAGCAATTCAAAGGATTTTTTTATTGATTGGAAATAAATGGGATTATTGGGAGGGTAGATCTTAACCGTCCTGATCGCCGACACGAGAGAGCGCATAACATCGTGTACTTCGGGGGTAAGAATTTCTTCCTGGCCGATATCTTTCTGCATGGTTTTTACTGTACCACAAGACGGACCGGGTGTCAAAAGGAGAACGGAACGCACCCCCGCTTCGGTAATCGCAGGCGGGCGCTCCCGCCTGGTCATTGGTAGTGCACGGCTTTCGGCGGCGACTACGTGTCCATGGCGTCGGGCCTTTCCACGCGGGACAAGACCTCTCCCTCATGGAGCCTGGTGCTGATCAGATCGCCCGCCATGACCGCTGCGGCATCTTTAAGGATCACCCCTTCAGGCATTTTTCTGGTTACACTATATCCACGCGATAGGATACCGAGCGGATTTAAATGGTCGAGACCCGCGGTCAGAGAGGTAAGTTGTGCCCGGTCCCGCCGAACATGCTGCCGAAGTCCCAACGCCATCCGGCGAACCAGTTCATCCACCCGCTGCACGACCTGCTCCAGCCTCCGCCGCGGATCTCCCAGCAGGCGGATGTTCTCGCGGAGCGATGCACGCAACGTCTCGATCCGCTGTTCCATGCGGCCGATAAGTCTGGACTCAAGAGAGTGAATGGTGTCCCGTAAACGCTCCTCGCTCCCCACCACCATTTCGGCCGCAGCAGAGGGCGTAGGCGCACGGAGGTCAGCGACAAAATCCGAGATCGTATAGTCCGTTTCGTGTCCGACTGCCGAAATGATCGGTATTTGCGATGCATGAATCGCGCGCGCCACTTCCTCTTCGTTGAATGCCCAGAGGTCTTCGAGAGATCCGCCGCCGCGGCCCACGATCATCACATCAACGTTCTTAAACCTGTTGAAATACTGAATCGCCTCGACAATGGCGGGAAAAGCTTCTTTGCCCTGGACCGGCACGGGATAGAGCAGAATATGCATCCTGGGATGGCGCCGCTTGATCACGCGCAGCATATCACGGATCGCAGCGCCGGTCGGTGAGGTAACGATACCGATGCGCCGGGGCAGAAGAGGGAGCGGCTTCTTGCGATCGCGGTCGAACAGCCCTTCTTTTTCGAGCCTGGCCTTGAGCTGTTCAAAGGCAAGCTGAAGCGCGCCCACACCTTTGGGTTCTATATAGTCGAGAATAAGCTGGTACTCACCGCGCGGGTCATAGACACTGAGCCTGCCCCGGCAAAGCACGTGTATGCCGTGTTGCAGCGTGAACTTGAGGAACCGAAGTGAGGAGCGGAACATGACCGCGCGAATCTGGGCGTGTTCGTCCTTGAGCGTGAAATACGCGTGACCGGACTGGGGGATGCTGAGGTTCGAGATCTCACCTTCCACCCAGACATCGGGAAACGCCTCTTCGAGGAAGGTTTTGATCTGAGAGGTAAGCTGTGTAACTGTTAGAATATGAGACTTACTTGGCCCTTGACCCATGACTCCAGATCCTACGATTTAAGGTGTATGCGCTCAATGGAATTCGCCTTTCCCGTCTTTCCATCAATATCAACTAGCACTGCGCAGAGGTGCACCGGTCCTTTGGGTATCTCGAACCTATGCGGGGTCTGCGTGAGGAACCTCGCAATGGCCTGTTCCTTTTTTACACCGATGACCGAGTCAGTGGGACCGGTCATGCCCGCATCGGTAATGAAAGCCGTCCCGCCCGGAAGGACCCGTTCATCGGCTGTCTGAACATGCGTATGGGTCCCGATCACCGCGCTCGCCTTGCCGTCCAGGTGCCAGGCGAGGGCGATCTTCTCGGAGGTGGCCTCGGCGTGAAAATCGATGATCACAACAGGCGTTTCTTTTTTCAGTTTCTCGATCTCTTGTTCGGCAACACGGAACGGGTCTGTCAGGTTCGACATGAAGACCCTCCCTTCGAGGTTCAGGACCGCAGCCTTGCCGGCGTTCTCGGTCGAGATGATCACACTTCCATATCCGGGGTTCCCGTCGGGGTAGTTGGCCGGCCGGATGAGCCGGTCCTGCTTGGCGAGATAGGGTTCGATCTCCTTCTTGTCCCAGACGTGGTTGCCCGACGTCAGCACGTCGATGCCGAGAAAGAACAGCTCATCGGCGATCTCGGATGTGATTCCGAATCCGCCCGCCGAGTTCTCGCCGTTCGCTATTACGAGATCGGGACGATGCGTGTCCCTGAGCCCGCGCAATTGCGCCCGAACCATCTTCCTGCCCGGCTCGCCGATGATGTCACCGATGAAAAGAACCTTCAACAGAACCTCCATGACATTCAGAAGCCAGGATGTCAGAGCCAGGATGATAAATGCAATGTTCATCTGATTTCTGACTTCTGTCTTCTGGCTTCTGTATTCTGCTTCACTACTTCGCATACTCCACATACCTGCTCTCGCGCACCACCGTAACCTTGATCTGACCGGGGTAGGACATCTCGGTCTCGATCTTCTTGGCTATATCGCGCGAAAGCTGGGCGGAGTGCGCGTCAGAAAGGTCTTCCGGTTTGACGATGATGCGGATCTCACGGCCTGCCTGGATTGCGTAGGATTTCTCGACCCCTTTGAAGGAATTTGCCGCGGTCTCGAGCTGCTCAAGCCGCTTGAGGTAGCTCTCGAGTGTCTCTCGACGCACGCCCGGCCTTCCCGCCGAAAGCGCGTCCGCAGCCGCAACCAGAACAGACTCCACACAGTTCGGTTCCCCGTCGCCATGGTGGGTCATGATCGCGTTGATCACCTTGGGGTTCTCGCCGTACTTTTTGGCCAGGTCTCCGCCGATCTGGGGATGGGTTCCTTCCACCTCGTGGTCAATAGCCTTGCCCAGGTCATGCAGCAGACCGGCGCGGCGCGCGAGCTTCTGGTCCACGCCGCACTCCGCAGCCATGATGCCGGCGAAATAGGCCACCTCGCGCGAGTGCATCAGCACGTTCTGTCCGTAGCTCGTACGGAACCTGAGCCTCCCGAGGAGTTTGATGATCTCGGGGTGAATATTATGGAGACCCAGGTCGAAAGCTGCTTTTTCTCCCTCCTCCTTCATCGTGACATCGAGGTCTTTCCTGACCTTCTCGGCAATCTCTTCGATCCGGGCGGGATGAATGCGGCCATCGTGAATCAAACGCTCGATGGTGAGCTTCGCGATCTCTCTCCGGAGAGGATCATAGCACGATAGGATCACCGCTTCCGGCGTATCGTCGATGATCAGGTCAATGCCGGTCGCTGCCTCGAGTGCCCTGATGTTCCGGCCCTCGCGCCCGATGATTCTGCCCTTCATTTCGTCATTGGGGAGATTGACCACGGAGACCGTGGCCTCCGCCACATAATCGCTGGCATACCGCTGGATGGCGAGGCTCATGATGTTCTTCGACTTCTTGTCCGCCTCTTCCTTGGCCTCGTCCTCGATCCGCTTGATGCTCTTGGCCGCCTCATACTTGGCCTCGTCTTCCATCGCGACCATGAGCTGGCGCTTGGCCTCCTCGGCGGTCATGTTCGCGATCTTCTCGAGCATCTCCCGCTGCTCGCGGAGTCCCCTCTCGAAGCGCTCTTCTTTTTCCTGTGCGACCTTTTCCTTCGCCGTCAGTTCCCGCTCGCGCCGCATTGCATCGGCTTCCCGCTTCTCGATAAGGTCGGTCTTTTTGTCAAGACTCTCTTCCTTCTGGGTGAGCCGCCGCTCCTGGTTCTGGAGTTCCTGTCGCTTGTCACGGGTCTCCTTCTCGAAGTCCGAGCGTGCCTGATAGAACTTGTCCTTGGACTCGAGCACCGCCTCCTTGCGCTTGGTCTCCGCCTCGCGCTCGGCGGTGGCAATGATCCTCGCAGCCTCGGTCTCAGCGTCCTTGATCTTGTTGGCAACGGCCTTCCCCTTGATCAGCAGGCCTGCGCCGACACCTATGGCAAGCCCTACAACCAACACCACAATATACTCAATCATGCCCCATTTCCTCCTGGTATCTCTTCTTCAGCCCGGCAAGGCGCTCTTTGATCCTTTTTTCTTCGCCTTGCTCCGAGGGCCGATAATATTCCCGCTTTTGCGGGAGGTAGTCCTGGGCCGTATAGTGGCCCGGAAAATCATGCGGATATTTGTAGCCCTTGCCCCTGCCAAGACGACCAGCCCCTCTGTAATGAGCGTCTTTCAGGTGGTCCGGTACAGGCAGGAGCTTTCCTTCCTCAATGTCTTTCATCGCCCCTTTGATGGCAAGATACGACGCATTGCTCTTCGGCGCCGAGGCGACATACACTGCCGCCTGTGCAAGCGGCAGCGTGCCCTCGGGCATGCCGATGCGCTCCACTGCCTGATATGCGGAAACGGCCACGAAGAGCGCCCGCGGGTCCGCGTTCCCCACATCCTCGCTTGCGGCGATAACGATCCTGCGCGCAATAAACAACGGGTCCTCGCCTGCGGTGATCATCTTTGCCATCCAGTAGAGCGTTGCATCGGGGTCGCTCCCGCGCATGCTCTTGATGAACGCGGAAATCGTGTCATAGTGCTCGTCTTCATCGTAGGCCAGAGCCTTCCTCTGGATGGACTCCTCGGCAGTAAGGAGATCATACAGTATTGCGCCATCAGTGCCCGGCGCTGTCGAGAGAACGCCGAGTTCGAGGGCATTCAGCGCACGCCGCGCGTCACCGTTTGATTTCGCAATAATGTGGTCGAGTGCGTCCGGCGTCAGGGTCACCGCCAGGTTCCCAAGTCCCCGTTCTTTATCCGCAAGCGCACGGAGGATGAGCGCCCTAAGGTCTTCATTGTCGAGCGGCTTGAACTCAAAGATCTGCGAGCGTGATGAGAGTGCTGGAATAATGGCGAAAAAAGGGTTCTGCGTCGAAGCACCGATAAGTGTGATATTCCCTCGTTCTACATCGGGCAGGAGCGCGTCCTGCTGCACCCGCGTAAAGCGGTGGATCTCGTCGATAAAGAGAAGGGTCCTCCTACCTCTTTGAGATCGCTCCTCTGCGGACTCGTGCGTGACCTTCCGGATGTCGGCGACACCGGCAGTGACAGCATTGAGCGCGACAAAGTGTGCACTGCTCCGCTCCGCGATCAGGTGCGCAAGCGCGGTCTTACCCACGCCAGGCGGACCATAAAGGATAAGCGACATGAACCGGTCGGTCTCGATGGCCCTGCGAAGGAGTTTGCCCGAGCCAAGGACATGTTCCTGTCCTACGAACTCAGACAGGTCACGGGGGCGCATTCTCCAAGCCAGAGGCGATAGAGAAGGCTCGATGGACGACTCTTCAGGTGTATTTTTTTTGAGGTTTTTGAGACCCAACGTTCTTAACTGCAGGAGGGCTTACACGGGACCTGTGACAGTGAGGTGACCAGATTGATCCAGATCAGGATAACAGGGAACCGGGGATTTGATCGGATAACCGGGAACTTGCTGATTTTCCAGGAGATTGCACAAGCCGACCCTGGCGAAGGGCCTTGGCTCGCATCGTCTCCAGAATGTCTGTTCCCGGTGATTCCTTTCGGTGAATATATGTATGCATGAAAATCCCCATGTTCTTGATATGTTACCGCGCTGGCAAAACAATCTGTTTGCGGAACTGAGAAAACATCCCTTAGTGAAAACCTATATGCTCTATTGTCTCAGCGTACCGCAGTTGCTTGAACACTATCACAAGCGCCGGAGCCGTATTCCCGCTCCTTTCGAACTCGCGCTGATTACACGTTATTTATGGCAATGATGCCGTTCTTGTCGAACCGAAAAAAACCCCCGCTTTTGCCGTGTGGATAAACTTGATTCCTGGTATTAACCAGGTGGGCGCCATGTCAAAAAGTTTAGGCTTCCCAGTCCTATCTGGGCATGCACACCCTTTTCAGTGACAGCTCCCGTAATTTTTTTTTCACGAGGAACAAGTTACATCATCACGGGCAAAGCAGGGGACATTTTTTATTTATACTATTATATACCAGAACCAGTTGAAAATGGCAAGAGGAAAAAATAACGAGCTTTGTCACCGGGTAGCTCAAATTGCACCTTATTTCATACTGTTATACAAATATACGTCTACTCCCCTACCCCGTAAACATCGCGACCAAACATTGTTTGTCAAGTATTGATCAGAGGTTTTCAGTCAGGTCGAGCAGCCGTTTAGCCGCATTCTCAGAGGTTTTTTCCATGTTA
Organism: Nitrospirota bacterium; assembly: GCA_963796285.1. Lineage (GTDB taxonomy): Bacteria > Nitrospirota > UBA9217 > UBA9217 > UBA9217 > JALNZF01. The sequence goes on from CAWCKW010000012.1 coordinate 1,524,543, forward strand.
CCATATTGCTCACGCAAGCGGTACAGCTCATCAGTGATCGTGAGCGCCGTCAGAATGGCCACCCGATGCGGATCTGCTGTTCCCGTACCTTTCTGTACTTCCTTCATCTTTGAATCAATGAACGCAGCCAGTTCGCGGATATAGGCAGGATCATCCTTGCCTTTGATGCTGTATACCTGACCGAATATTTCTACCTGCACGCGTTCCATGGTATAGTCCAATATTCTCCGTCACACATTCCAAGTACAATCAAATCTAAACTCCCTATTGTAAGATCGTGCCTGGTGCATGGAGTTTAACTGTCATTTCGTGTGTGGTACCCGTGCTTGCCCTTAAAACAGTGCGTTCACGAATTCCCTCGGATCAAAAACCCTCAGGTCTTCAATGGCCTCGCCGATGCCCACAAACTTTATCGGTATCGATAGCTCCTTGACAATAGCGAAAACAATGCCGCCCTTGGACGTGCCGTCAAGCTTCGTGAGCACGATACCGGTGACACCCACCGCCTCATGAAACATTTTGGCCTGCACCAGCGCGTTCTGTCCCGTGTTCCCGTCCAGGACGAGCAGCGTTTCATGCGGCGCGCCCGGCAGTTCGCGTGAAAGAATGCGGTGTATTTTCTTGAGCTCGTCCATGAGGTTCGATTTCGTATGCAGCCTGCCTGCAGTATCCACGATGAGCACGTCCACTGCACGGGCCTTTGCCGCCGAAACGGCATCGAACACCACAGCGCTGGGATCGGCGCCCTCCTGATGCTTGATCACCGGAATTCCTGCACGCTCCCCCCAGATCGAAAGCTGTTCCGATGCCGCTGCCCGGAAGGTGTCCCCCGCGGCAAGCATCACTTGCTTCCCTTCTGCTCGAAGCCGGTATGCCAGTTTGCCGATAGTGGTGGTCTTGCCCGTGCCATTCACTCCAACAACGAGCACGACAGCGGGGGAAGCAGCAGGGAGAAACACCGACGGCCGGGCTGAGAGGATTTCAACCAGGATCTGCCTGAGCCTCTCCTTGACTTGCGAGGGAGAGGACAATTCATTGCGTTTGAACCGCTCTTTCAAGTCCTTGAGAACGTGCGAGGCGGTCCCCATTCCGACATCCGACGCGATAAGCGCCTCCTCAAGCTCGTCGAGAAACGCTTCGTCGATCTTCTCGCCAAGGATCAGCGAGCCGACCTTGTCAGTAAAATTTTTTCTGGTCTTTGCCAGCCCGTCACTCAGGCTGCGGAGAACACCGAACATAAAATATCCTCACATGAATTGGAAATTTGAGATTGGAAAATAGACTGCTTACGACCGTTTCCCTTCAATTTTAAATTTTCAATTTACACTCTTCAATTTCCAATTCGACATTCGCAGAATGTCGTTATATATCCAGCGGCAGCTTGCCGGACGCGTCCGCTTCACCGCCGGAGACAGCCTTTTTGCCTTTGTGCCTCTGTTCTTCACCGTCATCGAGCCCTTCCGACTGAGAGGGATAGATCAGCTGCCGGTAAAGATACCGGTCGTGCATTTTACTGTAGCCGGTCCATGCTCCCTCGGCCACATTCTCTTTCTTGAGCGTTGCCTGGAAGTTGTTGATCTTGGCCGCGAGGTCGTCCAAATAGTTGATGACGATCGCTTCCTGGATCTTCGGCCTTTTGGGAGAGCCAAACTCGTATTCTCCGTGGTGCGAGAGCATGATATGCTTGAGCAGCAGGCTCAGTTCCGCGGGGAATGCCGGGATTGCATTTACCTTCTCAACGATCATCTCGTACCCCAGGGAGATATGTCCGATAAGCCGCCCTTCGGTCGTATACTCGATCGATTTCCTGACCGCAAGTTCTTTCACCTTGCCGATGTCATGCAGGAACGCGCCCACCGTCAGCAGGTCCATGTCAATTGAGGGAAAGTGCCTGGCCACATCGCGAGCAAGCGCGACAAGCTCAACAACGTGCTCAAGCAGCCCGCCGATGTAATTGTGATGCAGCGTCTTAGCGGCCGGCGTGCGTTTGAACAATGCCATAAAAGTCGGATCGTCCAGAAAGGCGTTCATGAGCTGCCGGAGATACCCGTTGGCGACGGCGGCCGCAACAATCCGCAGCTCTTTCACCATGTCCTCGATGTTTCGCGGCGACGTTTCGAGAAAGTTTGAAACGTCCACCCTGGAGTCATCCACCTTTTCGAGCGCCTTCATCTTTATCTGCATGGACCCCTGGTATATCGAGGCCATCCCCTTGATGCGGACAAAATCCTCGCGCGCGAACTTCCCGGAAACGTCATCAGCGTTGTCCCACAGTCTGCCGTCGATCTCGCCGGTCTTGTCCGCGAGCTTCAGCGAAAGATAGGTCACGCCGTTCTTTGCCGTCGATATCTGCTTCGACGTGACAAGGTAGATTTCTTCGACCCAGTCGCCTTCTTTTAACGATGCTATGGTCTGCATCAATGCTCCTTCCACATGAGACAGGATCTCACCCTACCACCCCTTCGATGGGGGAAGAATCGGTGGCGGGGGTGATCACCGCAATGCCGAAAAAGCTACGTTTTACCCTCACTTGGTGAAGATCGCTCATCACTGTTCATGGGTGTTTTGATAATAAACTATCGTCCCAGCATTGTCAAACGGAAAGCAGAAACGGAGCACACCAGACCACTATACAAATGCCTTTCCGCACCTTCACCTGGGTATAGGCATGCGTTCGGAAGAATCCCAGAAAATACCGGTCGCCCGACATCACCCTACTTCTCCGTCGTACTCGGCGCATCGAGAGAACATCAGGGATTTCTGACCAGCTTGTTCATTGTTGTTAAAATCTTATAGAGGTAGGTTCCTATACATGCACGGAGGAATGGGAAGGCGGAGTTCATGATGAAAACGAACAAGGCATCGCACGCTTCAAAATCAACCAATTTGCGCTAAGGCGACAGAAAACCGAACAGTTGTTTCCCGCGAACAGGGAGCGCAGCGACAAGTCCCTTTATACTGGGGATGAAAACAGCAGCTGTATCATTCAAGGTTTCGTAGTGATTATTTCTTCTTCACGTAGACATGGTATTCTTCGCCTTGCTTGGTAAGGCCGAGATACCCATTCCCCGTCATCCGGCACCACGCCGGCATGTCCTTTTCGATGCCTTCGTCGTCCGACTGAATCTCGAGCACCTGGCCGGTCCGCATTTCTTTGATCTTGTTCGCGGTCTTAAAGATCGGCATGGGACAGGCAAGCCCGACACAATCGAGCACTACATCAGGTATGATCTTCTCTTCACTCATATGCTTATCGATCTACCACCCGTCGCACCCTGCAGCAGCAATAAACAACCCGACCGGAATCCCACACTCTCAACACGATCAAATAATAAAGTCGAAACGCTCTTCCCGTTTGAATGTGAGTGGCGCAGTAATGCGTACTGACCATTCAGGATGTGTCGTGTGCGTACTACTCCATCTCATTCTCGTGCCCTGTTTCAGCAGGCATTTTCACCGGCGATGTCTTGCCCTGCTTCTTGTAATAATCGTCGAGGGCGGACTTGAGCGCCTCTTCAGCCAGCACCGAGCAATGCATTTTCACTTTCGGCAGGCCGCCGAGCGCTTCAGCCACCGCGGCATTCGATATCTTGAGCGCTTCGTCGATGGACTTTCCCTTTACCAGGTCGGTAACCATACTGCTCGTGGCGATCGCCGCGCCGCACCCGAAGGTCTTGAATTTGGCATCGGTGATGATGTTGTTCTCTACCTTGATATAGAGGCGCATCACGTCACCGCACACCGGGTTACCCACGGTGCCGACGCCGTCAGCGTTCTCTATCTCGCCCACATTATGGGGCTGGGCGAAATGCTCCATCACTTTTGAGCTGTACTGTTCCATAGGTTCCTCCTCATTTTCCTCTTTCTTTTTTGATCATATCTTCATAGAGAGGCGACATCTCCCGCAGGCGCTGCACGATGGGAGGTAGCGTCTCTATCACGTAATCGATATCGTCCGCGGTATTGCCCATCCCGAGCGACAACAGCAGCGTCCCGTTCGCCACAGCCGCGTCCGTGCCGATGCAGGTGAGCACATGCGACGTTTTGAGCGACCGCGAGGTGCACGCGGATCCGCTCGAGACCGAGATCCCCTTCATGTTCAGGAACAGGAGCATGGACTCGCCTTCCACATACCACAGGGATATATTCAGGTTGTGCGGCAGTCTTTTAGTGGGATGGCCATTGATCACCAGGTGGTCGATCTTTTCCACGAGTCCCTTCTGGAGCCGGTCACGCAGAACGGTAAGGGTGCTCATCCGGTGTGTGATCTCAGCCGCCGCGATCTCCGCTGCCTTGCCCAGACCCACGATGGCAGGAACGTTCTCGGTGCCCGCACGTCTCCCGTCCTCCTGAATTCCGCCCTCGATCTGCGGTTTGATCCGGACGCCCTTCCGCACAAAGAGTCCGGCTGCACCCTTGGGGCCGTAGAACTGGTGGCCTGAGAACGAAAGAGCATCCACGCCCAGCGCCTTCACCTCCACGGGGATCCACCCCGTGGTCGCAACAGCATCGGTATGGAACAGCACGCCCTTTTCTTTCGTTATCCGCCCTATCTCTTCGATCGGTTCGATGGTGCCGATCTCGTTGTTCGCGTGCATGATCGAAACGAGTATGGTTTCCTTGGTGATCGCCTTGGCAACATCATCAGGGCTCACGAACCCCTGTTTGTCCGTCGGCAGATAGGTGACCGTGAAGCCGGATTTTTCGAGTGTCTTGACCGGATGAAGAACGGAAAAATGCTCTATTTGCGACACAATAATATGTTTGCCCTTCTGGCTGTTCGCCTGGGCCAAACCCTTGATCGCGAAGTTATTCGACTCGGCTCCGCTTGCGGTAAAGAATATTTCGTCAGCCTTGGCCCCGATGAGCGTGCCGGTTTTGACCCGCGCCTCGTCGACGGCATTCTTCGCCTCCCTGCCGATGTCGTGCAGGTTCGAAGGATTGCCGAACTTAACCGTAAAATAAGGAAGCATGGCCTCCAGCACCTTCGGGTGGACCGGCGTTGTTGCTGCATGGTCAAGATATACGTTTCTCATGTCAACATGCCCCCTTTCCTGCCAAAGCCGCTTTTCTCCTCGGCTTCAGGAGGAGCGCTTCTTTCTGATTCCGCTGCAAGAGGTCATCAAAACTGATACTGTCGAGCGCTTCCTCGATTTTCGCGCCGACTTTTGCCCAGACCATTCTGGCCACGCAATCGTCCGCCTGATAGCAATCAGCCGATTCACCAGGCTCGAGACAATGGGAAAGGGCTATCGGGCCTTCCAGTACACGCACAATGTCACCGATCGTCAGTTCCGACGGCTGCCGCGCGAGTAGATATCCTCCCGCTGGACCGCGAACGCTATCGATCAATCCGGCCTTGCCAAGTTTGTGCAGAATCTGCTCAAGATAGGAAAATGAAATTCCCTGTCGTTCAGCGATCTCCTTGATTGAAATAGGCCCCTTGCCGTAATGACGCGCGATCTCGAACACCGCCCGAACTCCATATTTACCTTTTGTAGACAGCTTCATACTTTATACTCACCGGAAGTTCATTATCCAATCTTCAAACAGGATGGATTCAGTCCTCACTGTCTGATATTAGAAACATATCAAAGTTGACTAATCTTGTCAAGTATATTATTTTCTCGTTTTTTGCCGACAAATGCACTGGCTCTATTCATGTTCTGAGAATAGCCGTGCATTCCGATAAATTCGAAATCCCCCTGTCCAGGGAACTGAACGTACGCAGGAATACGATCCAGGGGACCCAGAAATCCCTCGGACTACTGGAGCAAACACAACTTAACCGCTAGGTTTCACTCAGCGGATCTTCAATAAATTGATAGAGCATCCCGGATAAAGCGGCCGAAGTATTCGAATAAATTCCAGATCCAGTTCAACTATTACATGGGCGATGATAACCTGGAAAATAATGTAATGGTCGTATTGAGCTTGAGCATATACGTTTAATTGTCCCCCTGACCGCTGGTTGCTTTCGAATTTCCTTTTTACCCGTGCCTTGATTATGTTATACTCCCTTCCATGCAGCAGACCAGCCCGCACAATCCGATCACCAGTAAAGACAACAATGTCATAAAACACCTTCGCTCTCTGTCCGATCCAAAACACCGGAAAAAGGAACAGGTCTTCTTGATCGAAGGCGTTAAGATGGTCGAGGAGGCGCATCCGGGACAAGGCTTGGGTCAAAATGGTCGTGGCCTCACCGGCACTCGTTCAGCATCACGGCAAAGCGGTGCTCAAGCAGGCGGAAGCCGGATCAATCGCCATTCTCTGGATCTCGGAAAAACTGATGGACGCGGTATCGGAAAGTAAAACGCCTCAGCCGGTTTTGGCCGTGGTCGGGATGAAGGAGCACACTGAGGACGAACTCTTTGCCCATGGCTCGAAGCTCATCGTAATCGTTCATCAACTCCAGGACCCCGGCAATCTCGGTACCATCATCAGAACAGCCGAAGCCGTGGCCGCGGCCGGCATAGCGCTCACCCCAAATACAGTTGACCCATACAGCGCCAAGGCCATCAGGGCATCAATGGGCAGCATCCTCCGGCTTCCCGTCGTACGCGTCGGGGAAATAGAAGCATTCGTGAAGCGCTGCAAAAAGATGGGATTTCAGATTGTCGCGACCGTGGTGACCGGTGATAAGACCCCATTTGACATCGATCTTACAAAACCGACCGTAGTCATCTTAGGACAGGAAGGCGCCGGACTGCCACAGGACATCATGGCTGAAGTCGACCTTCGCGTTCGCATTCCCATGGCGGAAACAATCGACTCGTTGAATGTCGCAACCTCCGCGGCGGTTATTCTCTATGAAATGATGAGGCAAAGGCTGCAACGATAGCTTCGAGACGACGTGCATGACTTCCCTGAACTTCATCCATGTATGCAAACGCCTGAAGACTTACCAGGAACACCTAGAACACATGGGCGGCATATGACGGACCCATGCTGATAATCAGCAAATTATGACCATTTTATCGGGGAATATAGGTATTATGCTGACTGAAAACATGCATGAACGGGAGAGTTGTAACATGTTCAATTGTTTTTTATCGAAGTATTGCTTTCTCTGCTTTCTCATCACCGCATGTGCGTTCCCCGTCGTTTCCTCCGCTGACGAAGTCGTGTCAACAACAACCGTGACCAGTAAGCAAGGCGAGCCGAAAGAGATAACGTTGAGCGAAAAGAACGTTGAGTTCCACAAGGGCTATTTCAAAGTGTATGTTACGGATTTCAAGAACATCGTCACGGCGCCTGGTCGCTGGGATTCATCGGACTGGCTCACGGCCGGGATCGTCACGGGTGATCGCCGCAGGACTGTACAACAATGATGCGAAGATCCAGAAATGGGTGCTGGACCACAAAACCACGACCACGGACAATATCGGCGACACAGTCACTTCTTGGGGCCTCACCTATACGCCGATTCTTCTCGGAGGGATGTACCTGTACGGGCATTTCGCAGACGACCCAAAAATGCGCAAGACCGTTCTGCTCACAATAGAGAGCGTTGTCTTGACCGTTATCTCTGTTGAGACGCTCAAGTATGCGGTGCAGCGGCACCGGCCCTATACCGGAGACGGTCCTCACGCCTGGGACGGCATCGGACACGGATCAAACAGCAGGCTCTCCTTCCCCTCAGGCCATGCAGCGGCGGACTTTGCCATCGCAACGGTCATCGCATCGGAGTATGACAACTACATTGTGCCGCCTCTCGTTTATACTGTCGCCACAATTACCGGTCTTACCCGTATCGCTAAAAATGACCATTGGTCATCCGATGTCTTTGCCGGCGCGGCGATCGGATATTTTACCGGCAAATTATTGGTGACTTCCCACCGTAACGACAAGGAAGACAACCTCAGTTTGGCGCCGATGATAAACGATGGAGGCTTTGGCATGATGTTGACCCGTCGATTTTAATCCGGTATGCGTCTCACGTAGTAAGCATCATCGATATGATCGAGAACAGCGCCTTCTCCAACAATTCATCCCGACGATTAATCAAAATCAATTACACGGTTCCCGCATTCCGGCATTCCCAACGGGTATGCCGCCAGAAGCGGCGGCGCTATTCCATAACGTACTGTTTTCACTAGCCAATATAAATATTATTCTCTGTTGCAAAACTCACATTCAGAGTTATATAATACGGCGTCATTTCGCATTGGAGGTATCCAGGCTTGAATCGAAAAGCAGTCGCTCTCATTTCAGGGGGGCTCGATAGCGTCCTTGCTGCAAAGATCGTCATGGAGCAGGGCTTCGACATCACCGGGCTCTACTGTACCTCTGCCTTTGCTAAAAGCTATGGCCGGGAACAGGAGACCCATGCTGCCAGGGTCGCAAAGGCCATCGGTATCGAACTCCGGATTTTCGACATGGGACAGGACTATATCAATCTGATCCGTCATCCAGCTCACGGTTACGGCAAGAATGTGAACCCCTGCATCGACTGCAAGATCTTCATGCTCAAGAAGGCGAAGACCGTGATGGAAGAGCTCAACGCGCCATTCGTCGTCACCGGCGAGGTCCTCGGACAGCGGCCTATGTCCCAGCGTCGCGACACCTTTCCGGTGATCGAACGCGATGCCGACATGCGCGGTATGGTCCTCCGTCCCCTATCCGCAAAACTTCTCCCTCCCACCCAGGGCGAGTTGGACGGTGCGATCGATCGTGAAAAGCTCCTCAGCATCAGCGGCCGCGCACGAACCGTCCAGCTCCGGCTTGCCGAACGGTACGGCGTCAGCGGGTACTCCACACCGGCTGGCGGTTGTCTGCTCACCGACACGAATTTCTCGGCAAAACTGCGTGATCTATTCGATGACAGTCAATCTGTCAATCCCAATGACATCCGCCTCTTGACCGTAGGCCGCCATTACCGGATCGACTCGGGGGTCAAGATCGTCGTTGGCCGCGATAATAGCGAAAACAACGTGCTCATGTCACTCGCACCTTACGGCTACCACCTCTTCATGCCTCAAGGTTTCCCCGGCCCCGTTGCCTTGCTGAACGGGAACCCCACACAGGACGTGAAGCAAACCATCGGACGCCTTATCATAACTTACAGCAAGAGGGTTGCCGGCCGCACATATCACATCCGCTATGGAAATGAGGTCTTCGATCCCGGAGAACCGCTTCCGATCGACGTCACCGGCTTGCGCCGTGTTGGGGCGGATTGTTAGCAAACCCCCTTCCCGGAAAAACCCGAAATGCTTTACTGCAGGATTACAGAATATCTCCGATAAAAATATTTCCGCATCCCGTCAATCCCGTACATCCAGTTAACCTGCCAAGTATTCTGATTTTTCCGCCACTGTTAAGAAGACATTGATTCTTGAGACACCGTCTCCATTGCAGCCTCCATATAAATAGCTGGGCGTCCTGTGAAAAGTAACCTTCCAGTCTCTTGCGGCCGAAAAAAACATGATACAATAGAAATGAGCCAGAGTCATTGACGTACGATAGGGCTCATATCGTGCATCAGCGGACCATTATCGTGGAGAATATGCCACAGATCACCATACAAGCGGTCACTCAGTATCTCGCGTCCCTCTATGCCAGGTCCGTGCGCGTGCTCTCCATGACCACGGAGGGAAAGCAGGAAACCGGCGATGACCTCAAGGCCTTTGGATACGGCTCGCCCCTGTTTCTGGAGTACGAGGTCGCCGGTGAGCGGAAGAAGGCCGTACTCGAGACCATGACACCCTCGTCCTACGGTCATGACCACTTTTCAGACCGCGCTCAGGCCATCCTGTGGGAACACTCAGCGTTCAACAACCTCCCGCGTCATGTGCGCTCTCTCGACAGCGGTGCTTTTTTGGATTCAGGGGCCATCATTTCCACAGGCAAGACCCGGGAATTTTTTTTGCTGACCGAATTTGTGCAGGGAAAGGGCTATTTTAAAGACCTCGACCGGATAAGGGAATCAGGTATAGCTGAGGACAAGGATTTCACAAGGACCCGGTCCCTTTCGGATTTTCTCGTCGAGATCCACTCCACAAAACTTGATTCACCAGGACTTTATGCCAGAAGGACCCGTGAACTCCTGGGCCATGGCGAGTGCATCATGGGACTGATCGACAACTACCCGACCTCCTTTGGGTTCATCGATCAACAGCTCCTCAAGAAGATAGAGTTGGCCTGTACCGAATGGCGCTGGCACATCAAGCGCCGCACGCACCGGCTTTGCCGGGTGCACGGCGATTTCCATCCCTATAACATTTTGTTCCGTGAGGGTACGGACTTCACGCTGCTCGATCGCTCACGGGGAGAATGGGGAGAACCAGCGGATGATACCACCTGCCTGAGCATAAACTATCTTTTTTCCTCGCTCCTGCGCTCGGGAAAGCTTGACGGGCCTTTCGAAAAAATGTTCTTGTCCTTCTGGGACAATTACCTCACCAGGACAAATGACCTGGAAATGCTCGAGGTCGCAGCGCCCTTCTTCGCCTGGCGAGGGTTGGTCATAGCAAGTCCAGTCTGGTACCCGCACCTGCCCATGGCGGTGCGCCGGACCATATTTAATTTCATCCAGAACATCTTGGCTGCCGACCGGTTCGATCCACAGGACGTGAATAGGTATCTCACATGAGCATCCAACAGGGGTTCGCTCTTTGGCTGACCGGCATCCCGGCATCGGGTAAAAGCGCCATAACCCGGGAACTGGTGAAGAAACTGGAGATATGGGGAGTTTCCGTCGTCGTACTGGAGTCGGACGGGATGAGAAAGATCCTCACCCCTGAACCGACATACAGTCAGGAGGAGCGCGATGCCTTTTATCGGTCACTGACGCTGATCGGTGAATTGCTCACCAGAAACGGTGTGAACGTAATCTTCGATGCAACGGCGAACAAGCGGAACTACCGAGAGTATGCACGCGCGCTCATTCCTCGATTCGTAGAAGTATTCGTCTCATGCCCCCTTGACATCTGCATGCAACGGGACCCCAAAGGGATCTACCGCAGCGCCGCCACTGGCAAGACAAGCACGGTCCCGGGCATTCAGTCGCCCTATGAACCGCCCATCAAGCCTGATATCACGCTGGATGGCCGGAATCCACCCGAGGCATCAGCTGATACAGTTTTAGATTATCTAAAATACCTGCTATACATATAAAGAGTTCTTTCCCCCCCATTTGTGAAACTCATTTGACTGACCTACCTCTGTCCGATACAATGCGCGTCATGGGCAAAATAGTAACATATGAACGATGGATGACCCTTTATCTTCCTGATGGGTGGACTGAACGGGAAGACGAGGGTTTTGTATTACTGGAAAAGGACGGCTGGCCTGGTATGATGCAACTCTCGTTTATTGAACGGGACGAAATAAAAACACCGCCTGCGGAGGCGGCCCGTATTCTCCTCGAAGACACCCTGGAGGAGCGTGATGTTCCCTTCCCTCGTGAAGCTGTTAAAGTAGAAAGCCGGGGAGATATAGGAATAGCGGCCCTGGATTATACTTACGACGTCAAGGAAGAAAAGACCCATTGGCGCATTTGGTTTCTCGTAGACAAAACACGGGCCATTATGGCCGCCTTTGTCAGCGATCTTGAGCACGTCAATCCGGCATTGGCTGAAGCCACTCGGATTATCGCTGATATCGAGTTCGTCCTGAGCACGAACGATTGAGCATTCCCATTTTGTAGTAAGCGGAAAACATCCGCGCTCTTTATATATCAAGACCAAAAAATAGATCAGGCAGAAAAAGACAAAGGGCGCAGATAATTATCTGCGCCCTTTATCGCATTCCTTATGAATAAGTAACATCAAACATACTCCCTCAGCATTTTGCTCCGCGCGGGATGGCGCAACTTTTTGAGCGCCTTGATCTCGATCTGCCTTATCCTCTCACGCGTGAGATTGAAGAACTTGCCTACCTCTTCGAGCGTGTGCTCGCTATTCACTCCGATACCAAACCGCATCCTGATTATTTTCTCTTCCCGCTCGGTGAGCGATGAAAGTACTTGTTCGATGCGGCTTGAAGCTTCGCTGTTCTCAAGTGTCTTGAAGGGAGAAATGGCTTTCTCATCGATGATTACGTCCTTGAGTTCCTTCTCTTCCGAGAGGATCGGTGTTTCCAGGGATACCGGCTCCTGGATCGCCCTTAGGATCTCGTTCACCCGAATCACCGAAAGCCCCATGATCTTCGACACTTCTTCGGGCGCAGGTTCCCTTCCCTTTTCACGCATGAACTTGGCAAAGATACGGCTGATGCGGGTGCTCTCCTCGATAAGGTGCACCGGCAGCCGAATGGTACGCGCCTGGTCCAGAATGGCACGGGTAATCCTCTGCCTGATCCACCACGTGGAATAGGTACTGAACTTGGTCCCCTTCCCTGACTCATACCGGTCTGAGGCCTTCATCAGGCCAATGTTGCCTTCCTGGATAAGGTCGAGGAGCGTCAAACCCCGATTAACGTATTTTTTTGCGATCGAAACCACAAGCCGCATATTTGCCTGGACCAGTACGTCCTTGGCCTCCTTTACCTTGGCCTCCACTTTATCGATGCGGCTGACCATGTCCATGAGGGTAAACTCATCGAGCCCGAGTTTCTCCATCTCAACGGTGATGCCTCGCTCTGCCTGCTTGCCTAATCCCGCGAGCTTCTTGAGCATCTTCTCGATCTCGCGGAATGAGAGGCTCATTTCGTTCACCGTAGCCGTTGCCCGTTCCATATCACGTCTGGCCACCTGCCTCTTAAGCCTGTTGTAGAGGCGCATGAACTCCGCCTCGTACGAGTCTTTCCACTCGCCGGGGAAACGAAGAACATCCTGCGCTTTCACGAGCCCCTGCTTGACGTTCGCGCCCAGTGCCAAGACCCTCGGGATCGCGAGCGGAGAACTCAGCGCGATCTCCTTAAGCACAGCCTTTCCTTCCTCAAGCGTACGCACATATTCCTGCTCCTCTTCGATCTTGAGCATGGGGAATCTGCCCACGGATTTGAGATAAGTATCGACCAAGTCAGCGCCTGTAACGGCCACCTCTTCGGCAACCTCAGCAACCTCGGCTGGAGAAGGTTCCTCGTCTTCCTCTTCTTCGTCAGCGAACTCGTCCGCAAGGTCCTCCAACACTTCCTCGGGCACCCCATCGGGATATCCGCTCTTTTCTTCTGATAATGCTATCTTGCTCATACAACCCACCTTTCATCTCTTTCTAGTTCAATTATAGCAAATACAGCTATCAGGTCAAACTTTTATTTTATCAAGCAGAGAAAGTGCATATAACCTCGTTCGCGTGAGCAGAACAAGCTTTGTGTACATTTCAGTTATTTTTTGGCCTGAGATGTCGCGACTTCCCCGGACTGGGCACTGGACTTCCTCTTCGGCATTGGCGGGAGTGCGGGCATGTATATCGGCGCGCGGTTCCAGAAATAGGTGCCTCGGGCATATCAGCAAGCTCATGCTGGGTATCATGCAGCCTTTTTCTTTCACCATAAACTTCTGCTGACAGCCAAGAGCTACTTGAGTCTCCTGCTGCCCGGCTTTACCGGCTTACTGCCCCCCTTGCACTGCGGACAGGTCTCCGCCGTATACGTGGGAACATTCAGCGTTACGAGGGATTTGTACGGTACCCCGATATCCGCTTTGCCGCCGGAACGGTCAACAAGCGAAGCTGCGGCAATGACGACCCCGCCCGCCTGCTGCACGACCTTGATGGTCTCCTTCGTCGACTTGCCTGTCGTGATCACATCTTCCACCACAAGGACCCTCTCACCCGGTTTGATCGTGAATCCGCGCCGAAGTGTTAGTTCACCGTCCGCTCGTTCGGCGAACAGTGCGCGCACTCCCAATGCTCGCGCCGTTTCGTGAGACACGAACACACCGCCCAGTGCCGGCGCGATGACGACGTCGATCATTAAATCCTTAAAGTTGTCCGCAAGGGCTGCGCAGAGCTTCGTCGCGATCTCCGGTTGCTGAAGTACGAGCGCGCTCTGCAGATACTGTTCGCTGTGGAGGCCTGATGAGAGCAGAAAGTGTCCGTTAAGCAGCGCCCCGGTCTTTTTGTAAATGTCCAATACCTGTTCTGATGTCATGTCCTTACCCCTTAGATTCATTTGCTGCAGCGTTTACAGAGATCACAGAGCAAGTTATGGTTCCTATTTGATGGTTCATGGAGAATAGACTCTCACAAGAACTATGAGCCATGAACTCAGAACGACATCCTGTGACTTCCGCGTGCATCCCCGTGAGCATTTATTTTATTTCTTCAAGAATTTTCTCCACCGCGGCCTTCCGGTCCCTTGCTTTGAGCACCGGCCTCCCGACAACGATATAGTCAGCGCCGGCCTTGAGCGCCTCTCCCGGCGTCATGACCCGCTTCTGGTCGTCCTTATCCGCCCATGCAGGTCTTACGCCCGGCGTGAGAATGACGAATTCTCCACGAACGACCCGGCGCAGCATCTTGATCTCCTGCGGTGAGGCGACCACTCCGTGCATTCCCGCACGCTGTGCCAGCCGCGCCAGGTGGGCTACCTCGCGCTGGAGCGAACGCGTTATTTTGAGCTCTTTTCGCATACTTTTTTCGTCCATGCTCGTGAGGATGGTGACCGCGAGTAACGTCGGCACCGGCACGTTGTATTTTCCCGCTGTTTCCTTCGCCGATTCGACCGCCGCCCTCATCATGTCGATCCCGCCCAGGGAATGCACATTGAAAATGCTCACGCCGAGTTTCACTGCCTCGGCAGATGCTTTGGCCACGGTGTTCGGAATATCGTGGTATTTGAGGTCAAGAAATACGCGACCGCCCATGCCGATGATTCGGCGCACGATGTCCGGACCGTATGCGGTAAAGAGCTGATGACCGACCTTGAACACACCAACGGAATCCTTGAGTTCGGCAACGATAGCAAGGGCGTCACGATCGTTGTCAACATCCAGCGCGAGTGCAATGCGGTCTCTAGCGGTAATTGTATTGACCATAAGATGAAAAAGCTTTTACGCCGGCTCCTGACTTTTGACCCGGCCCGTTAATAGATCCTGAGCAAGCTCAACAATCGGTCCTTGAACACTTCTGCCAATACCTGCAGGCGCGGCGGAAGCAGAAACTTGTTCGCGTTGTTGGAAAACAGGACCCATGCCTCGTGGGGGAAATCCTGGGTCTCCTGAGACAGTTCCAGGTGCAGATGAACCATCGGCAATGCCTGGATCGAAATTGCCATGTCGCTGCCGATGAGACTCGGCACTGTTTTGGCGTTCACCATGGGCAGGAGGGTGTTTGCACGGGTAATGATCTCCGCCGCATAGTTGACGATCGGCAGTTCTACTCTTTTCCTGAAATCCGGCGACGGTTGACCGGAGAAACCGCCGATCGTGCGCCAGGGTAGCAGGTCCAGCGACGTCCCGGATGAAGAATAGATAGTCGAGGATCACGGCTGCATGGACTTCGGGCGCCTGCTGGCCATGAAGAAAAATACCGTCGTGATGGATAACATACTCCTGTCCAAGCATGTCGAGGAGAAGTGTATCCTCTTCGTCATTATAGAGAGCACAGATACGGTCCGCTTGTTCCGGAAATGAGGTATGCGCCAGGGATTTCACAGCAGTCTCCGGCGTTGAATCTTTTCAAGGGGAATTACACCGGCACCCGGGGAAAAGGTCATCAGAAAATTCGGGAATACCCAAGGCGTGAGGAGCGATCCTGATAGGATAGGGAAAAGGCAAGGCCATGGTGTCAGACTTCCTGTTTTATTCGCTGGATGATTTCGGCGATCAAGTCCTGAAAATTGATTTGAAGCTGGATAATATCGGAAGGGAAGCGCTCCTCGAACTGATAATCGGCCTGCATCCAGCAGAAAGAGGCTGAAAATAATCTCCTTTACCTGGGCCTTTAAGCCGCCGAACAGGTCCTTGGACGATATAAGTCGGTTTTCGACAAGGATCGCCCCCAGTTGTTTCAATCCCAGATTTTTCTTGTGAAGTTGGGTCGCATACTCCAGGTTCTCACGCGTAAGCATGCCGGTTTTAACGAGGACATCACCAAGCCGGTCATGGCTGATGTTGGACGTTGCAAAAACGATCTGGCCGATCTTAAAATAAATGCACTTTTTCAAACCGCCGCTGCTCACGATCAAGGTGCCAGTGGCTTTTTTCTGGCGCAGTTGTTCCAAAACATCCACGAGCGGTGTAAACGATATTTTTCCTGAAAGCGCAATAGACATTAGATGATTTTACATGGGAGAGAAGAACCCATTTGCCTGCTCATCACCGCATCGTTGTCGACAGCCACACGTCCAAAAAACCGCCAGCAGTGCAGTTAAGCTTAATACTCAAACCTGATCCCGGCTCCACCCATCAGTTTGGAACCGGATTTCAGTTCCAGGAGGACCATGAATTTCTGGCTCAGCTTCCATTCCAAGCCGCCGAAAACATTCAGCGATGTATTGTTGTCATCAGGCAGCGATCCGCGTAACACTGCCATCTCGAGGCCGCCATAGGGAGTGAATTTATATCCGCGATCGGCCAGCGAGAACCCCTTGCTCACAATTGTAGAAAACGACGTAACGGTTGCATTTTTGCTGTGGATGATCGTATTGTCCAACCCTAAGTCCACCGCAAGGTCGATGGGCACCCCTTCGGTTTCCTTGATGATCTGATACTTAAAATCAGCGCCGACCAACGCGCCAACACTTTCGCCCGAATCGATCGAAGCGGACGTGAGCCCGAACTTTACGCCCACTTCCATCATCGCCCCTAATCCATAGCGGACTTCGGGATAGTAGTTTTTATAGTGGTCTCCAAGCGTAAACTGAATGCCGGCCTGGGTCATGCCCGAGTCGAGGCTCTCCGCAGTGGTAAATTCAGCCTGGGTAAAACGGGGGGTCGCACCCACCTGGCCGGCTAATAGGACGAGCATGATTCCTGCGCACAGCGTAACTATTTTTTTCATTCTCTTGCCCCCTCTTTTGTGTAATGGTTTTTCAACACACCGCCTCAAAATATAACATCAAACATCTGGATTGACAAGAAAAAAATCAGTGGGTGGAAAAAGCCGGGGAAGAGTGCACAGGTTCTACGGTTTGGGAAATAAGCGGAATTTCAGGAGCGGAGCGCGGGTACGATCTGATAGGGGCGGGCAGCGGAACCGCGCACCGTGTCAGCCGTCCCTGTCCAGTTCAACATTCCAGTAGAGGTAATCGCGCCAGCTCAAAGGCGCATTCTTGATCCCAAGCGTAAGCGTGACCACCGGCATCCACTTGGGTTTCACCGGCGGTCTGATCAGCCTCATTTTCGCCTCTCGCGGGGTCCTGCCTCCTTTTCTATTGTTGCAGGCGAGGCAGGCGGTCACGATGTTCTCCCAGGTGGCGTCACCGCCCTGCACTTGCGGGATGACGTGGTCGAAGGTAAGGTCCTCGGCATGATATTTCACACCGCAATATTGACAGACGTATTTGTCGCGCTGGTAAATGTTGGCCCGGGAAAACCGCACTTCGCGGCTCGCTCGCCTGATCTTGACAAGCTTGAGCAAACGGAGGATCGAGGGAAGCCTGAAGGTGAGGGACACTCCCCGGATGTCCCGGTCGTAAGAGTCGATCACCTCGACCTTGCCCTGAGTGAGCAGGGTGATCGCCCTCTGCCAG
The DNA here is from genome assembly GCA_963796285.1 of Nitrospirota bacterium. Lineage (GTDB taxonomy): Bacteria > Nitrospirota > UBA9217 > UBA9217 > UBA9217 > JALNZF01. The sequence goes on from CAWCKW010000012.1 coordinate 1,542,123, forward strand.
GAAATGATCTTTAGCGGTTCAAATGTTGCGTTCAGAAGCAGCGTCCGTTCCATTCAGACCCTCGGTGAATACCAGACTTCTTGAAATCGATATCCCCAGTGAACCGGAAACACAATAACACGCTCATTGAGGTATAAAAATACAGAATATAGTACCATTTGTCAATAGGTTTGAAACTTTGTATAATGGGACCATGTCCGAATCAGAGGAGCTACGAAGTGCGCAGGCAGCGGCTGCAAGCGAGGAGGAGATCGCCAGGTTTCTCCATGATCCCTCTCCCCGGGTCATGCGCGCGCTGCTCGAAAACAGGCGCCTGGCAGAAGAAGACGTCCTGATCATCGTGAAGAGAAAGAACCTGCCTTCGGACATCCTGGTAATGGTCTTTAAGGACAAGCGCTGGGCCGAGAGTTACCCGGTCCGACTGGCGCTCGCCAGGAATCCACGGTCACCGCTCTCGGTCTCGCTGACCATCGCCCGCTACCTCCGCTTCTTCGACCTCGAAGAGATAACCCGCAGCCATTTCATCCCCCTTGTCTTCAGGCACAAGGTTGAAATGATCATCAACGAGCGGATCCCCACCATGCCGCTCGGGAACAAGAAAACGCTCGCCAAGAAAGCTGCCGGCGGTGTCCTGCTCAAATTGCTTCTGGACGCCGATGCCGAGGTCGTGAAGCTCTGTCTCAATAACCCCCATATCACCGAGGGTCACCTCTTCAAGGTCATCAGCCGCAGAGACACGCGAGCAGAGACGATCCGGATGATCGCGGAACACCCGAACTGGTCAAGCCGCTCGCTGATACGGTTCTCCCTGGTCCGCAATGCGACTACACCCCTCTCTCTTTCTCAGTACGCTTTCTTTCGGAGATGAAGATCATGGACCTGCGGGAGCTCTATGCCGATCCGTCAGTGCCCGTGACCATCAGGCCGTTCATACACCGCGAACTATGGGTGCGCGGAGAAGAACCGTCGCTGGAGGTGAAAGAACACATTTTTGAAATAGACGAGGAAGAAATGGCGGAGATAGAGGCTGAAGGAACGATGCCCGAGATCGTCGATGAGGAGGAACAGCAGAGAAGCGATGCTGAATGAAGTACCTTCTCTGCGTCTCCGCGTCTCGGCGGTCAAAGTCGATGTGCTCCGATGTTATCTAATATCACCCTGCTACTTCAGAATTTTGAGCGCCCATCCCCTGCCTACCGTGATCGCGCCCTGGGGACAGAATTCCTGACAGCAGAAACAGCGAATGCAGTCTCGATAGCGTATCTCCAGTACCCCGTCCCTGTTCTCGATCGCTCCCTGCGGGCAGTGGCCCTGGCAGATCCCGCACTGGATGCATGAGCGGTTGTTGATCACCGGTTTCGTGGTCAATGCGTCCTTGAGCACCAGCCTCGCCCATTCAGGGAGACGCCATTCGAGGTGTTCCTGCGGCGGCAATCGAAACTGTTTGACCGCCACGCTCGCGATGGATTCGCCAAAGACCCTGATGCGGTCTAGCTGCGTTTCTCCATATCCTGCTGTCGCGGCCGCTCGAATGAGGGGAAGTTTTTCCAACGATACACCCAGCACACTGCTTGAGACCACATCCACTGCCACCGGGTCCTGACCTGCGATCACCACACCGATCTGCCGCGGTTCGCCGCTGCCGGGACCGTTTCCTTCCATCCCGATGACCGCATCCATGATCGTGAGCCGCGGCTTGAGCAGCGCGCAGAGCTCGTTCAGCATGGTCGCAAAAAGCTCGTGATTCACACCGGTATTGAAATGCCACTGGACCTTTCGCTTGCCGGGCACACACCCGAAGAGGTTCTTGACCGCCCCCGTGAGCGTCGTCATGCCGTGGGTCTTGAGCTTCGGAAGATTGATGATCGCATCCGCTTCGTATGCCGCACGGGCGATCTCGAAGCGCTGGAACCTGCCCTGGTTCCTGACCTGCACGACCTCGTCCAGTTCCACCAGCGTTGCGCCTTCCTCATTCACTACGTCCAGGATACCGGCCTTCTCGCACACTTTCCGGAGATCTCCCATGCCGGGGCTGTCGCCCACCATCGGCTCGCCGCCCGCCTCGCGCACGAGCCTGATCACGGCCCGCACGACCTCGGGGTGCGTGGTCACCGCCGCTTCCGGCGCCTTGCCCTTGAGCAGGTTCGGTTTGATGAGCACCCGCTCGCCGGGTTTCACGAAGGCGTGCATCCCTCCCAGCAGGTCAACGGCCTGCTTGACCGCAGCAAAAATCCGCTCACGGTCATAATCGGCACAGCGCACAATGGAGACAGCTGATGAAGTATGTTTAGTCATACATTATTATAAAGCATCTCAAGAGAATAGCGACGGAGCATTTGCAGATTATTTCTGTTGATCCGAAGTCTGCTTCTTATCTCGCGACTTTTGTAAAAACAATGGCATTTGATCAGATCGGGAATCAGCCAGCGTATATTTGCGCTGGCAATCGAGAAAATCCCCGATCCATTTCCTGCAATCAGCATGGCGGGAAATGGGGATTATCGCTTTTTCATTACATCTTCGTATGCTGAAGAAATCTCGTTTGGAATTGGAAGTATAAATGGTTGACCTCGTCCGGACTAATATCCGAAAATGCATGTTCGTCAGTTTTAAACTGTAATGAAATTAGACATATACGTCAAGTAATATTTTTCCTTGACGGTAAAAAAGCAACCTGCTAAAGTCGATTCCTGTAACTGCTCAATAACTATTTAGCCATTGAATGAATATGAATAAACTACTCCGTTATATTATGGGTGGTATGGTCTTTCTTCTTGGATGCTATCTAACCGTCCTTGAAATCGGGATCACATATTCTGAATGGCGAGTATTGCAATCACCAGGCAATGTGACCAGACAATTAGCAATGGTTGCCTTATTCACTTTGATAGGGCTTTCAATAGCTTATGGAGGGATTCGAATAATAAGGAAGAAAGAGTAAGACTCACAGATTAATTCAGTTGTCCGGAACAATAAGCAACAGAAGGACAAGGCTAACAGCCGGGTCGAGAACGACGCGCTAGAAACGCGCGTCTCACCCGTGCGTTAAAAAAGCACGATCGATATACGGAATATTTGCCCGCACAGCACCCGCACAGCATGTCCTTGACAAATGTCCTTCATTGTCTTACTCTGTTAACTATTCAAATCGCAATGAACACCAGGCATAACCTTATATGAACCCTATTTGTATAGTAGACGACGTTTCTTCCATCACTTCCACGGTAGAGAGCATTCTGAAGGACGAGGGGTATCCCGCCATCTCATTTCCGGATGCGGAGAGCTTCTGGCAGAGGCTCGAGACAATGGAGCCCTCGCTCGTTCTGCTGGATATCTGGCTCCCCGGAATTGACGGCATGCAACTCCTGAAACGTCTGCATTCCCGATTCCCCGAACTCCCCGTCATCATGATGAGCGGACATGCCGGTATCGATGCGGCGGTTGCTGCCATAAAGGCCGGCGCCTATGATTTTCTCGAAAAACCGCTGCAGTTGGAGGTCCTGCTCGACAAGGTGGCGTCTGCCCTTAAGCACCGGCCAGCCGTGAGCAGCGAGACCCTGCCCTCGGATACAAGGCTTGAGATCGTCAGTGCCGGCCATTCGGTGCCTCCCGGCGTAGTGGACGTGGTGGATTCCCCTGAACCTCAGCGTACCCTCAAAAGGAATGTGGTCCTGAACGGCATCGGGCTTCTGAGCGGCCGGAACACCGGTGTCATCCTGAGCCCTCTCGGGACCAACGAGGGGATCGTCTTTCAAACGCTTGACGGTCAGACCATCCGTGGACATATCACGTCCCTTGAGGATTTCTCCCAGACTGGCCCATCGAAGACCTTTTCCGCCAACTCCACCACCCTGGACAACGGCAGGCGGCGGGTGCGCACCATTGAGCACCTGATGGCGGTGCTTTCCATGTACGGCATCACCAACGTGCTCGTAAAGGCCGACGAGGAGATACCGAACATAGACGGCTCTGCCAAGGATTTTTGCGACCTCATAGAAGCGGCAGGGATAGAGGAACAGCCTGCTAAGACCAAGGTTGCCGTCATCCGCCAGAAGATCGGAGTGGGTAACGAGACAAAACATGAAAAGCATCTTATTGCGGAGCCCTTTGAAGGGTTCGAAATATCGATGAGGGTTGACTACCCTTTACCTATCGGCGAACAGGTCCTCACGTTCAATCCTGAACGAGGGTCTTTTGCAAAGGAAATAGCCCCGGCCCGCTCCTTCAACACCTTTGAAAATATCGAAATAGCCCAGAAGCTTGGAAAAGTTGGAGGCGGATATCTCCATTCACACATCATCATGTACGACGGCAAGGTCATCAACACGGAACTCCGTTATCCCGACGAATTCGTTCGCCACAAGATATTGGACCTGATCGGAGACCTCTGCCTTCTCGGCCTTCACATCAGAGGACGCATTATTGCCAACATGACCTCTCACGGCTACAATCAGGTTTTGGTGCAACGCTTGTACCAGGCTGTTCAGAACAGCTCCAGTCGGTAGGTCGGGTAGATCATGGCGAAACCCGGCTGAATGCGATCAAATCGTTCTCTGGAACATGTAGGGTTTCACTTCGCTCTACCAGCCCGTAGGCTTAAAAGCTGCCTTATAACAAGTCATGCAAGGACCTGTGGCCGCTCAATTCTTCAAATAGGCGTACAAGCGCTTATCGCACCTTCCGACGTTCCACCTCTCGCAGTATCTCGGCCATCCGCTCATGCACTTTTCCATTGCTCGCGAGGATCTCGTCGTCGCGGATGCTGAATCTCGAACCGGAAAGATCCGATACCCTGCCTCCCGCCTCGGTCACGATGAGGCTCCCTGCCGCCACGTCCCAGGGTTTGAGCTTGAGTTCCCAAAAACCATCGAACCTTCCGGACGCAACATAGCAGAGGTCGAGAGCCGCGGAGCCGTCGCGACGCACTTCCTGCGAGGCCATAAGAAGATCGTGGAAGTAATCCAGGTTGTTCTTGTCACTCACCTTGCGATCGTAGGGAAATCCCGTGGCAAGAAGACTTTTTATGAGCGTATCGATACCGGAGACCCTGATCTGCTTTCCGTTCAAGAACGCGCCTTTCCCCTTCTGTGCCGAGAACAGTTCATCCCTCATGGGGTCATACACGACGCCAAGAACGATCTCATCGTCTTGTTCAAGGGCGATGGAAACGGAAAAGCAGGGATATCCGTGCGCGTAGTTTGTGGTGCCGTCCAGGGGGTCGATGATCCAGGTAAATCCGGAACCGTTGCGGATCGTGGTCTCTTCTTCGGCAATGATCCCATGATCGGGAAAAGATGCGAGCAGCGTCTCGACCACCGCCCGTTCGGACCTCGTGTCCATCTCGGTGACCAGGTTGATGTCGCCTTTAAACGTGATCTCGCGAATGCCGTGAATATTGTCTCTTAAAATCCCGCCGGCCTTGAGTGCCGCTTCACGGGCAACGGATAAAAGGTCTTTCATTTGTCCTCCGGGACCATTACTAAGGTATGCGTGACGGAAGGATACTACCATATTTCAGTACGTTATCAAAAAATAAAAAGGGTAAGGCTTGTGCGCCTTACCCATCAAACGACATTATCAGCGATGACGAACGGTGAAAAAATTAACTGGATCGGCTACTGAACGATCCGCTCCATCCCAACGCCAAGATAGTCCGCCAGGAGTTTTACCGTACGAGGTTTCATGGTGACTCCCCTCAAGGTTCTCGATACGGTCACCTTATGCATACCCAGCGTGTCAGCGATCTCTGTGTAGCTCAGCCCCTTCTCCAGCCGCTTTTTTTCAAGCATTTCAATTCGATACATGGCCTGGCTCCTTTGTAAAGAGTTATTCTTGCCCGAAAACATATACCTTGATTATATAAAAAACAAATTATTAATGGTTATAACTATAGCACAAACATTTGCATTTTATACACTGAAGGATAATTATTTTTGCAACTTTTTGTTTATATTAGATGGGAAGCGGGGTATATATCGTCCGAAATGACACTTGCGGAATATTCAAAAAAGCCGGGGATTAAACTCTTTGAAAGATCATGGGGCTATATTAGCCTATCATGATAAATGGGATACAGATAATTTGTTTCGGCTTCTTTTCTGGTCCGCCTTGTCCGATTTAGACAATCCGCTCACGGCAAACGCTAACGTATGCTCCATCGATGGGGCTTGTGGCAGGTCTTGCAGCTCTTGCCTGAAGCGTGGACCGGTTTAAGCGCCAGAACCTCTCGGGTATGGCAACGCAGGCAGTCGTCGTCGCTCGGCTTAATGCGGGCATGAGGCTTGTGGCACTCATAGCAGTTCAGCCGCGCCATCGGCACCCTGTCCGGGAAGGACGTCTTTGACGACTTCCGGTGGCAGGTCAGGCACCGGTCCCGGTCCGGGATAAAGGCTTCCCGTTGCTTTGGCGAGAAGGCATGGCATCTGAGACAGGAGATATTCTCCATTCCCACTCCGTGAATTTCCCAATTCTTGTGACAGCGAAGACAGGCGTCCTTGTCGGGCCTGAAGGAATGCACCGTCCGGCTGTGACAATCCTTGCAAGCGAGCTTTTCCATAAAGACGTGCCGCGCATGACCCGTTGACTTATTCACGGTCAGTGACCCCTGGGCAGCCTCATCCCAGTGGCACTTCGTGCAGGTCTTCCACGGGGTCTCGTTCCCGTGCGGTTCGGGCGTTTTCCGGCCCGGTGAAAAAATGAATTTGACCAGCAACCCGTTCTGCTCCATCATGCCGAGCTGGTGGCATCCCTGGCATACGATATTCCTGTGGCCGGAGAGCTTCCATGCCGTGTACGCCTCTTCCATGAGATGGCAGCTGTTGCAGAACTCGGGATCTTTTTGGATATAGTTGTAGTAGCGGACCGCCAGCACGATACCCAGGACCGAAATGATGAACATGAGGGAAACAATGATGACCTTGTCCCGCGGGCTGAGACCCTGTTCGAGCTTGTCGATTATTTTGGAGATTAGTTTATACATGGTAAGATCAGGTTTTAGGATCCGGAGGCCCGACTTCACATCGGTTACACGTGATATGTTCCTAGTTCCCGGCTCCTGACTACTGTATTAAGCGCTCTGCGATCTGCACGGCGTTCAGCGCCGCGCCCTTGCGCAGGTTGTCGGACACGATCCACATATTGATGCCATTCGGGATCGACTCGTCTTCCCTGATCCTGCCCACGTAGACCTCGTCCTTGCCCGCCACATCGATCGCAAGCGGATAGAGGTTTCTCTTCGGATCATCGTACACGATAATGCCCGGTGCAGCCGAAAGGATGGCCCGTGCTTCGTTGGCCGATATGTTCTTCTCCGTCTCGATGTTCACGGACTCGGAGTGGCAGCGGAACACCGGTACGCGGACCGTTGTGGCGGTCACGCGGATGGAATCGTCTCCCATGATCTTCCTCGTCTCGTTCACCATCTTCATCTCTTCCTTGGTGTAGCCGTTGTCGAGGAAGGCATCGATATGCGGGAGACAATTGAACGCGATCTGGTGCGGATAGACCTTCGTTTCAATATCCCTGAAGTTCAGGAGCGCGACGGTCTGTCCCGCCAGCTCATCTATGGCATCCTTGCCCGTTCCGGAAACAGACTGAAAGGTCGTGACCACGATGCGCTTGATCTTCACAGCGTCATGGATCGGTTTCAGCACCATGACCATGCCCGATGGTGGAGCAGTTCGGGTTGGCAATGATGCCCGCTGTGCTTCGCGATCGCATGGGCGTTCACCTCCGGCACCACAAGCGGCACCATCGGTTCCATGCGGAAGGCGCTCGAGTTGTCAATGACCACGGCGCCGGACTTCACCGCTGCCGGGGCGAACTCTATGCTGCGTTCGGCACCTGCCGAAAAGAGCGCGATGTCCACGTCCTTGAACGCGTCCTTGGTCAACTTCCGGACAACCAGCTTCTTGCCGTTAAACTCGACCCTCTCGCCCTCGGAACGCTCCGACGCAAGCGGGATCAGCTCGGACACCGGGAAATTCGCGCTCCTCGAGGATTTCGATCATTTCCCTGCCCACAGCGCCGGTGGCGCCGACAACGGCAACTACATATTTAGTTTTTTTCTTGAGCATGAGTTTAAAGAAAATTTAAAACCTTTCACGTAAGGAGTCCGTCATTCCCGAATGATTCTATCGGGAATCCAGCTGCTTCATAAATAAATGAGGAGACACAACGCCTCTGGATTCCGGGTCAAGCCCGGAATGACGATTTACAGGGGAATTTCTTCTATTTCTCCACCACGATCCGCAGCATGCGCCGAAGCGGTTCCGCCGCGCCCCACAGGAGCTGGTCGCCGCAGGTGAAGGCGTTCAGGAACGTCGGCCCCATGTTCATCTTGCGCAATCGTCCGATCGGCACGGTGAGCGTGCCGGTGATCGCCGCCGGGGTCAGCTCGCGTATGGTTATCTCACGATTATTCGGGACGACCTTGACCCACTTGTTGTGCTTGGCGATCATGTCGGTGATCTCGGCAAGAGGCACGTCCCTGGTCATTTTTATCGTCAAGGCCTGGCTGTGGCAGCGCATGGCGCCGACGCGCACGCAGGTCCCGTCGATCGGGATCGGATTGCCTTCGCGGCCCAGGATCTTGTTCGTCTCGGCCTGGCCCTTCCACTCTTCCTTGCTCTGTCCGTTGTCGAGCTGCTTGTCGATCCAGGGGATGACAGAACCGGCAAGCGGCACACCGAAGAACTCTTTGGGATACGCATCGGAGCGGATGTGGTCGGACACCTTGCGGTCGATCTCGAGGATCGCGCCTGACGGGTCGTCCAGCAGGTCTTTACCGTGCCATGGATAGAACCCATCTGCTTCAGCAGCTCGCGCATGTTGTTCGCGCCCGCGCCCGAGGCCGCCTGGTAGGTCATGGCGCTCATCCATTCCACCAGCCCGCGCTCGTACAGCCCGCCCAGGGCCATGAGCATGAGCGACACCGTGCAGTTTCCGCCGATGTAGTTCTTGATGCCCTTGGCCATGCCGTTCTTGATCACGTTCAGGTTGACCGGATCGAGGATGATGATGGCGTCTTTGTCCATGCGAAGGGCGGACGCAGCATCGATCCAGTAGCCCTTCCAGCCGGCAGCGCGCAGCTTGGGATAAACCTCGTTCGTGTAATCGCCACCCTGGCAGGAGACAATGGTCATCCATCGCCTTCAGCTCATCGATGTTCTTGGCATCCTTGAGCGCCGGGACGTCCTTGCCGATATTCGGCCCCTTGCCGCCAACGTTCGAGGTGGTGAAGAACACCGGGTCGATAAGATTGAAATCCTTTTCCTCGTTCATGCGGCCCATGAGCACCGAGCCCACCATGCCGCGCCAACCGATAAAGCCTACTCGCATCATTGTTCTATTCCCCTCAGTTTTCATATTCGCAATCTTTAGCTCTAGACCACGCGTACTCCGCAATCCGAATCGTAGTCCGCAATTACACCATCCCCGCCACCATGTCCCCCACTTCCGTCGTGGACATGCCCATCTTGCCCGCTGCCTGGCTCTTCATCTTCTTCATCACCGCGATCATTGCCGCCTCGATGGCCTGCGATGACTTCGTTTCACCGAGCGAATCGAGCATCATCATGGCCGCGCCGATGGCCGCCATGGGGTTGATCACCTTCTGGCCCGCGTACTTCGGTGCGCTGCCGCCCATGGGTTCGAACATGGAAACACCCTCGGGGTTGATGTTCCCGCCCGAAGCCACGCCGAGCCCGCCCTGGATCATGGCGCCGAGGTCGGTGATGATGTCGCCGAACAGGTTCTCCGTGACAGCTACGTCGAACCATTCGGGGTTCTTCACGAACCACATATTCGCGGCGTCGATGTGGTTGTAGTCCCGTTTAAGGTCAGGGTACTGTTTCGCGCCCATCTCCTCGAAGGCACGGTACCAGAGGTCTCCGCAATGGGTCAGCACATTCCGCTTGTGGATGAGCGTGATCGGCTTTGCGGCATACTTGGGATTCAGGGCATTGCGTTTTCTCTTCAGTTCAAAGGCATACTTCAGGCAGCGGTCCACCGAGCGCCGGTCGTACACCATGACCTGCGTGGCGATCTCCTCGGACGTACCCACGCGCGTTGCTCCGCCATGTCCTGTATAGATGCCGCCCGTGTTCTCACGGATCACCACAAAATCGATATCCTCGGGACCCTTGTCCTTGAGCGGCGTGTCCACGTTCGGATAAAGCTTCACCGGCCTGAGATTGATGTACTGGTCAAGGGCAAAGCGTATCTTGAGCAGGATCCCCGCTTCCAGGATGCCGGGTTTTACATCCGGATGCCCTATAGCGCCCAGGAACATGGAATCGAACTTCTTGAATTCGGGGATCGCGCTGTCCGGAAGCGTCTCACCGGTCTTCAAGTACCGGGCAGCGCCGAAATCGAACTCGGTGAACTCGAGTCTTGAACCCGCCCTTTGCTGCAGCGGCATTGACGACTTTTACCGCTTCTTTAACGACCTCGGGTCCGGTCCCGTCACCGGGGATCAATGCGATCTTGTAGGTCTTTGCCATATTTGAAGACTCCTAACCCGGACAAGCCGGAACTAAAGGTCAAAATCGAAAAGCATCTCTCGCAAAGACGCAAAGAACGCTAAGAAAATCTTTTAATTTTTATTTAAAAATAATTGAGCCGTTCTTTGCGACCTTTGCGTCTTGGCGAGAAATCAGCACTTGACTTTCCTCGCGCTGCAGTTATTCGTCCGCATCTCGTTGCACTTTTCGTCGCCGGGAATGAAATCCAGTCCGCAGGAATGCTGTGAAGGTTCGCTTGATGAGGAATAGAGACGGATCAAGGTTCCCGCTGAAATATACACATTGCTCACAGAGGAGGTCGATCTCGGCTGTTGATCCGGCTGAAGCGCTTTCATCAGCTTGAAACACGCGGTCACTTACAGCCCTGCCTTCTTCCTCGTGTATGCCATCAGCCCGCCGGCCGCAATGAGCTCCTGCATAAAGGGCGGCACCGGCGCGACCTTGAAGGTCTTCTTCGAGGTGAGGTTGCGGATCACGCCCGCATCGGCGTCCACCTCGATCTGATCGCCCTCCTTGATCCCATCGACCGCCTCAACGCTCTCGAAGATCGGCAGCCCCATATTGAAGCAATTCCGGTAAAAGATCCGCGCAAAGCTCTTCGCCACGACGCAGGACACACCGGCGGCCTTGATGGCGATCGGCGCATGCTCGCGGGACGATCCGCACCCGAAGTTCTTCTCCGCAACGATGATGTCGCCGGGCTTCATCTTCTTCATGAAGTCGGGGTTCATCGAGTCTTCCATGCAGTGCTTCGCCAGTTCCTCGGGATCGGACGTGTTCAGATACCGCGCAGGGACGATCGCATCAGTATCGACATCCGCCCCGAATTTCCATGCATTGCCTTTGAATTTCATTTAAACCCTCCTAAGACTTATCACTGATGTACACGGATATAGATCGAAGCTTACGATTCATCGTGTCTATCTCGTCCATTCGTGTCATTCGTGTCTCTGTTTGTGTCTCCGTGGTGAAAATTATTACTTCAGTTCTTCCGGCCTTCCGATCCTGCCGAGCACAGCCGATGCGGCCGCGATCGCCGGGATTGGAGAGATAGACCTCGCTCTTGGGGTGCCCCATCCTGCCGACAAAGTTCCGGTTCGTCGTGGCAATGGCGCGCTCACCGGCGGCAAGGATGCCCATATGGCCGCCCAGACAGGGGCCGCAGGTCGGCGTGCTGAAGGCCGCGCCGGCATCGATGAAGATGTCCACGAGGCCTTCTTTAATGCACTGTTTATAGATCGCCTGCGTGGCCGGGATCACGATCATGCGGACATAGGGATGCACTTTGTGGCCCTTGATGACCCTGGCCGCCTCACGCATGTCCTCGATCCTGTCCGTTCGTACAGGAACCGACAACGGACTGGTCGATATTGATGGCCGCAAGCTGGCTTACCGGCTTCACGTTCTCGGGAAGATGCGGGCAGGCGATCTGCGGCTCCATGCCGGTCAGATCGTACTCGCGCACATCCACATAGTTCGCCTTCTTGTCGCTCTTGATAGAACTTATATTTCCGCTGGGCGCGCTTCGCAACATACTTCTCGGTGATCTCATCGGGCTCGATGATGCCGTTCTTGCCGCCGGCCTCGATGGCCATATTGCAGATCGTCAAACGACCGTACATCGGGAGTTTTTTGATCACCTCGCCGGTAAACTCCATGGCACGGTACAGGGCTCCGTCCACACCGATATCGCCGATGGTGCGGAGAATGATGTCCTTGCCGCCGACCCACTTGCCGAGCTTGCCCTTGTAGATGAACTTCATGCTCTCCGGCACCTTGAACCAGGCCTCACCCGTGATCATGGCAGCGGCGACATCGGTGCTGCCCACGCCGGTCGAGAACGCGCCCAGCCCGCCGTAGGTGCAGGTGTGGCTGTCAGCGCCGATCACCACGTCGCCGGGCACCACGATCCCCTGCTCCGGAAGGAGCGCATGCTCGATGCCCATCCTGCCGACCTCGAAATACAGGGAGAGGTCATGCTCCCGCGAGAATTGGCGGAGCAGGTTGCACTGTTCAGCCGAGGCGATGTCCTTGTTCGGCGCAAAGTGGTCGGGAATGAGCGCGATCCGCTCGGGATCGAACACCTTTTTCGCCCCCGTCGCGCGAAACTCCTTGATCGAGATCGGGCGCCGTGATATCGTTCGCGAGCACGAGATCGAGCTTCGCGTTGATCAGTTCGCCGGGCTTCACTTCTTTTTTGCCGCAGTGCGCGGCCAGTATCTTTTCAGTAATGGTCATCATAGGTTTTTGACTATACAATATCCCTTATTCAGATTCAACTGTTTTTTGGCCGCCCCTTCTTCCAGTACTCCAGTTTGTTCAGCGCATTTACATAGGCCTTGGCGCTCGCCACAATGATGTCCGTGTCCGCGCCGTGCCCCGCGACCTTCTTGCCCTCTTCCTCCACCTTCACGGTCACTTCGCCGAGGGCGTCCGTGCCGCCGGTAATGCCCTTCACCAGATAGGCATCGAGCTTGCTTTTCGTTCCCGTCATGTGAGCGATCGTCCGGTATACCGCGTCCACGGGACCGTCGCCGGTGCCGGTCTGCTTCACTGCCTTGCCGTTGACCTCCATCTCCACCGTTGCCGTGGGCGTGAGGCCCGTACCGCTCTCGGCGCGAAGGTTCTTCAGCACATACACTTCCTGGATCTGCTGCATCTCGTCGGAGACAATGGCCTCCAGGTCCTCATCGAACACTTCCTTTTTCTGGTCCGCGACGTGTTTGAACCGCTCGAAGGCCTTGTTCAGATCTTCGTCGGAAAGGTCATACCCCATCTGCTTGAGCCGGTCGCGGAAGGCGTGTCTGCCGGAATGCTTGCCGAGCACCAGGTTGGTCTTGACCAGGCCGATCGTTTCCGGGCGCATGATCTCGTACGTGGTCCGCTCTTTCAGCAGCCCGTCCTGGTGGATGCCCGACTCGTGCGCAAATGCGTTCGCGCCTACGATGGCCTTGTTCGGCTGGACCGTAATGCCGGTGATCTTGGTCACGAGCCTGCTCGTGCGCATGATCTCTTCCGTGATTAACTCGCGTATCGGCGCCGAAAAAGTCCTTCCTCGTGCGGAGCGCCATGACGACCTCTTCCATGGAACAGTTTCCCGCGCGCTCACCAATGCCGTTCACCGTACACTCAACCTGTTCCGCGCCATTTCTGATCGCGGACAGCACGTTCGCAACGGCGAGGCCCAGGTCATTGTGGCAGTGGACCGAGATCACCGCCTGATCGATATTTCGGACCTTGTCCCTGATGCCCCTGATCAAAGCGCCGAACTCCTCGGGCGTGGCATAGCCCACCGTGTCGGGGATGTTCACGGTCTTCGCTCCCGCTTCGATCACGGCCTCAACCACCTCGTGCAGGTAGGAGACCTCGGTCCGCGTGGCGTCCATGGGAGAGAACTCCACGTCGTCGACGTACGAACGCGCGTGCTTGACCATCTCCACGGAGCGCTTGAACGCCTCTTCGCGCGAGATCCGGTACTGGTGCTTCAGATGGATATCTGATGTCGAGTGGAAGGTATGGATCCGTCGTTTCGGAGCGTCTTTCAGCGCTTCCCAGGCGCGATCGATGTCCTCTTTCCGCGCCCGTGCCAGACTGCAGATCACCGGACCCTCGACCTCGGCGCCGATCCTTTTGATGGCCTCGAAATCGCCGGGCGAACTGATGGCGAACCCCGCCTCGATGATGTCCACCCCGAGCCGGGCGAGCTGCTTCGCCAGAGTGATCTTTTCCTCAACGTTCATGCTGGCTCCCGGGGATTGCTCGCCGTCACGGAGCGTGGTATCGAATATTTTGATGATCTTGTTCATACTGGTTTCCTCAATACTTTGTGGTCACAGGTCCCTCTGGAGCCGACCAAATAATGTAAAAAAAGAGATTAAGACCGCCTTCTTAATCTCTTGCTCCCTCACTGTCGTAATCGCTATTCCGATCAGAACGGATTAAGGAGAGGCGGTCTTCTGTCTCCTGAGCAGTCCATACAGTGCCTCTGCCAGGCCGATCGCAACATAGGTTATTGAAACAAAAAACAGGACGAGCGCCGGATGATAGGCAACAAACGCCAGAAATGCCGCGATAATGACCAGGATCCCGAAAGGACGGCGCTCCTTCAGATTGGCTTCCTTGATGCTATGATACGTGATGTTGCTCACCATGAGGCCGGCAAGCAGGAACGTCATCCCCAACACCCAGTAATCCTTGACCATCACATCGGCCAACCTCTCCAGTTTCCAGTTCTCAAGGTTCTCGATGACCTCTCCGTAGGCAAGTACCGTGGTGGCGATCACCAGAGCTGCTGCAGGCGTCGGCAGCCCGGTAAAATGTTTTTTCTCAGCGCCGCTCATCTGGACGTTGAACCTCGCGAGCCTGAGCGCCGCGCAGGCGACCAGGAAGAACGCACCAAGCCAGCCGACCTTGCCAAAGGCCGACAGCGTCCAGGTATAGACCAGGACACCCGGCGCGACACCAAAGGAGATCACGTCCGAGAGCGAATCTATCTCAATGCCGAAGCGCGTTGCCGTATGCGTTATCCGCGCGACCCAACCGTCCAAGACATCAAACACCGACGCGATCATGATGGCCCACGCGGCCCGCTCGTAATCGCCGTTCAATGAGGCAATGATCGAATAGAACCCCGAGAACATGCTCGACAGCGTGATCAGGTTCGGGAGTATGTATATCCCTTTTCTCATTTCAACACCCCGATGACGTCCCGCGCTCCCTTGACGCGGTCGCCGACCTTTACCTTGAGGTCCGCGTCCTTGGGGAGGAAGATGTCCACCCGGGAACCGAACCGGATCAGGCCGTAACGTTCTCCGGTGCGTATGGCATCGCCCGGTTCGGCATAGCATACGATGCGCCGCGCGATCAGACCGGCGATCTGCTTCACCAGCACCTTGTGCTTCCCGTCCGAAATGACCATGGCGGTCTGCTCGTTGTCAAGCGAGGCCTTGTCCACGGACGCGACATGGAATTTGCCGGGATTGTATTTCACGGTCTCGACCGTGCCGCTGATCGGGGACCGGTTCACATGCACGTTGAACACGGACAGGAAGATACTGATCTGCTTCACCTCCTGCTTCAGGTAAGTCGGTTCGAAGATGTCCTTCACCACGATCACCCTGCCGTCCGCCGGCGACACGACCGCGCCCGCGCCCTGGGGCACGGTGCGCTCCGGGTCACGGAAGAAGTACAGGACGAAGAGCGTAAGTGCGAGCGACACAACAGCGGTGTTCTTCCATCCGAGCGCGAACAAGAGAGCGGTGACGATCGCGAGCGGGATGATGAACGGCCAGCCCTCCGAAGCAACCGGTATTCCGTAGTTTTTCATCATGCTGTTAAGGGTTTTCTCCTTACATCTGACTTCTTACTTCTGACCTCTGTCCCTCTAGTTTTTGCTCTTATCCACCAGCTTGTTGGCGGTGATCCACGGCATCATACTGCGGAGCTTCTCGCCCACGATCTCGACCTGGTGCGCGGCATTCTGGCGCCGACGCCCCGTCATCTCCGGATAGTTGGTACTGCCTTCGAGGATGAAGCGCTTGGCGTACTCGCCGCTCTGGATGTTCTTCAGCGCCTCCCTCATGGCGGCGCGGCTCGACTCGTTGATCACCTTCGGGCCGGTGACATACTCGCCGTACTCGGCGTTGTTCGAGATCGAATAGTTCATGTTGGCGATGCCGCCTTCGTACATGAGATCGACGATGAGCTTCAGCTCATGGAGACACTCGAAATACGCCATCTCCGGAGCGTAACCCGCCTCCACCAGCGTCTCGAAGCCGGTCTTCACGAGTTCCACGCAGCCGCCGCAGAGCACAGCCTGCTCACCGAAGAGATCGGTTTCGGTCTCGTCCTTGAAGGTGGTTTCGATGATGCCGGTACGGCCGCCGCCGATGGCGGAGGCATAGGAAAGAGCGGTGTCCTTGGCCTTGTTGGACGCATTCTGGAAGATCGCGATCAGGTCGGGAACGCCGCCGCCCCTTACGAACTCGCTGCGCACCGTGTGGCCCGGGGCCTTGGGAGCGATCATGATCACGTCAAGATCGGCGCGCGGCACGATCTGGTTATAGTGGATGTTGAAGCCGTGGGCGAAGGCGAGCGTCGCACCCTTCTTCAGGCTTGGCTCAATATTTTCCGCGTAAATCTTGCGCTGGTGCTCGTCCGGCGCCAGCACCATCACCAAATCCGCCTCTTTCACCGCGTCGGCGATGTTCTTCACGGCGAGACCTGCGGTCTGCGCCTTCTTGACCGAGGGCGAGCCCTCACGCAGCGCCACCGTGACGTTGACACCGCTGTCCTTAAGGTTCAGCGCATGCGCATGGCCCTGGGAGCCATAGCCCACGATGGTCACTTTCTTGCCGCGGATGATGGAGAGATCGGCGTCTTTGTCGTAATAGAGCTTCATCTTTTCCCCTTTCAAATACGTATACGTAGTAGTGTGATAAAAAAAGACGCACGATCGGCAGTTCCGTGCGTCTCGTTCGGCCTTCCCATCGTTTCTATTGAAACCTTTTTTTCAGTTCTGCGTCATTGAAGATCTGGTCGATCGCCGATGACATCGCTTCGGAAAGCATATTCTCCAGCAGCTCACGTGAATAGAGCACATCCTGGTCCAGCTTACTGTTCACGTCTATGGTCCTGATGACCTTCTTTTCCGCGGTGTCACCTGCGGTGATCTTAAGCTGGACAGAAGCCATGAGGTGCGTATTAAATGCGGATGCGGATGCCGTGGATTCCAACCAAAATACCTTGATCTCCCCGCCCAGCACGAGGGCAACACCTTCGGCCTGTATGCCCTCTGCTGTCAGGTCCCAGCCGGCAACGTCTTTCACCGCAATACCGCGGCGGGTAAGCGCTTCTTTCAGGCTGGTCGTGGCCAACTCCGCCACCGTGCCCTGCACTACGAGATCGCTTTGCATCCCGCTCGGGATCGTCCTCTTGCCCAGTACCGACGCAGGCTCACCGCGGCCATCCCTGAAGGGGCTCACCCCCACGACGATCGTTGATGCCGTTGCCGGCTTTTCCGCAGGCGCCTGATAAGCGATATTGAGAAGGACCGGTCCCTTTTCCGCGCAGCCGGTAACGAACACAACCGCGATAAGCACCGACAATACAAAGCTGCCGGGAATCCGTGCCTTGCACATCCACTTCGAACGCTTCATTCCACATCCTGAACTATTCACGGGTAATTGCCACCTTTCCTGTGCGTACGATCTCTTTGATCCCGATGGGCCTCAAGAGCTCGATGATCGCCGCGATCTTTTTTTCATCTCCCGTAATCTGGAAGGTATAGCTCTTCTGCGAAGAATCAACAACGCGCGCTCGGAAGATATCGGCGATCCGGAGCGCCTCTGCCCGGTGCTCGGCAGGAGCATTGACCTTGATGAGGCACATCTCCCTCTCTACGAACTCCTTTTCCGCAAGATCCGTGACCTTGATGACATCGATCAGCTTATTGAGCTGTTTGATGATCTGCTCGAGGATGCGTTCGTCTCCCGCGGTCACGATCGTCATCTGCGAGATCGTGGGATCGAGCGTGGGGCCGATCGAGATGGTCTCAATATTGAACCCCCTGCCGCTGAAGAGTCCCGACACCCGCGACAGCACGCCGAATTTGTTTTCCACTAATACGGATATAATATGTTTCATAGGCTATTTTCACTCCGCATTCCGCTTGTACCCGCGCTCTCGCCAGAGCAGGGTGAATTCCGCACTCCGCATTGGCCTACTTCACCGCTTTCAGCTTCTTCTCTTCCTTTTTGCCCTCTTCTCCGAATATCATCTCATTGATGGACGCACCTGCGGGAACCATGGGGAAGACCTTTTCGTACCGCGCCGTCACAAAGTCCATGAACACCGTCCGCTTGGATTTGAGCGCTTCCTTGAGCACCGGCACTACGTCCACGGGCTTCATGGCGCGCAGGCCGACAGCTCCATAGGCCTCAGCCACCTTTACGAAATCGGGCGTGCTGCCGAGGTCCACCGAGGAGTACCGTTCCTGGTAGAACAATTCCTGCCACTGTCTCACCATGCCGAGGAACCGGTTGTTCAGGATCACCACCTTGACAGGGATGCGGTTCTCCACTGACGTGGCAAGTTCCTGGATGTTCATCTGGATGCCGCCGTCGCCGGAGATACAGAACACATCCCGGTTGGGATTGGCCACCTTGGCGCCAAGGGCCGCCGGGAACCCGTACCCCATGGTGCCGAGTCCGCCGGAGGAGAGCCAGTTCCGGGGTCTGTCGAATTTGTAGTACTGCGCGGCCCACATCTGGTGCTGGCCCACATCGGTCACGATGATCGCATCTCCCTTCGTGACCTCGTAAAGCTTCTCGACCACGAATTGCGGCTTGATGACGTCATCGGCATATTCGTACGAGAGCGGCCTTTCTTCGCGCCAGGCGTCGATCTGCCTGAGCCAGCTCTTGCGGATCGCGTCCCATGGCTCTTTGATCTGGTGGAGTTCCTTGTTGAGGTCCACCATCACATGTTTCACATCGCCCACGATCGGGATATCCACACGCACGTTCTTCCTGATCGAGGTCGGATCAACGTCGATATGGATGATCTTGGCATCAGGCGCAAATCCCTCAACTTTGCCCGTCACCCGGTCGTCAAAGCGCGCGCCGATGGCGACAATGAGGTCGGAATTATGGATCGCCATGTTGGCATAGTACGTGCCGTGCATGCCGAGCATGCCGAGTGAGAGCGGATGCGTGCCGGGGAACCCGCCGATACCCATGAGGGTATGGGTCACCGGGATCCTCGTGATCTCGGCGAATTCGAGCATTTCCGCTGCGGCATTCGAAAGAATAACACCTCCGCCGATATAGGCGACAGGTTTTTTCGCTTTTGCTATGGCTTCCGCTGCCTGCTTGATCTGCCATTTATTCCCGGCAACGGTCGGATTGTAGCTCCTGATCTCCACCTTGTCCGGATAATGGAACTCAGCCTTGTTCGTCACGACATCACGTGGAAGATCGATGAGCACCGGTCCGGGTCGGCCCGTGGAGGCGATATAGAACGCCTCTTTGATCGTCTGGGCGATGTCCTTTACGTCCTTGACCAGAAAGTTGTACTTGGTACAGGGTCGCGTGATGCCGACGATGTCCGCTTCCTGGAACGCATCATTGCCGATCAGCGCCGTGGGCACCTGTCCGGTGAAGACCACGATCGGGATGGAATCCATGTATGCCGTGGCGAGGCCCGTGACCACGTTCGTGGCCCCTGGGCCGGACGTCACCAGGGCGACGCCGACCTTACCTGTAGAGCGGGCATAACCGTCGGCCATGTGGACCCCGCCCTGCTCATGCCGCGGCAGAATAATGCGGACATCCTTCTGATCGTAGAGGACGTCGAATATCTTGAGTACGACGCCGCCTGGATAGCAGAAAAGCGTGTCGACCTTCTCTTTCTTCAAGCATTCAAGAAATATTTCTGCGCCCGTAATCTCTTTGTTGGACATAATAGCACCTATCGATAAACAGGGTAGCCGCAGGCCTTAGCCTGCGACAACGAACGCACCCGAAAGGATGCGGCTACAAATCATTTTTACGCTTTCACGATCGCTCCGGTATTCGCCGAGGTGACCACCTTGGCATATCGCGCGAGCCATCCGGTCTTGATCTTCGGTTCCCGCGGCTTCCATTTTGCCAGCCGTTTCTTGATCTCCGCGTTGGATAGTTTTACTTCCAGCTTGCGGCCCGGGATATCGAGAACGATCTTGTCTCCGTTCCGAACGATGGCGATCGGCCCGCCCTCCGCTGCCTCGGGCGAGATGTGGCCGATGCACGGTCCGCGCGTGCCGCCCGAGAACCTGCCATCGGTCAACAGAACGACCGATTCGCCGAGCCCCATGCCGGAGATGGCCGAGGTGGGAGAGAGCATCTCACGCATGCCCGGCCCACCCTTGGGCCCTTCATACCGGATCACGATCACATGACCGGGCTTGATCTTGTTCGCGAGAATGGCCTTCATCGATTCTTCTTCCGAGTCGAACACAATGGCCGTGCCTTCGAACGTTTTCATGTTGTCGCTTACCGCGGTCTGCTTCACCACGCTGCCGTCCGGCGCAAGGTTGCCCTTGAGCACCGCGATCCCGCCCTCTTTGTGATAGGCGTTTTGCAAGGTCCGGATCACGTCATCGTTCCCGACGCGGCCTGACTTTGCATGCTCGATGATCGATCTGCCGCTCACCGTGGGTGAAGGTTTGAGCACCTTTGCGAAGCGGGACAGGACTCCCGGGATGCCGCCCGCGGCATCCAGGTCCTCCATATAGGTAGGACCGCCGGGCAGCATGTTGCACAAATGCGGCGTCGTGCGGCTGATCTTGTCGAACGTGTCGATCGATAATGCAATGCCCGCCTCATGCGCGATGGCCGGGATATGGAGCGTCGTATTCGTGGACCCGCCGAGCGCCATGTCGATGCGGATGGCGTTCTCGAAGGCGTTCCTGGTCATGATCTTGCGCGGAGTGAGACCTTCGTTCACCAGACCCACGATCCTCTTGCCGCTCTCGAAGGCGATCCTGCGCTTCTCGCCGGACACGGCGAGGGCGGTGGCGCATCCCGGCAGGCTCATGCCGAGCGATTCCGTGACGCAGGCCATGGTGTTTGCCGTATACATCCCCTGGCACGAACCGGGGCCGGGGCAGGCGCAGGTCTCGAGTTCCGCGAGGTCGATCTCGGACATCTCGCCTTTCCGCACCTTGCCCACTGCCTCGAATGCGCTGATCAGGTTCACGCGGTTGCCGCGATACTTCCCGGAGTACATGGCACCGGCGGTCACCACGATCGTCGGGATGTTGAGCCGCGCCGAGGCCATGAGCATGCCCGGCGTGATCTTGTCGCAGTTCGTGAGCAGCACGAGCCCGTCAAAGGCGTGTGCCATGGCAACGGATTCTACCATGTCCGCGATCAATTCGCGCGAGGCCAGGGAATAGTGCATTCCCATATGGCCCATGGCAATGCCGTCGCAGATGCCCGGCACTCCGAAGAAGAGGGGCCATCCGCCGCCGGCGTGCACGCCCTTCTCTATGAACCGCTCCAGATCGCGCATGCCGATATGGCCCGGGATGAGGTCGTTCCAGCTCGTAGCCACGCCGATCATGGGCTTGGCAAGTTCGTCCCGGGTTATGCCTGTGGCGAATAAAAGAGACCTGTGCGGCGCGCGCTCCAGGCCTTTTTTGATACGGTCGCTTCTCAATGATGTTCTCCGTTAACGGAAATGATTGTAATTTTTAACATATATGGAGGGAAAGAGTCAATAAAAAAATCCCCCTTTACGCTCTCTTGTAAAGAGGGATCCTCACATCCTCCAGGGATGAATGAACACAAAAGGCAAGGTTTATTTACCTTGCCTTTGCTTTGTCAGGCCAGCTCCTACGCTGGTGCGCCTGATGATATCCATCATTCTGTCTTTTGCCGCCAGCTTCAGTTTCTGTATCCGCTTCCTCTCCACTTCTTGCTCAGGAGTAAGATACCGGTAGATCTCGAATGACATCAGCGTATCTTCAAGCTTCCTGTGCTCCTGCTCCCACTTCTGATAGTCCGGATTCTCGGTCCTGAGCCTTGCCATGAGTGCATCTTCTTTTACCTCCACATTCATAATGCGTCCCTCCTTTAGGGTTAAATGTTTGTGAGAAGGTTTTGGAAAAGAGCAGTGTATGGTATGTACAAAAAAGTTATCATATTTCATGTGAAAAGGCAATAGCGAAATAGTACTTAAAAAACAATATATTAACAAACCTCATACTACGTTACCAGGCTCTTGAACACCCCCTGCTCCAGAACCATCACCACGGCATCTTCGATCGGCGTATCGTAATACTCCCGCCGCACGGACGTACCCGTGAACCCGAGGTCTGAATAAAGCTTCTGGGCCGCTGTGTTCGAAGCCCGGACCTCAAGAAAGGCCCTTGCGGCACCCTTCTGATGAGCATGCTTCAGCCCTGCCAGTACCAGCTTTCTAGCTACCCCCTGCCTTCTCTGCTCAGGTGTTGTCGCCAGGTTCAGGATGTGCATCTCGTCGGCTACAATCCAATACACGATATAACCAACCACGTTCCTCAACAACGGATCATCGGCAAGCGCGACCAGGAGAGTGGAAACAAGAGGACTGCGGAATTCGGAAAGGAACAGGTTTCTCGACCAGGGCATGCTGAATGAGGCTTGCTCGATCGCGAGGACCTGGTCGATGTCCTCTTTATGCATGAGATCTATCGTGATTGCGCCCTCTTTTCCCATGCCACCTCTGCCTCGGGCCTTCGGATATACATTGGCGTCAAGGTGTCCGGGTCAGCCTGGTTTCCGCTCTTGATCATATCGAGTCCGATCTCAGCTACAGCAGCCGCCGAGGGGAGAATAGCCGAGATCGGCGCGAACAGGGCCCGGTCGCCGAATAGTTCCATGATGTCCGTGCGGAAGAGACGGGACGCCTCGCCGGTAAAAATGGTCTTTTCGGATATCCGCTCGGAGAGCCGCGATAGAGAGACCACTGCCTCGGCCATGCCATAGACAAGAGCGGGCCCCTCGAACCGGTAGGTCGCCGCATACACCTCGTTCTTTCGCGCGTCGAGCATCGGGCAGACCGGGTACGCCGCATAAGGCAGGTTCCACGCCAGCGCCTTGAGCGTCGGTACGGCGGCAACCGGCTTCCCCGTGACGAGCGCCAGCCCCTTGACCGCGGCCAGCCCGATCCTGAGGCCGGTGAACGAACCCGGCCCGATCGCGACAGCATAGCCATCCATATCGGCTATCTGGAAGCCCGTGTCCGTCAGCACGCGGTCCACCGTGGACATCAGGCGCTCGGAGTGCGTCACTTCGATGTTCAGGCTGTACTGTGCAATGATGCCGTCTTCGGAGACGATCGCAACGCTGCCGGTCTTGGTGGATGTCTCGATGCCGAGGATGAACATGAAGGTAACTTACAGAAAAAACCAGGACATGTCAAAGCAAAATAACAGAAAACGAGATCATGAGCAGAGGCGCGCGACATGTTCTCATCACTGAAACCGGCCGACCATGAAACCTGCGCCTATCCTGCTGGTGTACCGGTTATAATCGATCAGGCTTTCGCCGTACCCGTCAAATGCCTGGATATAGAAAGAAACGTCGTTCCTGATCGGGATAGCAAGTTCGATCTGCAGGGAACCCCGGTTATCGTGAGGGCGTAGATTGTCCCGTCCGGTCATCAGCACGGAGAACGCCTTGTCCCGGTATTCAGCGGTCAGTTCTCCATAACCCAGGAACCGCGAAATGTCGGGGTTATCGTCGCCCCGCGCGTCCGTAGACAACTTCTTTGCCGACTCGGGAATGCGGTACCACGGCTTCAGGCCGATGGTGATCCGCTCCCAGTCGAGCTTGGCCTCAGCGTACAGCCTGTTCCAGCTCCTCGATTCAAGACCGCCCCTGCCGTTCGATTGGTGTATGAAGCTGACCACGGTCCTGATCCGCTCCAGCCCCAGCAGTGTTGAACCGGTCTCAAAGGCGGCCATTGCCTCGGGCGCGTAGTTCGTCTCCCGGAACGACGATGAGTAGTCGGTGTTGAACATCTGCCAGTACGAGACCTGAGTGTAGCCGATCGCGGCCTTGCCGTTCCAGAACGGGATCGTGCTGACCGGGATCTTGAAGCTGAGCTGGAACTGCACTTCGACTTCCTGGAGAGTCGGGTCCTGAGTGTCCAATGTCCGGTCGAAGGCTCCGATAAAGTACAGGGGTTTGTACGGCTCAAGCCTGAAGATATCGCCTCCGGTCCCCGTCGCCTGGCTGAACACTTGCCCGTATGCGGCGTCCGCGTTCAAGTGCATCAAGCAGAGCACGCAGCACGTGAACATGAAGAGTCGTCGATGGATATGCCTGAGCATTGTTATGAGCAACATGGCCCCTCCCCTGAAAGTGTGATGTCGATGAAAAATTCGCCGCGCGGGGCGGCAAACTGGTCTTCCGCCAAATCCCTTGCATACCTGGAGATGAGTGCTGTTCGTTAATGAATGCGGCCACTTTATATGATACGGCGAATTCCTGTCAAGAATATCACTGAAGATGTCGGTGAGTTATCCGATAGCGAGGGAACGTGCGTCACAACAGGTGCAACATCGTCCTGCGTGCATGTTAGAGCGCTGCCAGCCTACGTCCAGCCTCGCGCGCCTTGCGCAGCATGTTGTCCGGAACAACCGTCTTCTGCTTTTGGGCGCTCAGCCCCGCAAAAAGCGAGGCGACCGGCTTTGCGCCCATCGTCTCCGCTATAATGCGGAGCGCGCGCGGAGCTCCGGTAAAGAACCTGCCCATGATCGCCGGCATCGCGCTCGAGGTGATAAGAACGGCTTTCTTGTCCCGAGCTTTTTTTCTCAGCACATATCCCCCCTTGCCCCACGGCCAGTACGTGAGGCACACGAGCCGTTCCATGAATCTCCGGGTAATGGCATTCAGGTTGAAGCAGTTCACCGGCGCGCCGATCACGATCCCGTCCGAGGCATCGTATCTGTCGAGGATGCCGGCCATGTCGTCCCGATGAACGCACTCACCGCGCCCAGTCCCCGGTTGTTGCGTGCAGGTCCTGCAATTCGTGCAGAACTCGACATGCTTGTCGATAAGATAGATTTTCTCCGTCTCAGCACCCTGCTCTTCAGCAGCGGACAGGACCGCCTGGACCAGGGCATCGATCGTTCCGTTTCTGCGATAGCTGCCGACAATGCCCAGTATTTTTTTCCCCATGTGCCGCACCTCCTTGTGAATTAT
The DNA here is from genome assembly GCA_963796285.1 of Nitrospirota bacterium. GTDB lineage: Bacteria > Nitrospirota > UBA9217 > UBA9217 > UBA9217 > JALNZF01. The sequence goes on from CAWCKW010000012.1 coordinate 1,567,378, forward strand.
AGCATCGTTTTCGGAATGCAGCGAAGGTAATGGCCGGCGACAGGTTGAGCAGCAAAACCTTCCAATAGCCACGATGATCAAATAGCGCGTTGTGTCTATTTATTATTTTTTGCGGCTGAACGTCACTGATTCCTTGACGCCGGACCCCTGCCCTTAATTCTTTGAGAAACAGAGGTGAATGGAGAATGTCCCTAAAAAGTTAAAGGAATCCTTTTGTTTGATTCCGGTAATTCGGAGGGGTGCTATACTTACGTCATATAAAATGTTCATGACAACATGACAATACAACGGATTATGAAAAAATATATTAAGGAGGCTCGCAATGCCGATACGAAAGGCTGAAGCCGTATGGGAGGGAAATCTTAAAAAAGGAAAGGGGCGCATGAAATTCGGGAGCGGGGCCTTTGAGGGCAGCTATTCCTTTGCGTCCCGTTTCGAGGAGGGGCCGGGAACGAATCCCGAAGAGCTGATCGGAGCTGCCCATGCCGGATGCTTCTCCATGGCCCTGTCCATGATACTTGATATGTCAGGATATGCCCCGGAGCGCATCCACACAGTCGCCCGGGTGCACATCGAGAAGGTCGGAGAGGGGTTCAAGATCACGACCATCGAGCTCGAGACCGAGGGCAAGGTGCCGGGCATCGACGAAAAGACGTTCAAGGAGAAGGCCGAGGCTGCCAAAAAAGGTTGCCCTGTGTCCATGGCCCTGACCGGCGTCGAGATCAGGCTCAAGGCCAGCCTGGTAAAATAGCCGGCGGCAAAACCACAGGCGAATGAATGGATCTCCGTCACGCCCAGCCATTCACGATCGTAATACGGAGATGGCATCATAGTGGCCAATATCGTCCGGCAGTAGAATGAAACTATATAAATTCCCAGCATCTATAGAAGGAGGCATGTTATGATCAAAGCAAGAGACCACTTCACAAAGTTGATTCTGAGGTTCTTTGCAACGCTTTTCGCTTTCAGTCTCGTCGTTTTATATGCCGGCTTGGTCAACGCGGCGAGCTCTGACGAAGAGCTCATGAGCAAGGCCAAAAAGATCTTCGGACCACTCCCTGCATCAATGCCTTCAGCTGAAAACCCCATTACCCCTGCAAAAGTGAAGTTGGGGCATATCCTGTTCTGGGAGCCCCGGATATCCAGCGATGGGACCGTGAGCTGCGTTAAATGCCATCCCATGAGCCTGTATGCCGCGGACGGGCTCAGGAAGGCCCTGGGGAACCATTGCAAAGAGAACCCGAGAAATGCTCCATGCATATTCAACGCAGCCTCCGAGATCGCCGCACACTGGATCGGTAATCGGATAAATGTGGAAGACCAGGCAAAGCAGGCACTGATCGGTCCACCTGCCTACGGCATGCCGTCGTACGAGTCCGTGGAAAAGATACTCAAAGGGATCAAGGGTTATGTGGTCTTGTTTCAAGAGGCATTCCCCAAGGAAAAGGACCCCGTGACCGCGGATAATTTTGCTAAGGCAGTCGGTGCCTTCGAGCGGACGCTCGTGACCCCGGCCCCCTTCGATGATTTCATGAACGGGAATGCCAAGGCGCTGACCGAACAGCAAAAACGGGGTTTAAAAACGTTCATGGACACCGCCTGCAGTTCGTGCCATCAGAGCCCCTATCTGGGTGGACAATTGTATCAGAAGTTCGGCGTGTTCCATCCCTACGAGCAATACACAAAAAGTGCGCAGGTCGATGAAGGACATGCCGCAGTCACAAAAAACCCGGCTGATAAGTTTTTCTTCAAAGTTCCCGTACTCAGGAACGTGGCGGAGACTCCGCCCTATTTTCACGACGGATCCGTTGACAAGCTTGAAGATGCCGTCGTGATAATGGCCAAAGTGCAGCTTGCGAAAGACCTGACAAAAGACCAGGTCGCGGACATCACGGCGTTTCTCAAGTCATTGACCGGAAAGATCCCGGAAATGGCCCTCACCGTGCCGGTCCTGCCGTCAGCACAATAAGCCGATTTTTGCACCCCGTTAGAGTTCATACAGCTCTAACGGGGCCATTCTCTTTTCGTCCTGCGCTTACGATTCTCCGTACCTGTATTTGCGAGATTCAGGATCTCAATATATAAAGGGTCTTAGGGTCACCAATGTGGCCGAGGAAGCATTCTCTGGACCGATGCTCCTGGATGTCCTTGTAACTAAAAAGCCTGCCAGTGAATACTGGCAGGCTTTAATTTATTCCTCATTTGTCATGACGTATGTTATCGGGTCAGCTTATTACTGTTGAGGAGGCGGGGCAGGAACGGAAGCAGGAACCAGATTCTTGACAGGTTTGAGACTTTTCAGATAAACGAAGATCGCCTTCAGGTCCGCGTCCGTAAGTTTGGCAATCTCATACCAGGGCATGGGAGGCAAAATGTCACGTCCTGCTCCCATGAACTTGCCGGTGCGCAGTGTCGTGATGAACAACTCTTCGTTCCATGCCCCTGTCCCTGTTTCCGGATCAGGTGAAAGATTGGGAGCATAGCTCGTGCCCCAGGGACCGACCCATGCTGTTAAATTGTTGTTGGTAATGGCGCCCCATTTGTCCGGGCCGAATATATTTGGCGGTATCGCGGGCAGTTTTTCATTGGCTGGATGTCCAGAAAGAAGCCTCACCTCGTCCAGCGCGGGACCGTTCGGGGTCATTTTCTTAGGGGTGTGACAGTCGTTGCATCCCCCAAAAGTCACAAGATAGAGACCTCTCTCGATCAGGGCCTCTTTGCCGCCGGTTGCTTTATGTTGTGCGGCGAACGATACTGCTGGTGCCAGGAAAAGGCTGAATAACCCGATAAGTACACATCCTGCAACGGTTGTCTTTCTCATGGTATGCGTCCTCCTTGATATGAATGAGAGACTGTTTGCCTGCCGATCAACATTTGCTAGAAGATAACACAAGGTCAAGCGACAATCAATGGGACAAAGGTATGACATTCATTTGATGACTGGAAGGGTAACGTGCCCCGGGACCCTACATAAGACGCTTACTGGCCGGTCCTGCGACCAATTCGACGCGTCGCACCTTAACGCCTGCATCAAGAATCGTGCATCCCGGTGATGCTCGGGAGAATATAATGAGAGGTTTTCCCGTCTCGCCGAAAAATCTCCAGGCATATTCTCCATATCGTATGCTATAATTGAACTATTCGATCGAGTATTTCTGGAAGAACCTCGACATCTATCATCAGGAAACCAAGACAACGCGAAAAAAATAAACGGAGGATGACAATACGATGATGAATACAATTAGACTTATGATAATCGGGCTCCTGTTGGTCGTGCTCAGCGGTTGTTTTCCCGTTTTCGTACCTGAAGGCGGCCACCGTGAAGGACATGAAGAACACGGCGGCGGTGGTCATAGAGACGGCGGAGAGCATGAAGATCGCCGTTAGCATACTGCCGGGTTCGATCAAGTTCTATTCAAGTCCCATTGGCCCATTATCCAGATGAGGGTCAGAAGTGAAGCAATAGAGACATCACACCACCGCCTTCCCAACATATCTTCAGGCGGATGTAACGCGATTCCGGATCAGCCTTTTTTCGCCTTTTTCCAGAACGCCAGGTCGCTCACCATGAGTTTGAAAAGCTGGCCAGGCGACATTTTCGAGGCTTCTTTGCACCTGCAGGCGTCGTCCTTGTCTGCCCCTGCCTGTGACTCTGCGGCATTTTCCTCTTTCGCTGGCCTGCTTGGATCAACGGTTTTAGGGTAACGGGCGATCATGCTTTTTCCCCCTGCTCCGATTTTAACTCAATGTGCCGGCCTGCGATGCTACGATGGTTTTTTCAGACTGCAAACCGACCCCTTGCAGCCGCACACGGGATACCAGTTCTTGAACCCATAGTGAAATGCAACAGCCGCATAGATATAGACCACTGCGGCGATGGCTACGATGATGAGAATGGTCGTCATATCCGTACCTCCCAGGAGCACCGCAGATCGGTCCTGCTGTAACGTGCTTGGCCCCTTCTACTACTATTATACCGCATGGTGCTAAAGATTCCCGGATACCTCAGAGTTTCTGGCTTTTGCTGAACAGCCCGGATGCCCCGCTGGGCGCAGGCGGCATGACTTCAACGATCTGCGGGGTATTGCTCCCGTCATAACAGCGCACCGTGAAGGTGTGCTTGCCCGGCTGGAACGGCCAGTCATAGCGCCAGATCACCCACGTCGTTTGCGAAAGTGGAGTTCTGATCGCCGCCTCCTGCCAGGGGCCGTCATCAACCCGCACCTCGACCCTGGAGATCCCGCGGCTGCCCGCGTGGGCGATCCCGCCGATGGGCACCAGTTTTTGCTTGTCCGCGCTGATGATGGTCATATCAACGGCGATGGTGTCGATCACCGACGTTGCCTTCATCTTTGCGACCTTGTCCCAGCCCCGGACCACCCAGTAGCCCGGCTCCCAATGGTCCATGACCTCGATGGACTCGATCCATTTGGGCTGCTTCATCCCGTGGAGGTCCGGGATGTAGATGCGCAGCGGAAAGCCGTGGTCGTCATGCAGCTGCACTCCGTCCCAGGCATAGGCCAGCATCACCCGTTCGTCGGCCATGACCATGTCCAGGGCCAAGGTTTCCCAGAAACCGTCAGCAGAGGTGATCTTCAAATGCGTCGCGCCCGGCTTCAGGCCGAGGTCGCGCAGAAAGCCCTTCAGGCTGACGCCGGTCCAGCGGGTCGTGCCGATAAGATCGCCGCCCACGGGGTTTGAGATGCAGGACAACGTGACGAACTGGTGCATGGGTTCATAGCGCCGGATATCGTCCAGCGTGAAGGACAGCGGCTTTTCGACCATTCCCGAGATCTTGAGCCGCCACATCATAGCGTCGACCTTCGGCGGGGTCGTGTTGATGTCTATGCGGTAGTGCCGCTCCAGGGGAGTGTATTCGGGCCGCGTGCCGGGCGCGGGCTTGACAGCCGCGCCAACGTTCGGCAGGCCGTGCGAAGCGGACCAGGGCATCAGGCCCTCCATTTTCATCCGGCTGTGGCGCTCCGACAAGAGACCCACCATCGCCCCGGAAACCGTGATGGTCGCCGTGTACCCCGCTAGCCGGACCAGGAATTGACGCCGGTTGACCCGCTGGGCAAAAGGTTCGAGGTCCGAACCCGGTCCCGCGGAAGCGCTGACAGCAGCCAGCCGCAGATAGGCCCAGCCGAACGCCATCCCCCATAAGGTAAAGACGAACAGGATCCAGAGTGCGCTGATCATCGGCGGCGCAACGGCCGTCTTGTTCAGAAAGGAACTGATGAGCACTGCGGGAAAGGCCGCGATCACTCCCAGGAAAAAACCGGACACATAGGCGTATCGGCCGCGCAGAGCGCGCAAAACGCCGAAAAGAACCCCGCCGGCGACAATTCCGGTGATGAACAGATTGACGATGCCGATCGCCTGTTCCATGAGTTTGGCCACGACCGAGGTGGGGCCCAGGTGCAGTCCGCGGATGGCCGCCACCATTGCGCTGATGACGAATTCGATGACTGCTCCGGGCAGCACGCGGGTCATCCAGTCGAACACATCAAAAGGGACGAAGGGCAGGTCCGCCAGCCGCCATCCCGCGTAAAAGACGGCGATCATTGCTGCGGTCAGCAACGCCCCGACTGCCGATCCGATAAGAACTCCCGTATTCTGGGCCTTCATGTTCTGCTCCTCTCTTGCCCGCTGCATAACGTAGTTGTGGTCCGCGTTCTGTCCGGGCCTCTCACTATTTCAGCACTGCTGGTCGTAAACTCTAGAGAACAGGTGAGGTCATATATTTAAGCTCGAAAGGGCGCTGGATGAACTTGAGAAATAGTCGTCGTAAAAGAATGGGATTGAAGCAACGGTAACAAAAGGGACGGGAAATGTCAAGCCGCAAGACTTACACTAAAGATTCCGGCAGTTGATTTAAGGAGAAAGATTTGACCTGATCGTTATGCGGAGGGGGCGAGCCGTGAAGGAACAATAGCAGAATAAAAATAATGGCAGCAACGTAGTCCTGGCCATAACAGATCCGTTTCCTAATGTTCAATAAGCCACTTCTTCGCTTGTTCTACATTGTCGAATGCCGAAAGCTTTCTTCCTGAGAAGGCGACAACCGCCTGAAAAATGATCCGCTTGAGACCTGTCACGCCGACCACTGCCCCTGCCCGGACGTAGGGACGGTTGTGAGCGGTGAAGGCCTTCATCTCCTGGGTAACAGCGTCATTGAACCGGGCGTCGGTCACATCGGTCAGGGTAAGCAGGGATTTCTCAGGATAAGAGGCGATCACCTTTTTCGCCTCGGTGATGGTGCTCAGGATCTCCTCTGCTTTGCAGTTGGAGAAGTCCAGGTGCAGGATATTCTTACCTTCATACTGAATAAGCCTGATCTTTTCTTCCATGGTGTCCCTCCCTGTGCATGCCATCTCATTACTGCCCCGTCAGTATAGATGTTATGTCGGACCGTATCAATCCCCAGCCCGGGGTATTTTAAGGGTATGAAAGCAGAATGGATGTGATTCGCCCCGGGGTAAGCTCAACGTCCTTAAATGTAATGATCCTAAAGGTTCCCCCGCGCCTCGGTTGTTTTCATGAAAGCGTTCATCAGATGATGTCCGTTCGCTCGCTCAATTCTTCGGGGGTTATTTTAAAATCAAGGATCTGCCACTGGCCCCCGTGTTTGATAAGAGACATCTGCATCGTCGCTGCGCCCGTTTCAAAATCCGCGTTCGCGGTGTAATCAGCGGTAATTTCATAGCCGTATTGGAGGGAAAGCGTTATGTGCGCATCACCGGTCGAACCTTTATACATAACCAGATTTCCCAGTTGCCGAAGCACGCCGAAATCCTGTTCCAGGCCGTCATAATCCACATCTTCATTAAACTCCGGGCTCGCGCGTTTCTCAATTTCATGGACGTCCCACGTCGAAATAATTGCGGGGATAGCGGCGTCAACAAACGCCTTGCTCTCCTTGTCCAGCCGGTTTCCTATAACGGTCAACGATCCAAAACCCGCGAGAAGGCCGACAATGAGCGCCAGAAAGATATACCCCAAAATCATGACTACTTTTTTCACCGCTGTTAAGCCTCCCGCGCGTTGAATCACCGGCATCACTTCCGAGCACTAACCCGGATAAGCCGGAACCAAAAGGCAAAATCTAAAAGGCATCTCTCGCAAAGCCGCAAAGGACGCCAAGAAATTCTTTAAGTCCTGGTCTTTTAAAATAAATATTTGGCCTTTCTTTGCGAGCTTAGTTTATGCCCGCGTCATGGCTTGTCCCCGCGCTATCGCAAGAGCAGGGGGCAACAGCAGGGTACGACTTTGCGCGAAATATTCTTGCCGTTTTTAGTAGAATTTTATTCCTTGGTTACTAATTACCATCATATCATACATTATCCGGACTGCGCTGTGCTCCGTTTGTCCAGCCAATAGCTTGTTCCTGTCAGCATGACGCCGACACCGACAACCACCAATAAGGTTATGAACAGAGGATCGCCGGAATAAAGATAGAGCCCCAGCAAGATCGGCAGCATCCCGCTCCGCACGATGAGCGCCGTGATATAGAGCGCTTCAACCCGGTGGCGCACGATCTGCAAGACGATGACCCCAAGCGCCAGCATCAGCATGCCCACGAAGCGGGGCAGTACGTCGCCGTAATCGGTGTTGGAAAAGAAGAGCTTCAGCGTCAATCGCGGGAAGGTGAGGAGCGCGATCCCGCCGGACATCAAGTAGCCGATCAGGTAGTACAAACTCAGATGAGTTCGCTTCATATCAGGCTCCTTTGAGTTGAGACGACTCTTCAGCTTTAAATCTAAAAGCTCCCTGATAACGAATGCCCATTCACCCTCCCGGAAAGGCCTTTCCCCAATCTACGCTTTCCAGAAGATTACAATAGCACACAAAAGGGTCATATACAATAGGGTCCAGACAATAGGATCACGTCGCGTACCAAGATCAAGACGCCTAAAATCGGCGCATGCCGGTCAGGAGGACGTCAAAACTCAGAAGATCTTTCGCAGCCATTTGAGATGGTTCTTGTAAGGCGGATACCGCAAAGGGATGTCGAACATAAATCCGCTTCTGATGATATTTCTCTCATGCGAGAAGGCGTCGAAGCTTGCTTTGCCGTGGTACTTTCCGATCCCGCTCGTCCCTGCGCCGCCGAAAGGAAGGCAGGTGGTCTCATGGATGACCGTATCGTTGATGCACCCGCCCCCTGCCGCTGTTTCCCTCAGCACCCGCTCCTGAAGGCCTTTGTTCCGGGAGAAGAAATACAGTGCCAGCGGCTTCGGCAGGTTGTTCACGAAAGCGATGGCCTGAGACAGGTCGTCATACTCGATCACCGGCAGGAGAGGTCCGAAAATTTCCTCTTGCATGATCGGCTCGTGCCCCAGGATCCCGTCGATGATCGTGGGTGCGATGTATCGCGAGGCGCGGTCGGTCCCGCCGCCGGTGACGATCCTCCCCTTCCCGAGCAGTCCCGCAAGCCGTGTGAAATGCCCATCATCGATGATCCGGCCGAGGTCCGGGCTCTGCGAGGGATCGCTGCCGTAGAATTGATGAATAGTGTTCACCATCCGGTCGAGCAGCGCCTGTCTGACGCGTTTCTGCACCAGAAGATAATCCACCGCCACGCAGCTCTGGCCCGCGTTGAAGTACTTTCCCCACACGATCCGCCGCGCGGTGTAGTCCAGGTGCGTGTCCGCGTCAACGATACAGGGGTTCTTTCCGCCAAGCTCGAGCGTTACCGGCGTAAGGTGTTTTGCGGCAGCGGCCATCACCAGGCGTCCGGCAGCCGGGCCGCCGGTGAAAAAAATATGGTCAAACCGTTCTGCGATCAGCGTCTGGGAGGTTTCCGCGCCCCCTTCCACGATGGCTATATACGCCGGGTTGAAAATTTTTCCGATGATGTCCGTCAGAAGATGAGAGGTCCGGGGAGCCGCGATCGAGGGCTTGAGCAAGGCGCAGTCGCCGGCAGCGATGGCGCCGACAAGCGGCGCGAGCAACAACTGGACGGGAAAGTTCCACGGCCCGATGATGAGCGTCACTCCGTATGGTTCGGCGAACGAGTAGCTCTTGCTCGGAAAATACGCGAACGGCGTCCGGACTTTTTTCGGTTTTACCCAGCGCGCGAGATGCTTCAACGTGTAATCGATCTCGTTGATGACGATTGCCGTATCGCCGCCGTAAGCTTCGAAGGCCGGCCTGTTCAGGTCGGCCTTGAGTGCGTCGAAGATCGCCTGTTCGTTTTCAACGATCGCTTTTCGCAAGGATCCGCAGCTTGTCGATGCGAAAAGACAGGTCCCTCGTCTTTCCCTCAGCGAAGTACGTTTGAAGGTTGCTTATCAGTCTGATGAGTTGTGGTCTGTCCATGATCAGGCACCTTTAATTCATCTCATTCAACTCAACTTCTTCTCCGGGATCTTGCTCATGGCCCGCTCGGACAACGCCGTGATCGTCAGCGAGGGGTTCACGCCCGGATTGGCCGATATCATCGACCCGTCGCACACATACATGTTCTCATACCCGAATACTTTGTTGTCTTTGTCGATCACGCCCTCGTCCCCCGCCCTGCCCATGACCGCACCGCCAAGGATATGCGCGGTCGTGGGAATGCCGAAGAGCGTTTCCGTCAAGAGTACCACGGGTTTCCCGTTCACCAGCGCCGCGTATCTCCGGGCCAGATCGCCTGCTTCAGGGATACATGCCGTGGGCCGGTTCCCCTGTTCTGCCGCGGTCTTCATGCCGAATACGCCTTGCTCCAAACGCAGCGTGCTGTCGAGGGTCCGCATGAACATCAGGATCTGCGTCCTCTTTGCCCAATCGCGGACAAAATAGACCTTCAGGTTCCTGATCGGGTGAAGCACGAGGTCGATCACGACGTTCAGCAGCCTGGCCAAAACACTGCGGCCATTGACAAGAGGCCCTCCCAGCAGCCTCCAGAATCCCGACCCCGAAGGATACCGGACCGGTTCAAGGTGGCTGTGTTCATCGGTATGGAGGATCGAACTGATGGCAATGCCGTCGGAAAAGGCCCTGTCCTTGTCGAACGTAGTCACGCCTATGAGGCTTTCGGAGTTGGTGCGTACATGCGACCCGACCCTGTCCGACAGGTTCGGGAGCGACTGTTTTTTCAGCTTGAGCAGGAGTTTCACGGTGCCGAGCACGCCGCCGCTGAAGACGATGCCGGAAGAGGTAATAGAGCCTCGCTTCCCGAACAACGACGTCGCAGAACGCCAGAAAACCCGGTATCCCCGGGAACCATCCTGTTGATCGAGCGGCTGTATGTCATAGACCAGTGCTTCCGGCCGGATCAACGCGCCCCCCTGTTCAGCAAGATAAAGATAGTTCTTGTCCAGGGTATTTTTCGCGTTATAGCGGCATCCGACCATGCACCCGCCGCAGAAGTTGCAGCCGCTGCGGTCGGGCCCTTTCCCGTTAAAGTACGGGTCCGGTACCGTCTTCTCCGGTTCACCGAAGAACACTGCCACCCTCGTCGGTTCAAAGGCGGATTCCTTGCCTAGCTGCTTCGCCAGCGTCTGGAGCGCAATGTCGCCGTTCTCGAGACGGGGACAGGTTACCGTGCCGAGCATCTTCGACGCCAGGGGATAAAATTCCCGGAGCTCCTGCTGCCAGTCCGCGAGATGGGCCCAGCTTGACGCCTGAAAGAATTCCCCTTTCGGCACCGGCAGCGTGTTGGCATAGACAAGCGACCCGCCTCCCACGCCGACGCCGGACAGGATCGCGACATGACGGAACCAGGTAATTTTAAAAAACCCGAAGAACCTGAACACAGGCAGCCAGAGCCATTTTTTCAGGTTCCAGTTCGTACGGGGAAAATCGTCGGCCCCCAGCCGCTTCCCCTTTTCGAGCACCAGGACCCTGTAGCCCTTCTCCGTCAACCGGAGAGCAGACACGGACCCGCCGAATCCCGATCCGATAATAATGTAATCGTAATTGAAGTTGCCGGCTTTTTGTTCGTGTCCTTTCACGATCCATCCCTGCCTGAATGACAAGAAACATTCGTACTTTTGTCGAGATGTTTCACACGTCCACCATCTCCCACCGGTTTTTCTCGATGCTCACGGATCGGATCATGCATCGAAATCCATCAGCATACGATCCGGCGTCACCGCTGTCGCTCACCTTACAGAACAAAGGGAATGAACATCTTCGTTCGCTTCATATAGTCGGTGTAAGCGCCGCAGAAATACAGCAAGTTCTCTTTTTCTTCCATCCTGGCTGCCGTGATGATGTTCACCGTCACCACCATTGCCAGCAAACCGGCTTGCCACGAGGGAATGAATAAATAAGAACCCCAGGTCAGCAGAAGGAAAGCACAATACAGCGGGTGGCGAACATATTTATATGCCCCTGCCGTGACCAGAACGGTCGTTTTTTCGATATGGAGCAACGTCGGGTCGTCCCGACGGTCGTCGAGCTTGCCCTCCGTGCGCAGCAGCTGAAAGCCATGGACCCCCATGAGCCCGGAAAGGAGCAGGCATACGACCGCAATGATGTGGTGCACACTGGACGGTTGATAGGCCCGGATGTTCAGGTTCAGCAACATGAGCACTAAAAAAGTTTCCCATGCGAAAAATCGGTAAAAACCGTGGGAGTGATAATTGCGCAATGATGCGCTTGAAAAATGATAGATCGCAATCGATACAATGATAAAAACAACAAGTCTGAACATCAACAACATAGTATCATAACCCCCCTGTTAAGAATAAGCCTTAGTGGACCGCTGTTGCCTGACATGCCGGGAATAGTCGGTCCAACTAAGGAGACCGCGTCGGCGCTTGCTCCGGTTCCGGGAAACAGATGGGACAGAATGATTCCCCCTCGTCCAGGGGGCACACGTGACCTCATTCCGGACAGCAGATGCAGTCCGTGATCGGGAGCTTGCATGCAGAGCAACAGTTTTCAATCTTGTGTCCTGATATGTTATCAGCATCAAGCAACATAGGAAACAACTGCCCCCGAGTGACTTTATTAAAACGTACGGCCAAACTCCTCGAGCTCCTCGGGGCTGAGCTCTCCCGAGGCCTTGAGCTTCCTGTATGCTTCCGCGGGGTCCTTATGGACCGCGATAGAGATAATTTCGGCCGCACGGACGAAGCGCTCGATCCGTTCGTCCACTTTTTTGGGGAACAGATAATCCGCCAGTCGCGCGAACGCGCCTGCAAAGCCGCTCTTGATCTTGAAATAGGCGATCGCGGTTGCATCTACTGATACCGCGGCGTTCTCACTTTGTTCGGAATACATTGTCACCAGGACCACATCCCCGTTGAACCGCATGTTGAAAACGTCGTAATATCCGGAAATAAGGTAGACCCGCCTGCCCGGACGGATATCGATAAGTTCCGCGTCTCCCGCCAAGGTACCCGGTTCGTCAATATGGACCACATGATCGGATCGGATCTTTACACTATAGTTGTCCAGGAACGGGGCGTACAGGTGTGCAAGCGCCAGCATGACGTGGGGGTTGTCTATCAGATACTCGATCTGCTTAGGATTGATCGGCAGGTTCGGAAGCTTCGACTCGCGGACGATGGATGGTTCTGTAATTATTCCCTTTGCCGCAGGTCCCTTCGATTCGAGAAGGCCCGCGATGTCCTCTGCGCCGAATACGCCAATGGGTAGGGACACTATTGCAAGGCTCAGGAATATGATGATGAAAAATCGATTGGTTTTCATGGGTCGATCACGTGAAGAAAAAGCAGCATATCAATTTGACGCTCGTTATTATACAATAGAAGCATGTGGTGGAAAAGCGGAATCACGTATGAGGTAGAAGTAGCATATTTTTCTTATTATTCGATGTAGGAACTGACGCCGCGCAATGGATCGATGCTAACAGTAAAGACCAGACATCGAGATGCGTCTTGAGGCCCTGGTATGTAAAATAACATCATGCAATGAGAAAAACTCGACACTATAAACGCGCAATTAGCATTAGAATGACGCAGGTAACAACGTCCCCATAGTTCCTATCGTTCACTTCCGGTCGATTTCGATATTTTCTTTGCTGCCGCTATGGGAGACTGCGATCATGATGCCGATGCCGATCGCGATCACGATTCCGATCAAGGTCCATGTCGTACCGATTCTCGCCAGAATTCCCAATTTCCAGAGCGCGGCGAGAATGCCGCCAATCAGGAGAACATAACCAAGAAGATAAATACCTGCCCATTTCATGATAAACCTCCTGCTGATTGGAATTGCTTTATAACGGGGAAAGTATAAGCAGAACTGACGTGTGAGTCAAGGTAATAAACAATTTTGGTTGCGTTGATACCGAAAATGTATATGATGTGCTCGTCTGCGCGCTATAGGCTAAATTCCTAAAACCACTCTTTTGGTATTTCGGCTCCCAGGTTATTGATCAATGGTGAAATGGGGAAAACGCGTTATTCATATTGAAAGGGTCAGTTAGAATCACTTCTCGTTCTTTGACTTTATTCTTCGTATGTACTCAGGCTGTCAAAAAAAGAGAAGTGACCCCTTTTGGCCAGATACAAAAGGAGGTATGCTCATTGGACGGAATGTTTTCGATTCGAGTGAGTTCAGATGAAAATCGAACGTCAAACATTAAAGACCTGATCCCAAGATGTTACCAGCGATGTTCTGACCCCAAGATTTTCCTGAATCCATATACTCTGCATTTATGCAACGTAGGAACCAGCGATCCCAAGGATCCCTTAAGCGGACGCATCATCCTGCGATCTCTTCTTCCATGGAATAATAGAATGCGAACAGCACCGAAGCCAGCATGCTCACCAGGCCAAGACTGAGAGCGATATTCCCGATAAACTGGTCGTGCCTCAAAACGTTGAACCGAAGCAATAGGTAGTTCCAGTCATGGATCGAATCCCCGCCTCCCAGAGAAACAAGTGGCATTGCCATCGCCTGCGCATCCTTTACGTAACGCGATATGTTCACGAAATTCTGGCCGAGCCAGAAAAGCACGACTGACGTTGAATAATTCTCTCTGCGCAGGTAAAAGTACACCCCAAAGGCAACAGGCACGAACAACTGCCCCAGGGTGCCTCCCATGACCATAATGAATTGGCCGAACCAACTGAAGAGCAAATGCCCCGCCTCATGAGGAATAAGATCAACATTGTCGAGAAATCGAAACTCGTCGATATCTCGCGCGATGACGATCCCGTATACGGTGAGCAGCGCGGCAAAACCGGCCTTCAGGTAATTGATCTTCCCTGCCATTATTTTTCGCCCCTGCGAGCTCTTTGTTAAGGTCCGCCAGTCGTTTCTTGTTTTTCCGCCCGAATTCGTCCTGACAATATTTCGGCGGGCGGAAGTCTAGGGTCCAAATTTCATTTGTTGACTTTGTTGATGATGTGTATGTTTTGACCCCATCATCGTCTTTTAATTATTGTTTTATCATTGCAGGATTTACGAGCGCGTCGCAAACTTTTGCGAGGGCAGCGTTGATATCGATGTACTGTCTTGCTATAAGCGTTTGTTCACGATTTCCTTACGATCAATCCCGTTATCCAGCCGGCAACGACGGCCTCCACCACGCTTCCGACGAACCAGCCAAAGGCAATGGTATACGGCAGCGGCATCACGGCGTAGGACCCGTAGCCCATCGAAATCCCCGTGCCCACGCCGAACAGCAGGCCGTACTGCACGCCTCTATTCACGCTCTTGTCCGAGATCAGCCACGCATAGATGCTCACAAATGCGGCCGCCGCTATCAGGACGACTCCGTGCATGAGTCCTGTTTTCATTTCTACCATGGGCCTCCACAGTTGAGGCGTTGCAGCGTAGGCGGACGCCAGGATCATTCCATGGAGCACAAAGTCCAACGCTGACCAGGCCGCAAACACCGCAAGCACTGCAATCACCGCAAGTAGTGTCCTCTTCATGATTAATCTGTCCTCCTATAAAGAATAATTTTCATCCCGGATCAAGAACGTCGTTTCCCGGATTGTATTTTCTTCCTTAGTCCCTTCTTCCCCGCATCCTGCTTCGCTCCACCACGACCTCACCCTCTTCATTTTCGCGGGCTTTACCGCAGTCTCCGCCCGATAAGGTTTCCGAACCTGTTGCAAGCAGGCGCGATACGATCACCTGGCCGGTCACTTATTAATTTTTACTTTTTGTCAGATCAATAAACGGTACCGCGGAACCGGGGATCATCTGCGTAGGAAGATGCCCATCCCATTTCTCAATTGCTTTGAGCTGTACGTAATCCTTCCCCCCTTGCGAAGTAACGGCCTTTGCCTGTATGGCGATAGCCGTGGCATCAGCTGTGGCTGTGGCGACCTTTTGTTCCGCTAAAAACTTTATTTTGGCCAGATTGTTCTTTTCCATAAGGGCTTCCTGCTCTGCCGTTACTTTTTGTTCGATCGCGTGGTTGAATTCCTTGGAAAATTCAAAGTTGGTTATGAAAACATTATCGACGATCACATTGTTCACGGACAGAGCGATGGTCAGCGACTTCTTGAACTCCTCCTTGACTATTTCCCGCTTGGAAATAAGCTCCTCTGCCGTAAACATCGCCGTCGATTTTTTCAGATATTCCTGTATGGCTGGGGCAATGATACGTCCGCCTACATCGTCGCCGAGCGTTTGGTATATTTTATTCACTTTCATGGCGTCAAGATGGTAGTTCAAGGCAACTCTTGCAGCGACCATTTGCAGATCTTTTGACGACGCCTCCGACGATACTTCGACCTTCTGTATTTGAACATCCATTTTCTTGACTGACTGCGTAATGGGCATCACAAAGTGAATGCCCTCACCGAGGATCGTGTCTTGCACAGCGCCGAGTTGAATAACAACGCCGCGCTGTCCAGGGTGTACGATCACGAGCGGGTTAATGGACATAAACAATATAAGCGCCAAGACCGCAAGTGCCACCATCACAATTTTCTTGACATTACTCTCCATCGCTCTTCTCCTTCTTTTTTGGGAATAGATAGTTTATGACAATTTTATAAAACACCACCACGGCCCCGATCACAATTGATAAGAGTAACACTTCAAAGAGAATTCTCATTGTTTTACGACCCCCTTGGCAATAGTCGATGTTGTGTTCTTACTGTCGTAGAGTTTTGACCGCCATACGAATCTTGATGCTAGGCAACTGTGATGTGCCTTTGCAGCCTTTGCATAGCGTTATTATTTCACGAAATGTCTTTTTCTACAGGTTCAACGTTGAGGTAACCGGCGCCCGCGCAAGGCGGCTTTTTCACCGAGAAACAGAGGATGGATGTGTTGATTATACGGAAGTGCGACTTTTTGTCAAGGATTCCGAAGGGCAGGGTTCGGGGGTTCTGGGTACAGGGGTCAGGGAACGGGGTTCAGGGTAAAGAGCAGCACCAATATTTATTTCAGATGCTTATCAAAAAACTCCCCCACTCTCTTCTCATATTCGCTCCCCGCTGCGGCAAGCGTTCCGCCGTGGTCCGCGCCGGGAATTATCCAGAGCTCCTTCGGTTCACCCGCAGCGGCATATAGTTTCCTTCCATTGTCCGCGGGAATCAGCTTGTCCCCTTCTCCCGCGATGATAAGGACCGGCGTCGGGGCTATGGCCGAGATCACCTTGACGGGAGCAATGGCGTCGACGCGCGTCTGAAATGAGAGTTCATAACCAAGGACGGTGAGATGAAGAAACGGGAAGGCGGGCAGATGATAAAAACCAATGATCGCCTCACGCGCCTGATCGCGCAGGCTCGTGAAAGCGCTGTCAGCGACTACGGCGGAAAACGCGCCTGTTTTCGCGGCTGCGAGGATCGCCGTTGACCCGCCCATTGAAAAACCATAGATCCCGATGCGCTTTGGATCGATCGTATCGCGCCTCGTTTTTAAGAATGCGAGTGTGGCTTCAATATCCTTTTGCTCATGTAAACCCAGCGACGTTCTCCTTCCGCTGCTTTCCCCATGGGCCCGGAAATCGAACAGCAGAACAAAGTATCCCCGATGTGAAAGCGATGCCGCAAGCTCGGTGAAATCAGACTTATTTGCGCCAACGCCATGGCAGATCACTATTGCCGGTGATGTTTGGTCGTAACGCGCGGGTTTAACCAGCCAGCCCTTTAAATCAATACCGTCCGCAGTGGTGAACGAGACCTCTTCGTAATCAGCTTTGTATGCGGACGGCGGTATATGGAGAGGATACTTCGGAGGATGGGTATTGGCGTACACCAGGACGAACGAAAGAGCCGCAATAAGGAGGACAATGCCGATAAGAATGTTCATGGCAATTTTCATGATCTCAGTTTATTGTTCTCTTGACCCTTGCGCCTATCATTCAGTCCCAAACAAGGAAAAACCCGTTCATCTGGTTCATCCTTTCTACCACCTTTTCTACTGTCTGCTGATCGTGCTCCAGCACATCGGGTGCAAAATCGATTATCTTTTTCGCAAAAACAGCGCTGTTCTCCGGCGGTCTTATGAACTGCGTCTCGAGCCAATCCGGTCCCGCGCCGGTTACCACGAAGGAGGCGTCTTTCTGTCGCTCTTTCAACCAGCCAACGATGTCCTTGGTGTCAAGATGGTAGTTCGGCGCTTCGGTCCTTTGAAGCTTTAAAATGTCGTACGTCGCGTTTCCCTTGACGACCGTAACAATGTCGTTCAACTTGCCATAGCTCCTCTGGCTCCTGAAGAGCAGATACCCCTTTGCGCGCAACGAGGCACGGTAGGAGGAGATGATCTCATCGGGTTGTTTCGTATGCACGCTGAAGCCTGCCAGCCGCGCCCTCTCAAAGCCCTCTTCGCCTTTCATGTTCGCAGAGTGCACTACCTCCGTGACAAAGAACGGCTCTGCTTCCGCTCCCGCGGCGAGCTCCACCTGGCTGATCACGTCCGCAGGAAAACCAAGTTCCTTTCTCTGCTCCCCGGTAAGCACCGCGCGCTTTGGCTTGATGATTACCATCGGCACTGGTTTTTTGGGCTTAACCGGCTTTTCAGCCTTGCACGCTAAAAGAATACTGACGAGAAGGAACACCAGAAGTGAATATCTACCTGCCATAGCGGATGTCGAAATGCGTGTATTCACCTTTGTAGGGCTCCCAAAAGATGTCCACCTTGCTCACCTGCGCTCCGGACGGACCGCGGTGGCACCAGCCGACGATCTCCTCGACCTTCTTCTTCTCCCCTTCGAACAAGGCTTCCACCGAACCGTCAGGAAGGTTCATGACCCATCCCCCCACGCCGATGCGGGTCGCCTCATCCTTCGTGCTTCCACGAAACCAGACTCCCTGTACGAAACCGTGAACGATCACTCGTGCGCGAAGATGCTCCATACAGTCAAGCTCCAAGTGGGACCAAAAGGATGTCTCTCGCGGAGGCGCGGAGTTCGCAGAGGAAATCTTTCTCCTGGTTTAAACCTGATCTAAAGGCTTCTCTCGCAAAGACGCAAAGAACGCCAAGAAAATCTTTAAGCCTTGTTTTAAACCAAAATATTATTTAAGCTCTCTCTGCGAACTCCGCGCCTCTGTTTATGCCCGCGTTATCGCAAGAGCAGGGTGCGAGAAAAAATTTCTTTCCGTTTTTGAGGAGAACTTGATTCTATAGCAACGGACCGCTCCTGCCTAGCGTCTCGGCCCTCTGTTGCTCGCTCCCTGGCCCGGACCCCGGGATCCCATTGGCCTGTTCACGCGTCTTGGTCCCTTGCCCCCGGTATGTGTACTCTTGTTTGGCCGGGGACCGGAACTCGGCCATTTCCCCTCACTTCGCCCTTCATACCCTGAACCTTTCCCTCTCGAGTCACCGCCTTTGCTGCCGGGCCAGGATCGCGGGGCAGGTTTTCTTCTGGTTTCCGGCCTCCCCGATACTGCCCTTGGTGCAGGGCTGTCAAAGCTTGGCCTTGTCGTCGGGCGGCTCGTGCCAGATCTTGTTGCAGGGCGGGCACTGCTGTCTTTTCGCGGCCCGTAACCCGGGACTGCACCCGGCCCCTTGCTTCCTGGACCAGTTTTTCTCGTACTGGGCCACGGTCGCTGGTCCGGCTTTCTTCTGACTTCCGGCCTCCCCATGGCTGCCCCCGGTGCGGGCCTGCCGGCGCCTGTTGTTGATGCAGGGCGGCTCGAGACCGGACGTGATGTCTGTCTGTACGTACTGTTGTCTCCTCGAGGTCCAAACCCTGCGGCGCCGCCGGGTCCTCTGCTTCCCGTAAAGACGCTCCTGTTCGGCCGCGACCCGGAAGCCGGTCTTCGTCCCTCTTCATGCGTCTCGTACCTTGAGCCCTTGCTTCTCGCTTCGCTGCTTTTGGTGCTGGCCCAGGAGCGCTGGGCCGGTACCCGTCTGGTCTCCCGGTTTCCCATAGCTGCTGGAGCTGTTTTGCGAACTGACGCTCCCGAAGCCGTGCCGCGCTCGCTGTCTTCGCGCGTACGAACAACAGCGGGCCGCATTGTTCGATCGCCGTCCCTTGCTGGTTCGTTAGCAGGGCGAGGTCTGATCATCTGGTTCTTCCTTCGCCCGTCGGTCGTATCCTGCATGACAACGGCTCCCGCGGGCCGTGTTCGTGCTGCATACTTCTTCGGCTGTCTCTCGTCTCGGCCCCTGCTCGCTGTCCCCTGTCCCCGGTACTCAGGCCTTGGACTTCTCGAACCAATGCCCGGGACACCAACGGCCGGATATTCTTTTCTCAAGACAGAGGGCTTCCTCATGCTCGCGGGCTGCAACGGTTTGACCTCTGTTTTTTGCGACAGGTCCATCAGCCCCTTGACCTCGATCGGCGTCAAATAGCGGAATGTCCCCTCAGGGAGATCGCCCAGCACCAGATTGCCGGTTTTGGTCCTCTTCAGCTTGATCACCGACCGTCCGACCCGATCGAACATGCGGCGCACCTGGCGTTTCCTGCCTTCAGTGATGGTAAGCTCTACCCAGGAATTCGCTTCTTCCTTGCGGATCTTCCTGAGTTTCGCGGGCGCGGTCTTCCCGTCGTCGAGAAAGAGTCCCGTCTCGATCATTTCTATCTGCTTTTCGTCAAGCACGCCCTTGAGCTTCGCCAGATAGGTTTTGGGCAGTTCATGCTTGGGATGGGTGACCTGGAAGGCGAAATCTCCGTCATTCGTCAGGATCAACATGCCTTCGGTGTTGTAATCCAGCCTGCCCACGGGATAGACGCGGACCTTGACCCCTTTCAGCAAATCCTGCACCGTGGGCCGCCCTTCGGGGTCGGACATGGTCGTGACAAAGCCCACGGGTTTATTCAGCATGATATAGGTTTTCGGCTGATGCGGATTGATGAGTTTGCCGTCGACCTTGATGTGGTCCTTGGATGCGTCGGCCTTGGTACCGAGTTCGGTCACCACCTTGCCGTTCACTCGCACCCTGCCTTCGGCGATAAGCTCTTCTGCGGCGCGGCGCGACGTTACTCCCGCGGCGGATATGATTTTTTGTATACGTTCTTCCATGTGTTCCTTTCGTGGATCAGCGCCTATTTTAGGTATAGTAGTATACAGGCAAACCACGGGAAAAGCAATTAAGTGAGATAACTGAGGGAATTTCGCGAGATGATAGCCTTGATGATCTCATAAAAAAACAATCTACCGCAGAGGCGTAGCCTGCTGTTGCCCCCTGCTCTTGCGATAGCGCGGGGACAAGCCAAAACGCGGCCATAAACGGAGATGCGGAACGCTGCATTTTGAAAATAATAAGGATGTTCTCTGCGTATTTCAGCGGTTAAATTCGACTTATTGAGAGTACATCAACCTCGAGTGATGAAGATATCGCACTTAAAATCAGGTAGCAGCGCCGTTTCAGCGCCCCTTAGACAGGGTTCCTGAGCATGAGATCCAAGTGAATTGCAGATTTCGGATCAAGGCATGACCCGTGAACAAAGCGACGCACACGAAGCCGGACTACATCGTCCCCCCTCCGTATGTCTTCATGATGGCTTCCTGGGCCGAGTTGATCAGCTTGAACGACTCCTTCAGCATCGTCCTGTCCAGCGCGCCGAGGCCCTGAGGATCGACCATGTTGTCCGGTTCGACCCCTGCCTGGATCTGTTGGTACTGGTGCCTGAGCCTCAGCGACATCAGGAATTCGAAGGCCTTTTCCAGTTCATCGGAAAACGGTCCCAGGACGCCGCAGCGGTCCTTCACCTCTGTGAGACGCTCGATCGTGGCGGTATGGTATACCTGCAATCCCAGCGCGGAAAGCCGCGCAGCGTCAATGATCGGGCTCAGACCATTGATCTTGATGTTGAACTTCCCCTTCTGTGCACCGGTCCGCGCGCAGCTGATATTCCCGAAGAAATCAAGCGGCGGCCTGTTCTTGAGCACGGCACCTGCCATATTGGCGAGGAAAAGGGCACGTCCCTTGATCTCGTGCCCCAGGAACGCCCGGAGCCTTTCCGCGAGCAGCAGATCGCCATGGATGGGCCGGAAATCGAAGAAGATCAGTGACCGAAGGACTGATTCCGGCGTGGGGTTCCGGATCCATTCCGCAAAATATTTTTTCCATACTCTGAGCGGTTGTCGCCATGCCGGATTGCTCGCCATGTAGTCGGCGCTGCACGGCGGAAACCCGCACCGAGCCAGGGCGTCCTTCATCCGCACGCTGAACTCGGAGAAATACCGGATGGCCTCATCCCCGCTGTCCGGCAGGTCCTCATAGATGATGGCGTTGTCCTGGTCCGTTTTGAACGTCTGCTCCTTCCTGCCCTCGCTGCCGAACGTGATCCAGCAGTAGGCAACAGGAGGCCGCCCCATCCTCTCCTCCGTGATCTCCAGGACCTTTTTGAGCAGCCGGTCATTGATCTCGGTGATGATCCTGATGATACTGCTCGCCTTGGCGCCTTCCTTGATGAGAATGGAGATGACCCTGTCAATTTTGGTCGCAGCGGGCACGAGCCCGTCGATCGTGTCCCGGGTCTCTATCTCACGGGCAAGAGAGAGCGGAGACGTCCCCTGCAGCATCATGAGATCGTGGCTGGTCAGGATCCCTTTCAGTTCACCCTTGCCCACCACGAGCAGGTGGTGGATATTGTAGCGCATCATTTTAATGAGCGCCTCGAAACAGTGGTCGCGCGCATCCGCCTTGATGAGCGTTACGCTCATGATGTCTCCCACGCGCCCCTCGATGTCCCTGCCCCGGGAGACTACCTTGTTCCTCAGGTCCTTGTCCGTGATCATGCCGGACGGCAGCCCCTGGCCGTCGAGCAGGACCAGGGAACTGATATTGCGGTCCGCCATGGTCTTTGCCGCCTCGCGGATGGAGATATCCTCCGATGCCGTGATCACCTCCCTCGTGGCAAGATCGGCCAGAATGTTCGTGAACAGGAGCTTGTCTCCGCCTCCGTACAAGAGCGTCCGGTCGTGGATCTCCTTATAGGCCATATCGAGAAGTCGTTTCAGCAGGGTGCGGAGGCAGAATTCGGAGAACGCGGCGTTCGTACTCAGCAATTCGAGGGCCGTCTCCTTCCTGAGCTGGTAGCACGATGTGTCTTCCGAGGCGATGATCGTGTCCTGCGACACCTCGCTGAACAGAAAGGAGCGCAGGCCGAAGAATTCGCCGCTCGACCGGAAATCGACCAGCACCTCTTCCAGCTCGTTCGTCCTGATAAAGACCTTGACGGATCCGGTCCGGATGATGTTGAGGTGCTCTGCCGCAGGTCCGTTCTGGCGGAGGATCTTCTCTCCCCGGGGATAAAACACCAGGGACATGTCCTTCACAATGCCGGCGAGGACCGCGTTGTCGAGGGAGGCGAAGGGCGGAGTTTGTTTCAGAAAGGTGATGGTGTCTTTCGTGATCATGGGTACCGGTCCAGGGCGGGTCAGGCGGACGGTGTGTCGAGGGCCTTTCTGACCGCCTTCTTCATCTCGTCGTGCATCAGGGGCTTGATGATGAAATCGCAGGCCCCGGCCTTAATGGAATCCACGGCCGTGGTCAGGGAAGCATAGGCCGTGATGACCATCACTTTTTGCGCGGGGTTCTTCTTGCGGTATTTCGTCAGGAGTTCGATGCCGCTGATGCCGGGAAGGATGATGTCGGTGATAATGAGGTCGTAGGACCTGTCTTCGAGGAATATGAACGCCGCTTCGGCGCTGTCAGCGCTGTCCACCTCGTAGCCGTCGCGCAGGAACACCCTCTTCAGGGATTCGCAGAGCGTGTCTTCGTCCTCAATGATGAGCAGTCGTTCAGCCATAGCTCCTCACCGGATGTCAGAAGTGTATCGCGTTACTGCCGGGGCGTATGCTACTTGTACCTGTTGTTCTTAACCGTATAATATCATTTCTTCGGGCGGATGAAAAGCAAATAAACCGATGTGCAAAGAACGGAAGGGTTACGAAAGATAAGGATAGAGAGAGGGCTGATAGGATTTTCCATGAACCACCTGAATATTTCCTGCTCAAATAGATCCCTGCTCTGGTCGACCCGCTCCGGGGTCTTCAGCAACTGAGCCGGACGGAACCGGCAGGCATGATCACAGCCTGCAATCCCCGGTTTCTGGATGTCTCCTTGCAGTGCTTCCTGATCATATACAGAGTAACACGCAACCCTTATTCGTCAATAACCGATAAAAAAACCCCGAGTCATTACAAAACTCAGGGGGTTCAATTCAGCCATGGGTGAGGTTATCTCATGCGACAGCCTTCACCGTTCTCTCTTCGCCAGCCACTCCTTAAGACGCGGACATTTGTTCTTCGCCCTGTTCCCGTCGCAGTCACCGCAGATGGTCATGTCCTGACTGCACGGGGTAAAACCTTCAGAGCGCCGGGTATCCTCTGCTTTTTTATTCTTCGCGCTGCGCGCTTTTTCAATGCTGGTGACGTTCGACATGGTTCCTAATGTTTTTTACGGGATCAAAGGATCGGACTTCTCATTCCGCACTCCGCATTCCGAAATCGTTAATCCAACCGGTAATTCGGCGCCTCTTTGGTGATCACCACGTCGTGCACATGCGACTCGCGCAGGCCCGCGACCGTGATCTTGATGAATTGCGCCCGGTCCTTCAGCATCTTCAGGCTCTCGCACCCGCAGTAGCCCATGCCTGCCCGCACGCCGCCGATGAGCTGGTGCACGCTCGCCGAGAGGGTCCCCTTGTACGGCACGCGGCCCTCGATGCCCTCGGGCACGAGTTTGGACTTTTCCTCTTCGTGGGCCTGGAAGTAGCGGTCCTTGCTGCCCCGCTCCATGGCGCCGATGGAGCCCATGCCGCGGTAGACCTTGTAGCTCCTGCCCTGGAACAGCACGCTCTCGCCCGGGCTCTCTTCGGTGCCCGCGAAAAGACCGCCGATCATGACCAAGGATGCGCCGGCTGCCAGCGCCTTGGTGACGTCGCCCGAGAACTTGATGCCGCCGTCGGCAATGACCGGGATGCCGGACTTGTCCGCTTCTTTGCAGCAGTCCATGATCGCGGTGATCTGCGGCACGCCCGCGCCGGACACCACCCGCGTGGTGCAGATGGAGCCGGGACCGATGCCGACCTTCACGCAGTCCGCTCCCGCCCGGATGAGGTCTTTTGCCGCCTCGGCAGTGGCGATGTTCCCCGCCACCACATCGAGATCGGGATATTTTTTCTTGATCCCCTTGACCGCGTCGATGACACCCTGGGAATGGCCATGGGCCGTGTCCACGACGATGATGTCGACGCCGGCCTTGAGCAGCGCGGGCACGCGCTCCGAATAGTCGCCCACGCCGACCGCCGCACCCACGCGCAACCGCCCATGCTTGTCCTTGCAGGCGTTCGGGTATTTGATCTTTTTCTCGATGTCCTTGATCGTGATAAGGCCGCGCAGGCTGAAGTCCTTGTCGACGATGAGCAGTTTTTCGATCTTGTACTTCTGGAGGATCTTCATGGCCTTTTCAAGCGTGGTCCCGAGCGGCGCCGTGACCAGATGGTCCTTGGTCATGACGTCGGATACCTTGAGGCTCAGCCGGGTCTCGAAGCGGAGATCGCGGTTCGTCAGGATGCCCACGAGTTTATTGCCCTTGGTAACCGGCACGCCCGAGATGCGGTACTTCTTCATCACATCCAGGGCATCGGAGATCTTGGCGTCGGGCGAGATGGTGATGGGGTCGATGATCATGCCGCTTTCCGACTTCTTGACCTTGTCGACCTCCTCTGCCTGCGCATCGATGGGGAGCGCCTTATGGATGAATCCGAGGCCCCCCTCCTGGGCCAGGGCAATGGCGAGCTTCGCCTCCGTCACCGTATCCATGGCCGCGCTCACGAGCGGGATATTGAGGATTATCCTCTTGGTGAGCTGCGTCCGGACGTCCACGTCCTTGGGCAGGATATCGGATTTTGCGGGCAAGAGCAGTACGTCATCAAAGGTGAGACCTTCGCGAATCGGACCGACAACCATTGAGATTCTCCTTTGGATAGTAAATATTGTGAAGATTTACCGCAGAGCACACGGAGAAAAAATCGAATATAATAATGGAGAAAGCGACTCTGTGGCTCCGTCTCCCTCCGCATCTTTATGACAAGCTCCGTTGTTTTTCTTACCATTAGACCACAGACACGGGCATTTCCCTGGCATTCCTCAGCGTTCTGTTGTTTTCCCTATTATTTCATCCTGCATCGTGTATCAGGTATCGTACTTTACCACACCAGCTGACAAACCTCAAGAAAAACCGGATTATTCAAACCCCGATTCCTTGTTCAGGAACGGGTTCTCCTTCCGCTCTTCGCCGATCGTGGTCGCGGGGCCGTGGCCGCAGAAGACCTTGGTATCGTCCGGCAGGGTCATGAGGTTCGTTTTGATCGAGCGGATGCAGGGTCATGAGGTCGCCTCCCGGCAGGTCGGTCCTGCCGATGGAGCCGGCAAAGAGCGCAGTCGCCCGTAAAGACCATCCCCTGATCAAGCAGACTGATGCCGCCCGGAGAATGGCCGGGTGTGTGCAGGACCTTGAGAGAAACTTCGCCCGCAGTGATGATATCACCGTGCTTCACATACCGGTCCGCCCGGGGAGACGATGTGTGTATTCATGCCAAAGGCCTGCGAATGCAGAGTTGCTGAGGCCATCACCGGCGCATCGCCCTCATGGATGAGCAGCTCGGCACCCGTGGCATCCTTAAGGGCCTTGTTCGCTCCCACATGGTCGAAGTGACCGTGGGTGATCACGATGTATTTGACGTTGAGGCCCTTGTCCTTGATGATCTTCAGGATCTCCTGCGCATCGTCTCCCGGATCGATGACCACCGCTTCTTTGGTCTTTTCGTCCGCAAGGATAAAGCAGTTCACCTGGAGCGGGCCTACTACAAGCCGTATTAAGATCATGAATATCTGCTTTCACCACAGAGGTCACAGAGAAAATCTCAATTCAGGGTGTTATGAAGAGTCGAAAACCATGCCCGCTTCAGAATAGACTATCGTGTTGTTTGAGCTTTTCCTCTGTGTGCTCTGTGGTCAATGTTCTTATTCTTTTCCAGCTCCAGCAGTTTTTTCTTCATCCCGATCCCTGCCGAAAACCCGCCCAGCTTGCCCGCTGAGCTGATGACCCGGTGGCACGGGATGATGATCGGTACGGGATTGGCCCCCAGCGCCTGGCCCACGGCCCGGGCAGCCTTCGGATTCTTGATCCTCTTCGCGATCCAGCGCATAGGACCGCGTCTCGCCGTGAGGGATCTCCGCTGCCGCTTTCCAGACCGCCTGCTGGAAGGGCGTATAATAACGCATATCAAGAGGCAGGTCAAATGAAACACGCGCGCCGGAGAAGTACTTCTTGAGAAGTTTTACCGCCTTTTCCAATATCCTATCAACTCCTCCAGCATCCAAACCCTCTCCTGCGAATAAGGGGGATCGAGGGTGATGCGAGCTTCTGCATGCAGCACCTGCGCTTGAGGACTTTGCAAGCTCCTGCTCAACTTCCCCCTTGTCCTTTTTCGGTAAAACAACCCTGCAGATCCCGCGTTCGGAGGCAGCCACCCCGACCCATCCAAGTGGGGTAACAAAAATGACCTGTTGTATTCTGCAATCCGTGCTCAATCTTACCTTCCCGCCTTTCCAGCTTCCGTCCTTCGTTTCCTTCTCACGATCCCCCACATGAATTTCAATTCCTCGCTTCTCAACAGCCACATGACGATGACGTAGAACAGCACGCTCACTGCCATGCCGCCGACAAGCAGTTCGGCTTTATACAGGCGTATGTCCCGCCGAGATCCCAGACCGGTTGTATGCTGACCCACCATCCGATCGCGCCCATGGCAATGGACGCGGGAATGATCTTGAGAAGCGACCTCAGTATCCTCTTCCCGTCCATACGGCCGATCTTTTTCCTGAGCAGCACGGTCAGCAATCCGATATTCAATATGGCTGCAAGCGATGTGGCAAGCGCCAGTCCGCCATGTGCAAGCTTTGTCCACGTGAGAAGACAGCCGACTCAGCAGGATGTTCGTCAACAGCGCGACGATCGCGATTTTGACCGGGGTTTTGGTGTCCTGGAGCGCATAGAATGCCTGGGAAACGATCCTCACACCGGCAAAGGCCCAGAGCCCCACGGCATAGAACAGCATCGCCGCGGCCACGCCTTGCGTGGAGAGTCGGTCGAACTGGCCGTGTTCCAGCAGAAGGCTCACGATCGGCACCCGGAGCGTGATGAGCCCGGCCATGGCCGGGAACATGATGAAGAACACAAGCCTGAGCCCGAGTGAGAGTGTTTCCCGAAATTCCGCGGTCTCGCGACGCGCTGCCTGTGCGGACATGGTCGGGAGCACGGCCGTGGCAATGGCGACGCCGAAGATGCCGAGGGGGAAGTGGATGAATCTCATGCCGTAGAATAAATAGGTTATGCTTCCCGTTGCGAGGAAGGACGCGAAGATGGTTCCGATGAAGATATTGATCTGGCTCACCGATGAACTGACGAAGACCGGAAGCGCAAGCATGCCGATCTTCTTGACGCCCGGATGCGTGGGCTCGAACTGCGGCCGTATCATCATCCCCTGCTTCTTGAGCGCCGGCACCTGGATCAGGAACTGGCACATTCCACCGAGGACGACTCCGACAGCCACGCCAAAGATCGGTTGCGACAGGAACCGTGATGCTCAGCAGCACGGCCGAGATGGTCATAACGTTCAACATCACCGGAGACAGGGCCGGAGTAAGGAACTGGCGGAGGGAGTTCAGCATGCCCATGGCGAGCGCCGCAAGCCCGATGAACAGAAGATAGGGGAACATGATGCGCGTGAGCATCACGCCGAGGACATACTTGTCGTGCTCTGCCCGGTACGCCCAGCCCCAGGCAACCACCTTGACCACGTAAGGAGCGAAGATGATGCCCAGCCCGGTCAGGACGATCAGGATCACCAGCAGGCGGGCAAACACCGCGTTCGCCAGGTGACGGGCGCTTTCTCTGGATTCCTTGGTGAGCGTCTCGGTAAAAACCGGGATGAACGCCGCGGACATCGAACCTTCGGCCAAAAGTTCGCGCAGAAGGTTCGGGATGCGGTACGCAACGTAGAAGGCATCCGCGGCCAGTCCCGTGCCGAAGGCCCAGGACATGACCATGTCGCGGATATACCCCATGACGCGGCTGGCAAGCGTGGCAGCGCCGACAATGCCTGCTGCTTTTGCGACCTTTACCTGTTCAGACATGCGGATCCACCTCGAACGGAAATGCGAAAATAAGGGGTCACTTTATCAGAAAACAGCTGGTAAGAAAAGGATTTTTTTCTTGACACCCTACGGCCCTTTGTGTTAAAAGATGGTTCTGGTTTTAACCCCTTAAGGAGGCAAGAAGTGGCAATTCATAAATCCGTGATCAAAAGGCAGAAACAAGCCGACAAGCAGCAACTCATCAACAAGTCCGCGAAATCCATGCTCAAGACCCTGGCAAAGAAGGTGGAGCAGGCCGTTGAGGCCAAGAACGCCGATGTCGCCAAGGTAGCCATGGTCAATGCCATGAAAGCCTATGACAAGGCCGCGTCAAAGGGGATCCTGCACAAGAGCACCGCTTCCCGGAAGATCTCACGCCTGTCTACGAAAGTGGGCAGAATTACCAGAATTACACCGCATAGCCAATAAGTAAGAAGTTGAGAAGGTAAACATGGCGAGAAGTTGATAAAAGGGTTGTCGTTCTGTCAGTTGTCCTCTCTCCGTTCCTGCCTTCTCACCTTCCTCTGTTATCCCATCACCCGCACAACCTCAGGATCATCCGCTCCAGGACCAATCTGCCGTTCAAACCGCTCGACTTGAGCGCTTTATCCGTTGCCAGCATCACAGCAAAAACCTCGCGCAGTTCATCCAGGGAATAGCTTCGCATCTGTTCCTTGAACAGGCCGGCCTGATGAAAAATGACTCTGAGCTTTTTCGTAATATCATCTGGTCCCGTGCCTGATGCCTCCATGGCCTTTGCCTGCATGAGCCTGCGGAAGTTCCAGGCGATCGAGCCGAGCAGGCCCACGGGCGCCTCGCCTTCCTGGATCAGCCGCGACAGGATAAGGAAGGACTTTTCCCGGTCCTTCTGACCGAGCGCTGCCGCAAGGTCGAAGGAGGTGTACTCCCGGAAGTCACCCACCACGGTCTTGACGTCATCAAAGGTAATTGCCTTTTTCTCTTTTACGGAGATGAGGACCTTCTCGAGCTCGTTGCCTATCTTCTGGAGGTCGTTCCCGAGTGTCTGCCACAGGAATTGGGCCGCGTCACGCTGTATCGACAGGCCCCGTGTCCTTGCCCATGCCTCGATCCAGGAAATGATCTCACGGTCCAGGAGCGCGTAGAACCGCGTCACCGCGCCATGGGCCTCCACGGCCGAGGTGACGGACTTTTTATCATATCGCTCCTGGCTCGAGAGAAGGAGCAGGCAGGTGCTGGGTGAAGGATCGTTGAGATACGGGATCAATTCTTCAAGGTCCCCTGCCTTGAACGCATTGATCTCTTTTGCGATCACGAGCCGCTTTTCGGACATGAATGGGAGCGTCTGGCAAAGGTTCACCAGCTCGGACGCGGAAGTATCCTTGCAGTATAATGTATTGAAGTTGAAATCCCTGGCAGCCGGATCAACGACCTTGTTGATGATGAGGTCAACCGCCTCCTGGATCAGGAATTCTTCTTCGCCGAAGAACAGGTAGAGGGGAAGGATCTTCCCTTGCTTGAGGCTGGATATGAGGTCCTGATATTTAAGCATCTGCTTTTATACGAATCCGACGTTAATGATCAACATCCGAATGCCAAAGCCAAGTTCACTCGAGCGCATGCCAAATGGTCTTTTTGATATGTTGAGTTTGATTGAACTTTGAACTTTGTATTTTGCCCTTGACCTCAAAACCCCTCCAGCAGCCTGCTCCGGAGCGTCGAGGCAATGTCACGACTTGCGCTCTTGAGGGCCGTTTCCTTCGCAATCTTCGTAGCTGGTGATATCTCCCAGCGTTACCGAATAGCTGGACAACAAAAACGGAGCCGAGCCCCTTTTCCTGCCAGATGATCTTATGGGTCTTTTCGTCCTCAACGGTCACATTCATGCCGATGCTGACCGTATAGGACTGCACATAGTTGTCAGTTGTATAGCCGGACGGAGTCATGTCGAATTTTGTCACCGTTCCCTTGAGCACTAGGTCGGCTGCCTCTGAACTGACGACCTGTAACCTGCCGTCCGCAAGGAATTCATCCACAACAGCTTTGGTCACCTCGACATCAACATACGGTTCATTGGTGCCATTGCGAAGGCCAAAATAGCAATGGTCCTTGTGCTTTCGGGTACGATCCCGCCCACCGGGGTGAACCGATAGCCGCAGGAGGAGAGCAGCAGAAGCAGGAAGAGCAGAACTGTAATGAGAGTCGATGGACGATCGCCCGCTTCGCGCGCCAGGACGATGGACGCCTTCTTCCTAATTCCTTCTTCCCTCGTTTTTCTCACCTCATTCTCCTTCACTCATTCCTTTTCCCTCGTCTCTCTTACACATCGCCCTTCACACCACCACATTCACCAGTTTGCCTTGGACCACGATCACCTTTTTCGGCGGATTGCCGGCGGTAAATTCCCTGACCTTCGGGTCCGCGAGCGCTGCTGTTTCAGCATCCTTATCGGAGCTCCCCGCAGGCAGCGTGAGTTTGCTTCTGACCTTACCGTTCACCTGCACCACGATGACGACCTCCGTTGCCACGATCGCGCCGGGATCATACTGCGGCCAGGCTGCGTTCGCGATCGTGCCCTTCCCTCCGAGCGACACCCAGAGCTCCTCGGCAAAATGCGGCGCAAAGGGGGCGATGAGCAGCATGAGCGCGTCGATGGCGGCTCGAACTACCGGAAGCCTGTCATCGGTCATGCCGCTCGACGTATAATCGTACATCTCGTTCACCATTTCCATGAGTGCCGCGATCGCCGTATTGAAATGGAACTCCCGCTCGATATCCTCGGTCACCTTTTTGATGGTCAGGTGGGTCTTGCGGTACAGTCTATCGCCACGCGCCTCTGAGCCGGCAGGCTTGAGATTCCGAACAGCATCGCAGTGTTTGAAGACGATCGCCCAGACACGGTGCAGGAACCGGTACGCGCCGTCCACACCCTGGTCGCTCCATTCGAGGTCACGCTCCGGCGGAGCGGCAAAGAGCGAGAACAGCCGGGCAGTATCTGCGCCGTACTTCGTAAGGATGAAATCCGGGTCCACCACATTGCCCTTGGACTTGCTCATCTTGGCGCCGTCCTTGATCACCATGCCCTGGGTCAGGAGATTTATGAACGGCTCGTCCCCGTCAAAGAGGCCAAGGTCGCGGATCACCTTGGTAAAGAACCGCGCGTAGAGCAGGTGGAGCACGGCGTGCTCGATGCCCCCGATGTACTGGTCCACGCTCATCCAGTACCCGGCCGCCTTTTTGTCAAAGGGCGCCTTGTCCTCTTTCGGAGAGCAATAGCGCAGAAAATACCAGGACGAGTCCACGAACGTGTCCATGGTGTCCGTCTCGCGCCAGGCCGCGCCCCGGCACTTCGGACAGGTGGTTTCACGGAAGGACTTCGACTCCACAAGGGGTGAACGCCCCTTGCCCGTGAATTCCACATCCATCGGCAATTTGACCGGCAGCTGTTCAACGGGTACCGGGACGGTCCCGCACGTGTCGCAGTAAATGATCGGGATCGGCGTGCCCCAGTAGCGCTGGCGCGAGATGCCCCAGTCGCGAAGCCTCCAATTGACCGTTCGCTTGCCGAGCCTGTCCGATTCCACATGATCGGCGATCTTTTCTTTTGCAGCACTGTTCGTGAGTCCGTCGAAGGTACCTGAGTTCGCCATGGTCCCGTCCTCGGTGTAGGCCTGTTTCATCGTTTCAGCGACGAGATCGTTTTCGGGGCTCTGGATCACGATCCTGATCGACATGCCGTACTTCTTCGCGAACTCGAAGTCCCGCTGGTCGTGCGCAGGCACGGACATGATCGCGCCGGTGCCGTATTCCATGAGCACGAAGTTGCCGACCCAGATCGGGACCTTTTCGTTGTTCAGGGGGTTGATCGCATAGGCGCCGGTCAAGATGCCCTCTTTTTCCTGCTTCTCGTCGGTGCGGCTGGCCTTGTCCTCGCTCATCACGCGCTGGCAAAAATCGCGGACGTCATCAGCCTGCGCCTTCCCTTTGATAAGCGATTCGAGCATGGGATGTTCGGGCGCGATGCTCATGAAGGTCACGCCAAAAAGCGTGTCCGGGCGGGTGGTGAAGATCGTCAGTTTTTCTCCCGTTCCTTCAATGAGGAAGTCCACTTCCACGCCCGTGGACTTGCCGATCCAGTTCCGCTGCATCGTGAGCACACGCTCGGGCCAGCCCGGCAGCTTGTCGCAGTAGGATAAAAGCTCTTCCGCATACTGCGTGATCTTGAAGAACCATTGCTCCAGCTCCTTGTGCGTGACCACGGTACTGCAACGCCAGCAGAGACCGTCCTCCACCTGCTCGTTCGCAAGCACGGTATTGCACGACGGGCACCAGTTCACATACGAACGCTTTTTGTACGCCAGGCCCCGCTCATACATCTTGACGAACAGCCATTGGTTCCAGCGATAGTACTCCTCTAGACAGGTTGCCACCTCGCGGTCCCAGTCGTAGGACAGGCCGAGACGCTTGAGCTGCTTATCCCGCATGAAAGCGATGTTCTCGAGGGTCCATTTCTGGGGATGCGTGCCGTGCTTGATGGCCGCGTTCTCCGCGGGGAGACCGAAGGAATCCCAGCCCATAGGGTGAAGCACGTTGAACCCGCGCATCCTCTTGTAACGGGAGATCACATCGCCGATGGCGTAGTTCCGCACATGCCCCATATGGATCCTGCCCGATGGATACGGGAACATCTCAAGACAATAGTACTTGGGCTTCGAGGCGTCCTCGGTGACCGTGAAGGTTTTATTGTCCTGCCAGAAGCGCTGCCACCGTTCTTCGACATTATGAAAATCGTACCGTTCTTCCAACAAATCCTCCTGCGTGATTATCGTGAGATACCGGCAAGAAACAACCAGGCATACACCTTGCGTTCATCACTGTTTGCTACTGTTTTGGTTGTGTTTTGACAAAGTGCTCGATAATGACGAGAGACTTTGTATCGCAGTCCATGAATTTCACACCGTACCGACGTCTCACCGACATGGTCTCCTCGATACGTTTGACCATACAGGACACCGTGATTTCACTGCGGCCGATATTAAATGCACAGGTCATCCGCTCGCCCAGCTTGAGCACATGGTCGGTTTCCAGCAGCATTCCGGAGATGCTGATATTCTGAGACTGGGCAACAAAGGGGGCGTCCCCCTCCAGGCCTTTTATGGACACGCGCAGTAATGCCCGCATGTCCTTCCGTTGCGGGACAACAAGCAACTCGGATGCTTTCCACAGAAGCTCGCCGGGGTCCGCCGGCTTTCGAATGACGACGTTGGCACCCGCTTTTCGGCATTCTGACGGGGAGGGCTCGGTTTCACCACAAACGAGAATGATCGATACGGATTTCAACTCAGTGTCGCTCCGAATCAGGGAACAGAGCCTGGCGCCGCCCATCAAAGGCAAGGTGGCGTCGGCGATAATGAGGTCCGCTCGTTCGACGCCGTGAAGGTTGAGTATTTCCTCGGTTGACCACGCCGGAATGAACGTGATGCCGCTCCTTTTAAAGATCGTGTTGCTTCCCTCCAGGTCATGCAAGAGGCTCTGGTCTATTATGATTTTTTTCATACCACGAAGAGCCCCTGCGTCGAATGAACGCTGAAGCATCAGGGATCGAGCCATCCCAAGGGTGGTTGTTGTGAACAGCGAGCATATTTAAGACAATCCGTACATAGCGCTAATCTCTAAGCCACCCCGGGTAGGCATCGGCCTTCCGCGCCTCTTCGGGAAGCTCAACCTCAAGCTCATGCTTTTTTCTGGCAACGTCCTTTTCGAGCGTTGCTTTCTTCTTCTCCCGGCTGGACCGGGATTTCTTTATTTTGCTGCTGTTCCTGGAAGTCAACTTCTTAGGCTTATTTTCATCTTCCCGTTCCTGTTTCAGGACGAGATCATATTTGTCCTGTAATTCCGCCAGCTCTTTTCTGAGTTTCGCCGCCCTTGTGCGCCAGTGTTCCTCTCCCTTTCCATACTTGTCTTTGTGGTCTTTAAGGGAGGCTGATGGCATCCTGGTCGAAGCGGTCTTCTCTCCAACGCTGACCCGGCGT
Organism: Nitrospirota bacterium; assembly: GCA_963796285.1. GTDB lineage: Bacteria > Nitrospirota > UBA9217 > UBA9217 > UBA9217 > JALNZF01. The sequence continues at coordinate 1,601,858 of CAWCKW010000012.1, forward strand.
TCGTCTGGTTTCACAGCTGCGGCGTTGTTCCGGTACTCCTGCGGCACCTGTTCCCGATCGTTGGTAAAGGATTCCTTCCCTTCCCTATCAACCCAGCGATAGAACTCAGCCCGGGCAACCGAAGCGGACAGGAACAGCAGGCACACGGTCAGAACGGCACATTTTCGCATGGAGACCTCCTCTCGAATAATTCAGAAAATAACACAAATACCGGGGCTTCGCAAGGTTTTTTCTTGTGCTGCTGAGAGCAAAAGTGCTATAGTGCGCTGCGACAATCCTAAAACGTAAAATTCTGATCTCTGAACAGAATGGGACCATATTCTTCAGGAATTTAGATATTAGAATTGAGAAACCGTATGCATAATCATGCCTAAACCAGTTGTCGCCATAGTCGGCCGTCCGAACGTCGGTAAATCCACCCTTTTCAACCGAATCATCGGCAGGAACTTTGCCGTCGTCGATAACTTGCCCGGCGTGACCAGGGACCGGAACTACGCTGAGGCAGAGTGGATGGGGAAACACTTCCTCCTCGTGGACACCGGAGGGTTCGAGCCCGAGACCGAGGACATCATGTTCACAAAGATGCGCGAGCAGACCACCCTCGCCGTGGAGGAAGCGGATCTCATCATCTTCCTCATGGACGGCAAAGAGGGGCTGCTTCCGGCGGATATCGAGGTATCGCAGCGCCTCAGGGCCTCGGGCAAACCCGTGCTCTACGCCTTGAACAAGGTGGACGGGGAGCGTCACGAAGGGCTCATCCCGGACTTTTATCGCCTCGGCATCGATACCCTCTATCCCATTTCCGCGCAGCACGGGCAGGGATTTTCCGACCTTATGGATGCGCTCTGCAATCACCTGCCGGACACGCCTCCGAAATCTGAAGAAAAACAAGTCGTGGAGATTCCAAGGATCGCCATCATTGGAAGGCCAAACGTAGGAAAATCGTCTTTCGTAAATGCCCTCATGGGTGAAGACCGGATGATCGTGAGTCCTGTTGCAGGTACGACCAGAGACGCAGTAGACAGCGTCTATACGTATTACGGAAAACAGTATGTCCTCGTTGATACGGCCGGCATCCGGAGCCGTGGCAAGATCAGCCACGGAGTGGAAAAGTACAGCGTCATGCGCGCCATGAAGGGCATTGAGCGTGCGGACATAGCGCTAGTACTGATCGACGCTTCCGAGGGAATCACCGAGCAGGATGAGCGAATAGTGGGGCTGGCGCATGAGGCCGGTAAGGGCATCATCCTCGTCCTGAACAAATGGGACCTGGTCCCTGATAAGGAAGAGGGGTACAAACGCTTCATGGCGAATGTCCAGCAGCGGCTCAAGTTCGCTGATTACGCCTCGGTGATCACCATCTCGGCAATCACCCGCCAGCGCATCACCAAGGTCTTTGAAGAGATCGACAAATTGATGCAGGAGATCCAGCGTCGCGTGTCCACTGCCGAGCTCAACAGGGTCTTTTCGCAGCTCGTTGCACGCCATGAGCCGCCGCTTTACCGCGCCAAACGCGTAAAATATTACTATGCCACTCAGGTGGGGATCAAGCCGCCGACATTCGTTGTGTTTGTGAACTACCCGTCAGGCGTACACTTCTCGTACATCCGCTATATAGAGAACAACCTTCGCCAGGCCTTCGGGTTCCACGGTACGCCCGTGAGGATCTTCGCAAAAAGCCGGAGAGAGGAACAGCCTCGCGGCAGGAGCAAAAACCTAAAAAAATAAGTTGACTTTTCCGGTCAATACGGGGTATGATCGACAAAATAGGGAAAATAAGAGATGCGAGTTTTTGTTAATTGTCGGCTGCAAAAACTACCTTTTAAGTTTGCAGTCTTTTTTTTGTGCAAAAAGACTCGGCCACGGGTCAATCAAGGAGGATCAGATGTCAAACGGTTTAGTAAAATGGTTTAACGATGCAAAGGGTTTTGGTTTCATCACCACCGAAGAAGGCAGTGATGTGTTCGTCCACTTCTCAGCGATTCAAGGTGATGGCTTCAGGTCCTTGTCGGAAGGAGATGCGGTCAGTTTCGATGTTGAAAAAGGGGCCAAAGGTCTCCAGGCGGTGAATGTCGTAAAACAATAAGAATTCACAGATCTCCGCTTTTTTAGAGAGCTGTCATGATGTATTCTTGCAACCTTTTTTGATTTAACAATAACACTGGAGGTAACATGGCTAAGAAGCTCTATGTCGGCAACCTGTCTTACAATATTTCTGAAGAAGAGCTCAAGAATGTCTTTACTCCTATTGGAGAAGTGCAGTCGTGTAAGATCATTACCGATGCAGCTACCGGCCGTTCGAAGGGATTCGGCTTCATTGAAATGGCAAATGATGAGGATGCGGACAAGGCCATTGCGACCCTGAACGGAACAACTGTTATGGACCGCGCGCTGAACGTGAGCGAGGCGCGGCCTCAGACTGAACGGGCCGGTGGACGTGGCGGCAGACCCGGTGGCGGCGGAAGGGGTGGATTCGACCGTGGCGGCTCCAGCGGCGGTGGAAGGAATAAAAATTCTTGGAGATAAGAGTTGACGACAAAAATATTGAGAAGGCGATCAGGCTTCTCAAACGGAAGATGCAGAACGACGGCCTTTTCAGGGAACTGAAAAACAGACGTTTTTATGAAAAGCCTTCCTTAAAAAAGAAACGGAAGCGGATTGAAGCACAGAAGAGGAAGCAGAAGAGCCTGAGAAACAGCAGGCAGAGCAGGGCGTAGCATCGATTAGGGTCATACAATTTAATTGCCGGAGATAAAGATTTGCCGTTAAGGGTTCCAAGGCCTATCCTCTCCGGTTTTTTATTTCTACCATATATTAATCTTCATTTTGTTCCCATCGCTACGTCAGCCATCATAAGGTTATGACGGACCTTCGCATTATTTTTTTAAAGTTATTTTCCCCCCTCTTATCAGCGCCTCTACTTTCTTTTTCATCGAACTCATTTCTTTATAATAAATCTACTATCTTGGTTTTGAGAACTGCTTGCTTTTGAGGAGTATGCCACAATTGCAGATAATAAAATAATTTATATTCTCGACAGATGTTCGTATCGTTGACCGTAAATGAGCAAATGGCGCTTCTTATCAGTTTCAGGCACCCCGGCACAGCTCCGCATTTCTTTGTTAATAAAACAAGCGGGGCAATTGTGGCGCCCCGCTTAAATAAAAAGCATGCTTACTTACAACATGACAATATTAGTCAAGGTCCAAAATATTAGGGACAAACTGACCCATCCGCCGGACAGCCTTTCACAGTTATATCAGCAGTTACCTCAAGTGATGCTGCTCCTGAAACAGCGCTAATTGCTGCCGACACATATGTGTTATCCGTCCCTGCTGCTGTTGTACCTGTCGCCGCGCTTGATAAAGGCAGGGCGTATGTGGTCCAATATGTTGTAACCGTGCCGTTATCACCCGTAGTTGCTATTAGTTGGTCTCCGATAATCTTAGTGGTGTAGCTATGATTAGTCCACCAGATGCCGTTTGTTGTTAAAACTAAACACACATTATTCCTTGGATTTCCAGCTGAATCCTTCACAGTAAACACAGGATCCTGAACACACCCTTCTCCATTTAATGCTAACGAACTTCCTGCAAACACAAAACTATCCCAACCACAAATTCCTGTACTGGATATTGTGTCCGTCGCATTCGCCAGAAATGACCCCGACGGGCATCCAGCACTTTCAGCCTCTTTCCTGCCGCAACCGTTAAACAGCACAGTCGATGCCAACAAACCCATCAGAACCAGTGCCGATGTCGTTCTTCTCATAATTTTCATCAATGACCTCCGTACCTTTTATTTCTAGATCACTTCCTGCCTTATCACTCTCGGCGTTATGAAAATGATCAATTCCTTCTTATTCTCGCTAGTAGTCTTGCTCTTAAATAACCATCCTATGAGGGGAAGGTCCCCGAAGAACGGGACCTTGGTGAATGACTGTGATCGGTCCACGACAAGAATACCGCCAATCACAGCGGTCTCTCCATCGGCCAGGAGAATCTCCGTTGTGGCCTCATTTTTCGCAATGGATGGCTGTCCCGAAGCACCCAGGAGCGATGTATCGGGAGCATTTTTCGTCGCTTGAATTTTCATGAAGATCTTATTGTCCGGTGTCGCATGAGGAGTGACAATGAGCGAGAGTTTGGCGTCGATGAACTGTATCTGCGTCCCCGATGCTGATGTTGTTGAGAAGGGGATGGAACTCCCCTGTTCGATCTTGGCTTCCTTGTTGTCCAGCGCGCTTACCCTCGGGGTGGAGATCACCTTGCCTTCTCCTGTTGATTCAAGCGCGGACAGGACAAGGTCGAGATTCAGGGATTTGCTAAGAGAGCCGAACGTAAAACCTATGGCTCCACCGCCCGTGCCGGCGCCGGCTGGTGCCGGCATGTTCACAAAGTAGTTGCCCGAGCCAGAAGCCGTGGTGCCCATGGTCGGACCGCCGGTAATCCCTACTGAATTGGGGAATGAAATTCCTAACGGGTTGCCGTGCGAAGCATCCGAACTTGACGTACCGCCCCATTGCACGCCAAGGCTCCGGCTGAAAGTTAGTGAGGCTTCAACAATCCTTGCCTCTATCATGATTTGGGCTATGGGCTTGTCCAGCAGTTTGATAAGAGATACCACTTCATCAACGTTTCGCGCGAGATCCTTGATAATAAGAGTATTCGTTCTGGTATCCGTTACGGTTTCACCGCGAAGAGAGAGCGATTTTTTTATCGTCGGCTCGATTTCCCCCGCCTTGGCATAATTAACCGGAACGATCCGTGTTATCAGGTCTTCCGCCTTCTTTTTTGCTTCCTTTGACCGCATCTCATCTTCAGCTTCTTTGGTAAGCGCACTCACTGAGGCAATGCGAAGAACGTTGTCCTCAAGCACATAGCCAAGACCATTCATCTTGAGAATTATATCCATAGCCTGGTCCCAAGGAATGTTGACCATGCGGACGGTAACTCTGCCTTTCACCTCGGGTGAAAGAATGATATTCAAGTTGGCAACCTCTGCAAAAAGACGCATCACATTGATCAGATCCGCATCCTGAAGATCAAGTGATATTTTTCTGCCAGTGTATTTTTTCCCGTTGCCCAGTAAAGTAGTATCCGATAACCTAAGTTCCTTTTTCCCGGCTTCCACCTCTTCCTTTTTACCCGCGGGCGAAACTACGGATGCGGCCTCTTGAGGAGCAGGGACCTCTTTTTCCATGGTTGATACCTTTTCCGGTTCCTGCGCTGCCGTACGCTCCTGCGGGCGTTTCTCTTCGAGCTTCGCCACGGTGGTCGGTGCCATTGCAATAATCAACGTATTGCCTTCCGGGGTAACCGTATACTCAAGCGGCTTTGTAAGGTCTAATACCACGCGGACTTTATCCGAGTGCTGAGCAACACGAACCCTGGCAAGTCCACCCTTACGAACGGGAACGACACTCGGCCTTACCATGTTCTTCGCTCCGGGAATATCGACGACCAGCCTGTTGTCTTTAAGCATAAATACATTCGGCGACATGGTCCCGTTGCCCAATATGACTACCCTGACACCTTCTTTATTCGCAGAGGATTGGACGGCGGACACCACCGTTGCCGTATTCTTTTGCTCCGGTTGAGGCACCTGCTCCTGCTTGGGTTGCTCCTGCTGCGGAGGTGCAGGAGCAGCCGCTTCTGGCGCGGCCTTGGCTTCCTCAACCGGCTTAGCCAGCTCTATCATAAGCTTGCCACCCGACTGATATACCTTGGTGTCAACGGCCTGTGAAAGCGCGACCTCCAGGCGGGCAATCGTGTCCTTTTGGCTGGGCGTGATATCAACAACAGCCCCGTTATTCACGTTAATCTTTGATTGGAATTTACTGATATCCGCATCAGAAATGTCAACCACCAGCCTGAGCGGTTCGGTAAGTTGGAATGATGTATACTGCAGAATAGGCTCGGTCCCCTCAATAACTATCTCGGTCTTCCCGTCGACGTCGCTGGTGTCAATTTTATTGAGAAGCACCTGCGTCCCCTGCTGTTTCCCAGACTCCGGTGCTTTTGCACCGCACCCGGTGAAGAGCACGGTTCCGAGAGAGATGAGAAAAATCAACCAATATGCTTTCGGCGGTTGAACGTACTTCATTGCATCCCCTCCTGTTTATTCCGGAGCTCAAGTACAATCTCTTTTCGATTCGATTCGCCCGAAATGGTTTTGAATTTTTCTTCGATTACCATGGTATACTGTGTTATCTTTTTCACAATGCCCTTGTTTTGACCTATAATCGTTCCAACATGCACAAAATACCCCTTTCCATCGGGGCCCTCAACCATTGCACTATATCCAAAGCCGCCCCACACAATGCCGGACAGCTTAAACTCATATATATTATACCGCTCTAGCGGCGGACGCTCTCCAGTCAATGCCTTCTGATCTTCCTTCACGATAAGCGGAGCGAAGGGATCTCTCTTCCCCGCTGGATTATAGGAAAAATTGGCCTGAGATTTATCGCTCCGTCACCGTCGGTGTTATCTGGGTAATCATCTGTTGCTTCGCTTTTGCAGAAGTGGGTGCTTTCGCCTGAGGCAAGTTCCCCGAATCGGAACAGCCGGTGATTACCACAACGGTAATCAAGGAAAGCATCGACGTGAACCCGGCGAGCACTCTGTTAAATTGTTTTTTTCTGTGTCGCTGCATCAACTTTTTTCTCCAGTGCAGAAAACGTCATTGCCGTACAGTTGATAGTGACTTCCGGACTGCCGTCTTTGTTCATTTTCATGCTGCCCATTTTTATATTGAGTATATTCACAATCCGCGTCAGTTTCCCAATGCGGTCGAAAAGCAAAGCCGTATTATGATACCCCCCGGTCAACGTAATGGCAATGGGAATCTCCTCGTACAGACCGCTTGCGTGCGTCTTTCGCCCACTCGGTTTCCAGGACTTGAGCGTAAGTCCCGACTGATTCACCAGACTCTGTATTTGCCTGAGCAGGTCGGACACTTCAGACTCAGGAGGGAGCTGTTTGGTAAGGATTACTAGCCGTCCTTCCAGTGACTTCACCTCTGCCCTAAGGTCGTCGAGTTTTTTTATCTTACTGTCATTCTCGCGTATCTTTTGCTGCAGTCCCGCAAGAGCGGTATCAAGATCCTTGATCCTGGTGTTCATAGGGATTTGATATTGGAAAATATAAGCGACCAACAGTATAACGATAAAGACACCAAAACCGATCACCCTTGTCTTGGTAGGAATTTTCTGTATTTTATCGATAAGAGTTGCCATCATAACCCTTTATAGACAAACTGGAGTTTATATTTGTAAATATCGATTTTATCCTGTGTTGTCTGGCTTGTTTCAAGTAACATGACATCCTTCAATAATGGAGAGGCCTTCAAGTTATCGATAAACCGGACCACATCCTCATTCGTGAAGGCATCCCCGTCGATGTTTACGCTGTTATTGTTTTCCGAGAGCGATGCGATAATGACACCCTTGGGAAGCGCTTTGCTCACCGCATCAAGAAGCAGCACCGGGCCTGCCTGGTTTTTTTTCAGTTTTTCGATAATTTCAATCTTCTCGGAGACCTTTCTCCGCTCTTCTTCGACATTCTTCACTTCCTTGAGCATATTGTCCTGAGCGGCAATCTGCTTTTCCGTTGCCGCCTTTTCATTCTCAAGCATGGCAATTCGGTCGTTTTGCGTCTTCCAATAATATCCCATGGCAATCGCAACCAGAATGAGGATCAGGACTGCAAGGATTACCTGTTGCTGAAGGTCAATGACCTTCTTCGGAGGCTTCTTTTTAGTAGGCAGAAGATTTATTTTTATCATCTGTCGCCCGGCCTCCTAATTGCAAGCCCCACTGCCACCGCGCACAAAGGGGCTGACTCCGCTATCACCATGGATTCAAAGCGCTTCGGATCGACCTTGATCTTCTTAAACGGATCGACGACCTCTACCGGGACCTCAAGCCGTCCGGACAGAACCGTGATAAAATTCCCTATCCGTGCGCATCCGCCGGAGACCAGCACCCGTGACACCTTGTCACTGCCTGTCGTGGAACGGAAGAATTCGAAGGACCTCTGCGTCTCGGCAACGATATCGTCCGTAACCGACGACATCACGCTGGCGAGCTGCTCCTGATCGGCGCCTTCCACCTCTTCGCCCCTCTTCACCTTTTCCGCATCTTCATAGGTAAAACCAAAATCCCGCTGGAGCGCCTCGGTATAACGGTTGCCGCCTACCGTAATATCACGGGTAAAGATCGATACCCCGTCCTTCAGGATATTGATATTCATCACCGAAGCTCCAATATTGAGAAGGGCCGTTGTCCCTTCCTCAATTGTATAGTTGAGCTCATACATGTTCGCCAGCGCAAAAGCGTCGACATCCATGACCACCGGCTCCAATCCCGCTTCTTTGACGAGATTGACATAATCGTTTATTTTGTCTTTCTTTACAGCTACCAGCAGCACATCCGCTTGCCCTTCGACGGCGCCTGCCCCGAGCTTTTGAAAATCTACATTCACGTCATCAATGGAAAAGGGGATGTACTGCTCCGCCTCCCATTTGATGGATTCCGCCAGCTCTTCATCAGTCATATCAGCAACGGAAACGCGCTTGATAATGACCGAGCTGCCGGAGACCGAGATCACGACCTCCTTGGTCGTTACCTTCTGGGAGACAAGAAGTTCCCTGATGGCCTCAACTACCCGTCCGGCATCCATTACCGCGCCCTCCACGATTACCTCGGGCGGTAACGGTACCATGCCGAATTTAATCAGCTGATAGTTTTTATTCGAGCCCTTCAGCTGGACAAGTTTAATAAAGGTTGATCCTATGTCCAGTGCGATCGGCTCAATTTTCTTGGAAAAAATCATTTTCACTCCACAAACGAGGGTGCTATATATCAACCGGCGTTTTTGCCCTTCATGATCTTTTCGATAGCCTTCACGTTGCTCTCGCTGTATATCCTCCAGCCCACGCCAGTCACGCCCCACTTCCGTCAGCAAACCTTCGCTCTCCCACCGAAAAAGCGTGGCCCGCGATATATCGAAACGATTGCAGATATCGCTTGTTTTATACTTTTTCGAGCTTTTGCGTGTAGCCATGGCACCCTCTCTTAATACGTTACTAATAATATTTATAGTAAGTATAGTTATGATGATACTTAAAAAAATATTATTGTCAAGTTTTTTTTATGTTTTATTATATTTTATTTTTAAAGCGGACGGCACTATGCGAGATATTGTATCGGGATGAGAAAAAGGCACTATATGTTGGATATCCACTGGAAGCTGTGCTGTTACGCCACGTACAGATAAATCGTGAAATAATGGCAGGCACTTCCAGCCAGCACAAAGAGATGAAAGATTCCATGGCTGTGAGCAAGTTTTTTATCAAGGGCGTAGAAAATAACTCCAATGGTATAGAACAGTCCCCCGGCAACCAGCAAGGTCATGCCTGCACCCGGAAGAGCCCGAGAGAGCGGGCGAATAGCAACCATAGCGATCCAGCCCATCAGCAAGTAAATCATCACAGAGAGGATGCCCCGGCGTTTCGCAAACAGGAGGTCTTGAAGAATACCGATCACGGCAAGCCCCCAGACCACAGCGAACAGAGACCATCCCCAGGGTCCGTGCAGGGTAACGAGGGTAAAAGGGGTATAGCTTCCGGCGATGAGCAGATAAATTGCACTGTGATCGAGTTTTTGGAAGACCTTCTTCGATGCTCCCTTGATACTGTGGTAAAGAGTAGAAGAAGTATACAGTGTCACAAGCGTGCCGCCGTAGATGCTGCAACTGACGATCTTCCAGGGGTCACCCGTAAGAGCTGCGCGAGCCACCAGAAAAATAAGGCCAACAACCGCAAGTACGACTCCCAGGAGATGGGTAATACTATTCATCCTCTCACCATGATACATAGATGATCCTCTCGCCTCGCCGCATTTCTTAAGCCTGCCGACAAACAAAAAAGGAGAGGCCCCTGCGGCCTCTCCTCAAGATAGCTCGACGTACTGAATCTTATATATCCACTCCGTGCGGGGTCGCGAAGGAACCGCGCCGTGCGGCCATATCCATAAGCACGCGCTCCGTGCCGAACCTGCCGGACTCGTACTTGCGGATCTTGAGCTTTTCCCTGGCGGTATCGATAAGTTTCAAGGTCAGTTCGAGGATCTTGCCCGGGTCTTCCTCGAAGTAGAAGCCGGCTGTCAGCAGGTCCCACCACTTGTTTTCCATGATGTCCTTGAGCGTCTTGCTGGCCGCCACCGGGGAGCCCGCGCCGAAGATGATCGGCACGCCGGAAGCGACGAAATAGGTGCCGATGGCGATGGCCTTTTCGCTCATCCACTCTGGAGCAATGCCGACCGCAGGCAGGCCGCCGATGTCGTCGCCGAGACCGCCCGCTTCGGCGATATGGGACGCGATGGTCAGGATGCGCGAGTTGTCCACGCAGGAGCCGAGATGGAGCACCGGCGGGATGCCGATGGCCTCGCACACTTCCCGGAGGCCGGGGCCTGCGTTTTCCAGGGCATTCTCCGGCGTCATGTAGCCCGCCTTGGCCGAGGCATGCGCCGAGCACCCCGTCTGGACCACGAGGACGTCGTTCTTGATCAGCTCCCGCGTCAGGAAATTGTGGAGGCTGTCCTGGCAGATCCGCGGATTGTTGCAGCCCGCGAGGCCCACCACGCCGCGGATACGGCCGGCGATGATGGCATCATTCAGAGGCCGGTACGAGCCGCGGTACAACCCGCCCTGCATGTACTCGATGTACTCATCGGAGAATCCGGCGATCATATCGGCTGGCTTGACATCAACCGGAGACAACGTCTTCTTTTTTGCGATTCGGGAAGTTATCGATCGCAAGCCGCACGGCCTTCTTGGCAATTTCCAGGCCGTGATGCTCATCGTATTCAATATGAATGGCATCCTTCATTTTACCTTTGGTCGTCGTCGTGATGATCTTCGTATGGTATTTCTTCGACAGTTCGCCGATGGCGGGCATGATGCACTGCACGTCCACGACCATTGCCTCGATCATACCGGTGACGAGGCCCAGTTCCTGCTGCAGGAACCCGCCCGCCGTGGCGATGCCGTGCCGCACAAGGATCTCGTTCGCGGTGCAGCACATACCGACAAGGTTCACTCCCTTGGCGCCCTTTGACTTGGCATAGGCCGTCATCTCCGGATCGTCCACCGCGACGACCAGCATCTCGGCGAATGACGGTTCATGCCCGTGCACGACGAGATTAACGTAGTCTTCCTTGAAGACATCGAGGCTGGCCTTCGCCGTCACCGGTTTTGGGGTGCCAAAAAGGATGTCCGATATGTCCGTGCCCATCATGGACCCGCCCCAGCCGTCAGCGAGCGATGTCCGCATGGCCCCGAGCATGATATTGTTCACTTCCTGGTCCACACCCATGGTGGTACGGTGCATCATTTCGACCACTTCACGGTCAATGGCACGCGGCGCAATGCCGAGCTTTTTCCAGATCTCCTGGCGTTTTTTGGGAGCGCGGGACAGATAGGCGAGCTCTCCCCGCTGCTGGCCGAACTGTTCGAGGAACTTGAGCGCGACCTTCTCAGCCACTTCATTCACGGACTTGCCTTCCACATTGATGCCGAGATAACCGGCAACGCGGTTCAGTTTCCGGACGTCCTTGATCTGAAAATCCTTCGCCTCGCCGCGCGCCACTGCCAGCAGCGTGTTCGCGAGGTCTCTCGCATGGTCCGAGTGCGCCGCCGTGCCCGCAGCCACCATGCGCGCAAAATTCCTCGCGGTCACTACCGGCAGGGTCGCGCCGCAGACGCCTTCGGCAATTTCTTCTTTGCCGACCAGCCGGCAGGGACCCATATGGCACATCTTGCAGCACGCGCCCGTGGCGCCGATGGGGCAGGGTTTGAGCTTCTCCGCCCTCTCAAAAGACGTCGTTATGTTTTTCTCTCCGGCCTTTTTCAGCAGGACTTGCGCGGCCGGATCAACGGATTTCATATCTTCTCTCATAGTGAGTCAGAACTCCTTTTCTAACGGAGACTAAAGCGTCCCCTATTTTAAGTCATTGCTATTATACGAAAAAAAGAACAAAAAAACCACATCTTAGTTAACGCAATAGGCGGTGTTCCGCCTTCCCGCGGTTATTTCTGGAGCGCCGGTTGCCGGACCACGATCACCTTGGAAACGCCGGAAGCGGCAAGCAGTCCCTGATTCATGGCCAAAATCAGTACCGAGGCATATACGGCATAGGGTTTCGCGGCCACGGCATCTACCGGCTTGAATGACCCGGCTCCGAGCTTCCCGGTCTTTACTTTCTTGACCGCAGCAGCTATATCTTTTGATTTGAACGCCTTTGTCTTGCTTACTGCCGCTGATATCTCCGATGCTATCTCCGCACCGTCCTTTGCGTCGCCCGCAGGCTGCTGCACCGGCGCAACGGTCTTGACCGCACCGTATGTATTCATGACCGTCCCGTGTTTCTCATAAAGCGCTGTCATGGGAAGCACGAGGTCCGCTTTTTCCGCTAGAGCGCGTCATATGGCTCGCTTGGACAATAAGCATGTCGGATTTGAAATCGGTATCACCAACATTACCGGCAACGAAAAGCGCCTTCATACCGGACTTCATTTCGCTATAGTCCTTACCCGTCTTTTTCACCTTGGCGGCGCCAGGACCCCTGTCAGGTACGCAACCCATCTGGATCGCTCCCAGTGCGTTCGCCTCAAGCATGAGCGGCAACACTCCTGCGTTCTTCATGAGGGCGAGATTCAGGGCCTGAAGCGAAGCATCTTCGTTCGCCGAGATGCCGGTACCGATAATAACCACTGGCTGCTTAGCCGCGGCAAAGACCTTGCCTGCATTCGTGATCAGCTCGGCTGATACACCGGACGTAGATGCGGCGCTGTCGATGCTGAGGAGGGATTTTTTCAAAGCATCGAGCCCCTTGGCCGAGGAAGTGGCCCCCTCAGCTATCGAGGCGCTTATGAGGCCTGCGAGCAGGACTGTGTCGGTCCCTTCCTTGAGCTGGAGATGGATGGCATTCTGATGACCTGCAAGCTCGATCTTCTCCGGGTTTACAACAATGACCTTTGCCCCTGCCTGGGCCCTTCTCCGGACCATGACCTCCACTTCCTGGAGTGACTGCTTCTTCTGTGACGGATCGGCGCCGATCAGCACGACGACGTCAGCGGATTTGAGATCAGCCTGGGTCGCGATGGTGATACCCGCCTCTCCATAGACGGCACGGAGGGACGAGATCAAGCCGCCGGCATACACCGATGCCGGGGTATCGATATTCGCGCTTCCCGAAACGGTCGCGTGCAAGCTCCTGGACCGCGTACGCCTCTTCGTTCGTGAGAGAGCCGGCGGCAATGAAGCCCGCATTCGCCCCTGCCTTTTTGAGCGCATCGGCCGCGATCTTGGCGGCATCTTCCCAGGAGGTGGGCACGAGTTTGCTGCCTTGTTTCTTCATTGGGGTCATGATGCGATTTGGGGCCTTCAATGAATCGAATCCGAAACGGCCGATAGCGCAGATATAGCCATTGTCCTCTTTCGCATTCACCTTTACGATCTTGCCGTCCTTGCTGCTCGTGATCACGCTGCATGCCGGACCCGCAGGCCGTGCAGACGGTGTCGTGCTTCTCGAGGTCCCACTCCCTGCCGTGCTGCCAGCGGTCGCGCTCCATGATCGCGTTTACCGGGCAGGCGTCCACGCAGGACCCGCAGAAGGTGCAGCCCGAATCCTGGAGCGGCTTGTCCATCGCTGTCGTTACCTTGGTGGTGATGCCGCGGCCCATGAAGTCGAGTACGTTCGTGTTCTGCTCCTTGCAGACCCGGACGCAGCTGCCGCAGAGGATGCAGTAGTTGTTGTCGATGGTGATGAAGGGGCTCCGGTCGTTCAGCGGATAGTTGAAGCTCTTCCTGCCGAATGACGATTCCTGGATCTTCAGGTCTCCTGCATAGCGCTGGAGGTCGCAGGCGCCTGCCTTGGGGCAGGTCATGCAATCCAGCGGATGAAAGGACAGCACCAGGTCGGTCACGAACTTCCGGATCTCCTCGACCTTCGGGGTACTGGTCTGGACCTTCATGCCTTCCTTGGTCCTGGTTGTGCAGCCGGTGACCGGCGTTTTCATGCCCTCGATCTCCACCATGCACATGCGGCACGCACCCACGCCCCTGAGCTCCTTGATATGGCACAGGTTCGGAATGTGGATCCCTACGGTCGCCGCTGCGTCCACAAGGGTCATGCCCTCGGGAACTGATACAGCCTTGCCGTCAAATTCCATGTTTACCATCTTGGTCGTCATCAGCAGCCTCCATGAAAAAACAATATCTAAATTTCAAATTCCAAATTACAAATAATCACCAATATCCAAATGCCAATAATCAAACAATTTGGAGCCTCAACTTTGGTTATTGGAATTGATTTGATATTTGGCGCTTGGTTACTTGGTTATTGGTGCTTGATCTCTCACTTACTTATTTCCCGCAACGGCCTCTTCTGCCGGCATGTTCGCGTGAAGAGAACAGGCGGGCAACCCTCCAAGCGCATTTGAACGAACATCGCAGGTGCAGACCAGCGTCCGCACCGGCTCCGCGGTTACCAGCCTCGCGGTCCTTTTCGACGATCACGACAGCGTTCTCGGGACAGACCTTGATGCATTCTCCGCAGTGGGTGCACCGCTGCTGCCTGATGCGGTAGGGCTTGAACCCGCCTTTATACGGCTGTACCTTCTGGCCCTCGATCGCGTTGTCCTTGCAGACCTCGCGGCATTTGTCGCACATGGTGCACAGCGCAGCGTTGATCTCGTACCGGATTAGCTGCTTGCATTCATGATGCGTACAGACACCCTGGATATGCCGCTCGAGGTCGCTGGCGCTAGTTGCCAGAAACGCGGCCAGGATATCGGCATGGTCCTTGCCTTTTTTGCACATGCTGCCGTCCTTCACATCAACGGCGATGCGTTTGAGCTGGGCAACGTACTTATCCACGCCCTTCCCGGCCTGGATCGCTTCAAGGATCTTGATCGCATCGAAAATACCAAGCTTGCAGGGATGGCACTTGGAGCACATGCCGTCCTTGGATTCGTCGTAATAGAAATATTTCAGTTTCGCCCGCGTGGCATTGACCGGGCACTTATTTTCTTGTTTCGGCATGGGCCCTCCTCTTCTCGATCACAACGGCCTGGGTAGGACAGACGCTGTAGCACGCCTTGCACCGGGTGCAATAGTCCTGGTCGATAAAGAACTTGTCCCGAAGCTCCACCACGGCATCAAAGGCGCAGGCTTGTTTGCAGAGACCGCAGAGAATGCAGTGCTCGGGCAGGATCCGGTATGACCCCATGCCCTGGCAGCGCTTGGCACGGCAGTACTTGTCATTCACATGCTCTTCGTATTCTTCGCGGAAATATTTGATCGTTGAGAGCACCGGGTTCGGCGCGCTGTTGCCCAGGCCGCAGAGCGATCCGGCCACGACCAGCTTGCCCATTTTTTCGAGCCGCTCGATGTCGCCCTTTTCCCCCCGTCCCGCGGTGATCTTGTCAAGGAGTCTCATACATCTGCCACGTGCCGACGCGGCAGGGAGGACATTTGCCGCAGGATTCGCTTTTGGTAAAGGAAAGGAAGAACTTGGCCACGTCCACCATGCAGTCGTCCTCGTCCAGCACCACCATGCCGCCGGAGCCCATGATGGACCCCACCGTCGCCAGGGTGTCGAAGTCCACCTGCATGTCGAGGAACTGGGCCGGGATGCAGCCGCCGGACGGGCCGCCGGTCTGGACCGCCTTGAACTGCCTTTCCGGGTTCAGCATGCCGCCGCCGATGTCGAAGATGATCTCGCGCAGCGTGATGCCCATGGGCACCTCGATGAGGCCCGTGTTCTTGATCTTGCCCGTGAGGGCGAAGACCTTGGTCCCTTTTGACTTTTCCGTGCCGATCTTTGTATAATAATCAAGCCCCTTGGTGATGATCGTGGGAACATTGGCAAAGGTCTCGACGTTGTTCAGGTTCGTGGGCATGTTCCAGAGGCCGCCCGCCGCTTCGGAGAGACGCGGAGGACGGGGACGCGGCATGCCGCGTTCGCCCTCGATGGAAGCGACCAGCGCCGTGGATTCGCCGCACACGAATGCACCCGCGCCTTCCTTGATCTCAATGTCGAATTCAAAGTTCTGAGCCCAGGATATTTTTGCCCAGGAGCCCCATGGCACGTGCCTGCTTGATGGCGATACCGAGGTTTTTCACGGCAAGGGGATATTCGTGCCGTGACGTAGATATATCCGTATTGCGCGCCGATGGCATAGGCATTAATGAGCATGCCCTCCATGACGGAATGAGGATCGCCCTCCATCAGGGAGCGGTCCATGAACGCGCCCGGGTCGCCTTCGTCGCCATTGCACACTACGGCCTTGATCTTGGCGCCTGATTTTTTCGTATGCTCCCACTTGAGGCCTGCCGGGAAAGCCTGCGCCGCCGCGTCCGCGGAGACCGGATTTTTTGACGATATCAATGACTTCGTCGGGCTTCATCTCGGTCAGCACCTTGGCTAGGCCGGCATACCCGTCCTCGCGGATGGAATCGTGGATATTGCAGGGGTCGACGACGCCGTTCCTATGGAGCGCCAGGCGCTTCTGCTTCTTGTAGAAGGGGATATCCTGCATCCTCTCGTTCGGATCGGACAGAGGGAACTCGCGGTAGAGCTGTTTGCGGTAGGGCACGCCGTGGAGCACGGAATCGGAGAAGAGGGTCGGCACGTCCGCCACCTTCACCTTCTGGTAAAAGATCTCCTGCGGGTTCCTGGATCACCACCGGACCGCGCTGACAGAAGCCCTGGCAACCGGTCTTCACGATCTCGAGCTTGACCTGTTTTGCCGCCGCTTCTTCCTCGAATTTCTTAACGAGTTTGTTGGATCCCGTTGCCTGACAGGCCGTACCGCAACAGACCCGCACCCTGTGCGCATCACTTTCCTCGTGTTCCTTCCGAAGCTTCTGGCGTAACACATCCAGGTCCTTTGACGTTCTCCAGCCGTTTAAACGTGAGTTCCATGTTCGCTCCTCACCGAATTGATAATGTCATCTACCATCTTGGGCGTCAGCTCGCCAAAGAGGTCCTTATCGTTGATCGTGACAACCGGCGCCAGCGCACAGCACCCCACGCATCCCACGGTCTCAAGGGTAACGGAGAGGTCCTTGGTGGTCTCTCCTTCCTTGATCCCGAGTTGCTGCTCCATCTCCGTAAGCACGGCCTTGCCTCCGCGCACATGGCAGGCGGTGCCCATGCAGACCTTGACGATGTTTTTACCCCGGGGCTTGAAATGAAAATGCTTGTAGAACGATGCAACACCGTAAACATTGTTGAGTGACAGGGACATCCGCTCAGCGATCATTTTCATCGCCTCTTCAGGCAAATACCCTAACTTCTCCTGGACCCGCTGGAGCACGGCAATAAGCATGCCCCGCTGACCGGCGGCTTCATCGAGAACAACATCAACCTTTTTAACGTCTTCTTGTTGGAGCACGGTAAGAACCTCCCGACTGAAATTGCATAGAGAACAACCCGGACATCAGGTTAGCGTATTGATTTTTCATGGTGTTACTGAAACGAGGTGTTGCCGTATTTCGTGACCAAGCGCGCAGAACAACCGCTTGATCCATTAAGGGAATGTCATATTAGCAACCACTTAATAAAAAATCAAGACAAAATGTCATAAAATAATCTCATATGAAAATTATTAAACTCTATTTTATAATACAGCTTTTGAAAACAGATGAACCCACATTTCAAATAAATCAACATGAACAACTATCATGTTGTAATCATTTACTTTTCCAGGCATCGAGCTGAGACATTCGAAGCACCCAAAACACGCTCCAGGAGACGCTCCCGTAACGAATGAGCATCCCCACAAAAAGATGAGGGGGGGACTTCGATTTCAAGTAATGCGCAATGATGCCTTTATTGGTTTAACTTGCTTCGGGATCAGGTGAATAAAGCGCAATGTATGACACCTTATGCCGGTTTGACAGGGATACTACCGCCTGCTATCATTCTCATTATCAGGTGAATGAAGGAGCGCGACGCAAGATGAGCATATTGGCAATGATCCTTGCCGGCGGCAAAGGAGAACGGCTGCATCCCGCTAACGATCCATCGCGCAAAGCCCGCAGTTCCTTTCGGCGGGATTTACCGGATCATTGATTTTTCGCTATCGAACTGCATCAATTCCGGGATCCGCAAGATAGCCGTGCTTCCGCAATACAAATCCCTGTCTTTGGACAAACATCTCAGGCTCGCGTGGAACCTTTTTTCCGGTGAGTTGGACGAATATATCATCTCCGTGCCTCCCCAGCAGCGGGTCGGCGACAAATGGTACCAGGGCACGGCCGATGCCATCTACCAGAACATTTACATGATCGAAAAGGATGCTCCGGACCACGTGCTTGTGCTCGCCGGCGACCACATCTACAAGATGGACTATTCCGAGATGTTCCGGTTTCACAAGGAGCAGAATGCCGATGCGACCGTGGCTGCCATCGAGATACCGAAGAAAAGCGCTGCGGCATTCGGCGTCATCGAGGTTGACAAAGATGATTGCAGGATCATCGGGTTCGAGGAAAAACCACAGCAATCCAAAGCCGCATTCCCGGCAGGCCCGACCTCGCTTTCGCGTCCATGGGCATCTACCTGTTCAATACGAGGACCCTGTTGGAATATTTGAAGTCCGACGCGCTCCAGGACACATCCCACGATTTCGGCAAAAACATCATCCCCCAGATGATGAAGGGATCACGTGTCTGCGCGTACAATTTCAAGGACGAGAACAAAAAAGAAGCCAAATACTGGAGGGACGTCGGAACCATCGATGCCTATTGGGAAGCCAACATGGACCTCGTGAGCGTGGATCCTCTCCTTAACCTCTACGACAAGGCCTGGCCCATGCGCACCTATCAGGGGCAGAATCCTCCGGTGAAATTCGTATTCGCCCAGGAAAAAAAGGGAGGCACGCCTCGGCATCGCCCTCGACTCGATTGTTGCGCACGGATGCATCATCTCCGGCGGCCGGGTGCAGAATTCCGTACTCTCGCCGAACGTCCGCATCAACAGCTATAGCGAAGTGCACGATTCAATTCTTATGGAGAACGTGGACATCGGCAGGCACTGCCGCATCCGCCGCGCAATCATTGACAAGGACGTCGTGATCCCACCGGAGACCGAGATCGGGTATAACCGTGAGGAAGACAGGAAGCGCTACCACGTAACCACCTTCGGGCATCGTGGTTATCGCGAAGGGAACGGAAGTATCGGCAACGAAAACGGCTGCGTCGATTGCGGAAGAAAGGAAGTAATACTTACTCGGATGGCAATACCTAAGAAGAGGTGATGTGTTCCGTTTTCTGCAATGCTTGCCCCTTTATTCATGGCTTCAACTGTTACCGTGACCCTGTTTTACTCAATCCATCGCAGGAGCTCTTTTCAACGAATCGAGGTTCATCTGCGCCAAACTGTGTTGTTCATGTTTATTTATCATCCCACTTCGTCGGCATGACGATATTTCTAAGTTTGAGCCACCAACGCTCCCGCTCCGTCAACAGTTCCGGGCCGAAGATATTCTTCATTTTTATGAGCGACAGGCGATCAGCCAGACCGACGAGTTCGGTGAAGCAATGACCGATCAGAGGGATGCTTCCCGTATGGAGTGCTGAGGCCAGGTCCACCACGAATACTTTCCCGTCAACAAATAGAATATTTGTCCGACGGTGCAGATCGAGATGCACCCAGCCGCGCTTATGCAGTTCACCTACGATCCGTTCGAACTGGCGTATAACCTCCGGCCCAAGTTCGCCCCGCTCAAAACCGCCAAGGTCCTTACCCTCAAGATACTCGATGGCAAGAGAACAAGGAGATAGACGCTTGACGCGAGGCGGCAGCCCCTCGACCCCGCTGAGCGCCTTGTAGGCCCTCGACTCTCGACCGATCACAATGCGGCCGATGAGATTCCGTTCCCAGAAACCTTTTTGCGAATAGTCCTTCACAACATACCGGCGCCCCTCGGACCGTGTGATAAACACATCGGCCTTCGTGAATCGGCCCTTGATCAGGACCTTCTCGAGATTCGCGATCGCTTCGTCATAAGTCAGACTGGTATGCATCGTTTGTGTGCGCCGTGAAAAAGTTTCATCATGTTAGAAATACACCGGGAAAGAGACAAGGACGTTAGCGGCAGGTCAAAAGCCTCCTGTCCGGCTGACAGAAGGCTTTGGTGTAACATCATGGTCGATATCGGATCAATGTTTTTTCAGGATGGTCAGAATGCTTTCAGACGTTACCTTACTCTGTGTACAAGCCTGAACCTCCCTTTGGATATGCCTATCAGTATTTTACTTCTTAAAATCCTGCAAGAACCCCGTCAGGAGACGCACGCCGATGCCTGTCGCGCCCTTGGGTGTGTAGGGCCGTTCCTTCTCGGTCCAGGCCATCGCAGCGATGTCAAGGTGCACCCACGGATACTTCTGCACGAATTTCGAGAGGAGCGCCGCGGCCGTGATCACGCCGCCCGCCCTGCCGCCGGTGTTCTTCATGTCCGCTATGTCGCTCTTGATCAGCTCGTAGTATTCATCCCAGAGTGGCAATTCCCAAACGCGTTCTCCGGTCCTGTCGCCTGCTGCGCGCATCTGCTGCTTGAAGCGGTCATCAGTGCCGAGCATGCCGATGGCCTCGTTGCCCAACGCGATGGAGCAGGCTCCGGTGAGCGTGGCGATGTCCACGATCACCGCGGGTTTATATCGACACGCATACGTAAGCGCATCGGAAAGAATGAGCCTGCCTTCCGCGTCCGTATTCAAAATTTCTATGGTCCGGCCGGACATGGTGCGGAGCACATCGCCGGGCTTGAACGCGCTGCCGCTCGGCATATTCTCGGTTACCGGGAGCAAGCCGACGATGTTGAGCGGCAACTTGAGCGCCGCGGCATTCCGGATCGCTCCGAGCACGGCCGCGCCTCCGGACATATCATCCTTCATCTTGTCCATGTTCTCGGCGGGCTTGATAGAGATGCCGCCGGAGTCGAACGTGATGGCCTTGCCTACGAGCGCGATAAAGGGCTTCGTGCCGCCCTTCCGGTACTCGACAATAACAAACTTCGGAGGCTGCGCGCTGCCCGCGGCAACACCAAGCAGTGCCCCCATGCCGAGCCGCCTCATCTGGTCCTTTTCAAGGACCTGGAGCTTGAGCCCGAATTGCCGCGCGATCTCTTTCGCCTTGGTCGCGATGACCGACGGCGTCATATCGGCTGGCGGCGAACTCACCATGTCCCGCGCCATGATGGTGGACTCGGCAATGACATTGCCGACCTTCACACCCTTCTGCATGGCCCTGACCGCACCGCTGGATTCCGTCAAGAGGGTGATCGTCAAAGGGTCTTTCTCGCGCTCATTCTGTTCATTGGTTTTATATTTCAGGAACCGGTAGAGCCCCAGCACGCTGCCCTCAGAAAGCGCCTGTCCCAGCTCTTCAGAATCAAGACCGATCCCATCAGTGACGATCGTGATGCGCTGTGCACCGGCGCTTCTCAACGCAGGCGCTGCCTTGCCCGCGGCCTGCCGAAGGCGATTACCCGTGAACTCGCTCCGTTTGCCCAATCCCACAAGTAGCAGCCGTTCAGCAGGAAGCCGGCCTTCAGGGTAGAGAAGATGGACCGCTCCGCTTTTAGGTTTAAACTCACCCTTCCTGATAAGACGCGAGATCATGCCTCCAAGTACTTTATCAACCCGTTCGGCAACCTTGCCTGGCTTCTCATTTTCAAAAATCGGAATGACCGCGGCATTGGTCGCATGCTTCTCTATTTTCCCCGCAAGAACATTGATCTTCATAGGTACCTACTCTGCATAAATTGCTGGCCACAGACACAGGGAGCGAGAATAACGGGACGCTGTCATAAAAAAACTTCACATCTTTATCCGAGTCTAAAAATCTCTTTCGTCCTTGTGTACTCTGCTGAGTCCTCTGCCGATGACCGGTGTGCCCCTGAACACTGCAACAATCGGTTTTAATCTTTTCTCAACACGACCGGTTCGAGACCTTCGAGCGTAAGTTTGCGCGCTGCCTGTTCAGCACGGTCTTCGGAAGCGTACGTTCCCACCTGTACCCGATAGAATCTGGCAATGTTTGTTTCAAAAGGCACGATCGAGACCATCCCGAACCTTGTATTCAGCCGCTCCTTCAGCATCCGCGCGTTCTCTTCCTCAGTAAAGACGGCCGCCTGCACCGTGTACTGCGCTGGATCACGCACTGCCTCAATCGTCTCGATCTTTACCCGTGCGGTCCCCTGCGACACAAAGCCCAGCTCTTTGGCCGCTCCATAGGAAAGGTCCAGAAATCGGCTCTTGAAGAACGGCCCCCGGTCGTTTATTCTTACGGTGATGCTCTTGAAATTATCGAGGTTGGTAACGCGGACAAACGTTCCGAGCGGCAGGGTCCGGTGCGCGGCCGAAAGGCCATACATATCGAAGACTTCTCCATTTGCTGTCTGCTTGCCATGGAGTTCCTTGCCGTACCAGGAAGCTATTCCCGTCTCACGGTAGTTCGCTTCCTGTACCGGTGGTGACGGTACCGGTACCTCAACAGGTGACGGCGCTACGGCGGCAACGGGGGCCGGCGGTACCTGCCCGCCCGCGCAGGCAACGAGCAGCGCTAGGGACAGCAGGAGTCCAGTTCCGAAAAGCCGTACACCATTTAAGGGAGGACAGAACCGCATGCCGGGATACGGATTAAGCAGTCGCGGCAGGTGTCGCGTCGCCGGCTTTCTTGCCTGATGACTTGTATGCCTTGGCCGTGCGAAGTTTCCGCTGAGCCCGTTTCACCTGTTTGCGCGCCTTGCGTGCTACCGGATCAGCATTGCCTGCAGCTTTCGAAGTTTTCTCCACGGCAACTTGTTTCAGCTTTTTGATCTTCTCTTGCAACTTTTCCTGATTAACCTTGATCACGTATACTCCTCCTCAAAAATATTGGATATTTCTAGACCGACATCGAACACTAATAATAGACAAAAGTCCTCTCGAAATCAAGCTATTTCGTCGTTTTTGTTGTGTCCGTTTTCTTCGAAGGGATATCTGCGGGAAATGATGGGGGCTACGGGACCACGGCATGCTGAAACAAAAAAAGGGAGTCACCCTTGATCAAGATGACTCCCTGCGGATGGTTCCTAAATTAGCAACCTACTGCTGCTTTCGCCTTTGCCGCCTTTACGCTCGTTACTATGCCCTTCTCAACCGTGATCATTACCTTTTCGCCGGCACTCACTTTGCCGAGGTCAACGGTCTTGTCAACGTGCATCGTCTCGTCCTTACCGCTATCAGCGGTGACGACAATCGTGCCGGCCTTTGCATCTACGCTCTTGATGGTGCCCTTCATGGCATCAGCTGCAAACACCAGAGAAACCAGAGAAACAACGAGAACCACTGCTGCAATAACTGCTGCTACCTTTTTCATGTATTCTAATCCTCCTTTAGTGGATTGCAAAATCAGTGAGCGCCATGATACCATCTATTACAAAAATATCAAATTTAATTTTTAAATGATATCATTTGAATAGTTCCTAGCCATTCATGGTACTTTCCATGCTTTCCTCCCATTCCGGTGTGCTATATGGCTAAGGATGGGATAATCGATCATTAATCATCGGATAAACCTCAAAAAATATTCGTTTTCCTCTTTATCTCTCTCGTTACCTCTGATATACTTTTTCAGAATTCACTGTATCAATACTGTTTTGTTTGTTACACGGATTCCGTCCCTGGCGGGAGTGCAAATTTCACATCGGGACCATAATTCATTCTCGAGGACTGGCAAATTAATGAAAATCATCAATATCACAATAATCAACAATCTTCTGAATAAAGCCGATGCTTCCATCAGGAGAAGGTCGAATTATAATATCCATGATTCTGCTCAGGATCCGATACAACGTTACCTCGTTGCGTCTAAAATTGATTCCTATTTTCGGCCGCACCGGCATCAATCAAAGTCCGAGCTGGCCTTTGTTATACGCGGAAAATTTGATTTGCTGATCTTTGACGATAGCGCTCGTATTACTGATAGAATATCGCTGGGATCCGATTCGGAGAACATGGGCTTTGAATTGCCTCCCAATGTTTGGCACTCATGGTTACCGATGATCGATGATTCAATTTTCCTTGAAGTGAAAGAAGGGCCATATGATCCGACATCAGGCCTCGAGTTCGCAGGTTGGTCACCACCCGAAGGTGATGTCAGGGTTTCTGACTTTCTGTTTAAAATGAGGGGATTGACAGTCGGTGACAGTGCTGCCACGTAAACCGGCCGTAAGGATCGTAATGAAAGCACACCAACTCAGGGATACGTGACATTTCCTGATGATGTGCAAATCTTCACGAATAAGGAAATCAGTTTTTCCCCGTGTAACCGCTGCATTTACCCTGGCTCAAGAACCTCCGGGAACTGGCGGCCACTACCTCGTCCAGGGAGGTTAGTGCAACAAAAAAGGCGCTGTCAATAATCCGGACAACACCTTTTTTCTCGATTCGTTATTTTCCTTAGCCTACTCCCCCTCAAATTCCGTAAGGGAAAATACCTTATACCCCTTCTCTTCCAGTTTCTTGCGTCCCCCTACTTCCGGGAGGTCCACAATGAAGGACATTTCCACTACTTTTGCACCGAGTTTCTCTACAAGCGCGGCAGAGGCCAGAGCAGTCCCGCCTGTGGCAAGGAGGTCGTCTACGAGCAGTACTCGCTCCCCTTTCTTCAGCGCATCCTTGTGGATCTCGATCTTGTCCGTGCCGTATTCAAGAGCATATTCCTGAGAAACGACCTCGGCCGGCAGCTTGCCTTTCTTGCGGATGGGGATGAAACCCTTCCCGAGTGTGTACGCCAGCGCCGCTCCTATGATAAAACCGCGTGACTCGATGCCTACGATCGTATCGAACTGAAAGTCCGAATGGATATACCGCTGGGTAAGACTGTCAATGACCAACCGGAACCCCACAGGGTCCTTGATGAGGGTCGTGATATCGCGGAACATGATCCCTTTTTTTGGATAATCCGGAATGGTCCTGATCTTTGACTTGATCGGCATGGCTAAAACTCCTTTTAGAAGGGACTTTCAGGATGGACAGAATAACAAAGAACGGGAGCCTAGATTCTTGTAAATTCTGTCATCCTGTCAAAATATTTTTTCAACAGGGGTCGTCTTCGACATCTCCCAATTCTTTATATTGTTCCACGCCTATCCGATACAGGTCTCCGCCGTAGATATCGTTCACCACCACGGCAGGGAAGTCCTCGACATCCAGCCGCATCACCGCCTCGGTCCCCAGTTCGGGGTAAGCGATCACTTCGGCTTTGCGTATCGCCTTTGAGATAAGAGCGCCCGCGCCGCCGATCGCGGCAAAATAAACAGCCTTGTGTTTCTTGATGGCGTCCTTCACTGCCTGCCCGCGCGGCCCCTTGCCGATCATGCCTTTGAGGCCCAGTTCGAGCAGATACGGCGTGTACTTGTCCATGCGGTAGCTCGTGGTGGGTCCGGCTGAACCTATCGGCTTGCCTGGCGGTGCCGGGGTCGGCCCTGTGTAATAAAGGATCTGGTCTTTAAGATCGAAGGGCGGCTTCTCGCCCTTCTTGTGTCCTTCAACAAGGAACTTGTGCGCCATGTCCCTGCCGGTATACATGACGCCGGTGATAAGCACACGGTCGCCGGCTTTGAGCCTCTCGATGATATCGTTGTCCAAGGGAGTATGAAGGACTATAGGTTCAGCCATATATCACCATGTGTTGCGTGGGTAACAAATAGTTACTTTCTGTTTTCATTCCGCATTCCGCGATCATAAAATGATCGTCTTATGCCTTGCCGCGTGGCAATTTATGTTCACCGCGACCGGCAAGCTTGCGATATGGCAGGGGAAACTTTCGACGTGAACTGCCATGGCAGTCACCTTGCCGCCGAACCCTTCAGGGCCGATGCCTGTCTTGTTCACGGTCTTGAGCAGCGTTTCTTCCAGGCTTGCCAGCTCGAGTTTCGGATTCGGGCTTCCGACAGGCCGGAGGAGCGCTTTTTTCGCAAGCAGCGCGGCCTTCTCGAAACTTCCGCCGATGCCCACGCCGATCACCACGGGCGGGCAAGGATTTGCGCCGGCCTTTTGCACGCATTCGAGCACAAAGTTCCGGATGCCCTCCACCCCATCGGTGGGCCGCAGCATACGGATCACGCTCATATTCTCGCTCCCCGCGCCTTTGGGCATGAACGAGATCTTGAGCTTGTCTCCGGGCACCAGTTCGGTGTAGACAATGGCAGGTGTGTTGTCGCCGGTGTTCTTGCGCGTGATCGGATCGACCACGGACTTCCGGAGATAACCTTCTTTGTATCCCTTGCGCACACCCTCGTTGATCGCATCGACGATGAAGCCGTTCTTGATCCTGAGGTCTTGTCCGATCTCGGCAAAAAAGATGGCAATGCCCGTGTCCTGGCAGATGGGGATGTGTTCATCCTTTGCGATACGGGCGTTCTCCTTCAGGAGTTCTATGATCTCCCGGGCCTCGGGACTCGTCTCGGTCTCGATCGCCCGGTCAAAGGCAGTGAGCACGTCCTCGCTCAGATTGTACGCCGCGTCGATGCAGATCTGCGCGACATTATCCCTGATCTCGTCTACATGAATTTCGCGCATCCTTGCCTCACCGCCTCTACGGACTTCATGAACGCCGCCTTTTCATCAGAGCTCAGCTTGATCTCCACCACCTGCTCCACACCCTTTTCCCCGAGCTTCACCGGCACGCCGGAGAACATCCCCTTCACACCGTACTCGCCGTCAAGGTACGCGGAGCAGGGAAGAATCTTCTTCTTGTCCAGCAGCACGGCCTCGACCATCTCGAGCGTGGCCGCCGCCGGTGCATAGTAGGCGCTGCCGGTCTTGAGCAGGGCAACGATCTCCGCCCCGCCGTTGCGCGTGCGGTCGACGAGCTTGTCGATCGTTTCTTTGCTCATCAATTCCGTGATCGGTATGCCCGCGACTGATGAATAGCGCGGCAACGGCACCATGGTGTCGCCGTGTCCACCGAGCACAAAGGCATGGGTGTTCTCCACGGACACACCGAGCTCCATGGCGATGAACGCGCGGAACCGCGCTGAATCAAGCACCCCTCCCATGCCGATCACCCGCTCCCGGGGGAAGCCGCAGGCCTTCATCGCAACGAAGGCCATCACGTCCATGGGGTTCGTGACCACGATCATGAACGCCCGGGGTGAACGCTTGCCCGTCTCTTCAGCCACTTTTTTCACGATGTCGCCGTTCGCCGCAAGAAGATCATCGCGGCTCATGCCCGGCTTCCGCGCCAGTCCGGCGGTGATCACGATGATATCGGACCCCGCGGTCTCGTCATATCCGTTCGTTCCCGTGATCTTCGAATCGTACCCGAGCACCGGTCCCGATTCCATCAGGTCCAGCGACTTGCCCAGCGGCACGCCTTCCGCCACATCCATCATCACGACATCCGCGAGCCGGGTCTCCGCGATCCGCTGGACCAGGGTCGCGCCCACATGGCCCGCACCGACAACCGTCACTTTCTTGCGCACGTACCTACCTCCAGGTATTCACATTGGTTTAAACAGTTCAAAACGATTGACCGGTTCGAACCGTATCACTACAATTTCGTTATTTTCACCTTGCTGATCTTCCTGCCTTCCAGCTCCAAGACCTCGAGTTTGAGGTTCTTATATTTGAGCTGTTCGCCCACCTTCGGCATCCTGCCGAAAAGACCGAACACGTACCCGCCGAGAGTATTGAAGTCGGTTGACTGGAGGTCGGCATCGAGCAGTTCGTTCACTTCGTTCAGCGCCGATTGGCCCGAGACCACGAAATTTTTCTCATCCACGATCTGGACTTCCTTGGTCCCGGCCTCGAGTTCATCGTGGATGCTGCCAACGATCTCCTCGATCAGATCTTCAAGCGTCACGAGCCCCGCGGTCCCGCCGTATTCGTCGATGACAATGGCGAGCTGGAACCGGTTGCGCTGCATTTCCGACAGGAGCTCGCTCACCCGTTTATTCTCGGGGATAAAGTAAGCGGGCCTGATGAACCGCTTGATATCATCTTCGCGTTTTACTTCGCCTGATGCCATCGCTACAAGTATGTCTTTGATATACAGGATACCGATCACTGTGTCCACGGTGTCCTCGATCACGGGGTAGCGTGAATAGCCGAACTCCGACACCAGGGCCAGGACCTCCTGCAGCGTCACGCTCGAGGGGACGCTTACGATCTCGGTCCTCGGCCTCATTGCCTCCGATGCCAGGGTATCGCCGAACTCAAAGACCTTATGGAGCAGCTCTTTCTCCTCTTCCTTGAGCGAGCCACGCTCTTCGCCGAGATTGATCAGGGCCTTGATGTCCTCTTCCGTAACCACGGCGGTGCAGGACATTCCCTGCGGTCCCGGTCCGGCGACCAGGTCCGCCGTTGCGGCAAGCAGCCGGGACAGCGGCGACAGGAGCTTTACAACGAGCTGCAGCGGAGCGGAGACAGCGAGTACAAAGCGGTCCGGATTCCTGCAGGCGATCCCCTTTGGAGCAAGCTTGGCAAAACACACGATGGCAAGGGTTACGATAAGCACGGTAACCATGGCTGCCAGCGGTATCTGCGGGATCAGATGTGCGGTAACGACCATGCTCAAGACCGCCGTGAGGACGATGAAAAAATTCTCGGCGAGCAGCAGCGTGGAGTGAAGACGGTCGCGCTCCCCCAATAGCAGGAGGACAGTCCCTGCCCGCTTATCGCCCGATTCCGACAATTCTTGGATGTGTGACTTGTTGGAAAACACAATAGCGGTTTCCGCGGCCCCAAAAAAAGCAGCGAAAAGAATGCTTGCGCCTGCGCCAACAACCAGCGGCCAGGAGTCGGATATGAATGCGATAAAGGTGTCCATGTATCGATTGCGGATTATGGATCGCGGAATGCGGATTTAAAATCCAAAATCCGAAATCCACAATGCACGTTCACATCTTCTCCCCCGTTACCCTGATGACCTCATCGAAGGTGGTCTCTCCCTTCAGCATTTTCTGGACCGCGGCCTCGCGCAGTCCGACCATACCGTCAGTGACCGCAGCCTTCCGGATGAGTTCTGCATCCGCCTTGTCCCGGATGATGGCCCTGATGGTGTCGTTCATTTCCATGACCTCGAAGATGCCGGTGCGCCCCAGATATCCGGTGCCGCGGCACTGGGGGCATCCCTCGCCGTACTTGACCACGACCTTCTGGTCCCTGCTTGATGCGAGCCCCACGGCTTGCGCCTCCTCGGGAAGCAGTTCACAGGACTTTTCGCAGTGTCTGCAGATCTTTCTGACCAGCCGCTGTGCCATCACACCAATGATCGTCGAGGAGATAAGATACGACGGCACTCCGAGGTCCATAAGCCTCGTGATCGTGCTCGGCGCATCGTTCGTGTGGAGCGTGGAAAAAACGAGGTGGCCCGTGAGCGCTGCCTGCACCGCATTCTCGGCCGTTTCAAGGTCCCGGATCTCGCCGACCATGATGATGTCCGGGTCCTGGCGCAGGATTGTCCGGAGCGTGCTGCCGAAGGTGATGCCGATCTGAGGCTGTACGCTCACCTGGTTGAATTTATCGTGTACCATTTCAATGGGGTCCTCGATGGTCACGACGTTCACCTCGGGCGTTGCAACGGTCTTGAGCGCTGAATAGAGCGTCGTGGTCTTCCCACTGCCCGTGGGACCGGTCACGAGGATAATGCCGTTCGGCCGCGTGATAAAGGAACGGAACAACTCGTATTCCCGGGGAGAAAAACCGATCTCTTCAAGGTCCTGGAGCAGAATGTCGGGATCGAAGATCCTGATCACCACTTTTTCACCGAAGGCGGTCGGCATGGTGGACACGCGGAGTTCGACCTCCCGGGACTTGTATTCGGTCTTGATCCTGCCGTCCTGCGGCCGCCGCTTCTCGGCGATGTCCATGCGCGAAAGCATCTTGATGCGGGAGACAAAAGCGGAATGCACGGCCTTGGGTGTCTTGTGAATGGTGTTGAGCATGCCGTCGATCCTGAGCCGGACTTCGCTGTCATCGCGCTTGGGTTCGATATGGATATCGCTCGCCCGCTGGTCGAAGGCATAGCGGAACAGGAACTCCACGGCATTCACGATATGTTTGTCCGTGGCCTCGATCTCCGACACGGACTTCATCTTCACGAACTGCTCGAGGTTGCCGAAGTCGACCTCAGATTTCATCTCCCTGGCTGCGGCGGTCACGGACGATCGGAACCCGTAGAACTCCGTGATGATCTTGACAAGGTCGGTTTTCGGAGTGACGACGCGCTTGACCTTATACCCCATCCGCTCGATGTTCTCAACAACTTCTATATTGTAGGGGTCTGCCACGGCGAGGGTGAGGGTATCGTCCTCCCGTTCGATCGGGACGGAGATGCTTCGCCGCGCAAAGGCCCGCGAGAGGATTTGCGTGACGATCTCCGGATTCAGCTTGAGGGGATCGATCTTTTTAAACGGCAATCCTGCATGTTTCGCCACAACCTCGGTAATGATGTCTTCCGTCAAAATCTGGCCCGGCGCACCCGGCATTTCTAAATTAAGTGATGCTGCTACTTCGATGGACGAAACCTCGTCCTCGAGGTGCACCCTGCCCCGATGCACGGACTCTTCACGTGCCTTAAATATCTTCATCCGCTGGACATCCTGCTTTAACTTGATCTCGCGGGCCTGTTCAGGGCTCAATTTCCCCGCTGTGATAAGGATCTCGCTCAGCAGACCGGTCGTAAGTTTTGTCATAGTGGTCCCGTCCAGCGGTGCATTTTCAAAATATAAAAGGCCCCCGCAGAAGGGGGGCCGTGCTTACAATACAAGGAATGAGCGCATGATATGCTATTTCTTCGCCGGTTTTGCAGGCACCGGTGCCGGCGCAGGCGCAGGCTCCGGAGCAGGCGGCGTCACAGCAGGCTGTGCAGCAGGCGTAGGCGGCGAATATTCCTTTTTTTTCTCACAACCGAAAAAAGCAACGGTGGAAACAATACACAGCACCAGAATAAAAACGGAGTACTTTTTCACAAAGCTATACCTCCTTAATGAGTTTTGACCGCACCGCATCACGCGGAGGCGGATACTGAACGCAGGTTGTCGGGCACTTAAAGGATTCGTGTAGCAACCGAGCGCGTTACCGTAAGCTCCCGTACTTTCTGTCCAAGTTTCTCTTCCAGGAGCACCTGCTGCTCTTCGTTGAGACTGAGCCTGAAGACCCGCAGCTTATTCAGGGAACGCTTGGAAAGGTAGATCTCCTGAAGCTCAAATCCGATTTGTTTTTTAATTTCAGCGCGCTGCTGTGGCGTCAATTCCAATACGACGGTTTCTTCCATCGAGTGAACCCTCCATCAAATTTGATTATAGGCACTTTGATACGGAAATTCAAGTCTTTTTTGATGACGTTGCTTACCATCGCAGCCAAACAGCTATTGTGACAAACAGTGTACAAAGGACCGGGCAAACAATGCCGGGGAATATGTGCAACCTCGAGACAGCGTACGCAGTGCCTGGTCCTTACATTTCCAATACAAGTTTTTTTGCTATCTTATCGACAGCGTCCTCCATCTTCACCTTCTCTACCTGCCCGGTCTTCCTCTCTTTCAGTTCTACAAGCCCCTCCTTGAGGTTCTTCTCGCCGATGATGATACGATAGGGGATGCCGATAAGGTCCGCGTCCTTGAACTTGACCCCGGCTCGTTCATCACGATCGTCCATCAGGACCTCGAAGCCCTTTTCTTCCAAAGCCGCGTAGAGCTCTTCGGCAACATCCATGGTCCTTGCGTCTTTCACATTCACCGGAATGATAAGGAGGTGGTACGGCGCGATCGCAGACGGCCAGATGATGCCGTTCTCATCGTTGCCCTGTTCGACGGCCGCGGCCGCGATGCGCGCCGGGCCTATTCCGTAGCTGCCCATGACGACCGGTTTCTCGGAACCGCTCTCATCCAGATAGTTCGCCTTAAGCGGCACCGAGTACCTGGTTCCCAGTTTAAAGATGTTTCCGATCTCGATCACCCGTTCGACGCGGAGGGGCTTGCCGCAGGTCACGCACGAATCCCCTGCCGCGGCAGTATGGATATCAGAGAATTCAGCGTCGTTAAAATGTTTATCAGCCGATATTCCTTTTACATGAAATCCTTCCTTGTTCGCTCCTGCCACGTACACACCCTGCTTCAGCGAGGGATCAGCGATCTTTCTGATTTTGTGGCCCATGGGACCGATGAACCCCCCGGGGATGCCGAGAGCCGCCTTCACCTCTTCCTTCTGCGCCGGACGGTGAGCGCCTATAAGCTTTGCCAGTTTCTTTTCATGCAGGGTCTGGTCCCCGCGCACCAGAGCCAGCACCGGCCCAGCGTCGCTCATCACCAGAATGGATTTTACCAGGAGGTCGGGCGTGACTTTCAGGAACCGAGTCACTTCATCGATGGTACGACGCTGGGGTGTGGCCACCTCTTCGTATGTCCAGTCAGGATAGTTCGGGGTTTTTGGCAATGACTCCGCAAGCTCCACATTGGCTGCGTATCCGCAGCCGTCGCAGAGAGCGACATCGTCCTCGCCGGCAGGAGACGGCGCCATGAACTCGTGGGCACCGGTGCCTCCCATCATGCCTATGTCGCTCTGAACAACGTAAAATTTAATCCCGCAGCGGTTGTAGATCTTTTTATACGCGTCAAGATGGATATCGTAGGACTTGTCGAGCCCCGCCTCGTCGCGATCAAAGCTGTATGAATCCTTCATCACGAACTCGCGCGTACGCAGGATCCCGCTCTTGGGCCGCGCCTCATCGCGAAGTTTGGTCTGGAGCTGATACCAGATCTGCGGCAGGTCGCGGTAGGAGCGCAGGTCGTGCGCCGCCAGCCAGGTCATGACCTCTTCGTGCGTCATGGCCAGGCACATATCGCGGCCCCCCCGGTCTTTCAGCCGGAACATCTCGTCGCCGATCGCGTCCCACCGGCCGGTCTGCTGCCACACCTCGGCCGGGTGCAGCACCGGCATGGTCACTTCCTGGCCGCCGATCGCGTTCATCTCCTCGCGGATGATGCGGTCGATCTTGTCCATCACTCTCCGGCCGAGCGGAAGGTAGATGTAGAGCCCGGCCGCAAGCTGGCGCACGAACCCGCCGCGCACCATGAGCTTGTGCGAGACCGCCTCGGCCTCGGCGGGAGCCTCTTTCAACGTTGGAATGAACAAACGGGAATAACGCATGGAACCTCCACAAAGCAGGAGACAGGAGTCAGAATCCAGGAGTCAGGAGAAAAGTTCGGCTTTCTCTCTCCTGGCTACTGGCTACTGGTTCCTGACTTCATCTTATTAACTATTTTCTCCACCTCACCTACCAGCACATCCGCAAGCTCTGCCTCGGATAATTTCGCGACGATCTCGCCATGCTTGAAGAGCAGTCCTACGCCCTTGCCGCCGGCGATCCCGATGTGCGCCTCGCGCGCCTCGCCGGGCCCGTTCACCACGCAGCCCATGACGGCGACCGTGATCGGTTCCTTGATATGCGCAAGCCTTTTTTCGACTTCCTGGGCCAGGCCGATGATGTTGATCTCGGTCCTGCCGCAGGTGGGGCAGGAAATGATGTTCACCCCGCGCTGCCGGACCTTGAGCGACTTCAATATCTCGTAGGCCGCACGCACTTCCTCCACCGGGTCCGCGGTGAGCGAAACACGCATGGTGTCGCCGATGCCCTCGGCCAGCAGGATGCCGAGACCGACGCTCGACTTGATCGTGCCGGAAAAGAGCGTGCCTGCCTCCGATATGCCGATGTGCAGGGGATACTCTGATTTCTCGGAGAACAGCCGATAGGACGCGACCGTGGTCATCACATCAGAGGCCTTCAGCGAGACCTTGAGATTTGTGAAGTTCAGGTCCTCAAGGATGCGGATGTGACCGAAGGCGCTCTCCACAATCGCCTCCGGGGTGGGGTGGCCGTA
This sequence comes from Nitrospirota bacterium, assembly GCA_963796285.1. GTDB lineage: Bacteria > Nitrospirota > UBA9217 > UBA9217 > UBA9217 > JALNZF01. The sequence continues at coordinate 1,635,801 of CAWCKW010000012.1, forward strand.
TGTTTCGAGCAGATGCTTTTCGAGCGAACCCGCGTTCACACCGATGCGGATCGGGATGCCCTTGTCCCTGCATGCCCGCACGACCTCGGCGACCTTGTCCTTGCCGCCGATGTTTCCGGGATTGATCCGGAGCCCGTCCACGCCCTGCCTTACTGCCTCGAGCGCCAACCGGTGGTCAAAGTGAATGTCGGCGATGAGCGGCATGCTCGTGCCTTTTCTGATCGCGCCGAGCGCTCTCGCGGCTGCCTCATCCGGCACCGCAAGCCGCACGATCTCGCACCCGGCCTGTTCCAGGTGGCTGATCTGATCGAGCGTCCTCGCCGCGTCCCGCGTGTCCGTGTTGCACATGGACTGGACAGAGATCGGCGCGCCTCCGCCGATCGTGACGGAAGCGAGGGTGATCTGTTTAGTTTTTTTTCTAATAATATGTTTCACGATTAACGGATACCTAATAAGCAAAAGGATTTACCGTGAAGACGCCAAGAGCGCAAGGAACCCTTAACGTCAGCCAGTAAACCTTCGCGTCCTTCGCGTCCTCGCGGTTCAAGGTTTACTGCATTACTTGCTGAAAAACATCCTCATGACATCGTTATACGACACGACGGCGATCAGCGTGATCAACAGCCCGGCGCCGATGCTCTGGGAAACCTCCATCACCTTCCTGCTGAGCGGCTTTTTGCGGATCGCCTCGATCACGAGGAACAGGATCATTCCTCCGTCAAGCACCGGAATAGGCAGCAGGTTCAGGACGCCGAGCGAGATGCTGATCATGGCGAGAAGCGACAGGAAAGCCGACAATCCGGCGGCAGCCGCCTGGCCCGACATCTGCGCGATCATCACCGGCCCGCCGAGCGTCTTGATCGAGAGGTCGAAGGTAATAAGCTTCTTGAGCGTGATGAACGTCAGGTCGACGGATTCGATGGTTTTGTCGAAGCCCAGTCGCAGGGATTCGAAAAATCCGTATTTCTTGAATACCAGCCGCATGACCGGCTCAACGCCGATGACCTGCCTGCCGCCGTCCTCTCTTGGGGTAACGATCTTCTCCATGCGCTTGCCGTTCCGCTCGAGCGTTAGCGTGAGCTTGCTCCCCTTGCTGTCGCGCACCAGCGTGGAGAACTGGATCCAGTGATAGATCGTCTTCCCGTCAACGGCGATGATCTTGTCGTTCACCATGACCCCGGCCTGCTCGGCGGGGAACCCCGGCTTCAGCTTCCCGATCTCCGCCGGCATGTCGGGGACCAGACCGGACGTTCCGATCTTGAGTTCTGTCGCCAAATCAGGACGGAGCGTCAAGGCCTTTTTTTCACCTTGCCGCTCGATAATTACCGTCACGTCGGTATCGGGGTTCACCGCGATCAGGGTCAGCGCCCTGGTCCAGTCGCTGATGCTCCTGCCATTGATCTTCTCGATCACATCGCCCGCCACGAAGCCGGCCCGCTCGGCAGGCGAACCTTTTTCCACGTAGCCGACCTTGGCCGGGCCTTCACTGTACGTCCCGACTATGAAGACGAGCGGCATGATGATGAAAGCCAATACGATGTTCGTGAGCGGTCCCGTGGCCGCGATCTTGGCGCGTTGCCACACGGTCTTGGACTGGAACTCGTCCGGAGCGCCCGTCGGTTCCTCATCCGGGTTCTCTCCCGCCATCTTCACGTACCCTCCGAGCGGAAGCGCGGAAAGGACATACTCCGTATCACCCTTCTTGAAGCCGAAAAGTTTTGGCCCCATGCCGAGCGAGAACTTCTCGACCCGCACGCCTGCCCGCTTTGCCATGATAAAGTGCCCAAACTCGTGCACGAACACGAGGATCCCGATCACGATCAGAAAATAGACGAATGTCATTGCTCCTCCTTGAAAAAAGCAAACCAAATATGATGAACACGCAACAAGTAAAATTTCACCGCTGAGACGCAGAGAAAAGCCTTACTCTTTTCAATATGCATTTCTCCGCTTCTCGGCGGTATTATGACTTTTTACGACTTACAATCAGCTATTCGCAAAAGTTCCTCATCTCTTGACCCCTGCCCCGATCACCTTTTCCGCTTCATGCCGTGCCCAGAGGTCTGCCTTGAGCGCGTCCTCCACGGTACGAATGTCCGACGGGGTATGGGCGTCCATTGTGGACCTGATCACGCGGGCGATGTCCGTATACCCGATCTTCTCCTCCAGAAAATATTTTACCGCCACCTCGTTCGCGGCCGAGAGCACCGCCGGCATGCTGCCTCCTGCTCTCAATGCATCAAAGGCATAAGCCAGACAGGGAAATCGGTCCATGTCCGGCTCCTCGAAGGTGAGCGTGCCCATCTTTGCGAGGTCGAGCGCCGGGGAGACACCCGAAAGCCGCTCGGGATACGAAAGCGCGTAGGCGATCGGCCCCCTCATGTCAGGCATGCCGAGCTGCGCAACGACCGCGCCGTCGTGATATTCCACCATGGAATGGACAATGCTCTGGGGATGGACCAGCACCTTGATCTTTTCTGGAGCGATATCGAAGAGCCATCTCGCCTCGATCACTTCGAGCCCCTTGTTCATGAGCGTGGCGGAATCGATCGTGATCTTCCTGCCCATGCTCCAGTTCGGGTGTTTGAGGGCCTGCGCCAGCGTCACCTTCCCAAGGTCCTTCTTTGAATGGGAACGGAACGGGCCTCCGGATGCGGTCAAGACCAGTTTTCTAATGTCCGTGTTCGCACCGGCGAGCAGACACTGAAAAATGGCGCTGTGTTCGCTGTCCACCGGCAGGATACGGATCCCTTTTGCCCGGCACTCGGCCATGACCAGCTCTCCTGCGGTCACCAGCACTTCCTTGTTCGCGAGCGCGATGTCCTTGCCGGCACGGATGGCAGCCATGGTAGGCACGAGTCCTGCTGTCCCCACGATCGCCGACACCGTGATGTCCGCCTCATCCGCGGCCGCCACCTGGATCATTCCTTCGACGCCGAAGAGGATGCGCACACTGAGATCACTGCACCGCTTTTTCAGGTCCCCTGCAGAACGCTCGCTCACCACGGACACGATCGACGGCCTGAATTTCCGGACCTGCTGCTCGAGCAGTTCGACATTGTTCCCCGCCGCAAGCGCGACCACGGTGAAACGCTCCTGGAATTTTTCAACCACCGAAAGCGTTGACTGCCCGATCGAACCGGTGGAACCTAATAGGGATATTTTTTTCATAAGAAGTCAGGAGCCGGAAGTCAGGGGTCAGAAGAAAAACGACGTCTCAGGCCGTTCTTCTGGATTCTGGCTCCTGGCCACTGTATTCCTCTCTCATCTCATCCTGAGATAATAATACAGCACCGGCGCGGCGAACAACATGCTGTCCATGCGATCGAGAATACCGCCGTGACCGGGGATGATTGTTCCTGAATCCTTGACCCCTGCCGCGCGTTTGAACAGAGACTCGACGAGGTCGCCGACCGTCCCGACAACCGCCAGCATGAGGGCGATCGCGATCGCTTCTCCTGCTCCGATGGGCGGCATGAACCAGACCCGGCACAGAAGTGCCATGGCCGCGGACGCAACGAGCGCGCCAAGAAGTCCCTCAATACTTTTCTTCGGGCTGACCTTCTCATACAGCCGATGTTTCCCAAAGGGGATGCCGATCGAATAGGCGCCGATGTCCGATGCCCAGATGATGAAATAGAGGAACACCAGCCATTGTTTCCCATCCTCGCCCGCACGGACCCCGACCTGGTACGCAAACAGCATGGCCACATAGAACACGCCGAGAAACGTGGAAGCTGCATCTTCGATCGCGCCGTCAACAGGCCGTGGAGAAAAAAGCCGTGCGATCATGATCAGGAGCGCGCTGGCAGCGACGGGAAGGAACGTACCCAATGCCGGGACCAGCGGGTGATAGAACTCAAGGACCATTAGCGCGCCGACCGCGATCCCGAGCACCTGGAGGGGATGCGATCCCCGTGCCTGCGCCATGCTATAAAATTCATATTGTCCCACGGCCACGGCTGCCAGCACAAGGGCCATGAAATAAACCGGCGGAAGCACCCAGGCGACCAGGTAGAAGATGGGCAGGAATAAAAGCCCTGAAATCACTCTTTTATACAGCATATGGTGGCTCCACAGTTTGCGTGTTTCATCGGGTCAAGCCAAAATCTCGGCATTTATTTACGAGATGAACAGGAGAATACATCGCAACTCTGCATCTTAACCCCGGTGATCAAGTTACGCCTGTCAAAATAGTGCTCTTTGTGGTTTCACTTCTTCTTCATGCGGGAAGAGTATCATTCAACCGCGCAACGCCGAAATATCTCCGTCACTTCCGCACAAGCTGGTCCTGAGTCAGGCCGAACCGGCGCTGACGCCCCTGGTAATCGAGAAGAGCCGCCAGGAGATCCTGCTCTGTGAAATCGGGCCAGAGCGTATCGGTGAAATGGAGCTCGGCGTAGGCAGCCTGCCAGAGAAGAAAGTTGCTGATGCGCTTCTCGCCGCTCGTGCGAATGATCAGGTCCGGGTCAGGCAGCCCCGCGGTATCGAGGAATGCGGAAAAGGTCTCTTCCGTGACATCGGCTGCCGCGTTGTTCGTTGAACGCATGCGTTTGATCGCTTCCAGGATCTCGCCGCGCCCGCCATAGGACAGCGCCAGGTTCAATACCATGCCGGTGTTCCCGGCTGTCTCGGACACGGCCCGTTCGATCCACTTCCGCGCCGACGCCGGGAGCCGTTCAGTCCTGCCGATGGTGCGGAACCGGATGCCGTTCTCTTTCATGGTCGATATCTCGGCCTTGAGAAAGGTCCCCAACAGGTCCATGAGAAAGCCCACCTCTTCCTTGGGTCTGCCCCAGTTCTCGTCAGAGAACGCATAGAGGGTCAACACCTGGACACCATACTGCCGGCACTGTTCTGTAACGCGGCGCACTGTTTCCACGCCTCTCTTGTGTCCGGCGATGCGCGGCAGGCCCATGCGCTGCGCCCACCTGCCATTGCCGTCCATGATGATGGCGACATGTTTCGGCAGGCAGTTCCTGTCCACCTCGGCGCGAAGCTTCTCAAGGTCCTGGTTTTTTCTTTTCATTCGTTTGTGGCTCTCCATTCAGAACCGATGCGGCATGCATACAGCCCGCATTCAACGTTTTTACTACTTTGTCGAATAACTTATCAGGCGATAGTGGTCGGCCGCGAACAGCCCGCCGGGTGTCATCACGATCGCCAGGACCTGTGCGCCCGATCCCTGCTGCCGGACAATCTGATAATCCAGGACCGCGCCCGGGATGTCCTTGATGTTCCAACGCTGCTCGAGCCTGGCGCCTGTCCAACCAAGGTCGATGAACTCGGCCTCTTTGTGCCTGCTCAGAAACGTCGCGCCGATGTTCTTCGGAACCAGGACCTCATCTTTGCCGTCTCCGTTCAGGTCAACGGCAAATACCCGTCCTCTGATCTTCACCTTCCGGGATTTGTCGATCTCATCCGACGGTGAAAGCATGGCATCGATTCCGGTCAACGGTTTTATCACTGTCGTACCGACTGTTGGATACGTTTCCTCGCTCTTCCAGATACTCACCTCGTTGGAGTACACCTTCAACTGGTCATTGTCGTCGAGCGCAACAAGAAGAGGATTGGCCTCTCCCGCATCGGCATACGCGAATCCGTAAAGATCCACCCCTTTCGGCAACGGGAACGCCGCCGTGGGAACATATTTCCCGTCAAGCCAGACATATTGTTTCGGCTGCCCTGCAGTGAACGAGACCGGATTGTACCCCCGGCCGATCAGTATGCTCCCTTTCCGGGGAGAGGCGACCACCCGGAGGAACCCCGGTAGGTCGGCGATCCGTTGATAGACACCGTCCTTGAACTCTATGACGTAGGAAATGACCGTGCCATTCAGCATGCCGGTCACGAAGATCTCCGGCCTGCCGTTGCCGTTGATGTCCGCTACGTCGATATTGAAGTGCAGCATTTCGCTGGGGGGGTAGGCTATGGTCTCGACCCATTCCTCACGCCATCCCGAAGGCCACTGTTTGAAGATATGGAGCTTCGCGCCGTCGGAGAAGACATACTGCAGCGAGCCGGTCCCTTCCAGGTCGGCGGCAGCGAAGAGCCGGGCATTGAAGCTCAGCTCCAGAATGTTACTTTTCACCTCTTTCTGCGGAGCGAAGAACGGATTGACCTCCCCGAGGGCGTCCCGTTTGGTCCTGAGATCCAGCAGGGCCACGATCGTATCAAGCGGTCTGGCATCATCGGCGTAGAATATTCCCGTGGTCACCAGATACTTGCTGTCCGAGGGGTGGACCTCGACCGTCAGGACCACATCGAGACCGAAGGTCTTTCCCATCTCACTGATCAGGGAGGCGTCCCGCTGTTTTCTATCGTTCAGGAACGCCGCCCCTTTTTCACTGTCAAGCACGGTGAACCTGTTGCTTTCCTTTAAACGCTCTGCAAGTCCCTGGATGATCTCGGGATGTTCCGCCCGAAGGGGAATAATGCCGAGTGCTAACTTCTTCGGCGTGATCCGCGCCTTGTCTCCCGCCTTCGGCTCCTTCAGTTTTTTCGTCAGCACGCCGGTGGACGTCGTTTCGCCCACAGCGGTCACCTCGAGGCTGCCGACCTCTTCCTCAATATGGCCGATCACGACCTTCGTCACCGGGTGGAGGATTTCCTTGCCGTCCGTCCAGACCGTAAGGAGAACGCCCTTCTGAAGACCATCCTTTGTCCCCAGCGCTATCGTAAGCTGGTCACCCGCTACGGTCTTCACCTCACCCTGGACCGGGGGAAAGTATGACGAGATCGCGGTCGCAAGCTGGTCCACCGAGGTATATTCCTTCATGCCGAGCGGCTTATCCGCAGCAATCGCGCCGGTGACAAGCGATAGGCTAAGCAGGCACTGTATGATCACGTTTCTCATGTTGATGATGACCTCTTTTCTTTTGCGTCATTATTCATTTTGCAGTAACCACTCAGGAACATAAAACAAACAAAGCCGGTTTACACGCAAGGTCTGAAGCCCTTCTTTGTGCCTTCGTGGCTCAGTGTGGCCCTCTTTTTGGCCATTGTGTGAGACAAGCCTGATTAGTATATTTTGCGCGTGCCCATTTTCCCTTATTACTCCACCTTCACCCGTATCTCCACTTCCCAAGACTTTCCCGGCGGGAGCGAGAGGCGCCAGATCGGCATCACCATCGAGCTCTGGTATACCCGCTCGAACCCCCCCTCGGATTGCGAGACCGTTTCGACCGGCGCACGCCAGAGGCTTGCGGACAGGGAGAAGGCGAGCGTAAGTTTAAGTTTGAGCCATTCGTCCACGAGGCCCACCTGCTCCACGTCGTTCGTTTCACCACTGGACGCGAGGTTCCGCTTTTCCAACTGATGTCCCGGGATGTCGTAGTAACGGTCGTGGGCGTTCCCCGCGAGAAGTGAGAAGTTGAACTCGCTGCCGAAGGAAGTGTTGAGCTCTTCGGCGCTCAGGTTCTCGAGCTCATAGCGCACAATAAATTCCGATGCGGCCCGGTGCAGGGAGATCTCTTTTCTGAGCCGGATTGCGAGACCGACAACATTCCCGCGGCGCTCCAGGACAAGCGTTGCAACCTCCGCCTGTTTTCTCTGCTTCAGGTCGTAGGCGCCGAGCACAAAATCGCCCGCCTCGTAGTATTCGGACCGCATGAAACTCGCAAGGTCGACGCCGGACTCGAGGAAATGATCGATGAGGGACCCCCGCTTGTACAGGTCGTACAGGAGGTGGTATTCGAGCCCTTCCTCTTTTACCACCACGCGATCATGGATCGTCCTTGCGACGCAGGCGTCCGTGTCCTTGCCCGCTGTGCAGATCCTTTCATGATACCCCTCGCGCCTGCGCGTGAGCGTGTTCGTAAGGTTGAATGAACGAGGCTTCCAGTCAAACTCCGTGATCCTGCCGCCCTCCGCCGGATCGATGAACAGGTTCATGCGTTCGGAGTTCAGCATGACCTCCTCACTCCCGTCCCCGTCAAAGTCGCCCTGTTCGATGTCAAGCCAGGATGGCTGAAGACCCGTCTCTTGCTTCTCCTGACCTCTGACCCCTGACCCCTGACCCTTGAATACCGTGTCCGCAAGGACCTCCGCCTGTATCAAATGCTCATACACCGCAGAGCGTAAATGCGGCAAATAGAGTCCGCCGAACACGCCGTGCCAGTACGAATCATTGCACTGAGACTGATAGAGATGGTCGAGCATCCGCACTGCCCCGTCATTGCGCGTCGCGCCCTGCGCGTCAAGCGCATCGAGCGCTTCGTGGACCTTCCGGCTAACCATCACCATCCGCTTGTGCATGTGGTTGCTCTCGGGGTACTTTGCCAGAAAGTTCCGCCAGAACCCTCCCTTGATGAAGGGCCTGACGCCCGCAAACTCGGGGGACCCTTTTACCTTTGCCAGTGCGTCGCCGTATTCCTTCATGGCGCGCGTCGGGAGCGCCCATTCGCCCATTTCCATGTACGAAGCCGTGGGGAGATAGATCATGCCGCGCGGAGGTTCCCTTGTCAGGTACTCGGAAAAGGTGGTGGTCTCAAGCCATTCGCTGTTCTGTTCCAGAAGCGTGAAGAAGCGCTCGAGCCAGCCCTCCTCATACACAGAGTGATACGTCTCGGGCCAGATGCCGAATTTTTCGCCGTCATCAGCCATCGTCACCAGCCTGTTCCTCTCCGTGGAGCGGAGTCCGGATAAAAAAGCGATGGTCTCTTCGGGCGGCTGGAACGGGATCAGGTATCGGAGCCTCTCGCTTCCCGGGAAGATGCGCAGAACGCTGTTTTGCTCCTCGGTGAGAAAATACCCGTCAAGTTCATCGTCATGAAGCCCGGCCATCTTGAAATGAAAATCATCGACAACCACATGATTGATTCCCGCCGCTACAATGGTTTTGGGAAGCTGGGGTTCCCAGACCCGTTCAGCGAGCCACAGGCCCTGCGCATCGTAGCCCAGCACGCGCTCGATGTAGTCCGTGAGCGCACGGACCTGGCCTATCTTGTCTTCATCGGGCAGTACGGAGAGGATCGGCTCGTAAAATCCACCGGAGAGGATCTCGGCCCTGCCCTCATTCACAAGATTCTTGAGCATGTCGATGAACTCAGGATGGTGTTGTTCGAAATAATGGTAAAGGGTCCCGGTGTAATGCAGCGTGATCTTGAGAGATGGATGGCGCTCAAGCACCTTGATAAAGGGCAGATACGCTTTCTGATAGGCGTCCTCAGCCACGAAATCGAAATTGCCGACCGGCTGGTGATTGTGAATGGCAAAGATGAATTGTACTTTCGGCATCCCGTTGAAACCCTTTGTTTTCCTGATATTTTCGATGAGAATACAGACTGGAATATTAGCCTTGTGGCCGCGAAAAGTCAATCGAAAACAGGAAAATGAACGTTGTTGCGGCTAGATCAAGACGAGCAACAGAGATTCACAAACACGAAGGCATCGGCAACCGCTTTTTTCTGCGGCCGCGCGGAAGGAAACCACTGGTAGTCAGTTGCAGATCAGATTCTTAAAAAACTGGGAAGAATCTTTACCGCAAGGACGCAAAGGTCGCGAAGAAAGACAAATGATTTATGATTAAAACTAGGAATGAAAGGGTTTCTTGGCGTTCTTTGCGTCTTTGCGAGAAAACGAATTTTTTTTTATTCCGCTTTGTCCGGATTAGGAATAAGAGTATTGTGAACAGAGAACCTGCGATAAGCATTTAACTTGTCTTATCCCGTCCTCTTCACCAGCCTGCCTGCAAGGGAGAAGAAGATGACCGTATATGCCGCGAGCACGATCACGGACCCCGGGGAGGGATCATTGCCCGATGCAAGCGCGCGTAGCAGGATGCTTGCGTGCGTAAGCGGGTAGATAAGGATCGCGGTGTGGAAGGGTTCCGGCAATTTGTCAGGCGAAAAGAACGTGCCTGCCAAAAACGACATGGGAAGGATGAAAAAACTGTTGAAGTTCGCCATGTCCTCGTGCGTGCGTGTGACCATGGCCGCAGCCACGCCTGCTGCGCCGAAACAGAATGCCGTAAGCGACAACACCGTGAAAAAAGAAATGGACAAGTGCAGGTGCACGCCGGAAACCAGCCCGACCAGTATGAGCATAAGCGCCGAGAAGAGCCCGCGTGCGAAGCCCGTCAGCGTCCTGCCGAGAGTGATGTCCCACGGACTGACCGGCGAGACGAGCACTTCCTCGAGCGTCTTGGTATAAAGCTTGCTGATATTGAGCGACGCTGAGACGGAGCTGAAGCTGTTGTTCATGGCCGAGAGTGCGAGGATACCGGGCAGGACGAACTCGAGGTACGTGCCTCCGCCCAGGTTCATGCCCCTGCCGAGGCCCCAGCCGAAGGTCACCAGGTAGAGGACAGGCATGACCAGGCTCGAGGCAAGGAACCTCCAGGGCTTCTTGCGAATGAGCATCATCTCTTTCCATAGTATGGGGTAGAAGTTCATAGTTAAGACCTTATGCTATTTCTCGTCAGAACTTGACATGTTCGCGCGAATGTTTGCCATTGAATAGACCCCTCACCCCAGCCCTCTCCCGCAAGGGGCGAAGGAGGTTTGCATCCTCTCCCCAACGAGGGAGAGGACCGAGGTGAGGGGGGATTGGTTGCGGCCAAAAGCCGCGCTATGTAACCACGGATGAACACCGATAAAATCTCACTAACGCTGGATTCCCGATAGGACTGTTCGGGAATGACACTGCTTAAACATTGCATGTGAAGGCTCTTTTCGTTCTACTCCGCACTCCTCACTCCGAACTCCGAACTCGCAACTCATCCCTCGATCCTCTCACCCGTCATATTTATGAATACATCTTCGAGCGTGACGTCCCGCAGCATGAAATCAGTGCACATATCGCGGCTGGCATCGACCGCTTTCTCCCGCGTTTGATAAAATTGTCGCGGCACATCATGCCTCCCTATGCACTCGAGGGTGAACTTGCCGACGCTTGCCTTGAGCACTGCGGGCTTTTCCAACGCGATGATCTTGCCGGCGCGCATGATCGCCACCCGGTCGCAGAGTGCGTCCGCCTCTTCGATATAGTGCGTGGTGAGCAGGATCGTGATATTGCTCCGCTTCAGCGCTTCGATCAATCCCCAGATCAACCTTCGCGCCTGCGGGTCCAGCCCGACCGTCGGTTCGTCCATGAATATGACCTCGGGCCGGTGCATGAGCCCCCGCGCGATCAGGAGCCTCCTGCGCATGCCGCCGGAGAGGTGTTCCACCGGCGTGTCCTTCCTGTCCCAGAGCCCGACGAAACGCAGCAGTTCTTCGCTTCGCGCGTCCCGGTCCGCGGGATCCATCTTGTAAAGCCTGCCATGGAACTCCAGGTTCTCCGCACAGGTGAGATCGATATCGAGGTTCAGCATCTGCGGGACCACACCGATCGAACGTTTGACACGGAGAGGATCATTGGTCACGTCATACCCCGCTACCGACGCACTACCCGACGTGGGTTTCAAGAGCGTGGTCAGCATGCGGATCGTCGTGGTCTTCCCCGCGCCATTCGGGCCGAGCAGGCCAAAGACCTCTCCCTTGCCAACGGAGAAGCTGATGGACTGGACCGCGCCGAGAGTGCCGAAATATTTTGTGAGATTAGCGGTTTCGATCATATTTTCGGAATAATCCACAATGCAACATTATCGGAGAACAGCGCTGATACTTGATGCCATTAAAAAGGTCACGATCCACCGCAGAGACGCGGAGACACGGAGAACTGCATTTTGAAAAGAATAAAGATTTTCTCTGCGCCTCAGCGTCTCGGCGGTTTAATTCGACTTATTGCAATTTCATCAAACTTACTAAAATGCTAAAAAATTAGTCTTCCGTCTCAATCCCCAGCGCCTTGATCTTTCGGTGCAAGTTGCTCCGCTCCACGTTGATGGCGTCAGCGGTCTTGCTCACGTTCCCGTTGTTCTCACGAAGTTTTTGTATAATAAACTCGCGCTCGAACTCCGCGCGGGCGTCCTTGAGCGTTGCAAAACCGTTGTGTATCAGCACTCCAGCATGTCCCTCCCGCCCTTTCTGGCCTGCCTGATCCATGCTGAGAGGAGGCGGAATATCGGAAAGCCTGATCACGGGGCCGGGGGCCATGATGAGCAACCGCTCGATGATATTGCGGAGCTCGCGTACATTCCCGGGCCATGCATAACGGACAAAGAGCGCGAGCGCGCCATCGTCGATGGTCTTCGGCTTCTGTCCGTATTCGTTCGAAAACTCCTGAAGGAAGTGGCGAACCAGGCGCGGGATATCATCGGACCGCTCGCGGAGCGGAGGAACGTCAAGGGGGATCACATTCAAACGGTAATAGAGGTCCTCGCGGAAAGCGCCTTTTTTGATCTCGTCTAAAAGATTTTTATTCGACGCAGCGATCACCCGCACGTCCACTTTGATCGTTCGCGTGCCGCCCACGCGCTGGAACTCCTGCCCTTGCAGTACGCGAAGCACCTTGGCCTGCGTGGCCAGGCTCATGTCCGCGATCTCGTCAAGAAAGATCGTGCCCTTGTCGGCAACCTCGAACTTCCCGCGCTTCATGCCGATCGCGCCGGTGAATGACCCCTTTTCGTGCCCGAACAATTCGCTCTCGATCAGTTCCTGCGGGATCGCCGCGCAGTTCACCTCCACGAAGGGCCCGCTGTACCGCTTGCTCGCCCGATGGATGGCGCGGGCCACGAGTTCCTTGCCTGTCCCGCTCTCGCCGTGGATCAGCACCCACCCGTTCGTGGGACCGGCAAGCGCGATCTGCTGTTTCAGCGCGTTGATCTTCTCACTCTCGCCCACGATCACGCTCCGCCGCTCAATGCTCTTTTTAAGGGTCTCATTCTCCTCGCGAAGCCGGAACTCTTCCAGCCCGTGCTTGACCACCAGGATCAGATGCGCCAGCTCGGGCGGCTTCACCATGAAGTCGTAGGCCCCCATCTTCGTGGTCTTGACCGCTATCTCGATGGTGCCGTGGCCCGTCACCATGATCACCGGCATATCGGGCCTCATCTCCCGGAACCGCTGGAGAACCTCGATCCCGTCCATCTCTGGCATGGCAATGTCGAGCAGCGCCAGCGACGGCTGCGTTTCACCCAGCAGTTCGATCCCTTCCCTGCCCGAGGCCGCGGTCACGACGTCATAGCCTTCGTCCCGCATGACATCGGCAAGGCTCTTGCGCACGCTTTCTTCGTCATCGATTATGAGTATTGTTTCACCTGACATGTCGTTTCCTTATGTACCAAAATTCAAAGTCGCGCGACTTGCACCACATACGGGTCACGCACTCCTGCTGCATTCTCCAATGAAATTTACGGACAATTCCCCAACCGCTTGGCCTTGACCGTCATATTCATGGTTTGCCCCTGGGTCTGCATCTTCATGGTCGAATCGTAGGCATCCCTCGTGTAAACCGTCTCGCCGCTGAAGTCACCGGCATGTTTGCCGGTACATTTCATCTTCCAGGTGACCTTATTGCCGGACTGTTTTATATCCGTAACAGTACAATTTTTGTCAGTAGTGATGGTTTTTTTCTGATCCTTAACATCTTCCTTGGTGTAGCAGTGCTTTATCGTAGTTGGTGGCATTGCCATAGGCATACCGGGCATTTCCATAGTGCTGGTCAGTTCCCAGTATCCATCACGCATTACATCGGCAGCAAAGCTGGCAGCCGGAAGGGCCAAGGCGAATAGAATGGTAATGACGATCTTTTTCATAACTAAACCTCCTTTATGATTCATTTATTTTAACCATTTATTATCTTAACGGAATTGCCCCGCATTTTTCTCTTGTCGATAACCATGTCCTTGGCTCAGGACCGGCGTCCACTCTACACGCCTCTTGTCAAACGTTTCTTCAGCACCTCGACAACGGCATCGATCTCCGCCTCAGTCGTTTCTCTCCCCAGGCTGAAGCGGATAGCGCCGCGGGCGAGCGCGGGGTCCGTGCCCATGGCGACCAGCACATGCGAAGCATTCACCGTACTGCCATGGCACGCTGCGCCGGGAGAAACAGCAATGCCTGTCAAGGCCTCCATGACCGCTATCGAATCGAACCCTTCAAAGCTGATGTTCCAGGTATTCGGAAGCTTTTTTTCAGGATGGCCGTTCAGATGCACCTTCAGTCCTGCGCGTTTCAGTCCGTCAAACAATCGCTGCCCGAGTTTTATCTGGCGGGGCCCCTCGGTATCCATGATCTCCGAAGCGACCATGCATGCCGCGCCCAGCCCGACGATAAATGCCGCGTTCTCCGTTCCCGGCCGCAGGCCGCGTTCATGTCCTGCCCCGTGCATCATCGGCAGAAGTTTGCGTCCGTTTTTGATATACAAAGCGCCGATGCCTTTCGGCGCATAGAACTTGTGGCCTGCCACGGTCAGGAAATCCACACCAAGGTCATCGACCTGCACGCGCACCTTACCCACGCTCTGCGCAGCATCGGTGTGGAACAGCACGTTACGGGACAGATGCTATCCTGCTCAGCGCCTTGATATCCTGGATCGTCCCGACCTCGTTGTTCGAATGCATGATCGTAACAAGCGCGGTATTCGGCGTGATCGCCTTTTCGAGGTCAGCAGGATCCACCATGCCGTATTTATCAACCGGCAGGTACGTTACCGTATACCCGAATCGTTCAAGATTGCGGCAGGGTTCCAGGACTGCGGGATGCTCGATCTGTGAAGTAATGAAGTGCTTCCCCTTGCCTGCCGCCTTGGCGATCCCCTTGATCACCATGTTGTTCGATTCCGTGGCCCCGCTCGTGAAGATGATCTCCGAGGCCTCGCACCCCAGGAGCGCCGCGACCCGCTCGCGCGCCTGTTCGATGCCCGCCTTGAGCGCGACGCCGTAGGGATGGCTGCTCGATGGATTGCCGTATTTATTTTTCAGATACGGCAGCATCTCGTCGAGGACCCTCGGATCGACAGGTGTGCTTGCGTTATAATCGAGATAGATCGGGTTCATCATAAGATTATCTATTAGCGAGGCTTCGCTTCAGACCGGCCAGACATGAAACAAACCTGAAACAAAAGCGTCTCGCGCAAAGCCGCAAAGGCCGCAAAGGGTAAATCATGAACTCAGCCTTTCTTGGCGTGCTTGGCGGCTTTGCGCGAAAATCGATTTTGACTTTGACTTGAAAAAACCTGACTCAAAATTAAATATTTTGGTTTGTAAATTACTTAAAAGGTTGAACGTGCAATGAAAGACGCGAAAAGATTTTCCCCTTCAATCATAGCTGCTAACGCCGGTCGAATATCCCCATGGTCATGTACCGCTCGCCGACATCAGGCAGGACCGTGACGACCCGCGCGCCTTTTCCGAGTTTCTTCGCAACCTGGAGCGCCGCCCAGCAGGCAGCACCGGACGAGATGCCGACGAGCAGCCCTTCCTCCTGCGCGAGCCGCCGTGTCATGTCGGCTGCATCATCCTGGGTGACCTGGATGATCCCGTCGTACACATCGGTGTTCAAAATGGCGGGAATGAACCCCGCTCCAATGCCCTGAATGGGATGCGGACCAGGCTGACCTCCCGAGAGCACCGGCGAGGCCGTGGGTTCCACGGCATAGATCGTGATGTCCTTGTACTTTTTCCTGAGCACCTCGCCCACGCCCGTGATCGTGCCGCCGGTCCCGACGCCTGCCACAAAGGCATCGATCTTCTTTGTGCCCATCTGTTTCAAAATTTCCTTTGCCGTGGTCCTCCGGTGCACCTGCGGGTTCGCGGGATTGCCGAACTGGTCGGGTTTGAAATAGCCCTTGCCCGAGGCGACGATCTCATCGGCCTTGGCGATCGCGCCCTTCATGCCCTTTTCCGCCGGTGTCAGCACAAGCTCGGCGCCGTAGGCTTCGAGCAGCCTGCGGCGCTCGACCGTCATGGACTCGGGCATGGTGAGGACGATGGTGTAGCCCTTGACCGCGGCGACCATGGCAAGACCGATGCCGGTATTGCCGCTCGTGGGCTCCACGATCTTCATGCCCTTTTTGAGCAGTCCCTTTTTCTCCGCGTCCTCGATCATGGCGAGGGCCGGCCGGTCCTTGACACTCCCTCCGGGGTTGAACCCTTCGAGCTTTGCCCACACCTCTGCGTCGCCAGCGCCCGGCAGCCTATTCAGCTTTACCAACGGAGTGTTCCCGATCAGGTCCAGCACTGTTTTAATCTTTGCCATTATTGTCCTTTCGTTGCATTTCCTATCGTTAGTTATTCCGCAAACTCTTGCACTGCGCCGTATAGAAACGACATGAGCAGTAAATTCTACTTATCAGTGTAATACTAAATCCGCTTTTTCAGTGCAAAGGCTATTTTCCTTGAACTCCGAACATTTTTTCACGCGCTTCCCCGCTCGATCATCTCCTCGGCATGCTTGATCGTGGCCTCGGTGATGGTCTTTCCGCCGAGCATGCGCGCGATCTCGTCCACGCGTTCCTGTTTGTCGAGCAGCCGCACCTCGGTGCTCGTCCGGTCCTTCTTCACGGACTTGGTGACCCCGTAGTGGCTCCCGGCCATGCTCGCGATCTGCGGCAGATGGGTGATGCAGAAGACCTGGCGTTTCAATGCCACGCGTTTGAGCTTTTTCCCGACCTCTTCCGCCACCGCGCCGCCGATGCCCGCGTCCACCTCGTCGAACACGAGCGTGGGGATGCTGTCGCCTTCCACCAGGATGGTCTTGAGCGCGAGCATGATGCGCGACAGCTCGCCGCCCGAGGCGATCTTCGCGAGCGGCTTCGGCTCCTCGCCCGGGTTCGGCGAGATCAGGAACTCCACGCGGTCCGCGCCGCGCGGCCCGAGCTTGAGGCCGTCAAGCGTGTCGCCTCCGGGCTCCTGCGTGATCTTCACGGTAAAGGTCGTCTTCTTCATGCCGAGGTGGCTGAGCTCTGTCTCGACTTTCTTCTCGAGCTCCCGCGCCGCCGCTCTCCGCTTCTTCGTCAGCTGGTTCGCCTTGTCGGTCAGTCCGGACTTGATCGCCTGGATCCCGGATTTCAGGTTCTCGATCTCCTCGGTGCTCCGTTCCATGCGGTCGAGCGCGGCCGTCGCTTGTGTGCCGAAGTCGATGATCTCTTCGATGGTGTTCCCGTACTTTTTTTTGAGCTTCTGGATCAGGTCCAGCCGGTCGCCGATCTGCTCCAGCCGCTGGGGATCGGACTCCACCCGGGTGTGGTATGACGAGACCTCGCGCGCCGCCTCTTCGATCTGCGCGCGGCCCGACTCGCAGAGCTCAAGCGCACCCGCGAGGCTGTTGTCGATCTCGGCCAGGTCTTTCAGCCCGTTGATGGCCTTTTTCAGGCTGGCCAGCGCCGAATGCGTCCGACGAATAGAGCGCCTCGTCCGCCATGGCGGAAAGGCCCGCGAGCTTTTCCGAGTTGGCCAGGACCTTCTGTGCGTTCGCCAGCTCTTCGTCCTCGCCCGGTTTGAGCTGGGCCGCTTCGATCTCGTTCTTCTGGTATCGCAGCATGTCCTCGCGCTGCGCCCGGTCGCGCTCGCCCTCCTGGAGTGTCTGCCAGGTCCTTTCGAATGTCCAGCAGCTGGCGATAGCGTCGATCAGTTCATCGCGGAGCGCATCGTGCCCGCCGAAGGAGTCGAGCATCTCCATCTGGCGCTCGAGGGAGAGGAGCGACTGGTGCTCGTGCTGGCCGTGGATATCGGCAAGGTTCGCGCCGAGTGCCGCGAGCGTGGCGAGGTTCGCCAGGCTGCCGTTGATATAGACCTTGTTCTTTCCCGAGGCGGAGAGCACCCGGCGCACGATCAGGTCCTCGCCCGGGTCCATCTCGATCCCCTGCTCCGACAGGAGCCCGTCATCTCCGCTCTGCTCCGGCCGTTCAGCTCAAAGGCCGCCTCCACCACCGCTTCCTGACAGCCGGTGCGGATCAGGTCCGCGCTCGCGCGTTCGCCCAGCGCCAGGTTCAGCGCATCGACCACGATGGACTTGCCTGCGCCGGTCTCGCCCGTGAACACGTTCAGCCCCGGCGCGAACTCCACGCGGAGCTGGTCGATGATGGCGAAATTTTTTATGTTCAGTTCTTTCAGCATAGTAAAGATAGGGTCATGGGTCAAGTAGCAAGGGTCAAGTAACGTCAAAGTCAAAATCACTCTGACCCCGGACCCGTGTCCCTTGATCCTTGACCCCTGACCCCTGACCCTTTTTTTACCGCATTCGCCTTCTTCATCGCAAAGCGTCCCTGGGTGGACGTTCCCTTGCCTCCGGCCTTGCGGTACAGCTCCGCTGCCTGTTCTTTCCTGCCCATGCGTTCACTTGCCCTGCCCGCCCAGTAGTAAGCGGTGCCGACCCACATTCCGGATATCGGATAGCTCTCGGGTATTTTCAAGAATTCTTCGACGGCCTCGGCATCTCTGCCGAGGAGAAAGGTGCAGAACCCGATCCAGTACTGGGTCTGCGCGCGTTCAGCAGGCTTCTGCTCGTTCAAAGCCCGGCGGTATGAATCGAGGGCGCGCTGGTAATCCGTCAGGTGAAAAAAACTGTCGGCGATCCGTGTATGGAGAACGCCCGGGGAAGGAGTGTGGGATGAAGAGGAAAGCACCGTTTCGTATAATCGGATTGCCTCCGTGTATCGGCCTTGCGAGAACAACAGGTCCGCTTTTACATATTCCCGGGGAACACTCTGGACGACGGCACATGCGATGTACCGTAGAGTGCAAAGAAAATAAGGAAAGCAATAATACATCTTCTTTTCATAGGAATCATAAGTATCCCGACCACCAGTGTGTCAAATTTAACACAAAGCATGGGCCTATTCAAGGATAATCTTTTCCGGAAATTTGAAATACATTCAAAAAAGCAAGGGATTATCTCGGAGAACGGGAGTAACGAGAAAGAATAGATCCTGTTATACATCGAAACAATGTATTGCCATGCCCCATGGTCCCACTTTCCCTTGACGACGACAGGAGACTTGTGGCAGAGTATAATGGACAGGACAAACCGGACAAAAAAGGAAAAACTAAAAGGCATCTCTCGCGGAGGCGCGGAGCTCGCAGAGTGACATCAAAACATTTAGTCCTTTGACTTAACCCAGAGCAATTTTAAGCTTTTCTCCGCGAACTCCGCGGCTCTGGCGATCGCAGAGCAGGGTCGTGAAAATTGATTCCCATACTTTTTCAGATTGATCGTTCCATAACTCAAGCAGCCTGAACATCCATTTCCCACGAGGCAGGACAGCTGTACTTATGAACTGGCGTTTACTTGATTCCGGCCCCAATATCGGCGTGTACAATATGGCCGTTGATGAAGAACTGCTCGCGCGGGCACAGGCAGGCGAAGCCACACCAACGCTCCCGTCTCTACACGTGGCAGCCGCCGGCCGTATCGCTCGGCAGGTTCCAGAAGATAGAGACGGCTGTAGATGTCGAGGCCTGTCGCCAACGGGGAATCGACATCGTGAGGCGCATCACCGGCGGCAGGGCGGTCCTCCACCACCACGAACTCACATACAGCATCATCGCGCGCACGGACGATCCCCTGTTTCCCACGAATGTCCACGGCACGTACAAGATCATCGCCGCCGGTCTTCTCCAGGGGCTCAGGAACCTCGGCATCCCCGCCGAGATAGTGTCGCGATCCGGCCGCTACGCAGCGCTCGTAAAAAAAGACTCAAAAGATCCCGCGTGCTTCTCCTCCCCTTCCTGGTACGAGATCCTCGTGCACAACAGAAAGATCATCGGCAGCGCCCAGCGCAGGCTGTCGGGCGCATTTCTCCAGCACGGTTCGATCCTCGATCCACGACGATCCCACGCTTGAGGCCGAGGTCATCCCTGGCGGCGGCAGCGGAGACGTGGTCACTTCGATCACCCGGGAACTCGGAAGGGTTGTTGAACGGAGGTGAAGCAGGCGTTCATAAAGGGATTCTCCGAAGCGCTGGGAATAGAATTTTCAACGTAGTTCGTCGTTCAGAGAAAACCTCCATACCATCGAATACCATCGAAATCCTGTTCTGGCAAAATGATAATGTCCTATACTGCCAAAATAGAAATGTCCTATTCCCGGTTACAATGCCCTGACGTAATCGGAGGGCATTGTGGCGGAAAAGGACATGATCAGCATGAGCAGGAGAGAAGCAAAAAGACTTCACATCATCCATCAGGCATTGAGTAAGAAGATCAGCCAAACAGAGGCGGCATCACTAATCGACCTCAGCGACCGCCAGATACGAAGGATGATCAAACGGATACTGAAAGAAGGCGATGAGGGCATATGTCACCGGTCCCGGGGAACGACATCGAATCACCGCATCCCCAAGAAAATCAAGGAAAAGACGCTCAAGCTGTTTCGGGAGCAGTACAAGGATTTTGGTCCTGACCATGCCACTGAAAAGCTGTTCGAGGTCCACGGGATAGCGATCAACGATGAAACACTCAGGTTATGGCTGAACGAAGCGGAGATTCCTTACAAGAAGCGCAAGGGAAGAAACACCGGCAGCGGCGTGAACGAAAGCCCATTTTGGCGAAATGGTCCAGATCGACGGCTCCCATCATGACTGGTTCGAAGGCCGGGGACCTAAATGTGTGTTCATGGGATACATCGACGATGCCACCGACACCGTGCATGGCCGTTTTTATGACTATGAGGGACCATGCCGGCCATGGACAGCATGAAGCGCTATATCAAGCGCTACGGCATTCCTCAAAGCGTGTATCTGGACAAACACTCTACGTACAAATCCTGGGCCGAGCCGACCATTGAAGAGCAGCTCAACGACCAGCGGCCCATGAGCCATTTTGAAAAGAGCCTGGAAGAACTGGAGATAGAGGTTATCCATGCCAATTCACCCCAAGCCAAAGGCAGGGTGGAGCGGCTCTTTAAGACCCTACAGGATCGGCTGGTACAGGAGATGCGGCTTGCGGGGGTTAAGAGCGTGGATGAGGCAAACGAGTTCCTTACAACCTATCTGCCGAAGTACAACAGGAAGTTCAAAAAACAGGCTGCTTCTGAAGCCGATATCCACCGGACCGCGCCACACAGCAGGGAACTTGACAAGATTCTCAGTATCAGGGAAGAACGAACAGTCCGGAACGACTTTACCATCTCTTACAACGGTAAACTCTATCAGATCAAGGACTTTGTAAAATCTCAGAAGGTTGTCGTTACGTACCGCTAATTACTGGTTAATTTCTTAAAGAAGACAGGCCAACTGAAGGTTCGGATAGATTCATATCTAAGGACCATATGATGGATATAGTACAGTTGATAAAGAAAATATCAATTTTCACCGCTATGCCGATTTTGTTGCGATGCTTGCAATTGTCGGAATCATAAAATTGTTGATTCCGGCACTTCAAAAGTTAGCGGACAGGTCTTTTCAAGTTATCGACAAACATGCAGCACAGCCGAAACCGATAGGTCGATATGGCAGGCTTGCGCGCGGCAGTATTAAAATCATGATAGGGTATATTCTCTTTACCGTTATCCTCCATATATTCAGCCTACCTTTCTATTTTATTCGTGCCCACAAATGGGAACCGCCCGAGTTCATTATTCTCCTGTTGGCTGTAATGGCGATTCTGTTCTGGGTTTATAACTTACAAACTGATGAAAGTTGTGAACAAGGATTTCAACTCGTAAGAGATTTGCACTGATAAATATGACGATTAACAATCGCGTCCACTGCGACGCGCCCGAAGACGGCGCGCGACGCGAGTGTTAAACCAAGCAAGCGGGGTTGCAATATTTCCAATACGGTGAGTCAGAAATGACCAAAGACCAATTTGATTATTACGTTGAGTTGAGTGCACTTCTATTCACACTAATACTGCTAATTTCAGCAGTCGTAATGATGATTCTCAAACCTCAGAAATATTCCCTGAAAAATCCACGAGCCACTATTCGCCGCGGGATTTTATTTATTCTTTTCACAGTTGCATTTAACAGTGCCAAAAGAAACAGATGGGATTTCAGTTATATTCTTGCATTTATGTGCATGATGAAAGTCCATCATGACAATTACTTGCGCACAATACTTTTTATAAGTTACTTCCCGACTATGTGGGGCTGTTTGCAGTTGCTGTTTACTCGGATAGGAATCCTAAACCCAAGCAAGCATAGATTGCTTAATTCTGCATATTGACGTCTGTGTGCGACCGGTATATAATATTTCCATGAAAACAACCATTGATACGATCATAGCGGAAGTCCTTTCTCTTTCGCCGCAGGCGCGTGCATTCGTAGCGGAAAAGCTGATCGAGAGCCTCGACTCAGAACCGGCAGTTACACTGTCTGCCGCCTGGCAGGATGAAGTGCGCAAGCGCTGTCGCGAGATCAATGAGGGGCCCGTGGAGTTACGTGACGCCGAGGATGTTTTCGCCCGCGGCTATGCTGCACTGGATGATACCGATTCGCTTCCATCCAGAAGCGATGCCAAGATGATGTTGGCAGCGATCTTCGAGAGCCAACAAAAGGCCTCGGCAAACGCTTTCTCGCATCTGTTCAGGATACCCTCAACAGAATCCAAGTTAATCCCCTCTTATATCGAAGAGTTAGAGACTGGCGTTCGTCGCTGTCTAACAATGACCTTCCCGTTCGATGTTTTTATCAGGATCATGCCGAATCAGTACGTCATTATCGCGGTGATGCACTTGCATCGTGAGCCGGGATACTGGAAAAACCGCGTACCCATAATCTCTCCACATATCAACAAAGTCAGACGAATTACCACATAGGGAGTTTCAAAACCAGCGGCTCGACAGCGACGTGCCAGAAGACGGCGCGTTACGCGATCGTTAACTTAATATGGAACTTATAACTCTCGGATTTGATCAGTGGTTTGAAGAAAAAAGATCGGAGGCGCTGAGACCAGACTGCACCGTGGCTCGCGTGACTGCGGTCCATAAGGACAGCTACCTCGTAAGAAATCATAACAGCGAAGTTCTTGCTGAATTAGCCGGAAGTTTTATTTACTCCGCTGAGTCGAGCATAGATCTTCCTTCGGTAGGTGATTGGGCACTGGTCCAGTTTCACAACGCCGATACCTTTGCCATCATCCATGGTCTTCTCCCACGCAAATCTTTTTTACGGAGAAAAACCCCTGGTAAAAAAATCGACTACCAGATGATCGCGGTCAACATAGATTCCGCCTTGATCGTGCAAGCCTGTGATCTTGATTTCAATCTGCGCAGGCTGGAGCGCTACCTTGTGATGGTAAACGAAGGACACATTGAACCGGTACTCCTCTTGACAAAAAGCGACCTCGTCAGCCCCGAGAAACTGGACCAAAGAATATCGGAGGTACGTCAAGCTAACATAAATTGCAAAGTCCTCCCGCTCAGCAACGTAACCGGCTGCGGAGTGGATCAAGTGCGTCAATTACTGGAGCCGCGTAAAACGTATTGTCTGGTTGGGTCTTCCGGAGTTGGCAAAACAACGCTCCTGAACCATATTATCGGTCGTGATATATTTGAGACAAACACCGTCCGTGCAAGCGATGGGAAGGGCAAACACACGACGGCGCAGCGCCAGCTGATCGTCCTTGATCAAGGGGCAATGTTGATCGACACCCCTGGAATGAGGGAACTGGGGAATATCGGCGTCAGCTCCGGTCTTGAGGAAAGCTTTGCTGATATTTGGAGCCTTTCAAAAACCTGCCGTTTTACCAATTGCACTCATACTCAGGAAGTTGGTTGCGCACTCCTGACCGCAATTGAAAATGGCACATTGCAGGCGGATCGATACCAGAGCTATTTGAAGCTGATGAAAGAATCCGAATACAATGAGCTGTCCTACGTTGAAAAGCGTAAAAAGGACAGGAAGTTCGGACAGTTCGTCAAGACTGCAATGAAACATCACAAAAAAAGTGATGAATAGTGCATCCTGCGGGTCGAGTCCGACGCGCTTCTCCTCTCGCAAACACAGCATCAATTATTGTCGAATGGCAGTGTGAAGCACATCTATAGGAGGTCGTATGAAAACTATCCTCATTGCAACCGCACTGCTGTCGCTGACCCTTACGGTACCTGCATTCGCTGCTGACGGGGCCCAGGCGGCCGATACTCAAAGCCAGGCCGTTGTGCTCTTTGAACAGGGAAGCAGCTTCCTTTTGGGCAACAAGCATGAAGAGGCCAAAAAGGCTTTCCGTGAAGCGATCGCTCTGGACCCGAACTACGTGGAAGCGTACGACAGCCTGGGGAAGATCCTGGTGCTGCAGCAGAAATACGACGAAGCGGTAAAAGAGTTTTCCAGGGCCCTGGAGCTTTCGTCCAGCGACTTCACGGCGTACTTTAACCGCGGTGTTGCCTTGCATCATCTGGGAAAACTGGACGACGCGATCCGTGATTTCACCGAGGTCATTCGTGTCTACCCGAAGAACCAGGCTGCGTACAATATCCGCGGCATTGCCAAATTCGACCAGGGGAAGATCGACGAAGCGATCGAAGACTACACGAAGGCCATCCAGCTCAATCCCGGCTATGCCAAGGCATATAACAATCGGGCGCTCGCCTATTTGAAGCAGGGCAAGAACGCCGAAGCAGCGCGTGATTTCGCCAAATCCGGACAACCCATGCCCGGACCTCAGGAAAAACGTTCCAGTCAGTGTGCCTTTTAATGACGAAAAGGATGGCCATGGACCGGCACGGGGAATATCTTTCGATACTTGCATGCTTGGCAGGCCTGCTTTTGTAGTCGCGTCTTTTTCCTTGCATCAGCAATAACGGAGACGATGATTCCAACCAGCGGGTCCGCGGGGACGCGCCAAAAGCGGCGCGTGACCCGCGTGGTTAAGCCCTGGAAGTTCAGAGAGGAGAGCACGATGAGCAACGAACAGGTGGCACCTGAGACGAAAGGTGTTACGGTGAAGTTACTTGCAACGGTTGACCTTGGCCCTGAGATCGAGGGCATGGCAGGGCGCCAACTTCGAATGCGTATGGTGACCATCGAGCCTGGAGGCGTCTTCGGCCCGATTCACGACCATAAAGACAGACCAGGCACCGTCTACATACTGCAAGGAACGATCACTGACCATCGAAATGGAGTCGCTACGGACTATGGGCCGGGAGTGGGCTGGCCCGAGGATAGGAACACCACACACTGGCTTGAGAACAGAGGAACGATTCCGGCAGTGGAGATCTCGGTCGATATAGTCAGGCAAGAGTAAGCTCAGGCCCGACATCTAACACGCTAGGGCCTGGCACGCGGCTAACCGGACGCGCATCGGTCGGCTTCGCCTCCTTTCGCGCGCCGGTTAGCCTCAACGTTACGAGGCCATCAAGGGGGTTCGTAAATCGCTAAAAAGCTGAATCTCTCATTGCGCAACCCTTTTGATGTCCCGGGTTCATCCTTGGTTATTCGTTGTTTCGCAGCCCGTCTGTTCTTCCTTTACATTCCTGTCGTGTTGTGTTAAAAATTCTTCATGAAATCATTGTGCTGGTTTGCCGGGTGGTTCCTGATGATCATGCTTATCTCCCCGGTCCATGCGTCAGCTGGCTCCTATTCCGGGATGACGATAACCCGGATCGAGGTCAAGGACGACCGCGGCGAACCCTGGCCCAAACCCGGGCAAGTGCTGCCGCTCATCGTGGTGAAGCCGGGAGACCGCTTCTAACCGGCACTGCTGTCCGCGATGGGATCTCGACGCTCTATCTGAAAGGGATCTTTAAAGACATCCGGGTCGAGGCCTTCCCCGACGATGGCGGCGTGCGTCTCGAATATATCGTGACGCCGATCACGATCGTGGATACGATCTCCATCCATGGCAATAGCGCGGTGCCCACAGGCACGATCCTGGACATGCTCGCAAGTATCCAGGGGAAGGAACTGCACGAAGAGAAGCTGTCCGCGCTTAAGGCAGACCTCCTTGCCTATTACCAGTCAGAAGGGTTTTATGACGCGTCCGTGGCCTTCCGAAGCGAACCCCTCAAAGAACCGAATCTGGTTGCCCTCAATGTAGATATCCGGGAGTCGATTCCGACCCTTCTGTCAGACATCACCTTTTCCGGCAATACCGTGTTCAAGGATAAACAACTCCTCAGGGCCATGAAAAGCAAAAAAGGCTCGCGACTGAAACGCGAGCTCCTTCTGGACACGGACAAGGAAGCTATCCTGAAAAAATATTTGACGCGGGTTATCCGGTGGCGAAAGTCGGGCCGGTCGACATCGAGCTTCAAGGACTCTCGTGCATTCGTGCATATCCAGTGCGACGAGGGACCGCGTGTCATTACCCGGTTCACCGGCAACCGCGAATTCAGCGCCAAAACGCTTACGCAAAACCTGCTGATCTGGTCGGAGCATGACGTCTCGGACTCCGTCGTCGATAGCAGTGTTGATAAGATCAAGGCCCTGTACCGGGAAAAGGGTTATGCCGAGGTGGCAATAGACGTAATAAAAACAGAGCAACCGGGCCGGCTCGACCTGGAATTCAAAATCCAGGAAGGGCCACGGGTGACGGTGAAGGAGATCCCGGTCCTGGGAAACACCGTATTCACTGCCAAGGACATCAAAAAGCAGATGGCGCTGCGAGAATCCGGCTGGTTCAGATCACATCCCTTTCGGGAAGACCTCCTGGACAAGGACGTCGAAAACCTCCGCGATCGGTACCTTGATACCGGCTATTTGTCCGTGGCCGTGAAGCAAAAAACCGTCATGAGCAGCGACAAAAGCTCGGCATCAGTGATGATCGAGATCGTCGAAGGACCGCAGACCAGGACAGGCAGTATTACGTTTGAAGGGAACACCGCCTTCACCGCGGCAAAGCTGCTGGACACGGTAATCCTGAAACCGGGCACACCGTTCAACGAACGGCTTATAGACGAGGACAAATACCGGATCCTGATGGCGTACTCAAACAAGGCATACCTCTATGCCAGGGTGGATGTGGAAAAAACCCCTCATGACGGGACCGTCGACGTCCACTACCGGATCACCGAGGACCGTCCTGTCTCGATCGGCAGGATCATCCTGCGGGGGAACGTGCGGACCAGTGACGAGGTGATCATGCGCGAACTGCTGGTGAAAGAGGGGGACCCTTACGACTACGGGGCCCTCCTCACGAGCCAGCAGCGGATCTACCATTTCGGCTATTTCCGGGTGGCCAGGTTCGATCCCGTTCATCCCGGCGAAAAGGAATACATTACAGACATGCTGTTCACGGTCGAAGAAAGACCTGCGGGCGCCGTGGAGTTCAGCGTGGGCTACGGCAGACCTGGACCGGCTCCGGGGTTCCGTGGAGGTCTCGTACCGGAACCTCTGGGGCACGGCACGGTACGCGAGCCTTCGGTACGAGCAGAGCGACATCCTCAAGCGCGCGATCTTTAATTTTCAGCAACCCTGGATCCTGGGCCATAAACTCGAGAACAAGTTCAGCCTCGTGTGGTCTGATTCCGAGAAGCTGAACTCCGACACCCGCGAGATCTATTATAAATCGCGCAAAACAGTTGCCTCCTTCGGAGTTGAAAAGACCTTCAAGAATCTGACGCCTTCCCTGACGTACCAGTTCGAGAATGTCGTCAACTATGACGTGCTGCAGGCGGCTGAGCTCACCACTGAGGACAGCGGCCGCGTGCTGGTGAGCAGTCTGAGTCCTGCCCTGGTCTGGGACCTGCGCGACGATGTATTCAACCCGAAGAGAGGGGCGCTCTACGGGATCATTCTGAAGGAGGCTTTGCGGGAGCTGTGGTCGCAGGCGGACTTCTCAAAACTCACCGTCCAGGGAAGCTGGTTCCTGCCGATCGATACCGCGGTGCTCGCTTTATCAGTACGTGCAGGAATGGCATGGCCCTTCCGCGATACAATCGAAGTCCCGCTCCACGAGCGGTTCTATGCGGGCGGCAGCACCACGGTGCGGGGCTTCACCCAGGACTCCATCGGCCCGAGCGGCGTCGATGCGAACGGGAACCTGATCCCGACGGGAGGATCGAGCATGATAGTACTGAATGTGGAACTCCGTCTGAATCCCGGAGAGGGATTCGGCGTCGTCCTCTTTTGCGATGCCGGTAATGTGTGGGTGTCACAAGAGATCGACGTTGGAAACCTCCGTTCCGCGTGCGGCCCAGGGATCCGGTACGGCACACCCGTCGGCCCCCTGAGGATCGACTACGGACAGAAGACGCACCGGCTTCCCGGGGAAAGTCCGGGAGAACTTCATTTCAATATCGGCAATACGTTCTGACAGGAGATTACGCAGTACAAAGTTCAAAAAATTCAGCGTGGCCCTCTTCTTGGCCATTGTGGGAACAACTGCCGTTCTGAGGGTTAAATCCATGAGATTTGTGGAATCGGAGATCACATGAGCAGAATGCTTCATTGGGGTATACTGACAGCTCTCCTTGTCATCGCCCTCCTGTTCCCCTTCGCCCTTCAGGCGGAACTCGTGGACCGCATCGTTGCCACGGTCAATACCGACGTCATCACCGCGAGCGAGCTCAGCGCTGCGGTAGCGCTCAACCAGCGGCTCGGCAACGCCGATAAGGACCGGACAGCCCTGGAGGCAACAACCCTCGAGGGTCTTATCAACCGCAGGCTGCTCGTCCAGGAGGCACATCGGCTCAAGTTCGTTGAAGTATCGGAACAGGATATCGGCGCAGAGGTCGAAAATGTCGTGAAACGATTCGCTTCGGAAAAGGAATTCAGCGATTTTCTGGCGGGGCTGGACATGACCCGTCAGGAACTTGCCCGCATGCTCGGCGAGCAGCTTCTGGCCGAGCGGTTTGTGGAAAAGAAGGTCGGACTGTTTGTGCGGGTGAGTCGGGAAGAGGAAGAGAGTTATTTCAACGGGCATGCCGCGGAGTTCAAGGACAAGCGTTTCCCGGATGTCCAGAAAATGATCCTCGCCCTTCTGACGGAACAAAAGATGGGGTTACAGCTTACCCAGTATCTGGCGGAACTCCGCGGAAGAGCGGACATCAGGATCAGCGCGCGCTGACTGGGTTGCGCTGGTACCGCGGCAGGCCACAGAGCGCATTTTTACAGCAGGATCGGTTGACATCACAACAATGATTGTGCTATGGTAGAAACACCAAGAGAGGAGGAGGCAATGACGTATAATCGATCATTGATCTATGTTCTCACCGCCATGCTGAGCATGGCCGCTGCACCGGCATTTCCTGCGGAGGAGGTCTTCGACACTGCAACAGCTTCAAGACACCTGGAACAGGGTATTTCCCATTTAAAAGCAAAAGATTTTGATGCGGCAATAACCGAATTCGATGAGGCCGCCTCGATCTCGCCGGAAGCAGAAGCCTACTATTACCTCGGGTACGCGTACTATATGAAAAGCAAAAAAAGTGACGGGGAAAATCGGCAAAGGGCTTTGGAAAATTTCGACCGGGCGTACGAGATAGACCCGAACTTTTCACCGACCCGGTTCAAACCGTCCGAACCGGCCCCGCAACAGACCACCGACACCTGCGCGGGTTGCCGAGCCTGTTGCACCGCAGCCGGATGCGCCACAAGCCCCGACTCCGGAACAGCCAAAACCATAAGGACAGGTTAAGAACACTGTTCATAAAAAAAGCCACCGGTCGAAACCGGTGGCTTTTTTTGAGGAACAGCGAGCATGTCTCCCCTGCGCTCGAAACATTGAACAGTCGCCCTACTCCATTCCCCCGGCCAGGTCCTGCATAAGCTGCCTGTTGATGAACGACCGGATCATTGCCCGGTCCTCAGGCTTGATATGCGTAAATTTGATCCCCATGCCGGGGGTCCGAAGCGGCCCTTCACCGCTCTTGTAACTGTGAAGGACCGTCCCCACCACCCTGATCACGTATTTTTGTAAAAAAATGGAAAACGGCATCTCGGTTCCGGCCATCCTCGGGTTGAGCGTGCTGACGTACATGCCATTCTCCGATAGTGCCGTCAGGCAATCAATGGGTGAACCATCGGCAGCGGCCTCATTGTCCACGATAACGCTCAGACAGACGCTCAGCCGGATATATCTGCGCGGCGTGATCTCCGCCGCTTTCTGAATGGTTGCGAACAACGCATCCGGCTCGGCAGGTTTGCTGAGAAACGCAGCACCCCCGTGGCGCAGACATGTTTCCTTCACTGAGGGATCTGATGACGAGGTGTAGCATATGACCGGAACCACCTGCGTATCCGTATTCTGTTTCATCCTGTTCATGAGTTCAAGTCCGCTCATTGCCGGCAGCGTCACGTCTGTCAGAACGAGCGAGGGCAGGGTGATGCTCATGATCTCCAGAGCATCTTCGGCCATCTTCGTCGTATAAATATTATAACCAAGCCGTTGCAGCAGAATACCGGTAGTGTAGAGTTGCGTGGCATCACCGTCGACAACAATGAGAAGCCGTTTTTTTCTTTCCTCTATTAACTGTTCCGAATCATGGGTCATTGTTTCGACCATGGCACGTTCCTTCGCTCCTTTCACCCTGATGCCAGGACGTACACGAAGACGATCACCCGCACGTTTTCAATTCAACCTCTGCCAGGTACCGCAGTGCATGCTCCCGGTCCATTCCGCATGATTCCGATGCCCGATAGGACAGGCACACCGCCGGCCGATCGGGTCTGCCGTACAATTCGCACTGGTTGTCCGGCGACAGTTGTACGCACCTGACCCCTGCCGGCTTTCCATCCGGCATACCGGGGATCCTGTGACGAAAGCGACGGCGCGATGCAACACGCGCCGCACCCGATGCGGCAGGAAATGATCTCATTCGCGGCAGTCATCTTCATGATTGTGTATGCGCCCAACCGCGAGCATGGCGACAGGCGGCAGATCCATCGGCGTGGCCGTCGTCATGATAAATCCCTCATCCCGCGCCAGCGCCGGGATAAGGAAATGCGATCGGCACGCGATAGTTATTTTCTTTCCGCCCGTTCCCGTTTCCTGCGCACGGTTATGCTCTCGCCGCCGATCCCCCAACTGTCGGTATCGACTTCCTCAATGACCACGACCGTGGTTTGCGGGTCCTTGCCGAGGACGTCCCTGAGCAGGTTCGTCACTCCCTGAATGAGCTGCGTTTTCTGCCCGGTCGTGGCGCCTTCTCTGGTAATCTTGATGTTTACGTACGGCATTGACACCTCCCGCTATTCCTCATTCGGCAGTCTGCCCTCGTTTCCCTGTCTCCTCAGCTTCTTTCCCCCGACCTTTACGGGCCCTAAATCGGCAACCTGATTTTATATCGTATGGCAAGCATCCGCAAGAGAAAGGTGACGGAGATACAGGAGATGACCGCCACGATCTCATTTGCGCTCGTTTTGATAATAAGGAGATAGGTCAAGGCGCCCACAAAGGCGCAGGTCGCATACAACTCGGTTCTCGTGAACACGTACGGGATCTCGTTGCAGATGATGTCCCGCATCACCCCGCCGAAAACGCCCGTCGTTACCCCGATCAGCACCGACACGAACACATGATACCCGAAGGCGTTCGCGAGCGACGCGCCGGAGGCGCTGAAGAGCCCCAGGCCGAGCGCATCCAGCACTAAAATGAACATTACGACGCCCTTGCGGTTCAGGACGTCCTTGATCACAACGATCGAAAGGACCGACAGCACCAGGAGGAGAAACGGGTACCAGTAGTGCTCTGCCCAGAACAGCGGGCGGCGGTCCAGGATGATGTCGCGCAGCGAACCGCCTCCGAAGGCCGTGATCATGCTGACGAAATAGACGCCGACGATGTCCATCCCCTTCTTCCGGGCCTGGTAAATTCCCGTAAGCGCAAAAGCGATGATGCCGAGTATCTCGATCGTTTTAATGAGCGTATTCATGGGCGCAATGGACGTATCCCGCGGCTGAGCATTTGGGCGCAGTGTCGCTCTTTCTCCCGCTACTCATCCGCTTTGTCATAACGCTCTTCAATAGTGCCCCTGATCCCCAGTTCCTTGATCTTTTTCCTGAGGGTGTTCCGGTTGATGCCCAGGAGGTTCGCGGCGCGCACCTGGTTCCCTTCGGTCTTCTTGAGCACGAGGGTGATGAGCGGTTTCTCCACGCGCTGGAGCACCATGGAGTAGATGTCTCCCCGATCGAGCCCGCCCATGCGCTCCACGAGATCGGCGAGCTTCTCTTCAAGGAAGTTCTCAAAGGAGAGGTGGGCGCCCTGTCCCGGCTTGAAGATCTGCGGCGGCAGCGCGTCGGGAAATATCTTGTCGCCCTGGGACAGGGTGATGGCGCGCTGGATCGCGTTCTCGAGCTCGCGCACGTTGCCCGGCCAGTCATAGGCGCGGAGGATCTTGAGCGTTTCAGGCGTCAGCAGCTTTTTCCCGGTTTCTCCAGCCTGATATTTCTGCATGAAGAATTCGGCGAGCGGAACGATATCGTCCTTCCGTTTCCTGAGCGGGGGGATATTGATCTGGATCACGTTCAGGCGATAGAACAGGTCTTCGCGGAACCGCTTCTCGCGCACGGCCTTGTCGAGGTTCTGGTGCGTCGCGGCGAGGACGCGCACGTCGGTCCTGATCGGCTCGGTGCCGCCCACGCGGTCGAACTCTTTTTCCTGAAGCACGCGCAGCAGCTTCCCCTGGAGCGGCAGGTCCATGTCGCCGATCTCGTCAAGGAACAGCGTCCCGCCGGCCGCGGCCTCGAACTTGCCGATCTTGCGGCCGATCGCGCCGGTAAACGCGCCCTTCTCGTGCCCGAATAGTTCGCTCTCGAGCAGCTCCGACGGGATGGCGGCGGAATTCACGGCCACGAACGGCCGGCCCGCGCGCCTGCTGTGATAGTGGATCGCGCGCGCCACCAGCTCCTTGCCGGTGCCGCTTTCCCCGTGGATCAGGACCGTGGCATCGCTTTCCGCCACACGGCCGATCGTCTTGTAGATCTCCTGCATGGCGGCCGTGTTGCCGATGAGCCCGCCCTCGTACTTCTCCCGCACTTCGGCGCGGAGCGCGGTCACTTCCTGCGAAAGCCGCCTGACCTCGATGGCCTTCTTCAGAAGGATATTCACCTCGTCGAGGTCGAAGGGCTTGGTGATATAATCGAAGGCGCCGCGCCGCATGGCCTCGATCGCGTTCTGCATCGTGGCCTGGGCGGTCATGATGATGACCGAGATCCCGTGCCCGTCGGCCTGGATCTTGTCGAGCGCGTCTAATCCGCTCATCCCGGGCATGCGGATGTCCATGAGCACGATCGCGATATCTTCCTCTTTGATCCGCTCAAGCGCCTCGGCCGCGTTCTTGGCAAGGACCGTCTCGATGCCCTCTTTCTCGAGGGACTTCTTGAGCACCCAGCGGACGCTCTCGTCGTCGTCGACTATGAGAACTTTTTCATTGGTCATAAGATTAACCCCGCATTGCGCAGAGCGCATAAGGCATGGTTTGCTCTCGCTCTCTGCTCTCTGCTCTCTCGCTCTCTCGCTCTCTGCAGTTTCATCCCGCCAGCGGAAGATACACGCTGAACGTCGTGCCTTCGTTCTCATGGCTCTCGACGCGGATCGTCCCCAGATGTTCCTGCACGATCTGGTAGGAGAGCGCCAGGCCCAGCCCCACGCCCCGGTCCTTGGTCGTGAAAAAGGGGGTGAAAATGTCCTGCAAGTGCTCCTGCTTGATGCCGGGACCGGTGTCGCTCACCTTCACGACCATGAGCTGGTGTTTTTTCCCGTCAGCCTGCACGGTCGTGAACAGGTCCGACACCCTCGTCATGACCGTGAGCTTCCCGCCCTTCGGCATGGCCTCTACGGCGTTCTTGATGATGTTCAGGAACACCTGGACAAGCTGGTCCTCGTTGCCCGTGATGTCCGGCAGACTCGGATCGTACATCCGGGAAAGGACCACGCCGCTCTGCTTCGCGTTCTCCTCGTTCAACAACAGCACCCGGTCGAGGATGCTGTGGATATTGTGGTCCTTCATCTCGCGGGACTTGAGCCGCGTGAAATCGAGGATCCCCTCCAGCACGTTGTTCAGCCGGTCCGCTTCCTTCAGGATCACGTCAAGATATTCATCGAAGCCCTTGCCGGTGCCGGTGCGGAGCTCCGACTGCATGAGCTGCGCCGCTCCCCGGATGCCCACGAGCGGGTTCTTGACCTCATGGGCAATGCCCGCAGCGATCGTCCCGAGCGTGGCCAGCCGGTCCGATCTTCGCATGCGCTCCTTGAGGTCCCTGACGCCGGACTGGTCCCGGATTGTCAGGATCACCCCGAGGGGCATGCCATCGTCGTCCATCAGCACGCTCGTCACCAGGCCCACCGGGCGCAGAGGCCCATGCTTCACAACGAGATCCGCCTCGTAATCCGAATAGGACCGTCCGGAGGCGAGTGTTTTTTCGATCAGACCAACCACTGCCGGGTTGTCGGAAAGCGCGGCATTCACGCTCTTCCCGATGGCGTCAGCGCCCGCGATGCCGGTCATCTCCTCGGCAGCGCGGTTCCAGATAATGACCCGGTTGGCGGCATCGGTCACGATCACGCCGTCAATGATACCGGTCAGAATGTCCGCGGTCAGTTCCTGTATGCGGGGCGAGAGCGACTCCATGCTTATTGATAGCACAATATATTTGAGTATTCAAGCGATTTCATGGTAAAGTACTGGTCCGATTTCGGATTGCGGAATGAACTGCAAAGCAAGAAAGTCGGCTTTTTCAATCCGCAATCTGCATTCCGAAATCCGCAATGCATTTCTATGCTCAACTCCAAGCTCATACTCGTGTCCGTCATCTGGGGCGTGAACTTCGCTTTTGTCAAGTACGCCCTCGCCGACTTCCTGCCCCTGAGCTTTACGATCGTGCGGTTCTCGCTCGCAGCGCTGTTTCTCTTCCTGGTCATGCTCATACGTCGCGAGTCTCTTGCCCTTGAACGCCGTGATCTCGGTGCGATCATCAAGCTCGGCATCATCGGGATCACGCTGTACAATCTTCTTTTCATGGAGGGGCTCAACAATACCACGGCCTCGAACTCGGCCCTGTTCATCTCGTCCTCGCCGCTCTTCGCTGTGCTCATCCTCTCGCTGTCAAAAAGGGAGCGCATTCATGCGCATATCGCTGCGAGTCTGGCGCTGGCAACACTCGGGGTCTTTCTTATCATCCAGGACAAGTCCGGCGGCCTCAGTTTCTCCCGCCGCGATCTCGCCGGCGACCTGCTCACCATCTGCGCAGCCGCATTCTGGGCGCTTTACACCGTAAAGGCCGGTCCGCTGCTCGAAAAATATTCCGCCCTCAAGGTCACGGCGTACAGCATGGCAGCGGGGACCGTGTTGCTTCTGCCGATCGGCTCGTACGAGCTCCTGCATCAGCCCTGGGGTACCGTGTCGGTCCGGTCCTGGGCTGCGTTAGCGTTCTCCGCATTCATCTCCGGCGGGGTCGGCTTCACCCTCTGGTACCAGGGAGTGCAAAAGATCGGCGTCACCCGCACGATCGTGTACCATTACATCGTGCCCTTTGTGGCCGTGCTTTTTGCGGCCCTGTTCCTGGGAGAACGGATCACCTTTCCCCAGATCGCCGGCGGCATATCCATTCTCGCCGGTGTGTATCTGGTGCAGAGGAAAACACCCGAAGGTGTGAAGGGTGAACGGCAGGACGCTCGGTAATGCATACTCATTTGCCCCAAGGATTCCTGATCGCGTTCCCGCCTTTCCGCTATATCGCCCTAACGTGTATACCCCGCCTCTCCATGCTGGCTGATATCAAGGCCTTCGGTCTCCTGCTCCGCGTCGACCCTGAGCCCGATTACCATATCGATGATCTTGAACAGGCCCAGGCTGACCGCAAATGAATAGACAGCGACCAGGGCAACAGATCCTATCTGTACGGCAAGCTGTTTCGGATTTCCGAAGAGCAGTCCGTTCGCGCCGGCAGCATTGATGGCGACCGATGCAAAGACCCCGGCCATGATCGTCCCGAGTGTTCCTCCAACGCCATGCACGCCGAAGGCATCGAGCGAGTCGTCATATTTGAACTTG
The DNA here is from genome assembly GCA_963796285.1 of Nitrospirota bacterium. Classification (GTDB taxonomy): domain Bacteria; phylum Nitrospirota; class UBA9217; order UBA9217; family UBA9217; genus JALNZF01. The sequence continues at coordinate 1,671,499 of CAWCKW010000012.1, forward strand.
GTCTTGGCGTTCAGCGCGATATAACAGAGAACACCGGCTGCCATGCCAATGAAAAGAGCAGACATCGGGCCCACGAAACCGGCTGCCGGTGTGATCGTGGCAAGGCCGGCTATTGCGCCGGTCGCCGCGCCGAACATGGTCGGCTTTCCGCGGTGCATCCACTCGACAAAGGTCCAGGTGAGCGTTGCTGAAACAGCCGCCGTATGGGTAGTCACAAAAGCCATGGTCGCAAGCGATCCCGAGGACAGGGCGCTGCCGGCATTGAACCCGAACCACCCGAACCAGAGAAGTCCGGCCCCGAGCACGGTCATGGGCAGGTCATGAGGCGGCATATGCTCCTGCAAAAATCCCTTTCTCTTCCCTATATAGAGCGCGGCGGCAAGGGCGGAAAAGCCCGACGTAGCATGCACAACAATGCCGCCGGCAAAGTCAAGGACCCCAAGGTTTTTCAACCATCCGCCTGCGCCCCAGACCCAGTGGGCCACGGGATCGTACACGATCGTGGTCCAGGCCAGCGTAAACAGGAGAAACGAGGAGAATTTTATCCGTTCCGCAAACGCGCCGCTGATGAGCGCCGGCGTGATGACCGCGAACATCATCTGGTAGACCATGAATGCAAGGTGCGGCACGGTGGGCGCGTAATCCGCATTCGGCGTCAGGCCGACATTGCCCAGCCCTGCCCAACTCAGATTACCGATAACGCCGTTCACATCAGGACCGAAAGATAGCGAGTAACCAAAAAGGATCCATTGGATACTCACCAGTGCGATCGCGATGAAACTGTGCATGATCGTCCCGAGCACGTTCTTGCTCCTCACCATCCCGCCGTAGAACAAGGCGAGGCCTGGCGTCATGAGCATGACCAGCGCCGTAGACATCAGGACCCAGGCTGTATCACCTGAGTCTATCTTTGCAATCGCTGTGCCAACGGGTGTAACAGTCGCTGTTGGTGAAATATCCTGTGCCATTGCTACAAGCGGTACGAGGACGAGCATGCAGAACAGTAAAACCATAAAGAACCGATTTAACCTTCTTTCAACCATTGAATCCCCTCCTCACTGAAATGATTATATTGTCCAAGATTTACCACAGAGCACACTGAGAGCGAATTGAAAATATGGAGAAAGTACTCCGTGGTCCCCCTTCTGTGCCCTTTTGTTCTTCGCTTTGCTTATTGTTTATTCATGTCATTTAATAAAAGAGAACACATATCATTTTATTGATAAAGAAGTACATTGTTGTTGGGTGTTCTTCAGCCATTTTTCAGTGCCTTCTTTATTTTCCTTTTTCGCTTCAAATTTTCATACTGCAGAAATGATTGCTTATCACGTAACCACTCGCCTCATTTAGTAGCAAGTGATATGCCACACTTCGATCTGGCGGCAGTCGCGCAAATTATTTGATTTTATTGCATAAATAGTATTGTTGCGCAGGGCTGTATTTTACGTAAGCATTTATTCAGATGATAAAATAGGCATGTGATTAATTAGTGGGCATGCCTCACGATTAATTATAAAGGCGAGGTATGATATCTCTCATATGCTCTTTCCCTTAGTTTATATATGATAAATGAAGTAAACCCTCCGATAAAATAGCAGAACTCGGCTGATACAAGTCTTCCTAAATTAATTATTGACAAGTAATTATTATTATGATATAGTCATTCCAATTTAAACGATCGCCAAATGGAAAAATACAGGCACATAGGTTTTAAGCTGACTCCCCAGCGGATCGCTATCCTCGACTATCTTGAGGGGAATAAAGATCATCCTTCCGTTGATGATATTTATAAGGCAGTATCAGAAAAATTCACGACCATGTCGCTTGCCACTGTTTACACGACGCTGGCTGCGCTTAAAGAACTGGGAAACGTGCTCGAGCTGACCGTAGATCCGGATAAAAAACGGTATGACCCGACAACGGAGAGCCATAATCACATGATCTGTATTTCCTGCAAACGGATCGTTGATATCCCCGGTGAAAACCAGCTCGATCTTTCTGAAATTGCAAGGCAGAATTTTACGGTGATCAAGAGTCATCTCGAGGTCCACGGGCTCTGCCCGGAATGTAAAAAATAAAATAAAATGATAAAGGAGGCTGTACATGTGCGTAGATCATAGTATCAATTGCTTGTGCGGAAAGAATGCTGCGAGCTTCAATTTTCGCGATGAGGTGCTGCCTTTTGAGGCCATAACAAAACTGCACTGCCCGGTATGTTCGCAAGGCGTCTCCCCTGACCCTGCAACCATGCTGGCAGACAATGGATGGATCATCGGATTTGATATGGATGTAGCGCGCTTCATGCTGCAAAACGTCGCTCCCGCCGATATGGTGACACCCGCGTACATATTTGACGAGGGCTATTGCACCTGGCGGGGGGTGACCCCTACGGACCACATTGATTCCGTCAAAGAGCGCGAGGCGCTCGTGCAGCTTGCCAAGACGGATCGCAAACGCTACTTTGAAGAGATCAAGACCTGGGGCAATAAGAGGATGGAGCGTCTCGCACGGGAAGGATGGAGGAAAGCAAATGAAAGAGAACCCGTCAAAACATAAAACCGGTAAGCCCGCGGAACGAAGATCATTGCGGTACCGGATATCATTACGACCTGCCCCAAATGCGGCGGTGAATTGGGCATCTGGTCGGAGGAGAACGAGACCCTGTGCATCTTCTGCGATCACAAGGTCTTTGAAAAGGAAAAAACCATTCACTGACTTCGAGGGTTGTGCATGGACATCGAAATAGAAAAAGACATCAATGTAATAAAGATTCCAGGCGGCTTCAGCGTGGACGGGCTGGCTCTCAAAATGGAAAATGCGGGTGCACTTCGGTGCTGCCCTGCTGCTACAGCTGGTCCAAGGTAAGGCAGCGCGGAAACACCTTTCTGTTCACTGCCAAGCTCTCAGGACCAGACTCACGAGAAGGCTTTATCTGGAGTTATACGGTAAAAAAGAGCGATTCCATGGTCGAGGTGACCGTGGAGGATGCGCGGGACAAAACGATCTTTTCGGGATATTATCCGCCGACCCTCGAGGAGTGGACTGCGAAAGGTTGGGAAATCAGTAACAAAGGCGGGCGAGCGGGAAGACTTCGGCTTGTGGCGCTGCTCCGCCTGCAAATGGTTGTACAAGGAAAAGGACCAGAAGGTAAAATTCGAAGACCTGCCTTCGATGACTGGAAATGCCCGGCCTGCAAGGTCCGGAAAAGACTTCTTTGAACAAGTCGGCTAAATTGCGAACCTCTGATACCCCCTCCCGCATTTTTTGCTATACTAGAGAATATTCCGAGCTAGCGATGTTATCTTACACCCATGGAGGAAACGATCATGCCATACGCACCAAAGGATTATACGAAGCTTGTAGGGATGGAGGGATTCAGCGAAACAATACTAAAGAACCATTTTACGCTCTATCAGGGCTACGTGACGAACACAAACAAGGTGCTCGATACCCTGGATCAGATGAGCAAGGATGGCAAGACCGCGCTACCCGAGTTTGCTGAATTGAAACGACGGCTTGGCTGGGAATTCAACGGCATGCGGCTTCATGAATATTACTTTGAGAACCTTGGCAGCAAAGGCGGCATCAGCAAGGACGGCAAGGCCGCCAAGGCGATCGCGGCGAGTTTCGGGAGCATTAGAAGCCTGGGAGAAGGACTTCAGGGCCACCGGGGCCATGCGCGGCATCGGCTGGGTCGTTTTGTACCAGGACACCAGCTCCAACAGACTTATCAATTTCTGGGTCAACGAGCATGATACCGCTCACCCCGCTGGATGCAATCCCCTCCTCATCATGGACGTGTTCGAACATGCCTTCATGCTCGATTATGGGCTGAAACGGGCCGACTATATCGAGGCATTTTTCAAGAACATCAACTGGTCCGCGGTTGACGCACGGGTCAAATAAGTATCGTTTTCTCCCCCGGGGCGGGGATGTACAGGCAACTGCATCCCCGCCTCACCTCCTCCTTCAACGGAGTTCAGCCAGATCATTAACATTCAAATGCCAATGCATATTATCGAAAGGAGCACTTCAGCAATGTCAAACATCGGAAAAGAACCTGCAGGACGCATTTGCCGGGGAATCCCAGGCGAACAGGAAATACCTCGCCTTCGCGAAAAAGGCGGAAGCGGAAGGCCACAAACAGGTGGCAAAACTGTTCCGCGCTGCTGCCGCGGCCGAGACCATCCATGCCCATAATCACCTGAGGGTGCTCGGCGTCGTTAAGTCGACCAGGGACAACTTGATGGATGCCATCAACGGCGAATCCTACGAGTTCCAGAAAATGTATCCCCAGATGATCGCCGATGCACAGGCAGAGGGCAACAGCAAGGCACTGCAGAGCTTTAACTATGCGAATGAGGTGGAAAAGGTGCATGCAGCGCTCTATCAAAAAGCGCTCGACAGCCTTGGCACGAACAAGGACATGGACTATTATATCTGTTCCGTCTGCGGGTATACCGCCGAGGGCGAGGCGCCTGATGAATGCCCTGTCTGTAAAGCGAAAAAGCAGGCATTTCACAAGGTGGAATAACGCTTGAAGATCATCGCATTCAACGGCAGCCCGCGTCCTGGCGGGAACACCGAGGTCCTGCTCGCCGAGGCGCTCAAACCCCTCCGGGAGGCGGGCCACGAAATCACGGTATTCAACCTGAACGGCATGGTCTTCAAACCCTGCCAGGACTGCGGCGGCTGCTTTACGACCGGTCATCTGTATTCACAATGATGCGATGACCGGGATCTACGCCGCGATCAGAGAGGCTGACAGGATCATTCTCGCCTCCCCTATTTTTTTCTACAGCCTGAGCGCCCAGGCCAAGGCCATGGTGGACCGGTGCCAGGCGTTCTGGTGCGAGAAATATCTCCTCAAAAAGATCATCCCTGCGGGCCCTCATGGAAGAAAAGGCCTGCTCCTGCTCGTGGGCGGCATGAAAAAAGACGACGGCAAGAACTGCGCCGGGGCCGTGGCAAAGGGTTTTTTCAGGACCGTGAGCGTGCCCGAGCACGAGACGCTGTTCTTCGGCGGCGTCGATGCCAAGGGTGATATAGAGAAACATCCAACGGCGCTGAAAGAGGCTGCTGATGCGGGAAAGCGGCTGGGCGAGTAAAAAAGGGCCGGCATGCAATGATCCATGCCGGCCCCGGGGAGGATGAACAACAAACTGCTAAATTGCCGGCTCGCCGCGTTCTCCGGTCCTGATCCTTATGATTTCCTCGATCTTTGTTACGAATATCTTGCCGTCTCCGATCTTGCCGGTCTTGGCCTTTTCCTGAATGGTGCTCACAACTTTCTCCGCGATGCCGTCACCCACAACCACCTCGATCTTCACCTTCGGGATGAAGGCGACATCATACTCCGCGCCGCGGTAGAGTTCCACGTGCCCTTTTTGCCTGCCGAACCCCTTCACCTCGGTCACGGTCATGCCCTGGATGCCGAGGGCGTTCAGCGCGTCCTTCACCTCATCGAGTTTGAATGGTTTGATTATGGCTTCGATCTTTTTCATAGTACCTCCTTTTTGATCATGAACGTGAGGTAAAGTAAAGGCGTGACGGTTCGCTGACGCTTGACGCTAAGCGTCTTCCCTTACACATGTACGCTCTCTGACTCGCACTTACGAATTATACGCCCGCTCACCGTGTTCGCTCTCATCGAGACCGATGGTCTCTTCCTCAGCACCGACCCGCAGACCGACGACCGCCTTGATGATCATGAAAATAATAAAGGTCATGACTCCGCTGTATACCAAAGTCACCGCCACCGCGATGATTTGTGTCCAGAGCTGGCCGGGGTTGCCGTACAGAAGGCCCTTGCCTGCCTCATTGATCGCCGGGATCGGCGAACACGCCGGTCAGGATCGCGCCTATGGTCCCGCCGATACCGTGAATGCCGAATGCATCGAGCGTATCATCGTAGCCGAACATTGGTTTGAGCTTCGCCACCGCGTAGAAGGGGATCACACCTGCCGCAATTCCGATACAGATCGCACCGCCGACATTCACGAACCCTGCCGCCGGGGTTATGGCCACCAGTCCGCCTACCGCGCCTGACGCCAAGTCCAAGCACGGTGGGCTTGCCGGAATGCATCCATTCAACGAACAACCAGGCGAGTGCCGCCATTGCCGCGGCCGTGTTGGTATTGATGAACGCCGCGCCTGCGAGGCCGTTAGCCGCCAGCGCTGAGCCCGCGTTGAACCCGAACCAGCCGAACCACAGGAGGCCCGCGCCGATGACGACAAGGGTCAGGTTGCCCGGGATGATCGCCTTGGCCCGCCGCTTACCGAGGACCAAGGCGCCCACGAGCGCCGCGATACCCGCGTTGATATGGACGACCGTTCCGCCCGCGAAGTCCAGTGCGCCGAGCTTTGCCAGGAAGCCGTTCCCCCAGACCCAGTGCGCGACCGGAAGATACACGATGGTCACCCAAAGGACGGAGAAGATGATCCAGGCGGAGAACTTCATGCGTTCTATGTAGGCGCCGCTCGCCAGGGCCACCGTGATGGCGGCAAAGGTGAGCTGGTACGCGATGAAGATATACTCGGGGATCGTCTTGGCCAGGTCGGAAATGCTGTTCGGCCCTACGCCTTTCAGAAAGAGTTTTGACGCGGTGCCGATCACGCCCCTGACGTCCTCACCAAAGGCAAAGGTATAGCCATAAAGGACCCAGAGCACGCTCACGATGCAGAAGGTCACGAAGGTCATCGCCATCGTATTCAGCGTATCCTTGGTCTTGGATAGTCCTCCGTAAAACAGCGCCAGGCCCGGTATGGACATCAGCATGACCAGCGCGGTGGCCACGATCATCCATGCCGTGTCTCCCGTGTCGATCTTGGGCGCAGGGGCCGGTGTCGCAGGGGCCGCGGCAGTTGCGGCCGGCCCGGGTGATCCCGCCTCTTCGGCCATAACTAGTGCCGGTGAGAGAATCGCTGCCAGCATGAGACACATCATGACTGCTGCCATAGATTTCATCAATGCTACTTTCATGGTTCTATCCTCCCTTTTTGCAGCTTGTTGATTTATTCTACGTGTGATAATTTGCAAGGCATATGCCAAAAAACAAGGCGCTTGTTTATATTATAATCATGTTGATTTTATTAAACGATTTTAGAATGGATCAGGTAGGCAATTTCGGGGATGCCGCTTTGCGGGTAATTGATGAGATGATTATTTAAGCATCTGAACAAAAGATGTGCATTGTTCAGTCACAAAACTACCCTTTCTGACATTATCAGGGAGTGAAACGAAAAAACAATCTCTGGGTTCCGGAGGCTGAAAATCGGGAGATAGCTTTGTTTTCAACAGGAACGGACAGCTAATTTCGATTGTAAAAGAGAATGAGGAGAATTAAACAAGTTGGCGAATCTCGAGCAGGGAACCGGTTATGTCGTTTGTACGCATGGCCCTCGGAATAACTGGATTAGGTGACAGGAGCAACAAACTCGAAAAAAATCATGATCTAACCGCTGGAGACGCAGAGACGCGGAGAAATACATATTGAAAACCATAAGGATTTTATCTCTGCGCCTCTGTTTATGGCCGCGTTTTGGCTTGTCCCCGCGCTATCGCAAGAGCAGGGGGCAACAGCAGGCTACGTCTCCGCGGTATAAATTTATTGCTTCTATCAATCCTCAACGATGATCTTGCCTGTCATCCCTTCATGGCCGTCCCCGCAGAAAAGATCGCAGTGAAATTCGTAGGTGCCCGACTTCGGCGCCAGGATGGTCACCCTGTTCGCCTTTCCCGGTTCAATGGTCAGACGAATGCCCCCAAGGTCAGGGACGGTGAAGCCATGGACCCTGTCAAGAGAGGTGAACTCGAAGACCACCGGAACTCCGGTCTTGATCCTGATCTCGTTCGGTGAATACTCGAACTTTTTCGCCGTGATCTTGATTACCTGCGCCGGCGCTGCCTGATCAGCGGCAGCTGCAAGGGCGGCAGAAACGATCAGCATGCAGAGAGCAACCAGGACGATGGACCTCTTAGAAGTCAACATGGTATTATCCATTCTGGACCGGGTATTCCGTTATCGTAAGGTCCGCTTTCTTTGATAGTGACTCAACGCTCCGGTAGCCCAGCCCTTTGTAAGGTGCGGATGCATCCCAGGGGATCGGTACGCGTTTCGGCAAGGAGCCCGGCGCGGGAAGGGGGAACATCAGGCCTTTGGCCGCGTGATGCGGGATATGACCGGTCATATGGTGGTTCTCCTGATGGATGTGTCCGTAGAGGACCGTAACATTTTTGTATGGCATGAGCAAGTCGATGGCCTTGGCCCCGTCGCGGGTCCACCAGTCCCAGTTCGGATAGAGATCAAACAGGGGGCGGTGCGTCAGCACGATGATCCGCGAGTCTTTATCAAGCTTCTTCAGCTTCATCGCCAAGCCATTGCAGCTGCGGGTCAGTGATGCTCGACGTTGGATCGGACACATTATCGATGACGATGAAATGAACGCCCTTGTGGTCAAACGTGTAGTGGGTCTTGCCGAAATATTCCTGGAATGCCTCGCCCTTGTCCAGACCGGCATCGTGCTCCCCTGCAAGGAACCTGATGTCCTTGACCTTGAGGCCGCTGATGATATCGCGCGCCTCGGCCATGCGTTTCCTGCGCTCCTTGGGATCGTCCGTCGTATGGGTGATATCGCCGGTGAATACGACAAAGTCCGGCTGTGTCTTCATGCTGTTCACGGCCGCAATGGCTTTTTTCAGGGTACCCGCAAAATCGGGGTTCACCTTCGGGTCGCTGAAACCCCAGTGAGTATCGGACAGCTGGACGAACATGAAATCATCCTTGCCCGCTGCCATGTCCACAGCACCTGCCTTGCCGCCCTGCCCCAGAACAAGAACGGCACTGCCCATACCAAGCAACTTGAGAAAATCACGTCTGTCGATGTTCATAGTCATCTCCTTATATGTGAGTTAAAATATTTATTACAGCTGTCCTGCCTGTACCAGGCTGATCCTGAGCATGGAGCCCGCCAAAAGCACCAGCACGGCAGCCAGCCTTGCCATGCTGTCATTCGCAGCGCCGGATGCGGCGCGGCGCCAGGTAATCCAGAGCGGCATCAGGACACCGAGCAACACCATACCGCCGAGGAACATGACGCCACTGTCAGTGTGACCTCCCGGGGTGGAAAAACAGGTTCGGACCGCCTCGTGTCTTGCCCGCTTCGTCCATCAACATGTCGAGGCTAAGGGTGGCCAGGTCATCTGCCAGTCGCTTCCATCTGAGCGTCTTTTCCCAGGTACAACAGCTTCAGGTAGAAGTTGCAGCCTCCGCAACTCTCCGCCTTGACCGCGCCGTTCGAGCCTTCCAGGATATGGTAGTCGATCCCGTGGGTGGATTCGCAGGTACTGCATTTGAGCCGTACCATGTGCCACTGTGAGGCGCAGAGCGAGCAGGAAAGGTAACGCAAGCCCTGCTCTGCCCCACCGCTGCGAACGATGCCGGCGCTCGGGTGTGAACCACAGACCGGGCACAACCCGCCTTGCTCCAGCCTGCCGAACGCATCTTCTCCCAAAGATGACGCCATCTGCACCCAGTAGACCTGCAGGGCGGCGGCGACAAAGGGCAGTTCCTGCGGAGAAACAACGGCCAAATCTCCCGATACGATCCTGTCTGCCGTCTCCTCCAATCCGGTGTCACTCGTCTGCAGCAAGCCGGATACGGTCTCACGTGCAGCGGGCGGAAGAGCGGCCTCGTTCATCTGCTGAAGAATCATTTTGAGTCCAGCTCGCCAGGCCGGGTTTCGGGGCCAGGCCCGGGCGGCTAAAAGCGGCGCGCCTTGCTCGCGGCAGCGCGCCTGTTCATTGAGATCAGGCAGAGACAGCGTGGGGAATTGGTTCAAGACCGATTGCTGCGCGTCCGCGAGGAGCGCCAGAAAGGCCAGATAATCTCCCAGTGGACGACTTGGAGAAAGGAACCGTAGACGCTCGGCGCGGCGGCTGAACAAATCCCTTTTCGGGAGAAAGAGAAAGCGAATCTCTCCCATGGGGGGTTCCAGCTGACCAGGCTCAAGAATGCGGGCCTCTGAGTTCATTTTCTCCCTCCGGTCATCTCCCGGTACCATGCCGGATGATGCTGTTTCGCCCAGGGGCGCCTGACGTAGCCGTACAGCATGGCAGCGATGCTCTCCTTCATCCAGATGGCTGCATAGATATGGAAGATGATCAGGCCGATTATGATTGCCCCGGCAGCCGCGTGAACGACTGAAGCGAAGCGGATGAGCCCGACCGGGAACAGGAACGAGAAATAGGCGCGCCACATGACAATGCCGGACAGGATGAGCACGGCCATGGAGATAGACAGCGCCCAGAACAGGAGCTTCTGGCCGCCGTTGAACTTGCCGGCTTCCGGCATGTTCCGGTCATCACCGCCCACCAGATCGCGCACATGGTTTACCCATTCCCAATCGGTCGGAGTCATGACATTCAACTGCCGGTAATTGAAGTACTCGATGCCGAAGGAAATCGCCATCAGCACTCCGATGAAGGGATGGAGGATGCGCGTCCACGTGCCGCCGCCGAACAACTGGCTCAGGGGAAAGAAGGCCGGATGAAAGAACGAGAGCCCGGACAGCGCAAGCAGGACGAAGGTTACCGCCGTCAGCCAATGATTGGCGCGCTCAGAAGGGGTATACCGGAGTATTTTATTCGGGTTATTTTTCATTTTTAAACTCCTTCTCGATCTCATCGGAGACCTCGTTGGGGCCCTTGGTCACATAATGGACAAAGGCGCCGAGTACGCCCGCTGCGAGAGCAAAGGTGGCCAGTGGCTTAACGCCGTCCTTCCAGAGAGATACCATTGCGCTGATCGAGGGGTCCTTAGGAAGACCGTTGTAGATCTCCGGCTTGTCGGCATGCTGGAGCACATACATCACGTGCGTGCCGCCGACGCCCTTGCGGGTTATAGATCCCTGCCTTGTCGAATCCCCGGCTTTTGAGATCGACTGATCCGCTCTTCCGCATGCTGGAGCATATCCTCCTTCGTGCCGAATACGATCGCTCCGGTGGGGCAGGTCTTGACGCAGGCCGGCTCCAGGCCCACTGCCACCCGGTCGGAGCAGAGGGTGCACTTGTAGACCTTGCTGTCCTTCTTCGAAAGGCGGGGGATGTTGAACGGACATCCGGTGATGCAGTAGCCGCAGCCGATGCAGTTCTCCTCGTGGAAATCCACGATGCCGTTGCTGTACTGCACGATGGCGCCCGGCGCGGGGCAGGCCTTGAGGCAGCCCGGATCGGCGCAGTGCATGCAGCCGTCCTTGCGGATCAGCCACTCCAGGCCCCGGTCGGTTTTCACTTCGGTATAGCGCATCACCGTCCAGGAGTTTTCGGTCAGGTCCATCGGGTTGTCGTAAACACCGTGGTTCGTGCCGATGGCGTCGCGGGTGTCGTTCCACTCCATGCACGCCACCTGGCAGGCCTTGCAGCCGATGCATTTCGAGACGTCGATCAGCTTCACCACTTCCGGGGTCTGGCGCTGTCCCGGCGAAGGGGTGGTGGTGGCGGAACGGCGGATGATGTCAAGCGATTGAAGTGCCATGGTCCACCTCCTATGCCTTCTCGATGTTGACGAGGAAGGATTTGAACTCCGGCGTCTGCACGTTGGCATCGCCCACGAACGGGGTCAGGGTGTTGGCGATGTAGCCGTTCTTGGCTACGCCCTTGAAACCCCAGTGGATCGGGATGCCCACGTGATGCACGGTCTTGCCGTTCACCTGAAGCGCCATAAGCCGCTTGGTCACGACCGCCTTTGCCTTGACAAAGCCCCGCATGGACCACACCTTGACGAGGTCGCCGTGCTTGATGCCCTTCTCTTTCGCCAGCTCCTCGCCGATCTCCACGAACTGCTCGGGCTGCAGGATGGAGGAGAGCTGCGTATGCTTCGTCCAGAAGTGGAAGTGCTCGGTCAGGCGGTACGTGGTGGCCGCATAGGGATAGTCCTTGCTCTTGCCGAAGCATTTCCAGATCGTCCTTGAACACCCGCGCAGCCGGGTTGCTGATCACCTTGGGATGGAGCGGGTTCGTGTCGATGGGCGTTTCGAAGGGCTCGTAATGCTCGGAGAACGGGCCTTCCGCCATCTTGTCCACGGCGAACAGCCGCGCCACGCCTTCGGGGTTCATGATGAAGGGGTTCATGGGATCGCCGGGCGCGGACATCCGGTTTGAAGTCGGGCACGTCCACGCCGGTCCATGCGGTTCCGTTCCAGCTGATAAGCTTGCGCTTCGGGTCCCAGGGTTTTCCGGACGGGTCGTTCGAGGCGCGGTTGTACAGGATGCGCCGGTTGGCAGGCCAGGAGAACGCCCAGTTCAGCGTGTTGCCGAGGCCCGAGGGATCGGAATTGTCCCGCCGCGCCATCATGTTGCCCTTCTCTGTCCAGGAGCCGGAGAACAGCCAGCAGCCGCAGCTGGTGGTGCCGTCGTCCTTGAGCTGGGCGAAGCCGTCCAGCTGCTGGCCTTTCTTTACCAGAACCTTGGTCTTGTCCTTGGGATCGGTAACGTCCTCCAGGGCCTTGCCGTTGTATTCCATCGCCAAGTTCCTCCGGCGCCGGCGCGTGCGGGATCTTGTAGTTCCAGGTAAGGTTCAGGATCGGGTCAGGGAACGCGCCCCCCTCCTTTTTGTAAAGCTCGCGCAGCTTGAGGAAGATGCCGGCGATGATGTCGGCATCGGGCTTGGCTTCTCCCGGCGGATTGGCGCCCTTGTAGTGCCATTGCAGCCAGCGGCCGCTGTTCGTGAGCGACCCGTTCTCCTCGGCGAAGCAGGTGGAGGGAAGCCGGAAGACCTCGGTCTGGATCTTGGCGGGGTCCACGTTGTTGTGCTCGCCGTGGTTTTCCCAGAAGCACGAGGTTTCCGTTGCCAGAGGATCGATCACGACCAGATATTTGAGCTTGGCCAGGGACCCGCCGACCTTTGCCTTGCAGGGGAAGGCGGCGAGCGGGTTGAAGCCCTGACAGAAGTAGCCGTTCACCTTCCCCTGATTCATCAACTCGAAGGTCTGGAGCACGTCGTATCCCTTGTCCAGCTTCGGCAGCCAGTCAAAGCACCAGTTGTTCTTTTTCGTCGCGGCATCGCCGAACCAGGCCTTCATCAGGCTGACATGGAACTTCCCGTAATTCTGCCAGTAGGACATCTGGCCCGGCCGCAGGGGCTTGAAGGCCCGCTTGTTGATGTAGGTCTGGTAGTCCGTCTCCTTGTCGCCCGGCAGGGTGAGGTAGCCCGGCAGCAGGTTGGACAGAAGACCCAGGTCGGTGAGGCCCTGGATATTGGAGTGGCCCCGCAGGGCGTTCATCCCGCCGCCTGCCATGCCGATGTTGCCGAGCAGGAGCTGCATCATGGCCGCGGTGCGGATCATCTGCGAGCCCACCGAGTGCTGGGTCCAGCCCAGGGCGTACATGATGGTGAGCGTCCTGTCCGGCACGGACGTGGTGGCGATGGTCTCGGCACACCTTGAGGAAGGTCTCCTTGGGCGTGCCGCAGATATTGCTCACCGCCTCGGCGTGTACCGGGAATAGTGCTTCTTGAGCAGTTGGAACACGCATCGGGGATGGTTCAGGGTCGGGTCGACCTTGGCAAAGCCGTCGGCGCCCATTTCGTACATCCAGCTGGCTTTATCGTAGGAGCGTTTTGCCGCGTTGTATCCGGAGAACAGGCCGTCATCGAAATGGTAATCCTCGCGCACGATGAAGCTTGCGTCCGTGTAGGCCTTGACGTATTCGTGCTGGATCTTGTCGTGACGTGAGGAGGTAATTGACCAGCCCGCCCAGGAAAGCGATGTCCGTGCCGGTGCGGAGCGGCGCATAGAGGTCCGCCACCGCTGCCGAACGGGTGAAGCGGGGGTCCACCACGATGAATGTGGCGTTGTTGTGGGCCTTGGCCTCGGTCACCCATTTGAAGCCGCAGGGGTGGGCCTCGGCGGCGTTCCCGCCCATGACGAGGATGACGTTGGCGTTCTTGATGTCAACCCAGTGGTTGGTCATCGCGCCGCGGCCGAACGTAGGGGCCAGACTGGCCACCGTGGGGCCGTGTCAGACCCGTGCCTGATTGTCGAATGCAAGTATGCCGGTGCTGCGGACCGCCTTGTGGGTGATGTAGCCGGTTTCGTTGCTGGAAGCGGAGGCCGCAAGGAATCCCGTGGTCAGCCAGCGGTTGACCGTGGCGCCGTCCGCGTTTTTGACAATGAAGTTCTTGTCCCGGTCGTCCTTCATCAGCCGGGCAATCTTGCTGAATGCCTCGTCCCAGGAAATGCGCTTCCATTCATTCGTCCCGGGGGCGCGGTATTCCGGATACTTGAGCCGGTTCGGGCTGTGAATGAAGTCCACCAGCCCAGCGCCCTTCGGGCACAGGGTGCCGCGGTTCACCGGATGGTCCGGGTCGCCTTCGATGTGGAAGATGGACGACTCGGCGTTTTTCGCCTTGTCCCCCAGGCTGTGCATGATCAAGCCGCAGCTCACCGAGCAGTAGGGGCAGGTATTGCGGGTCTCGGTACTGCGGGTCAGCTTGAACTCGCGCACCTCCGCCAGCGCATCGCCGGGCGAAAAGCCAAGGGCCGCAACACTGGAAGCTCCCAGTCCGCGGCAGAAACCTTGAAAAACTGTCTCCGTGTCACCTGCATTTTTATACCTCCATGGTTTATATAGATGGCAATGTAGGACAGACGGTCGGCATCAGTTTGCCGGATTTTATCGGAACCCTTTGCACCCTGGCCTGCACCCTGTTGGTGTTCGCGCCTAAGCCCGTGGCCTCTGCTGCAACAGCTGCGGTGATGGATCCTGACGTTATTTTTATGAACTGTCGTCGGGTGACTTCCATGATGTGCTCTGGACTTCCCTTTCTCAATACGACTTTCGCACCTGAGTGGATGGGGGAAAAAGAAAAAAGCTCACGTAATGAAAGGTTAGCACTCCGATCAGGTGTTGTCAACCAGGTGAGAATGCCGAACTAGATACTCATCAAAAGGCCGAACAACACGCCTACCTGCGCCCATGCGCTGCTCGATATGCGCGGCTTGTTTGCAACGATGATATTCGGATAGTTCCCGTGATAAGCGTCCCTTTTTCAGACGCTCAACGACGGTAGTGATCTTCAAAACAAAAGCGAGTTATGGTTCGGTGGACGCTCCCTGGGTAGATCGAGTGCTAGAAGAATGCTCACACCTATTCATCACATTCATAATCACATCTTCTGCATTTGTATGGCAGAGTTTTTTCAACCATCCATGCCCCGCGTCGGAAAAAAAGGGCCACCCTGCTTCGGCGGCCCTTGAAACTATACATTTGGCTAATCGTTATCGTGTCTTTCCCTGCCATGACCTTTTCCACGTCCTGGCCCGTCATTCTTGCCCCTCGGATTGTCCCAATGGCGTTCCTTCTCCCAAGTCCGCCAGTGTCTCTGGACCACGTCGTGAGACATACGCTCATGCCCAGGGGGGATACGACGGTATGCGGGCGGCATGTCGATCAGGGCGCGAGGTATACGTCTTGGTCCGATTGCCCGCCATGGCCCGTTATAACCTTTAGAGATATACCACCCTCCCCGATGCGGGCGATACCAGAATCCGTGGTAGAAGAAAATATCCACCTGGACATCAGGCGGATAGTATACATACGTCCCGGGTATCACGACCAGGGCCGGTGGCGCCGGAATTACCAGTCGGGGCAACGGGATATTGATATTGACGTTCACCTCGGCATTACTTGCAATCGGAGTAAATACACTGAACACCAGACACAAGGTGCCTACTCCGAAAGCACTCGATAAAACCCTCAATATTGATCTTTTCTTCATATGGCCTCCTTTTACGCTCCCTCGTTCAAACACGAACTTCCCTTTGACGCTCGCTTTACAGTGCTGCGTCCAAGAGAGTCCCCCTATTTTGAGGGAGCGAGATGCAGCACATGGCGAAGACGCTTTCCTCAAAGGCGTCTTACTCCGGGCGAACCGGCGTAAACTTGGCGCCCTTGAATGAGGCTCCAGCCATCAAGCCTTCGTGATCGAAGATAAACCCCGCAACGGGGTTCTGACTCCTGAGGGTATCGATGGAGGCGTTGGCCCCAACCTGAACAAGCGTTATTTCGGCGTCCACGCCTGCCTCCCAGCCGTCACTCCTGCGGAATTTGTTTAGAGCGTCATCGGTCATGAAAATAATGACCATGTCGTACTGCTCTGCGCCGATCTGATATCCCAGTGAGCCGGACAAGAGGCTGTAGTACTGGACGGTCTTGCCATCGACTTGAAGGGAACCCTGTCCGTACTGCCCGCCGACGATGAAGCCGGCCTTGGTGATATGCGGCAGGACCAACACACCCTTGGCCGCCTTCAGATATGCGGAGCCTCCCTTTATATCCTTCTGGAATCGGGACAGTGTCGCTGTGACGCCGACGTCGATCTCAGCTTTTGTCAACGCGCTCGCAACAGGACCCGTGATGAAAAAAACTGCCGTGACAACGAGCATCGCGACAACGGTTTTTAGCTTGGCATTCATTTTCATAGTGTCCTCCTGATTCGTAACAACTTTTCCCCACCTTACTCCTTTAAGATATTATACCTCGTTTCAATTGGTTCGGAATCCGGGGTCGCACACAATTACAACTATAGTATGTGAATATATCCGGACCATAAGACATTTTCTCCCATTTAATCGCTCGTATACTTCCCGGTTAAAAACATCGCACTGATGCAGTAAGTATCGTGGATTTAAGGAGAATTAACAGGATGAGAATGGCGAGAGGGATAGAAACCACAAGCGATGCGCAGAACGCTTTCCTTCAGCAGCGCTTCCCTGGCCTCGGATCCTGAATCCGAGCGCTGCGGCGTTCCGATAAGAATACCGTTCTACCAATACAAAATCCCAAAATAGACAGCCATCATCGCGAGTCCGAACGGCACGCCTACCTTCGCCCATGCCCTGCTCGAGATGCGCAGCTTGTTGGCGGCTATGATATTCGGAATATTCCCCGGGATGAGCATCCCTCCGGAAATGATGATCCCCAGCATGATGCCCTTGACCTGGGCCAGGGTCATGAGCGGACCAAGCTCCGCGGCGGCAAGGGTCGCGTTGTCGAGGATCGCTGACGAGATATTGACCCAATAGAGGACCGGGGCCGGCAACTTCGATATGTACATGTCGATCAGCGGCTTGAAACCCGCACCGAGCAGGATAAGGGCCATAACAAAGATATAGACCTTGAATGCTCGAAGCGCGATATGCGCCAAGGTCTCTTCGACATCCTCAACCAGGCTTTCCGACCGGGACACTTCTTTGCCGCGAAAGAACCCGCCCGTGACCGAAATCAGGAAAAGTCCGGGAAGAATATAGACCCCGAAGATGCGCAAGAGCATCAGAAAGTCGCCGTCAAACGCACCGCCCCTGAGCTTGGCGACCGCGATCGTGGACAGGGGCTCGCCGATCGGCGTCAGGGCCGCTCCCATCCCGATCGAAAAGCAGGCGAAGATAACGAGCCGCGTTTCATATTTCTTGTCGAGGTTGATGGCGCTCACGACCTCGCACAGGATAAGGGCCGCGATGATCGCCGTGATCACGCTCGACAGCAATCCAAGGGTAATAATGAGCAGGAACGCGAATAAGCGCGGCCCCAGGCGGAGCTCGGCTGTCACGATCATCTTCTTCATCGGTTCGCGGATCGCGCGGAAGGCCAGCCCGAAGATCAGGGTGGCAATGGTTATTTTGACCGGCTCCATGAATACGGACTCAATGAGCCGCAGGGACAGGAGCGGCTCCGGGCCCAGCAGGTGCGAGAGCATGAGCGTGACAGAGCCGATGACGAGCAGGAACAGCTCAAGATTGTGCTCGACCTTTTTTACCAGGAGCGGCATGAGGAGAATTATGAAAAATATAAACAGCAGGAGGTACGTGATCATTATTATTCTTTCGATTGGATCCCTTTACTGCAACGGACTTGATCCATGAAAAAGCTTGCCCAGCTTCCTGTGATTACTGCTCATTCCCAATCGCCATGATCCTTGCCCCGCCAATGGTAACAATAAGTCCTTGCCGGGTACTAAGTCTTGGTACAATTCCCTCAAAGGTGAATCAGGCAACAGTATAATATAAATTCAATCGTCGAGGTTAAAAAAGTTCGCGACAGCTCAATATGTTTCCAGTGGCGATAAAATATGATCTGAAAAATGCCGAATCACTTCATCAACGGCGAGACTTCCTCTCATCTTTGCTTACAACGAATAATTGCACTGGCCGTCTTCGCCGAACTCAGGCGCCGTCACAAGTATCACGTTATATAGCCGCCATGCCGTTTTCGTTGGTCCTTATCCGTATGGCAGTGACCATATCATGGACGAATATCTTGCCGTCCCCTACTTCGCCCGTCAGGGCCGCGTCACGAATGGCGCATGATGATCCTGTCGACATCTTCGTCTTTTACGACCACTTCCACTTTCGCCCTGGTAAGCACGCTCACGTTATGTGAAACGCCCCGGACCTGGTTTATCCACCCCTGCTGGCTGCCGCGCCCCTCAACTGCTGGAGATCGTCACGCCTGGATGACCAACCCGGTCTAAGGCAGCGCATACCTCTGCAACCTTGGCCGGACGAATTATCGCTTCAATCCTTTTCATTGCAAAACTCCTTTCAGCGCATGAACATCCTGCTTTGTAATTCATGAAAAAAAAGGGCCGGCATGCAATGGAACATGCCGGCCCCGGGAGGATAGACGGCGACCTCTCAAATCGCCGGCTCTCCGCGTTGTCTCTCAACTACCTTCGGGAGGATAATGGAGAGGACAGCCTTGCATTATATTGCGACATCGCCCTTTTCTCCGGTCCTGATCCGGATGATGTCTTCAAGCTTCGATACGAATATCTTTCCGTCGCCGATCTTGCCGGTCTTTGCTTTTTCCTGGATGGTGGTGATCACTTTTTCCGCGATGCTGTCTGCCACCACGACCTCTATCTTCACCTTCGGGAAGAAAGGACACATCGTACTCCGCGCCGCGGTAGAGCTCGACGTGGCCTTTCTGCCTGCCAAACCCCTTCACCTCGGTCACGGTCATGCCCTGGATGCCGATCGCGTTCAGCGCGTCCTTTACTTCATCGAGCTTGAATGGTTTGATGATCGCTTCTATTTTTTTCATGTTGTCTCTCCTATCTAACGATGCGTCTTGTCAGGTGAAAGTCAGGATAGGCGGATCACTGCGACTTCAGCCTGGTCGAGCCCTTCGATTTCCAGCTCTTCCGAGACCCTGAGCGGAACGATCATGTCCAGCACCTTGAAGAATGACGTACATGACGCAACGAAAACAAAGATGATATTCGTCGCCGTGCCGATCAACTGCGCGCCGAACTGTGAGCCGCCGCCGTAGAACAGACCCTTTCACCGTCCCGGCAACGCCGTTAGTCCGTCGCCATAGGTGCCATCGGCAAAGAGCCCAAGGGAGAGCACGCCCCAGGCGCCGTTCACGCCATGGACCGAGATGGCGCCGACCGGATCATCGATTTTGAGTGTCCGCTCAACAAAGAAGACGCTGATGCAGAGCAGGATGCCCGCGATCGCGCCGATGATGACCGCGAGACCGAGTTGACGAAAGCGCAGGGCGCGGTGATGGCGACCAGTCCTGCCAGCAGGCCGTTTGCGGTCATGCGAGATATCAGGTTTGCCGTACCTGAACCACATATACAGCATGGCGGAAAAGGCGCCGCGCCGCCGATGCGAGCATGGTGTTCGTGGCGATGACGCCGATGCGGAGGTCGCCGCCTGCCAGGGTCGAACCCGCGTTGAACCCGAACCAGCCGAAGGCAAGGATGAAGCAGCCCACAATCGCCATGGGGATGTGATGGCCGGGGATAGCGTTGGTGTTGCCGTCCTTGAATTTTCCGAGTCGCGGCCCGAGCACCATCGCCCCTGCCAGAGCCGCAACGCCGCCGGTCATATGCACGACCGATGAACCTGCAAAGTCGACATGTCCGTGGCCCAGGCCGAAGTTCTTGCCGAGCTGTGACAGCCAACCGCCGCCCCATACCCAGTTTGCATACAGCGGATAGATGAACCGCCGATGATGAAACCGTAGATCACGAAGGACTTGAAGGTCCAGCGCTCCGCCATGGAGCCTGTCGGGATCGTCGCGGTCGTGTCCATGAACACCATCTGGAACAGGAAGAGCGTGAAGATCGACGGCATCATAGGTCATGCCGGAAAGGAAGAACCCTGTTGTGCCGAAAAGCCCGAAGTCCTTGCCGAAGAGATGTATGGTGAATTCGTTCGTCGAGCAGGCCCGTGCCGCCGCTCAGGCTTGCCACGCCGCCGACGCCGCCCATCTGGAGCGCAAAGCCGCAGATCCAGTAGCCGAGCATGCCGAGCCGTAGACCATGAAGTTCATGGCCATGGTGTGGCCGGCGTTCTTTGCCTGGGTGAAGCCCGTCTCAGCCATGGCGAACCCGGCCTGCATGAACATGACGAGGAAGCCCGCCACAAGCGTCCAGACGATGTTGATCGCGATCCGGTTGTGGCCGACGACGTCGGCCACTTTCGCCGCAAGGGGCTCGTTCGTCGCCAGGTTCTTCAGATCATCCGCCGTGGGTGCGCCTGCTGACGCGCCGACAACGTCCGCGGCGCCGCCGGTGTTCGCGCCGGACGGATCAGGCTGGAGCGCCGGGGCTGCCGGTGCGGCTGCCGCTGCTGCAGCAGCCGGGGCCGGTGGGGCGGCCTGGTCATCGGCAAATACCAGGCCGCCGACAATCGCCACCATCAAGGATAAGAGCATTGCAACGATAAAGCGTTTTTTGCTCGCAATAAACTTCATGATAAACCTCCTTTTTCCCTCTTAATAATTCCTACCATCTATACATCGCGCCGAGCGCAATGGTGTCCTGCGACTTCTTCGTGCCGTTGTCAAATGATTCTTTATTTGACGAATCATGCCGGTACTCCGGCCGCAGGATAATGCCGTTGGCAAGCCGGATTTCCGGAGTCACCGTGACTTCGGTCAGTTTCTGTTTTGTGCCGGTCCTTACACCGTCCTTGTCGTCAAATGACTCGCCCCTCGACAGAGATGCTGTACATGTCGTTGATGTCATACTTTACGATGCCCGCAAAACCGGACCATTTCGCAGTACCGCCGGACGCTGACAAATGGTCTTCCTGAGCATCGTCATAGTTCAGAATAATTGAAAGCGGTTTGATCGGCTTGATCGTCGCTACCAGGTCGAGAAGCGACCGGTTGTCGTGGTTGTTGGCGGCCTCCTCGGGTCCCTGCATGTAGTTGATGTATCCTGAAAACAGGTCGCCGGCAGAGACATTGACGCTCGCGCCGATGGACTTGCCCGTATTGTTGTCCGTTGCATTGTCCCACCCGTTGACCACAAACAATGCGGCGTTCACGTTGTCGGTGAAAACATAACTCGCCTTTGCGCCCGTATGCGTGAACGGTATCGCGTAGTTGAACAGAAACGAACGCGAATAATTCGGGTTGTCGATCGCCTCGATCACCTCGGCGCCGAAGTAGGTGACCATCTTGCCGATATCGAACCGCAGCCCCTTGCCGAGCGGCGCGCTGTAGCTCAGGTAAGCCTCGGTGATGTCGAACGATTCGGGGTTCGCCGATCCCGGCTGGGTCCCCAGTCCGGTCGCATGAATGAACTTTGCTGTTTCGCCGGCAGACACCTTCACTTTATAGCCCACAACGCCTGCCGCGGGATCTTTGGCAAACACGATCTGCGCCAGGTCAAGGCCGAAGCTGTTTGCCTTGTGATCAAAGACGCGCAGGTCGTTTTCCGAACCGCTGCCGGCCGGGCCGCTGGCGTTCGCGTCGTACGTGTATCCGCCTTGAACGTAGATGCTCAGGCCGAGCGCCTTCTTCAGATCGTCCGCGTTGAGACCTGCCGGCTTCGCGTCCTCTGCGAATGCCGTCGCGGTTAATGCAACCATCGCGCAAAAAACTGCCAAACCGATTTTCCCTCCGAGAACATTACCGATCCTTTTCATTTTCATTTCATCCTCCTCCTGGTTCTGATTTTATCCTGCTTTATTTCAGGGCAGGGCATTCTAATGAAAGCCTCCGAAGCTTTCGAGAGTTGTCTACAACAACGTCACTGCAATAACATTTTGCAAAGGATATGCCACAATGTAATAAAATCATTTCTATCCGCATTTCCTTGATAAAATACGATCTTTCACCACGGCACGTATTCGGACGCGACTGGTCGATCAAAAATGCTTCGTTTACTATATGGGCAAGTGATGAAATTATGGACAGAGTGACGGTCGTCGCGTGAGTAGCTCGGATGCACGCGTGAATCGTGGTGCCGGCATGGGCCCGATAACCTGCTGGAACTGAGATATCGCTATCGGAATTGTTCCAGGTAGGCGCCTATTTCCTGCGCATCGGCCAACTCGAGAAATTCCTCAGACTTGATCCGATCGAGGATCCTCATGAGATTTCCATCGTTACTCTCGATGCCGAAACGGGATAACACGCTGCGCAGTCCGGCCCGTCCCATGAGCTTGCTCAGGACGATCGATCGATGGTGTCCGGACAAAGCCGGGTCCACGGGTTCGTAGTGGACCGGATCCTGCAGGATGCCGTGAATGTGAAGCCCCGACTTGTGCGCGAATGCGCGCTGTTCAAAATGGCGGTGGTTGATCGAATCAGAGACCAGCTTCCCGGCCAGCTTCAACGGCTCTGCATAGTGGCGTCCGCTCTTTTCCGTCCGTGCCTCTCCATTTTTCGACCAGGCAAGAAGGTCCTCAAGCGCAACAAGCCCTGCCCGCTCTCCGATGCCCAGAATGCTCGCATCGATGCATTGCGCGCCAAGTCCGATCGCCGTCACTGCGTTCGCAAAGGCACGGCCGAGATCATTATGAAAATGGAAATGCAGCGCATCAAAGGGGAGGACGCCGGCGAGGCTCCTCTGCAGACTCGCAATACGGGCAGGCGTGTCCGTTCCCACGGTGTCCGCGTAGCTCAGGCGGTCCGCGCCCAGCTCCTTCAAATGACCGTAGAGTTCAGCAAGCTCGTTCCGATCGGTCCGGGACGCGTCCTCGCAGGTGAAGCGTACCGACAAACCGAGTTCTTTCGCATAGAGGATCGATGCGGATATCCGCTCGTATACAGCGCGCCGCGTCAACCCATACCGCTTCAGGCTCAAGGTGTTTATGCCGGAGAACAGGCCTATCCATGCCAGACCCAGCTCCCTGATCATGCGGATCTCGTCCCTGTCCAGCCGCGCATGGGCGATCAGGCGGGAGCTCAGGGGGAGCGCCGCGATCTCGGCCACGGCCTGTTGTATCGAAGGGGCTGCGGCCGGATGGCCGACCTCGATAAAATCGACCCCCATCTCGTCAAGCAGGCAGGCCAGTCTTTTTTTCGTCTCGATCGGGAAGAAAACTCCGTAGCATTGTTCCCCTTCCCGGAGCGTTGTATCCAGTATTTCCATGGTGGCTGCTGCCTCCGTCAGGCAGTACGATGCATCAATGGATATTTTTCGCCAGATAGAGCCCGTACATCAGGGACCCCCAGGCAATAAGCGTTGTAAAGGCCGCGATCTTGCCCTTGTCGTGGTCGTTCATCCGTCCGATCAGGAATGAAACGAAGAACGTCATCATTGCAAATGCCAGTATTGCGAATACTATCATGGTCATGATCTCCCTTCCTAACCGTGACAAGCCGAAACCAAAAGTCAGAATCTAAGGCATCTCTCGCAAAGACGCAAAGAACGCCAAGAAAATCTTTAAGTCTTGTCTTTTAAAAAACAAGCAATTTAGCCCTTCTTTGCGGGCTTTGCGTCTTTGCGAGAAAATTTTCTTGCCGTTTTGAGTAGAATTTTATTCTTTCCTTATGACCCACAGATTTCACAGTGCTCATCCCGGGGGATCCGAACCTTTCTGAAATCCATGTCAAATGTATTGAACACCAGCATCTCCGAGAGCAACGGTTTCCCATATCCGGTCAGCAGCTTGATCGCTTCGAGCGCCATCATGCACCCCAGCATTCCCGATACGGCGCCCAGTACGGGGAACCCCATCTCCTGCCATGCAGGATCGTCCTCAGGATAAACGCAATGGATGCAGGGCGACACCCCCGGGAGCACATTAAAAAGATACCCCTCCATTCCGTTCATGGCGGCCTCGACCATGGGGATGCCCTTCTCGATGCAGGCCTTGTTCAGAGCGCGCCGCTCGCTGAAGTTGGGCCGCGCAGACAGTGCGATCCGCGCCGTCCGAAGCAGGTTCTCGACGTTCGCATCCGTTATCCGGTCGTCGACTGTCTCTATTTCCACATCTGGGTTCATCTCCTGGATCGTCTTCTTCGCCTGGACCACTCTGCTTTTGCCAATGGCCTTATGCTTCATGAGGACCTGGCGGTTCATGTTCGAATGCGTCAGGTTCCCGGCGTGCACCAGGATGAGCCTGCCGATCCCGGCCGCGGCAAGATAGAGCGCTGCCGTGCCGCCGAGGCCGCCGACGCCGGCAACGAGTGCAGTGGAATTGCCGAGCCGGCGCTGGTGGTCGTTTGTGAAACCGTGAAGCATCAGCTGACGGCGATACCGTTCCTGGTGCATATGGTTCAGCTGTCCGTCCATTTCTAACCACCCCTCACCTTAATCCTCTCCCCTGATGGGAGAGGAAATTAATAAACTCCCTCGCCCCAGCGGGGAGAGGGCTGGGGTGAGGGGGGCTTCATGCCTGGCTCGTCGTTCCGAGGCGAAGACTCGCTACACCGTTTCAATGTATTCTTCCCCGATCCTAGCCATCAGCACTTCGAGCTCCATGTCCTTGTCCTCGCCCAGGATGCCGCAGGCGTCAGCCCGGCATTGCTTGCAGTGGGTCATCTGCTTGATGAAGGGACGGCATGCTTCGCGCATCCTGGTGATCTCTGCATGAGAAGGTCGTTTGAGGTCGGCAAATTCCGCCTGGGGAATAAGCGGCATGATGTTCATGATGTCCGCCCCAAGTTTTCCCGCACGCTCCGCGATCAGCGGTATTTCCGCGTCGTTCACCCCGGGGATGAACACGGTATTCACCTTGGTGATGAGCCCGGCTTCGATGGCACTCTGCAGTCCCTGCCACTGGTTCCTGAGGAGCAGCTCCGCCGCTTCTCTCCCCTCATATCGACGTCCCTTGTAGATGACCCAGGCATAGATGTTCTCAGCCGTCTCAGGGGTCACGGCATTGATCGTAACGGTCAGGCTGCGCACGCCCGATGACAGCAGTTGCTCCAGCCTGTCGGAAAGCAGAAGACCATTCGTCGAGACGCAAAGCGTAAGGTCGGGGTATTCCCAGTGGATCTGCCTGAGCGTGACGTAGGTTGGGGCGTTGACGAGCGGGTCTCCCGGGCCGGCGATCCCGACCACACTCAGGCGCTCGCTCCGATCCACAAGCGCCCTGTGTACGCTCAACAGCCTCTTCCGGTGTCAGCACACGGCTCGTGATCCCGGGCCGGGACTCGTTGGCGCAGTCGAACTTTCGTATGCAGTAGCGGCACTGGATATTGCATGCAGGCGCGACGGAGAGATGCGCCCTGCTGAAGCGGGTGTGGGCCTCTTCGGTAAAACAAGGATGCACCTTGATGAAATCTTTATTCGCTCGTCCGGTATTGTCCATAGTTTCCTCCCTGTGCTATTACTCATGGTAATAGCAATATTATTGCCAGGGATATTGGATGTTAATTATCAAAAGGTTGGTGTTCAGGAGGGGTAAAGATGATGAGCGATATTTAAGCATTTGAGCACTATTCGACCAGACTGGAGCCCCCTCTGCTCATCACAGATGCTTTCTGAGGCATATGAGGCTGGTCGGGCTCCAGCGGCAGGTGGAGTAAAAAGCGAGCGCGGGACCGTTCTCCCGGTCCGCCAGGAGTTGAAGTCGGCTCAATTTCCTTGATTTGCTCCAGATGATCGCTTCGGCCAGGAGTCTCGCGCCGATACCGCGTCCACGGCAATCCGCGCGCACGATGACGTCTTCGACGAGACCCACCGGACCGCCCTCAGCAGTGGAGACCAGCTGTCTGTACAGTACACATGCCGATAATCTCCTCGCGAGATGCCGCGACAAGCACGAGTGAACGTCCTCTCTGATCATTTACAAGCAGGTTTAAACCTCGGGTTTGCCTGTTTAGGTCGGGTTCAAAATCCGTCTCCCGGGCAAAGAGGTCGGAGAGAAGATCGCACAATTGAGGGATATCTTCAGCACAGGCTGGTCGAATGGTAATGTCCGCAATCGTCATTCCCCAGCACCGCTGTCCTCTCCCCATTGAGTGAGGGCGCACCGCACTCACAGTGTCACGTGAACATGGCACTTCTTCGTACAGGTCCGCGCGCACGCCTCGCACCCGATGCAGTTCTCGGGATGGGCGACGGACATGATCTTGTTGCCCATGTCGTCGCCGTACTCGTCCTCGCCTTCAAAAGGCTTTTCAATAAGCTCCAGCACATCGAAGCCGCAGACCTTATAGCACCTGCCGCAGCCGATGCACTTGTCGATCTCGATCGAATCGATGAATTTCGGTGTCCAGGGCTTTCCGCCCCGGGTTTGTCCGGTAATTGGGGACATGGTAAATCCTTTCTCACCGCAGAGGACGCAGAGATCGCGGAGTCTTGGTTCTTGATTTCAAGACCTGAATTGCTTTCTCAGCGCTCTCCGCGACTCCGCGGTTAACTGCATCTGTTACGCTATCGCTTCGCCGTTCTTCTCTCCGGTCCTGACTCGCACTGCACCTTCAATTGGCGATACAAAGATTTTGCCGTCGCCGGGCTTGCCTGTGTGGTTTACTTTGATAATGGACTTGACTAAGGTCGTAACGACATCGTCCGGTACCACGATCGTAAGCAGGCGCTTCGGAACGAAAAGCGCCACTTTAGGCAGCGTATGGTCGAGGGCATACGTTGATGGTGTCGGCTTCAGCTTTGCCGTGGTGCAGTAACTGTCAGGCATTTCCGAATCCATTTCGCCGCACATGGCGCCTCTTTGCCTGCCCCGACCCTCCACGCTCTGTATCGTGAGCGACGGATAACCAAGGTCGTCGAGCGCTTTTTTCGTTTCCGGGAGCTTGTCCCGGCGTATGATTGCAGTGATCTCTTTCATGACATAAAACCTCCTTATAAACCACAGAGCGTCACAGAGAAAATAGGATCCGTCGCGGAATGTGAACTATTTAAGACTTTACTCTGCTCTGTCGACTTCTCTGTGAGTTAAATTGATTACAGTCCCGCTTCGCCGGTCCTGACCGTATATGCCTGATCGACCGGGCTGATGAAGATCTTCCCGTCGCCGATGAAACCGGTGCGCGCCTTGTCGTTGATCACCTTGAGCACCTTGTCCAGGTCCTTGTCATCGATGACCGTCATGATCAACACTTTCGGAAGTTCGTCGTAATGAACGGGTCCGACGGTCAATCCCTTCTGCTTGCCGCGCCCGAACACGGGGACCTTGGTAAGCGAGGGAAACCCCGCCCCTTCGAGTGCAAGCACCACTTCCTGTTCCTTTTCCGGCCGTATGAATGCCCTGATCATCTTCATGGTTTGTTTCCTCCTGTATTTATATGGTAGCCGCGGGCTTCAGCCCGCGATCATAAACGCACCCTGAAGGGTGCGGCTACAACGTCTTCAATGCTTTTTTCAGCCATGGCGGCGGTGACTGTTTTATCGTTCCCATGAGCTGATTGAGAGCGCTCTCGATAGAAACGATCTCCTTCACTTTCATGGGCATGACACCTTTTTTCACCAGCCGCGCTGCCGACGGACCGCCGATCTCGGTAATATAAATAAGCTTGCAATCAGCGAGCTTGTCAACTTTGTTCTGGACCGCGCTGTCATGAAGCGAACCCGTGTCCTTGGTGTCCACGACCGCCTTGTCCATACCGTCGGAGAACTTCCTCATAGCAACAAAATGATATCCGAATTCTGTAAGTTCATAAATTGCGAACATTCCCGCTCTGCCGAAATGTTCGTCAACCTGTTTTCCGTCCGTAGTAGCGAATGCGACTTTCATATATGTCTCCTCCCCCCCTCACCTCAGTCCTCTCCCCCAGGGGAGAGGAAGCAACATCACCTTCTCCCCTGGGGAGAAGGAAGGGATGAGGGGGAAAATTATTAATGTCGTTTCATCAGTAGATTCGCCATCTCACTGATCATCGTGAGCGTTCCCCGATAGCCGACCGTTACCTTCGAAGTGTACCCGAAGGATTTGTATACCGGGAACCCCAGTTCATACAGCGGAATACCGAGTTTATTTGCCGTACTCTCCGCATGCGAATTCGATATAAGCACGTCATACTCACCCGTGATGGAATAGAGATCTCCTATCCGCACTTCCCGCGCACGGATACGGTCAGCCGCTGTCGAAAGCGTGGGGATCATTGCCAACTCTACCGTGGCCCCCATTTCATCCAGCCACTTTGAGGTCTGGACCGCAAGGTCCGGTTCAAGGGCGATGCAGATCTTCTTGCCGCCGAAATAAACGTGGGCGTCCCGCCTGGCATCAACGAGGATCTTCCGCTGCCGTTCGTATCCGGGCGGCAAGGGTCTCCCGCTGATCTCTGCGAGCGTTTGCATGAGCAGGTCAGAATCCGCAAGCCCGGCAATGCTGTCGAACATCCGGTACACGGTCCCGAACTTTTGCTGCAGCAGCTTTGCCGCTGGTTCCATGCTCATACCCAGGCCGATCGTGTACGAAGCGTCGGCCATGGCTGCAAGGTCCGCCATGCTGCCGTCCCCCCTGCCGCAAGGGGAGAAAAAACCTGCCTGCTCCCGTCCAGTGCAGACAGATCGGGGAGCATAATCGCCTTCAAGCCAAAGGATTCGACAATTTGCCGTATCTCACTGAAATCCGCGGGCGTAAGATGCGACCCCGCGATTATGTTAATTTGATTCTTCTCATTACGGCTCTCCCCACGGGGAGAGCCGTGGGTGAGGGGGGATTCCGCATTCCGCACTCCGCAATCCGCAATTTCAATGATCGCCTCCACCGCCCTTGCATACCCCGTCTCCAACCCGCCGTCATAATCCGGAGTCGGAATATGGATCACCTTGCTTTTTGAATGTTGACTATTAACTTGTCTCACAACCCGCGCGACATCATCCCCTTTCACCTCCGACAGTCCCGAG
Organism: Nitrospirota bacterium; assembly: GCA_963796285.1. Classification (GTDB taxonomy): domain Bacteria; phylum Nitrospirota; class UBA9217; order UBA9217; family UBA9217; genus JALNZF01. Next base: position 1,700,562 of record CAWCKW010000012.1, read on the forward strand.
GTAAGCACGCCGATAAGCGCAGGATCGTTCTTCTCGATAAATCCGTCGATCGCGGCAATCAGTTTCTCCTCACTCCCCATGACCACCTCTTCGACAAAGAGCTTGCTCGAAGCCAGGGCAATGGGTTCGCGGAAGTGTTTTGTCAGCAGCACTTTGCCGAGGAATGTGCAGCCCTGCGCTCCATGAATGATCGGCAGCGACCCGTCTATCCCCTGGAGGGCCATGGCCGCGCCGATTGCCGGCGAGTGCTTGAGCGGGTTGATCAGAAGTGCTGTGGTTGCGGTTTCGGGATTCGGGATTTCAACTTTGCTTCTCCGGTTCTTCTCTGCCCTGCGACCCTGTACCCCGGACCCCGGCCTTGTTCATAGAACTTCATGCTGTTGCTGATCTGCTCCGCCAGGTTCACGAGCCCCGCATATCCTGCATACGCAGTATGCCGTTCCTGGTTCACGTCCACAAAGGGGTACCCTTCCTTGATCGCAAGATACTGGTTCCGTCCACCCGCGATCAGCATGTCCGCGTTCCGCTCTTTCAGAAGCTTGAGCAGGTTCTTCGGCGTCACGTCCTCCACCAGCGGCGCATCCGGCCCGAGGATCGCCTTCATTTTTTCCTCATCCTCGATCGTGCTCTTTTTAGTGCCTATTGCCACGACCTCGATGCCGAGGTCGCGCAGCGCGGAGATAAAGGACCAGCTTTTGACTCCACCGGTATACAGCACGGCTTTTTTCCCACGCAGATACTTGTATGGTTTGAGCGCTTCTTTGAGCTTCCTCTCTTCCATTTTGATCTGTGCTTCTACCGCCTTTGTAATTTCGGTATCTTCCGGACCCTGGACCCTGGACCCTGAACCCTGAAGTCCCTCCGCAATGACCCGCAAGGCCTTCGCTGTCTCGGTGCCGCCGAAGAAAGATACCTCCACATAGGGAATGCCGTATTTTCGTTCCATCTCACGGGCAACGTTGATCAGCGCCCTGCCGCAGACTACCACGTTCAATTTTGCCTGGTGCGCCCAGGTGATCTGTTCGAATGTCGCATCCCCCGTGATCCTTGAAAGGACCCGGATCCCCGACCTGGTGAGCAGCGGCTCCACGAACCAGAGGTCGCCGGCTATATTGTACTCGCCGATCAGATTAATATCAGTGTGCGTCATGACGGGCGTCTCGCCGGTCCCGATCACATGCTCCAGCAGGACCTCGCCGGCGATCCGGTTCCCCAGGTTCTTCGGCCCCACGAACCCCGGAGCATTCACCGGGATCACGCGGATGTCCAGTTCGTCCCCGGCCCGTTTGCACACGGCGTCGATATCTTCTCCGGTCATTCCACTCACGCATGTAGCGTACACGAAGATCGCCTTCGGCGTGATCGTCGCGGCTGTCCTCCTGATGGCGTCCAGCAGCTTCTCTTCCGACCCGTAGATGATATCGATCTCGCTCATGTCAGTGGTGAATCCCATGGTATGAAGTGCGCCCTTGGATGATAGCGCACCCCGTCCTTCCCAGGTATTGCCGCAGCAGGCAATCGGGCCGTGAACGAGGTGCGCCGTGTCGGCAATGGGCTGGAGGACGATCATGGCCCCGTCAAACGCGCAGGACTCGCCGCCCCTGGCACGACAAACTTTTGACTTGTCATCCGTTGAGCAACCGTCTTGTGTTAATCTGTCGATCGTGCTGACCATAAGACACTCCGCTATTCCTAAGTTTGGACAAGCCAAATCTGAGAAAAGCCTTCAATCCGCAGATTACGCAGATGGACGCAGATTTTAAAACCAAATTCGGACTTTCTTTAATCCGCGAAATCTGTGTAATCTGCGGACAAAAAGTGACCTGAGTAGTTACCTTACTTCTCACTTCTTACTTCGTAATCTGTACTCAGATCAAAGCCAGTTCATCCCTGCCATGACGAGCATGACACCGAGCAATACCCGTAAGACCGGACTGTTGAATCTTCGTTGCCCCCAGTGTCGAGCCGATATATCCGCCGGAAACGACGGCAACGGACCAGAAGGCGATGTGGTCAGGAAATGCGCCGCCCTTCTGAATATATCCTGCCAAACCGGAAATGGAGTTCAGCAGAATAAATGCCGCAGCCACGGCAGCCGTTCTCCGAAGTCCCGCCCAATTAAGAATGATCAGGACCGGGCTGAGAAATATGCCGCCGCCGACCCCCGTGAGACCGGAAAGGAAACCAAGGCCCCCTCCTACCGCCAGCGACACGCCAATCCCCGGGTACGTTGCTCGTCCTGGTTCATCCGGGGCGACTTTGCTGCGGAGGATGAGATGGAAAGCTGCGAACACTAACGCAATGCCCACGAGTATTTTGTATATCGTCGTGTCTACGTGCAATCCGCCGCCGAGGAACGCCATGGGGACCGATGCCAAAGCAAAGGGCCAGAACAATCGCCAGGAAAAATATCCGGCCTTGGCGAACCGGATGGTCGTGACCAGCGCCACAATGATATTAAGTGCAAGGGCAGTCGGCTTCATGACCTCGGGCGAGAACGAAAGCATCGCCATCGTCGCGAGGTATCCTGACGCTCCCGCGTGCCCTACCGTTGAATACAGAAGCGCGATAAAAAAGAAGTATATGCCTATCAGTGCAATGTCATGCATGGTTAGTACCTGGATGACAGAGGACAGAAGTCAGAAGACAGAGGGAACCCTGCCCCATCGATTGCTAATTTGTTTTAGTCTGTCCTCTGTGCTCTGTCATCTGTTCTCTCTTACCTAATCACATCAAAGCTCGCCGAACCCTCGGTCTTCCTGTCCAGCTCGTCAAGCACCGTGTTCACCAGCATGGTCACAAGGTTCAATGCGCCCTGGTACCCGATGATCGGCTGCCGGTGCAGATGATGCCGGTCGAAAAGCGGAAACCCGATACGGACCAGCGGTGTTCCCGTGTCCTGCGTCAGGAACTTTGCATAGGAGTTGCCGATCAGTATGTCCACGGGATCGGTGAACAGGAGCGAACGAAGATGCCACATATCCTTGCCTGCGTAGACCGTTCCGTTCGCGCCAAAGGGGGAGGAGGCGAGCAGCTCTTTTGCCTCTGCCTCGAAGTGCTTGTCGCCGTTGGTGCAGACGACATGCACCGGTTCGCCGCCCATCTCCATGATGAGGCTGATCATCCCAAGCAGGATGTCCGGGTCACCGACAAGGGCGAACCGTTTGCCGTGGACATAGGGATGAGAGTCCACCATGGCGTCCACGACCCTGCCGCGCTCCGCTTCGATCGCAGCCGGGATCGGCTTGCCCGTGAGCTTGGACAGCTCAGCAAAGAACACATCCGTGTTCCTGATGCCGATCGGAGAAAGCGTGAGCGTCTTCTGGCCCGATTCCTTCTGTATGTAATCCATGGTCTTCACGGTCGAATACTTCTGAAGCGCGATCGTGGCAAGAGCGTTTACCGCATCCATGGCGTCGGGGAGCGGTGTGCCGCCGGGATAGAGCTTGTACTCGCCCGTGTTCGGCGAATCAAAGGTGTCGCTCACATCCGCAAGCACCGTTGCCTCGATGCCCATCAGTGACATAAGCCGTTTGATCTCATGGTAGTTGCCGGTATAGGTATCGAAGCCCGGAACAATGTTGATCTTCCCGTTCGATTCGCCTTTTTTGCCTGCCCAGAGCGCTTTCAGTATCCCCCGCATCATGTTGTCATAGCCCACGATATGTGAACCCACAAAGCTCGGGGTGTTCGCGAAAGGGATGGGCAGGTCCTGGGGAACGACGCCCTTCTCCTTCGCCGTCTTGATGTAGGAGTTGAGGTCGTCGCCGATCACCTCTGCCATGCAGGTCGTCGAGACCGCGATCATCTTCGGCTTGTACAGGGCATAGGTGTTTTCCAGGCCTTCGAGCATGTTGTTCAGGCCGCCGAACACCGCCGCATCCTCGGTCATGGACGTGGAGATCGCGGCAAAGGGTTCCTTGAAGTGCCGGCTCAGATGGCTCCGGAAATAGGCCACGCAGCCCTGGGCGCCCTGCACAAAAGGCATGGAGCCTTCAAAACCCGAAGCGCAGAACACCGCGCCGAGAGGCTGGCAGGCCTTGGCGGGATTGATCTTGATGTTCTCCCGCTTGAAATTGAGTTCCTTGTACTCCTCGGTCTTGGTCCATTCCGAGATCTCCTTCACCTTCTCCGCAGGCCAGCAGTTCTCGAACTCCTTCTTGCGCTCGAACTGCTCTTTATAGTCCTGCTGCTTGAACAGCTCGCTATGGTCTCTGACTTTCATGATGAATCCTCCAAACTTTTTTACCGCAGAGACGCTGAGACGCAGAGGGAACCTTAATCAGCTAAAATTCATAAATAAGCATTATGCTTTCTCAGTGTCTCGCGTCTCGCGGTGAATCTCTATTTTTTTCGTCGTATCAAACCCCACGTCGGGCTGTTCACCGTCATGTCCATGTCCCGGGCAAAGACCGGGAACCCGTCGAAGCCGTGGTACGGGCCCGAGTAGTCCCAGGAGTGCATCTGGCGGAACGGCACGCCGAGCTTGTGATACGAGTACTTCTCCTTGATGCCCGAGCCGACCATGTCCGGCTTCAGCCTGCGGGTGAACTCTTCCAGCTCATACAAGGTCGCGTCGTCCATGATCACCGCGCCTTCCTTCAATTCCGGATAGGTGCGCTTGTAGTCGTCGCCGTGTCCGAACTCGTAGCCCGAGGCCACCACTTCCATGCCGAGGTCCTCGTAGGCGCCGATCGTGTGGCGCGGCCGGAGACCGCCGACATAGAGCATCACTTTTTTGCCTTCAAGCTTGGGCCGGTATTGCGCGACAACCTTTTCCATGAGCGGCGTGTACTTGGCGATGACCGCCTCGGCATTCTTCTGGATCTTTTCGTCGAACTTGGCAGCGATCTTCCTGATGCTGTCAAAGGTCTTCGTAGGACCGAAGAAATTGAACTCCATCCATGGAATATTGTAGGCTTCTTCCATGTGGCGGCAGATATAGTTCATCGACCGGTAGCAGTGGATCAGGTTCAGCTTGGCCTTGGTCGCAATGCCGAGCTCGTTGATCGTTGAGTCTCCTGTATACTGGGCGATGACGCGAAGCCCCATCTCTTCGAGGATCTTGCGCGAGGCCCAGGCGTCGCCGCCGATGTTGTAGTCGCCTATCAGGTTCACATCATAGGGTGTGGTGTTTTCGAGCTTGCCCTTGCCGAGCACATAGTCCTTGATGGTATCGTTCGCGATGTGATGGCCCAGCGACTGGGACACGCCGCGGAACCCTTCGCACCGCACCGGCACGATCGGGATGTTGATCTCCTTTGCTACGCGCTTCGAGACCGCCTCGATGTCGTCGCCGATGAGCCCGACCGGACACTCGGACAGAATGCCGATGCCGCGGCCGAGCGGGAACAGCCCGTGCAGCTCCTTGATGGCCAGATCAAGCCCCTTGTCGCCGCCGTAGACGATATTCTTTTCCTGAAAATCCGTCGTAATGTGCATGGTGCCGAAGGCGTCGATCCCGGTCTGGCCGTTGTAGTAGTTCCTGCGCGACCACCAGGAGTACTGGCCGCAGCCGATGGGACCATGGCTGATCGTGATCTGGTCCTTCACCGGCCCCCAGACCACGCCCTTGGCGCCCGCGTACGCGCAACCGCGCACGGTCATGACGCCGGGCCGGGATTTAACGTTCGACTTCACCTGGCAGGTGCTGCACTGCCCCGTCGGGTCGTTGGCTGCAAGATGCTTGGCCCGCTCCTTCTTCGATTTTTCCGGATATGCGTCCAGGACCTCTTCTATCATTTTTTGCGTATCTTTAATGGTTGTGCTCATGGGGTCTCCTTCAATTTCAGTAATCAGTAGTCAGGAGCCAGTCGCCAGAAAAGCATGGAAGGACTTGTTAATCATCTCTCCTGACTTCTGACTCCTGTCTTCTGTCTCCTGCAGTTCTACGCTACTGCTTCTTCCTTCTCCATGATGCCGTAATCCATCAGCAGCTTCTCCAGCTCGTCCATGGTGATCGGCGTCGGCACCACGAAGTTCTTATTGTCTGCGATCTTTTTTGCGAGCGTCACGGTACTCATCCGCCTGCGGATGGTCCGGCGCATAATCTATCACGGTCTTGCGCCTGAGCTCCGCGCGCTGGACTTCGTTGTCCCTGGGCACAAAGTGGATCATCTGGGTGCCGAGCTTCGCGGCCAGTTCGGAAATAAGCTCGTTTTCCTTATCAGTGTTCCTGCTGTTGCAGATAAGGCCACCGAGCCGCACACCGCCGCTCTGCGCATATTTCAGGATACCGCGTGAGATGTTGTTCGCCGCGTACATGGCCATCATCTCGCCTGAGGTCACAATATAGATCTCCTTGGCCTTGCCTTCCCGGATCGGCATGGCAAAACCGCCGCAAACAACGTCACCGAGCACATCGTAGAACACGAATTCCGTATCGTCGCCGTATGCGCCGTTCTCTTCCAGAAAGTTTATGGCTGTGATCACGCCGCGGCCCGCACAGCCCACGCCCGGTTCCGGTCCGCCGCTTTCGGCGCACCTGATGCCCTTGAAGCCTGTCAGCAGCACTTCATCCAGATCCAGGTCCTCAACGGTCCCCTTTTCGCGCGCCATGTCCATGACCGTATTCTGCATCTTGCGATTGAGTATAAGGCGCGTAGAATCCGCCTTGGGGTCGCATCCGATGATCATGCATTTGTGGCCCGCCTCGGCGAGCGCTGCGACCAGGTTCTGGGTTGTCGTTGACTTGCCGATTCCGCCTTTGCCGTAGATTGCTATCTGTCTCATTGTTATTCTCCTTTTCCCGTCATTTTATTCTGCTCGCTTCCGGCAGGACATTGTTGTCTAAAAGCTTCACGAGCTTTCTCAAAGTTATTTCCCGACTCGTTCATTGATCAGGTATATAGCAATGCCTGTGCCAAGATTTATAATGTAGTGCTTTTCGCATCAATGCATTGATATCATGCCGTCTTTGATTGTTGGAGGGGCTATGACCTGCGAGGATAAGTAAATCCATGAACGCCGTGCTTTTAATCACCGGCATAGAAAATAGACACGAAGAGTGATGAAGGAGACCGGAGAAACGATCGCGGAGATGAGCCAGGCAGATTCATTCAAATCTTGACAAAGGGACTGCGAACCGTTATGATTTCCAACCTGTCTCAGCGCGGAGCCCGGGAAATAACGCTCCGTTCGTTTATGTACGAGGTGATCGTGAAGTCAATAACAATACCTTTGTTTCTTTTTCTGTTATTCTTTCTGTTCCCGTTTATCGTCTTTGCATGGGATATCAACGGCCATGATGATGACTATGCGGAGATCAATTCCGCGATAGGTCTCCAGGGATGGTTCTCCCAGGCAGACGCGAAGTGGCAGATATCTTTTCCCTACACCACCAGCACCGGTGTCGGGGGGAAGATCGAATCAAGACTGGATTACAAAAAGATCGATAGTCCTCTGGTCATCGCAATGGCAGCTGGGAAGGTAGCTCCGCTATTAGCATTCGATGTGGTGTATGGATATGGGTCGATCACAGGAGGCCGGGGAACGGATACAGACCGTTTTCTTCCGTCGTCGGGTGGAGGCCTTGAATTCTCGCAATCAACAAACAGACTCGACGGCGACACGCGACTCTGGGGCTTAAACTTATACTATAATAGCAGGCAGTTTGGTGATAAGCAGGCCGGCCCGTGGGGCCTTGTCCTCGGTTTTCTCCATTACGGAGACAACCTTCGGATGACGAGCGCCGTTCAAACAGTTTCTGTGCCCTTTGACGGATCCACCTTCCCGCCGGTCGGTCCCTTTCCTTCGACACAGGTGCTCAACTCTACCTATGACTTTTCCTGGGACCTGTTGAAGGTGGGCGTCGTGCACCAGGCTGATCTGGCAAAAGGCTTTTCCTATTCCGGCTCGCTCTCGGTCTATCCCTATGTGGACTATCACGGCGAGGGCTTCTGGAACCTGCGTGCCGGAACGAGTTCATTGGATTTCCGGCTTCAGTCACCGAACTTTACTCAGAAATCAAACGCGGGGTACGGTTACGAAGCATCGCTGGGGTTGGCATATGAGCTATCGGAAAATTGGGAACTGTCGGCGGGGTACCGGTATATGTACCTCTACGCGGGCAACGGGACCGATACGGTCTATTTCGCCGATGGATCCGCGGTGCAGTCAGCTCTCGACTGGGTAACGGTCACCCGGCATGGGGCGTATGCGCAGTTGTTGGTAAAATTCTGATGGAGCGTAAAGCTATAATCTTGGCAATGGATCGGACAACGTACCGCCGAGACTGAACTGATAGAATCCATCAGCGTCCTTGTTCTTGAAGAGAGAAAAGATCCCCGCCTGTTCCGTCGCCAGCCGCTCCGACGGCTTGAGCTTCACCGTCAGGTTGAGCGTGCCGCGATCGCGCAGGACCAGGTCCCCCAGACAGCGGACCTTCAGTTCCTTACCCTCGAGCTCCATCTTTTTGATCGTCAGGCGGTCACCTTTTAGCTCCGCCTCAAGCCAGCACTGTTCAAAGTCAAGGTCCGGGATGGGAAATCCCTTGATCTTCAGCTCCCGGGAGGTCAGCCCTTTGAGCCAAAGCCTCCCCTTGCCCATGTCGCCGGTCATCTCGAAATTCCCGCCGAGTTTACCGGACAGCTTGAGCCCAAAATCCTTCAGCATTGCATAGGATCCGATATCCAGACCGTCCGCGTCAACCAGAAGGGTTTGCCTGCCCGGCCCCTGTTGCGTCTTAACGAGGAGCACCCCGCCATAGGCCTGGCCCTTCATGTCCAGCGAGAGCCGCCCGCGAAGAGCGCTGAAGAGCGAGACCGTTGTCCCGATGGAGGGGCTTTCGAACAGGACCTTGCCGCCCTTGACCGAAACAACCACGTCGGAAAGCACAAAGCGGTTGAAGAACCGAGGCGAGATGCGGGCAACAGAGAGCTCGACCGGCGTGCGCAGGCGGACCTCGGACTCCAGCCTCGTCCTGACCCGGTCAAAGGGGAAGAGCAGGAGGAGAAACACCAGAAATACCGCGATAAAATATGCGGTAAATGATAGCCATCGGATGATTATTTTTTTGTCTGGCATGGTCAATGATTCATTCTCTCGACAAAAGCAACCGTATCGTGCCATAGAGCACACAGAGGAGCCGGAGGAAAGCATTGCATCAAGATACGGGACAATGATACCTAATCAGCGTAAATCTGTGTCAAAGGACCGGGTATTCTCTATGACCTCGGCGGCTGAACGCTGTTGTCCTACTCGGCGCTTGAGACAAGGATAGTCGAGTTCAGCAGTTTGGGATTATCATACCGGGGTTTGAAATTCATTTTTTTGATCCGAAGCCCGTCTTTCTCGAGCAGATAGACGTAATTTACGATGTCGTAGAGCGTAATGTTGTCGAGCCTGATCTCGACGATGCTCTCCTTGAATGCCTCGGTCTGGACGCCGGGCTGCGGTTTGAGCGACACCATCTTACTGTTCAGGTTCGCCCGCTTGGTGAGGTTCTCGATCTCGGTCAGCAATGGACCGCGCTTCGCGGCAGTGTCCTGCGCCTGCTGCAGACGCTGCTTCATCTCGAGATACTGGTCCTTAAGCTCACGTATCTCCACAAGGTCCCGCTCCTTTTTCGGGATCAGGTCCCGTTTGCGGGTCAGTTCGGATGTCAGCGGAGACACCACAAAGGCGTAGAGCACGATGATGAGCGCTGCTATCGCGCCGACGATGAGCGTCTTTTTGTCTTTTGGTTCAAGTTTCACGGAATACCTCTGCGAATCACAACGTCTGTTTCAATTTTATCTCGAACCGGAACTTCACCTTATTGTCCACTGCCATGCGAGTATCCAGCACTGCCACATCACTGAAAAGCGCGGCCTTCTGGAGTTCGGCCTTCATCTTGTCAATGGACTCGAACGATGCAGCTTCACCCTGAAGTTTCAAACGGTCCCCTTCCAGATTGAAATCCTGAAAGCTCACCCGGACTTCCTTGGGGATCCCCTCGGTGACCGTCTTCATCACGTCGAGCGCCGAGTTTCCCGTGCCAAGGACGCCGAACTTTTTCTTCGCCTCGTCCAGCTTGGTGCGAAGCTGCCGCACCGGATCGGCAACGACCTTGGCATCGGGAAATACCTGACGGTATACTTCTCTGATCTCCCGGTCAAGTTTTCCGTAGCTTGACTGAACGAGGTAAAGCTTCACCCCAATGTTGGTCGCCGCAAACAGGGCCGCAGCCACTCCGGCAATGATGAGCGTTCGTCTCCGCTTTCGATTGCCTGTATCGGCCCGACGATAGGAGAACTCGTTCTTCCGGAAGTTTATTCCGTCGGACAATGCCAGGCCCAGACTCATGGGGTCTGCGACCTTCTTTCCCCCGAACTCAGGTGTGACCTGTTCCACCGCGATCCCGAGGTCCGCAAGCGCCGCGCTCAGGTCGTTGTCTATTGACAACAAATGCGCCCTCTCCACCCGCTCATGGCTCCCTGTTTCAAGCGCCTTCAGCATATGATTGATCCCGGCTGTCGCACCGCTATTGGAAAAACTTCTGCAGGCTGTTACCGTATTCCCTGACTTGATGCAGAGATCGCTGCCGTCTATCAGCGCGGCACTTCCTTCAACAGGGATCATTTTCGACGCAAAATAGAGGCCGATATAAGAAGGTACGATAACCTGCGGGTCAATGCCAGCCGAAGCGAGAAGGTCGAGGTGCTGTCGCAGGACAGTCTTGGGCAGCAGGATGCCGAGCACCGAGGTCTCTTTCTTCTCGCCGCCCTTTTCGGCCTTGTCCAGGACGAGGTGGTCGATCTCCATATCGTCAAGAGAAAAGGGCACGCTGTCTTCGATCTCGAAGGGCAAGGCCTTTTCAATGCGCTTGTGGTCGGAAAAGGGCAAGTGGACCATGCGCTGGCTGAAATAGTGTCCGGGGATCGATGAGACAATCCGGGCGCCCGCCCAGTCCGCGGCCTGCTCTTTCAGGATATCGACAAGCTCTGCATCGGTGGCAAAGGCGCGGTTGAAGGAATCCGCGAGCTCTATTGTTCGCATTCCCTTTTCCACGACCGAAACCGCCACCCGGCCCTTCTCTATGCTCAGTCCTACGATCTTCACAACGCTCTCCAGTATAGTATCTTATACGTGGCTCCTGCGGTGCCTGCAGTGCCCGACCTTGCTATTATAGCTTCAACCTGTTTCGTATATCCTCCGACCGATGCAAAAGAGCTTACCGTGAATACTGTGCCGGTATAGGTCAGAAGACCTACGATTATCGGTTTGTCCGATCCCACGATCGCGGCTATCTCAGCGTCCGTCTTGAATGGCTGCTGGACCCTCCGTTCCACGATGTCGGCGGTCGTCCTCGCATCCAACCCGATACTAAGGAGTACATCCGGCGAAGCCGTGTTGATGTTGATCCGGGAACCAGGAACCACACTCACCGTCACGTCATCCTGCAACTTTCGGAAGTCCTCGTCGCTGAGAAACGTATGGAGTTCCGTGAGCAGGGAGAAGGTTCTTAGCTCCGCTTGCATCCACCTGGCCATGTCATCAAGTGTATTTTGACTGATCACGCGGGATGTGAAAAGTCTGCTCAACCGGTCGAAAGCAGGGGTTCCTATTAGTACCTGATGGATATCAAGCTTTCCGCTCTCATCCTCCCACCGTAACTTGAGTTCCGTGTCTCCGGCGCTCACGATTGGAACGACCCCCCACTCACCTGGAAGGGGGAGCATATCCTTGAGTTGTTCATTATCTTTGAACTTTCCGAAAATATCTATTCCCGACCGCGCCAGAAAAAAGGCCCGTTGACTATCGCGGAAGTTGACCGCCGCGCGCAGACTGATTCTCGTGCCGTAAGCAAACTCGAAAATAAGCGCAATGAGAAGCGCGGTGACCAGGAGTACGATGATCAGGGCAACACCGCGCTCGTTTTTTCTCCGTCCTCCAGGTACGACGTTACTCCGCGCTCTGAACTCAGCAGTGGTCACCGTCCAATGTCCACCTTCGTGAGGTAGGTTGAACCGTTATTGAACAGAAGCGAAATCTGCACCGCCATCGGCAGCGTGGTCCTGTTGTTCCATTCGTCCGACCACACGAAACCATTGAAGTACCGGAATTGAAGGCTCTTTATGCTGTCGGTCAAGTCGTATTCGACGCCACCTTCGAGTGCGGGAACGTCTTTACTCAATTCACGCTTTTCCCTGCGCATCATGACATATCCCGGACCGTCCGTTTTCTGCTTGAAATAGTATCCTACTTCCCAAAGGTCCGTCTCTTTCGTCCCCGGTCTTCGCCAGTTCGTCTGAGTCGTCAGATAGAGCTCGTCGTATCGTGGTTTATCGTCACCCGTCTCCGGCTGGACCTTCTTGCCGTAAAAAACGGTCAGGGGAGCATTGGAAGTATTCATCCCCGGATTCACATATGCATTCGCGATGTCGTTGGTGAGCTTCGCGACCAGGGTGCGGGCCAGGTCCGACGCGTCCCGGATTTTCTCGGCCTGCTCCACGTTCTGGCTGGTCGTAAAAAAACTCGCGTAAATCACGGTGACGATCCCCGCCATGATCGCCACGGCAATAAGCACTTCGAGGAGCGTAAAACCCTTGGACCCGTGAGACGTGCGAGGTGAGGAGTGAGGAGTTTGAATCCTGAAGCGTGGAACGATCTCCATCCCTGCACTCCGACCCCTGACCCCTGGCCCGCCGTTATTCATAGCTCACCAGTTCAACCGATTCCTGCCGCGTGCCCTCTTTCCAAAGAACGGCAATCCGGATTTCCATGATCTTGACGACGAGGGGTGTGAGAGCGATGGTCTTTTTCCAGGTATAGTCCTTAAATTCCTCCTCGGGAAATGTGCCCTCCCCTTCGAAAATCGTGGGTTTTGATTCAGTTGTCGTCTCAACCATGAGACGTTTTGCCAGCATCGTTGCCGTAGTCATATGCTCCGCAAGCATCACATCCTGCATGGTCCTGTTTTTGAGGCCAAGGAGGGTCACCAGCACCATGGCCATGATCGATACCGCGACCATCACCTCGAGGAGGGTGAATCCTGCCGAACGCGAAAGGTGGAATGCGGAATTGGGACGTTCTGTTTTCCATTCCGGATTCCGAATTCCGAATTCCGCATGACGCATCATCGTTCCTCCACGTATCCCTCGCGGAGTTCGGTTGCGCCCGTGAGCGGCTTCACGAGAAGCGTGAAATCCTTATCCGCTCCGTCCCGCAGGTGGATACTGGCATTCTCCACCCAACCGTCGGGGGTGAACTGGATATAGGGATCATCGGGATGGCTGCTCACCTTGACCTCGCGAAATGTCGTCTGTCCGGAGAGGCTCCCCTCGCTTCCAATATCGGAGCTGTACCTCTTGAATTCCCCTGTCTTTTCACCCGTCTGGACCATCACCTCTGCCCAGTAACGCCCTTCGTGGACATCGAACCGGAGACGGTATACGGCCTTCCGCGCCTCGGACTCGTCTTTCAGGAAGCGTATCATACCCGTCAGATGCCTGGCGCTGCGCTTCAGATTCGCCTCGCCGAGCTCGCCGAGGCGGGGGATAATCAGCGAAAGCATGACGCCCAGGATAACGATCACCACCGTGAGTTCGATGAGCGTAAAGCCCTGAGCTGTCTTTGTTCCTTGCCTCGTGCCCGCTGCCCCTTGACCCTTCATAACTTACTGCATCTTCCAGCTTTCAATGTCCGCGTTATTCCCCTCGCCGCCGGGCTCTCCGTCAGCGCCATAGGAAGTGATCTCGTACTCCCTGCCCTCCTTGCCCTCGGTGCCCTCGTTGCTCAAGGATTTGTAGTCATAATCCTTGCCCCAGGGGTCCTTCGGGATGCGGGCGGGCTTGAGATAGCCGCCTTCTCTCCACTTGGTGGGAATGCGGCCGACCTCGGGCTTCTTAATCAAGGAGTCGAGTCCCTGTTCCGTGTCCGGATAAAATCCATTATCGAGTTTGTATGCATCGAGTGCGCCCTCCAACGCACGGATCTGCGTCTTGGCCACCTCGACCTTTGCTTTCTCTTCCTGCCCCAGGAATTTCGGAAGCACCAGGCCCGCGAGCAGGCCGAGAATGATGATCACGACCATGATTTCGATAAGGGTGAACCCTTGCTGATTCTTTTTACTCATGTTAGTTCTCCTTTTCCTTCATTCTCATATGCTGCGATGTGTTCCTTGACCTTGGCCCCGGGACCCCGTCACTTATCTCACTCCCGAGCTCATTTCGAGCATCGGCAGCATGATGGCGATCACCACGAACCCGATGACCAGGCCCATGGCCAGGATGATCACCGGCTCCAAAAGCGCCAGAAGACCGGTCAAACGCGTCTCGACGGTCCGGTCGAAAGAGTCCGAAATCTTGAGCAGCATCTTTTCGAGCTCGCCGCTCTTTTCCCCAACGGCCACCATCTGAACAACCACCGGCGGGAACAGGCCGCTCCGGCGGAGCGGGTCGGCGATAGACTCGCCTTCGCGCACGTTTTCCCGCGCCTTCTGAACGGCGTTCGCGAGCACCGAGTTGCCGATCACGTTTTTGACGATATCGAGCGCCGCGAGCGTGGGGACGCCGCTCTGGAGAAGCGTCCCGAGCGTGCGCGTGAACCGGGAAACGGCGATCATGCGGATGAGCGTTCCAAAGACCGGCAGCCGGAGCAGCCGCGCATCGATATTCTCCTTCCCCGCCTGCGTCAACGCGTATCGCCTGAAGTAGTACGCGCCCCCGGCAAAGGCAAGCAGGAGCGCCCACCAGAAGGTCGAAAGGAACCGCACCACGCCGAGGAGCACGAGCGTGATGACGGGAAGCTGCTGCTTCATATCCTGGAACATGCCGATGATTCGGGGCATCACAAAGCTGAAGATGAAGATGAGCATGCTTACGCCGATGACCGTCATGAATGCGGGGTACGCTAGGGCGGCGGACATCCTGCCGCGGAACCTGACCTGATCGTCAAGAAAATCTGCAAGCCGGTCAAGGGTGATCTCGAGGGTCCCGCTCGCTTCGCCCGCGGAGACCATGTTGATGTAGAGCGGGGAGAAGACCTTCGGGTTTTCCTTCAGCGCATCGGCCAGCGATGCACCCTCGCGCACGCCGTCGCGCACCGACGAGAGCGCCCCTCTCAGTCCGGCATTCTCCTCCTGCTCCACGAGAACGGACAGCGCATCCATGAGCGGAAGACCGGACGATAGAAGCGTGGCAAGCTGGCGCGTAGCATTCGCCACATCGCCGAGCCGCACCCTGGCACCAAACGTGAAGGACAGGGTCTCCCGGCGAGCTGCCCGTGTAGAAGCTCCCTCGTGGATCTCGAGGACGATGATCCCCTCTTTTTTCAGCTTCGACTTGACAGCCTTGAGACCTTCGCCGTCCTGAACGCCGGAAACGTTGCTGCCGCTGCTGGTAACACCTTTATATTCATAGACAGGCATGGTATGAAATCAGAAGACAGGAGTCAGACATCAGAAGTCAGGAGTGAATCGCATCTCCTGGCTGCCGGCTCCCGGATCCTGACTACTGCGTCTCCTTCTGCGTCACCCTTACCACCTCATCCACGGAGGTGATCCCGGCGAGTACCTTGTCCGCACCATCCTGCCGGAGCGTACGCATGCCTTTTCCCACGGCCAGCGCTTTCAGCATGGCCGCGTCTGCGTTCTTCATGATATGCTGCCGGACCTCGTCGTCCACGCTCAGGAGCTCATAGATCGCGCTCCTGCCGAGGTAGCCGGTCTGGAAGCATGCCGTGCACCCTTTTGCGCGGTATACGGTCGCCCCGGCGGCAACGGTCTTGATCTCGAGCTCCGCTATCTCTGCGGGCGTGATCGGGTAGGGCTCCCGGCACGCCGTGCAAAGGACCCGAACAAGCCGCTGGGCAAGGATCGCCATGACCGATGATGAAATGAGGAACGGTTCGACCTTCATGTCGATCAGCCGGGTCACCGCGCCGGCCGAGTCATTCGTGTGGAGCGTGGAGAACACGAGGTGGCCGGTGAGTGCCGCCTGGATCGCGATCTCCGCGGTCTCCGAGTCCCGGATCTCTCCCACGAGGATCACATCCGGGTCCTGCCGGAGCACGGAGCGGAGTCCGGCGGCAAAGGTCAAATGGATCTTCGCATTCACCTGGATCTGGCCGATGCCCTTGAGCTGGTACTCGATGGGGTCCTCGATCGTGATGATGTTCTTGTCAGGCGCGTTGATCTTCGAGAGCGCGGCATAGAGGGTCGTGGTCTTGCCGCTGCCTGTGGGGCCGGTCACCAGAATGATACCGTGGGGCCGGGTGATGTGTTCGTTGAACCGCGTGAGGGTATCGCCGGAGAACCCGATCTGCTCGAGCGGCAAAAGCGCGCTTTCGCGGTACAGGAGGCGCAGCACGATGCGCTCGCCGAAGGCCGTGGGCACGATCGAAACGCGGATGTCCACGTCCTTGCCGCCGATCTTGATCCGCATGCCGCCGTCCTGCGGCAGCCGCCGCTCGGCGATGTTCAGGTCCGCCATGATCTTGACGCGCGACGCGATGCTGGCCTGGAAACGCTTCTGGATCGTCAGGATATTGTAGAGGATGCCGTCGATGCGGAACCGGGCCACCATCTCCTTCTCAAAGGGCTCGATGTGGATATCGCTCGCGCGTTCGCGGATGGCCTGGGACAATAGCGAGTTCACCAGGCGGATGATCGGCGCGTCATCGGTGGCCTCGAGCAGGTCCGTGGGTTCATCGAGCTCCGCGGCAAGGAACGAAAGGTCCTCTTCCTCCATCTCCTGCACCGTCTCCTCGGCGCGGTTCATGTCCTCACTGTGCAGGCGGTTGACGGTATCGAGGATCGTTTCGGAGGGGGAAAGACAGAGGGAGATTTCCGTGTTGAACAGGACCCGGAGGTCATCGATCGTGGAAAGCTCGAGCGGTTCGGAGGTGGCAATGAGCACGCTGCCGTTCTCGCGCCGGAGCGGGATCGCCACCGCTTTTTTCGCATAGGTGATCGGCAGCTTGAGCGCAAGCTCCCGGTCGATCTCACCAAGGTCCGCCTGGAACGGCAGGCCGAGCTGCGCGCCGAGCGCCGTGAGCACCTCGGCCTCGGTCACAAAGTTGAGCCGGACGAGCAGCGTACCTATCCGGCCTCCCCTCTTCTTCTGGAGGTCAAGCGTCTTTTTGAGCCGCTCGGCTGAAAGCCCTGACTCAACGAGTATCTCGCCGAGCAGGCGTCTCACCGGGTGCCCTCCGCGGGTGCTGCTGCCTTTTCCACAGCAGGCGCGGATGATACCGTGGTCGTGGGCTCGCTCTTCACTGCCTCCGCAGCAGGTGTGGTTGACGTCGGTGAGCTTGTTACCGCTCCTGCGGCGCCACCATCCGCGGACAGTGCCGCCGGCTCCACGTTTCCTCTATTGTCCGATGGTTTAAGCATCGAGTGCTGTCCGTCGCTTTTCTTCTCGATGTGATATTCCTTTCGGAATTCGTTGAGAATATTTTCCCTCTCTCTGGTCAGTTCCGCGGATTCCTCTGCGGTCTTGATAATGTGGGGAGTGATGAAGATCATGAGGTTGGTCTTTTCAATCTGGTTCGTCTTATACTTGAACAGCCATCCAAGGACCGGGATGTCGCCGAGGAGCGGCACCTTGATGGTCGAAGACGTGACGTTATCACGGATCAGACCGCCGATCACCATGGTCTCACGGTCCTTCACCACGACCGTCGTGCTCGCAGAACGTTTGCTGGTTGTGGGGCCTGCTTCGTTCGCGGCGGAGGTCGCGATCACATCAGAGATCTCCTGATTAACTTCAAGCCGCACGTTGTCGTCTGAGGTGATCTGCGGCGTCAGCGACAGCTTGATGCCTACGTCCTTGCGCTCGTACGTGTTTAATAACGCCGCTCCGCCTGTTGTCGCGTTTTGCGTCTGGGCGACTTTAAAAGGGACGTTTTGACCGACCATGATCTCGGCCTTCTGGTTGTCCGTGGTGAGAATATTGGGCGTGGACAATACGTTCACATCCGCATCGTTCTGGACAGCGTGAAGGAGGGCGCCAATGTTGAGATACTCGATGCCCTTGAACGTGAACGTGCCTTTGACTGCGGCAACCGCAAGGCCACTCGTCGTTGCAAGGGCAGCCGGCCCATTCACCATCGCGTTGCCTATTGTTCCGAAATTCGTGCCGCCAATGGCCATCGTGGCGGTGTTGCCTTCGAGCTGGTCGAGATTCGCCGCCTGGAACTCAAAACCAAGCTCGCGCTGCTTTGTGAGGCTCATTTCAATGATGGCGGTCTCCACATAGACCTGACGGCGCCTGACGTCCAGCTTCTGGATCACGTCCTTCACGAGCTCAAAATCAGTTGGCGAGCCAACGATGATCAGTGAATTCGTGGATTTGTCCGCCGAGACATTGACGGGACCTTCCAGGATCGTGTTGGTACTGGCCTGGCCCACGCTCACACCCTGAGGAGGCGCCGGCAGCCGCGCGACGAGCGCTGTCAACAGCTTGGCGATGTCCTCGGCATTGGCGTTTTTGAGGTTGTAAACATTGATCTTCCCTCTTCCTTCCGGCGCCGGAACGTCCATGGCGTGGATCAGGACCTCGATCTTTTTAATATTGTATACGGAATCGGTGATGATGATGGAATTCGTGTTGGGATAGGCGATCAGCAGGCCGTCCTTGGTGACGAGCGGGGTAATGGCGCGCACCATATCCTGGGGATTGACATATTTCATCCTGATGAGCTTGGTCACAAATCCTTCACCCCGGCCATCTCCGTCCTGGATCACCTTTAACCCGCTCTGCCGGGCCGAGGCCGCCGGTATGATGCGGGTGACCGTTCCGTCTTCCACTGCCGTGAAACCTTTGATCTCGAGCGCCGACAGGAACACCTGGTACGCCTCGTCCGGCGACATCTTTGTCGGTGTCATGATCGTGATCTTGCCGGTCACCCGCTCATCGAGGATAAAGTTCCTGCGGGTGAGCTCGCTCATCACCTTGATGAGGGCGCTGATTTCGATGTTCGTAAAGTTCAGGGTAACGTAATCGTCGCTTGATTTTATCTTTCTGATCTCTGCCTGATTGGCGGAAGTGGCGGATACAGCAGAGATGGGCACAGCCCGTGCCGGTTCGGCCCTCCGAGGCAGCGCAGGTGCGGGTTCGACCCTGGCCGGGAGCGTCGGTGCAGGTTCGGCCCCCCGATGCAGTGTCGGTGCGGGTTCGGCCGTCGGAGTCAGCGTTGATGCAGATTCGGCCGTAGGAGTAATCAGCGTCGATGCAGGTTCGACCGTAGGAGTAACCAGCGTCGATGCAGATTCGGCCGTAGCAGGCAAGGTCGGAGCGGGTTCAACCGCAGCAGGTGCGACTGGTTCGTTCGTACCGTTCGTCGCGTATACTACGGATGCACTCACAAGCCCTATCACAAGCAGCAGGGCCGCAATTTTTTTCACTCTTGTTGTCCTCCGTGTAAAATAGCAATGACGCGGAGACTCGGGGATGCGGGGAAAATTGTTGCCATTATCCTTTTCTCTCCCCATCTCCGCATCACCCCGTCACCGCGTCTGTTCTTTATCTCTTATCGTATTTCGTAGTTCAACGTCTGAGGCGCACCGTTCCGGATCAGGTCGATGGATATATTCCGCTCCGTCCTCAGACCTTGATAGAGCTGGAAGAACTTG
This sequence comes from Nitrospirota bacterium, assembly GCA_963796285.1. Taxonomy (GTDB): domain Bacteria; phylum Nitrospirota; class UBA9217; order UBA9217; family UBA9217; genus JALNZF01. Next base: position 1,720,117 of record CAWCKW010000012.1, read on the forward strand.
GCAGGGTCGTCCACTGCCTGAGAATTGACCTTCTGGATCACATCGCCGTTCTTGAGGCCGATCTTCTCATAGATACTGTTGGGGGTGATCTCGCTGATGCGGAACCCCACGGTCTTCCCCTGCTCCATGTAGGGCAGCGCCCGCGCTTGCGTCAGGATCTGGCTCATGTTCTCGGTGCTTGCGACCATTTCCCGCTGGTCCACCATGTACTTGCTATCGGAGACCTTCTTCACGCCGTTGCTGCTGGGAGTTTGTGTGTTCACGATCTTGGCGTCGTCTTCAAGCACGATGTCGACCATCGATCCCTCGGCCCTCTGGAGCGTGACCTTGTCGCGCTTCACCTTGACGAGTTGAGAGCCGTCCGGCAGCTTCTGGTGCATCCGGTAGAATGCCTGACCCGTGCTGTCCTCGAGCACGGCGCCTGAAAAACTCTCGCCCTCGATCGTACCGATGAGCTTATAGTTCGCGGCCTCGACCGCGGGTCCACCCGACGGGCCTTTGCCTTCGCCGAAGAGCCCGCGCTCCAGGATGGAGGTATAATCGCTCAACTCCCGGCGAGGCTGCAAGACCGGCCGGTCGCGCTCCAGGGGCGTCGTAAACTTGGGTGCAGCTTCGAGGCTCCTTCCGATCATGGCATCAACGGTATCGGCGAGGAAATAGGCTGATACAGTAAGGAGCGCGATTAAAACGAGGGTGTATAGTGTTTTGTTTTCTTTCATAAATTACTCACTTCACTTCTGTGTTTTTAAACTCTGGAATTATACTCTCAAACCATGCTCTTTGTCAAATACTAACAACTTGAGAGTTAACGGTTATTCAGCGGATTGTGTCTGCATCGGCTGAAATGAATTTTCAACTGGATAAGAAGCCTGGTGCTCGATCAACCTATTTACGGGTCCTTAAACAACTCCCCGAACATCCGCTTCATTGCGCCTGGTTCATGCACGGCCGCGGCCTTTGCCTCTTTCCACCTGCGTCTCAGCTTCTTTACATTTTCTCCCTTCGCTTCTTTCGCAATGAGCTTCTTATCGATGGCATCAAGCCGCGCCAGAGCATCGCGAGTGCCTTTGACCAGGGCCCGGTACTTGGCAGGATCGGATTTCGGGATCGAAAAATCGCCGCTTGTTTTCCAGATTTCTCCCAGATGCAACCAGGCGGCAAAGTTCTCGGTCTTGCCTTCGGGCATGAGCACGATTTTCGAGTTTGCTTTAATATCTTGCACGCGAAGGCCATTGCTGTCGGCAACGACCTTCTGGCTTCCCGTGAACGGCTCCGCGCCTTGCGAATCGAAATAGCGCCATTTCACCTTCGAGATCTGGACCGTTGAATCGTGGCAGCTGCCGCAGGTGCGCGACTTCCCGAGCGGATGCGCGACCTCTTCGATCTGGAGCCAGGCAAGATAGTTGTTATTTCCGCCCGGGAAGCTGAACGTCCCGAGCTGGACATAGGCATCCCTCGTCTCGCCCTTGGGCCAGCGGAAGGTGAGACCCGGCTTCGGCGCGATGGTTTCCTTGATGCCTCCGGCGCTGTTCGGCCAGATCTTCGTCGGCATCCACATGCCGTGCTGGTCCTTGAGCAATATCGGCGGTTCCTGCGGACCGTAATACAAGGAATACTTCTTGAACGGGTTTGGTTTTGATGAGATCATGCCCGGGCCCCAGGACGTCATCTCGTAGCCGCCAAGGACCTTCACGTGGCAGGCCGCGCAGGCAAGGTTCTTGTGCACGCTCGTTGCCATTGCCTGCTCCACTTCGATGTGGCAGTCCTGGCACGTTGCCTTGCGCTCGATATGCCCCATGCCTCCCGGACCGGTCTCGTGGCAGTCAACACACACCAGTTTCTTCGCCACGTGCACGTCCTCGGGCAGGCCCTCGGGCTCGGAGTAATCCTTGCCGAGATAGCTGTCCCCTCTTCTCCGCTCCATGGTCCCGGCGTGGCAGACAAAGGAGCTCCTGCCGCCTCCGGTGCAATTGGCAGCAGGCGGTACGCGGCCCATGGCATGCACCCCGCGCTCGCGCGTGGGCGCGTAATGGCAGTCCAGGCAGCCGGCATGACAGAGATTGCACGCCTTCTGCTTCGCGATCGCCTGATCGCGGCTCAGCGGTTCGTTGATCTGTTCCATGATCTTCTGGGTATTTTCGAAGGAGAACTTGTTGCCTTCCGCCCTGCCGACCGGCTGGGTGTCCGCGAAAGACGGCCCTCAATTATTAGGGCCGTGAATATCGTTCCAGACGCGCATCGAGCGCTGACGGAAATTCGCGCCCATGATGCTCGTGTCGAACTGTTTCACCTGGTCAGGATGGCAGGCAGACTTTCCGCAGGTCTTTGCCGCAATGGAAGGATCATAGCCAAGAGTGACCGGGTTGCGGTCATGCCACATGAGCGTGCCGACCTCGTAGTCCAGCTCACCGTTACTCAGGCGGGGAAGCATGTCGCGCAGGCGGTCGTCCCCTGACGGCAAAAGCTGTTTCACATGACCTTTGCGCGGCATGATGTTCAGATCGTTATCCAGGACGATAAGCTTCAGCATGCCCCTGTGCGCCGTGGCGGGATTGTCGGACAGGCCGTTGCCCAAGGTGGCAATCGCGGCACTCGGTGTTCGGATGGCGCGACTCCTTCTGCACCTGCTCGCGGGTCATCACGAACTCGGGATACCCGAGAGCGGCCATCCTGTCTTTATTCGAATGGCATTGGACGCACTTGTCGCTTGACTGGTAACCGGAGTAGAAATAGATGAAGAGCAGAACAAGGGCGAGCTGGATGAAAAGGATGCTCATCCCGCGTTTGCTGCCGAAGAATTTCCAGAGTTTGCCGATGGCCATGATGAATAAGATACCATAGGCAGGAGGTCATGACAATGCTAAAAAAGAAGTGAGGAAGTGGAAGCGTGGAACGCGCGCCTGACGCGCCGCTTCTGGCGCGTCGCTGTCTAGGCGCTGGTTGAAATCGTATCTGCTTCGATTTTGCATACAAGGTATTTTGGGGTCGAGACTTGATAAAGCAGTTTGAAAATTAATTTTACACTTGTGCCCTAAATAGTGCCATACAACCAATAATGTCTATACTTACATTTTGGAAGCGTTTTGATAATTCTTCCATCAGTTCGTCATACCCATCTTCGATATTTGAAAATGTTTTGTCCTTATTCGCCATATGAATTACAAATTTTGCTGCTAAATTCTTTTTTACGTTTTTATTTAATATAGTGCACCCAAAGACAACGCCTCCAGGATTCATTACCTGCTTTGCATTATCAAAGACAACTCCTTTGTCCTTCAATGTTCCGGGAATACAATGGAGCAATCCATTTAAGGCTACTGAATCAAATCGTCGAGGGCCTGTATCAAAGGGTTCGAATACGTCTCTGCAATATACCTCGGGAGAATATCGTTCAACGCGTTTCCCTGTGACTTCGAGACAATTTTGATTAAGATCCAACAATGCAAGTCGCGGCGTTTTTGTTGGGAACTCACAATTATCGAGCATATAGCCGGTTCCTACTCCCGCATCAAGATGATTTGCAGAGATATTCCGGTTATAGTTTTCCAGTATAAAATGGGAAGGACATTTCCAGATAAAACGACAGTTTATTCCGAGAATCAGGAAATCGTAGAATGATAAAAAAAACTTACTATATATGGCTTGTCCGGCTTTAATTGCTTCTTTGGTAACATTTGCCATGGTTGTCTCCTTTCTAACGTTACGGCTCAGCGGAGGGCGTAGCCACGTCCGCTGGAGCCGAGGGTTCGGCTTGGTCGTTCACGCACAGACGCTCTAGAAACCTTTTTGTCTTTGCATAAGTCCGACACACATTTACGCGGTACTCCTCAACCAGATCACCGAACACGGCATCTTCCTCCGGAAACTGCTCTAGACCAATGGTCCGAGGGGAAATGTATGAGATTGATCCCCTGTAGTAGGAGCACCTCATGAGGTCAATGAACAAATCACGGGCAAAACCGTGTTTCCTAGCTTTTTGATCCGCGAAGGCAAGAAAGGTGGTGCCTTTGTTGACCTTGTAGAAGTATTCTTTCTCCTTTGTGTCTGCCGTGGTCAGTACCTTTGTGAACCGTTTGTAGAAACAATCCAATCGACCACTTTCGCCCTGCGAGTTATCGTAAACCACTACGAACAGGTAGACCGGCATTCCGAGGCCTCTCCAATACTCCAAGGTCCTCTCGTCAATTTGCAGGTGTGGGTTCCCAATCACGTACCTGTGAAGCTCATTAAAACCTCTATGAGGGCCGATGTCTTCAAGCGTCACGTTCTGCTTTGAAAGCGTCTTGACCTGTACAGCATAGAGGAGTCCGTCGGTTTATCCCCATAAACCCACTCGCAGATGTAATCAATTCCAATGTCTTTCAGTCCGACTATGTGGTGGGGCAGAGAGTAGTCGGACACGAGTGCCTCGAAGAACGATTCACCCTTTATGCCCGCCTTGGCCTGGGCTGTATACTTCTTATATCCCGAGTCAGTCATGATCAACCTACAATCTGTGTGCAATCAATGCCGAACGACGAGCTCACACGCCGCGAAGCGGTCGGCGTGGAACGACAGGTTAGCGTTTGCTTTGGTGTTCTTTGGAGTATTGCCAAAGCGCCATATCTAACTCACGCACGGATTTGCCGAGGTCTTTCGCAACAGTTCTGCAAACTCGGACATAATCTTCCCAGAATCCGAATGTATACTGAGAAGGTTTATCTATTGAAAGGCTCCACAAGGCCCTAACATCGAGGATGGGATAGAGACTGATTGACACAGAAATGAAGAATTACCGATGCAGTCGGGAAAATGTACACCTTCAAGAAGCGTTAGGGAGCCAATTTTTGACAGCTCACATTTCGCAGAAAAGGCAAAAGCGGTTAGTTCCTTAACAAGGGCGTGTGGATTTGACTTTGCAAGCTCAGCCCGTCGTTTAGATTTCCAGAAGCAAATCTCATATAGTTGCGTAACGGTAAGATAGCCTTGAGCTGGGCCGATCTGATGGTATTTTTCAAGTTGTATCTCGGCCTCATAATTGTAATGGCCTTGGTACTCTTGAATCTTCTTTACTGGAATTCGCAGTTTCGTATTTCATGCAGTTCCTTAAATTACAGCTCTTGCTATACGATGAAATCAACTTTTAGTAAAACCAGCCGTGATTGTTTCCATTAATTACGATCCAACTTGCCTGATCCAATCACGAATTGATGAACCAATACGTTCTATATCTGCGTTGCCTAGTTCGCCGCTGTGCATGATGACATTACGGGAACGCTCAAGCGTATTTCATGATTTGTCGAACCCAATCAAGTGATTGAAGGTGGTCCTCAAAGAGCGACCAATTCTGATTTATTATTGAAGCTAAGTCCCGAAACTCAGTATAATTGATGAGTGAGTCTCCCCGTTGAGCATGCCACCTAATCTTATTTTCCTCTTCACGACGAGATTCGGCCTTTGCCCTAATCTTCTCGGATACCGCAGTGTCCCACCAGGTTTCACCGACTTCTTCCAGCTTTTTTTTATTATAAATGCGCGAACCGAATTCTCAAAAGCGGCTATTGCAGTGTAAACCGTTGCCATTTTTCGTGCACATGTGACCAGCTCATCATCAAGTAATTTGATCGATAATCGTTCAGCAGTAGATGCGTCAAGAATAGATGAGCTATGAAGCTTACTTTTTCGTCCAATACAACCCATCAGGGTCAGGTCTAGATTTCATGTCATCTCAATAATAAGAAGATGCTAAAAAGTCAAATGGCAATTAAGTAGACCTGACCCTAAATGCTTCCCCTAACCACTGTCTTTATTAATAGTCTTAAACCAATCTTGGTGTTTTGGCAGTACATCAATAAATTTAATCCGCGATGGATCTTGTTTAAAGTTCTTTTTAAGATCAATCAATAAATTGAACCTTATGAACTGAGCTGTAGACAATAAAATTCTTATGCTGTCTTTTACAGCGGTACTTTTTTCCGATAACTCGTGTACTTTCATTTCGTCCCCGACTGTTCTTATAGGATGCGACTCTAGTCGGAGCTTCTCGTTAAGTTGAAAAAGTTTATTTTGATAGTCGCATGCCAATTTAAGATGAGAATAATAAAAAATTAGACGCTGGACCAAGTCAGCACTCAATACCCTCGTAATATCGGAAAGATTACTGCGATAAAAAATATCATTATAGCCATCAACTGCAAAATTTGGATGATTATCATTGTCGTAACCAAGGTCGATAATTTTGTGATTATCAATTTCAAAATACAAGCACCGTTGCAGGTTCTTCTTAAGAAGTCTGCGACCAAAATACCATTCTCCCAATTTTATTAATACAGTGATAATTCCGGCTGAAATAGCACCATAAACGACAGCAGTCAGTTTAGAGGAAGGGTCATCGGAAGTGTTATTATTTTGGATAGGAGAAGAGATTGTTCTCTGCGCATGTGCGGGCGTCAACTCACTTGTGCCTGCATAGCTGATGCTCAGTGATCCTAATAATAGAATTAAAAATATGCTTTTTCTCATTTTGCAAACCCTACTAGTTGTGAAGCGGCCGTAGTATAGGTGATTGTGTTCAAGCCGATTATTCTCCAGGTTCAACGTAGCGATCACCGGTCTCGCCAGAGCGCGGGTACTCGTGGATTGCACGGTTATACGCTGATCACATTACGCGCCTTATTTTGGCGACATTCTCGCCGATCTTCATAAATGGCCGCTTTTAGAACCTGAAGACAAATTTTTGCGGTATGCTCCCTGGGGCTAAAGCCGGAAGTCATTTGCTGGAACGGATGGATATAGTTCCTGAAGTCTCGTAGTGAGTGGCTAAACTTATGGGTGTCATATTGAATAAGCCCGATATCTCGCGCCACATCAATAAATGCGCTCAACGACCAATCATAGAACGGCTTCACTTTTCCAGCTAGATTCCTTTGGAGACGATTTTGAGGAATCAAATTGTTTTGGGTATTTTGACTGCCAAACCCAGAAGAAGCCCCTCAAGGGTGCTACCAGCGAGCAAAATAACTGATAAATAGGCACTAGCCGGGAAGCAACGTTCGATTTCTCTAATTCTTTCCTGAAGGATGTCAGAAACGGCTCCTTCTAGACCGAGCCTTTGCGACCGAAACATCTGCGAACTCTCTCTTCAAAGAATTCATCTTCGCTATCTGACGCCTCTGGTGTTTCGTCAATCTCGATCTTCTGTAACTTAGTAAAGCCAATTTCTGCACCACTTCGGTTACCTTCCATTTGTCAAACGCATATGTATTTATTAAACTCGGCAATGTGTCTTATCCAACTCGCTGATTCGCCCAATAAAGTTAGCAGGAGACAGAACAGCCCGTATGCATTTGTCGAGCTCCGGAGTACGATTGATAGCCTTTAGCTTTTCGTCGGTATACATCCATCGGGATGGAAAACCTTGCCCATATGAATCATTGAAACCCGAGCGCATTAAAGAACTGCACAAGCTGCGGTCCTTACCGATACTCTGTCTCCTCATTAATCAGGATCCTGAGCTTCTCAAGTGATTTTGGTGTTAGGATCATCGATCTATCCTTGCGTTTCATGAAGCACATAACCGCCGGGAGCTCAAGCTGATCCCCGCAGAGGGATCTGGTTGTAGTGTCTCGGTTCTGCGGCGCTTTTTGCCGCGGGTCACAGTAACGCATGGCAAAGCTCCGGCATTCTCGCGGCGGTTTCTCAGCCGCGAGAACCAGTTATTGTAGGGACGGGAACTAGTTATCTACATATATATGCATGCATCTACCGCTATATGCATGCATCTATCTGTAGATGCATGAAAGTATATACAGGTAGATGCTTATTACCAATTATCATAATAACAAGAAGCATCTATATGTATATGCTTTTCCAGAGAGGCCGCAGTATCGTCCCTATTGAATTGAATCAGCCTGATCACGGTCTTCCGGTCTAGAACAGCCTCTCCATCGCCTCGTCCACGGTCCGCACACCCATGAGCTCCATCTTTTTGATGGCCGGGGTCTTCTCGAGCTTCTCGACGTTCAGCGCCGGAAGCACGCAGCGCGTGAAGCCGAGTTTCGCCGCGTCCTTGAGACGCGATTCGGCCTGGCTGATGGCGCGCACCTCTCCGGCAAGGCCCACCTCGCCCATGACCACGGTCCGGGCGTTGATCGGCTTCTCGCGGAAGCTCGACGCCACGGCAGCGATCACGCCGAGGTCAATGGCAGGCTCGTCGATCTTGAGCCCGCCCACGATGTTCACGAACACGTCCATGCCCATGAGGTGCATACCCACCCGCTTTTCAAGCACGGCGAGCAGCAGCGACACGCGGTTAAAATCCACGCCGATGCAGGTCCTGCGGGGCATGGTGAGCTTTGACGGCGCGACCAGCGCCTGCAGTTCGGCCAGGATCGGCCGCGTGCCTTCGAGCGACGAGACGACCACCGAGCCGGTCGCGTCGGCCGGCCGCTCGGCAAGGAATATCTCCGACGGATTGGACACCTCGGCCAGGCCGCTCTCCTTCATCTCGAACACGCCGATCTCGTTCGTGGAGCCGAAGCGGTTCTTGACCGCGCGCAGGATGCGGAAGGAGTGCCCTTTGTCGCCTTCGAAATACAGCACCGTGTCGACGATATGCTCCAGCACGCGCGGCCCGGCGATGGCGCCGTCCTTGGTCACGTGGCCGATGAGGAACGTCGGCATGCCCGTGCGCTTGGCATGGATCATGAGCCTGCCCGAGACCTCGCGCACCTGGCCCACGCTGCCCGGCGCGGACGGCAGCTCCGAGGTGAACATGGTCTGGATGGAATCGATGACCAGGACCTGGGGTTCGAGCCCGTCAGCCGCATGGATGATCTCCTCGAGCTGCGTCTCGGCCAGCACATAGAGGTTCTCGGTCTTGACGCCGAGCCGCTGGGCGCGCATCTTGATCTGCGACGGAGATTCCTCGCCCGAAACGTACAGCGCCTTGCCCCTGAGCTCCGACACCTGCCTCAGCATCTGGAGCACGAGCGTGGACTTGCCGATGCCCGGGTCCCCGCCGATCAGCACCACGGAGCCGGATACGATCCCGCCGCCGAGCACCCGGTCGAGCTCGCCGATCTTCGTGACAAAACGGTCTTCGTCCCTGGCCTGGATCTCGCCCAGGAGGACCGGCTCCGATCCGCCGTGAGCGCTTCGCGCTCCCGATGTCCTTGGGCTTCTCCATCCGCTCCTCGACCATGGTGTTCCATGCGCCGCAGTCGGGGCACTTGCCCATCCACCGGGGAGACTGGGAGCCGCAGGACTGGCAAACATAGACGGTCTTGGTTTTTGCAGGCTTCATAATAAATCCCTCGATATGCGTTACGACTTTTCCGCCGCTCCCAAACACAGGAGTGGGGGCTCCAGTGTGTTCCACGATCACAGTCTGATAACAAATAACATCTGGACTTAGGCTGATAACACGCCGCACTGACAAGCTAAGGATATATTTTCACGATAGTATATTCCCCTTGAAAAGGCAAGTTGAAAAGGCTGTTCTGCGCGCCGGCTTTCAGCAAGCGCTCACCCGCGCTTGCGCTCGTACCGGACCACGGCATAGGGAAGGATGTCCTCGAATGTTTGCCGCTCTACTTCCACGAAATCGTCGGGGATCTCGGGAAAGAAGGTATCGCCGTCAAATTCCTCGTCGATGATCGTAAGATAGATCCTGTCCGCAAGCGGTATGGCCTCGCGGAAGACCGACTCTCCGCCGCAGATAAACACTTCGCTTGCGCCTTCACCGGCCGCGATCGCCGCCTGCAGATCACGAACGACGACGCATCCTTCAGGCGCAAATTCCTGCTGACACGAGATGATGATGTTCTGCCTTCCCGGAAGCGGATGCCCGATGCTCTCGAAGGTCTTCCGGCCCATGATGACGGGATGCCCCATCGTACGCTCTTTGAACTGCTGGAGTTCCGATGGAATGTCCCAGGGCATTTCATTCCCCCGGCCGATCACCCTGTTTTCCGCCATAGCTGCAATAATTGAAATAACCATATGAGTGCCGTTTCTGCATCCTCCTTAAAACTCTGTTGTCCTGGTCTCATTACACCATAGTTTGAGCGATTCTTCAACTCAATAATTACATTTATTCTTTTGTATTTCGTCGACTCAAATCTTTTCAGCACAAGAATCGCGATGAATAAATCCTTTGACCCGGCGTTTCGCAGATCATTGAGATTTAAAGACGGTTAAGAAGCAAGCGATCGTGATATTGTTGGCACCAGAATTTTTTCGATTTCCTGACTGAATGTCCCGGGCAGCGTTAATAGAGGCCCCGGGTAAATGAGGAAAAACACCATCAGCCCTTCGCTTCATTCATTTCCGGAAGATCGATCCTTCGCACCCGGTTATTTCAACAAAGATTGATGTCTTTCGGCTCGTGAATTCCACTGTATATCCCTGGCAGATCATCATTGATCAGCTAAATATCTCAACACGTCATTCGCTCATGATGTCTTCAGGAAAATAAATACTCCATTTTACCCCAGATGGTGTATCATGGTCCCCGGCGATCTCCGGCGGGATCTGACATCACATCCGCAAGCCTTATCAGACAAGGGCTGGTCCTTTGGTCGCAGATATCGAATTACAGATAATTGACTCTCTCCTCAAATTATGGTATTAAGAACGGGATATTCACTTCCCGAGGTCAATTAAGGTGAAAATGAAAATTGCACTACTCATTACAACATTAAGATTCAAAATTGCCCTCTTTATCGTTATTCTCCTTCTTATTACGGCCTCTCTTTTTTCTCTTATTACTGTCCAGACGATGAACAGGCACATTTTAGATGAAGTCATAAAAAGAGCGGAATCATTATGCAAAAGTACAGCCGCCCTGGCGCCATACAGCATTCTCTCCAGCGATCTCCTTGGGATAGACAACATCGTCTCTAAACTTAAGGAAGCGAATACTGATGTGGAATATGTGGCGGTCACGAATGCCGAAATGAAGATACTGGCCCACACCGACATTGCCAGGCGGGGGGAACTATTCATCCCCTCTCCCCGCAACACGTTCAAAGATTCCCAGGATGGCACTCGTGTTTATGAAGTTCAGCTCGCGACCGGAACGTTGCTGGAAATTGTTTCTCCGATTCTTTTTGACGGCAAACAGATAGGCAACGTCATCATCGGGATCAATCAATCTGTTTTGCTCCACGCACGAGCCGAAACCCGGAGAAAGATCCTGGCCGGGTTCGGTATTACCATGCTCCTGGGCATCGGGTGCATCATCGTTTTGTCTTCTGTCATAACGCGGCCGATCAAGGAGCTTGCCAGGGGAGTCGAAGAACTCAAGCAGGGAAGACAAGCCGAGCTCAGGATTTATTCGCATGATGAACTGGGAAAACTGACCACAAGTTTCAACCAGATGACCGAACTGACCACGAAACAACAGGCGAGGCTCGGCGCCTATGCAACCGAGCTGGAAGAGGCTTATGTCTCCACCGTCAAGGTGCTCTCCGCGGCGATCGATGCCCGCGATCCGTATACGCTCGGCCATTCCACGCGGGTGGCTGCATTAACGCGCAACATCGGAGCGGCTATAGGGCTCTCCCACCAGGAGCTTGAAGACCTGGAGATCGCCAGCCTGTTCCACGACGTCGGGAAATTGAAGACGCCCGACAGCGTTCTGCTCAAGGACGGTCCGCTGGACCCGCAGGAACACCGCGAGATCTCGAACCACAGCGAGAGCGGCGCCGCGATCCTGAGCAGGGCGCGGTCTCTTCAAAAATATATACCAGCGGTCAGACACCACCATGAATGGTTCAGCGGTGAAGGATACCCCGACGGACTGAGGGGAGACGACATACCCCTGCATGCGGCCATCATCTCCGTTGCCGACGCCTTCGATGCGATGACGTCCGCCCGGCCTTACAAAGACGCGCTTTCCCATGAAGAAGCGCTTCAGGAGTTGGCCCTCTTTGCGGGGAGGCAGTTCAATCCCCGCCTAGTCGAGGTGCTTCACCAGGTCATCGGATCCCCTTCCTTGGCCGCGGAAAATATTCCGTTCCAAAAAGGATGATCCATGCGAGCCTTTAGCCCATTGGCCTTGACGATATTCTGCGCCTGTCTGATCGCGTTTGCACCATCGTGCTCGTTTAACCGGGCGTTAACAGAACCCGCCGGAACCGAAAAAAAGGCGGTCCATGATACGGCCGGACCGGCCAAGAAGGCTATCGATGATACGGCCCGACAGCCCCAGAAGGCGGTCGATGATACGGCCAGACAGGCCCAGAAGACGATCGAGGATACAGCCAGACAGGCCCAGGCGGAAATTGCCGGCGGCGATTACAAAAGGGCGTTCGAACTCTACTCCAGCGCCTATGAAATAAATCATACTCCGGAAATGCGCGATAAATATACCGCAACCGGTGAACAGATCAGGAAGACCGCGGACCTGGCGTATCAGAGAAGGGATTTCGCGGAAGCCGGTACCATTTACAGCACACTGATCGAAAGCGGCATTACCAAGCGGGATTTTGCCGGTTCTCTGTCGTTCGACCAGGAGTACCTGAACGGGCAGATGCATGCATGTTCCAAGACGCTTTTGGAGGCGGGCATGACGGCCTATCGCGACGGCAAACTCGAGGACGCTATTTCCATCTGGAAGAAAGCCCAGGCATTCGACCACGATAACAAAGAGATCAAGGGCGCGATCGAGACCGCCACAACCCAGCTCCAGAACTTGAAGACTATAAAAAAACAAATTCCTTGATCCCGTAATTCACGCTTTTCCGTCAAGATAGTTCCTTCTTTTCCCTTCGGGGAACCTCTCAATGGCATAGCGCAGCATGGTACGCGGCATCTTTTTGTAATGCTGCTTCAAAAACCGCTCTTCCGCCCGCAGGTCGCGTTTGCCGATCTCGCGCAGCATCCATCCAACTGCCTTGTGGAGGAGATCGTGATCGTCCTCCAGCAGGATTTTCGAAATCCTGAGCGTATCATCAAAATCATTCTGCCTGATAAACGCAAATGTCGACAAGATCGCGATCCGTCGTTTCCACAGATCATTTGATTTCGCGAACGCATAAAGCGGTTTCCTGCTCTTGTCCAGAAGATAGGTCCCGAAGATGTTCGGCGCGGAGAGATCGACGAGGTCCCAGTTGTTGATATACTGCGTGCTCTTGAGGTAAAGGCCATATATCCTCTTTTTCAGCGCCTCGTCACCTTTCGCAAACCGATCGACGAGCATCAGAAGAGCGAGCAACCGTTCTTCATGGTGCTGTGACGCAAGAATTTTTTTTATCTCCTCCAGAGGCGTGTCCTGAAATTCCTTTGCCACCCTCCGGATGTCCGGAACCACGACCCCCAGAAAAAGGTCCCCTTCCCCGTACTCCCCGGGTCCGGTCTTGAAAAAGCCCTGGAGGACGCCTGGCCTTTTCCTTGGTCGCGAATTGTCGCAATCGTTTCTGGATTTTTGGTGCGATCATGGCAGGCTCCGTGAAGAGGTCAAGTTCTGATAATAATATATCAGATGAAGTTTCTGGTCGATAATGACGAATTAGTAAAAAGATAAAATATCACACGAAGGCACAAAGGGCACAAAGAAAAACTATTTATTATGAAAAGGTGTCCCCTCTCCGTGCTTCGCGGCTCAGTGTGGCCCTCTTTTTGGCCATTGCGTGAGTCAATACTTTTATGACTTTGCCAATAATGGGGCCGCTTTTTCAAAAAAAATACCCCGCAGCAAGCTGACGGGGTATCTGTTTATTAGCTTCTCCCCCATGCAGGGGAGAACACACTAATTTACCGTGATATCAAGGGTTCCTGCTACTGCCGTAATGGGGTCTGTTGCCGTTATGGTGGCCGTACCGGGGCTGACCCCGGTGACAAGACCTGTTGTGTCTACCGTTGCAATCGTGGTATCTGAAGAGCTCCAGATCATGGATGAAGTTATGACCGCTGTTGTCGCATCTCCATAGGTTCCTGTCGCAGTCAACTGCGCCTGAGTTGACCCGGTCGTAATGCTGGTATTATCCGCAGTCACCGCAATGGATGAGAGGGCGGTATCGGTCACGGTGAGCACAGTTTCGGCGACGAGTTGCGGATCGCTGGGGACCCTAATTGCATCACCCTCAATAGCGGTTATGGTGACGGGTATCCCGGTGACGGACCCTGCCGTGACGATGCCTGTTGCATCTACCGTTGCGATCGCGTCGTTAGATGAAGTCCAGGTCATATATGACGTCACGATCTGCGTAGGCGAAACCCCGCTTGACAGTTGAGACAACGTTGCAGTGGCCGTAAACTGAAACGTGGTATTAACTGCCATGCTGGGACTGACCGGCGTTACGTCAATGGCGCTTACCGTGCAGTCGGTGACTGTGGTGGAACCGGATACATTCGTGTGTGAATCGGTCTCCGTAGCGGTAATTGTGATTGTTCCGGTTACGGCGCCTGCGGTGGCTGAGGGTGCAGTGACGAGCCCCGTTGAATCTACCGTTGCGATCGCGTCGTTCGATGAGGTCCAGGTCAGAAAAGACTCTAAAAACGTGACCCCGTCCGACAACATCCCTGTTCCCGTGAGCTGGAGCGTTGTGCCAATGGCCATGCCGGTGTCGGCAGGGGTTATCGTGATCTCGCTTAAATGACTTTTCGTTCCACAGCTCATGAAACCTATGGCGCTCATTGCAAGCACCGCGACAGTAACAATACAAACGTGAAGAATCTTCGTGAACCTTTTTTTCATGTTTTCTCTCATCCTTGCAGGTGGGGTCGCGATTATTTCGGGTGCTGTTGACACGGCACAAAGGATTTGGTTACACAACAGAAGTAACTGTCCCCCCAAACTCCCCTTTCAGGCAACTACCCGACGGTCACCCGTTTCTCGCGGATCAATATACCATAAATTGGCCCCTATATCCAGTATTTATCACCTCTATGGGCCGCCTGTTCGGGACCTGCGTCCCGGCAATGGGATACTGCAGTTGCGGAAACAATCCGGGCGCAGAAGTATGTCAATATTCTGCGCCCGGGTTGTTTCGTTATATTATTTTTTTAAGACCTCGGCAAAGAAGTTGGTCATGTCCTCCCATGACCTCTTATCAGCCTCGGCATTGTAGGCCAAGGGCAGATTGAACTTTTTACCCAATTCATCCGCCTCGGGGTTCGTGAAGCTGTGGACGGCACCGGGATAGTTGATAAACTGAAAATCGACCTTCGCATCGCGCATTTCCTGCATGAACGCATCGATCGTCTCCTGTGACGTGAATTTGTCGCCTCGCCGTTATACACGCGGATCTTTGCCTTAACCTTTCCCGCCTGAGCAGGTTTAACTGCGGCGAGACTGCCGTGGAAGCTTGCCACTGCCTTGAGGTCTTCGCCCTGCCGCGCCATGTTCAGCACCACTCCGCCTCCGAAACAATAGCCGATCGCCGCGATCTGTTCCGGGTCCACGGTCTGCTGCTTTTTAAGAAAATCCATGGCCGCC
This sequence comes from Nitrospirota bacterium, assembly GCA_963796285.1. GTDB lineage: Bacteria > Nitrospirota > UBA9217 > UBA9217 > UBA9217 > JALNZF01. The sequence goes on from CAWCKW010000012.1 coordinate 1,735,538, forward strand.
TCGAACCGTTCCTTTGCAACAGGGAAGTTCTTCATGGTCTCGGACGAGAACTTAATCGCGTCATCGGGATGCGTTGCGGTCTTCCCTTCGCCGTACATGTCCACTGCCAGGGCCGTGTAGCCCAGCTCCGCAAGCATCCGTGCGCGTTTTCGGGCATACTCGTTCAGTCCCCACCATTCATGTACCACAAGCACGCCCGGCCGCTTGCCTTTGATGTTCTCGTCATAGGCAAGGTAACCTTTCATGGTCACCCCGCCCGCCTTGTAGTCAACTGTTTCACCCTTGATCTTGGGGGCAGCGAGACCACGGCGGCAAACAGCAATACCATTGTCAGGACCAGAATCCTGCAATAACCTTTTTCATAGCAACCTCCTTTAAAAAGAATGTCCATGCATTACGCTGTCAGACATCAGTGAATAGATCGAGCTGAAGAACCGGTGCACTAGCGGAAAAGCTATTAAAGTACTATATTCTTTCTCCTCAGAACTTGATATCGTCGCTCGAATGTTTGCACAATGCCTTGTGACCCATCCCCCTCTCAATTCACCCTTGAAGGGGGAGAAGATGAATAGTTCCTCCCCTTCAAGGGAGGTCAGGTGGGGATGGGTTCATTGGTTCGGCAGGATTGATAGGATCATTGTAGCAGAAAAAAATGACGTGTTGGCAGGTGAATTTACCGGTTCCGTTCCTTTACGACCCGGTCCATTTCGCGTTTAGCTTCATTTGCCTTTATCGTGTCCCGCTTGTCAAAGGACTTCTTGCCCTTGGCAAGCCCGATCAGCACCTTGGCCCTGCCGCGAATGAAATAGATCTTAAGCGGGATGAGCGTGAATCCCTTCTGGGTCATCTTCCAGGTCAGCTTGCGGATCTCCGCCTTATGCAGCAGGAGCTTGCGCGTCCGGAGAGGCTCGTGGTTCGCTAGATTGCCATGAGTATAGAGGCTGATGTTCGCGTTCAGGAGGTACATCTCCTCGTTCTTCACGATGGCGTAGCTGTCCGTCAGGTTCGCCAACCCTAGGCGCAGGGACTTCACCTCCGTGCCCTGCAGCGCGATTCCGGCCTCGACGGTCTCCTCGATGAAGTAGTCGTGGTATGCCTTGCGGTTCGTCGCGACCGCGCCGGTATCTGTTGTTTTCTTTTCCGCCATGGGGTTCGTTCGTTGTTTACTTGAAACGATCAAGGGATGATACACGATACAGGACGCGCACGCAAGATGATTCAATGTTTACGCGGGGAACCGCTTAGCAGCGCGCGCCCGCGCCTTGGCGGCCTCTTCAGCACGGTTCCTCGGCGGGGCGTTCGTTGCAAGCGAGGTCAGAAGGTTTCTGGACGCCGCCGCGACCTCGTCAACAGCCGCAAGGAATGCGGGTTCGTTGATCTGTTGACGGCTTGTTGAAACCGCTCACCTTTCGCACGAATTGCAATGCGGCCGCGCGAATCTCTTCGTCGGTTACCGGCGGTTCGAAGTTGAACAGGGTCTTGATGTTTCTACACATGAGCGTAACCTCGCTGTTTCAGAGCCAACGTGGAGATGAGATGCGCGCCTTTTGCGTGTCGCTGTGGATGCAGTTCACCGGCACGGACTCAATTTGTTCGATCCCATGCATTGGCATCTAATTTGGAAAACCAATCACGAAAAGTAGAAAGTTCATCTTGTGTAAGTCCCCGGATTTCATTCTCCAGTACTTTAACTCTGTTTCCCATTGATATGTCCTCCACTGGAAATATTTTATCTTTTTTCAGAAGAAGAGGTCTACTTGTTTTTTAGCCAGGATGAGCGCCCCTCATCTACATCAAATTCACCGGGTCCACGTCCACGATCACCTTGCACTTCCTGCCGTACTTCTCCTCCACCGCGTTCCGTCCCTCGATCGCAAGCGACCGGATCTTGTCCCGTTGCTGCGACAGCAGGAGCAGATGGAACCGGTACTGACCGCGCACCCGGGAGATCGGCGCCGGGGCGGGGCCGAGGAGCACCGTGTCCTTGCCGCGCATGAGACTGCGGATGCGGTTCTGCGCCGTCTTGGCCGCTTCTTCGGCAAGCGGCTTCCTGCGAGCTCTTGATCTCGATCTTGATGATGCGTCCGATGGGCGGATAGCCGAGCTGCGTGCGGTAGGCGATCTCCTCGTTGTAGAATCCATCGTAATCGTGCGTCCTGCTGTGCAGGACCGAGTAGTGGTTCGGGTTCATGGTCTGGATGATCACCTCGCCGCCGAGCTCGCCCCTTCCCGCCCTGCCCGCGGCCTGCGTGAGCAGCTGAAAGGTCTTCTCGGCGGCCCGGAAGTCAGGAAGGTTCAGCCCCACGTCGGCATCCACCACGCCCACGAGCGTTACGGCCGGGAAATCGTGCCCCTTGGCGATCATCTGCGTGCCGAGCAGGATGTCCACCTCCCGGCGGTCCACCTTGCTGGAGCAACGTTTCATAGGCCTGCCTGCCCTTGACCGAGTCGCTGTCCATCCGCAGGATGCGCGCTGTTGGAAAAAGCGACTGCAGTTCCTCTTCGATCTTCTGAGTGCCTGAGCCGAGCAGCTTCATCGTAAGGCCGGAACAGGACGGGCACTTGTCAGGCGGCCGGGTGAGAAAGCCGCAGTAGTGGCATTTCAGCGTTTGTCTCCGATTTATGAAAGGTGAGAGAAACGCTGCAACTCGGGCATTTGATGGCGATGCCGCAGTCGCCGCAGATCAGGACCGAGGAAAAACCGCGGCGATTTAAAAGCAGGAGCGACTGTTCGTTCCGCGCGAGCCGCTGGGTGATGTGCTCGATAAGCAGAGGCGAATAGAGCGAGGTCTTCGGCAGCGCCTTTACATCGATGACGGCAACCTCGGGCATGGGGCGATGGTCCACGCGGTCTGCCAGACGGAGATACTGGTACTTTCCCGATCTGGGCGTTGTAATAGCTTTCGAGGGACGGCGTGGCGGAGCCGAGCACGGCAACGGCATTCTGGAACTTCGCGCGCATGATCGCGACGTCCCGCGCGTTGTACCGGAGACCCTCGTCCTGCTTGTACGAGTTCTCGTGCTCTTCGTCCACGATGATGAGCCCGATGTTCTCAAACGGCGCGAACACCGCGGACCGCGCGCCGATGGCCACGTCCACCTGCCCCGCCTGGATGCGGCGGTATTCGTCGGCCCGTTCGCGGTCCGTCAGCCCGCTGTGCAGCACGGCCACGCGGTCGCCGAATCGTCTCTTGAACCTGCCCAGGAGCTGCGGCGTGAGCGCGATCTCCGGCACCAGCACGATGGCCCCTTTTCCCGTGTTCGCGAGCCCGCTGATGGCGTGGAGATAGACCTCGGTCTTGCCGCTCCCCGTCACGCCATGCAGGAGAAATACGCCGAACGCCTTGCCGGCAACCGCTTCGTTGATACGACGCACGGCCTCGGACTGCGCGGGCATGAGCTGGGGCGGCATGCTCGGACTGAACTCACCGGTGTCCGGTCGCCCCTCCCGTTCCTTCTCGATGATCGTCGCTATCTTTGCGTCGCACAGGGCCCTGATGGTGGCCGGAGCATAAGCCTTCAACTCCTCCATGCCCATCACCTGGCGGTCGCACAGAAGCAGCAGAAGCTCTCTCTGCTTCGGCCCGCGTACAGACCCCATATCGTGGTCTCCGCCAACGATCTGCAGGTATCTTTTCTTTTTCGGTTTTGCGCGCGACAGGGCCTTCGGCACGAGCGCCTCGATGGTCTGGCCTATGGGGTGCAGGTAGTAATCGGACATCCAGCCGGCAAGTGCCAGAAGCTCGGGCGTGAGCGGGTTATCGAGGATCTCGATCACGGACTTGAGGCCCGCGACCTCGGCCTGAGCGGGGAAACCAATGACCGTCCCCTCGATGCGCCTGCTTCCGAACGGCACGAGCACGCGCGATCCCGGGACAAGACGGTCCCTCATCTCCTCCGGCATGCGGTAGTGGAATGTTTTGTGAACTGCGATATTGACAGCTATATCGACGACAAGATCGGGCATGGGGATGTGAATAAGTTATGAGTTCGGAGTGTGGAGTTCGGAGATTCAAGTATTCAAAACTCAAATGCATTACGGACCGGGTGGCTTTCAAGACGCGCCGTCCTTCAGTGTCTTGATTTCCTTGGTGCTCAGGATGTCCTTGAGCTCGGTCATGAACTCGTTGATGTCCTTGAAGGACCGGTAGACCGAGGCGAACCGTACATACGCCACCTCATCCAGACGATGGAGGTGGTCCATCACTTCTTCGCCGATGACGGTGCTCGGGATCTCCTTGAGTCCCTTGTCCTGGAGGGACTTCTCGATGTCCGATACCGTGGTCTCGATTGCCTCGACGCCGACGGGCCTTTTTTCGCAGGCCTTCTTGAGCCCGTTCAGGATCTTCAGGCGGTCGAACGGCTCGCGCCGTCCGTCCTTCTTGATGACCAGAGGCAGCACTTCCTCGACGCGCTCGTACGTGGTGAACCTGCCCTCGCACTTGAGACACTCGCGCCTCCTGCGGATGGATTCGCCTTCCTTCCCCATCCGGGAGTCAACGACTTTATTTTCAAGGCTGGAACAGTAAGGACAACGCATGGATTTAAATACCCATTGCAGATGAGAAATTGGAAATTTTAAATATTAAATTGAAAGGCAACAGCCAGGCCCTTCATTTTCCAATTTTCAAATTCCAATCTCCAATTTTCAATCAATTTTTCTTATACTGCGTTACCTTGAGGCCCGATTCGGCCAGCATCTCTTCTGCAAGTTTGTCCGGATACCCATCCCCGAAAATGATGTGCTTGACGCCGGCGTTGATGATCATCTTGGCGCAGATGCCACAGGGCTGGTTCGTGCAGTAGAGCGTGGCTCCGTCGATGTTCGTCCCGTGCTTGGCAGCCTGGATGATCGCGTTCTGCTCTGCATGGAGGCCGCGGCAGATCTCGTGCCGCTCGCCCGAGGGGATGCCCATCTGCTCGCGCAGGCACCCGCGGTCCAGACAATGCTCGATGCCTGACGGTGTGCCGTTGTAGCCCGTGGCAAGGATGTTCTTATCCTTGACGAGCACGGCCCCGACCTGGCGGCGGAGGCAGGTCGCGCGCTTCTTCACCAGGTGCGCGATCTCCATAAAATATTCGTCCCACGAAGGACGGGTCATGGCAAGCTCCAAATCATGAGGATCAACTTACAACCAAGCTGCAAACGACGAATTCAAGATCACCCACGGTCCGAAATTGAAGTTTTGAATTTCGATATCGCAGGAGACGGGTCATTTGTTTTTTGAAATTTCTTCCATCCCCCATGCGAACAGCGGGAACCGGGCGCAGAACGCCTTTGTCCGCTCCTTGATCGCGGCCAGCTTTTCCGGGGAATGGCCGTTGGCGAGCGTCTCGCAGATAAGGTCGCCGATGATCTTCATCTCCGGTTCGCGCATGCCGCGCGTGGTCACGATCGGCGTGCCGAGGCGAATGCCGCTCGTGGTCACCGGCGGCTTCTGGTCATAGGGGATGCTGTTCTTGTTGCACGTGATGCCGGCGGCATCGAGCGCCGTCTCGGCGTCCCTGCCCGTGATGTTCTTGGGCGTCAGGTCCACGAGCATGAGATGATTTTCCGTGGTGCCGGAGACGATGCGCAGGCCGTCCTCGGTAAGCCGCTGGGCAAGCGCCTTCGCGTTCTTCACGACCTGGCGCTGGTAGTCCTTGAACTCGGGCATGAGCGCTTCCTTGAAGGAAACGGCCTTGGCCGCGATCACGTGCACGAGCGGTCCGCCCTGGATGCCGGGGAAGATGGTCTTGTCCACGGCCTTGCCGAACTTCTCTTTACACATGATCATGCCGCCGCGCGGGCCGCGCAGGGTCTTGTGCGTTGTCGTCGTGACAAAGTCAGCGTAAGGCACCGGGCTCGGGTGCACGCCGGCGGCAATGAGCCCGGCGATGTGCGCGACGTCAGCCATAAGGTACGCGCCAACCTTGTCCGCGATCTTCCGGAACCGCGCGAAGTCGAGGACCCTTGAATAGGCGCTGTAACCGCAAACGATCATCTTTGGTTTGTGCTCCAGTGCCAGCCGCTCCACTTCGTCGTAATCGAGCAGCTCCGTTTTCTTGTCCACGCCATAGGAGAAGGACTTGTAGAGCGTTCCCGAAAAGCTCACGCTCGCCCCGTGGGTCAGGTGGCCGCCGTGCGGAAGCGCCATGCCGAGGATCGTGTCTCCGGGCTGAAGCACGCTGAAGTAGACCGCCATGTTCGCCGAAGAGCCGGAATGGGGCTGGACGTTCACGTGCTCCGCGCCGAAGAGCTGCTTTGCCCGCTCGATGGCCAGGGTCTCCACGACATCGGCATACTCGCACCCGCCGTAATAGCGCCGGTTCGGATATCCCTCTGCGTACTTGTTCGTGAACACCGATCCCTGCGCTTCGAGCACCGCCTGGCTCACATAGTTTTCCGATGCAATGAGGACGATCTTGGAGAGCTCGCGCTCCTCCTCGCCTTTGATCGCGTTGTAGACCTCAGGATCCTGCAGTTTCAGTTCTGACATGATGCTTTCCTTTATCTTTTTCTATGATGACGCAGCAATAACAATAAATCCACCGCTGAGACACTGAGACGCAGAGGAGAACGTCACCAACATAAATATTTTTCTCCGTACCTCTGCGTACTTCGCGGTAAAAATGACATATTGCCGTGATTTCTATATCTTATTCAGCCGCAGCTGGTGCCTGCCGCCGGCGAATTCCGTTTCGAGCCATGTCTTCACGATCTCGAGCGCAACGCCTTTGCCGATCACGCGCTCGCCCATGACGAGGACATTCGCATCGTTGTGCTCCCGGCTCATCTGGGCCGTGAAATGGTCATGGCAGAGAGCGGCGCGCACTTTCGGGTACCGGTTGGCCACGATCGACATCCCGATGCCGGTACCGCAGATCAGGATGCCGCGGTCCGCCGTGCCGTTCGTCACTGCCTCGGAGACCTTCTTCCCGTAGTCCGGGTAGTCCACGGAATCCTTCGTTGCCGTGCCGAAATCAGAGACCTCGATGTTCTTGAGCGTCTGGAGGTATTGAACGACCTCCTGTTTCAACTCCAGTCCGCCATGGTCCGAACCTATCGCCAGTTTCACGTTAAAGCCCGCCCTTTCGTAGTCGCTGATATTAACATCCCGGCTGTTTTAGTGTCAAGGAAAATACCGGAACAAAAACGCATTGCGGTCTGTCGGCCGCAGAATTTAATGACCATCAAGCACACCGAACGGTGCGGAGATCAGGGGCAAACCATCATAGAAACTCATACCCAAGCATGCTCAGCACCGCCACAGCCGCGGTCTCGGTGCGTAGGATGTTGGGACCCAGGCTCACGAGATGGAAACCCCTTTCTTTTGCAGCCTCCGCTTCTTGCGCGGACAAGCCGCCTTCGGGTCCGATAAGAACGATGATATTCTGTATCCCGTGCACCTGCCGGAGAACGTTCTTCATGGGCTCTGTCCCCTCTTCCCAGGGGAGAAGAAGCAGGGTTCGGGGTTCAGGTGACAGTATCTGGAGATAATCAGAGAAAGATCGAATGTGACCGACCTGCGGGATATCCGGCCTGTTGCTCTGCATGGCGGCTTCCCGGGCGATTTTCTGCCACCGCGAGACACGCTTTTCTTCATCCCTGATCTTCACGATGGTCCGTTCGGTCACGAGCGGGATTATTGCCGCAACGCCGAGTTCCGTGGATTTCTGCACGATCCAGTCCATCTTGTCGGACTTGGGCAGTCCCTGGACGAGGCTGATGAGGGGATGGCGAATTTCCCGCTTTGATCTGCTCACGATCTCTGCCCTGATCTCAGCACGACCGACCTGCACGATCTTCGCCTGGTACTCGGTACCCGCGCCGTCGCACAGCAGCAACCCGTCACCCATCTTCATGCGAAGGACCGTCGCGATATGGCGCACGTCCTCGCCGGAGACGGTGATGAGCTGGTCAATGACCTGTTCGGGAGATATGAAAAATCGGGGGGGTCTGGGCATTCTATCTTCCTCGCCACGGATGGGCACGGATTAAGAGAGATAAGAGGGAACTTATATAATCAACTTCTTTCAGGAGAAATGGAGAAAGTGATGGGGAAATGGGGCTTAAGCCTCGGTTGTTTATTCTCACCCTTTCTCCACTTCCCCCTTTCACCTGAAGCCTTGCGCTGGTTTTAGGTTATCGGCTTAGGCGCCGCAGGCTTTCTCTCCCCGCCCCTTCTCCGCCTGCGCCGTTTTGGTCTCGCTTTTCGCTCCGCGCTTTTCTGTATTTGCTTTTCCTCGTCCGGCGCGAGCGGATAGGACTTGATGAATTCCTTCCACCAGGCGCGGATCTCTTTTTTCTCGCCCGTGGTCTCGCTCGTGAAACGAAAATACTCAAAGGCGTCGGCAAACCCGGGCCTCCGCAGGAAATAGCGGGGGTACTTCCCTTCGCGCTTCTCGAACCGCTGCTGGTTCCAGTATATATCGCGCATCGACAACCCGACCTTCTTGGGGATCTGCACCCGCTGCGCCTGTTCCTGCATGATCTCGGTCACTGCCCTCGTCATGGCATCGAGGGCAGGGACACCCTGTTTCATCAACGCAACGGCTGTTTCCTCGATATACTGTCCGGACATCAGGCTGAACAGGATGTGCGGCGGCACCTTCCTGCCTGACTGCACGCAGGCGTCCACCCACTCGAGGGCCTTGCCGATCCAGATATGCGGAAAGCCCTCGGACTCCTTGTCCACCCAGGCGTTCAGACGCGGGAAGATCACACCGAAGAGCCCTGTCTTCCTGAGAAGCTGATAGGTCTTCTCGCCCTCGCCGAGCAAGAAGAGCTTGAGGACCTCTTCGTACATGCGGGACGGAGAGGCAAGCGCCACGTGGTCCTTCAGCTCCAGCATGGCACGGTAGGTTTTCTCTTCGATCTCGAACCCGAGCAGGGCCGCGAACCGCACCGCCCGCACCATGCGCACCGGGTCCTCGGTGAACCGTACCTGGGGATCACCGATGATCCGGATAAGCCCGCGTTCGAGGTCCTGCATCCCTCCTACGTAGTCGATGACGGAGAAGTCCGCAATGTTGTAAAACAGCGCATTCACCGTGAAGTCGCGCCGGAGGGCGTCTTCCTCAGGGGTGCCGAAGACATTGTCCCTGAGGATCATGCCTCCCTCGGTCTTGAGCATGCGCGGCGGCTTGGGCCTGACAGGTGAGGGCGTCTGCGTCCCGGGAGTTGCAGACGCAGGATCTTCGACTCCAGGGGAAGGGGTGGTTTCCTGCACAGGCTGTTCCGTCGACACTGGCGATACTTGTTCGGCAACAGGGGCCGCTTCCCCTGCCTCCGGTTCATCGGACACCATGGACCGGAACGTCGCGACCTCGATGATCTCGTCATGAAAATGAATATGGGCGAGCCGGAACCTGCGACCGATGAGCCGGCAGTTGCGAAAGACCTTCTTGACCTCACCCGGCGTGGCGTCCGTGGCAATATCGAAGTCCTTGGGCTCGCGGCCGAGCAGCAGGTCGCGCACACCGCCGCCTACAAGGTAGGAGAAGTACCCATGCTCTTTCAGCTTGTAGAGGACCCGCAGGGCGTTGTGGCTGATCCACTTGCGGGAGATGGCGTGCCTGGAGCGCGGAATGATCGTAGGTTTTATAGGGCTCACGGGGTTGTATAATAGCACACAGTGACCGGCAAGGTAAAGAGGGAATGCGAAAATTCGCTCCATTGTAATGAACTTCCTCCTGTGCTATACTGTTCAACTATGATGAATAATCTTAATGTTATGGGACTGCACTCCGCAGTCGCAGAAAAAATAACCCCGATGGTAGAAGAGATGATCAAGGAGCATGCATCTAACATCCATTCCTTCCACATCGTTGGCAGCGCAGTGATCCCGGATTATAACGAGAAACTTTCGAACATCAACTCCGTTGTCGTACTGCACGATATGGACTTGCAGTTCATCAGGTTCCTCGCGCCCCTTGGGAAAAAATACGGCAAAAAAAAGATCGCAGCGCCCCTGGTGATGACCCCGGAGTACATCGACCGATCGCTGGACGCATTTCCCGATCGAGTTCCTCGACTTCAAGCGCCTCCATAAGACCGTATACGGGCAAGACCTCCTGAAGGACCTGCAGATCACCACGCCAAACCTGCGGCTTCAGTGCGAGCGCGAGATCAAGACAAAACTCATCGGCCTTCGACAAGAATACCTCTCATCTCTCGGCAGGAAGAAACTCATTGCCGCTGTGCTGGTTCGGTCCTTCACCGGCTCCATGGCGCTCTTCCGGGCCATTATCACGCTCCTCGGCAAGGAACCGCCTGTCCCGCGCGCGGAGGTCATAACAATGCTGGGCTCCGCGACCGGGATCGATACCGAGATCTTCGAAAAACTGCTCATGCTCAAGGCGGAGCTGCTCAAGCCATCGGAGCAGGAACTTGCACTCCTTCTTCGAACGCTACTACAACGCGCTCGAGGCCACGGGAAAGATCATCGATGACCTCCATGTATAAAAGGCTCGTTATCGCTGTCGTTTTTCTTGCGATCGTCTGCGTTTCCGTTGCCAGTGCTTCTACGCCGCAGCCGCCCGATGTGCCCCGGGATTACGTGGTCGACCTGGCCGGCATCATCCGGAGCGACTTGAAAGATGAACTCAACGCCTACTCTCCAGACACTTGAGCAGAAAACCACGGCCCAGGTGCTGGTGCTCACGGTCCAGACCCTCGACAACCAGAGCATCGAGGAATTCGCCCTCAACACGAAGGAAAAATGGAAGCTCGGCCAGAAGGGCAAGGACAATGGGGTCCTGATCGTTGTCGCGCTGAAGGACCGCAAGTACCGGATCGAGGTGGGCTACGGACTCGAAAGCGTATTGCCGGACAGCATGGTCGGTTCGATCGGTCGGGAATACTTCGTCCCCTATTTCAAACAAGGCGATTACAGCACCGGGATCTATGCCGGCACGATCGCCGTGATCAGGGCGATCGCAACCCATGAAGGCGTAAGCATAACGAACGGGACCGGGGAGACCCAGACCTCGGGGGGCATATCCTGGTAAACGCCTAAATACCTTCCAGATGATCGTGTTCGCTATATTTGGCATCATTGCTCTGGTCCTGTTCATCACCCATCCAGGTCAATGCTTGCTCATCATTCTGGCCTCACAAATGGGAGGGGGCAGAGGCGGTTGGTCCGGAGGCGGGGGCGGTGGGTTTGGCGGAGGAGGAAGCTTCGGAGGCGGGGGCGGTGGCAGCGGAGGTGGAGGCGGCGCATCAGGAGGCTGGTAAATTTCCACGCTAAAAAAGAGAATGAAAAAGAACCACAGAGGGCACCGAGGAATGAAAGAGAATAACAATCTCTGTGTTCTCTAGTTTTGGAATATCGCAAGACGGATACTAAGGAACCTGCAGAGGGCACAGAGAGGGAGACCAGCAAAAAGTCTAAACCCATGGCGGATGCAAAGTTTTCTCTGCGTCCTCTGTGGTTAATTATTGACACTACGCTACATTATTACAGGAGGAAATCATGAACAGCGGATTAAAAACAGTACTGATCATTCTCGGAGTCATCGCGGTCTTTGCGATCGGGGCCGTCATGTACGGCGTCGGAGAATACAACAAGGTCGTGGCCATGGACGAGCAGGTCAAGTCACAGTGGGCGCAGGTTGACAATCAACTGAAGCGGCGCTACGACCTGATCCCGAACCTGGTCGAGACCGTCAAGGGTTACGCAACGCATGAAAAAGAGCTGTTCGAGAACCTTGCCAATGCACGGACGAAATATTTCCAGTCAAACTCAGTGAAGGACAAGGTCCAGGCATCAAACCAGGTCGAAGGACTGCTCTCCCGACTGCTTGTTTTGCGCGAAACCTATCCGCAGCTCAAGGCGAATGAGAACTTCCTGAAACTGCAGGACAGTCTCGAGGGCACGGAGAACCGCATCGCCGTTGAACGCATGCGGTACAATGACACGGTGAAGGTCCTCAATACGTACCGAAGAAGCGTGTTCGGAAAGTTCTTTGCTTCTCTGGCAGGCGTGAACGAGGCGCAGTATTACGAGACTCCCGCAGGCGGAGAAGGAAGCGCCGAAGGTAAAGTTTTAGTACGCAACTAAATCACAGCACCAACAGATAAAACCGGTCTCCCCCTGAGTCTGCTTCATGCAATCGACGATTCAGGGGGATTTTTTTCCACCAACCGTATTCTCCGGTTCATACTTCACCCAGACAGAACCGGACACATCCTCGAACGCTGTCATGGCCGCGACGGAGCCGTGCGCGACCGCGACAACGATCTGCTTCGGCGCGCCGGTGATGTCGCCCGCGGCATAGACCAGGGGAATTGATGTGCGCATGGTCATCAGGTCGGTCTTGATGTATCCCTCATCGTCAAGCTCTAGTCCAAGCTGCTTTGCGATCTCGTTCTGCGGAACATACCCGATGGCCACAAACACGCCGTCTGCGGGCATTTCCGTTATCTTGCCGGTCTTTTTGTCCTCGATCTTGATTGCTTTTACGATCTTATCACCGGAGATCTCCCTTACTTCACTCTCCCACAGAGCCGGGATGCCTGAACGCTTGAAACTCTCCTGCAGCTTTGCCTCGGCGCGCAGCGTATCTCTCCGGTGTACCAGTATGACCTTTGCCCCCAGATTGTGAAGATACAGCGCGTCGGTAATGGCCGTATTGCCGCCTCCTACCACGATCACGTTTTTTCCGTCCTTGAAGAAATACCCATCACACGTGGCGCAGTAGCTTACCCCCCTGCCGTAGAATTTCTGCGCTCCTGTTGCTCCGAGCGCCCGGTTGTCAACCCCGGTCGCGATCACCAGTCCTTTGGTGATATAGATGGCATGGTTCGTCTTGAGCTGGATCCTGCCGTCCTGCCGGTCCTTCGTGATCTCGGTTATATGTTCGCCGATGTGAAGCTCGCAATACTGGGCCGCCTGCTGCGCGATGAGATCAATGAGACTTCTCCCTCCGATGCGCATATAGCCGGGATAATTCTCCACCACCGGCGTGATCGTCACCTGTCCGCCGAGATTGTTTTTTTCGATCACCACGGAATTGAGCCCCGCCCGCACGGCGTATATCGCGGCCGTGAGCCCAGCGGGACCGCCGCCCACGATGACAAGGTCCTTTTCCACCGGCTCCCCGGTGATCTGGGTGGATGCCACGAGCGGCTCTTTGAGGGTCAGAAGAGATTCCAGGAACAACGGCTCCGGCTGAAGTCCGGCGCCGGTGAAGGTAGTGTTCATGAATGTCTGCGGCACGGCAAGGGAGCCGAGGCTTTCCGCAAGGTCCTGGTTCTCGTAGATTTCGACGGCCTCTGCAGAGACAAGGTCGGGCCTGGCGATCGCTGCGGAGAATGCGGACAAGACCTGCTGCGGGCAATAAGGGCAGGTGGGGCTGACAAAAACCTGGATGTCCCGCTTTTCATGGAGCTGTTCAACGATCTTCTGGATCGACGGTCCGGACAGAAGCGGTTTGCCCGTGGAGGCCATCACAATGGCGGTGAGGAAAGAACGTCCCTCTTCCCCCAGGGGGGCGCCCGTATACCGAATGCGGTATGCATCCGGGGCGATGAGGACCGATGGTGAGCGAGTGACATTTCTCTTCACGGACTGCTCGTCGCCGATCGTATGAAATGACACCTTCAACTTCGCCGAGAGTTCGGCAAGCGTCTTGACCAGCGAGACCACGGCCTCGTTGTACTTGTCGTTTTTAGTATCCTGGGTATAGACCTCGAGAACGACGTCTTCCTTGAGCGTCTCCAGAAACGTTTGCTTGATGGTCTGTTTGATATCTTCCGGGATTAGTTCCTGTGCCATAGCATCCTCGTGAAGCGTTGTCAGGAGTCAGTGCTCGGGAGCCGGAACATATCTTTCATATCCGACTCCCAGCTCACGGCTCCTCTGCTCATTTGATCCTCTGCGAGATCTTCTTGAACTCCGCCGTGCCGGCCACTTTTAAAAGCTGAAACAGCACCGTCTCGGTGCAGGTCACGACAGCGCCCGCCTCGCGCATGAACTCGGTCCCGATCTTCCAGTTCTCCTTGACGCGGGAACAGACCGCGTCCTCTACGACGTGGACGTTGATCCCGCCCCTGAGCAGGCCGATGCAGGTCTGGAGCACGCAGATATGCGTCTCCATGCCCGTCAGGACAACGCTGCTTTTATTGTGCTCCTTGAGCTCCTCCAGGAACGCGGGCTGGCCGCAGCAATCGAAGGTCATCTTCTCGAAAGGGCGATAGAACGGCAAGGCCTCGCGTATCTCCGGTACGGTCGTGCCGAGACCCCTGGGATACTGCTCCGTCACCATGACCGGCATGCTGATCATCTTCGCGAGCTCGATCAGGTGCAGGTTGTTCTTGATGACCTTTTCCTTTTCCTTCATCACCGCCGCAAGCTTGTCCTGAATATCAACGATCAGAAGGACGGTGTCTTCCTTATCAATAATAAATTTATCCAATGTCATGCCTTATCTTCTTCCTGAGAACGAATTATTGGTTGTCCTTTCTGCTTTTCATTCCGCATTCCGCACTCCACAATCCGCATTTCCGTTGACCCGGCAACCTGCCGGTCCTTATACGCCTCATGATCCGCCGGCATAACCGATGGACACGTTATCCTCCTCCACGATCACCGGCACTTTCCTCACACCCTTTGAATATCTCAGCATCTCATCCAGTTTCGCACGTTCAGCCCTCACATCGTAATATACGGCCTTGCTCCCGTAGACCGACCTGGCCTTATCAGTATGCGGTCAGCCTGCTTTCCCGAAGATCATCACCTTCTCTGCCATAGGTACCCTCCTCTATGCAAATGGAAATCATATAAATATATAATATCATTTTACGGGTGCAAAAGTACATATTTTACGATACAATCGAAAATGTGATGTCATTGGGAACAAATCCTTCGGCAGGTTTGTCATATACTAGAGGCCACAGCAGCGCTCTTGGATCGGATGACGATGCTGCGCTCGTATCGTCTGCCCAAAAAGGCGACCTGAATGCTTTTGAATTGCTTGTTGGGCGATACCAGAAGAAGATGCTCAACATCTCCTTCCGGCTGGTCGGGGATTACGATGATGCGTGCGAGGTCGTGCAGGACGCTTTTGTCTCTGCTTACAGGAACATCAAAACATTCCGTGGGGACGCGAAGTTCACGACCTGGCTTACAACAATCACCCTGAACCTGTCGAAGAACCGATTGAAGCAGATGAGGTCCCGACAGGGCCATGAAGCCTTTTCCCTGAACGATCCGATCCAGACCGATGACGGCGAGATGACCATGGACCCGCCGTCAAACGAGCCTTCCGCACTCAACCGCCTGGAAAAAAGGGACGTCCAAGCCAAAGTGCAGGACTGCATCAAGGCTCTTGACACGGATTTTCGGGAAGTCCTCATCCTTCGCGACATGCAGGAGTTTTCATATGAAGAGATCGGGAGCATGCTCAAGGTGCGCGAAGGCACGATCAAATCTCGGCTGTTCAGGGCCCGGGAAATGGTAAAGGATTGTTTGAAGAAGTTTATGGGAGAACTCTGACCTACAGTCTCCTCTCCTCTCTTGCGGGAGAGGATGGGTGAGGGGTATTCAATGGAACATAACCACATACGTCATAAACTTTCCGAATATATCGATGGATCCGTCACGGGTGAAGAACAGGCGACGATCGAAGCTCACCTCAAGACCTGCCTGCAATGCAGCGGCGCGCTCGAAGAGCTTCGGAAGACCGTCGAGCACGTCAAGACTGTTGAAGAGATCGAACCGCCCGCCTGGATGACGCAGAAGATCATGGCTAAGGTGCGTGCTGAGGCGGAGGAGAAAAAGACCATCTTTAAGCGGCTATTCTTTCCGCTCGCGGTCAAGCTGCCCGTTCAGGCTGTGGCTGTCCTATTCCTTTCAATAACGGCCTATTACATCTATCAGAATATAAATCCCGCGGACAGATATACCGGAACAACAAGAGTGGCTACGGCAAAGAAAGAAGTATCAACTTTCCCGGCCCCGGGAAAAGAAGAAGGCGCTTCTGTTATAAAGAAAGATGCGCTTGATAAAATGCAAAGCTCCACACAGCGTTCAAAACAGGCTCCGCAATCCCCGGAATATAAAGCTCTGGACATGAAACAGGAATACGAAAAGCCCGCGCCCCCGGTTCCGGAAGGCAAAGCAACGGTGCCGGCCCCCGCTCCGGCAAAGCCTGCAGAGCAGCCTGTGCTTGCCACACAGGAGGCAACCTCAGGGAAAATGGCTGCCGCGCCGCAGGCAGGCGCTCCGGCCATGATGAGGAAGCAGAATGACGTGGCGAACGAGAGCGGTGAGCGTGGGGTATCAAAGCGCAAATCGATGGCATCAGCAGAAGGAACCGCGACGAAACCCGCCAACAGATCTGAGCAAGTGGTCCAGGAGCGCTACCCGGACGACAAACCGAAATTGGTCGTAACGTTCGATCTCGCTGGCTCTCACAGGGTCAAGCGTGCCGAGGAACGGTTCAACAGCAGTGGCGAGCGTGACGGACTGCAACGGGAATATTATGAGTCTGGTCGAGTTAAAACAGAAGCCCAGTATAGCTATGGAAAACTCGAATGGTACAGGGAATTCCAACCAGATGGTGTGAAAAAGATCGGCAAATCGGATTTTGACTGGTTTTGGCTAAAGAAATAGCTTTCCTCATCAGGAACTTTTTCCAAACCTCCTTTGTCTAATGAACCAAGAGCGGTTCAATTCAATTTCAAAGGAGGTTCATCATGAGAATCAATCATCTTGCGACGGTCCTGGCGGTTCTGTTTTTAGTAGGTATCGGTTATTGTCCGGTTTCATCGGCAGAAAAAAAAGAGGTAAAGCACGAAACAGCATCAAGTACGCTGGACGATCAGACGGGCGTTGCGCTCACCATCTACAACGTCAACCTGGGCCTGGTCAAGGACCAGCGCGCCATCAAGCTGTTCAAAGGCATCGGCGATCTGCGGTTCATGGATGTGGCTTCGCAGATCATGCCCACCAGCGTCCACATCAAATCACTCGTCAATCCCGAAACCCTGCAGGTACTCGAGCAGAACTACGAATACGACCTGTTGAACCCCCAGAAGCTGCTCGATAAATACGTGGGCAAAGAAGTAAAGCTTTACACGAAGAATCCCTACACTGAACGGGAGGAGGTCGTGATTGCCACGCTCCTGTCGAACAACGGCCAACCCATCTTCAAGATAGGCGATGAGATCACCTTCGGCCACCCCGGCAGGATCGTCTTCCCCGGAGTGCCGGAGAATCTCAACGCCAAGCCGACCCTTGTCTGGATGCTCGACAACGACCTGCCTTCAGCACAGAAGATCGAGGCCACGTACCTTACGAACGGCATCAACTGGCGGTCCGATTATGTCGTGACGCTGAATGACAAGGACGACAAGGCCGACCTCTCGGGCTGGGTGACCATCGACAACCACAGCGGCGCAACATATAAGAACGCAAAGCTCAAGCTCGTTGCCGGTGATGTGAACAGGGTAAAGAACGAATATGAATATAAGGACAAGATGATGCGCGTGGCAGAAATGGCGGCGAAAGCGGCAGCACCGCAGTTCAAGGAGGATTCATTCTTCGAATACCATATTTATACCCTCGAACGGCCGGCCACGGTCAAGGACAACCAGACCAAGCAGATCAGCCTGGTCACTGCCGACGATATCCCGGTTAAAAAAGAGCTTCTCTATTACGGGGCGAACTATTATTACTACCAGCCGCTATGGCGAGGCCATGTCGAACCAGAAGATCGGCGTATTCGTCGAGATCCAGAACAAGAAAGTGAACAACCTCGGCATCCCGCTGCCCAAAGGCACGGTGAGGGTCTACAAGGCTGACAAGGAAGGGAGCCTCCAGTTCGTGGGCGAGGATTCGATCGACCATACTCCCAAGGATGAGAAGGTCAGGATCAAGCTCGGCGATGCCTTTGACGTGGTGGGAAGCAGAAAACAGACGGACTGGAAGAAGATCGCCTATGATACCTACGAAGCGGCATTCGAAATATCGCTCAGGAACCACAAGAAGGAAGACGTGGTCGTCAAGGTCGTGGAACCGATCCCCGGCGACTGGAAGATGCTCTCGTCATCACACGAATACACCAAAAGCGAGGCCTTCACCGCCGAGTTCAATATCCCGGTGCCGAAGGACCAGGAAGTGAAGCTTACCTACCGGGTGAGGATGAGGTATTAGACCAGGGGGCACATACATCACAGCCGCAGCAATGATAACCCGCTGCGGCTGATACACGTTCTCTGATATTCAGGGAAATGGCCCCGTCAGCATTATTTCATTTTGGAAAGAAGATATATCGACATCTCATATTTCTTTCCTTCTTCTTTTTTCACGGCCTGATAGAAATCACACTTTTCACATTGTCCATACTTCGCGGCAAAAGTACCCTGCACCTTTCCACCGCACAACGAACCCGCTATTATCCAGCACGCTCTCCCGGCATTTTCGCCTCCATGAACGCCATCCAATCGTTGCTCCTTCGAAGCCGGGCAGACACCAAGATCCTTTTCGTGTTCTCCTCCCTTTGTCCGGCCGCATTTTTTAACTTCCCAGCAGTTTCGTTTCTTCAATACTGAAATCCTCCTTTTATTACTACTCAATAGCTCATGAGATTATAAAAATCAAGTAAAAAAACAATCTTCTTTATACTATTTGCAATGTTTGAGAATCATGAGGGAATAGGTTTCCTTATAACCACTTCTTCCGCTTGAAATAAAGGAACATGGAAGCGCCAATGCCGAACATCGCGAGGAGCGCGAAGAAATACCCGTAGTGCCACTCCAGCTCCGGCATGTACTTGAAATTCATCCCGTACACCCCAACGATGAAGGTGAGCGGCATGAAGATCAGGGAGATCGCTGTCAGGACCTTCATGACCTCATTCAACCGGTTGCTGACGCTCGACAGGTACATGTCGAGCATGCTTGAAAGCATCTCACGGTAGATGTCCACACTGTCGATGATATGAATGACATGGTCGTAGACGTCCCGCAGGTACGGCACCGTGGGTTGGCTGATCAGCGTTGACTCATGCTTGCCCAGGCCGTTCACGACCTCCCGGAGGGGCCATACCGCGTTGTGAAGGAATATCATTTCTCGCTTTAATTGATATATCTTCTGAACGGTAGTCTGTGTCGGCTGCTCGATCAATTCAGTTTCGAGCGTTTCGATCTTGTCGCCGAACTTTTCCAGGATCACAAAGTAATTGTCCACCACCGCGTCGATGAGTGCATAGGCGAGGTAGTCGGCCTTCATTTTTCGGATGCGGCCCTTGCCGGTCCGGAGATGATCACGGATCAGGTTGAACACGTCGCCCTCTATCCCTTCCTGAAACGAAAGGACGAAGTTAGGGCCGAGGATGATGCTGATCTGTTCGGTGACGATATCGCCGTTCTTCCCGATCGTCAGCATTTTGAGCACGAGGTAGAGGTAGTCGCCGAAATCCTCCATCTTGGGACGCTGGTCCGTGTTCATGATGTCTTCCATAACGAGCCGGTGCAATCCGAAGCATGCTCCGAGCTTTTCGAGCATGGCAACGTTATGGACGCCGTCCACATTGATCCAGGTGACGGTGGGTTTGTTCCTGTAGGGGATGCATGCTTCGACAGAGGTCAGTTCTGATTCAATTAAATTCGCCTCGTCATAATCGACCACGTGAATGCTGATCTTTTCATCCTTCTTCTCTCCGGTATACACCAGTGTCCCTGACGGAAGGCCCGCCTTTTGGGACCTTTTTTTCGAAAGTTTGCGCAGTGAGGGCATTAAGTGAACTCCTTGAGCGTTTCCTCGATCTTTTTCACGTCAAAAGCCTGATGTACGAGCGGGTGATCCTTGATCATCGGCACACGCTCTTCGAACGTCTGCCGGTTATTGCGATAGATCACGCCGATGGGTATCCGATCGCCCCATTCGAGCGCCTTGACGAAGGCCGCCTTCCGGTCTTCGGGATTGTAGTCGGCTTCAATGTGATAGACCCGCTGCTTGAACCAGTCATAGGTGTTCACTTTGTTGAAGGTCACACAGGGCTGAAGGATGTCGAGCAGCGCAAACCCTTTGTGGTTGATCGCCTCTTTCATGAGGCCTTTGAGGTGCTCCATATCGGCGGCATATCCCCGGGCTGCGAAACTGCAGTCTAGGGCAACAGCGAGCGCCATGGGGTTGAACTGTTCCGAGATCACGCCGAAAGGCATATTCTTGGTCACCACCCCTTCGCCCGTTGTAGGGGACGCCTGCCCCTTGGTGAGACCGTAGACCTGGTTGTCATGCACAAAGAGCTTCACACTGATGTTCCTGCGCATGGCAGCCATAAGATGGTTGCCGCCCTCGCCGTAGCTGTCGCCGTCGCCGGTCGTGACGATGACCGGCATCTCGTGGTTCGCGAGCCTGATGCCCGTGGCAACCGGAAGCGTTCTGCCGTGCAGTCCGTTAAAGGTGTTGCACTTTGTATAGTGTGGAAGTTTGGCGGCCTGACCGATGCCCGAGACGACGATAAACTGGTGCGGCTCCATGCCGAGCTCGACCATGGTGTCCTTGAAGGTATTCAGGATCGCGAAATTGCCGCACCCCATGCACCAGGCCGGGACCTGTCCTCTATATGTTTCCAAGGTAATCATCGATCTCTCCTGTCAGGCCTTCAACCGTAAACGGCCTGCCGTCATATTTGTGAATGTGTCCTGAAAATTCAAATCCCGTCTCGCTTCGCATTAAACGGCTGAATTGTCCCGTTGCATTGTTCTCCACGCAAAGGGGAAGTTTTGCCCGTTCGAGGAACTTGACATAGTCGAAGCGCTCCCGGATGCGGAAGGGGGAAAACCTCACTGAAGTGAAGCATGGCGATGCTCGTTGTAGTTGCCAGGGCGTCGACCGCCTCTTTCATGACGCCGTACGTTGAACCCCATCCCGTCAGGACAACGCGAGGGTCATGATCGCCATAGAGGAACGGCGGCGCGATCTCTTGTCTGATAAGCGGCAGCTTTTTGAACCACCGCTTCTCCACCATGTTGACCCGCGTCAATGCGTCCTCGACAATATGACCTTCTTCGTCATGCTCGTCGCTGTCCGTGACCACGAGGTGCCTCGCGTCCCCGGGGACTCCGAGGGGGCTGATCCCGGTGTCGGTATAGGCGTGCCGCTTGTAGCTGGAAAGTTTTTTAAACGCATCTCCCCGCAGACGATGGTCCTGGTATCGTAGTTTACTCACATCGAATCCTTCAAACGTCCACTGAGTGTCGGCAAGATACGTGTCGAAAAGAATAAAGACCGGTATCTGGTACTTTTCCGCAAGGTCGAAGGCCTTGTTCGTGAGAAAGAACGCCTCGCGAGGCGTACCCGGCGCGAATATCACGCGAGGAAACTCCCCGTGTCCTGCGGAAATGAGGAACTGGAGTTCGCCCTGCTCGGTTCGCGTCGGGAACCCCGTCGCCGGTCCCGGCCGTTGCCCCATGGCTATCACCACGGGCGTCTCGGTCATGCCCGAGAGTGAAAGTCCCTCGACCATGAGGGAGAAGCCGCCGCCCGATGTGCCGGTCATGGCGCGCACACCGGCAAAGGACGCGCCGAGAGCCATGTTGATGGCGGCGATCTCGTCCTCGGCCTGTTCCACGACAACACCGTATTCCTTTTCCTTGGTCGCGAGATAGTTCATGATGCCTGTCGAAGGCGTCATGGGGTAGGCGGAATAGAACTTACACCCCGACGCCAGTGCGCCGAGGGCGATGGACTCAACGCCTCCAACGAGCAGCAGGGCTTTTGCCGATCCCTCAGTACGGACGGAAAAGTTGCACGTGAGGCACCCCTTGATTGCATGGTCATGGCCTGCCATGGCCGCGTTCTTGTTTGCGGCAACGACCTTATCGCCTTTTTTCACGAAGGTCTCGGCAATGAGGCCCATCAGGATATCAAGGTCCATCCCCAGCATGCCAAGGACCGCTCCCGTTGCTACCGTGTTCGCCATGATCCTGTCGCCGCCATGCTCCATGGCAAGCTTCTCAAAAGGGATGTCGAGAAATGCGGGTTTGTCGTGCTTTTCCTTGAGCGTCTCTGAATCGTAGATGATCCGGCCACCGGAGGTGAGCTCACGCTCGTGGAGCCGGAGACTCTCCTTGTCCAGGGCAACGATAATGTCGATTGCTTCCCGGGGCGCCGAAACCGGCCTGTCCGAAAACCGTATCTGGTAGAAATTGTGCCCGCCGCGGATGCGCGATTCATAATCCTGGTTCGTGAAGACATGGTGTCCCGAGCGGGCAAAAACATGTCCCAGCGTGTCACCGATCGTCTGGATTCCCTGTCCTGCTTCTCCGCCGATCTTGATGGAATAATCCATAATTTCCTCTTTCCGAGACGGTATTGATGGGTGGTTACTAAAGATTCAGGTTCACCTCATAGTGAGAAGAAGAATTGCAATCATTTTGACTGGATAACAATAGCAACAGGATTCCGGAATGTAGCGAAGAAAGAACCCCGATCTTATCCTACTAGTCACGTTAAAGACTTGTCAGCTCTGGCTTGAGCAGGTAAGGATACGACCTTACCCGATATCTTCTATCGTGATCCCGCCGGATTCGAGGAGTTGCGAAAGAAGAACAAACCCTCCGCAGGGCAGTGCTGCCCGGTTCTGCATAAAGTCGCAGTCATGTTCATAAAAATCACAGGCAGTGCACATTTTATTAACAATCAACTCTGCGGTAGCGGGTGCAAACTCACATCGATGGCCATCGAGAACCAGGCTTTTCCCTTCACGCAGGCACCTTTCCACAACAGTATAACCCCTGCAAGCCAGCGCTTCGTTCTTGTCAGGCTTATAATAGGTGCAGTATTGTGAACAGAGCGTTCGTTCCAACGGCTTTTTTATTCTCATTGTTTCGTATTATAACAAAATACAGGGTACAGTGCTATAATAACACCATGAATTACTATTTTACACGACGGGCTGTCCTGAAATGGCTCGAGACCCCGTCTGTTTATCAGATCGCAAAAGACGAATTATACGAACTTGACAGCGCATCATTCGACTTTTTTAAGAACTGCGCTTCAGAGGACGGGTGCGCCTCAAAGGACAGCGCGTTCATAGACTACTGTCTGGAGGAGGGGCTGCTGACGACAACGCCGGGTGCGGTCAAACGGCCCGCTCTCAAACAAGCCCCTGAACCGTCACTTCGCTACCTTGAACTCCAGATCACCGACGCCTGCAACCTCAGATGCAAACACTGCTATATCGGTGATGCCGGCCGGAATGAATTGACGCCGGAACAGGTGGAAAAGGTTTTGCGCGAATTCGAGAGGATGCAGGGTCTGCGCGTACTGATAACCGGAGGCGAACCGCTGGTTCACAAAAATTTCCACGAGATCAATGAGATGCTCCCTGATTTTTTCATCAGAAAGGTCCTCTTCACGAACGGGGTGCTTCTCAATAGAGAAAAGCTGAAAGTCCTCAAGGTCGACGAGATCCAGGTGAGCGTGGATGGACTTGAACCTGCCCATGACAAGCTCCGCGGAAACGGGACATTCAAGCACTCCCTGGATGCAATGAAACACGCGCTTGACGCAGGCTTCGATGTATCAGTGTCTACCATGGTCCATCAGTACAATCGAGCGGACTTCGACAGCATGGAACAACTTTTCAAGGGAATGGGTATCAAGGATTGGACCGTGGATATTCCCTGTGCGACCGGCAGACTGAAAAATAACGCGGAGCTGTATGTCAGCCCCGAGGAAGGCGGGAGGTATCTCGGCTACGGTTATGGGAACGGACTCCATTCTTCCACGCAGGGGTATGGCTGCGGCCTCCATCTCATGGCGGTGATGGCTGATGGGGGCATCGCTAAATGCACATTTTACGGGGCCCAACCCGTGGGCACCGTGGAGCATGGCCTTCAAACAGCCTGGAGTAAAATCCATCCGGTCATGCTGAAGGACCTGGAGTGCGACTGCGAGTACCTTGAAGTATGCCGGGGAGGGTGCCGGTACCGGGCGGAGCTTATCGACGGAAAAGGTGGAAAAGACCTTTACCGGTGCATGCTGTATGGTATAATATAAGCTAAGTCAGGTACCTGTTTAGATTGATGCTCTCCGATTAAAACGATATGTTTTAACAATCAGATCATGTATGCAAGAAAGGAGGTCTTCCGATGACTATTAAAAAGGTAACGAAAAAAATGGCAGTCACGTGCAAGTGTAAAAGTTCCTGCTAAGAGTGATAAACGATCTAGGTAATACGAGCCCGGCATGGAATGTCGGGCTTTTTTATTCCACTTCGAATGACAGATGCACTGTTTACCTGTTTCTATCAGCTGTCAGGTATGCTCGTAGAGGATTATGACGCCTATTGAGATGCGGAGATCGGACGAAACGAGACGCAGGCCTGTGCTCCTCATCGGCGGCAAGGGCGGAGTGGGCAAAACGACCTGTTCTGCTGCGATCGCCGTGCAGCTCGCGTCCCGAGGTCTTAGAACGCTGATCATCACCTCCGACCTGACCCCCTCGCTGTCCGATGTCTTTGAAAAAAAGATCGGCGACACCATCACCACGATAGACGAAAATCTTCATGCCTATGAGATCAGCCAGGACGCCATCGCAAGCCGGTGGAAGAGCAAATTCGGACCCGACTTCTATGATATCCTCGCCCACCTCATCGAGGTGGACGCGCTCGACGCTGAATCGCGCCATCAGCTTCTTGACTACATCGGGTCCGCTCCATCCCTGCGGGAAGAGACCATGCTCGACATCATCATGGAGATGGCGGGGAGCAGGGGGTATGACCGGGTCGTCTGGGACACCGCGCCTGCGGGTGAAACGCTCAACCTCCTCGGCATGCCGAAGAACATCAGGAAGCATCTCCGGGCCGGCGCAAAGGTCTACGAGGGACTGGACAGGATCGGGAAACAGCTCAGCGGAAAACGCTCTATTGCGGGCATCATGGACGAGTGGACAGCATTGTCAGAAAAAATCAGTCGATTCATTCACGAGAAGTCAATGTTCGTTATCGTGGCAAATCCCGAGGCCCTGGTGGTGAACCAGGCCCGCAGGCTCATGACGACCCTCCTGGAATACAATCTCACGGTCCACGGCATGATCATCAACCGTGTGATCGAACATCCTGATTCGGCATCACTTGCAGCGATCCGGGAAACTCAGAAAGGGCATATCGAGGAGCTGAGAAGGATGGCGGGAGAACGTACCGTTGTCACCCTCCCCTTTTCGTTCAGCGAGATCACGGGAGTGAGACAGCTTCAGGATATCGGGAAAAGGCTCGCAGCCGGGCTCTCGCTGTAAACTGTTATCACGATGTTAGACGTTGAACCGGAACAGCATGATATCACCGTCCTTCACTACGTAGTCCTTGCCTTCGGAACGGAGCAGGCCCGCTGCCTTGATTGCCTGTTCGGTCTTCAGCCTCATCAGGTCGTCAAAGTGGAAGACCTCCGCCCGAATGAACCCCTTTTCAAAATCCGAGTGTATCTTGCCCGCGGCCTGCGGCGCCTTGGTGCCTTTCGTAATGGTCCAGGCCCGCACTTCGTCCTTGCCTGCCGTGAAGTATGTCTGAAGTCCAAGAAGATCGTAGCCCGCACGAATCATCCGGTCAAGGCCCGATTCCTTGAGCCCCATGCCCGCGAGATACTCCTTGCGCTCCTCCAAAGGGAGTTGGGCAATCTCGCCCTCCACCTGACCCGAGATGACCACGATTTTGGCGCCCTCGATATCCGCGATTGCCCGAACCGCGTCCACGAACGGGTTCGGCTTGTCCACCATGCCTTCGGCCACGTTCGCCACATAGAGCACCGGCTTGGCGGACAACAAAGAATAGTTTTTAAGCCATACGGTCTCTTCTTCCGAATGGCTTGCGCGGCGGATGGGCTGGCCCTTCGCGAGCATATCCTTGATCCGGCGCATGAACTCCACTTCATCAACGGTCTTCTTGTCCGCTGTCTTGACCAGCTTCTCGGCCTTGTACAGCCGCTTCTCGATCGCGTCGAGGTCCGCGAGCATTAGTTCCGCCTCTATCACTTCGATGTCCGCTTTCGGATCGACCTTGTTCGCAACGTGAATAACGTTCGGGTCTTCGAAACAGCGGACCACGTGCGCGATGGCGTCCACTTCGCGGATATTGGCGAGGAATTTGTTCCCGAGCCCCTCACCCTGGGAAGCGCCTTTGACGAGCCCGGCGATGTCCACGAACTCCATGTTCGTTGGCGTCACTTTTTTAGGTACATAGATCTCGGCCAGGCGGTCGAGCCGCTCGTCAGGCATGTCCACCACCCCAACGTTCGGATCAATGGTGGTGAAGGGATAGTTCGATGCCTGCGCGCCCGCGGAGGTGAGCGCGTTGAAGATGGTGGACTTGCCTACGTTCGGCAGTCCGACGATGCCGCAGTTGAAACCCATACAGACTCCTTTTCGTGAATCTGTATCGTAAATCAAAACGTTAATGCTCAGGTCAAAATATCATCCACAGATTACGCTGATTTCACAGATTACATGCGAACCTGAATTGTACTTTAAAATCTGCGTTCATCTGCGCAATCTGCGGATAGAACGTTTTTGCGTGTAACATACTTCAGGTTCCCGATATGCCGAATAGTTACTTCAAGACAATAAAAAACCCGGAGCTGTCGGAATGGTCCTTCAGGTCCGGGTTTCTGAATACTTACTTCTGATTAACGATATTCATTGCCCGTGTGAAGCCTTCCGCGACAATGAGCCTGACAGCTTCCGCGGCCTTAGCAACGGCCTCTGAAGCGGCCGGGCGTTCTTCGGCAAGGAACGGGCTGAGCACATAATCCGCTGGGTCCATATTCAGAGCAGGCCTGCCGATCCCGATGCGGACCCGGATGAAGTCCGGCGATCCAAGATACTCGATGAGGGAACGGAGCCCGTTGTGGCCTCCGTGGCCGCCGCCGATCTTCACGCGCACGGTCCCGAGCGGAAGATCCAGTTCATCATGGATCACCATGAGATCGGGCACCGTCGCGTAAGTCCCTCTGAGAATCGCCGCCACAGCCCTGCCGCTTTCATTCATAAATGTCTGCGGCTTGGCAAGAACCGCGGACTCGGAATCGATCCGGGTTTTCCCGATCAGAGCGTGGTATTTATCCTGCGCAACATCAACATGCAGGTTGTTAGCAAGCTCGTCGAGAGCCATAAAGCCTGCGTTGTGGCGCGTACGTTCGTACTTTTTGCCCGGGTTGCCGAGCCCGACGATGATCTTCATGCAATCCCCGGAGAACTACGCCCGATCCGTTACTTCTTCGGAGCAGCCTTGGGAGCGGCCGCAGCAGCCTTCGGAGCACCGGCCTTGGGAGCAGCTTCCTTGGCTCCTTCTTTGCCCTTCGCCTCGGTAGCTTCGCCCTCGGTCTTCGGCTTCTTAACGAGTTCGGGCTCTGCGCCCTCGGTCACCTCAGCTGGAGTCGTTGTCAACATGGCCTCGAGCTTGGCTTCCGATATCGGCGGCTGGATCGTCGCAACCGTGTTGTCGCCCTCGGTCAGGATCTTGACCCCTTCAGGCGCCGTGATGTCCCGCACATGGAGGGACTCGTTCACCTTGAGGTGCTCGATATTGACATCGATGAAATCGGGGATATGGGTCGGGAGACACTCGATCTCGAGATTACGCTGCCCATACTGGAAAATACCGCCCTCCTTCACACCGGCGGCCGTGCCACTGATATGGACCGCCACCTGGAGCTTAACCTTCTCGTTCATGGCGACTTCCATGAGATCAAGATGGATCAGTTTTCCGCTGATGGGGTCCACCTGGTAGTCCTTGATCAGTGCCAGCTTATCACCCGCGCTTTTTCCGCCCTCGAGCTTGAGGTTGATGAGTGCATGCTCTCCGCCTTCGGAGTTAAGGACCTTCGAGATGTCCTTATTGATCATCACGATGGGTGTGGACTTGCCGTGACTGTAGAGGACCGCCGGGACCTGTGCGTCCCTCCGCAATCCCCGGGCAACTCCCTTGCCCACCTTTTGTCTGACTTGAGCTGTTAATGCTATCCTTTTCATGTTTCCTCCGATACAAGTAATGAAACGTTATACATAACCCGGACAAACCGGAACCAACTTTTCCCTAAACTGCGCAACGACATAAAAACTTAAACCGCGTACATGAGACTGCACACGCTGCATGAATTATTTCATGTTGTTGTTTCTTTGCGGCTGCTTTACGCTTGTATCCTCTTACACGAACAATGAGCTGAGCGATGTTTCCTCGTGGATCCTCTGTGATCGCGTCGGCAAGGAGCTGTGCCACGGAAAGCACCGTCAGCTTCTTGCATTCCTGCTGTTTACTGTCAAGCGCGATAGTGTTCGTCGTGATCAGCTCTTCGAGCGTCGATTCATTAACGCGCTTGATCGCCGGGCCCGAGAGCACCGCGTGCGAACAGGCCGCGCTGATCGTACCCGCCCCGTTGGCCTTGAGCGCGGCAGCGCCTTCGGTCAGCGTTCCGGCGGTGTCCACCATGTCGTCCAGCAGCAGGCAGTCATGCCCTTTAACATCGCCGATAATGTGCATGACCTGCGCCTCGTTCGGTTTGTCCCGCCGCTTGTCAATGATCGCAAGCGCCGCATTGAGCCGCTTGGCGAATGCACGCGCCCGCTCCACGCCGCCGGCGTCGGGCGAAACGACGGTCAGATTGTTGAACTTCTTCGACCGAAGATACTCGAGGAGCACCGGTGCGGCAAACAGGTTGTCCACCGGGATATTGAAGAAGCCCTGTATCTGGCCCGCATGCAGGTCCACGGTAAGGACCCGGTTTGCGCCCGCGGTCGTGATCAGATCGGCCACGAGCTTGGATGTGATCGGGACACGCGGCTGCACCTTCCGGTCCTGCCGGCTGTATCCGTAATAGGGGAGCACCGCTGTGATGCGGGTCGCCGACGCCCTCTTGAGCGCATCTATCATGATCAGCAATTCCATGAGGTTCCGGTTCACCGGGCTCGCCGTGGGCTGTACGACGAAGACGTCCATGCCGCGCACGTTGTCCACGATCTGGACATTGATCTCGCCGTCGCTGAACCGGCCTACCAGCGCGTTCCCAAGCGGGATGCCCATCTTCTGGCAGATTTCCTTTGCCAGTGCCTGGTTTGCGTTACCCGAAAAAATCTTTATTTCCCGTGATCTCACCATCATCTCATTCTTCCTCTTTTCCGAATACTGGTTCGGGGACAGGGATTCGAACCCCGATAAAAGGCTTCAAAGGCCTCTGTCCTACCATTAGACGATCCCCGATCAAAGGCCGACTCCGGGCCTGGCCACGGGCAGGATAAGCCCCGTTAGAGAACAACGGCGAAATGAAACAAGTCCTTTTGCCGACGAGAACTATCCAATCAAAGAGACGTTCAACCTGGACGAAAGCGGGCTGCATGCTCGAACGCGGTAAACATCAAAGGATAGGCAGGCGCCTATCCTCTCGTATCAGATGCAGAATCGGCAATACGTATATCAATAGGTTCTTATCGCTCTTCGGAAACTTTCGGCGCTTGTTCCCGCTGTGTGGGATTGGCCAGCTCACTTTCGTATTCAGCAAGGACCTTCTTTTCTATCATCTGCCTCGTCTCGCTGTTCAGCGGATGGGCGATGTCCTTGAATGTCCCGTCCTTCATCTTGCGGCTCGGCATGGCCACAAACAATCCAGCGTTGCCGTTTATAACGCGCAGATCCCTGATCAGGAACACGTTGTCGATTGTTATGGTTGCATAGGCCTTGAGTCGCTCTTCATTATTGACCGGGAAAACCCTCACTTCCGTGATGTCCATAGACTCCCCTTCATACAGAAGACAGAAGAAGCGTGGTTATATGGTAGATCCTGAATATCCCGGAACGACGTACAGCTATCCCGCATGAAACTCCGCGAGCGGTGATTCGGTCAATGTTTTCACAGGATAAAGCCTCCATCCCTCAGGGGAAAGGCCATCCGCGGCGGCCCGGCATGCGGTCTCGGTCTCAAATATGCCGAAGACCGTCGGTCCGCTTCCGCTCATGAGAGCGCCCACGGCCCCCCGGTCCAAAAGTGCGGCTTTGATCCTGTTGATCACCGGGTGAGCGGCCGCGGTAACGGACTCAAGATCGTTATGGAGCCCTAGGGCGATATTGCGGAGATTAAGCCTTGAGATTTTATTACAGCCAGCTTTTTTTGTCAACCTCAAATTTACATTATTGTAGACCCAGGCCGTGGAGGTCTCAAACCCCGGATTGACGAGTAAAACCCGGAATTGCGTCAACGGGGGCAGTTCCGTGAGGATTTCTCCCCTCCCGCGGGCAATGGCCGTCGGCCCATAAAAGAAAAAAGGCACATCCATGCCGATGCGGGCGCCGATCTCAGCCAGCCGGTCACGGTCAAGGTCCATGCCCAGCAGCCTGTTTGTTGCCGCGAGCACGGCCGCGGCATTGCCGCTCCCTCCACCGAGCCCCGCTGCGACCGGAATATTTTTTTTGATCTCGATAGCCAGGCCGGCCTTCTTACCGGAGATCCTGAGCATTTCCGCTGCCGCCTTCCATGCAATGTTCCCCTCCCCGGAGGGTACGGCACGGCTGTCACATCGCACGCTGATGCCCGTTCCGCCGATCGACACGGTCACCTCATCGAAGAGCCCCACCATCTGCATCAGCATTTCCACGTCGTGGTATCCGTCCGGTCTCCTGCCGAGCACGGACAAACAGAGATTGATCTTCGCCGGAGACTGAAGCGTGATCGTGTTCATGGTACGTCTGCCCCCTGATCCGAAAGCGTAAACGCATCGTCAGTAATGGGCATATTCACATCCACTTCGGCGTACTCGATCGTGATCGTCACGCCCTTCGCGGGATTCTCTATAATGATGGTCCTGGGCAAAAGAACATGCGATACTTCCTGCATGCGTTCATACCGTATCCGGTACACAAGTGTGTTCGACCGGTAAAGCTCTTCAACAGCGATCCTGACCGCCGCCGGCGTTGATGAAGGAGGCAGCACATGGATGCGCCGCACCGTGTCCGCCTCAGGCAGTTCGATCACGCAGGAGCTGTTCTGCGTGCAGAACACCCGTGCGTCCAAGGGCCGGGAGATCTCCGTGATCGTGCCGGAGAAGATGGCACAGAGGTCCTTAGCCTCCACGCTCATACCGAGAAGTTTCTCGATCCCGGCCTGTCCAGGTTTCATGATCCTGTCGTCGTCCTGCATGCGCAGCAACACGTCGTTGCCGTCCCATACAAGCGCGATGAGGGACTGACCCAGGGGCCCGACGGCTTCCACCCGGAGCCTGCGCTGGGCGTCGAGCACGATACCCACTGTATCGAAAAAGCGTTTTTTCCCCCGCCTGACCACCTCAACGCTCGCGATCGCCCTAAGTCCGGTGAAGGACTGACGCTGCGCCTCCAACGCCCTGACGAGCGGACCGGCAGGGACCTCGGTCCCGGGAATCTCGGTTTTTTTAGGGAGACACGAGAACAGAAACAGCACAGCAATGAGGGCGATGAGTCGGCGGGACTTCACTTCTTTCCTTTTTTCCTCGGTTTCACGTCCTTGAGCAGGTCATCGGGATTCCCGAACCGTGCCTCCTTGAACTTCTTGCGGAGCTTTTGGTTCGTGGGATCGATCTCCAGGGCCTTGAGCCACTGAGTTCTGGCATTGTCCTTTTGGGAAAGCTTCAGGTAAATGTCTCCGAGGTGCTCGCGCATCACGGGGTCCTCATCAATCTTCGCGACCGCCTTTTTCATGACATCCAGCGCCTCGTTCAGCATTCCCTTCTGATAATAGGCCCAGGCAAGGCTGTCGAGGATGTAGCCGTTATCGGGCTTGACCAGGAGCGCACGCTTGATGAGCTGTATCGACTCGTCGAGGTTCTCTCCCTTTTCGGCATAGGAATAACCCAGGTAGTTCAAGGCGTCCGCGTCGTCCGGCTTGAGTTCGATCGTCTTTTTGAGCGTAGCAAGCATCTCGTCGCGCTTGCCCTGCTTTTCATATGCGATGGCCAGACTGAACAGCAGGTCGTCCCGGTCGGGCGCCATCTGAAATCCTCTGATCAAGGTATCAACGGCCTGCTGGTATTTTTCAACGTCCATATACGCATTGGCAAGATACAGGTACAGCTCCGGTTTCCCGGGCTGTTCGGCGAGGGCTTTCTCCAGAAGCGGTACGGCTTCCGCGGTCCTGCCCATCTGCGCATAAAGGTATGCGATCTGCAGGACCAGGTCAGTGTCCTCGGGCGCGGCTGACAGGAGGGCCTGATATTCCGCGAGCGCCTCCTCATACCGTTCCACGGCCACCAGAGTTGAGGCAAGGTAACGCTTGACCCTCAGGTCCTTTGGCAAGGCGCGCGAAACGGTCTCGAATGCCTCCACGGCCTCTCCATACTTCTTCTGCTCGGCATAGATGAGGCCCATCTTGACAACAGCGTCATAGTTATTAGGATCCATGGCAATCACCCGTTTCAGCTGTTCCAGTGCTTCTGGAAGCGCGTTCTGCTGAATATAGAGCTGGGCGAGGTGCTGCTGGATTTCGGAGTTGTGGGGATTGAGCTCGATGGCTTTTTTATATGCCACGATGGCGTCCCCCACGTTGTCCATCAGCTCATAGACGAACGCCATGCCGATGTATGCCGGCTCGAAATCGTCCCGGATGGAGATCGAGCGTTTATATTCAGCCAGCGCTTCCTTATACATCTGCCGCTCTGTGTAGATCCGGCCGAGATAATAGGGTGACATGAGCAAGGCGGGATTGATTTTATCGAGGGCATGGAATGTCTCTACCGCTTCATCGTAGCGCTTCATAGATGCGTACAGTGAACCAAGATAGAGGTAGGCGTCCTCCTGCTTCGGATTGGCCGCGATGACCTTGCGGTAGGTATTCACTGCATCGTCAAATTTCTTTTTGCCCGTATAGATGGTGGCAAGGATCATGAGCGGCTGCGGGTTGTCCGGCTGGAGCTCCGCCGCCTGCTGCGCAAAACGGGTTGCCTGGTCGAGTTCCCCCTTGCGGAGATAAAGGGACGCGAGAGAGATCGCGACTTCAGCCGCGATCGGATCCAGCCGGAACGCTTCTTCATATTCCTCTATGGCAGCATCGAACGCTCCACCCTCTTCGGCGATACTGCCGCGCATAAAATGGTAATAGGCATCGGCCTGGGTACGTTCTTCGGAGCTCATCCTGGCGGATGCGGTTTCAGGCATCCTGACGGAAAACCCGGCGCAGGAAGAAACAAAAAGGGACAAGGAAAGAATCAATAAGATCTTTTTCATGATTGTAAGTCTAATCGAACGAATAGTGTGTGTCAAGGAGACCGTCCTCTGATTGATGTGTCATTATTTTTTTAAAGCTGTTCAGTTCTGTATGAGACAAGGCAGTACGTTGAGAGCAAAAAGAGACAAGCTGCGGATACTGTTTTGGCCTGAGCAGATATAATTATCGTTTAGTCCACTCTTTGTTATTCGACATGAGCTGCTTCACGCGCGCCAGGCTTGTCTCAATATCCTCTTTATCGTGTGCTTCAATAGTAAAAACCGGCATCGGGGCATGAGCGTTCATCAGGCTGAAAAATTTTTCAAAATTAATGGTGCCCCGCCCCAGGGCCCAATGCGAGTCTGCCTTCCCATCGTTATCATGCAAATGGACCTCCACCAGATGGCGTCCTAAAGACTCAAACCATTGCTCCATCGTGACCTTGGAAAATAGATTGAAATGGCCTGTATCGAAACAGAACCCGAATTCCGTGCTGTCGATCTTCTCGATGAGCATCTGAAGCGCCTCCGGATCTTCATCGAACACATTCTCGACAGCGACGCGCAGTCCGACTTTGGAGGCCGTGTCCATGACCTTCTGCCAGGTATCAATGCTGTTTTCGAGCCAGATGTCCTTCCTTCCGCTGTAACGCCACCGGTCGTAGGCAGCATGGAACACGGCAACGCGCGGTTTGAGAATGGCCGCGACGTTCAGGAGCTGTCGGAAACGCACCTGCGTCACCGACCGCACCATGGGATCCATGGCGCCGGGGTTCATGTCCATGAACGGCGCGTGGAGCGTCAATTTTGGACCCCAGTCAAGGCGCTCGATCAGCTTCTCGAGGTCCTGCCTCTCGATCTGGTCGAGGACTGCGGCGGAAAGATAGATCTCGAGGTCGTAGCGGCGCTTGCGCAACATCTCGAGATAGTCCTTCAGCTTTGGATAAGGAATGTGGATGTGTATGGGTTCCATCAGGGCTCAGCCTTTGGACGGACACGTACCCGCGCAGGTACCCGCAGCACAGCCGGTTGCAGGCTTTGGCTCCTCTTTGGGTTTCTCCGAAGCATTTCCCGCCTTTCGGTCGTCCGACGGGTAATCCGACGCATACCAGCCACTCCCCTTAAGCACGAACGCCGGCGTGGAAAGTACCTTGTGGATATTCGGGGCATTGCACAACGCACATATGGTGAGATCTGGATCGCTGAATTTCCGGACAGCCTCAAAACGACCCCCACAGCTTCCGCATTTGTATTCATAAACCGGCATATTACACCTCCACACAATGGAAAGAATTAGAACATGTATTATAAACAATGGGGCCAATAAAAACAAGCGTTTTCGAGGGATATAGCCTTTGCAGTGTTTTCAATGTGCCTTCCTTCGTGCCTTTGCGCCGTCGTGAGAACAGTTGACTTCATACGAGATCATTAACTATTTGACATCCTTGAAGGTTTAATCAGGAATCTGCTTTTCAGCCTTGGCGCAAACAGCGGTAGGAACTTGAGTCAAAAGGATACCCCATTTCTGCCTTTCCGCAATTCAAAAAATTCTCACCCTATCCCCCACTCTTATCCCCGAGCCTGCCGCGGTCTCGATCACCCAGGCAGCACGCTCAAAAGTAAAATAAAGATCCAGACTCCCCGGCTTGCAATTCGGATAAATCCGGACGACCTTGTTATCGGAATTGATAAATACAATATCGATCGGGTATGCAACGCTTCCCATCCAGAACGTGGCGGCCTCGGGCGTCTCGAACTGAAAAAGTGCGGCCTCGTTGGCCCGCAACTGACGAAAACCCTGCAACCCTTTGGACCTGGTCTCCTCAGTATCGCAGGTCAGCACGATGTCGAACGCGCGTGAAGCAGCATGGGTATCTAGCGGCAAAACAATCGCCGTTAACTCTTTTCCCGACCTCTCCGTTGCAACGGCTTCAGCGCCGTTTGCCAGTTTGACTTCAAGTGCGAGCACGAGGATGCCGATCCCTATCGTCATGGCCGTGATCAGCGCTCCGACGCGGAGATACTCCATAAACCCGATCTCCACCCGTTTTCTGGCCTGCTGCACCACGATCAGGTTGGCAACGGAGCCGATGAGCGTCAGGTTCCCTGCCAGGGTACTGCTCATGGCGAGTGTAAGCCATACGGCCTGTCCGCTGCCGAGCGTTTGGACAAGGGGTTTAAGCAGCATCACGGCGGGCACGTTGCTCACGAGATTCGAGAGCATGATGGACACCGCGGACAACCCCGCGATCCTGCCCAGAGGCGAGAGCGCCGTCAGATCGCCTGCCTGTTCGATCATTGCCGCGGCCAGACCCGAGACCTCCACCCCGTGCATCACGACGAACAATCCGGAAAAGAACAGAAGAAGCGTCCAGTCCACGCCTTCGAGGACCCGCTCCGTGCTCACTTCTCCGATCAGCAGGAGCGCTACTGCGCCGGCTGCTGCAACGAGCGAATAGGGATATCCCAGCGAGAAGGAAACGAGGACCGCGCCACAGACCAGGAGCGCCTTCACGAGCAGCGGCTTGTTCACGCGATACTCCGGCATCCGGGGCCGGGATGGAAATGCGCCGGCCTTCATTTCTTTCCTGTACACAAGCCAGATGACCGCGACGCTCACCGCCAGTCCTGCTATGGCGATCGGGAAGAGCGCCCCCAGGAAAGACAGGTAAGGTATTTTCGAAGATATTCCGATGAGCATATTCTGCGGATTGCCGGTCACGGTCATGACACTGCCAATGTTCGACGATGTGGCGAGCGCGAGGAGATAGGGCAGGGGATTCACTCCCAGCTGGATGGTCACCTCCAGGATGATCGGCGTGTACAGCAGGCAGATCGTATCGTTCACAAACAGGGCGGACAGCAGGCCTGACGATATCACCACCAGGATGAGGAGCTGGAGCGGTGTTTTCGAAAACGAGAGCATCTTGTCCGCCATAAGTTCGAAGAACCCCGCAGTCCGGAGATAGACCGTGATGATCATCATCCCGAGGAGCAGCAGGAGGGTATGCATGTCGATGGCGCTAAAGGCCTGGTCCAGGGTGAGCACGCCGAGGACGACCATCAGCACCGCGCCCACGAGCGCGCCCGCGGGCCGGTCGATCTGCAGGCGAGGGATCTGGCGCAGGCCGATGAACAGGTAGGTGATTAAGAAAATGATGAGTGCCGTGACCATGGATCGCAGCTTACCTTTGATATGGTGTTGTTCGTTGAGAAGCTTTAGTGGGCACTGGATTCACTCTACCGGCGGCGTTCCGTTTATCCCACGACATCAAGCTCGCGAACGCGGAACCGGGCGCCAAGTTCATCAACGATCTTTCGGCAGGCCTCGACATCCACACCCGGCGCCGATACGATGGTAGCGGTTACCTCAGGGATATACTTCGTGGCCTCGCGGATAAACTCCTTGACCGCCTCATACGCGGGGGCGCCGAACTGCGGCTGGGAAAGCTTCTCATAGACCTCGGCGTTCTGGGCATTCAGGCTCACGCTCACGGCGTCCACAAGCCCGGCCAATTCCGGCAGCACGTTCCGCTTATGGATCAGGTTCGCATGGCCATTCGTGTCGACGCGCACCTTGCCTCCCCGTCGTTTCACCTCGGCAGCCACCGCCTTGATCACATCCAGCCGGAGCAGCGGCTCACCGTATCCGCAGAACACGATCTCGTCATATCGCTTCGGGTCCCCGATTTCCTTGATGAGCTCCGCAGCTGTCGGCTCTTCTCGCAGACGAAGGTTGTGCCCCTTCACAAAATCGGTGTGATAGCGGACGCAAAACGTGCAGGCAGAGGTGCACCGGTTCGTGATGTTCAGGTAGAGCGAGTTCCGTATGGGATAGGTGATCTGGCCGCGTTCGGGTATCGTACCCATGCCGAAGAGCTGCATGGCGTTAAAGCTCGTGATCCTGCCAACATCGTCCAGCGTCAGTCCCTTGATCTTTGCAATGGCCTCGGCCGTATGGCGCACGAAGGCGGGCTCGTTCCTTTTGCCGCGCATCGGGACGGGTGAAAGATACGGGGCGTCCGTTTCGACCAGCAGGTGCTCGATCGGGACCTGGCGCACGACCTCTCGCAGGGCTTCTGCCTTGGGGAACGTGACCGGCCCCGCAATGGAGATGAGGAACCCCTTCTCGATCAACGTTCTCGCCATCTCCATGTCGCCGGAGAAGCAGTGCATGACGCCGCCGAGTCCGGGCGACCACTCTTCAGACAGGATCTGGAGCATGTCCTCATGAGCGTCGCGGTCATGAACGATGATCGGGAGCTTGAGCTCGCGCGCCTCGTGCAGCATGTCTCGGAATTTTCTTTTCTGGTCCGTGCGGGGTGAATGCTCGTAGTGATAATCGAGCCCGATCTCGCCGTAGGCCACGACCTTCTTGTGCTGCGCGAAGTGCCTGAGGATGTCGTAGGCGGGATGAAGGATGTCCTTCACTTCGTGGGGGTGGATGCCGATGGCGGCATAGATGAAATCATGCTTATCCGCGAGCATCACCGCGTCGCGGCATGACTCGATGGTCGTGCCGATGGTGATGATATGTTCAACGCCCGCTTCGCGCGCGCGTTTGATCACGTCTTCGCGGTCGTCATTGAACTCGCGCATCTCTAAGTGCGCGTGGGTGTCGATCAACATGTCTGCAACTCACAACACGGTAAGGGCGGGTTTAAAATCCGTTCCTACACACTTTCTTTCTTGATTTTCATTCCGTATTCCGCACTCCGAAATCCGCAATCGGTTCACTTCACTCTGCTCCCCGGCTTGGTCTCCCGGTCGAAGGTGGCCACGGCAAGCAGGTCCCCGCTGCTGGCGGCAAGCAGCATGCCCTGGGACTCGATGCCCATGAGCTTGGCGGGCTTCAGGTTCGCCACGATCACGATGGACTTGCCCATGAGTTCCTCGGGAGTATAGCTCTTCCCGATGCCGGCAACCACCTGGCGTGTCTCGGTGCCGATGTCCACCTTGAGCTTTACCAGCTTCTCGGATTTCTCCACGCGCTCGGCTGAGACGATCTTGCCGACCCTGAGGTCGACCTTCATGAAATCTTCGATCCCGATAAGCTCCGGTCCGGCTGCTACGACGGCTGCGGCGCCGGTTGTTTGACTTCTTCTGCTGTTTTTTCCATCTTCTTCTCCGTATTTCTTTTTCTGGTCGATCCTGGGGAATAATTGTGCGCCGGGCTGAATGGCAGTGCCGGGTGCTAATGTTCCCCCATTGCTGTTCTTCGTTCAAAACGGCACGCGTCGATCTGCTTCCTCAAGCCGAGAGCGTTCCATATCTTCTGTGAGGTCGACGGCATCACCGGGTAGAGATACAGCGCGATCAGCCTGAGCGACTCTGAAAGGTTATAGAGCACACTCCCGAGACGCTCCAGGTCCTTGCTCTTTGCGAGCGTCCAGGGCGCATTCTCTTCCACATACCTGTTCGCTCGCGTCACGAGTGACCACACGTCGCTGTAAATACTTAGTGAACGAGAGCGCCGCACAGATTTTCATCGATCCTGGACGGGATCCGACAGCGCGATCTCCCGCAGTTCCCGGTCGAGCGGCTGTTCGAGTCCTGCTGCCGGTATCTTTCCGTTGAAATATTTCCCGATCATCGTCAGCACGCGCGAGAGCAGGTTCCCCAGGTCGTTCGCAAGTTCGGTGTTAAAGCGCGTGACAAAGGTCTCTTTCGAAAAATCGCCGTCCAGGCCAAAGGGAACTTCCCGCAGCACGAAATAACGGAACGCATCGGCGCCGTAGGCATCGACGACCTCGTGCGGGTCGATCACGTTCCCAAGCGACTTCGACATCTTCTTGCCGTCCTGTGTCCACCAGCCGTGGGCGAAGATGTTCCCGGGAAGCGGCAATCCGAGTCCCATCAGCATCGTGGACCAGTACACGCTGTGCGTCGTAAGAATGTCCTTGCCCACCAGGTGGTGGTCCGCAGGCCACCAGAATTTTTCCTTCGCAGCACGGGTCCGTCGAGCCCTCGCACGGGAGGACTCAGATAGCGCGTGGCTGAAAAGTAGTTCACGAGGGCGTCGAACCAGACATAGGTGACAAAATCACGATCGAACGGCAGTTCAATGCCCCAGGAGAGCCGCGCCTTGGGCCGCGAGATGCACAGGTCGCCGAGGACCTGCGATTTCAGGAACCCGAGCACCTCATTGCGCCGGGAGTCGGGCCGGATATAGTCCGGGTTCTGTTCGATGTGCGCGATAAGGCGTTCCTGATACTTGCTCATCAGGAAAAAATAGTTGCTTTCCGAGATACGCTCCACCGGCCTGCCGCAATCCGGGCATTTGCCTTCCACGATCTCCTTCTCGGTCCAGAACCGCTCATCAGGCGTGCAGTACCAGCCTTCATACGTCCGCTGCTCGATCTCGCCCTTGTCATAGAGCTTCTGGAGCAATTCCTGCACCACGGCGATATGCTCTTTGTCGGTCGTGCGGATAAAGGCATCGTTGGTGATCTCAAGCTTTTCCCAGAGCCGCTGGAAGTTCACGGTCATGCTGTCCGCGTGCGCCTTGGGCGTGAGCCCGCGCTCCTGCGCGGCCTTTTCCACCTTCTGGCCATGCTCGTCCGTGCCCGTGAGAAAGAACACTGCATCTCCCCTGAGCCGATGGTAACGCGCAAGCACGTCCGCCGCGATCGTCGTGTAGGCGTGCCCGATATGCGGCACGTCGTTCACATAGTAGATGGGGGTGGTGATGTAGAATTTATTCGGCATGGTCTCGCTGTGCTCTTATTTTTCTTCCTACTCCCTGCTTCTAACTTCATAATCCGGACAAGCCGGAACCGGACAAATCATTTTCACGCATGACCGCAACTGGCCCAAAGGAAAGACTGTAAGTCTTGAATTAAAAGATTATCCTTTGTTTTTACCGATCTTTGCGGTCTTTGTTAATGGCCGCGCTTTCGCAGAGCAGGCTACGGCTTTGCCGATATAAAGTTTTTCTCCCGCCTCAAGCGCTCCCCGGACCCTGTGGTTTGTTCTCGCCCTGCGACGGTCCCTTCTTTTTTCTGCGCCAGAACTTACGTTTTTTCTTCCTTGCGGACACTTCCCCATCCTGCTGCTCCGCTTTCTTTTCCTGTTCCGTGGGCTGCTGCTTTTCGGACTTCGGTTGCTGAGGCTCTCTGGGCTGCTCCGGCCTTGGCTGTTGTTTTTCGGATTTAGGCTGCTGACGTTCTCTTGGCTGCTCCGGCCTTGGCTGCTGCGCTTTCTTCTCCTGCTGCTGGTCTTTCTTCTTCTCGGGTCTGCCACCGCCCTTCTGGCCGCCTGCGCTCTGCTTGTCGCGCCGCTGGTCCTGCTGCTTGCGGTCCTCCTGGCGTCTTTTGTCCTCGGCAGCCCGGCTTTCGTCCGCCGCTTTCCGTTCCTCGGTGATCCGCAGCTCCTCTTCGGCCTTCTTGTCTTTCAACACGACCTCGCGCATGGCCGCGAGGTCCTTCTTGTTCTCATCGTACATCTCGAACTCATAGGAAAGACAGCAGAGCAGCCTGCCGCACACCCCGGAGATCTTGGACGGATTCAATACCATTTCCTGTTTTTTGGCCATCCTGATCGAGACCGGCTCGAAGTTCTTCAGAAACGACGAACAACAGAGCTCCCGGCCGCAGGGGCCGAACCCGCCGATCATGCGCGCAACGTCCCGGACGCCCACCTGGCGCATCTCGATCCTGCTCTTGAGTTTGTGCGCCAGGTCCTTGACCAACTCCCGGAAGTCCACCCTGGTCTCGGAGAAAAAGAAAAAGGTGACGCGCGACGCATCGAAGGAATATTCCGCGCGGATCAGTCTCATCGGCAGTTCACGCTCGGCGATCATGGCCTGGGCAACGCTGAACGCCTCAGCCTCGCGCGCACGGTTTTTTTCATCTCGAGAAAGGTCATCTTCCGTGGCCTTGCGAAAGATCTTTCGAAGCCCTCGAGACGGCCTGGATGCCACAGGAGAAGAGGTTTCAGGCGGCGCAGTTTTTTCCTCGCCATCCATTGACATTTCTCCTTCCAACCCTGCCCGCGACGATGGGTCCACCGTGGGCGGCTCCTGCGACCTTCGCACGCGTACCACCTGAGCAACATCCAGGCCACGTTCGGAGTCGATGATCACCTTGTCACCCACGGCAACATCAATGTCCGTTGCATCGAAGTCGTACACCTTCCAATTAGCATGAAAACGTACACCGGCTATTTTTATCATAGTATCTGTCATCTGTTTTCTCTGTCCTGCCTTCTGTCTTCTGGCTTCTGACTTCTTATGTTCTCATCCTCTCCCGCACTTCAGAAGCAGGTTCTCCGCCACGAGCTGGGTGCTCACCCTCCGGTCCAGCAGGTTCCGGCTCATTAGGAAAAGGTCCATGTCCGCGAGAAGCCGTGGGAAGCGAATACCCGTCGGCCAACTCACGGTAGTGCTGCCGAGCGCGTGCATGAACGAGCAGGCGCTCTTCCCCGGTCTCACGATATACCAGCGCGTCACGGAGCCATTCGACGCCGATCTCGATCAGGCGTTCTAGCCGCTCGCGGTCCTTAGCAAGCGTATCCGCAAGCGCAAGCGCCGCGCCGGGACCCATATGTGCCAGCCCGGACCAGAGCGTCGCAACCTCCTCCCGGGCAGCCTTTTCCTGTTCAAGGTCCATCTCAAGACCGCGGCCCATGCTTCCCTGCGCAAGCGCCGCGATAAACCATGCGTCTTCCTCCGGCAGTCCACGCTGGTGCATGAGTGCCCGGGCAAGCACGTTGCGAGGAAGCGGATGGAACATGATCTCCTGGCACCGCGAGCGGATGGTAGCAAGAAGGCTCTGCGGCATCGCGGTTATCAGAATGATCAGAGCATCGCCGGGCGGTTCCTCCAGTGTTTTCAGGAACGCGTTCGACGAAGCAGCGTTCATGCTCTCTGCATTGTCGACGATCAGGACCTTTTTCGTTCCCTCGAACGGCTTGAGCGCGAGATCAGACTGCACCTGCCTGATCTGGTCGATCTTTATCTCATCGCCGTCCGGGACCAGGACACGAACATCCGGATGGCCGAGCGTGTCAACCTTGCGGCACGATGGGCACTCGCCGCACCCGCCCTCCGGTCGCGCATCCAGGCAGTTCACCGCGGCGGCAAGGGCAAAGGCTGTCTTCTTTTTGCCGATCCCTGCCTGGCCCGAGAACAGGTAGGCATGGGCAAGGGTATTGTTCGCTATCGCCCTTTGCAATATTCGAATGGACTTTTCGTGGCCTTCTATCGTCGAAAACTTCATAATTGATAAACTCAAGAGCGGTTACTATCATCCCTGGAACCACAAGGCAAGAATATTTCTGCAACAAAGACACCAAAACCCAGGAAAAGCAAAATACAGATGGCCCTACTTTTCGAGCAAGCGATACTGCTTCCCGCATGGATCTTAGCGCTTAAGTTCTAAGTGTGCCCCTCTTCTTGGCTATCGTGGCAAAGTTGGTTCCGGCTTGCCCGGACCGGCATTCCATCCATGCAACGTTCTTATTTTCCGCTTCGCAGCCTCTCGTCAACGATCTTCCTGACCTGTTCCTGAACCGCCTCGGAGATCCCCGACGCGTCCACAATCCTGATGCGGTCCGGTTCCCGCGCGACCAGCTTCAAATATCCCTGCCTTACCCGATCGTGAAATACAAGCTCCTCGTTCTCGAACCGTGCCTCTGCTTCTAGTCCGAGGCTGTTATTCCTCCCTCGCGCGCGCGCAATCCCCATGCCGGCTTCGATATCAAACAGAATGGTCAGGTCGGGGCGCATCCCCGTGGTGACGATCCGGTCGAGGGAGCGTATCATCTCAATATCCAACCCCCTCCCGTACCCCTGGTAGGCGAGCGTGGCGTCCGAGAACCGGTCGCACAGGACTATCATGCCGTTTGCAAGCGCAGGCAGGATGATCTCACGCAGGTGCTGGGCCCTGCTCGCGGCGTACAGGAGGAGTTCCGCTGTGGGATCAAGCGACCGGTTCGCCGGGTCCAGCAGGATCTTCCTTACCTGGTCGCCGATCAACGTCCCTCCCGGCTCCCGGGTAAGCACGTTTCGTATTCCTCTGGCAGAAAGATAGTTTGCGAGCAGCGCTATCTGGGTGGACTTGCCGGAACCTTCGATGCCCTCGAAGGTAATGAACGTTCCCGTCATCTATTTAAGCTCCATGACGGTATCACCCTCTGCGCTGAGCGAAGGGTTGGAGGTGAACAGGATGACCTGGGTCTTCGCACCAAGACCACGAAGGACCTGGCATGCGGCCTTCTGCCTCGCCGGATCCAAGTCCGCGAGGGGGTCGTCCAATATGAACGGAAGACGTCGTTTTCCGGCAAGCGCCTCGACAAGACCGGTCCTGAGACAAAAGTATATCAAGCTTTTGGTACCGTGGCTCAGTCCCGAATAGTCCATTGCCGAGTCGTCTTTGGCATGCACGACGGGCCCGCCTTCATGGCCGGCCTCGATCCTAATATACTTGCCCGCGGTAATTGCAGCAAGGTTCCTCTGGGCCGCCGCCTCAACCGCCGGGATCAGCGTCTCCATCTCGATCCCTCCGATCCTGCTCGCGATGCCGATCTCTTCGAGAAACCCACCCCTGCCGCCCGCAATTGAGTCCGGGGAAAAAGCCGGCAGTTCTTGCGGCTCGGCGCCAAAATCCCACGACACCCCGGCTGACGCAGCGGATGCCTCGGAGTCCAGCCGTTCGATATCCTGCCGGATACTGTACGTATCTATGTTATTCTGGGCGACCGCCAGCGCGGCTTTTTCCAGTTCCGCTGCCTCCAGCTGGCGTTGCTCATGCTGCTGCTGCAGATTTTCCAGGGTCAGATCTCCAAGGCTCCGCTGTCGTTGCTCTCCAAGATCAGCCCCAAGGGAGAAAAAATAGCGGTAATTCTCGGCCTTTTCTTTGAGCTCGGCCGGTGACGAGGCGCGTGTCGAGCGAAGTGCGGCCGTTATGGTCGCCCCTTCCTGCTGAAAACGTTTTTCAAGTTCAGCAAGCGCTTTCTTCAGGTCTTCCTCTTCCCGTAACAAGTTTTTGCGCCGCACGTTCTTCCGGGAATCGTTGTACCACGCTACGGCCATCAGTATAAGTGAAAGGAGGACGCCGAGGGGAAAGAGGAGTTTCAGGTCCTCCGTGAGCACGAACACACCGGCCAGGATCGAGATGACTCCCACCGCCACTCCGGCGATGAACAACTTTTCGGCAAAAAATTCCCGGGTCGGTATCGCCGCACGCTGACTCTTGACCCCTTCAATCTGCTTGTTGAGTTCTTCGGCATCGACCAGCTTCTGGCCCTGACGCCGCTCATAGTCGTCAATAAGCCCCGCAAGGTCCTCGGGCAGTCCCTCGTATCCCTTGAGCGACGGCAAGCGTTGACCCTATCTCGGCCTTCTTCCTCTCGATCTCTTCAAGGGAGCCAATTTTTTTCTCGATCTCTTCCAGCGCGAGTTTGGCTGACTGGTACTTGTAATCGGCATCCGCGGCCTCTTCCGCTTTGCGAAGGGTCTCATGGAGTTCGGCAAGGCGCTCCCTGTCTGCGGAGGACTTCACCCCCGCAGGCGGACCAAGCAAACTCGGCGCCGGCTGCGGCGCTGCGGCCGAAGCGAGTGATCCCGTTCGGGCCGCATGATGCTCCCGCTGGAATATAAAAATTCTGGCAAAATCGTCCTCGGACATACCGGCGGTCATTCCGGCCATA
Organism: Nitrospirota bacterium; assembly: GCA_963796285.1. Lineage (GTDB taxonomy): Bacteria > Nitrospirota > UBA9217 > UBA9217 > UBA9217 > JALNZF01. The sequence goes on from CAWCKW010000012.1 coordinate 1,780,340, forward strand.
AACTGCGCCGCGCTGTCCCAGTCCTTGTGAAGAAGGTCGAAGTCCCTGCTCGTCGCGTTGTATTTGGAAAGGTTCACAGCGCGTTTTGAGAAATCCTGGATAATGCGGTAGTAGGTCCCTTCATCGGAACTTATCACAAGTGCCGCACGCGAGGCATCGGGCGCCTGTTTTGATATCAGCGTTGCGAGAAGTACTGTCTGGTTGCTTGGAAAAAGCAGACGCTGCAGGGAGTCTGCCGCCGTGGTCTTGCCCGCTTCATTGCCCGCAACGACGAAATTCAACCCGCCCTTGAATCGCAGGCGGGCAAGTTCCCGAATCCCACGTACACCCTGAAGAACAAGCTCCACCAGGAACATAAATAAGGCCCCTTTCCTCAATTAATTTGGTACTATAACGCAAGTGGCTAAAGTTGCAACAGGGAAAACTTCTCCGTCACAGCATCTCCAGCGCCTTCTTGAGCGCTTCGGCCTTCTGGAGGGTCTCGAAATATTCCTGCTCGGGAACGGAATCCGCAACGATCCCGGCCCCGACCTGAATGTGTGCCATACCGTCCTTTACCACGAACGTCCTGATGATGATGTTCAGGTCCATGTCGCCGGCGTTCGACAGGTATCCGATGGAACCGGTATAAGGTCCGCGCGCCACGGGTTCAAGTTCATCGATGATCTCCATGCACCGAACCTTGGGCACGCCGGTGATCGTCCCTCCCGGGAAAACGGCACGCACCAGGTCGAAGGCGTCCCGCCCCGGCGCCAGCACCCCCCTGACATTCGAGACGATATGAATAACATGGGAGTAATCCTCCACCACCATCATTTCATCGACCTGGACCGTACCGTACTCGCACACCCTGCCGAGGTCGTTCCGCTCGAGATCGAGCAGCATGATGTGTTCCGCCCGCTCCTTTTCGTTCATCAGGAGCTCCGCGGAAAGCGCGCTCGTTTCCGCGCCATTCCTTCCCCTTCTGCGAGTACCCGCTATCGGCCTCGTATCGGCGATATTTCTGTGGAGGCGAACCAGACGCTCGGGGGAAGAACTCACGAGCTGCAGGTCGCCGAAATCGAGGTACGCTGCAAAGGGCGACGGATTGATGGTCCGCAGGATCTTATATAAACGAAGCGGGTCCGCATTGTTCATCGATGTCGAGAGCCGCTGGGACAGGTTCGCCTGATAGATGTCCCCTGCCGCGATATATTCCTTGCATTTCACGACCATTGACTCGAACTCGTCTTTCGTCATATTCGGTGTGAGGCTGAAACGCTGTTGAGCGTTTTTTTCAGGGAACAGTACGTCGCTCGTGTTGTCCTTTGCCGCGAACTTCGAACCCAGGGCCAAAAGCCTTGCCGCGGCCTCATCATAGAGCCTGCCCCACTGGTCCGGTTCCGGTTTCCGGAAGCCCATCTCCTGCTCCCGGGCGCCCGGATTGACGATCACCCACGCCTTGTCCAGGATATGATCAAAGGCAATTACCATATCCACAAACACGAAATACGCCTCGGGAATGTCGATATCGACCGGCGCCCGGCGCGGTAGTTTCTCGATCTGGTGCGCAAAATCGTAGGAAAAGAACCCCACAGCCCCTCCGGTGAAAGGCGGCAGACCGTCGGTCCGCGTTGTCCGGTAATTGGCAAGAAGCTCACGCAGTTTCACAAGCGGCTTCCGGTTCATGGACGCGCGCCTGCCGTATTTGCCCAAAGGCGTAGACGGCAGGCTGAGTTCCACGACATCCCCGCGGGACTTGAAAATAAGGTAGGGGTCCGCCGTAACAAACGAATACCGCCCGATCCTGTCGTTCATCCGTGCGCTTTCGAGAAGCACAGGATAGCCTTCCCCTCTGAGCGCCTCAAGCGCCGCAAGCGGTGTGAGCCCCGGCAGGTCGAGCTCGGCGGAAAGAGGTAGTATCTTCCCGGATTGAAGGGCTTCGAGGAATTCGTTTTTTGAGGGCTTGATCGTATCCATGGAAAGGTGGGGAAATTCTAAAGGCAATTCAGACGCGGGTCAAGATAATTCTCGAAAAAAAATTCCGCACAGTGGCGCAGAAAGTGGTATATTATAAATGAATAAAGAATCATTGGTCTTTCTAAAAAAGGTACATTGGGCGTTGCCGGACCATCACCGACTAGGTGTAGAGATGATAACCCGTTTTGAGGGGAATCAAGCACCGTGCTGGATGGAGAGCCGAGACCAGAAAGAAGGCTGCAAGTTGAGCTGTCGTTCACTGGTTGTTTCATAGGCTGCTGTAAAGCACGGAAGAGCCGAAAGCCCCGAAGCCGAAGGAGATGGCGGGAAGAAAGGTACAATGAGCTTCACAGGGTCTGCTGAGCAGAGCCATAGAAGCACCCATTGGAATCCCCGCAGAGGCTCCCCGGCTCAACGGAATATCAGTAACGGTCCGCAGGCAACGCCTTTTTTATTTCTCAAAGTATCCACTGCAGTAACCTCGCCCCCTATACGGAAATCGTCTCTATCGCACACTATCTTCCTCTCGACAAAATAGAAAAAATAATTTAAACTGCTTCTTCATAAGGAGACCAGGTATGAACCATGCCATGGACGTTAAGATCTATTACGAGGACACGGATTGCGGCGGAGTTGTGTACTACGCCAACTATCTTCGCTATATGGAACGGGCGCGGACCGAGTACCTGGCATCCAGGGGCTACGAGGTCAAAAAACTGATGGACGAGGGCACGATCTTCATGGTGCTCCGCGTCGAGATCGACTACAGATCTCCGGCACGGTACGGCGATACGATCGAGATCGAGACCAGGGTGTCGGAGGTCTCGCGCGTCACCATGATCTTTCATCACACCATGAAGGAAAAAACATCGGGCAGGGTGTTCGTTGAGTGCATGGCCAAGCTTGTCTACGTAGACCCCACTGGCAGACCCAAGCGCCTGCCTGACGAGTATGTGGAAAAAGTGAAGTGACGTTGTCTCTCGCAATGGCCAAGAAGAGGGCCACATTGTGACGCAAGGGACGAGAAGTTGTTAAACCAAAGCCTCATCCTCTTCTGTTCGGGCATTGCGAATAAAAATACTTGTCATGACTTCCATAACCCTTGACAGCATCTCGCTCCGCAAAACCGGCATCGTGAGCATCGTCCAGCCAAAAAAAGGCTTCCGCTTTACGCTGGACAGCCTCCTCCTCGCGGATTTTTGCCGCATTAAACCTCGCGACCGTATACTTGAACCGGGCGCGGGAACCGGGATAATCTCGCTTTTGCTTGCACGAAAATTCCCCGGGGCACGGTTCGTTGCCGATGAGGTCGAATCACGGACATTCACGCTCCTCTGCCAAAATATCGAAGACAATCGGCTTGTCGAAGCTATCACACCCCTTGACCGGGACATACGATCTCTGGGCCGATCGATCGCGCCGGACTCCTTCGATGTCCTCATTGCCAACCCGCCCTATACCAAAGGAGGTACCGGCAGAAAAAGCCCCTTCCTTGAACGACAAACCGCGCGGCAGGACCAGACCGCATCTCTTCCTTGCTGGCTCGACCTCCAAACCTTATTAAAGAACAAGGGCAGGTACTTCCTCGTCTTTCCCGCAAGCCGCTCAGCGGAATTGATGTCTTTATTGCGGGAAAGAGGACTAGAACCAAAACGCCTTCGGTCTGTGCATCCCTTTCAGACCAAACCTGCCTCACTCGTTTTGATCGAAGCGATAAAGACCAAAGGGGTTGGTCTTGATATTCTGCCACCATTGATCATTCATGAAAAGGGTGGCGGTTATACGGAAGAGATGCAGGACATTTATGGATTGGGATGATGACGCTCATCTGGAGCGCGGCAAGAGCATGGGCGGAACAGGTCAAAAACGCAGACAAAGAAGGCCCTTGTAAAAGTACTTATTTCCCCAGGTAATCGCAAATATCAATCATTTTATGCCTTTGTTTTCAATGCGTTACTAAATCAGGGTAACATTTTCGGCTATTAATGTATGTTAGCATTGGGCTCAAAGACCCAAACAAAGGTTGCTTTTGTTAAAAAAAAATGCAATAATATAACTAATAATTCTTTAGATTAACGAGAATGGCCGCAAAGACAGGCGTCTTAGCGGCTTTTCCATTAGGTGAAATTCGGCTTCCGGAAAGGGACATCATGTCGCTCAAGCAAAATTACAAGGAAAAATTGGAACTGAAAAAAAACGCCATGATCGCTGCCGGTCTGATTTCCGAACGCTTTCCCGCGGTTTCAAATATCATGTTTCGCATGACCTATTATCAGAAAACAGCAGACCCGATCCTGATGACTCGCACCATAAGCTTCAATCCCGGTAATTACGCCTGTTTTCACCTGGAATGCATGCGGGAAGAATGCACTGACGGCGGTTTTGACCTGGCGCCGGTGGTTGCAGGGCTGGTTAAACACAACAAGAAATCCGTATCAGGAAAGATCGTTTGCAGCGGGAAAAATGAGGACGTCCGACACGGCCATGCGAGCATCGCCTATGAGGTCAGTGTTCAGTACAACAAGCATACCAAATAGGGAGCCTCCCCTCCCGCAACATACCCAATAATCGAATCTCCTCCTTCCCGCGCTCAAAATCCCTGAACGTTGGACCGCGTACTTTTCCCCGTTCTCTCTTGACATTCAGCTTTTCTTTGCCTATTCTCTGTGAAGCAATCCGATAACGATGCCGATCATTAAACACATACCCACGATTGTCATATTGATCGCCCTCCACCAGTCCCCGTTCGCCTGGGCGGAAGGTGAAGATACGTCCCCTCCGACGTCGCCCCCTCAGCAAAATGGAGTGCAGCTTTTGCGGGAACAGCCTTCGGAAGAAGCGACACCGTATTCGTCGGCGCCGCTTTTCGAAAAAATACTATCATCGCCAACGGATACATTGTCGATCCCGCAAGAAGACGGCAAGGAATTGGGTTTGGTGGATATGCTTCACCACGAAATTTCCCAGAGACTTCTAACGACCGCAGTCTGGCTCGATTCGTTTTTCGAAGACGAACGGGTGGTGAAAGAGGAAAACCATTCGTACATACGGGCCCGCTATGATGTCTTTCAGGAAGAGAGGGCCAGGGCGACGTACAGAGGACCAACCTTCAATGTACGTCTGGCGCTCCCCCAATTAGAGCATAAAGCGCACCTCGTCGTCTCGGCCGAGTCGCCCGAACCTGCCACAACCACCCCTGCTCCGGCGGGTACCAGCAGCAGCAACCGGATCTCGCCCACCGATGAGCGGAATGTTACCACGGCGCTCAATTACATTCTCCGGGCCACCGAGGAGCAGAGTTCCATTGTGAGGACCGGCGCGCAGTTCAGTCATGGGTCGCCCGTACTGTTCATCGCGCCGCGGTACCGGCATTTTATCCCGCTTACCACGTGGGATTTCCGGTTCACCCAGGAGGCTGTTTGGAAGACAGACACCAAGTGGCAGATGGACACACTCTTCGATCTCGAGCGGCAGCTCCCGCACGGGTTTTTTTTTCGGACGAGCGCCGGCGGGACTTGGATAGATGGCACCAATGGTTATTTCTACAGCCTCAATTTCTCGCTGCGCCAGATGATCGATCCAAAGCACGCTCTGGACTACGCGTGGATCAACAGCTACCAAACAAGACCGGTCTACGAACTGGTGGAAATCCTCGTCAGTATCCGGTACCGCCAGAACCTCTGGAGGGATTGGTTCTTCTTCGAGGTGGCCCCCCAGTTACGGTTCCCCCGGTCCGGAAACTTCGACGGCATTCCCGGGATCCTGTTCAGATTTGAAATGTATTTCGGGCAAAAGGCATAGAAGAGATCGGGGAGATGAAAATAATTGCGATTTGGAATCCGGAACACGTATTAGAGGATAGATCGAAAAGCGGATGAAGATGCAACAGTGCTTGTTACCATCAGAACCCTCGCTGCCAACCAGACAAAGAAGCACTGCCCGATCGGCTCCATTACCCTATCTGAAAGCACCTCATAGAGATCGAGCCGTATTGAAACCCTTCGTAGATGAATGTAAGAGGTTCATTCTTTTCCCGCAGGGCAATGGCATAGATCATGGGGAGATAATGGTCCAGGGTCGGTACGGCAAGGGCCGCTGCCTTTCCCAGGGTCGGATAGTTGATCAATCTATGGTGGTCTTCACGGATCAAGTTCTCTTTCACTCGTTCATCGAACTCAACGGCCCAGTCAAACGGATTCGCATCGATGTTCGTGAAATCGAACATGCTGAGATTATGCACGATGTTTCCGCTCCCGATGATCAGTACACCCCGGTTTCGCAATTCAGAAAGCTCGGCCGCAAGATCATAGTGATACTGGAGCGGTTTCGGGTCCCATTCATTAAAGGTATAATCAAGGCTCAGTTGGAACACCGGGATATCGGCACGAGGATACAGGTGTTTCAGAATTGCCCAGGCCCCGTGGTCCAGCCCCCGGCTAGTATCGCACGTTACCGCTGCTTGCTTTAGCGTTTCTGTTACAAACGCCGCTTCTCCAGAAGCACCACGGCAGGGGTAAACCACGTCATACAGCTCTTCGGCAAATCCATAAAAATCGTAAATGGTCTCCGGTTTCTCCATGCACCCCACAAACGTGCCCTTCGTGAGCCAGTGCGCGGAGATGACCATGATTGCTTTTGGCTGCGGCAGACGTCTCCCCACAGCAGCCAAGCTTCGCGTAAAGCTGTTGTCCAGAATGATGTTCAGCGGCGATCCATGCCCGATAAAGAGCACCGGCATTTTATTCTTCATAGTTCCTTTACCTCTAACTAGCAGCTGAAATTGTTCTCACACAAGTTCAAAGCACGCAACGATAATGCGGATGTCGTCATTGTGGAAGATCTCCGCACCGGAGCAGCCGCACACCGTTGCTGCCGAGGCTCTAAGAGGCCCTGTCTGTATAGGTTAAGATGATGAGGGGAAGCGGTACCGTCGTATAGTCGCTGTCTCCGACCGATTTCTTGAAATTAAATGACCCGGTGCCGATGATCCTGTGGAGATCGAAAAGCGCAATGCGCTCCGGGAACGGCACGTCTGCGGCCATGTAGTCGTCGATCAGATCACCTGCACTATCCACGAAGGCCTTTCTGCAGGCCGGTTCAGGAGTGGTCTCTCGGGATCAGTGGCTTTTAAAGTCGATGATGTTATGGACCCACTTCACGAGGTCGGTTTTATCCTTCGGTGAGCCATCGACCCGATAGAGCTCCACGCCATTTTTGTACAGGATAAAAGTCGGCGTTTTCTCGACCTTAAAGCGCTGCGTAAGATATTCATCCGTATCAGTATCGATCTTCAGGACCTTGAGCTTTCCCGCTTTTTCACGGGCAAGCCCGGTCACTACGGGATCGATTATCTTGCTATGGACGCACATCGATGCGGTAAATTCGATAAGGAGCGTTTCCGGCCAGGTTGCAACCACGCGGTCGAAGGTTCCCCGTTTTGCCCATACGGGTTCCTGCGGGATATCGAGAACCGACTTGCACGTTCCGCAAAGTGGCTTGTTTTCGAGTTTCCGCTTTTCCAACGGGACCCGGTTCAGTTGACGGCAGGTATCGCACCGGATAATGGCTGAATCATCTGACATCGTTGCACTCCAGAGACCTCACCGGTCCGCATTCAAGACACCCGTCCGTCATCAAGCCTCGCCCTTTTGCCCGATGAAGTGATCGCTTTTTTCCTGAAAGAGAATGTTGAACGTCGTGAGCGAGCCGTATATGCGGGTGATGTACTGCTGCAGTTCCACCTTTTCATTGTCCGTGAGGACCTTGTGACCGTTGATCTGAGCTTCCATGACCCGCAGCCGGTCGCGCACCATCACGATCTTGTGAAAGAACACCTCGATGGGCATGCTCTTTGACGCAAGTTTCGGATCTCCGGGCTTGAGGAGCATCTCTCCTCCCTTCCAGCGGGCGCCCAATTCAATCTGCGGCAGATCTTCCCGGCTGACCTCGAACACCGCAAGCTTCACCATATCGTAGGCAGCCATCTCGGCGTCGGTCAGCACCAGAAGTTCCTCCGCCGCCACCACGGTCCTCTTGTCAGTACGGGAAAAATGGACGGTGCACTGCTGATCGTCCCCCACTCCCAACGTCTCCTTGACGCGACCGATGCCAAATTCGCTCATGATGCACCAGATCGCCCTGTATCATCGTACCCATAACAAGCCTCCCAAACCCGGACAAGCCCCATTAGAGGCGAATGACTCTAAAGCGGGGCAAGCCGGAACCAAAACCTTTTTTGCCACAGAGTACATCGAGGTCACAGACGGAAAATGAACGGCAAATCTTTTAGCTATAAAATTACTTTTATCCTTTCTCTGTGTGCTCTGTGGCAGATTTATTCCGTCCCGGTTTGGAAAAATTTTATTTCATAACTTTCTAAAAAGCGTACTTCTGAAGTTTCTCCAGAACCTTGATATGGAGAAGTTCCGAAGGAATGATGCGGAGCTCAAGCAGTTCCCGGTTTACATCATTCAAGCTGGTCGGTTGGGCAGCGGCCACAAAATAGGTCCCATATCTTATTGCAAGCTGGGGCTCTGCAATAAACAGCGCGTCCTGAAGAAACCCGACCATGCGCTGCACTTTCATCCGCTCCGCGGCATAGGCTATCCAGGTACCGCTTGAAGGGAACCGTCCGATGATCAGGACAAGGCTGATATCAGACCTTGTCTGGTCATCCTCCATGAGCAATAAAAAAATACGGGCAAGCTTCTTTAAATCGGCCTGTGCCGAGGCCTTCAGGGCGCCGTCCTCCGCGAACAGGAACGACCTCTCGATGAGAACGGAACTCCCTTTTACCCTGAAGCCCTTGAGCGATTCCGCACCGAATTCTTGCTGAAAGATCTGTTTGATGTTCTTGGAGAACTCGTTACGGGGCTGGGAAATGGCGAGGGCCGGCTCCAGAAACCGCTGGATCTTGACTGCCCGATAGTAGAGCAGTGCGCTCAGAAGAACCAGGCCGATCAGCAAGAGGCTGAAAACCGGTCCGACCGACGGCACGTATTTCCAGAAGGACTTGGTCTTCATGGCACCGTTTCCTCAAGTCGGTCCAGCTTTTTTATCGCGGTCTTGAAATCCGCTTCAGAGATATTTGCCGGATTGTGAATGGCCTTGTTCCGCAATCCCAGAAGGTCGCTGAACAGTTCTTTCTTCAGGTGGCTGATGCGGCGGCTCTGGTCCATCTCTTTCAGGCAGTCGGAAAGGATCGGGAAGGTCCGCCCGATCACAGCGGACGTGTAGGACATCAGACGCTTCTCCAGATGATATCCCAGCAGGAGGGCGGCAACGACCTGCTCGCCGGTCCGGTAATGCTCCAATGCCTGGTCGACCGACATGCCTCCTTTGACGATACGGATGTTTTCCTTTGACTCGATCTCGCCGGGCGCCAGGAGCTGTATCTTCTGGTAGACCTCCAGGCACTTATCGAGCATGTTCTTTTCGAGATACGATTCAGCAAGGAGAAAGAGCTCCCGGATGCCGTCAACACCCTCCCGCTGCTTGACCGCAAATTCATAGGCGCGGCGGATGGCTTCGGCCTTGTCGTCCTTCTTGTCAAGCACATCGAAATGCCTGGCCCACCGCTTGCCTTTCAGCACATTGTCCTTTGTAAAGCGGAAGAGGCGCTCTGAAACCTCTCGTTTGTCGAGCTTGCCGCTGATGATGATAATGTTCAGCGTCGGATGGGTCTCGAAGAGCTCCGGCAGGATATCGATGCCCTCGTCCATCCGGTCGAACTCGATATCGAGCGTCATGAGGTCGATGATCTGCGACGTCAGGATCCGGAGGGCCTCCCGTATGCTGACAGCCTCGTAAAACCGGAGGTCGGGCGACTCATCCTTGAGTGCACGTTGAATTTCGAGTTTCAGAAGTTCCCGGTCCTCGAAGTCGTCGTCGGCGATAAGCACTTTAAACATCGGAAGCCTCCTCGACAAAGGGGAAATTAATGATCACTTCCGTGCCGACCCCCGGAGCAGTATATCCCTTGCCGATCTTGATCTTCCCGGCATGGAGGCCGATGACGTACTTGGCATAATAAAGCCCCTGTCCCCATCCCTCTCCGGTTGTCCTGCCCTTATAAAAACACTGGTCAGCCTGCTGCTCATCCATACCGAGCCCCTCGTCCCGGAACGAGATCGTCACGTAGCGCCTGGTGCCGTCCTTGTCCGTTGAGCAGGAGAGCTCGATCCGTGCCCGGGGCTGCTCCGGTTTCTTATACTTGATGGAGTTGTCGATCAAATTCTCGAACACCGTCTTGAGCAGCGGCGGGGCCGCATAGATCATAGGTATGATTGCGTGTTCGTGAACTGTGATATCAACGAGGTCGCTGTAATGCGTCGTGAGATCCCCGAGCATTGCCTTGATGTTGATATTTTTGAAATCGACCAAACCCGCTTCGCGCTTATCGGAGATCTTTTTAAAGATATCGATATCGGCAAACAGCTTGTCCAGGTTATCATCGATGCGTTCTTGAGCATCCAGCGGCAGACCGGGAAGCAGGTCGATCCTTCGTTTTATTCGTCCGAGGTTATTTTTGAATTCATGCCCGATCGTCGCCGAGATATAGCGGATAAATTCGTTCCGCCGCGCGATCTCCTGATTTTTTAGAACAAGCAGCATGTTTTCACGGGCCCTCCGTTGTTTTTGCTGGTAAACGACGGACAGGTACATGCTGAGAATGGCAAAAGAAATGATCGTAACTACAAAAGCGTAACGAGAGACCCTGTTGGAATCGTTGAGCTGCCCCTGCATGATTGAAAGACGCTGATCGATGCCGGCATCGGGAGGGACCGGTCCCTTCCACGGCATCAGGCGCAGTTCAAGCCGGTTAAGGGGAGGGAGGAACCGTTCTGTATACACCATACCCAGAAGAAGCCAGACCACGACCAGAAGGACCATCAGCGTCAGGGCCTTTATTTTGTGAGGAATATCGGAATCGATCATACTGGATAATTTATTACAAAATGCCGGATATTACAACAAGAAAAGCCCAGTCAAAGTCTTTCACATGGATAACAGCGGCTGATACCTATGAAAAAATATGATTCTTCATAATCAAAGCAGTGTCAACGATGTTGACATTTTTTCCCCCCAATGTGGGTAGCATGTGACTCAAACGAATGTCTGTGCTGCTTCTTTTTACAAAGGAATGCGGAAGTTGTCATGGTCTTGTAAAAAACGCGGCATGGTTGGAAGTAAATATCGGGGGGTCCTTTTTCAGGATCGCCGAGACAGCCGGGTGTTTTTTAAATTCAGCATCCAGGAACCGACGCACGGCTTTCCGGTCCCATCCCCGGGGATGCCTAAATGCCGTATAGAGTGAAAGGTCTCCCTCATAGAACTTTCCGTCCTCATACGCCCCTGCCTCCTGTCCGCACACCGGCATGTTGAACACCGCAAGGTTCAGGAACGTGATCGCATCGCTATGGGCGGCAACGAACGCAAGCGTCTTTCGCGCCTCCCTGATCGTCTCGGCCGGGGTGCCGAAGAGGAGATACACATAGACGGCGATCCCGGCCGCATGAAGATTTTTCAAGACCAGCGACGCTGTCGCGAGATCGATCCCCTTCCGCAACCTGTCGAGCACTCCCTGATCGCCTGATTCAAGGCCGAGTTTGAGCATCCTGCACCCTGACCGTTTGAGCGCGCGACAGTAATCAAGGTCCATGAGTTCCTTGCTGATCCTGGCAAAACCATACCACGGGACACCGGGAGGTTTGTCCGCGAGTGCTGCCATGAGCGCGGGATTGATCGAGTTGTCGAGAAGGTGGATCAGGACAGGTTTCGTTTCTTTCACTAATACAGCAAGCTCTGCCATGGCCCGTTTCACGGGAACAGGGACATAAGGATTGTCCTCGGCTGTTTCCGGACAGAAGGAGCATTTATTCCAGTAGCACCCGCTCGAGCCGCTGTATGGAAGAATGGGGCCCGGCGAGAGATACTCATGAAGGGGCATGGACGAGTAGTCCGGTGCAGCGCTCTTTTGCTTTTTCCCATGGGCGCCCAGCAGCTCGAGCAGCGGCCCCTCCCCCGGGCCCGCGATAAGGTGATCGACAAAACAACCGAACGGGTCCTTCCACGCCGGACCTTTCATCCAGGACGTCACCAAACCGCCGCCGAGGACGATCTTCACGCCGGGATACTCCTGTCTGATATAGCCGATCATGGCAAAGGCGCAGAGCGCCTGGCTCAGATAGTTCAGGGAAAAACCGACGAACTTTGCCGTGCGCCACTGGTCTGACCCGGGCAACGACGAAGGGTACCTTTGCGAAAAAACAGATTCTTCAAATACTGCCGGCAATCGCCTGCTGAACCAGGGATAGAAGGGGTCCTGCTCCGGATGCTCGGCAGCAGTGATCAGGTCTGCGCTGCGCAACGGAGAAAGCTGTTGATGATGATAGTCCGCCAGACCCAGGACCGCATGATACGCTTTGGCGGAAGCCATGAGCACGCGATTCACATCTTTTACAGCCCTGCTATAGCGGTCAGGGGATCGATAGGTTCGCGGGTCGCGGAGTGCCGTGAGATTGGATGAAATATTTTTCGCGGCCCGCCGGGTCCAGGTATCCGACGCGGTCCGCGGCTGCCGCAGAAGATACAGAAGTCCCTCGAGATTCGCGTCCAGGATCGCGCAGGAAACGCCATGCGTCTTCAACGCGCCGGCAAGTTTCGCTATGCCCGCAGGCGGTTCGCAGGGTTTTGCAACAGGAGGAAAGATGAGGAGCATGGGATATTATGCCGGATGCGGGATGCGATATCAAGGGCATTGTTTTTTTGTGGTCAAGTCATGGTGACTGCTCTCCAATGCGTGTCGTTTGTCCAATCGGCCTGGTGATCATTGACGCTGCTCGCTGCACGTGTTGTCTTTTCCATTTCCATTTCTTGACCTTCATGCCATTTTTTGTTCTTTATCAAAAAGATCATAAGATCACTCGTTTTAAATACATGTAACAGTTTGCACATAATAAGTCTGCACATGGCGGGGATATCGTTAAGCATGGACGCTTTGTCTGACACCACCATCAGAGTATCGTTTTCTTTCATGTCCTTCAGCTTTCCGACGACCGCCAGAATAGGTGGTCCTCAGCACAAGCCCCTGATGTCAAGAACACATCCTTCTTCGATCATATGATCCATGTGCCGCCCTCTTCCGGCATTCCCGGAATATTCCTTCTAAAAGATTACCTCTGGATACAGAGAACAAAAAGCCGGTTCGATTGCCGAACCGGCTTTCCCTTCACAGATGCTTCGGCTACCATGACGCTAAATTTTCCCCCCTGCTGCGTTTGTCAGCGCCTTACGGATCGCCTCAGGGCTTTTCATAATATGCATGAAGCTGTTGCTCCCCATCATGGAAAGGTCCGGGAAGCTGATCGCGATGCGGAACCGAGCATAGAGCGCATACACTTTGTTGCCTGAAACCAGCATCTCATAGGGAAGGTGGGCAGTGGACCGAATGTCCTTGAAATCGATCTCGCTCATGATGAACCTGTCGTCCATATACTTGTCCGCCTCTGTCGCACCCTTCAGGGCCACACCGAACACTGACTCTTTCTTTCCAGGGAGGTCGATCCGGTAGACCCTCGTCACTCCGCCCCTGCCCGCGGCAAGGCCCGCCTCTACAGCCGCCGCTGCTTCTTCAAAGCTCCCGTATTCGGCCAGCATGCTGGGCTCATTAAAATATTCCATGCCCATCATATAGTGATAGGAGCGGAGCTTCTTGGCCGTCAGACCCTTTGCGCCGAATTCCTCCTGTTTGCCCAGCGCGGCACCAAGCTTGACAGCAACATCTGCCAGATCGCCCTGCATCCGGTAGGCATTCGCCATATAGACGGGATTCACGTAGGCCACCTGCACGTCGTCCTTGACCTTGGTGATTGAGACGCGGATTGCCGCCCCGAACCCGCCGCGTTCGGATTTCGCCGCATTGCTCTTCAGCTCGTCATTCGTTGCGACGATGACCACGGCCTCGGGATAGGGCGCGTACTCTCCTGCAATGGTGAAACCCTGTGCTATAAGGGCGGACTTGACCGCAGTGGTTTTTTCCGCCACCGTTCCGGGACCCCGGGACCCGAGAACGAAGGGCTTCAGGAGCGCTTCATCCGCACCGGCCACGTTCAACAAAAAGAAAACGAACAACGATGCCAACGACAGACTTCTCAATGCCTTTTTCATAGTTCCTCCCTTTCTTTATAATAAATTTAGGCTATCATTATATTCCAAGCTTTGCAAGAAAATTTATCACCAGGGTCATGCCCCTTGACATCAGACATTTTTTCTTGCTATTGTTGGTCAACCAGATCGAAGGCTCTACTTGAACTATTCGATCCAGTCCAGTCCGCGGCTCCATGAAAGGCCGGATCATGTCTCAGTCATGTTTTATCGGCATAGACCAGGGAAGCAGCGCGACCAAGGCCGTTGTGCTGAGCGCTGCCGGTCAGATCCTGTTCAATACCCGGCAGGACCTTCTCCCGCCCTTTCGTGACGGCTTCCGCATCGAGCAGGACCCTCTGCAACTCCTGACCTCCGTCCGGGAGGTGTTGGATGAATGTATCCAACAGGTCCAGGGTTCGGGCGTCTCCGTTGTCGGCATCGGTCTTTCGTGTCAGCGGTCGTCCTGCCTGTTATGGAACGAATCAACGGGCGAACCGCAGTCACCGCTTCTCAGCTGGCGCGACACGCGCGGCAGGGACATCGTCCGCCGGCTCGCTCAGCAGGAGCCCATGATCTTCAGGCAATCGGGGCTCCCGCTCACCCCTTACTATTCAGCATCGAAGCTCAGCTGGCTGCGCGATAACCTTGCTGCTGGAAAACTTGCCAACATGGTGTTTGGCACGCTCAGCAGCTTTCTGGTGCAGCAGCTCACCAACAACACGCAGGCATTGATCGACCACACCAACGCGGCCCGGACACAACTTATGAGCATTCATACGCTCTCGTGGGACGATGAATTGCTCGGGGCCTTCGGGCTAACGGGGATCCGGCTTCCGGGGATCCGGCCAACGGCCCATGAATATGGAAAGGTGCAGACCGCGGCAGGGGCAATCCCGCTCCTCGCCTCCCTGGGAGACCAGCAGGCGGCCATGCTCGGCCTCGGCGTGCTGACCAAGGGCGCCGCAGGGATCAACTACGGCACCGGCGGGTTTCTGATGGTGAATACGGGCACAACGCTGGTCCCTGCCCCTGGCCTCATGGCATCCGTGTATTATTCCAATGACCGGCAACAGCGGTATTTGCTCGAAGGAAGTGTGAACGCGGTGGGCGATGCGCTGGAATGGGTCCGGAGCCGTCTCGGCCTGTTCAAGGAATACAGCGAGGTGGACGACCTCTGCTGGAAAGCAACAACACCTGTGACAGCCTTTATCGGACTGAACGGGATCGGGGCGCCGCATTGGGAAGCTGAGATGGCAAGCTCGTTCCATGGCCTGGAATTGGAAAGCACCTCTGCAGACATGGTCCGGGCCGTGGTGGAGGGTGTCGCCTTTTTCATGAAGGACATTGCAGACGCTATGCTCACAGCAGGGGTCGAACCCGTTTCGGTCATACTTTCCGGAGGCCTGTCGTCGCTCAGCTACCTGGTCCAGATCCAGGCCGATATCCTCGGCAAAGACATCCACATAAGCGCGGCAAGGGAGGCCTCGGCATTGGGCGCCGCACTTCTTGCCGGCATGCAGCACGGTACATGGACGGCTGAAGACATAACGCGAATGATGACCCCGCACGGCGAGACCATACAGGGGGAGCCGAATCCAGGCCTGGCAAGAAGATACCGACAGTGGAAGGAACTGCACCGGATGACAAGGGAACTGGACAGGCTGTGATCATACTGGATCAGAGAATCAGGGCGAGATCATGATCAAATTCCACTCAAGACGGCAAGAGAAAATATTTTCCGCGAAGACGCACAGGACGCCAAACGAAAATCTTTAAGCCTTGCGTTTAAAACAAACAAATAATTTGAGCTTTTGCTTTAATACAAGACCTGCAAGCTTTTCTTCGCGAGAGATGCCCTTTCGCTGTTGTCATGGTTTGGTTCCCGCTTGTCCGGGTTAGGGCGGACAGGAATAAGATCAATGAACTGCAGGTGGTCCACCCGCGGCAGGCGCCTTTGCCCACTGCATAATGAACACCAGGGGGATAACGCAGAGGATAAGGAGGCAGATCACGAGAAACGCGTCCGTGAACGCGAGGGTCGTTGATTGCCTGATCAGTTCCCGGTACATCAGACCGTCGGCGCCGGCGGGCGGCAGTCCCTTCAGGCTTAAGGCGCCCGCTATCTTTTCATGAGCCATGACGTAGCCCGGGTCCAGCGGCGATAGATGTTCCACCAGCCGCGTCTGGTGGAACTGCGCCCTGCGCGAGAGAATGGTCGTTGTCATGGCAATGCCCACACTCCCTCCCAGGTTCCGCAGAAGGTTGTAGACCGAGGTTGCCTCGGTCATCCGCTCTTTCGGGATATGCGAGAGCGTCAAGGTCGTGAGCGGGATGAACGTCATACCCATACCGAAACCCAGCGTCATCCGCGGCCAGACAAAGGTCCAGAAGTCAGTTGTAAGATTAAACCTGGACATCATGTACGTGCTGATCGCGCAGACCGACATGCCGAATACGAGGAACCGTTTCGGGTTCACCCTGCCGATGAACTTCCCGGCGATCGGCATGGCGAACAGGGTGGCGATGCCTCCGGGGCCGAGCACGAGCCCGGCATAGAACGATGTATAGCCCATCATCATCTGGAGGTAGATCGGCAGCAGCACGATGCTGCCGAAAAGGTTCAGAAAGACGAAGAACATCACCAGGGAACCGCTCGTGAACGTCCGGTCCTTGAACAGCTTCAGGTTGACGATGGGGGTCTCTGAATAATATTCATTGATCGCCAGGAGCGTGAGGGATACGGCCGCTATGATGCCGAAGGTCACGATCTTGCCGGAGGCGAACCAGTCCTCGCTCTCACCCTTGTCGAGCATGAACTGGAGCGCGCCGAGCCCGACAGCAAGGAACAAGAGCCCCCAGTAGTCGATCTTCATCTTCTGGCGCTTCATGTACGGTGGGTCCTCGATCACGATGACGTTCATGATGATCGACAGAATGCCGATCGGTATGTTGATATAGAAGATCCAGCGCCAGGAGAGCGTGTCGGTGATCCATCCGCCGAGGAGCGGGCCCACGATCGGGCCCACCATGGCTCCCAGTCCGAAAATGGCCATGGCCTGGCCGTGTTTCTCCCGGGGGAAGGATTCGAGCAGGATGGACTGGCTGATCGGGACGAGACCGCCGCCGCCGATGCCCTGGAGGATCCGGAAGAATATGAGGCTGTTCAGGCTCCACGCCGAGCCGCACATGAAGGAACTGAAGGTGAACAGCGCGATGGAGGCGATCTGGTAGTTTTTTCTGCCGATAAGCTTGGCCAGCCAGCCCGCCATGGGGATCACGATGGCGTTCGACACGAGGTAGGCGGTGATGGTCCACGTTGCTTCGTCGTACCCGGCGGAGAGCGAACCCCTGATGTGATCGAGCGATACGTTCACAATGGAGGTATCGATGATCTCGATCAGGGTAGGGAGCATCACCGTGAATGCAATTAATCCCCTGCTCCTGCTGCTCATGTTCATTTTGCCAGTACCACCGGCTCAACGGACATGCCGACTCTCAAAAGATGCTCTTTGTCCGTTCCTTCCTGGAAAACGATCTTGATCGGGATCCGCTGGACCACCTTGACGTAGTTGCCCGTGGCGTTCTCCGCGGGAAAGAGAGAAAAGGTCACGCCGGTGCCTGCCATGATGCTGTCAACCTTTCCCTTGAACTCCTTCCCGGGAAAAGAGTCGATCGTCATCTTGACCTCCTGCCCCGGGCGGATGCGCTCCATCTGGGTTTCCTTGTAGTTGGCGACGACGTACAAACTGTCCAGATCGACAATCGCCATCAAGGGCTGGCCGGTCTGCACTTGATTACCCGTTTGGACGGATTTTCGTCGTGACATACCCGTCCGCAGGCGCCACGACCGTAGTGTATCCCAGATTGAGCTCCGCATTGCCGAAGCTGCTCCTCGGCGAGTTTCACCTGCGCCAGGGAGATCTCATATGTTGAGACGGCCTTATCGTAACGCTCGGTCGAACTCGCATCCTGTTCGTATAAGGCTTTGGCGCGCTTTCGATCGCTTTCAGCGAGGCGCAGCGTAGCGCGCTGGAGTTCGCGGTTCGCTTTCGCGGCCTCGGCCTTCGACTGGTAATCCGCGGGATCGATCTCGACCAGGAGGTCACCCTTCTTCACCCGCTGGTTGTCGTTGACGAGGACGGCCTTCACATTGCCGCTGACCCGCGCCGAGATGGTATGGATGTTGCCGTCAATGAAAGCATCGTCGGTCGAAACATGCGTCTTGCGATAGGCGCTGTAGAAATAACCGAGGGTGAGTCCGATGACCACGACCACCCCGACGATCATGAAGGCTTTTTTCTTTTTCTGTCCGCTGCCCGCCTGTTCTTCTGCCATGCTGTCTCCTTGATGATTACTGCTTAGAGCTTAGAGCATAGAGCTATCAATGCTTCACCCTCAATGCTTTACGCTCTGCCCTCTGCGCTCTGCTGCACTCACTTCCCATACGCTCCAACCATGTCCTTGCCTGCCGCATTAAGGAGGACGGCCTCCGCCCGTTTGACGCCGTAAAGCGATTTCCAGGAATTCGATTCGGCCGTGGTCAAAAGCGCCACCGCATCGAGCACTTCGGTCGCCGTGCCCACGCCTTCCTTATACCGGAGATGCTGGAGCCTCAGGTTCTCCTCGGCCTGTTCAACCGCGGCCTTCGTGACCTCCATCTTTTTTGTCGAGCTTTGGAGGTCGAGATAGGCGCTCTTAACCTCCAGCCGGATAGTATCAAGCAGCTTGTCCCGTGACAGCTTGAGCGACCGCAGCTCCGCCCTTGCCATACCGATCTTCGAATCGCTTGCCCCGCCGGAAAAAAGATTGATATTCACGCCGACAATGGCGGACCAGTTGTCCTGGTGCACCATGTATTTGTTCTCTGAATATTCATACCCGCCGGAGACGTAGAAGGTCGGCAGGTATTCCGCCTGTGTGGACTGGACGTTCTGTTCCTTCGCCGCGATGGCCGCATCCATTTCCTTGAGCACGGACCGGGAGGCCTCGGCGCCGGCCCATGCCTCATCGAGCGTCAGGCCCGCAGCCGGGCTTGCCCTGATCTCCTCAGGCTGTACGGCATCGTTCAGCGGTTTCAGGAGCAGGCTGTTGATCTTCGATTCCCTGACAGAGCACAGGTTCTCCGAGGTCAGGAGCCGCTGTTGAGAGTCGGCAAGAGTGACGTTCACCTGGAGCACTTCGTTCTTCGTGATGACGCCTGCGCGATACCGCGTTTCCGTGTCCTTTTTGTGCGCCTCATACTGCTTAACTTCTTCCTGGGCCACGGTGAGCAGTTTCTCCGATTCCAGAAGGTCCAGGTAGGCGACAATGAAGTCCAGCGCCGCCTGGTTCTTCGACTGGCTGGTCATGATCTCGCGGGCCTTTAATCCATATTTTGCGGCATCGATCGACGAAGACGTCCTGCCGAAGTCATACAACAGTTGCGTGGCCTTCACGCCGTAGGTCAGGAATTGGTCCTGCGATGTGGGGACCGTCAGATCCCCGAATTTTGCCTCCGGAATGTACCGGAGCCACGTCTCGCGGCCGTAGAGGTCGACCGACGGGAGCCAGGGGGAGCGTGCGAGCGATACGGCACCCCGTGCCGCATCCTCATCGGACCGGGCGATCATGATGTCCCTTCCCGTCTCGGTGACGATCCTCAGGCCATCTTCAAGCGAGAGGGCATGGGCCGTGAGCGGAAACAAGAAGGATAGGAAAAGAATGAGAGCACTGTGTGAGCGTTTCATGGCAATACCTCGGAAGCAGCGTTGTGAAATGTTAGTGACCGCTATACTACACGAAATTACTTAAAAAGTGAAGCGGTCTTTCCGGTTCATGATTACGATTACTATCCTTATCTCACTCTATTGCGTCTGCCCCTGACGACCCTTTTCGGATCGAAATCGCAATTGACAAGTTTAAGGGAAAGTCCTACATTAATATTGATAAGCAGCTCTGCACCAGACCCGTGACCAAGTACAGATAACGTACTGCAACTTTTCTCGGAGAGCTATGCTGCCTATAGTAAAATCAGCATGGCAAGGTCAAAGAAAACTAAATCATGTCCAATCTGAGTGAAGACCTAAAGAACGAACACAAGATCATTCTTAGGATTCTCGACGAGATGAAGACTTTCGGAATTTCATCCGCGTCGGGACAGGAGAAACTGCTCTCAGCAAAAGGTCTTTTAATTGCTCATATGAAAAAAGAGGATGAACAATATTATCCCGCGTTGAAAAGAGCTGCTGAGAACAATAAAGATCTAAAGATCATGATGGATTACTTTATCAAGGATATGGAAGATGTCAGCAAAAAGGCGATGTGTTTATTTGATAAATATTCCCAGGGCGGGGATGAGACGGATTTTGCAGGAGACGTAACATTATTGTATATGACCCTGAAAGACAGGATCCGCATAGAGGAAAAAACTCTTTTTGAGAAATTCAATCCGCTGAGCAAAGAATGAACAGTAATCATATTTGAGGATCTCGTAAAAAGTCATTATCCACCGCCGAGACGCGGAGACACGGAGAAGTGCATATTGAAAATAAAGAGGGATTCCCTCTGCGCCTCTGCGTCTCAGCGGTTAAATTCGATTATTGGGGGTTCATCATATTTGGCTTCTCCATATTTTGTGATCGAAAGTAGAATAATTGAACATGAATAAAACGATAGCAACAATCATTGCCCTCCTCTCCCTTTTCGCCTGCGCCAGGCCGCCGGTGACGGTGACGAGACCGGAAGATTCTTTGACGCATCTCTCGTCATGGAAGTCGATCACGCCCCGTGACGACAGGGATTTCAAAGATTTCGCCGCTGCGGCGCGCCAGAGCCTGGAGTATTACAAGAAGCTTCCGCAGGACACCATGTTCGTTCTGGGGCCTGACAAAGTAAGCGCCCTCGATATGGCCGTAACACTCCAGAACTTTATCCTGATCGTCGAGAACAATTCGCTCACCTATGATCAGAAGGTGGAGCGCATCAAAAACGATTTCATGCTGTACCGTTCCGTCGGGTCAGATGGAAACGGCAAGGTGCTCTTTACCGGCTACTATGAGCCACTGTTGTCTTGCCGCATAACGGGTGATGAGACCTTCCGTTTTCCGTTGTACCGAAGGCCCGATGATATCATCGAGGTCGATCTGACGCTGTTTGGGAATGGATTCCCCAGGAGCAAGCTCTTCGGCAGGCTTGCCAACAAAAAGGTCATCCCCTATTACTCCCGCGAAGAGATCGACCAGAAGAAGGCGCTCGCGGGCAAAGACCTTGAGATCCTGTGGTGCTCCGACATCGTTGACATCCATTTTCTTCAGGTGCAGGGCTCGGGCAGGGTTGACCTGGGAGACGGGAACATCCTGAGCGTGTTGTACGACGGTGCAAACGGCTGGCCGTACAAGGGCATCGGCAGATATTTGATCGATACCGGGGCCATGACCAAAGAGAACATGTCCATGCAGGCGATACGGGAGTATCTGCGGACCCATCCTGACCAGCTCACCACGGTCCTGAACCAGAACCCCAGCTACGTCTTCTTCCGCCTCGACACGGGCCCATCGATCGGCAGCATCGGTGTGCCGCTCACGCCGGGCCGGTCCATTGCCACGGACAGCAAGTTGTTCCCCAAGGGTGCGCTGGCTTTTATTGCAGCGCAGAAGCCGGTGATCGAGAACAATGTGATCAAGGAATGGGTGCCCTTCACCCGGTTCGTGCTGAACCAGGACACGGGCGGAGCGATCAAGGGGGCGGGAAGGGCGGATGTGTTCTTCGGTTACGGCGCCGAAGCGGAGCTCACCGCGGGGTATCTGCAGCATGAGGGGGAGTTGTATTTTCTGATGAGGAAAAAATAATCCATTTATCATAGAAACGGCATTTGCCAAGAGAAGGTTCGCATTAGTGACTAAGGAATCAAATTCTACTTCAAAACGGCAAGAATATTTCTCGCAATGGCCAAGAAGAGGGCCACACTGAGGCGCAAAGCTCGCAAAGAAAGGCTAAACTATTTGTTTTTTTTAAAACAAGGCTTAAAGATTTTCTTGGCGTCCTTTGTTTATGGCCGCAGAGCTGGGGCTACGTCTTTGCGCGAGACGCTTTTCGGTTTTGACCTTCCGGTTCCGTCTTTTCGGGTTAGGTTTATCAGAAAGGAGATCCATATGAAAGAGTTTATCATCTCGATGATGGGACTGTCGGTGGCGCTCATTGCCGCCACCACGGTCACGGCCGCAACGAATCTTGAGAAAGCGACGTTTGCCGGCGGCTGCTTCTGGTGTATGGAACACCCGTTCGACGAGATTCCCGGCGTTGTATCGGTCACCTCCGGCTATACCGGCGGACAGAAAAAAAATCCCACCTACGAAGAGGTTTCCGCAGGAGGAACCGGGCACGCCGAGTCGGTCCAAATAGTTTATGACCCGGCAAAGGTGACGTATGAGAAGCTCCTGAACGTATTCTGGCATAACATCGACCCGACCGTCCAGGACAGGCAGTTTTGTGATGGAGGGCATCAGTATCGCAGCGCCATCTTTTATCATAACGAGGAACAGCACCGGCTGGCGCTTCAATCCAAGGCCATGTTGGAAAAGAACAAGCCCTTCAAAGAAGCGGTCGTGACCGAGATCGTGCAGGCCACCGAATTCTACCCGGCCGAGGATTATCACCAGCACTATTACAAGAAGAACCCGATCCGTTACAAATTCTACCGGACCACCTGCGGTCGTGACAAGCGGCTCAAGGAACTGTGGGGCAGTGAGGCGGGGCACTGATAAGGTTGGAGGAGCTGAAAGTCGCTCTCCGGAGAAGCCTTGAGATAGGCGTTTTTATAACAGTCTCCTTACATGAATTTGAACCCAGGCAACGCTTGCGATTTTATGCTGCCCGCCCGGCTATGTGCTATCCAGTGATATCGAGGGGGGGCGTAAATAATATTCCGTGCGAGGTCTCAGATCCAGGTTGATTGGCGCAGCCCCCATTTTTTTCGCGATAAAATCCTGGTCGCCAAGATATTTGGTCACTCTCCAAATGCCGTCTTGAGTGCCTTTGGGAAAGGCATTTAGCAGCTCATGATACCTTTGGTCAACATGATCAAAGGTTCCCCGGGAAGCCAGGAAGAATGAGTCATATCCGCGTACATAGGGAAAAACCTGGCCTAATGTCTTGCCTATAATTCCTTTCTTGGCCCCGAGCATAAAAATACCATCGGGACTGAGGCGCTTATTGACCAAGGCAAAAAATTCGCGTGATTGGACGTTATTGCTATAAGCGGTCGTGCTGCGTATGGGATCTGCCAGGACAAGGTCATAAACATCTTTAGTCGTGTTTAGATAGCGCCTGCCGTCGTCTATGACCACCTTGATCCTGCTGTCGGCGAGCATCTTCTGGTAAAGAGGGATCTTCTTCAAATTCGATATGGATGTCGGACACAGCTCAACAATCGTGATACTTTTAACTGTGTCCATTTTTTGGACGACCTCCAAGGTCGAGCCTGCCCCAAAACCGATGATCAGGATATGGTCCGTCTTGCGCGCGTATTTCAGGGCCTCAAGTGATTCAGCATAAAAAATTTCTCCCGGGCGGAATCCATGCCCCTGCCCGTTGATGAAGTTGCGAACGAACTCGCCCTTTTTGTAGGCGACAACAACGCTATCCACCCCCTCGCTGAAATAAGTTTCCGAATCGCCAAAAGGATCGGAATGCATGAGTCTATAAAGCTGACCGTTTTTAGGAAACAGCAGAAAGCCGGCAATAATCACGGCCATTACCAAAACAAGCGTTCTGGGGAATGGACGGTCGGCCAATTCATCTATGAAAAGAACATACATCAAGCCGACAGATACAAACAGGTATATGGTCAATTCCGTTCCCAGGAGCGGCAGCAAGACAAATCCTGTAACAATTCCCCCAAAAAGATTTCCTAATGTATTAAAAAAATAGACCATGCCGACCGTGCGGCCTTCCTTTCGAGGATCCGCTATTGCCAAGGATGAAATGAGCGGCAGGCTTGCCCCCATGACCAGGGTTGGGATAAAGACAAAGACCATGGGCCAAAAAAAGACGTCGAGCGCCAGATAAATGCTCTGGAACAGCTCCTGCATTGTGGCGCTTGAATGACCAAGCGCCAAAGGATGCACATCACTGCCAAACGAAAGCCGGGTCAAGGCGCCGAGGGGAGAATATTTTGTGAGGGTGAAATAGCCCAGGATTATGACGCTCACGCTGATGCTCAGGAGAACCTGGAGAACAAAATAAAGACTTCGATGGCTTGTCTTACGACTGCGACCCAGGTATTTCTGAATACAGAAACTCCCGATGGCGAGCCCCAACAGGTAAACCGACAATATGCTCGAAAACGCGTAAGGCGAATCCTTGACCAGAATGCCGATGACCCTAAACCAAACGATTTCATAACCGATCGCTAAAAATCCGGCGATGCATACCAGAAGGTAGGCGATCTTTCCCAGAGAAATATCACCGGGATGACTTCCCACGGTTGTGTCTATTGTTCGCGCAGGCGGATTCCGGATAGTCCTGGTCCCCAATATCATAAACGCGAGGACTATATTAATGGCGGCGGCCGCGTAAATCCCCACGTCCAGACCGAAAAAGGTTATCAAGATATAACTGGCGAATAAAGCCCCTGCAGCCGCCCCAAGCGTATTGATGAAATACAGGAAGCCGATGGAATGAAGAAAGTTCCCCGCATATTGATTAAATATTTTCATGAGCACAGGCAGCGTCATGCCCATCAAGGTCGTCGGGATGGATAAAAACAGAAAGATATAAAAAAAAGAAAGGACGTAGTTACTCCCTGCCGTATATCGGCCCAAGAAATCAATGATGGGCAAGCTTGCCAATCCGAAACAACCCACCGACAGTTCAATGGCAAAATATAAGATGGTTCTATTAGCTACCCGCTCAACCAGAATACCGCCCAGCAGGTAGCCGACGCCTAAGCCCAACATAAAAACGCTTACGATGATCGTGGTAGAGATTGGGCCTACTCCGTAATAAAGTGTCAGCAATCGCTGCCAGGCCACTTGATAGATAAGGCTGGCGAAGCCGGAGAAGAAGAATACAAAAGATAGGATAGGCGCAAGACGCGTATGTATGAGACCGTTTCTTTTATACAGATTATATTGCATAACGTTCCAGCAAAAGTGCATGGCTTCAAGGCTCTCGCGTGAAGACATTTCGCATCTATATGCTTTTCCAGCGCTGTTCCTTTAATTTTCCCTTATCGGATGAACCACAATCTTACGTCCGCGTTCCATCTACCTTTTGCAATCCTCGCTGACTCGATCATATCCTTTTCTGGGTATCCGATCCGTACAGTCACAATATCGTTGTCGCCATATTTTCGTGCCCGCGGGCGCAATGCTGTCCTCTCAACAATGAATTCGATGGTCTATAATCTCGTACGGCTCACCTTATCATACCGATAGCGCACACAGAATAGTGATTCGCCATGTTTCTCGAGTAGTTTTTTCTTTCCCTACCCTTCCAGGATCCTCCGATACAGATTTTTCGTCTGCTCATCCGGTTCGAGATCAATATCCCTGCACAAGGCGCGTTCACACCGTTCATAGGTCCGTACCGCCTCCCTGCGCCGGTCGTCAGATTGGTACCGCATCATGAGCCAGCAGCAGGCCTTCTCGTTGCAGGGGTCCGCGATGAACATTTTCTCGTAGAACCGGAGCGCCCGGTCCCGGTCACCCGAAGACTCGGCGATGCCGGCCGCGTCCTCGAGCGCCCGCAGATAACGGATGCGCAAGTGATCCCGCATTGGTGCGGCCCAGTCGCTGTAAATATCTTCAGGCAAAAAATCTCCCGCATAAAGGTCGAACGCCTTCTCATATTCTCCTACGATGTTTTCAGGTTTTCCGCTTGACTTCATGCGGTCCGTTGTGTCGAGATGGGAAAGCACCTGTCCGACATCGGTCCAGACGAGGTCCCTGTTCAGCATGATGAATCCGTCTTTGTGAAGAATGCATGAATCGATTATGCCCGGAACGTTCTCCGGCTCCAGCACCTTCCGTACGCGGTGGAACATGCTGTTGAATGTCTGATGGAGCGTGTCAGGGTCCTTGTCCGGCCATAGTAACTCCATGGCCCTATCGCGGGATACGGTATGTCCGTCCTGGGCAACGAGCAGTTTGACAAATGTCTTTGCCCGCTTGCTTTTCCACTCGGAGTCCCGTATCGGGACCATTTCCCGAATTGCCCTGAACCCCCCAAGACACTTGATCATAAGAAAAGGCTTTTTGTTCGAACGGGCCTGGTTATCGATCAGCGTGGAGCAATAGTCACTGCAGATGCCGTGGGCGAGCGCCGCATTCGCCAGCTCGGCCAGTTCCGCGGCATTGAACAGGGCATAGTAGGTGAACCCCCGCTCCCGGCCGATGGAAAAACCTTCCCGCAGGTGTTTGCGGACCCTGTCCGTTTTTTTCATCTTCCCGTAGAGCCGTGCCAGCACGAGGTGGGCGTTCGCCTCCTGCTGAGCGGCCTTGATCTGCTGAAGCATCTTAAGGGCCGTGAGCAGCTCTGTTTCCGCCTGACAATGCTTTGCGAGCTTCAGGTGGATCGCGCCGCTCGCGATAAGGTAGATCGCATGGAACAGCTTGCTTCCTGACTGCGTCCGGATCGCCAGGGCATAGTCCGACTCTTTCTTTGCCTGCACCAGCTTGCCCTGGAACAAACAGGCGATCGCGAGAAGATGGGCGGCGGAGGCGCTGAAAAATTTCCTGTTTCTTCTCCTTTTTTTCCTCTGCGCCGGCATTCCTCCTCTTCCCCCGCCTTCACAGAACACCTCTCCTCCCCCCCCCCCCCCCACCCCCCCCACTCCCCCCCCCGCGCGGTCACGAAGAGGTTCCTGTCCCGGAGTTCCTTCACCATTGAGGAAATGGACGCTTTGCCTGATGGCGCGGTGCCCGGCAGGCCGGTCAGCAGTTCGATGAGCGGAACGGGAATGAAGTCCACGATCGCGGTCTGAAGCAGGAAGCGCTGCATTGCCTGCGGAAGGTGCGCGAAAACCTCCTGCGCAAGATAATCAAAGACGTTGGTCCGGAACCCGGCAGCGCGTTTGTCGATAAGCGCCAGCGCCCGCGCGCCCGGCGCAAGGGTGGAAAGATATTCGTGCATCAGCACAAGACCGGCCGGCCAGCCTTCCGCCGTGCTGTTGATAAGCACCGCTTCGTTCACGGAGATGTGCATGCTGAAGACGATGCTGAACAGGTCCTGGACCTCGCCATCGGTGAACCTGAGGTCTTCGCCGGTGAGTTCTCCCACGGACTGTGTTGCGCGAAGTTTCGCGATGTCCAGTTCAGGCCGCAACCGTGAAATGATCATGAACCGGACATGGGGCGGGGTGTTGTCGATCAACTGTTTCATGAGGTGCTGCAGGTCAGGCGAGGTCGATGTTCCGATATAATCGTCGAACACGAGCAAACAAGGCTTCGGGATGTTCCTGAACACCTGCTCGATCCAGGTGCCGATGTCCTGTCGGACACCGTTGATGCCATAGCGGTTCAGCGGAATGGAGGGAACCGTGGGAACACTCTCAGGCCAGACGCGCCGGATCGCCGTGCCCAGCGCTGACAGGAAAACCGCGAGGTCCATGTCCTCCTGGTCCATGGTGTACCACACCGAGGGGGCGGCGAGCGACTGGACATGTCCAGCCGCCAGCGTGCTCTTCCCCTGGCCTGCCTGCGCATGGATGATCACCAGTTTTTTGTCCTCCCACGCCAGGAGTTTGCTCGTGAGCCGTTCACGATCAAGGACGTGAGCGGGCTTGGGTGGAAGGAACTTGGTAAGGTTCATGCGCGTACACCCCCGTCAGGGTCATTGTGAACAGCGTCATGGGAGAAAAAACAGCAAAAGTATAGAGGCCTTTCTTTGAAAAATCAACAAATTTTTTTGGTCCGGGGGATCAGCGCTGTCGGGACGTGAGGATGTTCAGCGCCAGCACGTGGGTCGCGTCGTTCTTGCTCGCGAGCAGCGGAACGGTCCTGCCGAGTCCCACGACAAGGTGGTCGAGCGATGTTCCCTCGAGATCGGTGATCACGCCGTCCGCTTCTTCAAGGATCAGCATTCCGGCCGCGTAATCAAAGGCGCGCGAGGCAGTGGCCGTGGCGAACACGCTGATGGCGCCCGACGCGAGGTACGAGAGGTCAAGGGCCGTGGATCCGAAGCACCTCGTACGCCTCGCCTCCCCGAGGAGCGGCATGATGCGCGGCAGATCGGTCTTGGGTGACGATGCCTCGTAGGCCACGATCGTGATGCCCTGCGTGGCCGCGGTCCTGATCCGCTTGCCGTTCTTGTACGCGCCCTGGGCGCGCACGGCCCAGAACTCGTCGCCCACGGCGAGGTTGATGATGTAGCCCACGGCGAGGGTGGAGAGCGTTTCGTCGTTCAAGAGCGCCAGCGACGTGGAAAAGAACGGGATCCCGCTCTTGGCATTGTTGCTCCCGTCGATGGGATCGACCAACACGATCTTCTTCCCCTCGCCGAACTTCCTGATGCCGAGTTCCTCGGAGATGAGCGTAAAGGACTCGCCCTGCTTGTGCGCCTTTTCGAGTGCGGCAAGAATGATGTCCTCGGCCCACTTGTCCACCGGAAAGGTCTTGTCTCCTGCGGCGCCCTTGCCGAGCGGGATCGTGCCGCCCTCCTTGGCGAGGATGACGGACAGTCCGTCGCGCATTTTCTTGCCGATGCCTTTGAAGAGTTCCAACCATTGATCGTTTGTCATGAATGCTCCTTAAAAGATGAAGGGTTAAGTAGGCAAGGGACAAGGAATGCAAAACCTGCTACTTGCCCCTTATTTCTCCGCCATGATAAAACCTTGTGATTTGATGGGCATGGAGGCTTGTGGATATGAAAATAGACTTGACTAGAGACTGCTATTTCTGAGCAGTAGAACTGATTGGCAGATGGCGAGAAGGACAGGCTCTGCAAACATCTCGCTTTGACGACAACGGAGGTAGTTTCAAGATTTGATAAAGACTAGGCATCGACGTCGAGGCTTAAGAGAAGGGCCATGCACATATGCTTGTGTTTGCGGACACAGAGAGAGGCGGGATAGTGAAAAGGTTCACAAAGAAGTTTATGCATTAGGTGGAGGAACTCTGCACAGGGCGCATTTAAAGAAAAGCTTCATACTTTTGCAGGAGCATGTGGACACAGGCAATAGGTGGTAAAATAAAACAAGAGAGGCAATTTCGAGCTTTTGTTGGCACACAGCGGTAGCAGGACATAGGTTGTACTTTGTATAAGATAATGAAAGGAACGGGAGAATAATGAAAAGAATAAAAAATCATCTGAAACGATTCTTCACGACAAGACGAAGACTGCCGGACACGCTCGGACTATTGGTTCTCATCACCGTACTGCTGTCGCCAGGCCCTCTCTTAGCGGCTCCGATCCCGGTACGCTTCGTCGAGGGCGCTGTGCATGGTTTTCTTGTTCTGCGCACAGTCGACGACGTCCTCATTGCATCGGGCGATCTTCTCCAGGTCAGCCGGGGCGGACAGGTCGAAAGCCGCATGGTTTTTCGATTTAAGGACGGGTCGGTGTTCGACGAGTCGGTGGTATTTTCACAGGATCAGGTCTTCACAATGCAGAGCTACCATTTAGTGCAGCGCGGGCCTGTATTCAGCGAGGATACAGAGATCCGGCTGGAACGGGCTACGGGGAAATACAGCGTAAAGACCAAAGCACACAAAGACGGACGGGAGAAGACGCTCGACGGCACGCTCAAGCTGCCTTCCGATGTATACAACGGAATGGTGCTCACCGTCGCGAAGAGCCTCCAAAGGACACGAGAGAGACCGTACACATCGTGGCTTTCACGCCTAAGCCCATGATCATCGAGTTGAGACTGGCAGCAGTGGGCGAGCAGCAGGTTCTGATCGGCGAACTTCCAAAGACCGCGATCCATTACGTGTTCAAGCCCCAGCTCGGGAGCTGGCTCAAGTTTTTCGCCAAGCTGACCGGACGCACGCCGCCGGACAACCACGCCTGGATTGTCACTGAAAAGGTGCCGGCGTTCGTGAAGTTCGAGGGGCCGCTCTACATGACAGGACCGATCTGGCGGATCGAGTTGACGATCCCCCGTTGGCATTAGCCGGACAAGCTCTCCGTGCCCTGCCCGCGACCTCCATGTGTCAGGTGTACCTATTGATCTGCATCCTTCATGCCTGAAGGACAGTTTTCTGCTTCAACGGATGAGTCATTTCCTCATCAGTACATTTCCATAATGCTACCTAATCAAGCGTTTGCAGCCGACCCAAAAAAGAGCGTGGCCGGATGAAACGAGGTATCAGATATTATCAGATTTTTATCCTGTAATCCTGTCAAAAAGGTTTTGACTCCTGTTTGTCCATTTTAGGCAACGTTTTTTATAGAGTCATCTTAATTGCTACTTGGAATTAAAATACTTACCAGCGCCGCATTTCTTCGACATCCCCTTGACCGTGGAAATATCCTGCGTCGTCGCCTGCTTGATCTTCTCCAGGCTCCCGAAATGCCGCAGCAGTTCCTTTTTTCGCACCTCACCGATACCGGGGATATCGTCAAGCTCGGACTTGATAGCGCGCTTCTCGCGCAGCTTGCGGTGATACGCGATCGCGAAGCGGTGCGCTTCGTCTCGCGCGCGCGCGACCAGGTGCGTGGTCTGGCTCGTGGGCTCGAGGATGATCGGCTCGTCCACACCGGGCAGGAAGACCCGTTCGAACTCCCGTTCCGAACCCTCTTCACCGCTCCGCGCCTTGGCAAGGCCGATCACGTCGGGCGCGTCCATCCCGAGCTCGCGCAGCACCTCCAGTCCTGCGTTCAGCTGGCCTTTGCCGCCGTCGATCAGGATCAGGTCAGGCAGTATACCCTCTTCCTTTGCCTTTGTATAGCGCCGTCTGATCACCTCTGCCATGCTCGCGAAGTCGTCCTGGCCGCTCACGCTCTTGATCTTGAACCGCTTGTAATTCCGTTTGTCAGGCAGGTTGTTCTCGAAAGACACCATGCTCGCGACCGCTTCGGTGCCCTGGATGTTCGAAACATCGAAGGCCTCGATCCTGCGAGGAAGGTTCCTGAGCCCCAGCTCTTCCTGGAGCCGCAGCAGGACCCGTTCCTTGCTCTTGCGCGAGAGCAGGTGCTCGCGAAGCGACTGTCCCGCATTGTCCGATGCCATCTGGACCAGTTCTCGCTTCCTGCCCCGCTGCGGCACGAGGACCTCCACCCTCGCTCCGCGCTTCTCCGTGAGCCAAACCTCGAACAGTCCCCGGTCCGGCACATCAAAAGGCAGGAGCACCTCGGCAGGCACGATCATCTCCTTTGCATAGAACTGGCGCAGGAAGTCGGTAAACACTTCCTCGTCCGTCATGCCCTGCACGTCGGGGATGGTGAAATCCTTTCTGCCGAGCAGCATGCCGTTCCGGATAAAGAGCGCCTGAATGTCCGCGTGGCCGCCCTCCGAGGCCATGCCGATCACGTCCTGGTTCTCGAACCCCGGGGAGATGATCTTCTGCTTCTCGAAGGCCCCTTCGATCTTCGCGATCCGGTCACGGAGCTCTGCCGCGCGTTCGTACTCCATCTTTTCCGACGCCTCTGCCATGCGCTGCTTCAGCAGATCGAGCAGGTCGCGGTTCTTCCCTTCGAGGAACAACCGCACCTGGCCGACCATGTCCTGATAGGCGTCCTTATCAACCTCCCCCGAGCACGGCGCCATGCACCTGCCGATCTGGTGCTGCACGCAGGGCCGCTCGGGCCTGTCCTTTTTGAATTCCTTTTTGCACGTTGCAAGCGGGAACGTGCGCCGGATGAGCGAGAGCAGCTCCCACATGCCGCCTGCGGGGACGTAGGGGCCGTAGTAGAGCGCGCCGTCTTTTTTCAGTCCCCGGACCACGTCCAGGCGGGGATACTCGGCCTTCAGGTCGAACCGGAGGTAGGGATAATTCTTGTCGTCCCGAAGGATGATGTTGTAGCGCGGGTGGTGCTTCTTGATGAGGTTGGCCTCCAGGATCAGCGCCTCGAGCTCGGTGTGCGTCATGATGGTCTCAAGGTCAACGATCTGGCGCACCATCATCTCGGTCTTTTCGCCCTTCGCGCCCTTCTGAAAGTACGAGCGCACGCGGTTCCAGAGGGACAAGGCCTTGCCGATGTAGATGACGCGCCCCTTTGCGTCCTTCATGAGGTAGACGCCGGGCGAATCCGGGAGATTCTGGAGTTTTTCTTCAAGGGTCATGGCGGGGTCATTTTACCACGGATTCGGCTCGGTGAGAAACGAAGATATAAAACAATGTGGCTCACACGAAGACACGATGCCACAAAGAACACAAACGACAAATACGCCTTTTGTTTAAAACCAGGTTCTAAATATTTTCTTCGTGCCTTTGTGGCTTCGTGTGAGATAGATCTCAGAAGTTTCATTCACTTTTTATCAATGTCTAATCTCACGGCGGACATTTGTGGTATGAAGGTACAAAATTGTCGAAGCCATGATGAATAGCAAAATCAACCAGTTAATTAATAAAGGCCGGAAAATCATTCGACAAAATTTTCCGTCCTCTTTCCCATTCAATCCCCTATATGCTACAAACTTATATAAAACCAGCATGTTATGTGTTTGGCATGCTTGTTGTAATAGAAAGTACCAGAGCATGAACGATGGGCGCTGTCATCCCCCCCCCTTTTTCCTCCTTTACCGGAGGATAACCCCTGGCAGCGTCCATTGTTCTGCTTCTTTACAAAGTAGCCAAAATGAAACCGAATGACCGGAAGCGTGAAGGAGATTACAATGTTTTTTAATACCAATAGATGTCAGAACATAGGACCTGAAGATCTGATCGAAAAAAGAGAGGCGGGTGAGGACTTTCTCCTGCTCGACGTGCGGACCCCCCAGGAACACGCTGCGCAGGCCATCACGGGGTCTTACCTGCTCCCGCTCCAGGACCTCGGCAGCCGGATCGATGAGCTGCCGAAAAATAAAGAGATCGTGGTCTACTGCAGGGTCGGGAACAGAAGCGCCTATGCCTGTTCGTATCTTTCGCGCATGGGATACAACGTAAAAAATCTTGAAGGCGGGATCATGACATGGAATCTGACCGAACATGCTTCGATGACCAGGGCGTCATAATGAAAAGCAGCGCGTGCAGGATCACACTGTTCGCAACGTATCTGATCCTGACCACACTGTTGACCTTTATCGTAGCAGCCTACAGCTACGCTGCCGAGACATTGGCACTTGATCAGGCGATCGACATGGCGCTCAAGCACAACCCGGGGCTCAAGGCCGCTGACGCGCAGGTAGACGCCGCCGATGCAGGCGTGCTCAGGTCCGCGTCCGGGTTTCTGCCCAAGGTGACGGCGTCAGAGACCTGGAGCAGGACCGACAGCCCGCTCATGGCGCTCGGAACCAAGTTGAACCGGGAGATCGTGACACCCGCGGATTTTGATCCCTCCGTCATGAACCACCCGGACGCTATCTCGAATTACAACACGAGGCTGGCGGTCATGCAGCCGATCTGGAGCGGCGGGAAAGAATATGTCGGAAGAAAACAGGCAACGCTCGCCAGGGAAGCATCGATCCAGGACCGCGAGCGAGCGCGTCAGGAGACGGTTTTCAACGTGATCAAGGCATACTACGGTGTGCTGCTTGCCAAAGAATATTACAAGGTAGCTGTCCAGTCGCTCGAAACAACGGCGGCAACCGTCACCTTAGCTGAAGCTCGCTACAAAGCAGGGGCGGTCCTCCAGTCGGACCTTCTCCGGGCCACTGTGCAGCGTGCCGAGGTCCAGGAGATGGCAACGCGCTCCCAGAACAGCGTAAAGCTCGCGATCGCAGGGCTCAATTTCGCCATGGGCGTGCCGCAAGGTACGGAGTACGAAGTCATAGGGGCGCTTTCAACCCAGGACATGATAACAGGGATGGATGCCATGCTTGAGGAGGCCGCTACTAAACGTCCGGACCTCATGTCCATGGAACTGAACCGCGGGAATGCCGAGACGTCGGTGACGATGGCGCGCGCTGATTACCTCCCGAGCCTGAACCTTATGGGCCAGATGGACTGGAACAGCGACAAGCCTGCAGGCGATGAGGCAAAGAGCTGGGCAGTGATGGCAGTGCTCCAGTGGAACCTCTTCGATGGGCTGGTGACCAGATCGAAGGTGAAGGAAGCTCTCGCGACAAGCAGCAGGATGAGATCGCTGGAAGAACAGACCCGGTCGGCGGTGCAGCTCCAGGTCAGGCAGGCCTACTTCAATCTTACCGCGTCCCTCGACCGGATAGCGGCAACCTCGTCATCGGTCCAGGAGGCGGAGGAAGGCCTCAGGATCGTGCAGAAACGTTATGAAGTCGGCATGACCACCTTCGTCGACGTGCTTGGCGCGGAGACCTCACTCATACGGGCGCGCACGAATGTGCTCCAGGCGCTGTACGATAACAACATCGCGCAGGCTGAGTTGAAGCTCGCAGTGGGAACGTTGTAAGGACAGGAGACAGAGGTCAGGGTTCGGAGTTCGGCAGTTCGAAGTATCACAACGCAATACAGGAAGGAAGATAAGACCATGGATAAAATAAGATCGCATGGATACAGCATTTCCCTTGTAGCGCAGCAATTGCAGTGCTCGGCGCCGGCTACCTGTTCTTCAGAGAAGAAAACAGCTATGCCGAAGCGCCAAAGGCCGAAGCGCCGGTGTCAGTGGCTGCCGTCATTGTGGAACCGAAGATCATTGACTCCGTGGTAACAGCGGCAGGGGCCTTGAGTTCCAAGAACACCTCGGTGCTTTCGAGCAAGATCATGGGCAGGGTGGTCCGCCTCAGCGTGCAGGAAGGCGACCGCGTTGACGCAGGCAAACTGCTGATGAAGATCGACAGCGGCGAGATCACGGCCCAGGCGATCCAGGCCAGGGCAGCATACAACAACGCCAGGCTCCAGTATGACCGGATCAAGAGCCTCTATGACGCGAAGGCATCGACCCAGATGGAGATGGACCAGGCGACCCTCGGACTGGAGAACGCGCAGGCCGGCCTGCAGGCGGCAAAGGCCATGGAAAGCTATACCATCATTACCGCGCCCATCTCGGGCCAGATCGTGGAGAAACGTATCAACCTCGGTGAGATGGCGCTCCCCGGCCAGCCCCTCATCAAGATCGAGGACAACAGGAACCTGCGGCTCGAGGTGACCGTGAAGGATCTGGACATCCTCTCCATTCAGCCCGGCAAACCGGTCAAGGTCCAGATCGATGCCATGCCCGGTGTGGAGATCAGCGGCATTGTGTCACAGGTGGTCCAGGCCTCGGATGTGCGGACCCATTCGTTCATCGTGAAGGTCGACATCCCGGCGCGCAAGGGGCTCATTACCGGCATGTATGGCAAGGCGTTCTTCACCATCGGCAAACGTGAGGCCATCCTGGTCCCAAAGAGCGCCGTGGTTGAAATGTCCGGAATCTCGGGCGTGTATATCGTCTCCGGTGACCGGGGTGCCGTGTTCCAGATGATCCAGGTCGGCGAGGAGCGCGGAAATTTCGTGGAAGTGATCTCGGGCCTTAAAAAAGGCGACCAGGTGATCAGCGATAAGCACCTCGGCAGAATGGATGGGAAAAAGGTCGTGGTTGCGCAGAATTAACGATCGACGAAAAGCCGTCAAAGGGGCATCTCGCGCAAAGCCGTAGCCTGCTGTTGCCCCCTGCTCTTGCGATAGCGCGGGACAAGCCAAAACGCGGCCATAAACAAAGGCGCAAAGAACGTCAGAACTTTGGAATATAGAGTAAACCAAAACCAGGATTTGCTTTCCTTTGCGACTTGGCGTCTTTGCGCGAAAAAGTTTTTGCATTTTGTCCGTTCGTACCTGCGTAGATATAAATAAGGATTAAACATGAAACTCAATATCAGCGGCAAGATAACCCAATACTTCATCAATTCCCAGCTCACCGTGCTGCTCATGGCGGCAACGGCGCTGCTCGGGCTCTTCGCCCTTATTTACACTCCCCGTGAGGAAAATCCCCAGATCGTCGTCCCCGCTGCGAACGTGATGGTCATGATGCCGGGCTCCTCTGCCAAAGAAGTGGAAGAGCTCGTGTCCAAACGGCTCGAGTCCATTCTCTGGGAGATCCCCGGCGTCGAGGACGTGTACTCGGTCTCGATGAACTCCATGGCCGTGGTGACCGTGAAGTTCTTCGTGGGACAGGACAAAGAGCGGTCCATGGTGAAGCTCTACGACAAGATCATGTCCCATATGGATTTTGCGCCTCCCGGAGCGTCCCAGCCGCTGGTGAAGCCCATTGACGTGGACGATGTGCCGATCGTTGCCATCACGCTCTCTCCGGAAAACGGAAGCGCCTATGACGATGCGCAGCTCAGGCTCGTGGCCGACAACGTGCTCGACGAGCTCAGAAAGGTCCCCGGCGTCGGCAACACAACGGTCATCGGCGGACGCAGCCGCCAGGTGCGCGTGGTCCTCGACCCGCTCCGCATCGCAGGCTACGGCCTGTCGCCGCTCCAGATCGCAGGGGCCATCACCCAGTCGAACGCCAATCTTCTATCCGGTGAGCTTGAGCAGGGCAGCAGAAAGATCACCCTCGAGACCGGCGGCTTCTTTACCCGGGCAAGCGATGTACGGAACGCCGTGGTCGGCGTTGCGAACAACAAGCCTGTCTATCTCGGCGATGTTGCCGAGGTTTCGGACGGGTTCGAGGAGACCGTAAAACTCACGCGCATCGCTTTCAACAATCATCATGCCGCGCATGCGGACATCAAGGAGAACAGCGAGGGTGCGGCAGGCGAACGCCCAGCCGTGACCCTGGCCCTGGCCAAACGGCAGAAGCTGAACGCTGTTAAGATCTCGGACCAGATCCTTGCAAAGCTCGATGAATTGAAAAAAACCAGCATCCCGCCGGGAATCCGCGTGACTGTTACCCGGAACGACGGCAAGACGGCCAACAACGCGGTGAACGAGCTGGTCTTCCACCTAGCGGTCTCGATCATCGTCGTGATCATCCTGCTGTTCCTGACCCTCGGTTGGCGCGAGGCAGCCATCGTGGCGCTCGCCATACCGCTCACACTCTTCATCACCCTTGCCATAGGCATGCTGGCGGGGCAGACCATCAACCGGATAACGCTCTTCGCGCTCATCCTTTCCCTTGGTCTTCTGGTCGATGATGCCATCGTGGTGGTCGAGAACATCCATCGCCATTACAAGCTTCAGCAGCATTCGAGACTGCAGGGCGCGATCATGGCCGTGAACGAGATCGGCATGCCGACCATCCTCGCGACCATAACCGTGGTGCTGGCGTTCATCCCCATGGCGTTCGTCACGGGCATGATGGGCTCCTACATGAAGCCGATCCCCTTTAATGTGCCCGTGGCAATGGTCACGTCTCTCTTCGTGGCCTTCATCGTGACGCCCTGGGCGAGCTACCGTATCATGAAGACCGACCATCAGGGGGAACAGCCGCTGCCGCTGGAGGATACGAAGCTCTATAAGGGCTATAAGAAGATACTCGGGCCGCTGCTCGAGAACCCCGGCAAGCGCAAACTGTTCATGAGCATCATCATCGGCCTGTTCCTGATCACCATGACCTTTCCGCTCGTGCAGTTGGTGAAATTCCGTATGCTGCCCAAGGCGAACAAGAACACGTTCCTGGTCTCGATCGACATGCCTGCGGGCACGGCGCTCGAGAACACGGACCGCGTAGCCAGGACCATAGGCGAATATCTCGGCCGCATTCCCGAAGTGAAGGACTACGAGACCTTTGTAGGCACCGGCTCGGTGATGGACTTCAACGGCCTGCTCAGGGGCAGCGCGTTCCGCGAGGCGAGCCACTTCGCCGACGTGCGCGTGAACCTCGTCGATAAGGAAGAGCGTTCGATTTCGAGCGAGAAACTGGTGCTCAAGATGCGGCCCGACATCACCAAAATTGCGCAGGAATACGATGCGAACATCAAGCTGGTGGAAGACCCGCCCGGACCACCGGTGCGCGCCACCGTAATGGCCGAGATCAGCGGCCCGGATTACAATACCCAGCGCGAGATCGCCGGGGACATCAAGGCGCTTTTCGCGAAAACGGACCAGGTCGTGGATATCGACGACAGCGTGAAGGAAAACCAGGAAAAATACCAGCTCATCGTTGACAAGGAAAAGGCGGCGCTCGCGGGCATCTCCACGGAACAGATCGTCCAGACCCTTCGCATGTCCGTAGCTGGCATGGCGATCTCGACCCTGCATAAGTCTGACGCAAAGAACCCGATCGCCATCTTCCTTCGGCTTCCCAAGGAAGAGCGCTCAAGGATGTCGGATATGGACAAGGTGTACGTTTCGGGTCCGCAGGGCAGCCAGGTGGCGCTCTCGTCGCTCGTGAAGGTGGTCTCGTCGGAAATGGACAACGCCATCTATCACAAGAACCTGGAACCGGTAACGTATGTATATGGAGAAATGGGGGCCCGGAGCCAGGTCTATGCAGTGATCGATATGATGAAGCATCTCCACAGGAATCCACTCCCTGCGGGGTATACGATCAAGTGGGACGGCGAGATGAAGCTGACCCTTGATGTGTTCCGCGATCTGGGAGCGGCCATGGGCGTGGCGCTCATCGCCATCTATCTCCTGCTCGTGGGCAGGTTCCGGTCCTTTACGATCCCGGTGGTCATCATGGCGGCGATCCCGCTCTCGATGATCGGCATCATGCCGGGCTTCGCCATGACCGGCGTGTACTTCAGCGCAACGTCGATGATCGGCGTGATCGCCCTGGCGGGGATCGTGGTCAGGAACTCCATCGTGCTCCTGGAGTTCATTCTCGACAAAAAGCACGAGGGACTGCCGCTCGCGCAGGCGCTGATCGAGGCAGGGGCTATCCGGACCCGGCCGATCGTGCTGACGGCAGCGGCTGCGATCCTGGGTTCGGCCGTGATCGTGACCGACCCGGTCTGGTCCGGTCTCGCCCTGGCGCTCATTTTCGGAATGCTGGCGTCCACGGCCCTCACCCTGGTGGTGATCCCGGTCTTCTACTATATGGTTGAAAAAAAGAACTGGGAGAACGCGTAATGAATTGCGGATTGCGGATCTCGGATTTCGGATTTTAAATCCGCATTCCGCAATCTGTTTATGCCAGCGCTCTCGCAAGAGCAGGTACAATCCGCAATAAAACCGGAGGTTCATATGTCAAATACATGTGTAAGTTCTGATTGCAAGGACTGGATCATCACCGTGACGATCGATAATCCGCCGGATAATTACCTGGACAAGGATGTCCTTTCAGGGTTGAACAAGACCGTCAGTGAGATAATCTCATCCAGGACCGACCTTCGCGTGGTGCTGCTCACGGCAAAAGGGAAAAACTTCTCAGCAGGCATCGACTACGCCCGGTTCGTGAACATAACCAAGGAGGAGGCGGGCCATGTTGCCGAAGTGGGATACAGCCTGCTGAAGAACATCGAGAACCTTCCGATCCCGGTGATCGCCGCGGTCAAGGGCGAGACCACGGGAGCGGGCCTCGGCCTGGCGCTCGCGGCGGACATTCGGATCGCATCATCGGACGCGGTATTTTCGTTCCCTGAGGCGCAGTTCGGCGTGCCGCCTGTATTCGGGTCGTCGCAGAGATTGTATAAGACCATCGGCATCGGCCGGGCCAAAGAGCTGCTTTTCACCGGCCGGACAGTGGACGCTGAAGAAGCTCTCAGGATTGGACTCGTGAACAAGGTGGTCCCGCTCGATGCCCTCGACGAGGAAGCGAACCGGCTCGCGGTAAAGATCGGGGGAAACAGCATGAGTTCCCTGCGATCAATCAAGATGCTCGTGAACTTCGGACTGAACGAGGGCTACGAGGTCGGCCTGCAGCAGGAGGTCACTGCGTTCAGCGAAGCGTTCAATCTGGACACAAAGCAGTGGGAGCGGCTATAATAAGAAGATCACGAAAGCACGTATTTGGGGAAACCGGATTCAAGGCATTTCCGTCGCGGATAAAAGCTGCGGGAAAACAAGAAGGGGAGGGAGAAAAAATGAATATCAGTGCGTGGCATATCATGCGGGAGAAGATCAAGGTGGGGCCCGACGCAACAGCGAGGGAGGTTACGATGAAGATCATCTCATCGGGACTGGCAGCAATGCCGGTCGTAGGTGACGCTCAGGAGGTCCTGGGTGTCGTATCGGAGAACGCAATTCTGGACGCGATACGGGAAGGCCAGGACCTGGAAAGCATCCCGGCGTCAAAAATCATGGTGCCTGCGCCGATCATCGCCGATGCAGTCACCTCGACAGACGAGCTTATTAACCTGCTTCTGAAGAGCTGCTGTTCCATCGTCGTGGTCGTGAAGGACAAAAAGTATGTCGGTGTGGTGAGCCGCCACATGCTGATGGATATCTTCACATCCCCGCACTATTCGCGTTTTGCCGCAAAAGACAGGAAGTCGCCGTTCGCCTGCAAGTAAGACAACAAGGGCCTCGGGTCAGGCGGTCAGGACTCCCGGGCTCCTCAGTCCATTCATGCACCCGAATTGCCCTCTTTTCAGCGGCTTCGGAGGCGCCAGGCACGCCATTTTCACCTTGACAGGCCTCTGCCCGATGAGTATTATGCTGTATCTGGCAGGCGCGTAAGCGTGGCAAATGCCAGTATAATTGGAACATTTGTTGAAAGGAGTACACACCATGCCGTTTTATGAATACGTATGCGAAAGTTGCAAAAAAGAGTTCGTGCTTTTGCAGTCCATGACCGCAAAAGCTGAGGATACTGTCTGCCCCTATTGCAACGAGAAAAAAGCCAGGAAGCTCGTGTCCACATTCTCGTCCAGTGGCAGCGGCGCGGTCTGCAGCACCGGGGGACATTCCTGGGGCGGCGGCTGAGGTAGCTGATCGCTCCGCCGTGCGCGGATCAATAACACCAGCAGCCTGAGAGTCATAGGATTCTCAGGCTTTTTTGTGCAACGAGAGGTCGTGAACAAATCATCTGGCGCCAAATTGATGATCTGGTAACGATGCATAATCTACCGCGGAGACCCGGAGAAATACATGTTGAATATAATGAGGATTTTCTCTGCGTCTCTGCTTGTGCCCGCGTTTTGGCTTGTCCCCGCGCTATCGCAAGAGCAGGGGGCAACAGCAGGGTACGTCTCAGCGGTTAAATTCGATTTATGAATGTGGATCCACCAAATTTGAAATCTACAGTATGAACACCGTCACCCTCAAAACATTCCTCCATCCCCGGTACTGGTATGCATGGCCGGTCCTGGCGCTCATGCTCGTCATGAGCTGGATGCCTTCACGCGTGCTCTGGGTCCTGGGCAGCGGACTCGGTGCGTTCGTGTCCTGGTTCCCTACCTCCAACCGCCGCTTTGCCGAGCGCAATATCGAGCTTTGCTTTCCGGAAATGGGCACACAGGATCGCATTCATCTCGTGAAACAGCATTTTCGCTTGACTGGTTTTGCCATGATAAGCCTCAGCGTAGCCTGGTTTGCGCCACGATGGAGAGTCGAACGATTTATCACCCTGCGCCATCAGCATCTGCTGGATGAGGCGCTGGCAAGCGGGAAAAAGGTCATCCTGTTCGCACCACATTTCATCAGCCTGGACATGGGAGGCGCCCGCCTGTCTGCAATGAGGGACAGGAAGTTCGTCAGCATGTACCGCAAATCCAGGGACCCCTTGCTCGAATACCTGTTCCAGCGACGGGGCAGGTTTGGCGGCGTGGTGGTGGAACGTATGGCCAGCTTGAGACTGATCATCCGCGCTATCAGGGAAGGGCGGGTTTTTTACTACCTGCCGGACCAGGACATGGGGGAGCGCGCGAGCGTCTTTGTTCCCTTCTTCGGCATCCCCACGGCGACCGTCACTACGCTCAGCCGCATTGCAGAGACCTCGAACGCCGTGGTCATCCCCTGCCTTACCCGCATCCTGCCGCACGGCCGCGGTTACGAGGTGATCCTGCACCCGCCGTTAGAGAACTTCCCTACCAGTGACCCTGTTGCCGATGCACGGTACATGAACGAGCAGATCGAGCAGTGGGTCCGCGAAATGCCGGACCAGTACATGTGGTCCTACCGCCGCTTCAAGACCCGGCCGAACAACGAGCCGTCGTTCTACGAATAAGATCCCTGCATCAATGCCGTACTGTGAAATAATCTGCCGATCGACTTGCCGCAAGAGCAACGAATATACGGGATGGAAGCACTGTCCGGATTATTGGCTGGTGTATGAACGTTCGAAGAGGTTTGCTGATCTTCAGGAAATGGTTTGGATCTCGGACGTCGCTACGGGCAAACGACTTTATTTGACGGAGCGATCCCGCGTGGTTACGCTGAATGCGGCTGGCCAGAGCGTGCCGCCCTTATTGATTTGCGGTCTTGTTCTCCCTCCGGGAAATGCTTCCGATCTCTGTTGACCGGGAGATCATGGTCCCTGACGAGAAGAGCAGCCTGCCCGCGGTGATCACCTCCCGCTTCAGGATTGAATCGGATGAGAGCGAAAGGTCTGTATCTGTTCCATGAAGAGGCGACAGATCCTTTGCCCAGCAAGCACCAACAACGAGGTACCGGTATGCGGGTACGACGGCCTTGATCTCTTTCATGATAGAAGAACTTGAACCATAGTTCATCGATGCGCCCATCTTCCGGGCCAGAGCCTGTATGATCTGCCAGTCCGGCCTCGATTCCCCTATCGGCTCCTCTGCCTTGTCAATACGCCCCAACCGCCGTTCGAGATTCGTGACCGTCCCGGTCTTCTCAACAAAACTAGCCGCGGGAAACACCACGTCGGCTATTTTCGCTGTCTCGGTCAGGAAGATGTCCTGTACAACCAGAAAGTCGAGCTTCCTGAGCACGGATGCGATCTCAGGGGAATTGCCGACCGGGTCATCTCCCATGATATAGAGGGCGGCGAGCGTTCCCGATGCAATGCTGTTCAGCATTTCGATGGCGTTCAGGCCCGGCGTCTCCGGCAATACAATGCTCCCTGTTGTTTTATATTGTGCAGCGGCGACCGGGCTGATCGATTGATAGCCGGGATAATAATCCGGCAGGATCCCCATATCGAGCGCGCCCTGAAGATTGCCGCGCCGGACGAGCGGAACGAGGGTCGTCTGTCCCAGCAAAAGAGCGAGATACCGTGCGCGGTACAGTACCGCGGGCGGCGGTTCAGACGGCAGGATGATCGAAACGCGTCTCGCCGTCATGAGCAGGCTCACCGCCGCGGCAATGTCCTTACCTTTCTGGCGGGTATCTCCACCAACCGCTGCGATCAGGTCGATGAGCGCCGCTTCCGCGTCCCTTGCAATCAACAGAACCGACGCGAGCCGGTCGAACTTGTTGACCTGGCCGTTCAGCAGGATCAGCTTTTTCCCCTTTTGGTTCACCGCGCGCACGATCTCGATGCCCGTCAATGGATTGATCTCGCCCACGTCACGCTCCAGAACAAGGACCGCGTCACTCTCGCCAATGGACACAAGTTCGGGTGAGAAGTATGCCGTATTCATACCCACCGGCATCTTGAGCCGCGCGAGCAGGTCGATGTTGTTCGTGCCGACCACCATGCGCATGAACTTCTGGAACAGGTAGTTGTCCTCGTTCGTCGTCCTGATGGAACCCAGGCCCCCGATGCTCGCCGCGCCGCGCTTTCCCTTGATCATTTGCAGCGTGTCGGCAACACGGGTCAATGCCTCGTCCCACGTGCAGTCGATCAACTCGCTGCCCACCCGCATCTTCGGCTGGGTCAGCCGCTCTTCGTGGTGCACGGCGTCCCATCCGAAGCGGCCCC
Source organism: Nitrospirota bacterium (assembly GCA_963796285.1). Taxonomy (GTDB): domain Bacteria; phylum Nitrospirota; class UBA9217; order UBA9217; family UBA9217; genus JALNZF01. The sequence goes on from CAWCKW010000012.1 coordinate 1,824,143, forward strand.
GTGCGCACAGAAAATTGTTTTGTGCCGGACTGACCCGAACCACGCGGCCCTTGTGGGTCTGCAGTTTTATCGGGCAGCCGTTGCCGCAGTACAGGCACGTCGATCCTGCTTCTTCAAGGCTCCACGTCCTCGCCTTGTACTTGAACTGTCTCGTCGTCAGGGCCCCGACCGGGCAGATCTCCACGCACTCCCCGCAGAACTCGCAATCGAGCGGCCGGTCGCACGACGTGCTGATGCGCGACTTGCCGCCGCGCCGCGTGAACGCGAGCTCGTTCACCGCGTTCTGTTCCTTGCAGATACGGACGCACTTGCCGCACAGGATGCAGCGGTCCGTATTGCGCTCGATGACAGCCGACGCGAAATCGGGCGGCAGCTTCCTTTTTACCTCCGCAAACGCGCCCTGGTCCAGCCCATGCTCATGCACGAGGTCCTGGAGCCGGCAGTCGCCCGCCTTGTCGCATACCGGACAGTCGAGGGGATGGTTGATGAGCAGGAATTCAAGAATGGACTTCCGGGCCTCGAGGATCGCCGGGGACATTGTCCGGATCACCATGCCTTCCGCTGCCGGCGTGACGCATGAGGCCACCATCCTGCGCGGAGTGCCCATCACCTCGACCATGCAGATCCGGCACGCGCCGTAAGGATGGAGCCGGTCGTCATTGCACAGCGTCGGCACCCGCGCTCCTGCCGCGTTCGCCGCGTCGAGGAGGGTGGAGCCGATGGGAATAGTCACGGTCTTGTCGTCAATGGTCAGGGTAGGCATAATGTACAATTCCAAATCGCAAAACAATAAAAGTGCATCCGGCTAGTCTCGTCCGGGTTAGTAACTAAGTAATTAAATTCTACTCAAAACGGCAAGAATATTTCTCGCAAAGGCGCAAAGCGCGCAAAGAAAGGCTACATTATTTGTTTTTTTGTAACTATTCAGCTTGCTCGCAATTATTGAGAATAACAACCCGTTCAGTTCTGCGATAACAACCAGTTTCGTCATTCCCGAACGCTTTAATCGGGAATCCAGAGATTTTTAAGGCCGCTGGATCCCCGACAGGGTCATTCGGGGATGACGGACATCGGAGACGTGAATAGTTACATTTTTTTAAAGGCCAGTACTAAAGATTTTCTTGGCGTCCTTTGCGGCTTTGCGCGAGACGCCTTTTAGACGTTGCCTTTTGGTTCCGGGGCTGGTCCGGGTCAGACCCTGGCGTTCGCCTTCGCCCGGCACGACCTTTCATCGCAGCCTTCCTTGCGGATACAGCGTTCGTAATCACCACGGAAATGCCTAATGCTCGACATCACCGGCTGAAGCGCCCCTTCACCGAGGGGACAGAAGCATTTGCCTTTCATCTTGCCGCAGATGGAGAGCAGGACATCGATGTCGCTCTCCCTGCCCTCGCCCCGCATCATGCGATCGTAGATTTGGGAGAACCATCCCGTGCCTTCCCGGCAGGGAGTGCACTTGCCGCACGATTCGTGCTCGAAGAAGCGGACGATGACCGACGTCGCCTTCACCATGCAGGTCCTGTCGTCCATAACGATCACCGCGCCCGAACCGAGCATGGACCCGGTAGCAGCGAGCGAGTTGAAGTCCATCCTGACATCAAGATGCCTGGCCGTAAGCATCGGCGTCGATACCCCGCCGGGAATGATCGCCTTGAGGTCCCTGCCTTCCCTGATGCCGCCGGCATGGATATAAATGATCTCCCGGAGCGTCGTGCCCATCGGGAGCTCGTACCCGCCCGGTCTGTTCACCGCGCCGCTGACGCTGAAGATCTTCGTTCCCGTCGAACCTTCCACGCCGATCCCGGCGAAGGCATCGGACCCGAGGCCGATGACAAAGGGCACATTGGCAAGCGTCTCTACGTTGTTCACGACCGTGGGCTTGCCCCAGGCCCCCGCATTCACGGGAAACGGCGGCCGCACGCGGGGCTGGCCGCGCCTGCCCTCAAGAGACTCGATAAGCGAGGTCTCCTCGCCGCAAATGTACGCGCCTGCTCCACAATGGACCGTGAGACCGAAGGAGACGCCTTTTTCCCCGATCTGCTTCCCGAGAAGCCCTTTCTCACCGGCCTGGTCGATCGCTCGTTCGAGAATACCGGCAACAGCGGGGTACTCGCCCCGCACGTAAATGTACCCCTGTTCAGCACCGATGGCGTAGCCGGCTATGATCATGCCTTCGATCAGAAGATGCGGGTCCTGTTCAAGGATGAAGCGGTCCTTGAACGTCCCCGGCTCGCCCTCGTCGGCATTGCAGACAAGGTACTTCGGCGTTTTCCAGTCCATGGCCGCAAACGACCATTTCGTACCCGTTGGAAAACCCGCGCCGCCCCTTCCGCGCAGCCCGGAACGTCTTACCTCATCGATCACATCCACGGGCCGCATCGCGTACGCCTTCGTGACCGATGCGTAGGCCCCATACGCCATGGCCACATCAATGTCCGTGGAGTTCTGGATATGGGTCCTTTTGAGCAGCATTGTTTCCATCAGGTCATCCATTCATGACAGGCGCACAACCAATAAAAAAACCGATCGGAGACATATTCGAACAACGGTTAGAATACGTTTTACTACGTCTCATCCTTAATATTGAGTCAAGTTTTTAAGGCTGACCGTGAAAACTCAAGCCCCTCACCTTAAATCCGCGTCCCGATCGGAGAGGAAAGAAACTCCCTCGCCCCATGGGCGGAGAGGGCTGGGGTCGAGGGACCTGGTTTTTGCGATGCACTCGTCAGGTCTCGAGGTATCTGCCTCGTTACCTGCTTTTATTCAGGACCATCACTCGTACTGTTTCAGGATCCCGTCTATTTTCTCCGGCGTCAAATTTCCGTGATAGTCCTCATCGACCAGCATGGCGGGAGCGCCGTCGCATCTGCCGATGCACTCGATCCTCTGGAAGGAGAAGCGTCCATCAGCGGTGACCTGCCCTTCGCCAGCACCGAGTGTGCGGCCGAGATGGTCGAGGATCGTTTCTGCGCCGAGGAGCGAACACGGGAGGTTGTGGCAGACGGAGATCACGTGTCTTCCGGCGGGCTTCCACCGCAGGAGCGCATAGAAGGTGGCGGTGCCGTAGACCTCCGACTCAGGCACGTTCAGCAGGTCCGCGATGGACCGCATCGCGTCATCGGGAAGGTGGCCGATCTCTTCCTGCACGATGTGCAGGGCGGGCAGCACGGCTGCGCGGGCGTCGGGATAGTGAAGGCGCTTCTCGTGGATCCGCGCTATTGCGCCGGGGCTCAGCATGACTACCGTCTTGTCCTGCCGAACATATAACCGGCCATGTCAACATGGCTCGCGTTCATCCTCCGGATCACCGTGCTGATCTCATGGATGACATTGATCAGGACCTTGTTCCCGATGCGGGGATAGGACTCCAGGACGCGGTCGAAATCGGGACGCTGGAGCGACAACACGACGGTGCCGTCCTCCGCGACGATCGTTGAAGCGGAGTGCGGTTTGCTGTCGAAGAAGGAAAATTCGCCGAAGAAGTCGCCTGCTCTCAGCACGGTGAGCGTCATGGGGTCGCCATCGATGCTCGTCTTGGTCACATCCACCTTGCCCTTGCGAATGATATAGACGCAGGCGCAGCCTACTTCGTTCTCGCGGTACACCGTGTGACCTTCGGGAAAGGTATCGCGGGTCATGGCATTCGCCATGATCATGAGCTCTTCTTCGGTCAACCCGGCGAACAACGATATACTTTCAATGTCCCTGCTCGGTATCATGGCGTCCTCCCTGATATGACGACTCTGTTTGTCGGCTTCTTATCGCTCATCCCGCTAACGCGATCTGCTGCCGGATCCCCGGTTAAGCGAAAAACGATTGGACGTACACCACCTCAATTCACAGTTAGCAGAGGTTGTGCTGTATTGATTTCATGGCCATGGCATGAGGTCATTGTAGGTAACATATTTATTTGCAAAGGTCAATATTATTTGAAGCACCGTGTTATATTATTGTATCAAAAAGAGAACGACTGAGATCGTTGTGCGTGATCTAAAGGTACATAAGGCGCGCCGGCATATTCCACTGGTACTTTAGTCATCTCACTAAACGCCTGACTGTATAATGCACACCACTCCAGCATGTTTTTCTAATTGCAATACCTATTGAAAGAGAGTATTTTTTTCTAACTGGCCCCCCGTGAAGCAACGAATAACAATGAGAGAAACCGTATGAAACGCAACGAGGCACCCATGGCATGGGAGACGATCTTTCAGGCGATCGGGCATCCTGCCATTCTTCTCGATCCTGAACATAACGTGATCGCCGCGAACAGCGCGAGCATCCGGTTAACGGGCAAGTCTCATAAGGATATAATCGGCAAGAAATGCTTTGAGATCTTCCATGGACCAGGCGCCAACACTCCTCCCGAGTGTTGCGCGATGAAAAAGATGCTTGCGTCGGGACGTCTGGAAACATCCGAAATAGAGATCGAATTTCTCGGAGGTTTTTTCCATGTTACGTGCACACCTATTTTTGATGAACAGGGCAATCTGGACAAGATTCTCCATATCGCCACGGACATCACCGGGCTCAAGCGGGCCGAAAAAGAGCTGCGTGAAAACGAGGCCAAACTCAGAGCGATCTTTGAAAATTCCATCGATGCTATCGGCGTAACAAAACAGGGGACCATTCTTTTCGTGAATCAGGCGTATGTTTCCCTTTTTGGATACACCAGCAGCGCCGAACTGGTCGGTACGTCGATCCAGAAGCTCGTCGCGCCAGAAGAAGGCGATACAGTCATGGACTACACCGTAAAGCGGGAACGAAAAGAAAAGGCTCCCAATTTCTATGAAACGCGTGGGTTGAGGAAGGACGGCACGGAATTTGACCTCGATATCCACGCCTCAACCTATACGCTTGATGGTGAGATCTATTCTCTTGTCATCCTCCGGGACATCACCGAGCGCAAGCAGACGGATCAGTTGATTTCCGAATCGCTTCGATTCAACCAGGCTATCGTCTCGACCTCGCCTATCGGGATTTTCACGTACCGGGCATCCGGCCCCTGTGTCTCCGCCAACGAGTCTGCAGCTCAGATCGTCGGCACCACGTTGAACTCGCTGCTTTCTCAAAATTTCCACAAGATTGAATCATGGAAGCGATCTGGGCTCTACGCTGTTGCGATGGAGGCTCTGAAAACGGATCGATCGGTCTCATCAGAGATCCATATCATCACGACCTTTCATGCTGACAAATGGGTATATGCGGTATGCACTCCCTTCCGGTCCGCTGGAGAACCGCACCTGCTTCTCATGTTAAATGACATCACCGAGCGCAAACAGGCAGAGACCGCACTGCTCGAGGCACGGGGATTTTCCGCGAATCTGCTCCGGTATTCCGCAAACGCTGCCTTTGTCCTGGATAAGTCGCACCGGATCATGCTCTGGAACAAGGCCTGCGAAGAGCTCACCGGCTGCCGTGAGTCCGAGATGATCGGCACCACTGATCAATGGAAACCCTTTTACGGCTCCATGCGGCCAACGGTCGCAGATGTCATTATCGACAACGACCTTGGCCGTCTTCCGGATCTCTATAAGAATTATTCGCAATCAGCGCTGAACCCTCAGGGGATCAAGGGTCGAGGGGTGGTACAAGAACCTTGGAGGCAAGGACAGATACATAGTCTTTGATGCATCGCCGATCTACAACAGTACGGGGGAGCTGATCGCCGCGATCGAAACGCTCCAGGACATAACGGAGGGCAAGCGGCTTGAAAAACAGCTACTGCAGTCACAGAAGATGGAAGCGATCGGCATCCTCGCGGGCGGGGTTGCCCATGATTTCAATAATATCCTTTCGGCGATAGTCGGCTATTCTCATTTGATGCTTTCGAAAATGCCTGCGAACGATCCGCTCAAGGGGAACCTGAAAGCGATCCTCCAGGCATCGGAACGGGCAACGACCCTGATCCAGGGCCTTCTTTCGTTCAGCAGGAAACAGCTCATCAGCCCGAAGCCCACCGGCCTCAACGATATCGTGCTTCGATTTGAAGAGTTCCTGACAAGGCTGATCAGGGAAGACATCAAGATCATCACCACCTGTGCCGGTGGTGACCTCACGATCTTTGCCGACCGCGGACAGATCGAACAACTGCTCATGAACCTCGTTACGAACGCACGGGACGCCATGCCGAAGGGCGGGACGATCACGATCCAAACGCGGTCCGCGCATATTGACAAGCAGTACATCGAGGAACGCGGTTACGGAAAGGCAGGCCGCTACGCGCTCCTTACGGTTTCAGATAGCGGGGAAGGGATCGATGCGGAAACGAAGAGTAAAATTTTCGAACCCTTCTTTACAACCAAGGAGCAGGGAAAGGGCACCGGCCTCGGGCTTTCGATGGTGTATGGCATTGTCAAGCAGAATAATGGATACATCGATGTCGACAGTGAACCGGGCAGAGGCACCACATTCGAGATCTACCTGCCGCTCCTGGAAGGAGTTGTTGCGGAGAAACGAAGTGAGACGGAAGACCTCCCGGCAAAGGGAGGTTCAGAAACAATAATGATCGCAGAAGACAATGAGAACATTAGAGAGCTGTTCTCCACGATACTGCAGCATTATGGATACCGCGTGATCACGGCGGTAGATGGGGAAGATGCCGTCATCAAATTCTACGAGAACAGGGACCAGGTGAAGCTGGTCCTCCTCGACGGCATCATGCCGAGGAAGAACGGAAAAGAGGCCTACGAGGAGATTCGGGTCATCAACCCCACTATTAAGGCAATCTTTGTAAGCGGATATGCTGAAGACATTATCAGCAGGGAAGGCCTGCTGGACCAGGGCATCAACTTTATCCAGAAACCAGTCACGCCAGTGGTTCTGCTGAATAAAGTGAGGGAAGTCCTGGATGGGTAGGTGAGCAGCTTCGTGTTCTTACGAATGACGTGCGAACATAGAATAGAGTGGTTCAAATAAAACGCGTGATCTACCCATGGTTGCCCAGGGCGGACACCTGCTTGTCCACCAACCTCCGGCCTTCCTGGAAAAGACAACCGTCACTTCTTCGCTATCAACGCGATCGCCTTCTTCGCCTTTGAGCTTTCCAAGCGCGACCGCGGCATTCACCCAGGTCATGCCGAGGCAGGACCTCCTTGATTTTGACCTGCATATCTGATAAGGTAATCCGTACGTATCATCACTATCATATTGTGCGTGCCAGCTGATAAGATTACGTACGCGGGAAGGAAAATATCCTATGGCTAAAATGGAACTCCCCCATCTGAAAGAACCCGCGGAAATAAGCGGATCGACCTTCACGACACGTATCGTATTCACCATACTGCTCTTCGCCATGCTGCTTGCCATCACGTCCCTTGGCGAAAATAACGCCACGAAAGAAATGCTGCGCACCCAGCAGCTTGCAGCTGACCAGCGGGCATCCTACCAGTCGCAGATCATCGGTGAGAATCTGTATAAGACGAATGGCCTTCGCATGGAAGCGGACCTTCTCGAACGCGGCCGGGCAATGAAGCCGAATATCAGGAAACTGTATGGGGCCATGCTGAAAGACATGAAGGCTGAAGAGATTCGCTACCGTGAGGAAAAAAAGAAGAGCGAAGCAGAGGCCATAAATCTCGAAGCAAAACGGGACAGGAACCGCGCCAAAGGTCCCTATTTCGATTATGCCGAGTTCCTCTTGCTGCTATCCATCGTCACCGCATCGGTCTCGATCCTTTCCGTCTCTCTCCGGCTTTTCACTTTCTCCATTGGCAGTGCAGCGCTCGGCACGCTCTTTATGCTGAACGGTTATTTTTTGATCTTCACGCTTCCTTTTTTCCACTAAGCGATCAAATGAATCTGAGAAGGTCTTCTCACGACTTTTATTCGCGTGATACTTGTTGTGGATTACAGGCCGGCCTTTTCATTGTCGCAAAACATTGGCTCCACGGCAAGAGTGAATATTGTGCTACACATTACCGGCCGGGTGCAAAGATTTTTCAAATCTGATATAATGATTTTATTCTGTTGGCTTATTTTCTGAAAGGAGGTTTGTCACATGAAAAAAAGTTGGCTGTACTTATTGATTATGCTTGTCAGTTTGCTTGTTCTTTCAGCATGCTTTCCGGTTGTTGTACCGGGACCGGGACCGGGACCAAGACCAATGCCAGGGCCGCGTCCCATTGCCCCGCTGCCGCCACCGCCGCCGCCATTTCCGTGAACACCGTGATCGTGATAACGGCAATGCCTCGCATTACATCCGATGCCAGCGGACGGGGGTTCCCGTTTCTTGTGTTGACTGGATCGGACGGTACCGGGTTGATGTACAGGCGAAGAAGATTAAACCCCTTGTAATTGTACTCGGCCTTCAGACGTATTGTATACTGTCTGAAGGCCCTTTTTTATGCTAATTGAAAAGCAATCCTTGCATGTTCCCGCTGTCGATAAACATGCGGTTGCCGGCATTCTATCGTTGCACCTTCTCCCGCTTCAACACCTCCCTTGCTGCAACCACACCTGAGATCGAAGCCTGTATCAGCCCTCGCGTCACCCCTGCGCCGTCGCCGATCGCAAATAGGTTTTTCACCTCGGTCTCAAGACCCTGCGTCAGCTTGATCTTCATGGAATAGAACTTCACCTCAACGCCATAGAGCAGAGTATCACCGGAGTTCACTCCAGGCGCCACATTGTCAAGCGCTTCGAGCATCTCGGTGATATTATGAAGATGACGGTACGGCAGGACAAAGCTCAGGTCGCCGGGCGTTGCATCTTCGAGCGTGGGCCGCACCGAACCCTCGACAATGCGCTCCGGCGTTGAACGCCTTCCCATCTTGAGGTCCCCGAGCCGTTGCAGGATCACCCCGTTGCCAATCAGGTTTGCAAGGCCGGCGATGTATCTGCCGTACGCGATCGGCTCATCAAACGGCCTGGTGAAATCCGTGCTTACAAGCAGAGCAAAGTTCGTATTGTCCGTGGTCCTGCTCCGGTAACTGTGGCCGTTCACGCTGTATACTCCCTCGCTGTATTCCTTCACCACCTCGCCATAGGGATTCATGCAGAACGTACGCACCCGGTCGCGAAATCTTTTTGAGTAATAGATGAACTTCCCCTCGTACGCGATATCCGTTATGTCCTTCATGATATGCGCCGGGAGCTCTACCCGCACGCCGATATCCACGGGGTTTTTATGGACCGACAGCCCGAGACGCTTTGCCTCTCCGGAAAGCCAGGTCGAGCCTTCCCTGCCGGCTGCCGCTATGACGTAGTGTGCGTCAAATGAATTCCCGTCCTTCGTTGTGACGCCGGTCACCTCCCCGTTCGCCGCCCTGATCTGTTCTACCGGTACATCAAATATGATGTCTACTTTTCCGGTGAGATGTTCTCTGACCTTTCTCAGGACCTCCTTGCAGAGGTCCGTGCCGATATGGCGAATGCGCGCGGGGATCAGTTCGAGGTTGTAACCCGCGGCCTTTTTCTTGAGATTGGCAAGTGCCGCATTGTCCTCGCCATGCACCGCGCCTCCTGCGCCAAAGGACAGGTAGATTGCGTCCACGTAGTCTATATAGGTTGACAGTTCTGTTGCGGAGAGGTAATCCTTCAGCCACCCGCCGAATTCGGGAGTGAGCGTCAGCTTGCCGTCGCTATACGCGCCCGCCCCGCCCCAGCCGCACAGGATGCTGCAGAGGCTGCACTGTATGCAGGGAATTTCTGATTCGATCATGGGGCAGGAACGTTGCTGAATATCGCTGCCCTTTTCAATAAGAAGGACCTTGAGGCCGGAGCTCTTGACAAGTTCAAGCGCCGCGAATATGCCCGCGGGCCCGGTGCCGATGATGATGACGTCGTAGGAGGAGGAAGGCATGGCTTATTATAGCGCCTGATGAGACAAAAATCAATTTCACCTGTCACGAACGCGCTCGTATCTGTTCGGTTAGCGTAGATTTAAATGCAAAGAGATTGCAGAGTGGTTGCGCAAAAACAAAAGGGATTCCCGGATATGTTAATTGTGTAAGGGAAGTAATCAAAGCGGGAAATATTTCTCCCGCTGGTCGAAATGACAAAACGAAACTATCGTTGTGACTTTTGCAAGAGACTCCGCTTTAAAACACATCTGCGCCCGCAGCTACCCACTCAAGCTGCCGGCTTACAGCATGTCTGACAATGCCATATTTCTCATCTTTGTCTGCTTCCTGATTTTGTCGATTGCCTTCTCCTCGATCTGTCTGACGCGTTCCCGCGTGAGACCGAGCCGTTTACCGATACTGTTCAGGGTCCACGGGGAATCATCATGGAGACCGAAACGCAACTCGACGACCCTGCGCTCCGCGTCGTTGAGTTCGGATATCCATTTGTCGATCTGCTTACGCCTGCTCATGGCATCACACGTGCTCTCCGGAGACGGGGCCAGGTCGTCTGCGATATAGTCCCCGAGCGTCTCATCCCCGTTATCCATGACGATAACATCAAGCGAATGAGTATCCCGCGAGACCTGTGAGTACATCCGGACCTTCTCGATGCTGACGTGCATGGCTTCAGCGATCTCTTCGAGATGCGGATTTCGTCTCAGCTGCTGCTTCAATTTTTTTTCTGTGAACGAATACCGATATACTTCCTCGGAAACGTGCACAGGCAGACGGATGGTCCTGACCTTATTCACGATGGCCCGCTCGATCGCCTGCCTGATCCACCACGTAGCGTAGGTACTGAACCGGAAACCGCGGTTATACTCAAATTTTTCAACTGCCCGGATCAACCCGATATTTCCTTCTTCGATGATGTCGGAAAAGGGCAGTCCCCTGTTGATGAACCGCTTGCCGATGGATACCACTAGCCGCAGGTTGGATTCGATCATCTTACTGCGCGCTTCCAGGTCGCCCTCTGAGACCCTCTTTGCAAGCTCCTGCTCCTGCTCGAACGTGAGCAGCGGCATCTTCCTCATTTCCTTTAAATAGAACGATATAACATCGGAGGCCCTCGACGGGGATTCCTTCTCTGCGCGGCCAAAGCGAACATCAGCTGCTTCCTCTGTTGAACTCTTTCCGTCATACATATCATACGAAAAATCAATATCATTTTTGCCTTCAATAGCCTGATGAATTGCGCTCATTGTTTTCTCCTTGCGTAATAACGCTCATGATGGGTACTGCGCTGCCTAAGCTGCCGGTTTAAGTAATCCTCTTTTTCACAAAAGGCTGCCACATTCTTGAAGAGAGCCGGGATGAACGATCTGATTACCGATTATCGTTCCCGCTGCTATTCTCTCACATGATCACGCCGTTTCCTGCGGATTGTTGCAGCAGTGGGTGGTTGCTCTTAACAGTATCGATCGGTTCAACGTTCAGGGCGCACGCTATTTTGTCTGTGAGCTGCTCAAAGAAAAAGGGTTTTTCGATACATTCTGATACGCCCAACTCACCAAGCTTCTCCCTTTCGTCCTGGCAGCAGCGACCGCTCATCACAAACAAGGGGACCTGTGGACAGACCTTGTTCCTGTGGTTGATCACCCCGTAGCCGTCCATGACAGGCATCTCCAGGTCCGTCAGGATAAACGCGACTGGCAGGGAATCCATCATTGTGATACCTTCCCTGCCGTTTCTCGCGATAAGAGTATTACAGTCCTTCAACTGTTCGCCGATCACAGCGGCCAGCGCATCCAAAAGTAGAATGTTGTCATCAATGAGAAGAAGGTTGTTCATAGTCGTACTTTCCCGGCGGGTTCGTCCGGTTATTGTCATTGGAGAGCGCATGCTGCACAATCCGTTCTAACTCAATTTTTTTTATCGGCTTGTTGACAAACTCGAATGCGCCAAGGCTGATCGAATGCAAGTAGGTCTCGATGTTCGCATGCGCAGTGATCATGATCACCGGCAGACTCGGACGCAATTGCCTCAGCTCAACAAGGAAATCGAGTCCGGATTTGCCGGGCATTCGATAATCGGTAATGACCAGATCGACCGCAGTATTGTTCCGGATCAGTGACAAGGCGGAATCTACATCCCCGCGGGCTATCACCCGGTAATCCAGGTCTATCAGTATTTCACAGTAGTTTCTGACATTCTCCGAATCGTCATCAACTACAAGAATGGTTTTTATGCTTTTCTTCTTTTGCGCGCATGCAGACACAGCCGGCACCATGAGTTACCATGAACGGAATAAAATGAATGATGTTAGAAGCAGTATAGCAAGACTGGTACCAGATCTGAATAGTGCAGAGAATAAAGGGAATAGCAAAAAGAGCAGACAGTGGAAAGCAGAAGACTCTTCATTTTGAACGGTTCAGTTTGGACAGATCCGATCATATTGATCGGGTGCGGGTATGATCGGAGCTTACAAGGAATGCTTCTTTAGTCGTACTTTTTCAATTTTCTTTTAAGCGTAGACAGGGATATACCGATCGCCCTGGCAGCCTGGGCGTAATTACCGGACAGCCGGCCGAGCGCATGCCGGATGTGGCGCATCTCCACCTCCTCCATCGACAGCAGCGGCGCATCGCCCCCGGACTCCGTGTCCGCAGTTTGCTGCTGCGTTTTGCCGAGCAACTCAGCCGGCCTGAACTCCCGGCCTTTCTGGAGCAGGTAGGCTCGTTCAAGAATATTTTTTAATTCCCGGACATTCCCCGGCCAGTCATACAGACACAGACCGGCGGTCTCTGCTTCCGACAAAGGCACCGCGTGTCCGCAGGCGATCGCTTTCATCAGATGGCCGCAGAGCAGCGGGATGTCTGAGGGCCGCTCCCTGAGCGGTGGAATGTGCATGCGGATCACGCTCAAGCGATAGTAGAGGTCCTTTCGGAAGGTCTGGCCCAGAACATCTTCGAGCTTAATTCCCGTCGCGGCAATGATGCGGACGGTGACGGTCCGGACCGATGCGCTGCCCAGTCTCCTCAGCTTTTTTTCCTCGAGAACGCTCAGGAGCTTTGCCTGCAAATGCATGGGCATCTCGCCGATCTCGTCGAGGAACAGGGTGCCGCCCTCGGCCATTTCAAAGAGACCCTTTCGCGAGGCAACCGCGCCGGTAAAGGCCCCCTTTTCGTATCCGAACAGTTCAGCCTCGATGAGGCTCTCGGGCAGTGACGCACAGTTGATGCTGATAAAAGGGGCCTTGGGCGAGAGGCCCCGGTAATGGATGGCCTTTGCCACAAGGGTCTTTCCGGTCCCGGTCTCACCGGTAATGAGCACCGGCGAGTCAGAAGTAGCTGCAAGGCCCACCAGCTTCCTGGTCTCCGAAAGCCCTTCCCCTCCGATAAGGACGGCGTCCTCGCTCTCCTGGGTCGAATGGTAATCCTGGATCTGCTCCACATTCTCCAGCTCAAGGGTGCGGAACGCCTGCTGCACCGACAGGGACAGCTCTGCCAGGTCGAAGGGCTTCGAGAGGTAATCGGATGCGCCGGAGCGGATCGCCTTGATGGCGTTCTCGAAGCTCGGGAATGCGGTCGAAAAGATGATCTTTGTCTGGTCGTTGCACAGCAGGATGGCGGGGCAGAGAGTATGCCCCTCGGCATCGGGGAGCTGCTGGTCGAGGAGAACGACATCGATCATCTTTTGACGACAGAGATCGATCCCCTCCGCCCCCGTGTTCGCGATCAGGACTTCCACGTTGTCGCCCGACAGATATTCCCCGACCGAATTCGCGAACACCCTGTCGTCGTCGATGATCAGGAATGTCTTCCTTGTTTTAACGCCTCTCATAAGATCCCTGCGGAAGCGTAACAGTCACGACGGTCCCGATGTCCTTCTTGCTTTCTATGGCAATGGTGCCGTTCATCCTGGTGATCATTTTCTTGACGATAACGAGCCCGAGACCCGTCCCGGTCGCCTTGGTCGTGTAAAAGGGTTTGAACAGGTCCTTCACCTTGTCCTCCGGGATCCCGCATCCATTGTCTTCCACCTGGATGAGGACCATGTCGTCCGGCCTGGAGATGCGCATGGCGATCTTCGGATGGTCGCGTTCTCGAACAGCATCGGTGGCATTGGTGATAAGGTTCAGCAGCACCTGTTGCAGCGCCCGCGGATCGGCATACAACCGGTCCGCCTGCGGGTCCATCTTGACTTCGAACGCGATGTCCTTTTTCTGGAAGCCGTCTTTCACGAGCGGCAGGAATTGTTCCATGAATGACGTCATCATCAGAGTCTGCGGTTCCTGGGTCTCGTACATGTTGAAGCTCTTGAGCGAGCTCAAAAGAAATTCCACACGCCCGATCTGGCCCGCGATCCGGTCCAGATAGTCCCTGATCGCATCCTTGGTCAAGTCCGGCAGTTTGTAGCTCAGGATGCCCAGGATCATATTGACCGCGTTGATGGGGTTCCCGATCTCGTGCCGGACACTGGAAAAAATATAGCCGATGCTGTCCATGGTACTGACCGACTCGGCAATGGCCTCGAGCCGGAGTTTCTCGGTGATGTCCCTTTTCAGGGAAACATAATTCAGGATCTCTCCCGAAGGGCCCTTCACCGGAGATATCGTGCACTCTTCGTAGTACAGGGTCCCGTCTTTCTTCTTACTGACCATCTGTCCCCGCCAGACTCCGTCACGCAGCATCGTTTCCCTGAGCTCCTGGTAGAACTGAATGCCCTGCTTGCCGCTGTCCAGCACGTGCAGCTTGCGGCCAAGCAACTCATCCTTCGTATACCCCGTTAACTGCTCGAATGCCGGGTTCACATACTGGATCAAGCCCAGCGACGGCTCGGTGATGACAACCCCCTCGGGCGTGGATTCCACGGCGGAAGCCAGCCGCGCTCGTTCTTCCTCAATGCTGAACCGGTAGACCGCCTCGCCGATGATATGCCCCAGATGTTCAAGGAATTCCACGTTTTTGAGCGGCGCCAGGCCTTCCCGCTGATCGGCAAGATGGATCGCCCCAAGCGGCTGGCCCCGGTATCGGATGGGGATGACGGCAAGGGATTTGAAACCATTCTTCATGCACGTGCCGCGATAGTGCCTCTTCTCATCATCGGCCAGATTTTCAACGAACTGAAGCGAATTATTGGAATAGAACGAACCGTTCATTGTCAGGGAGGGAAGGTCCGAAGACTCCGGCATTCCCGCTACGATCCGCGTACAGATGCAATGGTCCCCGGCCAGCGACAGCTCGTTCTCCTGCTTCAGAAACGCCTCGCCATACCCCTCGCACGCCTCGAACGGCGCCTTCTTGTCCGGAAGTGCGATCCGCACCCCGACACTGCGGCAGCCGCTCCAGTCGCTCAGCAGACCGCAGACGGCCTCCAGATATTCCTTGCGCGTGATCTTGAAGGTAAACAGCTTGAGGAGCGCGTTCATGATGTCCGTGCGCTTTTGGGTGTCCCTTCGCTCGGTGATGTCGCGCGCGATGATGCTGAGCATGGGGTTGCCTTCCCTGTCCCGAAACAGGACAGAGGATATTTCACAAGGGACCGCCGTTCCATCCTTTCTGATAACATCAACCTCGCCGCGGGTCCTTCCGGTTCGCTCACGCTCGGTGATCAGGGATGCGACGTAAGGGTCCGCCTGATTGACAATGGCTGATCTGCCCGCCCGGCAGATCTCCTCCTCGGTCATGTCGAGCAGATGACGGGCAGCCGGGTTCGCCGACACAATGGTCCCATCGGGTTTCATGAGGACAATAGCATCAAGACTGGAGTCAAACAGCCGGTGGTATTGTTCCTCGCTCGCCCGCAGCTCTTCCTCGGCCTTCCTGCGCGCACGGCGCGTGCCGGCTTCGCGCAGTTCCCGTTCCACCGCGGGAACGAGCCTGGATAGATTGCCTTTGATGATATAATCGTGGGCGCCCGCCTTCATCGCCTCCACGGCGATGTCCTCGCCGATATTGCCCGACACGATGATGAACGGCAGGTCCAGTCCGCTGTCCTTGAGAACGGCCAGGGCATCGAGTCCGCTGAACGTGGGAAGGACGTAATCCGAGATGACGATGTCCCATTCCCGGTTCGCGAGCGCGGAGCGCATGGCTTCAGGCGTCTCGACGCGTTCATGGGCCGGATCATAGCCGGCGCGCCGCAGTTCCCGCAGCAGGAGCAGACAGTCTTCCTCGTAATCCTCTACGATCAGTATGTTAAGAGGCTTGGTCATATGTTGAGAAGTTGCAGGTTTCAAGTTTCAAGTTTAAGGTTCCAAGTCTCGGGTTTGCAAACTTGAGACTTGAGACTGTTTTTATTCTGAGACTTGAGACTATTTTACGGCGATTCATTCAACACCAGCCAGTACAGCCCCAGCTGGTTTACGGCTTCGGCGAACGAGTTGAAGTCCACGGGTTTTCTGACGTAGCTGTTCGCGCCAAAATGGTAGCTTTCGACGCGGTCCCGGTCCTCGCTCGACGTGGTCAGAACAACAACGGGCAAAAGCTTCGTCCGCTCGTCTTTGCGTATGCGCTGAAGCGTCTCGAGGCCGTCCATCCTGGGCATCTTGAGGTCCAGCAGCACTACCTGGGGCAGGACCTTCGTATCGCGGCCCGCGTACTTGCCGGTCCCAAACAGGTACTCCAGTGCCTCAACCCCGTCCTGCGCGACCACCACCTCATTCATGATCTTGCTTTTCTTGAGGGCCCGGAGCGTGAGCTGCACGTCGTCGGGATTGTCCTCGGCTAAGAGAATGACTTTTGTCTTCATGAGACCTCCGTGAATAGTTTTCACTTGTAAGTCGCAGGTTTCAGGTTTCAAGTTTCAGATTGGAGAAACAGTTGATAGTGTCACTTTTCACATATTGACCTCCACATCGCACCTGAAGAACCCAAAGGGATATGAGTCATGAATCCACTGATCATTTTACAGGATTTCGAGACGTATTCACTTGTGAGCAATCTTTCAAAGTCTCTTTATCTAGATATTCTTGATCAACGGCTATATAAAGTTGAGCTTCACTCATCCCGAGCTGAACCTTTTGCTATCGACAGAAATTGTCCGAGTATCACCGTTTCCGCACCGTTCAAAACTCTGCGATATTCGACATAACTGACGAACTTGCATTGCGTATCTGATCGCGAAGCCTGAAATCTTTTGAGATACAAGACCCCTTGCTCGGTAATGCATAAATATCCTTGCGTCTCTTCACGGTGATTTCTGCCAGGCGTTGATTTCTTCAAATCTCTGATAATGTCGCCATGTCTTCTCCTCTAATTTGAGACTTTAAATCACGCAGGCTGAAGCCTGAGCTACCAATTGACAACCTTTGCAGCTTGAAACAGTCTTTACCCCAGCGTAAAATAGACCGTCGTTCCCTTGTCCGTTTCGCTTTCGATCCACACCCGGCCGCCGTGGCGGTTGATAATGCGCTTGACCGTGGCAAGGCCGATGCCGGTGCCGGGAAATTCCTCGATCTTGTGCAGCCGCTGGAAGGGGCTGAACAGCTTGCCCGCATAGGCCATGTCGAACCCCACGCCGTTGTCTTTCACATAGAATGCTTCGGCATTCTCCCTGTGGGCGACGCCGAATTGTATCACACTCCGGCTTGCTTTTTCACTAAATTTCCATGCATTGGAGAACAGGTTCTCAAGCGCCACGGTCAGGAGGCGGGCGTCACCGTATGCGGTAAGGCCGTCGGCAATGTCGAATTCCGCGGACCGCTCGGGGTGGCTTTCCGCGAGCCTTCCCGCAACGTCCTTCGCGATGACGCTCAGGTCGACACGTTCGCGGTTCATTTCGCTTCGGGTGACGCGGGAAAGTTTGAGGAGATCGTCAATGAGGTGCCCCATCCGCACGGTGGCATTCCGGACGCGGTCAAGGTAGCTTTTGCCCGTATCGTCCAGCTTGTCCACATAATCTTCGAGAAGGGCGAGGCTGAAACCCTCGATGCTCCGGAGCGGGGAGCGGAGGTCGTGGGACACCGAGTACGCGAAGGCCTCCAGTTCCTTGTTCATGCTCTCAAGCTCGGTCGTGCGTTCGATCACGCGCGCCTCGAGCTCCTGGTTGAGCTTTTGGATTTCCTCCTCGGCCTGCTTGCGCTCGACTATTTTCCAGACCGAATCCATCAAGAGCGTCATTTGGTTGGAGTCGCTGTGCGTGTACTCCGCGGACCTGTTGGCAAAGCCTACAACCGCAACGATGCGGCCTTCGCTGAAAACAGGGACACTGAAGAAGCGAAGCAATGGCGCGTGGCCTTCCGGATAGCCCTTCTTCAAGGGATGCGGAGCGGCAAAATCATTTACGATGATGGGCGTGCGCTGCCTGACCACTTCGCCCCAGATGCCGGTTTTTTCGAGCTTGTAATCTGTCTGCGGGTTGGCGATCGTGCATTCAGCCATCACGTCCTTTGACCAGGCGTGAAGGATAAAATCCTGAGTATCTTCACGGTAGAAATAGAGATAGCCGAACTTGCTGCCGGAAAGAGCGATCGCCTCGTCAAGCGCAAAATCCAGCAGCTCCCGCATCGATGCCGCGGGATATTGCGAAATCCTTAAAATACTTTCGGTGCGCGCCTCGTCCTGCCTCGCGATGTCTTCCGCCTTCTTGCGCTCGGTGATGTCGCGGGCGGCGGCGAACACGCCGATGACGTTCCCCGACTCGTCGCGGTAAACCGCAGCGTTGTACAGCACGGGGGTAAGATGTCCGTCCTTGTGCCGGAGTTCGAGGTCGTAGTCCTTGACCGAGCTTTCACGGAACACCTGCTGATACCCCGCGCGCGCTTTTTCCGGGTCCGTGAAATAGTCGGAGAAATCGGTGCCGATCAGTTCTTCGCGGGACCGGCCTGTCACGGTTTCCGTGGCAACGTTCACGTCAGTGATCTTGCCGTTCGCGTTAATGGTCACCAGCGGGTCGAGGCTGGCTTCGAGCAGACTGCGGTTGTAGACATTGGCCAGCCGAATGGCTTCCGCCTGCTTGCGCTCGGTAATGTCCCGGAAGGCGCCGATGACCTTTACGACCCTGCTGTCCTCGCGGATGGCCTTGCCCACGGCTTCCACCCAGATCAAGCGGCCCTTGGCCGTGACCAGCTGCAGTTCCAGGGAGAAATCCTTCCCCTGCTCGATGGCCTCCTTGACCGCGGCACTGATGAGCGGCACACTCTCGGGCGCGTAGAAGTCAATGGCCGTTTCCACCGTCGGCGAGAACTCAGCCGGCGACGTTTCGTGGATCCGGTAGGTTTCCTCGGTCCAGTAGAGGGTGTTCTTAACCAGGTCCAGTTCCCACCCGCCTACGCGGGCGATGGCCTGGGTTTCATCGAGCAGGGTGGCCGTTCGCTGCAATTCCTCATTCGTCTTCTTGCGTTCGTCGATCTCTTTTTCGAGATCAGCATGGGATTCGCGCAATTTTTCCGTCATCGTATTGAACGAGCTGGAAAGCCCGGCGAATTCATCTTGTGCGCCATTTCCGACCCGGTGGCTCAGGTCGCCCGCGGCAATGGCTTCCGCGCCTTTTTGCAGGGACAGTATCGGTCCGGTAACCGTTCTGGAGATCGCCAGCGCCGCAAGTGCCCCGAAAAACACTATAAAGATACCGATGGAGATCACGAGAATCAGCAGCTTCCGGACAGGGGCGAATGCTTCCGATGCATCGATCTTTGTAACCAGCCCCCACCGCAAAAAGGGAATATAGCGCCACGAACCCAGCACCTCGTTGCCGCTATAATCATACGTAATGCCTGAACCGTTTTCTCCCTGGGCCGCTTTTATCGCCGGGACCCCTATCTGTTTCCTGCAAAGAAACGACCTTTTTTAATGCCGCGTTCGGATCATGCCGCAGGGGACTCAAAAATAATATCTGGTCCCCTTCCTTTCTGGCAATCAACGCTTCCCCGGTTGTTCCCAGGCCGGTGGTGTCCTGGATAAATTTGAAAATGGGGACCATATCAATTTCAATGGCGACCGTGCCAATGAAAGCGCCTTGCAGGTCGCGTACCGGAGCGATCCCGATCATTTCAGCGCGCCGGTCCTCTTCCATGCCGAAAAAGACATCGGTAAAATAGATTCCTTTTTTGCCTTCCTCAAAGAACGTCCTGTTTTGAAAAGGTTTGCCCAGTTGAGCGGCGGAGTGCTCGTTATTGCTGGCGTAAACGACCGTTCCCCGCGCGTCCGTGAGCATCACATCCAGATATCCAGAGGCCTGCTGAAACGTCTTGAGCTGATCGTCCAGGTCTTTCTTGGCCTTCACATATGCGGGGTCGGTACTATCGCGCTGCCGCGCGTTCAAAACAGGAAGGTTGCGCCTGATGTTACGGAAATCCTGGGCCGAGCTGAGGTCGGCCTGCCGCTCCTGAAAAAACGCCTCGATCTTGTCTTTCTTGAAGTCCGCGCTGTTGTTCAGCTGCGCCATACGGACTGTCTTCAAGATGTCCTTTGCGCGCGAAAAGACAAGAGAGCCGAACAGGACAAGCGGGACCAGCGTGAAGGCCATCAATAAGATAATCAGTTTTGTTTTAATCGGCATGAGTTAATCCTCAAAAAATAAGTCTCAAGTTTCAGGTCTCAGGTTTCGGGTTTCAGGTTTCAGATTTCAAGCCTTTGTTCGTAACTTGAGACTGTAAACATGAGACTTGAGACTAAATCCACCTTTCCAGCTCATTCCGTATATGCTTCGTGAATTGGTCCAGGTCCACGGACTTGTTCAGAAAACTGTTCGCCCCGTTTTTATAGGAGCTGCCTTGTCCGATTCGAGGTCCGAGTGCGTAACAATGATCACGGGTATCGGGCGGAGGCGTTCATCAGACCGGATCTCGCGCAGGACGTCGAGTCCATCCATGCCCGGCATTTTCAGGTCAAGCAGGATCAGCGAGGCAGCGCGCATCTCCGCCCGGAGGAACGCCAGGCCCACCTGGCCGCTCGGGGCGGATTCAACCTTGAGGTGTCCCGGCTGATTTTCGTCAGGACCATTTTCGTCGAGCAGGATATCGTCTTCACTGTCGTCGATGATGAGGACGCATTTGTTGCGGATTGCGGATTACGGAATTTTATCGGATTGCGGACTTATTCGTCATTGCGGAAAGCGGGAATGCATGCGGCAGTTTATGAAGCTGTCATTATTGTTCATTTACATTGTCCTTGTTGCCGTTTTGATCGATGAAACTGTGATTGCCAGCAACTCGTCGGCTTCCTTCATGAGATCTGCTGCATTTGGTGATATTACAATGCCGGAATCTATCAATAGCTCCATCCAATAGATGGATTCATCAGCCTCTTCCTCCATGAATGCCCATTTTCGCTATAAAATCCGCTGAAGAACGCGCCCTGCATGCCGCCCGATAATTATGCTCCAACCGATGTCCCTGATCGTAATCAATTGTCTTCCAAGAATATCCGCTGTCTTTCCTTTGGGAGCGATTAAACGCAAATTGAATCACATTCCGAAGCAAATTTCTTCGTCCGTTTTCTCAGATCGTCCTTGTTCACATTCTTCTCCGCTTTTCATTCCGCAATCCGAAGATCCGCAATTGAACCAATCGCATCATCCCAGCGTGAAAAATACCGTCGCGCCCTTCCCGACTTCTCCCTCGGCCCAGACCTTCCCGCCGTGCCTTCGGATGATCCGGTCGACGATGGTGAGGCCTATGCCCGTGCCATCGAAACTCATTTTCCAAATGCAGCCGCTGAAAGGGCCGAACATCTTGTCCGAGAAGGCCGGATCGAACCCCGCGCCGTTGTCCCTGACAAAGTATACACACTCGGTTCCCTCTCCGTGTTCGAGGCTGCCGAACTCGATCCTGGCTTCTCCGTTTCGAGGTGAACTTCCACGCGTTGTCGATCAGGTTTGTCAGGACGACCCTCATCAGGTTCGGGTCGGCAGAGGCCCTGATGCCTTGCTCATCAGGACCTCAACATTTCTGCCGTGGTCCGTCTCGCGCAGGTTATGGATTGCGGCTTCGGCCATTTTGCTCAGATCGACATCCATGCGGTCGAGTTCCTGGCGAGATAGCTTTGAAAGGTGCAGGAGGTCGTTGATAAGCTGGGTCATCTTTATCGAACCGTTGAATATGCGTGTCAGATAATCCTTTGCCTGGTCGTCCAGCTTGTCCGCGTAATCCTCCTGCATGATTTTTGCAAAGCCGGACATGGTCCGAAGGGGCGCTCGCAGGTCGTGCGATACGGAGTAGATAAAGGCCTCGATTTCTTTGTTCAGCGTCTCAAGCTCCAGGTTCCTGGTCGCCATGTCTTCGGAGAGTTTCAAGAGGTCCTCTTCGGCCTTCTTGCGCTCGGTGATATCGAAAAACACCACGGCGAAGCGGCCGGGCTCGGTCCGGTAGGCGCTGACCTCGAACCATTTATCGAGGGGGCCGAAGCGTTCTTCGAAATGCGCGGGCTCTCCCGTGAGAACTACCTGTCCGTACCGCTCGAACCAGACTGGCTCGGCCTTCGGGGAACAGCTCGTGAACTGTTCGGCCGACGATGTCCCCGGACTTCAATCCCGTTTGCTGCTCGAACGCCGGGTTGACCGATAGATAGCGGAGATCGACGGGCTTCCCTGCGTCATCCAGGATGATCTCATCGAGCGAGAAGCCTTCGGTCATCGTCTCGAAGAGTGTCCGGAAACGGTTCTCACTCTCGCGCAACGCCTCCTCGGCCTGCTTCAGCGCGGAGATGTCGGTATTAGTGCCGAACCACCGAAGGACATTGCCGGCCGAATCCTTCAATGGCAGCACACGCGTCAGGAAGGCGCGGAAAATCCCATCGGCCCCGCGCAGCGGGAATTCCATTTCAAACGGCTCACCGGTGGCGATCGACGCCTGCCATCGTTCCAGAACCTTCGGCAACGCCTCCGGGTCGTGAACCGATTGCCAGCCCCAACCCTCCATCTGTTCCGGGGTTGTGCCGGTGTACTCATACCAGCGCCGGTTGTACCACGTGATGTAACCGTCCGCGTTGGCCCACCACGCCAGGTTGGGAATGGAATTGGCCAGGGTGCGGAACTGCTCTTCGCTTTTCCGCAGCGCCTCCTCGGCCTGTTTTTGAGCAGCTCGTATCCGCAGGATTTCAATACCGTACGCCACGTTATCAGTGAGTTCGGTCAATAATCTGATCTCGTCTTCGGTGAATGGGTCGGCCTCTTTGGAATACATGGTGATCGCGCCGAAAACCCTGCCATTAGCTCGCAGCGGAAAAACGATCGAGGACGCGTAGCCGCGCTTGATCGCTTCTTCGCGCCACGGCGCGAAGGCCGGATCGGTCAGCATATTCCGGCATACGGCAACGTTGCCCATGCGGATGGCCGCGCCCGTCGGCCCCCGGCCCCGTTCCGTATCGGCCCAGGTAAGTTTCAACGTTTCAAGATATCCTTCTTCGAATCCTGAGTATGCTGCGGGCCGGACCGATTTCGTGTCGTCATTTTCCGCAAATCCGATCCAGACCATGCTGTAGCCACAGTCGTATACGATTATCCTGCAAACGTCGTTCAGGTATTCTGGTTCGTCCTTTGCTCGGATTACTGCCTGGCTGCTGTCACTCAAAGCCTTGAGCGTCTTGTTCAATCTGAGCAGCGCCTCCTCTGCCCTCTTGCGTTCCGTGATGTCAATGTTAACGCCGGTCATGCGAAGCGGCTTGCCTTCGGAGTCCTTGAAGACCCGCCAGCGTCCGGCCACCCAGTGGATGCTGTCATCGGGCCAGATGACGCGCCATTCTCCCTCTGTTGGCTCGCCCGTCTCAATGGCTCGAGCATTCAGCCGCATGACCTCGGCACGGTCCTCGGGATGAACAAGATTCTCGAAGGCCGGCTGCGTTCTGCCGAATTCGCCTGGCTGCAGGCCGTACATCGCCTCCAGCTCCGGTGTCCAGGTGTTCACTCCTGCCTGGACGTTCCACTCGAACGTACCGATGTGCGCCACCTGCTGCGCAAGACTCAACCGCGCCTCGCTTTCCCGAAGCGCCTCCTCCGCCCGCTTGCGCTCGGTGATGTCGCTCAGGTTGCCGCTGCGGTACAGCGGCCGACCGGCGCTGTCTTTGGAAAGGGCCATATGATTGAACAGCCAGCGGTAATCTCCCCCCTTGGTCCGCTGGCGGTACTCCACATCTCCCTCGCCGGTCTCCAAAAGACGTTCATGCGCCGCCCGGACCGCGGGCAGATCATCGGGGTGGATCATGGTCAGGACCGTATCGAGCTCGAGCGTCATTAATTCGTTTGCTGAAAAACCGGTTACTTTCTCAACCGACGGGCTCATGTACTCGTAACGGCCGGTTTGCACGTTCAGTCGGTAAATAACATCAAGAGAATTGTCCAGCACGGACCGGAAGCGCTCTTTGCTCTCCCGGAGCGTTTGTTCGGCCTGCTTGCGCTCGGTGATGTCACCGACAGTACCGACCAAGCTCACTGCCCGCTTGTCCGCGCCTTCGCCCTCGAAGGTGGCGATGCCATGAGCTTCTATCCATCGCAGTGCGCCGTCCGGACGGTTGATCCGATACTCCGCGGCGTATGGTTGCGGGTCAACGGGGTTCAAAGCCGCCTCCACCCGGCCCACAGTCGGGCAAGTCATCGGGATGGATGCTCTGCGCGAGGATCTCGTCGTTCGGTCGGGTATAGCCGCTGACACCGAAGATCGCCTTGTACCCGTCGTCCCACTCCGAGATGCGCGTAATGGGGTTGTATTGCCACCATCCCAAGTGCGCCGCGTCCAGCGCTATCTGACGCTGCTGGGCAAGCGTCTGAATTTCGTACTCGGACTTCTTGCGCCCGGTGATGTCGTGCGCGATCTTGGACGCGCCGATAATCTTGCCGCTCGCATCCTTGATGGCGGAGAACGTAAGCGACACGGGGATGATCGAACCGTCTTTCCGCATGCGCACGGACTCGAAATTCTCGATATGTTCTCCCTGTTTGATCCGTGCGAGAATTTCGGGTTCCTCGTTAATGTGCCCCGGCGGAATCAGGAGAGAAATATTCCTCCCGATTACCTCCTCTGCCTTATATCCGAAGATATTCTCCGCTCCCACGTTCCACGTCTGAATGATACCGTCCTGGTCCTTACCGATAATCGCGTCATCCGCGCTCTCGACGATCGCTGCCAGACGGCCCAGTGCCTTTTCCGCTTTCTTGCGCTCGGTGATGTCGTGAGCGACGTGAACAGAACCGATCATCTGTCCCTTATCGTCATAAAGCGGGGTCGTGCTGATGATAAAGTCTCCCCCAAAGCGATCTTCATGCACTTCTTCTATGTGTTGACGGCCGTCCTTAATAGTTCTGGCATGAGGGCAGAAAGCGGGCGGACAGGAAAGACCGTGCACGGATTCATAGCAATGTTTGCCGATACACTCCTCGGGCGTGAGCCCCAGTTTCCGAGCCATGGCCGCATTCACCCGTTTGATGCGGTGGTTATTGTCCAGGATCGCGATCAGGTCGGGAACGCTGTCGAAGGTCCGCTCCCACTCTTCTTTGGCCCGAAGTACGGATTCCTCCGCCCGCTTGCGCTCGGTGATGTCGTAGGCGTAAATGCGGACAACATTGAATTGAGGCATGAGATGGACGGTCATGCCGAAAACGCTGTCCCTGACGACTCTCTCGCGATAGATGAGATTTTTCTTTTCCCCCTCCCAGATCACGTAAAATGTCGTCCATGTCTTCGGGCAGGAACACGGCTAAATCTTCTGTGTCCATCCCCAGGTTTGCCAGAACTTTTACCGTGGCCGGATTACAGAAGTTGATCTTACCCGAGGAATGCACTTCGCAAATGGGATTCGGGTTCAGCTCCGGGAAAGAGGCAAGATGCCGCGTGCGCTCCTCGGACTTCTTGAGTTCGGATACGTCGTTATAGGTGATGACGACGCCCTCGATGCGGTTGTCCGCGGTGCGGTAGGGCAGGGTCGTGCGGACATACCATGCGCCGCCCAGTTCAAGCTCCTGACGCGCGGGCACGAGACGTTCTAGGACCGCCTGAGCGTCGGAGGTGAGGTCGGGACCGAGGTTTTCCTGCGACATGTCGGCGATGGGACGCCCCACGTCCGAGGGCAGGAGTTTGATGAGCTTGAGCATCGCGGGCGTGAAGCGCTTCACCCGGAAGTGAGTATCCAGGAAGATCGTGGGGATGTTCGCGCTCGCGAGGAAATTGTTCAGATCGTCGTTCGTGGTCTCCTGTTCCTCGATCTTTCCCTGGAGCTGCGAGTTAACGGTGATCAGTTCTTCGTTCAACGACTGGAGTTCTTCGCGGGAAGTCTCAAGCTCCTCGTTCGCGGCCTGCAATTCCTCGTTCGAGGACTGGAGCTCCTCGTTCAGGCTCTTGAGCTGTTCGATGTGGCTCTGAAGATCCTGGCGTGTGGCCGAGAGTTCGCCTTCGAGCTGATGGATCGCGGTCTCCTCGATGACGGTGGCATCGACCTGCTCGGCGGCATCCTCCTTGGAGAGCGACGCCTTTCTCCTGAAAAACGACGATGAAAAGGTTCTCCGCTGCTTTCGTGATCCGGAGCGAAATTTGTCTTACCGGCTGCAAATCCCCCCTGCCCCCCTTTGCTAAAGGGGGGATGATTTTACTTCCCCCCTTGGAAAGGGGGGACCGAGGGGGATTTTCACCCGCGACAGGGAGACTTGCCCGTATTGAAACGGTTTTCCCCTCGTGGCTCGACCGGTAGAGCGCCCCGCGAATCCTGCTCCGGAGATTCTCGGGCAGAAGCTCGAGCAGGTTCTGCGTCGGCACGCCCCGGGGCTGGAGGAGATATTTGTTCGTGGGGCCGTTGTGGTAGATGATCTCGTAATTCTGATCTATGGCCACGGAAGCGGGCGCGTATTCTTCGAGCAGTTTTTCCTGGACGATTTCCGTGAAGGACCGTCTCTGCTCCGCGAGCTGCGCCTGTTTCGAGGCTTGTTGCGCCGAACGTTCAGCCGCATACGGGACCGAGATGGGCAGGCGCGATGCGGGTTTTGTCTCAAGCTTCCGGTAGACGCGGCACTGCTTGTGGCCGATCGATTGGAAGAGCCTGCTTTTTTTGCCCACGGTTTCCGCGTTCCCGAGGAAGAGAAAGCCCCCCTCGTTGAGCGCGTAATGAAAAAGGGTGATGCATTTTTCCTGGGCGTCGGGCTCCAGGTAGATCATGAAGTTGCGGCAGATGATGAGGTCGAGCTTGGAGAAAGGCGGGTCGGTCAACAGGTCCTGCCGGGCGAAGACCACGGTTTCCCGGACTTCTTTGTTGATGACGAGAAAGTTGCCGTCCTCGGTTGGCATGAAATATTTTTGAACGTACTCCTGCGGCACGTCCGCGGCGATGCTTGCGGGATACTTGCCCTCGCGTGCCCGCTCCAAGCGCCCGCTCGTTCACGTCCGTGGCAAAGACGTGGACGTCCCGCTTTTCCCCGGCAAGAGCAAGCTCATGCAGAAACATCATGGCGATGGAGTAGGCCTCCTCGCCCGTGGAGCTCGCCGGGGTCCAAACGCGGATGGGAAGGTCGGTGTTCCCGGCCGCGATCTTCCGGACCGCCTCCAGGTTCAGCGCCTTCCATGCAACCCGGTCGCGGAAGAAGGAGGTGACGCCGATCATGAGGTCGGCGGCGAGAAGGGCGGCCTCTGAGTCATTGGTTGAGATGATGCCCAGGTAATCTTTGACCGCCGAGAGCCCTTGAAGATACATGCGTCTTCTGATCCTTCGGGTGACCACGCTCTTTTTGTAATGATTGAACCGGCCGCCGGTCTTCTCCTGGAGCAGCCGGAAGAAGCTGTCATACTCTTCGGCGGAGATGGCGCACCTCCCGGTTTGCTTCAGCTTCGCCGAGCCGCTGGAGTTTCAGGAGCTCGCCGGCGATCTGCTCGGGAGAAAGCACGGCGTCCGCCAGGCCGCTCGCGATGGCCGCGAGCGGCATGCTGTTGAATTCCGCGGTCTCGGGGTCCTGGACGAACACCGTCCCGCCAGCGGACCGGACCGCCTGGCAGCCGCGGGCGCCATCCGTGCCCGCGCCGGACAAGATCACGGCAATGGAACGCTCGCCCGCGTCCTCCGCGAGAGAGGAGAGAAATTCATCGATCGACAGATGGATGAGACCTTCGGTGTGTACGGTCGTCTGAAAGAAGCTGTTTCGCAGGCGGACCTCCCTGCCCGGAGGTGCGAGGTAAAGGCGTCCGGCCTGGATCTTCAAGCCGTCGGATATTTCCTGGATCACGAGAGAGGGACGCCGGGCGCTCAAGAGCTCCGGCAGGAGGCTTTTGTGTTTTGCGGAAAGGTGCTGGATGAAGACCAGCGCGAAGTCGAAGTCCTTTGGGAGGACGGCGAGGAAGCGCTGGAGAGCGTCAAGGCCGCCGGCCGAGGCGCCGATGCCGACGACCAATAAAGATTTTCCCGGTTTATCGTATTCGGTCATTCGGATAGGCCCCCAGAAATCAATTTGGATTTCTTTTCAGGATTATATAGGGAATTTGCTCGTGAAGCAAAGGGAAATTTCCGTGAAATCTCGGGCTTTGCATTTTGCCTGGATCAAGAGCTCAAAACTATTATCCCGGCGTGAAATAAAACGCCGCCCCCTTGCAGGAAGGCAGGATTAAGTATAGCTCGTTTGCCGCCAAGATCGAAGAATACGCAGAGAGTTAAGTTTAATCTTCAAAATACCAATGCCAAATCAAAAATCAATGGCCAATGAATCGATCAGTTTGTAACGTAATTGACACGCCCTATTTGTTCCCCTGATTCATTTTTCAAACTGACCAATCCCCCATAACCGCTCCGGTTTGACAGCCGGGGAGATGTCTGCTATTATAATTTTACTGGATCGAGCTTAATCCTGATCGTCATTTTCCCGGTCTCTCCCTGGTAAACAGCATGAAAATATCGTGGCTTATCG
This sequence comes from Nitrospirota bacterium, assembly GCA_963796285.1. GTDB lineage: Bacteria > Nitrospirota > UBA9217 > UBA9217 > UBA9217 > JALNZF01. The sequence goes on from CAWCKW010000012.1 coordinate 1,852,741, forward strand.
GCGGGCTGGTCGTTGCAGCGGGCGCTCTCATCGCCGGCCTGGCATTGATGTACAATCTGCCGCTGGATCTTCGGGACCGCTCTCCGATCCAGCCGATCGCCTTCAGTCATAAGGTGCATGCCGGCGACAACGGCATCCCCTGCCTCTTCTGTCACCGCTACGCTCCGAAGTCAATGGTCGCCGGCATCCCTGCAGTGGCGGATTGTCGGGCCTGCCATCTGTTCATCGCCCAAAACGCCCCGGAAATTAAAAAGCTGATGGCGTACTGGGATAAAAAGGAGCCGGTCCCCTGGGTCAGGGTCTACCGCGTGCCGGACCACGTCTATTTCCCTCACATGATGCATATCCGCGCCGGACTCGTCTGCACCGCCTGCCACGGCGATGTGGCCGCGATGCAGCGGATCACCCGATCGATCAAAATAGAAATGGGCTGGTGCCTGGGCTGTCATAAACAGCATAAGGCCAGTATCGATTGCTGGACATGCCATAAATGAGGAGAAATTCCAAATTACAAATTCCAAATAATATCCAAATTCAAAATATCAATACTCGAAACTCGTTTTAGTTATTCGGTCATTCGTGCTTGAAATTTATTCGTTATTTGATGCTTGGGATTTAGTGCTTTTACTTAGGAGTATATATGGATCGAAGGACCTTTCTGCAACTGAGCGGGCTGTCGGCTGCCGGCGCCATGCTTGCGGGCTGCAAGTCGGCTAATGAAAAACTGATCCCCTACCTGCTTCCGCCTGATGAGGGCGTAACGCCGGGAATAGCCAACTACTATGCCAGCGCCTGCAGGTCCTGTCCTGCCGGCTGCGGCATCCTGGTCCGGGTATCGGAAGGGCGGGCCAAAAAAATCGAGGGGAACCCCGAGCACCCGGTCAACAGGGGAAAACTATGCGGCCGGGGACAAGCCGCTCTCCAGGAGCTTTACCATCCCGACCGCTTACCGCAGCCGCTTAAACGTACCGGGCCCCGGGGCTCGGGAGCATTCGCGAAGATCTCCTGGGAAGAGGGGCTGGGCCTCCTCGTCGGCAAGCTCAAGACCTTAAAGCAAGAAAGATCCACCGGCACCCTGGCCCTGCTGACGCCGGAGCTTCGAGGCACACTGGCGAAACTGACAGCCGGTTTCATGCACTCCTTCGGTTCTCCCCATCACATTACGTATGAGTTGCTCGGCCCTGATTGGCTCCGCGCCGCCAACCGACAAAGCTTCGGCCAGACAAGCCTTCCCTATTATGACGTGGCTGAGACCCGCTATCTGCTCAGCTTCGGCGCCGATTTTGTGGAAAGCCATTTATCTCCTGTCCATTACGGCCAGGCCTTCGGCCGGATGCGCCAGGCACGGGACACGGTCCGCGGTCATTTCACCTATGTCGGCGGCCGGCTGTCGTTGACGGCTGCGTCGGCCGATCGATGGATGCCGGCTCGTCCCGGAAGCGAAGGGGCACTCGCCCTCGGCATGGCCCGGCTGATCCTGGCTGAGTCCCTATACGACAAAACCGCCCTTTCCGCTAACGGGCTCCGGGCGGAAGAGCTGCTGGGCCGATTGAAGGCTTACGATCTTCCCCGCGTGGCGGAAGAGACCGGTCTGACGCAAAAGTCCATTGCCGAGGTGGCCCGGGAGTTTGCTACGACCCATCCCTCGCTGGCCATGGCCGGTGAGACAATCGCCTTCCAGAACAACGGTCAGGAATCGGCCCGCGCTGTCCTATTGCTGAACGTGCTGATGGGGAACCTGAACCGGCCCGGCGGGGTCTACCCGGACGGGGGGGCAACGGACGGCCCAACAACCTCTTTTGACGAGATCCTCTCTTTTGTTAAGAAAATGCACGGCGGCGAAATCCGCATGGCCCTGATTCACGGCGACCCGGTCCACACCATTCCCTCAACTACGGGCTTCCAGGAGGCACTGACCAAGGTGCCGTTTATCGTCAGCTTCTCTTCGCTCATGGACGACACTGCAATGCAGGCCGACCTGATCCTGCCGGACCACGCTGCTCTGGAAAGCTGGGGAGACGTGGTCCCGCTGGCAGGCACGCGGGATGGGGTGATTGGTTTGATGCAGCCGGTGGTGATGCCCGTGTTCGACACACGCCAGTTCCCCGAGGTGTTGATGACTGCGGCCCATGAACTTGGCGGGGAGATGAAGGCGGCATTCCCCTACGAGTCTTACCTGGATATGCTGAAGGCTGAGATGAAAAAGCATGTTGGTCTTGCGAGCGGGAAAGATTTTGAAGCAACGTGGGTCGACCTGCTCAGACAGGGCGGACTTTTCAAAACGAACAGCAGCCAGGTCAAGAGTTATCGCTGGGCGGCAGGCGCGAGCGTTCCCGAACCTGCAAAACCCACGGTTCTCCGGAAATGAAAAGGAATTCCCTCTGCATCTTTCGATATATCCCTCCACGGCATTTTATGACGGCCGTGGCGCTTCACTTCCCTGGTTGCAGCAACTGCCGGACCCGATGACCACCGTGGTCTGGGACAGTTGGGTCGAGATCAATCCCAAGACCGCCGCTGAACTGGGGATCGGCTTCGGCGATCTTGTCGAGATAACTTCCTCCCAAGGCTCGGTGCGCGTGCCTGCGGTGATCTACCCCGGCATCCGGCCGGACATGGTGGCCATTCCCCTGGGGCAGGGACATCGTGAGATGGGACGCTATGCCAAGGGAAGGGGAGCGAACCCCCTCCAGCTTTTGGTGCTGACAACTGAAGGAACAAAACCCCAACCGGCCTGGAACGCGACCCGGGTGCGGATAAAGCGAATTTCGGACAAGGGGGAATTGGTTGACGCCGGGCATCCGCAGGGGAGCTACCGCAGCGATTTGATAGAGATATAACGATAAATTCGAAAGAAGTTAAGATCCACCGCCGAGACGTAGCCTGCACTTGCGTAAGCGCGGCCATAAACGAAGACGCGGAGAAAAAGATTCTAAGGGTTGGTTAATAGTTTTCCTTAGCGCCCTCTGCGGCTTTGCGGTAAATCCGACTTTTAGCATTTATTGCGGCCATGAGGATTGTGCAACATATGGAAAAATTGACGAGCCCGTACAAATGGGGAATGGTTGTCGATCTCGACCGCTGCACCGGATGCGGCGCGTGCGTGGTCGCCTGCCAGGCGGAAAACAACGTGGCCATCTGCGCCAAAAAGGAGATCGCAGAAGGCCGCAACATGCACTGGCTCAGGATCGAGCGCTTCTGGGTGGGTGAATACCCGGATGTTCGCGTACGCTTCCTGCCCGTGCTCTGCCAGCATTGCCACGATGCCCCGTGCGAGCCGGTCTGCCCGGTCTATGCCAGCTATCACAACCCCGACGGACTGAACGGCCAGGTCTACAACCGCTGCGTGGGCACCCGTTACTGCGGAAACAACTGCCCCTATGCCGTGCGGGTCTTCAACTTCTACGACCATGAGCACGCCTGGCCCCCTCCGCTGAACAATCAGCTAAGCCCGGACATCACCGTGCGAAGCCGCGGGGTGATGGAAAAGTGTTCCTTCTGCATCCAGCGCATCCGCCGGGCCAAGGAAGAGGCCAAGGCCGAACAGAGGCTGATCAAGGACGGAGAGGTGCAGCCGGCCTGCGCCCAGACCTGTCCTGCGGATGCCCTGGTCTTCGGCAACACTGCAGACCCCGAGAGCCGGGTTGCCGGCTTTCCCGCAGCCCCAGGCGCTTCCGGCTCCTGGAGCACCTGGGCACACACCCCTCGATCTACTATCTCAAGGGAGGAGGACGCGAGCATGTCTGAGCCAACGATCTTTATTGTTAAAAACGCCGAGCAACTGAACGACGAGATGCTCTCTTCGATGCGGCCCCCTACCTGGCGCTGGTACGGGCTTGCATTCTTCCTCGGAGTGGTAGTGGCCTGGGGTCTTTATGCCTTCACATATATGGTAACGACGGACCTGAGCGTAACGGGTCTGGACCGCCCGGTCATGTGGGGGATATTCATCGTCAACTTCGTATTCTGGGTCGGACTCTCTCATTCCGGGACCATGGTCTCTGCAATCTTGCGTCTCTCCCAGGCCAACTGGCGCAGACCGATCCTGCGGGCCGCCGAGGCGATGACCGTTTTCACCATCACCGTGGCCGGTCTTTTCCCGGTCATCCACCTGGGCCGCAACTGGGTCGTCTACTATTTTCTTCCCTACCCCAATCAGCGGGGGCTGTGGTCAAATTTCCGTTCGCCCCTCTTGTGGGACATGACGGCGATAACGGCTTATATCATCGGGAGCAGCCTTTTCCTTTATCTGGGCATGATCCCCGACCTGGCAATTGCGCGTGACCGGGCGAGCGGCTGGCGAAAAAAGCTCTACGCGGCCCTGGCCATGGGATGGCGGGGCAGCGGACGGGAGTGGGTGGTGTTCCGCCAGGCATCCACCCTGATGGCTGCCCTGATCATTCCGGTGGCAGTGTCGGTCCACTCCATCGTGGCCTGGGATTTCGCCGTTACCGTGGTCCCCGGCTGGCACAGCACCATCTTCCCTCCTTATTTCGTGATTGGAGCGATCCTCTCGGGCGTGGCTGCAGTGATCACCCTGATGATAGTCATCCGCCGGATTTTCCATCTGGAGGCGTATCTCACACCGCTCCACTTCGACAACATGGGGAAGCTTTTGTTGGTGATCTCCCTTCTCTGGTCCTATGCCTATTTCGTCGAGGTCCAGACCACCTGGTTTGCCCATGAACCGATCGAATGGGAGGTCTTCAATTTTATGTCCGGGAAGTATACCCCGGCGTTGATCTTGATGCTTCTCGGCAACTCGGTGCTGCCGATCACGGCCCTCTGCTTCAAGAAGCTGCGGCGCTCTATCGGGGTAATGCTTGTCGTCACTCTCCTGGTCAATGTCGGCATGTTCATCGAGCGCTTCCTTATCATCGTTCCGTCGCTCTCGCATAAGAACATGCCTTTCGTCTGGGGCACCTACTTCCCGACCTGGGTTGAGTTCTCGATCACTGCAGCCGCCTTTGCAGGTTTCGCATTGCTGTATGCCCTTTTCTCGAAATTCTTCCCTCTGGTCGCGGTGACAGACGTGCGGGAGCTCGAAGTCCGAAAGACTGCTGTTCAGCTCGGCCGCGCCAAGGTGCCGTCGATCGTGGGAAAGGAGTAGACGGATGGAAACTCTCGGGATATTTAAGGATATTGAGAACGCGAGCAGGGGCGTGGACAGCCTGGTTAAGGCGGGGTTCGACGAAGCGGATATCACCTCACTGACCTCCGTTCCTTATCCCGACAACGTGCTGGTGAAGACCGATCAACGCACCTGGTTCCGCTGGCTGGCCGTGGCAGGCGGCTTGGTCGGCGCTGCTGCAGGCTTTCTCCTGGCAGCGGGCACTGCCTGGCTCTACCCGGTGCAGACCGGCGACAAGCCGATCATCGCACTTTACCCGACCGGGATCATCACCTATGAACTCGCCATGCTCTTCGCCATAGTCGGCACCATAGGCGGGATGTTTCTTGAAATGAGGCTTCCGCCCTGGGAAAAGCGCCCCTATGATACGGCCATCAGCGAGGGATGCATCGGCATCAGTGTTTTCGTACCCAGAGGAGAGAAAAGCAAAATGGCGGAAGAGATCATGAAGCAAGCCGGCGCCTTGCGGATCATTGCGGAGGAAACAGTATGAGATGGGTTTCGAAACTGCTCATTCTGGCCACGGCTCCTCTGCTGTTAGCGGCGATCTGGATGGATGATCAGCAATCCTACAAACCGTATAAAGCGCCGGTACTCTCCCCGCCCGCAGGCGCTGTGCCGGTTTCAGGCAAAGAGATCGTCTCGCAACAGGCCGATTTGAGAAATCCCATAACCCCGACCGAAGCATCCCTGTCGCAGGGGAAGGCGCTCTTCGATATCAACTGCGCCATGTGTCACGGCCAGACCTCGGCGGAACGCGGTCCCGTGGGTAAAAAACTCGTTCCACCGCCGCCGGGCCTCGACCCTGGTATGGTGAAGGGCCTGAGCGACTCCACGATCTTCAAGGCCATTACCTTCGGTTTCGGCCGCATGCCGTCCTTTAAGGACAAGCTCAAGCCCGAAGAGCGATGGAGTCTGGCCAACTTCCTGCGGACACGCAAATGAATGTCTGGCCTTTTCAACGGCCTGATCTTCCATTCCACACCCTCGAAAAACGAAGCTGCGCGAAGAAGCTCGGATAACGCTCTGCAAGCCGCCCATTCGAGGGTACGGCCATGAGCACTGGCGATGCAATTCTCCTTGACTCCTACGTGACGGCGGTATGAAGAAGGATTTCCAATAAAGCTCGCGCTGCGTATTTTGCTATACTAATAAAATGCAATTATTGTGCGGATTTACTTCGTTATTTTTATGATTTGAGAAGATCCGTTACGTATCAGTGCAATTCATTGCTTCGTCATAATCATCAGGGTCAAAGATCGTTGTCTTATAAACGCGGGATTTACCGGGATCGAGGCATGTTAATGGATACCGTTCTGCTTTCACGAATTCAGTTTGCCGTCACGACCCTTTTCCACATCCTCTTTCCCACGTTGACCATAGGCCTCTCCGTCTTTCTTGTAGTCGTCGAGCTCCTGTGGCTCAAGACAAAGGAAGAACTGTATTACCGCATGTATCGTTTTTGGGTGAAGTTCTTTGCCGTCAATTTCAGCGTCGGAGTCGTCACCGGGATCGTGCTGGAATTTGAATTCGGCACTAATTTCTCCGGCTTTTCTCAAGCGGCCAGCAATGTCATTGCCCCTCTCATGGCCTTCGAGGTCATGACCGCCTTCTTTCTGGAGTCCGGTTTCCTCGGCATCATGCTGTTCGGATGGAACAGGGTAAGCCGTCACATGCATTTTCTCGCTACCTCGCTCGTGGCAGTCGGGACCATTCTCTCTTCCTTCTGGATCATTGCAGCTAATTCGTGGATGCAGACCCCGGCCGGTTACCGTCTGATCGATGGAAAGTTCATGGTCACTGATTTCCACGCCGCGATCTTTAATCCTTCCACGCTCGTGCGCATGCTTCATATGAGCACGGCCGCGCTCGAGACCACTGCGTTTGTCGTTGCCGGGGTCAGCGCATACTTTCTCCTGAAGGGCGGCACGAGCGTCCTTTTTCGACGTTCTCTCACGATCGCACTGATCATGGCCGCGCTGTTCGCTCCGCTCCAGATGATCATCGGTGACCTGAGCGGCAGAATGGTTTTTCGTCATCAGCCTGCCAAGCTTGCCGCAACGGAAGCCCATTGGGAGACAAACAGGGAGGGAGGCGCACCCTTTGTCGTTGTGGCTTTTCCTGATGTGAAGGAGGAAAAGAATACGTTCGAGATCTCCCTGCCGAACGGCCTCAGTCTCCTGGCCACTCACACTCTTCATGGCCGGGTTTCAGGGCTGAAAGAATTCGCGAGAGAGGACCGTCCGAGTGTTCCTCTTCTATTCCTGGCATTCCGCATCATGATAGGGATTGGGACGCTCTTGCTGCTGGTAATGATCTGGGGATTCATTCTCTGGAGAAAAGGGAGACTCTTCGAACACCGGCCATTTCTCTGGACGCTTGTGGTCATCCACCCCCTCGGTTTTCTTGCTGTCGAGACCGGATGGATAACGACCGAAGCGGGCCGGCAGCCCTGGCTCGTTTATGGTCTTATGAGAACGGCCGAGGGTCTTTCACCCATTCCACCGGGCAATGTGATCTGGTCTCTCAGTCTCTTTCTCATCATCTTTGCGTCGATCGGCTTGATCTACTTATTTTACATCCTGAATATGATCAAACGAGGACCGGACGTTTCGAGCCCGATCCCTGCGGTTCAGCTTCCAGCGGGGATGCGGCCTTTACAAGATCAGGAGGGAACAACCAACGCTTAGCAAAAAGCTGAACGGAGAATTTTCGCCGCAAAGACTCGGTGAATGGTAATTGAAGTCTTGGAGTAATTTATGAACATTGTCGACATCTGGATCGCGCTTCTTGCTCTGACGGTGATCCTTTACGTGATCCTGGACGGCTTCGGACTCGGGATAGCGCTCCTGTTCCCGTTCACGCATAATGAGGAAGAGCGCGACACGCTGATGAACAGCATTGCACCCGTCTGGGATGCGAATCAGACCTGGCTCGTCTTCGGCGGCGGCATCCTGCTTGTGGCCTTTCCACTGGTATATGGAGTGCTCTTCAGCGCCATGTATATCCCTCTCTTTACGCTTCTCTATGGCCTGATCTTCCGCGGCGTGTCTTTTGAGTTCCGGTTGAATGCCGCGCGAAAATATATCTGGGACAGAGCGTTCTTCCTTGGAGGTCTTGCTGCAGTGGCAGCACAGGGTTTGATCCTGGGCGGCGTCCTTACCGGAACAAAAATTGCGGGGAGTCATTTTGCGGGCGGTTCTTTCGACTGGCTAAATCCCTACTCACTAGCGACGGCTTTCGGATTGATCGCCGGCTATATCCTTCTTGCATCCACTTATCTGATCATCAAGACAACAGGAATAATACAAGCGCGCGCTTACAACAATGCCTTTCGGTCATCAGTGGTCGTACTGATATTCCAGCTCTTAATGATCACCTGGACGCCCTTTCACGACCCCAAGGTCCTGGCCCATTGGCTGAGTGCGCCCAGGGTCTATTTCATCTGGATCTTCCCCGCGCTGGGACTGCTGGCTTTCACCGGGATCATCAAAAGCCTGAGATCGAGGAGTGAGATCATGCCCTTTGTATTCAGTGTGGTTTTCTTTTTCGCCGGGTATCTGGGTCTCTTTGCGTCGATCTATCCCCATGCAGTTCCGCCCGGCATCACCTTTTATGATGCAGCAGCGCAACGGGAAACGCTTGAGTTCACGCTCTGGGGAGCGGCGATAATCCTGCCGGTTGTGTTGGGATATACCATCTACAGATACACGGTTTTCAAAGGCAAGGTGGGCAAGGAAGGCCATTACCATTGATTTGTCCGGTCGATTATAACGCGTTAAACGATCGACCGATGGCTGTTTTGTCAGTTGAAGAAAAGGATGGTACAAGCTGTTTGTCAGGCAAACTGCGTTTCATTTCAGCGCAAAGGCAGGTAGAGCCGAGAATTACCGTCAAATGAAAAGGAGCTTTCGCTCACCCTGAAAATATCGTCGCGCGAGGAGGAGCAGCTTCAGATAATAGTTGTCGAAGCACGGGACGAACTCCTCTGCAGAGACAGCGACCCGTTCAGCGGCGGTACTGTTCCGGTACAGGCTGCATTCGATACTGCGGACTTCTCCGGTGAAAAGTCTGATGCCGTGGTCCACTTCCATTTCCAGCACCGCGTCCACTTCTTCCGTCTGAAGTACAAAGGCGTCAGGCCGCATCTCACGAATAAGCAGGAACACGTCCTGGAATTCGTACTCTATCACCCCGGGAGTAAAACAATACACAAATACCCTTCGTCCGAGGGGCAGGAGGTCGGTGAACCGGACATCAAGCCCCAGTTCCTCCTTGATCTCCCGCGGTCCGGCGACCTTCGCATCCTCGCCTGCTGCGTAGTGTCCTCCAACACTTACATCGAACATATTCGGCGCGATCTTTTTCTGTGCCGACCGCTTCTGAAAGAGTGCTTGTCCCCTTCCCTCCCGCGAAGACACGAGGAGACAGTGGAAGGCCCCGTGCCATATACCGGTCCGGTGAGCCTCATCCCGGGCGATGACCTCCCCGGTCTTCCGGCCGGTACAGTCCAATATATCGAATGTTTCCGTAAGCCCTCCTCGTAATCAGTATCAATTTAATAACACGCAGGACAATTATAAATTAAATCGAAATACTTTTCATTATAATTCCCCCGCGGGCAAATCTCCTCTGGCAACCATCGAATGATTTCTGTATAATGGTGCCAGCAGTCGACGCGCATGAGTTGGCCGCAGAACGGAACGCCGGCTACTGACCCATGGTCTATGAACATATCAACCTTCTTCAACTCTTTTGCCGGCATGTATGTGGCCCAGTCGTTCTGCCACTCGATCATCGTTGCGGTGATCGCGGACCGGGCATTGAAAGCATGGAGGGTCGAGGCCCCTGAGGTCCGGCAGCGGTTCCGCCTCATTGCCATCATTTTTCCAATCGTCTCCTTCCCCCTGTACCAGCTGATAAATCCCGATAGAAGCTCGGCTCTGTTCAGGCTCGGATCGCTGTTCGACATCAACCGCTGGTTGAGCATGGAGATCTGGGGCCTTCTCCCTGTCGGTCTGCTCTTCCTGCTCCTCCTTGGTTTCACGACACTGGTCTTTTTTTTTCAGGAGATGTTCCCGGTGATCATGCATTCGCTGGAATCGAAACAGGTGGAGCACGAAGGCACACACCTGGATGAAGACCCGTTCATTGAAGAAGCCTCGCGATTGCTGTCCATCAAGATACCGGACGTTGTCCTTCTCGACGATGACGAACCTCTCCTGTTCTCTTCCACGGGGAAGGACCCCGTTATCTTCACCTCAACGGGTCTCTCGCGGGCGCTTACCAGGGAACAGATGCAGGCTGCGTTGGCGCATGAGATCGCGCACATTGCCCGAAGCAGGCGTCCCCTGCTGATCATTGTGTTCATCCTCAGGATCATCATGTTCTTCAATCCCGTCGTCCTGTTGAAATTCAGGAGGGCGGTCAAGGACGAAGAAAAAATATGCGACGACATCGCGGTTTCGTTGACCCATAACCCCGCGGCGCTCGCCGACGCGCTCAAAATATTTTTGCATAAAAAGGACGAAGTCCCTGAACCAAGTATCCGAAAGCTCTCCACGTCGAACGTCTCTCTCGAAGAGCACAGCCATAACCTGCACCTGGAGAGCAGAATAAAACGGCTGGAGTCGGGATCGATCAACACGAGGGAAGGTTGGGGCGTTCCCTTCATGCTTGCGCTTCTGACCGCGGCCGTGCTCAATTACTTTATCGTATGAAGCAGCGAGGTGCGCCATGAATAAAAAATTGACCGGTTTCCTGACGTTCGCCCTCATGATCGTGCTGCTTATTGCGGCCCTCAAGGTCATGAACTGGCTCCCGCTCGCCATGCAGAAAGAGACGATCAGGCAATATGCCAGCGTGGAGGAGGTGCGCGCCGCTTTGGGCATGAAGGAGATCTACGTGCCGTCCTATTTCCCCCAGCAGATCATCTGGCCACCGGCCACGATCCTGGCGCAAGGCAGGCCGTTCTCCGCGATCGTCATGGAATTCACCCGTGCGGACAAAAGGAACATCGCGCTTGTCATATCCCAGTCCGAAGGCGGCGCCCTGAACGTTGAAAATCCGATCAAGATCACCAATGTCACCGAAAAGGCGCGATACGCGATAAAAGGCAGAGACGCGGCTCTGACCGTCGGCACCTGCGGAAATGATGAACCCTGCAGCGGGATAACGTGGAATGAGGGCAAATACACCATGACTGTGCTCATGAAATCAGCGCCCTTTGAACTGACGAAAATAGCTGAAAGCATGATCCGCTGATCGGGCATTCGTTCGCCATATATCACCGCGGACTGCAGCCGTAGCGAATGCAAAATGCACACTAGTTTTTGCATTACAAAATTTATGCATGCATGACCATAGCAATATCCCTTCGTTTTCAATCCCCTAGATAAATAAAACCGCCTTTTTCGCATCCGATTCATCATTCGGCAATCTCAATACCCCAGGTAACCTTCGGCCTGCCTTTCCTGTCGCAAACTAATAGGATAAATAACCCCTGCAAATAGGTATTTCTTCCCATTTCCAAAACCCCGTGCCCTTGCTATATATAAACCAACAGAATACGAAAGGAGGTGAAAACCATGCTAAGTTATAAGGCAGGACAAAGGGTTGGGAAAGGCACCTACTGGGATCTGGCACGCGGACAGAGGATCGATGTGGAACAGGAAGACATTTTGAGCGGAGAGGCCTCATCAACATACTTCCGCATTCCCACGGGTGTCATGCTGCTTGCCGGACCGATCATCGGCTTGTTTTACGTGATAGCCCTTCCGTTCATCGGTATCGCTACGCTCGCAACGCTCGCAGCAGGAAAGGTTGCCAATGGCTTCCTGGGGCTGATCGGAAGCAGTCTGTCATTCGGCTGGCGACCGAAAGAGGCGTATCTGTCAGGAAAAAAGAAGAGCAAAAAGGAGAAAAAGTAGCGTTACGGCGGGCAGGAACACGGACACCTGTGCGAAGCGGTCATGCGGGTCCCACCACACCAGGCGGATGAACCTCCGCTGGAACCAAGGAGGAAACACCATGCATACACTCGTAGATTTCATAACCCAGGTAAAAGGAATTGAATACGTATTATCGATACTGTTTATCGGAGGCTTCCTCCTGTTCTGGGAGATCCTGAAGCCCCGGCCCTTCGCCACGGTCATAAGCGCAGGCAAGGATGACCTGGAGCACATCAAGCAGAACGGCTATCGGGAAACCATGAAGTTCGCCGGCAAGATAGCGGCCGCCCCCTTCATCGGGTTGATGTATATCGTCATGCTGCCCGTCGGTTTCTTCTTTGTATTGTTGTCTGAAGCCGTGAACCTGCTCGTCAAGGGCGTGTCCACGCTCCTGGGCAGAGACCTGTCCTTTGAATGGCGCCCCGTGGAGGCCTATTTCACAGGTAAAAAAAGGAAGCGGACAGCGGTCGACGCGGGCAAGAGCGCGAAGAAATAACGCTTCTGAGAATACCCATTCGATGAAAGGAACGGACCAATGAGAAAACTACTCGCTATCACCGTGGTCATAAGCTTTTGCCTTATCGCCGCTGCCCAGATCGGCGCTGCGGCGGAAGCGCCGGGGGTACGCATCCTGGACAGCATCAGGGACGTCTACACCCCGGTGAAGTTCGATCACCCGAAGCATGTTTCCATCGCGGGCAGTTGCGCTGCCTGCCATCACGAGCACAGCGTGGGTGACGCGTTGCCGTGCAAGCAATGTCATAAGATCTCCCCGGAAATATTCAAGAACTCGGTCACCCAAAGCTTTATGCCTTGCAAGAACTGCCACGGCGCTTTTGACCGCGACAACGCCACCATGCCCGGTCTGAAGACCGCGTATCACAAACAGTGCTTCAAGTGTCACCGCGGCATGGGCAACATCGGCATGGATCCCAAGGGCTGCGCAGAGCTCTGCCACGCCAGGAAGTTGGACAAAATCGGTAAAAACGCTCCGAAATAACAGGGGATACGGGGAGAAAATAAATTCAGCTAAGGAGAGAGGCTATGAGCCATATACCGAATGAACCCGTCATCAAGAAGGAGGAAATCGCCGGAGATAAGGCCGGCGGAGATGGTCCTGAACAGAAGAATAATGGAATGAACAGGCGGGCATTCCTGGGGACCGTCGCAACGATCACCGGCGTGACCCTGGTTGGCGCTCAGGGTGTGGCGCGGGCGTCCGCGGACTTTTCCGGATGGCCGAACAGCTATGGGCTCCTGACAGACCTCACGGCCTGCGTGGGATGCCGGAGCTGCGAAAAGGCCTGCAACGAGGCGAACAAACTGCCTGCTCCGGACAAACCTTTTGACGACAGCTCTGTTTTCGACGAAAAGAGGATGCCTACTCAAAAGGCATACACGGTGGTCAACCGGTATGAGAACTCGAAAGACGCGAGCAAACCGATCTACCGCAAAGTTCAATGCAACCACTGCAAGGAACCGGCGTGTCTTACATCCTGTCCGATCCATGCGTATACCAAGACGCCGGAGGGCCCGGTCACCTATAACCCGGACCTCTGTTTCGGGTGCCGGTACTGCATGACCGCCTGTCCCTTTAATATCCCGGCCTACGATTATTGGAGCGCGCTGGAGCCGCGGATCCAGAAATGCACTATGTGCGCTCCCCGCATCAAGGAAGGCAAGATCACCGCGTGCGCGGAGGCCTGTCCCGCGGGCGCGCTCACCTTCGGAAAGCGCGAGGACCTGCTGAAGCTCGCCCGAAAAAAGATAGCGGACAATCCCGACAAGTACGTGGACCACATCTACGGGGAGAATGAGGTCGGCGGAACGAACTGGATGTATATCTCGGGCGTACCGTTCGAGCAGGTCGGCTTCCCGACAAATCTCCCCAAAAGACCGCTCATCGAAGAGACGAAAGGGTTCCTCGGGGCGGTCCCCATCGTGCTGACGGCATGGCCCGCCCTCTTCGGGACCATCTACGCGGCCCTGCGCCATAGAGACGCGATCGAGGAGGAAGACAAAAATGCGGAGAAAAAAGAGGGGGTGAAAAAATGAATACGGAAATTGGCTTGAAAAGAACGGAGGAGTCATCAGGAGATTTCCGCTCCTGGTTCACGAATAAACTCCTGATGGACATGACCTGGCCCGACTACTTTCGGAGCCTGCTCACACCCTTCAACGTCGTTGCTGCGATCATCCTGAGTGTCGGACTGCCCGTTTTGGTGCTTCGGTTCTATTACGGACTCTACTTCGCCACGCATGCCTCGAACGAATACCCCTGGGGGCTGTACCTCGGCTGGGGGCTTTTCGGCGGCGTGCCACTTTCCGCCACTGGTTTCGTCATGGCGACGGCATACTACATTTTCGGTTTTAGAAGGTACCACCCCCTGCTCAGGCTGGGCGTCCTGACCGGCTTCCTGGGCTATCTCTTCGCCGTGATCTATCTGCTCGTAGACCTGGGCAGACCGTGGAGGATCTACTTCCCCATGATGATCGGGTTCGGCACGCAATCGGTGCTGTTCCTGGTGGCATGGCATGTGGCCACGTACCTGACGGTCCAGTTCGTTGAATTCAGCCCCGCCATTTTGGAGTGGCTTAAATCTAACCGGGTGCGAAAATGGGCGGTGATGCTCACGATCGGCATGACCATTGCCGGCATCATCCTCTCGACGCTCCACCAGTCAGCGCTCGGCGCCATGTATCTGCTCGTCCCGGGGAAACTGCACCCGTTGTGGTACAGTTCTTACCTGCCGGTGTTCTTCCTCACCTCGAGCATCTACGCGGCACTTGCCATGGTGATCGTGGTGAGCACTCTCGCGGCCCGGTTCCTGAAAAAACGGTGCGACAGCGAGTTTCTTGAGAGCCTGCCCAAGCTGACCCTCGGCCTGGGGCAAGGCGCCGCAGTGGGCATGTATGTGTATTTCGTATTCAAGATCATCGGCATTGCCCATGACAGCAACTGGTCCCTCCTGAACACGCCCTACGGGTACTGGTTCCTCGTCGAGCTCCTGGGCTTCGTCCTCGCCCCGGCGCTCGTGTTTACCTACGGCGTTAAGAAGCAGAGCGTCGGCGTGGTGCGTTTTGCGGGCTTCTATGCTGTTCTGGGGATATTGGTCAACCGTATCAATGTCTCGATCATCGCCTTGAACTGGCAGCTTCCGGAACACCTTCATCACATTATTCCGCCGTGGAAAGAAGCGGCGGTCGTCATGGCGATCGCAACGATTCATATCCTGATCTTCCGGTGGATCCTGAACCGTATGCCGGTGCTTCACGCTCACCCGGATTATAAGGAATCGCACTGAACCACATCAGTCCGAGGAGACTCGCGGGGATGTCCGTTGCAGCGGCGGACATCCCTCTTTAACCTGAAAAAAAGGTTTTGACCACGGGTCCGCTACGCGAACATATGGATGAGTTCCGCAAAAAAACGATTTTATAATGAATAGGAAGCTCGTCCATTGATTGTTTTTGGATTTTTTTCCACTGTTATGACAAATCTTCGCTTATCCGTGTCTGTCCGTGGTTAAGTTCTGTTCCCTGGATCAAAGGGGGTACGACATGAAGAGAATAGTGCAAAGTCCGTGGGTGGCCGTTCTGCTCTTCGTTCTGACACTGATAGCCGGACACGCGTGGGCGGATCCGGTACTCCTCTCCGACGAGACCCGGAGATGCCTCGACTGTCACGCCAAGCCGGGCATCATCAAGTCGTTCCAGAACAACGAATCGGTGATCGCTTACGTGGATCCCGATAAATTTCAGTCCTCCGTTCATAATTCCCTGGACTGCCCAAGTTGTCATCCCGATTTCTCATCCGGACAACACCCCAGCCGGGCGTTCAAAAGCAAGGCGCATTATCAAATCAGGTCGTCCCTGGTGTGCAGGCAGTGTCATACCGACGAGCAGATCAAGCGGCGTGCGATCCATCGCGGTCTGCTGCTGGAGGAAAAAGCCGGGAAACCGCTCGTCTGTGCCAATTGTCACGGATCGCATACAATCACCCAGTTGTCTGGAATAAGCTCCTTCACGAATGAAGAACAGTACTGTCTGAAATGTCATAATCATGCGGTAACCTTACGTTTCAAGAACAACGAAATCCTCCCGCTGAAGGTGGATTCCCTCCTGCTGAAGACCTCGGTCCACGGCAAGCTGAGCTGCTCGGATTGCCACTTCGGGTTCTCCTCCGAAGAACACCCGCAGCGGAATTTCAGAACCCGCAGGGACTTCATCCTCGCCTCGGCGGAAAGCTGCAGGCGCTGCCACTTCGATAAATATACGAAAAGTCTCGAGAGCATTCACTACACCATGCTCAGCCAGGGAAAACTGGAAGCTCCTGTCTGCACCGACTGCCACGGGTCCCATGAGATCTACCGGGTCGGCAAGGATCGGACGGAGAGTGCGAAACGATGCCAGCGGTGCCATGCGAAAGAATACGACATCTATTCAAAAAGCGTTCACGGCAACGCGCTGTTCAACGAGCATAACCAGGATGTTCCCGTATGCGTGGACTGCCACACCGCGCACACGATCGAAGACCCGCTTTCCATGGATTACCGCGAGCGAATCCCCGAGATGTGCAGCAACTGCCATGCAAAAAAGGAGGTCGTCGGAAAATACGGACTTTCCACGGACGTCGAAAAAACCTATCTCTCCGACTTCCATGGCGTGTCACTGGGTCTGTATAAAATGCAGAAAGGGGAAACCTATAAACCGCATAAAGTCATTGCGGTCTGCACGGATTGCCACGGTACGCACAACATCATGAACACCCGGGGTGCCGAGTCCGCCGTCGTCAAGGCCAATCTGCTCAAACGTTGCCAAAAGTGCCATGCCAATGCCAACGAGCATTTTCCCGACGCCTGGCTCTCTCACTATGAACCGAGCCTCAAAACAGCGCCGCTGGTCTTCCTCGCCGGTCTGGCGTATCAGATCTTCATACCCATCTTGCTGGCCGGGTTTGTTCTCCAGATCCTGCTGCATATCTGGCGTTATGCGGTCAACAGATGATGTGGTCGTGTGCAACCGAATAAAGCCGCCCGGGCGCTTGAACCGGCGGCGCGTTTCACCTTGGAGGTGACCATGAATACCACGTTCAAACGATTCTGCACCATGCGCGTTATCGAGCACTGGATACAGCTGACAACCTTCAGCATCCTGGTCACAACCGGTTTGTCGCAAAAGTTCTTCACCCTCGACCTCTCCCGGTGGATCATCCTGCATATGGGCGGCATCAATAACGTGCGGATTGTTCACCGCTACACGGCCATTCTGTTCTCGTTGGCCGTTGCGGCGCACATCCTGACCGCGATCGTCGGGCTGGTCGTCAAACGATGGCAGCCATCCATGGTGATCACGCAGAACGACTTCCGGAACGCGGTGCACAATATCAGGTACTATCTGGGGAATGAGCGGTATCCCGCACCGGGAGGTAAATACAGCTACACGCAAAAATTCGAATACTGGGGCATTCTGACCGGCGGGTTGTTGATGATCTCGACCGGGGCCGTGCTCTGGAAACCCATGCTCATCACCAGTTTTATCAGTGGAGAAATTATTCCCGCCGCAAAGGTGCTGCACACGAACGAGGCGCTGGTCGTCTTCCTCATCATCGCCCTCTGGCATATCTACAACGCCGTATTCAGCCCCGAAGTATTTCCGCTCAATACGAGCATTTTTACCGGCTCGATCTCGAGGAAGCGGATGCTCCATGAACACATCGTTGAGCTTGCACGAATCGAGGAGACGACAGTTGATGAGCTCAGGGCGCACTACCAGGAAGACCCGGCTGACGAGCCATAGCCAGCGGTCGACCGGGGAACTGGTCCTGTTCTGCCACTATCTTTTTTCTCGCAATTATTATATACTCATGCCATGACCGCGCGCATAGGAAGCCTTCGTAAACGAATAACCCTGACCAACTTAACAGGCATATCGATCATTCTGTTGACGTTCAGTGTCGCCAGTTACTACATCATTCAGAAAAATATCGAGGAATCCCAGAACGCCAAGCTGGCCTTCGCGCGCCTTATCAGGAGCAACATCGACAATATTATAAAAGACAACATCAACCGCCTCTATGACATATCGATGTCGGGCAAAATCGATCTGCGGGACAATGATTTCGGCCCTGAACGGGACGCGATCAGGACCGCCTACCGGTACTCGATCTTCACGGACGGCGTCTTCCTTCTGGATACGGGGGGAAATATTATTCTGAATTATCCAGAGAAGATCCGGGATACGGCGATCAACGTTTTGAGCATCGAACCGATCAGCAGGATCATCGCAAACAACCGGCCAGTGGTCTCGAACGTTTACACGCTTGAACCGTCGGGCCGAAAGCTCATGTTCGTCCTCGTTCCGCTGAAGGATAAGCACGGAAATTCCGTAGGCGTGGCGGGCGGCGAGATCGATCCAACGAATCCCATACTGACCCGCATGCTCGGGTTGATTCACATGGGTAAAAACATGTTTATCGACATTGTGGACTCGAACGGCGTGGTCATATCTTCATCGGATAGGACCCGCACCCTGACCCAGTGCAACCGCGATAACTTCTTTACCGGCATCATTGGCGAAAAGAGGGAGCGGGTAACGACCTGTCACAGCTGCCATATCTCCGGCTCCCGGAACGAAAAAAAGACCATGATCCTGGCCTTTGTCCCGCTCGAGATGGCGCCTTGGGGGATTGCCATTCAGGAACCCGAGGCCGAAGTATTCTTGGCGGCCTCCAGACTGAAACGAACATTCGCCGCCCTTGCCGTCGTCTTTATCGGGACGGTCTTCATCGTGACCATCGGCATCAGCCGCAGTATCGTGAACCCACTGAACGATCTCATCCGGGGCACCGACAGGATCGCCAACGGAGATCTGTCGGAGCCTGTCCCGCTCCAGGGCAGCGACGAGATCGGAGCCCTGAGCCGGAGCTTCGAGACCATGCGGCTCAAGCTCGTCGAATCGATGGAGCGCATCATGAAGCACGCCCAGGAGCTCGAGACACGGGTCCGCGAGAGAACCCTTCAGATCAACGCTAGCCGGAAACAGGGGGAGCTCCTCCTGGAAAAGGTCATCTCATCGCAGGAGGAGGAACGCAAGCGTATAGGACGCGAACTGCATGACGATACGCTGCAGGACCTGTCGGCAGCGGTGATGCAGATCGACATGTGCAAATTCAATCCCGTCAAGGTGTCCCCGCAGAGAATCGACAGCATCCGCGGGATCGTCGTCAATGCATTGGACCGCCTGACCGGCATCATTCAGAACCTGAGACCGACTCTCCTCGACGACCTCGGCCTCGTTCCAGCGATCAAGTCGCTCCTTGACATGCATCTTGGCGAGAACGGCATCCACTACTTTTTGAATTCCGCTAGCTTCGCGGAGCGCCGTTTCCGGCCTGAAGTGGAGATCACTCTGTTCAGGGTCGTACAGGAAGCTGTTTCGAACACGGCACGCCATGCCAAGGCGGAGAATTTCTTTATCATGATGAAGGTCGATAAGGACATTATATCGGTAGATATCGAAGATGACGGAGAAGGGTTCAACCTCAACCTCCTCTATCCGCATAGAAGCCATGATGTGTTTGACAGTCGGGGGCTCGGCATGCTGGGTATGAAAGAGCGGGTGACACTGCTCGGCGGCACGATCCACTTGTGCTCCGCGCCGAGCCAGGGAACTCAGATCGAAATCCGGATACCCCTTGCGAACACGGAGGTGACAAGTGCATAAAAAAAAGATCCTCATCGCCGATGACCACGCCCTCGTTCGGGAAGGGATCGCGGCCTTCCTCAGGCTCTGTGATGACGTCGAGGTGATAGCTGAGGCCTCAGACGGGATCGAGGCCATCGAGAAGACGAACAAACACCGTCCCGACATCATCATCATGGACATCAATATGCCCAAGCTCGGAGGACTCGAAACCACGATCGAGATCAAGAGGATGCATCCCGACATCAAGGTGCTCGTACTGACGCAATATGAGGACCGGGAATATATATCCCGGTTCCTGAAAGCGGGGGTTTCCGGATATCTGCTGAAAAAAGCGGTCGGAAGCGATTTGATCACGGCGCTCAAGGCCATCGGGCGAGGCGAGCTGTACCTCTATTCATCCATCGCTTCGGAGGTCGTGGCCGGCTATATCCAGGGAGAAAAAAAAATCGATGTGGAAAACCCCTACGAGAAACTCAGTGACCGGGAAAAGCAGGTGCTAAAGCTCGTCGCCGAGGGATGCACACACAAGGAAGCAGCCGACATGCTGTGCATCAGCGTCAAAACCGTCATCGCCCATCAAACGAACATTAGCGAAAAGCTCGGCATTCATACCCGCGCAGGCTTGATCAAATTTGCGATACAAAAGGGGATTATCAAAATAGACGGTGTTACCGGAGAGCGTTAGACCTTCCCGTCAACCATCTCCCGCATTTCCTTCCCAGCCTTGAAAAACGGGACTTTCTTCGGCGGTACCGAGACGGTCTCGCCGGTCTTCGGGTTCCTGCCTTCCTTGGCGCGGCGGTGGCGGATCCGGAAACTGCCAAACCCCCGGATCTCGACCTTGTCTTCGCGGGACAAGGCGTCCTTGATGCCGTCGAGCACGGTGTTGACGATCACTTCCACCTGTTTCCTGGTCAACCCGGGCTTCTTCTCTGCAATTTTATCTACCAGCTCCGCCTTTGTCATGCACACTCCTCCTCACCCTTGATTCTCACACGTCCAGATCACAGATACTGTAATGTCACGGAACTTCTGCCGACGCCTCGCGTAATAACATCCGCGATCCAGGCCGCGGATTCTTCCTTCAAATAGTCAAAGAAAGGGATCTTTTTTCTTTTTTCGATCACTCTCGGTTTTCCTCGGATCCCCACCAGTTCTCCTGCAACCTTGATACTGTCCGCCAGATCTCCCAGCTGGTCCACGAGCTTGAGATCGAGGGCCTGCCTGCCGGTGAAGATGCGGCCATCCGCGATGGCCCGCACTTCCGCCTCCTGCATATTCCGTCCTTCGGCAACGGCCTTGATGAACTGGCTGTGGACATCGTCGATCACGTCCTGAAGAAGTTTTTTCTCCTGCTCGGACATCTCGCGGAAGGGAGACCCCACATCCTTGTACTCACCTGCCTTCACCACCATCCCCTTCACCCCGATCTTCTCAAGGAGTTTTTCGATGTTGGCGAACTCCATCTTCACGCCGATGCTTCCGGTAAGGGTGCCGGGGTTGGCTACGATCCTGTCCGCTGCCGCGGCCACATAATAACCACCCGACGCGGCAACTGTCCCCATGGAGGCAACGACCTTTTTCCCCTCTTTCCTCGCGTTCTTCACTGCATTATAGATTTCCTGCGAAACGACGACGCCCCCTCCGGGACTGTCGATACGTAACACGATCGCCTTGACAGAGGAATCCTCGGCATACTCGTTCAGTTCTTCAACCACAGGCTCCGCGGTGATCAGCAGTCCCTCAAGCTTGACGAGCGCAACTTTGTCCGCTCCCACCATCTGCAGGGTCGTCGATGTCCGATTGTTCCCGGACAGCAGTGAGGCGAGGAACACAACACCGAAAAAAAGCGCTCCCAGCACGACTGCGGTCATTACCACGATCAGGACGGGATTTTTTTTCATGATGGATCTGTCCGTTCCTTCAACAGAGCGCCGATACTGGTATCGGGTTTCTCTTGCTGGCTCATGTAATCTTTCAGGGTCGACCGATCATTGCCCTTGATCTGCGCCTTGACCGAGAGCGCAATCTTTCGCTCACCCTTGTCGACCTTGATCACGCGGGCGATCACCTCATCGCCTTCCTTGAACGCTGGGGAGTCCTTCACCATCTCCGAGGCAGGGATCAGACCTTCAATACCATGCTCGAGTTCAACAAACGCACCGAAGTCGGCGAGTTTCGTCACCTTGACGGTTTCATCCTGACCGACCTTGTATCGCTCCGGGATCGCCTTGTCCCATGGGTCCGGGGTCAGCTGCTTGAGCCCCAGCGAGATGCGCTCTTTTTGCGCATCGATGGAAAGAACCACGGCTCTGATCTTCTGACCTTTTTTGAGCACCTCGGACGGGTTCTTGACGTGCTTGGTCCACGACAGGTCGGAGATGTGGATGAGCCCGTCGATGCCCTCTTCCAGACCGATAAAGGCCCCGAAATCGGTGATAGTCTTGACCTTCCCCTCTACCTCGGACCCAACGGGATATCGATCGCCGATGCTGTGCCAGGGATTGGGTGCGATCTGCTTCATGCCGAGCGAGATCCTCTTGCCAGCCGGGTCCACTGCCAGGACCTGTGCTTCGACCATATCACCGACTGAGACGACCTTCGAAGGGTGTTTCACCCTTTGCGTCCACGACATCTCGGAAACATGGATCAAACCTTCAACGCCCCGCTCCAGTTCGATGAAAGCCCCGTAGTCCGTGAGGCTTACCACCTTGCCGCTGACCCTGCTGCCGACCGCAAACTTCTGAGAGGCCGCAAGCCAGGGGTCCTCTGTCTTCTGCTTGATGCCGAGAGAGACCTTTTGCTTCTCCCTGTCATACTTCAGCACAACCACTTCTATCTTGTCGCCCAACTTCAAGATCTCGGACGGATGGCTGATCCTGCCCCAGGACATGTCGGTAATGTGCAGCAGGCCGTCAATGCCCCCGAGGTCCACAAAGGCGCCATACTCCGTAACATTCTTGATTGTGCCGGTCACCACCTGGCCCTCGACGAGAGAGGAGAGCGTTTCCTCCTTTTTCACGTTCAGGTGCTGCTCGAGGATGGCCCTTCGGGAGAGCACGATATTGCCCCGACCCGAGTTCATTTTGAGGATCTTCAGATCCAGCACCTGGCCGATCATCCTGTTCATCTGTTGCACAGGCTTGGTATCGATCTGCGAGCCCGGCAGGAACGCCTCCACTCCCCCGATATCGACGGTCAACCCGCCCTTGATCACCGAGACGACCCGTCCTTTCACCGGGGTGCCGGTCTGATGCGCCCGATTCAGATCGTCCCAGACCTGCAGTTTTTTCGCCTTTTCCCGAGAGAGCATCAGGTTGCCGTTCGCGTCTTCCGCGGCCTCAAGCAGCACCTCAAGCTCATCGCCGGGTTTGAGGGCCTTCAGTTCCTCCGGGGTAAACTGCTCTACGGGGATGATGCCGTCGGATTTGTACCCGAGGTCCAGCATCACGAAACCGGACCGGACCTGCAATACCCTGCCCCGCACCACGGTCCCCGATTTGAAGCTCTTCAACGACTGGCTGTAGAGCTGTTCGAACTCGTTCTGCTGACTTGCTTCATCCGGCGTCTCGTTCTCATCTTGCTCGATATTTCCCTGACTCTCGTTCATTAAAATACCTTACCTCCCGAAAATATATGGTCGGCACCTGCGACGATCAACCGACCTTCCCGCTCTTTAATTTTTTCATCACACCCTCCACAACCCAGTCGGGCGTGGACGCTCCGGCGGTGACCCCTACCTTGGTCGCACCCTTCAGCCACTCCGGTCTGATCTCGTCGGCCACCTCGATATGGTACGTCGGTTTTCCTTCCTGTTGGCATACCGAGACCAGCCTGGTTGTGTTCGCGCTATTGCGCCCGCCCACTACCAGCATGATATCGACCTGTCCGGCTAGAATACGCGCCGCGTCCTGGCGTTCTTTTGTTGAATGGCAAATGGTGTTAAAGACCTTTAATTCTTTGGAAAGGCTTAACAATTTTAACACAATTTCCGAAAAATTGCTATATGATTGAGTTGTCTGGGCAACAACGCCCAGCCTTTGTTGAAACTTCACGCATTCCACATCCTCTGCCGTCTCCACGACAACAGCGTTGTCACCTGCATAGCCAAGAATACTCTGCACCTCGGGATGCTGCTTCTCGCCGATAACGACCACCTGATAGCCTTCTTTCTGAAGCAACTCCGCATCTCGCTGCGCCTTGCCTACAAAGGGGCAGGTGAGATCGATGATCTGGAGCCCTTTGTCCCTGGCCTGGGCAAGTACCAGGGGCGGCACCCCGTGCGAGCGGATGATAATATAGTCCCCCGGGTTGAGCGATGAAAAATCCTCGACTGTCCGCACCCCTGCCTCAAGCAACCGGTCGACTTCCTGAGGATTATGGATCAACGGCCCGAGGCAATACACCTTGCCTGTGCCCGCCGCCTTGAACGCGGTATTGATCGCCCGTTTCACACCGAAACAGAACCCTGCTTTGTCAGCCAGAAATATTTCCATGTCCCGTCACTTCACCTTCGCCAGTTCGGCCAGCATCCAGTCGACGACCTGGTCAATGCTCAGAAAACTCGAATCGATCAGGAGCGCATCGTCGGCCTTTCTGAGCGGCGCGATCGAACGCCCGCTGTCTTGATGATCACGGTCTTTGATCTCCTGCGTGATCCGCGCAAGATCAACGTCCAAGCCCTTTCCCTTCAGTTCAAGATACCGGCGCTTCCCCCGTTCCTCCGCGCTCGCCTCCAGAAAAAACTTCAGGTCCGCATCAGGGTACACAACGGTGCCGATGTCCCTGCCGTCCATTACCACGCCGCCGTTTTTGCCAAGCTCCCGCTGCAAGGTAAGCAACCGGGCGCGGACCGCAGGCGATTTCGATACAGCAGAAGCCATCATCCCCATCTCGGGCGTACGGATCTCACCCGTCACATCATAGCCATCCACAAAAAACCGCGGATCGCTGTTGTCCTTCTTGATCGTCACCTCGGTCCGCCCGCACAGGTCCTCAAGTGCATGCTCATCAGACGGATCGAGCCGTTCTTTCATCGTTTTCCAGCCGATAGAGCGGTACATTGCGCCGGTATCAATGTAAATATAACCCAGGCGCTGTGCAAGTATTCTGGCAACCGTGCTTTTGCCTGCACCCGATGGACCGTCGATGGCTATCACTAATCCGTTTTTCTTCATATATGTGCTGTCAAGCAGGGTTGATACTCCTGACTCCTGACTCCTGACTCCTGACTCCTGACTCCTTATTTCTGACTTACGAATACGCCACCTGCCTCAGCAATCGCTCAAAACCGGGGAACGATGTGTCGATCCATTCCGTATCATGCACAATAGTATTTCCGCTTGCGGCGAGCCCTGCCACGGCCACGGACATGGCGATTCGATGGTCCCCATGGCTGTCACAGTGTGTTCCCATGAGCGTGTCTTTACCGATGATTTCCATCCCGTCAGGAAGCTCCGTCACTGCCGCGCCCATCTTGCGGAGCTCTGCAGCCATGGTCGCGATCCGGTCAGACTCCTTCACCCTGAGTTCAGCGGCGTCCTTGATGACAGTTTTCCCTTCCGCATAGGACGCGGCCACGGCCAACACCGGGAGCTCATCAATGGCACGGGGGATCATCTCCCCACCGATCTGAAACCCATGAAGTTTCCGGTGCCGCACCCGGATATCGGCCACTGGTTCGCCTGCCTGCTCTCGCTGGTTCTCCTGCGTGATGTCCGCGCCCATTCCGACGAGGACGTCGATGACGCCCGTGCGCGTAGCATTTACTCCCACGTTTTTTATGAGCAGGTCCGAGCCCGGCACAATGGAAGCGGCGACCATGAAGAACGCGGCCGACGATATATCGGACGGGATATTGAGCGATCCTTTGGCGCGCAGCCGCTGTCTCCCTTTCAGCATCACCCTGTTCCCCCGTTCCCCGACCTCCACGCCGAAGAACCGGAGCATGCGCTCGGTGTGGTCACGGGACTTGGACGGTTCGTTCACCGTGGTATCGCCATGGGCATATAAACCGGCAAGAAGGATCGCCGACTTGACCTGAGCGCTTGCAACGGGACTGACATACTCGATGGCCTGAAGGGTTTTTCCCCCACCCCTGATGGAGAGCGGCGCAAGCGTACCGTGGGAGCGGCCGTCGATCCTCGCACCCATGCGTTGGAGCGGCTCAACGATCCTTGCCATGGGACGCTTTCTCAGATACTGGTCGCCGGTAAGCACGGAGAAAAAATCCTGTCCCGCAAGCAGACCCGCGATGAGCCTCATTCCGGTTCCCGCATTACCAAGATCGAGCACCCCCGCGGGCTCCGAAAGACCGTCAAGCCCCTTGCCATGCACAACGAGGCGTGCTGTCCCCAGACCCTCGATTGCGATGCCCATTGCCTGCATTGCCTTTCGCCGTGTTCTGCGTGTCTTCTCCGGTCAGGAATCCGGTAATGTGAGTATCGCCATCTGCAAGAGCGGCAAACATCACTGACCGGTGGGAGATCGATTTATCTCCGGGCAGGGAAAGCTCACCCCGGAGTCCGCTCGACGGTTGTATGTGGAGATCGGCCATGGACTATTCCAGACCCCTTCTGAGCTCACTCGCCGATCGGAACAGTTTTTCAAGCGTTGCTGCGTCCTGACGCTTGATCGCCTTCTTTATCCTGTTGAGCGCTACCTCGTACTGGTCGATCATATCGATGATATTTTTCCCGTTCAGCAGACAGACGTCCCTCCACATTTCCGGCGAACTTGCCGCGATCCTGGTGAAATCACGGAATCCGGCGCCTGAAAAATTGATGTAATTCTCCGGCCCCGCGTTGAATCCCGCGACCGTGCTGACCATGGCGAAGGCCGCCGCATGGGGGAGATGGCTCACTGCCGCGAAAATATGGTCGTGCGCATCGGCATCCATCAATACTACGTTCGCGCCGGCGGCAATCCAGATCGCCTTCACCGCTTCAAGGGCCTGCGGGTCTGTCTTGACCGTCGGCGTCAGAATGCATTTCGCGCCCAGGAACAGCGCCCCGGACGACTCTCCGACACCGTGCTTTTCCTTGCCCGCGATCGGATGGCCTGGAACATAGTGGACGCCGGCTGGAAGCATTGCCTCGAGCGTTGTGACCAGCGCTCCCTTGACACTGCCCACATCAGTAAGGATGGCCCCCTTTTTCAGCCGCGGACCGATCTCGGTTACGGTACGCTCGAATGCGCCGACAGGAGCAGCAAGCACTACCAGGTCCGCGTCCTCGACATCCTTAGACAAGACCTGTCCTATGCGATCGATCACGCCAAGCTTGAGCGCCAGCTCGAGCGTCTCCCTGCTTCTTCCGGCGCCCGTTATCTTGTGCGCCAGGTTCTTGTCCTTCAGGACCTTGGCCAGGGAACCGCCGATCAGACCGACGCCGATTATGGTTACGTTATTGAATAATGTTGCCATGAGTTATTTAAACTTCATCAAAAGAGGGATTATCAGCGCTGCCAGTATTGCGATAATAATCATTGCAACAGGCCATAAATTGATCCATGCTTCCCGCTCAAAATGCCCCTTTTCTTGGCCACTATTTTCTCCGCGCAGGCTGCTCAGTCCTGCCTCACACAAAGCCACAAAGCTCACAAAGAAAGGCTACAAATTATGTAACTATTCAGCTTGCTCACAATTATTGAAAGCAATAATCTGTTCAGCTCTGCAATAACAAACAGTTTCGTCATTCCCGAACGCTTTAATCGGGAATCCAGAGGTTTTAAAATCATTGGATCCCCGATAGGATCATTCGGGGATGACGGACATGGGGGACGTGAATAGTTACCAAATTATTTTAAAATCTTCTCCAGCTCGCTCACGAAGCGTGCGTTCTCTTCAGGCAACCCGATCGTGACGCGGAGCCTGTTGCCGCCCATGGGCCGGATAATCACGCCCTGCTTCAGGAGCGCGGCATAGAGTTCCTTGCCGTCAAGCCGGGTCTCGAACAGAATAAAATTGGCCTCGGTGGGGATATACGATATGCCGAGCCGCTGAAAGGTTTGATACAGAAACTGTTTCCCCTCGTTGTTGATCGCGATCGACTTCTCGACATGCTTCCGGTCGGCAAGCGCCGCCAGCGGCGCCGACCTGGGCCAGCGAGTTCGTGTTGAACGGCTGCCGCACCTTGTTCATCAGCTCAGCGATCTCCGGGGTCGTGATGCCGTAGCCGATGCGAAGTCCGGCAAGCCCGTAGATCTTCGAGAACGTCCGCAGCGCCAGCACGTTCTTACCCTTCTTCAGGTAATCCAGAGAATCAGGATAGTCAGCGTGAGTAACATATTCAAAATACGCTTCATCCACAGCCACGACTATGTGGTCCGGCACCCGGTCCATGAACCGGTCCATCTCCGACTTTGCATTCATGGTGCCGGTAGGGTTGTTCGGGTTGGCAATGAACACCATCCTGGTCTTCGGAGTGAACCGCTCCGCCATGGCATCGAGGTCATGCCGCATGTCCCTGCACGGAACAATAACATTCGTTCCGCCCGCTGCCTGAGCGATCATCCTGTACACCACAAAGGATGGATCAGCCGAGATGATCTCGTCACCGGGCTGGACGAACGTGCGCACCGCGAGTTCAATGAGTTCATTCGATCCATTGCCCAGAATGATCTGGTTGAGATCCACCCCGTACTTTTTGGCCAGTGCCTGAGAGAGATAAAATCCGCTGCCGTCGGGATACCGGTTCAGACCTTCAACGGCCTTTTTGATCGCCGCGATGGCTTTAGGCGAAGGCCCGAGAGGGTTCTCGTTCGAGGCAAGCTTGATGCTGCCGCTGATGCCAAGCTCCCGCTCCAACTCCTCGATCGGCTTGCCCGGAACGTAGGGGGTGATGTTTTTTATGTTTTCTGAAACGTTGATCATCGATCCAGCTCCGTTTTCCAATTTCGGATTGCGGATTTCGGATTGAAAACC
Organism: Nitrospirota bacterium; assembly: GCA_963796285.1. Classification (GTDB taxonomy): domain Bacteria; phylum Nitrospirota; class UBA9217; order UBA9217; family UBA9217; genus JALNZF01. The sequence goes on from CAWCKW010000012.1 coordinate 1,881,452, forward strand.
TTTAAACCCGTAAATCCCCATTCCGCAATCTGCAATCTAAAATCCGCAATGCCTTATGTTTACCATTATTCCGCAATCCGCAATCCGAAATCCGCAATAGTTTTATCCGCTCTTCGGATACGACCCCAGCACCTTCAGGAACATGCAGTCCTGCCGCAGGCGTTCGATCGACGCGGCGACCTTCCCGTCTTCGATGTGGCCTTCCATGTCGAGGAAAAAAACGTAATCCCAGACCTTCCGCCCCGACGGCCGGGCATCCAGCCTGTTCAGGTTGATGCCGCTCTCGGCAAAAGGCGCTAGCATGGTATAGAGCGCGCCCACCTTGTCCTTGATGGAGAACATGATCGAGGTCTTGTCGCGGCCTGTTTTGCCCGGAGATTTAGGGGCGATGACGAGGAACCGCGTAATGTTATTTGTGCTGTCCTCGATCTTTCTCCCCGCTATCTGGAGCCCATACAGCACCGCCGCCATCTCGCTGGCGATCGCCGCACCCGTTGGATCATCCGAAGCCATTTCCGCGGCCCTGGCCGTGCTTGGCGCATCCAGGACCGGCACGCCGGGCAGGTTCTTCTCGATCCACTGTCTGCACTGTGCCGCCGCAGGGGCGATCGTATAGATCTTTTTGATGTCCTCGAGTTTGCCCGACTTGTTCATGAGGTGCTGCGACACTTCGAGCATGATCTCGGCCGCTATCTTGAGGTCCGAGTCGATGAACATGTCGAGGGTATAGATCACGGCGCCTGACGAGGAATTTTCAATGGGCACAACGCCGTAGTCCGCCCGGCCGCGCTCCACCTCATTGAACACGTCCCTGATGCTCTCCACCGGCACGTACTGGGCCGCCAGGCCGAACTGCTGCATTCCGGCCATGTGGGTGAACGTGGCGCGGGGTCCGAGATACGCAACTTTGAGCGGACGCTCGAGCGAAAGAGACGAAGACAGAATTTCGCGATACACGGCACGCAGGGTGTCCTGGGGGAACGGACCCTTGTTGCGGGCAGTGAGGCGTTCAAGGATCTCCTGTTCCCGTGACGGGGAATGGAAGTCGAGCTTCTCGGTCTTTTTGATGTTCCCGATCTCGATGACGATCCGGGCGCGTTCATTCAGCAGATCGACCAGTTTTTCATCGATCTCGTCGATCTTCTTCCGGAGGTCCTGTATTTTCTGTTTAGACATAAGCGTTTAATCAAATCCGTCTGAAAGGGATATGCAGATTTGCGAATTATAGTTTATTTTTTAAGCAGTTGCAAGGACTTTTTGGATCAGGGGACCCCCGAAGGTTTCATTATTTACTTTTATTCCTTTTTGATGAATAATGATACCTTAGGTTTTCAGCCATGGACATCGATCTCATAAACGACATCAAGTTCAATTGCGACGTTTCGGATGCGCAGTACTGGGGATATTTTTCAGTCTGCGGCCTGCTGATGCGTTATCGGGACCTCTTCCGGTCCGAAAAAGGCCTCAAGCCCTGGGCTGAGATCAATCGCGAGGAGATCCTGTCATGGATCGCAGGCAAGGAATCCCGCTGGCCGGACCTGGAGGAGATGGGTTTCAGGGACCTGGCCATAGGGGGTATAAAATACAGCCCCTTCGATCTTGTTGGGATAAATCATGCGTTGAAAGAACGGCAGCTCATCTACGGCGCGGGCTACGGCATGTACATGAAACCCACCTTCTTTCTTGCGGAACTCCGTACCCTCCATGAGGTCTCCGGACTGACCGTGTATACCTCAGGGACCGAATTCGCCAGAGACCTTTTTACCGCGGCTGGCATGCTCCAGGGTAAAAGCATCTTCCTGCGGCTTGAGCCGCTCACTATGCTGCTCCTGTACAAGTTTTCGGAGTTGAATACGAGGCACGTCTCCGCGCTTGAAGATGCCTTTGCGCAATACGGTTTCCAACAGCGGCAGATCATCGACGAGACATTCGAAAAACGCATCGAGAAGATGGCGGAGCGTTATGCGGGGGTAGTGCTTCGTCATGAGATCGCGGAATCACGCGAAGACATATCTGAATGGAAGGACCTGCTTTCCGAGGCCGGAGACCGGAAAGCGGAGCATTATTTGCGCGCGATAAAAGACCTGATTGCCGACACCTCGGACCACGGCCCTTACAAGAGGATCATCGATATGCGGGACCGCGGCGCCCTCAGCCTCACGATTGCGCTCATGGAGGGATACCGGAGGGTCCTTTTCCCGGAGATACAAGGAGCGTACAACGAATTTTGCCGGCAGGGGGACTGGTCGGCAATGGAACGATCGCGGCAGGCCGGATACGAACGCTTCCGATCGCACAGAGACGCCATCGTGGACCTGTATCGTGGCAGCAGCGGGAAGGATGATTTTACCAAAAAGATCAGGGAACGTCTTCAGACAACCTGACCCGGACAAGCCGGAACCGAGAAAACCAAGTCAAGGTCATTGACAAGAAAACAAGCAAATGAAACCTATGAACGATTATGACCCCTCATAATCCGATCAGTGTACATCCGTGCCAAAGAAGTTGACTCATTCCTACCCATTCTTGGTAGAAATTTATTCGTAATTAAGCAATAACTCCCGTGGAACAGGAACAAAAGCGTATCATGTCTTTTTCGATCGATCAACGAGAGCGTTGCACTCTCAATGTTCACCAATAGATTTCTTCATCGCTTCCCTTTTCGTATTGACACCTTCGTTCTCAGGGTGCCGATGTCTCATTGCGCCTGCTGCTCAGACCTTGAGCTGTTCAGCCTTCACCCATCCGTCGATCTCACCCGGTGCCATGGGCACTGAGAACAGGAACCCCTGTCCATACTGGCAATGCATTTTCTGCATATTCAATAACTGGTGGTTCATTTCCACACCTTCGGCGATCACTTCAAAGTTCATACTGGTGGCCAGCGAGAGGATCGACAGAATGATCTCTTTGTTTTTTCCATCAGCTGAAAGCTTTTTGATGAACGTCCGGTCGATCTTGATCGCGTCGATCGGGAAGCGGTGCAGATAACTCAGCGAGGAATAGCCGGTGCCGAAATCATCGATGTGGATCTGGACGCCCAGGCCCTCAGCTGGTTCATCGTCTCCACCGCCATCTCGACGTTCTCCATGATCATGCTCTCCGTTATCTCGAGCGCAAGGGTGTGCGCATCGACCCCCGTATCCATGATGATGGCGGACACCTTGCTGGCGAGGTCGCGCTGCGCGAACTGTTTGCCCGAAATATTGACGCTCATCTTGAGCGGGGGCTGCATAGGATACCGTTCCTGGAGCACGCGCAGCTCGCGGCAGGACTCCCGGAGGATCCACTCGCCGATGGTGTTGATCAGTCCGGTCTCCTCAGCCATGGGAATGAATTCCAGGGGATAGATGAGGCCCCGTTTGGGGTGGTTCCACCGGACAAGGGCCTCGAAACTGACCAGCTGGTGGGTCGTCAGGTCGATAATCGGTTGATAGAAGACGATAAACTCCTTGTGGTCCAGGGCCCCGCGCATGTCCGCCTCGAGCTGCAGCCGGTCGAGGATGTTCGCATGCATCTTGGGATCGAAGATCTCATGGCACGCGCTGCCCCTCGCCTTGGCCTGGTACATGGCGATATCCGCATCGCGCAGCACCTGTTCTGGACGTTCGTAGCGCTCGGAGCCTGTGGCGATCCCGATACTCACGGATGCGAACACCTCCTGTCCTTTGACCAGGAGCGGCACCGACAGCTTGTTATGGATACGTTCAGCGACATCGACGGCGTCCTTCAATTCACTGATATTATTCAGGAGCACGGCGAACTCGTCTCCGCCAAGGCGCGCGACCGTGTCCCCCGGCCGGAGGCACTCCGACAACTGCTGTCCCATTGCGATAAGGAGCTGGTCACCCACCGTATGGCCGAGGCTGTCATTGACGATCTTAAACCGGTCCATGTCGAGAAAAAGGACCGCGTAGAGTTCGTTGGCGCGTCGCGTCGATACGGTGATACTGTGCTGAAGGCGGTCCATGAAGAGGGCCCGGTTCGGCAGGCCGGTCAGTGCATCGTGAAAAGCATTATACACCAGCTGCTCTTCCGCCGATTTTCTCGACATGATATCCGTCTGCGAGCCGGCCATTCGATACGCATGGCCATCCCGGTCCCGTACCGCGAGCCCTCGATTGAGCACCCAGCGGTACGCCCCGTCCTTGTGCATGATGCGGTATTCGCATTCAAAATGCTGGTCCCGTCCGTCGAGGTGGGCGGCGATCTTGACTTCGACTTCATCACGGTCGTCAGGATGGACCAGGCCGAACCATTCTTCCGGCGTGTCGCGGATATCCTTCTCCTCGTACCCGAGCATCGATTTCCACCGGTATGATAAATATATTTTATTGCTCCGCAGGTCCCAGTCCCACAGCCCGTCGTTCGCGCCTCGGGCAGCCAGGGCATACCGCTCTTCGCTTTCGCGGAGCGCCGCCTCAGCCCGTTTCCGTTCCGTGATGTCATGCGTATACTCAATGACGTGGGATACCTTCCCTTCGCTGTCCATGATCGGATAGGTATAGATCGCACTCCAGGTCTTTACACCATCCAATAAGTACGCCATTTTTTCCTTGGCGCAGGGATTGCCGGATAGGAACGTCTTCTGCACAACGCATTCATCGCAGACACTGCTCCTCTTCAGCAGTGCTTCATAGCAGGTTTTTCCGATCAGATCATCGAGCTTCTTGTTCCGCATCTGCGCGTAGGCCTCGTTCGCCCGGATGATCCGGTAGTCGCGGTCGATGATGCAGAAAGGGTCCTGGATACTGTTGAAGATGGTATTGAGAAAGGCCTCGGACTTCTTCAAGGCCTCCTCGGTCTGTTCGTGCTCCACGATCTCCTGCTCAACCTTTGCATATCCGTTCTTCAGCGACAGGCTCATGGCATTGAAATGCGAGTCAAGCTCTCCGAATTCTGCCGTGTCCTTGTCCGCGATCGTGAACCCAAGGCCGCCGCCGGAAATCATCCGCGTTGCATTGACCAGCGTATTGATGGGTTTGATTATAGACCTGGTCAGGTTCACGGCGACAAGAACAGCAAGGACAAAGGTCAGAAGCGTCACAAGGATCACGACCTTCCGATTGATCTTCTGCGTTGCATCCCGAGTCAAGAGCTCGAGCTTATTGCTCGCCTGCGCAGACATGTCCTCGGCCTTTGCCAGGATATCATTACCGATGTTTGCGGTATTGATCTTCAGCTGATTGGTCTGCGGGGAATTCGATGACGAGTACAACGTGAATCAGGGCCTTCCGGTACTCGCCGATAAGAGAGCGGACGCGATCGATTCTTCTGGTGATCTCGGGAGGATGATGGCAGGTGGAGCATTTTTGTACGGCCTGCTCGAGGAGTGTGACATCTTCTGTGATAAGATCGCTCTTGTTGCCAAGCTTCATATGGATAGTGTAAAGATCGGACTGGACCTTCTGGATGGGTATGATCAGATGCTTTCCGAGGTCCTCGCTTTGGTGAAAGTTGTTATGGCGGCTGAGCGTTTCATTCGTGTTCCTGATGTACAAGGTAGCGAACGCGCCCCCAAGTGTGGAGAACAGGAACACCATGAGCAGCGAGAGAATGATCTTCCTCTTCATACCGTAATACCCTCCTTAACGTACCCCTAAGCAGCCGAATTCTTTCCCCTATATATACTGTTTTATAATGTATTTTACGAAAAAAGTCAAGTTTTTTTATTATTTACCATATTTAATTGTTATCTCAGGTGGGCCTGTGGATGACCGGGAAGCGAGGGTTGAGTTGAACACAAACGAATTACTATTTGCTATCTGGCTGCAAGTACCCATCACCCTATCCTCTCCCTGTGGGGATATGATTAAACCGGCCCTGAGTACAGCCGAAGGGTAAGGGCCCTTCCAAAATATGTTCAAATGCGTTGCAATAAGCATTCCAACATCGCCCGCCTTTTAACTGCAGGCTTATAAAAAACCGGCTATCAATATCTGCCGCCGGGCGTTCGCTACTTCTTCGCGTTCTTGCCCCAGGTCTTTTCCAGGTACTGTTCTCGTCCCGAATTGAACCGGTAGAACTTGTATCGTTCGCTGTTCTTCTGATAATACTTCTGGTGATACTCCTCAGCCGGATAGAACGTTGAAGCGGGCACGATCTCGGTCACGATCGGTTTGTCACCGAACTTGCCCGACCTCTCCATCGTCTCCTTTGAGGCCACAGCCTGTATCCGCTGCTCTTCGCTGTGAAAATAAATGGCCGTCCGGTATTGGTCTCCCACGTCCACGAACTGCCGGTCGCGCGTGGTCGGGTCCACGTTCCGCCAGAACAGGTCGAGCAACTCGGAATACGTTACCTGTGACGGGTCAAAGACGATCTCGATGGATTCGGCATGTCCCGTGGTCCCTGACGAGACTTCCTCGTAGGTCGGGTCCTTCTTGTGTCCGCCCGTATACCCTACAACGGTTGAAACCACACCCTTAAGCCTGTCGAAAGGAGGCTGTATGCACCAGAAACAGCCGCTGGCAAAGGTCGCCTTATCGAGTTTTTGAGAGGCCTTCACTGCATTCTTGTTTTCAGCATTCGCCATAGTTACACCGACCTGAGATAAGCATAAGTATCGCCATGATTACTATTCTTTTATGATAATAGCATACCACCAACAGGGACAATATGGATAATCCGTGTCCTGTTCATTCCGGTTTACGAGATCCGGACTGCTCAATGATGATGACCTGCTTCTTCCAGTCAATGCTCTGGAGGTTCTTGATCCGGGAGCGGAACCGCTGCTCAGGCGTCCGCGCTCGCATAGGCATCAAGGCCCCGTCCGGGAGATGACAATATGAAAAGGCTTCACGAGTCCCATCCATCGCGGATCTTCTGCAGGGATTCCCGCATGCCTGCCGGTTTGGAAATAAAGCCGCGTCAGCATCACCTGACCTTCAGTATCTCGGGGTTGGTATGCGGGATGAACACCGCACCCAGGTATTCCTTCATGAACTCCGGGTCGTCCTGCATGGGTTTGTAGGTGATCTTCTCTGTTATTGCATTCACCGTGTTCACCAGGTCGCCGTCAATCAGCAGCATGCGCGCGCCCGCGAGGGACGAGTTGCCGAGGGGCTTCACGATATCCGCAGGCCACGCCGGAAGCATGCCGATGCCCACGGCCTTATCCGCATTGATGCCTGTGCCAAGGGCACCGGATACGAACACGGTATCGATGTCCTTGAATGAGATGCCCACGGACCGGGTAAGCACCAGCAGCAGCGTGAACATGGCCGCCTTTGACTTCATGAAATTCTGGATCTCATTCTGAGTTATATACAAGGCATCTTGGCAGTCACAATCGATAGAGAACACCTTCTCACTGTCGACAATCGTGACATGCTCACCATCGACAAGTGCCCCGCTTGCGTCGATCATCCCTGCCTTAAACAACTCATAGAGCAGGCTCACCATGCCGGACCCGCAGATCCCTTCGGGCTTGCCCTGGTCAAAGGTCTTGCAGGAGATGTTCTGCCCGGTGATCTCGATGTCGTAGACGATCCCCTTGTTCGCCCGCTTCCCGATCCGAGAGATCCCCTCTTCGAGCGCCGGACCGGCAGCGCCGGCCCCCACGATCATCCAGTCCCGGTTCCCGATCACGATCTCGGCGTTCGTGCCCACGTCGATCAGGATCGAGGTCTTTTCCGATCGGGCCATGCCCGAGGCAAGAATGCCGGCAGTGATGTCGCCGCCGACATAGCTCCCCGCGTTCGGGAACACGTACACAACAGCTTCAGGGTTCATGAGCAAGCTGCAGCTCCGAAGCCGTGAAGAACCCCGGGCTCCTGACCACGGGCACAAAGGGGTCCACGGGGATCGTGCTGATATCGAGTCCCAGAAAGAAGTGGCTCATCACCGTGTTCCCGCCCACGGTCATGGCGTGGATATCCTGCGCGTTTACCTGCGCTTCGCTGCAAAGCTCGACGATCAACCCATTGATCCCGTTCACGAGCACCCGGTAGACCTCCTCGCCATTTCCCGACATGGTATGGTGCATGCGGGTCATGATGTCGCTGCCAAATATGGTCTGGGGGTTCTCCAGGCTTTTCGTCAGGACATCCTTTTGCGCGATATTGTCGTACAGCAGGGCGACCAGGTTCGTGGTTCCGAGGTCAAGGGCGATGGAATAAGAACGCTCCTTCCCGATATCGATCAGCCGGTATCCGTTCCCGATTCGCCCGATAATGCAGGGGAACGCTGTCTGCTCCTTCACCACAGTAGGGAGCTTTCTCAAAACCGATAGCGGAAGAACAAGGGGACCGAGATCGAGAGTATCGGTGATTCGCTGATCATGGGCCCTTCGGTCGTCATCGGACGGCAGAGGCAATTGTATCGTTTTCTTGAAAATAAGAGAGGTCATCGTTCCCCTTCGCTCATCAGGATAATGCGGCTGTACGTTATGAATATCACACTCGGGAGAACGCTGTCAATCGAATGTTATCATGACCTGGAAAAGTTTCAGTTGTTTGCGATTGCAGCTGAAAATGCAGTATACTTGATCGTATATACCGTATGACAGCGATCAAGGGATAGTGCGGGGAGGGACCGGAACTCATGTACGCAAGCGAAAACATCACCCGAAATACCATTGCCATGGTCCTGGCCGGCGGCAAGGGAGAGCGGCTCAGCCCCATCACGGTCGGCAGGCCCAAGCCCGCGGTCCCCTTTGGCGGGAAGTACAAGATCATCGATTTCGTGCTGAGCAATATGTTCAACTCAGGCATCCGTCAGGTCTACATCCTGACCCAGTATCATGCCTACTCTCTCAGCAGACACATTAAGGATTCCTGGGGCAAATGGGTCGGCCTTGGTGAGTTTTACGATTCGGTCTCGCCCGAAACAACCAGTATGGGCGAGCAGTGGTATAAGGGCACGGCCGACGCCATCTACCAGAACCTGCGCCTCATCGAGTCTTCCGGCGCCGAGTATGCGGTCATCTTCGGAGGCGACCATATCTACAAGATGGACATCTCGCAGATGATGGCGTATCACCGCATGAACAAAGCTGACCTTACTATTGCAGCGCTCGATGTCTCAGCCCAAGACGCGCCGCGATTCGGCATCCTGCAAGTGGACGAAGACCTGCACGTCACATCGTTCCTGGAAAAGCCGGCAAACCCTCCCCGGGTCCCGGGTAGAACTTCCTGTTTCGCGTCCATGGGCAACTATATTTTCTCCGTGAAAAAGCTGATCGAGCTGCTGAAGAAAGGCAAACGGAAATACGAGGACCTCGATTTCGGACAGCATGTGGTCCCCATGATGATCGAGCAGGGAGACAAGGTCTTTGCCTACAGCTTTTACGACAATAATATTCCCGGTATGGACCCGCGCGAGCGGGGCTACTGGAAGGACGTGGGCACGCTGGACTCATACTACGAGGCAAACATGGACCTCATCCACGTCAGCCCGCAGCTGAACCTGTACAACTATACCTGGCCCATCCTGACCAACCAGGGGAACCTTCCTCCGGCAAAGACGGTCTTCGACGACGAGAACCGTCGCGGCCTGAACATCGATTCTCTCGTATGCGGCGGCTGCATCACCAGCGGTGCGACCATACGGCGGTCCATTCTCGGCCCCTCATGCAAGGTCCACAGCTACGCGCTGGTCGAGGACTCGATCCTCTTCGAGAACGTACAGATCGGGCGCCGCGCAAAGATAAAGAAAACCATCATCGATGAAGGGATATACATACCGGAAGGGATGGAGATCGGCTTCGACCACGAAGAGGACCGTCTGCGCGGCTGCATTGTCACCGAGTCGGGGATCGTGGTCGTGACAAAGTAGCGCATCAGCCGTAGCGTAAATATGCTCCATCTCTCTGTTCAGCGGCTTCGCTCAGTCTGCCTTTTCCGCAGAATGGTCAATTACCAGGTAGTCTATGAATTTCTTAAGCATTGCCCGGTCCTTCAAAGCCAAATCCGGGTATGTCACCTCTATTTCATAGGAGGCCTGCTCGTTATCCTCCGCGTTCCGGCTTGAAAAAACTTTCCCGATAAAATTAAGATGATCGTTCTCGTTCAGATACAGGTCCAAAGGGATCAGACTTCCCTGTAACAGAGTCTGATCGGATTGGATTGGCATGCTGCTGAGCGTAATGTCTTTCACTCTGTGATTTGCGGGAAAAACCGAGACGTTTTCCTAGGATGAAGTTATCGTAAGATAAATATTGCAAGCGTCAGGTATTTCATAACGTAATTTTACCTTATTATCAGCCGCTGCCTGCTCCCCCAGCATTTGACAGTCGATATCCTTTGTGCTACTTTTAAATCAGGGAGTATACGTATCAAATATTGCAGTCCGGAGGATCAACCATGAAAATTCCTTTGCAGATCACGTTTCGAAACATGCCTCTATCCGAGGCCATTGAAGCGAAGATCAATGAAAAGGCTGCCAAATTGGATAAATATTTCAGCAGGATCATGAGTTGCCGTGTCGTGGTCGAGGAATCGCAGCGCCGGCAGCATCAGGGAAAACTGTTCAGCGTCCATATCGACATCACCGTGCCCGGTAAGGAAATGGCGGTGACCCGTGAAGAGAATGAAGATCCGTATGTCGCGGTCCGTGATGCCTTCAACACTGCGGCCAGGCGGCTTGAAGAGCATGCCCGGCAGAAGCGCGGCGAGGTGAAGACACATGAGACGCAGCCCAGCGGCCGCATCATCAGGATCTTTCCCGACCAGGCATATGGTTTCATCATCACACACGACGACCAGCGTGAGATTTATTTTCACCGCAACAGCGTTATCAATGATGACTTCGGCAATCTGAAATTCGGGGTTGAGGTGTCGTTCATCGAGGAGCAGGGACAGGAGGGACCTCAGGCGGCGCGCGTTGCGATCATCAAATAGGATGCGCTTTCTGTTTCCGGCCTGAAGGGGTATATCAGTCTGCCTCGGTGATGAGCGCTTCATCATGACCGTTTATGATAGAATCAGCACATGGAGATATCCTGGCATGACCGCCGCTCTGTTCTGCGGCTCGTACTTACCGCCTCCCTTGTGAGCCTATCCTTCGAACTGACGCTCATCCGGATCTTTTCTATTTCCCTCTGGTATCACTTCGCATTCATGGTCATCAGCATCGCCATGCTCGGCATCGGCGCCAGCGGCACCGTGCTCTCGGTATTTCCGGGCCTGAAGGACCTCCGCAGGGTCCCGCTGTACGGGCTCATGCTGGCCATAAGCATCCCTCTCTCCTATCTCCTTGCCAACACCGTGCCCTTCGATCCCGCGCGGCTTCCCTGGGACCGCCTGCAGCTTCTCGCCATAACCCTTTACTACGTCATCCTCTGCGTTCCCTTCTTCTGGTTTGGACTGATCGTATCTGCTGCCTATACCACGATGTCGCGTGATGTCAATGCGATCTATGCCTCGGACCTCGTGGGTGCCGGGATCGGAGCGCTCACTGTGGCCTGGCTGCTCTCCCTGGGTGGCCCCGAAACGAGCGTGTTCATCATCTCTTCCCTCCTTGCCACCGGACTCCTCTCTCAAAGAGATCGGATAACGCGGTTCCTTTCCCTGCTCCTCATCGCAGCGAATCTTGCCGTCCTCTTCATCAATCCACAATGGATCCAGCCCAGGATATCGGCCTACAAACCCTTTGCGCTCGCCTTGCAGTTCCCCGGCGCAAAGCGACTCAACACAGCGTACAGCCCCTATGCCCGCATCGACCTGTTCAAGAGCCCCGCCGTCAGGTTCGCGCCGGGTCTGAGCTTTACGTATCTTGAGCCGCTGCCTGAACAGACAGGGATTGCGATCGATGCCGGCGACCTGTACGCGATAACCGACGATACGGACCGCGACAGGCTCGCCTTCCTCGGTTCCCTCCCCTCCAGCCTTGCCTACCGGTTGAGCCCGAACCAAGACGTGCTCATCATCGAACCACGGGCCGGTCTCTCCCTCCTCCTGGCCCGACAGTTCCGATCGAGGAACATCTCTGCCATAGACTCAAATCCTCTCTTCCTTCGCGTGATGCGGGAATACGGCCGGACGCGTGGATCACCTGTCTATGAGCACCAGGTGTGGAATGGCCTGGCGCGGACGTGGCTTGCCGGATCGAACCGGGAGTTCGACCTGATCGATCTTTCGCTCATGGGCCCACTGCCATCCGCGGCCTTCGGCTTTGCGGAAGATTACCGGTTCACCATCGAGGCCTTCGAGCACTACCTATCTGGTCTGAAACCCGGCGGGTTCCTTTCGATCAACCTCTACCTCATCCCGCCGCCGAGAACGGAACTTCGCCTGCTCGCGACCCTGGTCAGGTCGGCGGCAGCGTCTGGTATCACGGACATCTCCGGGCATGTCGCCGCTATCCGAAGCTGGGACACCTTGACCATGGTCATGAAAAAATCGGCACTGTCGATTGAGGACATCGGAAGGATCAAGACCTTTGCGCACGAGAAGAGGTTCGACCTCGTATACTATCCCGGCATCAAACCCGAAGAGAGCAATGTGTATATCAAACAGCAGGGGAACGAATATGCCGACGCCTTCCGGAGCCTGATGGACAAGAAGACCGGCAGCCGGTTCATGGCCGATTACCTCTTCGACATCCGGCCGGTCTCCGATGAGCGCCCCTTCTTCCATTATTATTTAACCCTGAAGAACACCAAGGCAATCTACCGGCTCATGGGAGAGAAGTGGCAGTATTTCATCGAAGAGGGCTACCTCCTTCCGGTCCTCTTTGTTCAGGTGCTCGTCGTGAGTATTGCCCTGATCCTCCTGCCGCTCCTCAAGATGAGGAACAGAAAAGAAGACTCGATTGTCCGGTACGACCCTCTCCGTGGACTCTTGTATTTCGCCCTGCTCGGCATCGGCTATCTGTTCATCGAGATCGCATTCATCCAGAAAATGATCCTCATGCTCGAGAACCCCTCCTCGGCCGCAAGCACGGTCATTGCATCGGTCCTGATCAGCTCGGGCATAGGCAGCCTCCTGAGCCGGCGCATCCGGTCGCTGAACAACCCGCGCATCCTGCTTGCCCTTGCGGGTTTGGTTTTCGCTTACAGCCTCCTGCTGCCCGGGATTACGGCAGCTATAAGCCTGTATCCTCTCGTAGCGAGAATCGCTTTTTCCTCTTTGCTCGTCATGCCCGCCGGAATCCTGATGGGCATCCCCTTCCCCCTGGGGATCTCACTCCTTCATTCGGCCGCGCCCCGGCTTATCCCCTGGGCGTGGGCAGTGAACGGCTGTTTTTCGGTGCTCGCGCCCATCCTCGCGATCATGCTTGCACTTTCCGCGGGATTTCAATCCGTGCTGTTCTGTGGAGCGTCGATGTACCTGCTTGCTTTTTGGGTAATTTACCGGGAATGGGATATTTACACGGAGTGATACAGATACGTCTTAAACTCTGGATCTGCCGAAACATGATTTGAAAATATAAAAATACGGTTTGAATTATTGATTCTATGCTATGTTCGCTTGGCAAGAAGTACTTCCTCGTCGAAGGTACATTTCTTTGAAACATAGCAAGGCTACATTTTGTGTTCGCCGAACACCCTTAAAATGCCCAATCGTACGAAATCGTTGACATATTCTTAGACCAAGCATATAGTCGTGAATAACAAATCATCTACTCAACAATTTATTGAAGGAGCACAAAACATGTATAAAATACTTATCACATTAGACAATGGAGATAAACATACAAAATCTTTTAACTTCCAGGGTGAACCGTTGACAAAAGAGTCAAATGCCAATTTTGAATTAGACAGAATATGTCATCGTGATATAAATGAGGACACATGGATGTTAGTTGACGATGAGGTTCGCATCATTATCGATCACATCGCCTCATTAAAAATAATTGTTGAGTAGCAGCAGGCTGATTGAGTTAATAGGTTAGGCATGATGGTGCTGCTAAATGTTAATAAAACTTGCAATGAAGAACCAGTGCAATTTCGGATTTCACATGCACCATGAAATCAAAGGATCAAATCCCGATTCTCGACAAAACCACCTGAGCGCCGGACAGGGTATATAGACTAGTGGCGGTCAACGATACGCAAAATATGCTCGTTTCTGCATCTGTATTGATCAATCGTAGCTGTACACTCGTAGATGGAACAAACAAAAAAGCAGCCAACTTCGTGATACAAGGTTTCAATGTGAAATCTTCGTCTCAATACTTCATCGCCTCTTCTCTATTTCACCAGTCATCGGCACGAATGCCACCGGGCTCAGCTGCTCAACCTCCAGCTCGCCTTTTCTCTTTGTCGCGAGCGTGAGCATCTGGTAATAGACCGTGCTCCCCAGCGGCACGATGAGCCTGCCGCCCTCCTTGAGCTGCTTGATGAGCAGCGGGGGGATGTGGTTTGCCGCGGCGGTGATAATGATGGCGTCGAAGGGCGCGTACTCTTCCCAGCCGAAGTACCCATCGCCGAATTTCACCTTTACATTCCGGTATCCGAGGTCAGCGAGCGTCTTTTCAGACCTGTCTGCAAGTGTTTTTCGGATTTCGATCGTATAGACCTCTTGTACGATGCCGGCCAGCACCGCAGCCTGATAGCCCGATCCGGTCCCGATCTCAAGGACCCGGTCGCCTCGTTTGAGTTGCAGGGTCTCGGTCATGAGCGCGACCACATAGGGCTGCGATATGGTCTGGCCCTCTTCGATCGGCAAGGGATGGTCTGCGTATGCCTGGCTCCTGAGCGATGGATTCACGAACAGATGTCTCGGCACTGTGCCCATCGCCCGGCATACCACCGGGTCCTTGACCCCTCTGCCTCTAATGTCCTGCTCGACCATCTGCTGCCGCTTTTGCGTATATGCATCCTCGGCAGCAAAAGAGATCAGTGCTTGCTGGAGGATGATAACGATAAGTAAACAAATGACGTTTTTCATTACGAGAACCATGGGACACATCACCTCCATGCCATAATTATGGCATAATATTTATGATATGATCATTTTAATTATATTCAAGCACAACATCATTATCTGAGTCAAGGATTGCGGGTTTTTAATGGCATACATTCGTAGGAGATTCCAGATCTCCATCTTCCATTATACATCTGGGCATACGTAAGCAGGATGGGAGAAGAGGGGGAGCGTTTGTGTGGCACCGCGCAGGGCAGGCAAAGATGATTACGAAGGGATGGTGTTAGATACCATGCGAGCGTGAAGTTTGACGAAACAAACAATTATCAAAGACGGTTAATCCGCACTCGTGAATGTCAGCGAAACTGGTCGGCTCTAATCGGAGACACTACGTCCACTGCCTCTTCTTATCCATGCCCGAACATATCACTTTTAACTGAATAATGATATTTAAAACCCCATTTAACGGTCACCCATTAAATGGGTGACCGTTAAATGGGTGACCCCAAATTATTGTCTGAATGAACAGGACCGCCATCTGTTCCCGGACGAAACCGACTTGCCGTGTCCTTACTGTACCCGGTTCTTCACGAGACTGTCGACCACGGTCGGATCGGCCAGGGTCGAGGTATCGCCCAGGTCTTCCACCTGGTTGTGGGCGATCTTCCGGAGGATGCGGCGCATGATCTTGCCGCTTCGCGTCTTCGGCAGGCCGGGCGCGAACTGGAGCTTGTCCGGCGTGGCGATCGGCCCGATGTTCGAGCGGACGTGGCCGGTGAGGACCTTCTTGAGATCGTCGGTCGGCTTGAACCCGTCCTTGAGCGTCACATACACGTAGATGCCTTCGCCCTTGATGTCGTGCGGATAGCCGACGACCGCTGCTTCGGCTACCGCCTCGTGGCTGACGAGCGCGGACTCGACCTCGGCAGTGCCGAGCCGGTGGCCGGATACGTTGATCACGTCGTCCACGCGGCCCATGAGCCAGTAATCGCCGTCCTCGTCCACGCGCGCGCCGTCGCCGGTGAAGTACTTGCCCGGGAACCGGGTGAAGTAGACCTCTTTGATCCGCTTGTTCGCGGGGTCTCCGTAGGTGCCGCGAAGCATGCCGGGCCAGGGTTTGTCGATGCACAGGTAGCCGCCTTCGTTCGCCTTGGCAGGCGAGCCGTCCTCTTTTACCACACTGGGGACGACGCCCGGGAACGGACGGGTTGCCGAGCCCGGCTTGGTCGTGATGGCGCCGGGGAGCGGCGTGATCAGGATGCCGCCGGTCTCGGTCTGCCACCACGTGTCCACGATCGGCAGCTTTTCGTGCCCCACGTGCTTGTGGTACCACATCCACGCCTCGGGGTTGATGGGCTCTCCCACGCTTCCGAGGACCTTGAGGGAGGAGAGGTCGTGCGTGGTCACCCAGCTGTCGCCTTCTTTCATGAGCGCGCGGATGGCCGTGGGCGCGGTGTAGAAGATGTTGACCTGGTGCTTGTCTACGATGTCCCAGAACCTGCCCGGGTCGGGATAGGTCGGGATGCCTTCGAACATGAGCGAGGTGGCGCCGTTCGAGAGCGGGCCGTACAGGATGTAGCTGTGGCCGGTGACCCATCCGATGTCGGCGGTGCAGAAGTGGATGTCTTCTTCGTGGTAGTCGAAGATCCACCGGAACGATATGTTGGTATAGAGCAGGTAGCCGGCGGTGGTATGCAGCACGCCCTTGGGCTTGCCCGTGGAGCCCGAGGTGTAGAGGATGAAGAGCGGGTCTTCCGCGTCCAACTTCTCGGGTTCGCAATAGTTCGTGATGTCCTTTGCCGCCATCTCCTCATGCCACCACGTGTCCCTGCCTGGTTCCATGTTGACCTTGCCCGTGCCTGCCCGCTGGACCACGATCATGTCCTTCACCGTCGGGCATTCGAGGAGCGCTTCGTCGGCGTTGGCCTTTAAGGGGATGAACCGGCCGCCGCGCAGGCCTTCGTCCGCGGTGATGACCATGGACGACTGGCAGTCCTGGATGCGGTCCCGCATTGCCTTCGCGGAAAACCCGCCGAACACCACGCTGTGGATCGCGCCGATGCGCGCGCAGGCCAGCATGGAGATCGCCAGCTCGGGGATCATGGGGAGATAGATGGTGACCCGGTCGCCCTTCTTGACGCCTTTCTTCTTGAGGACGTTGGCGAAGCGGTTCACCTCGTAATACAGCTGCTGGTACGTGAAGGTCTTGTACACCCCGCTGTCCGCTTCCCAGATGAGCGCGGCCTTGTTCCGGGTGGGGGTGGTGATGAACCGGTCAAGGCAGTTCACCGAGGCATTCAGTTTTCCTCCCGCGAACCACTTGATGGAGGGCTTGTGGAAATCGTAGTCCAGGACCTTGTCCCATTTCTTGTACCACGTAAGGTTCTTTTCGGCCATCTCCGCCCAGAACTTCTCGGGGTCGTCCACCGACCGCTTGTAGAGCTGCTCGTACTCCTTCATGCTCTTGATGTGCGCTTTTTGACTGAATTCCTTTGACGGAGGGAACGTCCGTTTTTCCGTCGACAGGACTTGGATGCTTTCTTCTGCCATGCGAATTCCTCCTTCCCCTGTTGAAAAATCGCACCTCCGCTGCCGGAGCAGCGGAGGTGCGTGACTACCCTCTCCCCTATTATATCAGAGGATTGAGATACGACCGTTACGAGGCACGGGTACGGCGCCCGTGCGACGCCGTACCCGTGCTTCCGGACACCTTCGTGCTTTGCTGTCTATTCCGCGCCGATCCCGATATACTCACGGACCTTCACGCCAGCGAACTTGTCCTCCGCTTCCTTCTCGGGCTTCATGAGCGAGACGAGAATGCCATCAGGAATGCCGCGCCCATTGAAAAGATACCGGGGTTTTTCATGGGGAAGATCGGCTGGGGCATCCTGGATGCCGCGTCCTTCTTTTTCGCGGCCAGTGCATCTTTTTCCGCGGCCTTCGCCGTCATGGACGCCTGAAGCCCTGCGTTCTTATTTTCCGCTGCAGCCTTTTCCTTCTTCTTCATATTCGCGATTGCGGCATCGCGGGAACGATTTGTTTCTGCAGCGTCAGCGATCTGCGCATCAATTCCGCCCACGGCAGTGTCGATTTCCTTGATCTGCGCCTGGACTTTATCCACATCATCCTTATGCACGATGTCAACCCAGACCGTGGGGCTGAGGATGATAAGAAGCGTGGCGACGATCAGTCCGGTGTAGATGCTGGTCACCGCACCCGCGGTCGTGAACTTTTTCCACATGATGGACAGAAGCAATGCGGGGAAATTGGCGCTCGCGGCGATCGCAAAGGTCAGACCGACCAGGAACGCGACGTTCTTGACCCTTGAAGAAGATGCCGAGCAGGATCGCGCATGATGCCGAGGCCGACGGTGGCGATCTTGGCGACCTTTACTTCTTCCTTCTCATTCGCAACACCGCGACGGATCACACCGACATAGAGGTCATGCGACAGGGCGGACGCGCCCGCGAGCGTGAGACCGGAAACCACTGCAAGGATCGTAGCAAAAGCGACTGCCGACAGGAACCCGAGAAAGATGTTTCCGCCGAGCACCTCGGCAAGCATCGGGCCCGCCATGTTGCCGCCCTTGTCAATGGCCATAATGGCCTTCTGGCCCACGAGCACGGCGGCGCCGAAGCCGATGGTCACGGTAAGGATGTAGAAGTAGCCGATGAACCCGGTTGCCACGAACACGGACTTTCTCGCCTGCTTCGCGTCGGGCACCGTGTAAAATCGCATAAGGATATGCGGGAGGCCGGCCGTACCGAACATGAGGGCAAGGCCGAGCGAGAATGCTTCAAGGGGGCTGGATATCGAGTCCGCCCGGTTCGAGGAACTTCTGGCTGCCGGCGTGGCAGCGGCTGCCTGGTTGAAGAGCTCACCATAGCTGAAGCCGAACTTGGCGAGGGTCATGATCACAAGCAGTCGTTGCGCCGCCCAGAAGCAGTCCGGCCTTGATGATCTGAACCCACGTCGTGGCGATCATGCCGCCGAACAGCACGTAGGAGATCATGAGCGTGCCGGTGACCACGATGGCAAGTTCAAAGGGAAGGCCGAACATGAGCTTGATCAGCGTACCGGCGCCGACCATCTGCGCGATCAGGTAGGTCAGGACGACCACGATCGAGCCGGCTGCAGCCGCCGCACGAATGGGCCGCTGCTGAAGGCGGAAGGCGACGACGTCGGCAAACGTGTACTTGCCGAGGTTCCGGAGCGGTTCCGAGATCAGGAACATGATGATCGGCCATCCCACGAGCCAGCCCACGGAATAGATGAGGCCGTCGTAGCCTTTGGTCGACACGAGGCCGGCGATCCCGAGGAATGACGCGGCGCTCATGTAATCGCCCGCAAGGGCAAGTCCGTTCTGGAAGCCGGTGATGCTCCTGCCTGCTGCATAAAAATCCTTTGTGGTCCTTGTCCGTTTTGCCGCCCAGTACGTAATACCGAGGGTAATGAGCACGAACACAACGAAGAACATGATCGCAACGGGGTTTGCCTGTCCAATGATTGTCTGATGCATGGTTATCCTCCCACCTTTTCTTTGACTTTGTTGACCAGCACATCATACTTGGTGTTCGCCCACCAGATATAGATCCCGGTAAACACCCAGGACAATACGATCGTGCCGACCGCAATGGGGATCCCGATCGTGGTGGCCGACGCCCTCGGAGAGCTTCTGCGCCAGGAACGGCTTGTTGAACGCGATCAGGCCGATGAACCCGAAATAGAGCACCAGCTCCAGGACCGTCAGAATGGTCGAAATGATGAACTTTCTGTCTGGACAGCTCTTTGAAATCCGGGTCATTCAAGATGTCTTCGTGTTTTAACTTGGCCATGTTTCATCCTCCTTTTGTTTGTTATACTTGGAATTTCTAAAAATTACTGAACTCCCCTGATAATCTGAACCGATCACCCCCTTTGAATGGCGTCCCTATCTTAAGCAGATCACCAATGTCCTTCGCTCCAGCCTCGGTCAGCAGCGGGAGAAACCTCTGGAACAGCTGCGCCGTGGCAAAAGCGTCCATGATCGCATTGTGCGCTCCGGACGCCGGGATACCGAAACATTCGCTGATCTCGGAGAGCCGGCACTCCCCGACCAGCGTTGCAACAGTGTCGCGGCACTTCTGGCGTTTCCGGAGCCATTCGTAAATACTGAACGTATCCAGGACGGCGTTCGGAAGTGCATGCCCGCGAAGCCGCTTCATCTCCCGGTTCAGAAATGCAAGGTCGATAGAGATGAAATGCCCCACGAGCACATCGGTGCCGCAAAATTCGAGGAACTCGGCCAGCACCGGCTCGATCACCGGTGATGCGGCTACCTCCGACGGCATGATCTCGTGGATGACCACGCTTGCGGCCGTCAATTCCGTCCGCGGGCTTACGAGGCGGTAGAAGGTTTCACCGAGGTCGATCCTGCCTCCTGTCATGCGCATTGCACCGACGGAAACGATGGAATCCTTGTTCTCGTCGAGCCCGGTGAGTTCCGTGTCGATCGCCACGTAGCGTACTTCGGTGATCGGCGTTTTACTGTCGAGCCCCGGCTTTTTGTTCCTTCCGAACAGGTTGACCATCAGGTTCACCGATCTCGCCGGCATACGCCAGCGACCGGCATTCCGCCTTCTGACATCCGCATCCCGCATTCCAACTCTCACCAGATAAGCGACTTGTACAGCTCTATGATCAGGGCCTGGATCTTCTCGACAAGCTGGAATGCCTCTTTGATCGACCGCTTCTCGAGGTTGCTCAACCGGTTCGGATTGATGAAGTTATCGGGCGCCTGCCCCGAGCTGACCTGGGTGTATTGATGATGGATACGGAGGAGCGTGATGAACTCGAAGGCCTGCTCCAGGTCGTCGGCATATTCCTCGACGATGGTATGTTTGCTCTTCAGCGTCTCGATCCGTTCCATGGTGGAGGTCTCGCGGATACCCTTCTCGAGCGCAAATAGCCGAAGGATGTCCACGAGAGGCGCGAGGCCTTTGATCTTGAGGTTCAGTTCGTCCTTGTGCGCCCCTCCCTTGTCCACAACAAATGACTTGAAGAACCCGATGGGCGGCTGGTTCTTGATCGCCATGTTCGCCACATACCCGAGGAACACCTTCTGGTCCTTGAGGAGCTCGATCAGATGGTCTCGGAGCGCTTCGGCCAGGGAGGTCTCTCCGTACATCGGCCGAAAGTCAAAGAAGGCCACGGAATTGAGCACGGCATCCGGCGTAGGCGTCGAGATCCAGGTGGAGAAATATTTTTTCCAGACCTTGAGCGGCTGGCACCACTGGGGATTGCTCGCCATATAGTTTGCCGGGCAGGGCGGGAACCCGCACAGGAGCAGGCTGTCCCTTACAAACTCGGCAAAGGCGGAGAAATATTTTTTCGCGGCTTCCGCCTCGGCCTCGCTCGCCGGATCGGCAGTGATGATGGCGTTGTCCTGATCGGTCTTGAAGGTCTGCTCCTTGCGGCCTTCGCTCCCATACCCGATCCAGCAGTAGGCAAGCGGCGGCTTGCCATGCTTCCGCTCGGCGCATTCAAGGACTTTGCGCACGAGCCGGTCATTGATCTCGGTGATGACCATGGTGATGTTGCTCGCCTTGGCCCCTTCCTTGAGCAAAAGCCCGACAATGCCGTTGATCTTCTTCGAGACGGGAATGAGCCCTTCGATGGTCTGCTGGCTCTCGATGTCCTTGGTGAGCGACAGCGGCGAGGTGCCCTGGAGCATCATCATGTCGTGGTTGGTGATCACCCCCGTGAGCTTCCCGTCCCTGATCACGAGGATGTGGTGGATATTGTACTTGATCATCTTGAGCACGGCCTCGAAGCAATAGTCCCGCGCATCGACGCGGATCAGTGATGTGCTCATGATGTTCTTGACCGGCTCATCGACGTTTCGGCCCTTTGCAACGACCTTTTCACGAAAGTCCCGGTCGGTCACCATGCCTGTCGGCAGGCTGTTGCGGTCCCTGACCACGATCGAACTGATGCGATGCTCGGACATGATCCGCGCCGCTTCCCGGATCGTCGTGTCCTCGTGCGTGGAAACGACATCCTTGACAGCCATGTCTCCCACCCGGGTCGTGAACAGCAGGCGGTCGCTCCCGCCGTAGAACATGCTCTTGTCCTGCATCTCGCGGTAGGTTTTATCGATGTAACGCGTGATATGGGATTTAAGGAAAAATTCAGTGAAGGACAGGTTGGAATCGAGCAGCTTTAATACCATCTCTTTGCCCAGGAGGTAACAGATCGTGTCCTCGACGGCCACGACGTTGGTTCGCACCCGGTCTTTGCCAACCATGGACAAGAACCCAAAGGTATCCCCGTCTCCCCGGTAATCCATGATCGCCTCGCCGCCGTCATCCGAAACAAGAACGAGCTTCACGCCGCCCTTTTTGATGATACGGAGTGCGTCACTCGGTGACCCATCCTGCCGCTGGATCACCATGTCCTTGGGATAGAACTCCATGGACAGATTCCGGGCAACAGCCTGGAGGTCAGTCTCACTAAGGAACTGGAACGGCGGGACCTTCTTCAGGAAGGCAACCGCGTCTTCAAGGATAATGTTGCTGCCATGATTCGGCACCTTGGTGGAGTTCATGGTAAATAACTAGCAAAACAAAGACCATATTTAAGAATTTTGCAAATCAGTCTCGATTTTTTTTAATTCGAATTATGCATGCCAACCGTCTTACACAATGTAGAGGAAACGCTGAGTTTTGCTTTTGTTGTGGTGGGTGGGGTGGGGACATAATAATTTCGTAAAATCAATATGTTTTTATCGTGGTCTTCGTGGTATGTGCCAAAAAGTGCAGCCAATTGCGTTGTGGTGCATAATTGCAATTAGTAGAAGATTTCACTTTATAAATAATGACTTAAAAAATTGTTCAGGGCAAATTCATAAGAGGTCATCATATACTGAAGTGTAGTCATCACATTCGTAACAAATAGTGACATTGTGGCGCGCAATCAGGCTACGAAAAGTAACTCTGAGATAGCGGCCAATAATTTCACGGGGTATGACAGAACCGGGAAGGCTTTTGGAAAAGGGCAAAACTTTGGCTGGTGAGATCGTGTAACTACAACGCAATGTACCTAGAGAGCGACGTCCTGTTTTCGGTTCAATTTGTTGGGCTTTATAAGCAGCATTCTGCCCTACCTGCTTTTCCTTTTAGCGTTCCGTACCCGATACAGCCTCTCTGTAAAACCTCCCTCGGTTTCAAAAGCCTTGCTTGAGCCGCAAGCTGACGGTCGAGCAAGTAACAGCACAAGTTCAAAAGCGAAAGCGCGGCATTAGCCACCAGCGTAGAGTCTGACACAGACCGACACGGACCTGCACTGACAGACACTGACGCTTGAGTTTTGACTCTTCTTTCCGTGCCAGTCCCTGTCCGTCCATGTTCGTCAGTGTGCTCGTTCCTGTCTTTGTGCTTTTGCTCCTCCGCCACCCATGCCCGCACATCCTCCATAGAGGCACAACGCTTCGCCTTGAAGCGCTTGAGAGCTGGGTGGTCCGGCTCCCACATGGGCAGCTCACGCTGCCGCAGACTGCTACTTACTTGCTTTATATTTTTTTATGATCATGTTCACCGATTTTCCGGCGTCGCGCTTCAGCCAGAACACACAGAAGATCGCCGACGCGATCACTACTGCAGCGAGGCCTCGTTCGCCCCGCTGGATCATCGCGATCGCACCGCTGAGCAAAAAGATCATGAAACCGAGAGGAATTAATATTTTTGAAAGGACCTCCTTGACCGGTGACAGGTTCCGGTAACATTCCCGCGCATCGTCAGGCCTGCCCATTTTTTCGTACAGCTCTCCCAAACCGTACCACAACAGATTGTTCT
The DNA here is from genome assembly GCA_963796285.1 of Nitrospirota bacterium. Classification (GTDB taxonomy): domain Bacteria; phylum Nitrospirota; class UBA9217; order UBA9217; family UBA9217; genus JALNZF01. The sequence continues at coordinate 1,905,093 of CAWCKW010000012.1, forward strand.
GGGGGTCCGCTTTGGTCACCCGCTCATAATAGATGAGCGCCCGGTTGGGGTCGATGTCATGCAGCTGCACGGCAAGCCGGCTCCAGAGGGTGTACCGGTTCCCCGATCGGGCGTAATGCTGTTCCGCGGCATCGCCTCTTCCCGTCTCTTCGAGGATCACCGCCTTCATGAACTGCCCACGGTGAAAATCCGGATGAGAAACAAGAAGCATGTCCACCGCCTTCTCGGCAGCGTCATATTCCTTTTTTTCATAATGCCCTAAGATCATGTTTAGCAGTTTGCTGATGGATTCCATGTTCATCCCCCCGATCTATTACCCGTAATGTCAAAATCGAACCACAGAGTTCGCAGAGAACGATAAGCCCTAACAACAGAGCTCACAGAGTTTTTTGCATATTTAAAATATTTTTTCTCAGTGTTCTCTGCCTGCACCCGCGTTTCGTAAGAGCAAAGGGTGTGGTTAAATCTTGCCTGCGCCCAGCGTTTACGAGTGGAACCGTAGCCTGCTCTTGCCTGTGGCCGCGATATGGCTACAGCAGGCTACGAAAACGCGGCCATAAACGAGTGTAGGGTGTGGCTTCATTTTTCATCCCCTTGTTTCATAAAACTTTTGACACTACCCTGTTGCCAACTCTTGTGAATCCGGCAGAGCGGCCGCCCACCCTGCTCTGTTTGATCGTCAATTGCGTTACGCGCGACCTACCGCTCCCTCGGCATCCCCCACTTCCTTCTCTTCTCCCAGAGTGATTTTCTGGTGATCCCGAGCATATCGGCCAGCTGCTGTTCGTTGTACTCGGTCTGAAACCGCAGGATGAACGCCTTGGTGTAATCCTCGATCGTAAGTTTCTTTTCAAAGACGTCGCGCTGGAACGTCGTCTCGGACCGCACACCGACTGACAGGTGCTCCGGCAGAATGCTGTCGCCGTCGGAGATCAGAATGGCCCGCTCGATCACATTCTGGAGCTCTCGCACGTTCCCGGACCACCGGTACTGCCGCATGAGGTCCATGGCCTCGGGAGAGATGTTCTTGACCTGCTTTCCTACTTCGCGTGCATAGCGGGCGAGGTAGTGACGGGAGAGCGCAGCGATGTCCTCCGTTCTCTCCCGAAGGGGCGGGATCTGCAGGGAGATCACGTTGATCCGGTAATACAGGTCTTCGCGGAAGGCCCCCTCCCGCACGGCCGCGTTCAGGTCCCGGTTCGTCGCGGTGACGAACCGGATGTCGACCTTCGAACCTTTGGTGCTGCCCACCGGCCTGATCACCTGGTCCTCGATCACCCGGAGCAGTTTTGCCTGGAGGGACAGGCTCATGTCGCCGATCTCATCCAGAAAGACCGTGCCGCCTTCGGCCTCCTCGAGGATGCCCTTTTTGGTCGCCACGGCGCCGGTAAAAGCGCCGCGCACATGGCCAAAAAGCTCGGTTTCCAGAAGGGTTTCGGGGATGGCCGAACAGTTGATCGGTACGAAGGGCTTGTCACGTCGCGAGCTGTTGTGATGGATGACCCGCGCGAAAAGCTCCTTGCCCGTCCCCGTTTCTCCAAGGAGGAGCACCGTGCTTTTCGCGTCTGATATCTTCCTCACTTCATCGATGATCGTCCTGAGCGCGTCGCTCTCTCCGATGATGCTGCTGAAATCGTGGTCCTGGCCTACCGCCCGCTTCAGCAACACGTTCTCCGCCTCAAGGCTCTTCTGCCGGAGCGCGTTCCGAACGATCTGCTTGATTTCCTCGTGGATGATCGGCTTCATGATATAATCGTAAGCGCCCGCCCTGAGCGCCTTGACCGAGGTGTCCAGAGACGCATAGGCCGTGACGACGATGAAGATCTGGTCCGGCACCTGTTCGCGGATCTTGATGAGCAGTTCGATCCCGTCCATGCCCGGCAGGATGATATCGGAAATGATCACGTCGTAAACGCCGGTTTCGAGCAGGGAGAGCGCCTGCTCCGCTGACTCCGCTCCGTCCGCAACAAATCCCTCTTTGGCGAAAATGCGCTTGATGGACTCCCTCAGCGTCTCTTCGTCTTCCACGATCAAAATATTTCTCGACATCATAACCTCGTTAGCACTGGTATCCGCAGATTCCGCGGCTGTAGAAAAAACGTCCTGCTTCGTTATTTCCCAACGCAATCGTTTCCTGTTTGGACCTTATATCTGCGCGATCTGCGGACAAGCCTTTACGCTTCCACCGGGATCTTGATCGTGAACCGCGTCCCCCGGTCCTTTTCCGAATCGATCTCGATGGTGCCGCCGTGGTCCTTGATGATGCTGTAACAGATGCTGAGTCCCAGACCCGTGCCCTTGGTCGGCCCCTTGGTGCTGAAAAATGGATCGAAGATCTTGTCCCGGACCCCGGGATCGATGCCGTGTCCCGTGTCGGCAAAACGCACTTCAACCAGGCCGTTCGACCGTTTAATCGAGATATCGAGGTCCCCGCCGTCGGGCATGGCGTCACGCGCGTTCAGGATCAGGTTCAGGAACACCTGCTGGATCTGGTCGGGGTCGATCTTGAGCAGCGGGGTGTCCTGCACCTCCGTGTGGATCACGACCTTCCGGAAGTTTTTGTCGTAGCGAACGAGGTTCAGCGTGTTCTCAAGGATGTCCCGAAGGCTCGTCGGCAATTTCTGGCGCGGGTAAAGCCGGGCAAAATCTCCGAGGTTCCGCACGATCCGCGCGATCCGGTGCACGTGCTGATTGATCGTGCCGAGAGAGTCCTTCTCAAAAGACGACAGGTCCTCGGTCAACAGCTCCTGCACCAGGGAAGAGATGGACGCAAGCGGGTTGCCGATCTCGTGCGCCACACCCGCGGCGAGCCTGCCTACACTTGCATGCTTGGTCGCGCGAAACAGTTCCTCCTCGATCTTCTTCTTCTCAGTGATGTCCTCAAGCACCAGAACGTATCCCTTCTGCGCGCCCGTAAGCCTGCTGATGTAGCCCTTCAGGATGATCTGGGGATCGAAGTTCCGTCTGCACGTAATTTCTCCCTCGTGCACGTCAGGGTTGAAAAGCCGCGGTTCCAGACACGTCAGCAGGTCCTTGGCCTGTTCGTTCAATGCGTCGGACTTCTCCACACCCGTTATCATCTCCATACCGCTGTTCCAGTATGTCACGTGTCGCGACTCGTCAAGGGTCGCCACACCGAGCGGCAGGCTTTCGATGATGTTCTCGCTGAACTCCTTGAGGATGGCAAGCTGCCGGTTCGCCTCGGCGAGTTCCTGCCGCGACAGCCGCAGGCTTCGGGATATCTGCTGGATGGAGTCCGAGACGCGCAGCGCGTCATCATGCGTCAGGACCATCTGGTTCTGGAACACCAGGGTGCTGATGGACGGCCCGAGGGCGCCTGACAGGATGCGCTCGGCCTCTTCCCTGAGTTTCAGAAGCCACTCGTTTGATATCGATTTGCGGGCTATGCTGTTCTTTTTTAAAAAGCCGTCCACAGCCTCGCGGGCCTCGTGCTTGCCGATGTACTGTCCCAGGATGTCCTCGATCTTTACAATATCAACGGGCCGGTGGGACTGCGAAAACTGGAGCGGCGAATAGGAGTCCACGAAGATTATGGCCTGGCGGGTCTCGGCATCGGACTGCCGGGTGAAAATCGATACGCCCACAAAGGAGAGGAGGTTCAGCAGCAGACCCCAGAACAGGGAGTGGCTCCAGCGGTCGAGGCCTACGAGGCCGAAAAGCGCCGTGGGGTTCAGAAGCGTCGAGCTAAAGATCGCCCCCATGACGCCGCGCGGTTCGATGATCCCGGCGCGCATAAGCGCAGGGATGAGAAGCGTGTAGATCCAGACGCTGAAGCCCGCAATGATCCCGGCGATGGCGCCCTTCTTGTTGCCGCCCTTCCAGTAGAGGCCGAGCAGCATCGACGGGGCAAAGATGGTGACCGCCTCGAAGGACTTGAGTCCGATGTCCACGAGGCTGTAGTATTCACCGATTGTGACAGCGAAGGTGTACCCGAGGAACACGCATCCCAGGATGACGACCCGCTTGATGTTCAACATCACCGTCGAGAAGTTCTTGAACGCCCGCAAATCCCAGAACGTGGGCACGACAAAACTGTTCATGACCATCGTGGACAGTGCCACTGACTCCACGATGATCATGGCCGTGGCCGCTGAGAATCCCCCGACGAATACGAAAAGCGCCAGCAGCGGGTGGCCGTAGTGCAGGGGAATGCTGAGGACGTAATAGTCCGCGCTCGACCGGATGTCGCCGAGAAGCAACCCACCGTAAGCAATGGGAAGGACGAAGACGTTGATCAGAAAAAGATAGAGCGGAAAGAGCCACATGGCTTTTTTGATATGGCTGGCTGAATAATTTTCAACCACTGCCACGTGAAACTGCCGGGGCAGGAACATGATGGCCATCATCGACAGGAACGTCAGCGACGTCCATTCGAGAAAGCTCACCCCGGAGTCGCTGCCGATCTTGGTCAAGCCGAGCAAAGGGACCGGTCTTGATCTTCGTCAGAATGTCACCGAAGCCGTTGAATAGCCCATAGGTCACGAAGATGCCGACACTGAGGAAGGCGACGAGCTTGATCGCCGACTCAAAAGCAATGGCGAAGACCAGCCCGCCGTGGCGTTCACTTGCATCGAGCCTTCGCGCGCCGAAGATCACGGCAAACACACCAAGGAGCAGCGAGATGAACCAGCCCGCAAAGTGGCTGCTTTCAGGCCTGCCCGAGAGCAGGGAGAAGGTCGTCATGATGGCCTTGAGCTGGAGCCCGAGATAGGGTGTTATGCCGATGACCGCTACGAAGGTGACGAGCGCCGACAGGCCAAGCGACTTTCCGTAGCGCGAGGAGATGAAGTCCGAGATCGTGGTGATCCGGTTTTCCTTGGAGATATAGACGATCTTCCGCAGAACGATCCACCAGAGCGCCGCCATCAGCGTCGGGCCGATATAGATCGTGAGGAAGCTCAGCCCCGAATTCGCCGCCTTGCCCACGCTGCCGTAGAACGTCCAGGAGGTGCAGTACACGGCCAGGGAGAGCGAGTAGACATAGGGGTTCGAAACCAGGCTCTTCCCCTGCAGTTCCTTGCGCTCGGCAAAATACGCTACGGAAAAGAGCAGGAGGAGATAGGAAAGCAGAGTGAACAGTAGGGTCCAGGGAGAAAACAATTAGCCGTTTCCGTCCTCTCGTTCCGAAAATAGGGAGATCACGAATATAAGCGCAATGAAAACAAACCAGATGACGAAGAGGTAGGTTGTCAGACTGTCCCTGAAAATGCTCATGATGGGCCAGCTGAAGAGCAGGATGCCGATGACGATCAAAAATATCCAGATATCTCTTCGCACCAGAATCCCCTCACTCGGCGAGTTCCCGCCCTGCGCGACGACGACCGGACCGACGTACGCGATCATAATAGCACAATTTTAACACAAATCATCGTTAAAAAACATATTGCTCGAACGGGCCCGCCACTTGTTAAACGAGCCGAAGGGAGTAATGCGGGGAGAATCGAAAGCGGGATCGGAAGATCGTCTAGCCTGTTGAGAAGCATGGATAGCGGCAGAGCGGGATCGCCCTGCGCCCAGGGACTTCATACCTCGATAGTGAGTAACCTTGTGAGGAACAGGGGCTGATGCCATGAAAAAGGACCTGCCCCCACTACGTTCCTGAGTGCGTTACTCCCGAAACGACATTTTGAGCTCATACATCCCGCCTTCGGCGCGCTTTTCAATGACGAACCCCATATGATCGAACAACTGGAGCATCTGCCGGTTTTCCATGAGCACCGCCGCGGTGAATCCGTGGAGGCCGCTTTTTCTGGCCAGATACGTTACATAGGAGAGCAGCGCGGCGCCGATCCCCCTGCCCTGGTAGTCGTCGCGCACCACAAAGGCAACTTCGGCGGTGTGCGTGTTCTCATCGATCAGATACTGCGCCATGCCCACGAACATTTCCTGCTCCTCCTGCTGGACCACGGCGAGGATCACCATCTCTTTGGTGTAATCGATAACGACAAAAGGCTGGAGCCGTTCGTGGTGCATGTCGGGCCGCGTGGAGATGAACCTCCGATACATGGAATCATTCGACAGGGAGTAGAAAAAATCCTTTAATAAATGTTCATCATTCATTTTTACCGGCCGGAGCAGGAGATCGAGCCCCGTGCGCGTGGTCTTGTAACGCTTCGAGCTTTTCGGGGTACTCGCCGTGCACGCCGGGAATGAAGGCCTGGTCCTTGTAGATGAGCCTGCGTTCCTTTGCCTCCTCGATGAGCCGTTCCCGGAACTTCGGGTGCGCGATCGCGATCAGGTCCATGGCTCGCTCGCGGATGTTCTTGCCGTGGAGGTAGGCGATGCCGTATTCGGTGACCACGTAGTGGATATCGCCGCGCGAAAGAGTCACGCCGGCGCCTTCCGTCAGGAAGGGAACGATGCGCGAGACCTCTTCGTTCTCGGCCGTGGACTGGAGCGCCAGGATGGTCTTGCCGCCTTTCGACAGGATCGCGCCGCGCATGAAGTCTGCCTGGCCGCCGATGCCGCTGTAGAACATCTTGCCGATTGACTCGGCCGTGGCCTGGCCCGAAAGGTCGATCTCGAGAGCGCTGTTGATGGCCGTCATGTTCTTCTGGCGCGCGAGGACCGTCGGATCATTCGTATAGTCCACGGGCCGGAACTCGATGGCCGGGTTGTCGTGCAGGAACTCGTAGGTATCGCGCTTGCCCATGCAGAACGCGGCCACGGTCTTGCCGCGGTTCAGCTCCTTGCGCGAGTTGTCGACAACGCGCTGCCGCATGAGCTCCACGATCCCGTCGGTCAACAGCTCGGTGTGCACGCCCAGGTGCTCCTTGTTCTTGAGATGGGCGAGGATCGCGTTCGGAATGCTCCCGTAGCCGACCTGAATGGTGTCGCCGTCCTGCACGATGCGCGCGACGTAGGTGCCGACCTTTTGGGATATCTCGTCGGACACGGTGTCCTCATATTCGAGGAGCGGCTCGTCGCAGGGAATGATGAAGTCCACGTCCTTGATATTGATGAACGTCTCGCCCAGCACCCGCGGCATGCGGGGGTTCACCTGGGCGATGACGAGCGATGCGTTTTCCGCCGCGGCCTTCACGATGTCCACGCTGATGCCGAGGCTCATGAACCCGTGCTCGTCCGGCGGCGAGGTCTGGATAAGGGCCACGTCCACAGGCACAAGCTTTTTTTGGAACAGGCCGGGCACCTGGGAAAGAAAGACGGGCGTATAATCCGCGAGCCCGCGGTTCACGGCTTCGCGCGTATTGTGACCGATGAAGAACGAGTTGTGCCGGAAATTGTCCTTGAACTTCTCGTCAGCGTAGGGCGCGACGCCCAGGGTCCATACCTGGAGGAGTTCGGCGTCGAAGAAGGACTTGGGGTGGGACCGTACGTAGTTGATGAGCGCCTTGACGAGATATTGGGGCTCACCGCACCCCGTGCCGATAAAAATCCGGTTGCCCGGGTGGATGACGCTGAATATCCGCTCTTCAGTAGGGAATTTTTCGGGATAGAGCGCGCGCATCCCTTCAATTTTTTTATTCAGCTCCCCGGCTGGCATGACAGCTCCTTTCTCATGATGAATTATAGCAGAGGATGCGACCGATGTAAAGAGTTTTGACGAATGTGAATTGACTCACAATAACCGTTACCCAAGCAAATTCCGAACTACATCGGGAAACGGACACCGTGGAACATTTGTGCTATACTATCAAGTATCTGACGCCCCCTCATTCTTTTAGCCATTCCTTTAAACAGCATATCGGGAGCACAACGTAGTGATACTCTTTCTGCAACGCAAGTCAGACGTCAAGTTTATTTGTTGTTCCTGTATGCTCCAAACCGGGAATGCTGCAGGGCACTATTGGAAAAATGGAGCGAGACAATGAACACGTTGCTGAGAATTCTCCTGGTAGAAGATAACCCGGACGATATAGACCTGATCCGGCAGATGCTGAGAGAAACAGGGGTGGGCATCTTCAGCGTCGAGTCGGTACCGAGTTTGTCCGAGGCGTTGTCCCGGTTGAAAGGCAATGCTATCGATCTCGTATTGCTTGATCTCGGTTTGCCTGACAGCAAGGGCATGGATACGTTTATCAAACTGCAAGCCGCGGTGCCGGATGCGCCGATAATAATTTTGACGGGCAACACGGACCAGAACGCCGCAGTCACTGCGTTCAGGGAGGGAGCCCAGGATTACCTCATCAAAGGACAACTAAGTGGAAGCATTATTACCCGCGCGGTCCGTTACGCTGTCGAACGCAAGCAGGCTGAGTCAGCCCTGCGTCAGAGTGAGGAAAAATACAGAAGCCTGGTGGACAATGTCGAGATCGGGGTTTCGCTTATCAGCCCTGAAATGAAAATCATCGCGTTGAACAGGAAGATGAAGGAATGGTTTCCGAACGTCGATGTTGCGAAGGAGCCGGTGTGCTACCGCGCGTTCAACAGTCCGCCACGGGAAGGCGCCTGCTCGTATTGTCCGACGTGCAAGACCCTGCAGGATGGGATGGTGCACGAATCCATCACCGAGACCCCCGCCGGCGATGCAATACGAAATTACCGCGTTGTCTCTAGTCCGGTGCGCGACGGCGCCGGCAAGGTCATCGCCGCGCTTGAAATGGTCGAGGACATCACCGAGCGGAAAGCGGCGGAGGACGCTCTTCGAAAAAGCGAGGCGCGCTACCGGTCTCTCTTCGAAAACATGCTTGAGGGTTATGCTTATTGCAAGATGCTTTTTTCGAATGATAAACCGGAAGACTTCATCTATCTTCATGTCAATGCCGCATTCGAAACCCTGACCGGATTGAAAAATGCGGTCGGTAAAAAAGTATCCGAAGTAATTCCGGGGATAAAAGAGTCAGACCCGGGCTTAATTGAAACTTACGGCAGGGTCGCTCTGACCGGCAAACCGGAGAGATTTGAGACATATGTGCAGGGCCTGCAGATGTGGTTTTCGATCTCGGTATACAGCCCGGAAAAAGAATTTTTTGTTGCTGTCTTTGATGTCATCACCGAACGCAAACGGGTGGAAGAGGCCTTGAGGACAAGTGAGGAGAATTTCCGCGAGCTCATCGAAAACGGGTCGGATATTATCTCCCAAATCGATGGGCGCGGAACAATTCTGTATGAAAGCCCGTCCATCGAACGCGTACTCGGGCACCGTCCGAACGATATCCAGGGGAAAAAAGCATTTGAATTTATTCACCCCGACGACATCGCGGCTGTCGCTAACGCTATTTCACAGGGAATAGCTAACCCCGGCGCGATGTATTCCATTGAATACCGATTCAAACATCACGACGGAACATGGAGAACGCTGGAGTCCGTAGGCAAGTCCATTAAGAGTCCATCGGGCGCCACGGGAGCTATCGTGAACTCACGGGACATCACCGATCGCAAGCGGGCGGAGAGTGCCCTGGCAGAGAAGGAAGCCCGCCTGCGCCTCCTGGTAGAAACCATCCCCGATATGGTCTGGCTGAAAGACGTTGACGGGAGGTATTTGAGCTGCAATAAGATGTTCGGGCAATACTTCGGAGCCAAGGAGTCTGAAATTGTCGGCAAGACAGACTATGACTTTGTCGTCAAGGAACTGGCTGACTTCATTCGCGATAACGACAACAAGGCCATGGCCGCGGGCAAGCCCAGCAGCAGCATGGATTGGATCACCTTCGCCAGCGATGGCCGTCGCGCGTTGCTGAATACGATCAAAACACCGATGTTCGATGCCGGGGGCAAACTCCTCGGCGTACTGGGCATCGGCCGTGACATCACCGAGTATCAAAAGCTCGAAGAACAGCTCCGCCATGCGCAGAAGATGGAGAGCATAGGCACCCTTGCCGGAGGCATAGCCCATGATTTCAACAATATCCTGTCCGCCATCATCGGCTATGGGCATGTGACCCTCATGAAGATGCCGAAGGACGACCCGTTGCGGATGAATATCGAGCACATCCTGGAGTCAGCGGACCGCGCTGCCGCGCTCACCCAGAGTCTTCTTGCCTTCAGCCGAAAGCAGGCCATTGACCGGAAGCCGGTTGACCTGAACAAGATACTCAATAAAGTGGAAAAATTCCTGGTACGCGTCATCGGAGAGGATGTCGAGGTCCATATGGCCCTGGAGAAGACGACCTTGACGCTTTTTGCAGATGCGGGCCAGCTGGAGCAGGTATTTATGAACCTTGCAACGAATGCGCGGGATGCGATGCCGAATGGCGGGTCGTTCACGATAGAGTCGGCGATCACGGAGCTGGACAACAGCTTTGTGGCAGCCCATGGCTACGGGAAGACGGGGACCTATGCCTTGATATCCGCCACCGACACCGGTGAGGGAATGACCGAGCAAATCAGGGTAAAGATCTTTGAACCCTTCTTCACGACCAAGGAGGTCGGCAAGGGAACGGGGCTCGGGCTGGCCATGGTATATGGCATCATCAAACAACATGAGGGCTTCATTAACGTATACAGTGAACCGGGCAAGGGCACGACCTTCAGGATCTATCTTCCGCTGATCAAGACCGACGCAATGGAGGAGCAGCAAATAATTGCCCCAGAGCTTGTGAAAGGCGGTACGGAAACGATCCTTTTAGCCGAGGATGATGCGACTGTGAGGAAACTCACTCTACTCGTTCTTGAGCAAATGGGATATACGGTCATCGTTGCGAACGACGGTGAAGAGGCGGTAACGAAATTCATGGAAAATAAAGACAGGATACAGCTGCTTCTGTTCGACATTATCATGCCGAAGAAGAACGGCAAAGAGGCTTATGAAGAGATCAAAAAGATAAAGCCCGACATGCCGGTCCTCTTTGCAAGCGGATATTCACCGGAGATGCTTCGCGTCAAGGCGTTGGTCGATGATGACGTCCCACTGGTCTACAAACCCATATCGCCGCAGAATTTATTGAAAAAGGTGAGAGAGGTGCTGGACCGGGAAAAGTAGCGTTCAGAATGCGCGTCTTACCTTTCCGCAAATCGGCGAAAAAACCACTGTTTGATGCCTTCTACGGCAAAGAGATAGAACAACACCAGGCCTGACAGGATCGCATAGAACGACAATGGCGGCGGCACGAACCCGAAGTACCTGCCAAGCGGTGTGAACGGGATCGCCGTTGCAAGGCATACGACCGAAAGAGAACACAGGGCAAGCCATAAATTGGGACGACTTTTAAACGGATTGCGGCGGGTACGGATAATAAAAATAACGAGCACCTGCGTTGCCATTGACTCGATGAACCAGCCCGTATGGAAAAGCTTTTCCCCGGCATGGAACAGATGCAGCATGATGTAAAAGGTCAGGAAGTCGAAGGCCGAGCTCACCGGCCCCACAGACAGCATGAAGTTGCGGATGAAGTTCATGTTCCAATGCCGGGGCTGGGTGAGATATTCTTCATCGACGCTATCGAGCGGGATGGGGATTTCCGAAACATCGTAGAGAAGATTGTTCAAAAGGATCTGCACCGGCAGCATGGGAAGAAAGGGCAGGAAGAGGGTTGCCCCGGCCATGCTGAACATGTTCCCGAAATTGGAGCTCGTTCCCATCATGATGTATTTCATGATGTTGCCGAAGGTGCGCCGGCCTTCCATGACCCCTTCGTGGAGCACGTTCAGGTCCTGCTCCAGAAGGATCATCTCCGCCGCGCTTTTTGCCACGTCCACGGCTGAGTCCACGGAAATGCCGATGTCCGCTGAATGGAGCGAGGGAGCGTCATTGATGCCATCGCCCATATACCCGACAACCCTGCCTCGCTGCTTTAATGCAAGGATGACCCGGTTCTTCTGCGCAGGGTTGACACGGCAAAAGAGATTCACATTCTCAACAACGGCCGAAAGCGCGTGGTCATCCATGCCCTGCATCTCCGCGCCGGTCAAGATCCCGGTTATGGGCAGGCGGAGTTTCTCACAGATATGCCGCGTCACCAGTTCATTGTCACCTGTCACGACCTTGACTGCCACGCCTGCGAGGGTCAGTTTGGCTAACGCAGCTTTGGCGCTCTCCTTCGGGGGATCGAGAAAAGCGGCGAACCCGGCAAAGACCAGCGCTGTCTCATCATCGATCACCCCATGATGTTCTGTTTGTTCTACTCGCTTCCACGCGATGCCGAGCACACGGAAGCCGTCACGCGCAAACGTTTCTGCGAGGGCCTGTATCCGGACTAGGCCGGCTTTGTCCAGTTCTTTTAGGTCCGTGTCTCCATTTTCCTCATAATGGGTAGAGAGACGAAGGATGTCCTCTGGAGCGCCTTTGATGACGAGGAGCCTGTGTTGCCCATTATCAACGATCACCGAAACACGACGCCGCTCAAAATCGAACGGGACCTCGTCGATCTTCTTCCAGGAACTTGTCTCGATCTCTTTGTGCTCGAGAATGGCGTCATCCATCGGGCTCCGCAGTCCCGATTCAAAGAAACTATTCAGGTATGCCAGTTCAAGAACGCGGCTGCTGTCCTGGCCAAGGGCGTCCACGTGGCGCTCCAGATGGATGCGGGCTTCGGTGAGCGTACCGGTCTTGTCCGTACACAGCACCTCCATGCTCCCGAGGTTATGAATGGATTCGAGCCGTTTTACGATCACCTTCTTCTTTGCCATGCGCATGGCGCCCCGCGCCAGGGTCACGGAAACCACCATGGGCAGGAGTTCGGGAGTGAGCCCGACGGCAAGGGCCACGGCAAAGAGGAAGGATTCGAGCCACGGACGATGGAAATACGCATTGGCCAATAAAACAAAGAGGACGAGCAGGATCGTAAACCGCATGATCAGGAGCCCGAAGCGCTGGGTCCCCTGTTCAAAAGAGGTGGGAGGCGCCTTTGTAGTGAGCGAATCAGAAATCTCGCCCAAAGAGGTGTTCGGTCCGGTGCGGCAGATGAGCACCGTGGCGGTGCCGCTCACCACCGACGTGCCCATGAACACGGAGTTTACTGCATCAGCCATATCCAGCCCCGCGTCAGGCAGCTCGCGGGGAAACTTTTCAACAGGATAGGATTCGCCGGTCAGGAGCGCCTGCTTCACAAAGAAATCCTGAGCAACAAGCACCCGCCCGTCACCCGGGATCAGATCGCCTGCGGAAAGAGACACCACATCCCCGGGCACCAGCGTTGCCGCGGGAATCTCGATGCCCTTCCCGTCGCGCAGCGCCTGGACGCGGATAGCCACTGACTGGCGCAATTCTTCTGCTGCCTTGCCTGCGCGGCGTTCCTGGATAAAATCCAGGGTCACGCTCATGACCACAATGGCGGTGATGATCAAGAAGCTGGTCACGTCTCCGGTGAAGGCGGAGACAGCGCTGGCGATGAGGAGGATGATGACGAGAGGGTTTTTGAACCTGGCGAGGAACTGAAGGACCAGCGCCCGTTTCCGCGGAGGCCGCAGCATATTCGGCCCGGCCGACTTCAGCCGGTCAGTCGCGTCGCTGCTCGAGAGGCCCGCGGCGGTCGTATTCAACTGCTTCAGGAGTTCAGGAGCAGCTTGCTGCCAGAAAACACTTTCCACCTTTGATGGGGAAATCGTCATCAAGCGTTCCTTTCAGAGGGGTGCGGCGTTGAAACCGGCTGGGTGCAGAAAAAGACAGGGTGATACGGTGTCGATTCAAATGAACAGCTTACATCAGAGTTCATCTTCCAGAATGATCGATCATCATTGGAACGGATGTGTTCAGGTTCGTTTCGCGGGCCGAGCTTCAGAATATTATTTCGTTTGCAGGAATACTATACGCCGGCAGACTTTAGGCAACCGGCATTCTTATTGGATCATGATTGCCTTGTGCCATCCCGGAAAAGATAACCGATCCGCTGGTCTCACGAGTGAGCTGCATGACGGACGAGGATCGTCCGGGACTTCATACCCCCGCCGTCTGCTGCCTTGCTTCCTCTGCACTTACAATGCGCATCCCAACTGCATAATGACGGGCGCCGTACTTTGTCGTCGGTTCAACGAGATGACACCAGATTACCACGACCTCATGGCAGATGTCCCAATGCGGAGAATGGATCGTGATGCGGTGTCTGCTGCCGACATCAACGCTTTGGGCCGTTTCCACGCACACCCCTTTCGCGCTCATATTTATGATCTTGCCTTTTCCGATGTTCTCTAGTTCGGCCCACCACCGCTCGTCGCTCACGAGTCGATTGTCTGAGCGTTTCTTGCGCTGTTCGCCGGTTATCCACGAATCGACTTCCCGGCCATACTTGAACTGCTGCTTGTGCCGGTACATGAGGGCGTCCGCTTTCGCCATGAGATCTTGGAGCGATCCACGCTCCGCCGGATCGTAATAGGCAATACCGGTGCTGAATGAAAGCTGATACGGTCGTTCGCCGCTCGCGGTATAAGCAGCCACGTTCTGTTGAAGGTGCGAGGAGACGACCTGTTCAGTGGCGGTTCCCGGCGGGTTGTCGAACAGCACGGCGAATTCATCGCCTCCCAGCCTCGTGATGATGTCGGATTCACGAAAGGTTTTCTTCAACAGGTATGCCATGTCTTTCAGAGCGAGATCGCCCTGTTGATGGCTGAACCTGTCATTGATTTCCTTCATGTTGTTCAAGTCCAGATAGAGAAGCGCCAGGTGTCTTTTCTCGCGATGTGCCACGCGCAACTGGTGCTCCGCTGTCGTGAAGAACCCCCGCCTGTTGAGCAGCCCCGTAAGCTCATCCGTTGTGGCCGCTTCCCGCAGTTTTCTCTCCAACTTCCTCCGCACGGAAATGTCCCGGTAGACTTCGGCTAAGGACGCGACACTTCCGTCGGATGCAAAGATGGGCGTGCAGCTAGTGAGATAGTGCCCCTTCAGTCTCTCCACGAATCTCTCTTCGACCTGTTCTTTCCCCGTGGCAATGGCCAAGGCGCCGGGACAGGTGGAAAGCGGTTTTTCCAGGCCGCAGATGGTGTCATGGCACCGACTTCCGAGAAGATCATCGCGGTTGATTCCCAGCCGGTCGGCCAATGCCTTGTTTGCCCGTCTGATGACATGCTGATTGTCGATCACGGTAACGATATCCGGAATAGCATCGAACGTTTGCTCCCATTCCTCCTTGGCGAGCATAACTCGTTCCTCCGCTTTCTTACGCGCACTAATGTCCACGGAAGAGCCGACCATACCGGTAACAACGCCATTTCTGTTCCTCAGAAAAGTGAGGAGCAGGAGTGCATGAAACTCTTCACCGGACTTTCTTCTCAACAGCACCTCGCATTCGTGTTCCCCCTTTTCCTTGAGAGGTCCAATAACCTCACGCTCAAGGAATGACGACTGCTGCTCAGGATAAATGAGCGATATATGTTTACCCAATGCCTCTTCATCGGTATAGGAAAACATCCTTTCCGAACCTTTGTTCCAGCTCGTGATCCTGCCCTCCAGATCTGTTGTAATGACGGATTCGCGGATTTGGCTCAAAATGATCGCCTGCCTCTGTATCAGGTCGGTATCCCGGACCCGTCGTGTAATATCTTGACCGATTGTTGATGAACCGACTATTTCCCCGGTTGCGTTCCTGATAGGGGATATGGTAAGCGACATGTTGATCTGCCGGCCGTCCTTCCGCGACCGCATTGTTTCGAAATGTTCGATGGTCTCGCCCTGCCGCATTTTTTCCAGGATGCGCTGACTGTCGTCGGCGAGTACCTCGGGAGCGAGCATGGACACGGGGCGGCCGATTACCTCGGCTTCGGTATAGCCGTAGATCCGTTCGGCACCTTTGTTCCAGGAGGTAATGATACCGTTCAGATCTTTGCCGATGATCGCGTCGTCGGAACCTTCGACGATTGCAGCGAGTCTGGCATTCGTCTCGTGAAGCCTTTTCTGCAACAGACTGCTCCGCCGGCGATGTTCAGGGACATTCTCTGATTGGTTGTTTCTGTTCTTCATGACCGGACATTCTCCTGAAAATCGCCGGGCCGGGGCAATAATGTTCGATTTCTTCTTCTGTCGCGCTGCCTGACCTGAACTACCGCATTGATATCCACGTTCATCCGCAGGGAATGAACCGTCATCATACGGATGGATGGGCTCAAGCTCGTTTCTCGGGCTGCGCATCTGAAAACTGTTCGTGAATCGATCATACCGGAGGTCATCCCTTCAATAGTATGCCCCTCAACCTTTCCGCATACTGTCCGCCTGATTCGTCATCCGTCACGATCTCGATGTCCTCTGGCCGGGATACGCCAAGTCCGAGTTCGACCGCACGGCTGATCTGTTCCTGCTCGAATATTTTTTTGTCCATGATAGCCTTGTTGCTGCCGAGTTCTTTCAGGACCGCGATCCCGACCGCGTCGATGGCGATCCGGTCCGTACCCGCGAGGATGACATTCCCCTGTTTTAGAGGACCGTGCGAAGGGCCCTTGTCCACGAAGGCATCAATGCCATCGAGAACGATGAGGGACGGATGGTAGGCAGTATTGATCTCCGCGATCATCTTGCGCATCGCAAGGAAGGATGAATGGAGCTCAGTCATGTTTTTCTTGTGCGTCATGCCCACGGAGAGCTTGAGCGACATGGTGAAGACCCCTCCGTAGCCGTGCGTCTTGAGACAACAGGTCGTTACCACGCAGGGTGATTCGACCACCGGCCTGGCAACGAGAACCCCGTTCCGCCAGTGGCTCCCTTCCGGCTGGATCCTCACCCATTCCGTTCGCGGCAGGTCCTCGAAATTAATGACCGGGATGCCGAGTTTCCTGCACAGCTCGTAAACCCCCTTCTCTTTCATCACGTCTGCGCTGTCAGGCGGCCCGCTCCGTTCGCCGAGCGTGATGCTCTTCGCCCCCATTGCTTGAAGATGGAGCACCAGGCTGGACAATGTATCGTTGTGCGTCGAGCCCGGAAATGGGTCCGCCGTGTTGAAGTTCGGCTTAAGCAGCACATCCTTGCCCGTGATAGGATTGATCTTCAGAAGGTCAATGGCCCTCCCGATGCCCACCGTTCTGTCGCGGGTCTTGATGAGAGACAGTCGTGCCTTATTGCCCTGCCTTCCCGCGTATACCGGTTTTGTCACTCCGCCCCCCTCTCCGGCTTCCCCGCTCATGACCGAGACTGCCCCTGCTGCAATGGATATCAGGAATTCACGCCTGTTCATCATTCGCCATGATTGTTAATGTTACCCCCCGTCAAGAAGCGATGACAGATCGCGAAACGGTAATGGAGGGTGCCAAGACATGGATGCGCGAGACTCATGGGATCACCTAGAGTGTTAGAAGCAACGGACCTATGAATATTGTAGCATGCTATTTCAAACGCCGATTTATTTAGTTCAATGAAATCGCTACAGCGCTGATAAATCAATGCGTTAGGGCTATCTAATATTCATTTTTCCGGTGCGATTGTAGTATCGCGTTTTCCGGCTTCCCGATGGCCATATTATTTCTCCGATTTACAGCAATGGCATTTTTATTGTAATATAATGTGTATGAAGGAAGCAAACGCGCAGCAGCGCAGGTAATCTTCAGGATAGCGGACCGTTGCCTCTGCCAGCTCCAGCTTTTTACAGAATGTATAGCAGCTGGGAGGGTGGACGGTGAGATTGTTTCGTGAATGGTCAGTCCGAGAAAAGCTTTTTCGTGGGCGTCAGAGCTATGATTTGGGTCATAGCAAACCGCCGGCGTTTGTTATAGATTACTATCGTACCAATCGTGAATGAGATAACAAGGGGAGGTGTGTTATGGTGTTAAAAGATCTGGATGTTACGAAAATCATTCCTCGGGACCGGCATCCGCTGATCTTTAGGACCTTTGACGAACTCGAGAAGGGCGCGGCGTTTATTCTCACCAACGACCATGATCCGAAGCCGCTCTACTATTCATTCTTGCACGAGCGGGAAGGGCTTTTCGGGTGGGAGTATCTGGAAGAGGGGCCGGTAACCTGGAAGGTAAAGATCTCAAAGAACTGACGCTGGACAGCCGGGGAAGGTGGCCGTTCCCCGGTACTGTTTCAATGATGAAATGGAGGCTCCATCGTGACCTTGAATATCGATTACGGCCTGTGCGCCGGTTGCGGGGCATGCGCTGAAGTATACCCTCTGCTCTTCGAGATCAGGGATGACAAGGCGTGGATCATCGATTATACGCAGTTCCATCCCGCAGAGCACAAAGACCTGCCCACCGTCTGCCCTTATCGCGCCATCACCATCGAGTAACCGGAGGATTCTGAGAGCGGCGCGATCACCACAGCATGCCGCTGACACGTGCGGGAGATCACTTCCTGGACGTACTGACTTGGGACTTCTTTTCGACGAACTCTTCGATAGCGGACCTTGCCTCATCGGTAAGCGATGAGAATCTGACCCCATACTGGCAGACCTTCGATTCTCCAGCCTGCTTCATGACCCTGACGATCTCTCCGTTCGTTTTTATCTGCGCCGACCCGGGGAGAAAGAACGAGCACACCAGCTGGTCCCCTTTCTCAAGGCCTTTTATGCTTTCGATAAGAATCCCCGTCGTGCTGATATTTCCCGAGCGGCCGAAGAATGGCCTGTCCTTATTGCTCCCCTCGATCATCACACTCACGAGAACGCGGTACGACTCCCGCCAGGAGATCTCCAGAAGCTGCCGTACTTTCTCAAGGAGCACAGCGGGATCCACTGGCATCGTAAGGACCACGTTTGCCTTACATTGCGCGCTTCTCTCGATATCCGCCGCATTGTTCGGACAGATCATCATTATAGATACCTTGCGTAACGCATCGTCCGACCTTATTGCGGAGCAAAGCTCTTCGCTCTTCATGCCGGGCGCGTTGAGGGTCGTGATAATAACATTGGTCTTTTCCGCCCGGTGGACAGGCAGCACATCGTCGTTTGTTGCTACCATCAACAGGTTGACACCTTCCCGGTCCAGAAAGCTTTTTTCCTTCGAAATGATCGGGGTGACTTCATCGGTGACCAGTATCTTTTTCATGTTTAGTCCCTTTTTTCGGCCGTATTTGATTTGGCTCAAACAGCGGGATTCGTGGCACTAGTGTACCATAGTTGATTTCATCACGCAAAAACTATTTTATCATCCGGCATGGATCGTCGATGTACTGCATCCTGAAGGAGTCACCCGCAGGCAGGCTTTCCTTCCCAACGAGGTGAGGAGTGTTGGAAAAAAATTCTCCTCAAATGAAAGCAGTTGCCGTCTAACCAGGCACTTTTTTGCTGTGCTTTACATCCTGCGGACAGGAGGCTATACTATAACCATTCAAGAACAGGAGGACATGTCGTTCAGTACGGGAGTGATCACTATGAAAGCATTTACAGAGAACTTCATGGTCCGTTGCTGTCTTTTCAGGAAATTTTTTAGCCATGCACAAGGACTGATACAAGCCTGCCGAGGCCTGCCCCGCTGCGATGAACAGAGGGGCGGGAATGACTCCCGGCGGATACTGCTGAGTGCCCTGTTGTTTTTCGTAATCACGGTATACGCGCTCACGTCGCAGGCCCAGGATGCCTTCCTTCATCATGACCTCAAGGTGCTCATTTCACCGGCGGAACATCGACTTGAGGTTCTCGACCTGGTCACGCTGCCGAATGAATTTCAGAACAAGGTCACCTTCTCTCTCCACTCCGGTTTAAAACCGATGTCCCCCACTCCCGGCGTGCGCATCATGAAACTGGCGGAGAGGCGGGGTGCCGTCCCGCTGTCATCGTTTAACATCATCCTTCCGCCCGGCCTGCGAACGTTCGCGGTCGCGTATAAAGGCACCATTCACCATCCCATCGAGCAACACGGCAAGGAAGAGACGCGCGGGTTTCAGGAGACGCCGGGCATCATCTCCGCTCAGGGCGTGTTCCTGTCCGGAGCCTCCGCTTGGTACCCTGATTTCGGACCGCGATTGGTGACCTTCAACCTTGCAGTGAAGCTGCCGCCGGACTGGGACGCGGTCAGCCAGGGAGAACGCACGGTCCATGTTCAGGGCGGAAGTGCTGCCGTAGTTGCCTGGAGATCGCCCGAGCCTCAGAATGAGATATATATCATTGCCGGAAATTTTACCGAATACACCGGTCCTGCAGCCCACCCGCAGGCAATGGTCTTCCTGCGTACGCCCGATGAGACCCTGGCAAACAGATACCTCGATGCCACGACGCGTTATCTTGATATGTACAGCGGCCTCATCGGCCCCTATCCCTATGGGAAATTTGCCCTTGTCGAGAACTTCTGGGAAACGGGGTTCGGCATGCCCTCGTTCACGCTGCTCGGGCCCACGGTCATCCGCCTCCCCTTCATCATCAGGACGTCCTACCCCCACGAGATCCTGCATAACTGGTGGGGCAACAGCGTGTTCCCGGACTATGAAAAAGGGAACTGGTCCGAAGGGCTCACCTCCTACCTCGCGGACCATTTGATGAAAGAGCTGGAGGGCAGCGGAGCCGAGTACCGATTGGATACGCTCCAGAAGTACGCGGACTACGTGCTCGGCAGCAGGGACTTCCCGCTCACAAAATTCCGCTCGCGCCACAGCTCTTCAACCGAGGCCATCGGATATGGCAAGTCGCTCATGTTCTTTCATATGCTGCGCCTCGAACTTGGTGATGATGCGTTCCGGCAAGGGCTCAGGGAATTCTACCAACAGAATAAATTTCATACTGCTACCTATACGAGTATCCGCACCAGTTTTGAACATGTTTCAGGAAGGGACTTGCGACCTGAGTTCGAACAATGGGTCTCCCGCACCGGGGCGCCAATGCTCCGGCTGGGTGACGTGACCGCAAAAAAACACGGGGACCACTACCTCGTGACCGTCATGATCAAGCAGGTCCAGCCCGGAGCAGCCTACCGTCTTCACATTCCGGTGGCGGTGACCCAGGACGGAAAGGACCAGGCGCTCCAGACATTCGTTGATCTGTCGGAAAGAGCTCAGGAGATGACGATCTCCGTCCCCGCGCGGCCGATCAGGCTCGATATCGATCCAGAGTTCGATCTCTTCCGCAGGCTCGATCGGGAGGAGATCCCGCCCTCCATCTCACAGGCCCTCGGCGCAAAAAAAATGCTGGTCATCCTCCCGTCCCGTGCAGGCAGCGGACTGTTGCAGGCATA
This sequence comes from Nitrospirota bacterium, assembly GCA_963796285.1. GTDB lineage: Bacteria > Nitrospirota > UBA9217 > UBA9217 > UBA9217 > JALNZF01. The sequence continues at coordinate 1,926,039 of CAWCKW010000012.1, forward strand.
CCGTGAATTCTCGAAGACTCTGGCAACGTCCGGTCCTGACAACGTCGAGGTGAAGCTTGATTCTGCCGTCAGTAAGCTGCCGGATGACCGCGCCATCGCGATCCTCGGATGGGAGAACCGTTTCCTGGAGGAAATCGAATCGAGTACTTCCCTGAATGGAGTTGCTGTTACAAAACAGTCTGTACGCATCGACCAGACCGAGGTGCCCCGCAAAGACCATTCCATCGTGCTTACTGCCCGCATGCCGAAGAAAAGGGAACTTGCCCTGCTGTTCATCGCTACCGACCTTCCGGAAACCCTGCCCGGCCTTGGCCGGAAACTGCCGCATTACCATAAGTACAGCTATCTCGCTTTTGAAGGACAGGAGCCCGCTAATATTGCCAAGGGCCGGTGGCCGGTGCTCAATTCTCCCATGACCGTGTACCTTCCAGACAAAGAAGGCAATGTTGTTGCCTCTCCTCTGGGCAAACTTGCGTCCCGGAAACCGCTCGTTACGTTCTGACGGCTCTTTCCGATTACCGCATGACGGAGACCATATGGATCTTGTCGAGCCATGAGAATGCCGGGCGGTGACCATGAGGGAAACGGGTTTCAGTTCTGGGAGGACATTGAGGGAGCTCCGGTTTAAAAACAACCATGAGGCATGGTATCGGCATCATCCCTGGGAAGAAGCCGGAGACACGGTGTTCATTTACGTCATGAGAGATGGCAGGGAATCGATGGATCAGACCATTACAAGGGAGCGGCAGGAAGGTTTTTTCGCGCCGTCATCAAAGGAACGCCTTTTTCTGGGGCGTTCAAACCATGCTATACTTGTGATGGGTGAGTTGTGCGCCCGTAATCGGGAATGAGCATGAGTCATTCAATCGTCTTTACCAACGGTCTTTATTTGTCGTAAACGGATGGGGATGAGATAATAAATGTTGGACGTGCTGAATAATCAGGGTTCGTACTACTAACATCCCAATGATGAGAAACAAGCCCATATTCGGTCTTCGCTTCGAAGTAAGCGAGGAATTCTCGCCAACACTTGGGGAAATAAGTGTTTTTCTTGAAAGCCCGAAAAAGGAAGGCCGGCGGGAACTGCATGGTCTCGATCTGGCAAGATATAATAAGTTGCTCGATGACATTTTGGCGTTCGATCTTTATCAGCGATTGAACGCGGGACACCAGGACCTCCGGGAAAGAATGTTCTACGAAGTACTCAGTCATTCCTGCTTTTTCAATACCGCACTCAAATCCGCCGTGGAACAATATAAATATTACGTGCACGAGCTGACAACACTCAATTTCAAGAAGCCGACGGCGTTCATCAAGACCGCCAAAGAAGAGATGGGCCGGTTAAACCCGAAGAAAAAGAATGACGCAGCCAAGCTGGCCAGGCTTCAGAACATGGTCGATGACCGAGCACGGACGATCAAAGCACTTTTACGACGCCGGGCGACGTTAGCCGATGAGTTGAACTGCCTCGCGCGGTACATCAGAGACAATCTATCAGAGATCGCAAAACTCTGCGGAACATCGATCTCTATTCTCAGGGACCTTAAGACGGAGGGTCAAGAGGAACGCCGTTTGATCGATGAAATTAAAACCTATTTTAAAGAACAGCTCAAGAATGCGCTGCACCAGGGTGCGATCACCAAGCAGGACCTTGAGACCGCTAAAAAAGATGTCTCCGTTCTCTCCCGTGAGGTGTCGGCCCTCCTCAGGGAAGATAGCGACGCCCTGACGCACTTATACGAAGCCATTCGCGACCATACGAAGAAGAGTGTCCTCGAAATCGCGAACCTGCTGGTAAAGATCGACACCAAAAAAAAGATCCGGGACTTCGAAGGGTTCGACAGGCTCTTCACACTTGTCGAGCCGGTACTGGTCTCACTTATCTCAGATTATAACTTCGAGCTCGATATGAAACCGGCTCACACCGAGACGGCACATGAACACATTCTCTTGGAAAAGAGAAAAGAGAATCTAAACCACATTGTTGAAGTGCTGCAGAAAGAGCGCCGGTTAAGGAGTCCTCGAAGAAAAGTTGCGGAGCGAAGAAAATCCAGGGACCCAAACTATAAAAATCCTGAGCGGAGAACTGGAAAAGACAAAAGGACCGGTAAGAAAATCAGAGCGCAGTAGGTTTATCCGCAAGTGAATTGCCTGCATCCTGTTTCCGACCAGCAGGTGGGGGTGACGCATGTCCCCCGGTGAATCTCCCCGACAAACCCCTTCTGCTGTTCCAGGATCGTGAATGACGGGACTCCACTCTTAACGAAATCCCTTCTCATGGTTTTTCCGCATCTCTGTTCGCAGCATACCTTCACCATCCTTCGCCCAGCCGTTCAGCGAGCTGTGGCGGCAATCCCGCTCGAATGACCTTGTCCTGGCATGTTCGAATGTCGTACTCTACGCGGTGGAAGATGATGAAGTGATCGGTCGAATCGTATACCAGGAACGCAGCTCGGGGATCGCCATCGCGCGGCTGTCCCACGCTGCCGGGATTGATCAGATAGCGCTTTTCCGCGGAAAGGGACAGGTCGAGCGACAGTTCCCGTGATATAACGCCTCGGTGATCAATGAATGCAGTCCTCACATGCGTGTGTCCGAAGAAGCCGAGCTTCAAAGCGCCGGACAACCCGGCAAGCAACTGAAAGTTGTCCTTAATGTCGTCGCGGGACAGAATATACCGGTTGGTATTATTGATGGAACCGTGAAAGAGAACATAGTCGCGCGCCCTTATTTCTCGCGGCATCTCCAGGAGAAAGGATCGGTTCACTTCTGTCAGGTGTTCACGGGTCCAGATAAGCGCCCTGCGTGCGAGCGCATTGAACCGGTAAGGCTCTTCCAGTCCAGATGCGCAGGCATCGTGGTTGCCAAGCACGCTCAGGATCTTTTCGTTCCGCAGGATGTCGACACACTCGTTCGGGTTTGCGTTGTATCCAACGATATCACCGAGGCAGACGATCTCATCTACCTTGAGCGCGTGGATCCGCTCAAGCACAACTTGCAGCGCTTCGAGATTCGCGTGGATATCCGCAATAACGGCAATACGCATAGAACACCCATGGGGACGCAATTCGTCACCCTGCCCTGATACCTATTGTAGCAAATTCAGGCAGCGGCAAGTTGTGATATTATTGATTCAATAAAAGTATCATACGTGAGAAGAACCGGAGGTGGAGATCATGCCGTCATATGATTATGCATGCAGGGACTGCGGGAAGGATTTTATGATATTTCTCTCGCTGAAGGAGATGGAGGCAAAGCCGAAGATCATTTGTCCGCATTGCGGGAGCGACAACGTCGGAAAAAAATTTACGGCATTTTTTGCCAAGACCGATAAAAAGTCATGATCGGAAAACCTCGCGTATTTGCATTCATGGTCGCAGAATTCCATCTTGTTCATAGTAGCTTCAGAACGATCTTCCCCCGTGCCCTGCCTGTCTGGCTATACGCCAGTGCTTCCTTGGTCTGGTCCATGGGGAAGACACGGTCGATGACGACCTTGATCCTCCCCGTCTTGAGCTGTTCGCACATCCACTCGATATCTGATGCCCGCTGGCTCACCATCATGGTTGCGGCCCTTTTCCCCGGCAGCATTGTCGTAACAAATATGTTCCAAAAGATGGAAGGGGTCGGCAGGGTGTTAATATAGACGCCGCGTTCGGTCAATGCTCTTTTGCATTCCCCGAAGGACCGCGATGAGACGGCATCAAAGATGCAGTCATATCTGTCCGCAGTTTTAGTGAAATCCTGTTGACAATAATCAATGACATGGTCCGCGCCCAGTCCCTTTACCAAGCCGGCATTTGGCGCACTGCAAACTGCAGTGATCTCGGCTCCAAGAATCTTAGCGATCTGCACCGCAAAGGTCCCCACTCCGCCTGATGCGCCATTGATCAGCACCTTCTTGCCGCGAGCGATGCGCCCCTTGTCCCTCAGCGCCTGAAGCGCCGTCAGCCCCGCAATGGGAAGAGTCGCGGCATCCTCGAAGGCCACCACTTCTGGTTTTGGAAAAACCGTTTTTCCCTTAACCGCGACATATTCCGCATATGCCCCCAGCCCCATTCCTGCATTAGCGATGACAGCATCCCCTGCTTTAAATTTCCTCACGAGGCTTCCCGTTTTAACGATCTCGCCTGAACATTCTATGCCAAGGACCTTCGGGAACCTGCTGCCGGTTAGTATCTTCGCCTGCCCTTCCCGTACTTTCCAGTCAACGGGGTTCACCCCTGCAGCATGGACACGTATCAACACCTCATTGGGCCGGGGCGACGGTTTAGGCACGTCCTTTATTTCGATCACGTCATTCCCGCCGTATGCACGGAACACGATTGCTTTCATGAATCCCTCCACCTATCCTGCTCTTCTGATAAATCGGGTACACCCCTTGCGAGTATAGGCTTGATGGGGAAAGGAAATAACTGGATATTGTGAAGTTTCTCACTATCAGGCAACGGCGACCGATATATACGTGGTGCACAATACCAGTTGAAATATGCTCACGAACGTCTCAGCTCATCCGCAGACTTGACACAACGAAGCGGTAGCAAGGTTGCCGGTTGGAGCGCGGGGCTATAGTATCTATACAGCGGCGCCAAAGAGCCTGCCAACGCTCGCGGTGAGACCCATTGCGAGTGCGCCCCAGAAGGCAACACGCATTGCGCCCTTAACAATAGATGCTCCGCCTGCATATGCCGCGGTTCCCCCAAGAATAACTAGAGTAACGAGTGCTGTCGCGGCTGAGACTTCGGCAACCCAGGCAGAAGGCGCCAACAACGCTGCTGCAATCGGAATGATCGCACCCGCAACAAAAGAAATTGCAGAGGCAAATGCGGCCTGGATCGGCCGTGCCCGCAGAGTCTCCGTAATGCCGAGTTCATCACGGGCATGTGCTCCAAGAGCATCACTCGACATAAGCCTTTCTGCTACGAGCCGTGCCAGCGGTTGATCAAGTCCCCGGCTTACATAAATTGAAGTTAGCTCCGCCAATTCGCGCTCCGGTTCAATTTCCAGCCCCCGTTTTTCTGTCTTGATGTCCGCCTCTTCGGTGTCGGCTTGCGACTGAACCGATACATACTCGCCTGCCGCCATGGACATGCCGCCGGCTATCAGACCCGCCACACCGGTTAACAGTATACTGCCCTGCGGGGCGCCAGCAGCGGCTATGCCAACGACAAGGCTTGCTACCGAGATGGTTCCGTCATTCGCGCCAAGCACAGCAGCGCGAAGCCAGCCGATTCGGCCTGATCTGTGGGGCTCCCTATGAATGTGTGGCATCAACAAACTCTCCTTTTGGCCCAACGCCCGGGTTAGCGGCGGCGCGGTCTTGTCGCGCCGACCATCTCTGCCCGTTTGTTGGTAATTGTTCTTGTCTCACCTTTAGCCTGGTAAATGCGATGGATTATCCGCCTCACGTCAACAAGTCAACTACGTCTTGCTGATCCAATGTTGACAGCAGCAGGGAAGAAAGGGTGTGTCTTTACATTTGAAATAGAGATTCTTAATTATGAACAATAGATGGACCGTTTTCTAAGTTGTCGAATGATGCGTTCCATTAACACTGGCATCAGCAAATCGCAGTGCAATTGCGTGGAATGTAGCGTGTATCTCCCCAAAAGCGTCGATGAGCTGTGGATCGAACTTCGAACCACGTCCTGCCAAAATGATTTCTACGGCCTCTTTGTGAGAAATGCCTTCTTTGTATGGACGGCCCGATATGAGCGTATCATACACGTCGGCTATAGCCATAATTCTCCCGGACAAAGGGATCTCCTCACCTTTGAGTCCGTTTGGGTATCCTTTCCCATCCCAGTATTCATGATGAGATACAGCCATTTCTCCCGCGATCCTTAAAAAGGAAGTATCCCCAAGTTTAACCTGTGCGGCGTCGATGATTTTTTTGCCATACTGCGTGTGCTTCTTTATCTCTTCGAACTCTTCGGTGGTCAGTTGCCCGGGCTTAAGCAGAATGTGATCTAGTACGCCTACTTTACCTAAGTCATGGAGTGGCGCGGACTGAATAAGGTGCTCAATATAGGCATCATTCAAAGTATCTGCATATGCCGGTTTGTGTCTGATATGCTCGGCAAGAGACCTTACATAGCTGCGGGTCCGTTTGATGTGGCCGCCCGTTTCCGGATCTCGCGTTTCGGTGATGTTGGCAATAGTTTCAATCATTGCTTCCTGCGTTGTCAGTTGTAGTCTGGTCTTTTCCTTCAGCAGCCGCTCTTCATGCCAGAAATCGAGAAACGATAATAAAGAAAAGTTTGAAGTAGCGGCCAGCAGAGGGTAGAGCGGAGAAAGATAAATTCCGTTTCGGAAGAGGAAAACTGGCAGGGTCACCGCGACCAGCGCAAAGAGAAATAAAAAAGTCAGATTTGCAACTGCCTTGTAGCGAACAAAAAGAATCGTTGAAAGCAACCCGAAAAAAACAATGGCACTAAATTCATACAGAACGGCAGCCTTCGGCCGCACAAGAAAATCACCCTGCAAAATGGCGTCGATGATGTTCGCATGCACCTCTGCCCCAACCATTGTCGGGTCGGTCGGCGTAGCGCGGATATCCATCAAGCCGGGCGCTGTCGCTCCGATAATCACGATGTCTCCTTCAATATCCCGAGTTTCGGTTGTGCCGTTCAGTATATCGGAAGCCGGGATGTGGCGATATGTTCCGTGCGGACCGAGAAATGGAATCAGGAAGGATCCTTTGTGTTCAAGCGGGATCTCAACGCTTTCAAGAGAGAGACTTTCCGTTCCTGCCTGGCCAACAGTCAATACCATGTGTTCAGGCTTGGCTGCTGAAAGAAGCACGGCTAAAGAGAGGTGGGCATAGAATCGACCATCGTATTCCATGATGAGGGGTACTCTGCGAATAATTCCGTCTTGATCCGGTTTTATATTGATAAAACCTGAAGCTGGAGTTGCCTCCGCGAGCGGCTGATATATGCAGTCAACAGAAGACGGTTTGAAAAGGCCGTTCACAGAATCAGGCACCCCGTCTTCCTTCCTGAGCAATACATTGACTGGATGAAGTGTGCATCTTTTTTCACTCTGCTCCCCAAATGAAAACTGGTATCCGAGCGCAAAAGGGCCTTTTCTGAGTGCCTCCGCCAGCAGCGCGTCATTGTCGATATATTTTCGGGGAACCCCTGAAAGGCTAAGCGTGTAGTTGAAGTCTGCCGAAATATTCTTTTGTATATTGCGCAGCGAACTCCTGTCGGGCTCGGCAAACAGGATATCAACACCGACACTCTTGGCTCCCATTTCGCGCAATTTGTCCAACAACTGTGCTATCCGGTATCGCGGCCACGGCCATTGTCCATACTGTGCAAGACTTTTCGTATCTATATCAACAATAACGATATTGCCGGAGGCGGTGCGTCCAGAACGCGATTTGAGCAGGGTGTCGTAAATTTTAAGATCGAGCGTCGAAAGCAGAACAGGCTGGAATAAATATAGGAAGGCTACAACAGAGGTCAACGCAATTCCGCAGAGAATAAGGAGAGCATGTTCCCTGCTCGCTTGGATCCAGCGGACAGAGGAAGATTGTCGTCGTGAAGAGTGCATTATGGCGGGCTATTTTACAACCACTTCAACTCTGCGATTACGTGGTTCTCTCACATTGTCCCCCGTTGGCACAACAGGATCCCGCTTTCCATAATATCTGAGCTCCATCTGACCGAAACGAATACCGTGAGAAAGGAGTATGTCCCGGACAGCCTCGGCGCGGGCGGATGACAAGCTCATGTCGTACTCATCGTCCCCGGTTGTATCGGTATGGCCAATAATGCTAATTTCATAAAAATCTCTTTTATTGACCAACGTCAGGACTTCAGGAATAAAAGACTTTGACTCGGCAGTCAGTTTCGTTGAGTTGTTCAAAAAATATAAAAGAAAACTGACCGGCTCCAGAGGAAGGGCTTTGATGGAATCAGTGAAGAGCGAATCAATTCGGCTTTGGTCTATCTTTTTAGGATCAGACGGGCTCTTGCCAACTCCGGTGACCTCTACCATTGTACTTGGAACGGTAAGCGTCTTAGCCCCACCCCTGGTAGTAACTGTTACTTGCCCAACCTTACCATCGGCATCCTGAACAAGAACAACTGTGTCCTTTACGGTCGCACAGCCCGATATAATCAGAAAGACCAGGAGAACAAAAAAATGACCCCGCATCTCATTGCATGCTTGTCTTACCGGCACGATAAAGAATTGGAAGCAGTTAGTTTTCATTAACTTTAATATTGAATGTAGTGCCACGGACGCCAATTGTAGATGTCGGGGTCTCAAGGATGACAGACTCCGGCGATAGCTTTGTCATCTTTCCTGAAACAAATGAAGCAGTCCCTTTTGTCAGCCTATTAACCATGGAGAATTGCCCCTGAGCCGGCTTAAAAACGAACTTTTTTAAATCCAAGCGAGAGTTCGGTCCAAGGCTTATTCTTGAGTTATCCTTGAAAATGATTCCCACCGAGCCGTCCGCACCTGTTTTAACGGTATCATTCGGGTATACGGGAGTGCCATCTTCAGCTTTTACGATATTTCCGGACCGCTCAATGAGAACATCTCCTATCTTCTTTCTCAGGCTTCCGGAAGTTTCATCTGCAGCAATGACAACTGTTGCAAGGAGAACTACAAAAAGAAGTATCAGGGTAAGAATCTTACTCATAGAAACCTCCATTGCGCATATCCAGGTATATCGATAGGGGATTGCGGTCCCCGCTGCTGCAATAAGATGATATCACCATTAACATTTGCTGTATGGTTGTTCTATTTTCGGCCATCAAGAATCTTTTTATGCTTTAACATTCTCTTTTCAACATATTCTGCATTTTTCAGATTCTACCGCGATACATGGAACATGTCAATGACTTTGAGAAAGGAGCAATTACGATTGCCACAGTTAATTAATTTCTAATTTGGAAAAGAGGTTTTTTTGTACGGGCAAGGAAATCAAGGGATTGAGCGAGTGAGGAACCGAGCGCAGCCAGCTGGTTCAACTTCTTTGTAACCCCCCGGCATGGGGGCAGTTCAGAGCTTTGGGATCCGGATGCGACTGATCATGAGTGAGCCGGAAACCGCGAACAACAGTACTATCGGATGAAGCGTGAAGCCGGCAAGCACGACCTGTCCGAACCAGAGGGACTCGCGCAATGCGCCCTGTGAGGCAGCCCATAACATCAATAGGACCAGGAGCAGCGACATTGGGATAGGAGTTCCTTCGAAGTACTTCACTTTGCTTCCTCCCTCAGACAGCGCCTCGGCCGTAATGTTGTAGCGCGCCAAGCGGGAGACCCCGCATGCGACAAAATAGATCAAGACGATACGGTCGTATAACCCCTGCATGCCGCAACCGTACCCAATCACAGCCGGGGCTACACCGAAGGAGATGACATCAGCGAGAGAGTCGAGCTCACGACCCATTCCAGAAGTCTTCTGCCGCCACCGGGCAATCCGTCCATCCAAGACATCGAAGACTAAAGCGGCAAAGACCATCCCGCACGCAAAGTAGACATGCATGACGTCGGTCGTTTGCAGGTACGACAGCATGGAAAACAATGCCCCCGTGCCGCAGACCGCGTTTGCCAGTGTGAACCAATCGGCAAGATGGAACTCTCGAATCATGGAGAAGGGCTTGCGCGGTTTATGTATCTTCATGGCGGACAGAATCTCCCACTGTGTCAAGAACGCGCGCTTCCCGGCCGGGAGAACGCGCAATGAGATGAACGGAACCGTCCCGATAAGTCCGAAAATCCGATGGTAGTCCGGCAGATGAACATGATGGCTATTCAAACCAACAAGTGCATGTTCATAAATTGTCGCAACTATATGCCTGTTTTACATTTGTGTCAACAATATCAAATGGTATTTTCCCGGTAGCTGTTAACGAGTTCGGATTGCCACTTTATGTTTAAAAAGAACGGAAACAGCAACAGATAAGGAAAGAACTCCTCGCATTCCGGCCTTACGGGTGCATGAAAGATAAACGAGCACAACGATTATCACGATAGCTCCGATGATCAACCGCCGAGTGCTTTTCATATTATTTTATCGTCTCTGTATACTTCTTCACCTTATAACAGCATTCCGGACGAATATATGCCCTGTGCGTAATCATGTCAATGATTTCGGTTCGCTATTTTTTGGATAGATGCCCTCGAATACAAGTTGTAACTTTAGGTCATCTAGGATCACTTCTCGACCTTTGACTTTTGCTCCGAATGTGCTCATGCTTGTCTACTATCGAGAAGTGGCCCCTGTAGTACTCCCCCAAGATATATATTGATGGTTAGGCTTTGGGTTCGAGAACCGTTTCAGGGAAAAGCCGTTCTATCTCCAAATGTATTTCCCTTGAGGTGAACGGTTTCTTCAAAATACCCTCTGCGAGATGGAGAACTTTCTGCAAATCTTTTTCGTCTTTTGCCCTCAAGAGCACCGCAATAATCGGGATATTGTTGAATGCTTCCTGCTCCTTGACACGGCTGATGAATTCAAGACCGCTCATGTGAGGTTGCATATGCATATCGACAATAAGAAGATTTATATCAGGGTTTAGGGCAAGTTGATTCAGCCCCTCCTGTCCATTGAGAGCTGAAAGAACAGGACATTTGTATCTCGCCAAAGTTATCTGATAAATTTGATGAATTGCAGGCGAGTCATCAACAACAAGAATTTTCTTTAACACAATAAATGGGACTCCTTTAACAAAACGAGAATAAATCCTACTATTGCAGAGTGGGGATAATAAGATTAATGCGAGGCAATGTCAATGTTATTAGTAGCGGGTATTGTGTTCGAAGGCGGATTGTACGGCAACGGGATATTCTATGCAGAGGGAACGGGCCATGAAGTAGGTTTAAGACCCAGTAATTTGCTTATTTAAATACTTCTTTCGTAGTCGCAGAAGGGGCACTGCCAGGTCTTCTCTATCTCGTACCAATCCATTTTCTTACGGCAGACCGGGCAAGCCTTTTTTTTGCCCGACGGCTGGTTATTGGACGGTGATGATCCCTTTTTTGATTTCTGATATTCGTCGGGAAACAGGGGTGCCAGAGGGACGGCATGGGGCGAAGAGGGATCGAATATCGGCTCCGAAGCCGGAGTGGGTTTAGGTGCTTTCGTATGTTCACTTTTCTCTTCGCTTTTACCCTGACCTTCATCCTTTTTTAACTCTTCGTATGCGCAGACATAACACATCCACATTTCATCCTGAATTTGGAAGTTCATTTGCCCCCCGCACATAGGACATTTTTTCTCCCATTCCGTATCCTGCGGCGCAGAAGACTCACGGATTTCGCTTTTCTGCTCGCCGCCTCCCTTTACCTCGCTGCTAATATGACTTTTAATAGAATCCCTGGGCGGGATTGGCTGAGAGGCCGCACTTTCGACAGTAAATTCCTCTATTCTTTTTTTGATATAGGTTATTTCCGACCCGATATCAGTGAAGAGTTCCCCCACCGCCTTCTCAACGATTTCCATTTCCTTTTCCCGTGCCGCCATACCATTGAGGATCCCTTTTTCTTCGCTCTCAAGCCGCCCTATTTTTTGACGCAGTTTCGATATCTCGTCTCTCATCTCCCGCGATTTGGCTTCCATGACCTTAAACTCGTCGCGCCAGCTGGGGAGGGCGGGCATTAAGCCCTTCTCGAGTATTGTAAGCTCCTCAAGCTGATTTTTGACGGCCTTAACGATCTCTTCCCGGCTTAGCTTCGAAGTCGCCGACAACGCTTTGATAGCCGCATTATAACGCTGCTTCTCCTCAGGAATGATCTCCTCGAGCGATTCCACGAGTTCACGGAATTTTCCGAATATTGTATCCTCACTTTCAATTACTTTTTTTATTTCATCGCGGAGACGATGGATTTTGGATGACAGCTCTTCGCCTCCCTTCGATTTCACATAGAGATCGGCAACTATCCGGGAAAGGTTCTCTTTACTGTTTTTCTCCTTAACGCCCACGCATTCCCTCCTTCTAAAGCCTAACATACTTATTCTATTTTTTCTCAATATGTTATTGGAAGCATAACATATTTCGCGTTTATTGAAAATATATTACTTTGGAAAAGGAAGCTATAAGATAGAGGCTCCAATTTCGGCAATGGCTATGCCATTATACCCCTGAAATGAAACGTACCCAGCAACCAATTTACATGGCGCCCCATGCCGGACTCGAATTGAAATATTGGATACATTTTATTTCAAAAGCGAATTCCTCAATTTCCAGAAAGTGAAACTCATGTGAAGTACAGAAAGTACCTCTCACTCATCAATTATATCATATAATAGAGACTTCCTATCTTAGTTGGCAGTATTAATCAATTCTAATAAAGCGTTTTCATTCTGGCAAAGAATTACAATTTTACTGTACTTATACTGTACTTATTTTCCGTCGCTATGAACCAAAAACACCTACTGGTACAATAATCGAAGGGAGGTCAAACCTGCGCAAACGTGCATATGTCAGTAGTATCGTAAAGTCACCGGATTCCCCCGGCTTACTACCTGCCGGGGCAGGCTTATCACGCCCGGAAGGTCGGCCTTTTAAGCAGCGCTCTTCCCCCAAAAATCGGAAATTTCCTTCAAGATGCTCTCGGAAACAAGTTCGCTGACATCGGACTCGAACCAGTCGCCCGGCATGGAACGGGAATAACTTGATTGTACAAAACGGTTGTCCATCAGCACAATAAGGCCGCGGTCCTTCTCGGAGCGGATCACCCTCCCTGCTGCCTGGATCGCCTTGGCCATTGCGGGGATCACATAGGCATAGTCGAACCCCGAATTGTATCGCTTCTGATAATATTTCCGCATCTGCTCACGCTCGAGATCGAAATTCGGCAGGGGCGGCCCGATCACGAACGCTCCGATGGCCATCTCACCCGGATAGTCCACTCCTTCAGAAAACATACCTCCCTGGACGCCAAAAAGGACCTTGGGAGGCGAGCCTTCACGAAGCTGCTCCAGAACGGCCTCGACGCGGGGTGTTTTCATGTCCCGCTCCTGCTTGAGGACAATAAAACCATTTGACGGTTGAAACAAAGCAAGCACTCGTTCGAGGAATTCGAAGCTCGGAAAGAAGGCGAAATAATTACCCTGCCTCAAGGCTGTTATCCGCTCCATGGCATCGGCTATCTTCGAATAGCTGCGCTCGCGGTCGGAATACTTCGTCGAGATCTGCGGAATGATCAGGAGCTTGCGATGCTTCTTTGGAAAGGGGCTTTGAAATTCAGCCGTCATCACGGTTTTGGGATCGAGCCCGGATAATATTGCATAGTAATCAAAGGGCTTTAGCGTGGCCGAGAACCCGACCACCTGTCCGTACTCATCATAGCGATCCTTGAGCATGGGCGAGGCGTCGCAGCACGTGATCTTAACAATGCCTCCGGTCGCATGCGGATGAAACGTCGTGAAGAATTCATCGGTATCAGGCTCTGCAACGTACTCGAGAGCTTCGACGAATGCGGACCAGTAAAAGCAAAGGCGCATGATCACGTCCCGGGGCTGGAGTTCCATGGGGGAGTCAAGGTAGCGCGAAAGGAATGCGCGGAGCTTCGAATCCTGCTCCAGGAACGAATCGATGGGGGGAGTGATCTTCCGCGGTTTCATGCTGTGCTCATGCCTGCATGAGGCGACAACCTGAATGCAGGAACCGAGAAGCTCCTCGGCCTCGGCGCGGAAACGCGAAGGGACCGTGCGGATCTCGCCGCGCATTTGCTCAAACGCAAGGCTGGAGAGCGAGGGGGAATAGTAATCCATTGCGCGTGAGGGAAGATTATGGGCCTCGTCGATCACGAGATTCGGTTTTCCTGTCTGATCGATGTTGATCATGGCCATGCGACCGAATGCAGAGCGCGGGGCGAAAACATAATTATAATCGCAGATCACGATGTCGGCTTCCCCTGCCCCATCAAGCTGGAGCTCAAAGGGGCAGACCCGGTATTCTTCTCCCAGCTCGCGGAAGGTCCGTGCTTTGAGCTTCCTCTTCTTTGAGAGAACCTCGAGAAGCCCGTGTTCAGCGACCTTGGCGTAATAATCTTTGGCATATTCACAGAATTGGGGATCGCAGAGCGGTTCGTTCTGGAAGCAGATCTTGCTTTTGGCGGTAATGGTGAGAGACTTGATCTTCGCACCTCTGTCTTGAAAACGTTCCACCGCATCCTCGGCAACCAGGTGCTGGCTGTTCTTCGGCGTGACATAGACCACCCGCTGGCCGCGGGTGAGCGCTTCCTTGAGAACGGGATACAGAACGCCGACGGTCTTGCCGAGCCCGGTGGGGGCTTGAATGAGCATGGGTCTCTGCCGCTGCATCCCCTGTTCGACAGTCTGCATGAGCTCGATCTGGCCGGGCCGCGGGGTCTCGTAGGGGAAGGAGAACCCTGCGGCAACCTTCCTGCGGCGGAGAACGCGCGTTTCGGATCTCTTCGCCTCCTCGACAAGTTCATCAAGGCGCAGGTCCAGCCATGCTTCGTACGCAGGGAGGTCCAGCGGCTGTTCAATGTTCAGGGACTCCCTGGTGCGGGTCGAGACGAGATGGAAGCTCAACAAGGGGACCATCTTGTGCTCGAGCCAGAAGAAGTAGCCATAGGTCGCGAGTTGAATGCAGTAGGGATGGTCCAGGGAAGTGTCCAGGAGCCGCCGTGCAAGGTCCCGGATATTGAAGCCGGTCTTGATCTCCTCGATCCTGGGCGGATCGTTCCTGAAGATCCCATCCATCCGTCCGTCGATACGGAACCGATATCCTTCCCTCTCGAACGATCGGCTGATCGCGATTTCGGCCTCGTAGGATTGATCGGCCCTGGCCCGCTTTCGCTGCACGCGGAGGTGAATCTCCTGCCCCTCGACAGCCGCCCGTCCAAACCCCGAATGGACCTCGATGCTCCCGGTCCGGGGAACCGGCAATGCAAAATCGCGGATTGCGACAGGTATGAGCTTTAATTCAGGCGTCATGCTTTTTCCAGTAAAAGGATCACCTAAGCGAATTGAGTGATCAGCAAGAGGTAGCATCGCACAATATGACAATCGTTGCAAACAAAAACCGGTTCAAAGAAAGGTCCCTTCTTTGAACCGGCAATAAACGACATCTGGATGAACGAACAAGTAACTAAGGGTAAGGGTGGAGTGGTCGGGCTTTGTCTTCGGGTTCTCGCGGCATGCCCGTCCGCAAGAACAGAGGGAGTCCTATCGGGTCATATCGAGACAGGCCAGTTGAAAAACACCGATTACATCACAGCAAGGAGCGGTAATCTAAAACTCGCTGTTTTGTATAAATGCGAGATTATTCGCCGCGCTGGAAGACGGTATTAAACTTCTTCAACAATCTGTACACGCCTGACACGGTCCTTACTATCTAACCTCTGTCTATACCCCATGGTATAACTGCCGTGTCAGAAGTAGGTGACTTGCAACAGAGGTGCAAGATCTCTTCGATTCGGTCCCGTGGTATCGGTGATTTCGATAAGCCCGGGAGAAACCGCCCCTAGATCCTCCATAATACGGACCTGGAAGTTGGCCAGACCCAAACGCTGTGCCTCCTGCATCATCGACGTCACATCAAGGGAAACGTGCTTACCGAAGTCGGCTTGGGAAATCGGAGGCGTGATCGTGGCGGTGACCAACGCCGGTTGGAGAGTCCGGTCAAAATCCGTCTCTACCAATGTTGGCGATTGAAGAGAAACAAGTTCGATACGAATTGGAATCGTGCCGGCCAGCGGTTGCGGAGAGATGCTGTTTATTACTATATCGAGGATTGCCGATACAATAACGGCTTTACCCGGGACACCACCCGCTCCTGTTAAGGGGAATTCCAGGAACGCGCGGTATTCCGCATTAGTGCCAGGATTTATGCCGGCAAACACACTCTGTACACTCGGATTCATGCCCTGCGTTACCGTGAAAAGACTCGTGAGGGGATCTCGTACGATATAGCCGTCAAACGCGGGGTCACTGAGGATCGGTGCAACAATTTGATTAGGTGCTCTGACACCGTCGTCGCGATGGCCATCGCGATGGCCACAACCTATCAGGGTTAGACTTATGAACACCATTATTGCCGCCAGACATGTCCTTTTCATGGCTACCTCCCGTCTTTGTTCATCGTATTATCAAGATTTACCACAAAGCACACAGAGAAGGAATTGAATATATCAAGAAGGCGCCTCGGTGACCTCCCTCCCACTCTGTGCCCTTTTTATTACGAGCACTGTTCGTTATTTCTTGTCTTTTAAACCACGAGATCAGAGCATCTTATTGATAAATAAACTCAAGGTGTTTGGGTTTTCCCCAGACATTCCTCAGTGCTCTCTGCCTGCGCCCAGCGTTTATCAGTGTAACCGTAGCCTGCTCTTGCTAAAACGCGGCCATAAACGAGTGCAGGGTGTGGTTTCATTTTTTTGCCCCTCTTTTTTGTAACTACTCAGGTCGCCCGCCGCTCAAGGGCGCCTCTAGGGGTGTTATCTTCTCTCCCCAGACGGTGTTCTTGCGCCACCAGCGGGCTGGCGGCTTTTCCTGCTGCCGCGGGAAGGTGGCGGAGACGTTTTCCTTCCCCGTGTCATTGCCCGCTCACGGGATCCCCTGAATATAGTATTGTTCCATCCTCGAACTCCGGGGGAAATGAAGCGTCTTGCATCGTGTGGTACACCTATGCCTGCAAAGGTCCTTCCATTGAATCGCCTCAAGGGATCGACTCGAACAATCCTGTTTGTGTGGTGATCCACGAAATGATTGGAGATGACCTCCACCCTATTATGAACATGGACAACCCTGTGGAAATCACCCAGGATGTAGAAACCAGGAAACCAGAAATTCCACCCCCAGAAGGGATAGGGCACCCAGACATATAAATAGGTGTAATCCGGAGGAGGGGGGTAGTAGGTCACAGTCGGCGGGCCTTGGTCTGAGTAATAGTCGTTTATCACGGTAGTATCCGGAGCAGTGACATTACCTGGAGCATTCTGGGCTGTCTGTCCAGGAGTACCCTCCCTGACGGCCAAGTTAATCTCGGCCATAACATCCTGAAATGCCTTCAACGCTTCACCTTTCCCCATTTTCAAGCTTTTGGATTCAGATGCGACGCTTATTGACTGCGTCAACTCTCCGACAACGTCAGGCGTAACCGGGTAATCGGCAATCCACCCGTTCCGGGGCGTGACACCGGCATTCCCGAGCAAGCTCTCTGCTTCAGCCTCGCTGGTAGCCTTTCCCAGTTTAAGAGCATCAACAAGTTTGACTGCTAAATCTCCCTCCCTGACCAATGGCTGAGCAATTGGAGCTTGTTCTCCTCCTATCACCTGCTCAGATTGCGCATGGATGCCTACAGGCATTAAAACCAGGACACACCATGCCACAGACGCTATAATAAACGATCTTTTCATGGTTTGTTACTCCCTTCATTTTTCGCCAAAGAGCTATCCAGATCTCTGTCTAGATATATTGTAACCTAAATCCGGCTGAATTTCTCCTATGACATTGAATGCCTGATTTAAGAAGATGCTAAAACCGTGATGCGGTATTCAGGTATCCAACAGATACAGAATGTTACCCGATATGTTTCAAAGAAATGCCCTTTAAACAACTTCAAGAACAGGTCCAGGACCTCCAGGCGATTCATTGTTGTAGCTACGCGAAGCATTCAATTCTACTTTGATCGAAGGTATTCAATAGCATGCTTCGCCCATGTGCTGTCTTGAAGGATGGCTCTTCCCACACCGATCAGGTCTGCCTTCTTCTCCACCAGGAATTTCTCTGCCGATTCAACTTCGGTAACCCCGCCCGTAAGGATCACGGGAATGGAAACAGCGCTCTTGATGGCCTCGCTGAGGGGAGCAAAATAACCTTGCCCAATGAGGCCGGGAGGAGTATATCCGACAAACCCGCCTGAAATGTGAATAATATCCACGCCTTCCTTTTCAAATGCCCGGGCGGCAATCTTGCTGTCTTCAATCGTCGTTCCGCCTTCTGTATAATCCGAAGCCCCTAACCGTACCTGAATGGGAAAATTCGGCCCGACTGCCGAACGTATTGCCTGGATCACCTGCAGGTGAATGCGAATACGATTTGAAATTGCTCCACCGTATTCGTCTGTTCGTCTTGTTAGTCAGGGGAGACAAAAACTGGTTGAGAAGGTAACCATGAGCGGAATGTATTTCCACGGCGTCAAAACCTGCTTCCCTGACGCGGCGGCCGGCGTCTTTAAACGCATTCACAATATCGCCGATCCCCTTCCGGGTGATCTCGCGGGGCATGTCACCGCGCCTCGGGTTCGCTGTTGCTGAAGGAGCCAGGGGTGTCGTTCCCGTGACCTCTTTTAGCGCTGCGCTTCCGGCGTGGTTGATCTGCATCGCGGCCTTTGATCCGTTTCGGTGAATGACATCCGCTAATTTCCGCAGACCGGGGATCACCGAGTCGTCGGAAACGGAAAGCTGATTGTCGCTTGCTTTTCCTTCCCGGGTTATGTAGCTGTGCTCGATGATGATCAATGAAATATAGCCGCCACGGGATTTTTCCTCGTAGTAGTCGAGAAGCGCCTGACTTACTGTTCCGTCAGGCTCGGCTTTTGCCGTAGCCATCGGCGGCATTACCAGCCGGTTGGCTAAGTTCATTGATCGCACTATTAACGGTTTGAGGAGATAGGTCATGGATTGATCAGCTTTTTTAAATAGAACCGCTACCTTTCTATTGGAAGTCTTTATTCAGGCTCCTTCTGATTCACTATCGTACACCAGAAAAAGGACTTGTCATTCCTTGACCGGGGTCCAGGTCTTATCAGGATCGTACGTGTCTACGGACTGCTCCATCTTCAGAGTGTCCGGTCCGAGGTTCTTTTGGTACACCTTGCCTTGCTGATTGATGATAAAGGTCATTACTCCCGACTTCCCCCAGTTTGAGGGAAATGCAACCAGGGCAAAGCCTCCGACCATGTTGCCATTGATAATATAATTGTATTTGCCCCCTGGCGCATTCTTCCCCTGTCTTGTCAGTGTCTTGAAATAGTAGCCATGAAACGGGATCGGCTGTTCCTTGAAGAGAGATTTTTCCTTCTTATAACCCGCCATCCTGGCCTGTGCCACGAGTTCACCCAGAGGGCTTGCCGGTTCACCCGGCTCGTGTCGCCAGAAGAGACCGTTCTTCTTGCCGGGATCACTCCGGAGTTTCTGTGCATACGCGAGTATCCCGTCACCATCCCAGTCCTGCAGTACATACTCACGCTGAGCCTTGACATAGGTGCGGCAGACCAGTATGGCAGTGAGCTCATCTTCACCTATCCTGCGGTTCAGGATCTCTTCCTTGCCGGCTTCGGTGTCAAAGTGCCATTGGCCATTCGTTTTTACCAGGGGGATCGGAAATGGCCAGTTCTCATTGCCGATGGAAATGATCACCTTTGAATCATTCTCTTTCACAAGGCTGGTTTTTTCCGCTACGTGCCTGGAAAATTCTTCTGATTCCGCTGCGTCCTGTACCGCATCACCGGAGAGAAGGTCTTTTGAGGATGGCCCGAATATCTGATCGAGCGCGGCCTTATCGTGTATCTTGACGGCCTCAACGAGTCCCTTCAAGGCATCCTCAGGAGTGGAAAATAGTTTTTGCGATGGTGCCGCCATGATCGGCATGCTCCAGGCAACGATAAACGCTGCACAGACAAAAAGCGCAGCAATAAAAACCATACCCCGCGATGAACGAAAGAGATATTTCTGTCGCCTTGTCTCCATAGATTCCTTCCTTTCTTAATTCAATGTATTCCGCGTGATGGAAACGAGTTGATGCAAACCCGTTGTTGCTACCGGCGTTGCCTGCCGCCGGAGTCATCCTTGCGTGCAGGGACACTGCCTCGACGCACCGGGGGCTGCGCGGCTGGCCGTGCCTGTTCGCTGCTTTGACGGCTGGCCTGGCCACGAAGGCCCTGCGTCTTCGCTTCGCCGGCTCCGCGGTAACCGCCAAAGGTAACTGAGGGAGTCTTTGCGGGCTGCTGGATCGCTGGCGCAGAACCGGGCTGATTCGAACTACCGCTGCCCACCTGTGGTGAAAAGGGTCTCACCTGCTGGCCGCTGCCTGGAGCTGGAATAGTCGGCCGTTGACTGACATTCGGGGTCGGCATGGTTCGTCGCTCGCTGGTACTTGGAGCCGATGGTGCGGGCTGTTGACTGACTGTTCCACGGCTTTCCCGTCCGCGATTGCTGAATGCGCGGGTGTCCCGTCCGCGGCCGTATATCCCACCGGCCGGCCTGGGCTGTATCGCAGTGCTCCCCCTGGCCTCACCCACGCGTGCATACCTGTCGGCGTTCGGTCCGCTGGGTCGTGATGCCAGGTACCTGGCGGGGTCACCGTGTGATCTATCATGCCTCCATATCCGATTTATTGAAGGCCTGCTTCTGTTGATATAAACATTCGTTATGTGAACATATGGCCTTGCATGATTGACCCAGCCTGGGCGGTTCCAGCCATGATAGATCACGTGGTGGCGACCCCAGTCAACGTCCATGCTCAACCAGCCCCCGATCGCCAGGCCAAAGCCAAAAGTGAAAGAATGGCGTAAGCTTGGACATATACAACGGAAGTGTCATATTGAGGGACGTATATATACTGGGGTTGAGCTGGAACGATCAGGATGTAGTCTCCTTCGACAATGACGCTTTGTTCAGCGTTACTGACCAGACTCCCGACGGCCCTCGCCTGCCGCCTGAGCCGCTGGATCGAATTGGTCACCTCTTCCGGCTGGTTGATAAAGGCATCTCCCAGGTTGGCAGTCCAATCCATATTCCCGGCCATCATTTGAAGAATGTCAGGATAGTGGGCAATTGCCCTGACGGACTCGGCCCAAACCTGCTCGTCAATACGCGACAAATCCCCTCCGCTGTTGAGCCACGCGTCCGCATCGGCTACCTCTGTCGGATACGTAGAAGCCGGCAGAATCTGGGCCAGCAGAGGGTCCGGGTAGAGCGCGATAGGGGCGAGAAGATCGTCAAGCTCCTGGTCCGTAAAGGATACTGAGTATGTCAGGTCCGCGTCTTCCGCCCAGGCGGGAACGGGCAGGAGGGCTGAAAGGCAAACGATACAGACAAGCAGAAAGCCTTTTAATAAGGTCCTCTTCATGAGCGCGGCTCCTTCCTCTCTCTTCCGTGGGGTTACTGGTAGACACCGGATGATCGCCAATACCTGCTTTCGTTTCTGCTTCATGAAGCGCGTTCGTAACAAATAAGATTAAATCCAGGCTATCCCCGATCCGTTATATTTGGACTGAGTTCATAACCCCCAATAGTTCAGTATAAGTTAGACACGATTCAGCGTGAATAGTTGCACTATTTTCATCCTTGCTATAAAAAGGTCAAGAGAACCGGTCGTGTTGATTTTAGAATATTAGCCAGATCTCTTATACTTCTTTCCCTCACTCCAGCATTTTCCCACTGCCTGCCCAAGGGACCAGTACATCATGCTGCTCCTGTCAAAGAGCAGCGGTTTGACCTTTGCAAGGTCCACCTTGCCATCCGTGAGTACCGAGTCATCGGCATAGGTGGACACGATCTCGCCGATGAACAGATCGTGGGTCCTGGTCTCATAGGTATCATGGAGCCTGCACTCCATGGAGAGCGGACAGTCCCGGATAAGCGGGGCGGTCTTCAACTCTCCGAAGAACGTCTCAAAGACATCTGACTTATCGATCTTACTGCCCGAGACCAGACCGACATAATCCATCTCCACCATCCGGTCCTGCGACAGGATGTTCACGCTGAACGTCTTGTTCTCCCTGATGCCTGCGTTGGTGTAGTGGACCTTCCCCATGCCAATCGAAATGAGATGGGGTGCTGCGGCGTTCAGGATCCCGACGTGGGCGACGTTCAGAAAATTCACCTTCCCGTTGACCAGCGCACCGACGATTGTCACCAGCGTGGGATAGAGCACATTCCGGTTCCCGATCTTCATTTTCATGTGTTACCCCGCTTCATGCTGTCAATCATAATGTATCAGCATTGCTTCCTTGATCTTCTGCGCCTTCTCTTTGCTCACCAGCCGCTCAACGATTGCGAGGCCGAAGGTGAGTGCCGTGCCTGCCCCCCTGCTGGTCAGCACATTCCCGTCCGTCACGACGGACTTTTCTTCATAGAGCGCCCCGCCGAGACTTGCCTTGTAGGAAGGGTACGAAGTAGCATGCTTGCCCTGGAGCACGCCCGCGCCCGCGAGCACAATGGGCGCAGCGCAGATAGCGCCCGTCAGTTTCCCTTTCCGCGAGAAGCCTTTGATCAGCTCCTTTACACGCGGGTCCGCGTTCAGGTTGTCCGTGCCCGGCTGGCCTCCCGGCAGCACGATCATGTCGAAATCATCGACTCTCACCGTATCGAGGGTCGTGTCGGGTATGATCTTCACCTTCCGGGCGCTCGTGATATGCCCGTCGTGCAGTCCCGCGACCACCGTGTCAATCTCTGCACGTCTTAGAACATCGATAATGGCGATGGCCTCCACTTCCTCGAAACCGTCCGCAAGTATGACCGCTACTCTCGGCATAGACACCTCCTTACACTCGGTGGAAAAGCTAGTCGCATGAGGCAATAATTTATCGCTTTTTTCACGTTTCATTAACTCTTGAACTGTATCACGATAAAGAAGCAGGCATACCGTGAAAAGCACCGGATATAAGATCTCTGCGGAATTATCGATAAAAAAGGACGGAGGAAACTTCGGATCCCTCCGTCCGGAAACAGGCACCGCAACATCGCAGACTGCTTAGTAACCTGAGTGTCCCTTCTCCTGTTGCGTTTCAGATGGTCGTTTATCAGACATGTGTTTTTCTATCATCACTACTAGTTTCTCTCTCTGCTCCGGCGTGAGCATATCATGGATCTCCGTAAATTTTGCGGCGACGAACTGCATCATATCAGTGGCCTGTGTCTGGTTCTTCTCAACCAGGGCGTTCAGCCGAGTTTTATCGATTTCTGCGCTCCTCATCAGCTCATTCGCTTCTCTTACGGTCTCTTCCCGCATCTTGATCATGCCCGGTCGCCTGGTCAGGAATTCGTCCTTGATCTTCTCGAACTGAGCC
Source organism: Nitrospirota bacterium (assembly GCA_963796285.1). Lineage (GTDB taxonomy): Bacteria > Nitrospirota > UBA9217 > UBA9217 > UBA9217 > JALNZF01. The sequence continues at coordinate 1,949,053 of CAWCKW010000012.1, forward strand.
TTTTGGCTGTCATCTAATTTTAGCTCCGACGCCAGGTACTTCACCATGTGCTCAGCCCGCTGCTCTGGAGTCCGGGTACAACCGCCCAAGATCAGCATTGCAATGGTCGCCACCGTAATGATTATGAATTTTTTGTTTTTCATCCTCGTATCCTCCTTTACCCTTAGACCGGATGTATTCGATCCTTTATGATTACATTATTATCATTAATATTATAGCACATTGTTAACACGGAAAGGTCGCATCAAAAATACGCTGCGTTTTCATCAGGTCACTCGAGTAAGATAAAAGGACTATAAATAACCGCGGGAAGAATTACCGGAGGTAACGGGACGCAAATGACGGATATCGAACAATAAGGTATTATTCGGGCATCACGGGTAATGAACCAATTGCTGGAAAGCCGGGAGCGATCGCATGCTTGCTTTAACCGCGTACTGCGGTTTACAATAAGCACGCACTCGGCATATGCTTTTGCGGGAATGCCGGAACTCTCCGGGGGCATGCCGACGAAAGTCCTTACTGTTCAGGATCCCCGCGGAACCTTGCTTTACGAACGCGGGCGCAGAATGACGAACGGGACAAGGTCATGACTAATAACTCTGAAGAGACCAGGCTTCGCTATCTGTACCGGAAGCTGATATTGGAGGGAAAGGCAGTGCTTTCTTTCGAGTCTGCAAAGAAGCTCATCGGCCCGGACTGCGCTTTTCACCTGTATTCGATCATTGATTCGAAGGCGACAAAAAGAAAGCGCTGATGCTGCCCGGAAGAGAATCAACGGTCCGCGATCTGTGTCACTGTTCAGACGAGGTATTTCAGGATCTGTGCGCGGAATTCGAGAATATTAAGCGGCTTGGTTATGTACCCGTTTGCGCCAAGGGCAAGACCCCGTTCGCGGTCCTGATGCTCGCCCTTCGTAGTGATGAGAATGATCGGCGTGCCCTTTTTAAAGACCTGGCGAACAGCGCGAATGACCCCGGCCCCGTCCAGTTCCGGCATGTTCATGTCGGTGAGGATAAGGTCAACGTCCTGGCGGTTCAGCTTCTCGATCGCATCCATCCCGTTCACCGCCTCGATGAGCTGCACCCCCGGCAGCAGCTTGATCAGGTGGAAAAAGAGGAACATCCGCATCGTCTGTGAATCGTCAACAACGAGGATCCTTTTGTTCTGAAATGATGGCATGCTGTTCTACGACCTTTCACCCAAAAAAATCCAATCAGCCAAAAAGAGCATGGTCAGAAATCGCCCCCGATAGAGCTAATCGAGGGCAGGCTCCGACCGCAACGAAGATCGGCTGCTACCGATTGCAAAAGACATCATCTTTTGTCCTCGCGGACACCAAGTCTCCTGTTTGTTAAAGTATACTATACTTTTCCTCCCGGCGCTGAGCCTGCCGCCGGGCTTCGTCGAACACGAAGATGATCTCTCCGCATCAAGACCGTTACCAAAACACGGAGACGTATCCAGCCTATGTGGTAAATGCTGCATGGAAGAAATAATTTCGCGAGAAGAAGGGGAAGAACGGCTGTCAGTGGCCGGCAAACGGTCGTGGTATTTTTTGCGGGGGGCAACGGCCCTCAGGTCTTAACAATCTTTGCGTTAACCCTGTCGCCAAGAAGCGCCGGCTTTCAGCCAACCCTCCGCCTTCTGTGGACGGTGAGATTATTCAGGCTGTCCCGAACCCGTCCTCATCGCGCTCCTTCAGACTTTGCTGCGAGTAGTCCGACTTTTTTTGAAGGGCTTCATCGACGTATTCCCTGATCAGGGCCCGATCCTTTTCTGGAAGATCCTGGTACAACAGCCCGATGCCGGCGTTCGGCACGGGATATCGCACAACTGCCTTAGTAGACACCACACCATTCCCGATCGGGAATGACAGGGTTATGTTCGTGCCTTCGGAAAAGGTCTGCGCGGTCAAGAGGAACATACCGCTTTCGCTGATATCGACGCTTTTTGCGTAGACCTTTTCATTGATCGTCACCCTGCCGGAAAAGGAAATCCGCGGAGAAAGCCGGGCTGACTCAGGATTCGTAATATCGACACCCAGGTCCTTTACCCGAACTGCCAGCGCCGCCAGATGGTCGCGGAACCCCTGCCCCAGCATCTCGAGCAGCTGCCTCATCTCTTTATTGGCGTCTTTCAACGCCGCCACGACATACTGTTCAACAAGGCTGGATTCGATCAGATAGCACTGGACGAGGATCTCGTTGATCTTTTCACGAGGCATGGCAAGAATCATCGACACCTGGTACATCACCTTGTTGATCTCGGTGAAGTTGAGATGCACTTCTCCAAAGTCACTCGGCTTGGCCCTTACGATCCTCTTTTGCATTCTCGCCAGGTTGACATGGTTCAGTTCGTCCAGGTGGAGCTGATAAAAAAGGCCTTCGAGCTCCTTGTTGCCGCTGAACTTCGCCCGCAGTTTCGCGTACAGGTCACCAAGGTTCACTTCCAGCTGTTCGATCACTTCCAGGGCCTTGAAAGCATCCATGACAATTCCTCCGCAACGATGAACCGGTCGGTTACTCCAGGGCAAGTTGACCGCTGTGCGCTTTTCAGTTGAGTGTGCACGGCGCAGCCGGACAACGATACGCATTCATACAAAACATATTCAAGCAATTTGCTGCTCTGTCACTCGATCCGGTCGTATGGCCCCCGGGATGCCCGACGCACGACATCACAGATAATCGAAAGGTTCTTCGTCCGGCGCCCTGCACCCTGCCTCAAACGAAGCGCGGGGCTCGGTCTACTTCACCTCTTCGATCTTCACGACATTCTCATACCGTGAGAACATCGGCATTCTCCATCCGTATTTTTTTATCCTGACCGGTTTCCCTTTCAGCCGGATAGCATCGTTCTGTACCGTGCCGGAATTGAACTTGAACCGATACCAGACATCCTCATTGACATAAGGACGGCTTTCCGTGGCGATCATGAACCGTCCGTCCACCTTCGTCATCTGGGCGTCGGTTATCGTCGTCTGGATCGTGTCTGCAACGAAATAGCTGTACAAGACCGCCAGGATGCAAACCGCGATTCCGATCGCGATTGTCCTGAATTTTAAACTTCTGAAAAATCCCGCCATGACATCCCCCTCTGTTGTTGATTGGTCATTCAAGATTTTTATCTCTCTCGCGTATGCGGCCGAGAGGCGTAAGTGGGTCGATGCAAAACAATAAAAAGCCCTCCGCCAGTTACCGGCAAAGGGCTTTTGGAATGCATATCACTTCGTGGCTGAATATATTTTTATCCATAGATATCCGTGTCTACCCCGTTCGATTCTTCTCACAGGGGAAATCCGCGGCAACGACATTACACGTTCTCCACCATGTCCCATACGCCGCAGGGGCAGATGCCGGCGCAGAAGCCGCAGCCGATGCAGAGGTTCTCATCAACCACATACTCGAATGACTTGTTCGACAACTTCTTGCGGGAAATAGCGCCGTAGTAGCACGACTGTTCGCACATTCCGCAGTCGCGGCAGGAGCCGCAGCTCATGCAGCGGTCGGCTTCCTTCTTTGCCGAGAACTTGCCGACCATCCTGCAAACCTCGTAGTACTGGGTCTTGACCTTCTCGTAGGGGATCACGCGCCGCTCTTCGGGTACATAGTCCGTGTTCATCAGCTGGGCATTGATCACATCGGCGGCAACCTTGCCCTGGCCTATGGCATGCGTCACCAGTCCCGGTTTGGTCGCGTCGCCGATGGCGAAGACCTTCACGTCCGAGGTCTGGTTCAGGTCGTTCACCGTGATGTAGCCGCGCTCGGTGTTGATCGACGGAGGCAGGAAGTCGAGGACCGGCTTCTCGCCGATGGAGATGATGACCAGGTCCGCATCGATGCTCGTATTGTCCTTGAAATAGAGTTTTTTTGCCCTTGCATCGTACTTCTCGGTGATCTTCGGGAACAGGATCTGCGTGCCTTTTTCCTTGGCCATCGCCTGCTCTTTGCCGAAACTGGCGGGCTTCTGAACGTCGACGGCGGTCACGCTCTCTGCGCCGTGGTCATACGCCTGGCAGGCGATGTCCATACCCACATTGCCCGCGCCGATCACGACGACCTTCTTGCCCGTCAGGTTCCGGGGTTTGCCGAAGTTCACTTCCTTGAGGTAGTCGATGCCCGCGACCACGTCTTCGTGACCCGGGAACGGGATCACCCGGCCTTCATGCGCGCCCACGGCGATGACCACCACGTCGTGGTCCTTGTATATCTTCTCGAACTTCTTTTTGTCCACGGGGGACTTTACGTGGGTATTCACGCCGATCTCTGCAAAGCGCGAAAGCTCCTTGTCCAGGATCTTCTGGGGCAGGCGCTCGCGCGGGATGCACATCTCGAGCTTTCCGCCGATCTTGTCTGATGCTTCATAGAGATCAACGGTATGGCCCTTGAGGCCAAGCTGCCATGCCGCGGAAAGACCGCCCGGTCCGCCGCCGATGATCGCGATGCTCTGGCCCGTTGACTTTGCCTTCTTTGGCGCCTTGAGATTCAGCGCCGCCGAACCGTACGCCTTGATATTCAGCGGCTGGTCGATCCTGCCGCGGGTGCAATCGGTCATGCAGAGGTTCGGGCAGACCGTGCCGCAGACCGTTGCCGGAAGCGGGCTGTACTGGAGCACGAGCGCCAGCGCCTCGGCGGTTCTCCCCTGCCTGATGAGCTGCGCGCGCTTGTGCGACGGGATGCGCGAGGGGCACGCATAGGCGCAGGGTGGAAGATACTTGTCGTTCTTCCAGACCGGCATCCAGCGGCGCTCCTCGCCGGTGGTTATATAAGGAAGCACGGAACGGTCATGGGTAAGATAGGCGCCGAACATGCCCCCCTTGCCTACTTCCTTCTCCCACACATTCATGCGGAACTCGGTGAGTCCCATCTTGAGCTTGCCCTTTGCCTTTGCTTTTTCCGCCGGCGTAAAGGAAATGAGCTTCTTCCAGGCAGTGATGTCCTTCGTGAGCTCTTCGTAATGGGACATGCGGTCGATGGCCTGAAGATAGGGCTTCATGTTCGTGGTGAGCCACTCCCAGTCCTGGGGGGTGAGGTCCACGAGCTGTACATCAGCCTTGCTGTATTCCTTGATGGGGCCGCGGAAATAGATCGTGCCGCCGACCATGCCCACGCAGGGACGGTAGCCCAGGATATTTTCCGGATCGCGGGGATCCACGCCGCAGACAACGGCAATGCCGCCTGCCTTGAACTCGGCAAAGGAGTCGCCCACGCCGCGGAAGTACCAGGACTGAAGGTCCGGGAAACGCGGGTTCTTCTTGGTCATCGTGTCGCACCGCGCGCCACCGCCGCCCTGGACATAGAGCTTGCCCTGTGCGCCTGCGTTGTGCGCGCCGTTCGCCACGTCGCCGAGGACGGTGATGGTAGCGCCGCAGTTGAGCCAGCCCGTATCGTCAGAGGTTGAGCCCTTGACCAGGATCTCGGTACCGTCCATGCCCATGCTGCCGACGCGCTGACCCGAGGTGCCCTCGATGGTGACCTTGATCTTTCCCTCGCGGGGCCAGATCCTGCCGCCGATGCCGTGCTGGCCTTCAGCAATGACGTCGATTTCCCTGGCGCCGTCCTTGACGGCCTTCTGGACCTGCTCTTCGAGGTCCTTGGAAGAGACCCGTTTTCCGTCGATATTGCCTTTGATGATCATTGTTCCCTCAAAACAATAAGGAGTCAGAGAGCCAGGAGACAGGAGCCGGAAGAAAATCTCGCTTTTCTCCGTGACTTCTGACTCCTGACTGCTGTTTACTGTCGTTCTAACACACGTAGCTGATCTGCAGCCGGTCCGCAATCTCCTTGTCCGCAACGCCGAGAGCGTCGGACATGCCGATCGGAAGCTCGGTGCTCCTGCCGAGCGGCGCGAATATCTTTTTGAGCTCCACGTCTGCCGCCTTGAACACTTCCACCACGCGCTCGGCCACCTTGTCGGGATCGAGCCTGCGATACAGCTTCGGGTCCTGGGTCGTAATGCCGCGCGGACACTTGCCGAGGTTGCAGACGTTGCAGCGGTTGTACTCGTCTCCGAAGCAGCCTGCGGCGGCCTGCATGATGTACTTGCCGATGTCCACGGCTGACGCACCGAGCATGATGAGCGCTGCCGCGTTCGCCGCGAGGTTGCCGCCCTTGCCTACGCCGCCCGCGGCGATGAGCGGGAGCTCGTTCTGCTTGCCTTGTCTCACGAGATCAAGGTAGCAGTCGCGGATGTTCGACGCGATGGGGTGCCCCATTTTGTCCAGGGAAACATTGTAGGCCGCGCCGGTGCCGCCGTCCTCGCCGTCGATGCAGAGCGCCGCGGCATAGGGGTTCCGGGCGAGGTTGTTCAGCACGGCACGGGCCGTCTTGGTCCCGGAAATTTTCGGATATACCGGCACACGGAATCCCCAGGCCATGGACATGGACTGGATCATCTTCGCGACCGCCTCTTCAATGGAGTATTTGGTCTGATGCGTCGGCGGCGAAGCAAGGTCGACGAACTGGGGAACCCCGCGGATCTTCGCGATGAGCCCGAGCACTTTATATGCCTGAAGCAGGCCGCCGTCGCCGGGCTTTGCGCCCTGGCCGTACTTGATCTCGATGGCCGCGGGGTCTTCGACCATGTCAGGAAGACAACGGATGATCTCGTCCCAGCCGAAATAGCCGGACGCGATCTGGATAATGAAATATTTCAGGTATCGCGACTTGAGGATGCTCGGCGGCAGACCGCCCTCGCCGGAGCACATGACCACGGGCAGACCTTCGACTTCGTTCAGATAGGTGATGCCCATGGCAAGACCTTCCCACATGTGCGGTGAAAGGGCGCCGATGGACATGCTGCCGATGCGGATGGGGTAGATCTCACGCACCGGCGGTATGAAGGTGTGGCTGCTGATCGTCAGTTTATCGCCTTCAACCTTTATCGGAAGCTGCTCCGCGGGAAGGTTCCTGCCCAGGAGCGTCCTGATGCGAAACTCATGACGTCCGGCATCCAGGGCCGGATCGGTGAGCATCGAGATCCGGGTGAACTTGAGCTTGTCGAGCGTTGAAGTTGCCGGATCGTTCCGCCGTCCGCCGCGCATGAAGGGGATGCCGCCCTTGTTCCTGAAGTGGTAGAGCTTGTGCTGGAAGTTGTATTCCGGGAAGATTGCGTCCGTCGGGCAAACGAGCGTGCAGGTGCCGCAGCCGATGCAGTACCGATCGATCTCCGTGACCTGGCGCACCACCTGGGTCAACCGGCGGGTGACTTTGGGTTCGGGGCTCGCGCCCGCGGAGGTCACCACCCGCTGGGTGTAGACTGTGGCCTCAATGGACTTCATGGGGCAGACGGCCGTGCAGCGGCCGCAGCGGGTGCAACGGTCCTCGCGCCACTGGATGATATAGGGAAGCTCTTTTAACGAGAGCTGATGGTTCTGGTCTAACCGTGCAGCTGATTCCATACCTGCACCTCCTGTGCTCCGGGCGCGATGATCACTATTAGCGAGATCTGATAGTTGTTATCTAACCGTGAAGCTGATTCCATACCTTAACCTCCCGCGCGCCGGGCGCGATGATCACCGTGTCGTACTTCATGGGGAAGATATCTGTTGTTTTGTCCCGGTCCGGCACGGCGCTGTCAACGCCGCAGACCTCGGACATGAGCGCGTACTTGCCGGGCTTGCCGCCGACGGCGCCGGGCCTGAGCTTCTTGGAATCGTGCACCATGAAACACGCGCCGTCGGGCGTGAACCCGATCACGCAATTCGGGCCGTCGATGCAGAGCGGCCGGAGCGATTTTTTGAGCAGCCGCAGCGGCTCCGCGTCGGAGCGCTTCGCGATCTCCGCGTCCTTCATCGGCGTGATGATGTCCTTGTAGTAATGAAGCGGATATCCGAGCGTCCGGTTCGTGTAGTGCAGAATATGGGTAAAGACCTCGGAGTCTGAATTATATCCCATGTACCCCGGGTTGCCCCGCCCCATGAGAAATTCACGGATCGGCACAAAGGCCGTGTTCTCGCCGTTCGTCATGGTGGCGTAGCCCTGGATGAAGAAGGGATGACAGGCATAGAGATAAATGGCATAGTTCGTATTCTGACGCCCCTGGGCAAGGACGATCTTCGACTTGATGCCGGACTTCTCGATGCCGAAGAACTCGCCGAGCTGAAGCGGATCGCCCACTTCCTTGAGGGTGAGCACGTCAGGATAGAAGGAGAATACGAAGAGCGACCCGTCGGGTTCACCCATCATCCTGAGCGCGATCCTCGTGCGCAGGAGCAGGTCTTCCTTTTCCCGCTGGGTCTTGTCCTTATACGCAGCGGGATAATCGTAGACCTTGGCAATATAGTGCTCGCGGCGCTCGACGCCCGGAACGTTCTTGATCGGCGGTTCCCAGATCATCTTCTCCGTGAAACCGCGGGCGTTCATGTACTCATCGAGCATGGCAAGGCCCTTATCCGAACAGATCGCGGAAAGCGTGGGGTAGTTCTTAACGTCCGAGAATGGACCGGCCATGTCCTTGAGCATGAGTCCCAGGCCCGAACCATCGTGGCCTTCCTTCATGGTCTCAAGCGCATAGATGTTCTCCATGGGGGAAATATATTCGCTCGATGTGATTGCGCTCAAACGGCACATGGTTGACTCCTGAATGAAACCAAAAGATCAAATCCTCGATACGAGATAGCAAGCAACCTGCAATTATCAGTTCGCAACATTTGGAACCTGGCCCTTAAAATCTATTCGAGGCTTTGTCGAAAACGCAGCTGATCGATTCGGCGCCTGGGATGTTAACATTGCCTTCTTTATCCTGCCTCATTTTTATGCAGTGTCAAAAAAAGCCCCTTTTTAGGGGCTTTTGGCGTGCCAAATGATAGCTGAGACGTGATACAATACACCCGATTGCGCACTGCTGTCAAGCCGAAATTTCTGATTTGGAAACGAAAAAGAGATGGCAGGAGTGCGCGGGAACGCTAAAGTTCTCCGCAAATATCTCCGAGGCGGGCGGGATCACTGAGCGGCTCATGGCACACGTCCTGTTTACATGGGATGACCCTGCCATTGTCCTCGCCGTATGCGATCGCCGTGTAAGTACGGCCGGCAAGAGCGCGTGCCGCCTTTGCGAGACCTCCCTCAGGCGCCGCCTCGACGGCAAGCTTGAGCATGTGAAACGATGCTTCCAGCGCGCAGAAATAGGAGCCTGCATGGACGTTCATTTCACGTGCTACTCCGGCAAATATCCTGAGGGTCTGCTCTGCAGAACGCCGGTACCCGTCCTTCCCGGTCAAAAGAAAGAGCTTCAGGAGAACCATGATGGCCACGGCATTGGCCGATGGATGAGGTACGTCCTCGATCCTCTTGAGCCGGGTGCCCAGGACCTCCTCCTCCGTGTCAAAGAATCCGCCTTCGCCGGCATCGTAAAACTTTTGAAGACAGACGGTCATAAGCTCATCCGCCTGCTGAAGATAGCGCTGCTCTGCCGTTGCTTCATATGCCGAGATCAGAGCGTCAATGAGGTTGACATAATCATCGAGCACGGCCAATACGTCCTCCGTGTGCATCAGCCGACCACGCACAAAACGTTCCCGCAGGACGCGCTCCAGGCTCGTTACTCCAAACTCCCGGATGCTCTCGTCGCCGAGCACGGCAGAGGCATGAAAATACGCGCTGATAAGCATACCGTTCAATGACGTGTAGCGTGTCGTGTCAATGAAAGGGGTCGCTCGCTGTGTGCGGGCCGCGAGCAGTTTTTTCTTGCCGGTCTGAATGAGACGCTGCAGGTCATCGACATTTTTCCCGAGACTCCTGGCGAGCTCCTGCAGTGAACGTGGTGCGAAGAGCACTTTCTTCTCAGGCGCATGATGCATGCTCCCCCTGTCGTGCAGCAGGGAGGCAGCGAGCACGGCATACTCCTCGGGATCGAGCACGTTCCTGAATTCCTCTTCTGTCCAGGTGAAATAACCGCCCTCGTCATCGGGTGTCACGTCCGCGTCCTGGCTGGCATAGAATCCGCCGGCGGGGTCGGACAGCACCTCCCTCGTGAACGCGATGATGCCCAGGGCAATATCACGAAACCGTTCATCGCCGAACACTGCGTAACCGTCAACGTAGTTTTTAAGAAGTCCTGCATTGTCGTCGGCCATCTTTTCGAAGTGCGGGACGATCCAGGCCTCATCCACGGAATAGCGATGGAACCCGCCGCCAAGCTGGTCATGAAAACCGCCCCCTGCCATGGCCTCGAGCATCCCGTGTGCAGCTTGACCCGCAGACCGGTCCGCGCTCTTTGCAGACCTCCGAAGGAAAAACTCCATTGCTCCCGGCATCGGAAACTTGGGCGCTGCACCGAACCCGCCGTTCTCATGGTCGACGAAGGAGAGCATGGCGATCTCAGCTTCTGCCAGCAGTGATTCGCTGATATCTCCCGCCGAGAGCGACCCGGGCTTGAGCGCCTCCATGACCTTGCGGGCATACTCCCCGGCCTCGCCCCGTTTTGTTTTATAAAATTCGCTCACGGCCTTGAGCACTTTTTTGAACCCTGGCCTGCCGTGAGCATCCTCGGGCGGGAAATAGGTGCCGCCGAAGAACGGCTCCTTCTCGGGCGTGAGAAAGACCGAGAGCGGCCACCCGCCCCCCGAGCCCATGGCGGCGACCGCCTGCTGATACCTGCGGTCGATGTCAGGCCGCTCGTCCCGGTCGAGCTTGACGGCGATGAAAAGCTCGTTCAGAAGCCCGGCGGTCTCATCGTCCTCGAAAGACTCCTTTGCCATGACGTGGCACCAGTGGCACCAAACCGCGCCGGTGCTCAGAAAGATCGGTTTGTCCTCCCGCCTTGCGCGTTCGAAAGCCTCGTCGGACCAGGGGTACCAGTCGATCTTCTGATGCGCCGCGTGTTTGAGGTAGGCTGATTTTTCGTTCGCGAGTCTGTTCATAATAAGGGAAATCTGCCACAGAGGCACTGAGACAGGTTACAAATAAGACAATTATAACGTTGAGAGCAGATACACATGGGTAATAATCACGACCGATCACAGTCGTGACCGCACAACCTATTGAAAGCTTCGCGCATTCGTGTTTCTGCTGTGATCGGGCACCTATTTCAATACGTTTTCGGGTCCTCAGGCGGAAGCAGATGACTTCGTCAAAGGGCATCACGCCTAATTGGGTCATGACCGACTCGATCCCCGCAAGCAGCTCGCTGTAATCGAACCAGGGGATTTCCTCGTTCAACGCCTTTTCTGTCAGTCGGTCGAATGCCTCGAAATCGAATCGTCCGTCGAGCACTCCCGATCTTACCAGCACGGTATATGATATTTTATCATCATTCAAATTCTCGCCTTCTTTGATATCGAGCTTCGCTATGTTCTCCTGGTCATCACAATATGACTGCATCGCGCCGTCAAGGGCATCATACAGCGCTGCGATGCCGGCGGATATCTTCCCCTGCCGCAGCCGTCTCTTCCCGCCGCGGATGTGGAGCCGCGCGCGCTGCCGTGGTCCCTCCACCGGCCCGAGAGCCTGTTCATCCATCAAGCCTGCATGGGGCATGAATACCTCCCTGATGTACGAATATCTACGTAGAAATTGCCGGCAACATCCACAGAAGTTGATGAAATAAACAATATGAATCTTCTCGAATGGGGGATTACGACTTCTTTGACATTGATTTACATTGATTAAATGGTGAAGAATCACCGCATTGCAAAAGGGGTAATCCTCCGTTGTCCGTGATACTTTTTCTGGCCTTATATTTTTTGGGTTCCGGCTTGTCCGGGACAGGATGCAGAGGACTTTTCGAGGTCACTGAAAAACCGATAGCCGCCTTTCCCGCTTTCCTTCACGCGGTACATTGCGGCGTCGGCCTTATTCACAAGCGTTTCCGCGTCATCGCCGTCAAGGTGATAGATGCTGATCCCGACACTTACGCCGATTGTCAATTCAAGCCCTTTTATCCGGAACGGCTCGGACAGTGCCGCGATGATCTTCTTGGCTACAACAGCCGCGTCCATGGGAGCAGTGATCCTTCCGCATATGCCGATGAACTCATCGCCGCCCATACGCGCGACCGTGTCTGAACTCCGTGTACTCGACGCCATCCTTTTCGCTACTTCGATAAGCAACAGGTCTCCCACTTCGTGGCCGTGTGTATCATTGATATGCTTGAAATGGTCCAGGTCCATAAACAGAAGCGCCAGGATGTAGTTGTTGCGTCTCGCGAGCGCCAGGAGCTGGTTGATCCGGTCAAAGAACAGCGCGCGGTTCGGCAGCCCGGTGAGTGTATCGTAGAGCGCCAGGCGCTCGAGCCGCTGCTGCCCCTGTTTCCGCTCGGTGATGTCGCGGAATATCGTCTGGATCGCGGGCGTTCCCCCGTAGACAAAACGAACACCCGATACCTCGACGTCGATCACGGTGCCGTCAAGGCGGACATACTTCTGCTCGATGCCCAGCACACGATCCGTATTGCTTTCCAGATCATGAACCCGCGCAGTGAAGCTTTCATGAAAATCAGGGTGCACGATGGTAAGCGGCGAGACCCCGATCAATTGTTCAGGCGATTCTGCGCCGAGAATCCGCATGCCTGCAGGATTCATGAACACAAACACTCCCCCGGCATGAATGGCAATACCGTCAGGCGACAGTTCGACCAGTTTCCGGTACCGCTCCTCGCTTTCGTGGATCGCTACTTCCATAAGTCTGTGTTCATTGCTCAGCTGCCGCTTGTTGATGACCCGGTCGATGACCATGGGGAGCAGCTTCAGATACTTCATCCCCACGTCCTTGACGAGATAGTCCGCTGCCCCGAGCTTGAGCGCCTCGACGGCAACTTCAACGTTTCCCTCTCCGGTCAAAATGATGGTCGGCGGAAATGTTTCTTTCCACGTAAGCGTCCGGAGAACATCAATCCCTCCGAGGAACGGCATGTTGTAGTCCACGAGCAGAACATCGTAGGGTGCGGCCCCGGCCATGGTGATCCCTTCTTCGCCGTTTGCCGCGGTATCCACGACGAAACCCTGACGCTGGAGGCTTTTCTGCAGCAGGACGGCGAGGGCGGGATCGTCTTCCATGTATAAAATTCGCGTTTCAGTGAAATCGGACATTGCTGTCACGCCCTCCCTGGCGTTTTAAGGATCGAGAGGAAATTACCAAGGATCTGGACCGTCGTGGAGAAATTTGCAAACTCGACCGGAGTTGTGATCGCCTCGATCGGCTTGGTGATATAGAGGTTGCATCCGAGATCGTAGCACCGGGACACCTCATCAGGGTTACCGATGATCGTGAGAACAATGACCGGGATGCATTTCGTCTCCTCATTGGCCTTGATGATCTTGAGCACCTCGTATCCATCGAGCACTGGTAAAATAAGATCGAGAAGGACAACGAGCCGCAAGGGCCCTTCGACCTGGTCGTTTCTCTTTTTGCGCAGGAAATTCACCGCCTTCTGTCCGTCATCACAGTGAACAATCAGGTTCCGGAACCCCGCTCGCCGGAGGTTCTTCTCGATAAGGTGCGCGTGGCCATGATCGTCCTCGACCAGAAGGATGGACGTTGATCGTACATCACGTTCGTATATTCTTTTGTCCCGCTCCATACCATTATTATATCATCGCCATGCGATCGCTGCTCGGAATTGTAAAGCTGATCGTTGTTCCCGTTCCCAGTTCAGATTCGCAGAAGATCCGGCCGCCCTGCCTGCGCACTAGGGCCTTCACATACGCCAGCCCCATGCCCTCGCCGGGAACATTCTGACGCCCTACGCGCCGGAAGATCTCAAAGATCTTCGGAATATCGTCTTGCGCTATTCCCCGTCCGTTGTCCTTCACATGGACGATCGTTTCCTGGTCGTTCTGTTCTGCGGTGACGGATAGCACGCCCGAACGTTCCGGGGCAAGGTACTTCAGGGCATTGTCCAGGAGATTCCCCATGATCTGCTCCATGGCCGTCTTATCCGCGACGATCACGGGCAGACTGCCTATCTTCACGTCCACGCCCTTCTGTTCGATCTGATGGGTAAATGATTCCAGGAGAAATCGCATGAGGGCTGTCATGTCAATGGGTACTGGATTCAGCTCCCGACCGCCGTAACGTGAAAGCTTGAGCATCGCGCTGATGAGCCCGTCCATCCGGTCAATGGAGGAACTGACGAACGCGACGGACTCAGGGACGTCCTTCCGAAGAAGTTGATCCAGCGTTTCCTGTTTTCCCTCGGGGAGATTGTGGGCGAATGGTTCTATGAGATCAAGGGCCTCCTTCAACGTCCGTTCCAACTCGGCCGTAAAACCCTTCACGTTCACGAGGGGGGCGCGCAGGTCGTGGGACACGCTGTAAACGAACGATTTCAATTCTTCATTGGCGGCACGAAGATCCGTTGCCGACCTTTGGAGCAACTCTTCCGAGCGCTTCCGATCCGTGATGTCCCTTTGCACATGAACGACCTGGATCACCGTGCCATCCCTGTCCATCACCGGAGATGCGGACACTTCGACATAGAATTTTTCCCCGTTGCCCGTGTAATGGATGTGTTCTTCCACAGCGTGCTTCCCGGTCTGCACGGTCTCCAGGAGGGGACAGACGTCGTTCGGCGGCGTACATATCTCCTGCCGCTGGTGCGTCACCTCATGACACTTCCTTCCAATGACCTCTTCTTCCGTCCGCTTCACCGCACGCAAGAACGCCGCATTCACCCCGACGATCCGGTAATCCCTGGTATCGATGATGCTGACGCCGTCATTCAGGCTGTCCATGACCGTCCTCAGGAATGCATGGGCCTCTTTCAGTTCATGCGTTCGAATTTCCACCCGCTGTTCGAGCGATTCTTTGCCGCGGCGCAGCTCCTCCTGTGCCCTCTTCATGTTGCCGATGGCCTCCCTGCTCACATTGATGACAATGAGGACGAACAGCGCCCCACCGAAGAACACGGGGCCGATGATAAACTCCGCGGGTATCTGTATGCCGCCGGCCAGGATGACCACAATAGTTATATATCCAACAATAAAGAACGTCATAAGCATGATCATGACGTTCCAGCGCCTGTGAAGTTCCTCGGGAACAGCGTGACGCGCCTTGTTCCCCAGGTACACGGCAACGGTGAGCAAGAGCGTGCCGGCCAGGATGAGAAGGATCGTTATCATGGAGCCAATATGCATGTTTTTACTCAACTCCCGCTTATGAGAACACTCCCCGACCAGTGCGTCACCATCCCTGTTCATGATTGATGTCGGAGACGCAAACTGCAATGTATGCTGGCCAGGAACTTCGGGGATGGGTCGCCCGAACGACGCTGGATCTTTATTGTGCAGCAGCAGCCGGGACATGCCAGTGTCATCCAGCGGAACGAGAAGATGAACAGCCATCGCAGCCGGCTTCTCTTACACTTTATTCGGCACGTTCAGGACGGACAGGATCTGTCCGAGGTTCTGTATCGCCCTGCAGAACGCCTCATACTCAACTGGTTTCGTAACATATGCGTTGCATCCCAGTTCATAGCACTTCGCCACTTCACTGGGGTTGTCCGTGGTCGTAAGTATTATGACCGGGATCCGCTTCGTGCGATCATCCTGCTTGATGATCTTGAGCACCTGGTACCCGTCCAGGACAGGCAGGTTCAGGTCGAGCAGAACAAGCTGCGGGTACTCATGCGCGTCGCCCGGGGAACGGTCTTTTTTCAGAAGGAGGTCCACAGCGCTCTGGCCGTCATTGACCGTCACGATATCATGGGAAATGCCGGCCCGCCTCAGGTTCTTCTCGATCAGGACCGCATGGCCCGGGTCGTCTTCAACTAAAAGGATGGTCATCGGTTGGTGACTGGTCATAGAGAAAATGCCTCTTCGCGCAAGATAAGCATGCATGCCCCCGGATTGCGACCCGGTTCGTTGATTGCATGAACTTTCCCCGGGGCTTTTCGCGGTCCCGGTCTGACCTCATAGCATAGTGTTCGAGCTGTCACCTGATGACACCCGCTTTCTCAATGGGGCGTCATCCATTGCGAAAACACTGCGCAACAGGTGAGATCAATTCGCAGGTGCCCAGGCCGGAGAAGTGTAGTTCGCGTCGTTCGGCGTGATCCGTTCGAGGTCAGATCCGTCTGCATTCATGACGTACAGGTTGAACTTGCCCCCTCGATTCGAGCTGAACACGATCTGCCTGCCCGAGGGCGACCATGCGGGGTTCTCATCGCTCCCCGGACCACTCGTAAGGAGACGCATATCCGACCCGTCCGGATTCACTGTCGCAATCTTGAAAAGCCCCTTGACCTGAGAGGCAAACACGATCCGGTCCCCGCGAGGAGACCAGTTGGGCGAGGCGTTGTACGATCCTGCAAAGCTGATCCGGCGCACGTCAGTCCCATCGACGCCCATGATATAGAGCTGCGGCGAACCCGCCCTGCCCGAGGTGAACACGATCTCTCGTCCGTTCGGCGACCAGGCGGGAGAAACATTATCGGAGGTCCCATAGGTAAGCCGCTCAAGTTCTTTCCCGGTCCTGTTCATGGTATAGATCTCGGCGCCGCCGTCCTTGCTCAGGGCCAGGGCAATACGTTTCCCGTTCGGCGACCAGGCTGGAGAGATGTTCAGACCATCGTTCCCCGCTATCTTCCACCGCTTTCCAGTCTCCATGTCCAGCCCGAAAAGATCGGGGTTTTTGTCCCTGTACGAAACGTAGGCGAGCACTTTTCCGTCAGGGCTCCAGGCAGGAGACAGGCAGATGGAGCGGTCCGCGGTTATCTTCATCGCGTTCTGTCCGTCGTAATCCATAACGTAGAGCTCCTTGGAGCGGGTCTTGTCGGAGACGTATACGATGCGGGTCCGCGCAATACCCTTCTCTCCTGTGTACCGGAAGACGATCTCGTCGGCAAAGGTATGGACCATGCGCCGGAACGTTTCTTGATTGCCGAAATACTCCTTGTTCGTCATCCGCATTCCCGATGCTGCATCGTACAGCTTGCCGGACAGCACGAGGTCTCTGCCCTTTTTCTGGATTTTGGCCCACACCACTCCGGCAAGACCGAAGGTCCCACCGCGCTTGATCACGTCCTCCGCGGGCTCCATGGTCCCCGTGAACCTGAGGTCCAGTTTTTTGGCGTCTATGACATCGAATATCTGGGAGCGGCGCAGGTCCGCCTGCAGCACTTCGAGCGCCATGGAGCGGAGCGCAGGCGATCCCGTTTCATCAGGGATATCAAGGACAGTGATGGGAATTTTTTTTGCCTCGCCGCGGATCACGCCAAGGTAATACTGAGCGGGTGCAGGAATGGCAGTGAGCAGACAGACGATAATAAATAGTATGGTTCGTTTCATAATTTTATCCTTCAATGATACCGCTATACCCAATAGAGCGGGAAACGTTGAGGCCATTGACAGGATTGGCGGATGGTAAAAAGATCATGACCCGATGGTTTCCGGTGATCCTGTCAATAAACCTTTCCGGTTTGTTCAAGTCTAGCCTGAGGCACCAGCCAGTGATTTGCCGGGTCCTTCCCTCCTTGATGTTCACGCATGCCACGCGAATCATTTTTCGGGGACCAGATCCACGGAGAACTCTATTGACTGTTTATAAAACTCCTCCGGCAAAGGCGGAAACGGGTTGGACGTCTGAATTGCACGCATTGCAGCCGCCTTGAATTGGTAAGAACCGTTCGAATGTGCGTCATCCAATTGAGCAGCTATAACCCAGCCCGACCTATTGACTTTGAATATGACCGTTGCCTTCGCATCTTTCATATCCAGCGGAGGATTCCAGTTTTGTCTTATTTTTTCGCGAACGTTGTTAAGATACCAGGAATATTTGAAGTCCTGCTGTGATGTGACGGCAACACCTTCACTTTGTTTACCCGCTGCCGGAGATACTCCGGCAGGAGCAACAGGAGCAGAAGGCACGGCTGTCGATTCCTTGGGCACAGTCTCTTTCGCTTTCGTTTGTGACGAAGGCGCCGGCTTCTGTTTCAGATGGCCCATACCGGGCAATGCTTCTTTTTTCGGAGCCGACTTTTTGAGTTCTACTACCGCCTTTTTCGACGTTGGAGCCGGCTTCGCCGCAGCCGGCATCACTTCCTTCTTCGGGATCGGGGCCGCTGGCGCTGGCACAAGTTCATTCTTCGGGGTCTCGGCCGAGGGCACCGGCACAAGTTCTTTCGGCAGACCCACCAGTTTCACCTGATATGCCGGAGGAATAACTGTTTTAGGGAACACCGAGAAGTGCAGAAAGAGCGTGACAAAGACAACGGCGGCGTGCAGAAAAAAGGAAACGAAGACCGCAAGCGCCAGTTCATGTTCCGACTTCCCAAATCTCTTCCCTGAAGGGAGCTTCATCGGGTGAGGTTGCCCCCTGATGCGGGTTCGGTCACCATGCCGAGTCGGTCAATGCCCGCGCGCTTTACAACGTCCATCACCTGCACCACGGCGCCGTAGGGCGCGTCCTTGTCGGCGCGAAGATACACATTGACAAGCGGCTTGGATTTGCGGATGGATTCGAGTACATCCTTAAGCTTCGAAACATTCACCCGCTCCTGCTCCACGAACAGTTCCTGCGAGCGAGTGACTGTCAGCACGACCCGGTCCTCCTGCTTCACGGTATTAGCCTCCGATTTCGGCAGGTTCACGTCCAGTCCCCGGCTCATCATAGGCGAGATGATCATGTAAAAAAAAAGCACCACGAGCAGCACGTCGATGAGCGGCACGAGGTTGATCTCGCGCATAAGATGCCGTTCCCGTCGCTCAAAGCTCATGGTTTCCTCCGGAGAAGGTTACGCTCGATAAAGCTCAGGAACTCCATGGAGAAGGAATCCATCCGCGTGGCGATGCCCCTGATCTTCTCCGAAAAATAGTTGTAGGCGATCACTGCCGGGATGGCCACGAACAGCCCCATGGACGTATTGACCAGCGCTGCCGCGAGCCCCGGCGCCAGGGCGGAGATATCGCCCGCACCCTTGAGACCGATCCCGTAGAAAGCCTCCATGATACCCCAGACCGTAGCCAGGAGGCCCAGGAGCGGCCCCACCGTACCCGTTGTTCCGAGGAACGCGAGGTAACGCTCCATATATACGATCTCGTCCTGTGTGTTGATTTTGAGCGAGCGTTCAATTTCCTGGGAAATAAGGGGACGCTCCTCCTCGGTCACCTTGCCGTCCGGCAGGGTCCTGATGATAGACTCGGCTTTCCGGTAGCCTTCCACGAAGAGCGTGGCAAGGGGGCTGTATTTCTTCGCGTCCGCGTGACTGAAGAGTTGATCGATGTTCTTCGTCTTCCGGAACTCGATCAGGAAGGCGTGAGACTCCTTCTCCGATCTCCTCAGGAACTGATACTTGAGCAGGATCATGGCCCACGAGACCACGGAAAATCCTAAAAGAATGAAAACGATCACCTTGCCGAACCACGTCACTTCCCCGAAAAGGCCGATCACTCCCGTGCCTATGCCGGGCACCGCGCTGATTGCAAGCATTGTTACCTCCGATCAAGAAATAATTTCAAAATATGACTTGCAAAAAATGCAAAATAACAAAATTGAATATTTTTTTATTTCTGTCTCTTGAAGATCCCCTGTGCCTATCTTACTTCGCCATTTATCCAAGAACCGCGATGACCCGGCCCATATCCGCTATCCCATATCCGCCCATGCTTACGATCCGCTCCCGGAACTCGTTGTTCCCGCGGATGATCCCAAGTAACGCCTGCATCATCGGCAAATCGTAGAACTCCCCGGGTATGGCCAAATCATACCGCTCTTGCGCCACAGGGACAAAATCGAGATCCAGCGCCTGGGCAGCCGAGAGCACCGCAAGCCCGGTGTCCGCTGCTCCTGAAAGCACGGCCGCAGCAACTGCCATGTGCGTAAATTCCTCATGATAATACCCGTTTACAACGGCTGGGTCAATACGCAATTTTTTAAGATGCAGATCCGTTAACAGCCTTGTGCCTGCGCCCGCCTGGCGGTTCACGAAGACCACGTCCTTGCGTCGAAGATCCTCAAATGCTTTGATGCCTTTCGGATTCCCTTTGGGCACGATGAAACCCTGGGTCCGGTACACAAGGTTCACGAGCACCACTTTCGTATCGGGAAGAAGCTTCTTGATATAGCTTACATTATATTCACCCGTCTCTTCATCGAGCAGATGCGTTCCGGCGAGGTGCGCCTCTCCGCGTTTGAGCGCGAGAAGGCCGCCCATGCTGCCGACGTGCGCTGAGGAGAGCGAATACTCAGGGTGTTTTTTCTTGAGATAATTTCCGAGCACGTCAAGGGCATTGTCATGCGACCCGATGCAGACAAGGGTATTCTCAATATCACGGGTGGAACGCATAAGCTCAACTGTCACTGCATGACCGGCAGCGATTCCCTCGCTCTCAGCAGGAACGCGGATAATGCCGTCGGCGCGCACCAGAGACATGAGCGCCCCTGCGCCCCTGGTCACGGGTGTCGCGATCAGGTTGCCCGACACGCTCCCGATCTTCACGCGGATGAACTCCTCCTGCCCGAGTGATGACGCCACCTGCCTGCTGAGCTTTGCCGTGATCGTGTCCGGACCGGGTGCTTGCAGTCCCAGCAGCGCGTAGATCAGCGGTTTGACAAACAGCGTGAAGGTGAGTGCCGCTGATACGGGATACCCCGGGATGCCGATCACGGGTTTGCCTTTGACGATCCCGAGGATCACCGGCTTGCCGGGCTTGATGGAAACACCATGCACAAGGACCTCCCCGAGCTCCGTGATCACATCAACGGTAAAATCTTCCCTGCCTGCCGAGGATCCTGCATTGATCACAACCAGATCAGCGTCGGCAAGCGCATCGAGAATTGTCTGACGGAGAAGATCCGCATCGTCTTTTACGATATGTCTTCGGACCGCATGCGCGCCGTACTCCGTGGCCATCGCCGCAAGCATGGTCGAATTGAAATCAATGATATCTCCTCGTTTCAGTTCGCTGCCCGGCTCCACCAGTTCGGTGCCGGTCGGGATGATCGAGACCACGGGCCTGCGCCGGACCATGACGGCAGAATGGCCGCTCGCGATCATGGCTGCCATGTCCACCGGCCGGATGACATGGTTCTCGGAGATGATGAGCTCGGTGGCAACAATGTCCTCTCCAACCAGACGCACATGCTGCCATGGCGTTGCCGGCTTCAGGATCTCGATCTCGGTATCAGATGTCTTTTCCACGTCCTCGATCATGATCACCGCGTCATACTCCTCGGGCATGGGGTCGCCGGTGTCGATCGGGACGGCCTGCGAGGGGACGTCAAGACGCCTGGGTCTCGTCTCCGACGCGCCAAAGGTGTCAATGAACTTGACGGCATAGCCGTCCATGGCCGCTGAATGATAGAACGGCGACGAAATCTTCGCGATCACCGCCTCGGACGTGACGCGGCCCAGCGCATCACCCACAGGAATGTGCTCGCCCGCATGCGGCCCGCCGATATGCGCCGCCTTCAATGCATCATTATACTTATTGATCGCATCCGCAAGCGGCTGGTTGTCGAGATATTTCTTTTGTTTGTACATATCGATTGTATGAATAAAGGTTACATGACCTTGTTACGAATGTATTGGAAAATCGCCTTTATTGTTCAACTCCGCGCTTTTTCATTGTAATTTCCAGCGGGTCAATGCTGCATCCCCGTTCGTTAGAACAGCCTCACTTCCACTTCCTCGCCAGTCTCTATCCCGATCTTGTTCGTCGGCACCACCACCGTGCCGACAGCTTTGACGAGCGTGCTGATGAGCCCAGACGCGCCGAACACAGGACGCGCCCAAAGCTGCCCGTCCTTTTTCTCAAGCGTCACGCGCACGTGGTCCTCGCGTCCGGGACTTGATGAGATACTGCGCTCCAAGTTTTGCCTTCACGACACGATAGGACGACACCCCCTCGAGCGCGGCGTGGGGGACCTCTCCCGAGATGCGAACAAGAACTGGTTTTACGAAGAGTTCAAAACAGATGCTGACCGCAGCGGGATGCCCCGGCAGACCGAATACCGGCACTTGCTTCCTGGGTGTCGAGATGAGCCCAACGATGAGCGGTTTTCCGGGTTTGATCGAAACGCCGTGTACCAGCACGCCCGGCCTTCCCGCATCATTGATCACCTTTGCCGTGAGGTCCGCGATACCGACCGAGCTGCCGCCGGTCAGGAGAACAAGAGCGCAGTCCCTGATCGCGGCTTCAAGCGTTTCCCTCAAACAGGCATACTCATCAGGGATGATCCCCAGTCTCACCGGCATACCACCTGCCTGGGTGATCAGGCCTTCGAGATTGAAGGAATTACTGTCCCGGATCCGGCCCGGTGCGGGAGTGCTCTCTGCGGGAACGATCTCGTTCCCCGTGGAAATGATCGCGACCTTCGGTTTTTTGAATACGCCGACATGGACGATCCCCACGCTGGCGAGCGCGGACATGTCTTGAGGCCGCATGCGGTGGCCGCGAGACAGGATGACCTCGCCTTTTTTTATATCATCACCGGCCTGGACGATGTTTTCCAGCGGTGCAACAGGCTTTACCACTTCAATGCTCGTTGCATCGATAGACTGGGTCTGCTCGAACATCACCACGGCGTCCGCGCCCTGCGGCAGCGCGCCGCCGGTCGCTATCTTCATGGCCTCGCTTTTCGACAAGACCCGCTCGGGCATCGTGCCCATGAGAATGTCGCCGGCAAGGGTGAGCAAGGCAGGCCGCGACTCGGCGGCACTGAAGGTGTCGGCGCTCTTGACCGCATAGCCATCCATGGTGGAGCGGTCGAATGCAGGAAGGTTTTCAGCCGAGAGGATCTCCTCAGCCAGCACCCTGCCAAGGGTATGGCTGATATGAATTTTTTCACCTGCGGGAAGTGAAGCAGTGAAGTGCTGATCAAGCAGGGAGAGAGCGTCTTCTCGGGAGACCACACCTGTGCGGCCGAGCATGTCTTTGACGGTCATGAAGACAACCTCACCTGCGGCGAGAACTGATAATTGACAAAATCAAAATGAAGAATGCAAACTGGCGGGAGGGCACCTGCTCACATTATCACCCTGCTCGCTGCATTCTGCATTGCTATTTTCCTTCTGTCTTGGCCTTGATCTTCCGCACGTATGATGCTGCCCGCATGCCGGCGACAGAGCCCTCGCCTGCCGCTGCCACGATCTGCATCCCGCCGCAGGTACAGTCTCCGGCGGCGAACACGCCGTCGAGGTTCATCCGCTGATGCTTGTCCACGATCAGGCAGCCGCGATCATCGGTCATACCGCCCGCTTTCAAAATGAGCTGCGAGATGGGCGTGGAACCCAGGGCGATGAACACTCCTTCGAGCGGCAGTATTTTCTCAGCGCCGTCATGGATGATCTTGAGTCCGGTGACCAGTTCGTCACCGACGATGGAATGGATCTTCGCCACCGGGTGGATCTCCACATTCGGCTTTGTTTTGAGACGATTCATCACCGCGGAAACGAAGTCAGGTTCCTTGTGGGGAACGATCGTTACCTTATCGGCAAGGTCTGCGAGATGAAGGGCCTCATCCGCGGCCTCATTGTCCGATCCGATCACCGCCACCTGCCTGCCCTTAAAGAAGTTGCCGTCGCAGGTTGCGCAATAGGATACTCCCTTGCCGAGAAATTCCTTCGCGCCCGGCACTTCGAGCTTCTTTCTGGCCACGCCGATGGCTATGATCACCGCATGCGCCTCGTACACTTCGTCTCTGGTGCGCACACGCTTGACCTCTCCCTTCAGCTCCATGTCGACCACTTCGACGGGATAGATGATGGTTGCGCCGAACTTCTCCGCCTGTTTGGCCATGATCTGGGTAAGGTCCATGCCGTTGATGGTCTCATACCCGGGATAATTCTCGATGTGAGCTATCTTGGCGGTATAGCCGCCGACAAAATCCTTTTCAAGCACGACGCACTTCTGGCCCGCCCTTCCGAGATAGAGTGCGGCGGTGAGGCCGGCGGGACCCGAGCCGATAATGATAACGTCGTAAAACTGCCCCATAGATAATTCCTCCTTGATGTTTACGAACTCCGCCGGACTAGCACATATTCCGAACGATGACCGCTACTAACTGGTGCCTTCATCTCGACGGCGTGACGTTTTTATTTTATCCGAGCAGCACGGACATGTCAACACCGGAAACAGGATTGGCCGCATACTGCTTGCATATTCGGTCAGGCTTCGGGTAGGATACTGGAAGATACGAGGAGGACACCATGACCCGGGAAAAGATCATTGAAGCGATTCAAGCGGCATCGGAGAACAACCGGCTTAGTTGCGAGAAAGCCCACGAACTGGCAAAAGACCTGAACATTTCGCTACAGGAGATCGGTGCAATCTGCAATGAGCTGAAGATCAAAATAGCGGTCTGCCAGCTTGGGTGTTTTTAGCAACTCACATCTTAACGAATGCCGGGTTCCGTGTCTAATTTTAAACCGGGCATGGTCAACGCCTCGCTATAACAGGTCACCCGGTTCTTGCCCATCTCCTTTGAGCGATAGAGAGCAACATCGGCATCGTGGATCAGTTCGGCATAGCTCTTAACACTCTTCTGGTCCATGATCGACAGACCGAGACTGACCGTAACTTTTTCGAAGGGATGGGCGATCTTCACCGAAAAAGGAAACTCATCAATGGACTTGCGCACGCGCTCGGCGACCGTGAGGGCCTCCTCGAGGCTGGTCTCGGCGAGCAGGATTGAGAATTCCTCACCGCCATAGCGGAAACAGGTGTCCGTGCTCCCGGTCCTGCACGCCGCGTTCAGCAGCGGCCCAATCTGGGCTATCAACCTGCTGCCTTCAAGATGTCCATAACGGTCGTTGATGCGCTTGAAATCATCGACGTCGATCATGATAAAGCAGAATTCCCTGCCGGTGCGCACCTTTCTGCGGACCTCTTCTTCGAGTTTTTCGATCAGCACGCGGTAATTGAGTAAACCGGTCAGTTCATCCACCCGCGCCAGCTCGAGCGTCTTCTTAAATAGCTCCGCCTTCTCCAACCCGGCGGAAATCAGGTGGGAAAGTGTCCGCAGAAGGTCGAATTCCTCTATCCTGAAAGCTGAAGGCTTGCTGTGGCTGAAGCCCATGACCCCGACGATGCGGTTCTCATTCTTGAGCGGAATACCGATATAGCTCCCGAGTTCCTTTTTTTCGTCCGGGCGGTGGAAAAAACTCTCGAACGGCGCAGTGTCCTCTAAAAAAATCGGCTCGCCGCTCGCCGCGATCGCTCCCGGCGCGCCATTGTCAAAATAAATGGATTCCGGCATCTTGGCCTGCAGCGATGGCGAATGGAAATAGATCGGCTCCAGACTGGTCATATCCTTCTTTACCTTGTAAACGGAGGCATTCTCAAAGGTGACCGCCTTGCCGATGGATGACATGATCTTTTGGATAAGCTCGGAAGGTTCCAGCTCGGAGGCAATGATCTTGCCAACATCGTAGAAGAGGTGGGTCTCGGTCAGCTTTCGGTAAAAAAGGGTCTTATAGTCGCGGTCGGGGGCAGAACGCGGGTCGTTTCTTGCTTTTACCATTTTCCGTTTCATCGTCGCCAACCTGCCCTGGACAGTGATTGGTATATCTGGATGAAAAATATACCATACTATTCATTATTAAACCAGTAAAAAAATGCTCTCAAGGCCTTAATCCCGACTTGGACGATCCAAAAACAAGCTGCGGTCAGGCGAACATCTTTGACCAGGATGAGGGCGGATTCATCCCCATAGCAATCTTCCGCTCGCACGATGTACGGTGAGATTTTCCTCTTTGATTGTTCTACGAGATCTAACGCATTAAAACCGATGCATGATCATGATGCTTCATACTCAAACACTCAACATCAGTGTTAAATACGCTGGTCCTTTTCTCCCCATTACGATCAAAGCAAGAGGGGCTTCCCTCAGGACTGACCAAGGAGGAGTCATGTCACACCGACCGTATGCGATTCCGCCCTGAACACCAGCTTCCGGTCGCTCCGGTCGACCACGATCCTCGACCCTTCCTTTACCTCGCCGGCGAGGATTTTCGATGCGAGCGGGTTCAGCACGTCCCGCTGGATCACTCGTTTGAGCGGCCGAGCCCCGTAGACCAGATCGAACCCCTCTTCAGCAAGCAGCTCCTTCGCGCCCTCGGTAAGCTCGATCTCGATCTTTTTATCCGCCAGCCGTTGCTGTACCAGTCCTACCTGTATCGTGACGATCTTTTTCAGCACCTCTGCGTCAAGGGGATGGAAAATGACCGTATCATCCACGCGGTTCAGGAACTCGGGCCTGAAGTGCTGACGCATGGCGTCCATCACCCTGCGCCGCATCTCCTCTTCGTCGTTCTGGAGATCCTGGATATACTGGCTGCCGATATTGGAGGTCATGATCACGACGGTATTCTTGAAATCCACGGTCCGGCCGTGGCCATCCGTAAGCCTGCCGTCGTCGAGCAGCTGTAACAGCACATTGAAGACCTCGGGATGGGCCTTTTCGATCTCGTCGAACAGGATCACCGAATAAGGCCTCCTGCGCACCGCCTCGGTCAATTGGCCTCCCTCGTCATAACCCACGTATCCCGGAGGCGCGCCGATGAGACGCGATACAGTGTGGCGTTCCTGGTATTCGGACATATCGATACGGATCATGGCCTGCTCGTCGTCGAAGAGGAACTCGGCCAGCGCCCGCGCAAGTTCGGTCTTTCCAACGCCCGTGGGGCCCATGAAGATGAAGCTTCCGATCGGCCGGTTCGGGTCCTGAATACCTGCCCGCGCCCTGCGCACAGCGTCAGACACAACAACGATCGCTTCGTCCTGTCCTACAACCCTCATGCGCAGCCGGTCTTCCATGTGAAGGAGCTTCTGCATCTCGCCCTCGAGCATCCTGGTCACCGGCACCCCGGTCCACTTGGACACGATCTCCGCCACATCCTCGTCGTCCACCTCTTCTTTCAGGATCTTTTGATGCTCTTGGACCTCGGCCAGCTTTCCGGATTCTGTCTCGAGCTGCTTCTGGAGCTCCAGGAATTTCCCGTAGCGCAGCTCTGCCGCGCGGCCCAGGTTGCCCTCGCGCTCCGCCTTGTCCGCATCGATCCTGGCCTGCTCGATCTGTGCCTTGATGGTCCGGATCTTCTGGATGCCGCTCTTTTCCGACTGCCACTGCGCCCGCTGGCCGCTTCGTTTCTCCGAAAGCTCCGCAATCTCCTTTTCGATCTTCGCAAGCCGATCACGCGATGCCGGGTCCTGCTCCTTTTTCACTGCCTCGCGTTCGATCTCGAGCTGCCTGATCCTGCGCTCCACCTCATCGAGCTCCGTGGGCATGCTATCGATCTCCATGCGGAGTCGCGATGCGGCTTCATCAATGAGATCTATGGCCTTGTCAGGAAGAAAACGGTCGGCAATATAGCGGTGCGAGAGGACCGCCGCGTTCACGAGCGCAGAGTCCTTGATCTTGACCCCGTGATGCACCTCGTACCGTTCTTTGAGACCGCGCAGGATCGAGATGGTGTCCTCCACTGATGGTTCGCGGACCACCACGGGCTGGAACCTGCGCTCCAGCGCCGGGTCCTTCTCGATGTACTTCCGGTATTCGTTCAGGGTCGTAGCGCCCACGCACCGGAGCTCGCCGCGCGCAAGAGCGGGTTTGAGCATGTTCGACGCGTCCATGGCGCCTTCAGCCGCGCCGGCCCCGACCACGGTATGCAGCTCATCAATGAACAGGATCACCTCGCCGCTCGCCTCGGTCACTTCCTTCAGCACCGCCTTCAACCGGTCCTCGAACTCGCCGCGGAATTTTGCGCCGGCGATCAGCGCTCCCATATCAAGGGCGATCACCCGTTTGTTTTTGAGCCCCTCGGGCACATCACCGCTTACCACGCGCTGCGCCAGTCCCTCGGCTATGGCGGTCTTGCCCACACCGGGCTCTCCGATCAGCACGGGGTTGTTCTTGGTACGCCGTGACAGCACCTGTACCACGCGGCGTATCTCTTCATCCCTGCCGATCACGGGATCGAGCTTTCCGCGCCTCGCCATGTCGGTAAGGTCCCGGCCATATTTCGTAAGCGCCTGATACTTGTCTTCGGGGTTCTGGTCTGTTACCCGCTGGGAACCGCGGATGTCGACGAGGACCGTGAATATCTTGTCCTTCGTCACGCCATGTCGCGAAAGGATGTCCCGCCCTGCGCCGTCACCGTCCGCTGCTGCTATCAGGAAGTGCTCGGTGCTGATATACTCATCCTTGAGCCGCTCCGCTTCCTGCTCTGCGCGTTCGAACAGTTTGTTGAGCCGCGGCGAAAGATAGCTCTGCACCAGTCCCTCGACCTTCGGCAGCTTGCTCAGCGACGCTTCGATCTCGGCCTTGATCCTGCCGGAGTCTGCACCCAGCTTCTTTAAAATCGGGACGACCACGCCTTCAGTCTGTTCCATGAGGGCGAGCAGCAGGTGTTCGCTTTCGATCTGCTGATGATGGAGCTTTCCCGCAAGGTCCTGCGCCGTCTGCACCGCTTCCTGGGATTTTAATGTGAATTTGTCGAACCGTGCCATGACAACCTCCGCTAGCGAATCATTAATGACGACGGTTCGCATCGCTCACGAGAACGACGGACGCATAACACTTTACTTCCTTCGTCCCTCATTCCTCGTCCGTCGTCTATCGTCCCTCATCCCTCGAGATTTTTATTCTTCTCACCACCGGTACGATGGCTGTTCTCATTTCTTCCCTGCGCCGGATCTCGAGTTCAAGCTCATTGCGCAGAAGTTGGATCGTCTCCTCCATCTCGTGCTGCAACTGTTCCATCTTCTCTCGCATCGAGAGGATCACCTCGACCCCGGCAAGGTTCACTCCAAGCTCGCGCGTAAGCCTCAGGATCATCTCAAGCTTCTCCACATCCTCCTCGGAATAGAGCCTTGTGTTCCCCCCGCTCCGTTTGGGTTTGATGAATCCCTCGCGCTCATAGATCCTGAGCGTTTGCGGGTGGATCCCGAGCATTTCCGAGACCACGCTGATCATAAAAAGCCGGTGTTCACGAGTAACCATAGTAACCTCATTGTGGATTGCAGATTGCGGAATGCGGATTGAAAAAGAAAGCTGCCCGGTGCGGTTTTTTGGTCATATAATCCGCAATCCGAATTCCGAAATCCACAATTAGCTCCTTTTCCTGAATCCCCTGAACGTGATCTCCTTCCGCGGCTGGGCTGGATGCAATCTGTCAAGTTCGTCAAGGAGTTCCTTCCCTCGATGCGTTACTCCGGTTGGTGTTACCACCTTGACGGTCACATAGTGGTCTCCCACGCCGCCCCCTCCAAAGTGAGGCACTCCTTTCCCTTTCAGCTTGAGCTGCTGCCCGGTCTGCACGCCCGGCGGCAGGGTGAGCCAGACCATTCCGTCCACGGTCGGGATCTCTATCTTGTCACCGAAGACCGCCTCTTTCATCGTTACATTCGCCTCGGAATACAGATTATCGCCTTTGCGCTCAAAATAGCCATGGGGCCTTACCTTGGTGACGATATACACATCTCCGGCGGGCCCGCTATGCTCGCCCGGTCCGCCCATGCCTGCAACGCGCACCTTCGAACCGTTGTCCACACCTGCCGGTATCTTCACGTTGATGCGTTCGGATTTTTGGACAACACCTCTGCCCCCGCAGGTCCGGCAGGGGCTCGGATTGATGGTCCCTTCTCCGCGGCAGGTAGTGCAAATCTGGGCGGTCTGCATAAATCCTCTGCCCTGGGCAATGCTCCCCGAGCCCATACAGGTCGGGCAGGTTCTGCGAGAGGTGCCAGGCTGCGAGCCTGAGCCGCCGCACGTTGAGCACGTCGTATCGCGTTGCAGATCTACCTGCATGGTGCGTCCGAAGATCGCGTCCTCAAGATCGACTTCAACGGAATAGGTTATGTCTTCACCCTTGGTCGGTCCCCGTGGCCTTGCTCTGTTGCCGAATATATTGCCGAAAATGTCCTCAAACCCGGCTCCACCGCCGCCTTTGAAAAAATCTGCGCCCTGAGTGAAGCCCTCAAACCCCTGACTCGGCCCAGTGCCCTGACCATAGCCTGGATCAAACGCCGCATGTCCGAACTGATCGTATTGCTGCCTCTTCTTTGGATCAGAAAGGACCTCATAGGCCTCATTCATCTCCTTGAATTTATGCTCCGCAGTCTTGTCACTGGGATTAACATCAGGATGGTACTTCCTCGCGAGTTTCCTGAATGCCTTCTTCAACTCTGCCTCAGATGCACCCTTCTTAACACCCAGTATCTCGTAATAATCTCTTTTTGTAGCAGCTCCCATGATCACCTCAAAAATCTATATTTTTTAATATTATAAAATATGAGCGAGTCATTGTCAAGCATAGGGTTGATAAATATCTATGCATTTATAATATCATTTTATTAATTTTGATAATATACTGGCCTTTTCTCCCACCTCTATATCAATAAAGGCATTATTTTGATATATCCATGCCACTCCATTGTCATTATTCATGTTATTTACAATACTATTTAGTTTAGCTTGGTACTCCACACTCCACAGGTTTTTTTTACAGGCAGTAGGCCAAACCAGACCGAGAAGATCAAGCGCATATATTTTTATCAGTGGGTTCTTGTCCACGAGTGACCTGATGATCACTTTCTGATAGTTCGCAACCATCTCCGGGGAAACCTCTGCAACACGCGCCAGTGCGTACACAACGCCAGGCCTGAAGGTCTGTTCTTCTATATCATAGACAACGGCGATCAGCGGGACGATGTCAGCAAAACCTTCCGGATCAGAGCACACGATCTCACCCAAAAGCTCGGGCGCGGCCCATCCGATGCCGCCGGATTCATCGGAAAGAGACCACAGGAGCTTCCTCATCGTGATGCGCAGGTACTCGCTATGGGTTATACAAAGCGCTTTCGCAACTCGGCCCACCGCCTTGATCGCCCGCCATCCCACAAGTGTTTCCTTATCGTAGGCCATGCGAATGAGCAGACTCAGCGCCTTCCTGTTTTCACGGATGAGCGATACAACGGCATCCAGGTCATTCGATTCAAGGGAAAGAAGAATAAATTTTTTCGTTTCCAGTTGGTTCATAGAGTTCCTGCCGCTGAACGGGTGGAATGGTCCATGGTCTCAACAAGAGCGCCTGGCCAGGAATTTTCACGCAGATGACCATATCAGTTGCTGTGGCCGGAAACCGTATTCCCAAATGCCTCTATCGGGAATTGGTGCAATCAGAGTGGGGATACCTGAGCAAAGGGGATACCCCCTTTTTGATATACGCTGTCTCGTTCAGCAACTGCCTGCCCTCCACACTTCTGATTGACATGCGCCTCAGGTACGGCCTCACTTCGACATTTCCCGAAGGGTGTCTTCCAGTTCCTTCAGGTACTTCCCGTACCCGGTCCAGTCCTCTTTCCGGAGCGCCTCCCGCGCCTTGCGCAGCTGTTCCAGTGCCCGGGAACCCAGCTCCCTGGGTTGCCGTATGACCGCGGCTGGACCTTTCTCGGCCATACGCATGCTCGGCAGCGTGCCGGAGAACAGGCGCTGGATCGCAGCCTCGAGCGTTTCTTCCATCACCACATCGTTACCATAGGCAACGATGACCCTGCGGAGTTCCGGCAGGCCCCCTTTGTCCGTGGCGACCAGGTAGAGCGGCTGGACATAGATAAGCGAGTCCTCGATCGGGATGATCAGGAGGCTCCCGCGGATCACGTCGGAGCCGTGCTGGCCCCAGAGCGTGAGCTGCTGCGAGATATACGCGTCCTGGTCGATGCGGGCGTCGATCTGGCGCGGCCCGAAGACCAGACGGTCGCGGGGGAAGGTATAGACAATGACCTTGCCGTAGTTCTCGCCATCGCACCGTGCCGCCATCCAAGCCGCCAGGTTGTCACGTTTCGAAGGTGTGAAGGGCAGCAAAAGGATGAACTCTTCCGCAGTGCCCCCCGGGAGCTTCGTGATGAGGTAATAGGGGTCCATGGTCTTCTGGCGGTACGACGGGACCTCCCAGAGGTCCTCCTTGTTATAGAACACGGCAGGGTCCGTCATGTGGAAGGTCTTGAACATCTGCGCCTGGATCTGGAGCAGCGCCCGGGGATACCGAATGTGCCTCCTGATGTCGTTTGGCATTTCGCTTATCGGCCTGAAGAGCGTCGGGAAGATCGCGGCATAGGTCTTTAACAGGATGTCATTCTGGTCCATACTGTAGAACACGACGCTGCCGTCATACGCATCAATGACGACCTTGATCGAGTTGCGGATATAGTTGGTCCCTCCGGCAAGGGGTTTCGAATAGGGCAGGTTGCCGGTATGCGTGTAGGCGTCGATGATCCACGATAAAGTCCCGTCGTCACCGATGACCATGTACGGGTCAGGATCAAAGGACAGGAACGGTGCGATCTCCTCCACGCGCTTCATGATCATGCGGTTATACAGGATCCGACTTTCGTTCGTTACATCGCTCGATAGGAAGATATTGAAGTTCCCGAAGTAGGCGGCAAAGAGCAGCCGCGACAGGATTGACGAGAGTCGGACGCCGCCTCGACCGGTGTAGACGGTATAGACGTTCTCCTTGGTCGTGGGGTAGCTGAACTCCTTTGTCTTCGTGTTCACAATGACGTAGTCGTTCGGGCTCTCGCCGTAATAGATCTCCGGACGGGTCACGGTGGGACCGGCGCTCGTAACCGGCGGGATGTCCTTGATCGTGAACTCCGGCAGGCCTTCCTTGGTGATGCCGCTCACGGGCCCCATGGCCAGGCCGAATCCGTGCGTGAAGACGAGCCGCTCGTTGATCCAGGACTTGTTCGGCAGGTCCGCGTAGGACAGCTCCCGCGGGGACAGCATGACCTGAAGGTACTTGTCGTTCATGGTGTAGCGGTCATTGTCCACATCCTTGAAGTGGTAGTAGGTCCGGATCTGCTGCAGCTGGCTGTAGGTCTTGAGCAGCGGCTCCTCGTCCCAGAGCCGGATATTCTGGATCGTGGACAGGTTCTTCCGGATATCCGTGAAGGTCAGCTGCTTGTTCGCGGCAAAGGGCTGGAGTTCCATGTTCTCCAGGCCGTAGCCAAAGCGGGTGAACTTGATATGGTTTGCGATATAGGGCAGTTCGAGCACGCTCTCGTTCGGCGAGACCTGGAAGCTTTGGACCGTCGAGGGATAGACCTTCAGCCCCAGTATGTACACGCCACCAAGCACGGCAAGCGCGATGATCGGTATCAGGAGAGAGCGATTCACGGCAAAGAGGGCAACAATGACCGCCGTAACGCCGGCGAGCACGGCCATGACAGACAGCATTACCAGGCGCACATGCACATCAGTGTACGAAGCGCCGTACAGCACGCCGTGCTCGGTGGTGAGCAGGCCAAAGCGGTCAAGGGCAAAGCTGACCGCGAGGCTCAGCAGGAACAGCGACACCAGGACCCCCAGGTGCCGTTTCAGGAAGGGATCCGCGGAAATGAACCGCCCGGGAAACACGATCCCGCCCCGGAGAAGATAGACCGCTGTTGTCAGGACCGCAGTGATCACGAGCAGGCTGCGCAGCAGGGTGTTCACCGCGTCGAGAACGGGATACTGGAAAAGAAAGAACGAGAGGTCCCTGCCAAAGAGCGGATCTGCAAGGCCCGCAGGCACGCTGTTCAGGAACAGGAGCGCCTGCTCCCAGTACTGCATGCCGATCGGGAAGGCGAGCAGGAAGGCAAGGACCGCGACCAGGAGCGAGATGCCGCTCATCAGCCGGTTCAGGTCAAGGTGTTGCAATTGCGGCACGCTTTCCCATAACGGGTTGGCCATGCCGAGCGGAAGTTTGCGTTTTCCGGCGATGAGGAGATTGCTGAAGACCATGAGGAAGGCAGTCAGGCCGAACGCGAGCCCGGTCAGCAACTTTGCCGTGAAGGTCTTCGTGAAGACCGCTTCGTATCCGACCTCCCGGAAGAACTGCCAGTCCACCATAAAGGAGAAGAACTCCCGCGCACCTGCAAGGAGAATGAACACCGCAACAGCAGCAGCGATGAGCACCCCGTTCTTCGATACTTTTTTATTCATCATGACATCCTTTCGTGGGCCCGTCGGAGTGTCAACGCCCTGTATCGCAGAAGCTGCGGAGGACAAGGATCATGCATTCACGTAAACGGATACTATGATTTATTTTATTGAAATAAGGTTATGTAATTTTCAGTCTGCGATACCGGCATTTCCGGGTCAGGTTCGACTAGCTATACTCATCGTGTTCCACTCCTGCGACACGGTGGACGACCTCCCACGCGGTCTCCTCTATGGATTTATTCGTCGTATCGACGACCTTCCAGTCCCGGTGTTTTTTTACGAGGTCCCAGACATACTCGACCTCGGCAAAGACCTTTTTGATATCACTGTAACTGGGCTTGAGATTGGAATTTTTTTGACGCACCTTTCTGATCTTCTGGAGGACCTCGGGATCTATTATGAGGCAAACGATCTTGCGCTGGTCGATCTCAAAGAGCTCTTCAGGCAGGGGGATGCCCGGTACGATGGGGACATTGGCGACCTTGAAGCCCTCCTGGGCCAGGTAGAAAGAGGTCGGCGTCTTGGAAGTCCGGGATAGACCGACGAGAACGATATCAGATTCCTTCAGGCGTTCAGCGCCCCTGCCGTCGTCGTGCCCGAGGGTATACTCGATCGCGTCTATCCGCTTGAAATACCGTTCATCGACCTTTCTGAGCAGGGTAGGGGTTTCGAGCGGTTCAAGCCGCAGATAGGCGGAGAGATTGTTGATGAGCGGGCCCAAAATGTCGAGCTGGTAAATACTGTGCTTCAGACAGTATCTGCTTGCATAGTCCCTCATCTCTTTCCTGACAAAGGTAAAAGCGATGAGTGCCTTGTCCACCCTGGCCTGGTCGAGGATCTTTTTGAGTTTGGCCTTTGAATCGATATCGTGGAAGACCATCATTTTTGTGTGCGCATGTTCGAACTGCACGATGGCCGCCCTGAGAATATGCAGGCCGCTCTGGCCGGTGGCATCGGAGATAATATAGATCTTCTTCATACCTTTCACCTCACAGCATTGGATCAGCGATCGAGGACCGTTCGTACTTTCACAAGCAGGTCGCGGGGGCGCATGGGTTTTTGGATGAAATCCAGGCCTTGATCGAGGATATCCTTGATGCTCAGGAGGTCCTCGGTATACCCGCTCTCGAACAGCACTTTGATGTCCGGCTGCAGTTTCTTGATCTCCTCATAGGCCTTTCTTCCGTCCAACCGGGGCATGATGATGTCGAGCAACAGGAGCCTGACCTGCTCCTGGTTCTCTTTGAATTTTCTGACGGCATCCTCGCCATCCTCCGCCTCGATGACCCGGTAGCCGTGCTCCTCAAGAAGGGTCTTTGCCAGGAGTCGCAATGACCGGTCGTCTTCGGCTACCAGGACCGTCTCCGATCCCCGTGGGATCGGATTTTCGACCTCAGCCTGCTCTATCTCTCTTTTGACTGTCGCTCTGGAAAGAGGAAGCAATATCGTGAACACCGCGCCCTTGCCGATCTCACTATAGACATGTATGTAACCTTTATGCTGCTTGATGATCCCATAGGCCATCGAGAGGCCGAGTCCCGTTCCCTTCCCCACCTCCTTGGTGGTGAAGAACGGTTCGAATACCTTATTGCGGGTATATTCATCCATCCCCATGCCCGTATCTGAAACAGTGATAAGGGCATACTCCCCGGGCTTAGCATACTGATGAGTCCTGATAAAGTCCACACCCAGGGTGACCCGTTCCGTGCGAATACTAAGACGCCCACCCCTGGGCATGGCGTCCCCGGCATTCGTCGCCAGGTTCATCAACACCTGTTCGATGTGGGCGCTGTCTGCCATCACCCCGAGTTCGCCGCCGGTCAGCACCGTCTCGAACACGATGTCCGCCCTGATCAACCGGACGATAAACTTCCCAACCCTTGAAACGACCTCATTGAGGTCCATCGGACGAATGATCATGTCCTGCTTCCGGCTGAACGCAAGCAGGCTTTTGGTCAGCTGGGCGGCCCGCTGCGCCGCGTCGAGCAAACGGTCTGCGTTGACGGCATAAGGGACATCCCCCATCTTCATCCTGAGTATGGTCCCGTAGCCGATGATCGCGGTGAGAATATTGTTGAAATCGTGTGCGACCCCTCCTGCCAGCGTTCCGACCGCCTCCATCTTCTGGGCATGCAGAAGCTGACCCTCGATCTTTTTGCGCTCGGTGATATCAATAAAGGTGATCACCGCTCCGATTATCTCCTGACCGCGGACGATCGGATGGGACCAGTACTCCACGTTCAGAACGCTGCCGTCCGGCCTCCAGAAAACCTCGTCGTCGACGTGGCAGCCTTGACCGTTTTCGGGAACGCTGTTGATCCTGCACTCCGCTTCCGGATAGTGCGTTCCATCGGTCCGGGTATGATGGATCATCGAGTGCAGGTTCTTTCCGACGAGATCCTGTTCCGTTTCATAGCCGAGCATCTTGAGGCAGGCCGGATTGCAGAAGGTGCAGCGTCCGCGGGTATCGATGCCGTATATGGCCTCTGCCGTGGAATTGAGCAGCAGCCGGATATGCCCTTCACGGTCCAGCAGTTCTTGCTCGATCCGTCTCCGCTCCACCAGTTCCTGCTTCAGTTCAACGGTCCTTACCGCCACCCTCCGCTCAAGTTCTTCCTCAACCCGTTTCCGCTGCTCGATCTCCTGTTCCATGGGCAGCAGGGCCATTCTTTTCATCGCATACCAGAGGGCAGCGCCGAGCAGAAGTGAGAAGAAGATTGATCCGAAAATGAGCCGGTTCCTGAGCATTCCCACGACTTCCATTACCTTGCGGTTATCACCGGTGATCTCGAACGACAAT
This sequence comes from Nitrospirota bacterium, assembly GCA_963796285.1. GTDB lineage: Bacteria > Nitrospirota > UBA9217 > UBA9217 > UBA9217 > JALNZF01. The sequence goes on from CAWCKW010000012.1 coordinate 1,985,713, forward strand.
AGTTCCGTGTCTCCCTGGCGAACGGTTTTTTTCAGCGTATAGAGTGGAATGCCCGGAGTGGCAGGGCGAGTGAATTCTGCGACAACGAAACCGTTCGGTGCAATCGCACGGATCAGGGTGTACGACTGGTGCTTTTCACCCCAGCGGTTTACGAAGGCGGTGATGGTCACGTAGTCATGCTTCAGGAGTGCCTCAAAGGAGGCATCGGCCATGAGTTCGAGGTCACGCTCTTCGTGGCTGAGGACCATTGACGTGAGCGCGTTTCGCTGCTCAGCGATTACCACAATGCCTCCGGCAAGGAAGAAGACAATCAGCACGGCAATGAAGGCCAGCAGTGCCTCTTGGTGCCTGAATCTCCTCATGGTTCGACCCCGGCTTTTTTCAGCACCTGCAGGATCTCCCGCAGGTTATCGTACTCGCTGTCATTGACCGGAGCAAGAGCGCCGAGGTTCTTTTGGATCGTTGAAAGGATTTGCTTACCTTCGGGCCGGTTGTTAAGGCTCATGAACGCCTTCCGAAGAGATCGGACAGTCTCCTGCGGCAGCTTTGCACTCGCAACAAAGACATGGTCATTTATTTCAGGGGTGAAGGCGATCGCCTTCAGCCCTTTATGCTCGTACTCACGGAATACCTCCTCCTTGACCGCGGCGGCATCAAAATCCCCCGTCAGCACACCGAGACAGACGTTTTCCTGGTTGGAGAGGAATGCATGCCCTGCGAGATCGCTGACAGCTACGCCTTTTTTAAGCAGCATATACCGGGGTACGAGATGGCCCATGGTCGATGCCTTGTCTCCAAAGGCAAATTTCTTCCCCTTAAGCTGAGAGAGTGAAGTGATTGGGCTGTCCTTTTTCGCGATAATAGCGCCCCGGTAGCTCTTTGTCCCGTTCGATTCAAAGACCGCGAGGAGCGGTCTCGTACCGTACTTCTGGGTCATGAGGACATAGGAGGCCGGCCCCAGCAAGGCAATGTCCAGACTATCGGTCCCGATGTTGTCGATGTGGATTGCATAGGAGCTGGCGATCTCTATCGTCACGCGCCTCTTCAGCTCACGGCTCAGATAGTCGGCGAGCGGAGTAAACCTGCGGACAATTTCCGTTGAGGACAGATAGGGATGGATGCCGAGTTTCAGCGACGGCTCGGCATGAACACCAATGGGGCGGAATAGAAAAAAACAGAACAAGATAATACTGATATTTTTTCCCCATGACCAAAATCTGAGATGCATGATATTCTCCTTCCTGCACCATTTTTCAGATATGCCGGTAGTATACAGTGTACCAAACATTGCGGCAACAACGGTTTTTTAAATAAACGGACCCCGGAACAGTGAATACCGGGCTTTTGTCTCTCCTTAAGATCTCCACAGGGGAACAGAGTGCACCACGTGCACGGGAAAAAACAGAACGACGACGTCACTTCACCTGTTTCGTCATTCCCAGTACCGCCGCTACAAACTCTTCCGGCCTTTCCACCTGCGGCATATGGCCAGAGCCATTGATGGTGATAAGCGTTGAATCCGGCAACCACCTCTGCAAAGCCTGCGCTTGCTTCAGAGGCGCCAAGCCATCCTGGGCACCCCACACCAGGAATGTCGGAACAGATGGTTTAGCCAAGGGTGCTGTACTGTTCATAACCGTGTCGAAAGAAATCTTTGAATAGGCGAGTGCGTTCCCTTGTATTGCATCGAAGAACCCGGCAGGCAGTTTGGATGGGTCCGCAAAAGACCGTTTCAGGGTCGGTAAGGAAAAAGTAAGGCGCCGGATGAGTCGCCGGAATCCCTGGTCCACGATCGGCAAGGTTAGGAACTTCCTGACAGGACCTGGAATAACCGGCATGTATCCCCCATTCACGAGAACGAGGTGAGAGGCCGCATCAGGGAAGTCGTTTGCGAATTGGATGGCCACTCCCCCGCCAAATGAATTTCCAATAACGACTACACGGTCCGAGTGCAGTGCGTCTAGGAGATCCTTGAGCCGCTGTGCCATGGCCGGGAGCGAGGGGTTACGAAGTGGCGATGATCGCCCGAACCCGGGGAGGTCGGGCGCAATGACGGTGCAGGACCGGGAGAGCCGGTCCCATATACTGCTCCAGGACAGTTCAGCGTCTCCCCACGCTGCATGGATCAGCAAAAGACCGGGACCCGTTCCGCCCTTCCAGAAATGCACGCTCTGTCCCGAAAGAGAGATGTCATACGCCTGCACGGTGCTGGGGTCTTCCATATTGACCGCCTCTGTATCGTCCTCACACTTTAAAAAAAACGCATCCTGCGGCATTACACACATCACAACACTTGTGCTGTTATCCTGTTTCCCGTCTGCATCGCACCCGCCCTGAACCAGGGCGGTCAGAAAAGCCCGAATCACGTTCCCCCTTCTCTCCCCTTCTCTTCCGGCACTACGGTCCCCTTCCTGACCGCTTCATCATATTTCCGCTGAGCATGATGAGAAGCCGGTCGTCCCGTATCGTACGTCGCAAAGGTTCCGCAGCCGCTGATGAGCGATGTGATCAGTATGAGATAGAGCAGGCAATGTGTCCTCATTCCCTTATAGGCCTCCATCAATAGTTTTTTAGAAAATTCCGCCGCATAACTGCTTTCGATCAACAAATAAAAAAACTAATGTTTAGCCAGAAACCCGAGCACCGCTGCGTTAAACACCTGCGGATTCGCATGGTTCATAGCATGCGCTGCATCCGGGATAGTGACCCTTTCGTAATGTTTGATGCAGCCCTGGATACCCTGCATCATCATCTTGTAGACACGGACGCTTTTTTCGCCGTTGATGAGAAGGACCGGCACGTCGATCTTGCCGATATCGGCGCACTGAACCGGTTCTTCAGTATCCGCGAACAGACACTTCAACGACCATGCATTGTCGAGAAAGATATATCTTTTCGCCTCAGGGATGCTGTCCCATGTGCCGGGACCGGTTATGCCGTCCATGAATATCTTCACGCCGCCTTCGAGGTCGCCTTGCTGGAGACGCTCCAGGGCTGTTTTGAATATGAGCCGATTGAGTTCTACTTCTTCAGCCGCTTCCGGCGTGGCCGGCAGCAGATGAGCGAGGGGAGCCGGCTCCGCAAGGACCAGACTGCGCAAGAGTTTGGAATGGACCGTGGCCAGCAGCAGAGCGATATCAGCGCCGTAGGAATGCGCGACCAGATGCACCGGTCCGGCGTGAAGGCCCCTGATGAATTCCGACAGATCTTCCAGGTGCTGGTGGATTGAGAAGTCATCCCCGGCGCCGTCCCATGGCTCGGGATAGCAATGCCGCAGGCTGACCGAGATTGCCCGGTAACGCTCGCTGAACGGCCTGATCTGGGTTATCCAGTATCGATAGTCGCTTACTGATCCGTGCACCAGAATTACAGGTACACCCGTTCCGCGCTCGAGATAGGCCATCTCGTAGCCGTTCACCAGCCGCGTCTTGACTTGCGGCGGCAGTTCCCAGGTTCGGACGCGCGCGGGGAACTTTTTTCGATTTGTCATTCGACAGCTCCGTACTCGAAGGAAATAGGGGCATTGAAAGCTCCAGTGCCGGTCATAAGAGGGATCCAACAGCGCGTTCAGACCGTGAGGTAGCAGCGCAGACGGTTCACGCTGTAGTAATCCCCTGATCTTTTACGTGAACGCAGAGAAACAATCCACACCCTGAGGGATCTGATCGTTCCAGCCGGTGCGGATTGTCAGGCCTTATCCCGTAATTCATGAAACGACGCTTGCCATGATGCGGAAAGAGCGGGCACGCCCAGCACTTTTTCGATCCCCTCGCGGTTTTTCCGGTCGTGGTGGTAGATCTGATTAGCAAATGCGACGGACACCCGGCGAGCGTCCCCTTCGATCAGCGTAACCTCATCCCCTGCCTGTATCCTGCCCTCTTTGATCACTCTGAAGTACAACCCCGTTCGGCCGGAGTCCACAACGAGCTTCACAAAATCTTCCCTGCCGTACCGTGCAGCCAGCGTCCAGCAGGGCTGGCGCGGCTGGCTCACCTGCACCTCTGTTGTGCCTATCCGGTAAACGTCGCCGATGCAGACGTCTTCTTCCCGCATGCCCGTGACAGACAGGTTTTCTCCAAAGGCGGCCGGCGGCAACGTGATGCCGAGGACCCTTTCCCACCAGGGATAATGGTCGATACTGTATGCGCAGACGGCCTTGTCACTCCCGCCGTGATGCTTGTGATCTCCCACGCCGTCGCCCTCAAACCCTGCCTCTTGAGCACGCGCGGGCCGGTAATCGGTTTTTTACAGATGCCGGTTGTAAATTCCTTGCCGAAAAAAAATTCTTTTTTCGGGAGCCCGATGCTGAGGAATCTGTACTACCATGATCATGTCAAGTCCCTTCCGTAAACGGAGAACATGTTGATCCACCCGAACAGCTCCCGCTTCAGGGAGGCTCTGTTACCGTTACCCTCATGCGCACCGGATGGGCGTATGCTGTGCATCACTCCACCACCCAGACCGCGCAGTTCTTTGCCTCGTGAATGATCTTGTTCGAGGTGCTGCCAAAGAGGAACTCTTCGGACTTCGATTTATGGTGCCGGCCGACGACAACGGTGCAGCAGCTGAGCCCGCACTGGGACTGGAGGATAGCCTCGGACAGGGCCTTTTTTTCGTTCATGCACGACCGGATCCGCACCTTGTCCGCGGGGAACCCGGACTGGATCAGGATCTGCCGATAGTTGCGGAGCATCTTGTCCGCCTCTTCCATTTTTTGCCTGGTCCAGGCGTCCTTCTCCGCCCCGGTATCGAAGAAGTCCTCTTCCGGCTCCGGAATAATGGAGAGGAGCGTGACCCGGAACCCGGGGAACCCGCCGAGAAAATCGGCTACATAGAGCACGGCCCTCTTTGAATTATCGGTCTGGTCAACAGCAACCAGAAGATGCTTGTCCGTGATGGGGGTCTCGTTTTCGGTCTGCATGCTGAACTCCTTTCGGGTGATACGTGCCACGTTCATCTGTCAGAACTTAACGTTCAAATGGATTTCAATGTGATGTTCGAAATAACAAATTATCCGTCAGCATTTTGATCTTCATCTCCGCGATCTGGCTGTTGAGCATTGTCCTGCGACCTTTTCAATAAGTTCCTCCCTCGCTTCTCTCACGTCCTCAAGCAATTCCCGCGTCTCCTCATAATAGAGCGGAGCGCTCAGGGCAAAGTGCATCAGCACCCGGTTCAGCTTTTCCGGGATGTAGGGATACACCTTCTTGAGATTATTCACCCTGTTGTGGAACACGATGTTCACATCGTCCTCGGTCAGACGGTCGAACACATCGGGGGCCTCCCGCAGCAGCCGGTACGTGGTGATATCGCCGCGTCCGGTTATGAACAGCAGGACGTTCCCGAGACCGAAGAGATCATATCCGAAACGGCTCTCTCCGTGCTGGTAGTTGAAATCAAAGTCGATCCAGCGGTATCTGCCAGTCGACGTGTCTTTGATGATATGGTCCCGCCTGATGTCCCCGTGCTTCTCCCCGTTCTCGTGCAGGAACCGGATAGCCTCGATGACCGGGATGAATTCGTCGAGCAGGGCGGGATAGTAGTTGAAGAAAAAGTCCTCGTGGTCCTTCCCCATCTCAAGGGCGTGCTGGCCCAGCGTCTTGCCCCTGATATAGTCCAGAATGCGCAGCTGGTTCCCCGCTGAATCGAGCACCGTCTCGCCCTGCATGAACTCCGGCCTGCCGCGCACGAGTTCGAGGATCCGCGCCTCCTTCTGGGGGCTGCGCACACATTCGAATACCAGGTCTCCGATCCTTGCCTGGAAGCGCTCCTTGAAGACCCATTTCAATATCTTGACCTGTCCCGTGAGGAGATGGAGGGCGCGCTTGACCCAGAACTTCTGCTCGTCATCGATGCCGAACCTTCCTTCTCGCTCGTTGTTCCGTACTAAATACGGAATGCCGTCCAGCACCACCACATCGTCGTAATCCACGCGAAAGAAATCCGAGGTGTCCTTGATCCTCACGCGTTTCGGCACGCGCTCGCGCGGGACCCACTGCCGGATCATGCGCAGGAGTTCTTTCTCCCTGTACCCGTCACTGCCGGTAAGCATCCCTCTTCTCCTGAGTATGATTATACCAGAGATATTCAGCGATCAGCTCATAGCTGACAATATCCGGTCCCCTATCAGCCCTTCGCACTGAGTGGAGACCTTTCGCCACGGGCCGCGCGTGCATAACTTCTGGTTGTATCTAGTATTTTACTATGGTATAATAAGATGCTTTTTTTGCTGTTGCCAATAAAAAGAGCAGCGTAATTTTACTGCGCATTCTGTTCTTCTGGCCGTATTTTTTAAAAGCAGAGGGGGCGATTTGAAATCTCATTTAATGCTGAAACCGCTCACAATCAAGGGCAAAACAATCAAAGTACCCATCGTTCAGGGCGGGATGGGGGTCGGGGTATCGCTGTCTCCGCTTGCAAAGGCGGTCGCGCGGGAAGGCGGCCTCGGCATTATATCCAGCGCCTGTGTGGACCGGATCGTCTCTAAAAGAACAGGTAAAAAGAAGAATATCTATGAAGCCGTCTATGAAGAGGTTTCTCTCTCCAAAGTCAAAGGTGGCTTCGCGGGAATAAATATTATGACCGCCCTTGGCAGGGACTACATTGCTTCGGTGAAAGGCGCCCTCGATGCCGGTGCCGATGCCATCATCTCCGGTGCCGGCCTGCCGCTCAATCTGCCGGCTATCCAGCCGCCGAAGGATACCGCACTGATCCCGATCGTTTCGTCCGCGCGTGCGCTTGATATCATCTGCAAAAAATGGGAAAAACTGGGATATCGACCCGATGCGGTAGTACTCGAAGGGCCCCTTGCGGGCGGACACCTTGGCTTTCGAATCGACCAGGTTGACCTTGACTCCAACAAGCTTGAAAACCTGCTGCCGCCGGTCAAGGATATGGCAAAAAAATTCGGCGATATGCCCGTCATTGTTGCCGGCGGGATCTATACCCATGCTGATATACTGAAATTCATGGACATGGGAGCGGATGGGGTCCAGATGGGAACCCGCTTCCTTGCCACCGAGGAGAGCAGCGCCTCGGAAGCCTATAAGCAGGCGGTCGTTTCGGCAAGGGAAGAGGACATCGTCGTGGCGCACCGTCCGGGATCTCCCTGCGGCCTGCCGTTCCGCGTGATCAAACAATCCCCCATGTATGTCTCGTCACTTCAGCGGAAGCGGACACCCAAGTGTGACAAGGGTTACGTACTCATGAAGGACGCCGAGGGGAAGTATACGGTCTGCCCCGCAAAAGAGGACAACGAGAACTATTTCTGCATCTGTAACGGGCTCTTGAGCTCGTCCGGGTACAATTCGGACGAGGAAGAAGCGCTGTACACGGTAGGCACGAACGCCTCACGGGTTGACAAGATCATATCTGTTAAGACGTTGATGGATGAGTTGACTGGCACGGAAGGGTAGATACGGGATTCAGCATAAGGCCCTTTCCATCGCGGCTGATGTGGATCGCCTTGGGAGCAGGGCCTTCCCGGTTGTAAACTTTTTATTCGTATCAGGCTATTTGATGTTTTACCAGGATGCAGCTCGCTTCACAAGCACGGCAATGCAGCGTTGACGTTAAATTCCGGGATTGAGATTATCCTTCCACGATACTGCGTTCTTCCCACATGAACCAGTTCCCGGTGTTTGCAAGGAATTGGTAGGTATTCGCGAAAATGTCATAGTGCTGCTGTTCCTCATGAATAAGCTGTTCGAGCAGTGCCCGCTCTTTTTCCTTCTTTGATCCAGCCAGGGTTTTTCTGTAGAATTCCAAACCCTCTTTCTCCATCTTCATGGCTATCTTGAATGCCTCGAGATCGTCAGCCGTAGCCGCGATCTTCTTCATCATCTCGTCCTTCATGGACTCAAACACTGTTTTCACGTTTTTCATCGGGCTCGTGTCTTTGTGTGTTATGTTCAATCCCTTGATGATCTGCGATACCATTTCCAGGTGCTTTTTTTCGTCCTCGGTTATGGTTTGAAACATTTTTTTCCCGGCGGGGGATGTTGTCTTCCGTGCCGCCTCGGTGTAAAAAGCTATTGCGTCCTTCTCCATCTTCATTGCCAATTCAAGGGCGTCCATGGTGCCTCCTTCATCAATCAGAAGTTTTATTCGGATAAATCATTTCTGCCGACAATTATAGCATAACTCCTGTGCGGCGATGAGAGACGGGGAAAATAAAATGCCGTGTTTCCCCTCCTCCCCAAAACCTGAAAAGACGCCGCGGTACCCGGGGCCGGAAGGGCATCTCTTTGCTCAAAACCGCACTAGTGAGCGCAGGTACCACCGTGGCTGTGCCCGCCGCAGCACCCTTGGAGCGTAAATTCAGTAAGCGACTGTGATGCGAATAGCGCGATGTTTTCTTTGATGGTCTGTGACTGCGCACGGTAGACCTTGATGCCGCTTTGGCTCAACTTGCCCAGGGCCCCCGCTCCTATACCGCCGACAACCACGGCGTCGATCGTCTGGCTGTCGAGCGCCTGGAGAGGATTGCATGCTCCATGCGCATGATATTGGTCCCTGTTCTTGATCATGCCAACAACGCTCGTTTCCGTATCCACGACGACAAACGCAGGCGCTGATCCGAAGTGGTTATATACCTTGCTTTCAATACCCTCATCCTGGTGGACGGGAAAACATACTCTCATGCGGTAACCTCCTGGACCTGGTGTGTATCGTATACGCGCCCGGGACAACTGCCGGGCGAACGGTGATAATGCTATTTGCGGGGAATGGACGCCGTGCCTGTTACGTCTTCGCCTTGTCCCCGAACACTTCCTTCACCTTGTCGAAAAACCCTTTCGTGATCGGCGTTGCGTTCTCGCCGTTCAGACGGTCAAACTCCTGGAGCAGTTCTTTCTGTTTTGTCGTAAGCTTGGTCGGCACCTCGACAATGAGCCGGCAAAGCTGGTCGCCGCTGCCGGAGCCCCGAAGATTCGGAAATCCCTTGCCGCGCAGTCTGAATACGTGGCCTGGCTGGGTACCGGCGGAAATTCTGAGCTTCGAACTCCCGGTGAGCGTCGGCACTTCGATCTCCGTACCGAGCGTTGCCTGGACAATGCTGATCGGTACTTCACAAATGATATCCTGGCCTTCCCGCTTGAACAGCGGATGCTCCTCCACCATAAGATAGACGTAGAGGTCTCCTGACGGTCCGCCGAACGAACCAAGCTCGCCTTCGCCGGTCAGACGGATGGTGTTGCCTGTCTCCACGCCGGCCGGTATCTTGACCGACAACGTACGGTCCCGCTCGACACGTTTCTTGCCCTTGCACGCGGGACAGGGGTCGGTGATCGTCTTACCCTCGCCTCCACAGCGTGAACAGGTACGACTGACACTGAAAAACCCCTGCTGCATGCGAATCTGGCCCGCTCCCTTGCATACCGTACAGGTCACGATGCCGTCCTTGGATTTCGCCCCCAGTCCATCGCAATCAGGACAGCGCTCCCAGCGCGGGACCCGGATCTTAGTCGTCGTGCCGAAGGCCGCTTCTTCGAAGCTGATCTTTAGGTTGTACCGGAGGTCATCACCGGCCGTCGCCCGGGACCTGCCGCGGCCGCCGCCGAAAAACTCTTCGAAGATATCTCCGAAGATGTCGCCCATGCCGGCGCTTGCGCCGAATCCGCCGGGACCCGCACCTGATGCACCTGGCGCCGTGCCGTACTGGTCATAGTACGTCCGCTTCTGGGCATCCGACAGGACCGAATACGCCTCGCTGATCTCCTTGAACTTTTCTTCCGAGGCTTTGTCCCCGGGGTTTTTGTCAGGGTGGTGCTCGTGGGCGAGTTTCCGGTAAGCGCGCTTGAGATCGGCATCGGTCGCGTTCCTATGGACCCCGAGCAGTTCGTAATAATCCTTGGCCATATCGTCCTTTGTCTAGGAAATAAATAGCAGCAACATACGTTCTTTACACAAAAAAGAGGACAGCAGGTAGTTCTTTTCCCCCGCCATCCTCTTGAAAGTGATATCTGTTATTTCTTGTCCTTATCTACTTCCTCAAACTCCGCATCAACGACCTTTTCCTCCGGCTTCTTGGCCTCTCCGCCCGGAGCTTCTCCGGGGGCAGCGCCTGCTCCCGCCTGGTCCTTGCCCATCTTGGAGTAGACCTCCTCGGCAAGCTTGTGCGATGCCTTGGAAAGCTCTGCCACGGCCTTTTTGATGGCCTCGACATCGGCGCCATCCTTCACGCTCTTGGCCTGCTCAAGCGCTTTCTGGATCTCGGCGCGTTCCGCGTCGGTGAGCTTCGAGCCATAGTCGGCCACGGATTTTTCAACCGAGTAGATGAGCGTGTCAATCTCGTTCTTCGCCTCGGCCACTTCCCTCTTTTTCTTATCCTCAGCAGAGTGGGCCTCTGCGTCCTTTACCGCCTTTTCGATCTCGTCCTTGCTCAGTCCGCTTGATGCCGTGATCTTGATGGACTGCTCCCTGCCCGTACCGAGGTCCTTGGCCATGACATGCACAATACCGTTTGCATCGATATCGAAGGTAACCTCGACCTGCGGGATACCGCGCGGTGCCGGCGGGATGCCGACAAGTTCGAAGCGGCCCATGGTCTTGTTGTCCGACGCCATCTCGCGCTCGCCCTGAAGCACGTGGATCGAGACCGCGGTCTGGTTGTCCGACGCCGTGGAAAACACCTGGCTCTTCTTGGTCGGGATCGTGGTGTTGCGCTCGATGAGCCGGGTCGTCACGCTTCCCAGTGTTTCGATGCCCAGGGACAGTGGTGTTACGTCAAGGAGCAGGACGTCCTTCACCTGACCAGTGAGGACCGCTCCCTGAATTGCGGCGCCGATGGCAACCACCTCGTCCGGATTCACTCCGCGGTGCGGCTCTTTTTTGAAAAATTCTTTTACCGCTGCGATCACCTTGGGCGTGCGGGTCTGGCCGCCGACCAAGACCGCTTCATTGATCTGTTCCACCGTCTTCCCTGCGTCGGAAAGCGCCTTCTTGCATGGCTCAATGCTCTTCGCGATGAGATCGCCGACGATCTGTTCGAATTTCGCGCGTGAAAACTTAAAGAGCAGGTGCTTGGGACCGCTTGCGTCCGCGGTGATAAAAGGAAGGTTGATCTCCGTCTCCATGACCGTGGACAGCTCGCACTTGGCCTTTTCCGCTGCCTCCTTGAGCCGCTGGAGCGCCATTTTGTCCTTGCTGAGATCGATTCCCTGGTCCTTCTTAAACTCGTCGGCCAGCCACCGGATGATGCGGTCATCGAAGTCGTCTCCGCCAAGGAACGTGTCTCCGTTCGTGGACTTCACCTCGAAGACGCCCTCACCGAGCTCGAGGATCGAGATATCGAAGGTACCGCCGCCCAGGTCGTACACCGCGATGGTCTCGTCCTTCTTCTTATCGAGACCATAGGCGAGTGAAGCGGCCGTAGGCTCGTTGATGATCCGGAGCACATTCAGCCCTGCGATCAATCCCGCATCCTTTGTGGCTTGCCGCTGGCTATCGTTAAAATACGCGGGCACCGTTATGACCGCATCGGTCACCTTCTCGCCCAAGTAGTCCTCGGCGGTCTGCCTCATCTTCTGCAGGATCATGGCCGAAACCTCGGCCGGGCTGTAGACCTTGCCGCGGATCTCCACGTGGGCGTCGCCGTTGTCCGCCTTCACGATCTTGTAGGGCAGGTGTTTCTTCGCCTCGCTGACTTCCGTCGTATCGTATTTTCTGCCGATAAGACGCTTGATCGAATAGATCGTGTTGTCCGGGTTCGTGATCGATTGCCGTTTTGCTATCTGGCCCACGAGCCGCTCTCCGCTCTCGGTAATGGCCACCACGGACGGTGTGGTCCTGCTCCCTTCAGAGTTCGGGATCACGACCGGCTCGCCGCCTTCCATGATCGCGACGCATGAATTGGTCGTGCCCAGGTCAATTCCTATAACTTTTCCCATATTAGCCTCCTTGAATTTTCATTGTTGAAAAAGATCAAACGCAGAATCGGAGATGCGCCGTTGTTTCAATGCCCCGATTCAGCGGTCACTCGTTCATTGCTTCATGATTCATCGATACGTTCTTCTCGATGCTCACCATCCTGCTTCTTCGATACTCCCACCTTCGCATGGCGCAAAACCTTCTCGTGATACAGATACCCGTCCTGCATCACCTGCACCACCGTGTTCTCCGGGACCTCGTCAGTAATTACCTGCATCATCGCGTCGTGCTGTGCCGGATCGAAGGGCTCTCCCGCGGCGCCAAACTGCTTGACACCGAACTTTTCAAGCACTTCGCGGAGTTGCTTGTATACCAGTTCCACGCCCTCGCGCATGCCCTGCGCGGTCTCGCCCGACTCTCCCGCATGCTTGAGCGCGAGCCCCAGATGATCGACGACGGTCAGAAGCTCCAACGCAAACTGCTCATTAGCATATTTGCGGAAATCGGCAAGGTCACGCTGTATTCGCTTGCGATAATTCTCAAAATCGGCATACGTCCGGAGGTACTTTTCATTCGCTTCCGCTGCCTCTCTGGTCTTTTGTTCGAGCTCCCGTGAAAGCTTCTCGAGCTGCGCGTTTGGCGCCGCAGGCTGAGCTTCCTGCTCATCGACGTCCTCTTCCCGTATGTCATTAAACTCGCTCGTCATCGTTCAATACCCCTCTGAAACCGTTCCCCCAAAAGCTTTGAAAGCATCTTTGATGTATAGTCAACCACCTGAATAGCCTGTTTATACTGCATCCGCGTGGGTCCGATCACCCCGAGCGTGCCCACGACGTTTGTGCCCGCCTTGTAGCTGCTCACCACCATACTGCAGCCCTGCATCTCGAAGTAAGAGTTTTCGGACCCGATGAAGACCTTGATGCCGTCCGCCGCCACGCTCCGGTCAAGGACCCGGAGCAGTTTGTATTTGTCTTCAAAGGCCTTGAACAGCGCCCTCATCTTTTCAACAGTCGCAAACTCGGGGTTCTCGAACATCGAGGAAGCCCCGCCGATATACACCCTCTCGTTCTCACGGTCCTGGACCTCCTGGCTGGCCTTGCAGGTCTCGTCCATGAGCTGAGCAAAAATGAGTTTCTCTTCCCGCATCTTCTCGATCAGGCGCTGTCTGATCTCTGTCAACGTCCAGCGCTCGAGCTCGTCAACGAGGTAGGCACTGAACTGGTTCAGGTCCTGCTGCCGGATGCTTTCATCGAGTTCGATCAGCTTGTTCTGAACGATCCCCGTTTCGGTCACGAAGATAATGAGCACCTGGCTTCCGCGCAAACGCACAAACTCGATATGCCGGTACTTTGCCTCGGGCTCGGATGGTGCAACCACCACCCCGGCGCATTGTGAGAGCGACGCAAGGAACCGGCTAGCTTCCTCCATGAGTTCATGGAGGTCATCGCCATGCAGCGGCGGCGCCTGCCGGAATTGGTCTCCGAAGTCGTCCGCATCCTTCTCGATACTGATCAGGCTGTCAATATAGTACCGGTATCCGAGGTCCGTGGGAATCCTGCCGGCAGAGGTGTGTGGATGGGTCAGATACCCCAGCTCCTCAAGCTCTGCCATGATATTTCGGAGCGTGGCGGAACTGACGCCGAAATCGTATCTCTTGACCAACACCGTTGAGCCGATCGGCGCACCGCTGGCAATATAACTGTCAATGACGGCCTGCAAAACCCTCTTATTTCTTTCGTGCAGCTCCATGCAGAATCTGCCCTTTTATGATATCATCAAGCGTGTGTTAGCACTCGCCATGATAGAGTGCTAACAATTTAACACATGGCCTGTTTTGTGTCAAGCGGTTATTTTTCCTTCATTACAGGGAACAGTTCAATTCCTTCCCTTATCATGCCGTAAAACCGGTAAAAAAATCCCGCATACATCGCGGGATTCAAGTGCCCTTTTAAAGAGCAGGGCAGGTAAAACAAGCTTTCAAAGCACTCCTTATGCAGCTTTCTTCGCTTCGGTCTCGATCAGCTTTTTCTCTTCCTTCGCAGCCTCGATCTCGATCTTCCTCGCCTTGGTAACTGCCGGTGCCGGCATGGTGATCTCGAGGATACCGTTTGTGAATTTCGCCTTCAGTTCATCGGTCTTGACACCCTCAGGCAGAACAAAACGCCGCTCAAATGAACCATAGTCGATCTCCCGGTAGGTGTAATTCTCTTCCTTCGTGGCTTTCTCCGCCTTCCGGGCGCCCTTAATGACAAGTTCCCGATCGGCGATACTGACATCCACGTCCTTGACATCTATACCGGGAAGTTCCGCCCTGAATACAAGCTGACCTTCTTTTGTATAGCTTTCTACTGAAGGCATCCACAGCGTCCTTCGTTCAGTCGGCACATCCGCTCCGAGGAATCGGTTAAATAACCCGTCCATCTCATGCTGCATCGAACGGAGCTCTTCAAATGGATCCCATCGCGTCATCAGCCGGAAAGGATCCCAACGAGTCAGGCTTTTCATAGAAATCCCTCCTTTTTTTTCGACCTCCACACCGGGCATCTTTTTCCCGGCCTCGTCTCATATCTCTGTATTGGCCGCGACTGTCCATACTATCTGATGCCCGATACATAATTCTCTGTGGAGATCTTAAGTTAATGCATACCGCACACTTCTCCGCGACCGCCTTTCATCTCCTCAGCTACGGTCTCCTTACTTACATCTATATCATATCACCACATTAGCACTCTGTCAAGCAGAGTGCTAATGCATATAACATATTGTTTATATTAATAATATAAAGCATACCTTGTGGCAAGGTTCGTTAAGATGTTGCCTGACTGCCATCGCACACCTGACCTTGCTTGATCGTAAAATAGCACGGAATCAATTACCGACAGGAGTGCCGGCGGCTTGATCCCGAATATCCGGACATCGTTTTGACCAAGGACCGGGCGTATAAGTACCTTTAACACTAGTGGCCCTGAAGATCCTCGTATCAGGGGAAGAGGGCGATCTGATCTTTTCGGAGAAGAGGAAAACTCTCTTCCGGGAAGTGGAAAACGTTTTTGAAGACCCGGTTCATCACAAAGACCAGCTGGCGGAATTTGTACGCGTCATGGTGCGAATCGCCCGTGCGTTCGGAGGTCCGCCAACTCTCCACGTCGGAGATGCGCAGCTCGACCCCCAGCGTGTGCTGCTCGGTCTTCTTGACGACCTTGTCCCTGATTTCGTACAGCGGCGTGCCGGGGATCATGATCTCGTTCGTTCCCAGGGCGCGGTGTATCGGCAGGGAAAAAGCGATCTTGCACTGGAACTTTTTGTGTTCCCGGGAGGAATGGACGTTCTGCTCCGCGTTCTTGCCCAGCGCCCCATAGAAGGTCCTTGCGTGGTCAAGCAGCTGCTCCTCCCCGGGCATGGCATTGCCTCCCCCGCTCCGGGACAGGCTGATCATCAGCCTGCGTATCGCCTCTATCATGTCCTCCGGCCCGTTAAAGAGCGTCTGGGTAATTGAGTGCGAGGCAGTGTTCTCCTGCAGGATCACCCCCCGCTTCTGGAGAGCATGAAACAGCTTCAGCGTGTCATCGATGTTCGTGAGGATGAACGTGATCGCGAGGATGTCCCGAATATCGTAGGCCTCCCCTTCCACATTCTTGCCCAGCTTTATGACCATGCTTTCCGGACTCTTGAGCCGCGCCTTGATCTCGGCAATGTCGACGTCCACGCCGTCACCGCTGTTGAAGACAAGGCATCCTTTCGCTCGGTCAAAGACCAAGGACTCCCGCAATCGGTGAAAGAACGCGGAAAGCTTTACAAAGGCCCTCCGGGCAGGCTCATTGTCGGGGATGTGCGACGGTCGCTCCCAGTTGTACTCATAGAGATCGTCGAGGCGCTGCCCCTGCTGTTCAAGAAAAAAGCCTAGTTGGACGTAATCGTTGATATCCTGACTGTCCCCCTCCACGGATTTTATCAGATGCACCGTCTTGAGGAGGCAGCAGGCAGCCTGCTGCCACGCCATGGGCACATCGAGCGATCGTCCCTGATACCCGGAGAAGACATGGGGATATTTCCGGGAGGAGGCAAGCAGAAAGAGGTGGCGGGGATCTTCGTCCACGATCCGTCGGAATGCAGGGTCCTGCAGCACTGCTTTCGCCCCGGTGAGAGCGTTCAGACAGGTTCGGTAAAGCCCTGCGTTCGAAGACCGCAGCGCGGCGAGCCCTTCCAGCTGCTTCATGACAAAGGGGAAGAGCCCGTTGAAAATAGTGGCGTACGCGCGTTTGATGTAGTGCGACGCGCGCGCGCGTTCGCTCTCTCCCAGCTCGTCGCCGCCGAGCGTGTCGAAGCCGCGGTTGGCCATCATCCTGGTCGCCTGTTTGATGGCCGCGGCATAGTCCCGCGCGGGCAAGAGCAGAAAGGGCGTCATTTCGGTCCTGTCCAGTATCGAACCGAAGATCTCGTGATGCAGTTCCTGATCAAGCGGCATGTCTTCCATGACGGACACTCCTCGAACGCCCCCCGCTTGCGATCTCATGTCCTGCGGTTATTTCCCCGTGATAAACAGTCTCACGATCCTGCCTAACAGAGTTATCCCCAGGATAATGCCGAGAACTATTGCGAGGAAGATAGCAAGAACAAGGGTCAGCTTGAAGACCAGAAAAAAGAGGGGGAACAAAACTACGCATAGGAATATTGTCAGGCAACCTGTGGCAAAATCTTTCGCTTCCACCATTGGGGTAGTCCTCCCGTATTCCCCCTTTCAGAGGGAGTCTATTACGGATTATAACAGAAACGGGCTGATGAGGAGGGCGCAATAACGGCAAGGCTATGATATTGTTGTCATGTATTCCCGCACCAGACCTTCATGTATACATGCGACACGTCGGTCCACCCGGCGCCAGTATTCACATACCGTTCAACGGGACAATAGATGAATAGACTGTCATTCACAATACCGATTTTCCCGATCCCTCCCTTGCTTTTTTCCTTCTCCGGGGCTATGTTTTACTAAAGGAAAACACATGCCGGAATCAGGCCTTTCGCTATTTCATCCCCTCATCAAGCAATGGTTCTCGGAACAGGTCGGCCGACCGACCGACGTTCAGGAGAAAGCCTGGCCCGAGATCAGCCGGGGCCGTCACGTGCTCGTTACCGCGCCCACGGGTTGCGGCAAGACGCTCGCCGCTTTCTTGTGGGCCTTGAATCAACTGGTCACCGGAGCCTGGTCCGGTGGCACGGTCCGCGTCCTCTATATCTCTCCGCTTAAAGCATTGAATAACGATGTCCGGCGAAATTTGCTGAAACCGCTCGCGGAGTTGCAGGATACATTCGACCGCGCAGGGACCGCTTTCCCGGCCATCAGCGTTCTCACCCGGAGCGGGGACACCCCGGGTGGGGAACGCCGGAGAATGCTCCGCAGGCCGCCCGAGATCCTGATCACCACCCCGGAGTCGCTTAACCTGCTGCTTAGCTCCAGGAGCGGCCGCGGCATGCTCACGGGCATTGCAACGGTCATTCTCGATGAGATCCACGCGGTTGTGGGGACCAAGCGGGGCACTCATCTCATAACCGCGGTGGACCGGCTTGTTCCGCTCAGCGGCGATTTCCAGCGCATTGCACTCTCGGCCACGGTCAATCCAGCTGAGCGGGTCGCTGAGTTCGTGGGCGGGTTCCGTAAGGTCGGCATCGGCAAGGACAGCCGATTCGAAAAACGTCCAGTTGTCCTTGTTCAGTCCAAGCAAGCGAAGGAGTATGACATCACGGTGGCCTTCCCGCCTGACGCGCGGGAGAAGATGGTAGATGGCTCCTGGTGGCCGGCACTCATTGATGCCTTCCGGCAAACAATCAATCGGCAACGCTCTACGCTCCTGTTCGCGAACAGCAGGAGGACAACGGAAAAGGTAACGCGCTTGATCAACGAGGCCGAGAATGCCGAGCTCGCGTATGCCCACCACGGGTCTCTCTCGCGCGAACTGCGCCTTGCCATAGAAGAAAAATTAAAGAACGGAGAGCTCAAGGCGATCGTTGCCACGAACTCGCTCGAACTGGGCATCGATATCGGGAGCCTTGACCAGGTCGTCCTGATCCAGACACCGCGTTCGGTCTCGTCCGCCCTGCAGCGCATCGGACGGTCGGGCCATTCCGTGGGGGAAAAGAGCCGGGGTCTGCTCTTCCCGACCCACGGCCGGGACTTCATCGACGCCGCGGTCATGGCACGGCTGTGCCTGGACCAGGACATCGAAGAGGTACGTCCCATCGAAGCGCCGCTCGATCTCCTGGCCCAGATCGTCCTTTCGATGTGTGCCATGGAGAAGTGGGACATCGAAGAGCTCTATGCATTTATTAAAACCAGCTACCCGTATCGTGCCTTGCCCCGGAGGCTTTTCGACCTTGTGCTCGAAATGCTTTCCGGCAGGTATGCGGACAGCCGCTTGCGGGAACTCAAGGCGCGCGTTTCGCTCGACCGGGTGGACAACACGATCCAGGCGCACAGCGGAGTTCTGTACCTGATCTATACATCAGGCGGGACGATCCCCGAGCGCGGCTATTTCGATCTGCGGCTCAAGGACACGCATGCGAAGATCGGCGAACTGGACGAGGAATTCGTTTGGGAGCGGTCCATCGGTGAGACCTTTACGCTCGGGACCCAGCTCTGGAGGATCGAGAAGATCACGCACAACGACGTGGAGGTGGTGCCGGTTCGGTCCGCGACCGGCATCTTCCCGTTCTGGAAAGCGGAGCAGCAGGACAGAGATTATCATTTTTCAGAAAAGATCGGTCTCTTTCTGGAACACGCGGATAGCCTGCTCGATGCCCCTGATTTTCAGCAAGAGCTTTTGGATCGTTATGCCATGGATGAAGCTGCCGCTCACGAGCTCATCGGTTTTTTGAAACTCCAGAAAGAGGCGACCGGCAGCATGCTTCCCCACCGTCATCATCTCTTGATCGAGCACGTGGAAGAGCCCGGGGCACGCGGAGACTTCAAGCAGGTGATCCTGCATACCTTCTGGGGCGGCAGGGTGAACCGGCCTTTCAGCCTTGCCCTGGCCCAGGCCTGGGAAGATAGGGAGCGAAAGCCGCTGCAGTTCATCGCGAACGACGATGCCATCCTGCTCATGCTGCCGTGGGAGTTCCAGGCACATGACCTCTTTTCGCTCCTCTCGCCGGAGAACGTCGAAGTCTTCCTCAGAAAGCGGCTGGAGCAGACAGGGTTTTTCGGCGCCCGGTTCCGTGAGAATGCCGAACGCGCGCTCCTGCTCCCGAAATCGAGCTTCAAGCGCAGGATGCCGCTCTGGCTCATCCGGCTCAGGTCCAAGGAGCTGCTCGCGGCCGTCTCGTCCTACGAGGATTTCCCGATCGTGCTCGAAACGTGGCGCACCTGCCTTGAGGACGAGTTCGATCTCGCGCACGTCAGGAGCGTGATCGAAGAGCTTCGGACCGGGATGGTCCGCGTGAGTGAGACCGTGACCAGGACCGCTTCTCCCTTTGCCGGGGGCCTTGTCTGGAAACAGACGAACAAGTACATGTACGACGACGATACGCCGCTCCTGGCAAAAGAGTCTGCCCTGCGTCCCGATCTGATCAGAGAGCTGATGTTCTCGTCCCACCTCCGTCCGAAGATCCCCGCCGAGGTGATCAGGGTGCTGGACAACAAGCTGAAGCGCACAGCCCCCGGCTACGCTCCGGTCTCGGCTGTCGAACTCCTGGACTGGGTGAAGGAGCGAATGCTCATCCCGGAGACGGAGTGGAACGAGCTGGCAAGCGCCATCAGGAGAGACCTGGACGGGGACGCGGCAACATGGCTCGTTTCCCAGGCAAGGAAGCTCTTCTGGGTGAGCTGGCCCGGCGTGAGGCACTCGCTGTTGTGCGCTCTCGAGACACTACCGAAAGTGGTCGTCGCCTTCCGCCTGCACCCGGACGTTCTCGCGGTGCGCCCGGTGAGCATTGATGAACAGGCGGACATGGTCACACGGCGCGTCCTTGCCTTTTTGCGCGAGCCGCCCGAGTCCGCAAAGGCAACCGAGGAGTATGACCTGGCGAACTTCCTCGCGGAGTGGCTTTCCTTTTACGGACCGCTGGAGAAGGACGAACTGGTCCATCTGCTCGGCATCACGCTGGAGCGGATCGATGAGGCGATCGAACCGTTGATCGAGTCGCAGGACCTCGTCATGGACCGCTTCAGGGAGGAGAGCCGCGCGCTCGAGCTCTGCGACAGCGGCAATCTCGAGGTCCTTCTTCGCATGGCGCGGCGGTACCGCCAGCCGTCATTCGAACCGCTTCCGCTTGAAGAGCTCCCGCTGTTCCTTGCCGCCTATCAGGGCATCGTCCCGCGGGGAGAAGCCATGAACGACCTCCAGCAACGGCTTGAGCAGCTGTTCGGATTTCCCACGCCTGCCGGGGCCTGGGAGGAATATATCCTGCCGGGCCGGATGCAGCAGTACCGGAGCGAATGGCTGGACACGCTCATGGACCGGAGCGAACTTCTCTGGTTCGGGTGCGGAGTGCGCCGCGTCAGCCTTGCGTTCAGCCAGGACCTGGAGCTCTTCCGACCTGAAGCACCTCGGGAGCAGGATGATGAACTTGCCCGCCTGATTCCCGAACGCCGCGGCAGATACAGTTTCCTGGAAATAACCGAGCTGTCCCATATGGACACGGTGCACGCAACAGAGCTTCTCTGGAAGGAGGCCTGGAGAGGCAATGTGACGAGCGATTCGTTCAGGACGCTCAGAAAAGGCGTTATGACCGGGTTCTCTGCGCAGGCTTTCACGGATGAGGCGCGGCTCACCTCGCGCAGGTCCGGGTTCAATCGGTGGAAGGTCTCCCGCCCCCTGGAAGGGCATTGGCTCAGGATCGATCCCCTGCCGCGCGAGCGCGATCTCCTGGAAAACGAGGAGCTCGTGAAGGACCGGATCCGGCTTCTTCTGAAGCGCTACGGCGTGCTCTTCCGCGAGCTCCTGGCGAACGAATTGCCGTTGCTGCAATGGCGCGGGATCTTTCGGTCATTGCGTCTCATGGAGCTCTCGGGTGAGGTGCTGTCCGGTTATTTCTTCGAGGGCATCGTTGGTCCGCAGTTCGTCACGCATGACGCCCTCCGCATGCTGCGGGAACCGCTGCCGAAAGACGCTGTTTACTGGCTCAATGCAGCGGATCCCGCGTCGTTCTGCGGCCTGGGTATAGGATCGCGCCAGGGCCTGCCGCCGCGGCTTGCGTCGAGCTACCTGGTGTATCGCGGAAGCAGCCTCGTGATGGTGGCCAGACGCCTAGGCAAAGACCTTACCATCCTTACAGGCATTGAAGACCCGCGGCTCCCTGAATACCTGGTCCTGTTCAAAGACCTGCTAGGCCGGGAGTTCAAACCCGTGCAGAAGGTGAGTATAGAAACGGTCAACGGAGAGCCTGTTTATCGCACCCCCTTTGCCGCCGCGCTCAAGGCATTCGGCTTCCGGTCCGCGAGAAACGCGCTTGAGTTGTGGAAAGAATATTGACATGACGTGTGCGACCAGGTACCGGGTCGTCGTTGTCTGAAGAACGCGTAGTGTGCCGGCACCTGGGCGGAAGTAGATGACGCGTTCCAGCCCCCGATGCGGAAGATTGGACTGAAAGCGGATGGAAGGATGGACCCTTGACAGCACGTCCCGATTGGTCTACCTTTGAATCGGGGACAGAGACATGTACGGTTGCGAGGCAGATCATGCATGCGGAGAACGTTCAGCGTCGGATAGGATGTCATTCATGATTTTTATTCAACGGCAGAGCCTCTTCCCGTTCTCATTTTTATCTGTTCTGCCGGCGTCCGGTTTTATCCGTGGCAGCTTCATTTTCCCGGATAAACAACGGAATGGGCAGGGAAGGAGGGCATCATGAAGATCGGCATTCTTGGATCAGGCGATGTGGCAAAGGCACTGGCAGGAGGTTTTCTGAAATCCGGCCACGAGGTGATGCTCGGAACGCGCACGATGGGCAAACTTGCGAACTGGGTTCAAAAGAACCCGCGGGCAAGGACCGGCAGTTTCGCAGACGCGGCGCAGTTCGGGGACATGGTGGTCCTGGCAATCAAGGGGACTGCGGCGTCAGAGGCAATCCGGGCCGCCGGGCCGGCGAACCTGGCAAGGAAGACCGTGAT
Organism: Nitrospirota bacterium; assembly: GCA_963796285.1. Classification (GTDB taxonomy): domain Bacteria; phylum Nitrospirota; class UBA9217; order UBA9217; family UBA9217; genus JALNZF01. Next base: position 2,007,683 of record CAWCKW010000012.1, read on the forward strand.
GGATGTGACCAACCCCCTCGCTGACGCGCCCCCGGTGAACGGCGTCATCAAGTTCTTCACGACCCTGGACGAGGCCCTGATGGAGCGTCTGCAGAAGGAGTTCCCGGAAGTGCGGTTCGTCAAGGCCTTCAATTCCGTGGGCAATGCGTTTATGGTGAACCCGCAGTTCAAGGGCGGCAAACCCACGATGTTCATCTGCGGGAACGACGACGCAGCGAAGAAGACCGTGGCCGGGATCGTGGAACAGTTCGGCTGGGAGGTCTCGGATATGGGCAGAGCGGAGGCGGCGCGGGCGATCGAGCCGCTTTGTATGCTCTGGTGCATACCCGGTTTTCTCAGGAATGACTGGGCGCATGCCTTCAAGATGGTGACGTAGTCGGAACGGCATTACCCTGGGATGCCTGCGGGACGTTGATGCTTAATGCTTTGCTCATGGCAGGTAACATCCCCGATGCACAACACCATGCGTGCGGTATACGAAGAAGCAATGCAGCTGGGGCAAATCGAAAACGATGTTAATATTTTTTCCCATGAATCCGGGAACCTCACAATGGCGGGTCAATAATCTTTAATCCCGCCCTTGTTGTCTGCTATCCTAGTTACTAAATTTCCAATTCCCGGGTGGAACGAGAGGTCACTAACAATGAACATCGAGATCACAGCGAACGAATACCGCGACCTGTTGGATATCCTGCACATTGCCGATGTCATCATGTCCGGGCACCGGAGGGAACCGGACAAACGCAGCGAGCAACACCGTGCGCTTATCCAGAAGGTCTATGGCCTGGCGCAGGGCGAGGGCCTTGGCCGTCTGATGCGCCAGGACGCGCCTGATACTGTCCATGTCCCTACGCCGGAGTTCGAGGAAAGCACTCTGTCGCACGTGCTGATCAATGAGTTCGCTGACCACGTCTTCTGGGATGAGTTGATCTCACGGTTGTCCGTACGGGACGCGGCGCAGACCGTGGGAGGGATGGAACGACTCAATGCTATGAATGAGAGCGACCGCCAGGCAGCGGAAGGGATCATCCGTCGGCATTATATCGAGGAGTTTTCAAGGAACGGCCTTACCAATGTGGCAGTCATCGACAGCTTCGAAATCGGTGGAAACGAGCCCGTCAAAACGTCGGATTGACTTCGCTTGACAACACCCGTTAGAGGAGTGACCCTGTGATGTTCCTGACCAGCCCGGATATACCCCCTGCGCAGCATGCATTCACCGCGCGGCCCTAGGAAGCCTTGGCCCTCTTGTGCAGGTGTGCATCCGTCATGTCCTGTTTCCCGGGTCCGACTCCGGCTTTGCGGTGAACGGACAGCATATGAACATTGGATCGAGGGAGACATGGCATATAGGTGAACTTGACGGCCTTGGCCTTGTCATTGTGGTGATCCCGGTAGGCCATCACTCGCGCAACCTCGTTAAGCCGTAAAGGAACCGGCTCTTTGCGGCTCATCAGGCACATGTAGAGTATGTCCTGGTCGTTGAGATAGAGCTTTGTGGCAAAGTCTTCCCATGTCTGATCGAGGAGGCCCTGCTGCATTGCGTCCTCGACGGTTATCGTCCTAAACCTGGCCGGATCATAGATGTCGGATAGCGCCAGCCGGGGAGCGTCTTCGTTCACGGCTACGGCAAGCCGGAAGGCCCCCGCGCCTTCATCGCGTTTCCGGCGCGGGCCGTAATGATACCTGTCGTCGGTCCTGCTGTAGCAGAGAAGGCTGATAACCTGTTCTGCCGCTTCTGACGTGAATGGTCGCATTGGTTTCTCCCTTCCTGATCTCGTTGCCGTTGATCCCGGATTGAAGCTCAGCGGATTACTCGATACGCCGCGCCCCCAACACATACATTGTTCTATTATATCTCGATATTAGATATTGTCAAGAAAGGGACCCTCTTTCATCCAGATCTGCGTTTTTCGCAAAATGAAAAAGGATAGGGAGGCTCCAGAATTAATCATTGCTGCGCTGATGGACGGGAATAGGGATGGTCGCCGATTCATGAATCATTGAGTGTCAGCTATTTTATTAAGGCAAGACCATAGGCCTGACTTACGATGCCCCTTTTGCAAGGTGAGCGATATCCATGTTTTCCAGGATCTGTTTAGGATAGCCCTGCCCGGTAGCGTGGAGCATCGCAAGACCCAGTTCCTCAAGCGTGCAGACATATTGGGGAAAAAAGATTTTCCAGACCGGATACAGCAGCCCGACCGCGGCGGATATTGCGTGGGCGTGTCCAACGCCTTTGATGGGTCTGATAAAACCCGGCCGGAACATATATGCAGCCTTGAACGGTAGCTTCATCAGAACATTTTCCGTTCTCCCTTTTACCCGGGCCCACATAATACGGCCTTGTCCAGTGCTGTCGGTCCCCGTGCCGGACACATAACAGAAGGTCATGCCGGGGTTCAGTCGCGACAAGATGGTCGCGGCGCTCATCGTAAGGTCATAGCTGATCCGCGTATAATCTTTTTCAGACATTCCCACCGAGGAGACGCCGAGGCAAAAATAGCAGGCATTAAATCCCCTGAGCTGTTCTTCGATGGCAGAATAGTTGAAAAAATCGTTATGAAGCAGTTCCGTGAGTTTTGGATGTTTCACCCCGCATGGCCTTCTGCCGATGACCAGGACGGACTCCACGTCACGATGATCTAAGATCACGTGGAGGACCCCCGCTCCTACCATGCCCGTAGCTCCGAATAGTATGGCCTTGATCTTCATTCACTCACCTCCATTTATCCTGGCAATCCTTCTTTCGAGTCCGGATCGCACAACCTGATGGATCCGTTCCTGCTCCTCATACTATTAGTATACTGCTGAATAGAGGTCTCCGGGACTGGCGCTTTTGCGGATTCAATATCAATCATGCCATAAGCTGCCCTTGAACCCCGATCAGGCAAAGGAAAAAGAGAACAAGAAATGTGCTATAATCAAGACAGGAACAGGGTTCTTTCCATCAGGGAAATTGCAATCGGTCTCGCAAGGGGCCGTGTCTTATTGCAGGTTTCCGGGCCGGAAGGGAGGCAGTATGAACAGGATAGAGAAGAAAGAAACAGCGACCGACGCTGCGAGGTTATTTAAAGAGGAAGTCCGCGAATTGATGCCGGATATTCCCCGCAGAGAGCTTTGCGAGATGGTTGATGAATATATCTATTATCAGACGGACGATCTGAGCAAGCAAGAAGCAGACGCTATCGTTGAGGCTACCTGCATTCTGAAGTAGCTCTGGTCGGTCTTGAAAAGGGAAATGAAAAATAAAAACCTGAGGGTGATATTTTATCCTTAAAGATGTTTTTACAGGGCCAAGTAGATCTTTTACCGTAAAACCACCATTCAGAGACGGATGGATCGGTTATAACGTATGATAAAATCGGATGAAAATAGAGCTAATATTTTTTACAGGCCGCCACCCCAACGATGAACTGCTTTCTTGGCGAATATCCGATTTTATCCGGCTCTAATCTGCATTAATGCGTGGCAAATGCCTTTTCCAGGTTCACCAATCCCCGCAATATTCAAATGCCTGCTTCGTTGTCAAGCGCTGTATATTCTCCCCTGTTTCGGACATCCGGTAAAGATTACAGAGCGATTCAGCGTCTTCCCAGTCGCAATTGCTGGAAAAGATGATCCCCCTGTTGGACCAGATGGGAGACGAATCAGCTCCCCGCGCGGGATGCTCGAACGGAACGATTTCCCCGGTATCAACATTGAGCCTGCGGAGGTGGGGCGTACCCAGGTCGCAGCGGTAAATGAGCCACGACCCGTCCGGTGACCAGGAAGGGTTCGCATGCAGGGCGTCGTCCGTCGTGAGTCGTCTCTGGTTCCCGCCTGCGGGGTCCATGACCCAGACATGGGAGGTCTTGGCCCCCGGCGCGAACTGGACGAACGCGATCAGATCTCCGCGGGGCGACCACATCGGGTTCACGTGTTCCGAAGGCCCCTGGGTAAGTCTGGTGAATCCCGTTCCGTCCAAATGGACGACATGCACCTGCTGGAGCCCGCTTTCATCAACGCCGGAAAAAACAAGACGACGGTCGTCGGGCGCCCAGTCCACGCTGCTGATGTTGAGGTCTCCGCTCGTGATCTGGGCCGTTTTGCGGGTAGCAAGGTCCATGAAGAATATGTTGTACAATTTCCTGGCGTTGTTCTTCGTGCTCACGAAGGCGATCATGGACCTTTCCCTGTTATACCGGGGCGCTGCATTGTCAATGTATTCCCCGTCTGCCCCCGGGTTTATCGTGAGCCGGGTCTCGTTCTTCCCGTCCGGGTCGATGGCATAAATGTCGTTGTACATCTCCTTGCCGTCTCCGTCGAATCGTGTAAATACGATGCGAGCTTGATCCATGCGTGTGCCTCTTTCCTGTTCCTGGGGAACGCTTATTATTGAGCGACAGATTAACAAGGAATGGGGATAAAGTCAAACAGCAATGATCAGGCGGGCCGCCGCGGCGAGCAGTATCAGATGTGCGATAGCAAGAAAAGAGGCGAATGCTGACAGTTAAGATCCAACGATGTTCCTGACCCGTAATTATTAAGCAGAACACCCTCTGGATGCATCACGCTTTCTCGAACATTTACGTTAAAAATCAATACGTTTGAAATAAACTATTTTTACTTGACATTACCAAAATAATTAGATAAAATATTACCATCTGTGGTACCAATAATTGGCATTGTCGTGTGAAGCAATAATTAAATGCCGAAATCAGGTGAATTTCTAATAGAATCGAAACTTATATATAGGCTATATCCGATTACTGATAGCTGTCCGCCTGAGATTGCATTACTCAACGGTCAGTAATTAGTGAGAGGGAAGGCTTGACTCCAAAAGAAAATATCTGACATCTTATGCCTAATATATAGTTTTTCCGTACAGACAACAAGTTGGACGATATACCCTTATACCTGCGGAGTTGCATGAATTTTGCCGGATATTGAGTTAGGAAGCTTCAACGAACTCCAGACGAGGACCGAGCGTGGATCTTTTTAGACGACTCAAGAACCGCCCAGACAGCGAACACCAACAGGCGTTGTTGCGCGTAATCATCACCTGCCTGGCACTCGGGTATGCGGTAGCTATCTACGCAGGAGTTCGAGAAATCTCGATACTGCATGGTGTGTGGTTCATTAGCGGATTTTTTATCATTGCATGCGCTATCCTGATGATGATTTTCATACATCCTGGAGCGTCCCCGGTACGCCGCAGCATTGGGATGATATTCGATTTTACGGGTGTAGCGGTGGTGTTGCATCTTCTTGGCCAGACGGGCCTTGTGTTCATCTTTATTTATTTATGGATCATCTTGGGCAATGGTCTGCGCTACGGTAAACGTTCCCTCTTTGAGTCGATGCTTCTGGGTGTCGTTTCATATTTGCTCATGGTGGCCAATACTCCCTATTGGCGCAACGACCTCTATTTGGCGTTGGGATATCTTTTCTGCATGATCGTATTGCCGCTGTATTTTTATTCGATGCTTAAGAAACTCAATGCCTCCAATGCTGAGCTGGCGAAACTCGCAGACAAGCTCCATATAATAGCAATGCATGACTCACTGACCGGCTTACCCAACAGGGCTTTCTTCCAGGAATCGCTGGAACATGCGCTGTCCATGGCGCAGAGGCGTCATGAGAGATTGGCGGTGTTATTTATCGATCTGGACGGATTTAAAAAGATCAACGACACGCATGGACACCTGTCCGGCGACGTCGTGTTGAAAACCATTGCAAGCCGGTTGCTGGCGCTTGTGCGCAAGAGCGATCTGGTGGCCCGTTTCGCCGGAGATGAGTTCATGGTGCTGCTCAACAACGCTAATCAAAAGAAAGTGAATATTGTGGCCCATAAATTAATAAGCGAGATCAGCGCATCGATTGTCATTGCGGACCGCACGCTGGCAGTGACCGCCAGTATCGGTATCGCTGTTTATCCGGAATCCGGCACGACCGCCGCTGATATCATGGCCAAGGCGGATATGGCAATGTATCATTGCAAGCAGCAAGGGAAAAACCGCATGATGGTCGATGGCGCTGCTGAATCAGTATCGGCGGAGGCGGTTATCGCGAGCGACGTCTTTGGAGATGTTGGTTCCAGCAGTGCATATCGTTGCCAGGCAGGGAACCATAGACAATAAACGAGTGGATGCGAACATGCCGCGGCAACCCGCTGTCCACGAGAAGGCGGAAATGCTCAATGGATAAAACGGTTCACCAATGACCATAATCTTGAGGGGTGACCGGTGCCATGAAGACTGACACCGAAACCGAATGAAACTGCTGCAATGGTATGGATGAAGATAACGAAAAGGCCCGGCGAGAAAAGTTAGGTTTGAACTGACAACTATAAATTAAGAACTAAGAACGCATTCATCTTGTTTCGACCGTGCCATATAAATGGGGTGACACTGAGATGTTCCAAGCGGTTCCCTCATTTGCTTTTCTTGCGTCCTTTCTCAATATCATGCCGCATGATCGAGAAACCCAGAGGAGTCAACGCCTCCTCCTTTTTTACAAGGGCCATAAAGTCGCATTTACTGCAGTCTTTCAGCTTTGCTGCATACGTTCCCTGGATCTTTCCGCCGCAGAATGAGCCCACAACTGCCCAGCATGCCCTCCCCGCGCCGATCCCGCCATGAGCGCCGTCCAGCTCCTCCGCGATGGTCACCGGGCACGTTCCAAGCTCCTTTTCCTTCCGTCCACCAGGCTGCCGTTCACAATGCATGAATTCCCAGCAATTCAGTTTTTTCATAACGACCTCCCTTTGCCTGATCAGACGCTCTCCCCGCCGGGGCGAGGACTACGGAGGGGCACGGCAGTAACGAAGGTTACGCCATTTGTCTTAAGCTGTTCTTTCCTTCAGCTTTTTTGCCATTTGGAAAAAATCGCACTTTCTGCAGTCCTCGTATTTCTGCGCAAAGGTGCCCTGCACCTTGCCCTGACAGAACGTTCCTGCCACTACCCAGCAGCCCCTCCCGAAGTTCGGATAGGCGGGGCACTTCGCGGTCGCGTCCTTTTCCCTGCCGCATTTCATATATTCCCAGCATTGTAGTGCCCCCGACTTGTCGTCGCTCTGAAGCGGAAAATAGAGACTGAAGAGGGAACCTTTACCCTGTACGCTCTCCGCTTTAACGAAACCGCCGTGCTCTTCAATGATCTTTCTCGTTATGGCAAGCCCCAGGCTGGTCCCGTGGCTGATCGTTTTGGACGAATAGAACGGCTCGAAGATCAGCGACAGGATGTCCCGGCTCATGCCCTGCCCCGTGTCGGATACCTGCACAACGACATAACGCACGTCGTGAAGCTCTTCGGTCCCTGCGGTTATCTTCAGGGTCCCGCCGCGGGGCATGGCGTCGATCGCATTGGCGATCAGATTGGTGAGCGCCTGTTTGACCTGGTCCCTGTCGATCAGGACCGGAGGAAGGTCTTTTTCCATCAGGACCTCCACGGCGATCGATAGCTCGGCGCAGATCGCTTCATGCGCGTTCACGACCTCATACAAGAATTCCCCGACCAGGTGCTTTTCCAGATGGAGCCGCGCGTCCCGTGAGAAGGTCAGCACATCTCTCAATATTTTTTCGAGCCGGTCGACCTCGGTCACGATGATCTCGGCGCGCGCCCGCTCCTTTTCTCCCGAGGCGCTCTTCTGAAGCCTGCGCGCAAAGCCACCGATGGCCGTGAGGGGGTTCCGTATTTCGTGCGCCACGTCGGCGGTAAGCCTTCCGAGCGCCGCGAGCTTTTCCGCCTGGATAAGGTTATCCCGGGAACCCTTCAGCTCCTTCGTCTTGCTTGCCACTTCCCGCTCGAGGGTCTCCGTCCACGCCTCCATTTTTTCTCTCGTTCCCCTGAGCTCCCCGGTCATGTCGTTGAACGTATGGACGAGCCTGCCCAGTTCGTCATCCGAAGACGCTACCGCGGTCCGGCCGAGGTCTCCCTGCCCAACTGCTCCCATGGCATCCGAGAGGCTTGTTACGGGTTTCAGCACGAATTTGCGGAGAACGACATAGAGAATGACGGAGACCACGAACATAAAGGAGATGGCATAGACCGTGGTATGAAGCGTTTGCTCGCGGATGTCCCGGTCAACGGTGGCAAGGGAAAAATCGGATTCCAGGATACCGAGCACCCGCTGGGACGGGGCATGGACATGGCAGGCCGCGCGCGAGCAGGATGGTTCGTTGTAGATCGGCTCGACAAAGAACAGCATGTCGTATCCCTCTTTGCCGACACTGGTCGTCCATTGGGTCTCTTTGGCCAGCGTTCCCGACGGGCTTCCAGGACCAGCATGACAGCCGATGCAGTCAGGGGCGCTCCGGTCGACCTGCTTCCCGATATCCTCTTGTTTGGATGAATAATGGATCCGGCCTTTGCCGTCGAAGAGCCTGATCCCTTTGAGATCCTTTACGGACATGAGCTCTTCGATCGTCTCTTGGATCGCATCCCTGTTGTTCGTGAGCATACTGTACCGTATGCTCTTGTGAATGAGCTCGGAGTACGCGGCAGCGTCCTTCACCGCTTCGTTCACGAGGTTTTCCCTGCCCGCATGGATCAAGGTATACCAGGAGATGCCCCCTCCGACGAGAATGAGCAAAACGATCGCGACAATGAGCTTTACTGCGAGCGACCTGGATATGAAGGTGAGATAGTTGGACATGGCGCAATCACGGCCAATGAGCCGTTATTATCATCATACCTTTTTTTTACCCCGGAATCATCGAAAAAGAGCGTCCCCTTTTCACGCTTTCAGGGAACACTCCTGCGGTCGTACAGGAACGACCGTACCCCAGGATCTTCCGCATAAAAAACCCTCATGAAATGGTCCATGAGGGTTTTCTCCGTCTATAATGACTTCTCCCTTATTTTACTTCTTCGCGTGGCACTTTGTACAATTTGCCGCGTCCTTCGTGCTGAAGGCCTTGGTGCCGTTGTGGCAGGTACCGCAGAACTTTCCATCATTCATGTCCTTCATGGTGATGGCATCAGCACCCTTCTTCATCTTGAAGACCGCCGGATGGCAAGCCGCGCACTTGAGCCCTTTGTCAGCATGTATTTTGCCGTCAAAGACAACCTTATCCGCGCCCTGCGGCGTGAACTCCACGGTCTTTCCGGCCGGGACCGCGAATGCGGAAACCGCCATCGCGAACGTTACAACCACGACAAGGACAAATACGAACAACCTCTTCATTTTTGTTTCACCTCCTTTCCTGGTCATATGTGCTAAGAACATCTTTTGAACGTTGTTACGGAAGTGCATTTCCAATGAACTTAGATCGTTTCGCGATCTGCTTAACAACATCACCCATGTATATTTTGACCCTGAAATGGTGGAAAGGATAAAAGGCAGGGAGAAAGATCCGATCCTAAGATTTGTGGAAAAACCTTCGCTCGAGACGGTGGTATCTTTTTCCCTTTCTCTCCGATTTTTTTCAGGCCGGGAATTCGATACAACCGGTCCTCTATGCTATACTTGAATCTCAAGGAGGTAATTATCCATGGAGGAAGAGACCTATCCATATATAATCGTCGGAGGCGGCCTGGCCGGAGCATCGGCAGTGGAGGGGATACGGGAACAGGACAACAAGGGGGCAATTCTCCTCATCGGCGCTGAAACACACCTGCCCTACGACCGCCCGCCTCTTACGAAGAAGCTCTGGACCGGCAAAAAGAAGGTCGAAGAAATATTTCTTCATGATAAAAAATTCTACGACCGGAACAGGGTGACCGTGGCATCGGGCATCGCGGTCACGTCGCTCGACCCAAAACAAAAGTCCGTTCAGACGAACGCAGGAAAGCAGTATCGCTATCAAAAACTTCTGCTTGCCACGGGCGGCGTTCCGCGGACACTGCCCATCCCCGGCGGCAACCTCGAAGGGATCTGCTACTTCCGCACGTTGGATGATTACCTGAAGTTGCGGAAAGGATCCACGGAGGGGAAAAAGGCGGTCGTCATCGGCGGCGGGTTCATCGGCTCAGAGATCGCGGCCGCATTGGCCATGAATAAAATCGACGTGACCATGATCTTTCCCGAGAGCTATCTCGTGAACAGGGTCTTCCCTGACTACCTGGGGCGGGCGCTGTTGAAGCAGTACCTCGCGCGCGGCATAACGGTCCTTGTCAACGAGACGCCGTCGGCCTTTGAGAACGTGGGAGGCAAATTCATCACGCGGACGCAGAGCGGCGTGAAAATCGAGTCGGATATGGTGATCGCGGGCATCGGCGTCGCGCCATCGCTCGACCTTCCGCGGCGCGCGGGACTGCAAACCGCAGACGGGGTCATTGTCGACGAATATCTTGAGGCATCGCTCCCCGACATCTACGCCGCGGGCGACATCGCGTTCTTCCCCTACCAGGCCCTGGGGAAACAGACGCGCGTCGAGCACTGGGACAATGCGTTGAACCAGGGCAAGTGGGCGGGCAGGAACATGGCCGGGGCGCGCGAGCCCTACACGTACATGCCTTATTTTTTCTCGGACCTGTTCGAGTTCGGATACGAGGCCGTGGGAGAGGTCGATGCCCGGCTCGAGACCTTCGCGGACTGGCAGAAAGAGAACGATACCGGTGTGATCTACTACCTCAAGAACAACAAGGTCCGGGGGGCGATGATGTGCAATGTGTGGGACAAGGTCGAGGCGGCGCGCGACCTGATCCGCCGGGACGCGCAGGTCGCGAAAGAAAGCCTGCGGGGGATGATCAAGTGAATACGCCCCGGAACCACGGGAAACAGATGAACGCGGGCAACAACGGCAAGTGGAGGTCACGATGAAACTCTCGGAACAAACGGCAACACCCATCGCAAAGGGGACCGTTCCTCTTTCGCAAAAAGAGGCGGAGGAGCTCGCGCGCGAGATCCCGTTGTGGACTCTTGGCACAGGTGCCATCGAACGAGAATTCCATTTCAGGAATTTTCGCGAGGCCATGGAGTTCGTGAACCGGGTGGCCGCGCTTGCGAACGAGCAGGACCATCATCCGGATATGTACATATCCTACAGCAACGTGCGGTTGACCCTGTCGACGCATAAGATCAGCGGCCTGTCGCTGAACGACTTTATCGTGGCGGCGAAGATCGACCTGTTGGCGGATCAGCAACGGATCGGTGAAGCCGCATGACCGGTCATCTCCCGGGGCCCCCGGAACAAAGCACACCAAAACGCCTGAAGGGAAAGGTCGCCCTGGTCACCGGTGCGAGCAAACGGATAGGACGCGCGCTCGCCATCGCGCTTGCGGAAGAAGGGGTGAATATCGTAGCGCACGACCGCAGGACGCAGGAAAGCGAGACCGCCAGGGTCTGCGGTGAAGTGCAGGACTGCGGGGCGAGGTCCTGGAAGGTCCTGGCCGACCTGGACAAACCGGAAGATTATGAGACACTGCTTGCACGGGCACTCCAGACCGCGGGCTCCCTCGACATCCTGATCAACAATGCATCCATCTTTTCCCCCGGCACGCTCATGGACATCGGGTACGGCGACGTGATGCGCCATATGCACGTAAACGCGTGGGCGCCCTTTGTCCTGAGCCGGGAATTCGCACGGCTCGTGCCGAGCGGCAAGATCATCAACCTCCTCGACACCAAGATCGCCGGCTATGATTCGGAGCATGTGGCATATATCCTGAGCAAGCACATGCTGTCGATCCTCACCAGGATGTGCGCGCTGGAATTCGCCCCCGGTGTCACGGTGAACGCCGTAGCACCCGGCCTCATCCTCCCTCCCGCGGGCAAGGACGATGCTTACCTGGAACAGCTCGCGCAGGGTGTGCCGCTCAAGCGACATGGCTCTCCCGCCGATATTGCGGATGCAACGATCTATTTGCTGAAAAGCGACTATGTGACCGGCCAGATCATCTACGTTGACGGCGGCCGGCGCCTTTTGGAGGACGGCCATGGACCGGATCCTGATTAAGGACCTTCTCGTGCGGTGCGTCATCGGCGTTCATGACGAGGAACGGCGGGACAAACAGGACGTGCTGATCAACCTGTCGCTCTCGGTGGACCTCCACAAGGCCGGCACGAGCGACCGGCTCGAAGATTCCGTGGACTACCGGGCGCTGAACAAGGAGATCCTGAGCATGGTGGAACACTCGCAGTTCCATCTCGTGGAAGCCCTGGCGCAGGCGGTGGCCGATATCTGTCTCGAATATCCGTCCATAAAGGAAGCCTCGGTGAGGGTGGAAAAGCCCGGGGCGCTCAGGTTCGCAGGAAGCGTCGGGGTGGAGATCGTCAGGCGGCGCGCAGACTGATCATGGCACGGGCCTTCATAAGCATCGGATCGAACATCGAACCGGAAACCAATGTGAAGAACGCCGTCCACCGGCTTGGGTCGACGGCGCGGGTCACGGCGATCTCCACGGTCTATCGCACGGAACCCGTCGGACCGCCCGGCCAGCCGTGGTTCTACAACTGCGTGGTGGAGATCGAAACGGACCTGCCCCCCCGGGAGTTGAAGTTCGGGCTGCTGCGCCGCATCGAGGTCGAACTCGGCAGGACCCGGAACGGTGACAAGTTCGCGGCGCGCACCATCGACCTTGATCTCATCCTCTATGAAGAGCTCGTGATGACGACACCGGACCTTGCACTCCCGGACCCCGATATCCCGGAGCGACCGTTCCTTGCCATCCCGCTCCATGAGCTGGCGCCCGGCCTGATCCTGCCGGGATCGGGTCTGCGCATACAGGAGGCGGCTGCGGCGCTGTCTCCAAACACCATGAAGCCGCTTGCAGCCTACACAGAACACCTGCGAAAGGAGTTCCTCCATGAGCGGAAACAGTGAAACGATCGAGCGCCTGGTCAAAGAACTGCTGGTCGAGCTCGGTGAAGACCCTCAGCGTGAAGGCCTTGTCGATACGCCCAAACGCGTTGCCGCTTCCCTGGCCTATCTCACGTCGGGCTACCAGGCCGATGTCGATAAGCTGATCAACCAGGCGTGCTTCGCGCAGCAAACGACCAGCATGATCGTTCTAAAGGACATCGAGCTGTACAGCCTCTGCGAACACCACCTGCTGCCGTTCTACGGCCGGTGCCATATCGGCTACATCCCCCGGGGACGCGTTTTCGGCATCAGCAAACTGGCCCGCCTGGTCGACGTGTATGCCCGCAGGCTCCAGATCCAGGAGCGGCTCACGGAGCAGATAGCCTTCGCCATAAAGGACTCGATCAACGCCGACGGCGTCGGCGTCCTGATCGAGGCGCGCCACCTCTGCATGATGATGCGGGGAGTGGAGAAGCAGAATTCCATGTTCGTGACCTCATCGCTGCTCGGGGTCTTCCGCACGAACCCCGCGACGAGAGAGGAATTTCTGTCGATCATCAACCGGCCGAAAACGCTGTGATCCTGACCTATGGTCGGTCTTTCGGCCTGACAGTGCCCTCTTCTATGTCCCACCCGCTTCGTCGCATCGGACTGGGGAGAGAACTCCACGATTCCGCTATGCTGGAGAGGTCGTTCTTACCGTTCTCCGCAGTATTTCACGGACACAGTCATAGCGGTCTCCTCGCCTAACGGATGTACAGCGCTACCCGCCAAACCACGAAAAGCGCCCCGGGAAGTGCAAGCAGCGCGGCAACCCTGCTCCAAAAAACAGCCTTTGAAAATTGGGCCGACATGTTATCTTCCGCTGCTTTCTCTCTCTTGGACAATTCTGATAATGCCCGCGAGTAAAATTCATGTTCTTCCGTATATTTGGTCAGGCAGACATTCAATTCAGCATTAGACTTCTTGGAAAAATCCGGATCGTATTCCATTTATGTCCTCCACCTTTTGATTTTGAAAAATCGGGCGGTTATACCTGCACGGGGTCTATGGATTCGTTTTTACTGCAGCACCACGTAATCGGCGTCAAGGAGCGAAACTGTCTTCCGCTCGATCTGGCCGGGGATCAAGGGCAGGACCACTTTGTACGTGAAGGATGACTGTTGGGCAACCTGCTCCGGAATGCCCCGCTTCCAGGCATGCCCCACGCCGGAAAGCACGACCGTGGTTTTGCCCGGGGACTTCTTCTGATACTCGATCAGGTTCCAGGCCATGCTCTTGTCCCATACCATCTGTGCTTCGCAGAAGTTCAGGAACCGCTTGTCTTCCTGCTGCGAGTGGCCCGCATAAGCCTGTCTGATAAATTGCATGTACGTCGGGTCGATATTGCAGCTGATCCCCGGCGGCAAGTAGTTGTTTCTGCTCCGCGTTCAACGCGAGAAAGCCGCTCCGCGCGACCGCTTTGGTGATATCAGACGGGATATTGAGACCGACGAGCGGGATCTGGTGCTCCCGCGCGTAGAGAAAGATGCCGCGGTACGCGGGCCAGGGCTGCCTCCAGTTATCATAGTACGACGGCAGGAATTGCTCCAGCGATGAAGAACCGCTGACCCATGAATTCAGGTCCTGTTGACTGTCGGACCTGAACATCTCCAGGCCAACAGAAAGAGGCAGATCCGATTCGTGTAACGACCTGATGATCCTGAGCTCCATGTCATGGTGCGCCGGTTCATCGTGGACTTCCCCGACGAAAACGATGTCGGCGTTGCTGATCTCCTGGATCATGCGGTCGTAAGAAATAACGGCGCCGTCGCGTACGCGCAGGATATCGCCCCCGGTGCTTGCGCGGATGAAGAAAGCGAAGGCCAGAAGAACGGCTGCCAGGATAAACGTTCTTGATCTCATACCGTTATTTTTGCGCGAACTGCAGCCAATGTCAAGGGCAACATGAAGGCAGAAAGGAGACGTTCTATCAGGATCGCATCGCTCTCTCAAAGGGAAGGCATGGATAAGAACAACGTCCACTGGTTGATTCAAACTGCGGCAATGATGAAGAGGGAGATACAGCAAAGTCTCAATGAGAACCGGAACGATCCTCATCAGGAAATGCTATTGCACACAGGACAACATCCTTTGATTGGGTGACCCTGAGCAGTTATGATGGATAATTTTGGCGGATGGTAAGAAAGCAGAGCGTCCCCTCGCGGTTCAGGCTCCGGCGTCCTCCGCAGGCGTCCCTTTCGATCATTTCAGGCAGGCGACCCTATACAGTTCTGCTTTTTCCGTCAAGCGAACTCTTCTGCTGCTTGTCCCTCTGCTGCTGCACGTCATGCACATGCTTTACTGTTTTCTGCTTCTGGCTCTTTTCCTTGCCCTTCCTGCCGCCCTTGTCTCCCATTGTGCATCTCCTTTTTGCATCTGGATAGTGTGCATGTGATCATTATACCATGTTATACGTCCGGCATGTGAACAGGAGAGATTGGATGGGGATATTATTGCGATAGTAAAATAGAAAGGGGTAAACTGCGGGTGTATCCCGGATAGCGACCTGTACTCAATGGACATAGCAAATTACAACGAAAAAGACTTGACCTAATGCCGTTCCCCGGGGCGCGCCGTGGTCGCGAGCACTGAAGCGAATAGAGCGTAACTATGCCGCCATAGCAGAAAAAGAAAATGGGGTTTATCAGAAGGGAAAAAGTGCGGCTCTAGCGGGGAGAGAAATAGGCATAGCCGCCCTTCCCGCTTTCTTTGACGCGATACATGGCGACGTCGGCCTTACTTACGAGCGTTGCCGATTCGTCGCCGTCCATCGGGTAGAGGCTGATGCCGATGCTCACACCGATGGAACATTGGTTCCCTTTTATAGTGAACGGTTCTGCAATGGCCGCTATGATCTTCCGGGCAACGACGCTCGCGTCCTCGGCGGCCGCGATCCTGGCGCAAATGCCGATGAATTCATCGCCTCCCATGCGCGCGATCGTGTCAGCTTTCCGCGTGCATGACGTCATCCTCTTCGCGGCCTCCTGCAGCAGCAGGTCGCCCACCTCATGGCCAAGGGTGTCATTGATGACTTTGAAGCGGTCAATGTCCATGTAAAGGATTGCGAGGACATACTGGTTCCGCTTCGCTAATGCCAGGAGCTGGTTTATGCGGTCGAAGAACAGCGTCCGGTTGGGGAGATTAGTGAGCGTATCATACAGCGCCAGCCGTTCCAGTTTCTGCTCCGTAATTTTTCGCTTCGTGATGTCGTAGATGATATACACGATCCCGACCAGGGAACCGTCCTTCTCCGTTATGGGAGAGGCCGAAACGCTGATGTCGACTTGCCGACCTTCCTTGCCGGTCCAGATCATTTCGTAATCAAGGATGTTCCCCTTATGCAGGCGGTTGTGGTCTTTCAGAGCGCGAGGCAATTCTATGATCGACGACAGGTCTCTGTCAAGAATCTCTGCCTTCTGATAGCCAAGCATCAAGAGAGCAGCATGATTGATGACGCGGACCTTACCTTCCAGGTCGACGACGATGACCGTCCCATTCATGGTTTCGAGGACCTGACCGGCGGCAAGCCCCGGCGTGATGTCGACCAGCCGATATCGCATGATCACGCGCGCAGTTAAAATAAGAAAGAAGCTAAATGCAATGAATCCAAAGGGGTATAACGCAACGCCAAAGGCCGCAAGAAAGTCAAAGGATGCCAGAACCGCGATACTGAAGGCGATCAGCAGCCCTTTTAACCGGTTCTTTCCCCTATTATTTGTACTGCCCCGATATCCGAGCCAATAGAGTCGAAGAACATAAATCACAATGCAGGAGAAGTATAATAAAAAGAGAATGCCCAGGGGACCGTACTGCGGGTAGTATCCCCAGAAGTAATGGTAAACTCCCCGGATATGCAGATCGGTGAAGGCAGCGCCGAGACAGAAAAGAGTTGAAAGAGCGAAAGTGATCCGGATAAACCGGCGAAATTCATCCGCCCGTTGAACAAGGGTAAAGGCCAGAAGCAATCCTATCGCAGGGATGAAGGTTACCCCCATCTGCGCGAATCTCATCCAAAAAAGCGCCTGGGTCTTTTGAAGACTCGCGTACATTACGCCGAATGCAACGAGCCATATACTGACGCACAGCGTAAACAACCAAAAGACCATTCCGATTCGCGAACCACGCTCCCTGATGAAGACATACGTTCCTAGAACAGCGATCGCCGCGCCCACGAGCATCGATGACGCCGCGTGAATCGTAAATGAATAATTGTCGGGATTCAGTAATTGTGTGATCATGAGTTCATCGCTCGGGCAGCGTAGGGTAGAATAGAGAACTGGTCTGTCTTGATCGACTCCGGAAAGTTGATACGGTGAGTGCTTTCCGTCCCTCCAGGGCTGATAACAGCGTCAGCAGAATTTTTTTGCTTCGACCACTAACGGTAATTTATCATTTTTTCTGATTATATCATAATTGCTGAGTCGACGACCTTGATAGAGCGTCAGAGCTTTCCTTGTGCTTTCGGGCAAACAAACACGATATCAAACTGATTTTACTATCACTTGTTCTTTTATGTCTCATTCCAGCGCTTGCAGGCTGCGCTGTGGTGGGCTTGGAAGGTCCCGCAGCAGTAAGCGGCGGCGCGGCCGGTGTAGACTATACCTTCACGCTCACTTGATCACATCCCGTTGCTTGCAGAGGATCTTATAGAGTGATTCAGAATTTGATTCCGGACCGACGTGGATCCATTTTCCAATATCTGAGCTGGTCTCTGTCCCGCCATTATTCTTATAATTGATCGTTGAAAGAATTCGGAACTTTTTTGCCGTGCAGTCTAATTCATAAAACACTTTTAGTTCTGGTTTGATCACGTCGTAATTACCCGCAGCTTCCCACCCTATTATTCGCATGTTGACGTCATAACCCGGTTCAGGCTTAGGGTTCGATAAAAAATAGGGAGGGACATACTTGTCTTTGATCATACGTGCCGCTTTTTTAGCAACTTCTTCCAGGTTCACTATCCTTTCCACTTCCGCATGGCTGATACATCGTGTCCACGCCTTAACAGAGCCATCTGGGAAACGTTTAATGCTCTCAGCGTCATAATATGCGATCACGGCATCGCCCTTTGACAGATCGCCTTCTCCATAAAATTTCCAATCCGCCCCTTGAGCTTCTGCACCATGTAGAAGAGTAGTACTCAGTAATGCTATAAATAATAACCTTTTCATCTCCCCTCCTGTTTTATGTACTTGTCGCAATTTTCATATGCCGCTTACCGTTGATGTTAATTTGCCGGTGATCCGCCCGCCATTTGTCGTTCGCCCCTTCAGTGCGTGTGCGCATCGTTCTTGAGCTGTTCGTGGACGAAAATGATGTGTCCGCGCAGCACATAGAATTGGTCCGCGAACGACGCCGGTACTTTCATCTTGTTGACCTCCGTCTCGATCTGGTCGATCCGCCCGAGCAATGCTTCCCTTTTCGCGGACGCCGGGTGCGCCATCATGTCCCGTTCGAGCGCCAGCAGTTCTCGATACCACCGGTAGATGCGCATGCGGATCCGCCATCGATAAAGTGCGGGAATGATCCGCAGCACCGGGAAAAGCACGATGACTGCCGGCACGAAGACCACGAGGACACGGTTGAGCAGACTTGCCGCCCGGAACGGAAGGTACCGGTAGGCAAAGCCCTTGCCCGATTTGTAGTAACGCAGCGCATCGGCACTCAAGCGGAATTCATGCTCCAGCGGGACCGGAAATTCGCCCCGGCGTTTGAACAGGCCCGCTTTCCCATGAACTTCCTGCGCCGCCTCGATCAGCAGATCGGACAACGCGGGATGCAGATCGGCCCGTGCAATAAGCTCGACCGTGGGGCCGATCAGTTGGACATCGTGACGGGGGATGTCCTTTCCCAGATCGAGGGAGCCTTTCGGCAGATCCAGCTTGTTCAAATAGCTGATGCGGCGCGTGTAGCCGTCGGCCTGGGTGAAGTCAAAAAGCCGTATCCCCGGCGTCCGCAAGAGCGTGCGCATGACCTGAGTGGATGAGGCATCTCCCATTACGAACATGGCGTCAATTTGACCCTTCAGAAGCTCCTTTTCCGCATCTTCCGCATCCAGGTCCCTCAATTGGGTCGCGCCGCCGGGTTCAATGCCGTTGGCCTTGAGGAGGACCAGCGAAAGTGAGCGGGTTCCACTGCCCTCAGGACCGATGGAGAGCCGCTTACCGTTCAACTGGGAAAGCAGGTCCAGGGGCGCCGCGCTCCGGTAGAAGATCAGAAACGGCTGATAGTACACACTGCCGAGAGAAACAAGCTTTTCAATATTCATTTCTGCGGAAAGGCCGCCCTGCACAAATCCAACGTCGACGCGGGACTTGGGATCGATCAGTCTTTTGAGGTTTTCGAGCGAGCCCTCGGACAGAAGGATATTCAGCTTCACGCCTTTGCGCGCCAGTATCTTTGCATACCTCTCGGCATTCACCTGGGAAACACTGTCCTCGGGACCGGTCGTCATGGTAATAGTGGTAGGCGGGGCCGAGTAAAAGAACCAGAACACGGCAGAGAGGACACCCAGGCTGAACACAAAAATGACGGTGAGCGATACAACGCGACTGAGCCCGAATAGCTCCGCAAACATGGACTGGATCCGGGTGAACCCGGTTTCGTGACGTGTCCTCATGATCCCAACCTCTTTCTCTTTTCTCATATCCCAGGCCTTTCAGGGGTCAAGGCTCATTTACAACAAATGCATTTAATCGTGATTCGATCCTGTTGCTTTCTTAAAAAAGCCATTATTTACCGCAGAGACACGGAGAAATGCACCTTGAAATAATGAGGATTTTCTCTGCGTCCTCTGTGCCTCCGCGGTTAAATTCGACTTATTGCGATTCCATCAATCTTGATACGATCTTTAAAAGTCGTTCTTACACGAAGATCACGAAGCCTCTTCAGGGTCTAGTCTCTTTCGTTGTATTTCCGTCATCAGCAGCGTAAGACCCGGATCAGTTCTTAACCCCAGGGGGTGCTTTATGCAATTGTACACAGGAATTGATCTACATTCAAGCAACAGTTATCCGGCGATCATGGATGAAACATGGCTAGCGAGCGTTCAAGCGAACGGCAACCCATCGGTTCTCCGCTGAATCTGCGTGGTCATTCCGCTGCGAGGCGGACCAGGCGAAACATTTGCGCGAGCGCGGGGAGCTGATAGCTCGCGTTCAGTCCGCTCGGGTTCGGCAGGACCCAGAGCTTCGCTGTGCCGATGCGCTCCTCCCGGGGTCCGAAGCCGGCCTTCGGCTGCCCGAACGCTGTGCGAAATGCCTGAAGACCGAGGACCGCCACAATATGGGGACGACAACGCTTGATCTTTGCCGCAAGGAGCCGGCCGCCCGCCTGCAGTTCTTCCTGATCGAGCTCCGCTGCTGATGCGGTCGACCTGCTCACGATGTTCGTAATGCCGTACCCGTATTGTATCAGCTCCCGCTCTTCACGCGGCAAAAGCTGCCTGCGAGTGAACCCCGCCTTGAAAAGAACAGGCCAGAAGCGGTTCCCCGGCCGGGCGAAATGATGCCCCACAGCGCCGGAATACAAGCCGGGATTGATGCCCACGAACAGGACCTTCAGTCGGGGAGCAATGATATCCGGGACCGTCTTTCCGTAGGCTGCCTGGAGATCAGCCTTCGAGGGTTTGTCGGTCTTTAATAGTAATGTTCTTTTTCATTCTCTTCGGCTTTGGAGTAGGTTTGAGTCTTTACTTCTTTCAATCCCCCCATGCGAAAATTTAGGCAGGCGATTGAGTCCGAGGGTGAAGCATTTCGGATGTCCGAAGCCCGAAGGGCAAGTTTCCGAAATGTACTGAGGACGACCGAGCACGCCGTAAAGAATTTTCGCCGGGTGCACTTCTTTGGGTCACCTTTCTTGGGCACGCAAGAAAGGTGACAAGGCTGAAGCAAGCCCCTGCCACGAAGTGCACGATCCTTGTTTTTTTTCTGCACCCCAGTTCACAGGTCCGCGCAGACATGCACTGATGTTACCAGTTATCACCCTCTTCTGCTGTCGCAGCGCTCCACCCTCGCCATGTGAACAGGGCTCGGCCGCGTCTGCCTGGTCTTGTGGGTTAATTATCATTATCGAGCATCGCATGTATGTGCGCGAACCTGTTCATGGGATGCAGGGGGTTTTGGAAAGGCAGAAGGATTTGGGTAACATCTGCTCCACGATGTTCTTTGAGCCCCCCATGCGAAAATTTAGGCGGGCGACCGAGTCCGAGGGTTAAGCATTTCGGACTGTCTGAGCCCGAAGGGCGAGTTTCCGAAATGTACTGAGGACGACCGAGCATGCCGTAAAGAATTTTCGCCGGGTGCCCTTCTTTGGGTCACCTTTCTTGGGCACGCAAGAAAGGTGACAGAGAAAAGCCAAAACACTTACCAGAAAGTCATGATCTTTGTTTTTTCTACACCCCAGTTCACACGTCCGCGCAGGCATCACTGATGTTACCCGATACTATCCCAACCTTTTCATAATATAGCCCAGCACGCCGTTCAGGTCCTGAAAAAGTCCGAACCCGTTGCCCGCGCAGGCCCTGTTCCAGGGGAACAGCAGCCCTGCGGCCAGGACCCCGCTCTTGATCGCCTTTTCGAGCGTCTGGGGCGCATCGTCCACGATAACGTCGGCACGCCCGAAGAGGATTGTCTTGTCAAAGGAAAGATGAAGTTCATCGTAGGGCAGCCTGTGGCGGGCGAGCCATCTTTCCGTCGGCTGTCTCGTGGCTTCCTTCCGGTGGCTTGCGATGATGATGTCAAAACCCTGCACCCGCAGGGACGAGAGAAATGATCTCGCTTCAGGGTATGGCTGGTATTGGTCGCTGTCCTGTTTAACGTGGACCGCGCTGATGGCGGCGAAAAATTCCTCGTCAGAACAATAGCCTTCGTAGAAGTTGAAGAGCGACCACTGATCGGGGGTTGGAAAGTTTGCATTGATCTTCTTCAATTCCAGATAAAATGCATCGCAGAACTGCCACAGGGTATTGTCTATGTCGATGATGGCTGTTTTCTTCATGGTGCGCTCTGTTGTCCCGGATTCGTCATATCACGCAATTTCAGCAACAACGCCCCCTCTACTGGTGAATGGAGAATGTCAAAATTAAAAACCGTACCCTATGATGTTTTGGGAGACAACCTTTCATTCGATCGAATTGTCAAACCGCACGACCCTGAGATGTCCCGGCGCGGTTTTGGCCGGTCCCTTTCCGGAACAACCTCCTGCTATCAGGAACCGTTCCCGGATCGTCCTCAGGAACCGCGGCGTGTAGATGAGCTCGAACACATCATCCTTGCCCGGGAAAAGGTTCCGCGCGGCCTGCCGCGTGTTCTTCAGGATATCGAACGATTCCCGAAGCGTCAGGTCCGTCTGCTGCATGAGTATTGCATGGTTGATGTCCACGACAAACCGCAACATCCGCAGTCTTCTCTCTTCTTCCTTCAGTGCCTCGCTCATATGCCTTCCTTGAAAATGCCGTATCTGTCTTTGGTATGATACCGCGGGGTTGTTCTTTTTTCAAGAGCAGAGGTGAAGAAGAAAGACACAGCGATTTAGTGCGAACCTGGAAAGGCCGACAAAAAAGGACTGACCCTAACTATT
Organism: Nitrospirota bacterium; assembly: GCA_963796285.1. Classification (GTDB taxonomy): domain Bacteria; phylum Nitrospirota; class UBA9217; order UBA9217; family UBA9217; genus JALNZF01. The sequence continues at coordinate 2,030,032 of CAWCKW010000012.1, forward strand.
CCGGGCAGTGCTATAATTTAATAAAGACTGTTTGAGCAATACGGGCACATTGTGCCGAATTGAATAAAAAAGGGGATGACGACATGAAGATAACTAAAATCGGGATCGTGGGATCAGGTAATATCGGAGGAACTCTCGGAATTCTGCTCGCCAAGGCAGGGTACGAGATCATCTATAGTTCAAGGCATCCTGAGACCCTCAAGGACCTTGTGAGGATAGCCGGGCCCAAAACCACCGCCGGGAGCGTCGCAGAAGCGATCGCCTTTGGCGATGTGGTCGTGCTCTCGGTTCCGCTTAAGGCCTTGCCGCAGTTTAACGCAAAAACAAAGGAGGCCCTGAAGGGGAAGATCGTGATCGACACGTCCAATCCTTATCCTGAGAGAGATGGCGTGATCGCGGTGGAGGCAAGAAAAGAACCGGGCGGCATGGGCGTTTTTGTGTCCCGTCTTCTGCCGGGTGCACGAATAGTAAGGGCGTTCAACACGGTTTATTTTGAAGACCTGAAAAAAACAGTTACCAAAGACGGTGAAAAGATCGGGATTCCCATTGCCGGCGACGACCAGGAGGCTATGAATGTTGCCGGCGAGCTTGTAGAGCATGCAGGTCTTGATCCTGTTGTCGTAGGAGGCTTGAGCACATCAAAATTGTTCGATGTGGGAACAGCGGTGTACGCTACGAGCGCTCCGGCAAGAGTAATAAGGGAGAAAATAAACGTAAAACCCGCCGAATCAAGGCGCGCGGCTTAGCCTCAAGGGAGGTGCAATGAACAAGATAGAGAAAAAAGAGATCGCTCCCGATGCTGCCAGGTTGTTTGAGGAGGAAGTTCGTGGCTTGAAACCTGATATCTCGCGCAATGCGCTGTGCGATCTGGTTAATGATTATATTTATTATCAAACGGATGATATGGGCAAGGAAGAAGCCCGTGCGATAGTCGATGTAACCTGCAGATCAGGCGCGAAGAAGACTAAGCAACGTTCTTCTTAAGCTTCCAGACAACCTGCACACGTTTATGGCCGCATCTTCGTAGCCTGCTGTTGCCATAACGCGGTTACAGGCAAGAGCAGGGTGTAAGGGCCGCCTTAGGGGACATGCGGGGTTGGGGTAAAGCTATTTGATTCTGCCTTTCCACTGCGCCGGGTAGCTCTGACGCGAAAGACGCGCATAGCAATGCTGCACAGATCAAAATCGAAGATCGATACAAATGCAATTAGATAGTGACCCCTCTTAAAAAGTTCAGAAGATCGAAAATCAATAGTAAATACCTTACCCCGTAAACTCCGCAATCCGCATTCGGAAATCCGAAATCCCGCGCCCTCCTCTGCTGACTCACAATAGTCCCTTGATTCTTATCCCCGGTCATTATATAATGCAGGGATTCAATGGGCGAAGTCATCCTGATTTTATAAAACAGAGGCGTTCCAAGCTGACGGTTCAGTACCCCTGAGGGGATAACTACCAAGGAGTAATACCTGATAACATGGCGTTAACCGGAGATTTAGAACATCTGAACATAGTGGACATTATTCAGTTGATCCACGCGACGCGGCAGTCCGGCATTTTTTCCGTCAAGGGAGCCAACGGGGAGAGCAGGATCGTTTTCAGCGCCGGAGATATTGTCGGTGCAAATCATATCGACAACAGCGTTCGCATCGGGACCGTCCTGGTAAAGACGGGCGCCATAACGATCGACGATGTCAAGCAGGCAATGGGCGTCATGAAGAACGCGGAATATAAACGCATGCCGTTTCTCGCTACTTTGGTACAGTTGGGCAAGCTGAAGCGGGAAGACGCTCTGAGAGGATTGAAAAAGCTGGTCGAGCTGACGATCGTTGAGCTGATGAGCTGGACGAAAGGCACATTTACGTTCGACACGGACGCGGTCGTCCTTTCTTCCGACGGAATGCAGAAGCTGAGTGTCGATGCCCAGATGGTTTTGATGGATGCACTTCGCATCTCCGACGAGCGGGAACGCGACCGCCGGGAGGGGAAAAAAGTGCCTTCCTTTGTGGAGCTCTATCCCGATGTCATCCCCGGGGAAAGCGCCGGTGAAGCAAAAGGAGAGGGTTCGGTTGTTACCGCGGACGATCTCGGGCTTGCCGACCTCGACCGGCTTGAGAAGAAGATACCCCGGCCTGTTGCTGAAATGGAGATCTTTGATCCGATCGCGATCCGCCGCCGGAAAATAAAGGAACTGCTCCCGGGTTTTTCTTCCGACGAGCAGGAGGCATTTGTTGCTTTTCTGAGGAAATCCCCGGACCGAAAAGATGGGCCCGACGCTGCGGCGAAACAGGCCGGCAAGGCCGTCGTCCTGTTCAGCAATGATACGCTGATCAGTCATTCAGTTATGTCTCTCTGCAACGACGCGGGAGTGCTCGTATTTGCTACAGACGACGAAAAGGATCTCGACCGGATGGTATCGCAGTGCCTCCTTTCCGCGAGAATGCCTGTCGTTGTCTTCGACAATCCCACGAAACCGGAGGCCGGGTTTTCCCGCGAAAAGATCGCGGGCCTGAGGAACCAGGTGAGGGGAACGTACCCCGCGGTTCCCGTGCTTCAATTCGCCTCTCTTCAGGATAGCGATTTTATCCTTCAATCGTACCATGACGGCGTGAGGGCCGTTCTCCCCAAGCCGTCGAAAGAAGACCGGAGACAAACGTACATCCAGGATACGATACAGTTCCTCGACGTGTTCATGTCGTATGTCAAACATTTTCAATCAGGACACGATGATGCCGATATCTATGTCAAGAAGCTGAAAGACGGCATCCAGTCGCTTCGCGGGCTCACCAACCCTGCCGATGCCGCACTCGTGGTTCTCACGGCTGTTTCCGAGATGTTCGAACGCGCGGTCACGCTGGTCGTCCGTGCTTCGGAATTGATCGGCGAACGGGCCATCGGGATCGGTTCTGAAAAAAGCAGGGGGTCTACTCCGGCGGGCGGGCTGAAGGTCCGGCTCTCAAAACCATCGGTGTTCCGGGACGTTGTCGAAAAAGGGAGGGTCTATTACGGAGAGAGCGGCGACGAAACGCTCAGGCAATTTTTTACGGAAATAGGCATGCCGCTGCGTCCCACCATAGTTCTCCTGCCCTTGATAAGCGATCGGAAGGTCATAGCGGTGATCTACGGGGATTTCGGGCCGAAGGAGGCGTCTCCCGTGCGGCTCGATATGCTCGAGATCCTTGCCCAGCAAGCGGGCATTGTTCTGGAATATGAGCTTTTCCGCAGACAGGTGACGAAAGCGGCGCAAAAACCATAGATACCAGAATGTGTCTTTGCCTAACCGGAAAATCAGTAAATTAAACCTTTGAACCGCCAGGGCGCAAAGGTCGCGAGGAAAATGGAAACAAGGCAAAATCTTTTTTTTCCATCCTTCGCGTCATCGCGGTAAATATTTTCTTACCGTTTTGAAAGATTTTCATTTGTAACTGGCCAAGATAGAACGCGGAGGTGCAAAGTACCATGGACAGCGCAATATTCAACCAGATCCTTCACATTGCCTTCGAAAAAAAGGTCTCGGACATCCATTTTGAGGTCGACAACCCGCCGATGTTCCGGGCGCGCGGCCATCTTATTCGCTCCAAGCTCGGGAACCTGACAAAAAAAGATACTGAGTTCGTCGCTACCGCGGTCATGGAGCAGCACAAGCGGAAGCTGCCCGAGGACTTGAAGGAATTTGATACGTCCTATACCCTGCCGAATGTCGGCCGCTTCCGGGTGAGCATCTTCCGTCAGCGCGGCAATCTCGGCGTTGTTATGCGCGTTATCCCTCACCAGATAGGTACGTTCGAGGAGTTGCATCTTCCGCCGGTGCTCGGCAAGATCTCGCAGGCTCCGAACGGCCTGATCCTCGTCACCGGGCCGACCGGCAACGGCAAATCAACAACGCTTGCTTCCATGATGCGGTTTATCAATGATAACTTCGATTACAATATCATTACGATCGAGGACCCGATCGAGTTTCTGTTCACATCGAACAAAAGCTGCATCATCCAGCGAGAGGTGGGCATCGATACGGACAGCTTCAGCGCTGCGCTGCGGTCCGCAATGCGCATGAATCCGGACGTCATCATGGTCGGAGAGATGCGCGATCTCGATACAATAGACGCCTGTGTGAAGGCCTCCGAGACGGGGCATCTGGTATTGACAACGTTTCATACCCAGAATACGGCTTCGTCCATCAACCGGATCATTGGTTATTTCCCGGCCCAGGCGCAGGAGAATGCCAGAAACAGACTGGCGGAGAGCCTGATCGCGATTATCTCGTTGAGGCTGGTAAGAGGGAAAAGCGACGAAACGGTTCTGCCTGTCCTTGAAGTGATGTATGCAACTTCCACCATCAAGGCGTGCATCAGGGACAATCACCTCGACGAGATCGAGCAGTATATCGAACGGGGACGCGACGAATACGGCATGCAGACAATGGACCAGCATCTCATTCAGCTCTGCAAAGCGGACCTCATAACTCTCGAGGAGGCAAAGCGCACCTCTCACTCAAAGGACCTTGAGCGAAAACTGATGTACGGTGAATCATAATTGGATCTATGTGGGTCATCTAATTACAAGTATCGCTCTTTTTTTTCAGTATCGATCCGTTTTCTGAAGGTTACCTAAGTTGGCACTTGTCCCAGCCTGCATCGATTTTTTTGGGCGGCGCAGGGGAAAGTCAGCATCAATTAGCTTTACCCCAACCCCGCACGTCCCCGGAGCAGCCCTGACTGCTTGGGTACGTTGAGCGGAGCAAAAAATGGTGCAGGGTGCAACATGGAAAGAAAACAACCATGAAAGTAGCTGAAATAATCACGCAGGCCCTGGAGCAAAAGGGGTACCAGAACATGCGCTCCGCAGCGAAGCCCCTCGGTATAAGCCTGGAGCTTCTGAGGCTCACGGTCAAAAAGGGACACATCCCGAAGGATTCCATCCTCGAGAAGATAGCGGACAAGCTCGGCCTGGACCGGACCGCATTGCTCCTGGCAGCGCACAAGGAGAAGTTCCCCTTCGACGTGAAAGGGTATTTCCTTACTCCGTCAAAGAAAATAAAGTTCGAGAAGAGGCGGGTCTGGCCCCTTTCCGAGGAGCAGTGCAGCTATCTCGAGAAGATCCTGAAAGAGCAGGAGATCCAGATCATCAGGAAGTTCCGACAGATCCCGGACGAGGAAAAGGCTCGGATCGCAGACTATCTCGACTATACCTGGGCGATGAAGAAGATCACGATAAAGAAACCATAGGATCACCCATATACGGGCTGGTTGTGGGCACGCAAGAAAGCCCCTGCCAGGAAGTCCACGATCCTTTTTTTTTTCTGCACCCCAGTTCACAGGTCCGCGCAGGCATGCACTGATGTTACCAGTTATCACCCTCTTCTGCTGTCGCAGCGCTCCACCCTCGCCATGTAAACAGGGCTCGGCCGCGTCTGCCTGGTCTTGTGGGTTAATTATCTTTATCCAGCATCGCATGCTTGTGCGCGAACCTGTTCATGGGATGCAGGGGGTTTTGGAAAAGCAAAAGCTTTGAGTCTTTATTCTTTTGCCCCCCATGCGAAAATTTAGGCAGGCGATTGAGTCCGAGGGTGAAGCATTTCGGACCGAAATGTACTGAGGACGATTGAGCATGCCGTGAAGAATTTTCGCCGGGTGCCCTTCTTTGGGTCACCTTTCTTGGGCACGCAAGAAAGGTGACAAAGCATAAGCAAACCCTTGCCAGGAAGTCCACGATCCTTGTTTTTTTTCTGCACCCCAGTTCACAGGTCCGCGCAGGCATGCACTGATGTTACCAGTTATCACCCTCTTCTGCTGTCGCAGCGCTCCACCCTCGCCATGTAAACAGGGCTCGGCCGCGTCTGCCTGGTCTTGTGGGTTAATTATCTTTATCCAGCATCGCATGCTTGTGCGCGAACCTGTTCATGGGATGCAGCGGGTTTTGGAAAACCAAAAGCTTTGAGTCTTTACTTTTTGGCCCCCCCATGCGAAAATTTAGGCAGGCGATTGAGTCCGAGGGTGAAGCATTTCGGACCGAAATGTACTGAGGACGATTGAGCATGCCGTGAAGAATTTTCGCCGGGTGCCCTTCTTTGGGTCACCTTTCTTGGGCACGCAAGAAAGGTGACAAAGCATAAGCAAGCCCCTGCCAGGAAGTCCACGATCCTTGTTTTTTTTCTGCACCCCAGTTCACAGGTCCGCGCAGGCATGCACTGATGTTACCAGTTATCACCCTCTTCTGCTGTCGCAGCGCTCCACCCTCGCCATGTAAACAGGGCTCGGCCGCGTCTGCCTTGTCTTGTGGGTTAATTATCTTTATCCAGCATCGCATGCTTGTGCGCGAACCTGTTCATGGGATGCAGGGGCCTCTGGAAAAGCAAAGAACTAAAGCTGCGGCCTTATCCAGGCGTCAGGCGTGGCCCTAAAAAAAGTATAAGAGTCTTTTACCCCAACCCCACACCATCCCCCGAAGTCCTAATAATACAGCCCTGTATAACACGAGCTGTCACCTTTTATTGAAATTTGCTATGCTTAATAAAGGAAAACCGACATCGACCAGCAGGATGATACAACTTAAGCGGGAGGGTTGGCAATGAAAGCGATCATGGTCACGGTCTATGGCGACGCGGATGTGCTGAAACTGACGGACACCGCGCCCGTGCCGAAGCCCGGCGCGAGCGAGGCGCTCGTTAAGATCCACGCGGCAGGCGTGAACTTTGTGGACATCTACCACCGGCGGGGAACTTATCCCCTGAAGCTTCCCTTCATTCCCGGTCGGGAGGCAGCGGGAGTGGTGGAAGCAATCGGAGAAAAGGTCTCCGGGTTCCGGCCGGGGGACCGGGTCGCCTATACCGGGCACGCCGGGAGCTACAGCGAGTACTCAACGATCCCTGCCTCGCTGCTCATCCCGCTGCCCGACAGCCTCTCGTTCACGGAAGGGGCTGCGTTCCCCCTCCAGGGGATGACGGCGCACTACCTCCTGCACGAATTTCGCAGAGTAAAGCCCGGAGATATCGTCCTGGTCCACGCCGCGGCAGGCGGCGTGGGCGGGCTGCTCGTGCAGTGGGCCAAGCATCTCGGCGCTGAGGTCATCGGAACGGTCGGGACCGACGAGAAGGCGGCCGCGGCACGGGACATTGGGTGCCGATCACGTGATCATCTATACCAGGCAGGATTTTGTTGCTGAGACGAAACGTCTGACAGGCGGCCGTGGAGCGGATCTCATCATTGACGGAGTGGGAAAGAGCACGTTTACCGGCAACCTGGAGGCAGTCGCGGTCCACGGCCACGTGGTGATCTTCGGCGCTGCCAGCGGCCCGGCTGACCCCGTTGTTCCGAACAGCCTCATGGCGAAGTCGATCTCCCTTTCCGGAGGAAGCCTTGTCAATTTCATGGCCGCGGGAGAGGAACTGCACCGCAGGTCCGGGGAGGTTCTGAACGCTATCAGGGAAGGATGGCTGAAGCTGCGGATCGACCGAGTGCTGTTGCTCGCTGAAGCGGAGAAGGCACATCGACTGCTCGAAGGCCGGCAGACCATGGGCAAGGTCGTGCTGAAGGTGGCGGATTAGACGGGCTGCTATGGGCAAGTAGGGAAGGTGGTTGAGCTGTGGGGCCGGATCTTCATTTGCTACATGCTGGTCAGCATGGAAGATTTGGCCCGATAAGTCCCTTCCAGGGCGTCCAAATGCGAATTGTCAAGCCGCAAGACCTGATGAGACCCTAGCGGGTCTACGCAACAGATGCAATAACATCCCCCTCGGGTGCCCGTGGAAGGGTCTTCTCTAGTGTGGTAAGTATCACAGTGGAATCAGATTTTGTTAAGATCCAATACGCGACCCTAAAAGGCTGTTTTTTACTTCAAGCGTGCGCGTCGTCTGATTGTCCTTCTTGTGATGTTCATGCTTCGTTGATTTCTGCTTCTGGCTCTTCTCTTTGTTCTTCTTGCCGCCCTTGTCTCCCATCGTACGCCTCCCTTATGCATCTGGATATAGTATAGTGTATATAAACATTATATCATAGCTTCTTGTTTTCTATTAGTTGTACAGGGGGACATAGGGGAATAGTACGTCCGGCGCTATCAGCAATCAAGAAGCAATTACGCTTCTTTGCCCCCCCCATGCGAAAATTTAGGCAGGCGATTGAGTCCGAGGGTGAAGCATTTCGGACCGAAATGTACTGAGGACGATTGAGCATGCCGTTAAGAATTTTCGCCGGGTGCCCTTCTTTGGGTCACCTTTCTTGGGCACGCAAGAAAGGTGACAAAATAAAAGCAAACCCCTGCCAGGAAGTCCACGATCCTTGTTTTTTTTCTGCACCCCAGTTCACAGGTCCGCGCAGGCATGCACTGATGTTACCAGTTATCATCCTCTTCTGCTGTCGCAGCGCTCCACCCTCGCCATGTAAACAGGGCTCGGCCGCGTCTGCCTGGTCTTGTGGGTTAATTATCTTTATCGAGCATCGCATGCTGTGTGCGCGAACCTGTTCATGGGATGCAGGGGGTTTTGGAAAGGCAAAGGCTTCTGAGGACTATCGCGTTTTAGCCTCCCCATGCGAAAATTTAGGCAGGCGATCGAGTCCGAGGGTGAAGCATTCGGCTTCGCCCAAGGGCGAGTTTCCGAAATGTACTGAGGACGATTGAGCATGCCGTTAAGAATTTCCGCCGGGTGCCCTTCTTTGGGTCACCTTTCTTGGGCACGCAAGAAAGGTGACAAAATAAAAGCAAACCCCTGCCAGGAAGTCCACGATCCTTGTTTTTTTTCTGCACCCCAGTTCACAGGTCCGCGCAGGCATGCACTGATGTTACCAGTTATCACCCTCTTCTGCTGTCGCAGCGCTCCACCCTCGCCATGTAAACAGGGCTCGGCCGCGTCTGCCTGGTCTTGTGGGTTAATTATCTTCATCGAGCATCGCATGCTGGTGCGCGAACCTGTTCATGGGATGCAGGGGCTCTGGAAAAACAAAGGACTAATATTACGGCATTTCCCCTATGTCAGGACTGACCCTAAGAGGTTGCATGTATTTAATTATGAGATATAATTATATAAAGAAGATGTTTCATTCGACAGGAGGTTGGATATGAAGACATTACCTGATAAATGCGTGGATATCAATTCGGTCGGTTCCTTCTGCGGCTGCATTGGGGAGGAATCCGTGGATCCGGCGGCAAAGGCATTCTGCGACCGGGCGAAAACCGATAAGAACATCACCGGCGATAATCTGGCCGAGTTGAAAATGGCGCTGATGGATCTGGAAGATGAGGCATGCTGCGATTGCTAGGGAAGAATGCCGGACATTATTCCCCAAAATGTCTCTTGCTGTTCAGACCCTCTGATGTTAAAAAAGGCCGCTGAGTTGAACTCAGCGGCCTTTGGTTTGCAACGTCCCGGGTACTCCGGTATCAGCGGAGGATACCGCCGGAGAAGATGATGCTGTCGAACGTACGATTCAATGTCTTGCTCGTGAAATTCTTCATCTCCATGCCGGGCTGACACGTCACTTCCTGCCCGACCTTGACCGGCGTAGCCGGTAAGGCGACCCAGGTTTTCTTTCCGTCATGCTCAAGGGAAACATAGGTATAGCCGCCGGAGTTCATCGTTTCCACCACTTTCCCGGAAAGAGAAATCGCGGGGGGTTGCGGCATAGTTGCGGCGGGTTGTGCCTGAGTCGCGGATGCAGGGACAGGGACATCTTTCTTGGTTTTATTACAGCCACTGGCTATGACAACACACAAAACACATACTGCAACTACCAATGTAGAACGTTTCATCATCGATCTCCTTGTTTGTAGGTAACGGCACTCGATCAGCTGAACGAGGTGAGCGGTACGTAATATTTTGACGGAGCGTATTTTACTGTTTTTTTTACGAACATGCAAGCCGTTTTTTGCCGGCTTTTTTTACGAAGGATGAGTTGAGGCTCAGAGCGCGAGATAATAAACTTCGGATCAACCTGATAGCTGCGAAGTGATGATCTTCGACGCTGACCCAAAGCCTCTGCCTTTCTAAAGCCCCTGCATCCCATGAACAGGGCCGCGCACAAGCATGCGATGCTCGATAAAGATAATTAAACCACAAGACCAGGCAGACACGGCCGAGCAAATGTTCCATGGCGAGGGGAAGTGCTGCGGCAGCAGAAGAGGATGATAACTGGTAACATCCGTGCATGCCTGCGCGGACCTGTGAACTGGGGTGCAGAAAAAATAACAAGGATCTTGGACTTCCTGGCAGGGATTTGTTTATGCTTTGTCACCTTTCTTGCGTGCCCAAGAAAGGTAACCGAAAGAAGGGCACCCGGCGAAAATCCTTTACGGCATGCTCGGTCGTCCTCAGTACATTTCGGAAACAGCCTGCATTCGTTTATGGCCGCGTCTTCGCAAGAGCAGGCTACGGTTCCACTCATAAACGCTGGCCGCAGGCTCGCCAACCTGCGGGCTCAGACAGTCCGCAATCGCGGTTCACCCTCGAAACGCTGGGTCGCAGGCCTAGATTTCCGCATCGGAAGATTCTGGTGAAACTCGTGTAGACCTACCCCAAATGTCCCCGGGGCTGCCCAAAGAACATTTTTGGGCACCCGTCTTCGCCTAAGAACGCGTTCCAGAACTGCCTGCATCCCAGAACGTTTATGAGTAGAACCATGCATGCTCATTGCGAAGACGCAAGCCAGGTAGACGCGGCCGGGCGTCTGAGGCGAGGGCGAAGCGCTGCGGAGGCGAGCAGGAATATGGTTTATAAGATCAATGCATGCCTGCGCGGACCTGAAAATTGGGGTGTAGAAAAACAGCGAAAGAGATGTACAAAAAACATTTCGTAAGGGCATTGCTGCATGCTTTTCTTGTTGACTAGGTTGTCTTTGTGCCCACTCAATAAGTGAGATGAGCCTTTATTTTACTCACCAGCTCGTCCAGCAGCGCTGCCTGCGCGAAATTGATCTTTTTTTTCGCTTCGTCAACCGTGAACCATCCCGCCCGGTCCACTTCCGGAAAATCCCGCACACTCCCGGACTTTGGCGGCCATTCGAGCGCGAACGTGTTGCTCCTGATCGCGTCTGCGTCGCAGTCACCCTCCGTAGCCCAGGCAAGGACGATCTTGCCGCCTTTCTGCTTGATCGGCGAGAGCGGTGTGAACGGGCCCTCCAGCCCGCATCCCGTCTCTTCTTCGAATTCCCTCCGGGCCGCGGCAAGCGCGTCCTCCCCCTCGTCGAGCTCTCCTTTCGGCACCGACCAGGCCCCTGCGTCCTTGTTCGCAAAGAACGGCCCGCCCGGATGAATGAGGAAGACCCGGAGCACGTCATCCTTCCTTCTATATAAGAGGATACCTGCGCTGGTCTTGGGCATAGGATGTGGCGATATAGTCATACATTCGGAAGCGCCAGGGAAGCGCTATTGCGACCTATCGACGCTTCCTTCCAGGTCAGTCGGAACGACAAGAACGATGTCGGCAAGGCCTTTGCACGCATCGTCAAACCCGGGCGTGTCCCTGCTGACCGAAGAGATGGTCCGGACCTGGACCTCCCGATCATATAGTTTGATGTACCAGCAGATCCCGCCGTAGTTCTTTGAATGATAATCACCGTTATAATGAAGGAACAGCTCCTGCTGACCGCGGTTCTTCAGGATAAACCACGCCATGGTGGCGTCCTTGACCGCCTGTGCGGCGACGAAGTTCTGCGCGTCCCGATGCGCTCCATGGGCCATGCCGATCTCCATGACCTTCCCGTATCCCGGGGCTGAAAGGTCCAGCGGAATCGGAAGCGGAGCGATCGATCTCTTTGCCTCATCGGACAGACGTTCCAGCGCCTTCATTCCCTCCCGGGCCACGAGGGCGGCATAGCGCCTCGGGATATTGGTCGCGATGAACCGAAGTCCGTGCTCTTTGGCAACATCAACGAGCGGACGGTAGTCGCTTTCGTAATTATCCCAGACCTTGGCCTCCTGCGCCAGGTGCTTATGCTCGATGAGCCCTGCCAGATATTCATCCACGATCAGCTGGTTGTCCGCCTCCAGCATCTCCGCGCCGAGCACCAGATCGCCCTTCCTGATCTCAACAAGGTCTTGCGTCAATTCCAGCTGCAGCCAATGGACCAGCGGGTGATCGTGGATCTCGCCGAACAGGATGACATCGGCCCGGACGCAGCTGTCCAGCATTTCCCGGTACCCGAGCTCCTTCCCTCCCCCGTCATAGAGGCGATACAACGGCTTGTTGTCCGGAATTTGCCCGTGCTGTCGCATATCGACTTCTTCCTCTCACTTTGCTTACACAGGCCCGGATCTTTACGGTCAGGTCAAGCGGATTCACTTTTACCTGTCACCCTTCACAATCCTGCTCACCGAGGAGTAGTGCGGACCCGGATGCGAGGCAATTTTCTGCGGTTCATTTGGTTATTGGGTCCAGCGTGATCTCTACGCGTCGATTCCTGGCCCGGCCTTCAGCAGTATCGTTGCCGGCAACCGGATGTGCTTCACCATGGCCGATGGCCGCCAGGCGCTCTTTGGCCACCCCCCTGCTGTGCAGATAAAGGGCCACGGTGGTAGCGCGTTTTTCCGAAAGTTTCTGGTTATAATCGGCCGAACCCGTGCTGTCGGTATATCCCGCCACGGTGACCAGCGTGGATTTATATTCCTGCAGCACCGTGGTTACGGAATCCAGCACAGCAAAGAACCTTGAATCGAGGCTCGAGCTGTTGGTCTCAAAGGTGACATCGCCCGGCATCACGAGGCTGATATCGTTTCCCCTGCGCACCACATGCACTCCTGTTCCTTCCAGGTTCTGGCGCAATTTGGCCTCTTGCACATCCATGTAATATCCCGCGCCTCCACCGGCAATGGCGCCGACACCGCCGGCGATCAAAGCATTCTCCACTCGATGCCCCCTGCTGGCCGTGGCCGCGCCCAATATTGCGCCCACAACGCCGCCTATGGTCGCACCCTCGGTGACCTTGGATGTCTGCTTTTCCTCGGTATAGGGATTAACGGTGGTACATGCAGGCAGGGCGATCGAAGAAACACCCGCCCACAAAACAAGCACCCTAACAGCCATCCTTTTCATACAGTCCCTCCTTTGTTCCTGAATAGGTGTGTCAAAACAATTGCTGCAGATACCGGAGTTTTCATATACAACGTACCGAAGTCATTTCATCGCCGTTGCAACTGCCGCTGCCAATGAGGTCGTCGGCCTGTTGATGATCTTACTCAATTGACGGCCATCGTCGAACAGGGCGCCCTTGGAAATACCCGTGTCTGAATCGGCGAGCATTGCAGCGACCGGTTCCGGCAATCCGGCTTTCACGAGAACGTTCCTGTACTCGGCCTCCGGCATATTCACGTACCCGATATTTTTGCCCGATTGGCGCGAGATCTCATTTGCCAGCTCCGCCATTGTGTAGGCAGTATCGCCGGCCAATTCATAGACCCGTCCTGCCTGTTTTTCAGCAATCAACACATAAGCCGCCGCTTCCGCGTAGTCGATGCGGCCGGCCGAGGCAACGCGCCCTTCCCCGGCGCAGCCGTACACTGCGCCCTGCGCCAGAGTGTTGGATAAGCCCGCGGTATAGTTTTCCGTATACCAGCTGTTGCGCAACAGCGTAAAGGGAACGCCGGAGGCGCGGATCAATGCCTCGGTCTCTTTATGTTCAACGGCAAGACCCAGCAGCGAGGTGTCGGCGCGCAGGATGCTGGTGTAGGCCAGAAGTTTTACGCCTGCCCGTTTGGCCGCGTCGATGACGGAACGATGCTGTCTCGCGCGCTGCCCGAGCTCGCTGGAAGAGATAAGCAATACTTTGTCCGCGCCCTTCAGTGCAGCGTCCCACAGCGGAGGCTGGTTGTAATCGGCGTAGCGCACTTCTACGCCCAATGCCGCAATGTCCCTGGCCTTTTCAACATTTCTCACCGCAACGACGATGCCGGATGCAGGCACTTTTTTGAGCAGTGCCGCGATGACCAGACGTCCCAAATGCCCGGTTGCTCCAGTAACAACGATCATATAAGCTCCTTTCGACGAGACGATAGGGGTTGTCCGCCTCCAGCATTTCCCGGTAGGCGATCTCCTTTCCTCCCCCGTCATAGCGGCGCGTGTTCCACCGCCATACTACAAGGATAGCATAACCGGAGGCACACCCGGGATGTTCCGGATCCGTGCCGTGTCCGCGTCTCCGGGGAAACTGTCCCTCTTTTTCCCTCCTCATGATATCTTTGGCTCGACAAGACCCGGCCGGGCACCTTTTGCCCACAAAACAGCAGAACAGTTCCTGTTTGGTCCAGGATGACGACGGAACCAAAAGGATGTCCTGCCGGTCGCAGGCAAAATAAACTGGTTATAACTGTAATTATAGGTTGCTATTGCCGGACCACAAACGTAGCATAACTCAGAGGATCTCGAAGCAATTGTGTCCGAAATGAGATCCTCAGATAGAAGACAAGCAATAGGAACAAAAGGCCCGTTATCTGCCGCGACCAGCGTGCCTGGATGAATTGGAATTATCGCAGTCGGAGATCGCGCGACATGCAAGGGGATACAGGGGAAGTCCATTGCGGATCCAACGCTCCACGACAAGGCAATGCGCCCCAAATGCAGTTAAACGAGTATCGAGTATTACAAGGAGAAGAACATGGGAACTAACCGGTTACTACAAGGCGAGGCACCTCAAATGCGTTTATCTATCAAAAAAATCATATTCAGTGCGTTGTTCCTGGTCTCCATAGCGATCGCCGGGTGCAACTCCTTGACTTCGAATCAGGTCGCCAGCATCGGCATAGGCGGCACGGTCACCGGGCTTACCGGCACCGTAGTGCTGCAGGACAACGGCGGCGACGACCTCACTATTCAGGCCAACGGCAGCTTTGGCTTTGTCACGATCATCCAGGACGGCAGCCCCTACAACGTCACCGTCAGCACCCAGCCCATCGGGCAGACCTGTATCGTGAGCAACGGCACCGGCACTGTCCAGGGCTCCTCCGACCATTCCCATGTGGCAGTGGCCTGCTCCGCCAATTCATACACCGTGGGCGGCACGATCTCCGGGCTTACCGGCACCGTGGTCCTGCAAGACAACAATGCCGATGATCTCACCCTTGCGGCCAATGGCGTCTTCACCTTTGCCACACCCGTCCAAAACAACACCTACAACGTCACCGTCCTGACGCAGCCCACGGAGCAGATCTGCAGTGTGAGCGCGGGCGCGGGCATTGTCTCCGGGGGCAACGTCGCCAACGTGGTTGTCGTCTGCTCCACCAATTCCTACAACGTGGGCGGCATGGTCTCCGGGCTTACCGGCACCGTGGTGCTGCAAGACAACAATGCCGATGATCTCACCCTTGTGTCCAACGGCGTCTTCACCTTTGCCACCCAGGTCGCCGACAGCAGCCCCTTCAGCGTGACCGTCCTGACCCAGCCGATCGGCCGGAGTTGCAGCGTGGCCAGCGGAACCGGCCTGATCGCGTCAGCCGACGTTGCCACGGTAGCCATCACCTGCGCCGTCAACACCTATACCATCGGCGGCACGGTCTCCGGGATGACCGGCAACGTGCACTTGCAGAATAACACCAGCGACGACCTCAACGTCTTTAGCAACGGCACCTTCACCTTCGCGACTGCCGTGGCCTATGGCAATCCCTATAGCGTGACCGTGTGGTCCCTGAGTACCGCGGAGCAGACGTACACCATAACCAACGGCAGCGGCGCGGCCACGGCCAACGTCCATGACGTGACGATCGATGTGGTCCCCTGCACTATTGGATTTGCCAATTGCGATATGGACAATTCGAACGGCTGCGAGATCGACACGCAGACAGACATGACCAACTGCGGCAACTGCGGTTCTGCATGTAAATTGACTGACAGTTGTGTCGCGGGCGTATGCACAGCCCCACCCTGTACCATGGACGCAGATTGCCCCGGCCCCGGAGCAACGTGCTCGAGCGGTGTATGCATAGCCGGATGTTCGTCTGCCTCGGACTGCGCTGGAACGGACACGGCGTGCCAGACACGTACCTGCACGGCGGGCATCTGCGGATTATCCTATATGGCGGCCGGTACGAGCTGCGATGATGTGAGCGCCTGTACGACGGGTGATGTCTGCAACGGCAGCGGCACTTGTGCGGGCTGGCCTTCGGTCACCTGCGATGATAGCAGCGCGTGCACCACTGATGCGTGCGATGCTGTGCTGGGCTGTACCCATGCGCCCTTGACCGGCGGGGCCTGCGATGACGGAAATCCGTGTACTGTCAGCGATTCGTGTTCGGCTGGCGCCTGCGTGGGATCTAATGTTGCAGACGGCTTGAGCTGCGGTGGCGGATCGACCTGCCATAGCGGCGTGTGCGCGATCCCCTGCACGGGTAATGAAGATTGCACATTCGGTGTATGTCGTGGCGGCCTATGCCAGCCTTAGCCGGTCGTGAGCGCGCATTGAACAGTTGTCATTGACAACGGACAGCAAATGAATGGAAGGGCTTACCGGCTGTTGCAAAAGTAGAAGATTCGGGATACTGTTATTCCAGGCGTGGCGAAGGATCTTTCATTGCGAATACGTGAGATCCTTCGCTTCGTTCAGGAGGGACTTTGGGGGCCTTTGGGGCAGGTCTTTACTGTTTATATCATTGCCCGTTGGCTCAGGATTTGACTGCTATATAAGATCTCCGGTTTTTATCGCTTCATTGCCAGCACCTTATACACTGCCATGAAATCCTCTTCCGCCATGCCGTTCCGCACGGCAAGCGCATAGAGCTCCTTTGCCGCGTTCATCCCCGGCAGCGCTGCCCCGATCTCGAAGGCGGTTTCCGAGGCAAGGTGCAGGTCCTTGTGCATCCACTGGAGCGGGAACTCCACGGAATAGTCAGCCTTCTCGAACTTCTGACGCTTGGTGTTCAGGAAGGGCGCCGTGACCGGCGACGTCGCCAGCGTTTCGAACATAGCCTGTTTGGTCATGCCAAGCGATTCGCCGAAGGCCAGCGCCTCGCAGAAGGCCGTCATCGCCTGGCCCAGGATGATATTGTTCACCATCTTCATGGCAGAGCCCATGCCGTGGCCGCCCATCGGGAAGACCGCCTTGCCCATGGCCTCGAGGAGCGGGCGGGCGGCATCCACATCCTCGTTGCGGCCTCCAACGAAGAACACGAGCTGTCCTGCCGCGGCAGGCCCCTTGGATCCGGCCACCGGCGCGTCGAGGAAACGGATCTTGCGCGCGGCCGCCTCTCCTGCCATGAGGCGGGAGAACGACGGGTTCACGGTCGAGCAGTCGATCCAGAGCGAGTCAGGAAGCATGGCATCGAGAAAGGAATGCTTCCCGTGCAGGGCGACCTCGGCAACGGCATCGGGCTTCGAAAGCATCGTAATGATGACTGGGACCCGTCGGCCGAGGTCCGCAGGCGTGTCCGCCCACGAGGCTCCCTGGTCCAGGAGCGGCTTTGCCTTTTCACGGGTGCGGTTGTAGAGCACGAGTTCGTGGCCTTTCTTCAACAGATTGGCGGCCATGCGGCTGCCCATGATGCCCATTCCGATGAACCCGATCTTCATGGTGGACCTCCTTATTTGATTTTTATTATAGCAGTATAGCAGCCTATGATGCAAAAAGCGGTATAATCAAAGTACCTGTTTCTATTTCCTCAAACAATCGGAGGTAAACCATGATCAAGGGCCTATTAGCAGCAGCTGCAAGCGTACTGATGACATCCACGGCTTATGCTCAAATGAATGGCGGTCAAGGTGGTGAAATGATGAAAGGCGGTGGTTCGGGATGGGGAATGGGTTATTATGGTTGGGCTTCCGGGACCATTCTCGTGATTTTTGTTGTTTTGATTGTCGCTTATATTGTGAAACGAAAGTAAAGCCTGAACTTAGAAACGGCATTTGCCACGGATTAATGCGCAAGTCTTTAGAGTCAAGTCTTCAACAGCTCAATACTCTGTCCCATCCCTTCCTTTCCTGCGTCCAGTTCGAGGACCACCCGGACTGCGGGCCTTCTCCTGATCAGTTCTTTCAACGCCTCGATCTCTCTACATCCCGGCACGAGCGGCAAGTGGTCCTTGATGCCGAACCGATCCTCTGCCTTGTGGTGCACATGCGCGAAGTGGACGCGCGAAATGAGCCGATCAGGCATTGTGCGGATGAACGAAATGGAGTCAATAGCAGCGGACTCAAGATGGCCGATGTCGATCGTGATTGAAACACTCTCACGGGCCGGGACCACGAACCGCTCCCAGAACCGGATTATATCGCCGGAGTTGAAAGAGTTCTCTATCGAAACATGACACAAGCCGCTTATCTCGGCGAGATTCCTTTCAAACATCGCTTCTTCAGCAGCCGAAATCCTCGTCCCGTCCGCGCCACCCTCGTCGTGGACGATAATACCAAGGTCGCTTGCCGCCGCCAGCCGACGCATAACATTCATGGTTTGAGCAGCCTGTAGTGTCGTCAACGGGTATTCGAGCGGATGGAACACGGTCCTGATGCCAAGCGTTTTGCAGACGGCGGCGATCTCGATCGCTTCCGTTACCGCCCGCTCACCAACTGCAATGTCCCAGGCAGCAGTGCGCCACAGCGAAATCTGCGCGAATGCAAGGGGCTGCAGGCCAACGTCTTGAGGTCGTATGATTCGATAGCCTAATTCCATATGGTTCCTGATTCCATAGAATCCGCCGAACAATTGTCAAGCCGCAAGACTGACCCTAAAGGTTCCCTTGGCAAATCCAGCTGTACCGTTTGTTGACATGTGCGAGGATCCTGAGAAATGCTTCTCGGTTGGCATCGTCCTTGAATCAGAACATTTTTTCAACTGTCCGGCCAAATCCTCCGGCGAGTTGAAGATCAGTTCCGTCTGGAGCATTTTCTGCAGAAAGTAATCGTCGTTCCGGTAGTTGGGATAGAGGTTCTGGCGGCTGACGATCTTGAACACACATCGATGTCCCTCGCCCGGGCGCGCTGTGCCGGACGGAGTAGAGCGCATAGTTGAAGCTCACATGGCCGAGACGTTCGTAAGAAGAAGGACCTTCGAGATCCCTGGGCACAGTGCCTCAGATCGTCCATCCGAAAGCGCCCCGAAGTCGCTTGCCCTCTCGTGTATTGCCGTCATCTCGTTGCTCCCCAAGGGAGAAAACGCGGTCAGCCAGTGCCAGCGCCCGTGTTTCGTGACATACCGCACGCCGCTCCTTTTTTCTTCCTCGACCAGGTCGCTGAAATAGGCCGTCCGATTTTTCGTGATATCGGCTGCAGGCTTCGATCATGCCGGGCATGATAGGAATATGCCACCGGTGTAAGCAAGCATCTGCACGTGCGGATGGACCAGGCTTGCGCCCCCGGGGAAAAGATAATTGGCGTTGATCGTGGAAAAGCTGCGGATTCGTCCGTAGCGGTAGCACGGTGAATAAAGTCCTACGCACCGCAATCATGCCGTCCGCGAGCCTTGGGGAACGAACTCTGAAAGTTTCAGGAAGTGCGCTGCTGCTGAGCGCATGACCGGGTGGTATTTCCCCACGGCAAAGAGGTTCGCGAACAGCAGCGGCCTCCCCTCTGCCTATGCTGTCCTTCGGGAACGAGCTCGGGCGGATATGCGGCGTGGTCTTGCTCATATACGCTCTCTCTGCAGAAGATGCAGGTCTTGGAGCTTTCGTCCGCGAGGTTCCGTATCAGCTCGGGGTCGTTATCTCGCCGAAGAATGCCTTTGTCTTGTCCTTCAGAAAGGGATTATAGACGCTCGTGTCCCCCAGGAGCGGGTCCTTGCGCACTTCCACCCGTGTGCTCCTCAGGAGCAAAGCTGTTGAACGGGTTCAGGATCGTAAGGTTGATGAGATTTTTTCGAAGCGATGTTGCCCATTGAGCCCCCTGGTCCATTCATCCTCATTTCTTCCCGATCGGCATAAGGTAGAGCGGCTTTCCGTCCAGGAAGATGCATAACGGCTCTCACCTGTCCGTCTTGGAACGCTCCGATGACAACGTCCCCGAGACCCAGGGACACCGCCTCGAAGAAAGACGTTCTGTGCAACATGGCCGGCCTCCATATGCGCGTACCGGAGCCTCCTCCCCGTTTATATTGACCGTCATCCTTTCATACACAGCGGAGAATACAAGTATCGTGCGGCATTCTTGATCGATGATTCGCCCAGGCCGCCTTGCTTAATTTCATTCTTGCGTCGTCCTTCCAGCGATCCTGCTCAAGCTCATGTTTGCTGCGGGTCGTAGGAATAGATGCCGTGCGGAAAAGCCGGTAACGTTGCCGGCAACAACGTAAAGCATCAAGCGGGTACAAAGCTCCTGCAGAAGAGCGGTCCGCCTTCCCCCGCGTCCGAAATGCCCTGGGCTGCCAGAGAAGCTGTGATAGGTCTTGAAGCGATATCGGAGGTTTTTATATATCGCAATAACCACGTCGTGCAAGGCTTTTTCTATTGAGGTCTGACTGTCACAGAGCGGCTCCGGCAGCTTTAAAGATCCCGGGTATTGTCTGCAGCACTGTTCGAGATGAGGGATTGGGCCCGTTGTAATAAAGGCGTGAGAGTACAGAAAAACAGGAAATGGATTCGAAAGCCTCACAGGGTAACCTCGAGCGGTTGAAGATGAGGACATACTAATATTGTAGCATCGGATTTTTGCCGGCTTTCCGATGGCCATACTGGTTCCTCTTCTGTTTGCGGCAACGAGTAACGATGATCTATAATCAGGTCATAGAATGCAGTTCATGAACAGTCGTCACTTAAGTGCGGAAAAGTTGCAGGTATCCCTTGTTTCAGTGATGAAAAGCATGTACACTGAACGGATCGATGTCATAGCCTATTCAGGCCGCAAGGGCGATGAGCGTCCCGCGACCTTCATCCTCCGGGGGCTGCGCATCGATGTTGTTGAAATCATAGACAGCTGGATCGAGGAAGGGTTAAAAGACCTGGCACGGAAGCGGTTCTTCCGGGTCAAGGGAAGCGATAAAAACACGCACCGGATATTTTACAGCGAGGATGACCTGGAATGTGGCATTACGCGCCGCACCATCCAAAGAAGCAATAACCGCGCTCGTGCAAGGGTATCCGGGCAGGTTCTCCACCGAGCTCGGCATCGATCTTTCTGCAAGGCGCTCCCAGGAGATCTTCAGGTGGTTCCTTGCGTCCGTTCTCTTCGGTGCACGCATATCGGATAGCATCGTTGAAAAGACCTTCCATGGTTCGCCGACCGGGCATCGTCGTCGCCGGAAACCATCCTCGATACGGGTTGGGACGGCCTCGTGGCGATCCTCGATGCGGGCGGCGACGTGCGGTACGACTTCAAGACCGCGACAAAACTGTTGGACATGTGCAAGGTCGCTGACGGAGGCTACGGCGCTGATCTCGCAAATCTCCACGACATCTGCGGCAGACCCGACAGACCTCGAACAGAGGCTCACCTCCCTTGCAAAGGGCATCGGAGACGTGACCGTGAACATCTTCCTCAGGGAGATGCGCAGCATATGGGAAAAGGCAGATCCCCTTCCCTCGGACCTGGTCATCATGGCAGCAAGGGAAAGGGGCATCGTCCCGAAGGCCGTAAAGGACCGGGCAAAGACCCTCCAACTCCTGATGGATGCGTGGAAAGAAGCAGGGAGGAAGAAAAAGGATTTTACGGACTTTGAGGCGCACTGGTGCGGGCGGGAATAGAGCTGCGGAGGAAAAAGCGAAGCTGATAAAACATCCAACGCAAAAGGTGCAACAACGTCACGTTGTATCTTCATAGCAGAAAAATGGCGGGATGACAAGAAAGTAGGCCTGACCCTGCTAGTTTCCCGGGAGTCATTAGCTTCCTAAGGAGCATTCCTCTCGTTAGAGCATCCGCATCTCCAACGGGTGATCGGCGAACTCCATCGCCATCATTCAAACAAAAACATATTAAGCCATGGCAATCAAAGGTCCGGAGCCGGAACGATCAGTCTAAGCGGCTTCTTGGTTTTCTTCGGCATCATACGCTTCGGAGGCTTTTGTTTTCTTCTCCTCGGCTGTTTCCGCCGGAGCATCTTCCTCCTCGGGTTCCTGTCTCCCGCCCCAAACGCCTGGCTAATACTTCTGTTCCGATCGAGCCAATCATCAAGGTCCCGAACGGGGATTCCGTTCCTTGACTTAAACAGTTCATAGGCAATTGCTGCGATTTCATCATGGAGATTCATTTTTGTCCTCCTTGCTCCACCTGGGACTACCGCGCAAGAGGTGCAGTCCCGCACAGCCGTCACACCAAGTCCTCCGCCTGCGCCCACTATGGTATATTTTAGCACATTTACGCTTTCCTGATCATGCTCTGGTGATCTTCATCATATCGGATGGAGTAAGCAGAAGGTATCATGGATCAGTAGAGGACCTATGTTGTGCTGCCCCTTTTGCGATAACCGCCTGGAAGAATCTACCGATCTTGGATGGGCCTGCCAATGCGGAGAGATGATACCTTTTGGATTGGAAAAGGATGATAACGAGAATTGCGAGAGTTGAGCGAGAGATTGTCCGAGAAGGAAGTAGGGCAGATCAAACAACGCAACGGGTGCAACAACGTCACGCTGTATCTTCTTCGATGCGTAAAGGGCGGGCCATAGGGGAAGAATAGCAAAGCAAAATGAAAAGTAAACATTAAAGACCTGACCCAAGATGTTTGATACGCATCTGATCAACGCCCTCTCTGTCTCCTTCTCGGAAATAGAACTAGTAGGGAGACACAAAGCATGCATGTAATCCCATCGACGCCTGTTCCTGATGCACCGCTTTCTGCAGTTCATGCCCGCTGGATTCAAGCAGGCCCCAAGCCGATAATTGTCCCCACTCACTGACATGGATATGCCTGACCACGCTGTTGGCGATTCTTTTCTTCTCATCCTTCGTGATAGCCACGCACATAATGCTTTGTGCAATATCCGGAATACAGCAGCCGGTGTTATGACATTTTTCATCATCGATTGTTACGCTTTTGGACAAATTTCTCGGCTGTAGACATTGCAGCCTTTAAGCACGGCGACATGATAAGCGAGGAGCTGCAGCGGTACAACGGTGACAAAAGGAAAGCGCGGGACCAGTCGACGGCACCACGATCATGTCGTCCGCTTTGTCGCGGAAGGCAGCGGGTGAATCCGTGACCAAAATGATTCTTCCTCCCCTGTGCCTTCACCTCCTCGATGTTCGAATGGATCTTTTCGTGCAGGCTGTCTATCGTTGCCAGGAATACGACGGGGACTCCATCCTCGACCAGCGCGATGGGCCCATGCTTTATTTCTCCCGCCGGATAACCATCAGCATGAATGTAAGCGAGCTCCTTCATCTTGAGCGCGCCTTCGAGCGCGACAGGGTAGTTGATCCCCCGGCCGACATACAGCATGCTTTTCGCGTTCACCAGGGTCTTTGCGATCTCCTTGACCGTTCCATCGGTTTGGAGCGCCTGTCCAACCAGCCTCGGAAGTCCGAGCAAGAATGGTTTGAGCGTCTGGATCTTTAGGTCTTCAGCTTTCCCTTCTTGGCTCCCAGGGCGATGCCCAGGAGGCTCAGGGCGGCAAGCTGGGCAAAAAGGCCTGGTGGATACCACGCCGATCTCCATCCCCGCACGCGTGTACAGAACCGAATCAGCCTCGCGCGTGCTGGGCTGGCGATGACATCGCAGATGGTCAGGGTCTTCGCTCCTTTTCCCTTGGCTTCGCGTTGTGCCGCGAGGGTATCGGCTGTTTCCCCGGACTGCGTAATCGTGACCAGCATCGTCCCTTTGGGATGACCGTGCACATGTCCCGGAACTCCGAGGCGATGTCCACGACAACGGGGATGCGCACGAACTCTTGATCATATACCGGCCGATAAGACCTGCGTGGTACGACGTACCGCATGCTGCGTATGGAGCCGTCTGAGTATCCTTGATGGTTCCCGTAATGCCCATCTCATCAAGGAGCCTGTCCGTGTCGTCGTCTACTCCCGCAGGGTATCCATGACCGCCTGGGGCTGTTCGTATATCTCCTTCAGCATGAAATGACCGTATCCCTGTCGGCCATCGCAGGCGTCCAGTCAATGGTTACGCTCTTTCCCTTCGAGCGCAGGATCTCCAAGGGATTCGACGTGCTTCGCAGCTCGACCCCGTTGCTCCTGAGCACGGCCATGTGCCGGTCTTCGAGAGGGATAAAGTTCTTCGTATACGGGAGGAGCGCCGGGGACATCGGATGCGATGTACTGTGCATCCGTGCCTATGCCAATGACGAGCGGGCTGTTGCTGCGGATCGCGAACAGCGTATCCGGCGTGCCTTCGTAGATGATCCCCAGTGCATAAACCCCGCGAAGATGCGTGATCGCCCGTCGGATCGCCTCATCAATAGGGAGACCGCGGTCAAGGTAGCGGGCGACGAGCCAGGCACTACCTCCGTATCCGTCTGGGATGTGAACACCCGCCCTGTCAATACCAGTTTGTTCCTCAACTTGCGGTAATTTTCGATGAGGCCGTTGCGCACAACGGAGACGCCTTTGCACTGTGTGCGGATGGGTATTGACTGCCCACGGCTCGCCATGGGTGGCCCATCGCGTGTGGCCGATGCCGATCGTAATGGCCGGAAATGGGGTCGGCACAATCTTCTGAAGGTCCTCAGCTTGCCCGGAGTCTTGTAAACCTCGATTCCTATCTGTTTTTAAACGCAATTCCCGACGAATCGTAACCGCGATACTCCAAACGGGTAAGACCGTCAAAGAGGATCTGCAAAGACTCCTTTTTCCCAACATAGCCGAAAATTCCGCTCATTTTTTTTCTCACTTAGATTCCTTGAGGGTCAGTTCTTTACCGTCAGCATCAGCACAGACTGCTGATGATCCTGCTTACGCTCGTATAATGCAAACCGAGATGGTCAGCAATTTCCCTCTGGCTATACAAATGCTTTTCAACTGCTTCCATAATGTTTCGATTGCGTTTTTGCTTATCCCGCATGACCTGTTCCGTGAATATTTTCCCGAGAAGAGGCCTGTTCACATAGCGCCGGCTTTTCGGTATCTCCGGCACGTCCTTGTGTTTTCGGAGATGAGCAACCAGGCTGTCTGCAAATTCGTCTTCACCCAGGAGCGCCTGCCCCCGCACTTCCGTCCAGATGGTCTCTTTGTTGATGCCCCATTGGACGAACTGACGATATTCGCTGTCGGCCTTTCCACTCTTTCCGCTGAACTGTCCAAGCATCCAGTCGACGGAGAGACAGGGATGGCTGCTTTCTCTTCCGGCTGTCGCCCGATAGCTGCTCCACTTCCATGCCTCGGGCTTTTCCACCATTTTTGCCCGGACGGGATTCAGCACCACATAGCTGCAAATCTTTCTCCAGCAGACGACCGTCCTTCTGGATCACGATCCCACTTATACCTTCCCTGGAACAAGTGGCCCGCCCTGCTATGCAGCTTGTTAAAGAGCTGTGTATAGACGCCGTTTAACTGCCGCATGCCCACGGAAAGGTTCCCTTCAGGCGTCTCAATGAGCAGATGATAATGGTTGTCCATCAGGCAGTAGGCGTGGCAGATCCAATTGCAGCGTTTATTGACATGCTGGAGGGTGTTCAGGAAGTTGATCCGGTCCTGGTCGCCTTTGAAGACGGGCTTTCTCTCATTACCGCGGGAGGTGATGTGGTAAACTGCGCCGGCATATTCTATACGGAGCGGGACGGGCCATAATGACATCAAAATATCAGAGAAAATGGCCAATGTC
>CAWCKW010000013.1:0-614441 GCA_963796285.1 Nitrospirota bacterium
CATTCTCAAGAAATTCGTTCGCCTTCGCCTCGATCCAGCCGGTGACAGCGGCTTCCGCCGGCCCGCCGTTTGGCGGGTTGTACTTGAAGCCACCGTCATTGGGCGGATTATGCGACGGCGTGATGACGATGCCGTCGGCGAGTCCTGTCTTGCGCCCGCGGTTGTAGGTGAGTATCGCGTGGGAGACGACAGGGGTTGGGGTATATTCATCCCCCTGCGCGATCATGACTTCCACCTCGTTTGCCGCCAGCACCTCAAGCGCGCTGGCAAGAGCCGGCACGGAAAGGGCATGCGTGTCCATCCCGAGAAACAGAGGGCCATCGATCTTCATCTGCGCCCGGTACAGGCATATGGCCTGACTGATGGCAAGGATATGCCATTCATTGAAAGCCTTTTTGAATGAGGAACCACGATGCCCTGAGGTGCCGAAGGCAACCCGTTGTTCCGGCACTGAAGGGTCAGGCGCCTCCGTATAGTAGCTCGTAATAAGTTTAGGCACGTTGACCAGCATTGAAGCTTCTGCCGGCTTTCCAGCCCAAGGGCTCACTTTCATAGCGTTTCCTTCAAATACCATGGCGGTGTTCTCGTCCCCGACGGTTTAATCTTCACTCTGCCAAATTTATATAGATCTGCTGCACGATCGACATTCTAATAAATGAGCACCTTGCACTTCTTGGGTCTTCGTGAGGCTTCACCCTTTTTAGAAAACGGTCGTTTCTTTCGATATTCGTAGGTTGAAGGTCGAAGCCTCTGTGTCACTCGTTATCTGCGCATTTCCATCTCTGACATTCTTTTCTGTATCTCCATCATCCTCTGATGCATTTGTTTCATATCTTTTACCGAGACCCTGCCACTACCTATTACCTCGGACATTTCCATCATCTGATGCGACATATCTTTCATGACATCAGACATCATATTAATGTTGCCCGGACGCATGTGTTTCATCAAACCGGACATCCTGCCCATCGTCTCGGATATCTGATTTGACATGCCGATCATGTCGCTCGTCATCTGGCCCCGCTCCATCATCCCGCCGCGTTCCATCATCTGATCGCGCTGCGTATCGCCTTTCTGGCCTTCCATCCTGCCACCGCTCATCTGTGCAAATACGAAGGAACTACCGAGAAGTAAAGCAATAAGGCTGATTCCGATCATAAGCTTCTTCATGTTAAACCTCCTTGGTTGAACGGATTAATTTCAACAAGCTTCAGAGATGCTCTTCACACGCTTTTTTTATATCATAGTTGTCCCTCCTTGTCGCAAAAGGAATATTTCACAGAACATAGATTACGCCTGCTCATCAAAATACTATGATGGCGATCCACTTATCGTTACGAGTTTTCCTTGGACAACTTTTTCAAAGAGTTGTGTCCAGCACAGTGTAAATGCGCTTCCTGTTCTCTTCAGTGATCGGCCTTCGAATTAGCGTCGAATCTTTTTCCCGATTGAAAAAACCGCCTCAATACTCATTTGGGTTGCTCGCCATACGGCCTTTCCTTTGTCCCCTATGAAGACCTTCCGATCATCTCCTCACGATGAGTAAAGGTATTTTCGCATCCTTGTGCATTACGCCGTACGTAACGCTGCCGAGAACGGCCGCTTTAAGGGCGCTTTTGCCATGGGAGCCCATAACGATCAGGTCGGCCTTTGATCTTGCTGCCTCGCTCACAATTTCTTCCACCGGATGCCCTGTCCTTATCGACGTTTTGTATTTAATATGATTCCGTTCGCATACCTTTCCTATCGCGTCAGTGAAGGATTGCGCTGACTGCTTAAGATAATCCTCGACAGACTCTTTTAAATGGGTCGGCGATACGGAAGCTGAAACCGCCTGTTCGACGAGGAAGCGTTTATCGATGACGCTCAGCAGCGTCAAAGATGAGCCTGTCTGTTTCGCGAGCTCGACCGCGTATTTTGCCGCCTTCTGTGACACTTTTGAACCGTCTATTGGCACAAGAATCTTTGAAATCATAAGTCCTCCTTTATTCTTATAACGACAGAATCCCTCCTGCCGCGCCCACTGCCATGAACCTCCTCCCGCTGTGCATGCCGAAGGTTCTCTCTTATGTAAAAACCTGTGCATCATTGTCAACATTTATATTATGATAGCACGCGTTTCTCATAACGGCAACCATGCGGAACCGTATTTAAAGCGACCTCATTAGCCCCTCATCGTCCACTTGATTTCTTTAAAGCCCGGCATGTTAAATGAAACTCTCAACATCAGGGGATAGTCCGTCACAATACCACCTTGTTAACAGGTATAACAGTTACTGCTGTTTGTATACGTCTTCTATCATTGACATCTTGATTCATTATTATTTATTCCGACAACCGAATAGGGTGGTGCTATACTTTAACCAGATAGATCATTCGGATGGGAGGCATGATGCGTGGTACTCGGATGAAAAGCAAACGTGAAGAAAGAAAGTCATACCCTTTTGATAAAATGACACAAGAAAGAGGTGAAAGTCATGAAAGAGGAAACTACAAATAGGAAAAGTTCCATCATGATGCCGGTACTGATAGGCAGTGCATTAGGGGCAGGTATAGCTCTCCTGCTGGCGCCTAAAACGGGGAAGGAAATAAGGAAAGATCTGAAGCGGTTCGCGGCTAAGACGCGGGACCGGGTTGCCGGAGTCATTGGTGGAGGCAGGGATCTCTTCGAAGAAGGCAGGGAGGCTGTCACCGAAACTGTAAAGGCCGGCAAGGAAACGTACGACGAAGGAACGAAAGGACTTGAGAAGGTCATGCATAAAAAGGAGCCCTCGCTCATGTCGCCGAAAGCGGAAAAGGAAGTTAAGGGAGACCTTAAGCGGATCGCCGCTAACACGAAGGACAAGATCGTTTCCGCCATTGACAAGGGCAAGGCACCTTACACGGAGGGGAGGAAAGTCATATCCAAAGCCATGGGAGCAGGCCAGAAAGAGTTCATCCGTAAGAATGTGAAGCACCATCATGCTGCATAGCGGCAAGTATTATTAAGAGCGTCTTCCGGCACATGGCGTGCGGTTAATGTGTTGAGGTGCGACTTCAACTTCATGTTTCAAAGCCTGATATATTCTTCTCGGTCAAGCCAATTGTCTTGCGCTCACGTTCTGCAATAACCTGAGCGCCTAACAGAAGGATTAATGCTACTGTTTCAACGCTGCCGCGCTGGTTTCGAGCGAAGCGGGGTATCCAGAGCGGCGGTGTTGAATGTCATAAGTCCTCGTCATTTTATTATCTTAGAATTTTTATGCTCCATTTCAGGCCGTCATTTCCTATGATCTATTTCTTCAGCGTCTTTTGAAGTATTGAATTTCCCTTTCGTGTTTTTCCGCCGCGCCACGTGTTGCGAAAGTTCCGAGATTCCTCCGCTTTCCGGTTTTTGGGTTCTTCTTTCGAGAGTACAAGCGGTACTCACCCGTTTTAAGTTTCCTGATCATTCAGCCCTCCTATGGACTTTCAATCGTCCAACACTCCGGTTGAGCTGTTAGCCTACGGGAGCTCTTCTTGCCCAACTCTCATCGCGTGAAGCGTGAACCGAGCGAGACGTCAGCTTCAACCGGTTGTTAGGCATTATGAATAAGCCATGTTGCTGCCTTTTCAACTATCTTTGCCTTTCTCTATATTGGTTTTCGTAACTTTATTAATTCTTCCTTGACTCTCTGAAGCTCTTTATTGTACAAATTCCCTCCAAATTGCTTTGTTGCATCCACCAATAAAATGATCCCGATTTTAGGGCGAAAGCCGTTCCTAGAGCGACAACCGTGACCTCTATTATCATTGACTCCTCGCTCCTTTTCGCCGGGTACTGCAAACTAAAGCCGGAGCTGTTTCATAGTCTCGCGCATGAACGCGGGGAGATCGGCCGGTTGCCGGGACGTGATCAGATTGGCGTCAACAACCACCTCCCGGTCCTCATAGAGAGCGCCGGCCTTTTTCAATTCATCAGTCACAGACTTATAGCAGGTGGCGTGTCTCCCCTGCAAAAGGCCGGCGCTGATCAAGATCTGCGGCCCGTGGCAGATGGCGGCAACCGGTTTGCTGCGAGCAAAAAAGCTCCGGGCAAGCTCCAGCGCCTTCGGCTCTTTTCTCACCAATGCCGGCGCCGCCCCTCCAGGCAGGACCAGGATTGCATAGTCGTCAGGGTTGACCTCGTCAAGGGTCTTGTCCACGTCCACTTCGTAGCCGTGCTTGCCCTTGATGGCCCTGCGGCTCAGGGAGGCCACTGTCACTTCGACACCCGCCTCCTTCAGCCGGTAGTAGGGGACCAGCAGTTCAGTGTCCTCAAAATTGTCCGCACTTATAATCAAGGCTTTCATAGTTCCTCCCTATTTGTGACCTTTTTATCCCTCCTGCGGCTTACTCCGGAATCAGCTGCTGCAGCTGCTCACGGGTGACGATTACGAACAACGTCAAGAAGAGCGGATTGCCCGAATAGTGAAGAGCCACAGGTTGACTGCGATGAGCGGTAAGCGAACGATGATAGTCGTTGTGTAAAGCTCCTCAATATGCAATCGGACGATCTGCACAAAGACAGTCCCGATTGAGAGCAGCACCGTTCCAAGGAGCCGGGGCAACACGTCGCCGTACGAGTTATTGCTAAATAGCAGTTTGAATGCGGTGTCCGGCGCGGCCAGCAAAAAAACTCCGGCAACAAGCAAATACCCCGTCTCGTAAAAAAGGCTCGACCACGTTCGCTTCATGTGTACGCCCCTTTCTCTCGTTTCTGTTCGTCAAAGTCGGCACATGAAGGGCCTTCTCCCCAATCCTCTTCTTCAGTTAACCGGTTTCGCGCATGATTTCAGTTTTCCATCGATGTAGAATGAAATTAGACCGCCCTGCTTACATTCATTCGTGCCTATGGTAGCCGGCGTAGAGAGCACACAAGATTCTAAGTTGCCATTGTCATAAAAACTGACAGAATTATTACTTTTACATTGGATGCTATTCGCATCGTAATCTTTTTCGAGTTGGCATGCTTTTAGGGATCCATTGTCATAAAGTAAAACGTTTGCACCGGGATGACAAATTGATTGGTCAGCGGCATAGACAGTAAAACTAGCTAATGCTGATGCCAATGTTAAACTCAGGAAAATCACAATATTTGATATTTTCATAAAATGGTTCCTCCTTTATTATTTTCGCTCCAACCGCCAAACTGCCATAGATCGAGATCGCCCGGACCAAAGTGGTTGTAAAAATCGCCTGAAAAACTCCACGATCGGCATTACTTCGATAGCATTGATGCCCAGTTCTTTAAGATAAGGATTTTTTTCAATGGCACTTTCAAAAAAAACGTGCCCGGGCCTCCCTTCTCTTTGACATGAAAGGTGCCCATATGCATTTCATAAATGACAAGCTCATTCCTCGTGACCGCGCTCTTTTTTGGCTATTGCTGATATATCGTACTATCCTGGAATTCGTACAAGTCGCACATGGGTCATTCATTCTTTTACCTTAATTATAGAGCACTGTTCGCGGTGTTTCAAGGCAGAGACCTTAATAAATTAGCTGTCGGGCGCAAGCACCAAACTGAGACCGACCCAAACATTGTTTCGTGCTATTAGTTTGAATAGAATACTTACTCTGTTTTGCTCTTGCAGGCTTCGTTGATAGGCTTGCCGGGCTTCAACCTCCTTCTGACCCGTTTAGACCCTTGCAGGTATCAGGAACTCGATCATATCATCTTCAATTTATTAAGAGAGCAATCTCTGAGCGAGAACCTTCTTATGCTATTACAAGGCGAATCATATATAACCGGAGCAAGTCTCTGCCAGATGCAAACGGTAGCGCAATTTAAGGCCATTGCAAGGGCAGTTTAGTACTGACGGAGCCTCCCCTGCTCCAACCTTCTCATTAAAAAGACGCATCGCGGACTTACGGGTATCGTTGACATGCGCACTATCCAGTGCTATCTTTTATTTTATATCGAGGATTTTAATTTCCCCTTTTGGCGTGCAATGGATTTCACCGAAATAGGGGTTAAAAAGAACTGGAGGACATTCAATGCCTGGAGGAACACTCTGGAAAGGATTGATCCATTTTGGGGATACGGATGTCCCCGTGAAGCTGCATTCCGCTGTCAGGGAAGACCGGATCCAGTTTCACCTTCTTCATAGTCGAGATCAGGTGAGATTGCGCCAGCAGATGATCTGCGCGTACGAAAAAAAACCGGTGCCCGCTGAAGAACAATCCAAGGGGTTTGAAGTGGAGGAAGGGAAATATATCATCATCGATCCGGAGGAACTCGAACAAACCGCTCCTGAAAGCAGCCGGATGATCGAGGTCCACGAATTCGTCAAAACCGAACAAATCGATCCCCTCTTCCTTGATCGCGTCTATTACCTGGAACCGGACCTTCTGGGAAAAGGATATACCGCGCTTGTCGAGGCGTTAAAGAAGATGGATGTGGAAGGCATCTGCACCTGGACCATGAGAAAGCGGTCCTATCTCGGGGCCTTGCAGGCGAGAGGGAAGATTCTTCGCCTGAATACGCTGCGGTATGCCGACGAAGTGATCGCGGTGGAATCCTTGGGACTGCAGAGCGTGGCCTTGTCGGAAAAAGAACTGAAGATCGGGGGCGATTTGATCAATCAGTTGACCGCTCCTTTTGAGCCGCGGAAATTCGAAAACGAACATCAGAAGAAGCTGCAGGATATGATCGAGAAAAAAGCCCGCGGAGAGAAGATCGCGGTCCTGGCCCCCAGGCGCTTGAAACCCACCGAATCAGACGAGCTGCTTCAGGTGCTTGAAGCGAGTCTGAAGAAAGCCGCGTGAGGGGAAAGCTGGAGAGACAACCACAGACTGCACGGAGGAATGACGGGGATGAATTTACGCCCTGAATCTGTTCTCTGTGTTCTCTGTGGTGGATGTTGAGGAGGAATGACATGGCAGTTCAGGGAATATGGAGCGGGACGATCAGTTTCAGCCTGGTGGCGATTCCGGTAAGGTTGGTCAAGGCTATCGAGCCCGGCCATGTGTCTTTTCACCTGCTTCACAGCAAGGATTACTCCCGTTTGTCGCGAAGGATGTTCTGTCCTGAAGATAAAACGACGGTCCCCCCGGAAGAGATCGTCAAGGGATACGAAATCGTGCCCGGCAAATACATCCTGATGACGGACGAGGAACTGGAATCCGTGTCACCGGAGCGGAGCCGCACGATCGAGATCGTGGAGTTCATCGATATGAAGGAAGTGGACCCGATCTATTACGATCATCCCTATTATCTCGTCCCTTCGAAGGGAGGCGAAAAAGCGTATCAACTGCTGGTCGAGGTGATGCGCCGGACAAACAAGGCAGGGCTCGCTAAATTCGTGCTGGCTGAACGTGAGTATCTGGTGGCCGTCACAAGCAGGGACGGAGCGCTGGCCCTGACCACGCTTCATTACAGCGACGAGATACTTCCCGATGAAGATATTTCTCCGAAGAAAGGAAAGATCGAGGCCGAAGAGGAAAACCGGATAAAGAAAAGCATTGAGCAAATGATCGAGGACTTCAATCCGGGGAAATATGCGGACGGCCGCCGGAAAAAGCTCATGGACCTCCTGGCCGCGAAGGCGAAAGAAAAAGCTCCGGTGGAGGCCCCTGAAGCGGAGCAAGAAGAAGGAGAAGGGCCGCCTGACCTGGTCGCCGCGCTGGAGGAGAGCATGCGGAAAGTGAAGGAGCACAAGTGAGCAGAACATTCGTCGAAATGGACGGGAGGAGACTCCCCTTATCGAACCTTGAAAAGGACCTGTATCCCTCCTATGGTTTCACGAAGGCCCAGATCCTGGAATATTACCGCGGGATCGCACCGTTCATCCTGCCCCATTTGAAAGACCGGGCAGTGACCTTCAAGCGCTATCCCGAAGGAGTGGAAAAGGATTTCTTTTTCGAGAAGCGCTGTCCCGGGCACCGTCCGGCTTGGGTGAAAACAGCGGAGATCCCCCAGGAGGACGGAGAACGGATGACATTCTGCCTGGTCAACGATCTGGAAACGCTGATCTGGGCGGAGAACCTTGCGTCTCTTGAACTTCATGTGCCCCTGGCCAGGGCCGGTTCCCCTGAAACGCCCGATTCCATGGTCTTCGACCTCGATCCCGGCGAACCGGCAAACATTCTCGACTGTGCCCGGGTGGCGCTGATACTTCGGGACCTGCTCTCCAAAATGGGGCTCGCGAGCTATGTAAAAACCTCGGGCCAAAAAGGACTCCATGTGTTTGTCCCCTTGAACCGCAAGGAGACGACCTTTGAGGATACCAAGACATTTTCAAGGACCGTGGCAGGGATCATGCAGAAACATTATCCGGACCTGGTGACTGCCAAGATGGCAAAGCCAGAGCGGAGGGCACAGGTTTTTATCAACTGGTCCCAAAACGACGCTTCGAAGACGATGATATGCGTTTATTCCCTGCGCGCCCGGGAAAAACCATTCGTTTCGTTTCCGCTCGAATGGAGGGAACTGGAGAATCTGGCCGCGCAGGGCGACCCGGAAAGGCTGCAGATCACCCATTCGGAAGCCGTGAGCAGGGCCGAAGAAAAGGGAGATCTTTTTCAAGAGGTGCTCGTGAAAGAACAGAAGCTGCCTCATCTGTGACCGGAACCGAAGGGCGTTCCTCGCAAAGACCCTAAGCCCGCAAAGAAAAGCCATCTCCCTGGTTTAAAACCAGGAGTTAAAGATTTCCTTTTGCGTCCTTGCGGGAAATGTTCTTGCCGTTGTGAGGTTCAAGGGCGACATCATGGGATTAAAAGAATACACATCCAAACGGGAATTCGAGAAAACACCCGAACCGAAACCGGTCCTCCACTCGGAGGGGAGCGGTCTCAGGTTTGTCGTTCACAAACACGCGGCCCGGGCTCTTCACTATGATCTCAGGCTGGAGCTGGATGGGGTGCTGAAGAGCTGGGCCGTGCCGAGGGGCCCCTCGCTGGAGCCTTCCTCGAAAAGGCTGGCTGTCATGGTGGAAGACCATCCGCTTGATTACAAGGATTTTGAAGGCGTTATCCCGGAGGGCAATTACGGCGCGGGAAGCGTCATCATCTGGGACAAGGGCTTTTATCATCACCCTTCCGCGCGGAGATGAGAAGGAAAGCGAGAAACTTCTTCGGGACGGATTGAGAAAAGGGGATTTGAAGTTCGTCCTCGAAGGGGAAAAGCTTCATGGTGAATTCGCGCTGGTAAAAACGGGAAAGGACGGGAAGTCGTGGCTCCTCCTGAAGAAAAAAGATCGCAATGCGACCAAAGAGTGACATTCTCAAGGAGAACCGTTCCGTCGTGTCCCATAAGACCCTGGAGGAGATGCTCGAAGCCGACACGCATAAAATCGTTCAGACAAAAAAAATTAAACCAGATCCGTGCTTCACGAAGCAATGGAAACCGAAGACCTGAAGGATGCGCCGGTCAAACCGATGCCGCAAGCTGTACGACCGATGCTCGCGACCGTGGTCAAGGAACCGTTTGATCATCCCGATTGGATCTTTGAGGTGAAATGGGACGG
Source organism: Nitrospirota bacterium (assembly GCA_963796285.1). Lineage (GTDB taxonomy): Bacteria > Nitrospirota > UBA9217 > UBA9217 > UBA9217 > JALNZF01. The sequence continues at coordinate 9,468 of CAWCKW010000013.1, forward strand.
ATACCGGGCCGTTGCCGAAATCCGGGATGGGGCTGTTTCGCTTTACTCCCGGAACGGGATCTCGTTCAACAAAAAGTTTTCTCCCGTTGCGGAGTCGCTTCGGAAATTCAGATTTGACGCTGTTCTGGACGGTGAGATCGTCGTGCTGGATGACCAGGGACGCTCCGATTTTCAGAAGCTGCAGCATTACCAGGACTCCGGAAGCGGTCATTTGATCTACTACGTTTTCGATCTCCTCTACTTCCAGGGACATGATCTGACGGGCCTGCCCCTGCTCAGGAGGAAAGAACTCCTGAAAAAGATCCTCCCCTCTTCCCCGAAAATACGATTCAGCGATCACATAGCGAAGGAAGGCGTCTTGTTTTACCGGGTCTCCAAAGAAAAGGGACTGGAAGGGATCATCGCCAAGCATTCTCAAAGCGTATACGAAACGGGCAAAAGGAGCCGGCAGTGGCTGAAGGTGAAGACGCGGCCCACTCAGGAGGGCGTGATCGCGGGATTCACGGAACCGGGAGGCGGCAGAAAATATTTCGGCGCCCTTGTCCTGGGCGTGTTCGAAGGGGAGCGAATTTGTCTACATCGGCAATGTGGGAGGCGGATTCACGGTGAAACAATTTAAAGGACATCCGCGAACAATTGGACCCCCTGATCCAGAAAGAATGCCCGTTTACCGTGAAACCCGAGACCAATGCCCCGGTCACCTGGGTAAGGCCGGAGCTGGTCTGCGAGGTTACCTTGTCCGGATGGACTGACGATGCCGTCATGAGGCAGCCCGCTTTCCTGCGGCTGCGAGAGGATAAAGCCGCCCGCGAAGTGGTGCGCGAAAAGGCCGAAGCCTTTTCTCGCGGAGGCGCAGAGATCGCGAAGAAAACAATTAAGAAGTAAGAAATGCGAATTAAGAAGTTCACGGAAAGGTCGTGATGAATCATGAAAATCCATGTCGGTACAAGCGGGTTTGCACATAAGGAATGGAAAGGAAAATTCTATCCTGAAAAGATCTCGCCCAAGGAAATGCTTCGCTTCTATTCAGAACGCCTCAACACGGTAGAGATCAACAATACCTTTTATCACATGCCCAAAGAGAGCGTGCTCACGTCCTGGGCAGAACAGGTCGGCGGTGATTTTGTTTTCGCGCTCAAAGCGCCCCAGGTCATTACGCATATGAAGCAGCATGCGAAATGTGTTCGCCGAGACCGAGTATCTCTTCAAGACGCTGTCAACTCTTGGACAAGAAACTGGGGCCGGTCCTTTTTCAGTTTCCCAAGAGTTTTCGTGCAGACAGGTCCGCGCTGGAAGATTTTCTCGCCTCTGATTCCCGGCAACATGGCCTGCGCATTCGATTTCCGCAGCCCATCGTGGCTCGATAATGAAATTCTGGACATCCTTCGTGAAAAGGGATGCAGCCTGGTGCATCGACGATACGGACGAGAACCAGATCCAGGAAATCATCAGTACGGCGCCCTGGGGGTACCTGCGCCTGCGCCGCTCTGATTATACGGATGCCGATCTGTCCCAGTGGTTGGAGAGGATCCGTTCGCAGAAATGGGAGAGGGCATTCGTTTTCTTTAAGCACGAGGACGGGCCATGAAATGGCGATGCGGTTTCAGGGGGTTATCGATTCAATCGGAAATAAGGGCAAGCAAGCCGAGATAAGAAGAGCCGAATAGAGAAGAATTATTGTTTTTCCTGCGGTCACGCCTGCTACAGAAAAAACCTTTGCCGCAAGTGAATGCCGGTATCGTGGCCTCTCACCGGATGCCTTCTGTTCCTTCTTGAGATCGGGGGGCATATTTGCACACCAAGGCTGAGTTTGCAAGTCTATCCAGCGCCGTCGGCTCATGGGCCTGATATTTTGCTTGCGGATTCCGATCGACCTATGGGTCCTTGCGCTCCAATGCCTGAGGCATTCTGGATAGGAATCCTGACAAAAATAACGCCAACAGGGTGTACGTCAGGAACAGGTAATATCCCGGCTGAAGAGACGTTCCATTCGTAGTTAAGAGCTCCACTTCCTGGGCTGCTGAGCGTAATTGGCCGAACTGGCTGGAGATGATCCCATTAAATCCGATATAGGCCATAAATATCGCAACCACCATGACATCGGCCATGGACCATTTCCCGGATTTTAAGACGAAAAACCTGACCACCGGGTTCGCCCGTGCATTGCGATAATTGTAATAATATCCCAGTGACGAGACTATTTTTAACAGGGGGAATACAATACTGAAGGTTACCAGCAAGACCCCGACAAATTTCATCTGAATGTCCTTATGTGTGATCATGATCCAGAAATACATCCAGAATGCTTTTGCTCTGGAAATATAACACCTGGTTCTCAAAGAGGATGGGATGCCCCATCAGCATAAAACTCATCTGTGAGATTTTTGCTTCCATATCGATCATGGGCGTGGTAACGCCGGCTATCAGCAGTATGATAAGGGACAGAACAAGGAGAATATACTGGGAGGGGGCCAAAGTTTGCTTGCTAAAACCAGACAAAGCAAAAAGGATGACCGACAGAATGATCAACACGACAGCCTCCTTAACGATCAGGTCATCCTTATCCAAAATGGTCCTATTGAGCTTGATCCTCGCGCTTTTGATATCGTTAGAACCAGTCCTCAGAAGAATGCTGCTCAGGCGAGCTGTATTCTGCGTATCAAAGGTTTGATTAAAATATTGTTCCAGCTGTTTGTTCAGCATGGTCTTTATCTGACCCTTTGTTTTCGATTTTGTCATTTCATGCATAATGGCATCCGCATATTCAGGGATTCCTTTTTTAACATCTTCCGGACTGACAAGCATATTGATGATGGATTGTTTGAGCCTGCCCCCGGCGGAGCCTTCGTTCTCTTCCCTGATTTTCTTGTAGACCTTATCAATAAGTGTATTCAACAGAACTTCGATATGTTTCCGCAACTCCCGCTCATCCGTCCTTGACAAATCCAGCTTATCGATCTCCTCGGCAAGAATTGCGTTAATTTGTCGTTTCCATTCGTCAACACTGAAAAGGCCGTATTTGACATGGTTGAGTTCGGCATAATCGTTTTTGTCTTGTTGGTTGATAATTGCATTTGAAATAATTTGATGGCATAACATGACCGATGCGATGATGATTATTACGGACAGGATCGAATTGAACAGTTTTAAAGTAGAGACCTTCATCGTCAGTGACCAGAGAGGAAATTTCGAACTCACCTCTTTATTCCTTTCATTTAGTGTCCTTACCCAATTCCATTTTCGTCAGGGTGGACACGATGGACCCGATGGCGATCGTGCTCTTCATGAGAACCGGGATTTTCCGGCTATCGTCCGTAAGCCAGATGAAGATCTCCCCCTTGTTCATGAAGACCCCCTCATACTTGGGAAAGGTCCTGACCTTGATCGTAGCGAACTCCCCGGCCGGCGTCGTCACTTTCTCCCTGCCCAGGGTTTGGACCTCAACGGACCAGTTCTTACCGCTATCGTGAACGTGTATGGTAATTGGCTTGCCGACGATGAAGTCATCCAGGGTCCTGAGATAATAGAGGGACGACAAGGCGTCCTGAACCTGATCGGGTATTTTTAGGGTCTCCGGCGGGTCCTGGTTCAATGTGCTGATGACTGTTTTATTTACATGGTCGAATACCAGTTCGCGATTTCTCTTTTTCTTGCCGTGGACTTCGGTGAGGCTGAACTTGAGGCTTTGCATGATCTCCGGGTCAAAGACGCTCTCAAGCCTGTCGTTCACCCGGTAGAACGTATCCACCAGGCCCGCGGAGTGTGTCGTCACGACGAACAAGAGGACCTTTTTCCCGTCCGGCAGCGTTCCTTCTTTGATCTCCGTGGTCGCGGTCCCCGCCGTGACGATATTCGACCAGGTGATATCGTAGGTCAGTATTTCTCCCGGCGCCAATGCCTCGATGTTAGGCTGGATAGGGGCAACTGTCTGCTCTTCCGCTCTGATCGCTCCGGGGAAAAGCAATAGTCCGAGGGCGAGTGAGCACAGGACAACCGGACGCCCCATGCGTCCTAAACGATGGAATGCATTCATCGCGATCATCATTCTCCGCGCCTCCTTTGAGCATTGCCGGCCATTTATGTCTGAAAGTACTTCCGGACTTTCCCCGCAATCTGCGGCACGGTCATCTTGTCGGCAGTCTCAACACCTGCTATACGTCCGCTGAGCTTGGCTCTTTCGGCCCGTTTTACCAGTTCACCCTTTGCCTCGCCGGGACCGAAGATCAGAATTACTTCCGCATCGCGAATATGTGAGATCACCTCATCGTAGTATGCATCGAGATGTCCCGTAAGGCCTCTCTCCTGCGAATCATCCGCCGGAACCAGCTGAGCTTCAAAGGGTGTCGTTGAACGTACACCCTCGGAGCGGCCGAGTTGTTTATCCACGTGGGACAGTATTTCTTGAACATCCTCGCCTTTGTCCGTGACCGTCACGATAACAGCCTTCCTATGGTCGATCCATAAACCCGTTGTCGTTTTCATAGACGTCTCCTTGAGATTTTAAGCAAGTTCAATATCATAGCCTGACGGAATGAGCCACTGGGTGAGCAGCCTGCGATTGGCATCCTCATCGTTGATGATCAGTATCTTTTCGCTCATCTATCCAGGACCTCCCTCATCTTGATCAAAAGGTCTTGCGGCGGGAAAGGCTTCTGGATGAAGTCGAAACCGGCCTCTGTCAATTCTTTGGTCTTGATGATATCCATGGTATATCCGCTCACAAAGAGTATTTTTATCCCGGGGTTGACTTTTCTGATCGCCTCACTGACCTCTTTCCCGTTTTTCTTCGGCATGATCATATCAAGCAGGACGATGCTGATACGGTCCCTGTTCTTTATGAATTTTATGATCGCATCTTCCCCGTCCTCTGCGGTGATGACACTGTAGCCGAAGGACTCCAGCACGATCCTTGCCAAATTCCTCAGGGCAGCGTCGTCCTCTGCCACAAGGATTGTCTCATTGCCGCCCTTGATAGGGACCGCCACCTCCGTCTTCTTATCCACGGATGCCGCTGCTTCAGCGAGAGGCAGGTATATTTTGAATACGGTACCTTGTCCCGGTTCGCTGTAGACCTTTATGTATCCGTTATGCTGTTTGATTATTCCGTAGGAAATTGCAAGGCCAAGCCCTGTCCCTTCGCCAATGCCTTTTGTCGTAAAAAATGGCTCGAATACCTTCTTTAGAGTTTCCGCATCCATGCCCTGACCCGTATCGGCAACCGTGATAAGCGCATACTTTCCGGGCTTTCCATATCCATACGCAGCAACATACTCATCATCCAGTTCCTTAAGTTCCGTGTGGATCGTCAGCCGTCCACACTCCTGCATCGCGTCCCTTGCATTTGTGGCAAGGTTTATCAGCACCAGTTCTATCTGTCCGGCATCAGCCAGCACTATCAAGGGCCTGTCCGTAAGGTCCAGTTTAAAATCGATACATTCTCTGATGATCCGGCCAAGCATTTTCTGCAGCCCGAGGACAAGCTCATTGATATCAACGGGCTTTACTTCAACGGCCTGTTTTCTGCTGAAGACAAGCAGCCTTTTGGTCAGATTCGCAGCCCTGTCGGCGGCAATGAGCACTTCACTCATCTGATCCTTTGAAGGACTGCCGGCTTCCAACTTGTCCATGACCATGGTGCCATATCCCATAATTACATTGAGGATATTATTGAAATCATGCGCAATCCCCCCTGCCAGAGTGCCGATCGCCTCCATCTTCTGGGCGTGACGGAGTTGGGCTTCAAGCTTTCGATGCTCTGTGACATCAATCCCGATGCTGGCCACTCCCACGACTTTACCTTTTGTGTCCCGCAACATTGAGTGGTTCCATTCTATATTTATTTTGTTGCCGTCTCTCGTGATGATTAAACTCTCATAATGTGGGGGGATGGTTCCTGCTGCAATGCCGGAGGTAAACATGGAGCGGGTAGTCTCCCTTATTCTGCGGCAAAAAATGGTCGAACCAGCGTTTATTGAGCACTTCATCTCTTGTCCAGCCGGTAAGATGAAGAAGATAGTCATTACAGAAAGTAATGTTTCCGTCACTATCCAGCATTACTCGCAATAAGATTAATTGTTTCAAGGAGGTCCCTGAATTTTTTTTCCGATGAAAAAAGGGCCTGTTCTGCGCGTTTAAACTCGGTGATGTCCATATATGTTCCGAGTACGCCGATGATCTCCCCATTTGTACTGAGCAGAGGCAATCTTGCTCGTCAGAAGCGTAATGGTGTCGCCGTCGGGGGTCGTCTGGGGTTCTTCAATGAGAAACTTGGAGCCGCCGCTCTCGATGACCTTGCGGTCATCGCTGCGATACAATTCCGCCTGCTCACGCCACCCCATCTGATAATCATCTTTCCCGATGATGTCCTTCGAATCGGCAAATCCCGCATCGCGCGCGAATGCCGCGTTACAGCCCAGGTAGACGAGATTTTTGTCCTTCCAGAATACCCTCACGGGTATAGCGTTGATGATCCCTTCGAGGATCTGCTGTGATTCACGCAGCGCATCCAGCGCCCGCTTGCGTTCAGAGACGTCGCGAATGTTACATTGTGCCAGCTTTGCCCTGTCGACCATATAGATGTCCGTGTTGATATATTGCCCGGACCTGGTTTTTACCGCAACATCATCGTAATTAAGAATACCGCTCTTGTCCAAATTTTGCATGATCGCTTGGGAAATCACTCATATCGAGCGAGACACCGATATCCTGCAGCTTTTTCCCGATGTACTCCTCTTCGGAATAACCCAGCATTTTCTCGGCGGCCGGATTAGCCTTGACTATATGACCTGCTTGTTTTTCGAGAAGCACTATCCCGTCGCTTGCTGTCTCAAAAATACGCCTGTAGCGCAATTCAGACTCTGTCAGCATGTCTGCCAGTCTGCTTGCGCTCGGTAATGTCCTCAATGGCCAGAAGGATGATCCGCTCCTTGCCCCTCCCTCGTTTAATCTGCCGGGCATTCAGAAGCATTATGCGTCTGCCAATGGTGGAAAAATCGTGTTCAACCTCATAGTTATCAAATGTTGTCTTTTGGGGAAGGATGGTTTCCAGCAGTTCACGCAGCAAGGGGATATCCCACTGTTTATTGCCCAGGTCATAAATAAGCTGCCCCACGGTCTCTTCAGGTTTTACCTTGAAGAATTCATAAAAGGAACGGCTGGCGGAGACCACCCTGAGATCTTGGTCCAGAGCGATCAAGGGTTCGCGCACGGTGTTGATGATGCTCTCGGCGAATTCGCGGGCTTCATCTCCTTCGTCATTGCAGAAACTTTATTCTTAGAAGCGACTTTACCCTGGCTAATAGCTCATGTTTATCAAAAGGCTTGGAGATAAAGTCATCGCATCCTGCCTCAAGGGCTTTTACCCTGTCTTCGGTTTCCTTAAGCACCGTGACCATGACTACCGGGATCAGCCGTGTCTTTTTATCGGCGCGTAATTTCTCCAGCACTTCGATGCCGGACATCTTGGGCATCATTACGTCCAGCAGAACCAGATCGATTTGATTATTGGAAAGTTTTTCCAGCGCCTCTTCGCCGCTTGCCGCTTTGACGACTTCGTACCCCTCCGGCGCAAGATGTGCTTCGAGAAGTTCGATGTTTTGGGGCTGATCGTCGACAACTAATATTACCGGTTTGTCTTTCATTGTCTATCACCTTTGCTTATAACTTTCCGATACAGGAGAAAAATCATGTGATGAATTCACTGATTTCTTTTTTGCCATGGCGCTCGTATTTATCGGTTTGCCTGTGAATCCGCTGTTCGGTATGGCGTTTAAACTATGTTTCGTTTAACGTAAAGTAAAATGCAGCTCCCTTGCCCGGTTCTCCCTCAGCCCATACCTTCCCGCCGTGGCGGTGGATGATGCGCTGCACCGTAGCGAGGCCGATGCCGGTCCCTTCGAACTCATCCTCCGAATGCAGGCGATGGAAAGGTAAAAAAAGCTTTTCGGAGAAGCGTTGGTCAAAACCGGCCCCGTTGTCCCTCACATAATAGACGATCTTTCCTTCCTCCTTGATCGTTCCAAATTGGATTCCGGCATTTTTTATTTTTGAGGTAAACTTCCACGCATTGCCGAGAAGATTCGAGAGCGCAACCTCGATCAACTTGACATCGGCAAACGCCGCGATGCCTTCTTGAATATCGACGGTGGCGCCTCGGTCCGGCTGCGCCTCACGAAGTTCCGCCACCACCGACGCCGCGATTTTGCTCAGGTCGACGTCCTGTCTTTGCACGCCTTTCCGTGATATCCGCGAAAGGTGAAGCAGGTCGTCCATGATCCGGTTCATCCTGGCCGCGTTCTTGATGACCCGGTTAAGATGATTTTTCCCTTCGTCGTCGAGTTTGTCCGAATAACCTTCGAGCAGGACGTTGGAGAACCCCAGGATCCTGCTCAGAGGATTACGCAGGTCGTGAGACACGGAGTAGCTGAAGGCTTCCAGTTCCTTGTTCGCAGAGGCAAGTTCATCCAGGTTGTGCTGCAGGTCCGCATTCAACTTTTTGATATTCTCCTCCGCCAACCTCCGATCGGTGATATCTTCGAGGGCAAGCAGGATCAATTCAGTCCCTTCCCGGTCAATCCGTCGCGCATTCAGGAGCAGGGCCCTGCGGCCGGCGCCGGGCGCTTCATAATCGACTTCGAAGTCGTTGAACGTCGTGCCTTTCTCGAGGACATCTTCAAGCCGATTCCGGAGCTTAGGGATATTCCACCGGCCGCCTTGCAGGTCGTAAAAATATACGTTTTCCGTCGCATCGGGTGTTGCCTTGAAAATCCTATAATATGCATGGTTCGCGGTGATCACTTGCAGGTCTTTGCTAAGTACGAGGAGAGGTTCCCTCACGGTCTCGACGATCGCTTCTGCGTAATCGCGGGCTTCATCAGCTTCGTCATGCAGAGACTTTATTCTGAGAAGCGATTTTACCCGTGCAAAAAGCTCATGCCTGTCAAAAGGCTTGGATATAAAATCATCGCATCCTGACTCAAGGGCTTTCAACCTGTCTTCGGTCTCCTTGAGCGACGTGACCATGACTACCGGGATACGCTGTGTCTTTTTATCGGCGCGTAATTTCGCCAGCACTTCGAAGCCGGACATCCCGGGCATTATTACATCCAGCAGAACCAGATCAATTTGATTGCCGGATATTTTCTCCATCGCTTCTGCACCGCTTGCCGCTGTGACAACGTCATACCCCCGCGGGACAAGATGTGCTCTGAGAAGTTCAACGTTTTGCGGCTGGTCATCGACAACTAATATGACTTGTTTAGCTTTCATAATCTATCTCAAGAATTTGAACACTATCGGTAAACTCACTTAATATATTGACTGACTTCGTTCGCAAAGGTGCGCGTATTTATCGGCTTGCCGATGAATCCGCTGTTCGTTATCTTGTTTAACTCTTCTCTGCCCTCCACCATTACAGAAGCGGTCACAAACACAATGGGGATATCGCGCGTCTCTTTGTCCTGACGCAATATCCTGGCCGCTTCTGTGCCGCGCATATCGGAAAGCCGCACATCCATAATGATAATATCCGGTTTTTCTTTCCGGGCAATGGCAATTCCACTGGCGGCATTTTCAGCTTCAAATACTTCGAAGCCGGCGACCTCCAAAAGGTCTTTTTCCAGCTCAAGATTGTTTCCATTGTCGTCGATAACCAACGCTTTCTTCTTCATCTCACGCCACCCTCCCGGATATAAGAGGCAGCGTAAACCGGATTGAGGTGCCTTTATTCAGCCCCGCTGATTCTACAGAAAACTTCCCGCCATGCAGCTCAACCAGCTTTTTTGAGAGCGGTAACCCGAGCCCGGTCCCCTCAGTGACCCGGGAATAGGGGGTATCGACACGGAAAAAACCTTCAAATATTTTTTCCATGTTTTCAGGTGCGATACCGACCCCTGTGTCCCAGACCACGATTTCTATTTCGGAATCTGTTGTGTTCGCCTGCATGCCGATTTTACCACCCGCGGGGGTAAATTTAACCGCGTTCGAAAGAAGGTTGTAAAGTATCTCTTTTACCTTGAGCTCATCTGCCTCAATATTCGGCAGGTCTTCGGCTATTTTAAGCACCATTTCAATCTTTTTTTTGCTGACCATATCGGCTACGAGCAGTGAAATCTCATTTAACAGGCTTTTCATGGGCAAGCTGGACAATGCCAGCTTCATCTTTCCGGCTTCAACTTTTGCCATATCAAGTATCTGATTTATCAGCAGGAGAAGGTGCTTCCCGCTGGTCAAAACGTTATTAACGTATTTCTTCTGCTTTTCATTAAGCGGTCCGAACGTCTCGTCGTATAATACCTCAGAGAAACCGTTAATAGAGTTAAGCGGGGTCCTGAGCTCATGCGACATGTTGGCCAGGAATTCAGATTTTACCCGGGCGGCGCGTTTTAGCTCGGCGGCCAGCTCCTTTAACTCTTCATGGGCTTTTTCCAGCCCATTTTCTATCTCCTTGCGCTCAGTGATGTCCTCGATGGCCAGAAGGATGATCCGCTCCTTTCCCATTCCTCGTTGAATTTGCCGTGCATTCAAAAGCATGATGCGCCTGCCGATGGTAGCAAAATCGTGCTCAACCTCATAGTTATCAAAGGTTGTCTTTTGAGGAAGGATGGTTTCCAGCAGTTCCCGCAGCTTGGGGATGTCCCACTGTTTATTTCCCAGGTCATAGATAAGCTGCCCCACAGTCTCTTCGGGCTTTACCTTGAAGACTTCATAGAAGGAACGGCTGACCGTGACTACCCTGAGATCCTGATCCAGAGAAATCAAGGGTTCACGCACCGTGTTGATGATACTCTCGGCGAATTCACTGGCTTCATCTGCGGATTTTTTAATGACCTCCAGTTCTTTTCGGGTCTTTTCCAGGCCGGCTTCTATCTCCTTGCGCTCGGTGATGTCCTCGATGGCCAGGAGGATGATCCTCTCTTTGCCCATCCCTCTTTGAATCTGCCGGGCATTCAGAAGCATGATGCGCCTGCCGATGGTAGCAAAATCGTGTTCAACCTCATAGTTGTCAAAGGTTGCCTTTTGGGAAGGATGGTTTCCAGCAGTTCCCGCAGCTTGGGGATATCCCACTGTTTATTGCCCAGGTCATAGATAAGCTGTCCCACGGTCTCTTCAGGGTTTACCTTGAAGACTTCATAGAAGGACGGCTGACCGTGACCACCCTGAGATCCTGATCCAAAGAAATCAAGGGTTCACGCACCGTGTTGATGACGCTCTCGGCGAATTCACTGGCTTCATCCGCGGTTTTTTTAATGACCGCCAGTTCTATTCGGGTCTTTTCCAGGCCGGCTTCTATCTCCTTGCGCTCGGTGATGTCCTCAATGGCAAGAAGGATGATCCGTTCCTTGCCCATCCCTCGCTCAATTTGCCGGGCATTCAGAAGCATGACGCGCCTGCCGATGGTAGTAAAATGGTGTTCAACTTCATAGTTGTCAAAGGTTGCTTTTTGGGGAAGGATGGTTTCCAGCAGCTCCCGCAGCTTGGGTATGTCCCACTGCTTATTGCCCAGGTCATAGATAAGCTGTCCCACGGTCTCTTCGGGTTTTACCTTAAAGACTTCGTAAAATGAGCGGCTGACGGTGACCACCCTTAAATCCTGGTCCAGAACGATCAGAGGTTCACGCACGGTGTTGATGATGCTCTCGGAGTATTCACTGACAATCAGCACCTGCTTTGCCTTTTTTTGTTCGGTTATGTCGTGCATAATGGCCGACGCGCCGCAAATATTCCCCGCCTTGTCCTTGATCGGCGAAAGACTCAAAGAGATATCAATTACGACCCCGTCTTTTCGGACACGCTTTGTTTCATAATTTTCAATCAATTCTCCGTTTCGCAGCTTTTTAAGCTGGTTGCGTATTTCTTCTTCGTAACCAGGAGGGGCCAGAAGAGAAATATTTTTGCCATGTATCTCTTGTTCGGTATAACCGTATATTCTTTCCGCTGCTTTATTCCAGCTGACAATATCTCCTTCCAGATCTTTTCCGATAATGCCGTCAACAGAGGTATTAACAATTGCCGCTAATTGAAGATACTGTTTTTCTTTACTCTTGCGCATGGTGATATCTTCGATGGCCAGGAGAATAACTTTCGGCTTTTCCGGAGGATTGGGGATCCTCCGGGCATTTAAAAGCATGGTGCGTCTGCCGATAGTGGTAAAATCATGTTCAACCTCGTAGTCATCAAAGGTTGCCTTTTCGGGAAGGATGGTTTCCAGCAGTTCCCGCAGCCTGGGAATATCCCACTGTTTATTGCCCAGGTTATAGATGAGCTGTCCCACGGTATCCTCAGGTCTTACCTTAAAGACTTCATAGAAGGAGCGGCTGGCGGTGACCACCCTTAGTTCCTGATCAAGAACGATTAAGGGTTCACGCACGGTATTGACGATGCTCTCTGCGTATTCCTGGGATCTTGTTGTGGTTTTTTTCTGGGGCATGTTCCGTCTCCTTGCGCTCGATTATGTCTTCAAAGGCGAGCAGGATTATCGGCAGGTCGTTTTTCTTTTACCCGTTCTCGCCCCTCGTCCTTCTTTTCTTTAGCCATGATTCATGCCTTTTCTCTTCCACGGTCGGATAGCGCCCGGCGCTTCTTGCCGTCACCGTCCCGGGGCGCCGACCTTCCGGAGATCGATGTATCCCCTTTGAACGTCCACCGATGCCAGCTTCACCCGGATGCGGCTGCCGACATCAACGCCCTCGAACCCATGGACCAGCCGTCCTTCGACCGGTACCGTGAGAAGCCGCGCCCACGTCCCTTTTTCCGACGCGCCGGTGACGATGGCATCGAACTCCTCACCGATCCTGTGTTCCAGCAGCATTGCCGCGGCGGATTTTCCGACCTGTCGTTCTACCTTGTTCGCGGCATCCTCTTCTTCCGTGCAATGTTTGGCCAGGACCTCCAGTTCGTCATTGCCGTAAGGCGAGGGTGTTCCTTCTATGGCGGCCTTCAACAATCGCTGCGTGATGAGATCGGGATACCGGCGGTTCGGGGCCGTGGAGTGGGTGTAATCCCTGACAGCGAGACCGAAGTGCCCCGGGGCATTGACGCCCGGAAGTTCCGCAACATATTCTCCGGCGCCAAGAAGTTTGATGACCGCGAGGGAGAGGTCGGGGAACCGAAGGGGATCGGCTGCCTTCTCTTTCGTCAGAAATCCCTCGAGCGCTTTCGGATCCGGCTGCCGGGGAAGCGTGAATCCCTGTTCCCCGGCAAGCTCGACGATGCGTTCCCATCGTTTTGGCGTGCGTACCACGCGCCGCAGGGAAGACAGTTTTCTTGACGAGAGGTACCGGGCGGTCACACCGTTTGCGGCTATCATAAAATCCTCGATAATATCCTTTGCGCGGTTCTTTTTTTCCGTTTCAAGGCCGCGGAGCTCATCACCTTCAAATACCGGCCTCGCCTCACTTGTTTCAAGGCTGAGGGCGCCGTGAACATGCCGGAGGTTTTTCATGCCTTGCGCCGCCCTGTCCTGCATGCGCAGGTTCTCATCAAGCCCCGGTACAGCGGCAAGGGCCGCGGGAATGGCTCCGCTCCCTTCCAGCCAGGCGGCAACGCTGTTATATGCCAGCTTCGCGCGGTTGCGGACGTGCGCCCTGTAGATATCGGACTTCTGAAGTGACCCGTCCGCGGCGATCACCATTTCAATGACAATTGCCCGCCGGTCCTCATTGAAATTGAGCGACGTGAGATCTGTCGAAAGCTTCTCAGGAAGCATCGGGAACGTCCTGGCAGCGGTATAAACAGAGGTGGTATTATGGCGGGCGTGTTCGTCAATCGCCGATCCGTCCTTGACCAGCAGGTCCACGTCGGCAACAGCAATAAGAATCTTTACATTGTCTCCGGGCATTGCCTCTGCCACCGTCAGCTGGTCCAGGTCGCGGGAATCATCGTTGTCGATGGAAGCCCAGAGGAGGTCCGTCAGGTCGCGAACCGGCTCCTTGTTCATTGCCGCAGGCAACTTGATCTCGCCAAGTTCGGCGAGTGCTGCCGCGGAAAAGTCAGGGAGCAAGCCCCTGTCAAGCATCGCCCTCCGGGCGATCCTCTGTAAAATAGAGCGGTGTTGTCCTTCATCCATATTCATATATACACTCCTCGGCTTATTTCAAAATTGACTGATTCTTAGATTCGAAATAGCATTCACATAGACCAAAATCAAGGGTATCCTCTCATATATTCATAGGCGGACATGCCTGGGTTGGGATCTTGTTTTTAACCTATTTACACTCTGCCGGTAATTACCCTGCTCTTCCGCTCCTTTCGCATGCGTTAATAAGAAAAAGAGAGCCCGACAAAACTTCTGCGTCCGAACTGATCGAACCGCATCAGGGTCTCTCCATAGCCATACCAGTATTGAAAATAAAGCGCGAAATTCATATTCGGAAGCTGCTGCCGGAATTCGAATTCGCAGGAATTTTTTCGGCCATCCCGGAATATCGGCGTTCTTATATCCAGTTGATGGTTCCTGATGCTTCCTCCCCAGAGAAAGTTCCTGACGCTTACGCCGATCTCCCCCTGCCCCATGTAGTCGAGGAATTTATCGTTGCTGCCGATAGATTGAAGATAGGCGGTCTCATCGGAATAACTCGATGCATGCCAGAGCTTGACGTACAATAACGCCTTGTCCGACAGGAAGGAATTCGTTACCTCCAGTTTTTCCTTCGACTCGATCCCGAACTTGATCAAAACATATTGCCTGTTCCAGCCTCGTGACTGGATGCCGGCGAGACCGTTGGATTCGTGCTCGATGGGACTTATAACAACATTGCGCAGTTTAAACCGGCCAATGATGACGGCGTTGACCGGATAATCTAAAAAAAACTCCGGGTTAATATCGCTTTCCTCGAAAGGCCTTGACTGCTGCCCTACGTTCCAGAGCGTCTTCTGCGTATAGGCAACATAGGCCGGGAAAATATTATGCTTGAGTACATAGAGGTTCGGCTGCAGCACCTGGAACTTCATGCTTATCTGGAACTTGGCCTGCGCGTTGTTGTTCCCCGGCCAGTGATTCAGAGAAAAATAATTCACCTTGTGTTCGGCAACAGGACTATGAGTTTTTTTTCCAAAGTCCATGCTTTGCGATGATTTCTGCTGCTGCTCGGCGGGGAGAGTGTCTTCGGGAGCATTCACGTCTTGTGGTTGACTCGCCGTCTCGGCCAATTGGTCCGCCTTTGCGGAGTCTTCCTGTACAACAGTTCACCTGCGTCGCCATTAACGGCAAATAACAGCACGGAGATAAAAACGATCAATAGTTTTTTCACGACGCCTCCAAGGGGCGCATATGCACCTGCCAAATTCTTTCACCGCTGAGACGTACCCTGCTGTTGCCCCCTGCTCTTGCGATAGCGCGGGGACAAGCCAAAACGCGGGCACAAGCAGAGGCGCAGAGAAAATCCTTATTATTTTCAAGATGCATTTCTCCGCGTCTCGGTTTATGGCCGCGCTATCGCGAGAGCAGGCTACGTCTCTGCGGTAGATAATGCCCTTTTTACGACAGCATCAAGAATCGTTGACCTCTGATTGCCCAAGTGCAGCCCTCACGAGGTTGAGCAATTCTTCTGTTTCAAAAGGCTTATGGAGATACGCGAATACCTCATTGCTGAGAGACTTTATAAAAGACTCAACACCGCTATGCGCGGTAAGCATGATTATCGGTATATTCCTGGCCTTTTTGTTATCTTTGATCTTCCGGGACACCTGCAGGCCGTCCATCCCCGGCAACATAAGGTCCATCAGTACGAGGTCTATTGGCCGGGTTTTGATCTTCCGCAGGGCGTCTTCCCCGCTTGCAACGCTTACCACCTCGTAGCCTCTGGGTACGAGTATGTTTTCGAGCAGTTTGAGGTTCGCAGGTTCATCATCGACACAAAGGATGATAGGATTCTTCGGCAGCGTCATGTTTTCACCTCGGAATTGGAACAATGTTTTTTACGAGCTCGACGAATTTTCTCGTATCTATGGGTTTAGTCACATATTCGTCGAATCCGGCTTCCAGTGCCTTTTCCCTGTCGCCTTTCATGGCAAACGAGGTCACGGCGATCACTTTCAGCTTGCTCAGTTCCGGTGTTTTCCGCAATTCCCGTATCACCGCAAAACCGCCCATAACAGGCATCTGCAGATCAAGCAGTATCAGGTCAGGCATGAACTCTCTGGCCATCTCCAGCCCGGATACCCCATCAGTAGCCTCCAGCACCTCATAACCATAATGCTTGAGTATCTGTCTCATGAGGATACGGTTCGCCTCGTTATCTTCCACAACAAGGATCTTCTTAGGCATCCTTTTTCCTCCTCTGGCTTACTGGAATAACAAAGGCGAACAGGCTCCCTTTGCCGAACTCGCTCTCCACCCATATCCTCCCGCCGTGCAATTCAACAAGTTTTTTGGTGAGTGCGAGCCCCAGCCCGGTGCCCTCATACTTTTTATCATAGGCGGATGCCAATTGAGAAAACTCCTTGAAAAGCTTCGGGAGGTCCTCCTTCTTGATCCCTATGCCGGTGTCCCTGATGCTGATCTCTATATCCTGGGCTCCATTTATTTCCTTCGACAGTACCCGCACCTGGCCGCCATCGGGTGTGAATTTCACCGCATTGCTCAGGAGATTGAACAGTATCTGCTTGAGTTTCCTTTTATCCGCCTCGATCATGATCGTCGTATCATGTTCGATCTGAAGATCCAGCGTTAATCCCATGCCTCAATGCCTTCTCCCGCTGCATGATCAGGGACGCGTCAAGCAGCTCTTGTAACGACACAGGCTCCACGTCGAGCTCCATCTTGCCTGATTCCACTTTGGAGAGATCGAGGATATCGTTGATCAGGCTGAGCAGGTGCCTACCCGCTTTGAGGATATACATCACGTTTTCGCGCTGCGACTCATTCAGCGTGCCGAGCAGTTGGTCCTCCAGTACCTCCGAAAAACCGATGATCGAATTAAGAGGGGTCCTCAACTCATGGCTCATGTTGGCAAGAAAATCTGACTTGGCCATGGTCGCAGACTCGGCCTCGAATTGCGCTTTCTTCGCGTCTCGTGTTCGTTCCGCCAATTCCCGTTCAAGCCTCATTTTTTCAGTGACGTCTTCTATCGCAAGGAGGATCAGCTGAGAACCGATCTCTCCTTGAGCGATTCGGCGGGCATTGAGCAGCATTACCTTGTGCCCGATGCTTGAAAACACATGTTCAACCTCATAGTCATCGAACTTGTTGTCTTTGGGTAGGATCTCTTCAAGCAGCGTTCGAAGGCTGGGAATGTCCCATTGCCGGTTTCCGAGGTCATAGATGAGATTTCCGATCGTTTCCCCCGGTGTAACCCTGAATGAATCATAGAAGCTGCGGTTGGCCTTGAGGACCCTCAGGTCTGAATCCAGCACCAGAAGGGGTTCACGCACGGTCTCAATAATATCTTCATTGGCCCTTGTTGCAGCCTCGGCATCGGATTGTGCCTGTTCGGTGTCTCGCGTTCGTTCCGCCAATTCTTTTTCCAGGCGCATTTTTTCAGTGATGTCTTCTATTGCCAGGAGGATCAGCTGAGGACCGCTTCCTGCTTGAGTGATACGGCGGGCATTGAGCAGCATTATTTTGTGCCCGATGCCTGAAAATACATGTTCAACTTTATAGTCATCGAACTTGTTGTCTTTGGGCAGGATCTCTTCAAGCAGCGTTCGAAGCCTGGGAATGTCCCATTGCCGGTTTCCGAGGTCATAGATAAGATTGCCCACCGTTTCCTTCGGCATTACCTTGAACGATTCATAAAAACTGCGGCTGGCCATGAGGACCCTCAGATCTGCATTCAGGACCACAAGAGGTTCACGAGCTGTATCGACAATATCCTCAAACATCGCAGGATCTCCAATCTTTAACTACTCCAGCCCGCTGCGCCTCTGCGGTTAAATTCGACATCATTGAGAGCCCATCAAGCACGCAAGGATATCGCGCGCGAACAGACGCGCTTTTCATTTCGGGCCAGCGGTCCACCATTTTACGATGCCCGCGAAAATCAGTGCGAGAACAAGGGCCGGGAACGTCACGAGGATCGACGCGGCCGCCGGGGACATCTGCGTTGCAAGGTACTGGTAGATCCCCGCCAGGAGAAAGCCCGACGCGGCCAGGACCAGGAGTGAAGCAATCCCGATAAATGCAAGCGCCCATGCCGTGTCCATCACCGCTTTTCTCAGCACTCTCCCCTCTGCCTGCAGCAAACGCAGAAAGGACATCGCGATATCAAGGAGCGTCGATAGTATCTTCATTGTCTGTCCCCCGGTACCATAGTTTGGCGATTATATAGCCGAGGCCGAATGCGGCCATAATACTGACCAGCGGGTGCTGTTCCACTTCAGCCGAAAGGTCCCTGACGACTTTTTCACTCTGGACCTTCGATGATTCAAACTTGTGCAAGAGGTCCGCCCATACACTATGGCCTTCATCGCCAAGGGTGGGGCCTTCCTGTTCGGCATGGATGCCGGCGGATTTCTTCATACCGGCGGCAAGTCCTGCGATCTCATCGCGCAAGCGCGCAATATCGGCCTTCAGTGCATCCAGTTCTTTGTCATGTGTTTTTTCCGTCATACTCGTTCCTCCGTATAAACATTTTCCGAAACAACCCGGGCACGACCCAATAAAAAAATTAATTTTCCCCGACTTCTTCTTCATCAAACCTTAGCACTATTTGTTCAGGTCTCAGGAGCATTTCTTCTTTTCGATAGTGGTGGAACGCTTTCAGCGGGCGACTCGGGCCCGAGCAATACCGCGAGCCATCGAGTGCTTGCATTGTTCTCGCATGCGAACTTCAGCGTCATGGTGAGCGGTATGCACAGGACCACACCGATCAGGCCAAGCAGGCTCCCCCAAAATACCAACGAGAGAAATACGACCAGCGTGGACAGCCCGAGCCTCCGCCCCATGAACCTCGGTTCGACCACGTTGCCGAGGGTGAAACCAACAGCCAGATATGCGGCGGCGGCGAGCGCGGCATGACCGAGCCCGAGTTGGACAAGAGTGAGAATAACCGCGGGGATCGCGGCGATGATAAAACCGACATTGGGTACATAGTGGAGCAGAAAGGCCAGGAAACCCCAGAGAATAGGAGAATCCACGCCGAGGATGGAGAGCCATATACCGATGAGAACGCCAGCGGTCAGGCTGATCCCCGTCTTGATGATCATATACCGCACCATATCATCAACGAACCTCGTGAACTGGGGAAAGGCCTGATGAGGATCGCCGAGGACAGCCCGGAGTTTGACAGGGAAGCTTGAGGCCTCGAGCAGGATAAACGTTACGGTGAGCAAGATCAGGATGATGTTCGAGAGCGCAGAGCCCAAGCCCCCGAGCATGCCGATAGACAGCTTCATCACCGCTTCCGGATTGACATACTCGAGCAGCACCTTGTCCGTGACCCGGATGCCCTTCTGTGCCAGCAGCGCCCTGAGCGTCGAGATCTGTTCCTGTATGCGTTGTTGATAGGCAGGCAGGGCATCGACAAAGCTGTTGAGAGACGTGGCTACAAGACCGCCGACGATCAGCAGAACGACGATCATGCCTGCCACGACGAGCAGCACCGCGGCAACAGTGGGGATGCGTCTCCGCTCAAGCCAGAGTACCGGCGGCGTCCCGAGCATGGCGAGGAAAACAGCGACAAGGAACGACACCAGGACCGACTGCGCCTGATAGATGCCCCCGATGATGATCACGAGGGCAGCCGCGATGACAACGAAGCGGATTCCCCGCTGAGAATTGCTCTGGTCAGTCATGGACACATACCCCTTCATCAGGATTTTGCTCAGTTGGGATGTCCGACCAATTCGGAGACCGCGATACTCTCTGTCGACACAAACTGAACACGCCATCCTGTGTAAAGTATAACGTAATCGTGATCATCCTTTTTATGACTTCTCTGTCCCGTCTCTTCCCTGTTCAGGCGGCTCAGCGGCGGTCGGCGTAGAAGTCGCGCCACTCGACAGCGCCGAAATTGATGTCGCCGAGGAAGTTGTAAGCGATACTGACGGTCCCTACCGTCTGGTGCCTGTCGGGCAGATTGGCATAGTGCGCATCCCGGTGCGATTCGACGTACTGGATGCCGATACCGTGGCGGCCGTAAACACGCACCGTGAACGACGCGTTCCCGCGGAAGATCTTCTCCAAACCGGTTTTGTTGTCGGAGCCCGTGCCGGTGACATAGTACTCTCGCCCTGTCAGGTCGAGCATGGCCGCCTGGCCGAAGATGAGGCGGAGCGCGAGCAGGCCCTGCGGGACGACGCCGTAGTGGTAGTCGCGTACACCCGTTGCGGGGTCACCCACGCCGCCGATGGTGCCGGCCGCGCCGAAACCGACGCCACCGAGGGCCGAACCCTGGAGCGCAACCGAGTGCGAGAGCCACCACTGGGCGGTGGTTCCGAGCGAGAGGGCCGTGCTCGAGACGCGGAAGATCGTCGGCGATATGTAGTCATAGCTCCCGTAAAGGCCCCATATCCCGCGATAGGCGTCGCCGGCCGAGTATTTTGTTCCATAGAGAAGACCGCGGGTCGTGATGTTCTCGAAGGCGTTGCCGCCGCTGAGGGTGACGGCGGTGAATTCGAAATGGAAGTAGTCGAAGGGGCGCTCGTAGCTATAGCCGGGTTTCCCGGGGAGCCCATAGGCCATGGCGAAGTCTCCCGAGGCCTCGGGCCGGTTCACGGTTTTTCCAATGCCCTGGTCCGTCTGGTGCTCGGTCAGGCTCGCGCCGAGTCGCAGGCGCGTGAAGATGGCCGGGTCATTGCTCACCCAGACGGCCTTGAACCGGTTGCCGAAGGCGAGACGGTTGAGGCCGGTGGAAGGCGAGAGTCCTGCGGCGCCCAGTTCGCGCCAGAACCCCGGCTTGCCGTCCTCAAGGACGTAGCTCGCCATCCGAAAAAGCGCCTCGCCCATGATGGACCCGCCGAAGCTCGTCATGATCTGATCATTAATGGAGGGCGGTCCGGTCTCTCCGAATGTCTCCCAGACATAGCTTGCCGCGAAGGTCATAGCCAAACGACTCCCAGAAATTGAGGCCGGCTGACCGCGCGAAGCCGTAATTGAACGACCCCATGTAGGGATGCATGATAAAGTTCATGCCGAAGGGGTCATTGTCCAGCGTCCAGGGGCCATGGATGACGTGATGCCAGCCGGTGTTCCAGTTCGTTCCGTAGATGTCGGTGCCATAGACGGTGCGGTCAAACCTGTTGAGGAGCCAGAGAAAGGTCGGGATCTCGAGCGCCGGGATGAGGTAGTTCTTCTGGACGCCCGGACCCCAATCGGCCTTCACTGCCGGGGAAGCGACAGGCTCCACGGCGTCGCCCACATTCCAGGCGGTCTTCAATGACGGGAGAATGAGTGCGTTGGAGTCGTGCTCCGCGGCGGTGACCGCGCCCGGCGTCACGAGGGCAAGAGCGAGAACGCCGGCAATGAGCCGCCACCACGCTGTACGCGATACCGGGGCACTGCTCTTGTCCGTCGTACCGTCAGATCCGGCCATGGACTCCACAATCCGGGCCTACCCACTTCTTGAGTTGAGAAGAAATATATTTCGTCATGGTCACATACCTCCTCGATCATTTGGTAACTTCTCCGGTTTTCTTGACAAACAATTGTTACACGCGACGGCAAGCGATCGACCTTCGCGTCCACTTCATGGTCATGAGTTGACGCGAAAACCACGGTCCTCCGGATTACAGCATGTCATTCAATACAATGCTTCTGTTCTTCGCCAGGTTTTTGAGTTTGTTGATCGCCTGACTCTCGATCTGTCTGACGCGCTCGCGCGTGAGCTTGAACTGTTTGCCGATACTCATGAGCGTGTGAGGCTCTTCCCGGTTCAAACCATATCTCAACTCTATTACCCTGCGCTCAACAGGCGGCAGATGAGAAATCCATTCGTTGATATGTTTTTGCCGGGAACCATCCTCATAGGAATTCTCGGATGACGGCGCCTTGTCGTCGCTCAGCACATCCTTGAGGGTCTCTTCTTCCTGATCGCCGATGGGCGTTTCGAGAGAACAGACGTCCCTTACGAGCTGGGACACTACCCTCACCCGGTCAATGCTTATCCGCATCTCCGCGGCAATCTCCTGAGCGTCCGGTTCGCGCCCATGCTGCTGCGACATTTTCCTCACAATGCGCATATATTTATTGACGACCTCCGCAACATGCACCGGCAGACGGATGATCCTCACCTGGCTCACGATCGCCCGCTCGATGGACTGCTTGATCCACCACCACGCATACGTGCTGAACCTGAACCCGCGCTTGTGCTGGAATTTATCCACCGCCCGGATCAGGCCGAGGTTTCCCTCCGCGATGATGTCCGGAAACGGCAGCCCCCGGTTGACATACCGTTTACCGATGGCTATGACGAGCCTTAGATTTGCTTCGATCATCCGCTCGCGCGCTCCTTCGTCCCCGAGCGCGACCTTCCTTGCGAGTTCCTGTTCCTGCTCAAAGGTAAGGAGCGGAGTTTTCCGGATATCTTTCAGGTAATACTTGATCGCGTCCGGACCACCCGGTGAAGCGGCATCAGTGTGATACGTATTTTCATCAGCGTGAGTGGCATCATCAGAGGCAAGAATGGCCATTAGTCTCTCCTTTAGAACTTACAGAAAAAGTCATTCATTATAGAGTACCTTGTCGTCCCCGCTCAAACGGAGACCTGGTTATGCTTTTGGAATCTCGGATTTCCTCCGTCGCGGGAATAACGGAATGAGCAGCACTGCTGATCTCAGCGTTGGCCAGCCTTTGACGGCAAAGAACACGGCCAGGGACAGACACAAACCCACGCTCAGGCCGACCGACACAAAGGAAAGCGCGAACGCCGCAAGGTACATCAGCGGCCCGAATCGGTATTGCATGGTGATCTGCTTTATTTCCCTGTCATCCACGTTCTGTGCAAGAAGCCTTCCGTTCTTTGACGCGTGATGCCACAGGCCCTTGAACGCAAATGCGATCGCGACGTAGGTGCCGGCAAAGACCGCTCCCGCAACATTGGCTTCGGGGCGCGGGAGGTATTCCGCCAGCAGGGCCGTTGGAAAGGGCATGAACGTTATGAACAGAAGCAATAAGCCGTTCCAGTACAGGAAAGGATGATCGGTCCTCTGGATAAAGCTGAAGATCCGGTGATGATTTACCCAATTGGCAAAGATCGTAATGAAGCTTGTCACGAAGGCAAGGTAATGCGGCCACTGTTTTATCAACGTTGATCCGAGGCTGCCGCCTGCACCAAGTTCCCGGGCCTTCGGCACATTGATCCCGAGAACCAGCAGGGTTATGGCAATGGCGAAAATGCCATCGCTGAAAGCCTCAATTCGCACGGTCTCATTCCGTTCGAACGTCGCCGGAACTTTCATGGCATTCTCAGGTGTCGGTTCTTTTGTCCTGGCGGCGATATCAGCGCCGACAATTCGACCACGCTGCTCCGGCGCTGCAGCGGTCGATCCCGGACGGGGATCGAACCGTTTCCCTGTGGGATCATCCATGATTCCTACCTCGGCAATTTCCAGTCAGTCTTGGCGTTCATTAAAGCGCCGATATCAAGGAAGTCTATTTCCCCTTGATGTCATCCTGAATTTTCTTACCAGCCTTTTCCATCTGCTGTCCGCCTTGATCGACCGTCTTGTCGATTTTCTTGCCCGCGCGCTCTGCCGGACCCTCGTGACAACCATACATCCCCACAAGCAGTAGACTCATGGCCAGCGCTGCGATAACACTCCTTCCAGATCTTCATCATGCGTATCTCCTTTTGCAGCAGTCATTTATCCGTACACGTTTAATCAGTTGTCATCTTTTTTAACACGGTTACGTCTGTCGCTGCGTTTTTACATAGTCCAGATATTTCTGCATATCCTGGCTGGTCCAGTCTTCAGGATGCTTGCCTATTTGAGATATGAATTGATCCAGGAGTTGCATACGATTATTTCCTCTATCTGCGTGCCCGGTTTGCTCAATCACGAAATAAGCCACGCCTATTTCGTGATCAGCACCATCTCTGGGATCATGATGCCAGCCAATCCGATCAACTCGTTTTTTCTCACATCACACCCGCGCCGCTTTTACCGCTTCCAACCCTGCTGTGGATGCAATGGTGTTGAACCTGATGTCCGGCTCTACGCGGAGCAGTCTCATTGCCCCGTTCAAGACACCGAAATGGTCGGACCGCAGATGGTTTTCCAGGTCCTCTCTGGTCTTCCACTCCTCCT
The DNA here is from genome assembly GCA_963796285.1 of Nitrospirota bacterium. Lineage (GTDB taxonomy): Bacteria > Nitrospirota > UBA9217 > UBA9217 > UBA9217 > JALNZF01. Next base: position 33,651 of record CAWCKW010000013.1, read on the forward strand.
CGAAGAAGAAGATGCGTTCATCCTCCACATCCACGTAGCAATTGCAGCTTATGCAGCCGTGTTCGCGCCGGATCGGGCCAAGTATCGCTTTTACCGTCTGAAGGACTTCCTTCCGTTTCTCAACAGGCACCGTCATTTTAATGGTGGTTTCGATCATGGACGATCTCCTCGAGATGTGAAGCTGATGGCGCATAGGATCTTTGCCCATGTCTCACACCCCACCGACTCTATTCTTTTTCTCCCCAGAATGATTCTTATCATTGCAGTTTTCCCTTTATTTTGTCATATTGAGCCGACTTATTTCCCCTTCATGACGCACTCCTGGTCGTGCTTCATTCCCATTCCCTCCATCATTGGCCCCGCCTCCATCATCTCTCTCAACTTCTTCCGCTGTTCAGGTGTCAGTTTGGTTTTGCATTCTTCCATGGCCTTTATGTGAGAAAGATGCATTTCGGTCTTTATCATTTCCAACTGTTTCACTTTTGCCTCAACTGCCTTCATGTCCACGGTGTCCTGGCTGAGAAGGTCCTTGAGTTCGATCTGGACGATGCGCATGTCTGCCGTCCGCTTGATCGTCTCTTTCATCATTCTGCTCTTGATCTGACCTATCGAAGCTTTCTGCTTTTCATCCAGGTTAAGGTCCATAAGTTGCTTCGGCATGTGATGTTCTGACTCCATCATCTGCCCATCCCTGTCGCAACCACACATCATTCCCGGTCCCATACCCTGACCGCCCATCTCTCCATAGGCAAGTGCTGCAAACGCAACGATCGAAACTGCTGCCGCTATTGCTGCTAACTTTTTCATCTCAAATCTCCTTTTTAATGGTTCCGAGTATCTGTTTATAAATACAGCGAATGTTCAAGTAAGCAACATTCTCTCATTCCTGAAGGCTTTCGGGATTGAAGAAAGATTCATCTGATACAACGGGGTCGGCCGAACCCCAAACCTGGTGGACCGGCAAGCCGGAAAGACAGAAAACGGCGATCGCATTCACTTCCTTGGAGATACCTTTGCTATTCAGGCACACATACTCCGTTTTCACTCCATGGCGAATATGTTCAGACCCTTCACTTCCCAACGCGAATCGTTGAGAGGTTTCCGATGAGTCCGAAGACACTTAACAGCCATAGAATCACAACAATGACCACTACCACATTCAATATTTTCTTTATGGTAGACTGCATCGGTATGTAGCTGTTAATCACCCATAGGATCACTCCAACAACAACCAAAACGATCACTAATTGAATTAACGGCATGGCATTTCTCCTTTCATTCTTTGCATCTTTACCGTTGTAGATCGTTATTCAACTCCGGCAGCAAAAGCTTCCCGCAGGGCTTGCCGTGTCAGCGCATTACCATGCGGCTGTCTTTGCTCGCATCTCGCATCTCTCTATTAGACATGTTCATCATTACTTCTCGCGAGCTTGAATCGCCTCATATCCTCCCGAGGAGCAACAGGATGATCAGAATCAAAAGGATCAATCCGAGTCCGCCGCTGGGATAGTATCCCCAGCTCCTGCTGTGAGGCCAGGTGGGTAGTGCGCCGATAACCACGAGGACTAAAATGATGATCAGTATCGTGCCCATGTTTTTTCTCCTTTCCCTGTTGCTTGTCCAGGTCCCTGCGTATGCTCTGCGGCTCGCCGCGCGAACATCGCTCGCCGTCGAGGTCCACTGCGTCGGGGCCGAAGGCGGAGACCCCTGGTCATCGGCGGGGATGAATGCCCCGCCCATGAAGTCGAGTCCCACGAAATGTGAGATGCAAGCTTATCAAGGTCTCCGGCCCGTGATGACACTGATCAAGATCACTACTATCGCGAGCACAAGCAAAATATGGATGAACCCGCCCATCGTGTAACTGCTCACCAGCCCCAGCGCCCAGAGAACTATCAATATCACAGCGATTGTCCACAACATATGATCCTCCTTCCAATAGGTTCTTTGTCGTCCGGTTATGCAACGTTAATTACTTTCCTGCCCTACCCGACAGATTTTATCGATGGCAGCCCTAGAGGGGTTAAACTTTGTTTCATCCTATTTTCTATCATGTTTTTCTTCCTCCCCTTGTTTCGGTTTTTCCTTTCGAGGTTTGGATTTTTGTGTTTTCTCCTGGTGTTGTGAAGGCGAGCGCTGTTGTTGCATCTTACCTGCTTGCGGTCGCGATTGTTGCGGTTTTACTGCCTCGCGAGATCGCGGCTTCGCCTGAGTTCCTGGTTGAACCGCTCGAGACGGCTGCTGTGATCGCGTACGGGGTTGCAATCCCTGGACACCCCAAGTCTGCTGCTTCTCCCAATGCCTGCTCTGTTGCCAGCCCCTCCAGTTTTGTTGAATTTGCTGGTGAGGTATTCGTTGATAATTCCACTGATGCCCTCTCCAACGATGGTCCCTGTAGTCATTCCTCCAACTCGGCGGTATACTCCTATAAAAGGAAGGGACCCTTTGATAATAGACCCAACCCGCGTTATAGTCTCGTGAGCGATACCAGCGGCCTTCCCAGGGACGCCACCACCAGCCATTGTAGAAAAAGATGTCCACGTCCACGTCAGGGACGACGTAGACATACGTCTCAGGCAGCACTATCATCTCCGGTGGTGCTGCAAATACGATAGGCGGCGGTAGAGCAATACTAACGCTTACATCTACCCCTGCCATCGTCGGAATAGGAACAACAATTACAAACGCTAAAAGCATTATTCCATATAATAACTTTTTCATGTTATTGCCTCCTGCAAATGCTTCTTATGTTTCAGACGAGTTCATATTGACTTATCGTGCGCCAGAATCTCTTCAGATCACCCCAAGGAGCAACAGGATGATCAGAATCAAAAGGATCAATCCGAGTCCGCCGCTGGGATAGTATCCCCAACTCCTGCTGTGAGGCCAGGTAGGTAGTGCCCCGATAACCACGAGAACTAAAATGATGATCAGTATTGTGCCCATGTCTTTTCTCCTTTCCTGTTGCCTGTCCGAATCCCTGCGTATGCTCTGCGGCTCGTTGCTCGAAAAAACGCTTGCCATCGGGGTCCACTGCGTCGGGGCCGAAGTTGGAGACCCCTGGTCAAGGGCGGGGATGAATGCCCCGCCCGCGAAGTCGAGTCCCGCGAAATGTGCGAAGCGAGCTATCTCTCTTAATTTTTACTCAATGTAACTACGGCAAATCATACCGGGAAATTATTTATCAAGGTCTCCGGCCCTGGATGACGCTGATCACGATCACTACAAGTGCGAGCACAAGCAAAATATGGATGAACCCGCCCATCGTGTAACTGCTCACCAGCCCCAGCGCCCAGAGAACTATCAGTATCACAGCGATTGTCCACAACATATGATCCTCCTTTCAGTTTGCTTTAGGTTAACTGCCGGCTTGCGCGCCTCGCGCCAGCCGGCAACGATCCAGGGTCTCGTTGGACTACTCGATGGTCATCCGGTTCTTTACGCTCTTCACACCCTTTACGTCGTCGGCGATTTTGCTTGCCAGGTCCTTTTCGGCTGCGTTCCCGGCCTTGCCGCTCAACGTGACCACGCCATGCTTTGTCTCGACCTTGGTCTTGAGTGCACTGGTCGATCGATGGAACAACAACGTCATTTTTACCTGGGCGGTAATGGAGGCGTCATCGATCTTATCACCCGTTGACCTCTGTGTCTTTTTCGCGGTATTAGACAGCGTCATCTCATTTTTAACGTCTTTGACCCCTTCGACATCCTTGGCGTATTCGGTCGTCAGTTCCTTTTCCGCCTGGTTGGCCGCCTCACCTTGCAAGGTGACGACTCCATCTGTAGTTTTAACCTCCGTCATGGCGCTCACGCTCCGATGAAACAGGAGCGTGCTTTTTACTTTCGCAGTCAGCCACGCATCCGAGTTCTCAGCGGGGTGCTCGCCTTTGACGTCCAGCTTGTTGTCCACGCTTTTGACCCCGGGCAGGCCCGCTACGGTCTCCTGGGCCAGCGATTTGTGGGATTCCTCTGAGACGTTCCCCGTCAAGGTGACGGCGCCGTCCTTGGACTGGATCTTGATATCATCGTTTTTTAGGTAGGTCTTGAACACATACGACTTTTTAGCTGATGATTCGATGCGGTCATCCGTCTTGGAAGCGTACACCGGCACACTGATCACCAACAGCGCGACCGCGGCCACCATCAGAGCTATGGAATATATTGCTTTCATGGACATTCTCCTTTTTATTGTCGTTTCTGATTTTTTTGAATTCTTTCCATCCGAAGATCTCATGCCTTTCGGAGTCCCGGTTGTGGTGGAACATTCTGCCTCGGCTACGGGTTTCAAGGACATCGTGGGCGCATGATACGCCGCCCTCACTATTTCCCCAGGACCTTCTCGACCTGTCCGACCTTTTTCTGCACTTTGCCGGCTATCTTTTCGTCTGTTCCTTCGTCTTTCAACTTGGGATTATCGGTGATTTTCCCGGCCACTTCCTTGACCTTGCCCTTTGCTTCGTGAAACTTGCCTTCAGCCTGGTCCTTCGTGCTGGATTTCATAGTGTCCCTCCTTTGGTTAGGATCTCGAATTGACTGCTGGTGCTTTAGCCGAAGTCAACTCAGTAATTAACCTTCTGCCTGAGACGACTTGAGGGCCAGGTACTTTCGACCGTTTTCCCGCTCATGTTCACTTGAACCTCGAACTCGCATCGTGGTAGGCGGCCTTCACTTCAGCCCAGACTTTTTCCGCGCCTGTCTTGATGTCTCCCCATGCCTCATCGCCGGCGGCTTTCAACTCCTGCAGCTTCTTCCCAGCATCATTCTGCTTTCTTTGCAGGGTTTCGATGGTTTTGTGGTATTCGATCCTCACATCGGCCTTGGCATTGTCCGCCTTGGCCTTGAGCAGGGCGATCTGCGCGCTCCACTCCTTCAACTGAGCATCGAGCTTTTCTTCGTATGCTTTTCTCTTATCATTCATAACAACCCCCATGATTGAAACGTTCTGCCTTCGATCCGGCCTTGCTTCCCGGGACCGGCAGCACGATGCCGTCCCATGTTATTCATCCGGACCTGATAAACTCGAGGTTACGGATGCGGAGGCATGGGCAGGTGCCCTGGTCCAGGCATGTGCCCAGGTCCTCCTGGAAAGAAGCATCCTGAAAGAGCAAGTATTGCCACGCATATAAGTAATGCTATTATTATCCAAGTTTTATTCATGATGTATCTCCTTTGGTTATTGCGTGATGTATTCTTTCATATGTATGCCCTCATGCTTGCAGGGCATAATGGTATTGATGTCTCATGCAACCGGCCAGTACTTCAATCGCATAGTTGCGATCAGCTTTTTTTGCTGCCCGTGACCAGCAGTACGATGCCGCCGATAATCGCAATAGCGCCCACAATCGGAGGCAGTGGAAGCGTTCTCGTCCTGTCAGCCGACATGTGCACGGGCCCGAGGTCGACGACCTTCTCTCTGGTCGTGTATTCAATGCCCTGATACGCAAAGGCTATGATCCCCAAAACAATGAGGATGATGCCTAGCAACGTGTTTGTTCTCATTTTGTGCCGCCTCCCGTCTAAGGGTTGGGTGTCTGCGCTTCACGTTCGATGACGATCTCGACGCGGCGGTTGTTGGCGCGCCCCTCGGGTGAAGCGTTGTCGGCTATCGGGCTGCCCTCGCCCTTTCCGCGCGCCTGGATGCGGTCGGCTGGGTAGCCTTTCTGTACGAGGTAATCGCGGACCGCGTCGGCCCTGCGTTGCGAGAGGCCCTGGTTGTATGACTCGGAGCCCCGCGAATCGGTGTGCCCTTCCACGATGAGGTTGCGCGCGCGGACCGCAATTAACGCTTTGGCCACCTGGTCAAGCTTTTCTCGCGCGGAGGACATCAAGGTTGCCTCGGCGGACCGAAAGAGAATGCTTCCTGAGAGCGTGACAACCAGTCCGCGTTCCTCTTCCTTGACCGCGGCGAGCTTGGCGAGATCGGCTTCCGCTTTCTCCTTGCTTGCCTTTTCAGCGGCCAGAGCGGCCAGAGCTTCGGCCGTTGTCTTCTGGGATTCACTCATTTCCTGCTTCTGCTTCTCTATCTCGGCTTGCTGCTTCTGGAGTTCGGCGTCCGTTTTTTCTTTTTCCTTGGCTGCCTGTTCGGCGGCAATGGCGGCAAGCGCTTCCGCATGCTGCTTCTCGGCTTCGCTCAAAGCCTGTTTCCCCTGCTTCACCATCTCGGCTTGTTGCTTCAGGTATTCGGCGTCTGCTTTATCTTTTTTTGCTTTGGCGTCGGCCGTGTCGGCGAGCGCTCCCGCGAGTTCAGCCTTGCGCTGGGCGACATAAGCGAGATCTTTCGTTTTGTCCGACTTTGGTTCCTTCTGGAATGACTGTTCCGCCTGGACGAGCGCCTCATGCGCCTTGTGTAATTCCGCCGGCACGAGTTTCTCCGCCGGACCCTCGCTCGCATGCTGGTAGGCCGCGCGAGCGTTGACGAGTTCACTTGGCGCCTTGGCTGCGCAGCCGGCGACGAGCGCGACCAACGCGGCTATGATCAAAAATTGCATCGTTTTCATAATATCCTCCTTTTGGGTTATGATCGGGTCATGGGTTTTCTTGCCTGAGTTTTTGCACACGCTCCACTGCTGCCTGGGCCTCCGCCTTCTCAGCCTCCCCGCGCGAGAGCGCGACAGCCAGCTCGGCGTCGGCTTCTGACCGCATCAGCATGTACGCGGCCTTCTCCTTCTGGCCAATCGAAGCCAACTCCTTGGCTCGGTCCAGTTCCTCCTTGGCGAGTTGCAAATGAAGCGAGGCTTGCGGTACTTTGCCTGCCCCGGCCTCCTCGGCTGCGCGGATCGCCGACGTTGACGACTCTGTGCGCAGCGGGGCGCTTTTGCATCCCGCGGTGATTGCAATGGCCGAGACGGCCACGGCGAACACCATAATTCCGATCTTGGATACGTGTCTCATGTAGTCCTCCTTTTGTCATCAGTTTGGTTTATGAACTGCCGCAAACCTGCCCGGCTCTGCGCCAGTGAATGAGCCCTACCATCGTATAACTGCCCAACCTGCCCGAGTACCCATACAATCATCAGTACCACAGCGATCGTCCACAATATTTGGTCCTCCTTCCTGATTGCTCAGTCGCGTTGCACACGCGCTGATTGATCCGGCAATCCACGTATACCTGAACTCAACACTCGATGGTCATCCGTTTCTTTACACTCTTTACACCATGTACGTCGTTGACGACTTTGCTTGCCGGTCCTTTTCCGCTGCGTTCCCGGCCTTGCCACTCAACGTGACCACTCCAGGCTTTGTCTCCGGCGCCTGATACACCGCCCTCGCTACTTCCCCAGGACCTTCTTGACCTGAGCGATCTTTTCCTGCATTTTGCCGGCTATCTTTTCGCCCTTTCCTTCGATTTCCAACTTGGGATTATCGGTGATTTTTCCGGCCATTTCCTTGACCTTGCCCTTTGCTTCGTGAAACGTGCCTTTCACTTTGTCTTGCATGCTGGATTTCATAGTATTCCTCCTGTCCGATATTGGTTTGGCTGCCGTTACACCGGTACCATAATTCCAGTTAAGGGGATAATTACCTTAAAAAAAATGAAATGCACTTGTGCTTCTGCCCCTTGTCAACGAGACCTGCCCCGTATTTCCGATATAACAGATCCTGCTTTCATGATCGAATAACCCGTCCTGTTCTCATTTTCATTACCTCGTCAGGTCAATGAAAAAGCAACAGCACTATATGAGTATTACACTTATCGTGCCAGAGGAAAGCTGCGGATTCCGCGGTGACAAGACATTGATTGTTCAGACTTAGATGGATAGTGGGTTTTAGAGGTGAGAAGAAAGCTGTCAAGGTTAGCCGTCGCATTTAACAGAACCGTCAAATGCGACGGCGGTGAAGCGAAGATATATTTTATAAGTCTTGTGTCGTATAGTTGACCAGGGGCAGTTACGAATTGAAGAGAGGTTTCACCCATGAGGGATCACTTCCCAAATTGAATTTCAAGGGTAGCCAGAAAAGCGTATGCGGAATTCCTTCGGTAGCTCTCATCTCTCGGCCAGGTGACTTCAGGCGCAAGCTCGAAGAAGAGCCAGGGCCGGTAAAAATTCCGTCGATAGAGTGACCCGATCCGATAATTTTGAACGATCCAGCCAGGATGATTCACTCCCCATATACTGGTATCATAGGAAATTGCGCTCTTGGGTGTCAATTGAGTAAGAAGACTGATCCCGGTATTCCAGGTTATGCCGGACGTGCCCTCAGTAAAGGTCACGTTATTGCCCCATCGGACGAACGTAAACGTGGTGAACTTTCGTTCAAGATCGAGTTGTACTGTGTTCGTGAAATGTTCAACGGCTTGCCACATGGCGATTTCGGAAAATCGGATAAGGTAAACCTCGCCAAAGGGCTTCTCGTATTGATTCCGCATCCTGATATAGGCATCGGGGTGCAAACTGATCTTTATACCGCTGTCAAAACTGACCAGTGAACGGAGCCTGGTATACAAATCTGCTCGCACCCCGACAATCGGTTTTCTGGCCCCTGTCGCAGGGTCGGTTCCGGGATCGACGGGCAGACCGGGCTGGGTGGTGAATTTGTCGGCAGCAGATTCCGAAACAATATAAAACTTTGCTCTTTTCAGCAAGTTCTCTATCTGGGGCAGGCGGTACCGGAACCTGTAATAGTGGACAAGATCGACATCCTTCCCCTCTATCCATCGGACTGTATTTCTTAATATGATTAATGTGGCGGGCCGGACATCCAGCAAAACATGGTCCTTCACAAAGAAGGTATCAAACCATACCGCTGGTTCACAGGTGTGGTCCTGTACAAAATCATGCACCTGGTCCATCCAATTATCGCCTTCAACGACGACGGTAAAGCAGGGGTTTATTTGCGGCCCGAATCGCTCCGTGCTTTCGGTTGGTGTCACCGGTGGAGGCACTTGGTCGGTTTTAGGCACCTGCTGTGCTGCGGGTGAAGGGGGAAGCTGTTGAGTATTCGTTTCCGCGCTTGATAGGTTACTATCTGTCGTAGTCGAAACCATTCCCGGCTGTTCCAGGGTTTCAGCGCTCGCGCCATGAAAACCGGTGAAGAGAAGAACGAGGCTGAAAAACAACGGGATCAAAAAATAACGGAGATGCCTCGCAGCAATAATTATACGATCCTCGGTTCTGATATACTCCTCCCTTTGAAGTGCGTGCTGAAATTCTCGCCTCTCCCCTTGGGGAGAGGATTGCGGTTAGTGAGGCATGCCAGTTTGAATTTTAGGTATTCTCTATTTTGGAGAATTATGCAAGGGTTGCATGTCTTTATCAATCCGTGTTCATCAGATTTCGCTTTGAAGCTCCCATTTTCGATACCGTGTCCAAATGCTCTTTCCCAAATGGGCCTTTTTTTATGAACGGCGGATGCCTTCTTTCCGCATCCGGCCGCGAAGCGTGCTGGGGTTGAGACCGAGCATCGCCGCTGCGCCTTTTTCCCCCTCGATCCTCCACCCGGTTTTCTCGAGCGCCTGGAGGATGTGGTCGCGTTCCAGCGTGGCAAGGCTCTTGCCGTCCCGCGCCTCCTGTTCACCGGCCTGCGGGGAATTCACAAACCGGTCCAGTATCTGCAACCCGGCCCCCAGGCTCGTGATCACCGCCCGCTCGATGATACTCTCCAACTCGCGCACGTTGCCCGGCCAGTCGTATTCCTGGAGGACGTTCAGGGTGTCTTTCGACACGGTCTCGATCTTCTTTCCTGTTTTCTTGTTGAATTTGGCGACAAAATAATCGACAAGAAACGGGATGTCCTCCTTGCGCTGCCGGAGGGGCGGGATCGTGATGGGGAAAACATTCAGCCGATAGAACAGGTCTTCCCGGAACCTGCCCTTCCGGATCTCCTCCTCCAGATTACGGTTGGTGGACGCGATGATCCGCACGTTGACCTTGATGGTCTTTGGGCTGCCCAGCCGCTCGAACTCGCCGTCCTGGATGACCCTGAGCAGCTTGGTCTGAAGGTCGATCGGCATCTCGCCGATCTCGTCGAGAAACAGGGTGCTGTTGTCGGCAAGTTCGAAGCGCCCAACCTGCCGGTCGTGGGAGCCGGTGAACGCGCCCTTTTCCCGCCCGAAGAGCTCGCTTTCGATGAGGTTCGCCGGGAGCGCCGAGCAGTTGACCGTAATCATGGGCCGGTCCTTGCGGCTGCTCTTGCCGTGAATGGAGCGCGCTACTAATCCCTTCCCCGTGCCGGTCTCGCCAAGGAGAAGAACGGTCGCCTCCTGCGGCGCCACCTGTTCGACCTTGAAGAACACATACTCAAGAGCATTGCTTCGCCCGATGATCTCGCCGAAGTTATATTCCTTGTCGATCACTTTGTGAAGATAGATGTTCTCAGCCTGGAACCGGTCCTTTAACTGCTTGTTTTCCGCATACGCGCTCCGGAGCGACTCTTCCGTCCCCTTGCGCTCCTCTATTTCCTGCGAGAGCTGCTCGTTTGCTCTGGTCAGCTCTCCCGTTCGTTCCCTTACCTTCAGGTCAAGGTCGCCATAGGCCTTTTGGAGCACCTCTTCGGCTCGCTTGCGCTCGGTGACCTCGAGGATCGTGGTACGGATATAACCGGTCTTGCCGTCCAGAATTTCATTCGCTACGCTTTGGAGCTGCGCATAGAACACAGCGCCGTCTTTTCTCTTAAACCTGATTTCACAGGTCTGCATGCCCTGCTTTTGAAAAATCTCCTTACGGTGTTTCGAAAAAATCTCCCTGTCCGCCGCTTCCGCGATAAAACTGCTGAAGGGCCTCTTGAGCAGCAATCCCCTCTCGATTCCCAGCAAATGCGCGCCGCTAAGATTTACCCCCTCTATCAGTCCCCGTGCATCAATGGTAAAATAGCCGACAGGCGCAAAGTCATATAATTCAGCGTACTGATTCCTCGATGACTCCAGTTCATCCCGGACTTTGCGCAGTTCTTCATTTTGCATCTCGAGCTCGATCTGATGCGTCCCCAGTTCGTGGACAAGTTCCTGAATGTCCCGGGCAGAGAGCTTGTGCAGCCTCTCAAGCTGTGTGCGCAGCTTTTCCTCGGCTTTATTGCGAAGTGAGGCGAGATTGTCTGTCTGTCGGTTCGATGAAAGGGATTTTTTCATTTTTTATGAATCCGCATTATACTGTTAGTCCTCTGTGTCGATAATAGCGGGTCATTTTGCACAAGCATTCCCCCACCCGCAACGCTTAATCATTATTTTTCAAATCGGGAACAGTATACCATATTTTTTTTGTTCCCGGATCCACTTTTCTCCCGATAGCTTTCGTCTTCAATGACGATCTGGTGCCCGGTGTGCACCAGGCGGTCCAGTGTCGAATCGGCATTAATTATCTGATAGTACGGCAATTAACGTAAAAAGGAGTACTCACCCAATGGGTGTACAGACCATGTATCTTGTACAAAAAACGTGCTTCGTCTTGACGTGGATACCGGCGGACGAAAAGGTTCGTAGAGAATGGGATCCACCTGGGACGTTCGCCCTTTTGGACAGTTGGCTTATTCATCGGGTTTTTGAAGACCGGGGGACTGTTCGATCAATGGATCTACAACTTCCCCTTAACGAGGTTGTCCACCACCGACGGATCGGCCAGGGTCGAGGTATCGCCCAGGTCTTCCACCTGGTTGTGGGCGATCTTCCGGAGGATGCGGCGCATGATCTTGCCGCTTCGCGTCTTCGGCAGGCCGGGCGCGAACTGGAGCTTGTCCGGCGTGGCGATCGGCCCGATGTTCGAGCGGACGTGGCCGGTGAGGACCTTCTTGAGATCGTCGGTCGGCTTGAACCCGTCCTTGAGCGTCACATACACGTAGATGCCTTCGCCCTTGATGTCGTGCGGATAGCCGACGACCGCTGCTTCGGCTACCGCCTCGTGGCTGACGAGCGCGGACTCGACCTCGGCAGTGCCGAGCCGGTGGCCGGACACGTTGATCACGTCGTCCACGCGGCCCATGAGCCAGTAATCGCCGTCCTCGTCCACGCGCGCGCCGTCGCCGGTGAAGTACTTGCCCGGGAACCGGGTGAAGTAGACCTCTTTGATCCGCTTGTTCGCGGGGTCTCCGTAGGTGCCGCGAAGCATGCCGGGCCAGGGTTTGTCGATGCACAGGTAGCCGCCTTCGTTTGCCTTGGCAGGCGAGCCGTCCTCTTTTACCACACTGGGGACGACGCCCGGGAACGGACGGGTTGCCGAGCCCGGCTTGGTCGTGATGGCGCCGGGGAGCGGCGTGATCAGGATGCCGCCGGTCTCGGTCTGCCACCACGTGTCCACGATCGGCAGCTTTTCGTGCCCCACGTGCTTGTGGTACCACATCCACGCCTCGGGGTTGATGGGCTCTCCCACGCTTCCGAGGACCTTGAGGGAGGAGAGGTCGTGCGTGGTCACCCAGCTGTCGCCTTCTTTCATGAGCGCGCGGATGGCCGTGGGCGCGGTGTAGAAGATGTTGACCTGGTGCTTGTCTACGATGTCCCAGAACCTGCCCGGGTCGGGATAGGTCGGGATGCCTTCGAACATGAGCGAGGTGGCGCCGTTCGAGAGCGGGCCGTACAGGATGTAGCTGTGACCGGTGACCCATCCGATGTCGGCGGTGCAGAAGTGGATGTCTTCTTCGTGGTAGTCGAAGATCCACCGGAACGATATGTTGGTATAGAGCAGGTAGCCGGCGGTGGTATGCAGCACGCCCTTGGGCTTGCCCGTGGAGCCCGAGGTGTAGAGGATGAAGAGCGGGTCTTCCGCGTCCAACTTCTCGGGTTCGCAATAGTTCGTGATGTCCTTTGCCGCCATCTCCTCATGCCACCACGTGTCCCTGCCTGGTTCCATGTTGACCTTGCCCGTGCCTGCCCGCTGGACCACGATCATGTCCTTCACCGTCGGGCATTCGAGGAGCGCTTCGTCGGCGTTGGCCTTTAAGGGGATGAACCGGCCGCCGCGCAGGCCTTCGTCCGCGGTGATGACCATGGACGACTGGCAGTCCTGGATGCGGTCCCGCATTGCCTTCGCGGAAAACCCGCCGAACACCACGCTGTGGATCGCGCCGATGCGCGCGCAGGCCAGCATGGAGACCGCCAGCTCGGGGATCATGGGGAGATAGATGGTGACCCGGTCGCCCTTCTTGACGCCTTTCTTCTTGAGGACGTTGGCGAAGCGGTTCACCTCGTAATACAGCTGCTGGTACGTGAAGGTCTTGTACACCCCGCTGTCCGCTTCCCAGATGAGCGCGGCCTTGTTCCGGGTGGGGGTGGTGATGAACCGGTCAAGGCAGTTCACCGAGGCATTCAGTTTTCCTCCCGCGAACCACTTGATGGAGGGCTTGTGGAAATCGTAGTCCAGGACCTTGTCCCATTTCTTGTACCACGTAAGGTTCTTTTCGGCCATCTCCGCCCAGAACTTCTCGGGGTCGTCCACCGACCGCTTGTAGAGCTGCTCGTACTCCTTCATGCTCTTGATGTGCGCTTTTTGACTGAATTCCTTTGACGGAGGGAACGTCCGTTTTTCCGTCGACAGGACTTGGATGCTTTCTTCTGCCATTATTGTTTCTCCTTATCTGGATGACCGTATCGTGGTGCCGTTACACCATGAATATAGCATACACAAGGGGCCTTGAAAAACAGACACCGTCAGGAAACGATTCTCACGCCGATGACCGGCAGCTTCATGCCTCTTGCCTGCATGCAGAGAACGGACAGCAGGCTTGAACAGATAACTACTTCCCGAACTTCTTCCGCAACATCTGGACCACCACCTTCGGCACAAGGCTGGACACGTCGCCGCCGTAGCTCGCGGCCTCCCTCACGATGGTGGATGTGATAAAGGAATATTCTTCACTCGGCATCATGAAAACCGTTTCGATCGTGTTGTCAAGCCTGCGGTTCATAAGGGCCATCTGCATTTCATACTCAAAATCTGATACTGCCCGCAACCCCCGGATAATGGCGATCGCCCTCTTCTTCCTGACATAATCAACGAGCAAGCCGTCAAATCCTTTGATCACGACATTCTTGTATTTAGCCGTTGCTGTCGTGAGCATGGCGATACGCTCTTCAAGTGAAAAAAGCGGCGCCTTTCGGGGATTCTCCGCCACAGCAACAATGACGTTATCGAATATCCTGAGGCTTCGTTCAACGAGGTCGACGTGCCCATTCGTGACAGGATCAAAGGTTCCAGGGTAGACCGCAATGCGTTTCATGGTACCTCCTTCAATAAAGTGGTCAGCAGTCAGGCCAGCTAGCAGAGATCCGGACAATTTATAAAAAAACCTGACTCCTGACCTATCCGACTGTCCCAGACTTCTGACTCTTGGCTCCTGCATTTATAAAACGCCAGCACCGTATCACCATACTTTGCTTCCCGATAGAGCCCCAAACCGCCCGCTCGCTCGGGTGACGGTTGCTTCTTGAAGTGCTCGGCGATCACGATCGCGTCGGATTTCAAAATCCCTGCCTCTGCGATCTGTTCGAGCAAGGGCTGTAATCCCGTTGCGTACGGCGGATCCAGGAACACGATATCATAAGGTCCTGACGGTTTTTTGAGGAATGACTCTGCCTTCGACAGCATGGCCCGCGATCGTTCTTCGAATCCGGTCTGCTCGATATTCTGCTTCACAACATTGATCGAATCTTGCGATTCATCAACGAACACAACGCGCGCTGCATCCCTGCTGAGAGCTTCGATGCCGATGCCGCCTGCGCCGGCAAAAAGGTCGAGAAAGACGGCGTCGACCACCCGATCGCCGAGTATGTTGAACAAGGCCTGCTTCACCTTGTCCGATGTGGGCCTCACGCGGTCCCCTGCCGGGACCTTCAGCCGTTGTCCCCTGCCACTGCCTCCGGTAACTCTCATCGCCTGTCCACCATTGCGATGCTACAGAAAAACCCATTCTGAGTCAAGCACTTCTTGACACACAAGGTCAATGTGGATATACTTTTTCATATTCAGGGAGTTATCACCATGCGTTTAACAGCACGATCGACCTTTCTTGTCTCTCTTGTCCTGATCATTGCAGTCACCTTCGTTCTCGCGGTGGCCGCTGATGCGAAGAAGGTGAACAAGCCAGCTCCTCCTGCTGAGGCTGCATCGGTTCCCTCCTCAAAAAAGATCCACCTGATCGAGATCGACGCGCCCATCACGCCCGTGGTTGCCGAGTACATCATCAAATCCATTGACCGTGCTGAAAAGGCCAATGTTGAAGCCCTCATTATCCAGTTGAACACCCCCGGCGGCCTTGTTGACTCCACCCAGCAAATCGTGATGAAGATGATGGCCTCCGAAGTGCCTACCGTGGTCTATGTGGCGCCGAGCGGAGGCCGCGCCGCTTCTGCCGGTGTGTTCATCACGCTTGCGGCCAATATCGCGGCAATGGCGCCGACCACGCACATAGGCGCGGCACACCCTGTCCAGATGCAGGGCAAGATGGACGAAACTATGGAAAAGAAGGCCGTGAACGACCTAGCTGCCATGATGCGGGGCATCGCGGAAAAACGCGGCAGGAACGCAAAGTGGGCGGAAGACGCTGTGCGGAACAGCGTTTCCATCACCGAGACCGAGGCGCTCAAGAACAAGGTCATCGACCTCGTTGCGCCGGATATACCGGCGCTCGTCAAGGCAATGGACGGCAGGACCGTGGAGATGGTCATCGGAAAGAGGACGCTCAGGACCGCCGGCGCTGAGGTTGAAAAGATCACGATGGGGTTCCGTGACAAGGTCCTCGGCATTATCAGCAATCCCAACGTCGCTTATATCCTCATGATCCTCGGGTTCTATGGCCTGTACTTCGAGCTCTCGAACCCCGGCGCCATCTTTCCCGGCGTGGCCGGCGCCATCTGCCTGATCCTCGCCTTCTACGCCCTCCATACCCTGCCGATCAACTATGCGGGGCTCATGCTCATCATCCTTGCAATTGCGCTGTTCATTGCCGAGGCATTCATCACGAGCCACGGTATCCTCGGCGTCGGCGGGACCATCGCCATGCTCCTGGGTTCGGTCATGCTCATCGACTCTCCTGTCCCGGCGCTCCAGATCTCCTGGGCCGTGATCATCCCGGTCGTGGCCATGTCCGCATTGTTGTTCATCATCACCGTCACCGTCGCGGTCCGGGTGCGCCGGGAAAAGACCGATACAGGCCGGGAAGGACTTATCGGAAAACAGGCGGAGGCGAGATCGGACCTCGATCCTACGGGCCGGATATTCATCCACGGCGAATCCTGGAACGCACGGAGCAATGAGCCCATTCATAAAGGTGAAAAGGTGACCATAGTAGATATAGAGGGACTGACTCTCATCGTGAAAAAATCCTAGTTATCCAGCGGTAAGCAAACATAACAGTAGTGACCAAAGCCCGATTTTCGCGGTAGAGTAAATGAGGAATACCTGATATGATCGTAAAAAATCGGTCTCACACGAAGATCACGGAGGGCACAAAGAAAACTTTGAGCGTTTTCAATATGCCTTTCTTCGTGCCTTCGTGGCTTGGTGTGAACAATTGGCTTACTATGGGATCATCAAAATTGACATAACGAATTTCCAATGAACCAACATTCTGCAAAGGAGGAGTAATATGCAAGCATACGGACTCGGTTTATTGATATTCATCTTTTTAGGCGGCTGGTTCCTGTTCAACACCCTCAAGATCCTGAAACAGTACGAGCGGGGCCTTATCTTCACCCTCGGCAAGGTCAGCCTGGAACACGGGGTGAAGGGACCGGGCCTGATCGTGCTTCTTCCGGGCATCCAAAAAATGGTCAGGGTGAGCCTGCGGACGGTTACCATGGACGTCCCGTCGCAGGACGTGATCACCAAGGACAACGTGACCGTGAAAGTGAACGCAGTGGTCTACTTCCGGGTCATTGACCCACGCAGGGCCGTTGTCGAGGTCGAGGACTTCTATTATGCGACGTCGCTCATTGCCCAGACCACGCTCCGGAGCATCCTCGGCCAGAATACCCTTGACGACCTGCTCTCGAACCGTGAGGCCATCAATGTCGAGCTCCAGAAAGTGATCGATGAACAGACCGAGCCCTGGGGGGTAAAGGTGACGACCGTGGAAGTGAAGAATGTTGACCTCCCGGCCGAAATGCAGCGCGCTATTGCGATCCAGGCTCAGGCAGAGCGGGAACGCCGGGCCAAGATCATCCATGCCGAAGGCGAGCTCCAGGCATCGGCGAAGCTGGGAGAAGCCGCGGCGGTCATCAGCCAGAATCCGATCGCGCTTCAGCTCCGGTACCTCCAGACACTCACCGAGATCGGCACCGAAAAAAATACGACCATCGTATTTCCCCTGCCGATCGATATTTTCTCGGCATTCTTGAAGCTCGTGGATAAGAAGAACTAACACGGAAAATACCCACGCGTGAAATCAATGCAAGGCGGCCCTCTCCGGCCGCCTTTTTTTGTGCGCAAATAGAATACACTCGATGCGCTTTACTCACATGCCGATTTGGGATAAAGAAAATATGATGGGTCACTCATCATGTCAATAGAGTTCAATAATAGCTCAACAGGTGAACCCATGGCTCCCCTTGATTTACATGTGAATGATAAAGCAACCTCCGGACAACGTCGTGGAGGATTAACGTATGATAAATACGGATGAAAGTATAATAGAGGGACTTCCTAGATAAAATACGATCTAAATAAAAATCCGACTTTTTCAGTAGAAACTGACCTATAGGTCAATTTTGATATCAATTTTTCTCAAAATAAAACGAATATTTCTTAGAAAGGCGCAAAGAAAGAATAACCTTTTCAAAACTCTGCATCTCCATTTCTTCCCGCGCTATCGCAAGAGAAGGTACGAGAGACGTCATGGTTCCGGTTTTCCCGGGCCAGAAAAATGCAATATAATGATATTTTTCGCGCTTTCCTCGACAACCATGTCTTTGTTTGCTATAGTTCAAAAGAAGCACGGTTGCAACCTGCCGCAGTTTATTAAGATAAAAAGCTGATGAACACGCAATGTATTTCAATTCCAACTGAACCATGCCCTTTTCCTTACCTAACAGTTGTTATGAAGATTCTCTGTATATTTATGTAAATCTTTTTACGTCTACGGAGGTGCGGATATGGTTGTATCAAGACGGGACTTTATCAAGATATCAGGCAGCACGGTTTTGCTCGGGTCTCTTGGTATAAACCTTGATCCGGCCCGGGCATACGCCCAGGGCCTCAGGATCAAAGATGCCAAGGTGACAAATACGATCTGTCCCTACTGCGCCGTGGGATGCGGCATCCTCGTCCACACGAAAGATGGAAAGGTCATAAACACCGAGGGCGACCCTGATCATCCGATAAGTGAGGGCACGCTTTGCTCGAAAGGATCATCGCTGTATCAGATCATTAATAATCCCCTGAGGCTCACGAAACCCAAATATCGCGCAGCCGGCGCCACGGAATTCAAGGAAGTGGAATGGGATTGGGCGCTCGACGAGATCGCCAAGCGCGTTAAAGACACGCGCGACCGGACCTTCAAGCTCACCTCCAAGTCGAAGGTGAAAGAAAAACAACCGGACGGTACTGAAACGGATGTAGTAAAGGACTTCGTCGTAAACAGGACCGATGGCATCGCTCATGTGGGCAGTGCGGCACTGGACAACGAAGAATGCTACATGCTCCAGAAGATGCTCAGGTCCTGGGGCCTGGTATATATCGAACACCAGGCGCGCATTTGACACTCCGCAACTGTAGCGGCTCTGGGAGAGTCGTTCGGGCGCGGTGCAATGACAAATCACTGGATCGATATCAAGAATGCTGATGTAATTCTCGTAATGGGGAGCAATCCCGCATCGAACCACCCCATTTCCATGAAATGGGTCATGAAGGCAAAGGAAAATGGCGCGAAGCTGATCGTCGTAGACCCCCGCTTCACACAGACCGCTGCAAAGGCCGATGTGTACGCAGCCATGCGCTCCGGCACGGACATAGCCTTCCTCGGCGGGATGATCAAGTACATCATCGACAACAATCTCATTTTTTCGGAATACGTGGTCAAGTATACCAATGCCCCCTTCCTCGTGAATCCCGATTTCAAGGGCCCCGCCGAATTGAACGGCCTGTATTCAGGCTATGATGAAAAAACCAGAAAATACGATAAAAAGACCTGGTCGTTCCAGATGGACGAGAACGGCGTCCCGAAAAAGGACCCGACGCTCAAAGATCCCGAACTGCGTATACCAGCAAATGAAGAAACATTACTCCCGCTACACCCTCGACAAGGTTTCGAGCATCACGGGTACTCCCAAGGAGAAGCTGGTCGAGGTCTACAAACTCTATGCCTCGACAGGCAAGCCGAACCGGGTCGGGCACCGAGCTCTATGCCATGGGCTGGACCCAGCACACCATCGGCACCCAGAACATCCGGGCCATGACCATCATCCAGCTCCTGCTCGGCAACATGGGGATGGCAGGCGGCGGCATCAATGCGCTGCGCGGCGAGAGCAATGTCCAGGGGTCGACGGACCACGGGCTGCTGTTCAATGTCCTTCCGGGTTATCTGCCGACGCCCTCAGCGTCCCTTGTCGACCCTGCCGGCCTACATCGAGAAATTCACGCCCAAGACCAAGGAACCGAAGAGCGTGAACTGGTGGGCCAACCGGGGCAAGTACATCACGAGTTATCTTAAGGCTATCTACGGCAACAAGGCTCAAAAAGACAATGATTTCGGTTATGCCTGGCTGCCGAAAATCGACGAAGGCATGAATGCTTCGTGGCTCATGCTGTTCGACAAAATGAACGATGGCCAGTTCGAAGGGTTCTTTGCCTGGGGCCAGAACCCTGCCTGTTCCGGCGCAAATTCGAACAAGACCAGATCATGCCCTTGCTAAGCTCAAGTGGATGGTCAACATCAACCTCTTTGACAACGAGACCGGGTCGTTCTGGAAGGGACCGGGCATGGACCCAAAGAATATTCAGACCGAGGTCTTCCTGCTTCCCGCAGCTTCCTCCGTTGAAAAGGAAGGCAGCCTCTCGAACTCGGGTCGATGGGCGCAATGGCGATATAAAGCCATAGATCCCATCGGCCAGTCCAAGCCGGACTCGGAGATCATGAACGAGCTTTACTTCAGGGTAAAGAGCCTGTACCGGAAGCAGGGCGGTAAATTCCCGGAGCCCATCGTGAACCTGACCTGGAACTACGGGGAAAAGGACGCTGCGGGCAAGATCAAGAGAAGTCAATATCCATAATGTGGCCAAGGAGATCAACGGATACTACCTCGAGGATGTCTACGACAAGACCGCGACCCCGCCCAAGCTCCTCGGCAAGAAGGGCGAGCTCTGCGCGTCCTTCGTGCATCTGCAGGCCGACGGCACGACCTCCTGCGGGTGCTGGATCTACTCACAGAGCTACACACAGAAAGAAGGCAAGATCATCAACATGATGGCGCGTCGTGACAACAAGAACGACCCCACGGGCCTCGGCCTGTATCCCGGATGGGCGTGGGCCTGGCCGGTCAACAGAAGGATCATCTACAACCGCGCCTCCGTCGACCCCCAGGGAAAGCCCTGGGACCCGAAACGCGCGGTCATCAAATGGGACCCGGTCAAACTGGATGCTGCAAGCAAGAAACCGGGTACGTGGGTGGGAGATGTGCCCGACGGGCCTGCACCGCCCATGGCCACGGAAAAAGGCAAGCTGCCCTTTATCATGATGGCCACCGGCGTGGGCGCCCTGTTCGGCCCCGGCCTCGCAGACGGCCCCTTCCCCGAGCATTACGAGGCACTGGAATGCCCGCTCGAGGAAAACTCCATGTCCAAACAGCGGATCAATCCCACGATCAAGCTCTTCGGGGATAAGGAAGATGCTTTCTTCTCCTGTGATGTGCGGTATCCCTTCGTGGCAACGACCTACCGGACATCCGAGCACTGGCAGACCGGCGTCATGACAAGGCATGAACCCTGGCAGCTCGAGATGCAGCCGCAGCAGTTCGTGGAAATGAGCGAAGAGCTGGCAAAAGAAAAGAACATCAGGAATGGAGACAAGGTGACGGTGAAGTCAGGCCGCGGCGAGATCTGGGCAATTGCCATGGTCACGGGCCGGTTCAAGCCCTTCAAGATAGCCGGGTCGACCGTCCACCAGGTAGGGCTCCCCTGGTGCTTCGGCTGGCAGTATCCCGAGGGCGGCGGCGGCGGCGACAGCGCGAACCTGCTCACACCAACAGTCGGCGATGCCAATACCATGATACCCGAATCCAAGGCCTTCATGGTCAACATCGTGAAGGCATAGGGGGAAGATTATGACGACAACACCGAATAGAAAAGCATTGCTCGTCTCTCCGGAGCTGTGTATCGGGTGCAGGGGTTGCCAGACCGCATGCAAAAGCTGGAACCAGTTGCCCGGCCAGATGACGAAAAATACGGGGACCTATCAAAACCCTCCGGACCTGGAACCATCAGCGTACAATATCATACGGTACAGCGAGGTGCCGTCCGAGACAAATGCAGTGCGCTGGCTCTTTGTCAGCCGCAGGTGCATGCACTGCGACGATGCGGGATGCATGAAGATCTGTCCTGCACCGGGCGCTCTCTACAAGACCCCGGAAGGTGCCGTGGCGTTCAATAAGGACAAATGCATCGGCTGCAAGCTCTGTGTCGCGGGCTGTCCATTTGACGTGCCCAGGTACGATGCGCAGGACAAGATCGGGAAATGTGATCTCTGCGCGGGCCGCATCGCTGAAGGGCTCTCCCCTGCCTGCGCAAAAACCTGCCCCACCGGCGCGCTCAGGTTCGGGGACCGTGATGGACTGATAGCTGCGGCTAAAAAAGCGGGCTATCAAACAGTATATGGCGAGGCTGACTTGAGCGGACTGGGCACGCTCTATGCGTTCAAAGATGCGCCGAAACTTTACGGCATGAACGAGAATCCCGCGATCCCGGAAAGCGTCGTCTTTTGGCACAAGGTGCTTAAACCCCTGTCGGTTATCGGTCTCGGCGGCGTTGTTGCCGCCGCGCTGATCCACTATGCTGCAGTCGGTCCGCACAAAGATGATGAGGAGGTGAAATAAGATGGCTGAGATGGTGAAAAAAGCTACAACCGAAGAGATCATCAATCACTGGATCATGGCGATCAGCTGTATCGTGCTGATCATTACGGGGTATGGTTTCCTGTTCAAGATCGAGCAGATCTATGCTCTCTTTGGAAGCAATAGCACGATGAAAGTTGTACACAACTGGGCCGGCGTTGTGTTCATCCTGTCTCTCTTCGCAACCATGTTCAACTATCTTGGTGAAGCATTGACCTACGATGCCGATGACTGGCAATGGATTAAGGTCGGCGGAGGATATCTTTCCAGGGGGCACGTCAAAAGCCCGCCCATGGGAAAATTGAACACCGGCCAGAAGCTCTATTATCTTGCGATCCTGATCGCGGGGTTCGGTATTGCGGCTTCCGGCCTTGCCATCTGGCTTATGCCCGGTACCAGGACGCTGACGCTCGCCTCCCACCTGGTGCATAATCTGGCCTTTATTCTTTTCATCGTTGCCGTGCCGGCCCATATCTACCTCGGCACGCTTGCGAACCCGGGGACCTTCAGGATCATGCTCGATGGCATGGTCCCGATGGAGCTCGCAATGAAGAGATATCCGAAATGGATGAAGCAGATCGGGAAGAGGTAAGAATATCCTTCATCTCCCCCTCAAGGATGACGGAGGTGGGAAACTTCAAGAAATGCAAAACCCTGTCTTTAACTGTGGAGACAGGGTTATTGTTTAAACGTTTTCCGTATGGCGCACGCCGTTCTTGTTTGGAAACCAGTGGATATCATCGGGGAAATTGATATCGGACGATCACCATGTCAATACAGATGGATAACTTGAACACTCCGTATCAATATCTCGAGTTTTGAATGCAGGACATTCACAATGTTGTCACTGGGGAACTGCTATGAGTATAAGCCTGATGCAATCGGTTCTCTTCTGTCTTTCCCACTTCTGACTATTCTCTGTCTCCGTTCGCGAGATCTATCTTCCGGCTCATTGAATCTTCTTCGATTTTCGTCTGATCTTCTATCTGTCCGGACCCTGCGCTCGCTACTTAGTAATTCAAAGAGGTCCTCGATCATCTCGCGTCTTTTCTCAATAAGGATACTTTCATGCGCCGTTTCGGCGCGCATGTTCCTTGCTTTCAATTCAAAGTGATAACCCGAAATGAGTGAGACAAGGACCTGTTCGACCTGTGTGAAGAGCTCACTGTCCTCCTCGAAACTTCTATTCTTTCTGATTTCCATCTTCGCCAGCCGAATATCCAGCTCGCGTACAATTCTTTTTGTTTGGTCGTAAATGGCTTCATACAAACCCGCCAGGGCATACAAGTCTTCCCTTACGAGAACCGACATTTCACTGGTAAGCAAGCTGAGATCCTGCTTTACGGTATCGAGGTACTGCCCTTCGACCGGACCTTGATGTGTCACATCCTCGAGATACTCCCTGAAGTCTTCTTCGATCTCCTCGATCAGCCGGCCTGCCATCTTCCCTGACATCTGGAGCTCCATGAGAATAACGATCGACGCTTCGCAGAGTTTCCCTATTTTCACCAGGTTGTACCTGACATACCTGGCGATGCTGCCCAGTTCTTTCGCTAACGCCACCCTGCGTTTCTCTTGTATTTCGAGCGTTCGCTTTCGCTCCTCAACCATATCTTCCAGTCTGTGAAGCTTAACCGCGTCTTTCTTCCTCTTCGGGTTAAGCGTGCTCATTTCTTCTTCGGCGGCCCTGATGAATGCCGCCGGTTTTTTGAAGTCGAGCAAAGTAAACCCGTGCACGTGGTATTTGTACAGCTCTACCTCGCGTTTGAGCACTGGATTGACAAAGTGAGAAAGGCTGAGAACACCATAGAACATTCTTTCCCGGAAATTATACAGCGAAGCGTTTATTTGCTTTTGACGCTCGATCGCTGTAACGCGTGCAAGCAAATCACGATACGCGGCCAGGTCGTCGTCGTGCCGTCCACGCTCGTCTTTCTTATTCGGGCTCTCGAGAAAGACCTTGAGCTCCGTTGGTGCAGGATACAGCGTTTCATCCGCCCCAAAACGAAGTCCAAAAATAGTTTTGTCTAATGCCATAGAAATACCTGCTGTGGTTACGCTTTGTATAAATCATGCGAAGCCAAATTGGTCTACTATTTTAGTATTATATCACATATCTTGAACGTTTCAACGATCTTGTCGCCGAAGTAAATAAATTTCAGCGACACGTGGCAAAGGGCATAGGGGATGAGGTCAAGGGAGAAAATCAGTTAAATTTTACGTGGTTGGCGTGAAACGCTTGCGAGACGAAAAAAAATAAGGGACCGTTATTTAACAGCCCCCTTTTTTATGAGTTGTTGTTGAAAGAACTATATCTCGGTGACAGTAATAGCCTGAGGCGGGCAGTTCTCAACGCAGGTCAGGCAGTTGATGCACTCGGACATATTTACCGGCTCGGACTTCTCAGCTTGCAGCTGGAACACCTGCTGCGGGCAGACATTCACACAGGTGCCGCAGCCGTCGCACTTGTTCTTGTCCACTGTTACCATATACATGTAGCTTGTTTCCTCCTTCAGTTAAAATAAACTTCCCAAAACGCGCCATATTACCCGCCCCGAACGATAAAATCAAGTAAGAAATGAAATTCAAGAGAAAAAAAAGCCCACCCTGATTAGGGTGGGCTCCGAATGCAATGTACTAAAATAACACTGTATTAATGTTCTATCTCTATCCCTGCGGTCTCTTCCCTGACCGTTATCGCGATCTTGTAGAGCATGGACAGGACCAGGAACCCGATGGCCCAGATCCCAATAGTGATCATGGTCTCCGGCACGGTCGGCCAGTAGGTGTGTACCTCCTCAAAAGGATTCGGCACGAAACCACCGATGATCAATCCGAAACCCTTGTCTATCCACAAGGAGATAAACAGCATAATACAAGCCAGGGTAAGCAGCACTTCATTCTTCCGTATCGCCGGTACCCAAAGCATGAACAGCGATACCGCCGCGAAGACCGTTGAGGTCCACATGAGCGGAACAAGTTCGGTATGGCCTTCAAGCCCCGTATACAGGTAGAGGAACGATTGTGCATGGCCTGGAATACCGCTGTAGAACGCGGTAAAGAATTCCAGTCCCAGGAAAAACACGTTCGCGAACATTGCATAGGCAACGATCCTGCCGACTGCCTGGATGGCCTCCTTGCCCACATCGAACTTGCTGATCTTGCGGACGATCAGAGCGAGGATGATAAGCAAAGCCGGACCGCCGGCAAATGCCGAGGCCAGGAACCGAGCTGCCATGATGGCGCTGAGCCAGAAATGACGTCCCGGGATACCGGCATATAGAAATGCCGTGACCGTGTGAATGCTGATGGCCCACGGGATCGAGAGATAGATCCAGGGTTTTATCCATTTCGGAGGGGCGATGCCCTTCCGATCTGAACCAAGGGTCACCCAGCCGACCAGAAGGTTGATAAACAGGTAGCCGTTCAGCACCACAGTGTCCCAGAACACCATCGCCGTCGGCGTGGGGTGCAGGAATATGTTCACGACCCTCATGGGCTGACCCATGTCCGCCATGATGAAGAGAATGCACATGACCACCGCGGAAATCGCGAGAAACTCACCGAGGATCACGACCTTCGTAAAGGTCTTGTAATCGTGCAAATAGTGCGGGATGACCAGCATCACGGCCGAGGCGGCAACACCAACCAGGAACGTGAACTGGCCGATATACAGGCCCCACGTTACATCCCGGTGAAGTCCGGTAAGCCCCAACCCGTAGGTAAACTGCTGGTAATAATAATACGCCCCCACCAGTGACAGGGCACCGAGAAACATGAGCCATGCCCAATATTTTTTACTCCCTACTAGCGCTTTCTCAAGCATGCTCGCTCCCTCCTGCTCCTACGAGATAGTAAATGGCCGGGCCCGTGCCCAGGTCGGATTTGCGGCGTATCGTATACTGGTTTGTCACGATCTTCCTGACCTCGGAGTTCTGGTCTTCCATGTCTCCGAAGAGCAGGCCGCCCTTGGGCGCGGCCTCGACGCATGCCGGCAGTTTGCCAAATGACAGCCGCTCGGTGCAGAAGGTACATTTTTCCACAACGCCTTTTGTTCGAGTCGGATACGCCTTGTTCTCATTCTTGATGAACGGTTCCCCGTTTGGATTCGTGCCGCGGGGATCTCTCCAGTTGAAGCTCCGCGCCCCATAGGGACATGCAGCCATGCAAAATCGGCATCCGATGCAGCGATGCTCATCCTGCATCGTGATCCCGTCGGGGAGTTTGAATGTTGCCTTGGTGGGACAGACCCGCACGCACGGAGGGTTGTCGCAATGGTTGCACAATACGAAAAAAGGCATCTCTTTCATGTGCTCACTCATATACTTATTGTCCTGGCCCGGGAAAGCGTGCTCGTACGCCGCCTGCCAGATCCACTTGATTTCGTCTTTCCTGTTTACGGACCCGTCCGCGTTCCGGTAATCGGGGACATTGTGTGTCTGATGGCAGGCCGAAATGACCTTCTTAACGTCTTCCTCGTTTGTAAACTTGCTCATATCCACGACCATCGCCCATCGTTTCGCAACCAGCGCTTCAGGGTTGCGATTCACTTCTGACGGATCCAACCCTTTAGACCATATGTTATGCGTAGCTGACGCCACCGAAGCTCCGAACCCCAGGATGGAGGAAATACCGGCTATTTTAATGAACTGCCTTCTATCCATGCTCATGATTTTGCCTCCTCCTTCTCTACTGGCTGGATGTGGCAATCCCAGCAATACGGCTTTACCGACATATAGGTGTGACATTCATCACAGAACTTCTTCTTGTTGGAATGGCACGTCATGCAACCGTTCTGAAGGCTCATGTTGAACCGTTTATGGTTCGCATTGCTGATGTAGCCGCGATTATAGTCGCGAACCACGGAATCACGCCAGTTGTTCAGAAGCTGCATGTGCTCCGTTCGCATGAATTCCTTGGACTCCACGCACTCCTTCTTGCCGTTCAGCTTTTCCCATTCCTGGATCGCGGGTGTATCGACTTTCGGTTCAGGCTTGGCATTAACCTTCCCGATGTTGAAATAGAACGGGAAAGTCGCAAATGCCAGAAAAACCATCAAGCCGATGAATATTTTACCGCTATCATAGAGTTTCATTAGGCTTTTTCCTCCTTCACCTGGGCTGACGGAAGAGGCTCGCCCCGCAGATCGGTCGTCCGTTCTTTCTCGCCCGTCATGATGAGAGCGTTGGCCACAAGCTCATGGAGACCGCACACCCCCACGCTGGGGACCCAGTATTCCATCAGGGCCTTGAGCGTAGCCCGGTCAATGGCGCAAACGTTGCCGAGCATATTCACGCCATAGTGGTCTGCGACAAACTTGACCGCGTTCGCCCGGGGAAATCCGCCCTTCATTCTGAGATCCATGTCTTCCGAAGCATTCAAGCCCGTGCCGCTGCCGCAGCAGAAGGTCTTTTCGCGGATGGTATCTTCCGGCATTTCCGTGAAATGATTGCACACGCTCTTGAGCACGTACCGCGGTTCATCGAGCAGGCCCATGCCACGCGCGGTGTTACAGGAGTCGTGCCAGGTGAGGTGCAGGTGATCGTTGCGCTTTGGATCCAGTTTGAGTTTGTTGTTCTTGATTAGGTCGGCCGTAAATTCGGCGACATGCACCATTTTCATCGATTTTGCATTTTCGAAAACCGTGCCGGTGATCGGGGACTTCGGGACTTCCAGAAAATCAGCAGGACCGTTCCAGGTGTCCATATACTGGGAAAGAACACGCCACATGTGACCGCACTCTCCGCCAAGGATCCACTTCACACCGAGACGCTTGGCTTCGGCATAGATCTTGGAATTAAGCCGCTTTCCCATTTCGTTCGAGGTGAAGAATCCGAAGTTGCCTCCCTCGGAAGCGTAAGTGCTCCAGGTATAGTCAAGCCCCAGTTCCTCGAACAGCATGAGGTATCCCATGCACGTGTATGTACCGGGATCGGCAAACAGGTCGCCCGACGGTGTCACGAACAGGATCTCTGCGCCCTTCCGGTTGAACGTGGGCTTGATCCTTTTGCCCGTAATGGTCTCGATGTCGTCAAGCATGTATTCGAGGTTGCCGACGATCGTGTGTGGTTCGAGGCCCAAATGGTTGCCCTTCATGTAGCAGTTCGAGACCGGCCCCGCGATCCACTCGATGTTCAGGCCGAGCAGATTGAGGAGTTCTCGCCCGATCATGGTGATTTCCGCCTGGTCGATGCCGTAAGGGCAGAAGACCGAGCAGCGGCGGCACTCGGTGCACTGGTAGAAATAGTACCACCACTCCTTCAGTACATCGAGCGTGAGTTCGCGCGCTCCCGCCATCGATCCGAAGATCTTGCCCGCAAGGGTGTATTCTTTTCGATAGACCGAACGAATGAGCTCGGCCCTGAGCACCGGCATGTTCTTTGGATCGCCGGTTCCGATGAAGAAGTGGCACTTGTCGGCGCAGGCGCCGCAGCGCACGCAGATGTCCATGAAGAGCCGGAAGGACCGGTACTTTTCGAGGCGCTCCGCGATCCCATCGAGCAGGATCTGCTTCCAGTTCTCGGGCAGTTTCCAGTCCGCGTCCGCAGGCCGCCAATCCCGGGGGTTCGGAAAACCGACGATCTCGAGGCTTTTCGGCTTCGATCCATGACAGAACATGCCCTCTTTGAACACAACGGGCGTATCCATCCACCCCGTTTTCGGCGGAGTGTAATCTATCTTTGACAGTTCTTCTGGCTTCGGAAGTTTTGCCATGATTACTCCTTTTCTACCGGCAGGCCGGCGCCTTTCATTTTCTCCCTGAAGTCATTCTCATATTCCGTGTAGGTGTGGACGTGAACGGGATAGTTCCAGGGATTGATGTGCCTCTTTTTGCGGCTGTTGTTCGCCAGGTTGCGGGTCGGGCTCATGAAGACGCCGGCCATGTGCACCAGCTTGCTGAAGGGGAAATAGGCGAACAGCGTGCAGATGAGGAACAGATGGACGTAGAAAATCGAGCCGATGGCCGCGGGAGGGGTGATCGGGCTGAAGCTGACGAGGCTCATGGCCAGCATCTTCACGCTCACGATGTCTGTTTTATAAAAGTATCTCATCAGCACGCCCGTAAAGCCGATGCTGAATATCAAAAAGAGAGGGAAGTAATCGTTGATAAGTGAAATATAGCTGAGTTGGGGAATGCCGACCCTCCTCAGGAAAAGATACAACACGGCGCCGAGGAGCACCAGATCGGTCATGTACAGGAGCGGTGTGCCGATCTGGAGAAAGCTGTCCAGCCCCTCGACAAGCTGCACAGGAAAAGGCAGCCTCTCGGTGAAGAAGCGGAGATGCCGGATCAAAATGATGAGAAAAGACCAGTGAAACGCCAAACCCGCCGCCCAGAGCCACTTCGCTTCCCCGTAGGAAAGTTGTTTGTTTTCCCCTAATTGCGTTTTCAGGTTCCTGAAAAGAGAACGGAAGAAAAAGACTTCGAGCGCCATCCTGCCGAGAACTCCAAGCATGGTGGAAGGGTTTTCCAGTTTGCTCTGCTTGATCCAAGGGAGCGATTCCTGTTGTCCGCATGTTGTGGGAATGCGGAACGGCACCGGTGAACTTCCCCATTTCAGAACACGGGCTATCATGCCGCCTATGAACAAGAGTACCGCCAGATAGGGTATTATGATCCCAAAAAGGTACTGCGCATTAAGCGCCGTCACTCCTGCATAGGCAACCAGTACCAGCGCAAGTACTACGATGAAAGATATTAAGACTTTCATTTCGTTACCTCTTTTCGTTTAGGTTAGCAGCGCCGGCGGTCTTTGCGCCTTTCGTTAATCCTGATTGTCAACGATGAGACGCGCCTGCTGCAAAAGCCTGAAGGTCATGTTCCTCGCTTCATTCGCCTTGAGTTCGTAGATCTTTTCCCGGCATTTCATGTAAATGTCAAAAGAGAAGAGGGCCAGGTCGTCGATTGCCGATTCAAAGACCACCAGTTCCTCGGCAATACCCTGCTGTTTCAGCACCTCGTTTCCAAGCTCCTTCCGCATCACTATCTTCAGCTGAAAAATAAACGAAAGGGCGCCGGAAGGATTGAAATCCTGTATGGCCCTGATCCTGATGATACTGTCGAGAAACATGGAAACGTTTTCGGGAATCATTCCCTGGAGCAACGCGTCAAAGAGTCCCTCGATCCCCTCCGAGATGGTATAGCCCACGGGATTTGTGAACTGCGCTTTCTGCTTTTTCAGAAATCCCGCGGTATCCTTCGGATAAGTCTCCGCAACAGCGTCGAACCAGGTTTTCAGGATCGCTGGCTTCTTTTCTATCAAATGTTGTTTAAGATTCATGCTCATCCTGTGCAGACAGCGGATAATGCAGCAGCGACCACTCTGGGCTATATTGATTAAAAGAACAAGAGGTGTTTGACATCTTGCATTTCCTTCTGAATGTCGGCGAAGGAAACAAACTTCGTCTTGAGTTCGGCGCCCATATCCGCGGCCTCGGTAATCATCTGGTCCTCTTTGAGGCCGAGCCGCTCCATGTCTTCCTTACATACCCAGACCGGCAAATCGATCATCAGGCAGCTCTTGATGTGGTTTTCAGTGCTGGTGACGCCATAGATCTTCATGGCCTGCTGGTTCTTCACCGCATTCAGAACTCCATCACCAACAAATACGATCGTCGGAACAACGGAATCGCCGTCATCCATATAGATCTCAGCGGTCTGGCTCGCAATGGCATGGGTGAGCGCCAGACGGGGGTTCTCGCTCTTGTACGGCGGCCTCTGTACAACGAATAATAATTTTACGGCGCCCATTTACTCACCTCCAATGTGAAGCAGCTTGTCGGTTTTGACCGTCTTGGCCAAGTACCAGTCCATGCTGGCACGTTTCATTCCCGCCGGGGCATCTTCCTTGTGATAACCACGAGCCTCTGCGCAGGCTTCGCACACGGTTATCTCCATTCCTTTTCCGATCAGTTCCATCATCTTTTTCTCGAGGTGCGAGTAATCTTTGAATGATTTCTGCCCCTTCTTGGCCATCATCACGGCATTGCCCGAAAGCCACATGTTCACTTTGTGCCCTTTGGCCATCCCTGCATCGGCAATCTTGAATGCGAAATCAAGCGACATCGAGCCGACCAGAGAGGGGAAAACTCCTAATGTTAATTCTCCCATTGTAACCTCCTTTTAAATTTTCGATGGACGATCGATGATTCTTCGTTCCTCGGGCTGATCAAATCTTACAGCCATGCCGTCTTCTCGTAATCGTTCATGATGAGATCGACGATGTCACCGTAGCTGATGACCTTTACCTTGGAATTGACCTGCGCCGCTGTGTATCCCCGCGTCTCGAGGTCATCCGACAGAACATAGAAGCTTGCGCCGGCCTGTGAGAGTACTGGTGAATCCTTGCCATTCTCCTTCGTCACCGCATGGTAGATCCCGTTTGCCACCAGGATGACCCCCAGCTTATCGGCTTTCAGTCTCTCGAGGGTGTTTTCGGTCCTTCTCCAGTCGCTTAAAAATACCGCTAACTTCATATTCTCACCTCCCCAAAGCGTTTTTTGATAAAAAAACAGGGGATAATTTATTCAACTATCCCCTTCGTATGAGTCTATGTTGCGTGACTATATTTCAGCTACCGTAATCGCCTGCTGCGGGCAGTTCTCAACGCAGGTCAGACAATTTATGCACTCGGACATGTTCGCAGGATCGGCTTTACCGCCATCCAGCTTGAACACCGACTGCGGGCAGACGTTCACACAGGTGCCGTCGCCGTCACACTTGTTTGTATCGATCGATACCATATACATAATTACTCGTTCCTCCTCCCGTCAGTTATCGTACTACACTATTCGGCATCACCTGTCCTTCGCCAGAGAGAAGCACCCGGCAACCATAAATGGTCATGGCACCCGACGCGTGGACACAATGCGACCGTTATAGCACCTTCCGGTACCCGAAACAGTGGTCCTGAATCGGTCTAGACGCAGCCTGTCGGTTTGGGAAGACCGGCGATTTTGCATGCCTGCTTTGCAGGGCCGCCCGGATAGAGCTCATAGAGATACTTGGTATTGCCCTTTTCTGCGCCCAGCTTCTTGCCGATCTCTTTCACGAGGATCTTGATCATCGGCGCGATCTGGTACTGCTTGTAATAATCGCGCAGGAAGTTCACGACCTCCCAGTGCTGCTCGGTCATATCAATACCCTCGACCTGTGCGAAGTAATTCGCCACATCCATGCTCCAGTCATCCAGATTCGCCAGGAATCCATCTTCATCCACTTCGATCGTTTTGCCTTTTACGTCTACTGTTGCCATTGTTTGTTTCCCCTTTCGTTAAAATAAAATATAAATTGGACGCGGTTTCAGCGCCCGTCTCTTTGCTGTTTTTTTAACGGTACAGTCATACCGGTCAGCCTCATTTTGTCATCACCTTGATCATATAGAGCCGGGCGTTCCCATCCATGAATCCCTGCGGTTCACCGGAAGAACGGTGCAGCTTCAGATCGTAGCTGAGGATCGCATCCTCGTAATCTTCTCCTGCTGCCATGTCGGAAATGTCCTTTGACAATTTGTCAGCGGCAAAACCAAGCCCCTGCATCATTACTTCACCCACATTTTTGCTCGTAGGATCGACAATATACAGTGCGCCGCATGAACCGCAAGTGCCTCCAAGAACACTCTCAGTGTTACTGATGTCCATCTTCGACGGCCGTGCGAGCGTTGCCTTGCAGAATGGACAGTGCGGCTCTCTGCCTTCCCGTGTTCTTTCCTTCAAATCCAATCCTGCCTTCTACGCTTCCTGTTCAGAGCACCGGTACTCACGTGCCTTCCTGACCATTGCCTCGGCCCACTCAGGCGTCCCCAGCGCATGGAGGTGAGTATAGCAGGCAAGAACATTTTTATACACCAGTCCATCGGCTGTGCCGTTGATCCCTCCACCGCGTTTCATATGATACCCCATCGGTGGCATGTTATCAAGTGTCTTTACCCGGGAATAGTGAAACTCATGCCCCCGGATAATGACCCCCTTGTCAAGGAACGGACTTGCACATTCAACATGCAGCACGGTATATCCATGCGCCTGCGGCCGTTGTTCAAGAACAAAATCGACCGGAAATACCGATGCCATGGGATAGACCGTCTCTTTGACCTTCAAACTTCTGCCGAGGTAAATCAAACCACCACATTCAGCATAAATGGGAAGCCCCTGTTCAGCGGCCTGCCTGACCGATCGGCAGAAACTTTCGTTCCCCGCCAATTCAGCGGCCTGTGTTTCCGGAAAGCCTCCGCCTATATACAGGGCATCGATATCGGGCAACGCAATGTCTTTCAGAGCATTTATGATCTTAAGTCGGGCGCCCTGCCCTTCGAGTGCTTCTAAATTATCAGGATAATAAAACTGAAATGCAGTATCTCTAATAACCCCAATGACTGGATACTTGTCGTCTTCCGCCTGCCGGGTCGTTGATATAACCGGTTTCAGCGCATCAAGATCCGGTGTATCGCAGGCGATGTTCCACAGGGAATCGAGATCAAGGTACTGTTCGGCTAGCACTGCCGCGGCGGCTATTGCCTGCTCCACCTCGGGATGTTCGTGAAAGGGCGTAAGCCCCATATGCCGCTCGGGGAACCCGCCTTTTCTCTGGCGCGGTATTGAGCCGACAACGCGCAGGCCGGTGCGCTGCTCAACGGCCTGCCTGATTACGGTTTCATGCCGTCCCGGAGATACGTTGTTGAGAATGATCCCCCTGAGAGCTACCCCGGGGTCATACTGCTGGCATCCCAGAACAACTGCTCCGACCGTGCTCGATGCCTTAGTTCCATCAACAATGAGCACCACCGGCGTTTTCAGAAGCTGCGCCAATCGTGCAGTACTGTAGGTCCCCGACCCATCTACACCATCGTAGAGGCCCCGGTTGCCTTCAATCACCGCTACATCCGCACCAACGGTGTGCTTTCCAAATGACCGCAGGATGCTTTCCTGCTCCATCATGAAAAGATCGAGATTATAACAGGGCCGGCCGGCTGCTGCGCCGAGCCAACCTGCATCGATAAAATCAGGGCCTTTTTTAAATACTGCTACCCGCCTGCCCTGCTTGCGCCATGCAGCGGTAATACCAATCGCAAGGGTTGTCTTTCCCAACCCGCCGCGGGTGGCTGAAATCGCCAGCCTCGGTAGCGTCGGCATTATGCCTGCGGATTGGCCGAGCCTTCCGTATGCGGAATCTCTACGGCAGTTCCGCCGAAATACGAATACACCAGCTTGCCGCCGTCGATCAGCACGCGAAGCGCGGCCTTCGTTTCAGCCTGGGTCGCCCCTTCCGCCTCCATGGCATTGCTGATGTCCTTGGGCTTCAGCTTCTTTTTGCCCTGGCTCTTTTCAACAAGCGCGTAAACTTTTTTTTGCAGTTCTTCAGCATCCATATTCTCACCCCTCTGCTTAGGTTATTCACATCACCAAAAAACCGGCCCCGGTCTCTTACCGGGGCCGGCATGACGTTATACCACTATTCCCACTTGAAGGTCGGGGTCATTCTGAACGTATCGCGTGCAAAGGTGAAATCATCGATATGCATCTGAGTGAACGCAATCCCGGTCATCTTGAAGAACCGCTCCCAGCCTATGCGCTCGATCCACTCGCCCACACGTTCATGCTTGCTGTGCATCCTTGGCATAGACCTCTACCAGGTGCTTAACAGCCTTCACAACCTCGGGCCAGCGCGGAGGATTATTGGGAAGGAACGGGATGGCAAGCTTGGACATGCGCGCCGGTCCACGTGCGTTCGACACCTTGCCGCCGACCCAGATGGAGATACCATCGCCGGTCGCATCCGCGAGCGGGAGCGAGGGGCACATGGTGTAGCAGTTACCGCAATACATGCAGCGCTCTTCTTTGATCTTCACGGACTTCGCAGCCGGGTTCGGGGCGATGGCACCCGTAGGACATGACGCGATAGTCGTCGGGATCTCGCACTGGTTCGCGATGGTCGCCTCATTCACCTTCGGCGGCTTGCGGTGAATGCCGAGGATGGCAATGTCGGAGCAATGCACAGCGCCGCACATGTTGAGACAGCAAGCGAGCGCGATCCTGACGCGTGCCGGAAGTGTCTTCGTAGTAAAGTACTCATGCAGTTCATCCATCACGGCTTTCACAACACCGGAAGCGTCAGTTGCCGGGGTGTGGCAGTGGACCCAGCCCTGCGTGTGTACAACGTTGCTGATTCCGTAGCCGATGCCGCCGGTCAGGTGGCCGCGCTTCTTGAGTTCGGCCTGGAGCGGCTCCACCTGCGTTTTGGCGGGAAAGAACTCGACGTTGTTACGCGTCGTGAACCGCAGATGCCCGCCGGAGAATTTATCGGCGATCTCGCATAGCTCACGGATAAAATCGCTGCTCACGAGACGGGGTGATGCCATGCGCACGGTATAGAGTTCGTCTCCGGTCTCGGAAACATGCTTCATCGCTCCTTTGTTGATGATTTCATGGTACTTCCATTTCCCGTAGTTCTTTGCGATCACGGGAGGCAAAAATTTGCTAAAGTGAGGAGCTCCAATATCGGTTATTCTCTTCGGTTTGTCAGCCATTATAAGTTATCCTCCTTAAGTTATTTCACGTCTTCCGGTGACCAGAATACGTACGGGTTCGACCTGGGGGCTTTCACCATCTGCGGTACTGCCTTGAGACCGGTTGAATCAAGCATGGACTTCATGCCCATACGGTCGACGAGTTCGCCGATACGCTCGCGGTTCTTGCCGTGGTCATCCCACCATTCCCACAACTTGCGGATAAGCTCTTCCAGGTTATCGTACGGCTTCTCAAGCTTCATGAAAGGAACGATGACCCAGCTCATGAGAGCGCCGGTCACGATCGGGGCTTTGCCGCCGAGCATAATGGTCGCGCCTTGCTCTTTTCCTGGGCGCAACGCCTTCGGCATCAGGTTGATGCAGTGCATGCAACGAACGCAATCCTCGTCGTTGATCTTGAGCGCGCTGCCGTCGAAGCTCATGCATTTCGTCGGACACATGCCGACGATCTCCTCGGCGATATTCATGCTCTTGGAATAATTCTTCACCTCGGCCTGGTCGATCCGGATGGAGTCTCTCCACGTGCCGATGATGGACATGTCGGCGCGGGCAATGGCAGGCGACGCAGTCGTTGGCGCAGCCCGAGACCTTGATCTTGAACTTGTAGGGGAACGCGGGACGATGGAGCTCATCCTGGAACTTGTGGGTGAGCGTATCGCAGATTTCCATGGTGTCGATGTTCGCGAACTCGCAACGGGATTTACCGGCACAGCAGCTCGGGGTACGGAGGCAGGAGCCGGAGCCGCCGAGGTCCCAGCCCTTTGCCGTTGTTTCCGCAAAGATGGCTTCAAGCTTGTCGGTCTGCGTACCGAGGAGCACCAGGTCGCCTGTTGATCCGTGCATGTTCGTCAGGCCGCTGCCGTATTTGTCCCAGATATCCATAAGCTCACGGAGCGCGCTCGACGTGTAATAGAAACCTGCGGGCTGGTTGATACGAACGGTGTGGAAATGAGCGACGCCCGGGTATTCTTCCGGGAGGTCACAGTAACGGCCGATAACGCCGCCGCCGTAACCAAGCACGCCCACAATCCCGCCGTGCTTCCAGTGGGTTACCTTATCCCTATATGATCTTTCAAGGATATTGAGCAGATCCTTCGCCGTATTACTCTTTTCTGCGGCCTTCTTGATCTCTTTTACGAAACTTGGCCATGCGCCTTTTTCTAGTTCGTCAAGCATCGGTGTCTTACCATCTTTGCTCATGTTAGAAAATCCTCCTTATAGAATTATCTGACTATACTTTTAGTAAGATTCTGAAATTCGTAAGACCGGTATCAGGATTCCTTGAAACAAAATACGCTCAATGCATATTCATATTCATCATACAACCTGAGTAATTCGGTTTATTTTATTAGGTGTAATGTCCCCCTTTCAAAAAAAACATAATAAACAATACAGCATACCGAAGGCGGGTTAGTATGGCGATCTCTTCGGTCATGATTTCATATACCAAGATGATGGCAGGAGTTGAGATTGTATGTTTAGTTGCTCTTTTAGTCAAATAAATAAAACTAATTGTGCCATAATCATTCGTAATCAACTTTGACGGGGATCTCTCGATTACTTCATAATAATTACAAATAGTTATGGTTTAACGGGGATACTTTAAAAAACTGTCTCGTTACGAATATCCCTTGGCTATCACTTGTTTATTGACAAAATAATAATTAAACCATTTAATAATCATAACGTTAGATTTCTTAGCAATTAGTGTCTATCGTGGGATGTTATGAAACATGGACCCAAAGGACCAATAATAACACTTCAGAACTTCGCATTCTAATGCTATGACAGGATAACGAATATGCTATCTTTCTTGTTCTTTGAAAAAGAATCATTACCGCACGGCACCCATGCGTTGACTCTGCTGCCGAGTTCTGATACCATGCTGTTGCTTATTCTTTCATGTGCTAACGGAGGAAAATATGGTCGAAGCAAAAGTAACGTTGCTGAACAATATGCAGTTTACAGGAAAAGCATCGTCAGGTCATACCCTGATCATGGACGCTGAAGAAGACTCCGGCGGTCGCAACACAGGCTTCCGCCCAATGGAACTTCTTCTCGTGGGCTTCGGCGGCTGCTCGGGTATGGACGTGATATCCATCCTGCGCAAGAAGAAACAGCAGGTCTCAGGCCTCGAGATCAACGTAAAAGGAGAAAAGTCGGACACGGCTCCGAAGATCTACAATGAAGTCCACATTGAATATGTGGTAACTGGCAAAGGCGTAGTAAAGGGGGCCGTGGAGCGCGCCATTTCCCTGTCCCTGGAGAAATACTGTTCCGTGGGTGCAACACTCGCTAAGGCCGGAACGATCACGCACAGTTACAGGATCGTGGAGGAATAAAGAGTCGGGAAGTAAGAAAGGTAAGAACACGGGAAACCGCGGGCGGGTTATACTTTCTCAAATTCATCTCATCCTATTTTCCTCTGTTCTTGAGACTCTCCAATTCCTTTTTCAGCATATCCATCTGGACCTGCAGTTCGATAAGCCGGTCCGCGATGGGATCGGGAATATGGATGTGGTCCATCAGCGCCTCGTCAGCGACGCGCTCATCCTTGATCCTGACGATTCTCCCCGGTATCCCGACCACCGTTGAATGGTCCGGCACATCCTGGAGCACGACCGAGTTCGCACCGATCTTGACGAAATCGCCGATCGTGATAGGACCGAGCACTTTCGCCCCAGCTCCAACGACCACGTGGCTCCCTATGGTCGGATGGCGCTTTCCCCGCTGTTTGCCCGTGCCGCCGAGGGTCACCCCCTGGAACAGCGTTACATTGTCGCCGATCTCAGTGGTTTCGCCGATCACCACTCCCATGCCGTGGTCGATGAACAGGCCCGACCCGATCATCGCGCCGGGGTGTATCTCGATGCCGGTGATGAACCGCGCAAATTGCGACAACGCCCGCGGGACAAAGGGAACATGCCTTCTGCTCAACCAGTGCGAGAACCGGTAGAACAGGAGCGCATGGAACCCGGCGTAGGTAAGGACAACCTCGATCCTGCTCGTGGCTGCCGGGTCCATCGACAGCGCCGCGTTAAAGTCTCTCTGTATTTTTCGAAAGGTCTCGCACATATAGTAAAGGTATTAAAGATTCAGAGTAATCTCAACTTGGGTTGAAAAAAGTCAACTTCTTTGGCACTGCTTTTCGGAGCTTGGGTTACGAAGGCTCATGATGCATCATGGGTTTCCTTCACCTGTATCCGTGTCAAAGCATTTTCCTCGCATTTCTTGCTTCCGCATGCCACCTTCGGAATTTTTTCCCGTCTACTCCCTCAACCATCCCGGCGGTATGCCTTTCTTGCGCGCTTCCTCCGGGATAACGGCGTCGATATTATTTCGGGCCTCGTCTATCTGTATCTGCACATCCTTCATCTCCTGCTCGATTTTCTCGACCTCAGTGCTATCAACGAGCCGGCCGGACGCAGGACCACCCCAGCTCCGGAGCAGTTCGTTTCTTCGTTGATCGAGTTCGTGATAGCGTTTTTCAGCGGAGTCAAGCCGCTGTTTCGCCTCTCGCATGCGTTGCTGCCATTCACGCTTTCCCAACGCGTCGGCGGAGTCGGATTCAGCTCCCGATGGAGAGGTTGACTCCTGCTGCACCTGCTGCCCCTGATCAGTGTCTTCCTTTTTCGGCTGCTTTAATTTTATCGCCTTATCGCGGTACTGTTTCGGTACCGTTCCCAGACTGTCGGTGATATGGACAATGCCCTTATCATCGGTCCATTGATAGAGATAGCCCTGTTGTTCCTTGTCCTCAGTCTGCGCCTGCGGGTCAGCTTGTGCAAAGACCGTCATTGCAAAACCAGTGAGCACCAGTATGAGAAGTAGCATTCTACTCATGGATCACCCCACTTTCCTGATCAAGGCCACAGCGTACGCCGCCATCCCCTCGCCCCTGCCCGCGAAACCGAGTCCCTCGGTCGTCGTGGCCTTCACATTGATCGCGGACCGGTCGACATTGACTGCTGAGGCTATGTTCGCGACCATGGCGGGGATATGGGAAGCCATCTTCGGCTTTTCAGCGACAATGGTCGCATCAATGTTGTTCACGCGGAATCCGGCCCCGGCAAGAAGCCGCCGCACCTCTTCGAGAAGCATGAGGCTCGGGATGCCCCTGTATTTCGGCGCTGTGTCGGGGAAGTGCCTGCCGATGTCCCCGAGACCGGCCGCGCCGAGCAGCGCATCACAGATCGCGTGGAGCAGCACATCCGCGTCCGAGTGCCCAAGCAGCCCCTTTTCGAAGGGGATGTCCACACCGCCGATCATCAGCTTCCTGCCGGCCGCAAGACGGTGAACATCATAGCCTGTGCCGATCCTCACCATTACCGTTACCTTCTCTTCAGGATCTCCTCCGCGACGATCAGATCCTCGGGTGTCGTAATTTTGATGTTCTCGTAGCTCCCCATGATCACCCGCACCGTGCCGCCTGTCCGCTCCACAAGCGTGGCGTCGTCTGTCCCGTACATTTTCTGTTTGGAAGACTCCTCATAGGCGCGCCTGAGTATCTTTACCGGAAAGACCTGGGGCGTCTGGATCATCCAGAGTTTCCCCCGCTCCAGCGTTCGGCGCACGATCTTGTTTTCATCCACTTCCTTGATCGTATCCTTGATCGGCACACCCACGGCGATGCACTCGCCCTTCTTCGCGAAGCCGACGGCTTCACTGATCATATCAAGCGTCACGAAGGGCCGCACGCCGTCATGAACGAGCACAACCGTCGTGTCCTTGCCGATCTTCTGCAGACCGTGCAACACGGAATCCTGACGTTCCTTGCCTCCCACGACCAGGGTCTTCACCTTGGTGATTTGGTAACGTTCGATCACATCATGGAGACAGCTCTCCATGTCCTCCTTGGAGAGGACCGGGATGATCTCGTCGATCTCCGGGGCGCGTTGGAACACGAGAAGGGTATGCGCCAGCATGGGTTTATCGGCGATCGTCAGAAATTGCTTCGACACGGCTTTGCCCATCCGCTTGCCCATACCCGCAGCGGGTATGATTGCCGTCACCTTCGACATAGGAACCTCGAATATTCTAACTCGGGAAAACCGGAATCAAAAGCTGGTTGAAGCAAAAACGCGACGTTCACAACGAACAGCAAGGCTTTTTCTGGTTTTAAAACAAGAAATCAGGGATCTCTTTTCGCGCTTAGCGAGCTTTGCGGAAAACATTCTTTTTTGCAGTGTTCGAGAATCACTTTTTGAAGTTCTTCACAGTGATCTTGAACCGTTTCGCCATCGGTGCTTCCATGTCGATTGAGATGCGGAGCTGAAACTGGTCCTCACGGCCTTTGCTCGCCACATCGAAGGGCAGGACGATCTGGTCGCTTTCCATATAAGGCTTTCCCAAATCCACTTTTATCCCAGCCTCCACGGCCTTTTCAAGCGCCGCCATCTCAGGCTTGGCCTCTGCCATAGGTGCGCCGGGCATGGATGGTTCCAACTGCGTCCTCTCCGCCACGATGTCCTTCGGGGCGGGCGGCTCTTTCTCACCCTTGCCGAGGATGTCCCCCAGCGTGAAGTTGTGGCGCTCGGGATGTTTCTGCATGTCCTGAAGCACCAGTTTGGAAACGGCAGTGAAGGTCTTCAGTACTCCGTCGCCCGTCGTCGCAACCGCCTCGTAGAAGGCGACGAACCGGGGGTTCATGGCCGCATTCAGATCTTCGACCGAGAGGATATCGGGAAGGTCCCGCTTATTATACTGGATCACCATGGGAAAATCGGACAGCTCGATCCCCTGCTCATTAAAATTATCACGGAGGTTCGTAATGCTCTCAAGGTTCGCATCGAGCATGGCGCGTTGCGAGTCAGCAACGAAGATCACGCCGTCCGCGCCCTTCAGCACGAGCTTGCGCGTTGCGTTGTAGAACACCTGACCCGGCACGGTATAGAGATGGAACCGCACCTTGTAGTTCTTGATAGTGCCGAGTTCTACGGGAAGAAAGTCGAAGAACAGCGTCCGGTCCGTTTCAGTCGCGAGCGAGATCAGTTTGCCGCGCTGTCCCGGAGCGATGCGGTGGTAGATCATATGGATGTTCGTCGTCTTGCCGCACAGCCCCGGTCCATAGTAAACGATCTTCGCGTTGATTTCCCGTGTTTGATGATTGACGAGGGCCATAGGCTTTTATAATTGCACAAATAGCAAAGTATGTCAATACCGGGCTATCATTGCGACAAGAGGATGGGCGGGTCCCTTGACAATACGCAGCACTGCGCATACACTTTAACAAGGAGTAACGTACTTCTCAAAATACGCGGCAGATTTTACCAGGACGCCGAGCTTATACTCGGCTTGCAATCGTACAAGCTTACCTGTTGACAATCCAAAATGAAGCGTCTTGGTAGATTTTTTTAGCTCCGGCTTACCGGGATAGGTCACTCACCAATCAAATGCCGGCTCGAACCGGGGATAAGATTAAGCCAAAGAAGCCACAGAGAAAAACCCGCAGCTATTCCCTAACAACAAGATCCTGTGTTCTATTATATCTCTGCGATCTCTCTGTTCTGTGGCAAATAAGGTTTTTATTTTCGGCTCGTCCAATTTAGATAGCGCCTACAAGAGAAGGAGTCTCCCATGGACCTCAAAGACCGGGAAGTCCCGCTTGCTGATCTTCGCCGCACCTGCGATCCCGCGGAATTTCCCTTTAAAACAACTGCCGAGCTCTCGCTCAGGGACGAGGTCATCGGCCAGACGCGGGCCGTCAAAGCGATCGAGTTCGGCATCTCCATTCGCAATCACGGATACAATATTTTTGTGTCCGGTGTCCCGGGCACGGGCAGGAACTCCATTGCCAAATCCATCGTCAAGCGGATCTCCCTTGACCGGCCGGTCCCTGATGACTGGTGTTATGTCAATAACTTCAAGGACCCCGACCGTCCGCGGGCGATCAACCTGCCTGCGGGGAAGGGCCGCGAGTTCAGGCGCGACGTCGAGAAGTTCATTGAGTTCATGCAGAGCGAGATCCCCAAGGTATTCGAGTCCAAGGAATACGAAGAACAAAAGACGCGCATCATGGACGAATCGGAGAAGGCGAAGGAGGTCCTCTTTGCCGATGCCGGCAAGCGCGCGCTCGAGCTCGGGTTTCAACTGACGATCACCCGCACCGGCATCGTAAAGGTCCCGCTGTGGAAGGGCAAGCAGCTCACACCCGAGGAACTGGAGTCCCTCTCGCCCGAGCAGCGGCACGAACTTGAGGGACACGAGAAACTTGTGGACACGGAGATCCGCGATTTTCTGTCCAAGGCGCGCCTGCTCAGTAAAGAGGCGCACGAAAAAGTACATGATCTGAACCGCCGCGTCGCGCACTTCGCCATGGGCCACCAGCTCGACGACCTGAAGGAGAAGTACCGCGTCAACCCCCGCATTCCAGAGTATCTTGAAGAGGTCGAGGAAGACATCCTGAATAACCTTCGTGAATTCCTGGGCCAGACGCAGGAACTTCCTTACCAGATCGAGGGCATGGACAAGGGGAGCTTCCTTGAACGCTACAAGGTGAACGTGCTCGTGGACAATGCCGAGACCAAAGGCGGGCCGGTCATTGAAGAATCCAACCCTACGTACAACAACCTGGTCGGCCGCATCG
The DNA here is from genome assembly GCA_963796285.1 of Nitrospirota bacterium. Lineage (GTDB taxonomy): Bacteria > Nitrospirota > UBA9217 > UBA9217 > UBA9217 > JALNZF01. Next base: position 76,723 of record CAWCKW010000013.1, read on the forward strand.
AGCGCAAGGCGCGCTTTGGCGCGTCTCTATACGAATTTCACCATGGTCCGCTCGGGTTCGCTGCTCCAGGCGAACGGCGGCTACCTGGTCCTGAACGCGCTCGACGTGCTCCGCAGCCCCTTTTCCTGGGACGCGCTCAAACGGGTCATCAAGAAGAACGAGGTAAAGGTCGAAGACATGGCCGAGCTCTACGGAATTACCACGGGCGGGCTCAAGGCCGAGCCCATCCCGGTCTCGCTCAAGATCATCATGCTCGGGAGCCCCTGGCTCTATTACCTCCTCTATTATTACGACGAGGATTTCCGCGACATCTTCAAGGTCAAGTCCGATTTCGACACGCAAACCGCAAGTTCGATCGATGAAAAAATGCGCTACGCGAACTTCATCGGCGTCATGGTGAAGAATGACGGCCTGCTCCCCTTTGACCGGAGCGCCGTCGCCGGAGTCGTGGACCACGCCGTGCGCATTACCGAAAAAAAGAGCAAACTCTCGCTCCGCTTCAGCGAACTTTCGGACCTGGTGCGCGAGTCGTCGTACTGGGCGGAAAAATCCGGGAGCAGTGTTGTGGCGGCATTGCATGTGGACAAGGCCCTGGATGAAAAGATCTACCGGGCGAACCTGCTCGATGAGCGCATCCAGGAGCTGTTCACCGAGGGCACCCTGATGGTCGATGTTTCCGGCTCCGTGGTCGCGCAGGTGAATGGGCTGTCGGTGTACGACATCGGCGATTTTTCGTTCGGCAAACCGTCGCGCATCACCAGCCGGGTGTACCTCGGCAAGTCGGGCGTCATCGACATCGAGCGCGAGGCCAAGCTCTCGGGCCGCATCTACAACAAGGGTGTGCTGATCCTCTCGGGTTATCTCGGCGGCACCTATGCCCAGGACAAGACGCTTTCGGTCTCCGCGACCCTTGCCTTTGAGCAGAGCTACGGCGAGGTGGAGGGTGACAGCGCCTCGGCGGCGGAGGTTGTCGCGCTCATCTCAGGCATCGCCGAGGCGCCGGTGAAGCAGAACATTGCCATCACCGGCTCGATCAACCAGAAGGGCGAGATCCAGCCCATCGGCGGGGTGAACGAGAAGATCGAGGGGTTCTTTGCCGTGTGCAAGAACCGCGGCCTGACGGGCGACCAGGGTGTCATCATTCCGGAGCTCAATGTCAAGAACCTGATGCTCAAGAAGGAAGTGGTGGACGCCGTGAAAGAGGGCAAGTTCCGCATCTATGCGGTCAAGACCGTGAATGAGGCGCTGGAGATCCTGACAGGACTTCCGGCCGGTGAGCGCCAGGTAGACTGGACCTGGCCGCAGGGCTCGATCAACTTCCTTGTGGACAAACGGCTCAAGGAGATGTCAAAAAAACTAAAAGCGGACGACAAGGGCGAAGAGAAAAAAGAGAAGAAGGAAGAGAACAACGAGGCGGCGCCGAAGAAGAGCCCGCCGCCCGGGCGTAGTGCAGATTGATGAATTTGAAGTAACTGCTAAGTACTCGGCAGATCCATTACAGAACACTATGGGGACATTGTTTCCATCACTCAGAAAGCAGTGTTAGAAACAATGTCCCCTTTGACACATACAGGATTAGAGGTGTTATTCAGGCAGCCGGGCAGCCGGTGATCGCATGCTTAATTGCAGCAGCATATTTTATACGGCCCGCCAGCCGTCACGTTGTCCACGCCACACTGACTGGTAACGTTCGTCTGGGCAGCTGCAGGATGTGGGCACGATTCCACCCGCATAATTGCCCTGGTTACAACTGTTGAACTGGGCATACCAGGAGCTACAGTCGCTCCCTCCGCCGCCAGTACTGCTGGCACTAAAAGCAGCAGTTGCCATCTTATTCGCATCCATCAGAACCGCGCAAGAGCCTGTTCCTGAACATGCGTTTGACCACCCGGCAAAAGTAGAACCGGAGGCGGGCGTTGCCGTGAGGGTTACGGTTGCGCCGTTTGTTACCGTTGCCATGCACGTTGAGCCGCAATCAATGCCTGAAGGCGATGAGGTTATTGTCCCGCTCCCGGTGCTTGAACTTGATTTGCCGACCATCAATGTATATGTCCCAGCCGGAGTAATTGTCTCTGGATTTGATGGGGAACTTTCTCCGTAAGGATTTACCGCTGTTACAATGCAGGATAATGGATTGCCGTTGGTTAGTCCCGAATAGACATAGGGGCTTGCGATTGAGGCGATTCCCGTACCGGTGGTTGTTGTTACGCTGGTACCGTTGTCACAATAGAGATTATAGCAATCCGCGCCTGGAATAGAGTCCCAGCTTATCGTTGCCTGTCCATTACCCGCAGTGACAAGTACCCCCGCGGGAGCAGATGGGGCTGTAGGTAGCGGGCTGATCTTGCGGATGGTGTGATTACGGCTAGTTACATAAAGATCTGTGCCGTCTGTGGTGACGTCATTTGGTTCTAAGCTCCCTGCCAGGGTCGTTACTGCGCCTGTGGAGATTACTATCTTGCGGATGGTGGAGTTGGACGAGTCAGCAATATAAAGATTTGTGCCATCCGTGGTGATGCCTTGTGGATTATTAAAAAGCGGGGTCGAGCTAAATATGTCACCCGCAGCGGTCGTTACCGCGCCTGTGGAGATTACTATCTTTTGGATTCTGTTCCAACCGCTATCAGATACATAAAGGTTTGTGCCGTCCGTGGTGATGCCATGTGGTGAGGCAAACCCACAGCCATATCCGCAGCTGACCCCCGCACCCCCACCCGAGGCCGGTGGAGTCCCTGCTAGGGTCGTTACTGCGCCTGTGGAGATGACTATCTTACGGATGGTGTTATTGCCGGTATCAGCTACATATAGGTTTGTGCCGTCCGTGGTGATGCCCATTGGGCCGGCAAATTGCGCCGCAGATCCTGTGCCATCGGTCGAACCCGAGCTTCCTGCGCTACCTGTAAGGGTCGTTACTATACCGGTGGAGATTACGATCTTGCGGATGGTATGATTGCCGGTATCAGTTACATACAGGTTTGTGCCATCCGTGGTGATGCCCATATGGGGCATTAAATTGCGCGGCTGTTCCGGTACCGTCGGCCGAACCCGAGCTTCCTGCGCTCCCTGTAAGGGTCGTTACTTCGCCGGTGGAGATTACGATCTTGCGGATGGTGTGATTTTGCGAGTCAGCTACATAAGCGTTTGTGCCGTCCGTGGTGATGCCATATGGGGTATTAAATTTCGCGGCTGTTCCGATTCCATCAGTCGAGCCTGCGCTCCCGGCGCTCCCTGCAAACGTAGTATCAATATTTGCGTTCAGGCTTAATGGATATCCCTGTACGGCCCCGCCCATGAGGATGGAACTGGCGGCAGGAGCATCTTCCGTCGTAAAACTCCATGTGTAATTGTTAGCCATTGCAGTTCCTGCTGAATTCTTCACACCAGTAGTAATCGTTGCCGTATATGAGGAACTGGAGGCCAGGGCGCTGGAAGGTGTAAAGGTGGCTGTCCTGGTAGAGGAGTTGTAGGCTACGGCGCCGCTAACCCCGCTGATGGTGAACGTAGTGTTAGTGACAGACGTCGCGATAATATCTTCGCTGAAGGTCACGGAAATGGCAGCGCCGGTATCAACGCCGCAGGAGGAGCCATCGGTGCTTTTAATTACTACGATGGGGGCGCTTGCAGTGTTAATCGTTGCTACGATACTGCCTGTTGTGCTGTCTGTGCTGCCGCCCCCCCCCCCGGCGCTGCAACCGGCCATGATTATCCCGGACAGAAGCAATACCAATATCAATGTCTTGAAATAACTTTTCATTCGCGTTACCTCCTTTTTTCTCTGTATGATAAGATGACCAAAGGAAATTGTTGTCACTTACTGTTTATAAAAGCGTCCTGAAATACCCAGCAGCTCTGCTGCTGGGATGAAAAGGACATCCTGACAAAGTCAGGATAAGATTGTGTTACAATACGGGCCATGAGCCCATTGAGAAGAAGCAAGCATAGTGTCTATGATCTGAAGTATCATTTTGTATGGATACCAAAATATCGAAAGAAGCTGTTCAATGATCGAATGACGACGAGACTGAAAGAGATCTTTCGTGAGATTGCAGAGCGATATGAATTTGAAATAGATACGATGGAAGCAATGGATGATCATGTGCATTTGTTTTTGGTTGTGCCACCGAAGTATGCTCCAGCGAGGGTGGTGCAGATAATCAAAAGCATATCGGCAAAGATGATGTTCCGAGAATTCCCCGAGATAAAGAAAAAACTTTGGGGAGGAGAACTTTGGAATGACGGTTACTTTGTCCGTTCGGTTGGCGACAATGTAACGGCAGAAGTTATCAGAAAATATATTCGGTATCAACATGATGAGCAAATTGGTTTTAGGTTCTAGCGCATTTAGGATGCCTCGCAGCTCTGCTGCGGGGTAATTCACTCCGCTCATGTCTCCCAGCTAGCCCGGGCATGTCGCCCGCTTACGGAACGTAGAGTTTTTCTATTAATATTTTTTTTGGTGTTGCTATTTTTATTATACGAATTAGTCGTCTGAAGTCAATAAAATAATGGATATTTTAGGGGTATTTCAATAGATACAGGATGCAACTTAAACAACTTCATGAAATATGTCATACGACCAATCGAGGCGGCGTATCGTTTTCTGGGCAAGACTGATTGAACACATCAAAACTATACTTGAAGGGGGTTGATCAGCGTAAGGTGCCGAAGCGCGGAGGACGTGGGGTGACCGGGTACATGGCAACGAAGAAGAAAAAAGACACCTGGAGCGTAATTTTGATTGATGAATATGCAGGTGTGTATGGTTATTTCATTCAGCCGTTCTGCAGCTGTACTAAATGACGGGCAAAGACTTGTCCGGCAGATTGTCTACGATATTTAAAAGGGTAATATCCGGGCAGGCGGGAGCAATTTCCGAATGATAAATTCAGATTCTATCGTATGTTCGTTGAAAATGCGTCTCTCAACTTTGTCGCTCTCACGATCCTAATATCTGTTTTACCTGATCCGCAAGTTTGTTTGGGGTTGTGATCATCTTGGAAAGAATGCCCGACACACCCATTGCCGAGATCCTGTCAGTCTCCTGGGGGGTTATCCTTCCGGACAGCATAAGAACTTTTACATTTTTCCATGTATCGTTCGAGCGCACAAACTGGAGAAACTTTGTCCCGTCCATGCCCTCCATTTGCATATCCAGCACGATAAGATCAGGGATGTCTTCGGTAATTGACTTTATGGCCTCCATCCCGCTTGACGCCTCTCTTACATTGTAGTTGGAAAGGACCAGTTTGTTTTTATACGTTGCTCTCGCGGTAACTGAATCATCGACAAGCAAAACCTTCTTCCTTGTATCACCGGCAGGGCACTCCTGTTTCACTGACTGGGCAGGCATATTTTCCGCTATAAATCTTTTCAACCACTCCTTGTCAGCCTGATTGATACCCGTAAATGACACACCGACCCCCACCCCTTCCCGCACCGTCTGAACACGCGCCCGTAACTTTATCGGCGGCAGGCCATCGACAAGGGAAAAGCTCAGCTCTATGATCCTGCCCATGGTAAAGGGAACAGGTGAATATAAGAGCATGTCTCCCTCGCTTATCTCCACGGTATATCCTTTTACGGAATTATTTATCAGCACCTCTTTTTTAATCATGAGTCTGGCTTGTTTAGCATCGTTTGCGTCAGTTTCCATCGTATCACCCACCCCTTAATAGAGCATTGAACAATCGATTGCCTGACAAAACCCTGCTCACTCTGCAAGTGCCGTCGTTACAAGTCTTTTTTACGCTTTCGTACTTTACCACAAAATCATATGTTCATATAGTAATTTGTGGGCAGTGCGGCCGTTTCATGACAACCGCGACCATCCATCAGACAGATCGGCATGCAACTCGATACAAATTGGCTAAGCCGTTTATTACTCTTTTCTTCTGAACGATAACGCCGCAAGAGTAAGCATGACGATTGATATTGCTGTTACGACTAAAAGGTCAAGAGAGAGCGAAAATTCCGGACCAAGAGGCGGAGTGCCGTTTCTGAGCAGGACATGTTTGAACGCGTCGATACCATAGGTAAGGGGGTTGATCAGCGTAAGGTGGCGGAGCGCGGAGGGCATGGCGGTGACCGGGTACATGGCGCCGGAGAGGAACAGCATGGGCATGACGAGGAAGTTCATGATGATGTTGAACCCGTCAAATGACGTGAGCCGTACTGCTATCAGGATCCCCAGTGAGGTGATGCAGAACGAGACGAGCAGGGCCACGGCAACGACCTCGATGAACTGCATGAAGGTGATATGGATGCCGAGGAAAGGAATGAGGACCAGGATGATGACGGCCTGGGCGACGGAGATGAGCGTTCCCGAGATGGCCTTGCCGATGACGATCGAGAGCCGCGAAATGGGCGCGACGAGCATCTCCTTCATGAACCCGAACTCCCGGTCCCATACGATCGAGATGGACGAGAAGATCGATGAGAACAGGATGGTCATGCCGATCATCCCGGGGAAGATGAACTGGAGATAGGAAAAGCCGGCCTGCGGTTTAATGAGCGAACCCATCCCATTCCCGACCACGAAGAGCCAGAGCACGGGCCGCGCAAGGGTGCCGAGGAGGCGGCTCTTTTCGCGAAAGAACTTTTTGAACTCGCGCAAGCAGATGACGTATACGGGCCGCCACTGGATCATCGCTGTGCCCTCCGGTGGCTGCGCACGAACTCGCGCGTAACCTCCTTGTCATCCGCGAGAACCTCATCCCTGATCGTCCTTCCGGTAAGTTTCAGGAACACGTCATTCAGCGTCGGCTTCTTGAGACTGACGGACACGGTCTGCATGGGGAGGGAACGAAGCAGCTTCGGTATGAACTCGTCCCCTTTCTCTGTTTCGAGGACCAATCCACCGTTCTCCTCCCGTGCCGTGATAGTAAAGACCTTCCGGATCTCTTCGATGGCCCGCCTGTTGTCAGCAGTCACGAGATGGATCACGTCGCCGTGGACCATCGCTTTGAGCCGGGCCGGGGTGTCGAGGGCAATGATCTTGCCATGGTCGATGATGGCAATGCGGTCGCAGTTCTCCGCCTCTTCCATGTAGTGCGTGGTCATGAACACGGTGATCTTTTCTTTTTTCCTGAGCATGTTGATGAAGTCCCAGATCGTGTTCCTGGTCTGCGGGTCGAGACCCAGGGTCGGCTCGTCCAGAAACAGCACACGGGGATAGTGGAGGAGACCACGGGCTATCTCGAGCCTGCGCTTCATGCCGCCGGAGAAGTTTTTGATCAAATCATGCTTCCTGCTCTGGAGTTCTACAACGCTGAGCATTTCGTCGATGCGTTTCTCGGTCAGTTTACGGTCAAGATTGTAGAGGTACGCATGGAACTTCAGGTTCTCGTAGGCGGTCAAGCCTGCGTCCAGCGTCGTATCCTGAAAGATAAGGCCGATGGACGTCCGGACTTCATCGGAGTTTTTTGCGCAGTCAAAACCCGCGATCTCGGCCGTTCCCGATGATGGAGTAAGCAGCGTGCAGAGGATGTTGATCGTAGTGGTCTTGCCCGCGCCGTTCGGGCCGAGAAAACCGAAGACCTCGCCTTCGTTCACCGAGAACGAGATACCGTCGACGGCAATGAGGGACTTGAATTGTTTTGAGAGATTTTGGACGTTGATGATCGTCATAGTGAAAGGTTCAAGGTTGAAAATTCATATGCACATGATTTCGAACTCTGAACATTCCGCACTCCGAACTCCGCACTCTGCTGTATAAGCTACCACTCCATCCTATTCTTCGGCACATACCATTCTCTGAAGTTGTAGAAGATGCCGAGCGGCGCGACCTCGATACCCTTGAACCGTTTGTGCACGATCGGTGTCGCATCGGGGACATAGAGGAATGCGTAGGGCTGCTCTTCCGCCAGGATCTCGTGGATACGGTAATAGATCTTCTTGCGTTTTTCAATATCAAAGGTACGGCGGCCTTCCACCAACAAGCGGTCCACCTCGGCATTCTTATAACTGATGAAGTTGTATTCGCCCTTTTTGGTCTTGCTCGAATGCCAGATGTCGTAGAGGTCCGGGTCGCGGCTCATGCTCCATCCGAGGATCATGGCGTCGAAGGACCGCTTATCGATCTGCTCAAGGAACGCCTGCCACTCCATGACCCGGATGTTGACGTCTATGCCCACTGCTTTCAGGTTTTGCTGGATGATCTCCGCAGTGCGGATGCGCTCGCTATTCCCCTGATTGGTCATGATCGTGAAGCGGAAGTGTCTGCCATCTTTCTCGAGAATGCCGTCGTTGTTCGTATCCTTCCATCCTGCTTCAGCGAGCATGCGGCGCGCGCGTTCGGGATCGTAATCATAGCTCCTTGCATTCGGATTATAGGCCCAGGAAACGTCAGAGTAGGGTCCGGTGCACGGTCTGCCAATGCCGAGGAGCACGCCGTCAATGATATTTCCCCTATTGATCGCATAAGAGAGCGCCTGCCTTACTTTAATGTCGGTGAACAGGGGGTTGGTCAGGTTGTAGCCCATGTAGGTGAAGGCATTGGCAGGATAACGGAACTTGCGGTAGTTCTCCTTGATCCTGCGCGTCTCGCTCTTCCGCAGATACTGCAGCGGGTTCAGGCCCATCATGTCTACTCCGCCGGAGAGCAGTTCCTGAAACATGGTTGAGCTGTCGGGGATGATCCGGAAGATGAACTGGTCGATCTTCGGTCTGCCCTCGAAGTAATCGTCATTCGCCGCGAGCACGATCTTCTGCCCGGCGATCCATTCCTTAAACCGGTAGGGTCCGGTGCCGATGGGATTCCGGTTGAAGGCATCCGTGTTGATGTCCTTGCCTTCCAGAAGATGCTTCGGGAGCATGCCCATGTTCCAGCTCTCGAGCGCGGGGGAAAACGGCTCTTTATAGGTCACCCGGAAGATATCCTTGCTCACGACCTCGGCCTTCAAAACATCCATGTAAGAGCTGCTGTAAGGCGTGGCCACCTTCGGGTCGATGAGCCTTTGATAGGTGAACAAACAGTCTTCAGCCGTGAATTCCACTCCGTCGTGCCACTTGACGCCTTTTCTCAGGTAAAACGTGATGGTCTTGCCGCTGTTCGTTACCTCCCACCGTTCCGCGAGGTCGCCGATGAGCTTGATGTCCTTGTCATACTTCACAAGGCCGTTGAAGATCTGATCATCGATCGTGCCGGACGCCGCATCGTTAGCGATGACCGGGTTCAGCCTCCGCGCATCGCCGATGGAGCTTTCGACAAAGGTATTCGGGCTCCGCTCGGCCTTTTGAACGCAGGCGGGAAGGAGAAGAAGAATCGGGAGTAGGTAGAGGAAATGATTTCTCATTCTAAAGTATCGAAATACCATCAACGGGGTCGTTGCGAGAAGGAAGATTCCTCATGTTGTTGGGAACAGGTGTCGCGATCTCTTCTTTGAGAGGCGAGATTGCCGCTATGCCGCTGTTCGTTCGCAATGACGGTTATCTGTATCTTTCCGAAATAGGCTCATCCAAAAACAAAAAGGGTAGGCAAGGCCTACCCCGTGATTTGTGCATCAATTAGAACTGCATGTGATGCTATTTTGCCGGTGCCGGTGCAACGGGCATCTGGGTGGGCGGCGCGAGCGGCACTGGCGGCGCAGTCTGCGTCTTCTCCTGCTTCACACCTTCCATGATCGAACTCCTCTTCGCCGTGGTAAACGCAAGCGTGAGCGAGGTGATCATGAAGATGACCGCTGCGCCTGTCGTGAGCTTGGACAGGAAGCTCTGCGCGCCCCGGGGACCGAACACGGTCTGGGAAGCGCCGCCGAAGGCCGCACCGATATCAGCACCCTTGCCTTTCTGCAAGAGAACCATGGATATCAAAATGGCCGATACGGTGACGTGGAGAGTGATCAAAAAAATGCGTAACATTACTACCTCCCGATGAATAAATTCTAAAAGCTAAAATCTAAGTTCTAAACACTATCTATTTCCAAATGCTCAAACTTTTTTTCAATATTGGAACTTGTCTGGTATCCAGATCTTCGGGTTAATGCTTTTCCTTCGCGTCCCTTCGACTATACTCAGGGCTGGCATCTGCGTTTAAAACACTTCTATTTGAACGTGACGAGTGCCGCGAACGACTCCGGTTTCAGGCTCGCGCCGCCGACGAGGGCGCCATCGATGTCCGGCATGGCCATAAGTGTAGAAACGTTTTCCGGTGTCACACTTCCACCATACTGGATGCGGAGGGAATCCGCGACCACCCTGCCGTACGTGACTTCAACCTTCTTCCGGATAAAATTGTGAATCTCGTTCGCCTGCTCCGGTGTCGCGGTTTTGCCGGTGCCGATGGCCCAGATGGGCTCGTACGCGATCACGATCTTCTGCATCTCGGCAGCGTTCACGCCCTTGAGCGCGCCCGTGACCTGGCGGTCGATCACTTCGTTCGCCTTGCCTGCCTCACGTTCCTTCAAGAGTTCGCCCACGCAGACGATCGGGAGCAGCCCCTTATTCAGGGCCTGCCGGACTTTCTTGTTCACCGTCTCGTCGGTCTCGCCGAAGAACTGCCGGCGCTCACTGTGGCCTATAATAACATATTTACAGCCTAAATCCAACAGCATTTCAGCTGAAACCTCGCCGGTAAAGGCTCCCTTGTCCTCCCAGAACAGGTTCTGGGCCGCAAGCGCCATGTTCGTGCCCTTGACGGCAATGGCCACGGTTGAAAGCGCCGTAAAGGGAGGTGCAAGCACGATGTCTCTGTCCGTGACGCCCGACACAAGCGACGCGAGCCTGGTGGCCAGGTCGCGGGCCTCGGTTGTGGTTTTGTTCATCTTCCAGTTGCCTGCAATGATGGGACGTCGTTTTGGATTCATAGAAACCCCTTGTCTGTCGCAGAGTCGCAGAGGGCGCTGAGAAAAGATTCAAGACGTAAACCTCAAGGCTTAACTCTCTGCGATCTCTGCATCTCCGCGAGAATTTTTTTACTCTTTATCGTCCGTCAACGCCGCGAGCCCCGGCAGTTCCTTGCCTTCCAGCAGCTCGAGCGATGCGCCGCCGCCGGTGGAGATGAACGTGATGCTGTCTGACACGCCTGCCTTATGCACTGCCACGTCCGTGTCGCCTCCGCCCACAATGGTTGTCGCGTATGCATCCGCAACCGATCGCGCGATCGCGAAGGTTCCGCGTGAGTAGGCGTCCTTCTCGAACATGCCCATGGGGCCGTTCCAAATGATGGTCTTGGCGTCCTGGATGGCCTCCGCGAAAAGGCGGGTCGTTGCCGGGCCAATGTCAAGACCCACCCATCCCTTGGGGATCTCCTGGGACGTCACGATCTTCGTCGCCGCCCCTTCCTCCATGCTCTCCGCGACAACAAAGTCCACGGGCAGGAAAAATTTGACGCCCTTGTCACGGACGCCCTTTCTGAGACGCTGCGCCATTTCAAGCATGTCCTCTTCCACGAGGGAGTTGCCTACTTCCTGGCCACGGGCCTTGATAAAAGTAAAGGCCATGGCGCCGCCGACGATGATCTTGTCCGCCTTGTTCTGGAGGTTTTCGATCACGCCGATCTTGCCCGAGACCTTTGCCCCGCCAAGGATGACCACGAAGGGCCGCACGGGATTGGCAACGGTCTTCTGGAGATAATCGATCTCCTTCTTCATAAGGAAACCCGCCACTGACTGCTTTATAAACTTCGTGATGCCGTACGTGGAGGCATGGGCCCGGTGGGCTGTACCGAAGGCATCGTTCACGTAGATATCGGTGAACGCAGCGAGGGCCTTGGAAAATCCCTCATCGTTCTTCTCTTCCTCGGGATGGAACCGGAGGTTCTCAAGCAGCAGTACGTCGCCGGGCCGCATGCCCTGGACTAGATGCTCTACATCAGGGCCAATACAGTCCTTGGCGAATTTCACCTCTTTATTCAGAAGACGGTTCAGCCGCAGGGCGACCGGAGCCAGGCTGTATTTGGCGTTAGGCTTGCCCTTGGGCCGCCCCAGGTGCGATGCGAGGATCACCTTGGCGCCCGCATCAAGGGCATAGTTGATCGTCGGGAGTGTTGAGCGGATCCTGGTGTCGTCGGTGATGTTGCCGTTCTCGTCGAGCGGCACATTGAAGTCCGCGCGGATGAAGACCCGCTTGCCCTTGAGGTCGACTTTTTCTATGGTCTTTTTGTCCATTAATTATTCCAAAAAATAACCACAGAGTACACCGAGAACCAAGCCGAGCTTTATTCTCTGTGATCTCTGTGGTAAAGCTTTTTCAATATTACAAACCCTTCTTCGCCACCAGGATCGCCAGGTCGCGGAGCCGGTTCGAATAACCCCACTCGTTGTCGTACCAGGAGATGACCTTCACCATGGTGCCTTCCATGACGGTTGTGAGCGCTGCGTCGATGATGGAGGAATGGGGATTGCCCTTGAAGTCAATGGAAACGAGCGGCGCTTCTTCGAACTGCAAGATGCCCTTCAGCTTGCCTTCGGCTGCGGACTTGAGCGCAGCATTGACCTCTTCCTTGGTGGTCTTCTTCGAGACCTCGAACACCACGTCCACGACCGACACATTCGGCGTGGGCACGCGAAGCGACATGCCATCGAGCTTGCCCTTCAGTTCCGGCAGAACGAGGGACACTGCCTTGGCAGCGCCGGTCGAGGTCGGGATGATGGACATGGATGCGGCGCGTGCCCGGCGGAGGTCCTTGTGCGGCAGGTCGAGGAGATTCTGGTCATTAGTGTAGGAGTGGATCGTGTTCATGAGGCCGTGCACGATGCCGAAGTTCTCATGGATCACCTTGGTGAATGGCGCGAGGCAGTTCGTGGTGCAGGAGGCATTCGAGATGATATGGTGAGCCTTGGGATCGTAGGTATGCTCGTTCACGCCGATCACGAACGTCGCATCAGGGTCCTTGGCAGGAGCGGAGATCAGGACCTTCTTGGCGCCTGCGGTAATGTGCTTGCCAGCGTTCGCCTTATCCAGGAACAGGCCGGTGCATTCCAGGGCGATGTCGACCTTGAGGTCCTTCCAAGGCAGTTCAGCCGGGTCCCTCTTTGCCAGCACGGCGATCTCTTTGCCGTCCACGGTGATCTTGCCGTCACCGGCCTTGACGTCATGCTTGAATTCGCCAAAGGTGGAGTCCCATTTCAGCAGGTGCGCAAGCGTCTTTGTATCCGTGAGGTCGTTGATCGCCACGATCTCGATGTCCTTGTTGCCCTGCGAAGCGCGGAACACATTTCTGCCGATACGTCCGAATCCGTTGATTGCAACTCTTACCGCCATGGTAGTGACCTCCTTGAGAAAAAATAGTAGCAGGTAGCAAGTAGCGAAGGAAGGCAGAACGATTCTCCTTGCCCCTTGCTACGTGACCCTTGACCCTTTGTTTATTCTATCCTATGCATCACGAGCCCCGTCAGGAGCTTGGGAAAGAAGTACGTTGCTTTCTGCGGCATGCGTTCTCCTGCGTCTGCGACTTCCTTCACCTCACGCACCTTCGTGGGGTTCATGAAGAATACGACCTCGGCAGCATTGTCGTGCATCCGTTTGTCTGCCTCTTCAGCATCCTTGATATATTCTATATTGAGACCCATCTTGTGGGTCTCCATCTTGATCCCCAGTAATTTGTCAATGATCAGGTGGTGCAGGATCGAGACATCAAGCCTCCGGTACGCCTGAGATTTGTCAGTCAGCAATGCGTCCATGTCCGTCTCATTCCGCAGGGTCAGCAAATAGTAACTCTGCTCGCCCTTGACCCGCATGCCGAACACGTGGGCATGGTCCGCGCGATGCGCCATGGTGTCCAGGATCGTCAGAAGGTCCTTGGACTCGGATCTCTTGTCGAAATCGATGCGCTCGATGTCGAAATACCGGTTCAGGTCATCCTCAAAGCGCCGGGCGTCGAAGTCCCTGAGATTAAAGAGAGCGCGGTGCGCCGGGAGTATGGTGAGCCCGGGGTCTTCAAGCCTCGCCAGGAACATCGCGACATAGTTAAATCCTTCATCGCCCGTGAACCTGTCAAATGCCTTGCGTTGTTCATTTCGATACTTCAGCGCCGTATCATAGCGGTGATGGCCGTCCGCAATGAAAACAGGCTTGTCCGCGAGTTCATGGGTAATGGCTTCGATACTGTTCTTGTCGCTTAAAGACCACATGCGATGTACAACGCCGTCGCTGTGCCTCACTTCCATCTCAGATTTTCTGGTAACCTTCGCAAGGACATTTGCAACCGTGCCCTGGGGGTCCGAGAAGAGCGAGAATATCTGGCTGAAGCTCGCCTTGCATTGGCGCAGCAGGTTTAAACGGTCGGTCTTGGGGCCTGAGAGCGTTGTCTCGTGCGGCTTCACGATTCCTGAATCGTAATCCTCGATCCTGACCAGGCAAATGATGCCCCGCAGGTACTTGGCGGCTTTTCCGGCCTTGTACTCCATCTCGTATACATAGAAAGCCGGGTCCTTACGCTGTTGCAGTATCGTGGTTCGCGACCAGTCTTCCAGAACAGCGGCTGCCCGGGTGTACCGGTTGTCCTCGTCGCCATCCGCAGGACTTGTCAGGCCATATTCAAGCCGGATCACATTATAGGGGCTTTTCCGGTAAAGTTCCTGCTGTTCAGCCGGGGAAATGATATCATATGGTGGACAGACTAGTGTTTCTATCGCGCCAGCCTTGCTTTCATTGTATACGATTCCCCGGAAGGGGGCTATTTTCGCCATTTATCGATTCCTTGCCGGAAAAACCCGCAGTATTGAAGCCTCAAAAGACTTCTTTTATATCACAGCGCCTGTTTTAATGTCAATACATTTTGCAGGGCAATTGACCGAACGATGAGGAATTTCAGAATGGAGTCAATTATTTCCGCAACTTTCTGCCTGTCGCGGCACCATTGTTAGTAGCATGTATTAGAAATCATTGATCGCATCGATCAGGCTCCGGAGCCGTCCGAAGTTCTGGCGGTTGAAATCCACCACGAGCCTGGGTAGATGGGATATTTCCGTCTCATCCTTTTCCTCGGGCAGAGGGCCCGAAAGAATGATGTTTCCCTGGGGCACCAGAATATCCTGAAACCGTTCCTTGAGCTTCTGAATATGGTGTTGCGCAAGAACCGAAGTCAGACGGAATACGAGATGGCCATTCACAAACCTCATGCTGTGGTAGCGGCTGTAAAATCGGTTGATCTGGTTGACCGCGGCTTCCACGGAGTTGACCCGCTCGAAGAGCGAAAAATCCGTATCGCTAATGTATCCATGGGCATGAAGCTCGTTCTTGATGAACTTGATCCAATTTGTCCAGTAGGTGCCTCCAGGCTCGTCCACGAGCACGAGCGGCAGGGGATTGCGTTTACCCGTCTGGACCAGCGTGAGCGTCTCCATGGCCTCGTCGAGAGTGCCGAATCCGCCGGGGAAGAGCGCCACCGCGTCCGCTTCCTTAAGGAAAGCCACCTTGCGGTTGAAAAAGTACTTGTACGTGATGAGCCGCGGGTTACCCTCGAGCACGGGGTTCGGTTTCTGTTCAAAGGGGAGGCGGATGTTCACGCCGAAGGAGTGCTCTGGCCCTGCGCCTTCGTTCACCGCCTGCATGATGCCTGCCCCGCCGCCGGTGATGACCATGTAACCTGACTCGGCGAGCATCCTGCCGAAATCGCGCGCCATAGCATAGACGGGGTCATCGGAATGCGTCCGCGCTGATCCGAAGACCGTTACTTTGCGCACGTTCCGATAGGGTCCGAAAATCTTGGAGGTGAACCGCATCTCCTTCAGCGTCGTGTTCATGAGCTTGAGGTCCGCGCTTTCGTCATCTTCCTGGCCGGCCTTGAGCGCGGCCAGGATCATTTCACGCACATACTCCGGCCGTTTGATGCCTTCGGCGGTCTCTATTAATCTGTCAATGGTCTCGTCAACGAGGCCGTTGGTCTTGGTAAAATGAAGTTTCATCGATCGTATTCACTCCTTGCTTTGATGAGTCAGGGAAGCATCATAAACTTTTTTGAGTTTTTTGTCGAGAGCGAATACTAATTCCAAAGAGAAACGCATCGGCTCTCATAGAGGTATTGACGGATCAAAGAGAACATGAATTCCGCTGATTTCCAAGCGTCTTCCGCGTCCGTTGCGATAAAATATTTTGATGATACTTGTTTTGACCGGCGGAGGGCCGGTCTGGCACGCAGGATTTAATTTTCACTATTCATCGTCTATGCAAAGCCCGAGGACATAAAACAATGACCATACATTTCACAAACTCTCTCTGAGGTTGCGGGACACATATAACTGTATCCCGCCGACGCAAAAAAAAGCCCATCATCGATTGATGATGGGCTTGAAAAATATTCCCGGCGACGACCTACTTTCCCATGACCTCGCGATCATAGTATCATCGGCCCTGGAGAGCTTAACTTCCGTGTTCGGGATGGGAACGGGTGTGACCCCTCCGGTATAGCCACCGAGAAACCTTATGGTAATGTTTGACACTGAATATGCAAGGATTACTTCGAAAAGCCGAATCTGTCAGAAGCAAAAAATTAGTGGTTAAGCCTCACGACCTATTAGTACTGGTTAGCTTAGGATGTTACCACCCTTACACGCCCAGCCTATCAACCCGGTGGTCTACCGGGGGTCTTTAGGGGCCTTACGGCCCGGGAGATCTAGTCTTGAGGTGGGTTTCCCACTTAGATGCTTTCAGCGGTTATCCCGACCGAACATAGCTACCCAGCGCTGCCCCTGGCGGGACAACTGGCACACTAGAGGTTCGTCCATCCCGGTCCTCTCGTACTAGGGACAGATCCTCTCAAATCTCCTGCGCCCACAACAGATAGGGACCAAACTGTCTCACGACGTTTTGAACCCAGCTCTCGTACCGCTTTAATTGGCGAACAGCCAAACCCTTGGGACCTACTTCAGCCCCAGGATGCGATGAGCCGACATCGAGGTGCCAAACCGCGTCGTCGATGTGAACTCTTGGACGCGATAAGCCTGTTATCCCCGGAGTACCTTTTGTCCGATGAGCGATGGCCCTCCCACGAGGAACCACCGGATCACTAAGCCCTACTTTCGTACCTGCTCGACCTGTCAGTCTCGCAGTCAAGCTCCCTTATGCCTTTACACTCAATGGCTGATTTCCGACCAGCCTGAGGGAACCTTTGGGCGCCTCCGTTACGCTTTGGGAGGCGACCGCCCCAGTCAAACTACCCACCAGGCAATGTCCCCGACCCAGATAATGGGCCCAGGTTAGAATTTCAGAAATATAAGGGTGGTATTTCAACGGCGACTCCACGAGAGCTAGCGCCCCCGTCTCAAAGTCTCCCACCTATCCTACACATACGGTTCCAAAATTCATTGCCAAGCTATAGTAAAGGTTCACAGGGTCTTTCCGTCTAGTTGCGGGTAATCGGCATCTTCACCGATAATACAAGTTCGCTGAGTCTCTGGCCGAGACAGTGCTCCAGTCGTTATGCCATTCGTGCAGGTCGGAACTTACCCGACAAGGAATTTCGCTACCTTAGGACCGTTATAGTTACGGCCGCCGTTTACCGGGGCTTCGATTCAGAGCTTTGCCTTGCGGCTGACCCCTCCTGTTAACCTTCCGGCACCGGGCAGGCATCAGTGCCTATACATCGCCTTGCGGCTTAGCAGACACCTGTGTTTTTGATAAACAGTCGCCAGAGCCATTTCACTGCGGCCTCCTCGGGCTTTAACACCCTAATGAGGCGCCCCTTCTCCCGAAGTTACGGGGCTAATTTGCCTAGTTCCTTAGCCAGAGTTCTCTCAAGCGCCTTAGAGTTTTCCTCCTACCTACCTGTGTCGGATTGCGGTACGGATACTATGGTGACTCACTAGAGGTTTTTCTTGGCAGTGTAGGATCAATCAGTTGGCTTGCCCGAAGGCTCGCTTCCCCGCTTTCCTCAGAGTAATGACCTCACGGATTTGCCTGTGAGATCCCCCTCGAATTGCGGCCGGGCATTTCCAGTCGCCCGTAGATCTACCTTACTGCGTCCCCCCATCGTTGATAACGCTACCACAGTAGTGCAGGAATATTAACCTGCTGTCCATCGTCTATTCCTTTCGGCCTCGACTTAGGATCCGACTCACCCTGGGATGATTAACATTGCCCAGGAAACCTTAGGTTTTCGGCGAACGGATTTTTCATCCGTTTTATCGCTACTTATGCCGGCAGAATCTCTTCTGTTTCGTCCAGCTGTCCTTACGGTCAACCTTCAACCTATGACAGAATGCTCCCCTACCACTCCACCTTGCGGTGAAATCCGCAGCTTCGGTAATATGCTTAAGCCCCGTTATATTTTCGGCGCAGGCCCGCTTGACCAGTGAGCTATTACGCTTTCTTTAAAGGATTGCTGCTTCTAAGCAAACCTCCTGGCTGTCAATGCGCTCCCACAACCTTTCCCACTTAGCATATATTTAGGGACCTTAGCTGGCGGTCTGGGCTCTTTCCCTCTTGACCACGAATCTTAGCACCCGTAGTCTGACTCCTGCGGTAAGACTTGACGGCATTCGGAGTTTGATTGGGTTTGGTAACCGGGTAAGGCCCCTAGTCCATTCAGTGCTCTACCTCCGTCAGTTAATTCGCAGGGCTAGTCCTCAAGCTATTTCGGGGAGAACCAGCTATCACGGAATTTGATTAGCCTTTCACCCCTACCCACAACTCATCCGAGATTTTTGCAACAATCACCAGTTCGGGCCTCCACGAAGGATTAACTTCGCTTCACCCTGGCCATGGGTAGATCATTCCGCTTCGGGTCTATTAAATGTGACTCAATCGCCCTATTAAGACTCGCTTTCGCTACGGCTCCTCTCGTTTATCGAGATTAACCTTGCCACACCTAATAACTCGCCGGCTCATTATGCAAAAGGCACGCAATCAGGCTTTGACCTTGCGGTCCATAGCCCTCTTACTGCTTGTAAGCGTACGGTTTCAGGTTCTTTTCACTCCCCTCCCGGGGTTCTTTTCACCTTTCCCTCACGGTACTGGTTCACTATCGGTCGCCAAGTAGTATTTAGCCTTGGGAAGTGGTCTTCCCGGATTCCCACAGGGTTTCTCGTGTCCCGTGGTACTTAGGAGTTCTGCCCAGAGAGCCTCTCGTCGTTTCGTTTACCGGGCTATCACCGTCTATGGCCGATCTTTCCAGATCGTTCAACTACAACAGAGGTTTGTAACTCTCCGAGGGGTATGCGGCCCCCTCCGGCAAATTCCTGCAACCCCAGATCCATAACGTCCGCAGACTATCACATGGACCCGGTTTGGGCTGTTCCCCGTTCGCTCGCCACTACTAGGGGAATCGATGTCTCTTTCTCTTCCTTCAGGTACTGAGATGTTTCACTTCCCTGAGTTCGCTTCTGCATCCTATGTATTCAGATGCAGATTTCCAGACTTCATCTGGAAGGGTTGCCCCATTCGGAAATCTCCGGATCACAGCCTGTTAGCGGCTCCCCGAAGCTTATCGCAGCTTGCCACGTCCTTCATAGCCTCTTGGCGCCAAGGCATCCACCATACGCCTTCTGTAGCTTAACCACCAAAATCTGCTTCTGGCAGATTCGGCGTTTCTTGATTTTTCGCCTCAGCTTTTCTTGTATTCTTGCATATTCAGTTGTCAAAGAACAATCCCGAGCTACGCTCGGGAATTCAAAATTCAAGATTCAATACTCAAATACTTGAATGTTGAATTTTTAATTTTGAATTATTTGGTGGAGCTGAGCGGGATCGAACCGCTGACCCCCTGCTTGCAAAGCAGGTGCTCTCCCAGCTGAGCTACAGCCCCTTGATAACGTCAAACTCCAAAATTCAAGTGAGATACTCGAACTCAGATTTTGTTGTAAGTGGTGGGCCTAGGTAGAGTCGAACTACCGACCTCACCCTTATCAGGGGTGCGCTCTAACCAACTGAGCTATAGGCCCGTTTCGTTCAGGCTCAGGACTTTTCCCGGGGGTAAAGCTCCGAGCCCATGCCTATAGCCCTGAGCAACGCTCATGGTCCTTCAAAACTAAATAGGTGATGGCGGAACGACCTGGATGAGAGGTTACCAAGGTAACCCCTGATTCATCCTTAGAAAGGAGGTGATCCAGCCGCAGGTTCTCCTACGGCTACCTTGTTACGACTTCACCCCAATCACCGATCATACCGTGGGCGCCTGTCCCCCTTGCGGGTTGACGCAGCGACTTAAGGTACAATAGGCTTTCGTGGTGTGACGGGCGGTGTGTACAAGGCCCGGGAACGTATTCACCGCGGCGTTCTGATCCGCGATTACTAGCGATTCCGACTTCACGGAGTCGAGTTGCAGACTCCGATCCGGACTGAGACCGGTTTTTTGGGATTGGCTCCCCCTCGCGGGATTGCAACCCTTTGTACCGGCCATTGTTGCACGTGTGTAGCCCTAGGCATAAAGGCCATGAGGACTTGACGTCATCCCCACCTTCCTCCCCGTTATCCGGGGCAGTTCCCTCTGAGTGCCCGGCATTACCCGATGGCAACTGAGGATGAGGGTTGCGCTCGTTGCGGGACTTAACCCAACATCTCACGACACGAGCTGACGACAGCCATGCAGCACCTGTCTCCTGGCTCCCTTGCGGGCACCCCCCTGTTTCCAGGGGGTTCCAGGGATGTCAAGCCTAGGTAAGGTTCTTCGCGTTGCGTCGAATTAAACCACATGCACCACCGCTTGTGCGGGCCCCCGTCAATTCCTTTGAGTTTCAACCTTGCGGCCGTACTCCCCAGGCGGGGCACTTAATGCGTTAGCTGCGGCACGGAAGGGGTCGATACCTCCCACACCTAGTGCCCATCGTTTAGGGCGTGGACTACCAGGGTATCTAATCCTGTTTGCTACCCACGCTTTCGAACATGAGTGTCAGTTACATGCCAGGAAGCCGCCTTCGCCACCGGTGTTCCTCCGAATATCTACGAATTTCACCTCTACACTCGGAATTCCGCTTCCCCCTCATGCACTCAAGAAAGGCAGTATCAAAGGCAGTGCCACAGTTAAGCTGTGGTCTTTCACCCCTGACTTACCAAACCACCTGCGTTCGCTTTACGCCCAATAAATCCGAACAACGCTCGCCACCTCTGTCTTACCGCGGCTGCTGGCACAGAGTTAGCCGTGGCTTCTTCTCCCGGTACCGTCGATCCTCCTGATTATTTACCAAGAGGAGATTCGTTCCGGTCGAAAGGGGTTTACAATCCGAAAACCTTCATCCCCCACGCGGCGTTGCTGCGTCAGGCTTTCGCCCATTGCGCAATATTCCCCACTGCTGCCTCCCGTAGGAGTCTGGACCGTGTCTCAGTTCCAGTGTGGCTGATCGTCCTCTCAGACCAGCTACCCATCATAGCCTTGGTAGGCCATTACCCTACCAACTAGCTAATGGGCCGCGGGCTCATCCTCAAGTGATAGCTTATAAATAGAGGCCATCTTTTACCTCAGGGACGTTGATCCCCGTGGTCTTATTCGGTATTAGCCCCGCTTTCGCGGGGTTATCCCAAACTCAAGGGCAGATTACCCACGTGTTACTCACCCGTGCGCCACTTTACAATACGTATTGCTACGTACTTCTCGTTCGACTTGCATGTGTTAAGCACGCCGCCAGCGTTCGTTCTGAGCCAGGATCAAACTCTCCAAAAAAATCTGATCCTATGCAATGTTACTCAAGGTAACTTGACTAATTTGTATCTCTACAACCCGCCAACTTAAAACAGACTATTTGAAAATCTGTTAAAATTTTTCACCTATTTAGTTTTCAAAGACCATGCTCTGCACACATCGCAGAATAATAAATATAATTTATTAGACTTGTTTTGTCAAGGACTTTATTCTATTATTTGATGTTTTTTATCTTCCGAGCCCGCTGTTTTCTTTCGCGGTCCCATCGAACGAAGGCGCAATTTATCAGAAACCGCACTCCGTGTCAAGCCTTTTTTCTTTTCTTGTTCATTATTTTACTTTTTCGGTGCTACTCGCACAAAACGCTTCTTTCCTACCTTCAAAGTATACTCACCGGAAACTTGTAACTCAGCATCAATGTCTATTATCGGTGTTCCATCCACTTCGACAGCCCCCTGCTGTATCAATCTCCGCGCCTCGGAATTGCTCTTGGCCACCCCAGCTTGCGCGATGACCTTTGCGAGCTTCATCTTCTCGCCTTCCCAGGAGACCTCGACGACCGGGATATCGTCCGGCATGTTCTTCTTGCTGAACACCCTCTCGAACTCGGCGCGCGCTGTGGCGCCTTCCCCGGTGCCGCAGAACCGGTCAACCAGCTCCACAGCCAGCCGCTTCTTGGCCTCCATAGGATGAAGCGCGCCTGATTCGATATCGTCCTTGATCTGCTGTAACTCATCGAGCTTCACTGCACTTACCAGCTCATAATATCTATACATAAGGACATCGCTCACGGACATCACTTTGCCAAAGATTTCTTTCGCTGGCTCGCTGATACCGATATAGTTCCCCAGGCTCTTGCTCATCTTGTTCACACCGTCGAGACCTTCGAGGAGCGGCATCATCACGATTGACTGCGGCTCCTGCCCGCATTCCTTCTGAAGCTCACGGCCAACGAGTAGGTTGAACTTCTGATCCGTACCGCCCAATTCTACATCCGCCTTAAGCATCACTGAATCGTACCCCTGGATCAGTGGATAAAGAAATTCGTGAATACTAATTGGTAGCTCTGATTGATATCGTTTTTTAAAGTCCTCACGCTCAAGCATGCGTGCCACCGTATGCTTGGCAGCAAGCTGGATTATCTCCTCGGCCGTCATCTTCGACATCCACTCGCTGTTAAAGGCAATCTTGGTCTTGGCTGGATCGAGTATCTTATACATCTGAGACTGGTAGGTCTTTGCGTTCTCGAGAACTTCCATTTTCGTAAGATGTTTCCTTGTCTCTGACTTGCCCGTGGGATCGCCGATCATTCCGGTGAAGTCGCCTATCAGGAAAATAACTTCATGGCCCATTTCCTGAAACTGCCGCATCTTGTTGAGAAGCACCGCATGGCCAAGGTGGATATCCGGCGCAGTCGGGTCAAATCCCGCCTTCACGCGAAGCGGCTTGCCGCTGGCGATAGAACGCTCCAGTCTTTTCAGGAGTTCATCCTCTACAAGGATTTCGACGGTGCCCCGCTTGATAATGGAAAGTTGTTCTTGTGCTGAACGCATACGCCTCTTCTTTAGACAAACCGGAGGAGCACATTGCCGCTCTGCACTCCGTGCCGAACAGCAATAATCACTTCGCTTTGCCCACCAGATCCATCACGATCTGCGTCATCAACGGATGAGTGCCGACATAATCGGTCACCCTTATCTCGAAAGTCGGATGCTGTTTTCTCGCCATCTCTAGAAAGACGGGGATATCCTGCGTAACATGCACACCCGACTGCATAAAGAAGGGAACAATAACGATTTTTTTCGCCCCTTGCCGGATACAACGATCCACAGCTTCATCTGGAGTCGGTTGAACATATTGCAAAAAAGCGTATTCTACGATCTCGTGGCTATGGCTCATCTTAATCGCTTCCACAACTCGCTTGATTGCAGCATCATTCCCGTTGCCTCTGCTGCCATGCCCCAGAATTATGACTGCCGTCTTCATGCAATCTCCTTCAGACGTGTAAGAAGAAAATTTTTATCATAGACCATCGAAAAAGTCAATTTAATAGTGACCGGCATGCATTGGGAAGAGAACAACAGCTCTAATAAAAATGCGGGGTCAAATGAGTTCAGGATAATCCGGCTTCACCTTTATGGAATGACCGGAGACAAGGAGATCTGATCGTATACAATCGCCGTAGCTGCGCAATGGACACGAAATAAAAGTGGCGGGTAATGTTCTCACCCGCCTTGGACACTGTTCACTCTATTTCTTTTTTGTGGCTTTCTTTGTGACTGCTTTCTTTGTCCCGCACTTTGTTCCACATGCCATCAATCATCACCCCCTTAGGAATATCAGTAGACTCAGAGTCAATCAAGTTTTATCCCGTTGTAAACAATATAGCCCGTACCCCTTATATCACAACGGGTCCGAAACTACACGAACGACCGAGAAAACAATATTCGACCTATCAGAGATTTTGTAGGGCCACGTGTGCATCCTGCACATCCTTCCGGATCTGCTGAACAAGTGCACCTGCATTGGAAAACTTCTCTTCTCCACGCAAACGTTTTACAAATTGGACCTCTATTTCCTTGCCGTAGAGCCCCTCGTGGAAATCAAAAAGGTATACCTCTATTGAAACGGGTCCGGCATCAAAGGTGGGCCTGACCCCTATTGATGCCACCCCCTTGAGCGTTTGATGTTCAACCTGTGCGAGCACTGCGTAAACACCGTGAGCGGGTATAAGCTCATTGGCTATTTTAAGGTTGGCTGTAGGAAAACCCAGCGTTTGTCCACGGTGCGATCCATGCACGACCTCACCCTCAACGGCATACCTCCTGCCGAGAAGACCGGCGGCCTCCTCAACGCTGCCTGCTGATATAAGATCACGGATGACTGAGCTGCTGACCACGATATCGTTCACCTGAACTGCTTCAACCACGCCCACTTCGAACCCGAAGGTCCGCCCCATTTCTTTCAATGATTCAATACTACCTTCACGACCCTTACCAAAAGCATAGTCATAGCCGACATAAACCTCACGGACACCTATCTGTTTGAACAGAACATCGCGGGCGAAATCCTCGGGATGCTGCTCAGCAAAAGTCCGCGTGAAGTTGGCACAGATCACGATCTCGATACCTGCCGCGGCAAGGAGCTTCATCTTGCCGTGAAAGGTGTTCAGCATCCTGGGCGAGCGCTCCGGGGCAAGGACCTTAAGCGGATGGGGCTCAAAGGTAAAAACAATGCTGGTCCCGTTGATCTCCCGGGCCCGTTCGATCACTTTCTTGAATATCGCCTGATGCCCCAGATGCACCCCGTCGAAGTTCCCCAGCGTAAGCACCGGGCTCGGAAGCCGCTCGCTAAAGTTTTTAAGGCCACGTACAATTCTCATCGCGCACAGATAATCGCACAACAGGACAAAATTGTCAATCTCCCCTTTGCTCCGGCACTCGCCTTAGTAAGACCGCTTCGAGAAATCCCAGACACGTTAATATATATTATTGTAAATCGCCCCCGCTCAAGCTGTTTTCTCTTGACTTTTCGGGCAAATAAGACTAATTTTCATTAGATTTCACGGGCGGACCGGAACCTTACAGGCCATGCACGGAGGGGCTTAACCATCCATGTCGTACCAGATAAAGCTGGAGATCTTTGAAGGCCCAATGGACCTTCTCCTGCACCTGATCAAAAAGCACGAACTCGATATCTACTCCATCCCCATCGCACTCATCACCCAGCAGTACCTCGAATATATCGACCTCATGAAGAGCCTCGACATGGAGATCGCGGGCGAGTTTCTGGTGATGGCATCCACGCTCACTCACATCAAATCCAAGATGATGCTGCCGCCGTCCGAGAACCCCGACAGCGATGACGACGGTCTGGATCCCCAGGCCGAGCTCATTCGACGGCTCCTCGAATACAAGAGCTACAAGGAAGCGGCACTATCGCTCGAGGACAAGGAAGAAACCTGGTCACAGGTGTACACACGGCCTGCCGATGCCTCACTTGACCTCCCGGCCGACGATGAACCCCTGCTCTTCGACTTTCACCTTTTCGATCTGCTCGCGGCGCTCAAAGACGTCATGGCGCGGGTGCCTGATGCCAATTTCGAGATCACGGCCGATACCGTATCGATCACCGAGAAGATCTCCCAGATCCTGTCGCGACTTGAGTCCGTGGACAGCATGCTCTTCGCGGACCTCTTCGAGGGGAGCACGTCCAAAGCCCAGGTGATCGGCACGTTCCTGGCGCTCCTCGAGCTGGTCAAGACCCGGGTGGTCAAGGCGTTCCAGGTCGAGCAATTCGGTGCGATCCGGATCATGAAAGCCGTAAACGATCGGCAGAACCGGGACACTGCAACGGGAAATCTGTTCGGATAGCAGCGACAGCTGTCAAGCCTCCAAGCTGGCAAGCTGATTCAATTATGAAACCCGACATCAAAGCACTTGCGCAAGCAAAAAAATTCGGCGACATCGAAACCGCGATCTATGCAGACCGAACGCTCATCGGCGATCTCGTTGTACTCCTCGCTGAAAAGGATGGCGACGTCCGGTCCGGTGTGCTGAACCTGCTGTCGCGCGTCGGGTTCGACTTCCCGAACGACACCCGGCAGCACCTGCCGACCTTGATCGCGCTGCTCGACGACCCTGATATGTTCATCAAGATCGACGCGGCGAACGCGGTCGGTAACCTGGGTTTCAGCTTCAAGGATGCGGCTGCCAAAGCTGCCCCAAAGTTGAAGCTGCTCCTGAATCATGAGCAGAGTCTCGTGCGTCAGGAAGCGGCCTACGCCCTCGGAAACATCGGTTTCGCCCATACGGACCTTGTGAAGGATGCGGTCCCCCGGTTGATCCAGATGCTCGAAGGGGGCGATGACGATGAACGCGAGTCAGCCGCTCATGCCCTGGGCAAGGTAGGCATCAACGCGCCGGAGCTGATCAGGGGGATCCTTCCTAAACTCGTGGAGGTGCTCGAGTTCTCGAAAGAGGCGACCTGTGGAGGCGTGCTCTTTGCCCTGGGCGCCATCGGCCTGCATTATCCCCGGGAAGTGGCGAGCCTGGTGCCGCGGCTGATCCAGTATCTGGACAGCGGCAACCCGAACGCGGTCAAGAACGCGGTGGCCGCACTCGGGAACATCGGCAGCTCCCGCCCGGAGCTCGTCAAGGACGCGATCCCAAAAATCAGAAAGATCATGGAGACCACGACGGACATTGACGTAAAGATGAACACCAAGGTGGCGCTTGGAAGACTGGGCGACCCCTCGGCGATGGAATGAAACCGTTTTGAGTTATTAGTCCATCGATTCGATCGTCGTTTCACAACTCAAAGCTGAACACTCTAAACTCATAACTTTTTTTGAGGTTTTTTAAAATTGGAAGATCATCAACTGAAATCAGCGATCGAGGCGCTCGTTTTCTCCTCGGGCAATCCCCTGTCCCTGGACCGGCTCAAAGCTATCTTTGAAGAGGCAACAGCCGAGCAGATCATGGAACAAGTCCGGCTGCTTCAGCAGGAATACATCGACCGAGGATCGGGTCTTATGCTGGCCGAAGTCGCCGGCGGATACCAGCTCGCAACGCGGCCGGAGCACTTCGAATGGATACGGAAATTCAAGACCGTAAAAACAACAACCAGACTCTCGAAGCCCGCGCTCGAGACCCTCGCCATTGTGGCGTATAAGCAGCCCATCACCCGCTCGGAAGTGGAAGCGATCCGCGGCGTGAACATCGGCGGCATCATGAGAAACCTCATGGAGCGACGCCTTGTGAAGATCGTGGGCAAGAAGGACGTGCCGGGCAAACCCATGATGTACGGAACCACGCTGGATTTCCTCCAGTACTTCGGTTTGAACGATCTCTCAGCCCTCCCGACGCTCAAGGAGTTCCAGGAGCTTGAGGCAGGAGAGGAAGTCATGGAAGAGGTACCCCTTGTTGAGGAAGAGAACTCAGATGCATCCTCATCCGAGGATACGGCCTTAGAAGAGGCGTTGTCCCCAGAGGCGGCTGAACCTGAAACACTGACAGCAGCCTCAACCGAGGAGAACGTGTCAGGATGATCGAGCTCAAGGATGCTTTGCGCAAAAAAGAAATTTGGGCCATCGGCGGCGGCAAGGGTGGGATCGGCAAAAGCCTGATCACGGGGAACATCGGCATCACCCTCGCGCGCCTTAAGAAAAAGGTCCTGCTGGTGGACGCGGACCTGGGAGGAGCGAACCTTCACACCACGCTCGGTATCGGCGTCCCGCAGATGACGCTCTCCGATTTTCTTGACCATCGTGTCAAGACCATCCAGGAAGTTATTATCAAGACAGGCATCCCGAACCTGAGCCTCGTCAGCGGCGCCCAGGACTTCCTCGACGCGGCCAACCCGAATTTTGCTCAGAAAACGCGCCTGCTGAGACACCTCGAGACGCTGGATGCGGATTACATTCTCCTCGACCTCGGTGCGGGCACCTCGTTCAACATCCTCGATTTTTTCCTATTCTCGGACCACGGCATCCTCGTGGTGCTGCCCGAGCCTACGGCCATTGAGAACGCCTACCGATTCATCAAGAGCGCCTTCTACCGCAGGTTCAAAAGGGTGGTGGTGAATCAGAATATCAAGGACCTTATCGATGCGGCCATGGACCAGAAGAACACCATGGGCATCCGCACCCCCTACGACCTGATCGAACGCGTGAAGCTGATGGAGCGGGAGGTGGGCGAGATCCTCGAACTCGAAGTCATGAAATTCCGTCCCAAGCTGATCGTGAACCAGGTGAGGACCAAGAACGACATCCAGATCGGGTTCTCGATGAAAAGCGCCTGCCAGAAATACTTCGGTATCAATGTTGATTATCTTGGCTATGTGGAATACGATGATTGTGTATGGCAGTCCATCAGGAGCAAACGGCCGCTCATGATCGAGTACCCCTTCTCACGGCCATCACGCTGCATTGAGCGGATCGTCCACAACCTGCTCAGGAAAGAGCAGCTGACGCTCAGCATGCTCTATTAGGGGAGGTTCGTATGATCAAAAAGATAGAAGACCTGAACTACTACGAACTGCTGGAGGTCAGTCCCCGGGCAACCTCCCAGGAAATCCACAAGGCCTACGAACGGGTCCGGCGAGTGTACGAACCGAATTCCATGGCGCTCTATTCGCTCTTCAGTCCCGAAGA
The DNA here is from genome assembly GCA_963796285.1 of Nitrospirota bacterium. Classification (GTDB taxonomy): domain Bacteria; phylum Nitrospirota; class UBA9217; order UBA9217; family UBA9217; genus JALNZF01. The sequence continues at coordinate 105,387 of CAWCKW010000013.1, forward strand.
GTCCGCGATCATTACCCAGCGGATAGAAGAAGCTTACCGGACCCTTGTGTATGATGACAACCGAAAACGGTACGATGCCCTCTTGCGAGGACAGGACGAACTGCCTGAGTTGCCGCTACTCCCGTCTGAGCCGGAATACGAGCCTCGTCCTGTTGAGCCGACACATCATCCTCGCCATGCTCAGTCGACCCTCACGCTGCCGTCGGAGAACCGCTACATTACCGCTCCGGAATTGCCTTTCCAGCAACCAATCCCTCAAAATAATGTGCGCGAGCCAATTTCGCCGGTCTCCCAGTTCATTGCGGATTTTACCGGACCCGCCATCAAGATGCTGAGAGAGCAACACAGCCTGACGCTGCGGAATATCGCTGATATGACAAAGATCGGAACGCGATACCTCGAATGCATCGAAGATGAAATATATGATAAACTGCCTGCCCGTGCCTATATCCGGGGGTTCCTCATGCTCTATGCTAAGGCCCTCGGCTGCGAACCCGAGCGGATGGCAAGCGACTATCTCAAGCGCTATGATGCAGCGAAGAATCCACCGAAAAAGTAAAGGAACTCGGGTTCAAGGTTCGATGTTCAAAGTTAGCTTCTCAACGCTGAACCCTACAACCCCCAACCCTGCCTACCGACTGCTGTCTACCGACTTTCTCAATTCCCTTTCCTTCCAGATCACATAGATCGCCGGATAGATAATGAGCTCCAGGATCGTCGAGGTGATTACGCCGCCGACCATGGGCGCGGCAATGCGCTTCATCACGTCCGCACCCGTCCCGTTCGAGAACATGATCGGCACCAGGCCCGCCAGGATCACCGACACGGTCATGATCTTGGGCCGGATCCTCTTTACCGCACCTTCCATCACCGAGTCCTCGATATCGCGGAGCGAATGAATGTTACCCTCTGCCTTCCACTTGTTGTACGCGAGATCCAGATAAAGCAGCATCACGATCCCGGTCTCAGCATCGAGCCCGGCCAGGGCGATCACGCCGACCCAGACCGCGGTGCTCAGGTGGTACCCAAGAAAGTAGAGAAGCCAGACCGTGCCCACGAGCGAGAACGGCACCGCGAGCAGCACGATCGCGGTCTTGGTCCAGGACCCGGTGTTCAGGTAGAGGAGCACGATGATGATCAACAGCGTGAGCGGGATAACGTAGAAAAGTTTGGCTTTCACGTTCTCCATGTACTCGTACTGGCCGCTCCACTGGAGCCTGTACCCCGTCGGTACCTTGACATGCCCGGCAATGGCCTTCTTTGCCTGTTCAACGTATCCGCCGAAGTCGCTTCCGGATATGCTGAGAGTGACCGCCGCGGTCAGCATCCCTCCCTCGCTCTGTATCATGCCCGGTCCCCGTTTCACCTGAATGTCCGCAAGCTGTCCCAAAGGCACCTGGGCCCCGCCCATTACCGGGACGAGGACCCGCTGCAGCTTTCCGATGTCGTCCCGCAGCTCGCGGCCATAGCGGATGTTCACGGGATAGCGTTCCCTGCCCTCGACCGTGGTCGTCAGGTTCATTCCGCCGATGGCCGACTGGATGACTTCCTGCACATCCTCGATGGTAAGCCCGTATCGGGCGATGGCGTCCCGGTTGATCGTGAAATCCAGGAAATATCCCGTGTTCGCCCGCTCGGCATAAGCGCTTCTCGTGCCCGGAACATCCTTGAGCGTCCGTTCCACATCGAGCCCGATACGCTCGATCTCGTCCAGACGGGGCCCAAAGACCTTAATGCCGAGGGGAGTACGTATGCCTGTGGAGAGCATATCGATCCTGCCGATGATCGGCATGGTCCAGGTATTGGCTACACCGGGGACCGACAGGGCGCTGTCCAGCTCATCGCGTAGGTCCTCCCACTTCCTGAACTGGGGCCGCCACTCCTTTTCCGGCTTCAAATTCACGATGGTCTCGAACATCTCCAGGGGTGCCGGGTCCGTGGGCGTCTCGGCCCGTCCTGCCTTGCCGAAGACCGACTCCACTTCGGGGAACTGCATCAGGATCCGGTCCTGGGCCTGGACCAGCTGCCCCACGGTGGTAATGGACGCGCCGGGCAAACTTGAGGGCATATAGAACAGCGTCCCTTCATACAGGGGCGGCATGAACTCAGACCCGAGTTTCATAAAGGGGATGATCGTAACGATCACAACAACGATGGCAGCAAGGATAACCGCTTTCCGCCAATGGAGGGAACATCCGGCCACGGGGTGGTAGAGCCTAATCAGAAAACGGCTGACCGGGTTATCATCCTCATGCCTGATCTTCCCCTTGATGAAAAGCGTCATCAGCACCGGTGTGAGCGTGATGGCCAGAAAGCTCGCAAAGAGCATCGAAAAGGTCTTGGTGTATGCCAGGGGTTTGAACAGCCTGCCCGCCTGGTCCTCGAGCGTGAATACCGGAAGGAACCCGACGGTGATCACGAGGAGCGAGAAGAAGAGCGACGGCCCCACCTCTTTTGCCGCGTCAATGATCACGTCAACCCGCGATCCCGGCCTGCCCGCCGCTTCCCAGTCCTCGAGCTTCTTGTGGGCGTTTTCGACCATGATGATCGAGGCATCGACCATGGCGCCGATGGCGATGGCAATGCCGGACAGACTCATAATGTTCGAGCTGATCTTTAGATAGTACATGCAGATGAACGAGATAAGGATCGCGATCGGCAGCGTCAGGATAACCACCAGGGCGCTAGGAAGATGAAACAGGAATATGATGCAAACCACGCTCACGGCGATTCCGAGCTTGATCACCTCATCGCGGAGCGTATCAACGGACCGATGGATCAGCTCCGACCGGTCATAGGTGGTAATGATCTTCACTCCTTCGGGCAGGGACGGCCTGATCTGCTTGATCTTCTCCTTCACCCGCTCGACAACAGCAAGTACGTTCTCGCCGAACCGGACCACCACGATGCCGCCCACGGCCTCGCCCTTGCCGTCGAAGTCAGCCAGACCGCGCCGGATTTCGGGGCCAAGCTGGACCGTGCCGACATCCCGGAGCAGGATTGGCGTTCCCTTTCCGTCGCCACCGACGGCGATCTTCTCAATGTCTGTTTTGTCCTTGATATATCCACGGCCGCGGACCATGTATTCGCGGCCCGACCACTCCACCACCCGTCCTTCGACATCACGGTTGCTTCTCCTGACCGCCTCCATCACCTTCATGAGCGGTAAATTGTAGGCGATCAGCCGGTTCGGGTCAACCGTGATCTGGTACTGCTTCACGAACCCGCCCACACTCGCGACCTCGGAAACGCCGGGCACGGATTCGAAAGCGTACTTGAGCGTCCAGTCCTGGAGCGACCGGAGCTGCGCGAGGTCTTGCTTGCCCGACTCATCCACCAAGGCGTACTGAAATCCCCAGCCAACGCCTGTGGCATCCGGCCCGAGAAGCGGAGCCACTCCGGCGGGAAGTTTGCCCTGCACACCCTGGAGGTACTCGAGCACCCGGCTCCGCGCCCAGTAGATGTCCGTACCGTCCTCGAAGATGGCATAGACGAAGGACAGGCCGAGGAAGGACTTGCCTCGCACGGCCCGAACCTTCGGCGCGGCAAGAAGGGTGGAGACGATGGGATAGGTGATCTGGTCCTCGACCAGGTCCGGACTCCTTCCGGGCCAGTCGGTGAACACGATCACCTGGACATCGGAAAGATCGGGGATCGCGTCGAGTGGCGTATGGAACACCGCCCAGATGCCCCAGATCGTGAGGAAACCCACGAGGAGGAATACCAGGAACTTATTTCGCGCTGAGAGCTCTATGATTTTGGCAAGCATGAAGTACCTCAGTTCGGAGTGCGGAGTTCGGAGTGCGGAGTGATAGCAGGCTGCGTAGAGAGCCTCCGTTGATTCAACTTCCGTTTCATTCGTTCATTCCGCACTCGCCACTCCGCATTCCGCATTTGTCCTACTGTCCGGACTGCAGCTGGCTCTCCGAGTCGATCAGGAAGTTGCCCGAGGTGACCACGCGCTCGCCCTTCTTGATCCCCGTAAGCACCTCAACCTCGTTCTCACCGCGCACGCCGAGCGTCACCTTGCGCATCTCGAAGACACCTGGTTCTTTTTCCACATACACGATCTGGCGCGTACCGGAATCCAGCACCGAGCTTCGGGGGATGACAAGCCTGGCGTGGGAAGAGGTCATGATTTCGACATTCACATACATGTCCGGTTTGAGAACAAGTCCCGGATTTTGCACAGCGATCCGTACCTTGACCGTTCGAGTCATGGGGTCAAGCACCGGGTTGATGAAGCTCACCGTTGCGTGCAGCACCTCGCCCGAAGAGTACGGCACGGTCACCCGCGCCTTCTGGCCGACCTTCACGAGAGGGACCTCATATTCATAAACGTCCGCGATGATCCAGACCGTGGAAAGGTCCGCGATCTTGAACAGGTTCATTCCCGGCGTGATATAGGTGCCGTCGAGCACCATCTTTTCAAGCACAATGCCGTTCAGCGGGGCATGGATGGTCATTTCCGTACTTGTTTTTCCCGTCTTCTCGATCCCCGCGATCTGCTCCTCCGTGATGTCCCACAGAATCAACCTGCGCTTCGCGGAATCGATCAACGATTGCTGGGATGCCTGGACCTCCGCAATGCCTCCTGAAATCGCGGTCCGTGCCCGCAGGGCCAGCAAGTACTCCTCCTGGGCAGAGACCAGGTCGGGGCTGTAGATCGAAAGGAGCGGCTGCCCCTTGACGACCCGATCTCCGGTAAAGTTCACGAATAATTTTTTGACCCATCCGGCTATCTTCGTGTTCACGAACGCGAGCCGGGTCTCGTTGACCTCTACCTTCCCCACGGTCCGGATCTGCTTGTCCAGCGTGCGAAACCCGGCTGCTGCGGTCCGCACCCCGATCAGCTGGCGCTTATCCTCTGAGATAGTTATGGTCGGCGCTGCTTCCGCCTGCACGGATGCCGGGGGAGTCTGCGCCTGTGTTGCCGTTGCCGCGCTTTGTGTTTTGGTCCCGTGGGCCGAATGGTCCTGGTTCTGGGCCAGTGCCGTCGTCCCCGGTACGATCAGGAGGACCAGGACGAGTGCATATGGCAACGGGTAAATTGAAACGTGCATATTTTTCAGTGTCCGCGATTTTGCATTTTTCATTTTACGTCTTCTCCTGTCAGTTCTCCGATCATGGAAAGGGTCTTGTGCAGAGACGTCAGCTCTTCCTGTTCCATCAACTGATACTTGAGCAAAAGGCTGTTGCTGTCCAGGAGGTTAAAAACATCTGTCTTCCCCACCCGGTAGTTCGCGGTGGTGGACTGGAGCGCCAGGGTCGCCTGCGGTATGATGCCCGTTTCGTAAAGATGAAGATGGTGCTCCGAGGTCTTTGCCGTGACATAAAGCTCCCGCACCCGCGCCAGAACGGAGAGCTGAGCGTTGTTGTAATCGTATCGGGACGACTGCAGGTCCGCATTCGCTGCCTTCACGCCGGTGGACTTGTTCCAGAAATAGAGCGGGACCTTGAACATAACGCTCGCCTGCCACACATCCGACTTGTCGCCCCGCGTGAACCATCCGCCGGACAGGACGAGATCGGGCAGAAACTCCTTCTTCCGGGAAGAGACCTCGAACTCGCCCTGCTCAACCATCCGCTGTTTTCCCTGGAGCAGCGGCGAATGGGCCTGCGCCATGGCAGCAAGGTCCTCGATGCTTTTCTCCAGAGAAATCCGGGGGAGCTCGGCGGGTTTGCCCAAGGGCGCCAGGGGATCTCGGCCAACGAGTCGGTTTATCATGGACGCCTGCGTCTCCGTCTTGCGTTCTTCCTCCGCTATCTTGTCCAAAAGCATCAGGACCTCGAGCTGCGCGCGGAGGACGTCCTGCTGCATTCCCTGGCCGGTCCCATACCGGGTCTCGGCGATCTGCTGAACGTTCTGCATCAGGTCCTTGGTCCGGGTGAAGATCTCAGTAGAGCGGTAGGCCAGGTAGTATTCATAGTAGGCGTTCCGGAGTTCTGCTAGAACCCGAAGCTGCATCTCCCGCGCGTTCTCATGTTCACGCTCGGCCATTTTTCCCGCAGCATGGCCCATGGTCGTGAGCTTGCCCGGGAACGGGACCTCCTGCGAGAAGACAATGCCCTGCATGCTCATATCTTCCTTGCCCACGCTCCAGGCGACCGGCGACCCGACGTTCTGGACCATATAACCGATCATCGGGTCGGGCATGGCCGCGGCAAGGGACCTTTTCTCGTCTGCGGATTCTGCTTTCTTATCCACCATGCGGATCTCGGGGTTGTTCTGCAAGGCCTCCTGCTCGAGGTCTTTCAGCGTTACCACGCCGTCATCTGCCCGTGCATGCGCGGGAAACAGAATGCCCACAACGATCAGCAGGCTCGTCAGTGTTCTCTGCATCTATCCCTCCTGGATAAAAAAAGTGCACTGTGCGTGCTAACGTATATACTTCGCGAAATAATAAACATGAACAAATGATCAACATACCGAAAAAGAGTGTTCTGCATTGCGTGATGAACAATCTGAAGGACCCTACGCTCAACTATATCAGAAAAAAAGGGCGCTCGTGCTTTTGCACGGCGCCCTATCCAACAAGATCCATTACAGCGTGCACGGTATGTTTCATCTATCGTGCGTCAAGGTTAAAGGTGGCCGTGGCCGGGGACTTTCCAGGTCGTACCACGGTGACCTCGGTCTTCCACGTGCCCTCCATGCTCACTCCTGCTTTATACTTGTAGACATCACCGGTGAGCACCGGTTCGGGCTTAGAAGACATGGGCGCCATCCCCGGCATGGCCGGCATGAAAAAACGCGCCGTGACCTTGGCATCCGTCACTGCCTTGCCCGCCTCGTCGGTGATTTTCACGCTCAGATCATTATCACCCTTCACCAGTGGGTAACTGCCGGTAGAAAGCGTTATAGTCAAACCACCCGTTGTCTTCTGGGCTTCATAACCCCAGGATATCCCGATGCCCAGTACAAGCATCACAATCACTGCCACTGTTGCGAGAGAGAACCTTTTCATAGAATTTGCACCCCTTTCAGCCGAAATATCGACTTGATACATAATGATCCTTCTGTTAATATTTGCAGCATCCACTGTTCAGTATGAAAGAACATCATCTATCGTTTGTCGAATTCTATTGAGGAATATTGCAAGACAAGGGCCAGAATGTCGAAATACTATTTCCCCTTACAATTCGACCTGTTAAATAGATAATGCTGATTGATAAATTAACCAAACTGGAGCATTTGCTTCATGCTGTGTATTCTTTCATATATTGGGGATTCGGAAAGCAGTTTTTAGTTTTTAGTTCATGGTTCTTATTTAGTGAATAAACTCATAACTGAACAACGGAGAACTCAAAACTAAGAATTGCTTTACTAAGAACCTTTTATCCCGCTTTTTCAGAAAAAACGCAAGAAATACACCCATCATCAAACTTATCAAGCCAGCAGTTGTCATGTTTTTTTGGCTGATTTTAGGCGAGGACTTTTCCCCCGCGGAAACGGCGCGATCAAATGACGCGAGTTCAATCTCGAAGTGCAACGCTTGAGACCGCGGCCTCCAATGGCGTTTTATAACCGAGGCGCGGAACCCCTATCACTGCCGCAGAGCGGGGGATGGAGGGGATGCTGCAGGCGACTAGGGGGAGGTGAAGATGGAGGCGCCGGGAGTCTTCGCAGTAGACAGGGCACCTTCTACGTCACCGGGAGACGCTCCTGCATCAGCGGCCCCCACATAAATGGATTTTTTATCCGCTCCCGCTTTGGTGGCCGCATTCACCACAACTTTCAACGGAGCGCCCGCCTTCAGGGCTGCCTTGACAACAATCTGAACCGGGTACCCCTGCTTAATAGCGGAATACACTACCAGAGACGGATCTTTTCCGATCTTTATAGCCACGGAAACGACTTCCCCGCAATATGTTGATTTGTCATTCGGTCCCGCATGAGTGGCTGATTTGATCACAGCATCCAGGGGAGCGCCCGCCTTTAGGGCTGCATTGACAATGGTTTGGGCCGAATACCCTTCGATAATGCCGATATACACCACCAGAGACGGGTTTTCCCCGGTCTTAATGGCAGCTTCCACGATATCACCGATGTATGTCGATTTTTCATCCACTCCCGTGTGGGTGGCTGAGTTCAACACGACATTCAGGGGAACGCCCGCTTTTCGAGCAACCTTGACAATGGTCTTAGCAGCGTATCCTGCGGAAATGCCGGTATACACTACGAGGGATGGATCAACACCAACCTTAATACAGGCGGCGACGATTTCAGGGATCTTTTCTCCCGATCTCATGGCATCATTGATGATATTTCGCAGCGGTACCCCCTCAGACAATTGCCGAGCTATCTCCGCTTCAGTTACCGTCCACTCTAGTCTCTTCTCTGTTGCGGTTTTAGCAGCATCCGCCCACAGGGGAGCCATCATGATCGTGTACCCAAGAACCAGCGCAAACAGTGCTAAGAGGCTGGTTATTCTCCTCTTGGCTTTATTTTTTCGCACCGGAGGCCCTCCCGGCATTTGTTCCGTTTTTATGATCATGTTATAAGACACCTCGTCAATAAAAAACGTTGCATGGATTGGCCCCCAACTGAGGGTTTCGATTCGTATCCGAAAGTCTTGAACGTTTTTAATGATGCATTTTTATAGCACACAGACTATCGACGAGACAATAGAATAGAAACCCATTATATTTCCGGGGAGGCAAAGAGTTTACGGGATGGCCGATCGCGGAGGTATTTCGCCGATGACCGGTAATAAATTCAAGAACGACCATTGAAAGAGTTATTCGTGGATTTTATTGATCCGATCCTTTGCAATCGCCGCCTCGGTAGTACCGGGATGGTCCTTGATGACCATATTGAGGAATTCCTTGGCCTTGGCAGTGTTCTTCTCGTTCAGATAGGACAGGCCGATCTTGAGCTTGGCCCCGGGCGCCTTGTCGCTCCTGGGATAGGACGTGATGACCTTTCGAAAGGACTCGATGGCCTTGGTGAATTCCTTCTTGGAGGAGTAGCACTCGCCAATCCAGTACTGGGCGGCGGCAGCCAGGCTGGTGTCCGGAAAGAGGGCGATATAATTTTTAAATCCGTCGAGCGCAAGGTCAAAATTCCCCTTGTCGAAATCGTTCTTTGCCTGATTATAGGCCTCGGATGGCTCTCTACCCTTCAGGGCGGCCTTCTTGTCCCTGTCAGTCGCGGTCCCGATCGGCGCCGTTGAAAGGCCTCCCGTCCCGGAGCCCGACTTATTCACCTTTGCTTCGAGCTCCTCGATCCGCGCAGTGAGTTCCGCAATTTTGACGCTCTTATCATCAAGCTTCTGCGCAAGCTCGGTAATATGGAAGTTGTTCTCCTCGAGCTTGCCCTGGACAAGCTGGATGTCCGTGGCGAGCTGGTCCGACTTGGCGCCTGAATCCGCCATCACCTTCTGCACGTCAACCGTTCCCCGGATGTTCGCATCGAGAACATCGATACGCTTCTGCAGTTCCTTGATCTGCGTCTTCGTTGCTGCCTTTTCCCCACGCAGTTCGGACATGTCGGTATTGATCTTCACGAGTTCAGACTGGGGAGCGCAGGCGGCCATCAGGAACAGGCAACCGGCAACGGCAATAGCAAGATAGGGTTGGGTCGTCATGGTATTTTTTCCGTGTACAAAGAGAAACTAATGAACGGGAGCCGATGGCGTAGAACAAGGAAAGCGGAGAAGGGTAATCCGACGATGTCCCGCCGAAGATCCCCCTCACCGTTTCATGATGATACCGATCCTACTCCGCAACTGCGATAAAATCGTCTCTCCGGTTTTTCTGCCAGCAGCCTTCAGTGGAATCATTGCAAACAGGCTTTTCCTTGCCATAGCTGATGAGCAAGATCCGTTTCCCAGAAATACCCATATCGGTGAGATATTTCTTTGCGCTTGTGGCGCGGCGCTGGCCGAGGGCCTGGTTGTATTCCTTGGTGCCGCGTTCATCGCAACTCCCCTCGATCCTGACCTTCACCTTGGGATTGGCCTTGAGCCACTCCGCATTCGCCTTCATCACGGCCCTGGCGTCGTCACGAACAAAGGACCTGTCAAAATCGAAGTAGATGGACTGCAGACCCGCTGCAGCGGCGCGCTCCATGGACTCATCTTTTGCCGCAGGCTTCGCTTCTTCCTTCATCGGTTCAGCCGTTTGTTCGGCTGCCGGTTCAGCTTTTGTGGCAGGGGCCGCTTCCGGTGTCGTGGTCACCTGCGCCTTCTTGGGGCAGCCCCAGAGGGCAAACAAGCTGAGCAGTACAATAACACCAAGCATGAAAATTCGTCTGTTCTTCATCGCAATCCTCCTAATAAATAGTATACGAGCAAAGGTCCGTAATAGGCGTTGAAAATCGCAAGAGGTGACGCGGGGTTGAGATGTACCGCATTACCGTCTAACTTCCGTTAAGATAGCATACAACATGGTTGATGTCAACGGGAAAGGATTTTTAACAACCGCATGGAGACGCGCCGAGCTGAGACAAAATGCCGCCTGATAAATATCTACTTTTTTTGGCTTCCGGCAGACCGGAAAGCAATCCGTACTCATCTCCTCTCTCTGCGTTCGGCTGAGCGTTCATCTGAACTCGCGCGGAAGACTTACCCGGACGAGCTATACCGAAGTCGTTTCAAAACATACCCGTGGTGTGAGTGCTGCGGACCCACCTTACCAGCGGTTCTCGTGGACCCGCGAGCCGTCAAAACGGTCACCCGCTTTCTTTTCCTCGGCAGGGAAGCCTATGGGGATGAGCGAAAAAGGAACAATGTGCTCCGGCACCTTCAGGAGCTTCCTGAGATTCAGGATCCGGTCCTCGGTGGGATAGACGCCGCACCACACCGCGCCCAGTCCCTTGGCATGAACGGCGAGCAGCATGTTCTCCGTGGCCGCGGCACAGTCAAGCACCCAGCACCCTTTGTGTTTCTCGAGCGCTGTGTCTCCGCACACGAGGACGGCCACCCCGGCCTGTTTCAACATCGCGGAATAGGGATGGAACTTCGGGATCTCATCGAGCAGTGCCCGGTCGGTCAGAACAAGAAAATGCCAGGGCCGCTCGTTCCCTGCCGACGGAGCGCTCATCGCTGCATGCAGGATCTCGTTGATCACCTCCCGGGGCACCGGTTTTGGCGCGTATTGGCGCACGCTTTTCCGTGAAAGGATCTTTTCCATCATGTCCATATTGTCCACCAGCCTTTCTGATCAGCTTCGCTTCTTCCCGTATTCCCGGACAAGCCGGAACCAAAAGGAAAAAACTAAAAGTCATCTCTCGCAAAGCCGTACCCTGCTGTTGCCAAGGCGCGGGCACAGACAAAGGATGCTAAGAAAACCTTTAACCCTTTTTTTAAAAAACAAATAATTTGGCCTTTCTTTGCGAGCTTAGAGCCTCAGTGCTGCCCTCTTCTTCGCCATTGAACGAAAATATTCTTGTCGTTTTGACTAGAATTTGATTCCTGAGTTACTATAATAACCTCTTTCTGTTCGAGATACGTACAAGCATATCATAAATTTATAATTAACGCGGGCGGGACGCCGTGCCCGCTATCCGGAATCTGTACGTACAAGATGAACCCAGGATAACGATGAAGCATACGGGAACAGGTGAAAAGTAAGACAGACCAGGTCGAATGGCCTTCCCCTCTTTCATGAGTTGCCAAGAATAACTTGTCCTGAAAAAATCGAGTGGCAAGCCGCAATCGTCTGCGAACGCTCCCCCTGTATCCTCGCTCAAGTAAGTCAAGTCATTTCTAAGAGGAGGTTTCCCATGGCTTCGAACAAAACGATCATCGCTGAAAACGTGCAGGAACATCTTGAAAGGTCAGACTGGAAGGCAGCCATCGCGGAGATGGAAAAACTGTATGCCATCGACCGGGACCCTCTCATCAGGGTGCGGATCGGCGACGCACGGCTGAAACTCAACCGGAAATGCTCGGCAATAAGGGAATACCTCCGCGCCGCCGGGCTGTTCGCGGAAAAAGGATTCGTGGTCAAGGCGCTGGCACAGTATAGTCTCGTCTTACGGCTTGATTCCTCGAACGCGTACGCCCGAAAAAGGATGGAGGTGATGGAGATGCTTCGCCCGGGCAAGACGGCGACGCAGCAGCACCGCGCACCAATGGAATATCTCGCGCCCCAGCCGTTCGAGAGCACTATCCCGCCTTATGCGTCCCGAACATTATTAGTAGCAGCTGATGAACAAGCCAAGGAACGTCAGGCTCTTTGCCACTTCGATCCAGCCGGTGGTCTGGAGCTTCACGCGATAAAGGACAGCCGCAACGACTAAATTGTCTACGAGAGGCAGAAGAATGATGATCGGGATGTGCATGAGATGATACACAACGACTGCAACAACCACGGCGATGGCCGTCAAAACACGGTCCCTCGTTTTCTTCAGCAGTACCGCTTTGATCTTGAATACACCGGCTGAGAAATACAGTGCCACGCCCAGGAAAAGCCGTACGTCCAGACCGTCCGTCAGCAGGAATTTTGCTAGACACGGCCGCAAGACTGAGAAGCGTAAAACCCAGGACCTCGGTCAGAACAAAGTGCTCTCCTTTAAGCTTGTTCATGAAAAGATAGAGTGCCGGGAAGATAAGAAGCGGAAGGAGCCTGGGGATATCACCCCGAAAAACACCCACAAGGATCGCCACTGCCACAGCGATCTGCCCGAGAAAGACCGTGAGAGATATCCTGTCCCCTGTCCGGCGCACCCATTTCATGAAAGCCTGCTTGGAATTGATCAGCAGCCCAAGGGCGACAAAAAGGGGTATTGCTGCCCAGGAACAGTCGTGGCTCACGCCCAAGCCGATCAGATACGCAATGATGAGAACGCTCCAGGAGCCGTACTCTTTCAGGAAATATCCTCGCGCCTCATTTCTCATGGATGAAATATATCATGGTTTACAGAAGGAAGGTATGAGGGAAATCATATGATGCGAGCAGCAAGGATCAAAAAAGACAGATCCAGGATGAGATTGTCCAGGTTCTTTTTTCCCCGGATCCCGGCCCCTGAACCTTTGACCCTTTGAAGATTTACATGATCCCGATGATGGATGCCCGCGCGTAGTTCAGGAGGTCGGTCGGATACACACCGATCCAGATCACTGCCGTGGCCGAGATCGCAAGCGCAAGCGCGAGAGACGGCGCGGAAGAGAGTTCGATACTGCCCTTCGGCTCGCTCATGTACATGACCATGATGACCCGGAGGTAGAAGTAGGCGCTGATGGACGAGAACAGCACGCCCGCGACGGCAAGCCAGACAAGGCCGGCCTGGACCGCGGATTTAAAGATATAGAACTTGCCCACGAACCCGGCCAGGGGCGGAATGCCCGTGAGCGAGAACATGAAGATGAGCATGAGGAACGCCGCGGTCTTGTGGGTCTTGCCGAGACCGGCGAAGTCCGTTATCTCCTCACCCCGCTCGCCGGCCTTCCGGAGCATGATCACCACGCCGAAAGCGCCCATGTTCATGAGCGCGTAGATAAAGACATACAGCATGACGCTCGCTGCGCCTTCCGGCCCCCCAGCGGCCAGGCCGACGAGGGCGTACCCGGCGTGGGCGATGGACGAATAGGCCAGCATACGCTTGATGTTCGTCTGGGACAGGGCCATGATATTCCCGACCGCCATGGTCAGCACGGCAAGACCGGCGAGGACCGCGGTGGAATGCTCGTGCAGGGGCCCGAGCGTGTAGAGAAAGATCCGGAGCAGCACGGCGAAGCCGGCGACCTTGGGCCCCGCGGACATGAACGCCGTGACCGGCGTCGGCGCCCCTTCGTACACGTCAGGCACCCACATGTGGAAGGGTACCGCGGCCACCTTGAATCCGAAGCTCACGATCAGCATGATCATGGACAGGAAAATAACGGGGTTCGTGAGGTCGGCCGACTGCAGGAACAAGAGGATCCCCGCGAGGTTTGTGGTGCCCGAAAGCCCGTACAGGAGCGACATGCCGTAAAGCATGATGCCTGACGAGAATGCGCCGAGCACCAGATACTTGATCGCGGCCTCGTTCGACCGGTTGTCCCTCCGCATGAAACCCGCAAGGATATAGACAGAGAGCGCCATGAGTTCCAGACCGAGATACAGGGTGATCAGGTCGCCTGCCGACGCCATCATCATCATCCCGCTCGTGGCAAGGAGCATCAGGGCATAGTATTCGCCGCGATGGATGTCCTCGATCTTCAGATAGTTGATGGACACCAGGATACCTAGGCCGCAGGCACTATAGAAAACAAATTTGATGTACGTGGAAAAAGGATCGAGCAGGAACGTGCCGTTGAAGAATACCCCGTTCAGGTTCATCAACTTAGTGCTCGCATACGCCGCGATGATAATGCCGCCAAAGCTGTACCAGCCGAGAATGGCCTTGCGCTCCTTCTCCACAAAAAAATCGAGCACGAGCACCGAAAGCGCCACAACGATCACAACAAGCTCGGGCAGTATCGGGAGTATGGTTTGCTGAAATTGCTGATACATGCTGGACATCGGGTTCTCCTTGACCGTTAGTTTCCTATGAGCGTGCCGAGCGCCTGCGTCATTGCCGGAGCAGCCTGCATTTTGGCGTTCATGTGCTGGAGCAGGTTCGCCACCGAAACGTGCATGACTCCGAAGGCCGCGTTCGGGTACAGTCCGATGATGAACACCAATGCAACGAGGGGTAGCGCCGCGACCACCTCACGCGTGTTCATATCAGCGAGGTGTTCATTGTGCGGATTGGTTATCTTGCCCAGGGCAACGCGCTGGTAGAGCCAGAGCATGTATCCCGCGCCAAGAATGATGCCGAGCGACGCAATGACGGCTGCGGGTTTGTAATGCAGGAACGCGCCGAGCAGGATCGTGAATTCGCCGATGAACCCGTTCGTACCGGGCAGTCCGATGGACGATAGCGTAATGATCAGCAGGAACGTGGCATAGACCGGCACTTTTGCCGCAATGCCGCCGTAGTCGGCGATCAGCCTGGTGTGTGTACGCTCATAGATCACGCCCACCGCGAGGAACAGCGCTCCGGTGGAAACGCCGTGGTTCAGCATCTGGAGAATGCCGCCCTCCATGCCCTGGAGGTTCAACGCGAAGATGCCGAGCGTGACAAACCCCATGTGGCTCACGCTCGAATAGGCGATCAGTTTTTTGAAGTCCGTCTGCGCAAAGGCCATATAAGCGCCATAGATGATGGCAATGACCGACAAGATCATGATGGCCGGTGTCCAGGCAATTGCCGCGTCCGGGAAAAAGGGCAGCGAGAACCGGAGAAACCCGTAAGCGCCCATCTTGATGAGGATGCCGGCCAGGATGATACTGCCCGCGGTCGGCGCCTCCACGTGCGCGTCAGGCAGCCAGGTGTGGACCGGGAACATCGGCACCTTGACCGCGAATGCGACGAAAAACGCCGCGAAGGCCCACAGTTGGAATGTTCGGGAGAACGGATAGTTCATGATCGCGAGCACGTCAAACGTGTGGCCGGCCGCAAAATAGACCGCGATGATCGCGATGAGCATGAGCACGCTTCCGACCAGGGTATACAGGAAGAACTTGATCGCCGCATACAGCCGGTTCGGGCCGCCCCAGATGCCGATCAGGAGGTACATGGGAATGAGCATGGCCTCCCAGAAGATGTAGAAGAGGAACAGGTCGAGGGAAACGAACACGCCGATGATCGCCGCCTCGAGGAACAGCATGGCGATCATGAATTCGCGCACGCGGTCCTGGATCGCTGTCCAGGATACCATGATGGAGATGACGGTCAGGAGCGTGGTCAGCGCCACGAACAGCACACTGATCCCATCGACGCCGAGCCGGTAATTGATGTTCCAGGCCGCTATCCATGACAGGCTTTCGCCGAACTGCATGTGCGGTGTGGAGCGCGTCAAAATTCAGGAGGAGCGGCAGGCACAACCCAAGTTCTACGATCGAGAAGGCGAGCGCAGTCCAGCGCACCACGACCGCATTCCGGATGAACAGCAGGAGGAACGAGCCGATCACCGGGATGAAGATCAGGAGGCTCAGGAGCGGATAATCAAGCTGGTTGAGATTAAGTTCGAGCATGGATCAGGCTCCTTTAACGAACGAATAAATAGCACCGAACGGATCTATTTTGCAAATATCGTGTACGCCGATGAACGGTGTACGGTGAACCGTGAACGCTGAGCATTGAACGTTATTTTAAAATATAATACAACCCGAGCAGCACCACGAGACCTAGACCCATCGTGAATGCGTACTGCTGGACGAACCCGGATTGAAGCTTCTTGCCGCGCTGGCTCGTACTGCCGATGGCGGTTGCCAACCCGTTGATAAGACCATCAATGATCTTGACATCTCCCACCGTATAGAGGAACCTTGCTGTTTTGTGGACCAGTCCGTCGACGAAGAGATAGTTATAGATCTCGTCAACGTAGTATTTATTGAGAAAAAGACTGTACCCATTTTTAAACTTTTTAGCGATCCTATCGGGCCAGGCGCTTTCTGTCTTATACATGCCCATCGCCAAACGCCAACCTGCCGCCGCAATGCCGACCGACAAGAGCATTGCGAAAAGCTCGGCTGAATGGCTGCCGGTTTCTGATGCGTGTTCGGCAGGGGGAAAGAGCGGCGCGAGAAATTCTCCAAAGAGATTTCCACCGTGGATGATAGGCATGCCGATGAATCCGATGGTGGTTGAGAAAAAGGCGAGGATCATGAGCGGCACGGTCATCACCCGGGGAGATTCATGCACATGATGCGCGACCTCGTGGTCCACGTGTGACGTGTTGTAAAAAGTAAGGTAGATCAGCCGGAACGAGTAGAATGCCGTCATAAAAGCACCGACAAGTCCGAGAAACCAGAGCGCTGGTCCGATCGAAGAGGCGTTGTAAGCGCTCCAGAGGATCTCATCCTTGCTGAAGAAACCGGCAAATGGCGGGATGCCGGACAATGCCAGAGTTCCGATAAAAAATACCGCCCACGTGATTTTTATTTTTGGCTTGAGCGCACCCATCTTGCGCATGTCCTGCTCGCCGGACAGGGCGTGGATAACGCTACCCGAGGCCAAGAACAGGAGCCCTTTAAAGAAGGCGTGAGTCGTGAGGTGAAAGATGCCGGCCGAGAACGCACCGACCCCCAGCGCCAGGAACATGTAGCCAAGCTGGCTGATCGTGGAATAGGCGATCACGCGCTTGATGTCATTCTGCACCAGGCCGATCGTCGCGGCAAAGATCGCGGTAAGAGCGCCGACGATCGCCACCGTGTTCATCGCCGTCGCGGAGAGCGAGAAGATCGGCGCGCAGCGCGCGATCATGAACACGCCCGCGGTGACCATGGTCGCGGCGTGGATCAGGGCGCTTACCGGCGTCGGGCCTTCCATGGCATCCGGCAACCAGACGTAGAGCGGCAGCTGCGCGGACTTGCCCGTTGCTCCCAGGAACAGGAGGAGCGCGATGAGGGTTATGACGCTGATCTCGCCGCCGAACAGATGGTACGGGGCATTCCCGACGGCCGAGTGCACCGAGGCAAAGACCTCGGAGAAATCCAGGGTGCCGAAGGTAAGAAAAATGAGCAGGACGGCGAGCACAAATCCGAAGTCACCGACGCGGTTCACGACAAAGGCCTTGATACCGGCGTCTGAAGCGGATTTTTTTTCGTACCAGAAGCCGATCAGAAGGTAGGAGCAGAGACCGACGCCCTCCCAGCCGACGAACATGACCAGAAAGTTATTGGCCATTACCAGCACGAGCATGAAGAAGGTAAAGAGCGCCAGATAGGCGAAGAACCGGGGATATCCCTTGTCGCCGTGCATGTAGCCCACGGAGTAAATATGGATAAGCGAACTGAGCGTGGTCACGACGAGCAGCATCACCGCGGTGAGCTGGTCGATCTGGAACCCCACGTTCACCGAGAAGGTCCCGATGGAGATCCAGGAGTAAAAGTTCTCGTTCAGGTGGACACCCGCGACCACATCGAAAAATGCGCTGACGGACAGGATGAACGCGCCGATAACGCCGGCGATGGGGAAATATGCGGACTTCTCCTTCAGGAATTTACCAAACAATCCCGCGATAAGGAATCCGGCGAACGGCAGCAGCGGTATCAGTGCGTAGGTGAGCATAGGTACTCCCAATAAGGAATCTGTTGAGTCTGACAAGATTATGGGGTCTAAGGAGCGTCAGGAGCCCGCAACCCTGACCGCAACTATCGAGACGCTCCGGATCCGTTTGATTCTCGGGACCCGAAGATCATCCCTTCAAGATATTAAACTCATCCGCGTATACGGTCCCACGGTTCCGCGAGATCAGGATGATGATCGCAAGCGCAACTGCCGCCTCGGCCGCCGCCACGGTAATGACGAAGATCACGAACACCTGCCCCGTGAGCGACTGCAGATAGTGCGAGAATGCCACCAGGTTGATGTTCGCCGCGTTCAGCATGAGCTCAATAGACATGAGAATTATGAATATATTTCGCCGGGAGAGCACGCCCACCACGCCGATGGTGAACAGCAGCGCGCTCAGGATCACGTACCAGGACAGGGGGATCATAAAACCTCCAGAATCACCGTAGTCAGTAGTCAGTAGCCAGAAGTCAGAAATCAGAAGAGAGAAGAAAAAACCGGCCATACGGCAGCTACCGATTTACTCCCAGCTCTGTATTCTTGCTCCCGTCTCCTTCTCGTTTTACTCCTTCACATTCTTCTTCGCCAGCATGACAGCGCCCACCAGACCTACGAGGAGGATGACGGACGCGATCTCGAATGGCACCAGATACTTCTGGTACAATGCCATCCCCAGTTCTTTGACACCTGTGCCCGCGAGCAGCATGGGTTGACCGGTGTCTGCGGGGAACGTGCCGCGCGAGATCAACAGTACGATCTCACCTGCGATCAGTATCCCGAACCCAACCATCCAGGGCCAGAACCGGTTCGCCCGGGCGGCGGAGCTTTCCCGGTCGACATTCAGAAGCATGACCACGAAAAGGTAGAGGATCAGGATGGCGCCGGCGTATACGATGATCTGCACTGCCGCCAGGAACTCGGCATTGAGCAGAACAAAGACCCCCGCTATATGGAAGAAGAGGAGCAGCATGAACAAGATACTGTGCACCGGATTCCGGCGCGTGATCGTGAGGATTGCCGATGCCAGGATCACTATGGCAAAGTAAAGGAAAACGAACTTGTTCATCATTGTTTTTTTACCGCCTTTTTGCCCATATAGCGATCTCCACCCTCAACGAGCCGGTTCTTGGAATAGAACGCGTCGTTCCGGGAGTAGCAGGCAAGTTCGAACTCCGGCGTCATCAGGATCGCGGACACAGGACAGGCATCGATGCAGAAGCCGCAGAACACACACCGGAGCAGGTCGAGTTCATAGGCCATCACCAGCTTCTGGTGCTCAGGACCTTCGGTCGTCACCACGGTGATGGCCTTGGACGGACAGACCGCCTCGCACAGACCGCACCCGATGCATGCTTCCTTTCCCGTTTCATCGCGACGCATGGCGTGAAGTCCGCGCGACCCCGGGATCGGCTTCCGCTTGAACGTGGGATACTGCCGGGTGACCGCCGGGGCCAGCATGGTTTTGAGCGTCAAGGCCATTCCCTGGGCGATCTCGAACAGGAATATCTTTTTGAGCAGTTTTGTTATTTTGTTCATCGCCGTCAACTCCTCACTCCGCACTCCGAACTGCTTCTAAAGCCATCCCATCTGCTTCATTCCGGCCGCCACCAGCAAGGTACCGAGCGACAGAGGAAGCAGCACCTTCCAGGAGATCGTCATAAGCTGGTCATACCGGTACCGGGGAAGCGTGGCCCGGAGCCATATGTAGAAGAATATGAAAAAGTAGAGTTTGCCGAACAGCCAGAATATCGGGGGGATGGCGGCCAGCATCCGGTTGATCCAGGCTATATGGGCGAGGTGGCCGAGCGTCTGCGGCAGGATCTGCACCGGCAGCCAGCCTCCCAGGAACATGATACTCACGAGCAGCGATACGACCATCATGTTCACATACTCCGCCATGTAGAACAACCCGAAGCGGATACCGCTGTACTCGGTGAAGTACCCGGCAACGAGTTCGCTCTCTGCTTCAGGAAGGTCAAACGGCACACGGTTCGTTTCGGCGATGCCCGCCATCAGGTAAAGGGCAAAGGCCACGGGCCCGACCGGCAACGCGACGATGAACCACCTCTTGGACTGGGCATTCACAATGTCGGTCAGGTTCAGAGACCCGGCCATGAGCACCACGGTGATGATGGCAAAGGCCATGGGGATCTCGTAGCTGATCATCTGCGCCGCGGAGCGGAAGCCGCCCATGAGGGAATACTTGTTGTTCGAGGCCCAGCCGGCCATGATCACGCCATACGTACCGATGCTGGCAAATGCGATGATATAGAGAACGCCGATGTTCAGGTTGGAGATATAGAGCGGGACCTTGTGGGACAGGAGCCCGTAGAAATTCGTCGGCGGACCGAACGGCAGCACTACGATGGCCCCGAAGGCCATGACGAACAGGATCAGGGGCGCAATGCTGAACACCCACTTGTCGGCCTTGGCGGGGATGACGTCTTCTTTCAGCAGGAACTTGACGGCATCGGCAATGGGCTGCAGGAGTCCGTGCCATCCGGCCCGCATGGGTCCGAGCCTCGACTGCATATGCGCAAGCACCTTACGCTCCATGTAGGGTAAATACATGATATTGGCCAGGAGGAATGCCACCAGGACCAGGGCCGGTATAAGGAAGATCACCAGCATCAGGATGCTATTCAGAACGTGATGGATATCGGGCATGGTCTGCTCCTATACTTCAATCTTCAAATGCCGTATGGTACCGATTTCATGCGAACGCGTAATCGTCCCGCCTGAGGAGAAAAGCAGCCTCTCGGCCGTCAGCACTTCCTGCGTCATGATCGAGTCCGAATGAAGCGAGAGATCGATGTCCGTATTCATCAGCGGGGACTTCTCGCGCGGCCAGCATGCGCCGATCGCGAGGTCCGCGTACATCGGCACAACCGCCCTGATCTCGTTCATAATATCCCGGGCCGAGGCATAGTGCATCGGGTCGCCCATCCGCTTTGCTATATCCTGAATGATTTCCCAATCCGGCCGTGACTCTCCGATCGGCTCTTCCGCCTTGTTCAGCTGCTGGAGCCTGCGTTCCAGGTTGGTGAACGTACCGGTCTTCTCCGCGCTCGCCGCCGCCGGGAGCACCACGTCGGCGATCATCGCCGTCTCGGTCATGAAGATGTCCTGCACGACCAGGAACTCGAGCTTGTCGAGCTGCTGCTGGAGGCGCCGGTCGCTCCCGACCGGATCATCGCCCATGATATAAAGCGCCGCGAGCTTGCCCGGCGCAATGGCCTCTATCATCTCGATGGCGTTCATGCCGGGCGTTTCAGATAGGACCGCGTTCCAAGCGCTCGCAAACACGGCGGTCTGGTCAATGTCCACCGAGCGATAGCCGGGGTAATAGGCCGGGTGCATCCCCATATCGAGCGTCCCCTGGAAGTTGCTTCGCCGTACCAGAGGATAATGCGTGACGTTCTTGAGCTGCCCTGAGAGCTCCTTGATCTGCACGAACTCCTTGTCGGTCATCCGTGCTGGGACGATGATCGCAACACTCTTGGCCGCCTTCAGAAGCTCAACAGCCTTCAATACCTCGCTCCCGCCCTTTTCGGAGGAGAGAGCGGATACCAGTCCCTCGATCGCTTTTTCTGAGCTGTCAGGAATGACCACCGAGGCGATCTTGTTGAATTTATTTTGCTCGCTGTTAACGAGTATGACCTTCCGCTCCTTCCGTGTCACGGCACGGACGATCTCAATGCCGGTAAGCGGATTGATCTCTCCCACATTTTTATCGAGAACGAGGATAACGTCGTGCTCGCTCATCTTGTTCAATTCTCCCGAGAAAAACGCCGTATTCAGTCCTTTTGGCACTTTCAGCCTCGCGAGCATGTCCACATTGTTCGTCCCGACCACGGCGCGCATGAACTTCTGAAAAAGATAGCTATCTTCATTCGTTGTCCGGACCGAACCGAGCGCGCCGATGCTCTGAGGCCCGCGCTTGCTCTTGATCACCTTGAGCGTGGTCGCGATGACCGACAGCGCCTCGTCCCAGTTGCAATCCACGAGTTCGCCGCCGATCCGCATCTTCGGGGTCGTGATCCTCTCGCTGCTGTGAACAGCATCCCAGCCGAAACGGCCCTTGGCGCAGAGATAGTTATCCTTGGCCGGACCCACGCGCATGATCTTCCCGTCGCGTGTTTCATACTGGATCCCGCAGCCGCAGCCGCAGTAGTTGCAGACCGACTTGGTCCCCTCGAGGTTCCAGCTCCGTGCCTTGTATTTGAACTGGCGCGTGGTAAGCGCGCCCACGGGACAGATCTCGGTGCACTCGCCGCAGAACTCACAGTCGAGCGGACGGTCGAAGTCAGTGCTGATACGCGCCCTCGTTCCCCTGCGGGTAAAGGCCCACTCTCCCACGCCGTTCTGTTCATCGCAGATCCTGACACATTTTCCACAGAGAATGCAGCGGCTGATGTTGCGTTCCACGATCGGGCTCTCCAGGTCCGGCGGGAGGTACCCTTTTTCAGCGTCGAACCGGCTCGGTGCGAGACCGTATTCGTGAACAAGGTCCTGAAGCTGGCACTCGCCGGCCTTGTCGCAGACCGGGCAGTCGAGCGGGTGCTTGATCAGCAGGAGTTCGAGCACCATCCGCCGCGCCTCAATGAGCGCCGGGCTTGTCGTTCTGACGACCATATTATCAGTGGCCGGCGTGGTGCAGGACGGCGTGAACTTGCGGGGGGTTCCCTCCACCTCAACCAGGCAGATCCTGCAGGCGCCGAAGGGATGCAATTTATTGTCCTGGCACAAGGTCGGCACCCGTGATCCCGCCGCGTTAGCAGCGTCAAGGATGGTGGACCCGTGGGGCACCTCGACCTTCTTTCCATCAACCGTAACCGTCATTTTCAACATAGTTTTTACCTTAAACCTTTTTACCACAGAGATCACAGAGATTTGAACCTGACGTGTCAAATCTTTCCTGTTTCTTCTCTGCGTCCTCTGTGGTGAAGATTTTATTCTTAATCGATCGACCAGAACCTGCATGCCTTGATGCAGGATTTGCACTTCGTGCACTTTTCCGGATCGATATAGGCTACCTGTCCCTTTTCCCAAATAAGCGCCCCGGTCGGGCAGGCCTTAAAGCACTGACCGCATTTCTTACACTTGTCCTTGTCCACCACGAACTTGACGAGGGGAGTACAGACCCTGGCCGGACAGCGGTGCTCCTTGATGTGCGCCTCGTATTCGTCGCGGAAATACTTTATCGTGGTGAGCACCGGGTTGGGCGACGTCTGGCCCAGGCCGCAGAGCGAGGTGTCTTTGATCTGCTGCGAAAGCTCGAGCAGGAGCTCGATATCGCCCTCGCGGCCTTCGCCGTTCGTGATGCGCTGCAGAATGGTAAGAAGCGTTTTGTTGCCGATGCGGCAGGGAACGCACTTGCCGCAGGACTCGTCTTCCGTGAACTCGAGAAAGAACTTTGCCATGGCCGGCATGCAGGTCGTTTCATCCATCACCACCATGCCGCCGGAACCCATGATCGCGCCGGTTTTGTTGATATTCTCGAAGTCCACGGGCGTGTCGATCAGGGTATGAGGGATACAGCCGCCCGAAGGTCCTCCCATCTGCACGGCCTTGAACTTTCGGTTGTTTTTGATTCCGCCGCCGATTTCAAAGATGATGGTCTTGAGCGGAGTGCCCATCGGCACCTCGACGAGGCCGATATTGTTAAGCGCGCCCGAGAGCGCGAACACCTTGGTCCCTTTGCTCTTTTCGGATCCGAGGCTCGAAAACCAGTCCGCGCCGTTCAGGATGATCGGCGGCACATTCGCAAAGGTCTCCACATTGTTCAGCACCGAGGGACGCATCCACAAGCCCTTGACCGCGGGAAACGGCGGTTTGGCCCGGGGCATGCCGCGCTTGCCCTCGATGGACGCCATGAGGGCCGTCTCCTCGCCGCACACGAAAGCGCCCGCCCCCTGATAGATCTCGATATCGAGGTCGAACCCCGTGCCGAGGATATCGTTGCCCAGCAGCCCGTTCTCCTTGGCCTGATCAATGGCTATCTGGAGACGGTGCACGGCAAGCGGATACTCCGCGCGCACATAGATATAGCCATAGTGGGCGTTGATGCCTTTGGCCGCGATGATCATTCCCTCGAGCACCGAGTGGGGATCCGCCTCCATGACACTCCGGTCCATGAATGCGCCGGGGTCGCCCTCGTCGCCGTTGCACAGAATATACTTGATATCGCCCTGTACCCGGGCGCAAAGCTCCCACTTGAGGCCCGTGAGGAACCCGGCGCCGCCGCGTCCGCGCAGTCCCGAACTCTTCACCGTGCTCACGATCTGCTCGGGCGTCATTTCGGTCAGCGCTTTGGCTGCGGCCATGTAGCCGTCGCGGGCAATATACTCCTCGATCTTCTCCGCATCAATGAGACTCCGATTGCGAAGCGCCCGCAGCACCTGGTGCTTGAAGAACGGGATATCGTTCATCACGGGGATCGTGTTTTTCGCCGCTGGCGGCGTGTAGAGGAACTTCTCGACCGGCCTCCCCTTGATGAAGTGCTCCTCCACGAGGAACGACACATCCTCGGGCTTCACCAGCTGGTAGAAGATGTCCTCGGGGTATACCACCATGACCGGGCCCTTGGCGCAGAATCCGTTGCACCCCGTCAGCACGATCTTGACCTCGTTCTGGAGGTTACGCTTGATGAGCTCGGTCTCGAGGGCGTCCTTGACCTTGAGCGATCCGTTCGCCACGCAACCCGTACCGGCGCAGATCATTATGTTAGAACGGTATGTCGTCGTTTCCACGGTTATTTACTCCGTAAATATATTGGAAATTGAAGATTGGAAATTTTAAATTTTAAAGAAGAACATACTGTTTTTTAATCTACAATATTCAATCTACAATTTCCAATTTTCAATTCTTCTTAATACGTCGTCTCATGCCCGACAACCAGCGCGTACTCCGGCACCGGCTTGCCCCCTGCGATGTGTTCGGCAAAGATTTTTCGCATTTTCTCGTCCGTCAGCGAAATGTATTTCACCGGCGGCTCACCCGTGGTCTCGATGGTGGCCATGGGCTCCTTGCTGCAAAGGCCCGCGCAGCCTGATGTGGTGATCGCGACGTCCTTCAGGTTCGATTTGGCAAGCTCTTCCATGATCGTGTTCATGATTCCCCTGGCGCCCGCGGCGATCCCGCAGGTCCCCATGTGCACCGTGACCCTGACGCGGAACCCACCCTCGCGAAGTCCCTGGTGGTAATCTTCCTTGATCTTCTTTAAATCAGCGATCGTGAGTTTGGCCATAGTTCATCACTCCGTGAATTGTAAGATACGACATGACACCGGCTGGTGCGTGTGTATTTTGCGCTTTGTAATTTGCGTTGTGGTCCTACTCATACTTCTTGACAATGTCCATCACCTTCGTGGCGGCAACATCTCCGTAGGTGTCCTGGCCGATAACGACGACCGGCGCGAGACCGCACGCGCCAAGGCACCTCACGGCCTCGAGGGAATACCTCTTGTCCCGCGTTACTTCGCCGACCTCCAGATCGAGTTCGTCCTTGATCTTATTGAGGATCTCCTCGCTCCGTTTCACATAGCAGGCCGTGCCGAGACAGACCCGGATCACGTGCTTGCCGCGCGGCACGAGCGTGAAGAACGAGTAAAAGGTCGCGACGCCGTAGACCACGCTCGGCGACATATTGAGACCCCGGGCAACGTATCGCTGCACCGCAGGGGGGAGATAACCGCATACTTCCTGTGCCTGCTGGAGCACGGGGATGAGAGAACCGGGTTTGTCCTTATACTTAGCGACGATCGCGTCGATCCTCAGGAACATGGCCGGCGTTATGACCTCATTGTTTGTCGCAGTCTGCTGTGCAACCGCTTCGCTACTCATCGTTTACCTCTTGGCAATGTGAAATGTCACTCTTCAAACCGGGTCTGCTCCCTGAACATGCCCCTGATCGCATCAAGCACCGCCGGAGCATTGATCGGCACCTCTTCAAGGTCGTTTTTGATCTCCCGTGTGTCGAGCCGGAAGACCCTGTCGCCCTCCCGTGCCTCATACACAACATCAAGATCGGGGTGTCCAGCGATCAGAGTGAGCACCGTATCTGCCATGCTGCCGATCGCCGGCCGGTCCACATGGCTCCATCGAAAAATTACTGCGACCTTTGTTCCCTTGCCCGGAGCGGAATCCACGGTTACCTTCCCGCCTGCCTGCTCCGCCGCCTGGGACAGGAGCGGTATCCCCAGTCCCGTCTTTTTGTGTTTGGTGGTGAAAAAAGGGTCCCGGACCTTTGCAAGCGTCTCGGCATCCATCCCCCTGCCGTCGTCAATCACTTCAACGCGGATACGGTCGTGCTCCACGTCCCTTGTGATAATGATCGATATCGTCTTCGCATCAGCGCGGACCGCGTTCTCGGCTATATCAAGGATATGCAGCGAGATATCTTCCACGGCCTCAGCAGACCGCCTTCCTGCCGTCTCTGCCTGCCAGCGCTTTTTTGATCTCCGCCACGTTCCCGTCTTCGATCGTAAAGCACATGGTCCGTTTTCCGATGTCGCCGAGACCGTGAGCATCGGAACTGGTGATGATCGGATACTTCCCGCAGTCAGGGAACCGGATTGCCGCCTCGACCGCGGTCATATGCGCTGAGACCTCAAGGGCATCAAGAGCAAGCTGAGGCGGGACAAAGCCAAGCTGTCCAATGATGCTGAACGACTCTCGGTCCACATGCGCCGCGATCACCAGGCTTGCACCTTGTGCCGCGCGCGCCGCTTCAACGATTGCCGCGGCCGGCAGCGAGGTTGCCCCGATCAATAGCCGGTCGCAGAATCCGGTCACCCCGTCTTCGTCATCAGCGATCACCTGCTGGCCGAAGGCATGCTCATCATTCGTGCCCTGCTGGTGGCGGTAAATAAACCCCTGGAATTTCAGGAGATCGTCATCGTCATCAAAGAACACCAGGATGTGCGCTTCCTCGGAAGAGGTGACTTCCATCCCGCCCAGCACCATCAGCCCGTTCCGCAAGCCCGCCTTTTTCACCGCAAGGACGTTTTCCGCCGAGTTGTGGTCACAAATACCGATCAGATCAAGGCCCTTCCCGAGGGCCGCACTCACAACTTCACGGGGCGACATGTCCAGACCGGAGCACGGAGACAGGCAGGTATGCACATGCAGATCCGCCTTAATCCGCCTCAGCGCCATGGATCCCTGCCTTGTATAATCTACCAACCAGCTCAAATGCCGACAGACTGCTCACCAGGACTGGGATGCCCTCTTCCTCAGCCTTGGCAATGGTGTCCTTTTCGGGCTGCCGTCCCTGGACCAGGATAATGCCCGCCAAGTCCTTGTGCGACGCCACTGCCACGATATTCTGATGAATGTGGAGCGTTACCCAGAGAGTCCCCTCGTCTGCATGGGCCAGGACATCCGACAGGAGGTCGCTCACGTAACCGCTGCTCACCTCACGGTCAAGGTTTTTGGCGCCGGTTTTTACTTCCAGATCGAATTCCTTTACAAGGTCACTCAAGGTCATAATGGGTTCCCGATCAGCTCGTATAATAGAACTGCATGGTCAGATGCGTTCCGTCGGGCACCGACGATCTCAGGTCCATCTCATCGGCGCATTTCTTTATGTTCACCAGCCCCATGCCTGCACCGAACCCCAGTTCCCGCACCCAGTCGGGGGCAGTGGAGTATCCCGGCTGCATGGCACGCTCGACGTCCGGGATTCCAGGACCATTGTCTGTCACTTCCACAATGATTCCCCACTTTTCCACCTGGGCCCGTATCACACCGCCCTTGGTGTACGAGGCAAGGTTGATCTCGGCCTCATAGGTGGCCACCCCGATTCGCCTGAGGAGCGGGGGACAGACACCCAGTTTTTTGAGTGCGTTCTTGAGCTCGCTCGCTGCCTTGCCTGCCTCCTTCAAAGTTTGGCCCGCAACGTTGAACTTGAAAATGAAGCTGACCTCGTCAGCGGTTACGTCCTCAAAGAACTTCCGCATCGTGGGCCGATGACGCGCCAAGGCAGCCTTCGACTCGGTCTGTTCGTATTCGATCTCAAGCTTCCTGAGCAGTCCTTCGACGATGCTCCCCTTTGTAATGATGCCGACCAGCTCTTCCTGACGATTCAATACGGGGTATCGCTTAAACCCGTATTTGGAAAACTTCGCGATACAGTGAACGAGCAGTTCGTCGGCGTACAGGCACTCAACCTTCGTCTTCATCTTGTCCCGGATGAGGGCGTTGATGTCATTATTACTGAGGGCATTGATCAGGTCCGCTATGCTGACCATGCCAACAAGCTTCCCGTTCTCGACGACCGGCGTTCCGGAGATGCGGTTGGCCTTCAGGAGGATACTGAGCTCAGACATGGTCTGGTCCGGCCTTACGGTAACGACCGTGGCGGACATGACCTCGCCGACCGTGATCTCATAGACCATCTCCTGGGTCTTGGTCACCCGGTCCGTCGCTGCCTGCTCTTTTTCTTGTTGTTCCATCCGTC
This sequence comes from Nitrospirota bacterium, assembly GCA_963796285.1. Lineage (GTDB taxonomy): Bacteria > Nitrospirota > UBA9217 > UBA9217 > UBA9217 > JALNZF01. Next base: position 133,897 of record CAWCKW010000013.1, read on the forward strand.
TAATGCCGCTCGGCCACTCCTCTAAGTCCTTTCAAGTACAGTATGCCGCAGGCCTCGAACATCGTGAGCTTCGTCACGAACAGGGGGATGTCCTTCTGTTTTGCCAGCGCCACAGTGTCAGCATCCGGCTGCTTGCCGCGCACGACGCAGACCGCCTGGATATCAGCGATGTCGGCCGTCCGTACCGCCTGGGGGTTGGTGAGTCCCGTGATCAGAATGCCGTTTGCGTGAGTGCGGCCGAGCACGTCGCTCATGAGGTCGGCGCTGAAGCAGTGCTCCACCTCGATCTCATCGATAAGGCCGTTCCCGGCAAGGACCTGCGCGCCCAAGAGATTCACAATCTCTCTCAAATTCATCCGGCAACCCTCTCCTCTATCGGTCACACTCGCCGAGCACGATATCGATCGTGCCGATGCAGGCGATAACATCCGCCATCATATGTCCGGTCACCATCTTCGGAAGGGCGCTCACATGCACATACGATGGCGCGCGGATCTTGATGCGGTACGGCCTGCCGCTGCCGTCGCTCACGATATAAAACCCGAGCTCGCCCTTCGGCGCTTCGGTGGCCACGTAGACTTCGCCCTTGGGCATGGGGACCCACTTGCTCATGTACACGAACTGGTGCGCAAGGGACTGCATGTTCTGCATAACCTGTCGTCTTCTCCGGCATGGCGTAGCGCGGGTCATCGGTCGTGATGGGCCCCGGCTGCATCATGTCCAGACATTGTTTGATGATACGGTTGCTTTGGCGCATCTCGTTGATGCGCACGATGTACCGGTCGTACACGTCCCCGTTCTTCCCGAGCGGGACATCGAACTCCACCTTGTCATACGCAGCATAGGGCTCTACCTTGCGCAGGTCGTAGTTCACTCCCGAGCCGCGGAGCGTGCCGCCGGTCAGACCGTAGTTGACCGCGTCCTCGGCCGAGAACACGCCGATACCCACTGTCCGCTTGAGCCAGATCCGGTTCTCCCGGATAAGCGTATCGTAATCCTCGAGCCGCTTGGGGAACACTTCGGTGAACTCGCGGCACTTATCGATAAAATCGCGCGGCACGTCGTTCCGCAGACCGCCGATGCGGACATAACTTACGGTCTGTCGCGCTCCCGTCACCATCTCCGTCAGATCGAGGATGAGTTCCCGTTCCCGCAGCGTGTACATGCAGACCGTCATGGCGCCGATATCAAGGGCGTGGGTACCGAGCCACACTAGGTGCCCGGAAAGCCTCGTGAGCTCGGCCATCAGCGTCCTGATGAACTGCGCCCGCTCCGGCACGGTGATGCCGGCGAGCTTCTCCACGGCCACGACGTAGCCCAGGTTGTTGTTCATGCAGGTGATATATTCCAGCCGGTCCGTCATGGGGATGATCTGGTGGTAGGTGCGGCTCTCCATCCACTTTTCGATCCCGCGGTGAAGATACCCGGGACGCGGGTCACAGCCCACCACGGTCTCGCCCTGCAGATCGAGCACCAGGCGCAGCACGCCGTGGGTGGCCGGATGCTGGGGACCCATGTTGAGGGTAATTTCTTTTTGCACTATCTCTTTAGTCTCGGTAACGGACATATGTTCACCATGTAATGTCAAATGTCAAAACCCAAAGTTCAATTCAAACTTCAAACAGCAAGGCCACATGTTAAAATATTTTGACCTTTGAATTTTAAACTTTGAATTTTCTTCAGTAGCCTTTCAGCGGATATTCCTTCCGGAGAGGATACCCTTCCCAGTCCTCGGGCAGGAGGATCCTGCGGAGGTCCGGATGACCGTCGAATTTTATTCCCATAAGGTCATAGGTCTCTCGCTCATGCCAGTTCGCTGTATGCCAGATCGCGGAGACCGTGTCTATTCGCGGGTCCTCTTCCGGTACTCTGACCTTCAAGCGAATACGATGGTGGAATGTGATCGAGATCATATTGTACACGACCTCGAACCGCGGTCCGCTGTCGCCGGGGTAAGTTGAAAAATCGACTGCCGTAAGATCGGCCAGATGGTCCATCCTGACCAACGGTTCGTCGCGGAGGTAGAGGCAGATGTCCCGGATCATGTCCTTTTTGAGGGACACTCCCACCTGCCCCGCATGGGTCGTCGTGCCGAGTACCTGGCCGGGAAAGTTTTCTTCTATCATTTTGGCGATCTGCAAGGGGTCCATACAACCTCGTATCGTACTGATCTCTACCCAAGGCTCCGGGGCAAAGCGGCCTGGTATTCGGAGTCTCTGTGGCCTGCTGCAGGAGATTGGGTATCGTCTGTGTTGATCTTGTGTGCAGGATCTACTTCCGGATGTAATGCTCAGCTCTGATCTTTTCCTGAAGCTTCATGATGCCGAACATGAGGGCCTCCGGCCGCGGCGGACAGCCGGGGATATACACGTCTACCGGGACAATATTATCTACCCCCTGGACCACGCTGTAGGTGTTGAAGATCCCGCCGGAACCGGCGCAACTGCCCATGGCAATGACATACCGCGGCTCTGGCATCTGGTCGTACACACGGCGCACGATCGGGGCCATCTTTTTAGTCAAGGTTCCGGCGACGAGCAGAAGGTCTGACTGCCTTGGTGACGGTCGAGGCACCGTGCCGAACCGGTCGAAATCATGCTGCGGAGCGGAGTAGTACTGGATCATCTCGATGGCGCAGCATGCGAGACCGAACGTCATGGGCCAGATGGAGTAGGAACGCGCAAGGTTTAAAAGCTCATCGAGCTTCGTGGTGATGTACCCCTCTTCGAAGGCGTTCTGGATTATTCCCATTCAAGGGCCCCCTTCTTCCACGCATAAAGATACCCAACGAGCAGGATGGCGATGAAGACCACCATTTCCACGAAACCGTACAGGCCAATGTAGTCATAGGCTACGGCCCAGGGATAGAGAAACACGGATTCGATGTCGAATATGAGGAACAGCATGGCGATGATGTAGTAACGGATAGAGAACTTCTGATGGGCGTCCATGAAGGGCGTGATGCCGGACTCGTAGGTCAGCAGCTTTTCGGGATAGGGGTTCCGCGGCCGGAGGACCCAGCTGAAGACAAGCATCCCGATGCCGACGGCGGAGCCGAGCAGCAAAAAAACGATCACGGGCAGAAAGTGGTCCGGAAGATAGGTACTTGGTGTCATACACTAAACTCCCTGCTATTAAATTTTGGATTAGCAGAACTTCTAAAACGGGCTCATGATAAGCCATGCAAAAAAATTTGTCAAGCAAAACATTTGCACAAAAAGTTGCTCGGTTCATACGAATCAAGTGTTGAGATTTCGCGGCCCGGGAAGCCCTTTCCCCTTGTTTTCAGGCGTTTGAAGCAGTACAATAGCCTCCACTCGTGAGGTTCGCCAGAACCTATCCGCCTTCCCCCATGTTGCCCTTCACTCTTGAACAAGGAGATTTTTAATGTTACACATTAAACGTGATCAAAGCTGTACAAAATAATTCGCCCATGCCCCGTCGATGACCTCTTTGGTCATTACCGGCGGGGTCTCACGGTATCTGGCTATATCGATGATCTGATCTATGATGTCCCTCGGGTGGCAGGCATTCAGTTTGACACCTATTTTGTCATAGTGTTCCTTGAGCAGATAGTCAAGGACATCTTTTCTGAGTTCCAGCCCCTTCTGTTCAGCTACCCGATGGAATATCTGACAATATTCTTCCAAAGGAGGATGGTCTATCTTGATCTTGTACCTGATCCTCCTTAGAAAGGCCTCATCCACTAATTGCCTAGGCTCTATGTTGGTTGCAAATATAATGATCTCGTCAAATGGTACCTCAAACTTGTTTCCCGTATGAAGGGTGAGGAAATCCGTTCCTCTCTCTAGGGGCACGATCCAGCGGTTCAGGAGGTCTATGGGCTTCACCATCTGCCGCCCGAAGTCGTCAATGATAAAAATACCCCCATTTGCCTTCATCTGAAGTGGGGCCTCATAGTATTTGAACACCTCGTCGAAATCCAGGTCCAGGGTCTTTAACGTAAGTTCCCCTCCCACCATGATGATAGGTCGTTTGCACCGGACCCATCTGGCATCTCCATGGATTTCTTCCATGATAGGTTTGTGATTAACAGGATCAAAGACTTTTATCACCTGACGATCAACGATCACTGCATGGGGCATGCAGACCTCGCCAGGTAAAAGGGAGCCAATGGCCTCTGCTATGGCGGTCTTTCCGTTTCCTGAAGGACCGTATAAAAAAATGGATTTGCCTGAGTTCACCGCCGGGCCAAGCTGGTCAATGAGGGTCCCGCCGATGACGAGGTGGGAAAATGCCTTTTGTATGGCCCCTTCATTCACAAGTACGCTTTTTACAGACTGATACTTCATCTGCTTGGAATAATCAGCAAGGGTGACAGGGGCTGCGCCAATATATTTACACATGTCAAGCGCCTCCTGTGCCCTTTTTCTTCCCAGCTCAGTTATGGAGAATTGATACGTAGTAGCTTCGTAACCGGTCCCTCCCTTTACTTCACACATCTTATTCTTTCTTAGGGACTGGACCGTCTGGTCCATAATGAGGATCGGGAGCTTGACCGCCTTGGCCAGGTCTTTCAGTGTAAAACTTCCCATGGAATAAATGTGCTTCAGGGTCAGATCGGATATGAATCCGGATCAAGGCCTGTTTCCTCCAGGGTTTTAGGTTCACGGGGGATATTTTTAAAAAAAGTAGTGAGCTTTTTCTCCTTTATCAAACCGAGGGCCACAAAGGTCTCACCGAGTCGTCATCTCCTTTACTTTTTTGCGTGTTCAGTGCCTTTTCAAGCTGCTCCGGAGTAACAAGCCCTTCATCGATCATCCTCTTACCAAGCACATATTCCATAAAATAATCCTCCCTTCAATCTAAAGATCTACGTGTCGACCGAGACTTTCGTCCGGAAGGCATGGTCCCTTCGGGGCAGTGCAAGGATCATTATTCGTCATTCCCGAGTGTCCCTATCTGGAATCCAGTTTCTTTACGATAAGTCCCTGGATTCCGGGTCAGGCCCGGAATGACGGCTAATAAAACCGTGTCAAGCATCGACACTTTTGTCGATGTTAAGACAAAAGGTCTAAGACTTTCCTCGTCCCGTGGCAATAGTAGAACCGTATCTTGAGAATGTCCCATAGCATCTGAAGGGAATCCCTGAATATGCTGACCTTTGAATCGGCGGAATTCACCCAAACAACCGGCGCCTCCCTGATCCTCAAGCCCATTTTTTTTGCCAGATAAAGGGCCTCCACATCAAAGGCGAACCTCTCTATCCTTTGCCTGGCAAACACCCTCCTCGCTGCATCCCCCTTGAAAAGCTTGAAGCCGCACTGAGTATCACGGATACCGGGCACGGCAACCACCTGGACAATCTTATTGAAGATCTTTCCCATGAGTTGTCTATACCACGCTTGTTTTTTGAGGATCTGCGATCCTGAGACAGACCTTGAACCTATGGCGATATCATATCCCTCTTCCAGTTCTTTAAACAATTTCCCGATCTCTTCAATGGGAGTTGAGAGGTCGGCATCCGACATTAATACAAATCTTCCCCGGGAAGAGAGTATCCCGCGTTTGACCGAATGCCCCTTCCCTTTGTTCATGCCATTCTGAAGAAGGACGGTAGCGGTATGCTTCTTTGCCGTTTCTCTTACAACCTTTTCAGTATCGTCATGACTGCCGTCATCCACAACGATGATCTCATAGAAAGGTTCGTATTCTTTCAGATATTCATCGATTTTTTCCAATGTTCTGCCTATACGCAGGGCCTCATTGTATGCAGGTATGACTATCGAAAGGTTCATGTCCGGAACGTCCCCCTCCGGCCTGAACATCATGCTGTCGTGAAAGGAAGCCATATATCGCAAACCCCGCTATGAGAATTAGTCCGGTTTCTCTTCATCGTTCGGCACCAGTTTAACATCCCTATACCTGTCTCTCAAACCGGCATTCAATGGCCCTTTTCTCACAAAAACATTTGCCACCTTGTCCGCGTACACAAGGCTCCATTGATCAGTTTCCAGAAGGAGGACCGAAAGAGGTGAATTGGCGCTGATCAACATCCATTCGATATTGAAGCGTTCAAGGACCTCCTTCCATTCCGGCTTCAGGTCCACGACATCGAAATAATTTTTCAGGAATGAGTCATACATGTCCGCCCGGCCATCAACAAATACGCCGTCCCTGGGGAAACCTTTGTAGATCAGATATCCTCCAAAGTGATAGGTATTAAACAGTCTCCCCTCTATCCTGTTTCTCTCGGCAAATTCCACCGCCTCTACAGGTAACTTTTTTTTGTCAAATTCATATTTCATGAAAGGCATGCCCAGGACTTTTCCTCCGGTCAGAGTAATCGCAGTTACGGAGAGGACAACGATGGTCTTCAGAACATGCCCTTTCAAGGAAGCACTGGTTTTTTGAATCCTGTCTGAAAAGGCGAAGACACTGGATATCAACCGGTTGCCGCCCGCTCTCCCTTCTTTCATCAGCCCTTCCAGTCTTATCGCCATAATGGGAATGACAATGATGGCAAAGATCGGGCCATAACGCACAGAATGGAGGGAAAGATGGGTCCAGAGGAGGACAAGACCGGCCTCTACAAAACCCGGCCTGAGCAGGGAAAAACTGAGCACAATGATCAGGAAGAGCAGCAGATATTCGTACGGGAGAAAATTATGAAAATTGGGAGAAAGCCACTCGTCTATCCTCCCTATGTTCAGCTCCTGCCCCATGATACGGAAGGGAAACAGGATGGCCTTATAGCCATGCGGGTTTACCAGTGCTGCGGCGGTGGCCAGCAATCCGACCTTGCCATAGGTGATGACATTTTTTTTCTGATCTGACCGGCCCTTTTCATCCTTTGGAAAAGAACTCTGCCAGGCTTCCCAGACAGTAGACCGCGATCAGGAGGAGCCCTGCCATAAAACCACCATGGAGATTGACCCAGAGGATGGTCACGAACGGGAGCAGATAGAGATACCGCTTGGCTGTCAACCGGTACTCTTCCAACGCTATATACCAGAGAAGCAGAATGGGCATTGACAGGATATGCGGCCTGGCAAGCCAGTGGACAGAGGTCGTAGCCATTGCCGCGATCGTAAGGATGAGCGCTAAGGCCGTATTGACCCCCCGGGAAAGGAGAAAACCGTAGAAGGTGGAGTGAGTATACGCAATGGCCAGGGCCGCAAGAAGAACGATGCCGTTTAACCCGGCGAACTTATGTATGACTGCGAATATCAGTTCGGTCAGCCATCCATGGGCCATCCAGGGCATGTTTGCTGCTGTGAATGAAAAGATCCCGGTATCGGGGACGGTACCGGTCTCAAGGATATATCTCCCTATCCCAATGTGCCAGGCCGTGTCCGCATCACCCAAAAGGTCTTTCCCACCAACAATAAGGAACAGGAACACGACGAGGAACAGTGTATCCTGCAAAGAAGGAAGAAGCCAATTGCCCAGGAGGTTGTGTTCTCCGAGGGTATCTTGACGCCGCCTACTTCATTTCTTTCCATGTCATTCCTTCAGGAGATTTATATTTTGATATGCTGTCGCCGTTCTCGATCTTGCCCGTAAACCATTCGTCCTCATCCCAGTATATCCCCTCGGGCATGAGCAGGCGGCCGATGAACGTTCCTTCCTCACCGATCAGCACCGGCCCGAACAGCCTTGTCTTTCGTTGTGAGGGAAGGGTAACCGAGAGAATGCACTTTGTCCTCTTCCCGCCGGTCACCGACAGTACGTACGCCCGGCCTTCGCTTCATAGATGGCAAATATTTTTTCCCGGTACCCTTCATGAGCGGACATCAATGCACTTACCTCTACTGCGGAAACTGCCCCCTGCTCATCATCGAGACTGTCCCTTGTTTTCCGCGCCACCTCCGCCCTCAGTTCACTGTCCCGATCCTCCCAATAGAGGTGCACCAGGATGTCAGGCGCTTTCTGGTTCGTTACCATTACTTTCAGGACACTGCTCCTGGCAGATACTCCCTTCGAATTAACGGCCTCGGCCTGCAAGGAATTTTCCCTTCCTGAAATAAGACAGTCTTCTCAAAAGATCCATTCTCCACAGCGGCCTCGACAGATTCCCGTTGACGATCAGCCTCACCGTATCAACAGTACTGTCCCCGACCCTCCCCTTAACCGTTATGACGGGGGATGCAACCTCTCCTGCTTCGGGCTCTTCCAGGGAAAGTGCAAAGCCGTTCCTGGCAGGCATTGCCTCTACGATGATCTGATCAGTAGCAGAATACCGGTTCCTGTCCCAGGCAGTAGCCGAAATAGTATTTTTCCCGTCTATGAACGCGCTTTCCCATTGGAACTTATCATTCTCAACAGGGACAGTAACGGAATCACCATTGATGGAGAGAATGACCCTGGTGATCCCATTTCCCTTTACCCGCCCGCCGATTTCCTGGACCTTGCTGCTGACCTTCTTCGTTGCAGGGGTTGTGATCTTTATCATCGGCCTGCTAACAGGGATGCTTATCCTGATGGGGTCTATGTCGGTCCCGAACCTCTTAAGAAGTGACAGGGAAATGGTCTTTTATTAACGATTGCCGCGGCCTTCGTCTCAACAATTTTAGCGGGCGTCTCCGCTGCTTTCTCCCTTGCCCTGTCGGCGGTGATCAATGGCGCCACAGGGGTGATCTTTGCAGGGAGATCCCTTTCCTTCGCTTTATCGATCCCGTTCTTTTCCTTCTCCTCTTTTTTTAACATCATGCAGATCGGGAATCACCGGCACTGGTTTTGTGCTTTGCTTGAGTAATGACTGGTCAGATTTCATCTCGCCCGTCTTTACGGACGGAGGGATGTTTTGCGGCACCTCTTTGGGGGCGGGCGATACAACGGGCTGTTCAGCGGCCTTTGCAGGCGCCTCTTTGACAGGGGCCGCATGCCTTTCTTCAGGCTCACACCGTTTCTGCGGCCACAACCGGAGCGGGAGGCGGGGCCGCCGGCTTTATCGGTTCTTGAACTTTTTTAACAGGTGCTGCAACGGGCTGTTCAGAGGCCTTTACAGGCACCTCTTTGACAGGGGCTGCGTGACTTTCTTCAGGCTTAGCCGGCGCGGCCACAACCGGAGCGGGAGCAGGGCCGCCGGCTTAATTGGTTCTTGAACTTCTTGGAGAGCAGGATGGGGAATTTGCTCGGATCTAGCTTCCCTTGCAGACTCTTCTTTCCGAAGGTCGCTTGAAGGCTGAACAAGCGGCTTTTCAACCGGCTTAGTAATCTCCGGTTTTGGCTTAAGGTTATCCGTTATTGTGATGTCCTGTTTATCCGGTTCAATCACCGGCGGCTGGTAGGAATCAGCGAGTTTCTCCTCAGCAAATGAAGGAAGCACATCCTCGGCTTTTGGAGCGGCTTCTCTGGCAGTATGTGCACCAGAATGCAAAAAGGACGGGTGCAGGTCAGGACGGGTACAGACACAGGAACAGGTACAGGTACAGGTACAGGTACTGGTACAGGTACGGGTGCAGGTACGGGTACAGGTACCGGTGCAGGTACCGGTACAGGTACAGGTACAGGTGTAGGTACCGGTACAGGTACGGGTGCAGGTACCGGGAGGTGACAGGACGGTACAGGTACCGGTGCAGGTATGGGTAAGACTGGTGCGCTATCCACCTTAGGGGCCTTCGATACTTGAACAAGCTTATGAACCGGGCTGATAGGTTTGACTATTGTACGGGGAACCTTGCTCTTTAACGATGGCAGGTTATTATTTCTTGCTCTTTCTTCTGCTTCTCTCGGCTTTTCCCTGCGACACCTTCTTAGCAGCTGCCGGCTGCGATGGCCCCATGTCTTTCCGTTGTCCTTCATCAACGCTATCCTTCAGATTTACCATGAGGATCGTGTTTTGCTGTTCTGTCAGTCGATCACTGACATTAAAGTGATAAGGGGTCAACAGCAAGAGAACAGCATGCAACACAATTGAGAGCCCGCAGGCAAACACCAGGTCAGCGGATGAGGTTCGTTTTGTTAATCTATTATTATAATCCGGCTGTAGTAGAACATCGATCAAAATGATAATGAAAATGATTTTAATACTATTTGCCGATAAAAGAAAGCCAGAATTTTCGCATAGTAACAAATAAGGTCTTTTTAAACGCCTCAAGATGAATTTTATTTGTAGCTAACCATGTATCGTCCGGGACTTCGCCCGGAAGACATGGCCCCTTGGGGGCAGAAATACCAAGACAGTCAACAGCCTGCACCTTGTTTTCTTTTTTGCCTTTCCAAAACAGCCCCAGCATGGCGGCAAGGCAGGAAAGAATGGAAATCCATTTTGCGGCCTTTCTCAAGGGTGTATCTCTGAACTCAAGTAAAACGGTATTCTCTCCTGAAGGGAGATTGAGCAGCATTGCCCCGCTGCCTATTTCAATGTCAATGGGAATTTCCCTCCCGTTGGTGAGCGCAGTCCATCCCGGGTAGTAGAATGTTGATATTCTCAACGTTGACGCGGTCGGGGCGATCGCCTTGATCAATCTGGATTGGGACATCCAGTCTCACGATTTCAACTGGTTCCACGCCCTTCTCGTATATACAACAGGAGTCTTTCCCTTTTCTTCGGAGAAAGCTTCTTTTCTCATCAACAAGCCAGATCGGCCGATACTCGATCAAATCCTGCACCTTCACTGAATATCCGTTCCCGGTCGCTCTGTTGCATCGGCTCTTACTGCTGATAGATAAGCTTGATGAAAGGTAAATGATTGATAATTAATGATGGCATGGAATAGCGCCTGTAGAAACCCTGGTCGTCCGGTCCGTCTTTATATCGGCTAAAGAAAGACTTGTCAAACGAAATACCAACCAGGGCGGCGGTGGCAAGGGTGGCATATCATCAGCCACCTCCAAGGGAAGAGAGTGGTTGGCAGCCCTGGAATGTGCAACTCCCAGAGAGGCATGGACAGAGAAGTTGAGATGAAAAGAGAAAAAACAAAAACCGATCACAAAAAACAAAAAAAGATATTCGATTCGGGAAATTCGCCAGATCGCTTCTTTTTTTGGAATAGATCAGCATCAGAAGAAAGAATTACTAAAAGGACATGCAGCATAACGAGTTCGTTCCAACTGTATATAAAACGGATCTAGGCCGTTGTTCTTTCAAATGCAGAAAATTGCGGGTATATATCCCATGGCCCTTCTTTCAGCCATCCTATGTGCACGAATTTTCTTTCAAAGAACATCGGCAGGAAATATACGGCCGAGAGCGAAAGGCCGACGAGAGACGCCAGGACGGCTCCTGAGCAATATCCGGTAGATCTTTTTCATAGTATGGCGAGGAACAGGGCATACGCGGCGATGACAAATGAAAAGATGATAAGCGGAGGCAAGATGGGTGAGCACCAGACCCGCATAAGAAAACGCCATGCCTACCCAGAGAGAGGTCCGGTTTTCTGTAGCGCCTTTATACGCAAAATGCAGGATCATGGGAAGCCAGAAGAAGGCAAAGGTCTCGACCAGCGACTCCCGCAGATATAGGTCAAAGAGATGATACGGTAGGAGCTGATAAGACAATGCCTCCCTACCAAGCTACCTAAACGACCGCAGAAATTTCGCAGGAGTACATACATACGATATCCCTGATAGAAGGAATCCCGATGAGTGTTACGATTTTCAATGAGATTATCAGAGAGGGAGTGATAAAGTTTACTGACACCGGTAAGGATATAAAAAAGAGGTGAATAAAAGATGGTGACAGGACTTCCATATCCCCCGTTGGAAAGAGAAAGCCAGCGCGGATAAAACGCTCCATCTTTGATGCCCTCGCTGACCTGGAAGGCATTGTACAGATGGATTGAGAGGTCCCAACTGCCGGTAAAAAATCCGGAATTTATCAGAAGCGGCGTTATTGCGTAAAGAGCGCAGAGTGCCAGTGAAATAAATCCGACCGCGGTTTTCATCATATTAGCACCATCTTCAGGAGTATAAATCTGCTCAGCGAAATCATACTGCTCAGGAACTCGAGCATCTAACATACAAGCGTAGGGAGCGGCAAACTATCATATTCTTAGAACAGGACCATACGGAAATACAGCTATCCTACAGAACAGTCTGCTTGTTCTGCCACACAGTGAGCGGGCCGTCTTCCTTGACAATAAAAAAAAAGCGCTGCAGTTTTTCTTCATCCATATGGCCGACCTCCCATCCAAGGAGATATTGAATGGATGGATACAGAGACAAATCTATGCTTGACGGTTCGTAAGCCACTTGATAAGGTGAAGGAAATGACGGGAGGCCCTTCTTAAAGCGTACCGGAAAATAATGAAAAGCCGTCTCGTAATTTCCGACATCTACGCACGCTCTCTTTAGACCATAATAGGATGCGGCATGCAGCAATACGTCTATACGAGACCATTGAACGACCACCGGTTTGTAGGTCATCACAAAAGCCCCTTTCGGCAGCTGCGCATTTAATCCGCTGAGAAATTTTTTCACCTTGAGATTTTGTTCCCATAATATGGCTGCGTTGAATGCAAAACAAACGGTGACAACGCCCGCTATCACGATGGGGGCAAATCGTTTGAATAACACCGTCATCGGGTACCCGCAGAAGGGGTACTATGATCAAGAGAATCACCCAGGGAAATCGCTGATTAAAGTAGTCGCCGTCCCCGACGCTATGATGGTGCCAATAGGTAGATTGCAATAAGGGCTGCAGCGAGATAGATGAGCGCTTTTTCCGAAGCCGGGATTGCACCGGATTGCGACCATTTCTTATAGATATCCTTAACCGCTGTATGGCCGAACAAAATGATCAGAAACATAAAAAGGGCGGCAGAAAACAATTGCCACGGTGAATAATTTACCGTGGAAAAACTCAGAAAGATCAATGATCAATTCCATAAAACGAGATAATGAGAACAGATAAGTAGTCTCGGGGAAGGCGTTTCTTGTTCCCTGGCCCAGGTAAATAAGGAGATTCAATAAAGACGGAAGGATTATTACCGTTAGCTTTAATAATTCACTGATCTTCCTTTTGTATCCAGCAGCTTCGGCCATGTTGATGGCCACCAGGGACATCAGAAAGAAGATGAACGGGATCAGATGAAAATAAAAGAGTGCAAACCCCTCAATATTGAGACAAACAAATTTCAAACATATTGATCTATTGCGAATCTCCCAGTTCAGGGCGAATGCAAGGATAAAGAGGGGAACGGTTATTGCGTAACTGTAAAACCCCATTAACAAGGTGAAATTAAAGATAACAGGAAAGACAAGATATGCGAGGGGAAATACGGGCCTGTTGAAGGTATGCAGTAAAAGCGGGACACTTACCCCCATAAGAACAATATAGCAGGAGATGAATATCTTTTCCGCAATCAATGGAGGGAAGAAGGACAGGAGCGGATAAGCAATAATATGAAATCCCAGATTCGGTACGGCACTCAATTGCACGGTAAAATATTCACCCCAGTCTTTTCCACCGTTTAACAGGTCCTTAAGAATTGCGAGATTATAGATGTGACTGGGGCCATCCTGCGTCGGAACATATGGCAATAAACAGACTACCGCGATGTGTGCAGCAAGGAGAACAAAATAATAATATAAACGGCTGTCATAAGGCGATCTGGTCATTTTTTATCAGGCTGAAGCATGGTCATGTCGTATTTCTCCAGAACCAGAGCACACTGGACGGAATCCATATGAGACAGGAACCTGCACTAAAGGGAATTCTTGTAATGATGGTCAACAGAAAGAGCACCGAGGGGAAAAACGGGTCATCATCAGGCGCGGCCGTATATCGCATAGTCTTCACGCCGCATTTCAGACTATTGTCACCCTGTCTCCTATCTGGATCTGTGCCCTATCAATAGTCCCTTCGGGCAACTCAAGGACGCCCTGTGCATGCCGGCACGAGACCACAGGGCGGAAAGGGCGTAGACCCTTGACTGTTTTTTTAACGATAAAATCCCTGTCCAGAAAAACCACGTCGATGGGGAATCTCATAAAAAAAGTATGGATGGCCTTGCAGCGGGCCATCCACAGGCCTTCATTGTTCTCCAGGCGGCCCCTTCCCATAAGCCCAACAAGCCTCTGGAAAAACTCCGCCGCCTCTTTCAGGTCGGATACTATGACCGTTTTCTTTGAACCATTGAGCGCCTTCACTACTTATCCCTTCTTGGCAGCCATTCTCAGAACTATAAGAGCGAGTTGAATATTAGCAGCCACGAGCAATACCAGATTCAGCATTTCAAATGCCGTCATACCCTTCACCTCCTTCCGGTTATTAACAAATTGTCAAAACCCATCACAGAGCACACGGAGAATATCTTGATTGTTTGGTTCTTAGTTGTCTTAAATCACGAGAACACTGAGTATCTTATTGAAAATTAAACTTAAGGTGTTCATGTTTTCCCCAAGCATTCCTCCGTGCTCTCTCTGCCTGCACCTAGCGTTTACGAGTGGAACCGCGAGTGCAGGGTGTGGTTTCATGCAGTGCCCATCTTTTTTTCATGAAACTTTTAACACTACCGTTGTTAATTCACCTGAGCTACTGGGTAAACAACTTGTAAATAGCTATCGCCGCGGGGCCGAGGAGCACGATAAAGACGGCTGGAAAGATGCACAAGACCAGCGGGAACACCAACTTTATCGTCGTTTTTGCTGCCGCTTCCTCCGCGATCTGCCTCCTTTTCGTGCGCAGGCTCTCGGCAAAACCCTTCAAAGCTTGAGCAACGCTTGTGCCGAACTTCTCCGACTGGATCAGCATATCGGTCAATGCCTTTATATCATCCAATCCCGTCCTTCTGTGAAGGTTCCTAAGGGCGTCAATCCTCGGCAGTCCCACCATAATCTCGTTGACTATCTGCCTGATTTCCATGGAAAGGGGCGTCTTCTCAAGGATCTGTTCCTCGCTCACCTTCCGTAAGGCCGCGTCAAGCCCCAGGCCGGCCTCCACAATGATCGCAAGAAGGTCCAGAACATCCGGCATGTTATGGAATATCTCTTCCTGCCTCGTTCTTACCTTATAAGAAAGGTAGCCGTCGACCGCGAAGAAACCGATAAAGGCAAGAAGCGCTGTTATGATAACGCCTGTGGTAATGTCAACGAATCTGAAACCGGTGAACACAAAGACCGCGGGCAGCGACACGGTCAAGAAGATTTTAAATCCGTAAAACGCTCTCGCGCTCCCTTTGCTTCTGAAGCCGGCCAGAACAAGGAGGTTACGATAGCGGGACACCCGCTTCTCTTGCGGGGCAGGGAACAGATCGGTCACGTACTTGATACTTTTCTTGAGAAATGGCAGGCTCTCTTTTTTTGTTCGTCGCTCCCGGGTGACTTTCATCTGCTCCAGACGATCGGCCATAACATTTGTCCTGGAGGGTAGTAGAAGCGCAACGGCCCAAATGATCCCCACGATGCTGATAAACAATAATATTAAAGTAAGGAACATGCGGTCTCTCCCTGTTCTGTTCATACCCACCCGCCGGTGGATGGGAAGCACGGGTTATATCTTGATTCTTATTATCTTTCTTATAAACATGAAGCCTACGAACTGCAGGACCAATGCGCCGGCAATAAGATATTTGCCCGCCGTCTCCTTAAAAAGGATGCTGATATAATCAGGATTCAGCACATGGATAACCACCACCAAAAAAATCGGGAGGGCACCCAGGATATATCCCGACAAACGTCCTTGCGCGGAAAATACCCGCACCTGCCTCTTCAATTTCAGTCTTTCCTTGATAAGCAGGGAAAGGTTTTTCAAGATCTCCACCAGGTTGCCCCCGGTCACCCTCTGGATATTTACAGCCGTTACGAAGAACATCAAATCCATGCTATCAATCCGGTAAATCATCCGCCTCAGGGCGTCATAGTGGCTGAGACCCAAAGCCTGTTCGTCGATGGCTGTGTTAAAGATCGTACTAACGGGATCTGATGACTCCTGGGCCGCGTATTGCATCGCAGAGGTAAACGAGTGGCCTGCATCGAGCGATCTGGCAATAGTAGTAAGGGTGTCTGGAAACTGCTCCTCAAATTTTATGATCCTTTGCTGTTTGCGCCAATGAATATAGAAGTACGGCGTCGCGGCCAGAAAGAGGCACAAAGCAATGGCGAAGAAAAGCCCTCTGTTGATCAGGATGCCGGCAAGTAAACCGGTCATGCCGATGGTAAGGGTGAGTAAGAGCAATTGCCCCACCTTTATTTGCACGTTTGCCTGCTCAATAAGGACGGCGATTTTCTCCATGATCGGGATTTTATACAGTACTTTGTTCAGCGCGGGTATCTCGCTCAACAACTCATCACGCAGAAGCCCCGGCATTCTCATGCTGCCGGGGTGACTAACCTCCATATTCGCCAGCCTCGCCTTTATCACGGCCCTGGACGACTGCCTGAGTCCGCCGAGCATCAGATACAGTGAGATAATGCCTGATATAATTGCCATAAAAGCAAGAAGTACTATCAAAACGATATGCATGGGAACCTCATATATTACTTTTTCCGCTCTCCCTGAGAGAAGAAAGGCGGAATTTTTTGGTGACTACCGACTTTTTACGAGTTTATCAATTTTGACCTCGGCAGTTACAATATTGGCGTTATCTCGAAGGTTCTGGGAGAGAGATGCACCCCTGCCTGTTCCAATCTCTCTGCAAACTTGGGCCAGATCCCGTTCGCCTTGAACTGACCCAGGACCTTCCCGTCTTCATCGACGCCGGATATACCGAAGTGGAAGATCTCCTGCATTGCTATGATGTCCCCCTCCATGCCTACTATCTCTGAAATACCGATGACCTTCCTGGTCCCATCGCTAAGCCTCGCAAGTTGTATCACGATGCTTATCGCCGAAGCGATCTGCTCCCGTATGGCCCTCTGCGGAAGGTCCATCCCTGCCATCAGCACCATGGTCTCCACACGGGAGAGGGCGTCTCGCGGGCTGTTTGCGTGGACCGTGGTGATGGACCCGTCATGACCGGTATTCATGGCCTGCAACATGTCCAGTGCCTCTTCACCCCTGACCTCGCCCACAATGATCCTGTCGGGCCTCATCCTGAGCGCGTTTTTAACGAGATTTCTCTGGGTTACCTCTCCCCTTCCCTCTATGTTGGGCGGCCTCGTCTCAAGCCTGACCACGTGATCCTGCTTAAGATGCAATTCCGCGGAGTCTTCAATGGTCACGACCCTCTCCCTGCCCGGGATGGACTCGGACAGGACATTGAGCAAGGTTGTCTTGCCGCTTCCTGTCCCACCGGATATGATGATGTTGACCCTGGCCTTTACGGCGCCTTGCAGCACCTCGATCGCCTGGAGATTCAGGCTCCCCAGGGCTAGAAGGTCAATCATCTTCAAATATTCCTTGCCGAACCGACGTATGGAAATAGCGGGGCCGTCCAGGGCAATGGGCGGTATGATGGCGTTGACCCTCGACCCGTCGGGCAGCCGCGCGTCAACGTAAGGGGACGCCTCATCGATCCTCCTGCCGACCTTGGATATGATCCGGTCAATGATCTGCATAAGGTGCGCGTCATTCCTGAACACAGTGTTCGTCTTTTCAAGCTTCCCGAACTTCTCTATGTATACCTGACCCGGGCCGTTCACGAGGATATCGGATATGTCCATGTCGTGCAAGAGTGGTTCCAGCGGGCCGAGCCCCAGGGTTTCATGTAGAATCTCTATGAGCAGATGTTCCCTATCCGTCTCGCTCAAGGGGACGCCCTCTTCTTTGATAAGGTCCTCGCTGATCAGCCTTATCTCCTCTTCGAGCTTGTCCCTTCCGATTTCGTTCAAGGCTGAAAGGTCCATCCTTTCCACCAGCTTACGGTGGATGTTTGCCTTCAGCTCCTGATAAGGGTCCAACTGGATGGACCGTCTCAAAATACTGGCGGCGTAACCCTGTTCCGGCCCGATGACTTCCGGCTTTTTAGTGCCCAACAGCCGATCTTTTAAACCCATGTATGTTCCTCCTCACCTTGTTTCCAAGGGGTGTAAAACAGAGAGTTCGTCCTGTTAGCTGATCAGAATAACTCATCCGAGAAATTAAATTTAATACAAACGAAATACTGATTGTTACATTTCGATGAGTCCCCCTCGCCCTACCCTCTCCTCTGGGGAGAGGGCAATGGTGAGGGGCATGAATGTATCAAATGTTAAATTTAATCTTTTTGCAATAACCTCTTGAGCAAAGATTTTTTTTCTTCTTTTTTTTCCTTTTCTTCTGTTGAGCACTCAGCGTAAAACGTCTTGTTTATGCCCCTGACGATGTTCTCCATGCTTTTCGTTATATTGGACGATGGCACAAGGGTCACCAGCGGGATGCCCCGGTTGATGGAGGTGACCACGTTCTGGTATTCGTTCGGGATCAGCCACGAGATTGGATATTGCAGCGTGTCCTGGGCATAATCCGCCTTGATGTCCTCGTTTGCCCCATACCTGTTTATAAGCAGCCGAACCTTGTCTTGTCCATAACCCAGGTCACGAAAAACCTGAAGGCTCTTCTGAATATTACGGATGGCAGGGAGGGTCAAAACCCCTACCAGCAATATCATGTCGGCAATATCCATGACGGTCAGGAACCGTTCATCAAAAGAATATCCTCCGTCCACAATGACATAACCTCCCATTCCTTTCAGCAAGTGAAGAACCGATTTTATCTTCGGCGCGGTGATCTCTTCCACATCTGCGACATTCTTCGGCTCGGCAAGCACGTAAATGCCCGATTCATGCCGGCACATTGCGCCTTTTACGTAATTGGCGTCGATCCCGTTCACGTTTCGCGCGACATCCGCTATGGTATAGCTCGGTTTTATGTTGAGGAAGGTCGAGACGTCCCCGCCCTGCAGATCCAGGTCCACGATCATTACGGGTCTCTTTTTATCCCGCGCCATTAAGGCCGCCAGGTTCACCGCGACCGTGGTTTTGCCGTACCCGTCCTTGCTGCCCAAGACAGCGATTATCTTCCCCTCCTCCGCCCCGGCCAGAGGGGCTGACCTTCTAGACATGGCCTGCATGGTCACCTTCTCGATGGCCCTCGCAAGTTCCTTCTTATTAATGGGTCTCAGCAGGTAATCATCGGCTCCCGCGCGCATCGCTTCAAGGATAATGTCAGAATCTTTTTGATCGCACGTAATAAAAACAGCGGTAAGAGGATATTTTTTCTTCACACCTGCAACAAAGGCCAGAATACTGGCTTTATCGGACAGCTTCATTTCCACAATGACAAAAAGCGCAACAGTCGGCCTATACCGGGAAAGCATCGAGTCGCCCGTTTTCAAGTCCGATGCCTTCAAAATCTGTTCGATATCCATCTCCTTCAGATATCCCGCGATTATCTCCATAGACTCGGTTTCCCGGTCGATTATCAACGCTGACAGATGAGACATATTTCCGAAGCTCCTTTTAAGTTCTTCCTAGCGTACCGAATTTGCTCGTTGAGCCCCACATGGGGGCCATCGAACTGTTCATGTCATTGCATCTTTTTTATCGGGTCCGCATTGCTTGACCCAGGCTACCGGCTTTTTATTGGACCAGTACTGATTTCCAGCCTGACATTCCACCCGAAGCCGCGCAACTGGCGCACGTTACCCGATCAATAACAATGACATTATTAGGGTAACCTGCACATGCACCGGCGGGCGCCGAATATCCTCTGCAAATAGACCCTCCTCCGCCTCCTTGAGCACATATTGCTATTATTCGAATTTGCGCATAACCAATTACTGGTTGCGGATCAGGCTGAGTACCAGGAGGGCAAACTGCGGTATAAGGAACCGTAACCCACCAATAGGGATATCCGGTCGATTCATGTATTCCTTTCATGTTGCTTTCGTATGTTGGATCATACATTGCAGCCTCAAGATTTCTTAGTACGCTCGTTGGACCTCCCATCGTTGTAAATATAGAATTTCCACAACTGTCAGCAAATGGTGCCTCCCCACAGATATAAGCAATTAGACCATTGGCATTCGTTGACTGATCATTTAGTGAAGTCCACGCGTAGTTAGAAGTTCCGGTAGGTCCGGTGTCCAGAACTCTGGGTGGGTTTAATTCAGCAACAATAGGAAAGACACTTGCCGTGGGCGTAGGCGCGTTACACAAATCCGCGCAAAAAGATATGTATCCGCTCGATCGTGCGGGTCTTGCCGCGATCGCGTAAGTGTTTATGTTTTGTTTTGTTGTGTCGAATATCTTGCCAAAAATCCTCGGGAAACCAGCGGTATCATTATCTGTACTTCGCGCTTTTACCTGCACGGCATTTACGGGCGTTACTCCAGGGGAATACGTATTTGTGGCCCAAGAACCAACAGTAATATTATTGTTTTCGGATAGGGCATTGCTGCCGTCACTACTTAGATGAACCGGGCTTCCAGACGCCGTGTTTAATCCGGCGTACGTGACAGCCTCAGTCCGTGCATCTGTTTGAGTTAGATCGCTAGTCCCATTGAGCTTGATAGCCCCCGCCAATGCCGCGGCATCCGCCGCGCCCTGGAGCTGGTTCTTTGTGTGATAGAAGTAACCGAGATCAATAGCAAGAGCGGCAAAGCCCAGCAAGACAACCAGGGAAATGGCCACAAGGACAAGTATCTGACCTCTATTGTTTTTACTTGAATCAACCATGTTATATCCCTCCTTCTCGAAGAGAAGAGAGCGAGCAACCACAAAGGTTGTCCGTGCATTATTCTACTTTCTTCGTTTCCTCTTTTTTTATCTTCCTTTACCACTCCTTCACTCATGTCAGGCATCAAAGGTATCCAGCGCACTCTGTCCTCCTCACCGGGGGTTATGGTTGTCATCGCCTTAAGGTCCGGTGCCTCACCCTTGGCAATGGGTTTCTTGAGAAGCGGGGTGATGATCACTATCAGCTCTGTCTCCTTGTTCTGAAAGTTTTTGCTCCTGAAAAGGGCTCCGAGTATCGGTATGTCCCCGAGTATCGGGAACTTGGATATGGCCCTGCTGGCCTCGCTCGAGATAAGTCCCGAAAGGATCAGGCTTTCACCCTCTTTCAGGTCTACTACGGTGCTGGTGGAACGCTTATTTATTATCGGGAACTGTCCTTGTGACAGGATAGTCGGGGTTGATGGATCAACGGTACTCACCTCCACAGGATCGATCTTAAGGCTTATAAAACCGTCCTTGAGGAGTATAGGCGCAAACTCAAGCTTTATCCCGACCTCCTCGAACTGGACAGTGGCTGTGCTTCCGCCGGTAGTGCCGATAGTTGTCGTAACAAAAGGTATCTTCTGGCCGGCAACAAACTTACCCCTTTCCCCGCTCTTAACCACCAGATTCGGTTCTGCCAGGGTCTTGGAGAGCCCCTTCTTGTCCAATGCCTTTATCATGGCACTAATGTTTTGTGGGACTTGGACCAGGGCCGCCGTTACATCGGAGCCGAGAGTAAGTCCAGGGGCCATCGCAGTTCCGGCCGGCGCTGCAAAACTTCCACCGGCATAGCTCGCCCCTCCCCACTCCTTGCCCAGGGAGCTGAAGTTTATGCCGAGATCTCTCAGTGCAGACCTGCCTACCTCGGCCACCTTCACCTGGAGCATGATCTGCTGGTGCTGGTGGGCGGCTACGTCCAGATTAAAGAAGGTATACTGATCCGTTGCATCCCATACTATGAGATTTGTAATGCCGGGGTTTTTCCCGATTATCAGCAATTGCCTGGGGGTCATCGTCCTGATATCGGCTATGTCACTGTTGCCGACTGCAACTTTGCTTATATTGTAGCCTACGGTCAGGACCTGGGACTGCCCTGTTTCCACGGCCACATTTACAGCCGGGGCTTCGGCCAGTGACTGCCCGGAGAACAAGATCACTATCGCCCCTGTCGAGAAAATTGTTTTCAGCCACCCGGCACGATTAAACCGTTGCCTAACTGCCATGATCCTTCCAGCTATAATCAAGAAGTTTTTATGTTTCATTTTGTCACCTCTCTTTTATTCCACATGCCGCCTTCTTCAGTAAAGCTGTCTTCGCTCTTTTTGGTCTCGCCTTTGCTGCCTTTTATCACGGTTATGGTCAAGTTTTCGTTTTCTCTGATTGGTGCGGCTTCTCTGACTCGTACAGGGCGAGATCTTACAACAGTGGCGACCGTTCCGCTGCCGCTGAGCAGGTTGGCAGTCGAGGCCCCTCTTGTTGATGCAGGGGCATTATCCTTTGCGCCGCGTAAAAGGAGTTGAAGGGTGCCGACGTTACTGGCCAGGGCGAGCTTTTCCGCCTCCTCCGGCGTAATGGAAACAGTTACGGTCGGGACCTGAATGGCCTTCCCATCTTTTTCCTCCATTTTCTGACCCACGGCCAGTATCCTCAGGTTCTGAAGGACGATCTTGCTTATGCGCTCTCCCTTGGGTGGTGTGGTAGTAACGATAACATCAACCGTACTGTTTGGAAGGACGAAACCCGCCACTCCGGCCACGTCGTTTACCGCAACCGCCATGGCCCGGTGGCCTTCCGGAATGATGTATGCCATGACGCCTGACTTGGAATCGCTGGAAACAAGCTTTGCCTCCATCAAAGGCTCTCCTGCGACGATATTGTTCACAACAGTCCTTCCGACCAGCACACCCGGGTCCTGGAAGGTCCCTGGTGGGACGTTAGCCCTGGGCCATAGGACTTTTTTTAATTGTCTCTGCTCAATAGTTGAACCCAGGGGGATATTTTCAGCCGCCGCCACAACCTCGATCATGTTTACCTTCGCCCTCTCCACCTCCTGCTGCTTGGACTGAAGATAACTCCAGATAGAAAAAGTAGCTACGCCGGCCAGCAAAACAGCCACGATCAGCAATATGATTACCATCTTTCGTCTTTCCATCACGTCCCCCTTGATAAAAGTTCTGTTGTAGAGTTCAATTCAGATGATTTTACTACTCCAAACGATACGTTGCGGTCCTTGGTATAATAATATTATTCAATGCTCACTGGGATGAGGCTACATCCGAACTATGACTAACAGGTTGGAAATGTTTCACGTGGCAGTTGCAGTTACTGATGTTTGGACAGTGGCGGAGTAGTAGCGATCCACAGCCGACCGGACTACCCAGAATCATCATTACAAGTAACACGAGTCGACATTGTTATCGTCATGTTGCCCTCTTACTGTGCCGTAGCCATCCGCTGAATTCTAAAGAGTGTACGCGTCAGTAGTATGCTTCAGCAACAGACTCGCTTCACCGTCTTTACGGCATAGGTCCTCGCCGCAAGGTTTGCATACCTCCTTAAGCAAATCCGCATGGTACCATGCCCTACCGAATTCCGTGATGCCGAAAAGCACAGGGATCAACACAAATACGGCTACCATGGCGAATTCCACCGTGTTCTGACCCTTTTCATTTTTCAATTTTGAGAGTATGTTTTTCATGTCCGGCTCCGATATTAACTCGTCGTAGTGACCAAACAGCGTTGTTACCTCATCTCCAGGAGCAGGCATGCCGCAGCCCCTGCTGAGATGGCGATCGCATAGGGAATCTTTTCCTTCCTCGCATACTCCGGAATTTCCAGAGCTGACCAGTTCCGGGTATAGTAAGCGGTCCTCACCGAAGCTCCTAATGTTCTCATATCGGCCCTTTTCATAACAAAGGCCATCCTAACGACCGCCATGAGCCCGCCTATTATTGCCATTGCAAGGAATGTGATAAAGACGAACCACGGCCCCTTGACAGCGCCTATGGCACCCAGGAGCTTCACGTCTCCGGCCCCCATCCCTCCCGCGGCATACGGGAGATAGAGAAGGCCCATCCCGATTATGAGCCCTGCAATTGAAACCGAAAGCCCGGGAAAACCTCTTTCCATGAAAGCAATGAATATTCCTGCTGCTACGGTGGGAATGGTTATGATGTTTGGGACCTTTTTGAATTTATAGTCAATGATGGCTGATGTGATTAAAACAGCTATCAATATCGCATTCTCGTTTATTTTCATTGTCCGGACAGCACATTGCACCTGTTCCATGAGCTTGTTACATAGATCGTTTGTTAAGATATTCCGTCATTCTGAGCGCAGCGAAGAATTTCGTTGTTAAAATATTAATGAGCGACCTTTCGCTCCGCTCAGGGTGACAAAAACTGGATGCGCAGAGTAAAGTCTTTTCACTTAGTGTAAACTCTCACCGAAACAATTAAAACATTGCCCCTGCCTCGCGGCAGGGGCTTATCTGTTTATCTGTTTATCTGTTAAGTGCCGCTCCAATATTGTTATAGGTATTACCAACTCTCCCTCCCAAGAACTGCAGGGCAACTATCACGACTATCGCCACTAATGCGATAATAAGCGCATACTCCACCAGCCCCTGTCCCTCCTCATTCTTCATGAATCCACTCACCCTATTCATTAATTTCTTCATTCGTTTTCACCTCCCTTCTTTAATATAAAATAATTTGTTTTGCCGCCTCAATTATGCGAAGTGTTTAATTACAAACGTAAAATACGCCAACATATACTTTTATAAATAAAAATCAGTAATTGCGTCATGACATGAAAAATTGTAAATCTCAGAATTCTTATCCTGTCTCCGCACAATTATCTGTTAAGTGCCGCTCCAATATTGTTATAGGTATTACCAACTCTCCCACCCAGGAACCTCAGGGCAACTATCACGACAAGCGCCACTCTAAACCCAGAATAAGCGCATACTCCACCAGCCCCTGTCCCTCCTCGCTCTTCCACCAACCCACTCACCCTATTCATTAATTTCTTCATTCGAACCACCTCCCTATTTGAATTTAACATACGTTATTTTGTCGACTCAATTACGCGAAGTGTCTAATTACAATATAAAAATACCCCTAACGTGTTCTTTTATAATGAAAATACTGATTGTTCTTGACAGGAAACCTCTGCAAATAGGGATGGCTAGACATACAATGCTATTATCTTTACATTTATTTGTCACTCTGTCAAGGTCCCCCTTGCACATACTTATTTAATGCTTCTTAAGTGCAATCACTCTCTTCCCTGCCTTCACACCAAACTTAGTTTGTTTCAAACAGACAGCAGTGCTTATCCCTAATCTTGGATATTAGTATGGATAAAATTGTTACAAAAAAAGAGTAAACTCATTGATAATATCTGCAATTAAAGTGCTAGAAATTTCGGACCTGTTTAATTTCAAATACTTGAATAATATTGAATTGGAGATGTAAGATTTTCTGACAAACTAAAAAATAAATAAATTCTTTCTAATCAATTAGATATATAAAAACATGTGAAAAATAAAATTATCATTCGATAAATGCAAAATTATCAAAATTGCACTAATGCGTCTTTAAAACATGAAATAGGCTGCAAAATACCTGGGCCGCTCTGCCTGGACTTTGCGTGAAATGTGATGTATTGACTGTTGAATTCTCAGTGTGCGAGATGGTCGCCGGATGCTCTTCGTTTAAGGCCACAGAGTCGTTATCTCTTGAGTACGTGCGGGAATCAACCAACTTTTTTTGATGGTAGAAAACCTTGTATTTAACGCCAAGTGATAGAGCCAGCACTCCCAAGATCGCTTCGCCTATAAAATACATGACGCGGGTCAGGATCGGAAAAAAGCAACGCTGTCTGGGTGCTCACGACATTGTTCAACATCCCCAGCACTATCCCCTCGCGGATACCCAGTCCGCCGGGCGAAATTACGGCAAAATAGCCGACTAGCCACTGACAGTGACATGGAAAAAAAAAGGGCAAAGATACCCGCAGGGAGGATGGGCAGTCCTATTCCTTTTGCCAAAAAATAACCACTGAAACCAGTAAGGAGCCAGCTGCACATATAGATAAACTGAATAAAAAAGGAGCAATGAACCGGAATTACTCAAAGGCCGGATATCTTTTTTGTAAAGTTTATTTAGGAACGCAATCAGTTTATTCATCAGTGCAGCATTCCATATAACATATACCGTGTTGAACAGTATCAATAAGATGAATGAGAGAACAATCGCCTTCACACCCATCACGTCAGTATACAAAGCCATATACATAAGGCCAAGGTAAAAGGACACAAGGACCGAGCCCAAAATGCAAATCAAATTAACGTAAAGCACGATAGATGTAGAGATGCCATATTTCTTCAGCCATATTAATTGCGCCGTATATGTCCATACCCGGCCGGGCAAATATCTTAACAAGCCGCTCGCATTCACCACGGCGATACTTTGAAAAAAGTTAAGTTGACGTCTGCCAAGGTGCTTATTAATGCAGACTTTCCAGATAAAGGTTTCAAAAAAGCACGCAATAAGAAATAAAGACAAGGCAATGATCAAATAGTATATATTCATGATCAATTTAAAATTCTGCAACTCCGCCGCATTTTTCTTGATTTCTAATGAATAGAAGTAACCGATCAAGAGAATTATTAACAGAAAAGTTATAATTTTTATTGTTTTTATTCTATTCACGGGTTAATGGTTATAGCAGATTGTTGTGATTATTGAAGAAATCCCTTCCTTATGCCGACGTTGTAATCTTCCTGAAACGCCTGAAGTGTCTTAATATAAAATCTTCGCTAAGCCGATTGTCATTTCTATGCTTCCAATCGTAAATAAATTGGTGCCCGCAATTTAAATCCGCGCTGAAATAGCGGATGGTTTCAAAGTTGTTCTCCTTAGCGATCCTTTCGATGTAGAAGGGAGAAGGACGGCTTCCTTTAATTCCTTCCAGAGCCTCTTCATCGATATCTTTATTCTCCTCACAAAAGAATATCTTATAGGGGTCAGTTGAATCAGACACAACTGATTCGAACAAAATATCGTCAGACATCCGAAAGCAGCAGTTTAAATGCTCATTACTTTCTTCAAATGGTAAAGAAGTCCGAAATTTATGATTAAATCAAACTTGCCAAATTCGGAGAAATCATTTTCCAAATTAAAATGTTTGCATTTGAAATTTGCGATCTTGCGGTGTTTAAGGCTGGCATAATTAACATTCTCCTCAATCCTCCTTATTTAGGCACAGAACGTTCGCGCCGAGTTCGGCAACACTGAATCTCTCCCGCCATGGCCACTACCTAGTTCCAAAATCTTTTTGCCTTCGAAAAAATAATCGACACCATAGAGTTCTAGAATTTTATTTATACGTTTTATTCTCAATCTTCATAAGAAGGATGGAAAAGACCTTCTTTATTATAAACAGCACTTAGAAAAATATGTTTATCAACCGGGGACAATTTAACATTACGTAATTCAGACTCAATTCTTTTAAAGACATTTGGCGCCAATAATCTCTTGGCGACAGCTCGATATATTTTTTTTATTATCGATGACATGTTAGATCCTTTCTGTAACCCATAAAAAATAAGCTCTAATTTGCTAAACAAAACCCATCCTCAGGATATCATGCCCTTTTCATTAAACGCCCTCAAGCCATCTTTGACGCATCTCGCTATCATATGAACTTCTTCCTCGTTAAGGCCCGGGCCCAGCGGGAGAGTGACTACCTCGTCGGCCGCTTCGGCCGCATGAGGGAAGTGGCTCCGGCTTAAGCCTGCGGGAAGTCGAAAAAGCGTACTCGTATCGATGCCGTGCCCCCGCAGGTAATGGCACATTGCATTGCGCACAGAAGAGGGAAGCCGAACGGGAAAATGACTTTGCGGCAGTGCGTTGCCTCCGGGGCCGGGGACAATACCGGACTCGACCAGGAGACGGGAAATAAATTTCAAGCCTGGCGGTGTCGAAGGTCGGCGTTATTCACCGCACCTACGCAGATTGTGAAGCGCAAGGTCTACGATTTAGCGCAGTCATCGGACGTGTCCACTCCGGAGGAAGTTCGCGTGCAGACTGTCCTGGAAATGGCTCGGCAAGGAACTCCCCCTGCGTTATCTGCGGAGGACCTTGTTCAATTGGCAGAGGCGGTTGCGTTTTTGTACATCTGATAAAGATGCCGCTCATGCAGAGAGCCCGTAGAGGTCGCCGCTGATTCATCGCGACCTGGAGGAGAAACGAACCGCTGCGCCGAAATCGAAGACTGAGTGACTCCGGGGCGATCCAGCGATCCCTTATCTCTCTGACCCTGTCTGCAAGGTCAATATCCCGAAAGCACGCGATGCCCCCCCAGCCGGCGTACATGGGCTTGCCCCAGCCGAAACTGAACAGCGCAATATCCCCAGCCTCCAATTGTCGCATCCTTTCGGGAGATGGAATGCTCATGGCCATGTCGAGGACCCGTACGCGTGGCCCTTTCTGCGGCATCCCTTCCTGAGCATTTCCCTGGTCGTATGCGATGCCGTAGACTTCGCTCAGCACGAGGGCGCACCCCGGCTCAGTGGCGGCGTAGATAGCGTCAGATGACATCAGGAAAGAACCGGGCGCCGTATCGACCAGTTTTATGTGCTCCTGCTCTGAGACATAGCTTCGATGCACTGGTGCAGCATGTATAAGCCGGACCTACCGCAAACGAACCGGGTCCATTCGCGGCCTGGATCGACATATGGATTCCCGCGCGCACGCTGGGGAGCAAAATCACTGCGCCCACGCCGAGCGTATCTGCGTAGGCCTTCTCAAGGTCCGGCATGCTGATATCAGGCGTCAGCGATACCAGGACGGATAAGACTTTCCTGATACCGCCAAAGGGCAGGCTATGACGAGGAATCATGACGATTGCTTTCTGGCAATTAACACGAAGGCCGGGCGCCAGGTTATACCTGAAAACCCGCCAGGCAATGCGGCCAATTGCGTAGGCTGTCCTCACCTTGATGCTGTTGTGACGCAGGGGCATGGCGTCACGCTGGGACGTATAAACGACTTCGAATCCCTGCTGCTCCTATCACACGCAGAAGCGACCGGACCGGGATCGAGACCCTGTG
Source organism: Nitrospirota bacterium (assembly GCA_963796285.1). Taxonomy (GTDB): domain Bacteria; phylum Nitrospirota; class UBA9217; order UBA9217; family UBA9217; genus JALNZF01. The sequence continues at coordinate 162,563 of CAWCKW010000013.1, forward strand.
GTCGTACACCGCTTTTTCGCAGAGGCGCCGGCCCGCTTCGGGAAAACACCGGTGCAGCCAAAGCCCCATTTGAACTGCCCAGGACGTATCAACCACCCCGCATCACAAGCAGCCCTGCGCATCCGAACGAAGCCGCGAGTGAATAGCGCGCAGTTCCTTCACCTGGCTGGGCGACCAACAGTTGCAGTCAAGAACGGAGATTATGCCCTGAGGTTTTCGGGAATATCAAGATCGCCTACGGAGGCGCCGCGGCTGCATGCGACGCCCAGGCTGCGCACGTATCGACCGCCTCGGGAACTATGTCCCTTCCCTGTACCTGGAAGCCTTCGGCGCGTGCACGCTTCAGAAACCCTCCGTACGAACATCCGACATCCAGAAGGGTGCTTCCCTTCGGCGCGTACCGCCTGAGCGAACGAAGAATGGCGTCGTACATCGGGCCTTTATCATGGCACATTTCGATGCCGCTTGCCTGCATGCCCCACGGTCTCGTTCGGGTGTGTTCGATTTCGCCATCGGCGTTATAACCTTCCGCGGCAAAGAAGGACCGGCATCCGGGGCATTTCGCCCAGGACTGTTTTCCACGGGGAGTATCGAGGACGATCGCAGATACAAGCCTCATATCGAGTTTGATGTCGCAAACAGGGCAATTCAGTAAGTCGTTCTTTATCATCGTGAATGGCTATCAACCGGGCCGGCATTGTTCATTGAAACAGTCCCAGCGTTATCGCTCAGAATCCGGTATCTTTCATGAAAAATTGGTAAAGAGCACTGTTCCGAAATTTTTTTCGCATTGCATCTGATACCTTCATCAAGGGAGACATATAAATGCGCACTGGTTTCTTTTGCGGAGAAAAACCATTTTTAAAATGAATAACTCCCTCTCGTCCGTTACTGGGCATAAAATCATATAACAGGAAGCCCTTTTCACAGGCATCTTGTATAATATAATACTGCAACACATGAAAGGCGTTTAGTTTGTAAAATTCCTGCAATGTCGCCCCATTCCAGCCTGCGACGTGCTTGTTGTGATAGAAATTCAACGCACCTGATATTACCTGACCCCGATATTTGGCCAGCCACAGTTTTATATGCGGAGATTTTTTTCTAAACATGATTTCAAATAATTCCCATCTGTACGTATTGGTGGCGTCTTGCCTGCCGGACCAAAAAAGCTAGATATACCTCAAAAAAGGATTTCCAATCATCTTCTGTCGAAGCCAATTCCACGGTTATCCCTTCACGGATCCCTTTCCTCACAGCGCTGGAATGCCCGATGGTCCATTTTTTTAAAATCGACTCGAACCCTTCGCGCAAATCCAATACCTGGGTAAAATCTTCATCAGTAAATCCATCAAATTGATTCGTTAAAGTATCATATGGATTAACGACGCAATACGCTATTCCGACCTTTTAATACTTCAAAAAGCTCTCTTTTCTCACCGGCATCCAATTCATCATTCGTAAGAAATCCTCCCATGCCTTTTGGAGCAAGAAAATACACTTTAACCAGACCTTTCAACAGGTTTATGTGCGCAAGGGGCAAAACCACTTTTCCCCCGTTGTCCAAGTGGATGAGTCGCGTATCACTTTCAAAGCCTGCATAGGTCGCCCAGATATCGAACCATTCCCTGGTCTGAAAATAAACAGCGGATTCCACCCTCTCGACGATATCATCCCATTCTTCATTCGATGCTTTCCCGATGCTTTTTATCACTTCATCTCCCGCTTTACGCGCCAGTGAAATTAATTTTGGCGCTGCGCCGAGCCAAGGTCCAGCCATTTTTGAATCGCGTTTTCCATGTCAAATTGACGATAAGCCTTTGCAATGCTTTCCCTGAAATACTCTTTATCCCTTGTCAACGCCTCTATCATGGCGGCCGCCAGAGCGTCCGGGGTAACCTCCTTGGCAACGATTCCGCACTTGTATTCCCGTATAAAGCCCTCTAAATCACCGACCGGCATGGCAACGACCGGTGTGCCTATTTGGAGGGTCTCGGAAAATACGATGGGAAAACTTTCAATCCTGGACGGGATTACAAAAAAAGAAACGCTGTCCAGATAATTTGAAAATTCCTGGGCGCGAATAGGGCCGTGTAAATCGATATATTTCTCCAGCCGCAACTCCGAGATCATTTTTCCCAAATCCTCTTTTAAGGGACCGGGCCCGAACATATGGAGCCGGATGGATTCCCTGATTTCCTGGGGCAGGCAGGCGATCGCTTTTATGAGCAGGTCGGGGCCCTTGTTTACGTGGTAGCGTCCGGTAAACAAGAAATGCGTTAATTTCACCGAATCCGATGAAAACAGTTTTTCATTCGGAGAAGGGAGTTTTCTGCTTGAGGGAAGGTATGCGCAGGGCACGCCCGTAAGGTCCTCGATATCCTTACACAATTGAAAACCGTCGGCATATACCCTGTCGGCTTTTTTCATGACGAGCTTCAATATCAATTTTCCCATAAGGGGGACCTTCCTGATTTTCCAGATATCCGACCCCAACGCCCAGATATCGTATGGAACATTATTTTTCAGTTTTCCCGCCAATCCGAAAATCCCGGAAGGGACGGCCCATACACAGAGAGTTCTCTCAATTTTATAATTGTTGTTTATCTGCAGAGTATTTTGTATCCCTTTTATAAAAAAAAAGAAAAACCCACCAGTTTTTCGGGTTCAAGAGGTTCATCGATGCCAGTTCCTGATCCCCGCCCGCCCAGGGTGTGGGAACGACCGAAATGCCGCGGTCCGGTTCATACGCACGCTTCCGCGCAGCCGGCTGCACTACAACGTTGTGTCCGCGGCTGGCGAGTTCCAGAGCAAATTGACGCACAAACAGCCCTGCGGTCCCTGTCGGGTCATCGGAGTATGCTGGATAGGAACTTGTAATGATCTGAACATTCATTCTGAACTCCTTAAAGCCTTTGCAGGTGGCTCCAATAAGTGGTTTCAGACTAGAATGAAACAAATCTACCCGCTGAACGTTTTTATGTTTTCCGGAATATCGGGAAAGGAGAACCCCCGTCAGCGACGATCACTCTGTGTGGAAGGCCAACTGCTAATATTAACAGTAATGAGACGCGTTCATGAGTTTTCAAGGGGATCAGTCGGCCTTGATATTCTTTTCGTTTTCCTTTTTCCTCAATCTATATTGTACGTCTTCCATTAATCGTCTGTTCACCGCCAGTAGATCGGCGAGGAAAGCCACCAGCATCGTTTGAAACCCTATCCCCAGAAGAATGGAAGCAAAAATCAGCGATTGAACATGACCGGCGCCTCCATCCCGAAAGTAATAGTAAAGAAATCTGAGCCCGATGATAAAACCCGCGCTGAACAAGAGGAGACCAATTGTCATGAAAAAACGAAACGGTTTGTATACGACAAAAATCCGGACTATGGCGACAATCGATTTTCTCAGGTAGCTTGGTATGCTTTTTACCAAACGGGAGGGTCTTAACTCTTCATTTACGCGGACCGGCACCGAGATAATGGCCATATTCTTCTGTCCGGCCTCGATGATGGTCTCGAGAGTATAGGTATAGTCATTGAATACATTCAGACGAAGCGCCGCCTCCCGGCTCATCGCCCGAAATCCGCTCGGAGCGTCGGGGACAGCGGTTTTGCTCGCCCGTCTTACTACCCAGCTTCCCAATTTCTGCAGTTGCCTTTTAATCAGCGAGAAATGTTTCATTTCAGAAATGGGCCTGACCCCGATAACAAGGTCCGCTTTTTTATCCAGTATCGGTTTTGTCAATAACGGGATATCCTTTGCGTTGTATTGATTGTCCGCATCCGTATTCACAATAACATCTGCTCCAAGTTTTATGCACGCGTCCAGCCCTGCCATGAAAATGCACGCCAATCCCTGATTCTTCGCAAAACTGACAACATGATCGGCTCCATTTGCCTTTGCCACCTCCGCGGTGTTGTCCGTGCTTCCATCATTAATGATCAACCACTCGACCCTGTCGAAACCTTCCACATGCCGCGGCAATGCCTTCAAGGTAACGGCTAAGGTTTCCGCTTCGTTGTAGCACGGTATTTGGATGAGAAGTCTAATTTTTGCCTCCAGTTACCAGGAATGTTATGAATTTTAAGACAAATACAAGTGGCGGTTACGAATGGTCCTGATTTAAGAGTAAGGAGTGTGCTAACGCCTCTCTTTATGTGCAAGCCTTGTATCTCTTTGCCTATCCATCTGTCGGGAGATAATTTCATTCGTGGGATTCCTTAAGTCAGTGCCTTTCGTCGCTGTTATTTTAAATTCTTTTACGCGCTCGAGTCTGTTATCATCATTAATTAACGTGTCATCGGTAAAGCCTATTTTAATCAAGACAAATGCCAGACCCCTTTCAGCAGCTCTTCGCTTAAGATATAAAACATCACTCAGGTGTAATTCTACCGTAACATTTTGTCCATTTTTATATCCGATTGGGACTTTAAAAGATTCTTCGAAAAGTCCATTTTTAGAAATCTTATAGAAATATCGAAGTTTATCATCCAGGCTAATTGATAAAATGACATTATCGCTTTTAAATAATTCATGATTCAGTATTTTAATACATATATAAAATAAATTTTGCTTTTCGTATTTCAATAGAACTGCTGAATTACTAGTAGCCCATTGATATTCCTTCTCATAACCATTAAAGGTCAACCCTCTTATATACGGATAATCGGCTTTTGTTAAATCAATGAAGGATTGAACAGCCCCTTTTTTTTCTTCTTCCGTAAATTCTTGATATGGGTAAAGATGATCGATCTTATATAGGCGACAATAGTTATTTGCTTCTATTAATTTATAATCAGCTCGACTTAAGACATTATCTATTTTTTTTGGATCTTTAATATGGTCTATTCTTTCATCGACGAAATAATTTTCCTCATCATTAAATTTGCCATAGTCGTAAATATTTTCAATATTGTAAAACCTTCGTCCTGATAAAAAAGACAAAACAGGGCACTGCAACCAATTTACACCATAAATTGTTGCATTCGAAGGTAATTGTGATATTTTTTTGGCAATATCATCCAGGGCTATCTTATCCGGGCTGGGACTGTCATCAGCTTTTAGTGGAATATTTCGCCTGTTGTTATACAGCTGTGCAGCCAACGTGATAATCAGCATAACACTCAAACTACTCAAGAGGATCAGACTAATATTACTAAAATTAAGGTGGCGCTTGTTGTTTCTCACGGTCTTGACTAGAGGCAAAAGATATAATAAAGTTAAACCCAAAAGAATCATACTTGAAATATCCAGCAAGATGATCCCATTGATAATTCGTCGATTCCATACCTTACTCGTAGGCGTAAGAACTATCCACCATAAAACATATGAGATGGATGTTCCAAATAATATCAGATAACTTAAAGATATCTTTTGACGCCATTTGCGCATTGTAGATATAAAATAATGGATAAACATCACGCAAGGGACGAATATAAGATAAATGCTTCCGATAAATGGTATTCCAAAGTTTACACTTAAAATAATTAAATGTATTTCTATCTTCTCGAATAGAGAGGGAGTATCTGCAAGCCCTTTTACTACCCCTGCTTGTGGAGCTATGGCATACAGTTCTTCATTCCACCAATACATATAATCCTTAAGCCCGAGCACTGTAAGTTTCCATACTTCAAATAAGGAAATTGTTAATAGTCCGCCAAGCGCAATAAGAATGTACATCTTCCTTGACAACTTTTTAGTGAAGAAAACATCGACTAAAATCACTGCAAACAAGGACGGCAGAAAGATTAATATTACAGTCTTTGTCAAGTAAGCCAATCCCCAAGCCACTCCTGTAAGCACTGCTAATAATACGGGATTATGATTCTTATTTGTTTCTAATGCATTGAATAAGCACAAACCGGCCATAAAATAAAATAATGCGGGTATTTCACCATATCCACGAAGACCGAAGCGAAACAAATACGGAATATATATAATAATGACCACGGTTAATAGCCCAACCCATTTATTCGTAACGTTTTTTACAAAAATAAACGTTACGAGTAAACATAATATCAAATATACAGCATTAGGTATTTGGGCGGTGAAGGATGAAACGCCACCTAAACGAAAAGCTAAGGCTATGGGCAATAAGAGCGGACTACCGGACTGCACAACGTTATCAAAATCAATATAACCATCATAATTTGTCGCATATCGTCCGTGTTGTAATAAGTTCAGTGGTACCTGTACATTCATTGCGCCATCAAATGAAAGTGGCGTCGAATAAATATGCGCTCTTACATGATAAGCGAGGAATAACAGCAGGATTAGCAATAAGGAATAAGTTATAACGTCGCCAGTTCTTTCTTTCATAACCTTCTTTACCCTATCAGCTTCTAAGCGACCTTTCTTCGGTTTCCGGCGCTTTCCTTGCTATGCAATTGAGCTCTTAGAAAAATATTGCGAAATATCAATTGAAACAACCAATCATGAACGGCAATAAAAAACAAATGCTCAGTCAACCGAATACTTAGCGTATAGGCTTCTTTCTGAACGCATCTTTATAGAAAGAAACTGGTTGGACTAAGTCGTTACGCGCCACACGGCAATGGGATTTCAAATGATTATTCTTTAATGCTTGCAGCGTCAATTTCATTTGTTGTGTTGTATATGCACATGCAGGGTTTCTGGCTGCTAACGTACTATAAATGCAAAGATATGTCAAAGATATTCAAGCTGTTCCTGCAATTCAGACAATGTGAGCCAGAAAGCTTATAGAAGAAATACATTCACGATAGTTTTTACGGAAATCAGATTTCGCTAGGCTGTGGATGCGAAGGTAATCAGGATTTTTCTGCATCGAGTGAATCTATGTCTGAATTAGAAACAAGAATCGTCAGACAGCGTTTCGGGGGATGCCGGCTGTGCCGATGTATCGTCATGATAAGGCAAGCGATAGACCTCTGCAATTCCATGGCGCTCGGGGATTCGTGGTTACTGTCTGAATTGCAGTTGTTTTCCTTCCTCCTTGTTTTTAGACGCTTAATGCAGTAGAATATCTCTCGACGCTGAGGATACCATGGACCCCTATTCCAAAGACCAACTTCTGTCGTTCTACAATTTTCATCTGAAAAAATTCGGCGACCGGCCCGAGGCTCTACGCTGGACACCGCAGGGCCAGCTCAAGCGATACCATATGCTCGCTGACATTGCGCCCGCGCGGGACCTGAACAACGCAACTGTGCTCGACTACGGATGCGGGACCGGGGACTTTTATAAATTCTTGAAGCGTCGGGGAATCAACGTGAAGTATACGGGAGTGGACATCAACGAAAACTTCATCAACCTGGCGAAAAGCAAGTACCCCGAGTGCACCTTCAAGGTCATGAACGCTGATGACGACCGGTTCGAGGGGTTCTATGACTATATCTTCATCTGCGGCGTATTCAATTTGCAGGTCCCCGGCGTTGACGATGATCTGAAGAACGCATTGGTCACGCTCTTCAGGCACTGCAACAAAGGCCTGGCGTTGAGCGCCCTCTCGTCGCACACGCCCGTCAAGGACCCCGAACTCCACTTCACCTCACCTGGTGAGATGGTTAAGTTCTCCCTCGAGAACCTGTCGCCCTCCATCGCCCTCAGGCATGACCGGATCCAGTACGACTTTACCCTCTATGTGTATACTGCGTTGAATGAGGTCGAGTTGTGATGTCAACCACGAGATTCCGCACTTATGCTGATCGCTTCCTGTCTTGACGTCACTTGAGCGGTAAAATAAAACAATTACTCAGGCCTGTCTCGCGCAAAGCCGTACCCTGCTGTTGCCATAACGCGGGCATAAACCAAGAGCGCAAAGAAAAGCAATCCCCCTTACAGATTGAGGGTAAAGATCCGTCGCTACCTTCAAGGAGTTCAATCCTTGAGTTGAGAAGTCATCCCGGCAATAATGCACAACCTAAGCAGATACATTTATTCATTCTTTCTTTGCGTCTTTGCGCCTTTGCGCGAAAAAAGGTTTTAATTAAATCATGGTTATGTTGCTCTGAAACTTCCCGAGAAGTTTCAAAAAGAGCCCATAACTCGGCATAACCACGGACGCTCTGTTCGATCACGGCCTGAAAAATCCCTTATAAAACTTCATGGCTCTCTCTTGGTACGCGTTGAATATTCTTTTCGATTCCGCTGTAATGGTAGCAACATCGACCCCCTGCTCCTGTGCCAACCAGTCCCGGACGATAGCGGGAGTTACTTCGATATGGAACTGGAGCGCATACACCCGGTCGGTATACCGGAATGCCTGGTTCGGGAAGAGGTCGGACGATCGCGAGACGCACCGCACCGCGCGGCAGGTCAAAGGTGTCCCCGTGCCACTGGAACACCTGTGCGGCATTCCTGTCGGGAAGGGTAAGGGCGGACATGAGATGGTCTCTCGTCCCGTCAGGGCTCAGCGCCACCTCGTACCAGCCGATCTCTTTCTGCTGTCCGGGATAGACCTTTGCACCCAGCACATGCGCCACCATCTGCGCGCCAAGACATACGCCGAGTACATGTTTGTTCGCCTTGATCGAGCGATCGATGAACAGCGCCTCGTTGACGAGATAGGGATGTTGCTGCATCTCATACACCGCCATGGGGCCGCCCATGACGAGGAGGTGGGTGAAGGAATCAAGATCAGGCACTGCATCACCTGTGCTCATTTCGCAAATGGAATAGGGTATCTTTTCGGAATTGAGAAAATCAGCAATCGTGCCGGGTCCTTCGGAGAAAACATTTTTTATAATAAGAACATGCATGCAAAACCCCTATGCGTTCTTCGTAAAAAACAGGAACGCCATCGTCGGCCGTTTGGACGCAGCTGAAGTGACAAACTGGATACTCTCGAAGACATACCCCTTTGCCGTCCACTCGTTCAGGGTCCGCTCGATCTCTTCATCGGTCACTGTACTGATTTCAACGACCTTGTAATTCATGGCTGCATTATAAGAAAGCATGCATCATTTTTCAATATTTTTTCGATGAACGCGAAAAATTTCCTGTTGCTATTCATGGTCAGAGTCAATATAATCTGCCCATGCTGAAACAGAAAAAAGGGACGCGCACCGGCCTTGATCTCATCGACACGCTCTGGCCCGGTGACCTCAGGGGCGCGCGCGTCGGGCTTGTGGTGCATCCCGCCTCGGTCAACAGCAGACTGGAGCACGCAATCACCGTCTGCATGCGATCGAGGAAGTTCAAGCTCGCCGCGCTTTTCGGACCCCAGCACGGCATCCTCGGTCAGACGCAGGACAACATGGTCGAGTGGGAAGGTTTCCGCGACCCCGGTACGGGCCTGCCGGCATACAGCCTTTACGGAAAAACGCGCAAACCCCGGTCAGAGATGCTCGCTCAATATTGATGCGCTTGTGATCGACCTGCAGGACGCGGGCAGCCGCTACTATACCTTCATCTGGACGCTGGAGCTCTGCATGCAGGCCTGCCGTGAGGCAGGCAAAACGATCATCGTGCTCGACCGTCCGAATCCCCTTGCCGGCCATGTCACCGAAGGACCGGTGCTCGACCCCAAATTCGCATCGTTCGTTGGGCTGCGGCCAATGCCGGTGCGGCATGGCATGACCATCGGCGAAGTGGGCGCATACCTTCGCGACACCTTCTCTCCCGATCTCGATTATCGCGTCATCCCGATGCAGGGATGGAAGCGAAAGATGTGGTTCGATCAGACGCGACTGCCCTGGGTCATGCCGTCTCCCAATATGCCGACACTCGATACTGCGCTCGTCTATCCCGGCATGTGCCTGTTCGAGGCCACGAATATCTCGGAAGGCCGCGGAACGACACGGCCGTTCGAACTCTTCGGCTCCCCGTTCATCCATCCGGCAACTCTGGTGGCCGTGCTCAAGGAATTCAAGCTTCCCGGCGTGCTGTTCCGGCCGCTCTCGTTCCAGCCCACGTTCCAGAAGCATGCGGGCCGGCTCTGCGGAGGCGCGCAGGTCCATGTTTTGGACCGCGAGAAGTTCAAGCCGTTCAAGACCGGCGTGGCGATCCTAAAAGCGATCCACAACACCTACCCGCGGGATTTCGCGTGGAACCAGCCGCCTTACGAGTACGAGGAGGTCAACCTCCCGATCGACATCCTTGCAGGCTCCAGTCGGCTGCGAAAGGACATCGAATCATGGAAAGACCTCGATGAAATGGAAAAATGGTGGAAAAAAGAGGCGAAGGCGTTTGATAAGGTAAGAAGGAAATTCCTGATATACGAATAATAGTCTCGCAGATACGCAGAGGATTGCGTGGTAATGCATTGGGTTTTAACACCAAAAAAAGAATTTGATGTTGCCGTTCTCTGCGCCCCCTGCGCCTCTGCGAGAGACAGCTTCTAGCATGCCCAAATTCCCGATCAACATATTCCTCCCCGCAGCCGGACTCGGCGAGCGGCTCAGGCCGATCACGAACCACCTGCCCAAACCGCTGCTGCCAGTCCTCGGCAAGCCGCTGATCGAGATCATCCTCGAACGCGTTACGGCCGTCTGCGATGGGAAAATCGGCATCAACCTCCATTACAAACCAGAGCTTCTGCGAAACTGGGCACAGGCATCCGCTTACACTGACCGCATCCGGTTCTTCCCCGAAGACCCGATCCTCGGTACTGGCGGCGCGCTCAAGAACGCCGCAGAGCTCCTGTCAACCGGCCCATTCCTGGTGCACAACTCGGACATTCTTCTCGATATCGACTTTGAACGCGTGATCGATGCCCATCTCACATCAGGAAACATCGCCACACTCGTGACGCATAAACATCCGAAGTACAGCAACGTGGTGGTGGATGAACATGACCTTCTGCTTGACGTAGAAAATCCAGGGGATTCCCGACCAGACCCGAACACCGTTGCCGGAAAAGTCGCTTACACGGGCATTGCCGTCTATTCTCCGGATATCCTAAAATTCCTGCCTCCCGGCGTGTCCCACATGACCGTGGCCTGGGTCGCAGCCGCGAAAGCCGGGCATCGGGTACAGGCGCTCGACGTTACCGGTGCTTATTGGAATGACATCGGCACGCCGGCATCGTATGCCGCGGGCGTGTTCGATGCCTTGAGGGAAAACGGGGAAACCGTTTATCTGTCCCCGACTGCTGAATGCGGAAAGATCGGCATAGACGGCTATATCGTGATCGAATCGGGAAGCGAGGTCCAGGACGGGGCGCGGCTCCGAAACTGCATCGTGATGTCCGATGCGCGGGTCTCAGGCAGACACGAAAACCGCATCATCGGTCCGGACTATGCCATCGATCTCAAGGAAACAGAGATGCAGCCATCGCTCCACAGCCGGGAGCAAAAGAAGGTCGCGCTGAACGACCCGCTGTTTGCCGCTTACTTCGGTTTGAACGAGCAGGCAGTCAATGCCGGCGAGGACAGAGTTGGCGGATGCGGCCCTGATCGGCCTCGGCGGCTCTGACAGGCGTTACTTCCGCGTGCGGAATGACGGAAAAACGGCGGTGCTCATGGAGTGCAGGCCCGACGATCCGGATTACGAACGCCACCTCATCTATACCCGATTCCTCGAGGCCCATTCCGTCCCGGTGCCGGGACTCATTGCCTTCGTCGATGATGAGAAACGCGCCCTCTTCGAAGACCTCGGCGACACCAGTCTCTACTCATACCTGAAGCTTCCCCATGACAACGGACATATCGAGGACATTTATCGAAGCGTGCTCGATATCCTGGTCATGCTCCACAGCCGGGTCACCCAGCATATCCATGAATGTCCCCTGCTCCGGGACCGCGTCTTTGGTTATGACTATCTGAGATGGGAAACAAGCTATTTTCTCGATCGGTTCGTTACCGGACTCCAAAAGGTAGTGCCGAAGAACAGGCCGGCGCTGGAGCAGGAATTTCATAGCCTCGCGCAGAAGGTTGACACCTATCCCAAGGGAGTGATCCATCGAGACTTCCAATGCCAGAACATCATGATCACACCCGGCGGTATTCCCCGGGTCATCGATTTTCAGGGCGCGAGAATGGCTCCTGCTGCATACGATGTCGCCTCGATCCTCTGGGACCCCTACCACCGGCTCGACGATGGTGTTCGTGAACATTTGATCGATTATTACGTGGGTGAGATGAAGCGGAATTCAGCGGACTTTCAGGAGGCATTATTCAGAGAGAGCCTTATCCCCTGCCGCCTGCAGCGCCATATGCAGGCACTCGGCGCATACGGATTTCTGTCCGTTGTGAAAGGGAAGAAGTATTTCCTCAAGTACATCCCCGAAGCGCTCAGACTGCTTAAGGAAGAAACAACTGCAACAAAAAACGACTACCCGGAACTCTACAAACTCGTCCAAGGCTTGTCGTAAATTTACAACGCGCCTTTTGCCTTCAATGCCTTCTCAATTGCGGCGATCTGCTCGTTATGCCGTTTGCAATCTTCCTCGTATTCAGCCGCCATATTCTGAGCCTTCTCCGCGCCGATGTGCACCGAGGTCTTGCCGAAGGTGAACGAGTGCAGGTCCTCAATGTCACAAAGGTTGTCCTTGAGCCGTTTGAGCTCGGCCTTGAGTTCATCGATTGACATGTCTTCGTATTTCTTAGCCATAAGAATCAACCCCCAAAAAAATTTTAGTTTACCGCTGAGACACAGAGAACGCAGAGAAAATCCTTACTATTTAAAAGTGCATTCTCCGTGTCTCTGCGTCTCTGCGGTAAATTATGACTTTTTACGAGTTTATCAAGCTTTTAAGATATTCAATCGCTGCCTGTCGATCCTTCAGCGCGCCCGCAGCCTGTTTTTCTTTGATCTCTTCCAGGATCTCCCGGAACTTCGGCCCCGGCTTTAAACCACGATCGATCAGGTCCCGCCCGGTCACGAGCGGCCTGGCCTCGACCTTCAGGAACTTTGTAAAGTAGTAATCCAGCACCAGTGCCATAGGCTGCGTCGTGTCTGTAAACTTCTCCTTCGGCATGATCTCGAAGGTCGCGCGCGCGTCCGCCTGTGCGAGGACCAGGCTTTCCGGCAGGCAGTCTCCGAGGTCCCGGCAGTAGCGGTACATGGCATTCTTGCTCGGCCCGCCCGGAGTGGACAGATTGAACAACCGCATGTGCTGTTTGATGACCTTCGTGACCGCCTTCTCCGTGTCTCGCGACAGCCGGAATCGTTTGCAGATAGATGCCGCCTTTTCAGCACCGAGATTATCGTGTCCGTGGAAACGAATATGGTCATCGGCCTTGCTGAAGGTCTCGGGCTTTGCATTATCATGGACCAGGCAGGCGAACCGGAGAGCTGCCTTGCGAGGGACATGCTGTTCAAGGTCCTTCTCAAGGTGTGCGCGGACCGTCTCGCCATGGTCAGGCGATATGGTCAGCAGATCGTCAAGCACGCTATCTATATAACCGGCGGTCTTGATGGAATGGGTCAGTACATCGTGAACGTGATACCTGCCTGGTGCGAACCCGCGAAGAGGTTCGAGCTCTGGGAACAGCGGTGTAAGCAAACCAAGGGAATCCATAAGCATGAGGTGCTTTTCGGCATTTCGCTCTGAGAGGATCAAAAAGAGTTCGTCCCGCACACGTTCAGGGGAGGGCTTGCTGATGAGCTTTGAACGTTTCCGGATCTGCTGTGCAGAGTCATCTTCTATGGTGAATCCCAGTGTTGCCGCGAACCTCACCGCGCGCAAAAGCCTGAGCGGGTCTTCATCTAGCACCGCGGGTTTCGTCACGCGTATCAGTTTATTCCGTACGTCTTCCCTCCCATGAAACAAGTCGATCAGACCGTCGAAGGTTCTCTTCCGGATGAATTCCCGTAAATCCAACGCCATGGCATTGATGGTAAAATCACGACGTCCGAGATCGGCAGCAAGATCAGTTCCTTCGAAGTTCGTGAAGTCGAACTGAATGACATCATGGTCTGCCTGCTTGACCACGCGTGTGATCTTCCGTTCTTCATCGAGAAAGAAAAAGCTTGCGCCGATCACCTCGGCAAATCTGCGCGCCACATTCTCCGAGCCAGAGGCAATGAGGAGGTCAATGTCCTTGATCTCCTGCTTACCGATCAGCAGGTCACGGACTGAACCACCTACGAGGTAGATCTTTTGCGGGGTGAGAGAAGGAAGGTCTGAAAGATATGTTCCGAAAGGAGCATTCATGGCTGAAGATAATTATACATGATGACGGGGCTGCGCGTCACGCATCTGATGTCTTTTCTGCGACATCCTCACCGGTGACCTTCCTGATCTGCTTCAACCGTTTCCGCCGCTCTTCCCGGGTAACATACCAGTCCTCAATGAGCGTCTCGATCAGACCGATCAACAGCTCTGCCTCGCCGGGCTCCGTGTCCAGGATTTCAGCGCCATCGCTCTCCATGCGGGTCCCGGTCATTCCGCTCTTCCTGATGGACTCGATGGCCTCCCAGGTAAGGGGGTCTACCGTGCCTTTGATCTGACGGAACTCATCGTTCAGACTGCCGGGCTGGACTTGCCAGTAATCCCGTATCATCGCCGAGAGACAGCGCCGTGACAGGGCCGCTGCGACCTTTGGGCTGAGCTCGATCGTGAGACAGGCCTCCTGGTAGTCTTGCAGAACATGCTGAGGAATGGCAACAGAAAAGGACCGGGCATGCGACGGCGGGACAAGGTTCCATGTCTTGAGGTGCTTTCCCGTGTAGGATCGGTTTCCGCTGACTTCCAGGCCGTGAAGAGAAGCGCTCAGTGAGAATTTTCCACACTCGGGATTGGGGCACACTACAAACTTGCTCACCAGACGGCGGGGGCCATCTGCGTTCGGCAGGGTGAGGTCGGCGAAGGCCACTTGCCGTCCCTCTTCGGTCACGGTCTGCTCCCTGTTGCAGTAGGGGCAGTACCAGAGATATTCGCTCATGTTTCCCTCCTTGAGCCTGGACCACTCATCTCATATTTCAGATAGTCTTTTTGTTGCCCTCGCTATTTCCGCAAGGACTGATAGCGCATGCTCTTCCAATCCTTGTTCTCTGATCCTGTCCCTGTTCGTTTCAAAATACGCATTAAGGCCCTCAATTTTTTTCAGCAACTCTTCTCTTATACTTTTAATCTCTTTATCATCGCTATGTTTTTTAAAGTAGGCAGTATGTAACGCCGACATGGCCTTGATTAATTCACTTGTTGCCGACTCAAGCATTGTCTTATTCTTCGGTCTTTCCCCCTGGCAGCATTGCATCATTGCTTCGATTGCATCCAGGCACTCGGTGAATAGGGTCTTTGCCTGATTTCTCATGCTTTTTCGTTCGAGATACTCCATGTTGTCTGCAATATAATCCTCATTATTTTCTTTTTGTGCCGCCTCTTTATTTATATTGATCTTTTCTGTCAACTGCCCCATCTTTTTCTTTATATCTTCCCTGATCCTGATGGCCGCTTCCGCATATTCGCCTTGAGCGATGATAGCGTCTAATTGTGCAGAAACAACCTTGACCTGTTTTACTATTTCCTGATAGCGGGCCAGCTTAGGATAGTTTTCTCTATTTTCAGCGTCTATTATGGTACTAATTGCCGATGCTTCGGCGGGTATTCTAAAAGGTGTCTTTTCCCCCCCGACTTTTTTTCCAAAGCCAAAGATATCTGCAATGCCCATATCCACCCATCCTATTCCAACAGACTACCGTAATTACCTCTCCAGCAGGCCCCTCAGCAAACCTTCATCCCACTCCTTCGTGATGACAACCTCTCCGATCTTCATCGGCAGAACAAGCTTCACTTTGCCGCCCTCAGCCTTCTTGTCGATCTGCATCGTGTCCGTTAATTCTGCAACGGAGGGCCTTCGACTGAGGGTGTTGAAGTCGGCAGGCAGGCCGTAGGACGTGATAAGTTTCTCCACGCGCCCCGGGACCGAGGCATCGCACAAGCCCGTCTTGTGCGCGAGGCGCGAGGCGTAGACCATGCCGATGGCGACGGCATGGCCGTGGCGCATGGTATAATTTTCAGCCTTCTCGATGGCATGCCCGACCGTGTGGCCATAATTCAGGATCGCGCGGAGACCGCCCTCCCGTTCGTCCCTGCTCACGACCTCGGCCTTAATCTCACAGGAGCGCCGAATGACGTGCTCCAGCGCATCGGGATCGAGCGCGAGGATCTTTTCCCGGTTCTTGTCGAGGTATTCGAAGAACGCTGCGTCCCGGATCACGCCGTACTTGATCACCTCCGCCATGCCCGAGAGGAACTCTTCTTTCGGCAGGGACGCGAGCACGCTCAGATCCATTAAAACCTTCCTCGGCTGATGGAACGCGCCGATCATGTTCTTGGCCATGGGATGGTTCACCCCTGTCTTGCCGCCCACGCTGCTGTCCACCATCGCGAGGAGCGTGGTCGGGACCTGCACAAAAGGTACGCCCCGCATGAACGTCGCAGCAGCGAAACCCGTGAGGTCGCCGATCACACCGCCTCCGAGCGCAACCAGCGCGGACGTACGGTCAAAGGCATTGGTCAGGAGCGCCGTATAAATGGCGTTGGCCCAGTCAAGGTTCTTATACTGCTCGCCATCGGGGACCTCGATGGACATGACCATGAACCCAGCAGCCTTGAGACTGTCCACCACGCGACGGCCATAAAGCTGCTTGACCGTCGGGTTCGTGACAAGGGCCATCTTCCGGCCGAAGCCGAGGCCCGTCAAGCGCTCGCCCGTTTTCTCCAGTCTTGCGCCGATCTCGATATCGTAGCTCCGGTCGCCAAGACTCACCTTAACAGTATGCATGTCTGATTCTCTCTTTGATCGCTTTGATGACGTCGCTGACGGATTTTTCGGAAGTGTCAATGCAGGCATCGGCCTGGGCATAGAACCGCGCGCGGCTGTCGAGCAGTTCTTTGATCTTCGCTTTCGGGTCCGCGGTCTGGAGCAGGGGCCGGTGGGTCTCGTGCCTGACGCGCTCGTAGATAACCTCAGGGCTCGCGGTGAGGCAGACTACGAACCCGCCCTTTTTGAAGGCCCCGCGGTTACGGTCCTGGATCACGGCGCCGCCGCCGGTGGAAACCACCTGGCCCTCGCCCATCATGACCTGCCCGATGATCCTTGCCTCGACCTCGCGAAAGTGGGGTTCGCCGAATTTTGAAAAGATGGAGGTGATCGACAAATTCTGGTCGGCTTCGATAAGTTTGTCAACGTCCACAAAGGTGAATCCCAGATCCTTTGCGAGCTGCGTGCCCACGCACGTCTTACCTACGCCCATGAAGCCGGTGAGAATGATGTTTTTGAACATAGTTCTTTACAAATCAATTCCATATACAAAATATTTTATGATGCGGGAAGCTGTCGGTCGCTTCTCTATTATACAATTATTAGGACGTTGAGCGTTGATATTTGTTCTTTCCCGGAGAACTACTTCCCCTGCTCTTCTTCCACTTCCATCCGCGCCTTCAAATGCCTGTCGTACCCCTGGAAGTTGCGCTTCATCTCATCGATATTGTCGCCACCGAACTTTTCGATCATGGCGGAGGCGATCTCGCACGCCACTGCCGCCTCTGCCACGATGCCGGCGGCCGGCACCGCACAAATATCAGAGCGCTCGATGCTCGCCTTGAAGGGCTTCTTGCTTATCATATCCACGGAGCGGAGCGGTTTATACAGCGTGGGGATGGGCTTCATGGCAGCGCGAAGCGTAATGGTCTCGCCGTTGCTGATCCCGCCCTCGATCCCGCCCGCCAAATTCGTCTTGCGAAAGAAACCTTCCTTTTTGTTCCAGAAGATCTCATCATGTACCTGGGAACCGGGTTTGTTCGCCGCGCCGAATCCCGCGCCCACCTCTACCCCCTTAATGGCCTGGATGCTCATGAGCGCAGCGGCGAGCCGGCCGTCGAGCTTCCGGTCCCAGTGCACGTGGCTGCCAAGCCCTATCGGCGCATTGGTAACCAGGACCTCGAACACCCCGCCCAGGGAATCCCCTGTTGCCCGCGCTTCATCGATCCTGCGCATCATCCGCTTCTCCGCTTCAGGGTCGGCGCAGCGCAATTCGGACGCCTCTGCCCTTTTTTTGATCTCATGAACTGACGCCCTCGGGACCTTGGCAAACACATTCCCAATGGAGAGCACATGGCTCACGACCTCGATGCCGAACTCTTCGAGCAGCCGCTTTGCCACAGCACCGACCGCAACACGCATGGCCGTCTCACGGGCGCTTGAGCGCTCAAGGATGCTCCGGATGTCCGTACATCCATACTTCATGACGCCTGCCAGGTCCGCGTGGCCGGGACGGGGACGCGTGACCGGTTCCGCCGAGTTCAGGAACATGGGGTCCGGAGACATCTTGTCCCGCCAGTTCTCCCAGTCCTTGTTGCGGACCATGAGCCCGATCGGACTGCCTATGGTTCTGCCCCAGCGGACGCCGGTGTAGATCTTGACCGTGTCCTTTTCGATCTTCATACGGCCGCCGCGACCGTACCCCCCCTGCCTCCTGGCGAGGTCGCGGTCTATGTCCGTCACCCGGATCAAGAGACCCGCCGGCATACCCTCAATGATCCCCATGATAAGTTCGCCGTGCGATTCACCGGCAGTTAAAAATCGTAACATTATCTATTCCCCCTGTAAAAGATCCCCTGCCTATGGCCTCGCGAGCGGTTTTGAAGGCGAAAATACCATAAAATCGGGCTCATCATAGCAAATTTGCAGTAGAAGTGCAATCAAAAGTATGGTACTATTCGGGGTATTTTCAGGGTATTTTATGGATAATTTGTGTATTTTGGGATAAATTCCGACTCCAGATAAAATGTTCATGCCCAAAATAACTGTCATAGGGAGTCCGCTGTGCAATATAAACAAGGGTCATTCGGCAGGGTTTTTGTGTTAAAATTCGAGGACCAGGACGATCTCCTCTCTGAAATAAAACGTGTAGCAACCACAGAAAAGATCAAGGTGGGGACGATCATGCTCCTGGGCGGCATGCGCTCGGCCGGGCTGGTCTCAGGCCCGAAAGAGGCGTCTATCCCGCCGGAACCCATGTGGATCAATTTCAATGATGGCCGAGAGGTGCTTGGCTTCGGCACCCTATTCTGGAAAGGCGACGAGCCGGTCCTCCACCTCCACGGCGCCATCGGCCGGGAGAAAGAGACTCTCACGGGATGCATCCGCAAGGAGAGCTCCGTATATCTGGTCATCGAGGCGGTGATCACGGAGATCCTCGGTATCGATGCCCGCAAGACATTGAACGAGAAAACCGGTTTGGTGATGCTGGAATTATGAATGCCATCAATAACATGACGTACCACAGGGAACGCAGAGTGCGCGGATGCCCGACCCCGGCGCGGTTGTTTTACTCTGCAGTCTCTGCGATCTCCGCAATGAACAGGATTTGCGTATGATCGCTCTGCTCTGTTCCGTCCCTGCCGAAGCGGATCGTCTCCTCGCATCGACGGTCGTGATAAAGAGTACGACGCTCGGCTCCAACCTGCTGATCGAGGGGACCATCGGAGCTCAGCGGATACTCCTGGGTGTCAGCGGCATGGGCAAGGTCAATGCAGCCCATACGGCAACACTGATGCTCGCAAGGTTCGATCCCAAGGCTCTCGTGGTCTTCGGCATCGGCGGCTCCTACCCCTCGTCGGGTGCCCGGATCGGCGATCTCGCGATCGCAACGGAAGAGATCGCGGGAGATGAAGGCGTTCTGACCCGGGAAGGCTTTAAGGACACCGAGTATATCGGCATCCCCCTTCTCAAGACAGCCACGTCGCTTATCTATACGACCTTCCCCGCATCGGAGCCGCTGATGCATCGGTCCCTGCAGTCGCTCGCTGCTCATCAGAAATCCGGCCAGGGCAAAATACACGTCGGTCGCTTCGTCACCCTGTCAACCTGTACCGGCACCGCCGCGCGTGCGCAGGAGCTGGAGGAACGATATCGCGGACTCTGCGAGAATATGGAAGGGGCCGCGGTCGCGCATGTGGCGGAACTGCATGGCGTCCCGTGGCTCGAGGTCCGCGGTATATCGAACATCGTGGAAGATCGTGATCTGACAAAGTGGGATATCCCGAAAGCGGCTGGGGCAGTGCAGCAGGCCGTTCAACATATCGTGGAGGGCTGGGACAGGTGACCCGCGCGCTCACTATCGGATATTCGCCGTGCCCGAACGACACCTACATTTTCTACGCGCTCGTCCATGGCTTCGTTCGTGTCCCGGGCCTTGAATTCCGCGAACAGCTCGCGGATGTCGAAACACTGAACCAGATGGCGCTCGAGGGCAGCCTGGACATCACCAAGATATCATACCACGCCCTCGGTCACCTGCGTGAGCAGTACGCCCTGCTCCGTTCCGGCAGTGCGCTCGGCCGCGGCTGTGGTCCGCTCATCGTTGCAAAACCGGGAACCACGTTCGAGGATATTAAACGAGGCACGATCGCCATCCCCGGCAAGCTGACCACTGCCTCTCTTCTTCTCCGGCTGTACGATCCATCGATCACCAATATCGTCGTTATGACCTTTGACCGCATCATGAACGCGGTCTCAACAGGAGAGGTGATTGCAGGTCTTATCATCCACGAAAGCCGGTTCACCTATCCGCTCTATAAACTTGAAAAACTGCTCGACCTCGGCGAGTGGTGGGAACACCACTCCGGCCTCCCGATCCCTCTTGGCGGTATCCTCGGTAAGCGATCGCTTGGCCGTGACGTACTGCTTCAGGTCGAGGAAGGTATACGGGCGAGCCTTCGCTACGCCAATGCGCACGCGGACAAGGTCCTCTCCTACTGCAAACTGCACAGCCAGGAGATGGACGAGACAGTGATGAAGAGCCATATCGATCTGTATGTGAACGACTTCTCCCTTGACCTGGGACGGGAAGGCCTGGCCGCGGTGCGCAGGCTCTTTGACGAGGCGGAAGCGTGCGGGATATTTCCGAACTCCGGGAACGCACTCTTGGCGGATGAATAATTTTATTCCTGTTCTCCGGAAAACGCGTATGATATAATCATCTCTACGGTCACGCTTTACCATTCCTAATCTTTCCCCATCAGGAGGCACTATGGTCGCATGGATTATTCTCGCAGTGCTGGGTTTGGTTCTGATCTGGCTTGTTCTGATCTACAACGGTCTCGTATCGATCCGGAACGACGTACAGAACGCATGGAAGCAGATCGATGTGCAGCTCAAACGCCGGCATGATCTGATCCCGAACCTCGTCTCTGCCGTGAAAGGTGTAATGGAATTCGAGCAGGACACCCTCGAGAAGGTGATCTCGGCCAGGGCAAAGGCCGTGTCCGTCAGTCACCCCTGCCTCCCGGGCCGAGTCTGAGAACATGCTTACCCAGGCACTCGGCAAACTCTTCGCCGTGATGGAGAACTATCCCGCGCTCAAGAGCAACCAGAACGTCATGCAGCTCCAGGAAGAGCTCACGTCAACAGAGAACCGGATCTCCTTTGCCCGTCAGCTCTACAACGACCTGGTTGCGAACTATCGCACGAAGATCCAGATATTTCCGAACAACATCGTTTCCTCGATGTTCAATTTCCAGCCAGAGGAATATTTCGGGGCCGAAGAAACGGACCGCGCGGTACCTGGCGTGAATCTGAGCCTGAGGAAGTAAAAAAACAGAAGCGAGGAGCCTGAATTCAGAAGTCAGAATGATATATGATGTCCTCTCCTGACTCCTGACTACTGATCGTTCTCCCATGCCCCTTACCTTCATCGACATAGAGAAACAGAAGAACTGGCGCATCTGGCTGTTCTTTCTGTTCCTCATGCTCATCTATCTTATCCTCACCGCTCTTTTTGCGGCAACGTTCCTCCCTTTCACCTGGTATGCTTCGCCGCGCTTTTGGATAGTTGCGGGAATGCTTGCCCTGCTCGTGGCAGGGATCCATTTCTGGTTCTCTGCCTACGATACGGTCCGCACCGTGATCCGCGGACTGGACGCGCAGCCACCGGACCCCCAGGACGACATTCACAAGATGCTCATGAACATCATGCAGGAAATTCACGTGGTAACAGGCAACAGGCGGAAGATCCAGTGCGTTGTCATTCCGTCCTTCTCTCTGAACGCGCTGGCGGTTGCGGACCTCAAAGGCGAGGCCGCCATCGGCATCACGGAAGGGCTGCTCTCGCGCCTCACCCGACCGCAGCTTGAGGCCGTGATCGCCCACGAAGCGCATCATATCCTTTCGGGCGATTGCCTCGAAACCACCGTTGCCGCCAGCCTCTTCGGCACCTATTCCTCGGCCATGGAGAAGCTGACCGATACGTCACGTGGTCGATCGTTCGCCTCTCCGGCGTTCCTTCTGGCCTGGATGCTGCTCCAGTTGAGCTATCTTCTGAACATGTTCATCTCCCGTGAGCGGGAGTATCGCGCCGATGCCGCATCCGTACGCATGACCAGGAACCCGATCGCGCTTGCCGAGACATTGCACCTCCTGTCGCGAAGCTGGCGTGGGGCCGGGTTCATCGGCAGCGGTTTTGAGATGCTCTGCATCGTGAATCCGCAGGCAACGGCACTGGATGAGACAGACGGTTTCTGGGCAGACCTCCTTTCGACCCATCCGCCGCTCAGCAGAAGAATCGACATCCTGCTTAACATGGCGCGGGTGAGCATTGCTGCGCTGGATGCGAGTACCGGGAAGGCTGCCACGGCGAGTGCGCAAGAGTCCTCTGTCCCACTGCATTACGCCATGAGCCCCCAGCAGCAGTGGCAGGGACCATTCACTCCAACCGAACTTGCCGCACTCCCGTGGCTTTCGCCCCTTACCTGGATCACGCAGGGCAAGGAGCATCCCGTAGAGCGCGCTTCAAAAGAGCCGTTGATCAACGCCATCTTCCTGTCGCGGCTTTCCGAGCAGGAACGCCCTCTCTCGAACTTCTTCTGCCCATCCTGCCGTCAACCGCTTGTAACGGAAGCATACGAAGGTACCCAGATATATCGATGCCGCTTCTGTGCCGGCATCCTGCTGGATTCGGTAAAGATTCCTCGGATCATCGTACGGACCGGCAGGGAACGGCCCTGTTCGGAGAGGATCAACTCGCTTGCGAAGGCGGTTGTGAAGGAAAACCAGCTTCGACAGCCCATTCAGAAACGCAGAGAAGTCGGCAGGGAAATTGTTCCGCTGCTCACCTGTCCGAAGTGCGGCAACCCCATGTCCCGCGGATTTTACAGCCAGGCTCACCTGATCGAGGTCGACCGTTGCAGTTTTTGCGGCATCACCTGGTTTGATCAAGACGAGCTTGAGATGCTGCAGTGCCTGATCGAGAACCGGATCGTACCTGACGTCACCGAACCGGATCATATCGAGCGCTTAACTCTTTAGCGCCTCATTGCAAAGGACCTTTTTATGATTACCATCAAGCTTTTCGCCATACTGAAGGACAAGGCAGGACAGGATGAGCTGCATCTCAACACCTGTGCATCCACGGTATCGGAATTGCTCAAGGAAGTGTCGAATGAATATCCAGCCTTATCCGATATCCTCTCCTGCGGCAGGGTCCTGACCTCGGTGAACCAGGAATTTGTCAAAGGTGATGCGCCGGTCAAGAGCGGCGATGAGGTGGCGCTCATGCCGCCGTTCTCCGGTGGAAGCGGGACAACAGGGTATGTTCATATCCAAGAGGGACCCTTTTCTTTGGATAGGGAGATCGATCGGCTGAAGCAAGCTTCGCCATCAATCGGCGCAATCGTTACCTTCCTCGGGACAACGCGCGATATCTCGAAGAACAAGCAGGTGGCAAAGCTCGAGTTCGAACACTACCCCGGCATGGCAGAGAAGAAACTCCGGGAGATCAGGGAGCGGGCGATCAGGGAATTCGGGGTGATCGACGTATCGATCATTCACCGCATAGGCACGCTGCCGATAGGAGAGAACATCGTGCTGATCGCCGTGGCCGCAATGCATCGCGACGAGGCGTTCAAGGCCTGCCGTTTCTGCATCGATGAATTGAAGAGGATCACGCCGATCTGGAAAAAGGAAACAACCTCGGAGGGGGAAGTGTGGGTGGAGGAACATCCTTGATTGCGGATTTCTGATTGCAGATTGCGGAATCAGAAGAAAAAACCTTTTGTAAATCCGCAATCCGAAATCTACAATCCGCAATTGAATCATTTCTTCGCTGCTTTTTTCCCGTCCCTCAGGAAGACCACACAGGTTGTACAATCCGCATCACTGCGACACCGGGTGGTTTCCCAGCACGGTTTGCTCTTGTTGGTAAACGCCGTGCATACCACTCTCCGTTCGTCTGGACAGTCCTTGATCTCCCAGCAGGGCGCATAGTCGAGCAGCTTCTTGATCCCTTCGATGCTGATCTTCTTGGCGTGGATCAGTTCGCGGATACAGCGCAACCATTTGATGTCGTTTTCCGTAAAGAGCCGGTTTCTCCGCTCCCTCGTCGGGAGGATAAGACCATGTTTCTCGTACAGACGCAGTGTCTGCGCCGTCGTCCCAACCAGCTTTGCCGCCACGCCCATGGTGTAGAGCGGCGCGTCCTTGTCTTTGAGTACATCCATGCTATCGACTATCATATGCTTTTATCTTCTCCCAAAGTTTTTTCTACCGTGGTATAAGGATCGTCATCTTGTCCATGAGCAGCAGCACGCCCATGATGATCAGTACGGCGCCGCTTACTATCTTGATTGCCTTGAAATGCTTTTTCAGCTTGCTGAACGACGACAGGAATGCACTGATGGCTACGGCCGAAAGGATAAAGGGGATCCCGAGGCCGAGCGAATAGAACATGAGCAGTACCATACCGCTGCCCAGAGTGTCACTCGTCATGGCCAGCGCCAGCACCGATCCCAGAAAAGGTCCGGTGCAGGGGGTCCAGCCCGCGCCAAAGATCATGCCGACGACAAGCGTGCCGATGTAGCCGGCAGGCCGCGTCTTGAGATGCAGTTTAGCCTCTCTCTGGAGAAAGGGGATGTTCACCACATCCATGACAAAAACGCCCATGATGATGATCAGCACTCCGCCCACGATCCGGATGGTGTTCAGGTGCTGTGCCAGGAGACTGCCCGCCAGGCTTGCCGATGCACCCAGGAGAACAAAGATGACGGAGAACCCCGCAACAAAAGCAAGAGAATGAAGCAGGGTGATATTCATGTTCTTTCTGCGCGAATCAGGGCTCACCAGTTCGTCATAGCTTATGCCGGTGATGTAAGAAACATATGAAGGTATGAGGGGCATAATACAGGGAGACACGAACGAGACGAGGCCCATGGCGAGCGAGTACAACAGAACATACAACGTTAATCCGTGTGCAAGGTCCATGAATACAGCGCGCCCCCGTATAATAGCGTATCATAATACCAAAGCTTACCAAACGTAGTCAAGATAAACTTTTACTATATATCAGTTTACTTTTTTTAATAACCATAGGTATCAATACTTCTCGTTTCAAATCACAACACCTATTGAAAAAGAACATCTTCTGTCCTCGCCTCCATATAAGTCAGCTGGGTATTTTTTTATTGACAAGGAACCTGAATTTCTCTATCATTTCACTCTTTAAACCTCACAACCACTGAGTAATTGAATACTGCAGGAGGAAATTCCCGATGTATATCGATCAGCCGATACGACACTTTATGGACAAACTGGCGAGCAAATCTCCCGAGCCGGGAGGCGGCAGCGTGGCTGCCCTTACTGGTGCGCTCGGCGCGGCACTCGTGAGTATGGTGGGGAACCTTACCCTGGGCAAGGAAAAATACAAGGATGTTCAGCCCCGGATCGAGCAACTGCTCAAAGAATCGGAAAAACTGCGCTCGGAGATGCAGGACCTTATCCAGAAAGACACCGAGGCCTACGGTGCGCTCTCCGCAGTCTATAAAATGCCGAAGAACACCGATGAGGAAAAGGCCGCGCGCACCACAAAGATGCAGGAAGCGCTCAAGATCGCCTGCCAGGTTCCGTTCGAGATCGGGCTCAAATCGCTTGAGGTAGCAAAGCTCGCCCAGCGGGCAGCTGATATCGGAAACGTGGGTGCGGTGAGCGACGCTGGCGTTGCGGTACTGCTTGCCCAAGCCTGCGCCCAGAGCGCGGCGCTCAACGTCAAGATCAACGTCAACAGTATTAAAGACGCGGTATACAACAACGACACGTGGTCCAGGATGCAGGATGTTCTTAAGCAGGTGGCGGCCCTTGAAAAGACTGTGATGGAAACAACGTATAAGAAGATGGGATAAGCTGCGGCAGAGCGCATGGGGCATAGGGTTTAATTCTCCGCTCTATCCACCATGCCCTATGCTTAATAACTTTTGGAAGGAGCATCACATGCCGGCAAAATTGTTAACAGGAAAAGAAGTGGCGCAAAAGATGGACCAGGACATCCAGAAAGAGGTCCAGGAGCTCAAGGCAAAAGGCGTGAATCCTGCACTCAGGATCATGATCGTGGGCGGAGCGGAAGATTCGGTCTATTACGCCAACAGCGCCAAGAAGATGGCGGAGAAGAACGGCATTGCCTGCGAAATCGAGCAGCTGGCAGGCACAATGAGCCAAGACGAGTTCGTGAACATCCTGAAGCAGCGGAACGCGGACAAGACCATTCACGGAATCATTGTGATGCGTCCGTTCCCGAAGCAGATCAGGGAAGACGTCGTAAAGTACATGCTGTCTCCGGAAAAAGACGTGGACTGCTTCAATCCCGTGAACGCCGGCAAGATCATGGCTGGGGACCTGACCGGTTTTCCACCCGCCACACCACAGGCCGTGATGGAGATCCTCCGCTTCTATCAGGTCCCGATGAGCGGTAAGGAGGCGGTAGTCATCGGCCGCTCAATGGTGGTCGGCAAACCCATGTCCATGCTGCTCCTGGGCGAGAACGCGACGGTCACGGTCTGCCACTCCAGGACGCAGGACCTTCCCGGCGTGTGCAAACGTGCCGACATCCTTGTTGCGGCGATTGGCAAGGCGAAGATGATCACAAAGGACTATATCAAACCAGGCGCCACGGTCATGGATGTTGGCATCAATCCGGAGGGAGACAAGTTCGTCGGCGATGTGGACACCGAACCCGCAAAGGACATTGCCGGAGCGATCACCCCGGTCCCCGGCGGCGTCGGCACAGTGACAACGCGCGTGCTGCTTAAACATGTGGTAAAAGCGGCAAAGCTGCAGAATCCTTAAGGATAAATACAACGTTTTATTGAAGATTGCGGAGTTTCCTGAGAAATATCCCGTTCGAAGTCTGAATAGCCGACCAATGAGAAACGCCCCCGATGCACATCGGGGGCGTTTCTCATTCCACCACACATCTCCGCAGCACTCAATAAAAAGCCCCGGAGGATTGCTCCCCCGGGGCTTGGCGTTTATTGCCGTATCAGCAAAGATCGTGCTTCTCAGTTAGAACTTCATGCTGAGAACACCCTGTGCACCTAATGCAGCGTCTTTATGATGGCCGCCGCTAGCATCTGAAGTGCCGAGGCCCTTGCCGGGAGCCAGGTAGCCGAGGATCCAGTTCCAGGAAAGATTGTCAGCAAGCTTCCAATTGATCTTGACATCGACTTCCGTGCCAAGTTCATTGGTGGTCGCTGCGTTAGGGGCAGGATTGTGATACTCCGCAACCTTCTCCGATGCCGCCAGCCACCACACATCTACGCCAAGGTCCAGAGATGTTGTTGCCGCAAACATTGCGCCTACGTTGAGTGCCGTGGTGCCGCAGAAGCCGGTGTGTAGACCGCAGGGACCGGCAACTTTATATTCATACAGGAACGTGTAATGCGGATCAGCATCAAGGAAGGTAACCATCTGCTTGATATCTTTATCCCCTATCTTTTTGCCGGTGCCATAGGCCGCGGCGAAGTTGATCGTAACCGGGTCCATCCCCACATTGCCCTGGACCACGAGCTGCCCGCCTTTGAACTTCGCGTCATTCTCCTTTGCTTTTCCGGTCTGTATATCAGCCTCAGCCTTCAGACCAACCGGGCCTGCTTTGATGTCAGCATTCAGGCCAATGTTGTAGGCCTGCGTTTCGGCTGTCGGCGTAAGAGCGGACGCAACACCGCCAAATCCTAATCCGTTCCTCCGGTCATCTGCATACGTGACGTCTACACCAAACTTCATGGTGTCGCTGGCCTTCACCGTGGCAAAGAGCACATAGGCATCAATATCATCTGACGATGCAGTTAGGCCTTCTGATACCTTCACATCAACCACTCCGACGTGAACCGGGTCGATATCCGTAAAGGCAACCCATGCGTCAGAGCCGTACTTCATGGAACGGAAAAACCAACCATTGCCGAGCTGCAGGAGCATATGGCCTCCCTTGACATAGATCGGTGTGCTGGGTATGGGGAAGAGCATCCATGCCTCGCGGACATCAAGCCTTGCATTATCATCTTTACGTACTGGTTACTGTCGTGCTGTCGCCTTGGGGCTGTTCAAACCTGCCAAAGCTATCCCAATCGTTTTCAATGGTCACTTTACCTTTTACATCGCCGGCCTTCACATTCACATCGAGCCTGACGCGCTCCTGGGTATCCAACGTTTTATCACCCACATTCTTATTAAAGTCCAGATTGTCGAAATCACGGCTCCGGATGTCCATGCTGCCGCCGATGGTGATATCCGCCAGGTTGCCTGCAGCTTTGCCCTCTCCCTCGTGGACCGCGAACGCCGAGGTGCTGAAACACGTCATTGCTGCAACTGCCAGTAACATAACAATCTTCTTCATCATCTATCCTCCCTTAATATTTATTTTGCTCCAGTCTGAACCGGAACACGAATGGTAACCTCTTGTATATTGCACAAAAAAATGCGGCGTGAAACAGGACCAAATTTTTTTGAGATCAACCCCCCTTCGTCATTAAACTAAACTGTGGATGTGACCAAGGCAGTAAAGACGTAAGTCTGTATAGTGAACTAATGTTCATTTGAATGTTGTAGTGTTGCTTTGGTTGAAGTGTCCAGAGAGTCCGTTGCCGGAACAGCCGACATACTGTTCCTCGGAAAAGCTAGTGCAAACTTGATATGTAGGTACTGATAGTGGGTATCATAGAATTGAGAGAACCCATTGAATCTGCCACTATTACACAACTGCTACAAACAGTGATAAACCGTACAGTGAGATTACTTTACTCAATTATTATGGAAAATATAGCAAACTCGGATAATCAAGTCAAGCGTTTTCTATCTGTCTCTAAAACGAGAACACCGAAATACGCGTTGCATGATATATTAACTATCTGCACAGCCAGCAAAGGTGCGTCATTCCCGCGTCAGGGTAAACCTATCCAGGCTCGACAATATGCAAGCTCTGTCCCTTCCTCGTGTGTTATAAACTGGTGGAATAAGAATAAAACCTCCAAAAATAAATGTCTGAGATGGGACAAACCTTGAAATGGTAGGAACGTAACGCTTTGATTCTCTTTCCTTTTCTTCCCCATGTCCTATTCTTCCAAAACGCTCTACAACATGCAGTGACACCTTGTTCTTTTTCAGGCTGAACAACCTCAGAACCTGCCGGTAATACTGTTTTACACCGAGGTCCGGCTATCTTAGTTGAGGGCAAGGATGATCGGGGCAGGTTGTCAAGCAGACTGCCCAGTGTATCAACAGATCATGTCGTCGGTGGTTCCGGCCCACCCGCAGAGAGCGAGTCAGCTGTCTGATCCCATTGCCACGCTCACGGACGTTTCCCTGCGTCTGTCGGGCGGTCCGCACAAAATACATTGTCGTCCTGCTATGAGGAGTTTTTTCACAATCGTAAACCGTCCTGTACATTTCAAACGTTTACTGGTTATAGGAATTCATCCCCAGCTTGAGCAACCCCTTCTCGATAAGTCGTCTTGCAGATTCAGCCACGCGCGGATCAAACTGCCCCCCTGCTTCCCGCTCCAACTCGAGCAATACCCCCTGGATCGAGATCTTGCCGCGGTAGGGCCGCTCGGAAACCATGGCATCGATCGTGTCCGCAACATTGAGTATCCGCGCCGCAAGCGTGATCGCTTCCCCCGCAAGGCCCTGGGGATAGCCTTTCCCGTCGAAGCGCTCATGGTGCTGATAGATAGCATTGATGATGGCCGGCGAAAATCCGATCGGCTCAAGGATCCTGATGCCATGTGCCGGGTGGTCCTTCATGATGTCGAACTCTTCCTGGTTCAGGCCCGCCGGTTTGCTGATTATCAGTTCGCTTATCCCGATCTTACCCATGTCGTGCAAGATAGCAGCGATATGGATCTCTTCGAGCTGGGACGAGTCCATCTCCATATCGCGAGCGACTGACACTGCGTATTTTGCCACGTTGGCGGAGTGCCAGCGGGTGTAGGGGTCTTTTGCCTCTACCGCGGCAACGAGCGCCTGAACCGTTCGAAAGTAGTTTTCGCGCAAGTTTTCATAGAGCGTTGCGTTCTCCATGGCTGTCACCACCTGACTGGACAGGATCAATGCGATCTGAAGGTCGCTCGTGGAAAACGGCGCCCCCGAGAATTTGCTCACGTTGAGCACGCCGAACAGCTTATTCTTTCCAATGAGAGGGACCGACATGGAAGAAGCAGGCATGTTCTCTCGATTAATGGTTGCCATCACTTCCGGGTCAGGGTGTTTTCCGGCCGATATGATCAGCGGTTTCCGACGCTTCAGTACCAGTCCGGAGACGCCTTCTCCCTCCTTGCGGCGCGCCTTCAGCGCCACATCCGAGGACAGGCCGTGCGAAGCGCGTATCAACAGTGCTCCGCTGGCCTCATCGATCAACATCAACGAGACCCGGTCCACCAAGAAATCCTTCACGAGCACCTCGGTGATGATCTTGAACAAGTGGGCGAGGTCGATCTCGGTCACGAGCAGTTTGCTGATCTCAAAGAGCGGGATAAGCGCCTTGAGCCTGATATTCTCCTTTTTGAGCCTGCTGCTGTTGATCGCACGGTCAACGGCACCCAGCAGTTCCTTCTCGGCGAAGGGTTTGAGTATAAAGCCGTCCACACCCCGCATAAGAGACTCTATCGCTGTATCAAGCGTACCGTGCCCGGTAATAAAAATCGTTACTAAGTCCTGCGTCCGTGCCTTGACCTGCTCAAAGAGCTCTAGGCCGTCAATACCCGGCATCTTGATGTCCGTGATCATCAAATCTATCGCCGAGCGGCCAAGTTCCTCCAGGGCTGCCATACCGTTCGAGGCCGTGGTCACCTGGTACCCTTCAGCGGACAAAATATGGGAACACAGGTCTCTGATCATAGCCTCGTCATCAACAACGAGTATTCTTTCATTGGCCATGACTGCACCCCCCTTGCAAGCATCTATGATGTCTGTCGAGCTTAAAAAGTCTGAGGATATGAGAAAAACAGGACGCTCTCCACCCTTGAGACATTACAAACTCATCAGAGTCGTATGCCGGTAGGGTCACCCGGAACGTAGACCCTGCACCGACTTTACTCTTAACTTCGATCATGCTGCCATGATTCTGAACAATCATATAACTGAGAGACAATCTCAACCCATACCATTCACCAATCGGTCGTGAGATAAAAAAATGGCTCGAAAATTTCATCCATTTGTTCTTCGGGGAGACCATTACCCGTATCGCTGAATAGAAAACTCCTAGCTAGTACGGTGTTCGATATTATCTGTCGACAGGAACCTCAGTTAACAAATAATTTCGTATCCGTATTACCAAGGGGTGTTTCGCAATTGTGATTATAGATCATCAAGTAGAGCATTGCGTTACCGGAAAGTAAACCTTCACTAGTCGTAAAGGGAGGTGAGATTTTTTGCAGAGTGCGGTCGTGCATGCTATGATACTATCTTCTATAGTGAAAGCCGCAAGCTCTTTGGCCACATTTGACATTCTATTTCTAAACTCCTTATTAATTCCTGAGTCCCTTCCAAGAAAACGAAAGTCCCTGCATGCGCGGCAACAAACGAGAAGACCATTGTGTTGAAAAGGATCCTGAGCGATTTCACCATACCATCAGAAAACGAATTGACTCAACAGCGCCTGAGCCGCAGAAATCATACCATCACCATCCTCAATGCTTGCAAGCAATAGTAGCATAAATGCGCTTTTGTGTAAATGCAAAAAAAAAGGCAAGGGGTTTTTACCCTTGCCTTTTTGCTCTGTTTGATTGTCGTATCCATAGCGACTTATCACTGCCAGAAGGACACGATATGCAAACTCCCCGTATCTATTCCTGCCATGAGGTGACAGTTTATTGAGCTGTTTTCTTTCCCGTTGCCTTCGCTTCCTTGGCTTCTTGCTTCTGCCGTTCTACCAGTTCGATAACAGCCATGGGTGCAGCATCGCCAGGCCTTGTGCGAGTCATCACAATCCTCGTGTACCCGCCGTTCCGGGAGACAAAACGCGGTGCAATCTGTGCGAACAATCCGCTCACCACCGTCTCGTCGTGAATGAAGCTAAGCGCCTGACGCCGAGCGTGCAGATCTCCACGCTTGCCAAGCGTGATCATTTTTTCCGCCAGCGGTCGTATTTCCTTGGCTTTCGCGACCGTCGTCTCGATCTTTTCGTTCTTAAGCAGTGCGGTAACGAGCATCCTGAGAAGTGCCTTCCGGTGACTCGTATCTCTCCCAAATTGTCTGCCTGCGCATCCGTGTCTCATATCACTATCCTTGCCACATAGATTTTTTTACGCTTCGCTCGGTTTTTCCGCGAGTAGCCGTCTGGCTTCTGCCACAATTTTATCATCCACCTTCAGTCCGAGGCTAAGCCCCATCTCGGAAAGAATCTCTTTTATTTCATTGAGCGATTTTCTGCCAAAATTTTTAGTCTTGAGCATCTCGCTCTCGGTCTTCTGCACCATCTCAGCGATGGTCTCTATCCCTGCATTCTTCAGGCAGTTCGCCGCCCGCACCGACAATTCCAGCTCGTTCACACTACGAAGAAGGTTTTCATTGAACGATGGAACTTTTTTGATCTCCTCTTCCATCGTTAGTGACTCTTCTTCTTCCTCGGGCAGGTGAATAAAGATGGATAAATGGTCTTTAAGCAGCTTCGACGCATGGGCAATGGCGTCATCAGGCCTGATACTGCCATCAGTCCATACCTCAAGCACAAGCTTGTCGTAGTCCGTTTCCTGTCCGACGCGGGCGTTTTCCACCTTGAAATTCACCTTGCGAATCGGAGAGAAAATGGAATCAATAGGGATGACACCAATCGACTGTCCCGGTTCCTTATTTTTATCCGAGGAGACATACCCCCTGCCGCGGCGAGCTCTCATTTCGAGCTCGAGTTTTCCATTCTTATCGATCGTTGCCAGATGAAGGTCCGGATTCAATATCTCCACCTCGGCGTCTGCCACAATGTCCTTGGCCGTAACCTCTCCCGGGCCTTTCGCCTTCAATGAAAGCGTCTTAGGCTTGTCAGTGTGGAGTTTAAGCCTGATCTCCTTGAGGTTGAGAATCAGGTCCGTCGTGTCCTCGACGACCCCCGGTATACTTGAAAACTCATGCTGCACGCCGGATATTTTTAACGATGTGATCGCCGATCCTTCAAGCGATGAAAGAAGAACACGGCGCAAAGAATTGCCCAGCGTTGTCCCAAAACCACGCTCTAGCGGCTCTGCCGTGAACTTCCCGTATGTATCAGTTATTTTTTTAGAATCATACTGAAGTTTTTTCGGCATCTGGAAATCTTTTGCTTTTTTGAGCATTGTTCCTCCATAACGGAGTGAAAAAACTGGCCATAGGACTGAATAAATATAGTGCACGCCTTGGAAACATGGCGATGCCTAGTTGTCCTCAGAATATTTTCACCTTCGGGATTAACCTTACTTCGAATAGAGCTCGACTACAAGCTGTTCTTTTACCGTAGGCATCGTCGATTCATCTCTGGCAGGCAGTGCCAGTACTTTCCCCTTAAACGAAACCTTGTCGATCTCAAGCCAGGTTGGGAAACCCCGTTTCTCAAGCGCTGTGAGGGTCTGCTGAATCTGAGCAATACTCCGGCTCTTTTCGCGCAACTCCACCACATCTCCAGCTTTGAGCAAGTAGGAAGGTATATTCACTTTCTTCCCATTCACGAGCATATGGCCGTGCCGCACAAGCTGCCGTGCTTCCTTCTTGGAGCCGGCAAAACCCATTCTTTGAACAACGTTATCAAACCGTCTCTCAAGAAGCTGCAGTAGGTTGTCGCCCGTAACGCCCTTCATTCGCTCAGCCTTCTCAAAATAACCGCGAAACTGACGTTCCAGCACACCGTAGACGCGCCGAATTTTCTGTTTTTCCCTGAGCTGTATGCAATATTCAGACTGTTTGATTCTCGCCTGACCATGCTGTCCTGGCGGATAGCTTCTTCTGGTGATTCCGCATTTATCCGTATAGCAACGCTCGGCTTTCAGAAAGAGCTTTGTCCCCTCTCTCCTGCAAAGTTTACAGACTGATCCTATATACCGTGCCACGTGATTCCTCCTGTGTTAACCTGTAAATCTAAACCCGTCTCCGTTTCGGCGGCCTGCACCCGTTATGCGGGATCGGCGTTACATCCTTGATCGCCACGATCTCGAGCCCTGCGGCCTGGATCGCCCTAATTGCTGATTCCCTGCCCGTGCCCGGACCCTTGACGTATACCTCAACCTGCCGCATGCCGTGTTCCATTGCCTTTTTGGCAGCCGTCTCTGCAGCCAGCTGTGAGGCAAAGGGAGTGCTCTTTCTCGAACCCTTAAATCCTTTGCTGCCAGAGCTTGACCAGGTGATTACATTCCCGGTGGCATCGGTAATCGTAACAATCGTGTTGTTAAAGGACGCGTGGATATGGGCTACACCATTTGCCACATTCTTTTTTTCTTTACCCTTCTTTGCCATCTGCTCTCCAGTGCGTGTGATATCGCCTCTGGCATGAATTTTCTCCACGCCCGAGCAACGCTTGTTCCATTTACTTCTTTAACATCCCCTTCTTCTTTCCCTTGCCTGACATCGCTGATTTCTTAGGTCCTTTTCGCGTCCGGGCATTGGTCTTTGTTCGCTGACCTCTGGCCGGCAAACCCCTGCGGTGTCTCAGTCCGCGATAGCTGCCGATGTCCATCAACCGTTTAATGTGCATCGTCACATCTCTTCGGAGATCCCCCTCCACCGTGTAGTCCCGATCGAGAATGGTCCGGATCTTCACAATATCCGATTCCGTGAGATTATTACTCTTGGTATTCGGATCGATGCCCGCCTCGGCTAGGATTTTTTTTGCAGACGTCGGTCCTATTCCGAAAATATAGGTAAGCGAGATCCCAACTTTTTTATCTTTAGGTAAATCTACACCGGCAATTCGTGCCACAGTTCCTCCTCAAACGACGATACGCCTTTATGACGGAAAATGTACTACCGCTTCACTAAGACGAGAAGTCATGTGCCTTAGTCTTTTCGTCCCTCGTCCATAATCTCACTATTAACGATTGTACGGTCTTCTATCCCTGCCGTTGCTTATGGCGTGCGTTTTCACAGATAACGCGTACAATGCCCTTGCGGCGGATGACCGAACACTTGGGACAAATTTTACGAACTGATGAGCGAACTTTCATGTCCTTTTACTTCCATTCTTTTGAAGTGATATTCGTACCAACACAAAACTTATCGAGTTTCTATTTGAACCGGTAGGTGATCCTACCTCTGGTCAGATCATAGGGAGTAAGTTCCACTGTCACCTTGTCGCCGGGAAGTATTTTTATAAAGTGCATCCGCATCTTACCCGATATGTGTGCCAGTATTTTATGACCATTCTCCATTTCCACCCGGAACATAGCATTAGGGAGTGTTTCCAGCACCGTGCCTTGTACCTCTATGGAATCTTCTTTTGCCATATCCTCACTATTTCTTTGTCAGTATCCATGGCCCGTCAGGCATTACCGCTATCGTGTGTTCAAAATGCGCTGAAAGACTTCCATCAGCGGTAACGGCCGTCCAATTATCTTCCCGAGTGACCGTCGCGCTTCCACCGATATTTACCATCGGCTCGATTGCCAGCACCATCCCCGGTTTCAACCGCGGGCCCTGTCCTGAGGCTCCGAAATTCGGTAGTTGGGGATCCTCATGCAGGCTTCTACCAATTCCGTGTCCGACAAATTCCCTGACGACTGAGTATCCGTTCGATTCCACATAATCCTGAACAGCATGCGAAATATCATACAGCCGGTTACCTGCCTGCGCCTGAGCTATGCCACGAAGGAGTGATTCTTCCGTAACCCTCATCAGCCGTTCAGCCTCCGGTTTTATCGTACCCACCGGCAGGGTTATTGCCGCATCGCCGTAGAACCCGTCCACGATCGTTCCCACATCGACACTGACAATATCACCCTGTTTAAGAACAGCATCCTTTGATGGAATGCCGTGAATAACCTCATTGTTCACTGAAGTACAAAGCGTCTTTGGGTAACCCCGATAGCCCTTGAATGCGGGCTTCGCGCCTGCGGCAATTATGAACCGCTCAGCAAATTCATCCAGCTCTTGAGTAGTGATTCCCGGCCGGACTATTCCGCGAATGCTTTCCAGGACATCCGCGACGATCAAACAGGCTTTCCGTATCTTTTCGATCTCCTGAAGGGACTTGAGAATGATCATGACACTTCCCCGATGTTACCGTCTCCCTTTGACCGAAACGCCTTTCAGGAAACCTCCATAATGTCTTTGAATTAAGTGTGACTCTATCTGCGATACCGTGTCAAGCGCGACGCCGATGACAATCAGGAGCGATGTGCCTCCGAAATAAAACGGCACATTGAAAAATTTATAAAAAATGTCCGGCAGAACACAGACTGCAGCAAGATAGAGCGCACCGCCTAGCGTGATACGGGTCAGCACGCGATACAAGTAGTCAGAGGTTTTTTTGCCGGGCCTGATGCCGGGGATGAATCCGCCGTACTTTTTCAGGTTATCGGCGATATCCACCGGATTGAACACGATCGCCGTATAAAAATATGCGAAAAAAATGATCATGATAACATAGACGGTCGTATAAAGCAGTTTCCCCGGTGAAAGCTGCTGTGCGATAGATTGTATCCATGCGACCTGCGTAAACCCTGCGATCGTCGCAGGAAACAGTAATATCGAAGATGCGAAGATCGGCGGGATCACGCCTGCAGAATTAACTTTCAGTGGCAGGTGCGTACTCTGTCCTTTGTAAATTTTTCTGCCGACCATCCGCTGCGCATACTGGACGGATATTTTTCTCTGGCCGCGCTCCATAATGATAATGGCCGCAATGACAGCAATGATAATGACCAGTATCACTGCCACCAGGAAATACGGGATTTCGCCGGATCGGGCAAGCTGGATGGTATTTGACACCGCGCGGGGAAAACCCGCCACAATACCGGCAAATATGATGAGCGAGATGCCATTGCCGATCCCGCGTTCGGTAATCTGCTCGCCAAGCCACATGATGAATGTCGTGCCGGCCGTAAGCGTGATCATGGTGAGAATGCGAAAGGACCAGCCTGTGGATTCAACGAAGGCTCCATCTCCCATTTTCTCGATGCCAACTGCCATCCAGAATGATTGAAATCCGGCAATCAAAACCGTTCCGTAGCGTGTATATTCGGTAATCTTTTTCCGGCCAGCCTCACCCTCTTTCGCAAGCGCCTGCAGTCGAGGGATCACCACGGTAAGAAGCTGAAGCACAATCGATGCTGTAATATAGGGCATGATCCCGAGAGCGAAAATAGTTACCCTGGAAAGTGCCCCGCCGGAAAACATGTCGAAAAAACCCATGAGACCCGATGCAGCTTGATGCAGATACTGGCTCAGTGCCTCTCCCCTTACGCCGGGCGTAGGAATGTGCGCGCCTATCCGGTATACCGCAAGCATCAGGAGCGTGAAAACGATCCGTTTTCTGAGTTCGGGGATATTAAATATGTTTTTCAGGCCGGTGAACAAGGGTTAGATCACCTCGGCCTTTCCGCCTGCAGCCTGGATTTTATCGACTGCGCTTTTACTGAACTTGTGCGCTCGCACAGTGAGCTTTGCCTTCAACTCACCGTTACCGAGCACTTTTACCCCGGTCTTCATGTCCTTGATCAAACCATTCTGCATGAGCACCTCGGGTGTAATGGGATCAGTACCAGCCATCTTTTCGAGATCCTGGAGGTTCACAATGGAATATTCTTTTCGGAATATATTCGTGAACCCCCTCTTCGGGATCCTCCGCTGAAGGGGCATCTGTCCGCCTTCAAAGCCAGCGCCCTTTACACCGCCCGAGCGGGCCTTCTGTCCCTTATGCCCTTTTCCGGCGGTCTTGCCTGATCCGGAACCGACACCTCTTCCGACCCTTTTTGACTTTTTTGTTGCCCCTGCTGCTGGTTTTAATTCTTCTAATCTCATAGTTTACTCGCTGCCCATCACCAAATCGAATTTGTATAATTTATTTTGAGACATCTACGCTATGCTTCTTCCACTTTGACAAGGTGAGATATCTTAGTGATCATACCGCGGATTTGAGGCGTGTCCAAACGTATGACAGAATGGTTCATTTTTTTGAGACCCAATCCTATCAATACGACCTTATGCTTTCCCGGTCGAGCAATACCACTTTTTACAAGCGTAATTTTAAGTCTTTTAGCATCAGCTTTTGCCATAATTAGCCAAGCTCCTCTACCGACCTGCCTCGAAGCGCCGCAACCTGCTCTGCACTCCTCAGCCTCATCAGTCCTTCGATCGTAGCACTCACTACATTATGAGGATTACTTGATCCGAGAGATTTACAGAGCACGTTCCGTACGCCCACGACCTCTAGCACGGATCTACTCGCTCCGCCAGCAATCAAACCCGTACCTTCGGAAGCCGGCTTAAGCAACACCTTGCCCGCTCCGTAGTGTCCAAGAACGCGGTGAGGGATCGTATCTCCTTTCAGAGAGATCTGTATCATGCTCTTCTTCGCCCGTTCCACGGCCTTCTTGATGGCTACAGGCGCTTCAGCTGCCTTGCCCTTGCCAACGCCGATCTTTCCTTTGCCGTCACCAACGACCACCAGCGCGCTGAAGTTAAACCGCTTGCCGCCCTTGACCACCTTGGCGACCCGGTTCAGAAAGACCAGTTTATCTTTCAGGCCGTCGCTTTCCTCTGCTGATTTTTGATATCGATCTGCCAATGCCGCCTCCGAATTAAACGCCGTTTCCTAAAAGCTGAGCCCCTTCTCGCGCGCCGCGTCTGCCAACGCCTTAACACAACCGTGGTATTGATAACCGCCGCGGTCAAATACAACTAACTTAATATTCTTGCCAAGCGCCCGCTCCGCGATGCTCGCGCCCACCTTCTTGGCAGCCTCTACATTCCCGCAATGCTTCAGCCCGTCATGGAGCGTTTTCTCCGTAGAGGACGCGGCAATTATAGTCTTACCGGTGGTATCGTCTATGATCTGCGCGTAAATATGGCTCAGGCTCTTGAAAACGCTCAGCCTTGGCCGCGTTGCCGTTCCGTACACGGTCTTTCTGACTCTATCATGCCGTCTCTGTCTGGATTTTAATTTGCTCTGTGCCACCGTTTATTCTCCATCCAATTAAGCGCTGATCTTTATATCAATCAACGGTTCTAAATTCACAATGATATTCTACTTCCCGCCTTTACCAGCCTTGCCTTCTTTGCGCTGGATGACCTCAGTGCTGTACTTGATGCCCTTCCCCTTGTATGGCTCGGGTTTCTTCAGGCTTCTCAAGTTCGCCGCAATCTGTCCCACAAGCTGCTTATCTATCCCCTTGAGCGTGATCTGAGTCTGTTTGGGATCTACCGTCGCCTTGATCCCTTTGGGCATGGGATAGATAATCGGGTGAGAGAAACCGAGGCTCAGCATCAGGTTTGACCCCTGCGTTGCAGCCTTGAATCCGACTCCAGATATCTCGAGCGTCTTTTCATATCCCTTACTAACCCCTGTCACCATATTGGCAACCAGGTTTCTCGTCAATCCGTGCAGCTCGCGATATATTTTTTGATTTGACGGCCTCTCGACCACAAGCGTATTTTTTTCTTTCTTGATGGACAGCTTTGGATTCACAATCTGGCTGATCTCGCCCAGCGGACCCTTGACCGTTACTTTTCCGGTCTCGAGTTTGGCCTCGACGCCGGATGGAATTTCTATCGGTTTTTTACCAACCCTCGACATGACAGCTCCTAAAATCCTGATTGGACAAATTCTATAAACTTAAATTACCACACATGGCAAATGACTTCGCCACCTACGTTGTCCTTCTTCGCCTGCCTGCCTGTTTGTATCCCTTTCGGCGTGGATAGAATGGCTGTGCCAAGCCCATCCAGCACCTTAGGAATAGCGTCATTGCTTGCGTACACCCGGCAACCGGGTTTACTGATCCGCTTCAGACCCTGAAGAACGGGGGCCTCGTCTTCTGTGTATTTGAGATACACGCGAATCAGACCCTGTCGGCGATCTTTCACTAATTTCACGTTCTTGACGAATCCCTCGTCCTTCAGAATCTTCGCAATCTCAACCTTCAGCTTGGAAGAGGGAATGTCCACTTTTTCATGTTTTGCCTTACTGGCATTGCGGATGCGCGTCAGCATATCCGCGATAGGATCGGTCATCATTGATTCAAACCCCTTTTGCTTACCAACTCGCCTTAATCACGCCCGGGATCTCTCCCTTGAGCGCCCTGTTTCTGAAACAGATCCTGCACAAGTCAAACTTCCGCAGATACCCTCGCGACCGCCCGCAGAGCGGACAGCGAGAGTATGCCCGTACCTTGAATTTCGGTGCTCTTGCTGCTTTCGCTATCAAAGACTTCTTAGCCATTGTTCCTCCATCACGTCCGTCCGATAGGACTACTTCCTGTACGGCATCCCCAGATGGCCGAGCAATGCTCTACCCTCTTCATCAGTTTTCGCCGTCGTTACAATCACGATATCGAGTCCGTGAACCGAGTCCACCTTGTCAAACTCGATCTCTGGAAATATCACCTGTTCTTTGATCCCAACCGTATAATTCCCTCTACCGTCGAACGACTTTGACGACACACCTTTAAAATCTCTGATGCGGGGAAGCGCTGCGTTGATAAACCGGTCGAGGAACTCATACATGCGCTCTCGCCTGAGTGTCACCATACAGCCGATTGGCATCCCCTCCCTCAGCTTGAAGGTCGCGATAGACTTCTTGGCCTTGGTTATAACAGGACGCTGGCCGGTAATTTTGCCTATTTCCTCTGCGGCATGGTCGAGCGCTTTGGCATTGGTTATGGCCTCACCCATACCTACGTTCAGTACCACCTTAATAAGCTTCGGCGCCTGCATGGGGTTTTTGTACTGAAATTCCTTCATCAGCGCCGGTACAACGACGTCATGATAACGCTGCCTCAACCTCGGCGTCGGGATGCGCTCTGGAGCGTTCTTCTGAGCAACAGATTCCGGCGCCCCTTCAGCGGCCTTGGCATCCTTCTTTACTGCCTTTGTCGAAGCCTTTGGCTTCGCAGCCACCTTGGGGGTCTTGGCAGCATCCTTCTTCTTGTCACTTCCCTTGGTCTCTTTTGTTTTATCTTTCTTATCTGCCATAATATCTTATCCCTATTTCACCAATCTGAACATCCTCACGCTGCCTCAGCAGTATGGGTATCAATCAATGATCTCACTACAGGTCTTGCATACTCGTGTGCGCGTGCCGTCACCCTGCGTCTTCCGTGAAATCGACGTTGGCTTATCGCATTTCACACAAATAAGTTTTACGTTCGAAGCGGCAATCGGACTCTCTTTCTCCAGAATACCGCCCTGCCTGAGTTGCTGATTGGGTTTTGTATGCCGCTTGATCATATTAAGCTTCTCAATGAGGAGCCGGTTGGTAGCGGGATAGACTGCGATTACCCTACCCCGCTTCCCTTTCTCCTTGCCGGAAACCACCATCACGTTATCATTTTTTTTAATCTGCATTTTT
The DNA here is from genome assembly GCA_963796285.1 of Nitrospirota bacterium. Taxonomy (GTDB): domain Bacteria; phylum Nitrospirota; class UBA9217; order UBA9217; family UBA9217; genus JALNZF01. Next base: position 204,216 of record CAWCKW010000013.1, read on the forward strand.
CCCAATCCTGCTTATCCGTAAACTGTTATTGACGACTTTGTGCTAGAGAACTTCGGGTGCAAGTGAAATGATCTTCATAAAGTTCTTTTTGCGAAGTTCGCGAGCAACGGGCCCGAAGATACGCGTCCCGATCGGCTCATTCGATGCATTGATAAGCACTGCAGCATTCCGGTCGAACTTGATGTACGACCCGTCCTGCCGGCGAACTTCCTTCGTGGTCCTGACGACCACGGCCTTGGCCACCGTTCCTTTTTTTGCCTGTCCCTCGGGAATCGCCACCTTAATGGCCACGACGATTATGTCGCCGAGCGAGGCATAGCGCTTACGTGTTCCGCCAAGTACCTTTATGCACATCACTTTTTTTGCGCCAGAATTATCGGCGACATCCAATACTGTCTGCTGCTGAATCATAATTCATCCTCTGGAAGGGTTTTCGTCCTTTATTGATTGGCCTTCTCGACGATCTCGAGAACTTTCCACCTTTTTTCTTTGGAAAGAGGCCTGGTCTCGATGAACCGGACCACGTCCCCCACCTTGCACTCGTTCTTTTCGTCATGAACCTTGAACTTTGTGGTCCGCTTGATGGTCTTGGTGTATTTCGCATGTGCAATACGCCTGGTGACCGCGAGCACAACCGTCTTGTCCATCTTGTCACTAACGACCTGACCCATATACGTTTTTCGCTTCTTATACTCTTCCATACTTTTCCTTTAAGACTGTCTTGGTTTTGGCGATGTCCCTGCGCAATGTTCTGAGGCGCATCGGGTTCTCTATCTGGCCCATGGCCTGCTGAAATCTCAGATTGAACATCTCTTTTTTGAGATCAGCCGCCTTGGTCTGCAGTTCATCGCTTGACAGATCCCGCAGTTCCTTTGCACTCGTCTTCATATTTCCGCCTCCCGCGATACAAACTTCGTAGCAACCGGCAGCTTGTATGCCGCGAGCCTGAACGCCTCTCTGGCCACGGATTCGTCAACTCCACCCATCTCGTAGAGCACACGGCCGGGCTTCACAACGGCAACCCAGTATTCCGGCGCGCCTTTACCTTTTCCCATACGCGTTTCCGCAGGCTTCTTCGTAATCGGCTTGTCAGGGAATATCCGTATCCAGATTTTGCCGCCACGTTTGACATAACGAGTCATGGCGATACGAGCTGCCTCGATCTGCCTGCTCGTGATCCACCCAGGCTCTAGGACCTTCAGGCCATACTCACCGTAGCTTACTTCCGCACCCCGGTAGGCAATGCCGTTCATGTTTCCCTTGTGCATCTTTCTATGCTTTACTCGTTTGGGCGATAACATAAATAAAAATCCTTTATCTCGGTGATCTCATATCTGCACTCGTACTATTATGCAGTGGCTGTTGGCTTCGGAACCTGGAGCACATCCCCCCGGTAGATCCAGACCTTTACGCCAATCTGGCCCATCGTAGTCTTGGCCTCAAAGAAGCCATATTGAATGTCAGCCCGGAGGGTATGGAGCGGCACCCGGCCCTCACGATACCATTCGGTCCGTGCGATCTCGCCGCCCGCCAGCCTTCCGGCGCACATTATCTTAATGCCCTGCGCGCCCAACCTGAGCGCTGAGGTCACTGATTTTTTCATAGCCCTGCGAAACGCGATTCTGCGCTCTAGCTGGAGTGCTATATTCTCGGCCACAAGCTGTGCATCCAGCTCGGGACGTCTGATTTCCTGAATATTGATATACATCTGTTTACCGGTCATGGTCTCGAGGTCTTTTTTGAGCTTGTCAACCTCAGCGCCCTTTTTACCTATAATAATGCCCGGCCGAGCAGTATGAATATTGATCTTTGCCTTCTGGCCCGCTCGCTCAATCTCGATTTTGGAGACCCCCGCATGCATGAGCCTCTCCTTGACGATCTTACGGATCTTAAAGTCCTCATGCAAAAGGGTTGCATAATTCTTCTGGGAGAACCAGCGTGAATCCCATGTCTTTATAACCCCGATCCGAAACCCGATTGGATGAACCTTTTGTCCCATGATGCCTCCGTATGGTATAACTACGCTGAGAGTACCAGCGTTATATGGCTGGTCCGCTTTCTAATAGTATTACCGCGCCCCATGGCTCGAGCCCGCATTCGTTTCATGGTAACACCCTGGTTCACGTAGGCCTTGGTCACCTTGAGTGCATCCAGATCTCCCACCTTTTTTTGCTCAGCGTTTGCCACTGCGGAATCTAAAAGCTTTTTGACTATACGCGCGGCATGGAGCGGCGTGAACGTGAGAATATTAAGTGCATCTCCCACCATCTTACCCCGGATAAGATCTATCACCTGCCTCGCCTTGCGCGGCGTAATTCGTATGTGTCTTACTGTTGCACTTGCTTCCATCTGATCGTCCTCACTCTACTCTCATACAAGGCGTTCTTAGTTTTACTTCGGTGCACTCGTCTTCTCTGCAGCTTTTGACCCGCCATGCGCCTTGAACGTCCGGGTCGGAGAAAATTCACCGAGCTTATGGCCAACCATGTTCTCGGTGATGTACACTGGAATAAACTTCCTTCCGTTATGCACTGCCAAGGTGTGTCCCACGAAATCAGGTGTAATCGTCGACCTGCGTGACCACGTCTTCGTAATCTTTTTTTCGCCCGTGGTGTTCATGGCCTCAACCTTTTTCATGAGGCTCTCATCTATAAAAGGGCCTTTTTTAACTGATCTCGGCACCGTATCCTCCGTACGTTAAATCAAATTCAAAATTCTGGTTGATAAATCCTCATCATTGGGATTTAGCGTTTGTTTTAGTTACCTACTTTTTGTTCTTCTCGACAGAATAAATCTGCTCGTAGTCTTGTTATGCCTCGTCCTCACACCATCAGGAAGACCCCACGGAGAGCAACCCGGCCTGCCACCAGAGGATTTGCCCTCGCCTCCGCCAAGCGGATGGTCGACAGGGTTCATCACCACACCGCGGACCCTCGGCCTCATCCCCATCCATCGGGCCCTGCCGGCCTTGCCGATGCTAATATTCTCATGATCCAGATTTCCTACCTGGCCAATCGTCGCCATGCACTCGGAACGGACCATGCGTACTTCACCTGAATTGAGCCGGAGCGTGGCATATTCGCCTTCTCTCGCCAGAAGCTGCACTGATGCGCCTGCGCTCCGCGCCAGCTGGCCACCAGCCCCCTGTTTAAGCTCCACGTTGTGCAGGGTGGTGCCCACGGGTATCGACGATATAGGTAAAGCATTGCCCAGCTTGATATCAGAATCAGGACCTGACATTACGCTATCGCCCACCTTCAAACCGAGCGGAAACAGGATATAGCGCTTCTCTCCGTCCGCGTAATGGAGGAGTGCGATCCTCGCCGAGCGATTCGGATCATATTCAATCTGCGCCACTATTGCCGGAATCCCTGTCTTGTCGCGCCTGAAATCAATGATCCTGTATTTTTTCCTATGCCCGCCGCCACGATACCGTACGGTTATTTTCCCGCGGTTGTTTCTTCCACCACTCTGGTTGAGTTTTACGACCAGCGATTTTTCCGGTGTGCTGCGCGTCACTTCTTCAAAGGTAGACGTGGTTTGGAACCGTCTTCCAGCAGATGTTGGATTATAGGACTTTACCGGCATTTAAGCACCCTCGAATATTGCGATCTTTTCACCTGGTTTAAGCGTAACATACGCTTTTTTCCAGTCCGACCTGCGGCCTAACCGCTGACCGACCCGTTTGTTCTTGCCCGCGTTCTTAACCGTAGTCACATCGGCGACCTTCACCTTGAAGATTCCCTCGATCGCCTTTTTTACTTCTACTTTATTGGCATCTACCTTCACTTCAAAGGTCAAAACATTATTCTTTTCCTTCAGCCGAGCGCCTTTTTCCGTTATCCGCGGAACGCGAATGATGTCATACATTTCTATCATCATTTACCGTACACCTCCTGCATGGAGTTCAGCGCGTCCTGCGTTGTGATGAGGTAGCGGTACTTGAGCAAATCATAGATATTGATATTGTCCATCCGAAGCACCTTAACCGACGGAATGTTGCGGGCGGCCAGCGTCAGGTTCTTGTTCTCCGACTTGATCAGGATAAGTGCGTTTTCCTGCACCCCAAGGGTCTCGAGCATCGTGGAAATCAATTTGGTCTTGGGCTCAGCAATTTCTAGCTTCTCAATAAGAACCAACCTGTTCTCATTGATCTTTGACGCAAGGGCATCGATTAGTGCTGCCCGCTTTGCCTTCTTCGGGAGGGAATAGGAATAATCCCTCGGCATGGGGCCGAAGCAGGTACCGCCGTGCCGCCAGAGCGGGGAGCGGTTGCTTCCGGAGCGAGCCCTGCCCGTTCCCTTCTGCTTCCAGGGCTTTGCTCCGCCACCACTCACCAGTGCCTTGTTCTTCGTGGATGCGGTACCGGCGCGTTTATTCGCGAGCTGGTTCACCACCGCGGCGTGCATAAGATGTGACCTCACTTCCGTTGAAAACAGCCCCGGAAGTTCCACATCCTTTACTTTCTTATTGTTCTGGTCCACCATTACGACTGACGGCATTTCAATAACCCTCTATTTTCTATTAATCAGCCTTATAGATAAGGAGCAGCCCATTGACGCCCCCTGGTACAGCTCCGCGGACAAACAACAGATTCTGGTCCGGCCGGACATCTACGATCTCTAAATTCTTAATAGTCTGATTCACCACACCCATATGTCCCGGAAGTTTTTTACCCGGCCACACCCGTGACGGATACGCGCTCGCTCCGATAGATCCGGGCGCACGATTGAACATGGAACCGTGGCCACCAGGCCCGCCTGCGAAATTATGCCGTTTCATCACGCCGGCAAACCCTTTACCTTTGGTGACGCCGCTCACCGCGATCAATTCGCCTTTTTTGAAAAGATCAGCGGTCACGATCTGACCCTGCTCAAATTCTCCTGTACGGAACTCGCGCAGGAACCGGTGTGGCTGCACATTCGACTTCTTAAAGTGGCCGGCGAGGGCCTTCGTAATACGTCCCTGTTTTTTTTCCTCTTCAAAAGCAAGTTGGACTGACTCGTATCCATCATGCTCTGCAGTCTTCTTCTGAACAACCGTGCACGGACCTGCCTGAATAACCGTAACCGGTATAAGTTCCCCGCCGCTGTAATGCTGGCTCATGCCTATCTTTTTTCCAATGATTCCCTTGCTCATTGCCTATCCCTTCACCCGCATACTTCATTCACCCTTTTCAGGGTCATCATGCATCAGCGGCCAAGTACTTTTCTACAGCTTAATCTCCACATCAACGCCAGCCGCAAGATCAAGCTTCATAAGCGCATCTACGGTCTGCGGCGTTGGATCCAGAATATCCATAAGCCGTTTATGCGTCCTGATTTCAAACTGCTCCCGGGACTTTTTGTCCACATGAGGAGAGCGGAGCACGGTCCAGCGATTGATCCTGGTCGGGAGAGGTATGGGGCCAGAAACCTTGGCTCCCGTTCTCTTTGCCGTATCCATGATTTCTACTGCAGATTGGTCGAGCAGCCGGTGGTCATATCCTTTAAGTCGTATCCTGATCTTCTGTGTCACGTGTGTTCCCTTCCTCTTACTCGATCACTTCGGTAATAACGCCTGCGCCCACGGTCCTGCCGCCTTCGCGGATGGCAAAACGCAGGCCCTTGTCCATGGCGATCGGCCCGATAAGCTCTACCGAGCAGGTCATGTTGTCGCCCGGCATCACCATCTCGACGCCTTCAGCGAGCGTCACCACGCCCGTCACGTCCGTGGTCCGGAAATAGAACTGGGGACGGTACCCCTTGAAGAACGGGGTGTGGCGGCCGCCTTCTTCCTTCGTGAGAACATAGGCCTCGGCCTTGAATTTGGTGTGCGGCGTGATGCTTCCCGGCTTTGCCAGGACCATGCCGCGCTCCACGTCTTCCTTCTTGATGCCGCGGAGCAGGACGCCGACGTTGTCTCCGGCTTCGCCCTGGTCCAGAAGCTTTCGGAACATCTCGACGCCCGTCACCACGGTCTTCTGCGTGGGCTTGATGCCCACGATCTCAATTTCATCGCCTACCTTAACAATGCCGCGCTCGATCCTGCCCGTGACCACCGTTCCGCGACCGGCGATGGAGAACACGTCTTCCACCGGCATAAGATAAGGCTTGTCTATTTCGCGCTTGGGCTGGGGAATATAGCTGTCAACGGCTGCCATAAGCTCCAAGATGCTCTTGTACTCAGGCGCATTGACGTCCTTGCTCTCGCTCTGGAGGGCCTTTAACGCACTCCCCTTCACGATCGGGGTCTTGTCCCCGGGGAACTGGTATTTGGTCAACAGCTCACGGATCTCGAGTTCCACGAGCTCGATGAGCTCGGGGTCATCCACCATGTCCACCTTGTTCATGTATACCACGATATAGGGCACACCGACCTGACGGGCAAGCAGGATGTGTTCACGGGTCTGGGGCATGGGGCCGTCTGCGGCGGAGACCACGAGGATAGCTCCGTCCATCTGGGCGGCTCCCGTGATCATGTTCTTTACGTAGTCGGCATGGCCTGGGCAGTCGACATGGGCATAATGACGGTTGTCCGTCTGGTATTCCACGTGCGCCGTGGCAATCGTGATGCCGCGTTCCCGTTCTTCCGGGGCCTTGTCGATGTTATCGTAGGAAACAAAGGTTGCGAAGTTCTTGAACGACAACACCTTCGTTATGGCCGCTGTCAACGTCGTCTTGCCGTGGTCCACATGGCCGATGGTGCCCACGTTCACATGAGGTTTTGTCCTCTCAAATTTTGCCTTTGCCATACTAATTGCCTCCTGACCAAGAAAATAAAAAATTTAAAACCTTATGAAATGAAATTACCTGGCCTTAACAGCCTCACCCTTTACTTTTGCAATAATCTGCTCTGAAATATTTTTCGGAACCTCTTCATAGTGCGCGAACTGCATGGTATACGTGGCCCTGCCCTGGGTCTTTGACCGGATATCGGTAGAATAACCGAACATCTCGGACAGCGGCACCTGCGCCGTGATCACCCTTCCCGCACCCCTCATGTTCATTCCCTGCACGCGGCCGCGACGGGAACTGAGGTCGCCGATGATGTCTCCCATATACTCTTCGGCGCAGACGACCTCAACTGCCATGATCGGCTCGAGTAACGCTGGAGAAGCCTTGTTTGCGCCTTCCTTAAAGGCCATGGAACCGGCGATCTTAAATGCCATTTCCGATGAGTCCACATCATGATAGGAACCGTCAATGAGTGTAATCTTGATGTCAACCATGGGATAGCCGGCGATTACACCATTCTCCATTGCCTCTACGATGCCCTTCTGTATCGGCATGACGTATTCCTTGGGAACCGAGCCACCAACGGTCTTATTCACAAATTCAAAGCCTTTACCCGGCTCCTGCGGCTCAAGTTCGAGCACCGCATGTCCATATTGGCCGCGGCCGCCGGTTTGGCGTATATACTTTCCTTCCGCTGTTACCTTCTTACGGATCGTTTCACGATACGCCACTTGGGGCTTGCCCACATTCGCGTCTACTTTGAACTCACGTAAGAGACGGTCGACGATGATTTCCAGATGAAGTTCTCCCATACCCGAGATGATGACCTGTCCGGTCTCCTGATCAGTCATCACGCGGAACGACGGGTCTTCCTGCATGAGTTTCTGGAGCGAGAAACCTAACTTTTCTTGGTCAGCCTTGGTCTTGGGCTCGATGGCCACGGAAATCACCGGCTCCGGGAAGATCATGGCTTCCAGGACAACAGGTTTGTTTTCATCGCAGAGGGTATGCCCGGTGAGCGTGCTCTTGAGACCCACAGCCGCGCAGATATCACCGGAATAGATCTGCTCGATCTCTTCTCGTTTGTTCGCGTGCATTTTGAGCAGTCTGCCGACCCGCTCCCTGGTACCCTTGGTAGAGTTGTAAACATACGATCCGGATGTCAGCGTGCCGGAATAGACCCGGATGAATGTAAGCTGACCTACAAAAGGATCAGTCATGATCTTGAATGCTATGCCCGCAAAGGGTTCGCTATCAGAGGCAGTGCGAACCACTTCCTCACCCTTGGGTCCAATACCTTTGACCGGAGGGATGTCAAGCGGCGAGGGGAGGTAGTCCACTACCGCATCAAGCAAGAGCTGCACACCTTTATTCTTGAACGCCGAACCGCAAATGACCGGGAAGATGCTCATGGCAATCGTTCCTTTGCGAATTGCGGCCATGATCTCAGCATCCGTCGGCTTTTCTCCGTTCAGGAACTTTTCCATCACGATGTCGTCGGCGTCGGCGATCTTCTCAATCATTTTTTCCCGGTATTCCTGTGCCTTAGGCAGGAGGTCTGCCGGGATATCTTCCACAATATATTTTGCGCCAAGCGTCTCGTCGTCGAACAATACAGCCTTCATTTTTACCAGGTCAATGCAGCCGCGGAACTTGTCTTCAGCGCCGATGGGAAGCTGGATGGGCACTGCATTCGCGCCAAGCCGGTCGAACATTGACTGGACGCTCATGTAGAAGTCCGCACCGATGCGATCCATCTTGTTCATGAAAGCGATGCGCGGAACTTGATATTTGTCTGCCTGGCGCCACACCGTCTCGGACTGAGGTTCAACGCCGCTCACCGAGTCAAATGCTGCCACCGCACCATCAAGCACGCGGAGCGATCGCTCCACTTCAATAGTAAAGTCCACGTGGCCGGGAGTATCGATAATGTTGATGCGTTTGTCCCGCCAGAAGCAGGTCGTTGCAGCTGAGGTGATTGTAATGCCGCGCTCCTGCTCCTGAACCATCCAGTCCATGACCGCGGTACCATCGTGCACTTCGCCGATCTTATAGGAAACCCCGGTATAGTAAAGGATGCGCTCGGTCGTCGTCGTCTTACCTGCGTCGATGTGAGCCATAATACCGATGTTACGCGTGTTTTCGAGTGAATACTGCCTGGCCAAAACTTCCTCCGCTTCTCAATAAAAAAACTTACCAGCGATAATGGGCGAACGCCTTGTTGGCATCTGCCATACGATGGATGTCTTCCTTCTTCTTTACTGCCGCGCCGGTATTGTTAGATGCATCGAGAATCTCTCCAGCCAGCTTGTCTACCATGGATTTTTCCGGCCGCTGAGACGCGTAGAGCCTGAGCCAGCGATAAGCGAGCGACATCCTGCGCGGCTGTTTCACTTCGATCGGCACCTGGTACGAGGCTCCACCTACCCGGCGCGACTTTACCTCCAGAGTAGGTTTTAAATTTTCTATTGCCTTCTTAAAAATTGCAATCGGATCGCCGTTGGTCTTCTGCTGAATTCGGTCTAGCGCCTTGTAGCAAATAGCTTCTGCTGTGCTTTTCTTGCCCTTGCGCATGAGCACGTTCACGAACTTCGCCAGCATCTGGCTGTGATATTTTGGATCGGGCAATGATTCTCTTTTTACAACAACACTTTTTCTCGGCATATTATGTTGTTCCTTCTCTTACGCATTTGGCGCCCTTCTGCGCGCCCATTGAACTATCCATCTGTTATTTGGGCTGCTTGGCCCCATACTTGGAACGGCCCTGCTTACGATTTGCGACCCCAACAGTGTCCAGTGTGCCTCTCACGATGTGATAGCGCACGCCCGGGAGATCCTTCACTCTTCCGCCGCGGATGAGCACGATGGAGTGTTCCTGCAGGTTATGTCCTACTCCAGGAATGTAAGTGGTCACTTCCATCCCGTTCGTAAGCCTGACCCTCGCGACCTTCCGGAGAGCCGAGTTCGGCTTCTTCGGGGTCGTGGTATACACCCTGATGCAAACACCCCTCTTCTGAGGGCAGCTCCTAAGAGCGGGACTCTTGGTCTTTGTGGCAGCTAGTGTTCTGCCATTTCTCACAAGTTGACTAATGGTAGGCACAAGAATTACTCCTTAAAATCACGGGGATAGCATGTTTTTAAAAACATTGAGTCAAAACCTGATGATTATACTGACACTTGACCATATTGTCAAGGGTTTTTTTAACTGCAGCATTTTAAGTTTACCTGCATGCTCGATAATGCTGAAAAATGCTGTCCGCCTCAAACTCCGCCGTCAACATCCTGTCTTAAAAATCCAAGTCAGCCTTACTCTGTTGGCTGGGAAGCCTCTTCCTCAACAACGACATAAGTGTTCCGATATTCTGTCATTCCGGTCCCTGCGGGGATCAATCTTCCCATAATCACATTTTCCTTCAGACCAACGAGATCGTCCACGGCCCCTGTAATCGCGGCTTCCGTGAGTACGCGCGTGGTCTCCTGGAAGGACGCTGCGGAAATAAAGCTGTCAGTAGTGAGTGATGCCTTGGTAATGCCGAGGAGGATCGGCCGCGCCGTAGCGGGTATGCCGCCCTTCGCGATGACGGCCTCATTTTCCCTGGCAAAGGTAAATCGATCCACTTGCTCCCCAATGAGGAACGGCGCATCTCCTGCTTCCTCGATTCTGACCTTGCGCAGCATCTGGCGTACGATGACCTCAATATGTTTGTCGTTGATGCTTACACCCTGGAGACGATAGACCTGCTGCACTTCGTCTACGAGATACTTCTGGAGCTCTCTCGGACCAAGCACGCTCAAAATATCGTGGGGATCAACCGGGCCATCCATCAGAGGCTCGCCGGCTGTGACCCAGTCTCCCTCGTGCACGTTCACATGCTTCCCCTTAGGGATAAGGTATTCTTTCTCATTCCCCATCCCGTCCTTGACAAGAATGCGTCGCATCCCCTTAACAAAGCCGCCGAACTCTACAGTACCGTCGATCTCACTGATGATGGCCTGTTCCTTGGGCTTCCGCGCCTCGAACAGCTCGGCCACTCTCGGGAGACCGCCGGTGATGTCCTTAGTCTTAGTGGTCTCACGCGGGATCTTGACAAGAATGTCTCCCGGGAAGATCTCAGCGTTCTTGTCAACCAGGATATGCGCTCCCGCCGGCAACAGATACCGAGCCACAATATTGGATCCCGGCAATTTTGCCGTCTTTCCATGCTGGTCCTTGATCGAGATGCGCGGCCGCAGGTTCTGGTTTGGATAATCGATGATCACCTTGCGCGACAAACCGGTGATCTCATCAACCTCCTCACGCATGGTGACCCCTTCAATGATGTCGCCAAATGCGATCTTTCCGCCGATCTCAGTAAGGATGGGCAGTGAGTAGGGGTCCCACTCTACGAGCTTCTGGCCTACGTCCACTTTGTGTCCGTCCTGGACCTTGATCCGGGCGCCATAGATGACCGCGTACTTCTCCTTCTCTCGGCCCGTCTCGTCGTAGATGGCAATACTGCCGTTCCGTGACATGGCCACGTAATCACCTTCTTTGTTCTTCACCGTGTTCAGGTTGAGATATTTCATAATGCCGGCGTTCTTCGCCTCAAGCACTGTCTGCTCAACAACCTTGCTTGCCGTACCGCCGATATGGAACGTCCGCATGGTGAGCTGCGTTCCAGGCTCGCCGATAGACTGGGCGGCAACAATGCCGATGGCCTCGCCGATGTCCACGAGCTTACCGCGGCTAAGATCTCGGCCATAGCACAGCTTGCATACGCCACGCAGGGACTGGCAAGTGAGCACCGAGCGGATCTTGACGCGGTCAATGCCGGACTCGTCGATCCGCTTGACGAGTTCTTCATTGATCTCTCTGCGGGCAGCAACTATCACCTCTTTCGTAATCGGGTCTTTGATGTCTTCAGCGGCAACGCGTCCAAGCAGACGCTCCGACAACGGTTCGATGATTTCGCCGCCCTCGACGAGCGATCCGACAAGAATGCCGTCGGTCGTACCGCAGTCATCCTGAGTAATGATCACATCCTGTGATACATCAACAAGCCTCCGCGTGAGGTATCCGGAGTTTGCCGTCTTGAGAGCGGTGTCAGCAAGACCTTTGCGTGCCCCGTGTGTCGAGATGAAATACTGGAGCACTGTCAATCCTTCGCGGAAATTTGCAGTGATCGGTGTTTCAATGATCTCGCCTGACGGCTTGGCCATGAGTCCGCGCATACCCGCGAGCTGCCGGATCTGCTGCGTGCTGCCGCGCGCTCCGGAGTCAGCCATCATGAAGATATTGTTGAACGACCGCGCCTCCTGAAGCTCAGACTTCTTCGCGGTTCCAATCTCGACCGCTTCCATACCAAGTTCTGCCATCATCTCGTCAGCGATCTTCTCGGTCACATTCGCCCAGATATCGATTTCTTTGTTGTACCGTTCACCATTCGTGATAAGACCTTCTGTATATTGGTGGTGGATCTCCATAACTTCTTTTTGCGCCTGGTCAATGAACTTCTGTTTCTTACTCGGGATATGCATATCGGATATACAGATGGAGATGCCTGCTCGCGTCGCATATTTGAAGCCCATCTCTTTGAGGTCGTCAATCAGGACCACCGTACGCCGCAGTCCGAGCTTTCGGAAACACTCATCAATCAATTTTGCAAGTTCTTTTTTGTTCATATCCCGGTTCACCGACGAGAAGGGCATGCCATCAGGCAGGATGTCGCTGAACAGGACCCTCCCCACAGTGGTCTCTTCGATCTTGCCTTTGATGCGCACCCTGACCCGTGCATGGATATCAGCCATGCGTTGGTCATAGGCGATTCGGACTTCATCCCTGCTGGAGAACACCTTCCCCTCGCCGAGGGCTCCGGAACGGGATTTGGTGAGGTAGTAACAGCCCAGAACAATGTCCTGTGAGGGAACCGTGATTGGCCTGCCATTCGCCGGCGATAGCACGTTGTTGATCGAGAGCATGAGTATTCGCGCCTCAAGCTGAGCCTCGACCGACAGCGGGATGTGGACTGCCATCTGGTCACCGTCGAAGTCCGCATTAAAGGCAGCGCACACGAGCGGGTGGAGCCGAATGGCCTTGCCCTCGACAAGCACAGGATCGAATGCCTGGATACCAAGCCGATGGAGCGTTGGTGCGCGGTTCAGTAGCACGGGATGCTCCTGGATAACCTCTTCGAGCACATCCCATACCTCGGGCCGCTCGCGTTCGATCATTTTCTTGGCACTCTTGATAGTCGTTGCATAGCCCTTCTCCTCGAGCTTGTTGAAGATAAAAGGCTTGAACAGCTCAAGCGCCATTTTCTTCGGCAAGCCGCACTGATGAAGCTTGAGATCTGGACCGACAACGATCACGGAACGTCCAGAGTAGTCCACGCGCTTTCCGAGCAGGTTCTGCCGGAACCGCCCCTGCTTGCCTTTCAGCATGTCCGAGAGGGACTTGAGCGGACGTTTGTTCGGTCCGCGAAGAACTCGTCCGCGTCTGCCATTGTCAAAGAGCGCATCAACCGCTTCCTGCAGCATCCTTTTCTCATTCCGGATAATGACGGACGGGGCCTTGAGCTCCTCGAGCCGGCGTAACCGGTTGTTCCGGTTGATGACCCTGCGGTAGAGATCGTTCAGGTCTGACGTGGCAAACCGACCGCCCTCAAGAGGCACGAGGGGACGTAACTCCGGCGGAATCACGGGGATCACATCGAGGATCATCCACTCCGGCTTGTTACCGGACTTGCGGAATGCCTCGATCACCTTTAGACGTTTGGTCAGCTTCTTTTTAGTGGCCATCGAAGTTGCCGTCTCTATCTTCTTGCGGATATCTTCGGATTCACCCTCAAGATCGATCGCTTTGAGCATCTCCCGAATCGCTTCGGCGCCCATGCCCGCTTTAAAAGCGCTGGAGCCGTACTCCAGCTGTGCCTTGCGGAATTTTTCCTCCGTCAGGAGTTCCTTGTGTTTGAGCGGCGTATCGCCGCCGTCGATCACTACATAACCTTCGAAATAGAGGACCTTTTCGAGAGCACGGAGTGTCATGTCGAGAAGCGTTCCGATGCGGCTCGGGAGACCCTTGAGGAACCAGATGTGAGCGACCGGAGAAGAGAGTTCAATGTGACCCATGCGCTCGCGCCGAACTTTGGACTGGATCACCTCGACGCCGCACTTATCGCACACAATACCGCGATGCTTCATTCGTTTATATTTGCCGCAGAGACACTCCCAGTCCTTGATAGGGCCAAATATCTTAGCGCAGAACAGACCATCACGCTCCGGCTTGAAAGAACGGTAGTTGATGGTCTCAGGCTTCTTCACCTCACCGTAGGACCATTCCTTGATCCGTTCAGGCGAAGCGATCTTGATCCGCATGGCATCAAAACTGATGTCTTTCGGTTTTTCAAACAAGCTCATGACATCGGTTCTGGCTTTATTATCATACATTTGTTTGTCTTCCAAAGTGGGCCTCCCTTAAAAACAAACTACAAATCCAAAGCATCAAATCCTAGATAAATCCAAAACTTTATCAATCAAAATTCAAAACGTTTTATCCATTTTAAAAAATGATGGTATTTAGAATTTCGGATTTAGAACGTCCGCACTATCGTGCCGACGAAATCTTTTCGAGTCCGATCACCCGTTCCCGCTCGTTTTTACGTTCGATAAGCTCGACATCCAAACACAAGCTCTGGAGTTCCTTGATAAGCACGTAGAACGATTCCGGCAGGCCCGGCTCCAGGGTGTTTTCACCCTTCACGATCGCCTCATAGATCTTGGCCCGTCCGGACACATCATCGGACTTGACCGTGAGGAACTCCTGGAGGCAGTAGGCCGCGCCATAGGCCTGGAGGGCCCAGACTTCCATTTCACCGAGGCGCTGGCCGCCGAATTGGGCCTTACCACCAAGGGGTTGCTGCGTCACAAGCGAATAAGGCCCGATGGAGCGTGCATGCAGTTTGTCGTCAACAAGGTGATGCAACTTCAGCATGTACATGTAGCCGACCGTAACCGGTCTGTCAAAAGGCTCTCCGGTGCGGCCATCGAACAGAACGGATTGGCCGGTTATAGGGAGCTTGGCTTCTTTCAGGAGTGAACGTACCCGGTCCTCTGATGCGCCGTCGAATACCGGAGTCGCCACATGCAGGCCGAGCGCTTTCGCGGCCCACCCAAGTTGGGTCTCCAAGATCTGTCCCACGTTCATACGGGAGGGCACGCCAAGCGGGTTCAGCACGATCTCGACCGGTGTGCCATCGGGAAGATAGGGCATATCTTCCTCTGGCACGATCCGCGAGACCACGCCCTTGTTACCGTGTCTGCCTGCCATTTTGTCGCCTACGGACAGCTTACGCTTCATGGCCACATATACCTTCACCAACTTCACTACACCGGGCGGCAAATCGTCGCCACGCTTCAGCCTGCCGATTTTTTCATCATAGATCGTTTCAAGAATATTCAGCTGGTTTTCCGAGTTGTCCAGAATCTCCTGCAGCTTTGCTGGATAGTCTTCAGACTCCACCTTGATTTTGGCAAGATCCTTCTCCGGCAGCTTGTCGAGGATCTCTACAGTGATCTTTTTGCCCTTTGCCAGTTCGGTCTTGCCGCTCTTGGAGTTCACCACTTTATCGGCAACGGTCTTCCCGATCAGGATCCGGCGGATGCGCTTATACCGGTCCTCTTTGACCGCCCGCATCTCGTCCTGATATTCCTTCTGGAGCCGCGCGATCTCTTCGCTCTCCTGGGTCTTGAGCCGCTCGTTCTTGTCCTCACCCTTGCGCGAAAACACCTTGACGTCGATCACCGTTCCTTCGATGCCGGGAGACGCGTAGAGCGAGGCGTCCCGTACGTCGCCGGCCTTTTCACCGAAGATCGCTCGGAGAAGCTTTTCTTCAGGCGTAAGTTGCGTCTCGCCCTTGGGAGTCACCTTGCCAATGAGGATGTCGCCCGGCATGACTTCGGCGCCGATGCGGATGATGCCATTCTCATCGAGGTTTCTGAGAGTCTCTTCGCCCAGGTTCGGGATGTCGCGCGTGATCTCTTCCTTGCCGAGTTTTGTGTCCCGGGCTTCGATCTCGAACTCTTCAATATGGATCGATGTATAACGGTCTTCCTTTACGATCTTCTCACTGATGATGATCGCGTCTTCGTAATTGTATCCGCTCCAGGGCATGAAGGCCACGAGCACGTTCTGGCCGAGCGCAAGCTCACCGAGTTCGGTCGCTGGACCGTCGGCGATCACCTGTCCCTTCTTAGCCTTATCACCCACCCGCACGATAGGCTTCTGATTCATGCAGGTATTCTGGTTGGAGCGATAGAACTTGGTAAGCGGATAAGTGTCGATAACCGTCCGCCCCTTGGCATCCTCACCCTTGATCGTGATGCGGGTGGAGTCTACGGCCTCCACGTTACCATCGCGTTTTGCTGAAACAATTGCGCCTGAATCCCTGGCCGCGACCCGTTCCATGCCCGTGCCGACGACCGGGGCCTGCGGACGGAGAAGCGGCACAGCCTGGCGTTGCATGTTCGAACCCATGAGTGCGCGGTTCGCGTCGTCGTTCTCGAGAAACGGGATGAGCGCGGCGGAAACAGAAACTATCTGTTTCGGCGACACATCCATATACTGCACTTCCTCGGCGCTCACCAGTTTGAACTCGCCACCCACGCGGGCCGATACGCTGTCCACGGCGATTTTGCTGCGGCCGTCAACCGGTGTATTGGCCTGGGCGATCACATAGTTTTCACCATCCACGGCCGAAAGGTACTCAATCTCATCCGTTACCTTCGTACTTTTAACTTTCCGGTAAGGGGCCTCGATGAAACCATAATCGTTCACCCGCGCATAGGTGGCTAGAGAAACGATCAGGCCGATGTTCGGACCTTCTGGTGTCTCAATCGGGCATATTCTGCCATAATGGGTCGTGTGTACATCGCGCACTTCGAATCCCGCTCGCTCACGCGTGAGGCCGCCGGGCCCAAGTGCGGAGAGCCTTCGTTTATGCGTGATCTCCGCGAGCGGGTTGGTCTGGTCCATGAACTGCGAGAGCTGACTGGAACCGAAAAATTCCTTAATAGCCGCAATCACCGGTTTGGGGTTGATGATGTCGTGCGGCATGAGCGTATCGATGTCCTGAAGACTCATGCGCTCCTTGATGGCGCGTTCCATGCGAGCAAGGCCGACCCGGATCTGGTTCTCGAGGAGTTCGCCTACGGACCGCACCCGGCGGTTGCCAAGATGGTCGATATCGTCCACTTCACCCTTGCCGGTACGGAGATTCACGAGATAGCGGATCACCTCAACAACATCCTGCGCTGTAAGGGTGGTCTTGTCGATCGGAATATCGAGCTTGAGTTTCTTGTTGAGCTTGAGCCTTCCCACATTCGAAAGGTCGTAGCGTTTGGCGTTAAAGAACATGCCGGAGAATAGGTTCCGCGCCATGTCGATCGTCGGCGGTTCACCCGGCCGCATTTTGCGGTAGATCTCGAGAAGCGCTTCGTCCGATGACTGCACCTTGTCGGAGAGCAGCGTGTCACGCATTGCTGAGATCACATGGATGCCATCCATATAGATCACTTCCAGCTTTTCCACCTTCATGGTGACAATCCGGTCCAGGAACGCCTCGGTCATCTTGTCATTGGCTGTTAGGAGCACCTCTCCCGTCTCCGGGTCGATAACATCACGGAGAACAATGCGGTCGATGAGCTCTTCGCGCGGAATCGGAACCTCAGTGATTCCCGCGGCTTCCATCTTCTTGATGGCAACACGGGTGATCTTGGCGCCTTCCTTGACGATCTGTTCGCGGGTATTCTTGTCGTAAATCGTGACAGGGGACTTCATGCCAACCAGCGCGTCCGCGAGGATTCCGCGCGTGAAGCCTTCTTTCTTGATTCTGATGTCTTCGATGGGATAGTACATCCTGAGCAGGTCTTCATTGGAATAACCAAACGCCTTGAGCAGGATTGTCGCGGGAATCTTCCTGCGCCGGTCGATCCTCACGTGCACGATGTCCTTGACATCAAATTCAAAATCGAGCCACGAACCACGGTAGGGAATGATCCGGGCCGAGTATAGGATCTTACCGCTCGCATGGGTCCGGCCCTTGTCATGAGTGAAGAATGCGCCCGGTGAACGATGGAGTTGGCTTACCACTACCCGCTCCGTCCCGTTCACGATGAACGTACCGGTATCTGTCATGAGTGGGAGGTCGCCGACATAGACTTCTTGCTCTTTTATGTCCTTTACCCGCTTGGTAGCGGTTTGTTCGTCCTTCTCGAAGAACACAAGGCGCGTTTTGATCTTGAGTGGCGCTGCGAAGGTAGACCCGCGCTGCAGGCATTCCCAGAGGCTGTACTTCGGCTCTCCGAGCGAGTAGCCGAGGTAGTCAACCATGGCAGTCTCATTGAAATCGTAGATGGGGTATACGCTCTTGAACGCCGCCTGGAGTCCCCTATCCTTTCTCTTATCTGAAGCAGTATCTTTCTGGAGAAAGGAATCATAGGAACGTTTTTGAATCTCGATCAGGTCGGGAATCTCCAGGATCGTGGGGATCTTGGAGAAATCCTTACGTACGCGGACAAGCTCTCTTTTTTCCTTTGACATTATCGCACCCCTCTTGCAGCATTAAAATGCAAAATAAAAAATGCAACCGGTAAAAAACGCTGAATCCAAATGCAACCATTTCCATTGTTCACTTTGCACTTCATTTTAACTTAGATTTCTGCCGTCTCCGCAAGCCCTATCCAAAAACGCAAAAAGTCCTTTGCCCTCCGGACCGATGCCGGAGGGCAAGGACTTGGCTAATGAAGCTAGTTTGTATCTTACTTTACCTCGACGGTCGCCCCTGCTTCGGTGAGCTTCTTCTTCATAGTCTCTGCCTCTTCCTTGGCGACTCCGGTCTTCACCGGCTTGGGCGCACCTTCCACCAGATCCTTTGCTTCCTTGAGGCCGAGTCCCGTAAGTTCGCGCACGACCTTGATCACGTTGATCTTCTGCGCACCAGCACCGGCAAGGATCACGTCAAATGCCGTCTTCTCTTCCGCAGCTGCAGCGGGCGCTCCTGCTGCCGCCGCTGCTACGGGCGCTGCTGCTGATACTCCCCATTTCTCCTCCAGCATCTTGCTTAACTCCGCTGCTTCAAGAACGGTCAAGCCGCTCAACTCATCAACCAATTTTGCTAAATCCGCCATGTTTCAATATCCTCCTGATAGTGTATGAACTTTTTTAAATTCGCCCCCCTAACGGGGTGCGTTTTAATGCCTGTTAACCCTTGTCTGCCTTTGCCTTCATGACCCTGGCAAGCTGGCCCGCCGGGGCTACTAATATACGGGCGATCTTTGATGCGGGCGCCTGGAGAAGACCTGCGAGCTTCCCACGGAGCGCGTTGAGAGACGGCAAGGATGCCAACGCCTTGATATCCGCCTGCTTGAGCAGTTTACCGTCCAGCACACCTACTTTGAGTTCAAGCTTTGACTGTAGTTTATTGAAATCGAAGAGCACCTTGGCTGGGGCCACGACATCATCAAATCCAAGCGCAATCCCTACGGGACCGACAAAATAGTCTTTGAGCGGTTCAAGACTGGTGCCTTCCACTGCTTTCTTGGCCAAGCGTGTTTTTTACGACCCGGTATTCTACCTTTGATGTTCGCAGCTTCGCACGAAGGTCCGTGATCTGCTCTACGTTAATTCCGGTGTACCCGGTGATGATGGCGGTCTTGGCACGAGCAAACTTCTCATGCAACTCGTCAATTGCTTCCTTTTTTTCCTGCTTATTCACACGATCCTCCTTTCTTTCAAGAATTCCCGATGACCAGCCCAGGATTCTCAAAAGAAAGTGATGGGATCCAACACATTCTTTTTACCCGGGTCTCGGCAGGCCCCAGTACGGGATTAAGCCAAAGGGGATGTGTATCAAATCCCTTTCGGTACCTGCTGTCTCGGACCGCACCCCTCTTTTTCAGGGGCCGACCTTTATCCTATTACGATGCAAAATGAAAATTTTAAATCGCAAAGTGCAAAATTGAAACCGTTATCGCATCCATTTTGCATTTTGCCTTATTTTTTCTTTTACCCTGCTATCTTCTCGATCGCAGCCGTATCCATTTTAATGCCGGGGCCCATAGTAGTAGAAATAGTCACGTTCTTAAGATACTTTCCCTTACTCGAGGCAGGCTTTGCCTTCAAGATGGACTCAAGCACCGCTTTAGCATTGTCCGTCAGTTTGCTCTCGTCAAACGATGCTTTGCCCACCGGTACATGCACAATACCCGCCTTCTCCACACGATACTCCACCTTACCAGCTCTGATATCTTTAATGGCCCTTGCCACGTCGAAAGTGACCGTGCCGGTCTTGGGATTCGGCATCAAACCGCGGGGCCCGAGTACCTTACCGAGCCTGCCAACGAGGCCCATGATATCCGGCGTCGCCACGACCGTATCGAAATCGGTCCAGCCTTCTTTTTGTATTTTCTCAGCGAGGTCCTCGGAACCTACATAAGTCAGCTCCAGCGTCCCTCGCCTCTTTTTCCTTCTCACCCTTGGCGAAGACAAGGATCTTAACCTTTTTCCCGGTTCCGTGAGGGAGGACAACCGTTCCCCGGACCATCTGGTCGGCCTGCTTGGGGTCCACTCCGAGGTTCACTGACAGATCAACGGTCTCATCGAACTTGGTCCTCGCTGTTTTCTTGGCAAGCCCGACTGCCTCTTCGAGACCATATGACTTTGTCCTGTCCACCAGTGCTGCAACTGCTTTGAATTTCTTCCCTGCCATGGTTCCTCCTCGCGGTAATAGCGGCCGTTGTCGGCCTCCCGCAATAAAATCAATTTCGAAACACGAATTTAGGATTTAGCGCCTAGAAGTTCAAGTTGGTCGTTAATCTACTACATCCAGCCCCATGCTCTTCGCCGAGCCCTCGATCATGCGCATGGCTGATTCTACGCTTGCCGCATTGAGGTCGGGCATCTTCGTCTGCGCAATCTCCTTTATCTGGGCGCGGGTCACCTTACCGATCTTGTCCTTGTTCGGTACACCGGAACCCTTGACGATACCGGCGGCCTTCTTGAGCAGTTCCGCTGCCGGAGGAGTCTTGGTGATAAAGGTGAAGGACCTGTCGGAATAGACCGTGATGATAACTGGGACGATAGTATCGCCTAGCTTTTGGGTCTTGGCGTTAAACTGCTTGCAGAACTCCATGATGTTCACGCCATGCTGACCGAGCGCGGGACCTACGGGCGGTGCCGGATTGGCCTTTCCTGCTGGAACCTGAAGCTTTATTTTTCCTGTAATCTCTTTTGCCATTGATAACTCCCACCTTAAATTTTAACTTTTGATCCTGACTCTAAAAATGTCAACCTTGAATTTATTTTTCTTTCTCCCGCTCAACCTGAAGAAATTCCAGTTCCACCGGCGTCGAACGACCGAATATGCTCACCATCACTCGAAGCCGTCCGTGAGCAGGGTTCACGTCTTCCACCGTGCCGATGAAGCTGCTGAACGGCCCATCGATCACCCTGACCCGATCGCCCTTCTGATACGCATGCTTGGGTTGGGTCTGGGCAACGGCGCCCTCTTCCGCCTGTTTGAGGATGGCCTTCACCTCTTCATCGGAGAGCGGCGTCGGGTTCGTGCTTCCTCCGACAAAGCCTGTAACCTTGGGCGTATCTTTCACAATATGCCACGTATTGTCGTCCATCTCCATCTCGACGAGAATGTAGCCGGGGAAAAACTTCCGCTGCGACTTGCGCTTCTTCCCCCCTTTAATGGAAAGGACCTCTTCGGTCGGGACCAGAATCTGTCCTATTTTTTCCTGCAACGAAAGTTTAGAGACGGTCTCAAGGATGCTGGCCTTTACTTTGTTCTCAAAACCCGCATACGTATGGATCACATACCAGTTCATGGGCATAATTGTCCTTACTTAAAGGCAAGGGTCATCAATCTCCCCAACCCTAAATCTACCAAACCGAGAAAAAAGGCGGCGATGAGCACGGTAGTGATCACCACCCAGGTAGAACCTATGACCTCCTTTTTTGTCGGAAACACAACCTTTTTGAGTTCCAGCTTTACTTCTTCGAAGAATTCCGCGATCTTTTTGAACATGAGAAAGGCCTCTTTCTACACAGGAGAATATGGCAGGCCAGGAGGGACTCGAACCCCCAGCAGCCGGATTTGGAGTCCGGAGCTCTACCATTAGAGCTACTGGCCTGTGTTCTATTCAGCAGCATCCGGATGTATCTCGATTATGCTTTGGTTTCCTTATGCGTCGTGTGCTTGCGGCAGAATCGGCAATACTTGTCCAAGTTCAGCTTGTCAGGAGTATTCCTCTTGTTTTTGGTCGTTGAATAGTTTTTCCGCTTGCACTCACCGCAAGCAAGTAATACGATTTCACGCATGTCAATTGCCTCACCCTTCTCGATTTCAGATTTCAGCTCGTTGATCGCGAATCATTCATTCCGCGATCCGCAGGCTTCAATGTTTTTATTTACTCGATCACTTCGGTAATAACGCCTGCGCCCACGGTCCTGCCGCCTTCGCGGATGGCAAAACGCAGGCCCTTGTCCATGGCGATCGGCCCGATAAGCTCTACCGAGCAGGTCATGTTGTCGCCCGGCATCACCATCTCGACGCCTTCAGCGAGCGTCACCACGCCCGTCACGTCCGTGGTCCGGAAATAGAACTGGGGACGGTACCCCTTGAAGAACGGGGTGTGGCGGCCGCCTTCTTCCTTCGTGAGAACATAAGCCTCGGCCTTGAATTTGGTGTGCGGCGTGATGCTTCCCGGCTTTGCCAGGACCATGCCGCGCTCCACGTCTTCCTTCTTGATGCCGCGGAGCAGGACGCCGACGTTGTCTCCGGCTTCGCCCTGGTCCAGAAGCTTTCGAAACATCTCGACGCCCGTCACCACGGTCTTCTGCGTGGGCTTGATGCCCACGATCTCAATTTCATCGCCTACCTTAACAATGCCGCGCTCGATCCTGCCCGTGACCACCGTTCCGCGACCGGCGATGGAGAACACGTCTTCCACCGGCATAAGATAAGGCTTGTCTATTTCGCGCTTGGGCTGGGGAATATAGCTGTCAACGGCTGCCATAAGCTCCAAGATGCTCTTGTACTCAGGCGCATTGACGTCCTTGCTCTCGCTCTGGAGGGCCTTTAACGCACTCCCCTTCACGATCGGGGTCTTGTCCCCGGGGAACTGGTATTTGGTCAACAGCTCACGGATCTCGAGTTCCACGAGCTCGATGAGCTCGGGGTCATCCACCATGTCCACCTTGTTCATGTATACCACGATATAGGGCACACCGACCTGACGGGCAAGCAGGATGTGTTCACGGGTCTGGGGCATGGGGCCGTCTGCGGCGGAGACCACGAGGATAGCTCCGTCCATCTGGGCGGCTCCCGTGATCATGTTCTTTACGTAGTCGGCATGGCCTGGGCAGTCGACATGGGCATAATGACGGTTGTCCGTCTGGTATTCCACGTGCGCCGTGGCAATCGTGATGCCGCGTTCCCGTTCTTCCGGGGCCTTGTCGATGTTATCGTAGGAAACAAAGGTTGCGAAGTTCTTGAACGACAACACCTTCGTTATGGCCGCTGTCAACGTCGTCTTGCCGTGGTCCACATGGCCGATGGTGCCCACGTTCACATGAGGTTTTGTCCTCTCAAATTTTGCCTTTGCCATGCATTCCTCCCTGTAAAGGTTAAAGGTCGATAGGAACTGGTTATACGCACTGCTTTTTTACTGGAGCCCATGAGCGGGATCGAACCGCTGACCTCATCCTTACCAAGGATGTGCTCTGCCAACTGAGCTACATGGGCGACTTAACCTGTTTAAATGGTTAAAAACTGTTCAAGCCACTTGAATGGTTAATGGAGCGGGAAACGGGATTCGAACCCGCGACCCCAAGCTTGGAAGGCTTGCGCTCTAGCCAGCTGAGCTATTCCCGCGTTTTATTTCGAATTGCGGATTGCAGATTTCAGATTTTCAATCTGCACTCCGCAATCATCAATCCGCATTTCATGAAGTGGTGGGGAGGGGAGGTTTCGAACCTCCGTAGGCTGACGCCGACAGATTTACAGTCTGTTCCCTTTGGCCACTCGGGCACCTCCCCGATGGATACAACAAACCCTGATCTAGCATGAACAATAACTGTAAAAGTGGAGCCACCGAAGGGAATCGAACCCCCGACAGGCTGATTACAAATCAGCTACTCTACCAACTGAGTTACGGTGGCAGAACCATACGGACAGACCACGCCCCTGCCTGATTAAAATAAATTCCATATCTTACCGTAAGATAGCGAAAGGAAGCATGTAATCCCGCGTCAAAGAATTGTAATTATAAGAGATTGTGGATGATCTTGTCAAGCAAAAAGATTAATACACGTGGTTTTATCAAAATAGCCAAGTTGTACAGCGCTCATGACTTAGAGGAAATACCGCTCTTCTCCCGTCGCTGTCTGAGTACTTCATACAAAAGAGCCCCCGATGCTACAGATACATTCAGTGAATTGATCCGCCCCATGAGCGGCAGAGACACCAGATAATCGCAATGCTCCCGCACGAGCCGGCGGATGCCTTTGCCTTCCCCGCCAACCACGATTGCGGTTGGACGAACAAAATCCGCCTCCCAATACACCAGATCACCACCCGCCTCGGCACCAGCAATCCATACGCCACTCTTTTTGAGGTTCTCGAGAGTGTTCACCATATTCACAACCTTGACAACTGGCACGTATTCCAAGGCACCGGCTGCTGTTTTGGCAGTGGTCTCCGTAAGGCCCGCCGCCCTTCGTTCGGGGATAATGACACCATGTACACCAGCAACTTCGGCTGTTCTGAGGATGGCGCCAAGATTTCTCGGGTCTTCCACACCATCAAGGATCAGGAAGAGCGGTGCTTGCCCCTTCTGAGCTGGAATCTGCAGCAAATCGTCGAGCGTGGCGTATTTACGAGCAGCAATGACAGCCAGCACACCCTGGTGCAGGGCATTCGGTGCCTCCCGGTTCAATGCGTCTCGAGTCGTCACCCTGACCTCGATGCCACTCCCCTTGGCCAGCCGGATGATCTCCCGGACCTCCCGGTCCGACTTTCGCTGCTCGGCGATCAAGACGCGCTGGACCGACCCTCCAGCCCTGAGCGCCTCGATCACAGGGTTGATCCCAAATATTTTATCTCTTTGCATATGATGGGGGAATCTTTAAATTCATATTTACAAACTGAAAATAATACTACGTATTCAATATCACAAACTGCGATTTGGCATTCATGTTTATTATTTGGAATTTATTGGGAAGCTGGCACTTGGGGTTTAGTGCAGATCAGTGAGCTACTTCGGTTTCCACACCGTGCCGTCGGACCGGTCGAAAAGCTCCACTCCGCCGTCGTCAAGAACCTTGCGTATCCGATCGGCCTCGGCCCAATCCTTACGCGCCCGGGCCTCGTTCCGGAGATGAATGAGTTCCTCGATCCGTTCGACGGAGAGCGAAACCTTGCTGTCAGCGAGCCTTCCCTCCTTGAACCATTCCTCGGGATCGCGGAGGAATATGCCGAGGGTCTTGTTCACATCGTCGAAGGACGCTGCTGCTGCCGACAACAGCAAGGTCACGGCGTCTTCGTTCTTTTTGTCCGCTTCCGCAAGGACTCTATTCACCTCGCGGACCAGATCGTAGATAAGCCCGATGGCGAAGGCGGTGTTGAAGTCATCATCCATGGCTTCTTCAAATGCCCTGGGCAGATTCAGGATCTTTTCATAAAGCGGCCGGTCAACGACCTCAATGACATCCTCGGGCCTGACTGCAGGATGTCTCTTCCCGGCGAGAAACTTTAATATCCCTTCCTTCATCGTATAAAATCGGTCGATCCCCGCCCGTGCGTCCTTAAGGTTCGCATCGGAAAAATCGATCGGGCTGCGGTAGTGCGTGGATAGCAAGAACAGCCTCACCACCTCTCCGTCATACTGGTTCAGGATGTCCCGGATGGTAAAAAAGTTGCCGAGCGACTTGGACATCTTCTCCTGGTTGATGTTCACGAACCCATTATGGAGCCAGTAGTTCACGAACGTTTTGCCCGAGTAGGCCTCGCTCTGCGCGATCTCGTTCTCGTGGTGCGGGAAAATCAGGTCCTTGCCGCCTGCATGAATATCGAAGGTCTGTCCCAGGTGCTTGAACCCCATGGCCGTGCACTCGATATGCCATCCCGGCCTGCCCGGCCCCCAAGGGCTGTCCCAAACCGGCTCGTCCGGCTTCGATTTCTTCCAGAGGGCGAAATCGAGCGGATCGACCTTGCGCTCGTCAACCTCTACACGCGCTCCTGCTTTCAGGTCATCGAGGTTCCGTTTTGAGAGTTTGCCATACTCCTTGAAGCTAGCCACGCGGAAGAACACGTCACCATCAATAACGTAGGCATGTCCTTTTGCCACAAGACCCTTAATGACCTCGATCATCTCTGCAATATGCTCCGTGGCCTTGGGCTCGAGGTCCGGCCTGCCAACACCCAATCGCTTCATGTCCTCCTGATACGCAACGATGTACTTATGCGCCACCTCTGAGGCAGTGATCCCTTCCTCCTTCGCGCGGTTAATGATCTTGTCGTCGACATCAGTGAAATTCCGCACATAGGTCACGTCAAAACCCTTACGCCTGAAGTACCTCTGGATCAGGTCAAAAGCCACGGCCCCGCGTGCATGTCCGAGGTGGGAAAAATCATACACGGTCACACCGCAGGCATACATGGTCATTTTGCCGGGATGAATCGGGATAAATTCCTCTTTTTTCCCGCTCAATGTATTGTAAAGCTTTATCATAGACAAACAGTCCTCAGGTGATGTAAGCTTTTCGTAGGATAATGGCTGTTCCGCCTCAGTCGGAGTGAAGTGAAATATTATAGATTGCGGCAATCTTTGTCAAGAAGTTTCGCATACAAGAGGGGGCCAACCATGACAGTCAAACCATGCAGATTCGTAGTACAGGAGCACAAAGCCTCGCGACCCCACTATGATTTCCGTCTGGAGATCAATGGCGTGCTCAAGTCCTGGGCGATCCCCAAGGGTCCGTCCATGAATCCCGCGGACAAGCGGCTCGCCATCATGGTTCCTGATCATGTGCTCGAATACATAGACTTCGAAGGCATCATTCCCGAGGGCAATTATGGCGCTGGACCGGTGGTCGTTTGGGATGCAGGAGAATTCGTGTTGCTTGAGGCCGACGGTCCTGACGAGGCGCTGACAGCAGGCAAGCTCACTTTTGAATTGAACGGGAAGAAGCTCAAAGGCGTCTTCACCCTTGCGCAGATGAAGGGCCTCCCAAAGGGCACGGGAAAAGAATGGCTGCTCATAAAGAAGAAGGATACTTATGCGCTGCCCTACTTTGCGATAAAGACGGAGCTTACGCCCGTAAAAATCTCAAAGCTTAAAGAACGGAAGCCGCCCTGCGATACAGAGTAGATCTACTACCTTCTTCCCGCCCAAGGGAACTCCCGTTTCTTCCCCGGCCTGCCTAAAGTAATAAAGAGGATAAAACCGCAACCCGCGCAACCAAAACCGGCTGGGGGCAAGGCCAGTCTCAGTAAAAGAAATTTTTCTTGAGTTTTGCCTCATAAAATACTATAGTAAGCGCTCATTGGTTCGCTACGGAAGACGCCCCTATGCGCTCCCTTCTGTTCTCTGCACTCGCTGCGGCAGAACATACCATCACTTTCAGGAGATCTATAATGTCCAGAGCAGACAGGTTCATCAATGCATGCAGACGTCAGCCGGTGGACTGCACCCCGGTGTGGATGATGCGCCAGGCGGGACGCTATTTGCCGGAATACCGAGAGATCAGGGCGAAGCACACCTTCCTCGAGATGTGCAAAACACCCGAGCTCGCCGCGGAGGTGACGATCCAGCCGATCCGTCGCTACGAAATCGACGCGGCCATCATCTTCGCGGACATCCTGCTGCCGCTCGAGCCCATGGGCATCGGCCTCGAATTCGCCAAGGGCGAGGGCCCGGTGATCCACAATCCCGTTCGCACCATGTCGGACGTGCAGAAGCTCAAGCCCATCGACGCGGCAACACAGATCGAATACCTCATGACGGCGATCAAGATCGTCCTGAAGGAACTGAACGGCAAGGTGCCTCTGATCGGATTCTCAGGCGCGCCCTTTACGCTTGCCTCGTATATCATCGAAGGCGGCGGGTCAAGAAATTACGAGCACGCCAAGACCATGATGTTCGCCGAGCCGAAGGCCTGGCACAAGCTCATGGAACATCTGACCGGCGTCATCATCAACTACCTGAACGCCCAGATCGACACCGGCGTGCAGGTGGTCCAGCTCTTCGACTCCTGGGTCGGCGCGCTCGGACCCGCGGACTACCGCGAGTTCGTTCTGCCTCACCAGAAGAACGTGATCGCCGGCGTCAAGAAGACCGTGCCGCTCATCCACTTCGCCAACGGGGCAACGCATTTGCTTGAGATGGTTGCGGAAGCGGGCGGCGACGTGATCGGACTCGACTGGCGATGCAACCTGGACGAGGCCTGGAAGCGCGTGGGACATGACAAGGGGGTACAGGGAAACATCGACCCCATCTCGCTCTTCGGCACGAAGGAATTCATCCGCAAGCGCACCAAGGAGATCCTTGACCGCGCCGGAAACAGAAACGGCCACATCATGAACCTGGGGCACGGCATCCTGCAGCAAACGCCGCTCGACCACGCTGCAGAGTTCATCAACGCAACGCATGAAATGAGCAAGAGATAGGACCAGGGTCAAGGGTTCGATAGCCAGGGTTCAGGGTAAAGACTTTCCCGGCCCTCGGACCCTGAACCCTGACCCCCTTTTTATAATGTCGAATCTCACCGCCGTCATACTCATCGCCCTTGGCGGACCCCGTTCACTTGACGAAGTCGGGCCATTTATGGCTGCCTTCATGGAACGTCCTGCGCCGGTGCCCGTCGTCACCGCCGTGGTCGAGCGTTACAAGCTCATCGGCGGCAAGTCCCCCCTTCCCGACCTCGTCAAGGCCCAGGCAGACGCCTTGGAAAAAGAACTCGGCACCGGGTATCGGGCATACGAAGGATTCCGATATACCAAGCCGATGGTGGCTGAATCATTCGACCGGGCCATCAAGGACGGAGCTCGTCGCGTGATCGCGCTTTCCATGTCGCCTTTCTCAACCGAGGTCACGACCGGCGCATACAGAAGCGCCTGCAATGGGCTGGGAAGCGGGGAAACCTGCCCGCTCTTTATCCCGAGCTGGCATGACAATCCCCTGTTCATCGACTCATGGGGTGAAAAGGTCCGAGCAGGACTTGCCAGGTTTCCAGAAACTCTGCGGGACCGGGTCGTCGTCATCTTCACGAGTCACAGCATCCCCATCCGATACATCGCAGCCGGCGACCCGTACCAAAAACAAGTTGAAGAAACTGTCGGTCTTGTCGTCAACAAGACCGGAATAAAAAACTGGCGCATTGCCTGGCAAAGCAAGGGTGCGCGGGCGACGGAACCCTGGATCGGGCCCGAGGTAGAGCCCACGCTTGACCAGATCGCCCGTGAAGGCTTCAAATCGATTCTTGAAGTTCCTATCGGTTTCACCTGTGACCACATGGAGACGCTCTATGACATCGATATCGTCCATCGGGCGCATGCGAAAAAGCTGGGGCTCAAGTTTGAACGCGCTGAGTCTCTGAACACCTCGCCGCTCTTTATTAAAACCCTGGCGGATATTATAAAAAAAATAGTATAATAGGTAAGTCACCGAAGATAGCAAAGACGAAGAATAAGGGTAAGAACTTCTTCTTGGTGACTTGATAAGATCGTGGTAAAAAGAGGACATACATGCCAAGAGTCATCATAATAGGCGGTGGCATCGCCGGCCTGGCAGCTGCCGTCCATCTCAAGTCCGGGGCCAAGGCCTACGGCAAGACCATTGATGTGCTGCTGCTCGAAAAGAACAGTCGTATCGGCGGCAAAATCGTTACCGAGAAACACGACAAGTACCTCATCGAAGGCGGGCCCGACAGCTTCCTTCCGGAAAAGGTCTGGTCCGTGAATCTCGCTCGCCATCTCGGCCTCGGGCCAGAGATGCTGCCGTCAAACGACCAGTTCAAGGGGACCTTCATCTATTCACGGGAAAGACTTCACTCCTTGCCGGAAGGCGTGATGCTCATGGTCCCCACTTCGTTCTGGCCTATGGCTAAGTCCCACCTCATCACCTGGCCCGGCAAGATCCGGATGGGAATGGAACTGTTCGTGCCGAAACGGAGATCACGGGATGATGAAAGCCTTGCCTCTTTCGTCACCCGCAGGCTTGGCCGTGAGTGTCTGGAAAAGATCGCGGAACCTCTCGTGGCCGGTATCCATACGTCGAATCCCGATAACATGAGCGTCCTCGCGACATTTCCACGCTTTGTGCAGATGGAGCAGAAGAGCGGAAGCCTGATCCTCGGCATGATCTCAACCATGAAGGCCCGGCCTCACGCAACGCTCAGCGGCCCATCATCCAAAGCCGGATCGCCGAAAATGACCTACTTCATGAGCTTCAAGAACGGCATGCAGACCCTGTCACAGGCCTGCGCGGATCTCATTGGTCGGGATTCGATCCGGCTCAACGCCGGGGTCAAGGCTGTTGAGCCGAAGGGGAATAGATACGCGGTGATTCTCGAGAATGGCGAGGCCCTTGAGGCAGACCATGTCATGCTGGCCCCGGCTGCTTACGATTCCGCTAACATGATTAAAGGAATGGATGCGAACCTTGCCGCGCAGATGAACACGATTGAATGGTCGTCGTCCGCCACGGTCTCGATCGCGTTCAAGAAGGAAGATGTGAAGGTCCCGCTCAAAGGGTTCGGGTTCATCGTACCCCGTGTTGAGGGCAGGCGGATCAACGCAGCCACCTACAGCTCCATCAAGTGGTCCTACCGCGCGCCTGACGACACGATCCTGGTCCGCGTCTTTGTTGGAGGCGGCCACCACGAAGAGCTCGTACACGAGCTCGATGAAGCGGGCATGGTCAGGATGGTGCTCGAAGAGCTGGATACCGTCCTCGGAATCAAGGCAAATCCCCTGTTCTCGAAAGTCTACCGCTGGTACAGGGGGATGCCGAAGTACACGGTAGGGCATCTCGATCGGATCGCGCTCATGGACCGAATGCTCGCCACCCATCCGGGACTTCATCTTATCGGCTGCTCGTACAAGGGGATAGGCATCGGCGACTGTGTGCATGAGGCGCAGATCGCAGCGGAGAAGATATTGAAGAGTTAGGCAGGCAACTTGTTGGGATACGATATTTGGCCGAAGGGCTATGCCCCTCGGTCTTTTTTATTCCTGTAGCGAACGACGAATCGTCAGTAAACTGTCGCTTCATGAGGATATCAGTAGCAAAAGCATCTAAGTAAAATGTAAATACTCGGAGTCATTGACGTCCGCTAAAAACTAAAAAGGCATGGCCTGAATACCTCGATTGTTGGATAATAGGATTCGCCAGAACACTATTCCAGCAAGGAGGAACAAGCCATGCGCAAGTTGGAAACGATCTTCGGAGAGTTGCTGAAACTTGTACCGAGATATCAGTTCGAAAAAGCCGTAAAACAGTACCAGGGAGACAGATACGTCAAGTCCTATACGACGTGGCACCAGTATATCACGATCTTGTTCTCCCAGGTCAAGCAAAAAGACAGTATCCGGGACATCGTGACGGGACTGGAAGCTAACGAGTCCCGATGGTATCACCTGGGGCTCACCGGCATTCACCGGAGCACTTTCTCGGATGCCAACAACAAGCGGAGCTTTCAGATATTTGAAGATTTGTTTTATCATCTTCTCTCTCGCTGCAAGGACTTGACACCGAAACATCGGTTCAAGTTCAAAAATGAATTGTATTCAATCGATGCTTCAGTGATCGATCTTTGCCTCTCGGTCTTTCCCTGGGCCAAGTTCAGAAAGACCAAGGGAGCGATTAAGATGCATTGCCTCTATGACCACTCCGGGGCACTGCCGTCGTTTGTAACGATCACCGATGGTAAGAAACACGATGTCACGGTGGCTAAGGACGTCGGTTTCCCCCTGTCTCCGGACAGCATCGTTTCTGTAGATCGGGCGTATATCGACTACAAATGGCTGAATTCACTGGACGAAAAGCGCGTCTGGTTCGTCACTCGCGCCAAGTCCAATATCGATTGTGTCGTTACCGGACAGCATCCGGTTTCCGGGAAAGGGGTCCGGAAAGACCAAACGATTCTTTTAGCCGGACCCCGAACGAAGCACCATTATCCCAAAGAACTTCGGATGATCGAGTTCTACGATGAAGGAAACCAAGAAGCACCTGACGTTCCTCACCAACAATATGAAACTCGCGGCATCAACGATAGCGGCGATCTATAAGTCCCGGTGGCAAATAGAACTGTTCTTCAAATGGATCAAACAGAACCTGAAGATCAAATCGTTCCTCGGGACCAGCAAAAACGCCGTAATGACTCAAATCTGGGTGGCAATGAGCTATTATTTGCTGCTCACATACATCAAATACCAGACGAAGTACGACACTCCCTGCTGACTTTGAGTCGCCTTATCAGGGAAACGCTTTTTGAACGAAAGAACCTAATCGATATTCTTACATTGAAACCCGAACGGCTCTTAGCCGTTCGAGATGAGCCCATACAGGGATTGCTGTTTTAACCGGACAGCGATGACTCGGATTCATAAATAACATTCAAGCCCCACACGATTCATCTACTAGATGAGTCATGTACCATTGACAACAACGGGGCTAAAGTCCACTCCGGCCTCCGGATCCAGGCTACTGCGCTGTCAAATCGTTGGCAGCAGTAACGATCAGAATATATAAAGGGACATCCTGTTCTGATTTTTTCAACTCAGGGTGTCCCTTGTTTTGCTTTCTGGACATTTTATCGGAGGAGCAGGCAGGGATATCCAGCCTAAGGCTTTGCGTAAATAGTCTACAGGTCACGGTGTTGCGATTTGATCGATGTATGTTCTATATAGTCGGCCAGAAGTCGTTTGGTCTTCGCAGTGATATCTGTAAACATGAGTCCGTATTGATGGTCTTCATGTCCCGGGGTTTGCTCAAGGGACACTGATGATCTTGCCTGAAACCTCGATTTTCAGTGCATTGGGGAGATAGAACGTGCAGAACAACCGGGTGCCTTCGGCAAGAGGAGTATCGCTTTCGATCAGCATTCCCGTGGCGCTGATATTCCTGACGCGGCTCAAGAATGGTTCATCATCAATGCGGCCATCAACGCTGGCGCTCAGGAGAACGCGGAGCATCTCCCTCGCGGCAATATCAAGGAGCTGCTGCGCTTTTACCATGAGCACGAAGGGGTGGACCGGATACTGCAACACTACGTTCGCCCTGCATTGCACGCTCCGCTCGGTCGCTTCCGGGGTGTCTGCACAGACCATGATCATGGAAACTGCCCGGAGGTCCTCATCCTCCCTGATCATTGAACAGAACTGCTCGCTGGCCATGCCGGGCATATCAAGTTGAGCGATAATGAGGTTCACCCGCTCGACTCGATGAATTTTCAGCGCCTCATCGCTCGTTGCTGCGACAAGTACCCTGAGGTCCGTCCGTTTCAGGAAGGCATCATTCTGTTCTAATAAAACGTGAAGATCGCGCGCGATCAGTATTTTTTTCATGACTGACTCGGATAGCCTCCCCGAGAAGACAGTACTATAACTCGATTATATTTGCAAGGTAGTTTTTACGCGCGAAAAGGCAGGACGGGTCTTGAGCGGTAGCAAAAACCTGACCCAGTCCGTCCCCCCGAGCTTCAGCCCTTTTCCCGATACCGGAAACAATCGACGACATGGTCGTTGACCATTCCTACAGCCTGCATGAAGGAATAGCAGATGGTCGGTCCGACGAACTTGAACCCCCGTTTCTTAAGGTCCCTGCTCATGGCTTCAGCCTCAGGTGTAGTTACGGGTATCTCAGCAAGACGTTGGCATGCGTGGCGGATCTGCTTTCCCCCCACGAATCGCCAGAGGTACGCGTCCAGCGAACCGAACTCCTTCTGGGCTTCCAGGACCAGCCGGGCATTGGTTATGGCGGCCTCGATCTTTAACCGGTTACGGATGATGCCTTCATCCTTCAGCAGCCGCTGCATGTCCCGAATCGTGAATCGCGCCACGACCGCGGGGTCGAAACCCCGAAAGGCCTTCCGATAGTTCTCGCGCTTCTTGAGCACCGTGGACCAGGACAACCCGGCCTGCGCGCCCTCCAGCACGAGGAACTCGAAAAGCTTCCGGTCGTCATGGAGCGGTACGCCCCATTCCTCGTCATGATAAGCGATCATCAGCGGATCGTCTGACGTCCAGGAGCACCGTTTGACATTCTTCTTCATGGCAACTCACTTTCTTGAACCGGGTCATAAACCGGTTTTTGCGCAGAAGCAGTCTGGAAGTATAAGGGTGGTCCCTAAACGAAAGGCCGGAGAAATTTCTCTCCGGCGATGATCTTTTAAACGTACGTAACGCTGGACTCGACCAAATAGTTAGGCGGTCTTTCGCGTCGATCGAGCTTTTTTTGGCTTGACCTTTGCCTTGGATTTGAGCTTAGATGCTTTACGTTTCTTCGGCGCATGCCAATTAAAGGGGATGGGCTGAAGCATACTCACGCGGTTACCCTCCGGGTCGATGAACGATACATATTGTCCGACGTTGGGAATTTCCATAGGTTCCCCCAGCACGTTACCCCCCGCGGCTTGCACTTTCTTGATCGATCTCTTGATATCGTCAACTGCGATAACGATGGACGGATATTGCGCGGGCCAGTCGGGTTTTCTCGGGTAAAAGCCGCCGTTGATCCTTCCGGGCTTTTTGGGGCCTTTCCCGCCGGTTTCCGTGGTTGCTGCAGTAACATAATTACCCATCTCCTCGCCAAACATCTGCGTCTTCCAGCCAAAAGCCGATTTATAGAACTTCGCCATGCGCGCCCGTCGTCTTAAGGCATCTCAAAGTGTACAACGGGATCCATAATGTATCCTCCTTGGCATTAATGAGTACTTCTCGATTCAACTATATCGCGCAGAGCATTCAAAGTCAACCGCGCTTGAAAGAGGGACTCACGAAGAAATGCACTTTCGGAACCCGAGAAACAAAAAGACCGGAAAGATTTTCTCTCCAGTCATAATCGCGCAAGCTGCGCAACTGGTTCAGCACGCCTGTCCTCAGCTACCTGCTTAAGATCCTACTCTAACGACCCAAGCTGCGAATGCGCGCACGAAGCCCGAAACGTCACCAAAGTTCCGGCACTACAAGCTGACTACGTCCCTTCCTTGACTTCATTGATCTCTTCCGCTACGAGACCATGAGCCTCCCGATGGACTGCGGCCGCCGCTTCTTTGCTCGGAGCCTCCACCAGACAAAAGGCTTTTCCCGCGCCTTCATCGAACCAGTATTTCAGGTACTTCACGCCATACTTGCCCTGAACTTCAAGATCTTTCGCATGGGCGCCGGCAATTGCTTTAGCCGTCAATCCAGGTATATTCTTGTGAATATCCAAATAAAGTGACATTTTGCAGGTCCTCCTTTCAGGTCATTCTCGTCGGGCGAACCGACGTACTCCCGGAAGCCTTCCATGGAGTTGTTAATATTATAGCACAATCAGTGGAAAAGTGGACACAATAGGTCTTCTATTACCTATTAAAGTCCCCATGTTTTTTAGCAGTCTTATCGGGGGGGGCAATGATTGAAGGTGCTACCGACGTTGGGACTTTGATGCATTTGGTGCATGCGACAGAAGAAAAAAGCCGGCAGAGATATATCTCTGCCGGCCTTTGTGTTTCAGTTCCTCGTGAAAGGAAACTTTTCATTCTCTTAGTACATCCCGCCGCCCATGCCGCCCATTCCACCCATGCCGCCCATGCCGCCGGGCATGCCGCCTGCACCCTTCTCTTCGGGCATATCGGTGATCATGACTTCCGTCGTGAGCATGAGGCTCGCAACGGAGGCTGCGTTCTGGAGCGCGGAGCGCGTGACCTTGGTCGGATCGATGATGCCGGCCTGGAGCATGTCCACATACTCTTCCTTCTGTGCGTCAAAGCCGTAGTTCGGCTTGTCCGAGGACTTCACCTTGTCCACGATCACCGAGGCTCGAGTCCTGCGTTGTTCACGATCTGGCGGATCGGCTCTTCAAGCGCCTTCTTCACGATGTTCACGCCGATCTGCTCGTCGCCGGAAAGCTTCATCTTGTCCAGGATCGGGATGCAGCGGAGCAGCGCAACGCCGCCGCCTGCAACAATGCCCTCTTCCATGGCCGCGCGGGTCGCATGGAGCGCGTCCTCGACACGGGCCTTCTTTTCCTTCATTTCCGTCTCCGTGGCCGCGCCCACATTGATGACCGCAACGCCGCCCACGATCTTGGCGAGCCGCTCCTGGAGCTTCTCTTTGTCGTAGTCGGAGGTCGTTTCGGCGATCTGCGCCTTGATCATCTTCACCCGGCCCTGGATCGCGTCGGTCTTGCCCGCGCCCTCGACGATCGTGGTGTTGTCCTTGTCCACGGTGATCTTCTTTGCACGTCCGAGGTCCGTGATCTTCACGTTCTCGAGCTTGATGCCGAGGTCTTCGGATATCACCGAGCCGCCGGTCAGGATCGCGAGGTCTTCGAGCATTGCCTTGCGGCGGTCGCCGAAGCCCGGGGCCTTGATGGCGCAGATCTGGAGCGTGCCGCGCAGCTTGTTCACCACCAGGGTCGCAAGGGCCTCGCCCTCGACGTCCTCGGCGATGATCACCATGGGCGCGCCCATCTTGGCGGTCTGTTCCAGGATCGGGAGCAGGTCCTTCATGCTCGAGATCTTCTTCTCCGAGAGGAGGATGTAGGCGTTCTCAAGAACAGCCTCCATCTTCTCGGCGTTGGTCACGAAGTAGGGGGAGATGTAGCCGCGGTCGAACTGCATGCCCTCGACCACGTCGAGGCTGGTGGTCATGCTCTTTGCCTCTTCCACGGTGATGACGCCGTCCTTGCCGACCTTGTCCACCGCCTCGGCGATCAGGTCGCCGATGGTGGCGTCGCTGTTCGCGGAGATGCTGCCGACCTGGGCGATCTCTTTCTTGTCAACAACGAGCTTGGAGTTCTTCTTCAGGTTCGCGATGACCGCCTCAACGGCCTTCTCGATGCCGCGCTTCAGGTCCATGGGATTGGCGCCTGCGGTCACGTTCTTCATGCCTTCGCGGTAGATGGCCTGGGCCAGGACCGTAGCGGTCGTGGTGCCGTCGCCGGCCACGTCCGAGGTCTTGGATGCCACTTCGCGCACGAGCTGGGCGCCCATGTTCTCATAGGGGTCCTTCAGCTCGATTTCTTTTGCCACGGACACGCCGTCCTTGGTGATGGTCGGTGCGCCGAATTTTTTGTCGATCATGACGTTGCGGCCCTTGGGGCCAAGCGTCGCCTTTACGGCATCCGTGAGAACGTTCACGCCCTTCAGGATCGCCGCACGTGCATCCTGGTCGAACATAAGCTGCTTTGCCATATTATTTCCTCCTAAAATTCAATACGTTGTTTGATTCATCCAATACCGTAACCTTCAGGAACCTTAGCTCAGAACCCCCAGCACGTCTTCTTCTTTTACGATCAGGTACTCGATATTGTCGAGATTGATCTTGGAGCCGGAGTAGCGGTCGAAGAGGATCTTGTCGCCAACCTTGAGGGACTTCACATCATCGCCCACGGCCTCAACTTTTCCGCTCTGCGGCTTTTCTTTCGCCGAGTCGGGAATGTACAGACCTCCCGCGGTCTTCTCCAGTTCCGCTGTGTAGCTTACGAACACCCTGTCTTTCAATGGCTTGAATTTGACACTCATATGCTCAACTCCTTTCGTGAATTGTACGTTTTATTATAGCAGAAAACTTAGCACTCGTTTAAGGCGAGTGCTAATATATGGCTGAGGGCTGAAAAAAGCAAACCCTAAATTAAGCGATTATAGACAATTCTATCCAGATATTACAGGATTTTGGTAAAAATTGTGGAATTACTGATTTTTTGAAGTAATTTAACAAACCCCGCATAAATAGTATCTCTTAGCAAGTTGAACCCGGTTGTTTATTGTCCCCAGCAAGTACAAAAAAGAAAAGCAGGGAAGATATCCCTGCTTTTCCAATTCATTAGCCTTTTTCTCTCGAATCTCTTTTTCTATTTTCCCGTTTTTGCCGTTGTAGGAATATTCTTGAAAACATCCTCGGCCTTCACTGCTGGCTTGAGTATCTCGATGGCCTTCTGTATCTGGATATCGTCTTTCTTTTCTTTCGGCGTGACTTCCATCGTGAAATCGTCTTCAATGGCAGTTCGCAGGCTTTTCTTTTTTCTTCTCTTCTTTGACCGTATCGTTCTGCAGGTGGCGTTCGAGGTCCTTTTCGCGCACGACCACGTGCAGTGAATCAGTAGTCCCCTCTTTCACCTCTTTTACTGTAGGCAGTTTCACCTCGATGTCCGGTGTGATGCCCACGTTCTGGATCGAGCGGCCGCTCGGCGTATAATACTTTGCCGTCGTCAGTCGGATGCCACCCCCGCCCTCGAGGGGGAATACCGTCTGGACCGATCCCTTGCCAAAGGTCTGCGTACCCACGATCACCGCACGCTTTGAATCCTGCAATGCTCCTGCAACGATCTCGGACGCGCTCGCGCTCCCCGTGTTCACAAGCACGACAATGGGGAATCCCCGGGGCGCTTCCGGTCCGCTTGTGAGAAAGTCCTTCCGGTCGGTCTTCAGCCTGCCCTGGAGATACACCACGAGCTTATCCTTGGGCAGAAATTTGCTGCTCACGTCCACGGACGCATCAAGGAGCCCTCCCGGGTCATTCCGCAGATCAAGGACCAGTTTCTTCATCCCCTTTGCCTCCAGGCCCTTCAAAGCCTTTTCGAGCTCCTCGCCGGTCTGCCCCTGGAACTGCATGATCTTGATATACCCGATCTCATTGTCCAGCATCTCGGACTTTACACTCATGACCTTGATGACATCGCGAGTGATCTTGAACTCTTTGGGCTTGTCCCATCCTTCGCGGAAGATAAGGAGACGCACCTGCGTGTTCTTGGGGCCGCGCATCTTGTCCACGGCCTGTTCAATCGTCATGTCCTTGGTCCAGTCATCGTTGATCTTCATGATCTTGTCGCCTGCTGCGAGACCTGCGCGGAACCCGGGCGTGTCCTCGATCGGCGCGATGATCGTCAGCTGCTGGTTCTTGATCCCGATCTGGATCCCGACACCCTGGAACTCGCCCTTGATGTCCATGTTCATCTCTTTGAACGACCGCTCGTTCATATAGGATGAGTGCGGGTCGAGGCTCTGGACCATGCCCCGGATGGCGCCCTGCATCAGATCCTTGGTGTCTGGATCCTCCACGTAGTTGCGTTTGACAAGCTCAAGTGCCTGAGTAAATGCCTTCAGTTCGTCATAGGTATCGGGCTTGGCCTGCACCAACCCCTGCCCGATCAGGATGCCGGTCAACAGCAGCGATCAGCGCGGCCATCAGAAACTTCTTTTTGTTGATTCGTATCATATCATCATCCTCCATATGGTTCTGCATAATAACTCTCCTGAAAAAGTATCAGCAGTAATAGCAATCGGGCATAGTGAAAAATATACCGTGCTTTTGTAAATTTAAACGTAATCACATAGGTCCTGAGAAAAGACCATTAAACCTGAAAATGTTCCTGCAAAAAAGCTGAGACCGCAAAGGAAAGCAGCCCTTTTGTTCGTAAAAAATCTTTGCGTATGTTGAGCCTTTGCGGGAGATTTTTTACTTTTTTTGATCTAAGTGACAGCGACTTTTCAGTATCAATTTCCAAGTTACTGCTTCGCCAACCACTGGAGCGGGTCTTGAGCCTCGCCGTTCCGGCGTATCTCGAAGTACAACTTCAGTCCCTTCAGGCTGCCGGTCTCGCCCGCCAGACCGAGCACCTGGCCTCTGGCCACCTGGTCCCCTTTGTTCAGATCCAGCCGCGAGAGGTTGCCGTAGAGCGAGTAAAAACCGTTTCCGTGGTCAAGGATCATGAGCTTTCCGTAGCCTTTGTACCAATCCGCATACGCAACCTCGCCGTCCTGCACCGCTCGAACCGATTCGCCTTCGTGTGCCTGGATCTCGATACCTCTGCGAAAAACCATGGTGCCGAACTGGGGATGGCGTTGCATGCCAAACCGGGTCAGTACCTGTCCTTCGAGGGGCCAGGGGAGCCGGGTCCTGTCACGATCCGCGGTTTCGTGCCATTGTCGGGAAGCAGGAGGGACCGCTTTCGCAGCCCTCTTTTCCTGCTCGCCTTTTTTGATCATGGCCCAGAGGCTGGCGGAAGATTCTTCAAGCTCGCGCAGGGACTGCTCGTATAGGCCCTTCTCATGCCGCACACTCGCGAGGATAACGGCTTTTTTTTTGTTCCGTGCCTCCAGCGCCGCTTTCGTTGCTGCAATCGCCCGCTTGCGTGCAAGCATCTCGTTTTTTTTCTCTGCGATCTCCGCCTGACGCATCGCGAGCTTTGTCAGGGCATTGCTGTACTCCCTCATCATAGCCCGGTCACGTTCGGCGATAATGCCGAGATACTTGATCCGCTTCAGCGTCTGGCCCAGCCCGTCCGGAGAAAGTATTGCAACTGCATACCCGCTCCGGCTCAACTTGTAGAGCGCCCGGAGCCTCTGGCTGTAATTCTCCTTAAGCGCGGCAAGCTCGCGGTTGAGCACGGCGTTGTTCTGTTCGACCTCCCGAAGGGCCGCCTCGGAATCTCGCAGCCGCTGCTGCTGGCCGGTGAGTTCCGCGCTTCCGGTTTGGATGTCCCGGTCGATCGTTTCGAGTTCCGAGAGGATAGAACGCTCTTTGCGGTCCGCCCGCTGTCAGTTCCTTTTTTTTCTCGCGCATCTCGCGCTTGATACGCTGAAGCTCCTGTTTGTCGGCCGACCGGTCCGCGGCTGCGGAAAAGCCGCTCAGCCAAAGCGCGATCACAACAACGCAGCAGAAAAACGCGGGTGCCTGTCGTCGTCCCCATGCGCTACTCCAGGAACCTGCCGACTGAGACCAGCCCGCCCGTAAGACCAAGCACGCCGCCGCCGATAATCATATATGTTACCACCGAAAGCGGTAGGAAGTCCAGCCCATTTGGCCGCGACAGGAAAAGAACGACCTCCTGCGGCAACGCATAGTACACACCCGCAAGGATGCCGATGGCAAGAGCCGAGCCAAGCATGGAGAGCATCATGCCTTCGATCAGGAACGGCCCCTGGATGAATCCCCTGGTCGCCCCGATCCACTGCATCAGCTCGATCTCCTGACCCCGTGAGTATAGCGCGAGCCGCACCGAATTGGAGATGATGAACACCACGGTCACGCCGAGCAGGACAGCGGTGCCAGTCCGCCATAGGTGATCGCATTGTAAAAGCCTGACAGCACTTCGGCGCCCTGTTTCCCGTAGGACACGTCTTCCACGCCGGGATAGTCGGATAATTTCCCGGCCAAGGCCTCAAGCCGTTCCGTATCAACAGAACGGCGGTCAAAGGTGATCTCGTAGGAATCAGGCAGCGGGTTCTCTGCCAGACCCTGGATCAGCGCCTCCTGTCCCTTCAACTCCTTTTTGAACAACAGAAGCGCATGGGCCCTGGATAGATAGGTGACCTTCTTCACGCCCGGCTCGATCTTGATCCGGTGTTGGATAAAATCCTTCTCATGCTCCGTCAACCCGTCCTTCAGGTACACGGACATCT
This sequence comes from Nitrospirota bacterium, assembly GCA_963796285.1. GTDB lineage: Bacteria > Nitrospirota > UBA9217 > UBA9217 > UBA9217 > JALNZF01. The sequence continues at coordinate 245,583 of CAWCKW010000013.1, forward strand.
CAAGACGGTCCCCCATGGAATTCACCGCAGCCTGAAGGTTCAGGAACACGATCAGAAAAAAGCCCACGATCAACATAGCCATGCTGATCGTTCCCACCGCGAGGAGGTTCACAAGACTGTTGGCGCGGAGTCCGCGGAAGGCCTCGGCGATAAAGTAGAACAGGCCGTATCCTCTCACGGCTCTCTCTCCTCAGCCGCTGTTCCGGCCGTTCCCCCGTCCGGCTTCAACAGGGGAGGGGATACCGGGCGCTGAAGGTGGCTGCCGTCGTCAATAACCTTACCACCCTCCATGATGATGATCCTGCGCTGCATCTTCCGCACCGTTTCCCAGTCGTGGGTGGCCACCAGCACGGTTGTGCCCTTCATGTTGATTTCCCTGAACAGACGGAACACCTCCTGGGCACTCTGGGGGTCCAGGTTGCCCGTGGGCTCGTCGGCAAGCAGCACCTGAGGTTCGTTCACGAGCGCGCGGGCCACGGCGACCTTCTGCTGCTCTCCACCGGAGAGTTTTGGCGGCGTCAAGTGGCTCTTCTTTTCCATCCCGACCTTCTTGAGCACCTGGTACACACGCCGCTCGATCTCGCCGAAGTCGTGCCCACCACTTTGAGCGCGAGTGCGATATTTTCAAATATAGTCTTGTGGGAGAGGAGTTTGTAGTCCTGGAACACGAAACCAATATTACGCCTGAGGTAGGGAATGGTCGAGGATTTCAAACGGGAAGTGTTCATACCCTGCATGACGATCCGCCCCTCGTCCGCTTGTTCGGCGCAGAAGAGGATCTTGAGCAGGGTGGACTTGCCGGCACCGCTCGGGCCGGTGACGAAAGCAAACTCGCCTTTGTCCACGGTGAAGCTCACGTCGCGCAAGGCGGGAATACCTTCATAATATTTTGTCACCTGATAAAGCTGGATCATGCATTAGTTCTCAAATTATAAGCTCCAAATCCCAAATAAACTTCCCCATCGCACTGTCCGGAATTCAAAACAGTTTTAGCGCTTTACATTTGGAATTTTGATAGTATCTGTAAGTTGCTCTTTATTTTTCTGCAGCTTCCCGCTCGTTCGTCAATGTTGTTTTTTCTTAATAGCTTCCTTGACCGCGGAAACGATGTCGCCCGCCGACATGCCGTATTGCTTCAGAAGCCCTTCCTGATCACCGGAAGTACCGAAGGTATCCCTGACACCGATGCGCACCATCGGGACCGGTGCGGATTCGCAAAGCACCTCGGCCACGGCGCCGCCCAGACCGCCGATGATCGAGTGCTCCTCGGCGGTCACGATCGCACCGCTGTACTTCGCTGCCGCGATTATGGCGTCAATATCGATCGGCTTGATCGTGGACATGTTGATCACACCCGCGTCGATCCCTTCTGCCTTCAGCAGGTCGCGCGCCTTGATCGACTCGGCAACCATGATGCCCGTGGCGATGATGGCCGCGTCCTTGCCCTGGTTGAAGACGTGGGCCTTGCCGATCTTGAACGTATACCCCTCCCCAAAGAGCGTGGGCACCTTGTTCCTCCCCACACGAACATAGCAGGGGCCTTGGTATTCGGCCACGGCCTCGATGGCCTGCGTTGTCTCGGGCCCGTCAGCAGGGACGATCACGGTCATGTGCGGGAGCACGCGCATCACGGCAATGTCCTCGACGGACTGGTGCGAGCCGCCGTCCTCACCCACGGTAATGCCGGCGTGACTCGCCACAATCTTCACATTCATGTTCGGATAGCAGATGGACTGCCGCACCTGCTCCCAGGCCCTGCCCGTTGCGAACACCGCAAAGGTGCTCGCGAACGGCAGCTTGCCGGCTATGGCGAATCCGGCCGCCGTGCCCATCATGTCCTGCTCGGCAATCCCGATATTGAAGAACCGTTCCGGGAACACCTTGGCAAATTTCGAGGTCTTCGTCGAACCCGACAGGTCCGCGTCCAGCACCACTACATCATCCCTCTTTTTTCCGAGGGCCACCAGCGCGTCCCCGTATGCATCTCTCGTCGCTATCTTCGTCACGTTACCCCCTATAGCTTATTGCGGATTTCAGATTGCCCCGGCTCTTGCGAAAACGCCGGGACACGCGGAATGCGGATTTAACAGCCCTCCAATCCGAAATCCGCAATTTTTATTTACACACCGTTTCTTCCGACAACTCTTTCAACGCGATCTCGAGTTCGTCCTTCGATGGCGTGGCGCCATGGAACTCCACCTTGCCTTCGAACTGCTTCGAGCCCTTGCCCTTGACCGTCCGGCAAACAATCACAGTCGGCTTTCCCTTGATTGTTTCAGCCTTGTCGAGCGCAGACGTGATGGCACCCAAATTGTGACCGTCGATATCAAGTACTTCCCAGCCAAAGGCACGCCATTTGTCCGTGATCGGCTCTACACCCATCACCTTGGCAACCGGCCCGTCGATCTGGAGCCCGTTATTGTCCACGAGCGCGCACAGATTGTCGAGCTTGTAGTGCGCCGCGGTCATGGCCGCTTCCCACACCTGGCCCTCCTGCAGTTCGCCGTCGCCGAGCAGTGCAAACACCCGGTTCGGTGTCTTGTCGAGCTTGTGGGCCAGCGCAATGCCGTTCGCCACGGACAGGCCCTGACCCAGCGAACCCGTCGAGATCTCGACGCCCGGCACATACTTGCTGTCCGGATGGCCCTGGAGCCGCGAGCCGAGCTTCCGGAGCGTGCAAAGCTCCGCATGCTCGATGAAGCCCGCGTGAGCGAGCACCGTGTACAGGAGCGGCGCGGCATGGCCCTTCGAGAGGATGAAATGGTCACGTCCCTTCCAGTCCGGCTTCTTCGCATCGTATTTCATCTTATAGAAGTAAAGCGCTGTCACGATATCAGCCGCGGACAGGCTGCCGCCAGTGTGGCCCGAGCCGCATTCGGTCAGCATCTTCAATATGTCTATCCGAACTCTTCTGGCCCTGTCCGTCAATGTCTTCAACTGCTCTATTGATGCCGCCATGCACTTGTCCTCCTGAGTGGGTCTGAGTAATGAGCAACCACGAAAGATGTACTGTTCACAAAGAAAAGCGTCCAGTTGATTTTCATACGGGCCGGTCCCACAGGTAGCTGCGGCGCGAAGGTGTTTCGGAACTAGTTATTTTCCCGGTCTTGCTGTTCCTGGGCAAGAAAGTCCAGGATGATATCGTCGAGACCTTTGTCTTTCACCGGCTCTATGGACGGAGGCGACGGTGGCGGAGTTGGTTGTTTTTCAGTCCGGGCCGGTGAGTCCGGCGCAGGCGCGGACCCAGTGGATGACGTGTAGGTGGATTCGTGAGGCGCATCATTCAGGTTCAGCTTGCCCTTCAACAGATCCCGGATCATTTGCTTGTGCTGCTCCATCATCAGCTCGCGTACCACTTCCTCAAGGCAGTCCGCCTTGAGGATATCGGCGTAGCTGGTCTTGCGCGAGGCAAGGATAGCGCCTTGAAGATATAAGAGAGAGGTTATATATGGATTGTTGGTCCCGCCATCCTCGGTCTGGCAATGGTAGATCTTCGCCTGGAATTTGAAATCGGTGTTGTAGCCCGTAAGCATAGATGGATATTATACAAAGCCGGGCAGGAAGTTGCAAGCCTTTTTGCTTGACAGCAAAAGAAGGTTAGTGTAACTTTTATCCCGTGCCGGCGTGGTGAAACTGGTAGACGCAGAGGACTCAAAATCCTCCGGGGGCAACTCCATGTCGGTTCGACTCCGACCGTCGGCACCAATAAAAAGATCGGCTTTTGCCGGTCTTTTTTGTTTTCTGTTAGTCGGCATAGAACAAAGGGGCATGGGGGAAGGATTCCCCTTTGCTTCCGGGGAAACTCATGAAGGGGCTGACCCCTTCGTGAAGCGAAGCGCATGAGATTTTGTCGCCGGCACCATGTTTTTTCTCCACATTTCGACAGTCCTCCCCCTGTAACTTTTTTCTTCAAACTCGACAATGTGCCTATTATTGTGTCTATGAGTCCGGATAAGTATTTCCTGCGCATCTTGAGTGTGGGGGACGATCGTCTCTCTCAGGCGTTCCGTAAATCTGCTGCATTGACGATATGTTATAAACGGTCAGATATCGAGCGCATTTTGAAGCTGAAATTTTTCTAGTCACAATCTCAGAAACGCCGGGCTGTAACCATTTTTTCCCTCCATGCAATAAGTTTTTTGCGCGTCATATTTTCTATAAAGTTTATATGTTATAATTGTTGAAAAGTCAGTTGAAATCTACTTATCTCGATCAAGGCGTCAAGATCAATGATGTCGAAGGAGCATCCGGCGATTATCCTGCAGACAAGGTTTTTCGTTTATAGTACCAGAGTTGCCCCGGTTTTCTTGGACACTCCTTTATAATGGAAAGGCGCTTGGTACAATTTTGACAATTTTACATTCTTCGAATGAAAATCCTATGTTTCGCATATTTCCATATATCTAATTGATTAGAAATAACTTTTATTTTTTAGGGCTTGTCAGAAAATTTTACACCTCCAATTAATTATAATCAAGCATTTGAAATTAAACGGTTCCAATTTCTAGCACTTTAATTGCACGAATATAGTATATGAGCTTACCTTTTATATCAATTTTATCCATAAAAACATTCTAGATAAGAGATAAGCACTTCAGTCTGTATGAAACTAACTAGTCTTGTTAAAGCCGGGAAGAGAGTGATCCCGCTTGCACTTTAATTAGCATGTGCAAAGGGGGGCAAATGTAAGCGCTGAAGCAATATATTAATAAATTTCGCCCCATTGTATTGCTCAGTATCGCAAGAAAGGAGTCTAGACATGGTAAAATTAAATCCGTATTTAATAGTAATCATGATCGTACTCCTCATTATGTTCGGAGCCCATATGGTGCACAGCCGGGTGGTTGATGGCTTGGAACACGAAAAGATGCACGCTGTGCGAACAATTGATAAGGAAATCCAAAAGCTGAAAATTCTCAAAGCCATCATTGCTTGCGAGTCAAGCAACCGCCACGTAATCGGGACGTTATCTGAGGTAGGCGTAGACATCGGAAAATGTCAGATCAACACATACTGGCATGAAGCAAAGGCAGAGTCCATGGGATTGAACCTCTTCGACCCTGATGACAACATGGAATATTGCCTGTACCTTTTTAAGTCCGAAGGAGTTAAGCCGTGGAGGAGCTCTCAAGTCTGCTGGCAACAGGCGCTTGCGAAGGAAGATATATATTTTTGACTGGTTCAAGAGAAACTGTACCTTAATAATTACATCTGGAATGGCATTGGAACTGTTTCCTGTTACGGATGGAAAGTTCGCGACTGACCATTCTTGGCCGATCAGAGTGACAAATTCTATTTCTTGTCGTATTTTTTCCCATTAACAGAGACAATAATCTCTCAACGCCTGATCCCCGAGCGTTCTGCAAGTAAATCCTTCAGTAGAGATCCCACAATTCAGAAGACGTTAATGAGAGCGGTTTATGATCGCGTCGATCTGCTGCGATATGCCGTTCCGGAGCTGCGGCTCGGTCCAGAAGTTGTTCCCGATCTTCAGCACCTCGTCGTCGGTCCCCACGGCCTTGCCTGACAGCCTTCGGGCTTGTGCCCGTAGCTCCCCAGGATGATAACGCTGACAAGACCCACCCTGCCGCTTGCTGGATATGACGTATTCATAAAAAACGAACAGGACACACCTTAAATGTCAGGATAAAACTGTCCTTGACTTTGTGTCTACTATATTTGTATACTTTACGAAAATCAAAGGGCCTCCGATGTCCCGCTGATGCGAACAGCGGCAATTTGTTACTGGTGTGCGCATAGATCCGGCCTTCTGAAGAACTGGAAATTATCCGTGGGAATAATTATGCACTAGGTTTTCCTTTGGATGTACTTTTCTCGATTGTATCCAACGATTGAGTGCTATGAAATTGGAGTGACTATACGATCATGCAGGATAAAAGGCGGTATAAGAGATTCCGTGTGGATTTAGTAGAAATAAACGGCCAGATGAGCTTGGCCGACAAAGTACAAATCCTTGACATCAGTCTCGGCGGAGTTTCATTGAAGGCTGACCGGAGACTGAATATCGGCAAAGAATATTTGATCAAGCTTCAGGAAAAAGGGAAAAACCTTCAAGTGAAGGGCACCGTTGTTCGCTCCGAACTGAGCGGCATTGAACAGAAAGCCGACGGGCAAGGCGTCTCAATATTTACGGTAGGCATGATGTTTAAAGAAGGCTTTGCTGACAAGTTAGCCGATTTTCTTAAGCCTATTGAGCAAACGACAAAAAAAGAAGCAGCGCCGTCTGTTGCTGATCGGAGGCTCAATGTCAGGTTTAATATCACGACCCCCCAGGAGAAGATATTGAGTTATCCTTTACAGTTTAAGGTGAAATCAATCAGCTTGGGCGGCATGCTTATCCAAACCGAGCAGGCCGTGGAAATAAATAGTAAGATCCCCATGGAATTGTCACTGAAAGCTGACACCGCAGTTAAGTTTATCGGACGAGTTGCCTCATGCGCCACGACGGAATATACGGGTCAAGCTTACTATGACATAGGGGTAGAGTTCACCGATCTGGCGGATAAGGATACGAAGTTTCTCAAGACCTTCATAGACTATTTGGCGGGAATTGAAGCGAAAGACAAAGGATAAAAAGCAAGCGAGACCATTGTTGTAACGCTGTCATTGACTGCCCGCTGTTTACTGCATTCCCACTGCCCTGATCTCCATGCCCGTTCGGCCCGTAACTCTCTGCTCGAAAAATAAGCTCCATTGCTTCCGCACCCTGTTCCACCTTCATCTTGCGATAAATGACAGGACAAAATAAAAAGGGCCTGGTTTTCCAGACCCTTTGACCTGATACGCTTAATAAAAACACTATTCAATATTGAACATTGCCACTTCCTTGAGCCCTGGCGTATACTGCCCTACTGGCACCAATTTCTTGTTGTCCTTGATGCAGCTGATGACCGTGTTCCAGAGTTTGGCGAGGTCTTCTTTTTCCTTGCCGGTTTCCGGCGTCATCTTGAGAAGTGTTCCTTCGATATCGATCTTCACTCGTTCCTCCTGAATAATATATTGTTCAACCTTAAATGATGTTCCCTGCTGGCTGCCTGTTAGTATGTAGAAGATTCGTGGATTGGTCAAGTCATTTTTTTATCATCCCGGGGAGACCTGGTATCAACAGCTATACTGCCATCCACCACAGTGTACGGTGTGAGCAACGCCCCGCCGCGACGAAATGATTGCTGCGATGCTTTAGTCCGGACAAGGTATCGATGATTACCGATATTCCAGCTCTGCTCTGAAGAACGCATAGGCCTCATTATCAAAAATACAGAACTCGACGAGTTCAAGCGGACCGGCTGGATTGCCTTGCAGGAACGCGGCAGTCTCGGCCACCAGGATCTTCGCGCACCGGTCCTTGGGAAAACCGAAGATACCGGCGCTGATCGCAGGGACAGAGATGCTCCTGAGCCCTTGCTCCACGGCAAGGGCAAGCACGCTGTTGATCGCCCTCTTCAGCTTATCGTCCTCGTTGCCCTCTCCCATCCTCGGCCCAACCGCGTGAATGACGTAACGCGCTTTCAATTTTCCAGCCGTTGTGATCGCGGCACCGCCGACCGGCACATAGCCGATCTTGTCGCTCTCGTCCTGAATGACCTTTCCGCCTTTTCTCACAATTGCCCCCGCAACCCCGCCGCCGTGCTGCAGATGGCTGTTTGCCGCGTTCACGATCGCGTCAACGTCGCGCTCGGTGAGGTCTGCAGACACAAGCCGGATGGTCGTCTTGTTGATCTTTTTTTCGATCGGATCCATGAAGCACCTCCTAACCTGGGCAAACCGGAACCAAAAGGCATGTCAGAGCGTGCAGGGGACGCACAGTTAGATGAAAAATCTGACAACGTATATTTTTTTCTCTTCGGTCTCTATGCATCGGTGAGACATTTTCTTGCCATTTTGAGAAGAATTTTATTCTTAACAAACTACAACACGCCGATACTGAATTATTATCACCACGAAGGCCTCGAAGAAAATTTTTCCCTCTCCCTTCCTTCGAATATCCTCACCTTCCCGAACTCGCCATCATACCCCGGCGCGATTTGGATGTTCCCTGCTCTCATGCGCGAGACGGCCTCGCGGATGAGCGCTGTGCCGGCGCGCTCAATATCGTCGAGCGGTACATCCAGCAGTATCTTGAACTCGTTGCCGAGCCGTTCGAGCATGGGCAAATACAGGGCGTTCACCTTTTTCGTGTTCACCCCGCATTCCAAACCCTCGGCAATGATCTCAGGCAAGGGGATGATGGAGGCATAGGAGGGCGCGCCCGCAAGCCTGAAGCCTTCTTCCCGGTCAGCAAGCTTCTCGACCCGGTGCATTACTCCCACGGTCACCTTCCTTCCGCATACCGGGCAGAGGTAATTATGGCATATCGTCTCTTTCGGCGTCAGGCTCACGCCGCAGTCCCGGTGGCCGTCGTAATGATATTTCCCCTGCTCGGGAAAGAACTCGATGGTCCCGAGAAAACCTTTTCGCGTCTTGATGGCCTGCATGATTGCAGCATAGGTGATGTTCGTGTCGAGGATATTCGCCTCGCGCCCGATCTTTGACGCAGAGTGGGCGTCGGAGTTCGAGACGAGCGTGATCGCATCAAGGGCCGAAAGCCGCCAATTCATGAGCGGGTCTGAGGACAGCCCGGTCTCGATGGCATGGATATGGGGTGTCAGCTCTTCGTAACATTCCTGAAGTGAATCGAATCCCGAAGCCGCGCCGAGGACGGAGAAGTGCGGCGTCCAGGCGTGGGCAGGGATAAGCATGGCATCGGGTGAAACGTCGAGGGTGATCTGAAGCAGCTTCTTCGCATCGAGCCCCAGGATCGGCCTGCCGTCGGAATTGAGGTTGCCGATCCTGGACAGGACTAGGTTCAAGCGCTCAGCCCTCGCGATGTCCGGCGCGAGGATAATGGAATGTACCTTTCGCGTCTTGCCGTTCTTGCTGTAGATGCTGCTGACCTCGGCCGACAAGATGAACGAAACCTCCGACTGGCAGGATTCGGGAACGTCGTCAGTCCAATACTTTTTCTTGAGTGCGAACAACCCGTTGCCGAGAGGGTCAAGCTTCTCCTTCAGTTCTTTGATCCACTGCGGATGGGTGAAATCCCCGGTGCCTATGACGGTGATGCCCTTGAGCTGCGCCCATTTCCAGATACCCTCCGGGCACATGTCCGGGCTCGTGGCGCGTGAATAGTGGGAATGGACGTGAAGGTCGGCAACAAATCGCATGGCGGGATTATAACATGAAACTGTTTTTTTGCCACGGATTTGCACGGAAACGCGCGAACGAGGTCGGTTGGTAGTTTCTTGTCCCTCAGTTTATCCATGAAAGACCTCCCTCGTACGGATTTGGAACGCATCACTATCGCCTAGTTCACGGGTCACATCCAACTTACCATGACGCTTGACTTGGCCTCCTTATTCCGATAAGGTTTGGCGATATATCTTAATAATTGGTTACTATTACAGGGAGCAAATCATGATCGACCGACAGTCCAACGATCCTCTACACGGCATCACTCTGGAAATGATCCTTACCCAGCTGGTCGAACACTATGGTTGGGAAGAAATGGGAAGAATGGTCAAGATCAAATGTTTTACGAATGACCCGAGCATCAAGTCCAGCTTGCAGTTTCTGAGAAGGACCCCCTGGGCGAGAAGTAAAGTTGAAGCCCTCTATTTGAGATACAAAAGGGAGTCCGCGAAGAAACCGAAGAGTACGTGAGCAGGGATCGAGCAGCCTGACAGGCGAACAATGGGGTTGTTAACCATTGCAGCTGATGCACAAACTCGTTGTTGATCTCTCAGGTCGTAGAAAAAATACCAATGTCACAAACTCGCACCCTGAAGGGTGCGGCTACCTTAATGAAAAATCATTGCCTCGGTATTGGTAGCCGCAGGCTTTAAACCCGTGGGCACCTTCTCCCCGCCCCGGTTGCTCCTTCATGATAGCGATCCGCTGTGGGACTCAAACCATCTCCGATCGGCCAGCACGACCGAGGTCTCTGTCTGCCGCTCGGGGATGGACCAGTATTTCCTGAGCAAACGGCCCTCCTCTTCCTTCGAGACCAGCTGAAAACCGTGCTTCTCGTAGAACCTGATGGCCCAGATCGCGGCTGCCCAGGTGCCGACGAGCGTGGGACGCGTTGCGAGTGTTTTGAGATGGGCGATCAGCGTTCCGCCGATTCCCCGGCCCCGAAAGGCCGTGTTGACATAGGCGTGGCGGATGAGCGTTACGTCCTGCACATCTTGAATGCCCATGACGCCGACGATCTCCCCGTCTATTTCATGACCCCGGAAGATCACGCCCGCGTCTATCTCATGTCGAAGATACGCCCGGGACATATACGGTTCTCTCCAGCAATCCGCAGGGATAACGCCCTTGTATGCCCGGGCGGAGTCGTTGATGATGGCGTAGAGTGTCTCGAAATCGTTATCAGAGCAATGTCGGATCATGACCTCTCCGGTACCTTGTCCATCTCCCGGTAACGCCGCTTGCATGCAACCTGAAAACGGCAGTGAAGCATGGTGGACAGATGGACGCCGGGGAAAACCCGGCGCACCGTAAGAAAAAAAGGGTGAGCAGTCGATGAACGACTATTCACCCGTTACTTTCAACCCTTCACCTCTCTTTGGATCTATTCCACCGCAACGACGAACTTCTTCTTGAAATCCGCTGGGCTCATCTTTGCCGTTGCTGCGAGTTTGTTGAGATTCTCTCCTTCCATGTCTTCCTTCTCGAGACGGATCATATACCGTCGCGCCATGTGGTAGTCATCGGCGGTCGTATCTACGACGCGGATGCGGGTCTTGCTTGTCTTGGGGTCCAGGAGGTCCGCGAACTTGATCGGAAGACAGATTCCGTCCTTTAACATGATCATGGCGCCGGTGCCGCCCGCGATCAGGAACCGCACGGCGCTGTAACCCAGATAGCGCGTGTACTCGCGGTCAAAGGAGATGGGCGGATGGCAGCGAAGTTCATAGCCGATGTCCTTGGCAATGATGGTGGTCTTGAGCCCGAGGGCTTTCAGCTCCGCCGTTACCCGCTGTTTCAGCATATCGCCCAGCGGCACCTCGGCGAGGCGAATGTTGCCGTGCTCGTCCTTCGGCACGTCCTTCATGATCGTCAGCTCCGCGGGATCGAACCGGATGGCAACACCCTCGGCGATCACGGCCACGCCGTAATCCCTGCCCGTGGCCATGCGCTTGATGATGGCCCCCGTGAGGATGGCAACCACCTTGTTCAAGGAGATCTTGCTCCCGAGCTCCTCGGGAATGAGTGTCAGCGTCGCGCCGGCGCCCATTCCCATGCCGAGCGCCAGATGGCCGGCCGACCGGCCCATGGCCACAACGAAGTACCAGCGGAAAGCCGTCTTGGCGTCCTCCATCAGGTTTTCCACGAGCTGCGTACCCAGCTGCCGGGCCGTCTCGAACCCGAACGTCGGGACGCCGTGCGGAAGCGGCAGATCATTGTCGATGGTCTTCGGCACATGGCAGACAGCGATCTTACCTCCTGCCGCCTTCTCCACCTGCGTGGCGGTGAACGCCGTGTCGTCGCCGCCGATGGTGACGAGGTACTTGACGCCTAGCTCATTCAACGTCTTGATCACGTTGGCCATCTTGGCGGGATCCTTGGTGGGATTGTCCCGCGACGTGCGGATGATCGACCCGCCGCGCGTGTGGATGCGCGAGATCTCCTCGGGGTGCAGGATCCTGATATGCGACGCGTCCCCTTTGCCGAGCCACTTGAATCCGTCGTAGATGCCGACCACTTCCAGTCCCTGCTTCACCGCTTCGAACGTGACCGCGCTGATCACCCCGTTGATGCCGGGAGCGGGTCCCCCGCCGATAACTATTGCAAGTTTTTCTCCCATGATCGCCTCCTGATCGGTCCTTCCTGATGGTTACGTCTGCTTCCGGTCCTTCTGTTCCACATCCCGCGCAAATGTAGCAAAACAAAGGGTACTTGTCAACCCTGAAACAGGCGCCGGGCCGATTCAATGGGGAACGCCGGTTTATTCATTTTTTCAGACCGGTTGTCCGGATTTGTCATCCGGCCCCTGTGTCAATCTTGGATCGCCGTGTACAACGCGCGCGACTGAACAAAAATCGGTTGACACCTTCCGTCTAACACGCTATTATTTGCAGGCTACCAGCGCGGCAGTGCTGAGCGGGCATCCATTCTTTTTTTATAAGGGAGACCGGTATGAACACCTATTCGATCGATGAAATCATTGAGATGGCGATCCGGACGGAAACGCTCGGGTATCAATTCTACACCACTATGGCAGATAAGTTCAAGAAGGACGAAGGCCTTGCCAAGCTTTTTACCACCCTGGCTTCGAAGGAAAAGGTTCATGAGAAGGTCTTTACCGAACTGAAGACGATGGTCGCGAAGAAAGGGGCCGAGCCGGTCGAGTGGGAAGAGGTGAGCAATTACATGCGGGCCTTTGTCGAATCTGAATTTTTCCTCGGCAAGGGCAAGGCCCTTCCGGCCATGGACCATGTAAAGACCGTGCAGGATGCAGCAAAATTCGCGATGGGGTTCGAAAAAGAGACGCTGCTCTACTTCCATGAGCTGCGGGACATCGTGAGAGAGAAAGAGATCGTCGACCAGGTCATCAACGAGGAAAAAAGCCACATCCGCTGGCTCGGTGCGTTCCTGGAGGGTCTGGGGAAATAACAAACGGATCTAACCGTCGACATCCACCCCGGGGACACGGAGAAAAGCACGCTGAAGCTGACGGGTTTCTGCTCCGTGCCCTCCGCGCCTCCGGGGTGAAAACCCGCATTTAAGTGCTCATCATAAATTGACTTTCACCGCCCTTTCGGTTACAATTCCGCTCGTTCTGCTTTGCTGTTCCATCTATTTTTTTACTTCTGGAGGACATGCTGTGGCCAAAGTAACGCGCGCGCTGATCAGTGTTTCGCACAAGGAAGGCATCCTCGATTTTGCGAAGGGGATCGAAAAACTCGGCATTGAGATACTGTCCACGGGCGGAACGGCAAAGATGCTCCGCGATGCCGGGGTCAAGGTCAAGGACGTATCGGAGTTCACGGGGTTCCCCGAGATGCTCGACGGCAGGGTCAAGACCCTGCACCCCAAAGTGCATGGAGGGATCCTCGGCAGGCGCGGCAATCCCGAACATGTAAAACAGATGAACCAGCACGGCATCGAGCCCATCGACCTGGTGGTCGTGAACCTCTACCCCTTTGAGCAGACCGTTGCCAAACCCGGTTGTACGCTCGAGGACGCGATCGAGAACATCGACATCGGCGGCCCGACCATGCTGCGTTCCGCTGCCAAGAACTATACTGACGTAGCCGTGGTCGTGTCGCCCCGTGACTACGACCGCGTGCTCGACGAGCTCCGGAAGCACGGCGAGGTGTCCGCGAAAACGCGCTTCGAACTCTGCCGAACCGTTTTCCTCCACACCGCACGCTACGACAGCGCGATCTCGGCCTGGCTCGACAGCCAGGTCCCGACGGACGAGAAGACCCGCTTCCCCAACATCCTCACGCTCCAGTTTGAGAAGGTGCAGAACCTGCGCTATGGCGAGAACCCGCACCAGCAGGGCGCCTTCTACAGGGAATTCGGGCGCAGGGAGCCGAGCGTTGCTCACGCAAGGCAGCTGCAGGGAAAAGAAATGTCCTTCAACAACTTCCTCGATGCCAACAGCGCGCTCGAACTTGCGAAAGAGTATGATCGGCCAGCCGCGATCATTGTAAAGCACAACAACCCCTGCGGCGCGGCCACGGCAGCAACGCCCGTGGAGGCCTATCGCAACGCGCGTGACTGCGACCCGGTCTCGGCCTTCGGCGGCGTGATCGCCTTTAACCGCATGGTTGACCTGGATGCCGCCAAAGAGATCGCGGCCACGTTCGTGGAAGTCGTGGTGGCGCCCGAATACGCGCCTGATGCGCTCGAAGAGCTCAAAAGGAAAAAGGACCTGCGGCTCCTCGACATCGGGCCCACGGTGACAGGCGCTCCCGAAGGTATGGACATGAAAAAAATCGTCGGCGGGCTTATCTATCAGGACCGCGACCTCGGCCGGATCGCCGACGTCAGGAAGCTGACCGTTGCGACCGCGCGGAAACCCACGGATGACGAATACGAGGCGCTCGCCTTCGCCTGGCGGGTCTGCAAACACGTAAAGTCGAATGCCATCGTCTTTACTACGAAAGACCGGACCATCGGCATCGGGGCCGGCCAGATGAGCCGTCTTGATTCGGTGCGTATCGCTGTGATGAAGGCGCGATTCCCGCTCAAGGGGACCGTGCTCGCGTCTGATGCCTTCTTCCCCTTCCGCGACGGACTCGATGAGGCCGCGAAGGCCGGCATAACTGCGGTAATCCAGCCCGGCGGGTCGCTCAAGGACGAAGAGGTGATCAAAGCGGCGGATGAACATGGCATTGCCATGGTCATGACGGGGATGCGGCATTTCAGGCATTGATCTAAAAAAAAGGATGCGATCCTTCTCACTCGGGGAGAAACAGTCAACTTCTTTGACCCCGAGTTACCCCGGGTGGGTAAAGCGCGATTACGGGGTGAATCCGGATTTGATTATGGAGGATCACGTTTTTCATCATTTAATCCCGTTGGAAATATCGCAGTACAGTCCTCGATGTGCATCGCACGGTTCAGCCTGCTGTCGGAAGCATCTGAAAGGGGTCAATCCACCCCTATCCACGTCAAGGACTGAGACTTGGATTCATTTCTTCCGGCTTACTCGGGTTAGGTGAAGTGCTCATGAAAAAAGCATTTATCATGGCTGCCCTCTGCTTATTCCTTCTTACATGTGGATGCCGGAAAACAGGGACACGGAAGGCCCCTCATGTTCCCGTGGCAACAGAACCGGCAATGCAGCATGGAGAATTGCAGTCGCCGTATTACTCGGGTCTCATCGAAGAATACCGAAGGATCCTTGCGGAAGATCCGAACAGCCTCGCGGCGATCACCGCCCTCGGCAATGCCTACTTCGATAACGGTCAGTGGAAAGATGCGATCACGATATACGAACATGCACTCCTCATCAACCCGGGGGACGCGGACGTGCGAACAGACCTGGGGACGGCCTACCGGAATATTGGAATGGCGGACCGCGCGCTTGCCGAATACCGTATTGCGCTCAAACATGATCCCGGACACTTAAATGCGCGATACAACACAGGGGTCGTTTATGCCATGAATAAAAAAAATTACAGGGAAGCGATCCGCATTTGGGAAGATCTTCTGAAAATCGCTCCGAATTATCCCCAGGCTGAACAGATGAGGTCCATGATCATGACCTTTAACAAAGCACCCAAGAAGGATATCCGATGATCCGCTTTTTATTGTTTTTTTTCGTCATTTTGTTGATCTATTCCGCGCTCAAGACCGTGGTCCGGTCAGCGGTCAAAGGTTACCGCGAGGATGAAAAAGGGCGAAGCAAGCGTATCCTGGGTGATGAAATGGTGCTGGACCCCGAGTGTCATACCTATGTGGTAAAGGACCGCGCAGTGACCCGGCACATCCGGGGCACGCTCACCCACTTCTGCAGCGACGCCTGCGCCCGGCAGTATGAGGACAAGAACCGCTCGTGATCACGGGTGCATGAATGGTCCCTATGCTAAGGAATAGTAGTTTTACTCTCAGGCTCCTTGCCGCGTTTCTGCTGCTCAGCTGTATTTCTCCGGCTCCTGAGACGCCGACCGGAAAAAGAAACTCCCAGGCGTCCCTGCTCTCGTCGATCACCGGTGTGCTCAAACTCGTTATCAGGAAATCCCGGTATTCCGTAACCCTGTATAAAGGCGAGATGCCCGTGAAAACGTATCGGGCGGTATTCGGCAAGGGCTACCCAAACGGTGATAAACAAATGCAAGGTGACCAGCGGACGCCGGAAGGAGAGTTCTACATCTGCGCCATGAACGACAGCAAGCGGTTCTATAAGTTCATGGGACTCAGCTACCCGGGTTTGAAACACGCGGGGGCCGGACTCCGGTCCGGGATGATCTCTCCCCATGAATATGCGATGATCAAGAAGGCGATCGAGGAACGGCTGCCGCCACCGTGGGGTACGCGGCTCGGCGGGGCCGTGGGGATCCACGGGAGAACGGTGGAAACCGGGAACGCGCAGACGTCTGTCGGCAAAAACTGGACCGACGGCTGCATCGCCCTTGCCAATGCCGATATTGACGAGATCTATGCGGCAGTGTCCATCGGCACGCCGGTGACGATCCTGCCATGAAACAGACCCAACCTGAACCCGGCCGCCGTTACCCCCTTCTCGAAAAGTATCGAAAGGAAATGTCCCGCTGCGTCAAGTGCGGTTCCTGTAGCGCCGTCTGTCCATCGTACCTGCACGAACGCGATGAGTCGTTCTCGGCCCGCGGCAGGATGACGCTCATCAAAGCGGTATTGGATGGACGGCTCTCCTTCTCCGGGATCATCAAAGACCGCCTGAAAACGTGCACAAACTGTCTGGCCTGTGAAGCCTCTTGCCCGAGCAATGTGCCCGTGACGGATATCATCCAGGCTGCTAAAGAACAGGCGGTAGCCGAATCAGGCATTGGGATGCTCAACAGCGTAATCGCCACACTGATGAAGCAGCCTGCCTTGTTTCGCGCCGCTGCGTGGCTGGCGCCGGCTGTGCTTCATTACTCAAAAAATCAGGGGTCACGAGGAGCGCGCGAACGCTCAATGTTCAACGTTCAACGTCCAAAGGAAACCCGGAGGAGAGGCAGGGTTGCTTTTTTCCCCGGGTGCGCGGTTGACTATTTTCAGCCGGACATTGGTAAGGCGGTGATTGGCGTCCTGAGCGCGATCGGATACGACGTGATCGTGCCAGAAGGCCTCAAGTGCTGCGGCAGACCGCTTCTGTCGCTCGGCGACCGACGAGGGGCGGAAGAGCTTGCTGCATACAACGCCGCGCTCTTTGAAGCCCTTGAGGTGGACACGATCGTCACCGCCTGCGCCTCCTGCGGCTTGACTTTTAAAAAGGAATATCCTTCACTTCTCCGGCCCGGCGCGAAGACGCCGGTCGTGCTCGATATCAATGAATTTCTGTCTGGCCGGATCGCAGGGATCGATCTTAACCCGGTACGTAAAAGCGTAACGATCCACGACCCGTGCCACCTCGGCAGAGGTCAGGGTCTGTCGCGGACGGTGCGGAACCTGCTTCAGGCCATCCCCGGCATTTCTCTCGTGGAGATGAAGGATGCGGACCGCTGCTGCGGATTCGGCGGGGTGATGCGGGTAACCCATAGGGCGCTCTCCGATGGTATTGCAGCGGACAAGGTAAATAATATTATTGCGACCCGCGCTGCTGTGGTTGCCACGGGCTGTCCCGGTTGTTGCATGCAGATCGCAGATGCGCTGAGGCGACAGGGTTCCGAAATCGAAGTGCTACACCCGGTGCAGCTGTTGGAAGAAGCCCTTTCGAGTGCGGAATTGGAATCGACTGGGCCGCGGATCAAGGAACCAGGGTCCGGGAAATAACGAACAAGAAGGGACAGCTCATTAAATTTTGTATCGAAACAGCGAACATACGGGATCCGCGAGGCAGCAAGCCTCGGCGTAGTTGATGGAGTGACCACCAAGCCCTCAGCTTATTGCCAAAGAGGGCAGGGGCTTCAAATAGGTGATCGATAAGTGGTGACGCATCCGCTCACGGACAGCGGCATCGAGAAGTTCCTGGCGGACTGGAAAAAGCTGGAGAAGAAGTAGAATTATTTTGCCACGGATGGACGCGGATAAAAGCACCTCATTTTTTTCTTGATCGGACTTTAGCCGTGTTCACCTGTGGTCAGAGAAAGGCCTACTATGCCTATCTACGAATATCACTGCAACGCCTGCGGCGCTGAATTCGAAAAGCTTGTCTTCGGGTCGACCGCGGAGGTCTCATGCGAGACGTGCGGGTCGAAGAACACGGGCAAGCTCTTGTCGCGCTTCGGCATGGGCAGGTCCTCGGGCGGGTCTTCGGCAGGCGCAACGAGCGGCAGCTCGGGTTGCGGCGGCTGTTCATCGTCGTCCTGTGCGGGCTGCAAATGATCGCATCACGGACCCTGGGAGGTTGGTACACGACGTTAGCCACCCCCTAGTGATATGAAACGCATTGCACGGAATCCGGTGTTGACCCGCAAGTACCCGAAAAAATTACATTCAGCTGTTAATTTTTGTATTGACGAGGAGGGTATCGAAGGGGTACCATGTTCTCACCTGTCGTTCAGGTATTTTATCGTTTCTAAAAAAGAATTCATGTCATTTATATTATTTCTTGCAGCCGGATTCATACTTGTCCCTTCTTTTGCCTTCGCATGGGGTCCCATGACCCATATGTATCTCGGCAATGAAATCCTTTCGTGCGCTCCTTTATTACCCGCAGGAATACTGGCACTCCTCAAAAAGCATAAACAGGATTTTCTGTACGGCAATCTCATGGCCGACATGATCCTCGGGAAGAAATACCTGCCCGAGGACAAGAGCTCGCACTCCTGGGATGTCGGGCTGAAGCTCCTGGACCAGGCAAAGACCTGGCCCGAGCGGGCATTTGCCTACGGCTTCCTGGGGCACCTTGCCGCCGACACCGTGGCGCATGAAACCCTCACGGATGAGATGGGAAATATGGGGCATACGTGGATCGAGTTGAAAGCGGACAGCCTCATCGACAAGACCTACTGGCTCCAGACCGTCATGATCAGCAAAAAGGTCAAGAAGCGGAGCCACTTGCTGCTCGAGAATTCCCTGGACCGCTACATGTTCTCCTTCAATACCAACAAGCGGATCTACAAGAGCATGGTGTTCCTCTCGTTCCTGAACAAGAAGAGAAGAAGCGGCGTTGACAGGGCACTTATCCATGAACTCCACGAAGAGTCCCTTGCGCGCATGCTCGACCTGCTCCAGAACGGCACCGAGTCCGAGGTGCTGAACAAGAACCCGCTCTGACCGCGCGCAGAACTCCGCATTCGATCCTTTTCGTTACGCGTTTATTCTTCTATCATGTCAGTATCGATCTGCTATCAAGCCGAAGGAGAGGCACGTATGGACATGACTACCGTAACGGTTGATATTCCTGAAGGCTGCAACATCATCCTCGGTCAGACTCACTTTATCAAAACCGCAGAAGACCTGTACGAGATCATCGCGACGACCGTCCCTCAGGCAAAGTTCGGCATTGCTTTTACCGAAGCGTCCGGCCCCTGCCTCATCCGCACCGAAGGGAACGACGAGGAACTCATTACCGCCTGCGTGAAAACACTTCAGTCCGTCGGCGCTGGCCACGTATTCTGCATCTATCTCAAGAACGCCTTCCCCGTCAACATCCTCACGCCGATCAAGAACTGTCCCGAGGTCTGCCGTATCTTCTGCGCCACGGCGAACCCCCTCGAAGTAGTGGTTGCGACAACAGCCCAGGGCAAGGGCATCCTCGGCGTGATCGATGGTTTCTCACCGAAAGGCGTGGAGGCACCGGCTGACAGGGCGCAGCGGAAAGAATTCCTGCGGAAGATCGGGTACAAGCTGTGATATTAAATAAAAACCTGCAATGTCCTGCGAAGGGTTTCATCGCGCCTTTTAGCATAATACATCCTGCTTGGATGCGTCTCTTGATGTAAAAACCCGCTTGATTAATTCCGCCAAAGGCGGTAAACTGCATGGACTTAAATCATGATTCACCAGACGATGGCCTGAATCAAATCAAATAAATAGGGAGCAAAAAAATGAAACGATTTTCTGGATTTGCTGCATTATGTGTAGTTATCGCCATGTTGGCCTTTTCCGCTGTCTCTGCTTTGGCTATCACGGATAAACCTTCACCAATGCCGACGCCGGAGGTGAAAGCGACAAAAGCACAAACTGCTTCCGATACCTCTTCCCTTTCGGGAAAGGTTGTGGAAACAATGAATTCCGGCGGGTACACCTACGTCCGCCTTGAGAAAAAAGGAAAGAAGACGTGGGTAGCTGTACCGCAGATGAAGGTCTCAGTGGGTCAGCAGATGTCATTACAGCCTGGCCAGGAGATGGTAAATTTTACGAGCAAATCGCTCGGCAGGACGTTCGACTCGATCATCTTCTCAGGCGGTCCAACATCAGCTTCGCAGTCCGCGAGCAGCAATGAGAAGGGAGTCAAGAAGGCCGCAGGTAGCAAGGCGGCCTCTCCCCCTGCCAAGGACATAAAGGTGGCAAAGGCAACGGGTCCGGACGCTTATACTGTCGGTGAAATATTCGAGAAACGAACCGCATTGCATGAAAAAACCGCCGTGGTCAAGGGGAAGGTTGTAAAGGTATCCGCCGGGATCATGGGAAAGAACTGGATCCATCTGCAGGACGGTACCGGAGATCCGAAACAGGGCACCAACGACCTGGTGGCCACCTCCAATGACAGCCCCTCCCTGGGAGATGTTATAACGGTCAAGGGTACTATCTTTAAGGACAAGGACTTCGGGGCCGGCTATAAGTATTCCGTGATAATGGAAAAGGCGAGTATTCAACGCTGACCCCGGGGATAAGAAGATAATATCCAAAAGCCCCGTGCCGTGCGCGGGGCTTTTTTTTCCACTTGTATCTTTACTTTTATTCTGTAATCGTGCATAATTCGCCCACACTTTAGCTGCTCATCAAGTTGACGATTGCAAGGAGGATCCATGGCATCAGTGAACAGATTACCCAGGTCGCCCTGGCGGGCGATGATCGACGGCGCATTTTACGCCAATTCGGTGCGCAAGACCACCATGGCGGAGCTCTATAAACTGGCGATCAAACAGCCCGAGGTAATGGCGACAGCCCATCCCTTTTACAAGCCGTCCCAGTTCGGACTGCCGAAGGACGCTAAGGTGCTTATTTCGAACGATGGCGGCATTGTTGGCAGGACGGCTCGAGCCCGCAGACTCGTACGCGAGATGGGCAAGGACCGGGACAAGTACCTTCGCATCCTGGGCGAGGTAACCTATCAGCTGACCAAGCGGGAGTGCCTGTGGCTCGAAGCGACAGTAGGGCTGCACAAGGATTTCATGGTGAAGGCGCACTTACTCAGCCCTGCCACGGATGCCAAGAACATGCTCGACTGGGGCGTCAATTTCGCGCCCTGGATGAAGCCCTGGAGTGAAGCCTATAAAAAATCGAAGAAGCTCGATGAGCCGGACATCCTGGTGCTGGCCGATCCCGAGTGGACGGACCCCGAGTTCCCGAACGGGCTCGTGATCATTGACGAGGAGGAAAACTGCATCGCCATCCTCGGTCTCCGGTATTTCGGCGAACGCAAAAAGGGGACCCTGACCCTGGCCTGGACCATCGGTGTGCGCCAGAACATGGTGGCCTGCCACGGCGGCATCAAGACCATCGGCAACCATCCTCCGGTCGCGGTGTTCGGTCTCTCCGGCTCCGGCAAGTCGTCCATCACGAACAGCCACGACCACGGCGGCACGCTCAAGAAGAGCGAGAAAGTCACCGTGATCCATGACGACGCGTTCCTCATCGCATTGGATGAAAACCTCACCGTCGCGCTCGAACCGAGCCTCTTTGACAAAACCGACGCGGTCCAGTTCCGGGACCCCCTCATCAAGTATTTCTACTCCGCCCAGAATGTGTCGGTAACCGATCTCGGCAACGGGAAACGCGAGATGGTGTGCGAGGACATCAGGAATGACAACGGCCGGTGCATCAAGTCCCGCGACATGTTCAATATCGCCGATTCCTGCGCCAGGCCGAAGCAGCTCATCTGGCTTCAGAAAGACCAGTCCCTGCCGCCGGTCATGAAGGTCTCGGATATCGGTCTCTCGGTGGCTATGGGCGCTTCGCTCAGTACGCTCCGCGCCAAGGGCGTGGAGAACGTGCCGAGGGAAGAACTGTCCAGGCTCGTGATCGAGCCTTTTGCCAATCCCTTCCGAGTCCATCCGCTCCTGGAGGATTGCCGCCAGTTCCTGAAGCTTTTCAAGCTCGGAACCGAGTGCTACATCATGAACACGGGTCACTTCGGCATACCCGGTGATGAGACCAAGGTCCCGAAGGAGCTGTCACTCAACATTGTGACCCAGATGGTGCGCGGCACGATCGAGTGGCGCGAGTGGAAGTCCTTCCCGGGCCTTCTGCTTCCTGCAAACGGTGCCGATATTTTCGGCGAAGATTTTGACAAGAAATTCAAACCTTCGACGAACCCCGAGTATCTCCAGTTCCTCCGTAACCGGATGCAGGACCGCATCACCTTCCTGTCGAACAAGCGCGATCTCGAAATGGACATGGACAGTGCGTTCATCGATCCGCTCGTAGCAGCACGGACCGTGATCGACCGGAGATTGAGTCCGATATAAGACCTGTTTGCCACGGCGTACCTGCACGCAGGCCGCAGGCAGAAAACAAGAAGAGTACAGATAAAGCTACGCGGCCGGAGAATATAATTCTCCGGCCTTTCCATTTGCCACTTCTTTGCTTAAGTTGCATCTTTTCAAAAAACCGCTTTTTATTGGGGCCTCGTACTTTAGCTGTACCCATCCTGACTCATCCCCCTTCCCCCTGTGCTATCATTAAAGTACTGCTAATAATTGTCTGACCGAAATGACACGAAGTGGCATGAGAGACAATTCATCAACCCGTTCGAGAGGGAGGTTGCCATGAAGATCACCGTGAGCGTCATCAAGGCTGATATCGGATCTGTGGGTGGGCATATTGCACCTTCGAGTAAACTGTTCGAGACGGTGAAGAAGCATGTGCACGAGAAAGGCAAAGGATTTCTCATCGACAGCTATGTGAGCTTTACCGGCGATGATGTTGCTATCCTCATGACCCACACGAAAGGCGTGGGAAACGAGCTAGTCCATAAACTTGCCTGGGACGCCTTTGTATCGGGGACCGCGGTGGCGAAATCACAGGGACTCTATGGCGCCGGCCAAGACCTGCTGAAGGACGCCTTCTCAGGCAACGTCCACGGCATGGGGCCCGCGGTCACCGAGATGGAGTTCGAGGAGCGTCCCGGTGAACCGATATTGTTCTTTGCCGCCGACAAAACCGACCCGGGCGCCTACAACCTCCCGCTCTACCTGGCGTTCGCGGACGCCATGAACACGCCGGGACTGATGCTATCACCCAAGCTGGCCAAGGGGTTTAAATTCGTGATCATGGACGTGAACCACACGGAAGGCGACAGCGTCATCGAACTGAACGCTCCGGAAGACCTGTACGATATCGCCACGCTGCTCAGGGATCCGGAGCGGTTCGTGGTAGAATCGATCTGGTCACGTGCCGCGGGAACGCAGGCCGTGTCCGTGGCAACATCGCGGCTTCACAATATCGCCGGCAAGTATACAGGTAAGGACGATCCGGTGATGCTTGTCCGGACCCAGATGGACTTTCCGGCGACCGGCGAGGTCCTGCAGCCCTTTTCCATAGGCCACTTCGTGGCAGGCTGCATGCGCGGTTCCCATAATATGCCGATCATGCCGGTGAAGCTGAACTCCACCATCAGCTATTTCGACGGTCCGCCGATCGTGAGCTGCGCGACGTTTTGCATTCGCGAGGGCAAGCTTACGGAAATCATCGACGCCTTTGACCATCCCTTCTGGGACCGGGTGCGTGACCATGTAGCGGACAAGGCCATGGATATGCGGAAACAGGGGTTCTTCGGAGCCGCCATGCTGCCCATGAACGAGCTGGAGTACACGGGGATCATGGAGAAGCTTGCGGTCCTCGAGAAAAGGTTCGCTGTGAGGACAAGATCGCTGGCAGCCTAGTAATTAATATCACCGGGTCAATAAGAAGATCGCAAGGCCGGGGACAATTCTCCGGCTTTTTCATGCGCGGCAGGTTTATTGTAACATAGAGAAAACAGATCGTATGAGTGCTGATTCCCGAGAATCCTTCCACTAATCCGATAATTCTGCCACCCATGCCGACTTTTAAACAATTACTTAATACTGTTTATATCGTGGATTTTATGACATGGTTTTCGAATGATAACTTCTTCCTGAACTCATTGAAGTAGCATATCATTGAAACACATCAAGTTACATTCTGTATCTGTTGGAAATCTCTTAAAATACCCCATCGAAAACATTGACAAATTTTCATAGCGGTGCTTGTATCTAAGTAGTTCTCGATAAAGCCAAACCCTTCGCGAGGGGGGACGGACTGCCCATGCTTAGTTCCTTGATATCAGACTCCAGGGGAAATCATCGATATCGCTCATCGGAAAAAACCGCGGCTGTGCTTTTTGCAAGGTCGTATCGAATAGAGAGGATACACGCCATATGAAGCAAAAGCCCCTTGCATCCTCACCCTCGGGCACACAAGACACGCAGGCAGATGCTTTTTTCTCCTCCTTTTTTGCCGACCCGAAGAAAAATCCCCATTATCGCAATCACGTCGAGTTCTATCCGGCCAGGACTGTGATCGTGAGGCAGGAGACATCCCGCGAATGCCGTCTACCTGATCGAGCACGGCTTGGTGAAGCTCGTGAAGGAAAACTCGAAGGGCATCAAGGTGATCATCGGTCTTCGCCATCGCGACTGGTTGATCGGGGCTCCTACCATTTTCCTTGACAAACCCTATAACTTCACGGTCATCGCCTTGCTCCCCACGATGCTTCGCGAGATTCCCAAGGAGGATTTCCTGGAACATATAAAAAAGGACGAACGGTTTTCCCAGCATGTCCAGCGTGCGCTCAGCCAGCAGGTCTTCGACATGATGAATTGGGTTGAGGCCATGAAATGCCTTTCTGCGGAAAATCGCCTGATGCGTTTTCTGGCCAAAACAGTCCGTGAGATGGAACCCTTCGGATTAGATAAGCCCGACGGTTTCGCGTTGCCGCTCTCTAATCAGGAACTCGCCCAGCTTCTCATGATTACTGCGGAGCACCTTTGCCGCGTGCTAAAAAAAATAGAGAATAAGGGCCTCATCAGACATTCAAAGGCGTCGCTGGTCGTGACCGATCCCGCACGCCTCTTTCAGTTGGCCGCTCACTGAGCCGGTTTTTGGAGCGACATCATCTCTAACCAGCATCCTTTCCAGTCCGATCATTCCGAATAAGGCGCTTTATTGCAGCTAAATGTGCATTGATCTATATCGATCGCTGATTGATCTAGATCAATGACAAATCCTAAAATCTCAGTTATATATCTATTAACAATTACCGCTTTCTCGATAAAGCCAAACCCGGCGTGAGGCGGGGACGGAAAGCAACGGATCTTTGAAGACAAGACGGCCGAGCTGCCAAAGTTCTCAGAATGAGTATTCTGGGAACTTATAAAGGAGAAATTATGAGAAATTCAGGCACCAGACTTTTACAGTGGTTTTTATTTTTGGCAATTATTGCACTAACCGGATGTGCAAATAATCAACAGGCGTATCAAAAGGCATTTGATAGTCAACATTCACTTACCCAAAATCAGTGCGCCTTCACGCAGCCGCCTGAAAGTATTTTCAAGATCGTAAAACAAGTATTTATTCAGCAAGGATTCACTATTGAAAGCGCAGACTTAAAGTCGGGCATAGTAAAAGCCGTACGAAACATGCAGGATAAGGAAAATCCTGAGATTTCTTACAATATTAGTGCATCAGCAGATATTTTAGAAGTAACAGGTTCTGAAACAAATGTCTCTTTGGCTTCAAGCCAACAGACAATTCTCCACCGCGCCTCTACTACCTGGTGGCACCTACTTTGGATCCTACCGATCATTCCTACGGGAACCGAATATCAAACCTTAGTCATCAAGGAAGGCAATATTACTGACCCAGGTTATTATTCCGATTTCTTCAATTCTTTGAGAATTGCAGTGACAAAGTATGATTTGGCTGTAAAGGCTGCTGCAAAGGCCGCTGAAAAAGCAAAGGCAGAAAGAGTGCCACCGAAAACGCAGTGAAGATAAAAGCAGAGACGGAGGCAAAATGAGGTTAGACCTATTTAATGGAGAAAGGAGAAAGCTATGAAGAAAAGATATGATATGCAATTGGTACTGGTATTTCTGTTTGTAGCGGCGCTCGCCGCCTGCAGTGGGGGGGGGGAGGTGGCGGGAGTAATAGCACTGCGCCGACAGCGCCGTTTATCACCGCCACGGTATACTACAGCGTGGCCACGGGGACCAATCAATCCGGTAGGCTCCAGGTTGATGTATTTACCGACAGTTCACAGTCAACGCCAATAGCGAACGCCACAGTAACCGTAAATGGGACCGCTATCCCCTACAATACTTCAAATGCTCGGTATGAGGGGAACAATTTGTCAATAGACGCGAGTGCTACGGTCAATCTCAGTGTGACCATACCCGGAGACGCTACCTACACCGCAACAGGCACCCAATTCACCACATTCCCAAACGTCACTGCTCCTACGTCGGGCGCTACATGGCAGGCAGCCAATGCCAATACCATCACCTGGACAGCCGGTGCGCCGACCGCAGGTGCAACGTATTTTGTCGGAGTTTTAGACAGTACCGGAAAACTCGTCTATCCTGCAGGGAATACTCACCCTCTTAATATCCCTACAAGCTCTACCTCCTATATTATCCCTGCAAGCAGTTTAACGGCGGGAAGTTATTCTGTTTTTGTGGGAATTGGAACAGCAGGCATAGGCGAATATTCGGGAGGAATACCAATAGCCAACGCGGCTGCCGGTTCGGGTCTATGGATAGGCGGGATTACAGCCTTAGTCCCGATCACTGTAGGCGCCGGCAGCTCGGCTATCACGGGCCAAGCCGTCGACAAGGCTACGGGCAACCCGATGGCCGGCGTAACCGTCTCCGCCATGGATGCAACATCCCCCGGCACTGAGCTTTCAACGACGACAACTGACAGCAGCGGGAACTTCACCGCGAGCGTGCCATCGGGTCAAAGCGTTTATTTACATCTGGCCACGAGCGGATACGTGAACAAGAACACCCACAATGTCTCTACGACCGGATCGCTGGCGTTTTCCAGCATAAACATGTTCACAACTGCCCAGGGTGTCCAGATCGCGAATGGACTTGGGCAGTGCCTTAGCGCAACGTCTTGGACCGATCCCTGCATCCAGAACATCGGGTGGGCGAATTTCGGCGCCAAGCTTACGGGCGGCTCGAACGCGGCAGGAGTTACCATCTCCGCATCGCCATCAGGAACGACGATCGGATACAACAACGGGAGTGGCGTCTATAACGGGGCTTCCACGATAGCCTCTCCGGGAGGCCTCCCGGCTGCTGCCGGGTACACCAGCACGCAGGCACATTACGCGTTCACCGCGACGAACGGGAGTACAACGATTGGCCCGGTTAACATATGGCTCGTAAAAGGCGAGCTTGGAGGGTATACCTTCAACGGCTTCTAAATATTATCCTGAACCATAATAAAAAAACCTCCTATGCAGTGTCCCGCGTAGTAGGTTTTTTATTCATGGTATGCTCCTGAGCCGGAGGGAGTTTCTGAAGTATTCCGTGGTAGCGAGCACTCTTATCGCTGCGGCATAAGGTGTGGGCAATCAATTTAAGGAGGAAACTCATGAAAAAGATACTGATAATAGCTGTGATAATAGCGCTGACCGCTATTAGTGGAATTGCTTTTGCCGAGGATCTCGTGCAGATCCCCGTCGCCAAAGAAGCTCTCGTGGGAACATGGGTGGGCGAATGGGATGAGGGTTACAACGTGAAAGGGAAACACCTTTCTGGTGAAGTTGAGATAATTTTTAATAACACAGATTCTTTTGACTACGCCAGCAGCAAAAAGAAATTTACAGGCAAGATAGTAGACATATCCTCCGAAAAAATCGAACTGACCGACGGCAAATCCAGGACCGACAGCTACAAAATGTACAAGGACGCCAATGGGAATTTGGTGCTCAAGGGCACCTATTCCGATACCAGTCCAAGTAAGGGATTCAAAAGGGGAGAAATTATTGTGAAAAAGAAGCCCTAACAACACATGTCTTCCGGAACTTCAAAACCCCTGCCGCTCTTTGCGCAGGGGTTTTTGAAATCACCAGTGCCCAGAATGAGTATTATGGGAACTTCAAAAGAAAGGAGGTAATGTTAAAAAATGCAGGTCGAAAGAAGGGCGTTTTGCTTCAAATATTCTATTCGGGCCTGGAGCTAGGAAAACTCTAGGCACTCTGTCAAGGAGGAAACGCCATGGAAAATGGAAACAGTTGGGCAAAGACAGCCGGCTCATTCGTTATTTTCATTCTTTTCCTTGTGGCTTCATCTTTTCTGCCTTCATGCGGAGGAGGCGGTGGCGGCGGTGGCGGGGCACCCGCGCCAGCCCCGCCAGCCGCGCCAGCCTCTGTGACGGCTGATGCAGGGAACGGCCAGGTCACCATCAGCTGGGATGCGTCTACCGGGGCCACCTCGTACAACATTTACTACAGCACGCTCCCCGGTGTCACCAAGACCAGCGGCACCAGGGTCACTGGGGCCGTAAGCCCAATGGACGTCACCGGCCTCACCAATGGAACCACCTACTACTTCGTGGTAACGGCGGTGAACGCCAACGGCGAGAGCGCCGAATCCATCCAGATCTCCGGCACCCCCTCCGCGTCTCCACCGCCGGCAGCCCCCATCGGGGTCAATGCAACGGCCGGTGATGGTCAGGTGATCGTGAGCTGGACTGCCGCTGCTGACGCGACATCTTACAACATCTACTGGTCGACTACATCTGGTGTTACGAAGACCAACGGCACAAAGATCACCGGTGTCAGCAGTCCGTATACGCATACAAGCAGGACAAACGGGACAACCTATTTCTATGTTGTCACTGCTGGTAATTCTTTCGGAGAGAGTGTGGAATCGGCTCAGGTATCGGCGACACCGATCGCAACGACTCTCTCCTTGCAGACGATTGCTGTAACTTCCGATAAGGTCGCGGTCGAATGGGGAATCAACCCGCAGTTTATCGCCACCGGGAGTTACAGCGACGGGTCAACAAAAGACCTGACGGCCACGGTTCTGTGGAGTTCCACAAACTCGGCGGTGGCGATCGTGGATGCCACCGGCATCGTGACCACGAGAGGAACCGGCAGTACGACAATTCAAGCAGCCTCGGGTTCCGTCATCGGCTCCGCCACGTTGACCGTTACTTCCCCGGGGCACTTTCTATTGAAGAATGTCGGGCTATGGACCCAATTCGACCGCCGTGGCTATTCTGACGGGTACTATGGTGGCGAGATCATTCAAATGTGGGACCAAATCGATTGGGTGACGGGCAGCATCGTCTCGCAGGAAGTATCGCTCCAGCTCGACAAGATGAAGGCCATGGGAGTAAACGTAATCACCTATCAGTTTCGCGGAGCCGATAATTCCGATGAGCTCTTCACATATCCCGATTGCAACATCGCACCGGTGCTGGGCCTCCAATTCCCCCAACCGACGGCAACGGAACTTGCGAACCTGCCACGTTTCTTCGACATGGTGCAGAGCAAAGGAATGAAGGTGTGGTTGAGTCTGATCAACACGCATATGGAGGAGCAGCCCCCGACCAATTCTCAGACATGGTTGGGGGCTATTTTGGGGGCCATCGGCAATCATCCGGCGCTTGACCTGGTACTCCTAGATGGTAGTGCACATTGGATCCAGGATATGACTAGTCCGACAGGCACAACGTGCGGCACCCAGGCTGAGGCGATGCTATACCAAGGGAATGACTCCATCCCTGCTAAGTACGTGCAGTGGGCGATCGGTTTTGCGATGTCGCAGGGCATCCCCGCCCGGAAGCTCTCTGCTGAAGCCATCGTCGGCGATTTCTTCGTGGATAGCATGCCGCCGGCCGGATACGAAGCCACCGATGGCCATCTGTGGCCTACGACCCCTGTTTTAAAAAAGATTTTCGATAACCTCAACATACCCGCGAGCGAGCGGACTTACGCGTTGTCCCTCTACGAGCACTGGAAATGCTCGTCCGCGCAATCGCTCCCATGTACCGACCTGAACCCTCACGACTGGGCCGACCAGACCTTACAAAATGTGATCAGCGTGGTGGGCAGCGGTCCGAGGATTGTGATCCCGGAAATGGGCGTCATGAACCCCGTGGACCGGGTGAACTGGAATACACAACATGCACTCGAAAGCCTTGTCTTCCTCATGCAAAAACACGGCATAGACAGTGGCTCATTCTGGCAATGGGTGGCTTCTGACAACGATAAAGATTCCGATCCGACCCAGTCCGATCCGGTGAAACGACGGGGCGTAGAGTTCATCTACACCCCGGTGCAGAAGGAAGTCGTCGACATGGGCGGCTTCCACGTACCGGTGGTACCCAACGGTTCCTTCGAAGATACGATCGTCAACAGTGTGCCGGTGAACTGGATCAAGGCAGGCAACGGCACGGTTTCCCAGTATCTGTTGACACAGGAATCAGGTCAACCCGAAGTGCCTTCGCGAGGCACGCACGCGATGCGGATCGTCACCGGCAGTGGACCAAACGATAATATTTCTGCGACAAGTGCCATGATCCCGGTTATCGCCGCGACCACCTACACGACAACGGCAAACATGCGTTTTGCCTGGACCGGGGACCCCAGCCCGGGCGGTTCGTCTGCATCTCGCCCACAGGTGTTCATCAACATTCTTTATTTTCAACAGAACGGGACCCCATCAGGTGTAACCACAAAGGATTTGTTCTCGTTCTTCCAGGAGGACAGCACGACCGGATTCGCCACTTTCCCGCAACAGTACACGACGCCGAGCGATGCGGCATTCGTCGAGGTCCAGTTCGGCGCCATGCGGAACGGGTTACCAACACAGATTACCCTGGATGTTGATAATGTCCGATAAGGCGGGTAGAAAAACCGGATTAGTCTTGTGAATGCGTGAAGGGGCGGAGGTTTCTTTCTACTCTCCGTCCCTTCTCATTCCGTAGGCTAACTATACAGCCTTGGCCCTGATACATTAACAAATCTCTCAGGTTCCATTCCACTAATAACGCTGCAAAAGCAATAACGCAATATAAGTGAATCAACGATGAACTAGTTAAAAAAAGGAGCAGACACTGCTCCACGGTAAACCCGGGAGGGATTTGGTCCAATAACCATGTCCCTCCTTTTCTGAAAGCTCCATTTCCCAGAATGGGTATTCTGGGAACAATCCAAATCATTACACTTGCCCAGGTGGGCAAAGACGCCCATCTGGATTTTTTAACGCTATATTTTTTAACCTTGTCTGAATGATTTCTCGAACGGTCTTAATGCACTCGGCAGGAGGTCCGCGTTATGTGCAAGATCAATCCGTATTCGATGATAGTTTCATTCTCTTGAAATTACTGAGTAGTAGAAATCAACAAGTACAGGCCTACTGCCTGATGAAAGATTGCAAGCCGAATTCGCAATAAACCGATCAAGACTACACACGCAGCCAGAGTCTAAGAATAGAATATATTAGACGTTATCGATACCTATGACAAAACCATCCCCTGACAGTACTTGCCGCAGCGCTCAGATGAGATGCGCTGCGGCGAAAAGTTAACTACTCAAGACCGCGGTGATACAGTGTATTTTTCTTAAAGATCCGTCCCCTTCGTAGAATTTAGCGGCAACGGATCTATTTTTTTACTTCTTTGCCGGCCTCAGCCTGTTTCCGTTTCCTGCCCGTAAAATAAGCTTCCACGGGGTTCCAGTCAAAGGACACATCTCTTCCCATAAGGGTGGATACGCCTTTTACGGCCAGGTTCACGACTTCGGCCAGCACTACGAAGAAGAATCCCACGGGCAGCATAACGATGTACGCCAATCCGATGAACGGGGCGGCCGCTATCTTGCCGGCGATACTTCATGGTTTCCCGATAGCCGTTCTGTTTGATGTGCTCCAGGTCATCCTTGCCTGCGCTGACGACCGTGGCGAAGGGCTTGGGTTTCAGGACCTCCCAGAATACCAGAAACGTGGCGATGGACAGAACGGATATAATGTATTCTATTCCCTTTACATGTGTGATGAAATCAACAAGTGTATACATAGCGTTTCCTCCTTAAGTTCCGGCAGATGTTCATCCGCCTGATCTGGAAAATCCGCGCGCCCTATGCGCACAGGTATTTATGCTATTTTGACTCCTTCTTGCTCTTCTTCTTGTTCTTGCCTGCCAGGTACGCTTCCTTGGGCCGCCATTCGAACGACAGGCTTGTTCCGACCAGGCTCAAGAGCCCGTCGACCATCTTTCCCGCTGCGAGTGTTGCAACCGTCGCGATGCCGATGAACGGTAGGGATATGACATAGAACAGGCCGATGACCGGTCCGGCGATCAGCATAACGCCCGTGGGGATTCGGAAATAGGTCGACGACTCTGCTCCACTCAAGATCGCTTCCTGTCCAACATCGATCCTTTGTCCGTTCACCAAATCCCAGTATGTCCCCTTCCCAACTTTGGTACCCGCCTTATAGCCTAGCTTGGTTTTCATCTCCGTATCTCCTTTCTCA
This sequence comes from Nitrospirota bacterium, assembly GCA_963796285.1. Lineage (GTDB taxonomy): Bacteria > Nitrospirota > UBA9217 > UBA9217 > UBA9217 > JALNZF01. The sequence continues at coordinate 277,907 of CAWCKW010000013.1, forward strand.
TTTTATTTGTTGATTAATATATATCAGGAAGCAGGGTATTTGTATATTGGAAGAAGTTCCCATTTGCAGGAGCAATTTATCCCAGTCTTCAATAGAAAAGATAGTGCTATGGCAGCATAAACGCTATTAGACACCCTGGCAAATTTGGAGTCTGACCTATAAATATAAGAAACGAACACATCTAACCGGTCGCTCAACCTGGAGTCTGAAGCACGTGGGCTGGCTCAAAGATGATGGAAATTTCCATCAGTATGCTGCAACTGTCATCATTACACACCACCGCGAGATTGCGGCGATCATCCCGGAAAGTTGGTCTGATAGAGTTGGTGAATATCGATTGAAATATAAGGTACCTGATCCTTCCTGAACTGTTATGACTTTTGTATTGTGCTAATATTAACGTAAACAGGTTATTAAGGATTAAATCACTATTTAAGAGGGATGACATGCAAACCATCTTAGGTGCAGGGGGGATTATCGGAACAGAATTAGCAAAGAGCCTTCCCAACTACACAGACAGAATTCGTCTGGTGAGCCGTCATCCCAAAAAGGTAAATTTAACCGATGATTTAGTCTCCGCCGACCTTTTGGATGCCAGGCAAACGTTGGATGCGGTCCATGGTTCTGAGATTGTTTACCTCACGGCCGGCCTTCCCTATAATATCAAAACGTGGCAAAGCCAATGGCCCATCATCATGAAAAATGTCATTGATGCATGTAAGAAGCAGAACGCCAAACTGGTTTTCTTCGATAATGTCTATTCTTATGGACATGTCAATGGATGGATGACAGAAAATACCGCTGTGAATCCATCGAGCAAAAAGGGCGAAGTGAGAAAAAAGATCGCTGATATGATAATGGAGGAAATAGGCGGAGGGAATTTACAGGCCATAATTGCACGGGCAGCGGATTTCTACGGGCCCAATACCCCGCTCAGCTTTGTAAATGTCATGGTCTTTGACAATTTCAAGAAAGGGAAGAAGGCGCAGTGGCTGATCAATGATAAGGTCAAGCATTCTCTCACGTATACTCCCGATGCCGGTAAGGCAACCGCCATTTTGGGGAATACCGAGAGTGCCTATAACCAGGTTTGGCATTTACCAACGGACAGGAATGCTTTAACAGGGAAGGAATTTATCGAAAAAGCGGCAGCCGAGTTTAAATGTTCACCCCGTTATCTGGTTCTTCCCCGCTGGATGGTACGAATGGCGGGATTTTTTAACAACAATGTCCGGGAAAGCGTGGAGATGCTTTATCAGAATGATTCAGAGTATCTCTTTGATAGCAGCAAATTCGATAAGGCATTCGATTTCAAGGCAACTTCGTACTGTCAAGGGATCCGGGAAACCGTGAAGTCGATGAAATGATTCTCGACTTTAATTTTCATCGGGGCAAAATCACTATACACAAAATCACTATACCCTTGCACTATGAATATCAACAGGTATAATGATACTTGTCGCGTGCGAGGTGCGGCAAAACACTCGTCCCACAAATCATGGGGTAAGTGAGCTATGGACAATACATTGTTAGAAGGGTATCCGGTCGTGATCGACATTCCCATTGCGTGGGGGGACATGGACGCGTTCCAGCACGTGAACAACGTCGCCTACTTCCGCTACTTCGAAAGCGCCCGCATCGTGTATTCCGAAAAACTCGGGTTGCACATGCTCAAAGAGCAGACCGGCATCGGCCCCATCCTCGGCTCTACAAGCTGCAGGTATAAACTCCCTCTCACCTATCCCGATACGATCTCGGTCGGGGCAAAGATCACGGGTATGGAAGAAGACAGGTTCACCATGAAGTACGTGGTCGTGAGCCACAAGCATCAGAAGATCGCGGCAGAGGGCGACGGTGTAATTGTGATGTACAACTACACCGAAGGCAAAAAGACCGCTATCCCTGAGGTGATCAGGAAGAAGGTCCTTGCTTTTGAAAAGATGGGCTAGACGATCGATCGGACTGGTCTGAACCAATTTAGCATGGGATATTGGATTTCGACTCGTTCACAATGAGCTGCCGGCGGGTCGAAGCAGTATGCACATGAACTCAGTCAAATTGAGATACTTTCCTAAAAGGCTCTACCGCGAGACGCGGAGGCGCGGAGAAATGCACCTTGAAATACGTTCCGATTTTCTTTGCGTCCTCTGCGATCTTTGCGGTGAAATTCGACTTATTACGAGTTCAGGAATGAATGATGACGAATAACGATATGCTGCGAACGCTCAGATACGCGCTCAACTTGAGCGATGCCGCGATGATGGACATCTTTAATCTGTCCGGACATGCCCTGGAGCCATCTGATCTCGCAGGCCTATTGAAAAAGGAAGATGAGAGAGGTTATCGTATCTGCAGCGACGCTGAGCTGGGATTGTTCTTGGATGGCTTGATAACTCGTAACCGAGGCAAGCGGGAAATTGCTCCAGATCAAGTGAAGGGGCCGGCCGTTCCTTTGAACAACAATGCCATACTGAAAAAACTAAGGATCGCCCTTGAACTGGATGAGGAGAATATGCTCGGCATCATGAAGCTGGCCAATATCACAGTGTCAAGGTCAGAGCTGACCGCATTGTTTCGCAAGAAAGAGCATAAGAACTACAAGGAATGCGGGGACCAGTTTCTCAGGAGTTTTTTAAAAGGACTCACTGTTCGGTATCGAGCGTGATAACGCCCCGGAGCTGGCTACGCGACCTGCGGCGATGAGAGCAGAAAGGCGTATTTCAACGTCCTATGAACGATAGCGAGAACGACAGCCTGTTCCACTTTCCCTGCCTGTTCCCGATCAAGGTAATGGGGAAAAATACTGATGAGCTTTACCCGGTCGTGAGTGCGATCATGGGAAAGCATGTGCCCGGGCTCAACGGTGTTACCTTTGAGAGCCGTCTGAGCAGCGGCGACAAGTACTTATCGATCACGGTCACGTTCACTGCGCAGAGCAGGGCGCAGCTGGACGCAATTTACCTGGACCTGAACGGACACGAACTCGTGCTCATGACGCTCTAGGTGCTATCCCTTCCTGATCTGGCAGGTCTTGAAGACCCCTTCTATCTCCTGCTTCAGCGCGTTGAAGTTCCCCTTTCCTTTCGTCCTGATGACCACCCTCCGGTAGCCTTCCTTCACGCCCTCATAGGAGGTCAGGATCCCCAGGAGGCGGAAGCCGTGTGTTCGTATGATGTCCGCAACCTCCCGTATGGAGCCTGACCTGTCCTCGATGGTCACACAGATCCGGTGGCCGCCATGCCGTACTCCGGTGATATCCACCAGGGCGCGGAAGATGTCCATGTCCGAGATGATGCCGACGACGTTCCCGGTATCCAGCACCGGCAGGCATCCGATGCCATGGTCCAGCATGACCATGGCCGCCTCTTCCACCGGCGTGTCAGCGGTCGTAGTAATGACCTTGGTATTCATGATCTCCTTGATCCTGGTCTTCGCCAGGAGGTAGTGAAGTTCATAGATATCGAGCGACGTGGCCTTCGATGGGCTGTACTCCTTGATGTCCCGGTCCGAGAGGATGCCTTTCAGCTTGCCTCCTTTGACAACCGGAACGTGCTTGATGGATTGTTCTTTCATCACAGAAAGGGCATCAGAGATATACTCGTCAGGCTCAACGGCATAAACCTTTTTCGTCATCCAGTCGGAAACATACATGGCCACCTCCGAAGTATCAATCCGCGACAGAGGGAACCAAAAAAAGCAACACGCTGTTTTGTGACTTACCTTCGCGCTTTCGCGCCTCATGTGGTAATATTTATCGCCGACGAATTTGTCAACACAACAGAACTTGATGATCTTGCAAATAAGTTAATTGTTCTCACACGGAGACACGAGATTCGTAGGGGATATCCCAATCTCTCTGGTGCATCCCTCTTCCCGCTCTTTAGGGGGTGATAGGTTTGAGATTGGGTGTTTGGTACCTGTCTCACCGTTACACCCCCAGATACGCCGTCTTCACATGCTCATCAATGAGCAGCGCCTGTCCGGTCCCCTGCATCACCACCCTGCCGTTTTCGAGCACATAGGCGCGGTCGGCGATCGCCAGGGTCTGCTTGACGTTCTGCTCCACGATCAGGACCGTGGTCCCCTGTTCCCGGATCGTTTTGATGATGTCGAAGATCTCGCGGACGAGGATCGGCGCGAGACCCAGCGAAGGTTCGTCGAACATCAGCAGTTTCGGTATTGCCATGAGACCTCTGCCGATCGCCACCATCTGCTGTTCACCGCCGGAAAGCAGCCCCGTGGGCTGTCTTCTGCGCTCGCTGAGCCGGGGGAAGAGGCCGAATACCACCTCCTTGGTCTTCGCTCGCTGCTGCTTCGCTTCGCCCCGAAGCGACCCCATGTCCAGGTTCTCCTCGACCGTCATCTCGACAAAAAGCCGCCGAGCTTCGGGGCAGTGGGCGATCCCCATCTCGATGAGCTTGAAAGCCTCGACAATATGGATCGGCGTGCCATTGAACAGGATGCTGCCGCTGCGGGGCCGGAGAAGCCCGGAGATCGTCTTGAGCGTTGTTGATTTGCCGGCGCCGTTCGCGCCGATGAGCGCCACGACCTCGCCCTGCTTCACCTCAAAGGAAATGTCCCAGAGCACCTGGACATCGCCGTAGAAAACGTCTATGTTCCTGATCTCAAGCACTCTGCGCCTCTCCCAGATACGCCTCGACCACGAGGGGGCTGCTCCGGATCTGGAGCGGCGTTCCTTCGGCGATCTTCTCCCCGTAGTTCAGCACCACGATCCGGTCGGATATGGCCATGATCACCTTCATGTGGTGTTCGATGATCATGATGGTGATGCCCCTGTCCTTGATCTTTCGTATGATGCCGATGGACTCATCCAGCTCGGCCGGGTTCAGCCCGGCAAAGGACTCGTCGAGGAGCAGCAGTTCGGGCTGCGTGGCAAGCGCCCGCGCGATCTCGAGCCGTTTTCTCTTCCCGAGCGGCAGTCCCCGCGATATGACGTCGCGGTCCTCATACAGTCCCGTGAACTGGAGCGACTCGCGTGCGATCTCCACGGCCTGGTTTTTATCCTTTGCGCGGAGGAATGACGATGCAATGACGTTGTCCAGCACGCTCATCCGCTGGAGCGGCTTCACGACCTGGAAGGTCCTGGCAATGCCGCGCCGGCAGATCTGGTGCGGTTTGGAACCTGAGACCTTCTGGTCCTTGAAATAGACCTCGCCCCGCGAGGGATGATAAAAGCCGTTCACCACATTGAACATGGTCGTCTTGCCCGCGCCGTTCGGCCCGATGAGCCCGAGGATCTCGCCTTTTCGCACCTCGAAGGATACGTCCTTGATGGCGGCAATGCCGCCGAAGAACCGGGAGACCTTTCGTATCTCAAGGAAGCTCATGAGGGCCTCCGCGCAAGACCGACCAGTCTCTTCAGTTTCGGAAAATCACCGACGATCCCGTTGGGCAGAAAGATGATGATGACGATCAGCAGGATGCCGAAGAACGTATGATGCGCCGTGCCGAGCATCGGGATGGACCTGATGGCCTCGGCAAGGATCACCATGATGATCGCGCCGACGATGGGACCCGAGAAGGTCGCGGCGCCGCCGACCATGACGACCATGATCGCGATGATCGAAATGTCGTGGAGCGCGAAGACCACCTTCGGGTCGATATACCCCATGTAGTTCGTGTAGAAGGCGCCGGCGAACCCGGTGATCACCCCGCTCAGGCACAGCGCGATGGTCTTATAGAGCGTCGTGTTGATGCCGAGGGACTCTGCCGCGTCCTGGTCCTCCCGGATGGCGACGAAGTAGTAACCCAGCTTGGATCCGATGACCTGCTTGATAAGCATGAACGACAGCGCGGCGATGGCCAGGATGATGTAATAGTACCAGGTCTTTTCGATCCAGCTCCGCTCGCGGATCATGATGCCGAGGTCACCGCCGGTAACCTGCACCAGGTTCTCGGCGACGATCCTGAGGATGACGCCGATGGAGAGCGTGGCCAGGGCGAAGTAGGGGCCGCGCAGCCTCAGGCAGATGTAGCCGATGACCAGGGCGAAGACGGTGACCACGACGATGCTGGCGGGCACGCCCCACCACCCCGAGATCCCCAGCTTGCTGTACAGCATGCCGCTCGTATAGGCCCCGACGCCGAAGAAGGCGGCATGGCCAAAGGAGACCTGGCCGCAGTAGCCGCCGAGCAGGTTCCAGGCCATGCCGATCACGGACCACATGATGACCAGGATCAGGATGTGCATGAGGTAGCTGTTCAAACCCAGGAACGGGATGAGAGCCATCAGCACCAGGGCTATGGAAGGCAGATATTTTTTCATACTCGCGCCCCCTCACCCCGGCCCTCTCCCGCGAGGGGCGAGGGGGTAGTCCCTCCCTTGATGGGAGGGATGAAGGGAGGGTGAATGTTTTTCATTTTCCAAACTTTCTCGTCTTCAACAGCGACGCTACGCCGCCGGGAATGAAGATCAGCACGGCTATAAAGATGACGAACCGGCCGACAGGGGCCCACCCCATGCCGATATAGGTTGCGGTGAGAGACTCGAAAAGACCCAGGATCAGGCCGCCGATGATGGCCCCCACCGTGGAGCCGAGTCCGCCCAGGATGGTGATGACAAAGGCGATCAGCGTGAACTGTCCGCCGATATCAGGATAAATATAGTAGATGGGAATGAAGAGGCAGCCCGCCGCTCCCACGAGGGCGGACCCGAGCCCGAAGGTGAGCACCTGCATCCGCTCCACGTTCACGCCCATCAGCAGGGCGGCATCCTTGTCCTGTGCCGTGGCCCTGATGGATTTTCCCGTGTCCGTCCTGGTCAGGAAGAACCAGAGCCCTGCCGTGATCAGAAGGGAGAAGACGAACGAGACGCTCCAGGGGAGCGAGAGTGAGAGCTCAATGGGTGAATGTTTCCAGAGATCGGTGAGGTACCATGCTTTCGTTCCGTAGGTAACAGGCGTTTGCAGGTAATCGGACTTGAAGATGATCGTTGCCAGGTTTGCCAGCACCATCCCGATAGCGACGGTGAGGATCACCTGGTTCTCGGGCAGGATGGAGTCCACCTTGACCACCGGGTTGATCAGGTATTTTTGGAGCGCCATACCGAGCAGAAAAAGGGCCGGCGCTGCGATCACGATCGAGAGATAGGGGTCGATATGGAAGTAGGTATAGAGGACGTAGGCGATGTACATGCCCACCATCATGAGTTCGCCATGGGCAAGGTTGATGATCTTCATGACGCCCATGATGATGGTCATACCGATGCCGATCAGGGCGTAGAGCCCGCCGAGCAGGAGCCCGGATATGAGCGTCTGCAAAAGGACTTCAGTCTGGACAGAGGACATGGGTACCTCAGTGCGGAGTGCGGAGTGCGGAGTGCGGAATAAGACTCAGGCGGATTCTACACGACTTTATTCCGCATTCACTCCGCACTCCGAACTCGATTTATCTTCTCTCCCGCCACGACGGGACCGGGAAGATGGGGGCCTTGCTCACCTGTGATTTGGGCCAGACAGTCTCGAATTCACCCTTCTGCACCTGGATGGCAAAGGTATCGGCGAAGTTCTGGTTCTGATAGCCTTCCTTGTCCTCGAACTTCACCGGGCCGAATGCGGTGGTAAGATTCGTCGCCTTCAGCGCATCGCGGATGCCGTCCTGGGTCCAGTTTTTTGCCCGGTCGAGAGCGTTGGCAGTGACGTACATCGCAGCATAGGCCGATGCGCCGTGGTAGGAGGGGTAGTCGCCGTATTTGGCCTTATATTTATCCGCGAACGCTTTCGCGCCCGGATACTTGACCTGGGGAGTCCAGAGCGTGGCGCTGACGACGTATTCGGCTGCATCCTTCGCCCCGTTGATGAACTCGGGAATGGCGAACCCGGCCGCCCCGCCGGCGTACAGCTTGGCATCGATGCGCAGTTCCTTGGCTTGCTTCATGATGAGCTGCGCCTCGTTGGCATAAGCGACCGTGTAGATCACGTCGGGTTGCGCCGCCTTCACCTTCGACAGGAGCGGCTTGAAGTCGATGGCGCCGGTCTCGAACTTCTCCTTCAGCACGACCTTCGCGCCGAAAGCGGTAGCGTCCTTCTCCATGGCATCGGCGCCCGAGGTCCCGAACGCCGAGCTTTCATAAAGAATGGCCATGGTCTTGGGTTTAACCACCTCCTTCAGGAAGGCGACTAAAGCATCGGCGTAGTGCGCATTCACCTGGTTCTGGCGGAACACATACTTATAATTCTTCTGCGTGATGTCGTCATCGGCGCTTGCCACGACGAGATAGGGGGTCTTGCGCTCCTCTGCCACGGCGGCGACGGCCTTTGCGCACGCAGAAGTGTATTCACCGACAATAATGGGCTGTTTCTTCGAGTCAATGAGCTTCTCGACGATGGCACGTGCGATCTCCGGCTTGCCGTTGGAGTCCTCGAAGGTCAGGGTGATCATTTTGCCCTTCACACCGCCCTTGGCATTGATCTCCTCGGCGGCCATTTCATACGAACGCTTCATGATCTCGCCGAACTTGGCCGGCTTGCCGGTCAGGGGAAGCGGGATGGTGAGATCAAAAGTGCCCGCGGCAAAGAGTGTGGTTGCGGACAGTGCGAATACGAACAAGAGAACCATTGCCAGTGATGCTTTTCTCATAGATTCCTCCTTATATATTGAGAATGAGACATGCGCCGCAGTGACGAGACTATAGAAAATATAGCATATTTACGTTCCCTTGGACTTGATGAACTCACGGTTCAATTTCGCGATGAACTGCACTTTGATCCCCTTGGGGCAGACGGCCTGACATTCGTAGTGGTTGCCGCAGTTGCCGAAGCCCTGGTTCAGCATTTCGTCTGTCATGACGCAGACGCGGCGGGCGGCCTCGACCTTTCCCTGCGGCAGCTTGGCGAGGTGGGTCACCTTTGCCGCGGTGAAGAGCATGGCGGAGCCGTTGGGGCAGGCCGCGACGCAGGCGCCGCATCCAATGCACTCGGCGGCATCCATGGCCATGTCCGCGTCATGTTTGGGAATCAGGATCGCATTTCCGTCAGGCGCGCCGCCGGTGTGGACCGAAATGTAGCCGCCTGCCTGGATGATCCTGTCAAAGGCGCCCCGGTCCACGATCAGGTCCTTGATTACCGGGAAGGCTTTCGCTCGGAATGGTTCGATGTAGATCGTGTCTCCGTCCTTGAAGTGCCGCATATGGAGCTGGCAGACGGTGGTTTGTTTCCGCGGTCCATGCGGGACCCCGTTCACGACCTGGCCGCACGTCCCGCAGATCCCTTCCCGGCAGTCGCTGTCAAAAGCGATGGGATCCTCACCCCGTTTGATCAGGCCTTCGTTCACAACATCGAGCATCTCAAGGAAGGACATGTCGTTGCTGATGCCGTTCGCCTCGTACCGGACGAGCTTTCCCTTTGCTGCTTGTCCCCTTCTGACGCCAGACGTATAGTGTTAGATTCATATCATCCTCAAAAAAAAGGCTCACCACGGAGACGCGGAGAACAACTAAGAAATAAAAAAGCTGAAACAAATGCGTCTCGCGCAAAGTCGCAAAGACGCAAAGGAAAGCTTAAAGCCTTATCTAAAACTCATGATTTGGCCTTTCTTTGCGGCTTGGCGTCTTTGCGCGAAAATATTCTTGTCCGTCCTCAGTGACTCCGTGTATTTCGTGGTAAATTTTCCTATTTGTAATTTCTCGTTGTCAGCTTTACTGTCTCGAACACCAGCGGCTCTTTATGCAGCTCCGGCTCTTTGCCAGCACCCCGGTACTCCCAGGCTGAGACATGACTGAAGTTCCGGTCATCGCGCAGTGCCTCGCCGTCATCCGTCTGGTGCTCCACGCGGAAGTGGGCGCCGCAGGATTCATTTCTTTGCAGGGCATCTCTGGCCAGGAGCTCGGCGAACTCGAGGAAATCGGCAACTCGCCCCGCCTTTTCAAGCTCCTGGTTCAGTTCCCTGCCGCTGCCGGTTATTTTCACGTTCTCCCAGAACTCGGTACGCAGAAGCGGGATCTTCTTGAGAACCTCTTTGAGACTCACTTCGCTCCTCGTCATGCCTGCGTGTTCCCACATGATCCTGCCGAGCTCGCGATGGAATTCGGTGACGGTCTTCTTTCCCTGGATAGAGAGAAGCGTTTTCGTAGATGCCTCAACCTCATCGCGCGACCGGGAGAATTCAGGATGATCGGATTTGATCGTATTGGGGGCTGTCCGGGCGAGATAGTTCGCGATGGTGTACGGAAGGATGAAGTAACCGTCCGCAAGCCCCTGCATGAGCCCGCTTGCGCCGAGGCGGTTCGCGCCGTGGTCCGAATAGTTCGCCTCGCCGAGCACGAAGAGGCCGGGAAGATTGCTCTCGAGGTTGTAGTCAACCCAGAGCCCGCCCATGGCGTAGTGCGGCGCGGGATACATGCGCATGGGTTGTTCATAGGCGTTCTCCGCGGTAATGCGCTCGTACATCTCGAAGAGGTTGCCGTAGCGCTCGCGGACCGTGTCCTCGCCAAGGCGCTTGATGGCATCGGCGAAATCGAGATACACGCCGCGGCCGCCCGGACCGACTCCCCGTCCCTCGTCGCAGATCTCCTTGGCAGCGCGTGAAGAAATGTCGCGCGGCGCAAGGTTGCCATAGGAGGGATATTTTCGTTCGAGATAGTAGTCCCGTTCCTGTTCAGGGACATCGTTCGGTTGGCGCGTGTCGCCCTTTTTCTTCGGCACCCAGACCCTGCCGTCATTCCTGAGCGATTCCGACATGAGCGTCAGCTTGGCCTGGTGGTCGCCGGTGACCGGGATGCAGGTCGGATGGATCTGGGTAAAGCACGGGTTGGCGAAGAAGGCGCCCTTTTTGTAGGCACGGTACGCGGCGGTCACGTTCGAGCCGATGGCGTTCGTTGAGAGGAAAAAGACGTTCGTGTATCCACCCGTTGCAAGGCAGACCGCGTCGGCAGCAAGGGACACGACCCTGCCGGTCACGAGGTCGCGCACCGTAATGCCCCTCGTTGCTCCGTCAACGACCACCAGGTCGAGCATCTCCGTGCGGGGGTGCAGGGTGACGGCGCCTGCCTTCACCTGGCGCATGAGCGCGCCATAGGCGCCGAGCAAAAGCTGCTGCCCGGTCTGGCCCCGCGCGTAGAACGTGCGCGATACCTGAGCCCCGCCGAAGGAGCGGTTCGCGAGATAACCCGCATAATCCCGCGCAAAGGGCACGCCCTGGGCAACGGCCTGGTCGATGATGTTGACGGAGAGCTGCGCGAGCCGGTAGACATTCGCCTCGCGGGAACGGAAGTCGCCGCCCTTGATCGTATCGATAAAGAGCCGCTCGATGCTGTCGCCGTCGTTCGGGTAGTTCTTGGCGGCATTAATGCCGCCCTGGGCGGAGATGCTGTGGCCGCGGCGCGGAGAGTCCTGGAAGCAGAAGACGTCTACGTGATAGCCCAGTTCGCCGAGCGAAGCGGCAGCCGACGCGCCGGCCAGACCGGTTCCGACCACGATGATGCGATACTTCCGCTTGTTCGCCGGGCTCACAAGCTTCAACTCAGCCAGACGCCTGTCCCACTTCTCATGCAGCGGACCGGATGGTATGTTGCCGTCGAGGATCATGATGATATAACCTCAATAAAATCGGTTCTCGCAGAGGCGCAGAGCGCGCAGAGAAAATCGTAACAACAGCAGAAAAATTACCGCTTAATAAGTTGCATCTGGTACGACCGCACCAAATGCAAAACCTTTTCGCGCAAAGCCGTAGCCTGCTGTTGCCAAAACGCGGCCATAAACAAAGTCGCGAAGAACGTCAACAAAAGGGGAAAGCGATAAGTTCATAAGAAAACAATCAAGCCTGAGTCAGCCTGAATACGAGACCTGCTTTCCTTTGCGACTTTGCGGCTCTGCGCGAGACGCCTTGGTTCTTGACGTGAATAGTTGCAATAAGTTTTGAATTCAACATTAATAAGTAAGTTGCTGCTTTACCTCTGCGAGCCCTGCGCCTCTGCGAGAAAACTGGTTTCTGTTTTTTATTTCAAAAGACCCGCCACAATCACCACGGGGATAGCAGCATACCCGAGAAAGAGAATTACTGCCGTTATTGTCCCCGCCTTGACAAACACCGGCAGCGTCCTGTCATTATTCAATCCCCAGGTCTGGAACGAGCTCTGGATCCCGTGGGAGAGGTGCAGCAGCAGACCAGCCACTGATGTAACATAGAGGGAAGCAATTCCCATATCCTGGAAACTTCGAACGACCATCATCAACACATCGGGCCGGCCAAGGGCATCCGGATTATTTATCGCGGAGACCGCGGGATCGATGACCTGAATGGTAAAGTGCAGGAGGTGATAGACAAGGAACGCACCGATCAGGGTGCCGGTCCAGATCATGTTCCTGCCGGCGAATGTGGTGCTGAGATGGTTCGTAACGGCATAGGACTGCGGCTTTGCCTTCTTATTCTCAAGCGTGACCACGATCCCGAAATAGATATGGAGGCAGAGCATCGCGACCATGAACAGGCGGATCATCCAGAGCAGGACCGGCAGTGCGTGCAAAGCAGCTGCATAGGCATTGAGGTTGTTGAAGTAAATTGTGGTATTGCCGAGCAAGTGGATAATAACGAACAGGATCATCATCTGGCCGGTGACGGCCATCAGGATCTTTCTGCCGACTGTGGATGAGGGTAAGAGAAACATGCTTGATCCTGTTCTTTCATCGCCTCCCCCTCAATGGGGAAGGTTGAGTGGGAGTGAACGTCAGGGATCACCCACCCTCCCCCCACGGGAGGGGATAATAATATTATGTCTTGTCCCCGATTCCGCCCTCGGTCATCTTCTGCGGATCAAGCAGAGCATCCAGTTCTTCTTTCGACAGGTCCGTCATCTCAGCGGCAACGTCTTTGACCTGGCGGCCTTCAGCGTATGCCTTCTTCGCGATCTGCGCGGCCTTGTCATAGCCGATGATCGGATTCAACGCTGTAACGAGGATGGGGTTCCTGTCAAGCAGCCCTGAGATGCGTTCCGGATTTATTGTAAAGCCTGCGATCGCCTTGTCCGCCAGGAGACGAGATGCGTTCCCGAGAAGGGTGATGGACTGGAGCAGGTTGTGCGCGATAACGGGCAGCATGACATTCAACTCAAAGTTGCCCTGCTGATTCGCGATCGTGATGGCGGCATCATTTCCTATGACTTGGGCGCAGACCATCATCATCATTTCGCACATCACGGGATTCACTTTCCCGGGCATGATGCTCGAACCCGGCTGGAGCGCGGGCAGGGATATCTCGCCGAGCCCTGCGATCGGGCCGCTGTTCATCCAGCGGAGGTCGTTCGCCATCTTCATGAAGGACGAGGCCGTCGCCTTCAACTGTCCGCTCAGTTCCACGGCCGTGTCCATGGTTGCCTGGGCAGCGAAGTGGTTGCCTGTTTCCACAAAGGGCAGTTTGGTCCGGCCGGCAAGCCTGTTGGCAACGATCGTGCCGTAATCCTTCGGCGCATTGATGCCCGTGCCCACAGCGGTGCCGCCGATCGCGAGCCTTGCAAGACGGGGCAGCGTGGATTCGATGCGCTCGCTGCTTTGCTCGACCTGGAAGGCCCAGCCGCTGATCTCCTGGCTAAGACGGATAGGCATGGCATCCATCAGATGCGTGCGGCCGGTCTTGACGATTTCATGATACTCGGACTCACGTTGCTTGAGCGTTGTGTGAAGGTGTCTAAGTGCCGGGAGCAGGCGCTCATGGACTTCGAGGTAGGCGCTCACATGTATCGCAGTGGGGATGATGTCATTCGATGACTGGCCCATGTTCACGTCGTTGTTCGGGTGGACCGGCTTTGCCGAAGGCCCGAGGAGCTGCATGGCGCGGACCGCTACCACCTCATTGGCGTTCATGTTCGTTGATGTTGCCGAACCGGTCTGGAAGATATCGAGCGGGAATTGGGCATCCCAGGCGCCATCGGCAACCTCGAGCGCGGCGAGATGGATCGCGTGCGCGATGTTCGCATCGAGCAGCCCCAGCCCGGCGTTCACTTCAGCGGTAACCGCCTTGATGAGCCCAAGGGAGCGGATGAAGACGCGGGGGAACCGGATGTTGCTCACGGGAAAGTTCTCCACCGCGCGCTGGGTCTGCGCCCCGTAGAGCGCATCCGCGGGGACTTTTACTTCGCCAAGAGAGTCTTTTTCAATGCGGTAGTCGGTCATAAGATCAGTCGAGAGTCAGAATCAGTCGATAGCCGACTGATTGTGCAATTATACCTATTCTTTCCGGTTTTTGCACGATGATTTTCTCGTAAGCGAAAGGCCAACCCGGAATTGCCGCCTGTTATCCAGTTTCCGCATTTGACCATCGGGAGAATAGCTTCTATAATAGAGAACAGGGAGATCAGTATGACGCGCTCTGGATTCAGTCCCAGTCCCAGCTACAGCATTACAATACGGGTGGAGATCGAGAACCGGATCGGTATGTTCGCCAGGATCGCCACGGCCATTAGCGGCGCCGGAGGCGATATGGGCGCCGTTGACATCGTGGGCGTTGAAAAGAGCAAGATCATCCGGGACATCACCGTGAACGCCCGGGACGAGGAGCACGAGCAGGCCATCGTGAATGCAATCTCGACCGTACCCGGCGTGAAGGTCCTCAGGTCCACGGACCGCACGTTCACGGCCCATGAAGGCGGAAAGATCGAGATTAAAAACAAGCTCCCGGTGCGGGACCGGAACGACCTGTCCAAGGTCTATACGCCGGGCGTTGCGCGGGTCTGCATGGACATCCATCAGAACAAAGAACATATGTACCGCTATACGATGAAGGGCAATTCCGTGGCCGTGGTGAGCGACGGGACCGCGGTGCTCGGTCTAGGCAACATCGGGCCCGAGGCCGCGCTGCCGGTCATGGAAGGCAAGGCCATGATCTTCAAGGAGTTCGCGAACGTCAATGCCTACCCCATCGTGCTGGCGACCAGGGATGTGGATGAGATCGTCGCCACGGTCAGGAACATCGCGCCGGCCTTTGGCGGCATCAACCTCGAGGATATCTCAGCGCCCCGCTGTTTCGAGGTCGAGGCCCGGCTCCGGAAGCTGCTCGACATCCCGGTGTTCCATGACGACCAGCACGGCACTGCCGTGGTCGTGCTCGCCGCGCTCATCAATGTTTCACGGCTGCTCAAGCGCGACCTGAAAAAGTTCAAGGTCGTGGTTGTTGGCTCGGGTGCGGCCGGTTCAGCAACGACGAAGATCCTCCTGACCTGGGGGATCAGGGACATCATTGTATGCGACAAGATCGGCGCACTCTATGCCGGCAGAAAGCAGGGTATGGACCCCTATAAAAGCCTGTTGGCAAAATCCACGAACCCGCGGAAAGTGAAGGGCCGCATTTCGGACGCCATGAAGGGGGCGCACGTGTTCATCGGCCTTTCTGCCCCGAATGTGATCACTGCCGCCGACATCAGGAGGATGGCCAAAGACCCCATCGTCTTTGCCCTCGCCAATCCCGATCCCGAGATTGCGCCCGAGGAGGCCATGCCTCTGGTGCGCGTCATGGCCACAGGACGGTCCGACTACCCGAACCAGATCAACAATATGCTTTGTTTCCCCGGCATGTTCCGGGGACTGCTGGACGTACAGGCACGCGGGGTAAATGAGGCAGTAAAACTCGCCGCTGCCCGCGCAATAGCCAAGACGGTCAAGACCAGCGAACTGCAGGAAGATTACATCATCCCGAGCCTCTTCGACCGCACCGTGGTTGCGTCCGTAGCAGCGGCCGTTGGAGAGACGGCAAGGAAAACGGGGTTGGCGAGGAAATAAATTCAGGGTTCTGGGTCCAGTATCTCAGACCCCGGTATCGCGCAACTAACGTTTTGTTTGACTCGTACCCTGACCCCCGAACCCTCACCCCTGAATAGAGGAGCCCATGGACACAAACCACGACCGTCTCCACCGTGACGAAAAAGACCTCCGCAGTCTTGCCATGACCGAACTGCAGACGATCTACGCCGGCCTCGGTCTCACCCAGGAGGAGCTCGATCTCCTGTCCGTGCCGCGGCGGTCCTTTACGGTGAGCTTTCCCGTGAAGATGTCGACGGGCCGGACGCAGATGTTCACGGGTTACCGCGTACAGTACAATGACGCGCGCGGCCCCGCCAAAGGCGGCATTCGCTTTCATCCCGGGATGGACGAAGAGCATGCAAGCGAACTGGCCCTTCTCATGGCACTCAAGTGCGCGGTGGTGAACATTCCCTTCGGCGGCGCCAAGGGCGGCGTTGCGCTCAATCCGAGAGAATTTTCGAGGCATGATCTCGAACTGGTGACGCGCGGGTACATCCGGGCCATCGCGGACCACATCGGCCCGTTCAAGGATATCCCCGCGCCAGACGTGTACACCGATGAACAGATAATGGCGTGGGTCCTCGACGAGTATGAACAGATCAAGCGTGAGCACTGTCCCGCCGTGGTCACGGGAAAACCCCCCGCGCTGGGCGGTATCAGGGCGCGCAGATACTCGACCGCGCTGGGCGGCGTCCACGTACTTGAGGCGGCCATGAAGGAACAGGGAATGAAAGTGCAAGGGAGCCATGTTGCGGTCCAGGGGTTCGGCAATGTGGGCGGGAATGTCGCGCGCATTCTTCATCACTGGGGCTACACGGTCGTGGCCGTGAGCGACGTGAACGGCGCCATCATGGACCCGGCGGGGCTCGATATCTCCGCGCTCAGACATCACCGGACCAGGACCGGCAGCGTCGTCGGGTTCGAAAACGCCAAAGCCATTACCAACGCAGAGCTCCTTGCCATCGACTGCGACATCCTGATACCCGCGGCCCTCTCGAACCAGCTCGACGGGAACAATGCCAATGATGTGAAGGCAAAGATCGTCGTCGAGCTCGCGAACGCGCCGCTCACCGCGCAGGCTGATGATAGCCTTTTCAACAGGGGCATTATGGTCATCCCCGATATCCTTGCCAACGCGGGCGGCGTGGTGGTGAGCTATTTCGAATGGAGCCAGAATTTAAGCAACGATGCCTGGCCTGAGGAAAAGGTACTTGAACGCCTGAAGCAGGTCATGACCAGTGCGTTCAATGACGTCAACGACCACTGCCGCGAAGCACAGTGCCGCATGCGAAAGGCCGCCTACGAACTGGCCGTGAAGAGGATCCTGAAAGCGGAGAAACTGCGGGGCAATTTGTAATTTCAGATTTACCGGAACGCTGCATATAATAAAAATATCCCTCGTAGTGCCGGGATCGTTCGGCGGCATCTCTCCTCTGTACTATCATTCGATCATATTAAAACATGACCTGCTACACATGGTTCCGGAGCATGAGTTCCAGGGGGTGAGGATTCAGGTATACCTGCTGTTTGAGGTACTCGACGTTGTACTTGCGGACATAGTGCTGCAGCAGGGTGATCGGGACAATGATGGGCGCCAGCTCTTGATGGTAGTTCGCGATCACGTCCTGCAGCTCCTTTTTCTCATTAGGGGAAAGCTGCTGCTTGAAGTATCCCGCCATATGCTGCAGCACGTTCGTGTTCTTCCTGACCGTGGCAAGGAGTTGAAGTCCTTCCATCAGGGTCGCACAGTACCGTTCGAATAGTTCTTCACGCTTGTATTGTTTCGGGTCTGCAACGAGCTTGCCCAGGGCAGAATAGTGCTTCGGGCTGTGCGCCATAACCAGGAGCTTGTGCGCAGTGTGAAATGAAACCAGCCCGCCTGTTGTCCGGTCCGATGCCAAGAACTCCTGCCACCGTTTGTACACGAAGACCCGCTCGATGAAATTTTCCCGGAGACCAGGGTCGTGGAGCCTGCCTTCATCCTCAACAGGCAAAAGCGGAAACCGGTCTTGAAAGGCCTTTGCAAAGATGCCGGACCCGGTGCTGATGGGAACACCTTCGGGAGAGTAGATCTTGACGCCGCGCATGCCCGAACTCGGGGACCGGCTTTTGAACACGAAACCGCAGAGGTCCTCGGCCGCGAGGGTCGTGACCTTCTTCTTTGCCCATTGACGCATGCGGCTGGTATGGTCCACGCCAGTGCGGATCGTCACGAGGCGCGGGGCCTCGACATCGCCCACGAGATGCATGGCCTCGCGCGGCACCGGCAGGCCGCACTCGACCTCGGGACAGACCATCACCCAGTCAACATACGCGCCCAGCGTAAAGGTCAAAAAATGGTCAAGCTTGTGGCCGCCGTCATAGCGCACCTTTTCGCCCAGGAGGCAGGAGCTAACGCCGAGTTTTATCTTTTCCAAAGTTTCTCCCTGACTTGATGACAGGGATAAACATAGCACAGCATATCAGTGGTTGCAATGTATAATCAGGTATCGATGCGCATCTCCGATTGATCTGTTATCGAGCTCTTTACCATACGCGTCTTCAGCCCTGTCCAGCTCTAACCCCTTTTTTTATTCTTTATCTAACCGTCAAGTTCAGCTATAATTTAATAGAATCATACGGTTTATTGCTTTCGAACCCAGCTATCTATGTTCAGCAACACTGGAATTCCCGTCGGGACGTGTTGGAAGTGATTTCGTGAACAAGGAGACATCTCACATGAACGTTCTTGATGCCCTCAATGGTCGCTATACCGTCCGCGCTTTTAAATCTGACCCGATCGACGCGGATACCCTCCAGAAGATACTGGAATCCGCCCTTCGGGCGCCTTCGTGGGCCAATACCCAGCCGTGGGAGATCGTTGTTGCCGGCGGCGAGGTCTTGAACAGGCTCCGCACCGCCTATATGGAGGATCTGAAGAACTGTGTACCGCGTAATCCAGACCTCCCTGTGCCGAAGCAATGGCCGCCCGCGCTGCAAAAACGCATGGAGGCATTGAAAGGAGAACGTCTTGCCGCTCTTGAGCGGGAATGCAAGGACCCGGCCATGATCGAGGAACTGTCCCAGCTCAACTATCAGTTCTTTAAAGCGCCGGTCGTTCTGTATCTGTGCATGGACCGGACCCTCACACCCTGGTCGATCTTCGATCTCGGGTTGTTCGCGCAAAGCCTCATGCTGGCTGCACAGCACTACGGCATCGGCTCAGCTCCCGCGGTTACGCTTGCCGCCCACCCGGACCTTGTCCGGGCGGAATTGAAGATCCCCGAAGACCTGTTGATCATTATTGGGATAGCGCTTGGCTATCCTGATACACTGCATCCTCAGAACAAGTTCCGGAGTCCCCGGCGCACGGTGCAGGACGCAGTTACCTTTACCGGGTGGTAGCAGCGACGGCGCGAGTTTTTTCCTGTGCCGCCGGACCATGCTTTGGCACAGAAACTATGGATCTCAACTGCTCGTCGAGAAACAAAGAAATAAGTTG
The DNA here is from genome assembly GCA_963796285.1 of Nitrospirota bacterium. Classification (GTDB taxonomy): domain Bacteria; phylum Nitrospirota; class UBA9217; order UBA9217; family UBA9217; genus JALNZF01. The sequence goes on from CAWCKW010000013.1 coordinate 297,134, forward strand.
CAATCGTTGTCAATAGGAATGCGAGGCAGTCCGTGAAAACGAAGAAAAATCTCATTATCGTGGGCGACCGGGTCCTCATCGATCCTGATGAACGGATGGACAAGACGCCCTCCGGGCTGTATCTTCCTCCGACGGTCAAGGAGAAGGAAAAGATCATGGGCGGCCATGTGGTGAAGACAGGGCCTGGGTATCCCATTCCGGACAACACTCCCGACGAGTCATGGAGAACGGGCAAGAAGGACGTAAAGTACCTCCCCCTGCAGGCTGCCGAGGGTGATTACGCCATCTTCCTAAAAGATCAATCAATGGAGATCGAGTTCGAGGAGAAGAAATACCTTATCGTTCCCCATTCCGCGATCCTTGCCCTCGTGCGCACGGAACTGTCTGAAGAGGGATGATGTCAATCATACCGCTCTGTAAAAAATGTGGTAAAATAACACATCGATAACAAAAAATCATTTCTGTCCTTGAGCCGACCTTGCTCCGACTGTCTGAAGGAACAGGGAGCGTTATTCGCGGCAATTATAAATTGGTGATCATGAAAATAAATCTCACTCAAAAGATCTTAGCTTCCCATCTCATCGAGGGGGAGCTCGCAGCCGGCAACGAGATCGGCATCAGGATCGACCACACGCTGCTGCAGGACGCAACGGGCACGCTCGCGATGCTCGAGTTCGAGGCCCTGGGCCTCGACCGCGTGAAGGTGGAGCTTGCAGCGCAGTATGTTGATCACAACCTGCTCCAGACGGACAACAAGAACGCAGACGACCACCGGTTCCTCCAGACGGCTGCGGCGAGATTCGGCATCCATTTCAGCAAGCCGGGCAACGGCGTGTCGCACCAGGTACACATGGAACGCTTCGGCGTGCCCGGTAAGACACTCCTCGGGTCGGACAGCCACACGCCCGGCGCGGCAGGCGTGTCCATGCTCGGCATCGGCGCCGGAGGTCTGGACGTGGCGCTGGCCATGGCCGGGTATCCCTATCATCTCCCGTGTCCAAAGGTGCTCGGCGTAAAACTCATCGGCAAGCTGCCTGACTGGGTAAGCGCAAAGGACGTCATCCTGGAGATGCTCCGGCGCTACGATGTAAAGGGATGCGTGGGAAAGATCATCGAGTATTACGGCCCGGGAGTTGCGTCGCTTTCCGCAACGGACCGCGAGACCATCGGCAACATGGGCACCGAGACCGGGGCAACGTCCTCGGTCTTCCCTTCTGATGAACGGACGCGGGAATATCTCGTCGCCCAGGGCAGAGGTGGCGCGTGGGTGCCGCTCGGCGCGGACGAAGGGGCCGAGTACGACGAATACGACGAGATCGATCTCGCAAAGCTCGAGCCGCTGATCGCAAAGCCGTCATCGCCCGGGAACGTCGTGACGGTGCGCGAAGTGGCCGGCATCAAGGTGGACCAGGCCATTGTGGGCAGCAGCGTGAACTCGTCGTACCGTGACCTGATGATCTCAGCCAAAATGCTTGAGGGAAGGCGCGTCCACCCGGAGACGAACTTTCACGTGAATCCCGGGAGCCGCGAGGTGATCGAGAACGTTGCGCAGCAGGGCGGGCTCCAGTTGTTCTTCTTTGCGGGCGCGCGCGTGCACGAGCCCGGGTGCCAGGGATGCATCGGTATGGGCCAGGCGCCCGGCACGGGCGAGGTGAGCCTGCGCACCTTTCCACGGAATTTCCCGGGCAGGTCAGGGACCAAGGACGACCAGGTCTACCTCTGCTCTCCGGAAACCGCTACTGCGGCGGCACTGAAAGGTGCCATCATTGACCCGCGCGATCTGGCCAGGGAAATGGCCTATCCCCGTATCCAGGAGCCGACGAAGATAATCATAGAAGAGAAGTCGATCGTTTTTCCCTCGGACGAGCTGAGAAAGACCGCGATCGTTCGCGGGCCGAACATCAAGCCCCTGCCGATCCTGGAACCATTGCCGGATACCCTCATCGCAACAGTTGCATTGAAGGTAGGCGACAATGTGTCCACGGACGCCATTATGCCGGCAGGGAACCGGGTCCTGCCGCTTCGTTCGAACATCGAGGCGATCAGTAATTTCGTCTTTTCCCAGGTCGATCCGGACTTCGCTCAGGCGGCCAAAGCCATGGGCACGGTGGTGATCATCGGGGGTGAGAACTACGGCCAGGGATCGAGCCGCGAGCATGCGGCGCTCGCGCCGCGTTATCTGGGCGTGCGCGCTAAGATCGTAAAAAGCTTTGCCCGCATCCACAAGTCGAACCTCTGTAATTTCGGCATTCTCCCGCTAACGTTCAAGGACCAGTCAGAGTATGATAAACTCAACAAGGGCGCTAACCTTGTGTTCCCCGATGTCCGGAAGCGGATCGAGCGGGGTGACAAAGAGATTCCAGTTGAGGTTGATGGCCGGACGATCATGACAATGCTTGACGTGTCCGACCGACAGAGGAACCATCTGCTGGCAGGCGGAACGCTTAATTTTGTGAAACAGGAACTGGAAAGAAGCGGATAGCTGCGGAGGACTAAAAAGTTCAAATCAAGCTACAAAACTTCAAAGAGACAGTATCAAACCTTGACATTGGTTTTGTAAAATTGATTGGAACTTTGAGCTTTGTCATTTGTAATGTTTTCTCAGTGTCTCCGTGGCAATAGATTCTCTTTTGGAGGGTGTAATGTCTGAACCCGCAACAACAAAGAACATCGGCCTCCGCGGCGTGAAAGTGGCTGACACGAAGATCAGTCACGTCGACGGCGAGAACGGGATCCTCATCTATCGCGGTTACCGCATCGAGGACCTTGCGAAAAACTCGACTTTCGAGGAAACAGCGTACCTGCTGCTGCATGACAGGTTGCCTGGCGCCGGCGAGCTTGAGGAGTTCAATCGGCAGCTGGTGCGCGCCCGGCAGATCCCGAGCTTCATTCTCAACACGCTCAAGGACCTGCCGCACGGTGCCCCTCCCATGGACGTGCTCCAGGCGTCGGTCCCGCTCCTGGCCATGGCAGATCCTGATGTTACTAATGATTCCCGGGAAGCGAACGTGACAAAGGCCATGAACCTCATCGCCAGTGTCGCGTCACTGGTCGCTGCCTGGCAACGGATCCGGCATGACAAGGACCCGCTGCCAAACGATGAAGCGCTGTCCCATGCCGGCAATTTTCTGTGGCAGCTGACGGGCGAGAAGCCTGACCCGGAGACAGCGAAGGATCTTGACACGGCGCTCGTGCTGCATGCGGACCACTCGTTCAATCCATCCACCTTTGCCTGCCGCGAGGTCGTGTCCACGCAAGCGCACATGTACGCGGCCGTGGCGGCCGGTGTCGGCGCCTTGTCGGGAAGCCTGCACGGCGGCGCGAATGCGCAGGTGATGAAGATGCTCATGGAGCTGAGGGACGAGAAGGACGTCCGGGGCTGGGTGAAGAAGCAGCTGGACAGCGGACGGAAGATCATGGGCATGGGCCATGCGGTCTATAAGACGATCGACCCGAGGGCACGGTTCCTCAAGGAGATGTGCTTCAGGCTCGGGAAAAAACTGGGGCAGGAGCACTGGTGCAACCTCTCGTCTGTGATCGAGGAGAGCGCGGTTTCAGAATTCGAGAAGCGGGGCAAGACCACGATCAAGCCCAATGTTGATTTCTACAGCGCGCCGGTATACCACATGATGGGGATTCCGGGAGACCTGATGACGCCGATCTTCGCCGTGTCGCGGATCGCGGGATGGACCGCGCACATCATCGAGGAAAAGTTCGGCGATGCACAGGAGAAGCCCGCGCTCTACCGGCCTTCGTCGGAGTACATTGGTAATTACTGTGGAAAGACGGGCTGCGCGTATGCTCCGATGGAGACCAGGAAGTAAGTGGGTCCAGAGTGCGAATTACGGATTGAGATCAGGGAGAGAAGTAGTATCGGGAATTGAATGACTCGGAGGACGCAATGGCAGGGAAAAGAGAAAAGGTTGAGAAGAGGAGGCTGGGAACATTACGGGCCAGAACGAAAAATCTCGTCCCCGCGAAAGAAGGGGTGAAGAACATGAAGACGGCGACGGTAAAACATAAAACTGCGCAGAGATCGACGCGGATCCTCTCAATCAATCCCTACACCGAAGAGGTGATGAAAAAGTTCCCGCTTATGAGCACGGTGGAACTGAACGGGCAGGTGGGCCAGTCTCGTGCTGCTTTTGTGAAGTGGCGCGATGTCCCTGTTGCGAACCGGGCAGCCTTGATGAAGAACCTGGCAACAGTGCTTCGCGCGGAAAAGAGGAATTATGCCGAGCTTATCACCAAAGAGATGGGAAAGCCCATCAGGGAGGCGCTTGCTGAGGTCGAGAAGTGCGCTGTGCTCGCGGACTACTATGCAGCGAACGCTGTGGAGTTCCTGAAACCCGAGGAAATCAAGACCGAAGCAAAGAAGAGCTACGTCATGTACCAGCCCCTGGGCATTGTGTTGGCAGTCATGCCCTGGAACTTCCCGTTCTGGCAGGCGCTGCGGTTCGGCGTGCCCGCGGTCGCCGCAGGGAACGTGGCGCTGCTGAAACACGCGTCGAACGTACCCATGACCGCGCTGGCAATCGAGGAGGCCTTTACCAAGGCCGGTTTCCCGGACAGCGTGTTCAAAACTCTGCTGATCGACGTCTCGCAAACGCTCGGGCTCATTGACGACGACCTGGTGGACGCTGTGTCGCTCACGGGCAGCAACCGGGCAGGCGAGGACATCGGGGCGCATGCAGGCAAGAAGATCAAGAAGGTCGTGCTCGAACTCGGAGGCTCGGACCCCTACATCGTGCTCGAGGATGCTGATGTCGAGAAAGCGGGCAGGATGGCGGCTAACGCGCGCATGATCAACACGGGTCAGAGCTGTATTGCCGCAAAGCGCTTCATTGTTATGGACACGATCGCGGAGGAGTTCACGAAGCACTTCATCGCCCGGCTCAAGGAGCTGAAGATGGGAGACCCGATGGACGAGGGCACGGACATCGGCACCGTGGCAAGGAAGGATATCCTCGACGGTTTGAAGGAGCAGCTCCGGGACGCGAAGGCAAAAGGCGCACATCGTGCTGACCAGCGGCCAAACCTTCACCAAAGGGCTCTTCTTCACGCCCAGCGTCGTCCTGAACACCAAACCGAACATGAAGGTCATGACCGAGGAGGTCTTCGGCCCGATTGCCCCGATCATCACCGTCAAGGACGAGGACGAGGCGATCAGTGTGGCGAACGATACGGAGTTCGGCCTTGGAGCGTCCCTCTGGAGCAGGGACCTTGCGCGGGCCGAGCGGCTTGCGGCGCGGATCGAGGCCGGAACGGTAACGATCAACGACATGGTGAAGTCCGACCCGCGTCTGCCCTTCGGCGGCATCAAAAAATCCGGCGTCGGCAGGGAGATGTCGCATCACGGTTTGAAGGAGTTCGTGAACGTGAAGACTATCGTAGTGAGGGAATAATCATGAAGCAATGATTAACCGCGGAGACGCTGAGACGCAGAGAAAGACAAAAAATGCCGCGTAATCACAAATGGACACGGTTAGATAATAAGAAAGAAGAGGCCGTAGGCGAAGCAACGCCAGTGTGGAAATGTCAATGTCCATGTCATAAGGTTGGACAGATCGTGATTCATCCAGTGCCATGCTGTGAACCCTGTCCATATTGTAAAAAGAATGTTGCAAGAGGGGCATTGATTGAACACCTGAAGGATTGCAGTAAATATCAAAAGACATGAAATAGTTTCTTAAGTTTTTCTCCGTGTCTCCGTTTATGGCCGCGTTTTGGCAACAGCAGGCTACGTCTCTGCGGTGAAAATTTATTTGGAGTTCTGGAATGAAGGCATCCGATCTGTTCGTCAAGCAGCTGGAAGAGGAAGGCGTCGAATATATCTTCGGCCTGCCGGGTGAGGAAAACCTGCACTTTCTCGAATCGCTCCGCACATCGTCGATCAAGGTTATCATCACCCGCCACGAGCAGACCGCGGCGTTCATGGCCGCCACCTACGGCCGGCTCACCGGCAAGGCAGGCGTGTGCTTTGCGACACTCGGGCCGGGGGCCTTGAACCTGGTAACGGGAGTGGCCCATGCCCAGCTCATCGGCGCCCCGTTCGTATCCATCTCAGGCCAGAAGGCGCTCCGGGAGAACCGTCAGGCCCGCTTCCAGCTCGTCGATATCGTTAGCCTGATGCGGCCGATCACCAAGGACGCCGTATCCATCGTCGATCCGGGAATGGTCCCGACGATCCTCCGGAACGCCTTTAAGCTCGCCCAGGCAGAGAGGCCGGGTGCGGTACATCTGGAACTTCCCGAGGATGTCGCGGAAAGCGAGACCGATGCAACGGTGCAGAAGCGGGGCCTCGTGCGCAGGCCCGTACCCGATGCCAAGGCGCTCATGCGGGCCGCTGGCCTGATCGATAAGTCGAAAAATCCGCTCATCATCCTGTCATCGGGCGCGAACCGGAACCTGATCACCAGACAACTGGTGCAGTTCATTGAGAAGACGGGGATCTTTGCCGTACACACCCAGATGGGCAAGGGAGTGCTGAGCGATGCGTCGGACCACAGCCTCTTTGCGACGGGAGTTCACCGGCGCGATTACGTCAACTGCGGCATCGACCGGGCGGATTTGATCATCACGATCGGATATAACATCGTCGAATATCCTCCCTATGTCTGGAACAAGGGCCTCGACAAGAAGATCATTAATATTGATTTCACCGAAGCGGAGGTGGACCGGTACTATGACCCCGATATCGAGGTCATCGGCGATATCTCCTGCTCGCTCCGGCAGCTCGCGGAACTGATCACGGAAAGGAAGAACGGTGATACGTTCAAGACCATCCGGGAATTCCTCGACCGGAAGCTTTCGCTCGCATTCAAGAAACAGTATCCCCTGACGCCGCAGCAGGTCGTTTGGCATGTGCGGGATGTGCTGGCGCATGAGGACATCCTGTCACTGGATAACGGGATCTACAAACTGTGGTTCTCGCGCCTGTACAAGACCTACCGGCCCAATACGTTCCTGCTGGACAATGCGCTCGCGACCATGGGCGCGGGGCTGCCCGCAGGCATTGCCGCCAGGATGATCAGACCGGATAGGAAGGTCCTTGCGGTCGTGGGAGACGGCGGGTTCATGATGAACTCCCGGGAGCTGGAAACCGCGCTGCGGTACAATGTTCCGCTCGTCGTCCTGGTCCTGAATGACAATGCCTTCGGGTTCATCAAGTGGGAGCAGCAGGCCAAGGGATACCCCTGCTTCGGGCTCGACTATGGGAACCCTGACTTTGTGAAGTACGCCGAAAGCTACGGCGCCGTCGGCATCAAGGTCCAAGACGGGGACGACCTGTCCGAACTTCTGCGGAAGGCCTTTGCAATGAAGACCGTCGTGCTCATCGAATGCCCGATCGATTATTCGGTCAATTACGAGACGTTCTCACAAGAGCTTGCCAATATCGTGTGCGAACGCTGAACCATCCCGGGAAACTGTTGTAAAGCGTTAATTCAAAAACGCCACCGAGCTGCAATAACCTGATCCTTCAGTCCAGAATGCAGCTTGACAAATGCCGGATTATGAGCAATTATTTAAATAAAAAGGAGGCCTGAGATGAAAAAGAATATATGTGCAGGGTTTTCGTTGGGACTACTGTTGAGCATTATGTGTCTGGTACTTGCGGGATGCGGGGGGGGAAGCGGCGGTGGTGACAACGCTGTCGCGTCGTCGGTCACGGTCGTGGACTGTTCAACAGTAACACCGGCGGCTACTGTCACGGCAGAAGGAACGCTCCAATTCAGTCCCGATACCGTCACAATACCGGTGAACAACGTGGTACGGTGGATCAGCGCCAGCACCCTCGCCCACACTGTGACGAGCGGGATAGTGACGGGCGGAACAGTGACGACAGCGTCGCCGGACGGAAAATTTGACCAACCTCTCAACACTAACGGCTCGTCCGTATGTCTCAAGTTCACCGCGGCAGGGACATACAATTACTATTGTACGTTTCACTATGCTATGGGTATGAAAGGCGTCGTCACGGTCCAGTAACCGCGGCCACGGTAGGAAGTCATACCAGCGCATTTTTTGATCGCAATTGCTGCGCACATCCCTGCCTGCTGGGAAGACGATGGAAAAATAAACGCCCCTATGCAGTTGTAAAGCACAGGGGCGTTTTCTTTTGGCCTCTGCTTATGCGCCGGCACGTGAGAGCTCCAGATTGTGGAATAACATGCTATAGTTCAGTTTTAATGTATGGCAGCGCCGCAGAATCAGTCTAAGCAATAACCATAGATCAGGATTGTTTTTGGAACTAAAAGCTCAGCATGGTATAATGCCACAACACCTATGAAAATAAAGACCACGGGTCTGCGGAGATCGAACGATGCAACCGGTAGAGAAAAAAGATTTTGACAAGGAAGCAGCACAGTGGGACGCAAACCCGGGCCGGGTGAAGCTCGCGAATGAGGTGGCCGCCGCGATCATCAGAGAGGCAATGCCTGCGAACAACATGGACGTGCTGGACTTCGGGTGCGGGACCGGCCTGGTCACGCTCAGATTGCAGCCTCTCGTCAGGACCATCGTTGGCGTGGACAGCTCACCAGGCATGCTTGGTGTACTGGAGGGCAAGATCAGGACACAGGGTCTCAAGAACGTCGAGACTCGGTTTGTCGATTTTGATAAGGGCGATCTCATCGAGGGCAGGTTTAATCTACTCGTAAGCAGCATGACCCTGCACCATGTGCCGGACCCGGCAAGGCTCTTCAAACAATGGCACGATCTCCTTCTGCCGGGAGGGCTCCTATGCTTTGCCGATCTCGATGCTGAAGACGGATCGTTCCATGGCGACAACACCGGAGTGTTCCATCTGGGCTTTGACCGTGATCATCTGAATAAACTTCTTCTCACGGCCGGGTTTCGCGACATTCGTGATACGACGGCAACGACAATGATGCGGGACGTTGCGGGAAAAGGTGAAAAAGCTTTTCCGGTGTTTTTGATCGTTGCACGGAAATAGAACTAAATATATTCTTTACATCCCCTCATCCTGAGCTGGTCAAGGAATATGGTTGTCGTGGTTCGACAGGGTTACAACGATCGGATGATATGATCACGAACGAATACTAAGCAAGCATATGCCCGCAACCATCATCTCTCAATTCTCTATACCCGGCATATTTATCAAGTCTGAGCGATTCGGCTCCGGCCTGATCAACGACACCTTCCTCTGTGAGTTCGACGACAACGGAGCGCTTCGCAAATACATCCTCCAGCGTATCAACTCGTCGGTATTTGCGCATCCTGATCAGGTGATGCACAATGTCGAGGCAGTGACTGCGCATATTGTCCAGCGGTTGCGTTTTGAGGGCGTCGTCGATCCGTATGCTATTACACCCGTGCTTATCACCACCCGGAGCGGACGATCGTTCTTTTTCGATGATAAAGGCGAATCCTGGCGGGCATTCCATTTCATCGACGCCGGCACGGTCTTCAATACGGTCCTGGACAGGAAGCATGCGTACGAGATCGGTCGTAGTGTCGGACGGTTCCAGTCTCTGGTTTCCGACCTGTCGCCGGATTCGTTGCACGATACGCTCCCGGGATTTCATTACACGCCGAACTATCTCTCCGAATATGACAAAGAACTGAAGGCTGATGTAAAAAAACGCGCTGCCGCGATCCTCGTTGAGAGGGAGTTCGTCTATCACAGACGGGCACTTGCTCCCGTGCTGACCGACCTCATCGCTTCGAAAGACCTCCCGCTCCGTATTGTGCACAACGATCCCAAGGTGAATAACATCATGATCCACAGGGAAACCGGGAAAGCACTGTGTATGCTCGACCTGGATACCGTGAAGCCCGGGATCGTGCATTTCGATTTCGGCGACTGCGTTCGCTCCGCGGCAAACCGTGCGGGAGAGGATGCGAAAGACCTCGAATCGATAACCATCGACCTGGAGCTCTTTGAAGCTATCGCCGAAGGCTACTTCAGTGAAGCAGGCGCGTTCCTGACGAAAAGTGAGATCGCAATGCTGCCCGTTTCCGCTCAGGTGATCACCTTCGAACTTGGCCTCCGTTTCCTTGGCGACTATCTGCGCGGGGACTCCTATTTCAGGATAAAATATCCCACCCACAATCTCCATCGCGCCCGGGTGCAGTTCAGGCTTCTCGAAAGCATCGAAAAGGCGCAGCAGCGAATGGCCTCGTGTATCATGCGGCTGTCGCCTTTTCGCTGATAATTCCACGTGCAAGAAATGTATGCTATAATTCCTCCATCAACTATCTCTTCGCGAAGGAGGATGATCATGAATATTTTTAAACTTTTTGCAACGGCGGTCATAGCGATGTTTCTGTTTACCGGTTGTCTATATACGCATATTCTGATGCCCTATGACACGAACCTCGACAAAACCGTGCTGGGACAGAAGACGGGCAAGGCAGTTATGTATTCTGTACTGGGACTTGTTGCCTGGGGTGACGCGAGCACGGCAGCGGCTGCCAAACAGGGCGGTCTCTCAACGGTGAACCACATGGACAAGGAGTTCCTGAACATCGTCTTCGGCATCTATACCGAGACGACCACGATCGTGTATGGCGATTGACAGGGGGCGATCATGAAGACAATGAGGATCGCAACACTTACTCTGATCGCGGTACTGCTGGTTTCGGGATGTATGTCCGGCGTTATTTACACGCACACATGGCAGCCCTTGACCGTTGATATGGACCGTACCAGGGTCGTTTCGACAGGCGGGTCTGGGGATATCAAACATATTGCGATTTACATGGCGAGTGTGGCATGGGACAGCGCCGCGATCGGCGATATCGCGAAGAAACAAGGGCTCCACGAACTCTATTTTGCCGACCTGGAGACCTTCAGTATTCTGCGCATATGGAACCAGTACACCGTCCACGTGTACGGGCAGTGAACACGTTTAGCGTCACGAGGCAGCGAGGCGATGGCAATGCCATCACTTCGCTGTTTGAGGCATTGGTGGTAAAAACTAGCCTGCTGTGGATAGGAATTATGGCACGAAGGGGAAATCGTCGAACCTGAAGTGAGTAAAAAGGCAGGGAATTACCGATCACGCAGGCGGGAGAAATAAGTTTAATATACGTATCGTTGCTTAACGGTGGTTTCCCTGATTTGTGTTGACTTATTACCGTTACAGCGGAAATCTTTTTTCCCGCGCAATGTTCCGCAGGACGATCATGGCATTGTGCAGACGCTGAAGCTTCATGTTCCGACTTCTCAGGGCAGTCTGATCGGTGAAATCCGTCTTTTCGTTCCTTGTGCTGGTAAGCGCCTTGTTCAGGTGCTCGTTCAGCTCCTTGACCATGTCCTTGTCGAACTTTTTGAGGAAGAGCGGATTCACCGAGATGTAGCCTTCGGCCACGTCCACAGCCACCACCCGCATGCTCTTGCCTCTGAATCCGCCCTCTGCCATAATAACTGCCCCTACTTTTTTATTTCAATGGATTTGATCGCATTATTCAGGAGGTCCTGTTTTGTCCGCATCCCCTCTAGATGCTTCTTAATTTCATCTATGTCCGCCCCTTGTTGGATTTTTTCCCGGAGCGCCTCGATGTCCGCAAAGAGGTCCGCTGTGGTTTCCCGGATCAGAGCCTGAGAGCTCCTGCTGCAATCACACAGACGGGAGATGGTCGTGACCAGTTCCTTAAGCATAGGATCGTCCGAGTCCCGCAGCCGCAGGGAAATGTTGGTGTCTCCTACCGCTAAATGCTCGAGTGCCCTGCGTATCCGCCGCAGAGGACCGACGAAGGAGTGGGAATACATCGTGCCTGCAACGCCGATGAAGAATAAAAGGGTAATAAGGGCGATGGGGAGAAATACGGGAAGTTGCACGATCTCGGCGAGTTTCTGGAAAACCTTCAGCAGAACGGTGTAGACGCCTAGAATAACAAGGAGGAAAAGAATGAAGCGATACTGCGGGCCTGCTGCGCTCAGATAGCCCTTGCCCCTGCTTAACAAATGTCTCTTCCCGATCATCGGCATACGCTCACAGCACCTTTATCGATACTTCACACCACTGATGAGATTTCAAACAATCACAGCCTGCTCACTGCAACAATGGTCTGATTATACTGATAAATGTCCGGCCGGTCAAGGCCATATTTGGCGGCTCTCCCGGCCGGCGCGAATTACCCCTTGAAGAACGCACGGTACTATGGTAGTGTTTCTTCATGCCGCTCTACGACCAGCACAAACGACGCATCGACTATCTTCGCATTTCGGTCACCGACCGGTGCAACCTCTCCTGTGTCTACTGTAAGCCCCGGTCCGGAATGAAGGTACTGCGCCACAGTGAGATCCTCACCTACGAAGAGATTTGCCGCCTCGTTGCCCTTGCCGTACGGCTCGGGATCACCCGAGTGCGGGTGACCGGCGGCGAGCCCCTGGTCAGGCGCGGGATCATCGATTTCATAGCATCGCTATATTCCCAGGAAGGACTGGAGGACATCAGCATTACCACGAATGGTGTACTGCTTGAGGAAATGGCGGATGGCCTGATAAAGGCCGGAAAACCGCGGCTCAACATCAGCCTTGATTCGCTCAATCCGCACAAGTTCCGGACGATCACCGGCAGCGATAATTATGAGCAGGTATGGCGCGGGATCAACCGGGCAGAGGAACTCGGTTTTTTCCCGCTCAAGATCAACATGGTGCCGGTACGAGGCATGAACGACAATGAGGTTGCAGACTTTGCGCGGCTTACACTCAACCGGCGGATTCACGTTCGCTTCATAGAATTCATGCCCATCGGCGCTGATGACCGCTGGCACAGGGAATCCTGCGTTCCAGCCAGCGAGATCCGGTCAGTCATCGAACGAGAGGTCGGCCCGCTCACGCCGTTCACCTCGGGGAACTCCGCAGGCCCGTCTGACAATTACCAGCTCCCTAATGCGCGCGGGGTGATCGGATTCATCAGCCCCATCACCCGGCATTTTTGCGGATCCTGCAGGCGCCTCCGCCTCACGGCGGACGGGAAGATCAGGCCCTGCCTGCTTTCGGACTCGGAGATCGACATAAAGTCGCCCTTGCGCGGAGGATGCGATGATGCTGAGCTGGAGAGGCTGTTCAGGCTCGCGCTCGAGATCAAGCCCGACAGGCATTATATCAATGAAACCGGACCGGGTTGCTTCCAACGAACCATGTCGAGAATAGGAGGATAAGAAGGACAAATTCCAAATCCCAAACTCCAAGCAACAAATAAGCACTGGTAACAAAACACCATGCTCCGGTTTGGTTATTGTAATTTGGTATTTGCGATTTGATATTTCATTTAACTATGTCTAAACTTACCCATTTCGATAAAGAAGGCGCCGCGCGAATGGTGGACATTACCTCCAAAGATGAAACAGCCCGGGAAGCTGTGGCGGAAGGCCGCGTCTTCATGCAACCCGAGACACTTGCGCTTATCCTCGACCGCAAGGTCGTCAAAGGCGACGTTTTTTCCGTGGCACGCATTGCAGGAATCATGGCCGCAAAAAAAACCCCGGACCTCATCCCCCTCTGCCATCCCCTGAATGTCTCGTCCGTCAACATAGACTTCGAGCCGGACAAGGAACGGTCGTGCGTGCTGGTCCGCGCCACGGTCAGGATCTTCGGCAGGACCGGCGTGGAAATGGAGACGCTCGTAGCGGTCGCCGCAGCGGCGCTCACGATCTACGATATGTGCAAATCGACGGATCGCTCGATGACCATTTCAGATATCCGGCTGATGAAAAAATCAGGCGGCAAGAGTGGGACGTTTGAGAGAATAAAATGACGGGACTACAGGGAATCCTGTGGGCAAAGACAATGCATCGTGCATAATTACAACGGCACCGGAAGCCGTTCTATCGAATTCAAGCATTTTGTGCAGATTTCGGAAGATAGAGCGGCAAATCATTCCGCTGCATTCCAACCGACAATCCCGGGTAATCTTCCACACAGCGACCTCCTGAAATCGTACTTATGCTGGGCTGTATATACTTTAATCCGATATCGGAGTCGTTCCCAAAAACATAGTCGCAGACACTCGTCAAGACATGGCTTTTTGCCCTTGACAACATCCTGCCAATGGGTGACCCATGATGTATTCCGGGGACAAGTCTTCCTGACTAATGAAAAGCCCGCTCCAGGTGAGAGCGGGCTTTCGTTCGGGAAAAGGTAAAGCTCGGAGCATCGCAATGCCTTAGCTGCTCATGCTCCTAAGACTTAAAGAAGCCTTTCTTCGGTTTCGGCTCCTTATACATGAAGAAACTCTTATTCGGCTTCGGCTCCTCTTTTTGTTCGGGTTTTTGTTCCGGCCCGGGCAACCGTACCGCTTCGGCACCATCACGAGTGATTTTGCCTTCCATCTTCGCTCCCTTTTGAATGTAGAGCGCCTCCTTGTACAAAACCTCCCCCTTGCCTCGCGCTGCGGCCCCGAGCTCCACCTCGTTGCTCTCAAGGCTGCCGGTGAACTCGCCGTTGATATGGATCTTGTCTTTTGCCTGAATCTTGCCGCCGAGAAACTTGCCGGTCACCTTCACGTACCCTCCGGCGCTGATATTCCCTCCGCTCATTTCGCCGTCGATCTCGACGCTGCCGCCCTTGGCATCGATGTCCCCCTTGTAAGTCCCTTTGATGAAGATGCTGGCATTGTTCTCGGCAGTGATATTCCCCTCGAGGTCGCCGTTCATCTGAAGGTCCTGGCTGACGACCATGTTGCCCGTAACCTTGCTTCCCTTGCATATCGTGTTAATTCCCTGCTCGTCGGTTTTAACCGCGCTCGCCAAGACATTCTTCTCCGCTACATTGACCTCGATCATCTCTTCCTGTTTTAGCATCTTTTGTCCTCCGATATCCGTATTCGAATGGACGGCCGGTTACGCCGCCATATCGTGCCAGCCTGCGTCTTACAAGGAACCTGCCTGTTCGTTCAGGGTAATTGTATCCGATTGAATGAAAATAGTCTGTGATCAATATCACCTTGCGGATCCTCTTAATTTCGTAGCTGCATGGTTTATCCCTCGTTGAAATGACTGGCGGCTTTTTTTGAGCACTCCATCGCTCTTCTCTCCTATTTGCTACTCTATCATTGAGACTGCCTGTTGACTTTGTTGCCTGCGATATATCCCGGCTAAGCTTACCCTCAAACGTAACAAGGCAAGCCATTCGGCCTGCCTTGTTTGATCATACTATCTATCGTCAGTTTTCCCGTTTCTTCGGACCCAAACCTCTCCGAACCGAAACCGAGTCTGCCTGTCCGAAACCCTACTTCCCTTTTTGCCCAGTCTTCGTCTTCAGCATTTCTCCCAGTGTCCCCATGGTCTGCGGCTCTTCCGTCACCTGCTGTTTGTACTCCTTCAGGGTTTCGGCTTCCTCTTCCTCTGCTCGTCTGATCTCCGCCAGGACAAGCGAAATCTTTCTCTGTGCCCGGTCAACCGCTTCCACCTGCACCTCGACGCTCTGTCCTTCTTTCAGCACCTCCCGGGGATGGTTGATCCTTCTGCCTGCGCCCATCTTCGAAATATGGATGAGTCCGTCCACACCCTCCTTCAGGGTAACGAACGCACCGAAAGCTGCAAGTCGGGAGACGATCCCGGTGTGGTAAGATCCGACGAGAAAGGCGTCCGAAACAAGGTCCCACGGATCCGGCAGCGTGTCTTTCAGGCTGAACGAGAATCGATCGCTCTCCCAATCCAGCTTCTTGATGA
The DNA here is from genome assembly GCA_963796285.1 of Nitrospirota bacterium. Taxonomy (GTDB): domain Bacteria; phylum Nitrospirota; class UBA9217; order UBA9217; family UBA9217; genus JALNZF01. The sequence continues at coordinate 312,779 of CAWCKW010000013.1, forward strand.
TCACTTCGACTTCCTGGCCGACCGAGAGAAGGTCGCCGACATTCTCGGTCCTGGTCCAGGCGATCTCGGAAACAGGAAGCAGTCCTTCCACACCGCCGATATCCACAAACGCACCGAACTTCTGAATAGAGGTCACCTTCCCCCTTACCTTCGCGCCCTCTTGAAGCGTTTTTTTCAATTCCTCTTTTCTGTCCCGTTTCTCCTGGTCCAGGATGGCCCTCCGGGAAAGAACGATGTTCCTTCCGCCTTCTTCGTATTCGGCAATATTGAACGGGAGGGTTTTGCCGATGAACTCGGCCTGGTTTTCGTTCCGTCGCATTCCCGTCTGGGAAAAGGGGCAAAAGGCGCGCACGCTTCCTCCGAGCTTGACCTCAAAGCCGCCCTTCACTTCCTTCACGATCGTTCCATCCACCGGCAACTTGTTCCTCCAGGCATCTTCAAACTGGCTCTGCTTGCCCGGACCCGATCCGATCTTGGTCGTAAAATGCATTTCATTATTTTCCGAGGACAGAAAATAAGCGCGGACCCGATCACCTTCTTTAACTTTCAAGTTCCCGGTCTCATCGAGCATCTCTTTTTTCTCGAGATAGCCCTCACCCTTGCCGCCGAGATCGAGGAAAATCCAGTCCCCCGATATCTTGACAATGATGGTTTCGACCATCTGTCCGGCTTCAAGCCTGCTACGCTGCACAAAGCTCTTTTCGAACATTTCCGCGAAGCTCTCTTCGCCGCTTGCTGCGTCTGCTGCCTGATTATCGGTATCCATAAAGTCCCCTTGTACTATTATTTTTTCTTCTCGAAGATATCTCAGATTTCGTGGATTTTCTCTGCGTCAATCCGTGGTTCGATGGTTCGTGCTTTTTTCCACATCACCGGCTGTACCTATCTTGTCTCCCTGGTTGCATACTCCCGTCTTCTGCTTTTCCCATCAGATCATACTCCGTAGCATCGGTGATCGTCGCCTCGACGAAATCGCCGGGCCTGGCCTCGGTCTCTGATAGATATACCACACCGTCGATCTCAGGCGCCTGGGTCTGAAGCCTGCCGATGAGCGCCAGGTCCTCCATGCCGTCAATGAGCACGCGCTGGCTCGTTCCGATTAGCGCCTTGTTCTTCCTCAGCGATATCTTCGCCTGGGCCTTCATGATCCTGTCGAGCCGATCTGCCGCAAGCGCTGCCGGGACCTGCGATTTCAGTTCAAAAGCTGCCGTACCTTCTTCAGGTGAATAGGTGAACACGCCGAGATGCTCGAATTCCACTTCCTTGATGAACGATAGCAGCCGCTTGAACGCGGCATCGGTCTCGCCGGGGAAACCGACAATAAGCGACGTGCGGAGCGCGATGCCGGGCACCCGCTTTCTGAGTTGCTCGATGGTCTTCCGAATCTCTTCCGGCGTCCCGCGCCGGTTCATTGCCGCAAGCACCTTTTCGTCAAAGTGCTGGATCGGGATGTCGAGATACTTGCAAATCTTCTCTTCCTCCGCCATGACCGACATCAGCGCAGTGCTGATCCTGCCGGGATAGGCGTACATCAGGCGCACCCATACGATACCGTTAATGTTCGTCAGTGCTTTCAGGAGTATCGGGAGATCCGTTTCCCCGTCCCGGTAAGCGGTGGAATCCTGGGCCAGGAGGATGAGCTCTTTCGCTCCATCGTCGGCAAGCCTCCGCGCCTCATCCAGGATGGACTCGCTGGGCCGGCTGGTGAAGTTCCCGCGGATAATGGGAATGGCGCAGAACGAACATCGGTTGCTGCATCCCTCGGCGATCTTGAGGTAGCGGTAGTGGGCCGGCGTGGTGCTGACGCGAGGAAGGCCATAGACCATCGCCGGCGCGGATATTTTCAACAGACGCTCTTTGCCCGAGAGAGCCTCTTCGCAGATCTCGCTGATCCGGCTGATCTCTCCGGTGCCGATCACGACATCGGCCTCGGGAAGCTCCTGTAACAGGTCCTCTTTATACCGCTGGGCAAGGCAGCCCGCGATGATGACCTTCGAGCATTTCCCCTGTTGTTTCATTCTCGCGGCCTCGAAGATCGCTTCGATGGATTCTTCCTTGGCCGATTCAATGAACCCGCAGGTGTTCACCACGATCACGTCCGCCTCGGTCTGCTCGGAAGTTATTTCGAAACCGGACCCGGCGAGCATGCCGAGCATCTGCTCGGCATCCACCTGGTTCTTGGGACAGCCGAGGCTGACCATTCCTATTTTATATGGTTTCTTTGTCACGGATCTGAAGATGCACGAAAGCGCAGATAAACTCAAACAGGAGCGATTACTGCGGCGACGACACTATACCACTCGGCGCCGGCGCGGACAATGGAAAAAACTAAAACCCGACGCTCAAGGCCAGAAAACCCGCCATTTTTTCATTGGTCTCCCGCAAACGCTTCGAAAGAGTCTCCGTGAATGTCCAGAGCAGCTTAAACCCGAGTTCATGGTCCATGTTCAGTACATAGTCCAATTCCGTTTTGTCGATCGCAAGGACCTCGATGTCTGTGTTGGCGATGGCATGCGCAGAGCGGGGGAAATTATCGATCAAGGCCATCTCGCCGAAATAGTCGCCCGCCTTCAGTACCGCCAGGGCCTCCTCGCCGATGTTCGGAATGAACTTGCTGATGCGCACCGCCCCCTTGGTGAGGAGATAACACCGGTTGCCGAGGTCGCCTTCGTGGAACAAAATCGCGTCCTTGGCGTGCGTTTCCATAATGCAGATATCCTGGATTTTTTCCAGTTCCCGCTCAGTGAGAGTATCGAACAGGTGTATTTTCCTGAGAAGTTCTCTCATATTCCCTCCGCTACAGGTGCGTACGGTCCATCTCGAATGCGTTCTTGATGAGTTCCACTTCTTTTTCCGCTGCCGTGGTGATAGCCACCACATCGAACCTGCACGGGACCTGGTGGAGCTTCTTATATTTGATATACCCGAGCGCCGCCTTGACCATCCGCTGCTGCTTCCGGGGATTGACCGCAAGTTCCGGCGCGCCAAAGGCGCTACTCGTTCTCGTTTTTACCTCAACAAACACCACAGCTCCGTCATGCAGGGCGATAAGATCGATCTCGCCGCTTCGGGTACGGTAGTTCCGTTCTATGATCCGATATCCCTGTTTCATCAGAAACCGTGCGGCCTGGTCCTCGCCTTCCTTGCCGAGAAGCTTTGTTAGCAGGCTCAACGGGTCTCTCCCTTGAGCATCCGGGCGACGGGATTGAACGTCTTGCGATGCGCATCACAGGGGCCGTGTTCTTGCAGAAGCAAGAGATGCTCCTTTGTGCCATAGCCTTTATGTTTTTGAAAATTATAGTGGGGATATTTTTGATGGAGTTCCTGCATCATCCGGTCCCGGGTCACCTTGGCAAGAATAGACGCTGCTGCGATGGAATGGCTGCGGCGGTCACCCTTAATGATCGGCTTTTGCGGAAGCGGAACGCGCGGGAGGGAAATTGCATCAAGGAGCAGGTAATCGGGTTGCGGGTTGAGCATTAGAAGCGCCCGCTCCATGGCAATGACGGTCGCCTGAAGGATGTTCACAAGGTCAATCGTCCGCTCATCGGCAACGCCGACGCCGTAGCAGATCGCCTCGCTTCGTATCACCTCGAAAAGCCTCTCCCGCTCTTCTTCAGGGACCTGTTTGGAATCAGTGAGCCCCGGAATCAGCAGTCCGTCGGGCAGCACCACGGCGGCGGCTACCACCGGACCGGCCAGCGGCCCCCTGCCGGCCTCATCCAGCCCCGCGATACGCCTATACCCGTCCTCGCGCGAGCTCCGTTCGAAGGACAGGGGGTCACACTCCAGTTCGCTGAACAAATCAGCAGTGCGGTCTGGATGAGGTTCTCGCAGGCGTGACCGTCCATGAGGCATAGCGACCTAACATAATAAAATTCCAAACAACAAATCCCAAATCTCAAATAATTTCCAATTTTCACGTGCTGGAAATGCGTATTTGTCGTTCGGGATTTATCTGGAGCTTGCTGTTTGGGATGTGGATCTTGATATCTTACTTCTGCTCTGTTGGCTCGACCTGCGTTGCGCCGGCCACAGCTGCATACACGCGCTCTTTCTCTTTGATCCTGGCTGCCTTGCCGCGCAGCTCTCTCAGGAAATAGAGCTTTGCACGGCGGACTTTGCCTTGCTTGGCGATCTCGATCTTGTCGATCATTGGAGAGTGGGTTGGAAAGAGCCTCTCGACACCCACGCCATAGGACAACTTCCGGACCCGGATGAGCTCGCGCGCGCCCGCGCCCTGGCGGCCGATGAGCACGCCCTCGTAGACCTGGATCCTTTCTTTATCTCCTTCCACCACCTTCGTATGAACGCGGATGGTATCACCCACGCGGAAGTTCGGGATCACTTCTTTTAACTGCGCCTTTTCCAACGATTGTATGATGTTCATGGTAACCCTCCTGCTTTAAATTCCAAAGTGCAAATTCCAAATCACAAATAAATTCCAAGCTACACTGTTAGATGTCCTGGAATTCTGTTTATTGGAGCTTAATGGTAACGTGGTGCTTGATCATTGGTGCTTATTGCGATTTCAAATCCTTCTTCAACACTTCGAGTATCTTCCGATCTTCATCGGTGAGATACGCTGTTGCCAACAGGTCCGGCCTTTTCATGAGTGTGGCCTTGAGCGATTCCCGCCTGCGCCACTTTTCGATGTCCGCGTGGTTGCCCGAGAGCAGCACGTCCGGGACCTTTCTGCCGCGAAATTCTGCGGGCCGCGTATAGTGCGGATGATCGAGCAGCCCGTCGCCGAAGGAATCCCGGTACGCCGACTCGTCGTCGCCCAGAACGCCGGGCAAGAGCCTTGTTGCTGCGTCAATCACCACGAGTGCCGCGAGTTCTCCTCCGGTGAGCACGTAGTCGCCAATCGAGAGCTCTTCGTCAACGAGGGCTTCGACAACTCGTTCATCGATGGCCTCGTAGTGTCCGCAGAGCAGAACGATCCTTCTTGTTTCCTCGGAAAGCTCTTCCGCCCGTTTTTGATCAAAAAGCCTGCCTTGCGGCGATAGCAGGATCGTCAGCAGCTTTTCTCCGGGATGTTCGGCCTGAACCGCTTCAATGGCACTGAAGATCGGCCCGGGCTTAAGCACCATACCGGCGCCGCCGCCATAGGGGCTGTCGTCGGCGGTCTTGTGCTTGTCTTCCGTAGTGTCCCGGATATTCCGGACCGCCACGTTCAGGAGTCCTTTTTCCCGGCCCCGTTTGAGAATGCTCTCGTTCAGCGGACCCTCAAGCATCCCGGGGAACAGAGTGAGCACCTCGAAATTCAATCTTCGCATAAGTGACGAGACCGTTGTTTCTCTTTTATTCCATCAGGCCGTCCATCAGATGGATGACCATCTGTCCTGCCTTCCGGTCGATCCGCTTGATCACTTCCTTCGTCGCAGGGAGATAGACTTCCTGTCTCGCCGCGTTTCATTACGTATACGTCGTTGCTGCCCGTTTCAAAGATGTCCACGATGACGCCGAGCTTCTCGCCACCTTCGGAAAGAACGTCCATGCCGATAAGCTCGTACCAGTAATACCGCCCTGCGGGCAGCGGAACCACATCTTCCTCCGGAACTTTGACGAGCCACCCGTTCAGTACTTTGGCCGTCTCGGGAGAATCGTAGCCACTAAAAAAAAGGAGCGGTGTCTCACCGGTATACCGAACTGACTTCACATCGCAAACGATCTCTTTGCCTGCTGGTGAGACCAGATACACCCGGGTCAGGTTCTTGAAGCGCTCCGGGAAGTCTGTCATGGGCTCAATCTTCATTTCGCCCTTGACGCCAAAAGGTTTAACCGCTTTACCAATGGTTATGAGCATAGTTCTCAGCTGACACGCTTGACAGCCGACAGACCTGCGGGCTGTCCCCTACTTCGCGGCTTCTGCGAACTGCTTCATGACCCCGACCTTGGAGAGCAGGGTCCTCGCTGTATCAGAAGGGATTGCGCCTTTCTTGAGCCAGTCCAATGCCTTGGTCTGGTCAACCTTGATCTCCGCCGGCTTCTTAAGCGGGTCGTAGGTGCCGACCATCTCAATAAAGCGTCCGTCTCTCGGCGAACGGGCATCCGCGACCACCAGCCGGTAGTACGGCTTTTTGTGGGTTCCCATCCTCTTCAGTCTGATCTTTACAGCCATGTGTTCACCTCTTTCTTCTCAATAATGCGATAACTACTCAACCACGGAGGCACTAAGTAACGAAAAAACTACCGCGTAAATTGCGATTTTAATTTCTTTACTTAGTGTCTTCGTATCTTTGCGGCAACGAACTAAAACGGCATCCTTCCACCGAGCATCTTGCCGATATTACCCATCTTCCCCATCTTGCCACCCGACATTGCCTTCACCATCTTGCGCATCTCGGCAAACTGCTTCAGGAGCCGGTTCACATCCTGCACCTGGGTGCCGCTGCCTTTGGCGATGCGGACCCTGCGGCTGCCGTTGATGACCATGTAGTCGGCCCGCTCTTTGGGGGTCATGGAGCTGATGATGGCGTCAACCTTCGTCAACTCCTTCTCATTCACCTGCGCATCCGGGAGCTTCATCTTGCCCATCCCGGGGATCATTCCCATGATCTGCTCAAGACCGCCGAGTTTTTTCACCTGCTTCAGCTGGGAGCGGAAATCTTCCAGGTCGAAGGAGTTCTTCTTGAGCTTCTTCGCAAGCTTGAGCGCCTCTTCCTGGTCAACGTTCTCCTGCGCCTTTTCGATGAGCGACATCACATCGCCCATGCCGAGGATGCGCGAAGCCATGCGGTCCGGATGGAACGGCTCGAGAGCATCGAGCTTCTCACCCATGCCGACGAACTTGAGCGGCTTTCCGGTCACGGACCTGACCGAGAGCGCCGCGCCGCCGCGCGCATCGCCATCGAGCTTGGTCAGGACCACGCCGTCGAACCCCAGGTCGGCGTTGAACTTCGCGGCGATATTCACGGCTTCCTGGCCGGTCATCGCATCGGCAACGAACAGTATTTCGCTCGGCTTGACCCCGGCCTTGATCTGCCGGAGTTCATCCATGAGCGGCTCGTCTATCTGGAGCCTGCCCGCCGTATCGAGGATCACCACCTCATACAAGGATGCAGCTGCCTGCTTGACCGCCGCGCGGCAAATGACAACAGGGTCCCGCTCTTCCGTGAGATAGGCATCCACCCCGACCTGCTTCGCAAGGGTGATGAGCTGCTGAATCGCCGCCGGCCTGCTCGTATCCGCCGGGACCAGAAGGACCCTGCGTCCATCCTTCTTGAAGTTCTTCGCCAGCTTACCGGCGGTGGTCGTCTTGCCTGACCCTTGCAAGCCAACCATCATAATGATGGTTGGCGGGTTCGGCGACAGAAAAAGTTTTGCCTGCGTTCCGCCCAGAAGCGCAACAAGCTCCTCGTGGACGATCTTGACAACCTGCTGCCCAGGGGTGAGGCTCGAAAGTATTTCCTGCCCAACCGCCCGTTCCTGGACCTTGCCGATGAACTCCTTCACCACCTTGAAGTTTACATCGGCTTCAAGGAGAGCAAGGCGCACCTCGCGCAAGGCCTCCTTGACATCATCCTCTTTGAGGGACCCCCTGCCTCGGAGCTTCTTGAAAACAGACTCTAATTTACCACTTAAGGCATCAAACATAGAACGCACCCGCTCGGCAAAGAATAGTAAATATATAAGATAAGTCCATTATTGTCAAGGATTTTCTCTTGGAAGATACGGTTCAACGCCAGCCAGTCGGGCCTCCTGCAAGGAAATCACGTCGATGAGGCCAGTTTGGCGGTTTATATCGCCAATGACGAGCCGTAGTATATAATTGAAATAATATCAAAGAGTTAATATGCCTCTCCAGATCAGGGTCCCCACCCGTACACCGGGCTGGAAAAATATAAGGTAAGGATTATCTAAACCAAAGCGGAATGGCAGACCATGACCATTTTCACTGGAATTCCTTCACTCGCAGCTTTAATGGACCATCCTCTTCTTAGCTTCCACCCGGCTGGTCACTTCAGTTTTGGATGGTACGTCACTTTCTCCCGCGTAGTGAAATTCGGTGTACACCAGCTCCTCGGCATGCTCAGCTGGCGGATACATCTTCATGAACTTGATCCGCCCTTTTTCATCATACTCGTATACCGTAAACCCGACCACTGTCTCTCGGGCATTGACGATCACTTTTCTCAGCTCGCTTGCCGTTTCCGGGATGCTGGACAGAATACCGACTGCGAACCCTGTAATACCGCCGATCACTATGGGCGCTGTTCTGATAGCAAGATAGGCGAGCGCCTCGCCGCCTGAATTTATCGTAACGCCGTTCGAGAAAAGCCCCTGTGATATTTCAAGCCCTCCTTCGAACCCTCTGCCGGTCCATTCATACACTACGGCAAGCGGTCTTTGCATGTCCGCTTTATTCTGTTCAACGATAACGATGTCGTAAGAACGAACTGGCTTCCCATTCACGGCGTGCACGACTGTAAAAAGTTCTCCGGCTCTTCCCGGACGACTGTTCAATGTCTCCGGGAACAGCGGGCGACCATGGCTGTCGTATTCGACCTTTTTGACCAGGAACATGCTTTGCTTCGGAACATCGGGGTATGTTGCAATTGGCGCGACACGTTCGGTCATGCATCCGCTGATGATCAGGACGCTGATAAAAGCGAGGAGGGATCTCATGGTATGTTTGAAAAAGCGCCCCATAACATCGGATCAGGATGCCGTCTTTCGTATAAGTTCATACACGGTTACTTCAGGAGGAGCAAGGAACCGGATGGGCGGCCCCCAGGTTCCGGTCCCGCGGCTGACGTGGAGCAGCGAGCCCTGGCCGAGGTTATAGTTGCCTGCGATCATCGGGTAGTTGAGCCGGACAAGCAGAGTAAAGGGGAATATCTGCCCTCTGTGCGTGTGGCCGGATATTTGAAGGTCGAAAAGGCCGATGGTAGCTTTATCGATCCGCGGCTGGTGTTTCAAGAACAGGATGAAGCGGTTTTGATTTTGTCTTGCAAGCAGCTCCTTCTCTGAAATAGGCTCCTCGATTTTCATTTGGACCGCGGTCCGGTCGTCAACGCCGACCAGCGTGATCGGTCCGACATCCATCGCTTCATTCTGCAGAACCGTGAAACCGGACTCCCGAGTAAACGCAAGCGCTTTCTCGATCCCGGCATAATACTCGTGGTTCCCGGTGATCGCGTAGTTGCCGTACTTGGTCTTGACCCCGCGCAGAAGGTCTCCGAGGCCCGTCAGGTGGTTGATCTGGGCGTCCACCAGGTCTCCCGTGGAAATGAGTATATCGGGCTTTGCGGACTTGACCACATCGAGCATCTTTTCGAGGCGTTCGCAACGGATGACCAGCCCCAGGTGAACGTCCGTGATCTGCGCGATCGTGAGCCGGTCGATCCCGTAGGGTAGCTTCGTTGTCTCGATCCTGACACGCTCAAGGCGAATGTCCTTCGCCTCAAAGTATCCGTACAGGTTGATGACCAGTGAGATGCCGAGGCAGATGAAGAATGCCGGCCGCGCGGCAGGAAGATATGCGGATATATCAGACCGTGTCAGCCATCCGGCAATGCGGGTGAGAAGAGCGTAGATATCGAAGATCAGCGAGCTGCAGAAGAACAGGAACAGCGCTGCCATCCAGAAGTAGGTGACGTAGGCAAGCACCTGCGCGGTAATTTCGTAGTCATGGTCTTCGAGTGCGCGTACCAGAAAAAGCGCAAAGATCATGAGCAGCATGAATACGGCTATGACGACGCCGGCAAGAGGACCGAACTGAAGCGCGATCCGCGCTTTCAGGAATGCGTAGACATGGACACTGCCGTAAACGGCGAAGACAAAGAAAATAAAAGAGATCATCTGCCGAAACTTACCCCCATTCCTTCGGCGACCTTCACGAGTTCACCGTCGGGATCGACCAATTTGAGCTGACTGATCGCCTGTTCGAGCGGCACCGAGGTGATGGCCGGCGGCTGGTACGAAACCATCTCGCCGAACCTCTTTTGCGCGATGAGTTCCACCGCGTAGGCGCCGTATCGCGTGGCGAGCAGCCTATCGAAGGGGCATGGGCTGCCCCCGCGCTGCAAATGACCGAGCACGGTCACGCGCGTCTCGAAGCTGGTGAGCTTGCTGATCTCGTTCGCCACGATCTCGCCCATGCCGCCGAGCCGGAGAACATAGCCGTCCGACGCCTTCTCGCGTACCGACATCTCGCCGCCGGCGGGCTTTGCGCCCTCGGCCACGACAACGATGCTCGATTTGCTGCCCGCTTTTTTCCGTTCGAGCAGTTTCTCCGTCACCTTCTCGAAGCTGAAGGGGATCTCCGGGATCAGGATCACATCGGCGCTGCCCGCCATGCCCGACTCGAGGGCGATCCAGCCTGCGTATCTGCCCATGACCTCGAGAATAATGACCCGCTGGTGGCTTTCCGCCGTGGTATGGAGCTTGTCAAGCGCTTCAGTCGCCGTGTCCACCGCGGTCTGAAACCCGAAGGTCACGTGGGTGGCCATGAGATCGTTGTCGATCGTCTTGGGTACACCGATGACAGGAACACCTCGCTGGTGAAAACCGTCACCGATCTTGAGGGAGCCGTCACCGCCTATGACAACAAGCACATCCAGCCCCAGTCCCCTTATGTTGTTCAGCACTTCGGAGGACCTGTCCTCAACGATTTCCCTGCCGCCGACAACCATTTTATGCGCAAAAGGGTTGCCGCGGTTCGTGGTCCCGAGAATGGTGCCGCCGACAAAGAGGATGCCCCTCGTATTCCAGGAGGTGAGTTGGCGGGTCTTCGTTGGCGTGAGCAGCCCTTCGAACCCGTCGATGATACCCGTCACCTGCCATCCGTACTTGAAAATGGCGGTCTTGGTGACCGCGCGGATGACCGCATTAAGACCCGGGGCATCACCGCCGCCTGATAAAACACCGAGTTTCACAATGACCTCCAAAGAACTGATAGGGTCCCGTAGCCAGGATACAGGGTTAAGGGTAAAGAAATATCGATTATGCGCAGGGCACATTCCTGGACCCTGGATCCCGGCGCAAGGACCTTACTATGCATTGATCCCCAAAAGCCTCGCCCCGCCTTCACAGGCGATCTCCCTCACCTCGTCATAAGGGATCCCGGACTGTTCAAAATAGGCAAGTTCAGCATCATAGGCTTCCCTGTATTGAGGATCAGGGAGCACGCAGTCCGTGCCAACCGCCAGGGGAACGCCGATACCATAAGCATACAGCATCATCGCGAGATGAGAACTGATCAGGCCGGCAACAAACGCTTCTGATTCTTTTGATACGCTGCCGGACTCAGCAGCTCGCTTGAGTGCTCCCACGGTTGGCACCCAGAATGTGGCTTTTTTCGCCATTATATCGAGCGCTCGCTCAGACATAAAGAACCCATGCTCGATGGACCTCACTCCCGCTTCAGCAACGTCAATAAGGGCTTGTTCGCCGTTCGCGTGCGCCATGACACCGAGCCCGCAAGTTGCGGCAGCCTGCACGATGACGTGGAGTTCATCTTTATTAAAACCTCCTGCTGTCACCCTGCCGGGCTCTTTGAAGCTCACGATGCCGGACGCCATTATTTTGATTATACCAGCCCCGGCTTGCTTGAGCGTGTAAATTGCCGATTTCATTTCTTCCGGGGTTTCAACGGGTATGCCGAACGTTGAGCCGTAGCCGCCTTTTTTATAGAGGGCCCATAGGGCGGAGATGATAAGCGGAAGACTGCTGTCCTGGCCCATAGCATAAATTCCGCGCAGGGTATTGTCTCTCATGCCGGCATCACGGACCGCTACAACACCTGCGTCGACAACAGCATCCAGACAACAGGTATCCTTGCAATGCACATGGGCGTCGACAAATCCGGTGCTGCGTCCGCTATCTCCCGGATATCTGTGTGATGGTAGATGAATGGGCTCTTCCCGCAACTTAAGAATTTACCTTCAGTCCAACCCCGATTGAGCAACATATAGACAATTTCAACTTCCGCGGCGATCAGGATGTCCCTTCCGTGTTATCGCGGGCGGTATTGTTCATACAAGCTATCCGGTATTAGTTTCAGTTCACGGGTGAATTGGTCGTTCCGCGACTTGTACTGGTTGAATTCCGCGATCAGCTCATTTTTTTTCTTCTCGTCCTGTATCGGCTCCAGATCCATGTCCTTCCCGATGGAAAACAACACATCCTGATCGATGAAATACATCCCGGAAATATAATCGATCAGATTGACTTTTGTGTGTTTGAGCGGATACCTATGGATATTTCTGAACGAGGGGTCCGTATCCAGTCCCGAACCCACCCAGGTGACAAGAGACGGTACATCGATATGGTAATTCTTTTTCAGAAAGGCCAGGAACGAAGGGGTAATGTCCAGCTGCGATGAGATCGACTCGATCCGCGCCCTGCGCTTGAGCAGGGGAGAGAATATGATCAGCGGGACATGGAAACGATCGATCTTGGTGGACATCTCGATCTCAGGCAGGCGATGATCTCCGGTAATGATGAAAATGGTATTGCCGTAGGCGGGAAGTTTCGCATACTCCTCAAAAAAGTAGCGCAACGCGTCATCCGTATAGAGTATCGTGGAATATATCTTTTCGTAGGTGCGGTGGCGTTCCTTTTGTTTTTCATCAAAACCCAGCTGGTCCATGCGGTCCTCGACGCGCTTAATATATTCCTCCTGATCGGGAATGGAATAGGACGTATGCATGCTCAATGTTTGCACGAACGATATATACGGCTGCTGCGAATCGCGCCGGTCCGTCTCCAGCGCCTTCCTCATCACCTCCCGGTCGGGATACCCCCAGCTCGTGCCGGGGCTTTTCACATAGGTCTTGTCATAATCATCGATGCCGACCAGGACATCCACACCCTGTTGCTGGAGGAACAATCGCTCATTGTCGAAATCCGGATCGCCCCCGATATAAAATTTGAGGCGATATCCGTTGTGCTTCAGAATGCTCATTAGAGAAAGATGCTTGGGCATTTGTTTTCCCAGTTCATTAAAACCTTGCTCTGCGAAGGGCAATGAAGCCAAAATGGACGGAAGCGCCGCGAAGGTACGCCCCTGCGAAGAAAGAAAATTCTCCCAGTACAGACTCTTCCCGGCCAGTTCGTCGAGAAACGGCGTAAAACTGCCCAGATAAGCATTGGGTCCGCTGAAGGCCCTGCCCAAACCTTCCACCAAGATGAAAACGAGGTTGGGAGGCCTGGTTGGGTCCACCTTGAAGAACCCGCCCAGGACATCGGGGGTTTCGTCAACCCTCAAAAAAGGATATTCCGCGCTGAGTGCTTTGGATACAAGCGAATGCTCAGGCCGCCGGGTATGTTCGTTTGCGGCGATGGCGACGACGTTCCCTGCAGCCGTTCGGGAAAAATAGGCGTAGGAGTCCTGGGTGAAATACATCCATTTGTTCACAGCCAGATTATATGATAAATCCGACGCGAATGATGCCCTCGCGGGTAGTCCGGATACCGTGAAAGCCAGCACGACCCCGATGCCTAATATGACAAATGCATATGACGGTTTTATTGATTTGCGGGAGTGTAAAATCGCAAGCAAGGCCCAGAATATGGCAACTGGTATGACAAACAGTAAGATTGATATGGAATCAATCGTGAGACCGCCGCTGACGGTCGTTTCTATTTCTTTCAAGGAATAACCGAATAGATCGGCGCCAAGGGGAATCGTTGCCGTGGCAAAGTATTTGATCAATACTGCGTATAGGATGATAACAATCGATCCACCAACCCCATAGACCCAGTAACGGGAGCTTTTCGTCCTTGTGATAACGCAAACGATAAGAAATGGAACAAACAGGAACGGAAGCATTTTCAGAATGGCTACAATATCGAACAGGAGTGCCTGTGCAATTACGGTCCGGATATCCTCCGGAAGATTGGCGGTCGTGGAAATAGCGAAGAACTCCATCACGCGCATCGCAAGGAAGGCGATCAATAACGCCGATGAAAGACTTACAAACAGAGCAGCGCAGTTTTTCAACGTATCGAGAAATGAATGTTCAGCTTCCGTCTGGACAGCATTGTTCATGCTTTGAATCCTATCCTGATCAAAAAACGACCGGTTTACGTCATACGTTCTCGTGATTGTTCATTGGATACTGTTGACATTGATCCTTCAAATGGCTCGCCTACCTACATCCTGCATGCGCTCTGCCGCTTTCATCACCAACGCTTTGATATACTGGCCGAGATGCTTCGCTCATAGAAGGGGTAAATATTGTCGTCGCTGTAGCCTGCCGATATTTTGAAGCCCCAGCGCGAGTTGAAATATTTTTGGAATGCCGCTCCGATCGATTTACTCCTTGTTGTTTTAACGATGTCCGTTCCCGCGATAAATTCGCCGCCCTGGCCAAATCCGGTGTTCAGTTCGACATAATCATCTCCATCCCCTGAAAAGTAGTACCGTGCGAGAACGTGGTGGGAAATGCTCAGTTCGGCGGATGATGGGACAAAGAGGGTCCGCCATCGCAAATACCAGTTGCCGGTGTATTTCCCCAGACCAAGGCCGTACATATCGACGTTGCTTCCCCCGAAATCCATGTGATCGTAGCTGCCGGAAAGCTCCCACGCCTTTCCTACCCCCTGAAAAATTTCCAGGCGATAAGCATCATCGGGGAAAAGTTTGGCATTCGGTGAATACTGATATCGAATATTCGCATACGACCTCGGCCAGAGATCAACGTACGCATCGAGTGCCACGGCATAATCGCTTAATCCGAACCGCTTGGAATCGAGATACTCGACACCGAGCGAGCCATGTTGCCAGTAATGTCGGAGAGTAGCACTGTAATCGTACCATTCGCTGCGGACCGGCGTATATTTGCCGTAGCCATAGGACAGGCTCGCCATCCATTTGTATGCTTCAGGCGCCGCTGATTCCGGTTCAGATCTGCGTTGCTGCAGGGAAAGAAGATACTGATCGATCTCGGGGTCCGGCGCGCCGTGTGCGCGGGCTGCTTCAAAATCCGCGCCGGCTGCCTCGAGATCGCCCGCCGATCGATGGGCTCTTGCGCGGGCGATGTAGGCGCTGGGGTCACCGGGATCCGCAGCTATCCATTTTCCGTATGCGTTCACGGCATCGCTGGGCCGGTCGCTCCACAGATACATGTCCCCGAGCGCGGACCAGGCATCGCCGTAGCCCGGTGACCGTTTCGTTACCGCCGTGAGGTCGTTCTCGGCCTCCTTCCAGCGGTTCTCCCACGCATACGTCCGCCCTCGCGCGAGAAGCAGCTCGGAATTCTTCGGTCGCGTTGCCAGCAGTTCCGTGTAAAGCCGAATTGCTTCATCACGGTGTTTCGAAAAAGAGAGGGCCCTCGCAAGCTTGAACTTAGCCTCATACGATTTGGGATGAGTTACAGCCTCCGCACGATAGTACTGTGCTGCAGCGTCATAGTCACCCCTTGACATCGCCGTGTCACCATCCGCTATCGCGGCGACAAGACTCAATGCAAGAAGAATCATCATTTTGTTAACCCTTCCTCGTTGTTATGCACGTAGTACTTACCCCATCCTGTTTCTGGCGTTGCAGCGCAGAAAGCCCGGCTGCATGTTCTTCATTTAGTGCTATCAGCAGCAACCGGCGCGTGTTCTTCGTGTCCTTTTTTGTGGACGTACTCCCATTTTCTCTTGCCGATGAAGTACTGGATGAGCGCTTCGAACCTCCAGAAAGAATTGATCTGCCGATAGCCGAAATTTTCCAGCACTCCGTAGATGAGAAGTTTGAACAAGTGGCTCCACTTCGGATACCGCTTGAATGTCAATTCTTCGAGAAAGATACTGGCGGTCGAGAGAAACACTCCATAGAATATCGCCAGCGTCAAGAATAGCAGGAGAAAATCAAGGCTCAGGATCCCGAGGAAAAAGGAAATAATGACAAAGACATATCCCAGGACTTCGATCACGGGGCCCAGGATCTCGAAAATAACATAGTAGGGCAGGACCGCCATGCCGATCTTGCCGAATTGAGGATTGAACATCATCTCTCTATTTTGGAAAATAGTCTGGATCAGGCCGAGGTGCCACCTTCTCCGTTGTCTGCCGAGCATTTTAAAATCATCCGGCGCCTCGGTCCAGCAGATAGGATCGGATACAAATCGTATCCGGTACGGTTTTTTCTTTTTCAGCATATGGCGGTGAAGCCGGACGATCATGTCCATGTCTTCCGCTAAGTTACCCACCATGAATCCCCCCGCCTCCACCACACTGGTTTTTTGAAAGAGCGAAAAGGTCCCGGAAAGAATAAGCAGCGAGCGCAGGCTGTCCCATCCCACCCTGCCGAAGAGAAACCCCCGGATGTACTCCACGATCTGAAACAGGAGCAGCGTGTTGTCAGGAAGATCGATCTCCTCGATCGTGATCTCGTTGGTGAGCCGCAGGCCGTTGATAATGCGCACGACCCCGCCGCTCGCGATCACAGGAACGTTGCTGTCAAGGAGGGGGGTCATGACCCGTATGAGGGCGTCTTTTTCAAGCAGCGAATCCGCGTCGAGTGAACAAAAATACGGCGACCGTGAAACATTTATCCCGCAGTTCAGCGCATCGGCCTTGCCGCCCTGCTCCTTGTCGATCACGAGGAGATGCGGTGTTTCCAGATTATGGTAAAAACCCTTGACGGGTTTCGTCTTGAGAAACGTCCGGTAGACGCGATCGATCTTTTTAAGGCCGAACGTGTCGATCACTTTTTGCAGCGTCCCGTCTGTCGACCCGTCGTTGATAATGATCACCTCGAAAAAAGGGTATTCAGTGGCAAGTGCGGATCTGATGCTCCGGAGAACGACCCTTTCCTCATTATGCATGGCAATCAGGATCGTGACGGGCGGGGTCTCCTGAGAGAGGGTTAATTCTTTGTACGGGGAATATTTTATACGGCGAAGGTGCCTGAATATAACAAAAAGAGCAAGGGCCAGAAGGACCGAGTAAATCGTGTTCATGACACCGAAGTAAACCCCGACGCAGTAATTGAATCCGATGACCGTTATGATGAGTATTTTCTTCATGCGCCCGATCCCGCTTTCATCATACTGCGGATGAGCTCTTTTACTGTTTCGTCGCCTTCCTGTTCCAGGTATTCACTGAGCGGCGTTGAAAATCCGAGGGAATGCATGATCTCAAGGACCTGGCGTGACTTATCCTGGAGACCCCGGTCACTGGCTTTGAGGTTTTTGATGAGTCGGCCGGAGAAATTCGTCTTCTCGATCTCCTCGCAAATGCTGTCTTTCGCATACCCGTCGGCACCCGTCAGTATCTCGAGAAAAATGTCGAGAGAACGCTCACCGAGAACGGTCAGTGCCTGCGCTGCTTCATTTCGGACCTGCCAGTTATCGTCAAAAATCAGTTTTTCTACTGATGGCGCGAACGCATCATACCCCAGCGCTCTGATGGACCGTATTGCCTGTAGCCTGACAAACCACACCGGATCCTGAAGCAGGGGAAGGACCAGCTCCGGCAGATTGTGGACCGCACGGACATTTTCAGTCCGGCCCACCACCTTGAGCGCCTTGCTCCTCACTTCGGCATTCATGCTTGAAAGATACCTGGCGGCCAGGCGGACCGATCTCGGATCAGCAGGTAATCGGGAAAGAATATCCAGTATGCACGATATGATCCAGAGATTATCCAGTCCCGACTTTTGCTCGACCAGATAGGGGATCGCGTCCGCGCCAAAATCCTGCAGGGCCATTCCCATGGCCTTGCGCGTCACAATCGACCGGTCAAGGATGACCGGTAATCGCTCGACGATTGCCTGCAATGCCGCCCGGCCTCCAATTTTACTCAGCGACCGAACGACAACTGAAACGATCTCCGGTTTATTTTCGTCGAGCAGGGCAATGAGTTTTGGAACTGATGATTCGCTTTTCATCCTGCCAAGCCTGTCGACGCTCAGTGCACGCATCTGGACATTTCCGTAGTCAATGTACTTTTCGTAATACCAAACATAGCCAAGCGTGAAAAATAGCGTATGCGCCTCATCCCTGTATCGTTCCTCGTTGATCAGGTGCAGGAGGACGCCCTCGATCGCCTGCCATGCTTCTGAATTCGGGCGCGCGATGAACTCGCTCTGCGTGCTCAGCATGGTTCCGGATTCAAGCGACTCACGGATTTTTTTATCGAAGACCTTTCGTAAATGGTCAAGCTTCCGGTATTTCCGTTTTTTATATACCCTCCGGATGACACTCGTAAGAAACAGGGCAGCAATCAACAGCAGCAGAGCTGCGATCGTCGTTATGATGATTGCTATGATGACCTTATTTTGCATTATTCACAGTATATTCGGTGTGTGGAATATCGGGTATGGATCCTAAACGCCCGGCAAGAATGTCATTGCAGCGCAGGTGTAATCATGCCGTTGTCTCTAAAGCTGAAATGATCGCAGTCGCCGATGATGATATGATCGAGCACCTGGATGCCGAGCACTTCGCCCGCCTGGACGAGGCGCCGGGTAAGCAGGATGTCCTCCTGGCTCGGTTTGATATCGCCGCTCGGATGATTGTGGATGAAGATGACTGCCGCTGCCGATTCGCGGACCGCCGCCTTGAAAGTGTCGCGCGGATGCACGATGGATGCGGACAGGCTGCCGACCGAAATGACCTCTTCGCGGATGATCTTGTTCTTGGTATCCAGCAACGCGCATCGGAAGATCTCTTTCATCAGGTCCTTCATCCTCGGCCTGTAATACGCGGCAACGTCGCTGCTCGAGCAAAAAGACGCGCCCGCAAGGGAGGGTTTCTGGTGCCGTCTTCCGAGTTCGATGGCGGCTTTGATCTCCGCTGCCTTGGCCCGGCCGATTCCGTCCACCTCACAGAGTTCCCTGACACCGGCCTGCTCGATGCCGGCAAGGCTGCCAAAGCGCGCCAGGAGGTCGCGCCCCACGTCTACCGCACTTCGCCCCGCTCTGCCGATCCGAATGATGATCGCAAGGAGCTGAGCTTCCGAGAGCGTTGACGGGCCGTGTGTTATCAGCCGCTCACGAGGCCGCTCGTCTTCGGGCCAGTTCTTAACGCTCCGGTTCTTTTTTTCGGGCATGCAGCCTCACTGAATCATCGGTGAAACGTTCTCTGTGCGGTAAATTATAGAATGGACGCTGGCGCCTGTCAAATGAAAAAGGCGGCCCTGTTCAAGCCATGGCCGCCTTTTCCCGGAACCTGATGCCGACTTACATCTTTACAAATGCATCCTTCGGCGCATTGCATACCGGGCAAGCCCAGTCATCAGGAAGGTCTTCAAACTTTTTTCCCTCTTTCGCTTCATCATAAATATAACCACATACCGTGCATCTCCACATGATAACCTCCTTAAGGCATCGTTATTTTATCGCGAGGTGCTTATTCAGGGCTTGATGGCCTGCATTTCATGGGCTGACTGCCGTTGAATTGTTTGTGGTACACAATAGTTTTTTCCGCAAACTGTTTCCCGAATTCAAAACACTTCTTCTCGTCCTCGGGAGCCGGTCGATACAGGACCTCAACGCCGGGTTCAACCGCCTCCAACCCCATCCTTTTGAACTCGGCATAGGCCTCTTTGACCGCGCCGCCGCCCCATCCAAAGCTCCCAAAGGCCCCGGCCAGACGGTTCTTGGGCCGGAGTCCCCTGAGGTGCGTCAGGAACTCGGCAACGCTCGGAAACATGATATTGTTCAGCGTCGGCGTGCCTACCAGCATGGCGCGTGACTCCCAGACCCTCTTGATCGCAATGCTCATGGGGGTGGACCGGAGCTTGAGCACTTCCACGTCGATGCCCGTGGACTTGATCCCCTCCATGATCGGGATCGTCATATGTTCGGTGCTGTGCCACATGGTGTCGTAGATGATCACGACGCGCAGGTCCGCCTTGTCGTTCGCCATGTCGAGATACATCTGGAGTATCTTCGCCGGGTCTTTCCTCCAAATGATGCCGTGGTCAGGCGCGATCATATCGATTTCGAGTCCCAGCTTCCGGACCTCAGCGAGCTTGTTCTTCACGAGGGTGCCGAACGGCATCAGGATGTTCGCATAATAGTCCCGCACCGCGTGCTCCAGCGCGGTGACCGAATACTGGTCGCAGTATTCATCGTCGAACCTCGCGGATGTGGCCAGGTGCTGGCCAAAGGCATCCTGACTGATCAGAAGCTTATCTTCCTTCACATAGCTCATCATCGAATCCGGCCAGTGAAGCATCGGCGTTTCGAGGAAGGTAATGGTCTTGGAGCCCGTGTTGAGCGTGTCCCCGGTCTTGACGATCCTGAACCGCCATTTCGAGGTGTCGAAGAACCGGTCGAGTCCTTTTTTACCGCGCGCGGTGATATGGATCAGGGCCTGAGGCGTGAGTTCCATGATCCGGTCGATGCTCGACATATGGTCGTTCTCGATGTGGTTGATCACCACGTTCTCGATCTTCGCGGGGTCAACAAGGCCCTTGATACTGTCGACCGTATATTCGCAGAAATCATGCTTTACCGTATCGACAAGCGTCACGTGCTCGTCGAGGATGAGATAGTTATTGTATGATGTGCCGTGAGGCGTTACATATCCGTGAAAATCGCGCACCGCCCAGTCTATTGCTCCGACCCAGAAGATGCCGGGTTTTATCTTTACTGCGCCCATGAAAACCTCCTCGTAAAGTATATCATGCCAGTCGGGAAAAATCGTTTTCGGAAGAGTTTATCCAGACTTCCCCTTCGTTTTGCATCGGGAACAGTGGCCGTAAAACGAAATATGGTTTCCCAGAAGAGTATAATCCCGCGCCATATCTCCCGGCAGGTCGACGGCGATCCCCGCGGGGATGTCCACGATCTTACGACACAGGACACACATGAGATGGTGATGGCTGCTGGTGTCCGGATCGTAGCGCTTTCTCTCGGGATCAATGGTGAGTTCGCGCAGGGCGCCCGCCTGGGCAAGCGTATTCAGTGTATTATATACTGTCGCGACCGACAGGGACCGGTACTGTATCGACACGGCCCGATAGATCTCCTCCGCCGAGGGGTGGGAGGTGTTCCCCTCCAGGTAGTCGAGGATCGCGAGCCGTTGCGGGGTGCGCTTGAACCGGGTCCCCAACTCCCTTTTCTGAAAATATTTTGTGCGCATATTATTTAGAATCAATATAAATTATGAGCAGGGAGCTGTCAAGGTTTATTCCGGTCCTCTTCTGCCTGCAAACGTCAGCCAGGCCGGACACGGCAATCCGTTCCCTCCAATGAAAAAAAGGCAGCCCGGAGGCTGCCTTTTTGAAATAAGCTGCAAGAGCACATAGGTATTATTTCTGTCCGTGCTGCTCCGCCACCTGTATCCTGATCATTGCCCGGAGCAGATCGATGCGGGCCTTGTCGTAGTCCTTCTGCTCCAGTTTGTCGCTCAGCGCTTTCTCGGCGCGTTCTTTGATGATCCGTTCCTCGGTGAGGTCGATATCGGACGCGCGGTCCGCGCCTTCAGCGAGTATGGTGACATGGTCCGCAACGACTTCCGCATACCCCCAATCTACGGCAAGGTAGTGCCACTGCGTGCCCTCGCGATAAGAGAGCATGCCGACTTTAAGCGTGGTGAGAAAGGATGTGTGGCCCGGCAGCACGCCGAACTCGCCTTCACTGCCCGGAGCTATAATTTCATCCACGCGCTCCGAGCGGACCACCTGACGGCTGGGCGCAACGATCTCAAGGAGCATTTTCCCTTTTTCTGCAACCATTGTCTTTTTCCGATCCTCGTTACTCAATTTCGTTCAAATGGACGATATTGGTTCCGTGCTGGTTAACGCTTGTAGCCGAGCTTCTCCGCCTTCTCGAACACTTCCTCGATAGGACCGACCATGTAGAATGCCTGCTCGGGGATATCATCCATCTTGCCATCGACAACTTCCTTGAATCCCTTGATGGTCTCTTTCAGCGGCACGTATTTGCCCGGGGTACCCGTGAAGGCCTCTGCAACCTGGAACGGCTGCGACAGGAAGCGCTGGATCTTCCTGGCCCTTGACACGGAAAGCTTGTCCTCGTCGGAAAGTTCGTCCATGCCGAGGATCGCGATGATGTCCTGGAGTTCCTTGTACCGCTGAAGCACGAGCTGCACCCGCTGCGCAACAGCGTAGTGCTCCGCTCCGACCACGTGGGGATCCATGATACGGGACGTCGAATCAAGGGGGTCAACGGCCGGGTAGATGCCCAGCTCCGAGATCTGGCGCGAAAGCACCGTGGTGGCATCGAGGTGCGCGAACGCCGTTGCCGGCGCCGGGTCGGTCAAATCGTCGGCAGGCACGTAGATGGCCTGCACCGAGGTGATGGAACCCTTCTTCGTGGAGGTGATGCGCTCCTGGAGGGCGCCCATCTCCGTACCGAGCGTCGGCTGGTAGCCCACGGCTGAAGGCATGCGGCCGAGGAGCGCCGACACCTCGGAACCTGCCTGGGTGAAGCGGAATATGTTGTCAACGAACAGGAGCACGTCCTGTCCCATGGTATCGCGGAAATACTCGGCCACGGTCAAGGCCGAGAGACCGACGCGGAGCCTGGCTCCCGGCGGCTCGTTCATCTGGCCGTACACCAGCGCCGTTCTGTTGATAACGCCCGACTCCTTCATTTCGGCCCAGAGGTCGTTTCCTTCACGGGTACGCTCGCCCACGCCCGCGAACACGGAGTAGCCGCCGTGCTGCTTTGCCACGTTGTTGATAAGCTCCATGATGAGCACGGTCTTGCCCACGCCCGCGCCGCCGAAGAGGCCGGTCTTGCCGCCCTTGGTATACGGGGCGAGGAGGTCGATGACCTTGATGCCGGTTTCGAAAAGCACCTTCGAGGGGTCCAGTTCTTCGAGCATCGGCGCGGAACGGTGAATAGGAAGGGTGTCCTTGGTCATGATCGGCCCCAGTTCGTCCACCGGCTCTCCGATCACGTTCATGATGCGGCCGAGCACTTCCTTGCCGACAGGCATGGAAATAGGCTTGCCGGTGTCGTTCACCTTCATGCCGCGCATGAGACCGTCGGTGGAAGACATGGCCACCGTACGCACCCGGTTCTCGCCGAGGTGCAGCGCGACCTCAAGCGTCAGATGGGTCTCGGGAGTTCCGAGGTTCTTGTCTTCCGCCTGATCGATCCGAAGCGCATTCATCAAATGGGGAAGGTTTCCGACGGGGAACTCGCAGTCCACCACGGCGCCCATCACCTGTACTATTTTACCTGTGCTCATTGATACCCCCTGTAGCAATATTCTTCGAATATTGAATTGGAAATTTAAAATTGAATATTGGAAATTGCAAAATGATTTGAAAATTTAAAATCTAAAATTTCCAATCTTCAATTTCCAATAGTTATTTCTGTGCTTCCGCGCCTCCGACGATCTCGGATATTTCCTTGGTGATCGCGGCCTGGCGCTGCTTGTTGAACTTGAGCGTAAGCCGTTCGATCATGTCCTTCGCATTCCGCGTGGCCGAATCCATGGCGGTCATGCGCGAGCCCATTTCACTCGCCTGGCTTTCAAGCATCGCACGGTATACCTGCACCTCAACGTGCTTCTGCAGGATCGAGCTTAAGATAGCTTCGGCCGACGGCTCGTACAGATAATCGACAGCGGCCGTGAACGGGTCCGCCTCGGCAGGCGGTTCCACGGGCAGGAGCTTCTCGAGGGTGACCTTCTGCTGCATCACGCTCTTGAACTCGTTGTAGAGCAGGTACACTTCATCGGTCTCGCCCGCTGCAAAACGCTCGACGATGTTTTTTCCCACATCGGCGGCCTTCTCATAGTCGATCATGCCGAGTTCCGACCACACTTTGCCCAGGGTATACACGGAACGCTTGCGGAAGAAGTCGCGTCCTTTGCGGCCCACGACATTCACCTTCACTTCCTTGCCCTCGGCCTTTAACTGCTTGACCGTCTCGACGGCTTTGCGCAATATATTGGTATTGTAGGCGCCGCAGAGCCCCCGGTCGGACGTAAGCACAAGAAGCTTGACCTGCTTCGGCTCGCGCTTGGCCAGAAGCGGATGCTGCGCCCGCTCAACGCGGCTCGCGAGGTTCGCGATCACGGCCAGCATCTTGCGCGAATACGGACGAGCGGCGATCACGCGGTCCTGCGCGCGACGGAGCTTGGCAGCCGCGACCATCTTCATGGCCTTGGTGATCTGCTGGGTCTTCTTGACGCTCGTTATTTTTCTTTTAATGTCTCTTAAGCTGGGCATCAGTACCTACTTTGAGTTTCAAGTTTCAAGTCTCAGGTTTCAAGTCTCAGGTATTCAAGTTTCAGAGTCTGCAAGTTTCAACTCTCAGCTTTGAACGTGAGACTTGAGACTATAAACTTGAGACTATTACGCGGTAAACGTCTTTTTAAACTCCTCGATGGCGCTCTTGATACGCGCCTTGAGGTCGTCGTCCAGCTGTTTCTTGTTCTTGATATCGTCGAGCAGCGGCTGGTACTTGCTCGTCGCGAACCGCAGAAGTTCCGACTCGAACTTTCTCACCACATTCACCGGCACTTCATCCACATATCCGTTGGTCCCGGCGAAGATCACCAGGATCTGCTGCTCGACCGGGAGCGGTGAGTACTGGTCCTGCTTCAGGAGCTCGACCATGCGCTGACCGCGGTTCAGCTGGGCCAGCGTGGCCTTGTCGAGATCGCTGCCGAACTGGGCAAAGGCCGCGAGCTCGCGGTACTGCGCCAGGTCAAGACGGAGCGTGCCCGCCACCTGCTTCATGGCCTTGATCTGGGCGCTGCCGCCCACGCGCGACACCGAGATACCCACGTTGATGGCCGGCCGCACGCCGGAGTAGAACAGGTCGGACTCGAGGAAGATCTGTCCGTCGGTAATGGAGATCACGTTCGTCGGGATGTAGGCAGACACGTCGCCGGCCTGGGTCTCGATGATCGGGAGCGCCGTGAGCGATCCGCCGCCGAGCTTGTCGGACAGTTTTGCCGCGCGCTCGAGGAGACGGGAGTGGAGATAGAACACGTCTCCGGGATATGCCTCGCGGCCCGGAGGACGGCGGAGGAGCAGAGAAAGCTGGCGATAGGCCGTGGCCTGCTTCGACAGATCATCATACACGATCAGGGCATGGCCGCCTTTGTCGCGGAAATATTCTCCGATGGTGGCGCCCGTGTAGGGTGCGATGAACTGGAGCGGCGCCGGGTCAGAGGCCGTGGCCGACACGATAATGGTGTATTCCATGGCGCCGTGTTCCGTCAGGGTCTTGACCACCTGCGCGACCGTGGAACGCTTCTGGCCGATGGCCACGTAGATGCAGATGACGTTCTGGCCCTTCTGGTTGATGATGGTATCGATGGCAACAGCGGTCTTGCCGGTCTGGCGGTCGCCGATGATGAGCTCGCGCTGTCCGCGGCCGATCGGGATCATGGCGTCAATGGCCTTGATGCCGGTCTGGAGCGACTCGCGCACCGACTGGCGCTTCACGATGCCCGGCGCGATCACTTCGATGTGGCGGAACTCCTTGGAAGCGATGGGGCCCTTGCCGTCGATGGGCTGGCCGATGCCGTCCACCACGCGGCCGACGATGGCGTCGCCCACGGGGACCTCGGCGATCCTCTTGGTCCGCTTGACGATGTCCCCTTCGCGGATCTTGGAGTCGTCGCCCATGAGCACCGCGCCCACGTTCTCCTCTTCGAGGTTGAGCGCCATGCCCATGACGCCGCCCGGGAACTCCAGGAGCTCGCCGGACATGACGTTGTCGAGTCCGAAGATCTTGGCGATACCGTCACCGACGGTGATCACGGTGCCGATTTCGGCGACCTCAACGGTCTTCTCGAAATCGGATATCTTCTTTTTTATGATCTCACTGATTTCCTGTGCCTTGATCTGCATTGTTTGCTCCTTTGATCAGATGACAGAGGACAGAGGACAGACAAAAGTTTCGGGCTCTTCTGACTTCTGTCTTCTGACTTCTGTGTTCTGGCTTATTAGTTCATCAATTGACTGCGCATCTTGGCGAGCTGGTTCTTGATCGTCCCATCGTAGACCGTGCTTCCGATCTGTGCCTTGGCCCCGCCGATCAGGGACGCATCCACCTGTGCATCGACGTCAACCTGCTTGCCGGTGAGCGCCTCAAGCTTCTTCTTAATGTCCGCAAGGTCGGCCGGGCTGATGGCCGCCGCGGTCGTCAACCGTGCCATTGCGCGATTCGTGCGCTCCGCCAGGATCTCCAGGAACGCCTCATACACGTCCTTGATATACCTGATCCTGCCCGTTTCAGCCAAATGCTCCACAAACCGCTGCGTGGTCGGCTGCATGCCGAGCTTGCCCGCAAGTTCCTTGATGACCGCCTTCTTATTCTCGGGGGTGAACACAGGGCTTGCCAAAAGCTTCTGCAGGGCCGGCAGGGAATCCACCGCTCCGACAAACGCGGCAAGGTCGGCCCTGGCCTTGTCAACGGTCTTCTTTTCCTCGGCAAGCTGCACGAGGGCCTTTGCGTATCTTTTTGCGATGATCCGAATCAAGCCCGGCCTCCCACTTTGGAAATATATTCCTTCACAATGCGCTCATGGTCCTGATTGCTGATCTTCGCTTTAATGTTGCCTTCCGCAAGTTCGAGGGAAAGGAGCGATGCCTCGGTTGCGAGCGCGGACTTGGCCTTCTGAAGCTCGAGCTCGATGCCCTGCTTCACCTGGGCCTGAACGTCCTGGGCAACCTTCCGGCCTTCTTCAATGAGGGCCTGCTTGTCCTTCTCAGCCGCGGGCCTGGGCGTCGGCGACCATGCCCTTCGTCTCCGCCTCCATCTCCGGATCTTCCGTTCCATTTCCGCCAGGGCGGCCACGGCGCGCTCCCGGGTTTCCTTGGAATCCTGCAGGGCTTTTGCGATCTCGGCGGACCGGTTTGCAAAGAAATCACGGACGGGCTTTCTCCGAAATAAACGACAACCGACGCGATGATGGCAAAATTGACCAGCCGCGGCAGCCAGTCTCCCATGAAGGTCATCGCTCTTCATGGCCGCCTTCCGCGGCTTCTTCGGCGAACGCGATCGCCGCGAACACAAGCGTTCCCGCCAGGCAGAATACTGCGATAGATTTTTTTCAGGCTATTCATGATTTTTTTTATCTCAACTTCGCTCCTTCATCGCTTCTACACCGCCCTTCCGAGCAGCTTGGAGGTAATTTCCTGCGACAGCCGCTCCGCCTCTTGCCTGAGGTCGGCGCGGGCGGCCGCGGACGCCGCCGCGATCTCTTTCCGCGCCTTGTCCAGCAATTCGGTCGCCTTGTCGCGCTCCGCGGAGATCATGTCACGCTGGGCGTCGAGGCCCTGCTGATAAACAGTGTTGTAGGTTGTTGCGGCCTTTTGCTTTGCCTCGGCCAGAGATGCATTGTACCGCTCCAGGATGGCCTGCATGTGCTCCTGCGCGGCCTTGGCATCGCCCAGTGCGGAACTGATTCCCTGCTCACGCTCCAGCATGATCTGCCGGATGGGCTTAAAGAGGATGAAATTAAGCACGATAAGCAGCACGAGGAAGTTGGCGAGCTGCCAAAGGAGTGTGATGTTAATGTCTATCATAAGTGCGAGCGCCTCTTCTGTTCAGCAGAGAAAGGGAAATTAACGTTCTGAAGTCTAAAAAAATTATCACAACGTCCCACACTTGTCAAGAATTTTGCCTATTAATAATATAAATGAGCGCCGGGTTTTTGGTTATAGAAAAAATTGCAGTGCACGCGGGAAGAACGTGGAGCTCTCGGCCGGCAGCGGGAAAACGGATGACGAAGCGGTGCCGAGAAGACTGCTCACAGCACCGGGTACAGGAGGTCCCGTGTCTCGTTGGCCTTCCTTGATAAATTCCGGGACAGACCGTCAACCACAAAGAAACATTTTTTCATACTCGTCGCGAACGCAGTTACACCTGCGGCTTCATCTTCAGCGCCAGCGCGATGATCGTGTCCGCAGCCGGCTCAAACCCCGTTGCCTGGGCATCCAGGCAGAGGTGGTAGTTCCTGGCATCGTACCAGTCCTTCTCCGTCCTGGTCCGGAGATATTCCTCCCGACGATGGTCGGATTCGTCTATTTCTGCGAGCGCCTGTTCTGCAGAAAGCGAATGGAATTTTTTCAGTCGCGCGATCCGAAAATCCTTCGGAGCATGGATATATACGTTGAATACATGCGGCCGTCCGCGCAACACGCTGAAGCCTGCATGACCTACGATCACCGCATCATGGCTTTCAGCGATCTGTCGGATAATGCGGCACTCGGTATTGAACAGTTCCTCATCATACACAGGCCTCCGGGACGGCGGGACATAGAGCGTTTCCGGAGTGCCGACGACAAAGCTCTTTATTATGCTCTCGATAAATCCGCTCTTCTTTTCGTCCTGGCTCGAGATCTCCTTGATGTCGACGCCAAGGTCCCGTGCCGCGATATAGAGCACTTCCCGCTCAATGTATCGGCAGCCGAGCTTTCTGGCGACAAGGTGACCGATATACGCGCCGCCGCTCGCCAACTGCCTGGAAATAGTGATCACTGTTTTTTGATCATTCGTCATGTGTGCCTCCCTTTACGCAAACCCGACAAGCCATACTTCCCTCCGCAACGTTTGCGAGAGACAGCCTTTAGTTTTTTGCTTTTCTCTGCGACTCTCTTGCTACTCAGCCACGATCTCCACGACTCCTTCCCGTTTCTTCTGCGACTTCAGGAGAAAGACAAAGGGCAAAGAAATGATGAACAGGATCGTGACCAGCAGATACATGTAATTATACGCCATCATCCCCGCCTGGCGCGAAACCTCTCCGTCCATAAGAGTAAGTGCCATCTGCCGGGCGGTAGCCGGATCTGCCCCCTGGCCCTGCATGCCACCGGTTACGGTTCCGATCCATTGCGTGCCGACCTGGCTGTATTCGGTCACCTTCTCGGCCAGGAGCGCGTGATACCCCGTCATCGCTTTGGTAAGCTGCGAGGCGGCTATGGCGATGCCGATGCTCGCAAAGACCTGGCGCACTACGTTATAGAGCCCGGCTGCGGCGGTCATACTCTGTTTATTGATCGTGGAAAGCGCCGCAGTGCTGAGCGCGACGAAGATCAGGCCGAATCCCGCGCCCTGCAGGAGCTGCGGCACTATAAAATCCAGAATCCCGACGTTCAGCGAGAGGCGCGAAAGCTGATAGAACGACAGGGCGGTCACGAGCAATCCGCTCCCGATCAGCGCGCGCGGTCCCAGCTTGTTGTACAGCCTGCCGCCGACGGGCATGGCCACTGCCATGGCAAGGCTCCGGGGCATCAGCGCAATGCCGGAATCCAGCGCCGGATAGCCGAGGAGCTGCTGCAGGAACATGGGGAGCAGGAAGAGGCTGCCGAACAACCCCATGCCGAGCAGGCCGCCGATGAACGATCCCGACGCGAAGTTGACATCCTTCAGCATCCGGAGGTCCACGGCGGGCTTCTCGCAGGTCAGTTCACGCCAGACAAAGAGCGCCATTGCCGTGAGGGAAACGATCATCAGGCCCCGGATCATATCCGATTCGAACCAGGCCTCACGCTCTCCCCGCTCGAGCAGAAGCTGGAGCGCACCCAGGCCCGCGACCATGAAACCGAGGCCGAGGAAGTCAATTTTCCCTTTTTCCCGAACGAGGTAGGACGGGTCCTTGATGTTCCTCATGACCATCAAAATATTGATAATGCCGAAGGGCACGTTGATGAAGAATATCCAGGGCCAGGAATAGTGGTCCGTGAGCCAGCCGCCGAGGGTCGGACCGAAGGCCGGGCCCAGAACAACGCCGAATCCGAAAAGTCCCATGGCCTTCCCCTGCTCTTCAGGCGGAAAGGTTTCCCGCAGGATCGCCTGGGAAACGGGGATCAGCACGCCGCCGCCGATGCCCTGGATCACGCGAAAGACGACCATGGAGGTGAGGTCCCAGGCAATGCCGCAGAGCATGGAGCTTATTGTGAAGCTGACGATGCTGAAGAGGTAGAAGTTCTTCCGGCCGTACCGTGCGCTCAGCATGCCCACAATGGGCATACTGATGACGCTCGCCAGGATATATCCAGTGGCGACCCAGGTGATCTCCTCGACGGACGCACCGAGGGAACCGCGCATGTACGGCAGCGCCACATTGATAATGCTCGAATCCAGCGCGGCCATGATGGTGCCGAGCATCACCGTGAGCGTGATGATCCATTTATCCGATTTCGCCATGTCGTGTTGTTGGTTCCTTAAATTCTAATCAAAGGTCAAAGCTTTTTCTCGCAAAGCACCGCAAAGGTCGCAAAGGGAACCTTAGGTCAAAATGATTTTTTAGTTTAAACCAGAAGCAAGCCGCTGCTTTAGATTTTCTTGGCGTCCTTTGCGTGCTTTGCGAGAGACGCCTTTTTTATTCTGCTTGTCCGTGTCAGGACTTTTCTTTGGTCGCCACCGACGGATAGACCGAAAGCCCGGGTCGCAGCGGATGGGCCGGATCAGGTTTCGAATCGATCAGTATCTTGACCGGTACGCGCTGCACGACCTTCACGAAGTTGCCCGTGGCGTTCTGCGGCGGCAGGAGGCTGAAGACCGCGCCCGTGCCCGGCTGAAAGCTGTCAACATGCCCCGCGAAGGTGACGCCCGGATAGGCGTCCACGGTGATGTCCACCGGCTGGCCCGGCTTCATATGGGCGATCTGCGTTTCCTTGAAGTTCGCCACCACCCATAGACTGCCCTCATCCACGATTGCGAGGAGCGGCTGGCCGGGCTGCACATACTTTCCCTCGTCCACGTTCTTCTTGGCGATCCTGCCGTCGACAGGGGCCGTGACGGTGGTCCGGTCCAGGTCGAGCCGTGCCCGGTTCAAGGCTGTCCCGGCCTCCCGCATCTTGAACTTCTGGGTCTGGAGCTGGGCGTTCAGCGCCTCGATGGAGGCCTCGATCTCAGCCACCGCTGCGCTGGCCGAGGCCTTCCGGGCCACGGTGTCCCTCGATCTCGATTCCGCCTGATCATACTGACTTTGCGAGATCACTTCCTGTTTATGGAGCTCGGTGCTTCGCTTCAGGTCTTTCTCTGCCAACGCCACGCTTGTTTCCATGGCATCCAGATCGGCCCGGGCGCGTGCGAGCGTCATCGTCTTGACCTTGATCAACGCATGCGTTTCCTGCTGTTCGGCGGTCATGCGGGACATGCTGTCCTGCCTGGCCTGGACCAGATTGGAATAGTCGTCCGACGCTATTTCCACCAGCGGTTCACCGGCTTTCATGGCCTGGTTGTCGGCAACGAACACCTTCAGCACCCTTCCTTTGACCTCCGAACTGATCGGGACCACAACTCCTTCGACAAAGGCATCGTCCGTGCTCTCGTGCGCAAGCGCATAGGTTGTTTTCCGCACGCCGTATACAAGGCCGACGATCAGGCAGAGCACAATAACGACCCTCATCCCCCAGGTTTTCAGCGCCGCCCGGCCTGATGATCCGGTTTCCAATTCTTCGGTACTTTTCTGCATGAACATGACAAGATTCTCCTTCTAATAACTATTCCGCGCAATTGCAATTCTGTCAGTGCGTTATTTCCCTCATGCTATCATTCCCGAGGGCGTAATCGGGAATATGGTTTACATAAAAAATACAGCCGGATCCCCGATAGAAACGATCGGGGATGACTGTATAGACCGCTGCGCCAGTTCACTGGACCATGACCCCGCCCAGGAACACCCGCAGCGTCTGATGAATCCATTGCTCGCGGTATTTCCCATCCGCCGGCGACGGCCCGAAGAGGTCCTTTCCCAGGGGTGTCCTTCTCCTTGCATGGGAGATCTGCGCAGAGAGGGATTCCGCCGCAAAAGACGGGTCCACATCGCCTGCAAGGAGCTTGTTCTTTTTGGCCTGGTTCAGGAACTCGATCAAGGCCGCGCGATGCTTGAGGATCGTTTGCTGGATAACATGGTCGCTCCGCTCCATCTCGCGCTGCATGATGTAAATGACATCGGGCTGCTCCATCATCGCCTCGATCGTTTGGCGTATAAAGATCTCCAGCCGCACCTTGAGTTCGTCCGGGCTGTGCGGAGGCAGAAGCGTTTTTCTCGAAGAGACCAGCAGGTCCGAGATGAACTGCTCGATGATGTGGCGGAAAAGCTTCTCTTTTGATTCAAAGTGATAGTTGACCGCCGCGATGTTCACCCCCGCCGTTTCACTGATTTCCTTGATCGAAACCCCGTCGTACCCCTTTTCAGCGAAGAGTCGGGTGGCCTCGGTAACAATGCGGCCGGCCGTGTCCTGTGTGAGCAAAGGTTCCTGCTGCGATTTGCGCTTTTTCTCCATCTGAACGCCTTTCCCGGACATCGTGATGGGTAAACAACCGTGGACACCATAAACCACCGGGGCAAGGGAGTCAAATTATTATTTTTAATATTCAAATGACCATTTGAAATAGACGTCGTCGGTAGGCCGAGAAGGGACAATGCCGCTACGGATGCAATCGCCGGCACGGTTCGAGGATCGCGTTGATGTCTTTATCGCCGTATTGTTCGCGCCGCCAGCGGTAAGGCAGGTCGATGATCTCGCCCGGCCGGGTGATGGCGCACAACGCGCGAAACGCCTCGGCAAGAACGACCCGCTGCTGGTCCGTGTTGAACGGTTCGCCCAGCGGATGGCCGAACGGCCAGCGCAGATAAACAGTCCGGGGCGGCTTCACCTTTACGGAATAGTCCCGCACGATCGAGATGCCGATGGTGGGTGTCCCTTGCCGCTCGATCTCCCGCTGGATCAGCCCCACGGACTGATTGCAGATGCCTCAGCCGGGCGTAAGCAACACCACGTCCGAGCCGTCCTGTCGTATCCGTTGTGCGATCTCGGGCGCCGTCGTGTTGATCAGCGTCAGGATGTGCGGCCCGGTGATATGTCCCATGAAGCCATAATGATATCGGGCAACCTTTGCAATCGCGCCTTCGCGTTCGAACTCCCGCAGGCGCTCCGCGGGAAAGACCACGTTGATGTCACGGTCCGCGTCCGCGTGGTCGTAATAGTCGTGGGTGATCATCAGGTCTGTCGAGCGGGCGGGTGAGATCGATGACACGCCAGGAAGGATCGCCGTCCCGGTCGGCCATGTCGAAGGGCTTCTGGTCGCGGTGATGCACGCCCGCGGTCGTCACCATTGTCACGGTGCACTCCGAAAGCGGCTTTACGAACGGCGTCCAGGGCACGTCCTCCGATTCCCACGGCGCGTAGGACTGCACGAAACGCGTCGCGAGCGAGGGGAACCTCGTGATCACGCGCGCTATCAACCTATTTTTAAGGCTGTTCCAGGTCATGTTGTTTTGCATGCGATCAAATAGAATTGCAGCAGCGGCTTTTTGGTAACTAAGTGAATCAAATTCTACTCAAAATGGCAAGAATATTTCTCGCGAAGGCGCAAAGCTCGCAAAGAAAGGCTAAATTACTTATTATTTTAAACCAAGACTTAAAGCTTTTCTTGGCGTTCTTTGCCTGTGCCCGCGCCTTGGCAACAGCAGGGTACGTCTTTGCGAGAGACGATTTTGGGTTTGAATTTTAGTTCCGGCTTGTCCGGGTTAGGGCGCGGTGCTTCAAGAATGTATCCAGTCTACCTGAAGGAAGGCGGGAAGGTCAAGGCGTTATAGACAAAAAGAGCGGTACGTGCTTTAAGCGTACCGCCCGAATCATTTCGAGCGCCGTTGTCACGGCTAAGAAGTGAGAACTTCAAAATTTGTCATTGTCCAGGGTCTGATGGTGTTGGCGTGGGTACGGACGCCGGTGCGGGTACTACCGTGCAGCGTAATTCACATTGTTTCCTGATATCTTGGCATCTTGACTGGCAAAGGTCATCAGTGCTCATGCATTCATTATAACAGCTCGTATAGCTCTCTGAACAATCAGCTGCACAGTCTGCGAAAGAATTTGTAACAGTAAAAACAGAAATAAGCACAAGCATCATCAACAAGACGAACGATATTCGCAATTTCATTCTAGCCTCCTTTGATTGTTTTTTATGCCGAAAACTTATTCCCGTTACTCACTTATAATGCAATTATAGTCAAATTTTATTTGTAACGCAACCGCGCAATCAAATCGAATTGCAACAGCGGCTTTTTAGGGCGCGGTGCTTCAAGAATATATCCAGTCTACCCGAAGGAAGTGTGGAGCTGCCCCTAAAGGTACCCGCTGGTTGGAGCTATTTGCGGGCATTGTGCGGCGAAAGATCAGGCATGCGCGAGGACATGGATACCGGCAAGTCGCTTACCGATGCTCGCCTTTGCAATTTTCAGGTCATAAGACGCCTGAAGATTGAGCCAGTATTGCGGCGATTGGTTGAACGCACGACCGAACAGCAAAGCCAGTTCCGCCGTTACCGGACGAGTTCCCTTGATAACATGCGAAATCCGCATGGGCGAGACCCCGATTGTGCGGGCGAACTCAGCTTGAGATATACCCATTTCTCCCAAGATTTCTGTCAGAAATTCTCCCGGATGAATTGCAGGCAACCCATTCTTAACCATGTTTGTATCTCCTTTAGTGATAATCAACGATATCAACGTCATAAGCATCGCCATTTTCAAAGCGGAAACATACGCGCCACTGGTCGTTAATGCGAATGCTCCATTGGCCGGTGCGATCATGAGCCAACGCTCTCCAGTCTATTGGAAGGCGGGATGCGTAAATCGTCGAGGCATGTGCGCCCCATCCAACTGGGTCAACCGCATTGCCGCACGTTTCAGTATATCCTGCGGCAAGCGCGTGATTTTCCGGTGGCAAAGAAGCGTTCCGTTTCGGAAGAGGCAAACGACTGAATCATGGGAGAATAATAAACAATTTGTTTATTATTGTCAAGTGGCTTTATACTGCACGCCCGCGGTCGTCACCATTGTCACGGTGCACTCCGAAAGCGGCTTTACGACCGCCGTTACCTTAGCCAAGTGTGAGATACCCATCAGGGGCCAGACTGGTTGCAAGCATCACCATGTTGATATCTCGATGCTCCCTCCAGGAGTTCGCCTGTCTGTTTGCAGGTTCAAGCCAAAACGTCTCAATAACGTCACGAAGAGGTGTGTACTGCATCAGGCTTTCGGTCCGTGAATGAATGCGCTGTTTCATTTTGAAATCGTGTGGAGCTTGTTTGATCAGTCCCGGCAACTTCTCTAGTGCGCGTAATCCAATGGACAAGCCCAGTTCCCGAAATGCGAGCCGGTAATCAGCAGGAAGCATCAAGGGGTCCCTTTCCCTTGCATAGGATCGCAAACCGATCAGGGAAGCATCCAGGAGAGCATCCAGAAGTTCGGCTTGATCAAAACCTTCGATCATTATCAATTGAGCCAATTTGCATGCGGCACTCAAGAGTTCGCCAATACCCAAGGGGTCATCTGTTACCCAACTTTTTCTTTCACAAATGCCGGCCATGTCTTTGATCTCTGCGCTGAGGTCCAGCCGTGTTGATCTATCGGGATCTTTTTCCGCAGTCGACTGAAGTTGGAGATACGTGATGAATCCATCGAGAGGATCGTGCTGCCCCATCGAGGCTACAAGCGGATACGAGAGGTCAATGCTCATTTTCCAGTGCATGCGTTTCTGACCGCCGGACGACGGTACATAGGTGAACCTGGCGTGAGCGGTTTTCGCAAGTTCGATCGCCCATCTGTTGCAGGTTGGATCTCCCGTGACTCTGCTTGCTCTATTGAGAGCGTGCATCCACTTCGTCAGGTAATGATAGTACTGTCCATCCCGGTCCCATTCCAACTGTTCATCATAGGGATCACCGGGCCCGCGCTCGTTCATGCCCTTGCCGATCCGTAACCCGCCTTTTGTAGGGTGCAATCTGCCTTCCTGTTCACTGAGACCGCTGATCCAGCCGGTCCGTCGGGTCATCGTCACGGTGTCGTCCGAGTATGAAATGGACCTGATCGATGAGGTGCAGCGCGAGCTTCTTGTATTGTTCATCACGTGTCTGACGATAAAGCCCCAGGAAGTTGCAGACGGCAAAAGCGTCTGTCCATAAGTAGCGCCGCGGCACTTTACTGTCCGATAGGAGCCCGGTCAGATCGGCAAACTCGCTCATGAAATTCAGGGCCAGTGAACTGGAGGTGTTTTGTTCCATCTTTCCCCTAACACCTTCCTAAGCCGGACAAAGCCGGAACCAAAGACGTCTCTCGCAAAGGCGCAAAGGTCGCAAAGAAAGCAAATTACTAGTATTGTTTTAAACCAAGATTTAAAGCTTTTCTTCTGCGTAGCCTCTCGCGCCTCTCTGCGGAGAAATATTCTTGCCGTTTTGAGTAGAATTTGATTCCGTAGTTACTAATTATAGCGTTTGTTCCAAGGATAGACTTCTCGTTGAAATATGCACATTGAGACATCATGCCATAGGTGCGACTTCCGGGAAGGATGCGAGAAGAATAGGGGCAGAGTCAGGCATTGTAACATGCACTCCATACTCGTGACACAGGAAGGGCATGTCGTATCCTACAAGCCCTTCGCTCTGTTTGAAGCCATTCACGAGTTACTGATAAAAAAATGTTGTCTAGCTCGCCCCAAGCGCCTTCGCAGCCTTGTTCACGTCCTTCGTCCCAACCCAAAGGATGGCGGCATAGCGGCCCGCTCCAGCCGACACAGCGTCAATGGCCGTAACGTTGATCTTTTTCTCCGCCATCGTTTTGAGCAAGTCCGCCACGGCGCCCTTCCGGTCATCGCCCTGGACCAAAAACCCGAACTTCTGAGGACGTGTCTTGATCTTCGCCGCCTTGACAGCATTCTTAAACACTGCCACATCCTCTGGGATAAAATCGAGCTGCGCCTTCCTGCCGCTTGGGAACCCCGTGAACGCCAAGAAGTTCACGCCCGCATCAGCCAAAGCCCCCAGCACTCGTGCCCCCTCACCCGGCTTGTTCGGTACATCCATAGCAAAATACGCCACCTTCCTGATAGTATCCGCCATATCTAACACCTCCTTTTAAGATATTATAGCAGCTTTAAAAGATGCTCCCTTAGAAGAGGAAGAAACACACACTCTCTATTTCACGTATTGATCTTGAGTTCTCATATCATTGACTAATCGCCTGTCCACCTATAAGCTTGCAATGACAGTTGATGAACAGGAGATGCAGGATACATATTGAAACATGCACATGAACAGTACGTATGTGCGGCTGGCGCTTGCGCCAGTCCGAACCATGCGCTTGTTAGCGATCATCGCTCCACTTTTGCAACGTAGCTTGAGATAGGCACTCTTTTGCCTTTCTGTATCCCAATTCAATCATCTCGGATGCCCGGTCAAACTCCAATGTCCGACACGCATTCCTGGCTATTTCGATGACTATGTCTGGTGGATAAGCGGCAAGCTTTTGGCGGGCTATGGTACTCTGCATAGCCTCAAATGACTGAATGGCTACATCGTACGCTCCCCAATCCTGGCTGTTACTGCGCGTCACGGATTGTTTGAGGCGGTCTATAAAGAGATTGATCTTTTCATGGAACGGAGATGAAGAGATAGCTGGTGCAGCACTCAGGGTACTCGGCTTTTCTGGGTTCTGTGGGGGACCCCCCAGATTTACAGCAATAGTCATATCGGTTTCATCACCAAACGTTGGCGCAATTGGCACAGGATTTAAAACCCCTCCATCAACAAGATCGACCCCTTTGTACTTGAATGGAGTAAAGAAAAGAGGTATTGCGTAAGACGCCCTCATTGCATCAAAGAGATTACCCGACTTTATCCATATTTCCTTCTCGCCTTTTATATCGGTCGCAACAGCCGTATATGAAATTGCGAGATCTTCGATCAATTTCTCTCCAACTAAATTGATCAAGGTATTGATAAGTTTGTCACCTCTCACTAGCCCGCTCTTTTCCCACGAAAGATCTAGTAGAGTGACTATGTCGACTTTCGTCAGGGAACGTACCCATTGCTCATATTCATCCAATTTTCCGGCAGCATATATTCCCCCTATTACCGCACCGATTGAGCAACCGACTATTGATTTAATTTTCAAATCATTTTCTTCAAGCCAATGAATTACACCGATATGAGCTAAACCACGAGCGCCGCCACTTCCAAGAACCAGAGATACGGTTTTCATATTCGTTGTTGTCATAATCTCACCTAATGCCTCTCACTAAAATAATGAATAATGGGTAGAAGCTAAATGGCAACAAAGTAGACCTGATAATCATATGAAGGCACCTCAGCATACCAGAGCGTTTTGGCACTCTGGTATGCTTCAAGGGAAGAGTCCAATCTAACCTTGGAGGTGCTATATGAAATTGTACACTGGATTAGATCTACATTCAAGCAACAGTTATCTCGGCATCATCGACGAATCCGGCAAGCGGGTATATAAACAGAAGCTGCCGAATGATCGAGAGCGTATTCAGGCGGCGCTCAACCCGTACAAGAATGACATCGCCGGTATCGTTGTGGAATCGACCTATAACTGGTACTGGCTGGTTGACCTGCTGATGGGTGAAGGTTACCACGTTCATCTGGCCAATCCGGCAGCGATCAAGAAATACACCGGGCTAAAATTCGCCGACGATCAGCACGACGCCTTCTGGCTGGCAGAAATGCTGCGGCTGGGGATTCTGCCCGAGGGTTACATCTATCCGAAGGAAGACCGGCCGATACGCGATCTTCTGCGAAAACGCATGCACCTGGTAAGACTGCGAACCTCACTCATCGTGAGCCTGCAGAACATCCTCAGCCGCAACAACGGATTTAAGCTCAAGACGAGCGATGTAAAAATACTGACCGAGGATCGAGTGACCCCCTTTCTTGCGGGAAGCGCTGACTTGGCTCTGGCGGGGATGGTCAGCAAAGAGTCCATCGATTTTCTGACGCGCCAGATCAAAAAGATCGAGGCAGTGATAGAAAATAAGGTAGAGCTGAAGCCACCTTACGAGAAGCTGCAGAGCGTATTCGGGATCGGCAAGATTCTGGCGCTGACCATCATGCTGGAGACCGGGCCGATCAGCCGCTTCGCCAAGGTTGGCAACTACGTATCATACTGCCGGAAAGTTTCAAGCAAATGGCTCAGCAACGACAAGGTAAAAGGCAAAGGGAACAAAAAGAGCGGCAACAAGTATCTTGCATGGGCCTATTCCGAGGCAGCCGAGCATGCCCGGCGCAGCTACACCCAGGCAAGGACATACTATAATCGCAAGATGCAGAAAACCAACTTCATGGCCGCGCACAACGCCCTTGCGCACAAGCTGGCGAGAGCAGCGTATTACGTAATGCGCGACGAGGTGCTGTTTATGCCGGAGAAGATATTTGTAGAGATAATTACAGGATGGCTGGAGCGGTGAACCTGCTTAGGGTGTGGAAGAACCACGAGACTTGATTGGTAATCCGCTCCACCCAATACTATAGAGTTGTCGGGATCTTTACTGCCCGTGCCGTGAGCCACCCTGGGGCTGGCTGACAACCACATGATCTGTGATACCCGTTTTGGACACGGCAAGGAGCCGAATATTTTCTGGTCCCCGCTTCGCGGGGAAAGGGTCACGCAGAAACAACATTAGCGAAACCTTAATCCAGATGGGTGACTGGTACAGTGAAGAACTGATACCGAAACTGAATGAAACTACGGCAATGGTAAAGAAAACGATGACTGCATAAATATCGACGAGAAAATTTCATTTTCTCGCCATCGGGTGGGCTTTTACACTTGACAGTGAGCCTTCAAATGGGTGACCCTGAAGATCTTAGAAAAAGTTTGGCACTAACTGTTTGGTGCTTCACAATGAAGAGCAGATAGTCACGCCAGCTAGTAACTTTTTCGGTAAAGGTTATCGAAGCCATTAGCGTCTCTCCTGGATAGTGAAATTAATGCATGAATGATCGGCATTTTATCGCGTGTCGTTCTTGATACCCAAATACCCGCAAGGGTGAGGGGCGCGGAGTTTAGCCGTATCACTCTCGAAACGATTGTTAGATTTCAATTTTGTGACCCAAAATGTAGTTTTCGGTGACAATTAGGGCATATCGCAATTGCGTTTTCTACGGTGTCTTCTCCTCCCTGTGAAAGCATAACCTTGTGATGCACCTCCAAATATGGAGAGCCACCTTTAGCCCGCTTGAACGGGGCTTCGTTACCACAGTCCTCGCAAAAACCGTTGGCACGTATAAGTACTGTTGCAATTACGTCTGGATTGCGTTTGAAACCTTTCGATATGGTTTGGATTACTTCGGGGATTTTAGGCGCTTGCGCGAGCCTTAGTTCCCTTGCGCTTTTGTCAGTGGCTATTGATTTCTCAACCGCCTTCTCAAGCTCAATGTTTAATTCATCCTCAATGGCTGTATGCGGTAATGCGCCGACCCATTGTGGAAGCGGCTTCACATAAGACCAGCCACCTGACGTACTACGAGGTTTAAGCGGTGCGTTGTCTGCTATTTTGATAAAGTTTGAAACTGGGATTGGATTTTCCAAGCGTTCAACATTGACCACCGATAGTAAATTGATGGAGGGCTTGCCATAGCCTCCTGTCATATAGATTTCCTTCTCATTGGGTTGATATTTTTGGATATGAGCGTTCATAAACTCTATGCGCTGTGACTCAATTTCAGATTTGTTTTCCACCCAGTGATTTCAGCCCGATATGAAACAAACGGCAATGAAGACGTAAGCGAGATATAGAGAGTTACTTTAGACGCGGGCGTTGGCGGCGATGCGGCAAGCTTGACGATAGTTTCTGATGCATAGGGCTGAAGATAGCAGACTAAGCCTGACTTCTTTGATTGGGCTTTTCGAATTTCTTCGAGGACTTCTTCATAGACGCCGTTGAGGTATAGTGCATATTCCATATTTGAACTCCAACGCGGTGGTGAGATGCGCGCCTTATGTGCGTCGGTTTCGACCTTCAAGTTAGTCTCTTTAAGGTTTACTCTGGTTAGCCCAGTCTGATGCTTCCGATAACGATGATATTACTTTACAAGAAAAATCGTTGCTCAATCCTAAATGATTTTGTTGCAGCATTGTTCTAAGCGGAATTTCTGTTAGGAAAACATCGCAGTAACCTACTGCAGCCTCTGCGTGATGGAAATCGTGCAAATCATTTCCAGTCAGCTTCCGCTTTTTATCCCAACGAATCGCGGCATGACAAAGGGCTCCAATATGCAATGTGCGCAAGGCAAGCGCAACCTCCTTTGTTTCAATACCTTTACTGAAGCATTTTAAAAGGTGAATTTCATGCTCGCGGCTCTCGTCTTCTGTTCTTCGAACTCGTTGGCCCGTAGCTTTCCGATTAATTTCTTCCAAAACTTCACGAGCGACAGACATAAACAGGCTTAGACCGCCGATCATTTCCGCTTTATAGCATTGCGAAAAACTTTTGATTTCATTTGCGTGTTTAGAATTGCCTTCATTCAGTTTCTGAGCAATAGCTTCGTAATCAAAGACAGGAGGTGGGGCCGCCCCAATTACATCAAACATTTCTGAAAGTGAGTAATCCCAGACATGATCAAAAAATGCCTTTTGAATCACTCGTTCTTCATCCTCCTTGAATACCGTGTAACTTGGATGTTGAACACCTAATATATAACTAAGCTTTAACCAAACGAGATCAGCAAGAGGATGTAATTCCCCATGGTAACAATGTGAATGGATAAAATGGGCAATTTCCGTTGCGACGCGTTCATTATGGGGTGCTAAGGTTACGCCCTCGCTCAGTTCATCAATCAGTACTGCCGTTGCTTTTCTTGTATACAGGTCTTGTTGCTTCAATAACTCCGCGAAAAGAGTATCACTTATTGGGCAAATACTTTTCTTAGATCGCACTCTCGCTCTTAATGCTTCAAGTAAAGCTACGCTCGACTGATCATCCCTTCGCCCCAACGCGGTATCGCGAAGCATTATCCAATACCGTTTATCTAAATATACACGCTCTCGATTCATAACCGATTTGCCAAGTGCAATTCGGCGCGACCGGACGTATCCATCAGTTGTTACATTGGGATTCAGACGGTGAGTCTCGAAACTTGCTCGTATCTTTTCCCTATTCATGGCTTTACAGAAACCCAAATTTAACGACGATAAGAAGAACCACCCCTAGGGGCTTGAACGACTTGTTATGAACCATCCTTCAATTCTGCTGGTTCTGGAACCGGCAAACCCCAAACCGCGCACACTGGTGCCAAATATGGTGGGACCAAAGTTTGGAGAAAACCCTCTAAGATAATATTTCGGGACATAATGATCGCCCATGTTTAGTTCTAACTCCACAATTAAGCCAACGCGAGAGCAGTAACAGGCGCGAGCGCGGTAGCGCGAAGCTTCCTGGTTGTCCTGATTGTTAGCCCTTTTTGAACCATTGTTTTACCATAAAGGTGTAAGTTTTCATTGGCTCTTCAAAACATGGTTTGGTTACTCTTTCAAGCTCTTGCTGAGTAATCGCCAATTGATTCCTGATCTCGTCATTTTCGTTATATCGATCCCAGAAGATTCCTTCATGTTTACGCATTTCATCGAGGTGCTTTTGAAACTCATCGGGCTCCATTTTAACGCGACCTTGGCGCTGCCAGTAATGAGTAGAGAGCATATTCGCTGAAATAAAAATGGAATTTAAGGTTTTGTTTGTGTCATGGAAAATGTCTTCGGTTTTTGTTCCAAATACAGCCATAAATTTGTACTTCAAAGTATTAAACCGAACAAATTTCTATTTCTTAGATTCGTAGCGTTCAAATACGATGTAACCTCTATCAAGGAGTCGTGAATCCTCTTCGGTTTCATGAGGAGCTCGCTTTCGTGTGCTTCCTTCACTCCCGCTGGACCATGGGCTTCTTATAAATGCAATCGCATCCTTAATCTCAAAGAACGTAGCTAATGTTTCCTCCGCTAACTCAATTTTCCTCTTGCCAATAAACTCTCGCTTCCATGCACCCACGCCTGAAATAATCGCCCAGCACGCAGATATGACAGCTATCGTCTGAGCAATTGTGGCCAAATTAGTCATGCACACCTCCGTTTACGGGCTAACGCGCGGGGGTACCGCCGCGCTTCTCAGCGGACTGACACGACCCGCATGTTGGATTCAGATCATTGATTATGTGCATGCAGGTCTATGACTGAATCTTAGATTCAAGGTTCACGCTTCAGCTCATTCAGACTGCGCCCAGCAACGTGATCCGGCCAGCTCGTCAAACCATCATCAGTTTGACTTCCTTTACCTTCCCAATAATTTCTTTCGGGAAAAGCACTTTAAAATATTCATACATTATATTATTAACTAGACGATGCATGTCAAGCCATCCACCGAGTTTGCCGTATTCCAACCAATTTTTGAAAATCTTCCCCTCGACTACAATATCGTACCCCAAATGAGGAGATTTTACGGCATCCATAACGGCAATATCTTGAAGCAATTTTGAGTCACCATGTAGTGTAATCCCAATTGAACAGGTGATTGGTTCAAATGAAAACGTATGTTCATCGATAACTATTTTCTTAGGTGACATTTTATCAAACAGCTCACGACAAGTTTTTGAGACGGTGTCCAGCATTTCTAAGTAGGCTGGCAGATAGCCTGCTTGTTTAAGCGCGGAATACCGCAACTCATGGATTTCCACTGCATTATCGAGATTTCGATCCAACTTTAATGGTTGTTCGTATGGATTTAAATAAAATCCAGCTTCGCTTTCGGAGATCTCGGTACTTTCACGCAATTTTGTCAACAATTGGAGACATTCCGCCGGGTTTGTAGCCAAAAGCACTTCTCCAATGAGTCGCTGGACTTCATCATAAGCATATAGCGCTGTTCTCAAGGAATTCTTAATCAAGTAAACTTCGTCGGCAATATAGGCATGCTCATTCGGTATTGGAAGCATCCATATGTTATCAAGGCTACTCCTTTTAAAGTCATAATCAGGGATTAATACACTTTGAAGAAATTTTTTCCTATCAACTTCACTTCTTTTTACAAGAGCCGTTTCTATCTTATCTTGCGCAGACTCATTGGTTTTCGTTTCAAACATCTCAGAATAGGCTTTCGCTCCAACAATGTAATGCATGCTTCCATTTTTAACGGTTACAGGGAGATGCTCTGCAATTTCGGATGACGAAAGCAAGAAACGTCGTAAATTGCTCCCTTTACTCATATGGATAATTAAAAAGAAGCCAGGCAAAGGTTCCTCGTCGAAACCAACCACGTACTCTTTTTTTATGTAATGAGTTGTGTGAGAATCTTGAGAATATTTTGACTGTACAGTCCCAATTCTTGGTGGAAGCAAATCGGTAAATTTCGCCGAAGAATTTCGAAGTTGGATTAACCAATCGCCACCGTCTATATCGACAGAGCGTTTCATTACCCAGAAACGCTCCATCAGGAATGTAGCACACATAGATTCTCCGAGTGCCGCATTTTCCGCAATTTTATTAGTTTCCTCACTCATTTATATCATCCTCACATGGTGACGAATAAATTATATCGTAAATGTCTCATAGTGATTCGTCCGATACTCTTGAGGTACGCTTTTTTTGATTTTCGATGTTTACGAAATGTTTCTTCATGTTCATCAATTCCATAGAAGAACTGAAGAATATCTTCCACTACAAAAAGCGCATGGTGAATATTAAGACTTTCCGGCGTATCAAGTTCATGTGCTGCTTTATTTCCCATCAGGCGGAAATCGTGCAAGACTTGGATGACGGAGTCTGAAAAGTATTGGCTTAAAGCCGTTATCTTCGACTCAAGGTTATTTTTGTATTTATTACGGGCTATTTTATCAACGACAATGGCTTCAATTAAAGTGCGTAGGCCTATGGTGGAAAGAACGAGGAGATCTTTATCATAAGCGGTTACGGTTTCGTTGTATAGTGTATGGATATTTTTCGGGAGCTTAAAGAAATACCTTCTTTTCCTTAGATTTGATTTTCTTTCAGGAAATAACAACTTCACCGGCAAATCTTTCTCATCTTGGAATTCAAAGGGATGTTTAGTAAGGCGAAATGTTATATCCTCGCATCCGGAACACTTAAACGTATCTGCGACAAATAATTGTGGATATCCCCAGAGATCGTCATATCTCTCATGTTCATAGTGTGCAACAAGTTCGTGCAGTGTATCACCGTTACAACTGTTGCAATATAGACGATGT
Organism: Nitrospirota bacterium; assembly: GCA_963796285.1. Lineage (GTDB taxonomy): Bacteria > Nitrospirota > UBA9217 > UBA9217 > UBA9217 > JALNZF01. The sequence goes on from CAWCKW010000013.1 coordinate 357,672, forward strand.
TTTTTCATTTTTTTCTCTTCAACAAGATATTATCGGTTCTAAATACAGTAGCATAGATTGCCGGAGTGGTCAATGAATTTAAGGGAAAACTTGGCGTATCCAGCTGAATTCATTAGAATTTTACCAATTGACTAATATGCAATAAATGGAATAGTCGCCAAATTAAATTAATATGCAGTTATGGAATAGCTTTTCAAGGTTGGCAACCGATGGACCCTATTCCGATTGACATTCTGAAGCAGTTTAATGCGGTTTTGGAACAGACAAACTAGCCCTGTGTTTATCATTTTCAATATGTAATTTACAATTTCCAAGCGCTGCAACTTTTATTGAATACCGAAGGAGCTATTGTTAAAAAACCATATCATCAAATGCACGATACCAACAGATATTTGCGCGTCCATGCCGAAAAATGCATGGGCAAAAGAAGACCATGGAATCGACCCTCAACCACAAAGTACTTTACTCCCCTTTCCCGCGGTGGTAAAATGCTCTTTCTCCCGAGGCCTCCCGAACCCTATGAACAAGATCATCATAAAAGGCTGCCGCCAGCATAATTTAAAGAACATCGACGTCGAGATCCCGCGCGACAAGCTCGTGGTGATCACGGGCCTGTCGGGCTCGGGCAAATCGTCCCTCGCCTTCGACACCATCTATGCCGAAGGCCAGCGCCGCTACGTCGAGAGCCTCTCTGCCTACGCGCGCCAGTTCCTGGGCCAGATGGACAAGCCGGACGTGGATTCCATCGACGGCCTGTCCCCGGCCATCGCCATCGAACAGAAGACCACGAGCAAGAACCCCCGCTCCACCGTGGGCACCGTGACCGAGGTGTACGACTACCTGCGCCTGCTCTTCGCGCGCATCGGCAAACCCTATTGCTGGAAGTGCGGCAGGGAGATCGCGGCCCAGACCGTGCAGCAGATGACCGATGCGGTCATGGCCCTGCCCGAGGGCACGCGCATCCAGGTCCTGGCGCCGATCGTTCGCGGACGCAAGGGCGAATACAAGAAAGAGCTCATGGCGGCAGGCGCCTCGGGCTATGTGCGGGCCCGGGTCGACGGGGCGATCAAAGAGCTTGCCGAACCGATCCCGATGGACAAAAAAAAGAAGCACAGCATCGAGATCGTGATCGACCGTCTTGTGGTGAAGCCCGGCATCGAACGCAGGCTCGCGGAAAGCATCGAGACCGCCCTCCGCCAGGCCGAAGGCCTCGTGCTCATCAATCTCGTGGACCAGAAGAAAGACCTGCTCTACAGCGAGAAGCTCGCCTGCATCGTCGACAACATCAGCTATCCCGAGATCGCCCCCAACACCTTCTCCTTCAACAGTCCCCAGGGCGCCTGCCCCACCTGCGACGGCCTCGGCGGTCTTCTGGAGTTCGATCCGGGGCTCATCATCCCGAACCCCAACCTCTCGCTCCGCGAAGGCGCGGTCAAACCCTGGGCAAAGCGCACCTCGGTCTACCACTACGAAATGCTCCACACCCTTGCGGAAGGCTGCGGTTTCGACGTGAACACCCCGTTCAAGGACCTGAAGCGGCGCAGCAGAAGATGCTGCTGTTCGGCTACACCGAGAGCGAGTCGAAGGCCACGGCAACGCGCAAGGGCGCGGCGTGCAAACCCTTCGAAGGCATCATCGAGAGCCTGAAGCGGCGGTATGATGAGACCGATTCCTACGCCATCCAGTGGGAGATGGAACAGTACATGAACTACCAGCCCTGCCCGGAATGCAAGGGCAGCAGGCTGCGCAAGGAATCGCTGGCGATCAAGGTCGCCGGGTTGAACATTCACGATATCACGCGCATGAGCATCAAACAGACCCTCGCGTTTTTTGAGGACCTTCGGCTCACGGAAAAAGAGACCGCCATTGCCCAGCGCATATTGAAGGAGATCCGCGAGCGCCTCGGGTTCATGATCCACGTGGGCCTGGACTACCTCTCGCTCGACCGCGGCGCGGCCACGCTCTCGGGCGGCGAGGGCCAGCGCATCCGGCTCGCCACGCAGATCGGCTCGTCCCTCGTGGGCGTGCTGTACATTTTGGATGAACCGAGCATCGGCCTGCACCAGCGCGACAACCGCAGGCTCCTCGATACCCTGTTCCGGCTCCGCGACCTCGGCAATACGGTGCTGGTGGTGGAACATGACGAGGAGACCATCAGCGCGGCGGACCACGTGATCGACATGGGCCCCGGCGCGGGTGTGCACGGCGGCGAGATCGTGGCGCAGGGAACTCCGAAAGAGATCCAGAAGGTCGAGGCCTCGCTGACCGGCCAGTACCTTTCCGGCAGGGTCTTTATCAAGGTGCCGCCTAAGCGCAGACAGTCCACAAAGGCGATCAGCGTTATCAGTGCAACGGAGAACAACCTCGATAACATGACGGTACAGTTCCCCCTCGGGGTGCTCACCTGCGTGACCGGCGTTTCGGGCTCGGGCAAGAGCACGCTCGTGGTGGACATCCTGTACCGCGCCCTTGCCCAGCGCCTGTACCGTTCCACGGAACGGGCGGGAAAGCACAAGGACATCAAGGGGCTGGAGCACATCGACAAGGTCATCGACATCGACCAGTCGCCCATCGGCAGGACCCCGCGCTCGAACCCCGCCACCTACACCGGCGTGTTCGGCCCGGTCCGCGACCTCTTTACCCAGCTGCCGGAGTCGCGCATGCGCGGGTACAAGCCCGGCCGCTACAGCTTCAACGTCAAGGGCGGCAGGTGCGAGGCCTGCGAGGGCGACGGCCTGATCAAGATCGAGATGCACTTCCTGCCCGATGTGTACGTGACCTGCGACGTGTGCCACGGCAGCCGGTACAACCGCGAGACGCTGGACATCCGGTACAAGGGCAGGAACATCGCCGAGGTCCTCGGGATGACCGTGGAGCAGGCCTACGAATTTTTCCAGAACGTGACGCCGGTCCGGTCAAAGCTCCAGGCCCTGCTGGACGTGGGGCTCGGCTATATCACGCTGGGACAGTCAGCCACCACGCTCTCGGGCGGCGAGTCGCAGCGCGTCAAGCTCTCCAAGGAGCTTTCGCGCCGGGCAACGGGGCGGACGCTGTACATCCTTGACGAGCCGACAACGGGCCTGCACTTCGCCGACACGCAAAAACTGCTCGACATGCTGAACCAGCTCGTGGACGCGGGAAACACCGTGGTCGTGATCGAGCACAACCTCGACGTGATCAAGACCGCGGACTGGATCATCGATCTCGGGCCCGAGGGCGGCGACCGGGGCGGCCGGATCGTGGCCCAGGGAACGCCCGAGGACGTGGTAAGGGTGAAGGAATCGTATACCGGACAGTTCCTGAAAAGAATTTTGACAGCATGAGCAAAAGCTGTCACAATAGGCACCACATTTGATGAACTCTAAAAAGTCATAATCTACCGCAGAGACGTAGCCTGCTGTTGCCAAAACGCGGCCATAAACGGAGACACGGAGAAATGCATATTGAAAATAATAAGGATATTCTCTGCGCCTCTGCGTCTCAGCGGTTATTTTGTGTGTTGTATTTTATTGAGATTTGTTTTTTGAAATTTGACTTTTAAAACATCGGAGGTCACATGAAACGACTGTTCACCCTTCTCGCCATAACAGCACTGCTCTTCACCACATCCGCCTGCAGCGCCAAAAAAACGCCGGACCAATCAGCCGTCAAGGGCAGGAACATCCTCGCCGTGCTGAAGACAATGCGCTCGGCATACGAGAAAAAGGACCTTTCCTCCTTCATGGACAATGTGGCCCCCGGCTATCAAGACCGGGAAGCGTATTCCAAGTCCCTTGCCGACGTGTTCTTAAAGAACGAAACCATCCACTTCAATCTCCAGTACACCAAGATGCACATTACGGTCGAGGAAAAGGGCGCGATCAAGGCAACGTTCAACTGGGACGGCGAGTGGATAGCCGTTGGAGGGACGACCCAGAAGAACGGCGGTCGGGTCACGCTGGTCTTTGGGCCGGGAAGCTCCAAGCTCATGTCCATCGAGGGGAAGGACCCCTTTGTGCCGCTGCCGGTGGAAATGCCGGGGAAGCAGTAAGCGCGCATAGTGCAGAGCGCATAGAGCTTATGGCATAGCGCATAGGGTTCTGTCTTTGCTCTCTGCTCTTAGCTCTTAGCTCTTTGCTCCTTGCCCCATGCAAGATAAGACCTTATGCCCTTCACTGAAGAACATATAACAACCGACTTCCTCATCATCGGCGGGGGCGTGGCCGGTCTCCGCGCCGCGATCGAGCTGGCGCAGAACGGCGAGGTCCTCGTGGTGACGAAGGACGCGCCTACCGAGAGCAGCAGCGAATACGCGCAGGGCGGCGTTGCCGTGGCGCTCTCGGACGAGGACGAGATCTCGATCCACTTCGAGGACACCATCCGGGCCGGCGACGGGCTCTGCCTGCGACAAGGCCGTGGGCACGCTCGTTGAAGAAGGCCCCACGCGGATACGGGAACTCATCCTCTGGGGCGCGGAATTCGACAAAGAAGGCACGAAGCTCGCCTTCACGCAGGAAGCTGCCCACACCAAGCGCCGCATCCTGCATGCCCAGGGAGACTCGACGGGCAAGGAGATCATGCGCGTGCTGATCGACAAGGTCCGCTCCGCCGGCACCGTGTCCAAGATCGACTTCGCCTTCACCCGGGACCTGATCATCGAGAACAACCGCTGCATCGGGGCCGTGGTCTGCCAACAGTCATTACGCAAGGTCCTCATCATTTCCGCGCGCGCGGTGGTGCTCGCCACCGGCGGAGCGGGCCAGTTGTTTGAACGTACCACGAACCCCGCGGTCGCCACCGGCGACGGCATGGCCATGGCCTTTCGCGCAAATGCAGCGCTCGTGGACATGGAGTTCGTTCAATTTCACCCCACCGCCCTGTTTCGCCCTGGCGCGCCGCAGTTCCTGCTGTCCGAGGCCATGCGCGGTGAGGGCGGCATGCTGAAAAACATCCACGGCCGGCGCTTCATGGACCGCTACGATCCCGCCCGCGAGCTCGCGCCGCGCGACGTGGTCACCCGCGCCATTCACGCCGAGATGGCCGCCACAAAGTCCAGCAATGTTTTTCTCGACATGACGCATTTGACCGCCGAGTACGTGACCCAGCGTTTTCCCCGTATTTACCGGACCTGCAAGGACCTCGGCATCGACATCACGAAGGAGCCGATCCCGGTTTCGCCCGCAGCCCACTACATCATGGGCGGGGTGAAGACGAACCTCTGGGGCGCCACGAATGTTCCCGGGCTCTTTGCCGCAGGCGAGACCGCCTGTACCGGCGTGCATGGAGCAAACCGTCTCGCGAGCAATTCGTTGCTTGAGGGACTGGTCTACGGACAACGTGCGGGGCTTGGCGCCGCGCGGTATGCGCGGAAACACTTCAACCGGCAGGCCGGCGTGCAGCATGTTCCTGTTCACGGAACGCGCGGCCTGTCCCCGCGTTCCGACAGGTTGCCGGACCCGTCAGAGCTCCGTTCTGCGCTCAAGAGACTCATGTGGGCGCAGGTTGGCATTGTCCGCGAAAAAAAAGGTCTGGCCTCCGCGCTCAAGCAGCTCAATAAATGGGACCGGAATATGAAAGGGCTTGCACCTGATCGGGACGTCTTCGAGATCAGGAACATGATCACGACGGCCCAACTCATCACCCGGTCGGCATTGCAACGGGAGGGCAGCGTGGGCGCGCACTTCAGAATGGATTTTCCGACAAAAGGGAAGAACTGGAGAAAGAGGACGGTGATAAAGCGATAGTCGCTCGTTCCGTTTTACTAAGAAACAATTTTTTTCTACGCAAATGGCCCGAAGTTTAACCGCGGAGACGCAGAGACGCAGAGAAAATTCTTATTTTGATCACTAAGCATTTCTCCGCGTCTCCGCGGTAGATCATGACTTTTTACGAAACCCCGCATCACCACGGCGAAGGGTACAAACGGGGGCCGGGGTAGTACCAGTCCCAGGGGTCGTACAGGAACGGCGAACGATAATAGAAGGGATCATAATAAGGGTAGTTGTAAGGGTCCCTCCGCCCTTCCCAGAGATAGATATCCCTGATCTCGAACACCGGATAGACATAGTCCATCTCATCGATCTTGCCCGTGCGCGCCTCCACAAACTCTCCCGCGAGCGTGACCTCCCTTCCCTTCCTATATACCATCGGGTCGAGAATTCCCTTATCTCTCGGATACAAAGCAAGGAACCTGCCTTGCGTACGCCCTGCTTCCTGGAGGTAGCCAAGCGAATCCACGGGCACGCTGAGCGCTTCGATCTGCGAACCCTTCTCAAGCAAACGGGTATTCACGATCAAGCCGCCAAGGATAAAGAGCTTTCCCTTGAAGACATCGGGGGCTTCCCTCAGCTGGTTAAAGGGCACATCGCGCATGCCCTGTTCCATGACCTCGCGGTTCAGCACCGGCGTACAGGCGGAAAAAGCCATAAGAACGGCACAGATGAGGCAGATCCTTTTCATGGTAAATTATCCCATGCGGAAGCCGGACCTGTCAACCCCGTTGCTGCAGAAACTCATTGGAATAATGCCGATCCAACCGCATTCATGCACTATCGGATGAACTTTTCATGAACCACGCAGGAGTCCGCGAAAAGTGAGTTTCCACAAAGCCCCTTGAAGGGCAATTCCAGCCTGAGTTGGCGCGACAAAACGATGTGATCTCCGTCGAGCATATGCAACAACGGGGTCAAGCAACGCCCTTCATTTTTAATTGCTTACCCGCGCTGTGCCATGTTATACTTACAATAATTACAGCGGGAGGCCCTATGCCGTCGAAGAAATCTCGGATAAAGCTTTACACCCTCAGCACCTGCTCGCACTGCATGCGCACCAAGCGCTTCTTCAAGGAAATAGGGATCGACCCGGAGACCATTGATGTGGACCTTCTGACCGGAGAAGAACGGGAGCGCATCATGAATGAAGTTCGAAAACTGAACCCCGACTGCACCTTTCCTACAATCTGCATAGACGATGACGTGATCGTCGGGTTTAACGAGGAAAAGCTGAGAAAGGCATTGGGCATCACATGACTCCGGAGAAACTGTACGAGATCCTGTCCAACTATGCCGAGTCGCAGGGCATCCGCCTGAATAAGGACAAACCTTTCGTCATGGACATCATGCAGGGTCTGCTCACGAACGAGGCCCGGTACGGCTATCGTTCCTGCCCCTGCCGTCTTGCCTGGGGCGTGAAGGACAAGGACGCGGACATCATCTGCCCCTGCGTGTATCGAGATCCCGATGTCAAGGAGTTCGGAAGCTGCTACTGCGGTCTCTACGTGTCGGTTCCCTGGAACGAAGAAAAGATAGAACACAAGCAGGTGCCGGAGCGAAGACCGAAAGGAAAAAGGGCCACATAGAACCATCTCACCCCGGGACGCAGAGGAAATCACGCAAAGCAAAAGTTAAAAAACGTTTGACGGGACTACGGGACAATATCTGATGAAATCCTGTACGTCCTGCTATTCCGTCCAAATCATTTTTGAAAGGTTTCAGTAGAATGAAGAAAAAAGATAAGAGCAAAAAGAAGCAGGACATGCCGGAGTTTCAATTCAAAGAATTCACGCCTGAAGAGGGCGCAATATACGAAGACGCGGTGAACAAGTTCCGCGAAGCGATCTCCGCGGGGAAAACACTCCGGCAGGCCTATGAGAGTTTTACTGTCGATGACAAGGAACTTGAGGCGATCATTCAGGCCGATTTTTTAAAGATCATGATCGCCGAACGTCACTTTGCGCAGCAGCAGTCTCTCGAGGATGTCGCCAAAGCCCTTGATGTTTCTCTCGATCTGGTCAAGGACACCCACGGGCGGATGCTGCAGGAAGTGGGCGTCAGCGCTGCCGACCAATTCAGCCGTGAGCACGGCGGTATCACCCCGAAGACGAACGACTGAGACAACCCTTTTCGTTGCCAAGACACACAGGGCGCGGAGTTTTTAACCCTGGATACGAAATCTTGACTCATTCGCCGACAACCATTACAGCCGGTTGAGGTCCTGATGCTCATCTGCATGGGGATTGATATGGATCATGACGTCCCCAACATTCATTGCGTGTTCAAAGATTAGCTTCTTCACGGCTGTGGCGATTGCATGGGATTCGCGCACGGTCATCTCGGGATTCATGTCGAGCTTGAGGTCCACGATCAGATACTGGCCCGACCTGCGGCAGCGTATCTCGTGGACATGATCGACGCCCGCCACCCCTTCAGCGATCTTCCTGATCTCCTCCAGATAATTGTCGTCCGGTTTGCCGTCCATGAGATCGTGGGCCGCACCCATGAAGGTCTTATAGCCGATGTGGAAAATAAAGAGCGAGGTGATCCCCGCGGCTATGGGATCCATCACGGTGAGGCCGAAGAACGCGCCGGTGACGCCCACAAGGGTGCTCACCGACGTGATCGCGTCCTTCCGATGGTCTTTGGCAATGGCCAGTATGGCCGGGCTGCCAAGTTTTTTGCCCGCGGTGATGGAATACCGGTAGAGGGCCTCTTTCGTGATGATCGTGAGAAAGGCGGCGGCCACTGCCATGGCGGCGGGGACCTCATACACACCGTCAATGACGGCGTGGACGGACCGGACAAGGATCCAGCCGCCCGTGGAGAAGATGACGAGGGACACGATGACGGCTGAGATGCTCTCGGCTTTGCCATGTCCATACGGATGCGTTTCGTCAAAGGGGCGGCTGCCGATGCGCAGGGCGATCATGCTCGACCCCAGGGCGATGAAGTCCGCGGCGCTTTCCATGCCATCGGCAAAGACCGCCTCAGATCTGCCGAAATAACCCGCGAGCAGTTTCATGATCATCAGTCCGGCGTTCACCCAGAACCCGATCTTAATGACCCTTCCCGCGTTTCCGAACCGTTCGCTTCGTTCCAAAGAGATCTCCACTGTTTATCCGGTCAGCCGTAGAATTGCGGCACGCCCTGCCCGCAAACCAAGCCAACCGGGCATGCTTGAACATGCCCTATATCCTTGGGTGATTCGCCTCCCTGGATGTGGCGGCTAATAGCTCTTTGTCGCAGTTCCTCTTCCATTGGCGCTCTCCTTTGGTAATTCTGAATAAGGAGAGCATGATAGCACCAATCTGGACCGAGGGTCTTGCCGATAGCAAAAACTGGATTTCGGGTAACCGATGTCTTGACACATCCGGGTAACCGTCACTATTCATTAAGGCATGAGGTTACAATAACTGAGCTAAAATGGCAAGAACTTAGAAACGTTTGCAAGGCTTGGAAGTAACCATTGTTCCTGTTGGAAATTTATAGTAGAATTCGCCGATACGATAAAGAATAAAAGCAGCGCAAAATCCGGCGATCGAACACGGGATGCTATGGAAAACGATACAACAGACAATCAACTGGCCCTTCACTTTCACCATTCAGAGTTGTCTTTCCGGCAGTATATTGAGGAAGGCGTCAATAAGCCCGTGGCCGTCGTTTTCACTGGAAATTCTACGAGCATGCTCTCGGCGCGGATGGATGACGGCGTTCTGCGCGTTCGGCTTCACCGGATGTTTCTTCATGCTGACAGCCGGGTGATGAACGAGATCGTCTCGTATCTGAAAAGCAAAAGCGGCAAAATGCCTCATTTCCGAAGCTTTGTCCGCGACAACAGAGAGCAGCTCATCCTAAAACCGCCGAAAAAAGTTCCCGTCAGGACCGCGGGCAAATTTCACGATCTTTGCGGATACTACGACGAGATCAACAAGGAATACTTCGGGGGCATGGTCAACGCTGTGATCACCTGGGGTTCGAGAAGCCCGCGCTGCGCCGTGAGAAAAAGGACCCTCGGAAGCTACAGCGAACGGTCGCACACGATCAGGATAAATCCAATGCTCGACAAGAAGACCGTCCCCCGCTACTATGTCGCATTCGTCGTCTACCATGAAATGTTGCACGCCGCATTGGGGATCTCTCTCCGGGGGAAAAGAAGGAGCGTCCATTCCCGGGAATTCAGACAAAGAGAAAAACTTTTCAAGGATTGTGAAAAGGCGATGGCATGGGAAGGCGGGAGAATATGAGCGGAGAATAGTTCTGATCGGACTCGACCCGCAAGTTGGACTACTGGTCACTTTTATTATGATGTTTCATTGCATTCTTGACGAACTGTCCGAACTTCTTGTCCTTTCTTCGCTTTTCAACATAGGACAGCTCATTATATTCAGATTCTTTCATCAGCTTCAAATAGCTCTGATATCGATCCGCTTGTAATGTGCCATTTTCAATTGCGTTTAGTAGTGCGCAACCGACTTCCTGGGTATGAGTGCAATTGGTAAAACGGCAGGTTTTTGAAAGGCGCCAAATATCAGCAAAGCTTTCCTGAAGACCTGAGCTGACGCCGATATTCCCCAGTTCCCTCATTCCAGGGGTGTCGATCAGCATTGCACCTTGATCAAGGACGATAAGTTGGCGCTGCGCTGTCGTGTGTTTGCCCTTTCCGTCGCTTGCACGGACGGTGTTTGTCTCGAATAAATCGCGGCCTATAATATGGTTCAAGAGCGTTGTTTTGCCCACTCCGGAAGACCCAACCAGACAATAAGTTTTGCACGGCTCCAGTAATTGACGCACTTGATCCACTCCGAAGCCGGTCACGTTGCTGAGCGGAAGGATTTTGCATTTGATGTTGGCTTGACGAACCTCTGATATTCTTTGCTCCAGCTTCTCGGGGCTGACGAGGTCGCTTTTTGTCAGGAGCAGTATCGGTTCAATGTGTCCTTCGTTTACCATTACGAGGTAGCGCTCCAGCCTGCGCAGATTGAAATCTAAATCGCAGGCTTGGACGATTAAGGCAGAATCTATATTGGCCGCGATCATCTGATAGTCGATTTTTTTACCTGGGGTTTTTCTCCGTAAAAAAGATTTGCGTGGGAGAAGACCATGGATGATGGCAAAGGTATCATCGTTGTGAAACTGGACAAGTGCCCAATCACCTACTGCAGGAAGATCTATGCTCGACTCAGCGGAGTAAATAAAACTTCCTGCTAATTCAGCAAGAACTTCGCTGTTATTATTTCTTACGAGGTAGCTGTCCTTATGGACCGCAGTCACGCGAGCCACAGTGCAGTCTGGTCTCAGCGCCTTCGATCTTTTGTCTTCAAACCACTGATCAAATCCGAGCGTTATAAGTTCCATATTAAGCCTAACCAATGATTGAGTAATTTCCCCGACATTATCGGAAAATATAGAGCAAGTCAAGCTGTATGAAAAACGAACTGACATCCCCCCGGATATTACACATAGTTATGCGGTCGCATAATATTCCAATTGCATACTTGGTGACAACTACTCATCTACACATGATCGTTATTCCATCGGACATTTTGGCTTCAATATGAGGTCGTTCGCATCAAACAGGCCATTTCTGAGTCTATGACTTTTATGGCTAAACAGTTTTCCGCATTTCCGGGTTAAGAATATGATGAAAAAGGCAGCCATTATGGCTGCCTTTGAAATCGTTACGCACTGCTTGCTCGCTGTCTTCTCCCTTTACTCCCACTCGATCGTGCTCGGCGGCTTGGACGAGATGTCGTAGACCACGCGGTTCACGCCTTTGACTTCGTTGATGATCCGGTTCGACATGATGCCCAGGAGTTCATAGGGGATCTTCGCCCAGTCCGCGGTCATGCCGTCCTGGCTCGTGACCGCGCGGATGGCGACAACATTCTCGTACGTCCGTTCGTCTCCCATGACGCCCACGGTCTTGATCGGGAGCAGCACGGCAAAGGACTGCCAGATCTCCTTGTACAAACCGGCCTTCTTAATTTCCTCTATCACGATAGCATCGGCCTCGCGCAGAAGGCTGGTCCGTGCCTCGGTCACCTCACCGAGGATGCGGATGGCAAGGCCCGGTCCCGGGAAAGGCTGACGATCGATGATATCGTCGGGCATCTTCATCTCGCGGCCGATAGCTCGCACTTCGTCCTTGAATAATTCCCGCAGCGGCTCCACCAGCTTCAGCTTCATCTTCTCCGGCAAACCGCCCACGTTGTGATGAGACTTGATGATCGCCGACGGGCCCTTGAACGAGACGCTTTCGATCACATCGGGATAGAGCGTGCCCTGGACCAGGAACTCTGCCCCTCCGACTGCCAGGGCTTCCCGCTCGAACACATCGATAAAGGTATTGCCGATGATCTTTCGCTTCTTCTCAGGGTCCTCGACCCCTTTCAGCTTGGTGAGAAATTCCGCCGATGCATCGACGTACTTGAGGTTCAGCCCCATATCCTTGAACGTATGCTGCACCTTTTCAGCTTCGTCCTTGCGGAGAACGCCGTTGTTCACGAAGATACAGGTAAGCTGTTTGCCGATGGCCTTGTACACAAGCACTGCGGCAACCGAGGAGTCCACACCACCGGAAAGGCCGCACACGGCCTGCTTGTTCCCCACGGCCTTCCGTATCTCACCAACGGAATAGTCAACGAACGACGCCATGGTCCAGGTCGGCTCGCATTTGCAGATCGTGTACACGAAATTTCTGAGGATCTGCACTCCCTGGGGCGTATGCGCAACTTCGGGGTGGAACTGGACGCCGAAGAATTTTTTCTTTTCATCCGCCATGGCAGCGGTCGGAGAATTGTCGGTGTGGGCAATGGCTGAGAACCCCGCCGGCATTTTCTCGATCCGGTCGCCGTGGCTCATCCATACGACAGCTCGCAGATCAGAGTTCGGGATTCCGGATTTTAATCCAATGCCGTTGAACAGACCGGCCGCGTTGTCGATGATCAGCTCCGCCCTGCCGTACTCACGCTTTGCGGACTTTGCCACCTGTCCGCCAAGCACATGGGTCAGAAGTTGCATGCCGTAGCAGATGCCGAGCACCGGAATGCCGAGTTCGAGGTGCGCCTTGTCGATGAGCGGCGCGCCGGCATCGTACACGCTCGACGGCCCGCCGGACAGGATCAGGCCCTTCGGCCGGAACGCCTTGACCTTTTCAAGGCCTGCATTGTAGGGGAAGATCTCGCAGTAGACCTTGGCCTCGCGCACCCTGCGGGCGATAAGCTGGGTGTACTGAGACCCGAAGTCGAGAATGAGTATTCGTTCACTATGAATGTCGGACACGGGAAACCCCTTTCGCGCTGAAAAACTGGAGGATATTATATCAGGATGTCGGCCACTGTCAATCGGAGATTAGGCCCGGAATAGCCAAAACTCGCCTTGACAATGCGCGCGCTCTCCGTTTATTATCAAGATATGACCCACAAGGCATATCAAAAGTTGCAGGATACGGCGCTGAAGCTTGCACAAAGCCTGCCCCGTCCCTTGTTCTACGGGGAGCACCGCTCACATGTCCGGCGCGCTGAAGAGACCCTCGGAAGCAACGAGTTTATCCGGAAATGTCGTGCCTTTCTCGATGAATCCCGGCTGGAGTGCGCCCACGGTCTCTGCCACTGCGAGGCCGTTGCCCGCGACGCAGGGACCATCATGCTGATCGAGGCAGAGGCCTTGAACATGGCACAAGCGGATATTGAGACCCTCTTCACTGCGTCCATCATCGCTGGCCTTCTGCATGATATCAAGCGCAAAGAGCAGGACCACGCTGTGCGGGGAAGTATTGAAGCGGAAAAAATCCTCTCGAAGCTCGGCATGGGCCTGCGGGAACGGCAGTATATCGCCGATGCCATACGAAATCACGAAGCGTTCCAGGAGACCTTTGATCGGGACGATATGGCCGGCAGGCTGGTAAGCGATGCGCTCTATGACGCGGACAAGTTCAGATGGGGCCCGGAGAACTTCAGCATGACGCTGTGGCTGATGGTAACAGAGCACAACACGCCGTTAGAATCGCTGCACCGGACCTTCCGGGAGAAGATGAAGGGAATCGAAAAGATCAAGGAGACCTTCCGGACCGCAACCGGCAAACGGTACGGCCCGGAATTCATTGACCAGGGGCTTGCTATTGGCAATACGCTCTATAAAGAGATGACCGAGATGCTTCAGGCCGGCAGTTAGGAGTATGTTCTCCTGACTCTTCCTGACTCCTGACTCCTGACTCCTGACTCTTTACTCCTGTTCCTTGTTCTGTTGCCCATACACTTTCCTCAGCACCGCGTCAGACCGGTCCTTGCGCGCCTCGGCGACCCCGTCCCTGATCGTGAGCGTCTCCTCCGCGAACATCGCCGACCGGAGCCACTCATACCCAAGCTTTAAAAGTTCCGCATCGTCGGTCCGGATCTTCTCGACCCGCGCGGCGGGGATATCGTAGGTTTCAAGGAAGCTGCTCCCGAACACGAATTCCCGGAAATAGTCGGTATTGGTGCTGACCATAAAGAACATCTGGTTTTTGATCTCAGGGAACTCCCTCTCGCCAAAGGACTTCTTCTTGATCAGGATCTCCATCCAGCCGCGGTTCATATCGTCGTAGAGGTCCGCCCCCTGGTCCTTGCGCCACTCCGCAATGGTCCAGTCCTTGTCCTCTTCGAATCCTTTGCAGTGGTCTTCCTTGACCATGAAGTAAAACTCGTCCTTGCCTCCCACCGCGTCCTTTTTCCTGAGCGTGGCCATACCCACGGGATAGTAGCGGCAGTTGCTCGGCCGGTCCTCATACACCGTGCAGCCGTCAGGCGTCACGAAGGGACAGCTCTTTTTTTCATCCTTACCCATCTTGAGAATGATCACCGGGAGCAGCGTCTTGGCCAGGATCTCGATATCGCAATACGTGTTGATGAAGTCCTCTGTCGTCATGCCGAGCCGCTTTCTGAGCCTCAGAAGGTCATAGGGCGGCAGGACGATATTGATATTGCTGCAGCAGGCGGTAAAGCACCTGACCCCCTTGTGGCAGCGGAACTTGAACCTGCTGTTCTCTGTCAGCTTGATCGGCACGACCTTGTCGCTCTTGCTCTTTTTCAAAGGGCTGATATCGTCATCGAAATCATCGGGTTGTTTTTCTTTTTTCTTCTTGTCTTTCATGTTACCCTCTCAGCTTTTTGCTTTTATATTCCGCAATCCGCAATCCGAATTCCGCAATTAGTTCACTTCATCCATCCCTGTATCTCATGATGCTGCTTTATGAAAAGCTCCACACCTTCGTGGTCAGGACCAAGGATCTCCTTGAACCGCACGAGCGCTTCATAAAACGGCATCTCTCGTACGCCGCTGATCAGATTATCGGCATAGGAGACGATCTTCTCTTCATTTGTCAGCGGTAAATAATCTTTTCGAGGTAGTCCGAGACGCTCTGCCTCGGTCGCAGTAATGCCCGCTCCGATGTGTCGCTCGATGATAAGCACGAGCGACGTTGAAAATCCGTGCTGCCGCGCAATCTCGGCCCCTGCAACGGCATGGCCAATGCCATGCGTCCTGGACCTGCCGATGTCATGGAACAATCCGCCCTGTCTGACCAGTTCCCGGTCGACAGGCGTCTTGATCCTCCCGGCAAGGGAAAGCGCTGCGTTTGAAACGGCAGTGCAGTGCGCCACAACATCCGTGGAGCAACCGGCGTTTATCAACAGGTCTACGTCTTGCATGGTACAGGGATATTACCACTTTACCGGCCAATTTCAAACGGAGAATGCCGGCGTCAGCTGAAAAAAAAGGCTGCCCCATCAGATGGGGCAGCCTTGTGAATACGAGTGCTGCTTACTTGATCAACGGCACGATCAGGAGCGCAACGATGTTGATGACCTTGATCATCGGGTTGATGGCCGGGCCTGCGGTGTCCTTGTAAGGATCGCCGACCGTATCGCCCGTTACCGATGCCTTGTGTCCGTCGCTGCCCTTCTTGTGCACGACGCCCTTGCTGTCCGTGACGCCGTCTTCAAAGGACTTCTTTGCATTGTCCCATGCGCCGCCGCCTGAGGTCATGGCAATGGCCTGGAACAGACCGGTCACGATGGCGCCGATAAGCACGCCGCCCAGGGCTTCTTTGCCCAGCAGGAGGCCCACCAGAACCGGTACGACCACCGGGAGAAGCGCCGGGAGCATCATCTCATGGATGGCGCTCTTGGTCACGATGTCAACGCACTTGCCGTACTCCGGCTTGCCGGTGCCTTCCATGATGCCCTTGATCTCGCGGAACTGTCTGCGCACTTCTTCGACCACGCCGCCGGCTGCCTTAGCAACGGACTCCATCAGGAGCGCGCCGAAGTAGTAGGGGAGCAGGCCGCCGATGAACAGGCCGCAAAGGACCATGGGATTCGAAAGGTCGAACAGGACCGTGGTGCCGAAGGAGCGTGAATATTCCGAGAACAGCACCAATGCGGCCAGTGCTGCGGAGCCGATTGCATAGCCCTTGGTCACTGCCTTGGTGGTGTTGCCGACTGCATCGAGGGGATCCGTGATATCGCGGATCGCCTGGGGAAGGCCGGCCATTTCAGCAACGCCGCCTGCGTTGTCCGTGATCGGACCGTAGGAGTCAATGGCCACAACGATGCCGGTCATGGAGAGCATGGAAACCGCTGCCAGCGCGATTGCAAAGATGCCGCCCGAGGCAGCGTTTGCCTGGCCGGAGAATCCGCCGCCGAGCCAGTATGCGCCGAGGATCGAGGCAACGATCACGAGAACCGGTGCCGAGGTGGACTTCATGCTGACT
The DNA here is from genome assembly GCA_963796285.1 of Nitrospirota bacterium. Classification (GTDB taxonomy): domain Bacteria; phylum Nitrospirota; class UBA9217; order UBA9217; family UBA9217; genus JALNZF01. The sequence goes on from CAWCKW010000013.1 coordinate 374,175, forward strand.
GCGAGTCCGGCGATCACGTTCGTGCCGTGGCCGGTGAGGCTCGCCTGTGCAATGTGCTGCACCGGGGGATACTCTTTCGCGGTGAAGTACTCGGTGATCCACACGATCAGGCCGGTGAGGGCAAGACCGATGAGGGAGATGAAGAACACCGTGTTCGCCGTAAAGACGCCGGCATTCGGGCCGAGGTCGGAGATAAAGCTTTTGGCCACAAAATAGAACGCTATTGCCGCGATAACGCCTGCAACGGCCAATCCCTTATAGAGGGCGCCCATGATGTAGTTGTTCTTGCCAAGTCTGACGAAGTAGGTGCCTACGATGGAAGCAATGATCGAAACAGCGCCGAGCATGAGAGGGAACTCGATCCAGGGGCTGTCCGCGCCGAACACGGTCTTGGCAAGGAGCATGGCGGCCACGAGGGTCACCGTGTAAGTCTCATAGAGGTCGGCTGCCATACCGGCGCAGTCGCCCACGTTGTCGCCCACGTTGTCGGCGATCACGGCCGGGTTGCGGGGATCGTCTTCGGGGATGTTCTTCTCAACCTTACCCACGAGGTCGGCGCCCACGTCAGCGGCCTTGGTGTAGATGCCGCCCGCGATACGGGCGAACACGCTCATGAGCGAGCAGCCGAAGCCGAGCCCGATAAGCGCGGTGGAGACCTGCTCGGCCGGAGCATAGGTCTTGGCGATGAGGTAAAAACCGGCAAGGCCGATGATGCCAAGGCCCACGACCATGATGCCGGTCACGGAGCCGCCCTTGAACGCGAGGCTGAGCGCGGCCTGGAGGCCCTTGCTCGCTGCCGCTGCGGTACGCACGTTGGCACGGAGCGACACCCACATGCCGATGAAACCGGCGAGGGCGGAACCTACCGTACCGATGATAAATCCGAGGGCTGCCCACTTCCCGAGTGCGGGAACGAAGAACAGGATCCCCACCAGAATTATTGCAACGACTGCTACTGTCTTGTACTCGCGCGCCAGGAACGCATTGGCGCCTTCCTTCACTGCGTTGGAAATATCGATCATTTTCTGATTGCCTGCATCCTGCTTGTTCACCCAGATCGCGGTCATGATGCCGTAGATGACACCGGCGATGCCGCAGATCAGGGCAAATAAAATCGTGTTACTCATTATATCTCCTCCTTTTGAATTAAGTGCTATTTAAAATTTCTTTCGTCCATCAGACTTAATAATTTCTTCCCGCCATTTTGCTCCGTTATAAACGATCTGTTGTGCCTATTCCCTGCCACGTCGAACTTCTTCCGGCATCCCTCCCTCATGAGTTTATAAGATCAGCGCTTACACCTCGAATTTGCCGCCGATCATGTCTTTCAGATAGTGGTTTTCCGCTTTCAGGTTTTTGACGAGGACCCGGACGACGTCTCGCATGGACAGAAGCCCGACCAGCCCGCTTTCTTCAACGACCGGCGTATGGCGGATATTGTTCTGGATCATGATCGCCATCACGTAATCCAGATCTTCGCCGGGCTTGACCACCAGCAGGTTGGTGCTCATGACGTCCTTGATATTGACGTCCTTGCACTGTCGCGTTTCATCAGCCGCGTTCTTCACAATATCGCGTTCTGTGATGATCCCGACAAGCGATCCCCGATCCATCACGAGCAGCGCTCCGATATTGCACTCCGCCATCTGCTTCGCTGCGTCGAGCAGTGTCTGGCTGCTCGTGATGCTGAAGCATTCCAGTCCTTTTATGCTTAATAGTTCTTTAACCTTCATGGTTCAACTCCACAATAAACGCTGCGATTTACTTCTTATCACGGCCGGAATTTTTCGCGAACACCATGGCCGTCGTGCGGTAGAACAGGTGCGCGAACTTCGAGTACGGGGCATAGGCAAACAGCGACCAGATGAATACCAGGTGAAGGTAATATACAAAATAGCCGACTTCCATATCAGCCAGCCGGAGACCCCACGAGAGCATGCCCGTGGCGCCGACACCGAACACGATCAGGAGGAATATCCAGTCGAAATAGGAACCCATGCCCGCTTTGCCTGCCTTGGCAATCCGGTTGAACAGGATGATGGCGAAGCCAGCGGCAAACCCGATGGAACTGACCAGCGCCAGTATTTTCACGGGATCGCTGTTCGGATAGGGAGATTCGCCGAAGTGGAAGGGGCCAAACGCCTGAATGCCGAGAAGTTCGTAGCCATAGAGATAGATGATGGCCCAGGTGGTCACGACAGCGAGCCCGGCAAAGCTGTAGAAGAGGATCATGTGGCCCCATTGCCGCAGCCTGTTCACATTACAGTCAGCGAACTTCGAATGAGCGAGGATCGTGGTGACGGAGGAAATGATGTCACCAACAAGATTGCCGCTGGACTTCATCTCTCCTGCCTGCGACTTCATGCCGCTCCAGAGCCGCTTGATGCCGACGAAGGCCGAGACACCGGCAAAAATTGCCGTCAGGATAAAGACCGTGTCGATCACCGGAACGGGGACGAACTTGTGGTAGGCCATGATGTTGCCTTCAGCCCTCGGAGCCGTAAAGCTGCCGTTCCCGAGCACGACCAAAATCGCGTAAAACAGCGCCATCGGGATGGCGAACAGGAGCCAGATGAGCTTCGGGTCCTGGGCTATCTTCGCGAACAAGGGCACCATGGCGACATGTTTGATGCTCTGCTTTCTGATGGCGTTCAAAACCTCGCCGGGCTTTGCGCCGCGCGGACAATAAGCCGTGCAGTCGCTGCACTGGTGGCAAAGCCAGACATCGGCGCTCGTGATGAGCTGGTCCTTCTGGCCCCACTGGGCAAGGACCATTTCCTTGCGGGGAAAGGGGTTCCCCTCAGGCGTGACGTTGCAGACCACCGAGCAGGTGGCGCACTGGTAGCACTTCTTCAGGGACTCGCCGCCGCCTTTGATGATCTCGTTCACGAACGCTAAATCCGGTTTAATGACCGTTGCTTCTGACATAAATTCTATCCTCCACTTGCTGGTTAGGAGTTTTTACTCTTTACTATGAACTCCGTACTCATTACTTACATGGTCCTAAACGGATTCGGTCCGATCTCTCTTATCCTGGCAGCAAACTCATTGAGCATATCCGGCAGTTTATCATACTCGTTGATAGCCACCTGCATGAGCTGGACGCGCTCGGACTCAAGCTGGAGCCGGTTCAGGGTCTCGCTGACCTTGCTGAAGCGGGTGTTCGCAAGTTCGCTGCCCTTGACGAAGTGGCACTGATAGTTCTCTCCGAACTTGCAGCCCAGGAGCAGCATACCGTCGGCGCCCTTGGACAGCGCGTCGGCAACCCACACCAAGTTCATGCCGCCCAGGCACCGCATGGAAATGAACCGGAATGCCGGATCGATCTTCTTTCCGGCAATAGCCGCTGTGTCGAGCGCCGGATAGGAGTCGTTCTCGCAGACCAGGCAGATGATCGTCGGCTTGTCCTCATCATCGGAGTATTCCACCGCCTTGAGCATCGAACCGACGATGTCGACGCTGTAGTCCTTGAAGGAGACGATACGCTCGGGGCAGGCGCCCATGCAGGTGCCGCAGCGCCGGCAGCGGTTAAGATTGTATTTCGGAATGCCCTTCTCATCCTCATCGATCGCGCCAAAGGGACATTCTTCCGTGCACCGCTTGCAGGCCGTGCACTTGATCAGCATCGGATCGGGGAACGTGACGTCCCAGGCACGTGGATGGACCGCAACGCCGCGCGCCACATGGTCCATGGCCTGAATGGCCTTGAACGCCGCGCCGGCCCCGTCCTCCATGGCCTCCGCCATGTTCATGGGCTGGTGCACGCCGCCTGCCGCATAGATACCGGTCCTGCGCGTTTCATACTGGAAACAGATAAAGTTCGAATCAGCGAAACCTGACGCCCCTTCGAGGGTCGGGATCTCCGGTCCCTGACGGTAGCCGAGATTCAGAATATAGTCAGGCTTGGGTGTCTGCTCAAGATAGTTCTTTTTGGCCTCATCGCCGCCGCCTGCGGCCTTGGTCAGTCCGTCGGCATATTCCTGGGGACCACGCGAGGTCGGGACCATGCCGGTGGCAAGGACCACGAGGTCTGCCTCGACCTTCACCTTTTCGCCCGTCTTGGTGCCGAAGAGCGTGTTCTCCATTTCAACGAACATATTGCCGTTCCCGGCATCGGATACGCCGGTCACATCAGCCTTGGTGAGCATCACTCCGGGATTGTTCTGGGCTTCTTTGTAGTAGAGCTCGGTCCTGCCCGGTGTCCGGATGTCCTTGTAGAAGATCATGGCAAGGGCATCTTCGTTCTGCCGCACGTACTGCGACTGTTTGAGCGATGTGGCGCAGCACATGGAAGAGCAGTACGGCAGATGGTTCGGATCGCGCTGCCCGGCGCACTGGATGAAGGCGACCTTCAAGGCAGGCTTTCCATCGGACGGGCGCAGGAGCTTCCCGTTGTTCTTCTTCGCGATCTCCTCGAGTTCGAGGTTCGTGACCACGTTCTTCATCTTGCCGTAGCCGAGGTAGTCGAGTTTGTTCGCATCGTATGGCTTCCAGCCGGAGGCCATTACGATGGCGCCGATCTTCATGGTATCGCCATTCGAAAGCGTCACGTCATAGAGACCGGGCTGACCATCGGTCTTGGACACGGTGGTTGACTTGTATACTTTGATGTTCGGGTTGCTCTCGACCTCGCTTACCGTCTTGGCAATGTCCGTATCCACGATAAGGGGTTTATTGATATACGAACCCGTCGGGATCTTCTTATAGAGCTTGTTCACGAATCCGCCGAGCTGGGCATCTTTTTCAACGAGCACGACCTTCTCGCCCGCTCCTGCAGCGGACAGGGCTGCGGACATGCCCGCGATACCGCCGCCGATCACGAGGATCGTCTTGCTCAGGTCCGGCAGGATGCTCGGCTCCGGCAGATCGCCTTTCTGGGTCTTGACGATGCCCATGCTGATATAGTCATAGGCAGCGTCGTTCGTCTCATCAGTGTTCGGTTCCATTGTCCAGGCAACGAACTCGCGGATATTGACACGCTCGACTATGGCGCCCGGGAAATCGAACTCTTCATATTTGGCGCGGGGCGAGCAGGCCGCGATGATGATCGTGTTCACGCCGTCCTTCGCCATATCGTCTTTGATCAGTTGAACGCCCTCGGGGCTGCACAGGACGTCATGGAATTTGTAGTTCTGGACCTTCTTAGCCGCACCGGCGACCTTTTCAACGTCCATCGCCTCCTTGATGCCGCATCCTTTGCAGATATATACGCCGTATTTCTTCTCCATCCTTATTTCCTCCTCAAGCTTTGGATGCTCTTCATCACCACGCCGGTGGCATCCTGCGCGGACCGCGCCACATCAACGGGGGTCTTGAGCGTCCCGGTCGCATAGATGCCCTTCGGGAGCGTTGCCTGGTCCACAAACCCGTCGTCGGTCGGCGTAATCCCCGCACCCTTGAAGGACTCTGTCGAGGGTTGCATGCCCGTGGCCAGGACGACCATGTCGAAGGTCTCGGTGATCTTGGTCCCGCCCTGGATGTCCTCGGCGGTGACCTTCACATCACCGTTCTGTGCCTGCTCGACCTTGGCTACCTTGCCTTTGAGGAAGGACACGTTCTGGTCTTCCTTGATCTTGGTGTAGAACCGGTTCTCATAGAGGCCCGGAGTTCTGATGTCGATATAAAAGATCTTGACCTTGGAATCAGGATAGAGCTCCCGCACATAGGATGCCTGCTTCAGCGAAGCAAGGCAGCAGATGTAGGAGCAATGTGCCAGATGGTTCTCGTCGCGAGAGCCTGCGCACTGCACGAAGGCGATGTTCTTCACCTCTTTGCCGTCGGAAGGGCGAACGATCTTGCCGCCCGTGGGGCCGTTGGGCGCCGCGATACGCTCCATCATCATGTTCGTGATCACATTCTGGACCGTCCCGAACCCGAGGTTGTCCATCTTCGTGGCGTCATACGGGTTCCAGCCCGTCGCCATGACCACGGCGCCGACCTTGACGTTCACGGTCTCGGCCTTCATGTCGAGGTGGATCGCGTCATACTTGCACGCTTCAACGCACTTGGCGCATGACGAACCCTTGCATGCCTTGACGTCAACGACATACTGCAGGGGGAACGCCTGGTTGTGCGGGAGGTAGGCGGCCTTGGTCTTGCTCATGCCGAAATCGAAGTCGTTCGACCGCTCCTCAGGGCATGCTTCGGTGCACTTGTTGCAGCCGGTGCATTTTTCGTTCACGAACCGGGGCTGCGTTTTAATGGTCACATCGAAGTTCCCTTCGGCGCCCGAGATCTTCTCCACTTCGGCCATGGTATAGATCGTTATCTGGCCGTTGTTCTTGATACGCTTGTACTGGATCTCAAGACCGCAGTTCGGGGGGCACATCTTCCAGAAGTACTTGTTCAGCTGTGTCACCCTGCCGCCGAGGTAGGGGTTCTTTTCCACGATGATAACGTCGGAACCTGCTTCCGCAGCCTCCACCGCTGCCGTGAGGCCGCTGAAACCTCCGCCGACAACCAACACCTTATTTTCCGCCATGGTATCTTATTCCTCCTTAAGGCTGTAAAACCGAGAACGTTGGAGACTGGAAACTGAAATTGAAGATTGGAAATTTTAAATTTGCGGTCGGACGTCTTCCGTCAATTTACAATTTTCAATGTTCAAAAAAATCTCCGGGAAGGGCAAAGCCCTCCCCGGAGTTGTGAATGTTCTTAATGTTTCACAGGAGCTGCATCTTCAACAAGCTGTACGTAGGGGACCTTCTTGACTTCCCACTTGTCAGTCGCAATGTCGTACTTCGAGTTCACAAAGCACTTCCAGTTGGTGTCATCAACGAGATCGAAGTCACCGCGATAGTAGTAGCCGGGATAGCGCGACTCCTCACGGAACAGGATGTGGCGTGCATGGGCTTCCACGGAGAGGATGCGGTGATAGTTCTCCCAGCAGCGCATCAGCTCGTGCAGGTTGCTTGCCGCCATCTTGGAGGTATCTTCCTTCAGGACCTGGAGCTTCTGGAGCCCTGCATCCAGCATGGTCTTGGAGGTCATGTACCAGGTCGAGATGCCGCCAAAGTACTCGTCCGAGATCTTCTGGAGACGGGTCTGGAGCATCTTCGGCTTGATGTAGTTCGGGTTGATATCCGTGGCCGTGGTGTAGGTCTTGTGCTTCTCGTACACCTCGAAAGGCAGATAAAGCTCGGCTGCCAGATGGTCCGCCGTTTCTTTGATCGTCGGTGTGTAGCTCGGATTATCGAGGATGAACGAGATCGCGCTCTTTGCCGCGATGCGGCCTTCAGCATGAGAACCGGACGAGAACTTATGGCCCGATGCTCCGCAGATGTCGCCGCACATAAAGAGGCCTCTTACGGTCGACGAGCGGTTGTAGTTGCCCGCCGGCCACTTCTTGTTCCACTCTTCCGGAGCGCCGAGGTCATCGGGACCGCAGCACCAGAAGCCCGCACAGCCCGCGTGCGAACCGAGGAGATAAGGCTCGGTCGGCATGATTTCGGACGGAACTTTATCCGGCTCGATGTTCTGCGCAGCCCAAAGGCCGGCTTGGCCGATGGCCATGTCGAGGAAGTCTTCCCATGCCTCAGCCTCGAGGTGCTTCACCTTCTTGGCGCCCTCTTTGTCGCCGAGTTTCTCCTTGAAGGTCTTGTTGATGGCTGCCATGGCCTCATCCGTTCTCATGAGGATCGGGCCTTTGCCAAGCTTCATGTCACGCATCATCAGGTGGTTGCGGATTGCCGTGCCGAGAACATCGACATACTTGCCGTACTTGGCCTTGGCCTCTGCCACGGCTTCGGGGTTGACGCAATAGTCTTCACCGAGGCTGTTGGTCGCCTTGGCCTTGAAGAACAGGAACCAGGCGCCCACCGGTCCGTAACCGTCCTTGAAGCGGGCGGGAACGAAGCGGTTCTCCATCATGGTCAGCTCTGCGCCGGCCTGCAGGCCGAGAGCGTAGCCGGAGCCGGAATTCCACACCGGATACCATGCGCGGCCCTGACCTTCCTGGGTTGACCGGGGACGGAACACGTTCACCGCGCCGCCGGCTGCCAGTACCATGGCCTTTGCTTTGAAGATGTAGATCTTGTTCTCACGAACGCTGAAGCCGGCCGCTGCTGCAACGCGGTTCGGCTCCTTGGCATCATTGTAAAGCTTCACGATGAACACGCGCTCATAGTGGTTGGTCTTCACCCCGGTGGCTGCGCGATTGCTCTCCAAGGCCTTCTTCGCGGCTTCCGCCACGATGACCTTGTAGGACTCGCCGTTGATCATGATCTGCCACTTGCCCGAACGGACCGGCTTGCCGCCGTCCTTCAGCATGGTCTTTCCCGCTTCCTTTGCCTGGAAGCCGTCCAACGAGAAGCCGTCATCGCCCATCTTCCAGATCGGCAGGCCCCACTCCTCGAACAGCTGCACGGAATCATCAACGTGACGGCCGAGGTCATAGACCAGGTCTTCGCGGATGATGCCCATGAGGTCGTTCCGTACCATCTTTACATAGTCCGCCGGATCGTTATCGCCCATGTAGGTGTTGATGGCCGACAGACCCATGGCAACAGCGCCGGACCGGTCGGTCGCAGCCTTGTCCACCATGGTGATTTTTATCTTCTTGGGGTTCGCCCAGCGGGCGCCTTCAAATGCCGCGCCGCAGCACGCCATGCCGCCGCCGATGAGGAGGAGATCGGTCTCAATCTCTTCGATTGCGGGCTTTGCGCAAAACGAAAATGTACAGGTTTCTTTTTCCATTTGTCATATCCTCCTTATTTCTTGATTACCGGCATAGCCTTCGATGTTGTGAAGTAGCCCGGCTGTTTGAGTTTTGCAAAATCGACCTCGGGTTTTCCCTTGTAGGGATCGACCGAACCTTCGGCAGTGGTCCTGATCGGGAACTTGAACCGCTTGAGGATCCCGTTCCGGAACTTGATGGTCCACATGATGGAGTCCGTGCCCCTCATCGGGATCACATTCGCGCCCAGAGGGGCGAAATCCTGGTAGGCCCTGATCTCGATCGCCTGCTGCGGGCAGATCTTGACGCAGTTGTAGCACTCCCAGCACTGCTCGGGTTCCTGGTTGTACGCCTTCATGAGGTCCCTGTTCAGGGTCATGAGGTCGTTCGGGCAGATATACTGGCAAGCAGTCTTATCTTGCGCCTTGCAGCCGTCACACTTCTCGGTAATTACATAACTCGGCATGTTATTACTTCCTCCTATCTATGGATTGTAGTTAACTGCACTTGCAGTTGTTAAACCTTCAGTTACTTCTTCTCCGTATGCGTGCCCTCGGCGTGGCTGTGCAGCTTGATCTCCACCTTCGTGGTAAGACCCGCGTAGTACTTCTTGAGGATCTCGAGCACTTCGGGACGGCTGAAATGATCAGGCACGTTCTCGCCCTCGGAGAGCATCTTCCGGAGCTTGGTGCCGGAAAGCATGAGGCGGTCTTCCTTGCCGTGGGGGCAGGTCCTCATGGAGGCCATGCCGTCGCACTTGAAGCAATAGAACGTATGGTCGATCTTGAGCGGCTGGGTCTCAAGCGCGCCTTTCGGGATGTCATCGAATATCTTCTGCGCATCAAAGGGGCCGTAGTAGTCGCCCACTCCGGCGTGGTCGCGGCCGACGATCAGGTGGCTGCAGCCGAAGTTCTGGCGGAAGAGCGCATGCAGGAGCGCCTCACGCGGACCGGCGTAGCGCATTTCCATGGGGTAGCCGCACTGGATGGACGAGTCCTTCACGAAGTACTTTTCCATGAGCGTGTTGATGGCATCGGCGCGGACATCGGCCGGGATATCGCCCTCTTTGAGCTTGCCCAGGATCTGGTGGATCAGGACGCCGTCCATGGTCTCGATGGCGATCTTGGCGAGATACTCGTGCGAGCGATGCATGGGATTCCTGGTCTGGAACGCCGCGATCGTGCTCCAGCCCTTTTCCTCGAACATCTTGCGGGTCTGTTTCGGGGTCATATAGATACCCTTGAAGGTCTCCGGGAAATGGGCCTCGGAGAGGACCTTTACCGGGCCGGCAAGGTTCACATCAGGCTGTCCCATGACCTTCTGGACGCCCGGGTGACCGGCAACATCGTTGGTGCGGAAGATCTGCTTGCACTCATGCTCCTTGTCGGTCTTGGACATGGCGTACTTCTCGGCCACCTTCATGGTAGCCATGATCGTGCCCGATTCCTCGTCAACAAGGGTGATCTCTTCGTTCTTCTTGAGCGAATTGGCGAAGTCCGCGCTTGCGGAAAGTGTCACCGGGACCGGCCAAAACGTGCCGTCCGCCATCTTGTACTTGTCGCAGACACCCTTCCAGTCCTTTTTGGTCATGAAGCCCGTAAGCGGGGTGAATGCTCCGATGCCCATCATCACGAGGTCTGCGGTCTCGCGCGAAGAGATCTTCAGCTGCTTCAGGGTCTTGGCCTTCTTTAGTTCTTTCTGAAGGGCCGCCCCTTCCAGAAGAAGCGGCATGAGCTTCTTCTTTTTACCGTGCGGCTTTACCAGTGCCATAATACTTTCCTCCTTGCAAGAATTTTAAAAAATATATTCCACTGTGGCTTATGGCCACAACTCGTACGCTTCCGATTAGCCGAGGACGGCCGTCACCTTGTTGAAGATGTCATTGATGCTTCCCACGCCCATGACGGTCTTCATGATATTTTTCTTGGAATAGTAATCGATGAGCGGCGCGGTCTGCTGGGAGTACACCTCAAGCCGCTTTTTGATGGTCGCTTCCTTGTCGTCATCGCGCTGGAAAAGAGCGCCGCCGCACTTGTCGCAAATGCCTTCTTTTTTCGGGGCCGAGAAATAGATATTGTACATCTGCCCGCAGCTTTTGCAGGTCCTGCGGCCGGTGAGGCGCTTCAGCAGGTCGTTCATATCAACATCAATATTGAGAGCAACGGTAAGGGGCATACCCATGCCGGCGAGGATCTTGTCGAGGGCCTCGGCCTGGGCCGTGTTGCGCGGGAACCCGTCGAGGATGAAGCCGGTCTTGCAGTCCGGTTGCTTGATGCGCTCTTCAACGAGACCGAGCACGATCTTGTCGGACACGAGCCCGCCCGAGTCCATGATCACCTTGGCCTCTTTGCCCAGCGGCGTACCGTCTGCCACGGCCTTGCGGAGGATATCACCCGTGGAGATCTGCGGGATCTTGTACTTTTCGATCAGCATCTTCGCCTGCGTACCTTTACCAGCACCGGGAGCACCGAGCAGCACAACTCTCTTAGCCATTGACATGAATCCTCCGTGAATAGATAAAGATTAAAGATTTTGCTTCCTGAGAAAAGAAAGAAGGCAAAAAAAACCTCGCGACATTTTAACCGGCATATAATGGTTGAAAACGAGTTCTTTTTCAAGTTAATAATTATAATTTCAATATTAGTTTTGTTTATAAAAGGGGTTGCGTATGCAGAAAATTGGCTAGTTTTTCAAGAGCTTTACCCCTGTGACTGAGCTTGTCCTTCTCTTCTCCGGACATTTCAGCAAACGTCTTTTCGTAGCTGTCGGTTATGAATACCGGATCATAGCCGAACCCCGTTTTTCCCTTAGGTTCCATGCCGATACGACCTTTTGCGTAACCTAAAAAAGTTTTAACCATACCATCCGGAAATGCCAACGCCATGCAGCAGACGAATTGCGCTCCTCTTTTTTCGTCGGGTACTTTTTTGAGTTCGGCCAGAAGCTTTTCGTAATTTCTAACGTCGTTCCCGCCGGTCCCGCCTGCATACCGGGCAGAGAACACCCCGGGTGCCCCACCGAGGGCATCGACTTCAAGGCCTGAGTCATCAGCCAAGGCAGGTTTGCCCGTGCAGCCACAGACCTCGACAGCTTTTTTTACCGCATTGCCCTCGAAGGTGTCCTTGTCCTCAACCGTTTCAGGGCAGTTCGGGAAATTCTCGAGCGAGAGAATAGTTATCGGCAGATCAATGGTGATCCGCCTGATCTCTTCGATTTTCTTTTTATTTCGAGTGGCGAGTACTATTTCCATATGTTGCTTCATCCTCTCCCCTCGCGGAGAGGGATGGGCGAGGGGGACTTCTCCTGGCTCCCGCATTCGGGAAGTCGTTACACTATCATAAACAGCAAGGCTTTGCAAGAAGGCGGATTACGGATGTCAAGCCAAAATAGAAATGTCCTGTTTTTTAAGAAGCAGCGATAGGCTGTTCCCGTCTTCTTCTCTTGATAGAAAGATCTTCTTCCAAGGATGATCGGCTGGAGGAATCCATTGCTTTTCCTCGTGCAGCAGGAGCGGTGCTAACGATGTGTCCCTGGCCGACTTCTTTGTGATTTCCTGGAAGCGCAGGTCCTGTCCGTCGCAGGTTATGTGCAAGGTCCCGTCGAGCCGTTCTTCGACAATGACTTTCTTCGCCCGTGTCGCCTGTTCGATCTGATAGAGAGTATTGTTATGGGCGATGGTAAAGTCGTTCTTGACCGTGCGCTCCTCTTTGATGCAGAGAATGCGATCGAGCTCTCTGCTGAAAAAGCCATCGTTGTTACTGAGGACGCTTTATTCTTTTCATAATCCGTAATTTGGAGGTAAAGTAACGCAGGAAACTACATCCCTCATCTACCCACTCCTTGACTCGATCTCACTTGATATCGCTCATCACGCCGGCCGATGCGGTCGGTTCGATGCTGCAGCTCAAATTCATGATATAAAGAGGAATCGCCAAGGCTACAAGCAGAACGCCCTGTCCCATGATGAGAGCGTTGACGCCTGCAAGGGTGATGAGATAAAAGGAGGTGATCAGGGTACCGATGATGCTTCCGAATGTGGAAAGGGCATAGAGCGTTCCAATCGTCTTGCCCGAAGTATGCATGCTGCATATCATGAGCTTTGCCGTATAGGGGCTCACGATGCCGAGAAAAACAGACGGGACAAAGAAAAGGATAATCGAGGCAAGCAAAGGACTCACCCTTACTCCGAGATCCATCGCAAAGATCCAGTCGGATACTGGCGTACTGTACAAGGGAAAGGTTACGAAGAGTATTCCGGCAGTTATTATCATGACGGAAAGCTTCCTCGATGAAGGGTTAATATCAGATATTCGTCCGCCCAGATAATACCCAGCCGATAGCCCCGAAAGAAATACGCTTATCAGGCTTCCCCAGACAAATACAGAACTGCCGAAGTTCGGTGCAAGGACCCGGCTGCCCAGAATTTCAAATGACATGACTATCGCACCGCAAATGAACACAGCGAATTTTATCATACAGTTACCTCCTCATGGTGCCCCTGACTTCTGATACTGGTAGAGATTCACCGGAGCAAAATCATCAGTGAGGATCTTGGCACCTCCCCATTCATATTCTTTAGACGGCTCATACCGTGAAGCAAAATCTTCGAGGTCGATATCGAATTTTCTGGCAGACTGAATTTTGCGGGCGCTTGCCTTTACGCTGGCCTTGTCTTTGATTTTACTGCCTGTTGTTGCAACGAAAATAAAGTTGTTCGACTTCTTCCCCTTGAAAATGGCGAGATGGGGGAAGGCCTTCTTGTAGGTCATGACCATAGAATCGAAAAACTTGTTCCTGTATGGTGAGGTGATATTAGCGGCTACTACACCGTTTTCTTTCAGCCTGCTTTTCACCTCGTTGAGAAACTCAAGCGTTGTGAGATGAAAGGGAATGGAGTCATTCTGATAGGCATCGAGTACGATCCAATCGTATCTCTTCTTTGTCCTTTTGACGAAGAGCCTTCCGTCTTCGACATGCACTTTCATCCTCTCGTTCTCTTTGAAATAAAAATACTTTTGGGCGACGTCCACCATGTCGGGGTCGATCTCGGCGATATCGATAACGGCATCCGGATAGCGCACGGTGAAATACTTGGGCATGGCTCCGGCACCAAGACCGACAAAGAGAACGTCATTCGGGTCTCTGTCCAGGAAGGCCAGAGAGACAAAAAGCAGCTGTGTAAACTCAAATCGGAGTTTGTCCGGCGCATCTAAGTAAATGCCTCCCTGAGTAAATACTCTTTTCTGGTTGCGGACATACCGCTCCTTTTTTACCGTATCCTCTATTACCTGGATATACTGATAGAGAGAATTCTTTTCAAAGATCAGTTTCTCTGACGGTTCCAGCGCGAAACCCTTCACAGGGATCAGCATCAGGCAAAAAGCCGCTAAATATATTTTCTGCAGCATAGTCCTCCCGGATCAGAAAAGATTCACATTCAAAAACGGAAAGTAGCCGGTTCTTCGGTAGAGGCGCTAACAGGATGGCGGTGAAAGTCCGGAATATCGAGAGTAGAAGCCGGCATGAGTAGATCGAGAATGGTCCCGAATTTTTGCAATGACCGACTGCTGCGATGATTGCATGATAACTGCTTCGGGGATTGCAATATGTTTCAGCTGTGTCTTATTCTCACTGCCAGTTAGCCTTGAGGTGGAATTCGAATCTTCCGCCAGAAAATGCAGATGGTGATCATCAGGGGAACTACGGCTATCCGCATAATGTTCATCATGCCTGATAGCGGGGATGCAAAAATAATCATGCTCTGAAGAATACGCGGATCCGTCAAAGCAGACCACCTTGGGTTCGCTTTCAGCGTGACTATGCGAATATGGGAAAATAGCGATGATAATAAAATAGAGGATGAAAAATAGTCGGCATTGCTTCATGTCTTCTATGTTTATTCTATGTTTATTGTTTATTCTAACAGGACGCATAATTTACTGTACCAGTTTCTGCGAAAATCATCCATCAAATAAATCTTGGACTCGTCGCGGTCTTCCGGTATCATGAAATTAATGGACGTGCTGATGGAAACCAAGACGACCCAGGGCAAGAAAGGATTATCCTTGGAAGATATCGGGAATAGCGTTGGGAATTGTGCTTCCGGCGCTGTTTTTTTGCTACACGCTCGGCAGCCTTGCTACAGAACTCCTATAGCCTGTTTCGCTGCCCTTCTGCCTTCCTCGACTGCTGCTACCCAGTGTTGGTGCCCGTTGAGCTCGGCATGGGCAAAGGCGATGCGCCCAAAGGGTTTGCGGATAACATCTCGGGGTGCGATCGCTCCTTTTTTGCCAAAGTAGAAGCCTGGCTGCGGGTTTACGTACGCATAGGTCCACCGATTCAGAATAATGCCGGCGACGTCTTTTTCCGCATCAAATCCTGCCTCTGAGAAGAGCTGTTTCATCTGCCCAACTATCTGAGACTCGAATT
Source organism: Nitrospirota bacterium (assembly GCA_963796285.1). Taxonomy (GTDB): domain Bacteria; phylum Nitrospirota; class UBA9217; order UBA9217; family UBA9217; genus JALNZF01. The sequence goes on from CAWCKW010000013.1 coordinate 389,278, forward strand.
CAGCATAGCTCGTCCCCAAGAGCTTATTCCTGCCTTTTTCCCCTTGTTCCTCAATAGGCAGGCCCGGTTGATGAAAGGAGATGTAAAAGGTGAGCACCGTGGGTTTGTCAGGATGAAGCGGAGGCCGATAATTACCAACATACATGGGTTTACGGATATTACAGCCGAAGCCGATACCGCTGGACCACTTGCAGGCAGTAAAGCCCAATCGGTAAAGAAAACGCCAGTTGGTAAGTGCGACGTTTGCTACCAGTATGGGAGAGACATGGAACTCGCTATAGGCTTCGGCATGGCTGACAGGCAGGTCTGATACAACTTTCCGGGACAGGCGGCTGCCGCATGCCATTACTACACTGCGGGCTTTGAGGCGGTACAGCTTTCCATCACGCAGATAAATGACAGTTACGTTCTTCCCCTTCAGAGAGCCGTCTTCTTGCTCGACACGGACGACAGAAGAGCCAAGCCGTAAGCGCACCTTGTTCCCCTCGCGATCCAGAGCGGGGAAGCGCACGCCTCCGTTGTGTATATCTGCAAAGCTCTTGCCTCCTTCAATGGCATCTGGGATCAAGGCTTTAATGAAATAGCGGGAGAATCCGTCGTTGCCGCCCGGAAATGAATGCCAATGAGTATTTATCAGTGTACGATGGCCCTCGAACTCAGGGAAGCCAGGCAGTGCAACCTGACTGGCTGCATAGGCGCTGATGACATCACAGCCAAGCCCTACTACACTGGCAAGCACGGGATCGGCATAGCGCGTTATTTCCGGATCAAGCTTCAGGATCTTTTCCAGATAATCCTTGAAGGTCATGGAATCGAGCCAGCGGCCGTAGTCATGACCGTCATACTGGCGCTCTGTTATATTCCGCCAGCGAAGGAAATCTTTTCGAACCTTCTCTGAATACGGTGTTCCAGCGAGCCTGTTCTCCCAGAAACCTGCCACCCACTTGTTGGAAGTGTCCTGTCCCTGACCGGCATAATAATGACCAATGCTCTTTGAATCGAACCAGATCCGGTAACCGAAGTTTGTGGAATCAAAGTCCAGGGGCTTCAATTGGGATGGCAACTCACCATATTCGAACTCAGTTGGTATACCCAGCTCACTGTAAATATCATATCCTCGGAGGCCGGGGCGGTCTAAAATGCCAAAGGAATTTGAGGCCTGAGGCCCGATGAGACGCTGCCCTTGTACGGTAAACTCGTTTCTCTTCGCCGCTCCACCGAAGATCGGATGATTTTCGAGGATAAGGCATTTCGTCTTCTTTGAAGTGGACTTATTAAACTCATACGCCGCCCCCAGGCCGCTCAGCCCCCCGCCGACGATGACGAGATCGTATGATTCGCCGGTATCGATGATCTCCCGGCTTATAAATTTATAGTCACCGTTTTGTATAGCCTGGAATGCACTGATTACGTCATAAGTGTTCCCATTCGAGGAAGCATAATCGCCTATGCCACCGAAGCCGTAAGTCGGTTGAGATTGCGCAAACAGTTTCAGCGGAGCCGGCAACTCAAGCAGGAATGCCCCCGCACCAAGAAGCACGCCGTTTAGGAAGTCTCTTCGCGTAATATGCATAGTCATGATATCTCTTATTTTTATTATACAGGATGTTGACCCATGAAAAGGAGAAAATAGAATTTTTCTATTAATAAGTTGTTCAGTAAGTCTAACCAAAAACGCAAAATGCGTGCATAGTGAGGCCGCTACTGTTCAGCGGACGGCATTGAAATATATTATCACGAATATATGCCTGACGCAGGGAGATGTCAACGATTTCGAATGGGTATGCGGATTACGGAACAGAATCGAGAACCGCTAAGAATGGAATTACCAAACGCAATGGGCGCAAGGGGCGTATGAGGCCAGAAGAAAGTAAGGATTGATCTACGTCCTTGATCGGCCGCAGTTTGTTTGATCCAATCATGCCGCTTCAAATCAACCCAAGACCATCGTCGTTCAGTGACTTTGAAGCCGGTTTGCATGGCTGTTTTCACTTCACCTCACTCTTCTTAAAGCTCCGATACAACAGCAGGTCATAGGCGATCTTGAGCCCGCCTGCCACGAGGAAGGGGGCGCTGAGGAGTGACGGATAGGCGAGAAAGACCCCGCTCAGAGCCGGCGAGATCGCAGCTCCTACCGAGCGTGCAATGGCCGTGATGCCTGAAGCAGCAGAACGCTCATCGGGCGCCACAACGGCCATGGTGTATGACTGACGCGTGGGCACGTCCATCTGGGAGATGCTGAACCGGAGCAGCAGAACCGTAATGGCGAGAGGAAGGTTCGGCATGAGCGGCACGAAGCAGAGCAGGATATTCGAGGGAATATGAGTGAAGACCATCGTGTTGATCAGCCCGATGCGGGAAGCTATTTTCACTGCGAGCAAAGCTGATACACCAGCGAGGATGTTCGCGCCAAAGAAGATGCTTCCCAATATCCCGGCGTCTATGCCGAACCGGATATGGAACCAGTAGGCCACCATGCTCTGGATCACGAACCCGCCTGCAAAGGCATCCAGGGCGAAGAGGGCACTCAGCTTCATCACCACGCCCTTCGATTTATGGAGTCCAAGCACATGATCCCTGGCTGGAACCGTTGCTCCTGTTTCCACGCCGGAAGAGAGGAACAGGAAGAAGAGGAAAAGAACGATCCCGCATGCTGCATACCCAAGGATCACGGCCTTATATGACGCAAGTTCTGAGAACCCGGCGTGACTCAGGCCCTGGGACAGGAACCCGCCTGTAAGAGCTCCGCATGCGGTCGCGAGCGAGCCCGCGAGGTTGTACCACGCAAAGGCCTTGGTGCGCTGTTCAGAGGGAAGAAGCTGCGAAAGGGCTGCCTGCTCCAGCGAGAGGAACGGCCCGATCTCGTTCCCGCTCGGGCTTATGACCCCGATGATTGCCGCGGTCATGAGCAGCACGGGATCTCCGGTCAAACTGAAGACCACGCCGGCAAGGATCATGAGCCCCGCGCCAAGAAGCAGCATCTTTTTTCTGCCGATCCGGTCGGCCGTGGTAGTGATCCAGAGCGAGATCCCCGCGTCGCCCGCGAGAGTGAGCGTAAAGAGCAGCCCGATCTGCGCCCCGGTCAGGCCTGCTTCGTGAAGATACAGGGCAAGAACCACCGAGAGCGCGCCATAGGCAAAAAGGCGCACGCTTCTGGCGCTGAACAGGAGTGCAACGTCAAGCCGCGTATGCGCCATGAGGCTTTCCTTGTGCGATCATCTCTGAGCAGTAGGCATAGAGCGCATCGTACACGATCCATTCCGCGGCATTGATCGCGTGGTCGTCTTTGAGTCCCAGATGCCGGAACCCTTCTGCGATCGCGTTCAGGCCCGGCCCCTCAGGCTGATGATGAAGGCTGTTGTCCGTGTCCGCGCCGTTCACGATCCTGGCGAGCAGCACAAGCGCGGGATCTTTTGCAAGGCCGTATTTTTTCACGATCGCGTCAAATGAACATTCCTTGCCGTGATGTCCGAGTTCCGCGCCCGGCACGTCATACGGAATGGCACCAAGCCGTGCCGCCTCGGATTGAACCTTCTCTGCAGGAACAAAGAAAAATTCCGCGTCCTTGTCAACGAACTTCTTTATAAGCCAGGGACAGGCTACACGATCTACTTTTACTTTTTCACGGGTTATCCATTTCATGATTAATTCCTTATTTGACGGCAGTCGACAGCTACGTTAACCCGCCTCCACTGCTCATGATGGTACAGTAGAAAAATTTTGGCAGTGCATAACCACAGAGACACGGCGGCACGTTAACAGCAAGGGGGAAATATAAAGATCGAAAGACCAGCTGTGCTTCAATTCATCCGAAAAAACCAGCGATTATTTAAAGCTCGCCTCTTCATAAACCTTTTTAAAACCATTATTGGTGCCCTGTGCCTCCAAATCGTATAAAGCTATTTCTACTGAACCACAAAAGAACGCAAATGAGCAAACCTTCACTGGCGCCCCTGTTCATTCGAATTCCCGCATGCGCAGTTCCTCGGAACGCGAAGAGGACCCGAGCGATCCGATCGTTCTGACCAGGGGCTGCACCTCTTCCAGCGTGCGCGCAAGGGTGCTTTCAGTCTCGTCCTCGACACCGAATGATTTCAGGTCTGAGATAATCTTGACCAGCGATTTCTTTTCTGGAAAGACCTTCAAACGGATAGGCGCATTTTCCGGAAGATTGGCAGCAGTTCGTGCAAGCCGCAAAGCAGTTGGGAAGCCGCCCAGCTCGTCCACCAGCCCCAGTTTCTTCGCATCCTCTCCGGTCCAGATCCGTCCTTTTGCGATCTTTTCAACGTCTTCCTTCGAGAGCTTCCTGCTTGTGGAGACCTTTGCGGTAAAGTCGTCGTACACGCGGTCGAGCCACTGGCTGAACCGGGCCTGCTGTGCCGGCGTAAAATCGCTGGTCTGGGACCAGGCGTTGGCGTTCCTGCTTGTGTGCACCTCGTCCCAGGTCACGCCGAGCTTGTTCCAGAACCCCGTCGTGATCATCTTGCCGCCGAAGACGCCGATGGAGCCGGTGATCGTCCCCGGCTGGGCCACTATCTTGTCGGCTGCCATGGCGATGAAATAACCGCCCGACGCCGCCGTGCCGCCCATGGACGCGATGACCGGCTTGCCCGCTTTTTTTGCATTGACGATCTCGCGCCAGATCGTGTCCGAGGCCACATAGGACCCGCCGGGGCTGTCAATGCGGAACAGGATGGCCTTCACGTCCTTGTCCTCCACTGCCTCCCGGATCGCGGATGCGATCGTATCCGACCCCATGATGATCTCGCCGGTTGCAGGTTCATAGCCGCTCTTCCCGCGCATGATCCCGCCCACACCGTAGACCAGGGCAATGGTCGTCCCCTTTTTGTACGGACTTCCGGCCCGCTTCCGGTATTCCGCGAGCGAAAGGAGCTCGGCCTTTGCGCCCGCCTTTCCCTTGATTGCGTCATAGGTCTCGTCGCGATATGCAAGCCCGTCAATGAGTCTCGCGTCCACCGCCTGCTGGCCGAGGAACGGCCCTTCGTTGATAAGCGACCGGACCTGGTCTTCCGTGAGTTTGCGCGCAGCAGCGATGCCGCCTACGATCTGGCTGAACTGGGACTCCATCACCCGTGTGATCGCTTCGCGGTGCGGCGGGAGGTATTTTCGCTCGGTGAACATATACCGGTAGGTCTTGTATTCCTTCCGGCCATCAATGCGCGGGATGATGCCCAGCTTGTCCAGGGTCCCCCGGACAAAGGGTTGCTCATGGATGAGCCCGGTAAGCCCCACATCACCCGAGGGCTGCAGATAGATTGCGTCAAAGGCGGTCGCGAGATAGTAGGAGGAGTTCCCGGGGCCGGCCTCGCCAAAGGTCTCGGCATACGCGATCGCCGGCTTGCCTGCTGCACGGAAGGCGATGACCGCGTCCCGCACGTCTTGCACCTGAGCCAGCTTTACACTTGACTGACCCACCCTGGCTACCAGCCCCTTCACCCGGTCGTCTTGTGCCGCCTTTTCGAGCGTCTCAACTACATCGCGCACGCGCAGCTTTCTGGCCATCAGGACCCGCGCCAGGCCATCATCGGGAACGGACTCGATCATCCCCTGCCCGAAGTCCGCCTCAAGGATCACCTGTTTCGGTACGCGGCCGGTAAAGAGCCAATAATAGAGTCCGATCGCGGTCCCCGCAATAAGAAAAATGAAAAAGATAACAATACAACCGCTTCTGCTCTGCTTTCGGTCATCGCGATACATGGATAAGCTCCTTTCAGTAAGGCAAATGATCCTGCGTGTGAGTTGCCAAAAAATAAAATCCTTCTCAACACGGACAGAATATCTTACGCCTTTGACAGGATAGGAAAATGCTATTATCCGAGTGTATCCTGTGATCGTGTCAAGTGGGATGACGGTTATCGGGATATAGGAAAAGGATAGAGGATTTTTTCAGAAATGGCAAGGGCTGCTTGTACGATCGGGGAATATGCGGCAAGGTACACCTAAGAACGTCTAACAACGAATCGCCATCTAGGAACGCGATGAGGCCTGCAGTGAAAAAAAGGAGAGAGGGGCGCCCCTCTCTCCCATGATGGATAAGACCGATCAGCAGCCGACAGCGGCCTTCTTCTTTTTTGTGTTGTCAGCCATTGGCTTGAGGGACTTGAGATAGGACACCAGGTCCATCATCTGCTCGGACTTCACATCCAGAGCCTTGCCCTTGAGAGCCATGGTAACACACATGTTGACCGCCTCTTCGAGGGACTTGGTCTCCCCGGCGGGCGTCTTCCAATCTTTTTTGCTGCCGACCCCTTCAAGGCCTTTGCCGTCAGGATGACAGGTGGCGCAGGACTTTCCCGATGTTCCTCCACCGAGCTTCGTGTCGTTGAACAGGGCCTTTCCACGGTCTTCAGGCGTATGACTCATCGCCAGCACTGCGGAAGCGAACAGCATCACGATCGCGATAAGTGCAACAATCTTGAATGATTTCATTCTTTTTCACCTCCTTTCTTTGTAACGATATCGTATATGGGCTTGGACAAAAAGAATCCCTGAAATAGTTGCATAAATAACATGCGTATCAGCCGGCGCTTGGGATATGTCGAAGTATAGCATATTTTTACCAGGGTTAGGGCGCGGGTCGTATAAAAATTTTTCTGGCAGACCGATAAAACCACCTGTTGCGTTTTTGAGGAATGCTGGTATCTTTGCTCTATCATAGTGATTATATAAGTTGTAGTGTATGTGTTATTAAAGGGATGGAACGAACAAGGGACTCGAGACGCTTTCGCCGATAAACGCAGGTGAGACCGTTTCCCAGGATCAGAGTTTCTCAATTCATAAACGAAAGAGGTGATGGAAGATGGCGCAATCACAGAAGGGTCCAAAGAAGGAAGTTAAGAAGCCGAAAAGCAAGAAAAAGTAATCCCGGCTATGAGCGAAAGAACAGAGGGGGCACGACGCTCTCTTTGTCCTTTCGCCGGACCGGAGCAGGAAGAGGTCGTTTCGATGGAATTGATGTGCTGAGCAATATAAGAGAGCTGATCAACAAATGCTCATTCACGGGGTTTAACGCATGGAGCTTTTAAGCAAGACGCAAAAGAAGAAAGAGGCCCTGTCCTTGCAGGCTCTGGGAGAGCGGTTGGTGACCCTGTCGGCCGAACAACTCAAGAGCATCGAGCTGCCATCAGTCCTGTTCAACGCCGTCACCCTGGCAAAGAGGCTCAAGAAACACGGCGCGCGGTTGAGGCAGATGCAGTATATCGGCACCTTGATGCGTAAATATGATCCCCAGCCTGTACAAGAGGCCCTTCAGCGCATGGAACAGGGGAACCGCGAGCAATCCGCGGAACACAGGAAGATCGAAACGTGGCGGGATGAGCTGATAGCCGGAAACGATCTGCTGATAGAACGGTTCGCGCTGCAATACCCTCTCGTGGACAGGCAGCAACTGACCACCCTTGTTAAAAACGCCCGGGACGAACGCGCCGCGAATGACCCCGCTCCCAAGGCATCCCGGTCCTTGTTTCGTTATTTGCATAAATCCACGCAACGGCCCAAGACCCCGGTTGACGCTCCGGCCTCCTGAGAAGCTACCTGGCTTCTCCCTCTTCTGCAGCCGGGACGGGCTTCTCTGCGGAAGCAGCTGTGTTCTTCTCCAGCTTGCGCTGCATCTTTTCCTCGTTCTTTTTTTTCTTCGCTATTTCCTTCTGACGTTTTTGAAAATCGAAATTCGGTTTCGCCAATGGTTGCTCCTTTGAGAAGATTATTTTTTACGTCCAGGATATGGTAACCGTGTCGAACCCAGTTGTGCCTCGATGACTACCCCATTATACAGGGATACGAACAGGATGTATACATACTTGTGATGGGAGAAGTGAAAAGACGCATCATCGCGATAAGCGTTCTTAGATCCTGAAGAAGCGGATTAACGTACGGTAAGATCGAATAAATAATGAATTATTAGCTGCTGAGCGGGCACCGGATGGGTGAAGCATCCTGAGAGAAAAAATCCACAGCTATCCGAATTATATCGGTGTACATCCGTGTCAAATGGCGTTCTTAAGGCCATGCTGAATGATAATCGATTACGGACTTAGATTTCCCAGGGATACCCGATGAAGATCTCAGGTTCGAAGCCTTCCCTGCCGAATGCGAAATCGCCCCGGAACACAATGCCTGATGCAGTGACTACCCTCAGCCCGAAGCCGTAGGAATCCCGCATGATGTCACCGAGCTCGCTCCTCACGTCCGAGGTGCTGCCGGTCTCATAGAACACGGAGATCTGGACCGAGGTGCGGACGTCCTTCATGACAAAAATATCAAAGGGTGTCCGCTCGTCGGTCAGGTTCCACCGGACCTCGGTGCCGTAGAACAGGGTGTGCGCGCCTTTGTACCGGCCCTGGGAGTAGGACCGCAGACGGCTGAACCCGCCCAGGGCAGTGGCCGTGCCGTAGATATTGTTCGCTATCGTGTTGTCGATCACTTCATTGCAGAACTTCTGCTGTTCCGGGTCGGTGATGGTGCTGCAGTGCAAGCCCAGTCTATCTTCAATCTTTGCCCGGTCCGTTTCTCCTTGTTGCCTCACGACCGCGTCGGAGCGGAAGTAGTTGAAAGCCCAGGTACTGCGTCTCCCCAGAGGGATATAGCCGGTGGTATTGTAGTCCATCACGTAGTAGTCTGGACCAGAATCACTGGGCGGAGATAGTGAGCCGGTCACATCGAGGCGAATCCCCCTGCGCGGATCACCGTAATCGTCGGTCAGGTCAACACGGGTCCCGACCATCGTCGTGCGGCCGCGCGACCGGGGAGGGTTCTCGGCCTCAATGATTACGTTGCCGTCCTTGTCCCTGATGCTCTTGATTGTTCCACCGCCTTCATACATCGCCCCGTAAACCTCGAAGCGGCGCTCCAGGAACGTGGCCGTCAAGCGGCCGCCATAGTACTCCATGTCGCCCATCTCGATCAGGCGAAAATCGTTCTTGTCCGTGTTCATGCCGCGCTGGCCATAGCTCTGGATCGTCGCTGCGCTTACCGCGCCGAACCCCGTATCGAGGATCAGTGTTTTCGGTATGAGATGGATGTCCGCAACGCCAAAGGACGCGCCCTTGACCTCGCCGGCGAAGATCACGCCGTACGCGTCTGTGTACGTGTCCGCGATATTCATCATGCCGCCGACCAGGCTGATGCCCTGGCCGATGCCGGGAAGGCTGTAAGGGTAGGGAAAGAGCGCGTAGCCGGGGTCCTTTGTGAACTGCTCCTTGCGGCGATTGGTGATGATCGAATAATCCGCCGGGTCCTCTTCCGCTGCGGCACTGGGACCCAGCATGCAGACAAGACACACGGCATACAGGAATCTCACGATAAACCTTTGCATCGGATACCTCCTGTATAGTGAAAGCGATACCCTATCTGGGGCCGAGCGAACACAACTATTATATTATTCTGCAAGAGTGGGGTAAAGTCAAGGGCTTCTGGCGAGCTTCTGTTTTCTTTATCGGCAGTTACTAGTTGAGCTCAGCAGCGCGGGAATGACGGCTAAAACGATGGATGCAACCGAACCTGCGTAAAAAGAACGGGCGGCTTCCTTGCGGAAAAGACGCGCTCGCTTCGACAGATATGCGTTGCCGCCGTTGCTAATGGAATGTCCCCTCACCCAGCCCTCACCCGCAAGGGGCGAGGGTGTTTTACTTCACCTAAGGGGATAGCGAACGTTACCCGCAGCACCCTGCGGAGGTATTGCTGCAGTCGCAGGATGGCGGACCGCCGGTTACCATGCTGTTGATGATGGCGGCAGCACAGCCAACACCGGCGTTCACGGTGATGGCGCCGAACTCGCAGTTCAGGGCGCAGGCCCCGCATTCCATGCACCGGTCCCTGTCCGTGATCGCGGCACGCTTGTCGCGCATCTCGAAAACCCGCTGCGGGCAGACCTCAACGCACCTCCCGCAACCGGTGCACTTATCCTGCGAGTATTGAAGTGTGGTCACGTTCGCAAGGTATTTCATACGATCCTCCATTCTTTGAGCTTAAAGACAACCATCAGGATCAAGGATATGCTGACTGCTCCAATGTAGAGCGGGATGCCGATCTTCAGTTCTCGTTTAACGCCCGACATGCCCGTAAAGGTTGTCGAGCCCGTGAACTGGAGCGCAATATAGGAACTCAGTGCGGGAAACAGGAGATAGGCGACGCTTAAGAGTATCGGGTCCTGCGTGATGACAGGTGCGAAAAGATGCAAGGCAAGAAACACCGACAGCACACCCACGATCCAGCCTTTTAGCGCAAAGGACCGGAACGGGACAAAAGGCAACAACACCGGGGTCACGAGCGCGCCGGCAAAGACCGCGAGCAGGGCCAAGATAAGGAATGGCAAACCGCCGAACCATGCTTGTTTGAACAGAAGACCCTGCGGCTGGAGTCCGAAGGTCAAAAGAATGCCTCCTGCCACCCAGGGAAACTTTTTCATGGCAGGGTTGATTTCCATGGGCGTCAAAACAAGCCGGTCGAGCATCGAGAATCTGATGGTGCCCATCTCCTTTGTTTTTTTGTAGCCCGCCTGAACATATGCAGATATATCCCGTGCCTGCACCGGGCCAAAGGCGACCCTGAAGCCTGTGTTCTTCTGCACCGTGCTCGCGTTCACGCCCACAGCGCCGAGCTGGGGCAGGATGATCCTGCGATGGTCCACCACCGTCTCGAGCTTTGCCTCCGCAATGCGCTTGATTAACTCGTCGGTGCCGAATGTTCCTTTGCCCGCCGCGCACCAGACATTGATGCTCTTGGTGTCGAGCACGAGGATCCAGCCGTTCACGCCCTTGAGTTCACGACGCAGAATGTCGAAGGTCAGTTTGTAGTTGGCGGTAACGAAGACGTCTGAATCCTTTGTCGGATCGCCGACCGCGTACAGCCCCGGTGTCACCGCATAGTTCATACGGAAGGCGCCGGTCCTGCTTTTTATCATGCCCCGATAATCGGCGCTCGTCCACTCGGAGGAAACACGGTAAATCGCCCCCGCAGGCGTTGCAACCGTGCCTGTGATCCAAGAGGGTGTTTCCTTTTTCACAAACTTCAATGCCTGCATCTGCATGAAAAACCTCCTCAGCCGCTCAAACCAAATACATGTTCATGGAACCGCGAAGTCGCGAAGGACGCGAAGAAATTCGTATTTAAATAAGAAGCATGCCGTCCTGGCGTTCTTTGCGCCTTGGCGGTAAAAAGTTTCTGCTACTATAGAACATCCTTCATCACCGGTCCAAGCAGACCTTTTACCATGGTCTCCAGGTTGCCCGCCTTGATCAGGGCGATGCAGCAGATCTCGCCGTCCTTGACCCAGCTCGTGATGGCCAGCTTGTCACCCGCCTTGATGCCCGCCTTCGCCCGCAGCTCCTTGGGCAGCACCATCTGGCCCCGCTCGTCTACCGTGACGATCGCCTCGACGGCGCAGCAGCTCGCGCCTTTGCCGAACGGACCGGCAACGGGCACCTTTTCATTCTTTTTCATGATCCGCAATCCTCCGGTTTTTCCGTATAATCAGATAATACTGATAATGAAGATTATCCGGAATTTGGGACGTTGTCAACAAGAATAATTACCGTCTCTCTCCCCCCAATCACCGGTATCACGTCGGAGAGAATGATCGGCATCGCTATCACACCCGGCAAGCGATCCGTTTTCCGGCAATCCAGATCCTGAGCATCACTGATAGGTTAAGCGCTGCAGGAATGCCGAACAGAGCGAGAGCAGATCCGAATCTCTCTGACGGAGTATTCTTAACCAGGATATTCAATGCGGAGGGACTCCTTAATCTGCTTCGTGAAACCGATGGATAAGAGAGGTATACTAGTGGATAGGATCACAAAACCAGCGGGCAGTTTTTCCCGAGTGGAAGAGGAGGGACAAGCGCATGAAGCGGTTGAAGAACACCATCAGATTCGCAGCTCTGTTGCTGATGACCGTCACGCTGCAGTCCTGCATGATGGGCACACAACTGAACACAACATCAGTCGATAAAACGCTCATCTCCGGGACCTACACCCTATTGCTCTACGGTTGCCACTATCCTGACCAGGTCGACAATGTCGCAATTCTCGTTGACGAGAACAGCAGATATCCCGTCGAGATCTATGATATTGACACCTCGTACAAAGTGAAGAAGGGCGTACCTGCGCTGCAGGCGCTCAAGGAGGCGGATGCGTTCGTACGGTGCAGCGTCCACAGAATTTGGCAAACACAGGTTACCAGAATACCGGATGACATCGGCGGGACCGTAGGGTATGAGGTCAGGCCCCTCTATGAAACATTAGAGTTCGGCACTCCCGATGTCCTGATGATCAGTTACTCGCTGAAGAATGGAAAAATCAGGGCATATATCAGGAAGTCACCCCAGGCGGAAGATCGGGATGGAGATGGGCGGGACGCCCGCGGATCCGACGGGCACCGTTAGTTGCGAATGATATTCCGCAGTCCCACATTAGAGAACCGGCCCCAGGGGGTTTATGCTGGAACAAGTTGCCTGAGGCGTTATACGGAGGACAATATGATCAGGAGCGTGATGGTTTTATTGGCTTTAGGCACCGTTCTCATGACCCACCCGGCCTACGGGGCCGACAAACAGGAGGAGCAGAATAAGAAGACCGTGGTGGAGTTTTACGAGAAGGCGATCAATCAGAAGGATTTTGAGGCCGCCTCGAAATATATGGGTCCGCGTTATACACAGCACAACCCGATGGCAGCAAACGGCCCCGGGGGGTTGCAGGGTTACCTTCAGTTCCTTCGCGCAAAGTATCCGGAGTCGCATAGTGAGATCAAGCGGGTATTCGCTGATGGAGACTATGTAATTCTGCATGTGCACGCGGTACGGGAACCAGGCACGCGCGGCAGCGCCATTGTCGACATTTTCAAACTTGAGAACGGTAAGATCGTGGAGCACTGGGACGTTATCCAGGAGATACCCGAGAAGGCTGCCAACACGAATGGGATGTTTTAACTTGTATAAATAAGGGATTATAAAGTTCAAACACGTTGCTCTTTAGCGTCACTTCTTGTCGCCCTGCGATCTGCACAATAATTCACCATGTGAAGAACAAATTTCTTCTCTTCATGTAACTATAGTTGCAATTAACCGGTGCTTCTCCCGATCTAATCGTTAACCCGCATCGCATCTTCAACGAAGCGAATGCCTATTTCAGCAATTTGCACTGGCGGGTGAAGAACGCCTTTGCTTCAAGCAAAGGAGGCAAATCGTGTCTGTGCTATAATTGTATCAACAAACGGTGATCATGAGCAATATCATCCCGGGCATAGGCGTAGCAGTGTTCATCGTGTAGATGAGGGCTTTCGCAGTTCGTCTATGCTAAGCGGAAAAATCGGTCGAGTGAACGGGTAAGGGATATTTTTCAGAACACCGAGGAGAACCAGAATGCCGCGCTTGCCAAGTTCAGGAAAACGCTCGAAAACGTGAAGAAGATCACCGGCAAGGTGAATGCTGTGTCGGAGGACGTCGGACAGATCAGTAGCACGGTTACAAGATTGGAGAAGAGCATATGTGAGAAAGGGCCTCGGGCCTGCCGCTGGGGTGCATATAGCCGGACTGAAGTCCGGCAATACGACCGGGGGGATGGTAACCCTGGTAAAAAGTCTCAAAGTAGAAAGGAGTGATGATGATGAAGGAAGAGCTTGGGGTTAAAAAGGTACGAACCATGGTGGTCCCCTTTCTGGCGGGTGGCTTGGTAGGAGCCGGAATTGCGCTCCTGCTGGCGCCGAAATCGGGCAGGGAGCTGAGGAAGGACATCAGGGACATCGCCACGAGCACCGGCGATACAATCACCACAACCGTTGAGAAGGGCAAGCAGCTGTATATGGAGAGCACCGCAGCGGTCAAGAACGCCATCGAGGCAGGAAAGACGGCATACACCGAAACGAGGGAAAAACTTCGGAAGGTTGCATGATAATGAACCCTTGAAGCGCGACCAACGGCAGGGGGCGCGCTTCCCATTTTCGCCCGACATTAACCTATCGCTTTATACCATTCCTCCCCGGGTGACCATCTTCTCAAAGGAACAATATCTCGGGGACTTGTTATTGAAATTGCGTCGAGGATTTGGCGTTCTGATCCGCTGAACCATCTCAATAACGTCTTATTGCACGTGTTGTACTCATCCTCTACGTACCGAATCAAACAAAGTATTCACTCCTTATGTGTTTCGGCCGAATAAATTCATCTCGCAACGTCTGGACCAACGTTCCCAAGGTCCACTTGAATCCGTCCTTTACCCCGAGCTATACCTGGTCATACGGCCCCTGCGTCCTCGAAACATCCTTTAATCAAGTGCTTTCTCATCCTTGGATGTTCTGTTATAATGATCATGAAAACATGGTCATCGCTTTTTTCAATTCGCGCAGCAAAACAACCGGAGAACCTCATGCCAGACGAACAGACCCGTATGCCGCACAAGACCATCTATCTCAAAGACTATGCCCCGCCGGATTATCGCATCGAGACAGTGCTGCTCGAATTCGACCTTGACGAAACGCGGACACGCGTCAAGTCGCTCCTTACCATTGCCTCTCATCACGACCGAAGCGCGGCGGTCCGGCCGCTCGTGCTGAACCACGGAAACCTCCTGCTCAAAACGATATGGCTCGATGGGCGGGCTCTGTCCGAGCAGGAATACGCGCTCGACGACGCATCGCTCACCGTGCCCGGTGTACCGGAACGATGTTCACTCGAGATAGAGACCGAGATCAATCCCAAGGACAACACCGCACTCTCCGGCCTGTACATGTCGGGCAGCGGGTTCTTCACCCAGTGCGAGGCGGAAGGGTTCCGGAAAATTACGTTTTACCTCGACCGACCCGACGTGATGGCGCGGTTCTTCACCACCATCATTGCGGACAAAACGAAATATCCCGTGCTCCTCTCGAACGGGAACCTGATCAAGAGCGGCGACATGCAGGACGGCAGACACTTTGCCAAATGGCACGACCCCTTCCCGAAGCCCGCCTACCTCTTTGCACTCGTGGCCGGCAACCTTGCCCGCATCGATGATAAATTCACGACCATGTCAGGCCGCGACGTTGCGCTGCACATCTACGTCCAGCATCACAACAAGGACAAGTGCGGTCATGCCATGGATTCGCTAAAAAAGGCGATGAAGTGGGACGAGGAGACGTACGGCAGAGAGTACGACCTCGATATTTTCATGATCGTGGCAACGGACGATTTTAACATGGGTGCCATGGAGAATAAGGGCCTCAACATCTTCAACTCCAAGTACGTGCTCGCAAAGCCCGAGACCGCGACGGACTCCGACTTCCAGGGCATCATGGGCGTCGTGGCCCACGAGTACTTCCACAACTGGTCCGGCGACCGCGTGACCTGCCGGGACTGGTTCCAGCTCTCGCTCAAAGAGGGTTTCACCGTGTTCCGTGACCAGCAGTTCATGGAAGATATGACCTCCCTCGGCGTGCAGCGTATCGGCGATGTCAACATCCTGCGCAGCCACCAGTTTCGCGAAGACAGCGGGCCCATGGCCCACCCGGTCAGGCCCGAGTCGTATGTCGAGATCAATAATTTCTACACCCTCACCGTGTATAACAAGGGCGCAGAAGTGATACGCATGATGAGGGCCATCCTCGGTCCAACGGGATACCGAAAGGGCACGGACCTCTATTTCTCGCGCCACGACGGTCAAGCGGTCACGACCGATGATTTCGTCAAGGCCATGGAGGACGCGAACGATACCGACCTCTCCCAGTTCAAGCGCTGGTACTCACAGGCCGGGACTCCGGAACTCCAGGTCAGTCGTTCCTATGACGCACGGCTTAATCGATACACCCTGACATTCAGGCAGACCTGCCCTCCTACGCCGGGCCAAACGGAGAAGAAGCCGTTTCACATTCCCGTTGCCATTGGTTTGCTCGGAAGTGACGGGAAGGACCTGAAGGTGAACATCGAGGGGGCGACGCGGGGACAGGGAGATACGGGGACGGTGATTCTGGAAATTAAAAAATCCGAAGAGACCTTCGTCTTTACCGACGTTCCCCTGGAGCCGGTCCCATCCGTCCTGCGCGGCTTCTCAGCGCCGGTAAAAGTAACGCTTGAGCTCACCGACGACGAGCGGCTTTTCCTTATGGCGAACGACAAGGATGAATTCAATCGCTGGGATGCGGGCCAGCAGCTAGGCGTCAAGATGATCCTGCGCCTCGTAAAGGATTACCAGGAGGGCACGGCGCTCTCGCTCGTTCGCTCCTTCATCGACGCCTTTAAAAAGACGCTTGAGAGCGGGCTGCGCGACAAGGCCTTTCAGGCCTTCGCGCTCGCGCTGCCGGGAGAGACCTATCTCGCGGACTTCATGACTGTGATCGACCCCGCGGCCATTCACGAGGCGCGACGGTTCGTGCAGAAGACCCTGGCAGCGGAACTGAGGGAACAATTCCGTGCCGTGTATCACACGAACCAGGACATTGGGCCGTATCGCCATGACCAGGAGGCCATCGGCAGAAGAAGCCTCAAGAACATCTGCCTGGCCTATCTGGCGGAACTCGAAGACGAGGACGGCCGCGGCCTTTGCATGGAGCAATTCAAAACAGCCGGGAACATGACCGACGTTGTAACGGCCCTGGCGAACCTGGCAAACATCGACTGCCCGGAGCGGAACGAGGCGCTCGCAACGTTCTACGAGAAATGGAAACACGATCCGCTGGTCATGGACAAGTGGTTTTCGGTCCAGGCCATGTCGCGCCTGCGGGGCGCGCTCGATACGGTCAAGGAACTGACGCGTCATTCAGCGTTCAATATAAAAAATCCGAACAAGGTCCGCGCCCTCATCGGAGCGTTCTGCCAGGGAAACCCTGTGCGGTTCCACGATCCAAGCGGAGCGGGGTATGTCTTCCTGGCCGATCACGTCCTTGCCATCGATCCCATGAACCCCCAGATCGCGGCCCGTCTCACCACCGCCTTCACGGCCTGGAAACGCTATGACGAGATACGCAAGGCCCTGATGCGTACACAGCTTGAACGGATCTTGAACGCGCCGAAGCTTTCCAAAGATACGCATGAAGTCGCGGCGAAGAGCCTTGTCTGATCGATCAGAAAAGAGCATTTAGCCACAGAGGATGCGCGTGAAGGTTAGCATAGGCGGGATCACAGAGAAAATACCTTGATCTTAAAATTGCCTCACCAATCAGGTGAAGCCATTCAAGCTCAATTGCATTTTATTTTCTCTGCGGATTTGCAGTGCTGCGCGGGCAACTGCCGTTTTCAGGTTGATTCAGTATTGTATAAAAAACGGCAGCGCCATCAGCGCGACGCCGATCACAATACTGAGCCATACATTTGAGACAAAATAGGGAAAGACCATCAAGCCAACCCCGGAAAGAATCGCTATGACCCGTTGTTGTTTTTTTCCATACACAAAGTAGCCCATGCCGATCGAACCGTACAAAAGACCCCATAGCAAGGTTGAGCTGTCCATGAAGTTAGCCTTTCACTTTTTCCCGTACCCGTGGTCCGGCGGCAAGTTGTCGCGCTGCGTCTGTTCCACGGCCAGGAAGTCGCACCGTTCGTTCTCCTGGTTGCCGTCGTGGCCCCTCACCCATGAAAAGCTCACCGCATGTTTTTCGCAGAGATCGAGAAGCCGCGACCAGAGATCGCTGTTCTCCGCGATCTCATCCTTGTTTCGCTTCCAGTCATTCTTTTTCCACCGGCGGGCCCACCCTTTTTCCATGCCATTGACGACATATTGCGAGTCGCTGTAAACGATCACCGAAGACGTTCGTTCGAGCGCCTCAAGGCCTTTTATGCAGGCCGTCAATTCCATGCGGTTATTGGTCGTCCTCTCGAAGCCTCCGGAAAATTCGCTTCGAATGCCGCCTTTAAACACAACCACGCCGTATCCGCCAGCACCCGGGTTCCTGCTGCACCCTCCGTCGGCGTAGATGACCACGTCCGCTTCGGGCTTGTCCGTCCGATGATGCGCAAGGCCATCCATGACCGATTTCGGTCGGCGGGACGCTTTTTTTTGCGTGACCGTTTTCTCGGAGAGAGAAATAGGCAGTATTTGTTGTTTGCCCGCTGTCTTCGCGGACCATTTGTCGAGCCAGGCCTCCGCTTCTCCGCGGGACGCGAACCCTTTGTACTCAGCGCCGGGGAACCCCTTTATCTGCGCTTCCGCGCCAAGAGCGCCGAACCACTCGTCGTATATTCCCGGCCTGTGGCCTTTGCGGACTGCGTATGATTTATTCTTAGCCATATGAACAAAGAGCGTAACTGCTCAGGTCCGTCCCACCCGACCCCTCCGGTTGTCCAATCTATACCGGTTGCCGTGTGAAGCGTTAAAAATGATACGCAGTGGTAAGCATGAAACTGAATCCGCTCCCGTTTAACCGGTCATCTATGGTTCCGCTATGATCAACGCCGCTTGCGTCGGTGTAATCTACATATCGGTACATGGTACCCAGGGTCACGGACACATGCGGAGTGAGGTATGCATCGATGCCCGCTCCAAAATTGGCCCCGGGCCCTGAGAGAGTTGCATCGCCTACTTCTCCAGTCGAGATATTTCTCGATCCATGATTGATAAGAAGCGAGTTACCGCTGATGCCGAACAAGAGGTATGGCTGCACCGTTCCGGATGATAAAAAGCTGTATTTACCATTGACGCTGAAACTGGTGTAACTGACATCACCCCGCTGCCCTGACCACCTACCCCTGTGCCATGAACTCATTAAGTTAAGTTCGATGGCACCCTGATCAGTTATTCCATACCCGCCAAGGACGTCGATGCCAAAATCATTTTTAATGTCAGGCAAGAAAATTACTTCAGAGCCGTTCTGCAAAATACCCGCAGAGCCGTTAAAATCACTCTCGAACGTGTTGTACGTGGCTCCAAGACCGACATAGAATCCCTGTTTTGCCTCGGCATCCGGGACTGCCGTAAGAACCATGATCGCCGCGATGAGTATGACAATTTTCCCGTACATACAGGCCTCCTTGATATAATTATTTTACGATGTTGCCTATCGATACTTCGCAATGTCTAAACGAAAAATCACCACATCTGCCCTCATTCCTCAAATCCCCTTGCCTTCGTGCCTGATGGCGGGAAGTACTGAAACATGGCGACGCATGTTGCGAGCTGGAGGCACATGGCATAAGAAGCTATCGTGGATGGAATTAATTATAGAGCTAATCAATCTATTGTCAAGGATGTTGATTGGTTATTCTGGGTGGTGCAGACGTGGAGAGAGTCGGGTTAGCGCTGAGCGCGGGGTATTTCAAATGCGGGTTTCGGTTTGTGGAAAAGTTGCGTGCCGTCGGCGTTTTATGACTTTCTCATTTCCTGCCGAACATTTGCGCCATCAGGTTCACTAATACGGACAGCAACGTGTCTCGTGCATCCATAAGATGAACGCAGTCCCCTGCTCTCCTATCGGCTTTTATTCAAGCAAGTAATGCATTCAACGTGTTCTGCAGCTCTTCTATATTATACGGCTTCTTGAGGAAGGCACGGAACCCCTGCTTGCGATAATTCGACAAGGCAGCGTCATCCGAGTAGCCGCTCGATACGACCGCTACTACATCTCGATCGAGCTCCACCAGCTTGCGCAGGGTCTCTATTCCGCCCATCCCTCCCCGGATGGTCAGGTCCAGGATGACAAGATCGAAAGGAATGCCCGCGTCTCGCGCGGCCTGATAGACCTCCAGCGCGGTTTCACCGGATTCCACACAGACAACATCATGCCCGATAGAGGTCAGCAGTTCTCTCGAGACCTCTCTGATCATCTCCTCGTCATCCATGACCAGGACCCTTGCTTGCCGAGTCGCTGCGACGATGGTCGGGGCTTGCTGTTTTTCCACTGCTGCATTGGACGCGGGAAGATAAATAAAGAAGGTGGTCCCTTTGCCGATCTCGGACTGTACCCGTATCAGACCTCCGTGGTTCTTGATGATGGAATAAACTGTGGCGAGCCCCAGTCCGCTCCCTTTTTCTTTGGTCGTGAAGTATGGATCGAATATCCTCGTCAGATGTTCTGCAGGAATTCCGTTGCCCTGATCACGGATCGCGATCTCCACAAGATCGCCCTGCAGGTCGGCTGGCGGGACAATCGACGCAGCGGCCATGTTCCGCACCGATACCCGGATCATGCCGCCCAGAGGCATGGCCTGGTCGGCGTTCAGCACGATGTTCTGGATCACCTGGCCGATCTGGCCCTCATCTGCTACGGCTGTGCGGAGGTCCTTGTCAACGGTTATCTCGTAGGTGATACGGGAGCCGCTCAGGGCGAACGCTACCGCGTTCTCGATGACCGACCGGAGATCAAGGGCCTTTTTCACCGGCTTGCCGCCCTTCGAGAAGGTAAGGAGTTGTGTGGTGAGGTTCACGGACTGGTGCAGGGCCTTTTCTGCCTGTGCGAGCATGGCGAGCGACTTGTCCTTCTGGTCGAAGGTGAGTTTGGCCATGGAGATGAACCCGAAGACACCCTGCAGGAGATTGTTGAAGTCATGGGCGATGCCGCCGGCGAGCGTGCCGACGGACTCGAGCTTCTGCGTCTTGAGCCGCTCTTCTTCGAGGAGGTGTTTTTCCGAAATATCCACGAGGAACGCCGCGATACAGGGACGTCCGTCATATTCCAATTTGACGGTGTTGATGCTCATCTGGATGGAAGAGCCGTCTTTTCGCCTGATCGTCCGCTCCGTGTAATCCAGTTTTTCCTCGGCATGGGACTGAAAACCCGCGGCTGACCGTGACGCCTCCTCCGGAATTGCCAGGTCCGTCGCTTTCAATGCATGGAATTCCTGTTCGCTGTAGCCCAGCAGGCGGCAGATCTCCGGATTGGCATACAGGATCTGCCGGGTCTCCAGATCTGCGACAAGGATGCCCGTGGACGCATGTTCGATAATGGACCGGAACCGGGCCTCCGAGGCACGAAGCGCTTTGTCCTGCTGGATGTGCTCGGTGACATTGCGCGTCAGGCCCAGCATCGCAACGATCTCGTCCTTTTCGTTGCGCAGCGGAACGGCATTCGTCTCCAGCCACACGTGGCGCCCTTTCATGCCGATCGCCTCGAACAGCAGGGTCCCGCTCTTGCCCTGGAAGACCTGCCTGGTCAGGTCCATAAACGACTGCGAATACTCGGACGTGATCATGGGGCAGATGCATTGACCTCTCACCTGGTCCAGTGAATCCGCCTGTATCATATCCAGCCCCGCGCGGTTCATCATGATCAGGTTCGCATTCTCGTCAAGCAGTTTAACGCATTCCGGTTCAGCGTCGATGATCGTCTGGAGCATCCGCTCGCTCCTCCGCCGTTCGTCCTCTGCCCGTTTTCGTTCCGTGATGTCCCTGATGATGTCCCGCGAGCCAACGATCCTGCCGTTATTAACAATGGCTGATGAACTGACCTCGATATCAACGAAGGTGCCGTCCTTTTTCCGAACTTTACCGATAAATCGCTGATAGGCCCCCTGTCTCGCCAATTCACTGAACGCATCTTCCGTGCGGGGAAGCTGCTCCGGTGGGATCATATCGCGGATGCTCATCGACAGAAGTTCCTCCCGGGAATAGCCGAAAAGCTCCAAGGCGCGTTTGTTGACATCCACATAGTTCTGCTTGTCATCCACAATGACGATAGGGTCAATGGCGTTCTCGAACAGGTCCCGGTATCGTTCCTCGGACCTTCGCAGGTCCTCCTCCAACCGCTTTCTTTCGGTTACATCCTCGATCACCGCCTGGGAACGGACAACATTGCCTGCAGCATCCCGTTCTGCGGTCGCTGAAAGAAGCACATCAATCACGTCACCGTTCTTTTTTACGAACTGGTACGAAATATCCTTAAGTACGCCGTCCCGGAAGAATGCAGGCTGAATGACCTCCTGGGCATATTTACGCGATGCGTCTGTATAGAAATCCGTAATTTTTCTGCCGATCACTTCGCTTCGCTCATAGCCCATGGTTTTAAGCCAGTAGTCATTCACGTCGACGATAACCCTGTTCCGGTCTATGGAATGGAGCATGACCGGCGTTTCATTATAAAAGCGCCGGTATTTCTCTTCGCTCTGCTTCAGGGCAAGTTCGGACCGCTTGCGCATGCTGATGTCGGTAATCACGCCGATCAGGCCGAGTTCGTTGCCGTGGACGTCGTGGAGCCGCCTGCATGCAAGGTGGCCCAAAAACTGGGTGCCGTCCTTCCGCGAGTAGAGGCGTTCAATGTCCACGCAGGGAACCTCGCTTGCCAGCAAAGCCAGCATATTCTTCTGTGCGGTCTCCCTCTCCGACGGGTGCACATGGTCGACGTATTCGCTCCCGACAAGCTCTTCGAGCGTCCGCCCGAACATCTCTGCCATGCCCCGGTTGGCGTGGGTGATGCGGCCGGTCTTGTCTACCAGGCCGATCGCCACATTCGCGGTGTCCATTATCTGCCGCAGCATGGCGCCGCGCTCGGCGATCTCCTCTTCGGCCCGTTTTCGCTCAGTGATGTCCCGCAGGATCACGAGGGTGTAGTCTTCACCATTCTCCTGATACGAGGAAACATTGACCTCCATGTCGAACGCTGACCCATTGATGCGCAGGCCGCGCGTCTCGTAGGCCGTCGGTACTGCCTCGCCCCGTTCTCGACGAAGGATATACTCTTTGATGTGGTCTCGGTTTTCGGGCGCAATGAGGTCCAGGACCGGTTTGCCGGCAAGATCGGTCCCCGGGGGAAACCCGAACAGTTCAAGATACGCGGGATTCACGAACACATGGATTCCGGCTTTTGAAACGCCGATGGCGTCCCGTGAACTCTCGAAGACAGCCCGAAATCGAGCCTCGATCTGTGCGGACCTTTCGGTTGGAACGTCCGTGCTGCGTCGGCACGCGCCGCTTCGCGCACCCTTGGAGCCGGCGCTATTCTTATGAGAGGATTTCTCCTTGTCGGTCATGCATCCTCCTGCTGCGGAACATTCGGCAACTACTGGGCGGAGATCATCATACTGTCAAATTATAGCGGAAAAAACAGTGTTGCGCAGATATAGCATCCAGGTTAAGGCTGTGAGTGCGATCGTTCGACAAAAGAAGAAAGCGCCGGCAATGATACATCATACGTTTATGATGTGGTCATTACCCCGCCGAACATTTCCACAATCTTGTTGACTAACGCAGGCAGCGACGGGTCCCGTGCCCCCATGAGAAGAACGCAATCTCCCGGTCTCACTTCGGCCTGCAGTTTGGCCAACAATTCATCGCGACCGCTGACCGCTTGCGCATTGAATGCCACGGCACCGATGCCATTGATGATGTCCTCCGAGGAAATGTCCTTTTGTGCCGTACCCCCTGCATAATAGATCGGCAGGAGATAGAGCGAGTCATTTGGCCGGAAGGCGGTCCGAAAGGTTGCGATGTATTCATCCTTTAAGAACCGTGTCGGACCGAACCCGTGCGGCTGGTAGATGGCGATAATGCGGCCGGAAATGCCCCGCGCCGCGCGGACAACAGCCGCTATCTTTGCCGGATTATGCGCAAAGTCGTCGACCACATGCACGTTCTGCGTTGTCCTGGTCACGGAAAAACGCCGGGCCACACCTTCGTAATTTTTTACCGCTTCGGCAAGCGCCGTAGGCTCGCATCCGAAATGCTCGCACACGCAAAGCGCTGCGCGCAGGTTTTCAAGATTGTGATCGCCCGGAAGCGGCAGATGATATTCCGTGTCGCTCTTAAAAAGCTTGACCGAAGTCGGTAGGAGCTCGTAATGGTCCGGCCGCCAAGAGCCGGCACCATTCCGTCCGAAGCGTACGGTAGCGGGAAGGGACGCAAGGAGCGGATCGTCGGCATTTGATGCTGTCCAGGAAGAGTTTGAAATCAGCGTTTCGAAAAGCTGCTTTAATCTCATCGGTGCTTTTGTGGTCTTTGGAAATATTCAGGATGACCGCTGCCTCGGGACGATATTTGACAAGCGTTCCGTCGCTTTCGTCCGCCTCTACCACCAAAAGATCCGATCCGCCATGATAGGCATTGCCGATGAGCCCCTGTTTTTCAAGCCGGCGCAAACCGGCGCCGCTGATGAGCGAGGGCGATTTCTCGCACGCAGTCAGGAATTCGAATATCATCGCGGTCACCGTGGATTTGCCGCTCGTGCCGGCGACGGCGATGGTCTTTTTCGTCGCGATGAGCGCGCTGAGCAGATCGGAGCGATGGACGATGGGAAGTCCGCGGCTATGAGCCGCGGCGAGGTCGGGATTTGATTCTTCTATTGCGGTCGAGACGCAGACAACATCGGTGTCCGCGCCCACGCCTGAACCGTCCTGCTGAACAATGTCACACCCGAGCCCTTCAAGCGATCGGCGGATGGAGGCGGTATCCTCGCTTGCGTGGAACCGGTCGGAACCCGAGACCGTGATCCCCTGGAAGCGCAGGTATTGCGCGAGCGCGCTCATGCCGCTGCCGAAGATACCGGTGAAATGGACGCTGCGGCAGGATCGCTCATTGATAACGATGGGAGAAGGTTCGATGTACACGAGCGTGCCTTCTTTTACCATATCAAAAAGGCGAATGACGTCGTGATTGCGGAGGCACACGCACCCGTGCGAAAGGGGCCTGCCGATCAGGTCCTCGCGGCCGGTGCCGTGGATATAGATGTAGCGCTCATAGGAATCCACGCCCGTGCCCTTATTGATTCCCTGCTCAAGTCCTTCTAGCCGCAGGATACGGGTCAGGATCAGGTTGTCTCCGGTCTGGCTGTGGTCCCAATCCTCGCCCGCATCCTCGCGGTCCCGGAAAATGCGGCCGGGAGGCGCACCAGCCCCGAACTTCTCCTTGATCCGATGAACACCGAGCGGCGTTTTGAGCGAGTTCTCCCGATTGCCATTGCCGAAACGGGAGGTTGAGCAGTCATATCGCTCGACAATGGTGTCATTCATGCAGACGAGAAGCGTTTGCGTCTCGATCGACACCACGATAAAAAGGTCCGCTGGATCGGCCAACAACCGTTGCAAATTTTTGTAAATACCGGGTAATCGAGCTGTTTCCATAAGAGGGTCGCTGCGTTCATTCCTTTGCAGGAGTGGTATTTTAACCCGTTCAGTTGCAGACGTCTATAGAAGAAAACCATGAGATGGGTTCCCACTCGCTGTCGAAGCCAGGCACACCGCACCTACCACTGCGAATGTTTTTTGAGGTCTGCCGTAACTTTGCTTTTCATCCAATAGCTCCTGAAGCGTATTTGGAGTGGTTGCGGAGCCGCATTGCCGGCAAGTCCCGGCAAGCTCAATCTCGAAGAGAGGTCGGTCACCGTCGATCCGCGACAACGCTACTGCAGCCTTGCCCTGCACTTCTTGCAGATCTTCCTGTTGATATCGGTGCCCAGGTGTTTTCCGCAGGAGGGACAGGTCCAGTTATAGAGCGTATACACTATGTACGATGCTATGACAACGGCCTGGGCCCCGAAGAGTGCACCTTTTGAATATGCTCCGAAAAGATCGGGGCGCTTATAGATCACGGCGCACAAGAGAACGCCAAAGAGTGTAGCCGCTATCGCGATGAACTGACGGCTCTGGCGAGCCCGGAACTCCTGCATGATCTGTTGAGGGTCTTTTTTTTGTGCCATCGAACGTCCCCTAGTACCTCAAGTTCTTTGTCCCGACCAGGCTGGACCGGAAGGGTTTTTTAACAGGATTACGGGAAATCAAGAACTGTCGTTGCCGGGCGAAACTGATAAAAGGATGTCGCATCCCGTCGATCCTGTTGTCCGTTCAAAGATCGTTTCCCGATGCGTCCACGAACACCACCTGCTAGCTAGCTTGTTGGCCGCAGCACTTCTTGAATTTCCTGCTGCTGCCGCACGGGCAGGGGTCGTTGCGGCCGGTCTTGGGGGCTGCGCGGACAACCGGCTTCGGCATGGTCTTCCCCGCGGTAAAGTACCAGATGCCCTTTTCCTTCTTGAACGTGGACAGCTCGTGGTGCTCCTGTTTGTTCCCTTTCTCGATATAGGACGCCACAAATTCGACCTGCCCCTCGCTGTCCTCCGGTCCCCCGGCAACGGTGTTCACTATTTTGATCCCCTGCCACTCCGCGCCCTCGGCCCAGGCACGGGTGGCTTGTTCATCATAATCCGACCGGTGCTCGGGATGCAGTGAGGTGAGGATGTATTCGATCTCTTTCTTTACAAACGCGCTGTAGCGGGAACGCATCAGCTGTTCCGCTGTCATTGCGCTTTGCTCGTTCTTTATCAGCGGCCGGCAGCATTCCGCGTATTCACTGTTTGAACCACAGGGACAGAAGTCCATACATTTCTCCTTGGATGCTCTTGCAAATGGTCTTTATCGTTCAGGGTGGATGCGTTCCAACAACCCGCCCTCCGGCGGGCGGTGAAAAATATCATACGAAAAACAGCGATGAAGCGCAACTGGAAAAGGACGGTGACGGGAAATAAAGGACCAGCAGCGGTCAGAGGGTCCCGAATACCGTCAACGCCGCACAATTGCTAATTTTGCATTGATTATGGGCGGGTCATTGTGCTATATTTCCCGGTGCCTGCGAAATTGCGCCAAGAGCGCTTTTTTGCGCATCGCATCGCCTCATGGGCAGGCGTTCGAAGATTTTCGCAGTAATTCATCATACCCGAGGATAAAGCCTATGTCATATCGAGCCTGGTTCCAATGCATCAACGAAAAGTGCAGCGAGCAGTATCCGCTCAACACGGTCATCTACCGCTGCAAGGCCTGCGATTCGCTTCTGGAGGTCAGGCACGACATGCAGGCCCTTGCCCACCGCAGCGCCAAGGCGTGGATGAAGCTCTTCGAGGACCGCTACAAGTCCACCCAGTGGCCCTATGGCTCTGGCATCTGGGGCAAGAAAGAATGGGTCCTGCCGCAGATTGCCGACGAGAACATCGTCTCGCTCTACGAAGGAGGCTCCAACCTGTTCTGGGCAGAGCGGTTCGGCAAGATCGTCGGCGTGGACAACCTCTGGCTCAAGCTCTGCGGCAATTCCCACAGCGGATCGTTCAAGGACCTAGGCATGACCGTGCTCGTATCTCAGGTCAAGCAGATGATCAGCGACGGCGCGCCGATCAAGGCCGTGGCCTGCGCATCGACGGGGGACACCTCGGCCGCCCTGGCAACCTATTGCGCCGCCGCGGGCATCCAGTCCATCGTGCTGTTGCCCAAGGGCAAGATCTCGATCGCCCAGCTCGTGCAGCCGATCGCCAACGGCGCGCTGGTCCTGTCGCTCGACACGGACTTCGACGGCTGCATGCAAGTGGTGCGGGAGATCACCAAGGACGAGACCATCTACCTGGCCAATTCCATGAACTCGCTCAGGATCGAGGGGCAGAAGACCGTGGGCATCGAGATCGTCCAGCAATTCGACTGGGAGGTCCCTGACGTGATCATCATCCCCGGCGGCAACCTGGGGAACGTCTCGGCGCTCGGCAGCGGCCTTTTGATGATGCGCGACCTCGGCCTGATCACGAAGCTGCCAAGAATAGTAGTGGCCCAGGCGGAGCGCGCCAACCCGCTTTACCGCTCGTACCTCAAAAACTTCGAGTCCTTCGAACCCATGGTGGCGCAGAAGACACTGGCCAGCGCCATCCAGATCGGCAACCCCGTCAGCATCACCAAGGCGATCCGCACGCTCAAACAGTTCGACGGCATCGTGATGGACGCCACGGAGCAAGAGCTGTCCGACGCGGCCGCGCTGGGTGACACGACCGGCATGTTCAACTGTCCCCACACCGGCGTGGCCCTGGCGGCATTGATCAAGCTTATCAAGTCGGGCAAGATCGACAAGTCCGAGCACGTTGTGGTCATCTCCACGGCGCATGGACTCAAGTTCACTGACTTCAAGGTCAACTATCACGAGGAAAAGCTGGGGTTCCCCTGCAACTACGCGAACAAACCGATCGAGCTGCCGGCCCGCATCGACGCGGTCAAGGATGCCCTGGAGAAGGCTTTACAGAAGAGGAGAACAATAAATGGCTAAGAAACCGACCAATCCCAAGAACTGGAACCCGGCCACACTCGGCATCCACGGCCTGGACCGCGTGCACCATGCCCACTATGCGGTCTCCACGCCGATCGTGCATACCTCCAACTACTACTTCGAGAACACGCAGGAAGTGTACGATTTCATGAAGGGCAAGAGCGAAGGCAAGCTGCTGCGCGAACACGAATACGGCCGCTACGGCAATCCGACCCAGACCGAGTGCGAACGCAAGCTTGCGGCCATCGAGGGCGCCGAGCGAGCGGTGCTGTTCTCCAGCGGAATGTCCGCCGTGATCCTGACGCTCATGACCTTCATGCGCCGCGACGGCCACATCATCTTCACGAGCGACTGCTACCGCCAGACGCGCGACTTCGCCTCGAACCTGCTGGCGGAGTTCGGCATCCAGGTCTCGCTCGTGGACCCGACGGCCGAGGCCATCGAGAAGGCCATCAAGCCCAATACGAACATCATCTTCACGGAATCGCCCACGAACCCCTATCTGCGGTGTCTGGACCTCCCGGCGGTCGTGAAGGTCGCCAAACAGCACAAGGTCCTGACCGTCATCGATGCCACGCTGGCCACGCCCTACAATATCAAACCGCTGGACGTCGGGGTCGATGTCGTCATCCACTCGTCCACCAAGTATCACGGAGGCCATAACGACCTCCTGGCCGGCGTCGCCCTCGGCTCGGACAAGCTCATGAACGACATCTACCGCATGCAGCGCATGATCGGCGCCGTACCGGGCCCGCTCACCTGCTTCCTGCTGGAGCGCGGCCTCAAGACCTTCGGCCTGCGAATGAAACACCACAACGAGGCCGGCCTGACCGTCGCGCGCATGCTCGAGGCGCACCCGAAGGTCGAGAAGGTTTGGTACCCCGGCCTGGATTCGCACCCGGACCGCGCGATCGCGAAGGCGCAGATGAAGGGCTTCGGCAGCGTGGTCACGTTCCTGCTCCGGGGCGACGACGCGAAGACCAGGAAGTTCATCGACTCGCTCGAGCTCTTTCTGATCACGCCGAGCCTTGGCGGCAGCGAAAGCCTCGTTACCCAGATGTGGATGATGTCGTTCTTCGACTACCCCGAGGAGTACCGGAAAAAGATCGGCATGTCGGACAACCTCGTCCGCCTCGCGCTGGGCCTGGAGGACGTGGATGATCTGCTCGCGGACCTGAAGCAGGCATTTGAAAAGGTCTAAGGCCGGTTTTCCGTAAAAGCATCCTGATTGAACCATTCGAGGACAAGTTTCCGTCGAGAAGAACGATAGGCCCCGCTTCACAGCGGGGCCTTCCCATTTTCACCTCCTGACAAGTTCGATTATCTGAACGGGCATGGTATCCAAAACAGACAAGATCTCGGCACACGCATTCCGATACAAACTTGATTAAATTTCCCTGCGGGGGTATATTGTCCGCCACACACGCTGATTTCTATGAACAATCATCTCAAGCATAAACCCTTCGACATCAAACCGACAAACCCCGGCGTCATCCCCCCCTGCCCGGTTGCCCCGAACGCGCTCATCGGCATTCCACGTCAGCAGACCAACCCCTCGTGCTGGGAGGGCGAAGGATGGCAGTCCTTTGTCTCCGACCTCGCGGCCAGGGGGATCGTCATCGACGAGCTGAGGTCCGCGCGCACACTGTACGTTACTGACGCGGGAGGTATGGCCTATGGCCTTCCGCGCGGAGTGCTGATCGCGCGCACGACCGGGATGGTGGCCGAGGTCATGGCTGCTGCGCAGAGGCATCGTGTCCCGGTGACCGTGCGCGGGGGCGGGCTCACGACCGAGGGAGAGACTGTCTCGTTCGGCGGACTGCAGCTGGACATGCGCGGCATGAGCCGGGTAATGGCGATCGACAAAGACCAGATGACGGTGCGCTGCGAAGCAGGGATCTACTGGCACTCTTTGGCGGAAGCCCTCAGGCGGCACGGACTGGATTACCTCTCGGCCCCCCTGAACATGACCGCCTCGGTCGGCGGCACGCTCGGCGTGGGCGGCATCGACATCAACTCCCCGCGCCTTGGCTGCAGCGCGGACCAGGCCTTGGCGATCAAGATCGTCACGCCCACCGGCGAGGTCCTGGAATGTTCCGAGAAGGAGAACACCTGGTGGTTCAATCGCGTGCTGCTTGGCTACGGCCAGTTCGGAATTATTACCGAGGCCACGCTCCGCATCAGGCCCTTTACCCCGCTCTCGATGCGCTATTTCTATTACGGCGACCTGCTCACGGCCATGGAAGACCTGGTCATGCTGTGCGACGAGGATGCCGCGGACTACACCGGCATCCTGACCATGCTCGACCGGGCAGTGAATCTGCTCGTGGCCTTTGATTCCGAAGAGCGGGAAAAGGCATTCTTCAAAAAATGGCGTTCGCGCCTCAGGGGATTCGGCGAACTGGGCTTCGCCGTCCGCACGGGCATGCATTACGCGCTCAGGCCCTGGAAGTTCCGGGAAGCGCTCTACCTTCTGGACCGGAAGCGCACCCTGCTGCCGGAGCTCCAGCCGTCCCATCATATGCAGAGCGGAAAGATCGTGGACCGGACGGTGGTATTCTCTCAGGCGGTCTGGAAATTCTGGGGCGGAAGACAGATGGTGATACCGGACCTGGCAACGAGCCGTGAAAAATTCTTCGAAGCCATCCTGCGCGGCAACGAGGTGTGTAAAAAGTACTTTCCGCACTATACGCTCTACTGCGTCGGCATCAAGCTCATCGGGCCGCGCGAGCGCTACGAGCTCTCGTGCATCCCGCCTGACGCCGAGGGCATTGCCTACGGGTGCGAGTTCGAGCCCATGCTGGAAGGCAAGACCTACAGCCGCGATCATCTCCAGTCTTTCAAGAACGAGATCTACGACATCGGCGTGGACATGGGCACCAGCTATTACCGCTTCGGCGGCATGATGAAAGGCTATATCCGCCGCGTCTTCGGTGACGGGCTCGTTGACAAACATCTGGCAATGAAGCGGGACAGTCGATCCTGCCATGATACTGAATCGGGACGTGATCTTTTGATGAACCAAGAAAGACTTAAACCACAGAGGCCGCAGAGAAAAGCGGTAATGAATGACAATGAATATTGACCCCTCACCCCAGCCCTCTCCCCGCAGCGGGTTTTACGAGAGATTAAGGTGAGGGGTGGTTGCGTGTCAACTCACGAATATGACTCAAATCTAAGATGATAAGCTGTATCGGTTATTCATGAAAAAGAAGACTCCTTACCACCAGCCGCAACCAGGCGCCACCGACCCTTCGCAGTGCAATGGCTGCGGCGTGTGCATGCTCTCCTGCCCGGTCTGGAACCAGCACCATACGAAGATGCTGACCTATTGCGGCCGGAACCGCGCCTTGATCGGCGGGGCAACGGAGGCAGACCTCGCTGCATCGGCCCGGGCATGCATCCTCTGCGGGTCCTGCGAGCCCCTCTGTCCCATGGGCATCCGCACGCAGCAGACCACGATCGCCTTGCGCCGGAGCCTTGCGGCACGCGGGCTCCTTCCGAAACCAGATACTCGATCCGGCAAACAACGGTCCGAAACACCCGGAACGCCCCGGATCCTGCTGCCGGGAAAAAACTCAGGGAGGATGCGAAACTTGCCTCGTCCGTGCTCAAGCTTCTCGGACAACGTGTCGGCCTACTCTCCGACGATGGATACGACATTGCACTTGCGATCGAAGCAGGCCAGGCGATCGACGATGCCCGCATCGAGGCATTCATATTACCCCTGATGAAAGCGACCGAGATCATCGTTGCTGACGGGCTTCTGTTCAACCTCCTGCGTTCCCTTCTTCCGCCATCGATCACGGTCCTTCCCCTGGGACAGGCGTTGCTCGCGAATCCGAAGGTGCGGGCTGGCCTGAACGCTTCCGACTTTTACATGATCGAAACGCGGGCCTATAATGCCAATCGCCGGAACCTATATTGCATTCTATGACGAAGTGCGGCGCGAGACCGGCTGCTTCATGAACCTTGACCTTCAGCGTGTGGCAACACCCACGGGCGCGGCGAGCTATCAGCATCGGGAAGGACTGGAAAGCATAATCTCTATCGAAGCGCAGGTGAAGATGGCTGCTGGAAGGCCGGAATGCAGAACGCATCGTGGTAGAGCATCTTGATGACAGGGACGCCTTTGCCCAGTACACAAAGATCCCGGTCGTTCATCTGGCCGAGGTTGTGAAAACATGACGAAACCGCGTACCACAGACGTCATCATCGTCGGCGCAAGCCTCTCTGCCGCGGCTGCCGCAAAACGGCTTGTTGACGCGGGATACGAGACCATCGCCCTCGAGCGTTTCAGCCTGCCGCGCACGAAACCCTGCAGCGGCATCATCTCGCCGCGCGGCCACCGATTTCTGATCGAGAACTTCGGCCCCCTGCCGAAGGAAGTGCTGCATGAGCCCACGGCCTGCCGCGGAGTGACCTTTTACTTTCCCGGCGGCGTTGAACTGCCCATGGAGTTCGACGGCGGCACGACCCCGCACCTGAACCGCACCTATTCCGATTATTGGGCGATCCAACGGAGCGGCGCCACGGTCCATGACAATATGCGCTTTCTGTCAGCTACAGATGAGGGGACGCATATCGATGTCGTCGCAAGCAACGGACAGGAGGAATCGCACTACCGCGCGCGCTATGTGATCGGGGCCGACGGACCGAACTCCAGGGTGGTCACCACCCTGTATCCGGAATATCGCGAAAAGATCAAATGGTTCACGGTCAAGCAGCATCTGCACGAGATCATCGACTGCCCGCTGGACCCGGAATTCTTCCACTACTGGTTCCATCCCGAGCTCGGCTACTATACCTGGAGCCATCTGCGGAACGGAAGACAGATCGTCGGTGTCGGCTACGAGGCGGATGATGATTTCGCGGTGCGCCACGACAAGGCCCTGCGTTATCTGGAGGAGCGGCACGGGGTGCGGCTGGGGCCGTGCGTCTCGCGTGAAGCGAGCGTGAACAACTTCGGGCTCTCGCTCATCAACCGCTACGTCTTCGGCCGCGGGAACATCATCGTGACCGGCCAGGCAGCAGGGTTCCTGAACATGATCGCCGAGGGCATGTCCGCAGCGCTCCATTCCGGGGCGATCGCGGGGGAGGCAACGGTGGATGCCTTCAGGCTGAACAAGCCCATCCAGGACATCTACCGGACGATGATCCAGAGCGAAGTGCGGCGCTGCTCGGACCAGTGGAACATCCTGAAGATCCTCTTTGGCCGGCCGCACGAGGCCGACTTCATGGGCACGCTTGCCAAACGCGGTATGCGCGACAAGCTCATCGTGCTGAAGGACACGGCGAAGTTCCTCGCGCCCTGGGGAAAGTATAATTGGGGACGTCAGATGCTCTGGCAGGCGATCACGCGGCAGATAACGGGCGGATACAATCCCCGCCGATGGCTGTGAGAACGATGAGCTAAGGTGCGCGGGGCGACCAGGACGGGACTGAAAAAAGATAAACGGCTAATCCCGCGTCCCTCTTGAGCGATCAGTTATGTGCCCTTCTTCGTAATTTTCTCTTTCATCTTTGAATTGAACTTATCTTTATTGATTATAAACCGCTCATGTCTTCCTTTTGAGATTAGATCTATGCCGTCATGTGCTTCGACTTCAAATAATAACCGTCGGCCATCAACCTCGATGAGTTTTAATTTTGCCGTCACTTCAAAGCCTGCCGGGGTTGCCGCAGTATGACTTACGTCAATATGAGTGCCGACAGTTTGTTCGCTCGGCCAATCTAGATGCGGATTTATTGCCTTTATACAAGCCCACTCAAGAAAACCTACCAAGAACCCCGTTGCAAATACTTCCGGCATCTCCTGAAATTCTGCCGACTCCGGATAGAGTGCCGGGACCATCTTTGATTCTGGAATGTAAAATTTAAACTCCGATTCAATTCCGGGTTTCAAGGTGTCTTTCATATTATCTCCTTTTTCACCGTGTATCTAGTTGGCTCCGCGAAAAAAGTAATATCAGCGTAACCACTGTATGCTTTCCCGGAATGTCTTGTGCCCTCAGGGATATAATATCTGTCACCTTTAGTGTACGCGTGATTCTTCTCTCCAATAACTAAATCAATTTTCCCTTCGAGGACGAAACCAACTTGAGCGGCATGCGAACGTTCTGGTAAGTCTACGTCCTCTGAAAATTGCATGAATAGCATTTGGTGACTATCTGATTTGGAAAGATACGCTTTGATTCCTCTCATAGGGATATTGGCCACTGGAAGGCTTCTGATAGGTTCGGGAAATATCGCGTTAATGATGGCCTTCTTACCCTCCTATATAATGGGGCGGTAAGTCGCTGCCTCGTAGGGGTGTCAATCTTCACTGCCTGGTTGTCTCTGCGTTTTTTGCGGAGAAGGCAGTTCAGCGACTTACCGCCGCATTCTCTCCGCAATTTCGAAGCGCGGAGAGAACCCGTTATTATCTAAACGGACGCCCACTGACTTATTAAGACAATTTAATAAAAATAGAATTATGCCAACATAGTAATTGGCGGACGAATTCTGGTAAGCCTCTTCGCGGAATTAACTACACCGCAACCTTGACCACTATCTTCATGACTGACACTGACGTATTGCTGGCCAGTTTGGGTGCATGCCCGTCTTCCGGCCAGAGCACTGCCAATTGACCTGCCTGCAAATGCACGGGCGTCCAGATTCCTTTTGCCACGGTGCCAAAACAGATGTCCTTTTTCGCGTCATAGGCTTCGGTGACCGTCATTCGCGCAGCCGACGCCCAGCCGATGACCTCCTCGCCGGACACGATGAACTGTACGTCAATATACTTCCGGTGGAATTCGAACTTCGGTGCGTCGGTCATCATGGTCTCATACCGCTGGACCAGGGCAAACACCCGGTCCCCGTCGATCTCGACCCTGCCGTCAGGCAGTTGGTGAATGCCGGGTGAACGCAAAAAAGCAAAGGCCTTCTGCAGGCCGGGAGAGCATGCGATCTGCTTATCAGAGTGTTCGAGGTCCGTGACTACCATGCTGAACTCCTAACAAGAGAGAACTTAAAAAAGACAAGTCAAAGAAGCTGACTTTTCCCGTCCACGTTGAAATAAATTCTACACGTTCGTAAGTGCGACGGAAGGGTTTTACATATGGCGGGACGCAAGGGCATTCAAAGCAATGAGCGGATCGCAGGCTACCAGCGCACACTGAACGGGATTGCTGGCGAGGTTGGCTCCAACCCCTGCGGTTGCTCATTTCTTCTTAACAGGCGCTTTATCTTCCCTGCGCAAAATTAGGCCGATGTATTTGTTGATCGGGTTAGAACGGTCGAGGAACGGCACGACGGCTTTTTTCCTCATGCCTAGTGCGCGTAATTCATTCAGAATATCGCGGTGGCCACTGTTATATTTCAGTCCTTTTTTAAAGGCGTCCAGCGCGTCATCTTTTTTCCCCGCCGCAACGTAAGCCCTGCCGAGATTGAGATAAAATCCCGGGTAGAGCATCTCCTCACCGAACGACGACTCCCGTTGTATCAGGACCAGGGCCTTCTTGCATTTTTCAACACCGGCTCGGTACTTTCTGTCCACCAAGGCCTGAAGACAACCGTAATAGGAGAGGATAAAAGGGTCGTCGGGATACTGCAGAGCGGCCTGCTGCAGTAGACCGAAAGCCTCCTTCTGATTCCCCTGCCGGAGACTGACCTTTACTGCCCGCAGATAATCACCTGGCTTTACGATTTCAGGAGATGCGTTCATCACGGGGTCGCTTGCGTTCACTGATTTTTTTGTATCGTCCTGTTCACTCATGCATATATTTTATCATACTTTCGTACGAAGACAAGAAGAGAAAGCGGGAATTTCAACGAGGACGAATAGTTCTGGTTCGATACAGTATTTGTTTGGATGCAGGAACAATAGGACATGTTTAGCGGTATCCGGCTGAACAATCCGATCGTGGAGGTCGTTGCTGTGTGCGATGTCTATGATGCCCCTGTCCTGTCCAGGCGTTTCATAAAAAAGGTCTAGAGCTTGTCTATACGTCTCCACATATTCCTTGAAGAAGATCTCAAATCTTTCCAACAGGCGCCAGGTAGAGGGTGAACTCATTTTCACCATCAATGCCCAGAAGGTCGTCCATCAACTGCTGGTGATAGGCGGCGACAGCGCAGGTCCCCGCATTGATGGCAGCGCAGGCCAGGTAGAGGTTCTGACACACGTGTCCCGCGTCAAGCGCGATGACCTTGTGGGCCGCGATACCGTAGCGCCATTCCATGCGATAGGGTATCGTTGTCCAGATGAAGGTCATCGGGGCCTTGCTCACAAAGGACTGGTTCAGGGCTGCCGCCGTGAGCTTCTTCGCCAGACCCGGCGCCCTCGACACGACGAGCAGCTGGTGTTCCACCGGCAGATAGCGGTAGATCCCCGGTTCCAGTCCCGCGACATGCAGCACGCAGAGATAAGTCTCGAGCGAATGACGGCAGCCGGCGGAAGGGACGGTCCGCTGAGCGGTTGCCTCGTTCGCTTGCTTGCGGATCCCCTGCGTGGCCCAGAGCAGGAACGATACTTCGTCCAGAGACAGCGGATCACCGGTGAACTGACGATGACTGCTGCGGTTCCGTATGGCGGAAATCAGGTCGATGGTCGAAATGCCCCGCCACTTCCCGATCGGGACCAGATCGATGCGTTCGCCATCCGCTGCATAGGGCTTTTCGATTGGAGGCGGGGCCACACCCCTGCTTTGATCTGTCTGGCTGAAATCGATGGTCAGCCGTACCGTGTCCTTTAAAAAATACCGGTATTGGTCCAGCAAGGTCGGCATAGGAGTTTCCCTTTCTGCAATGTGGGAATAGAGAGCACAGAGAAGCGAACGAAGTTGTTGCGCCGCTGTTTCCTTGACTCAGAAATTTTCATTATGCATCATGCATCGCTCGTCGTATCGTTGATAACAGGCAGTGTGCCGGTTTACAATAGGGATGTTTCTACGTAAAACACTATTGACCTTCCCCGGAGATATTCCCGATCAAGTCTTCGAAAATGACATGCTTTCAGAAATTACGATTATTTATGCCAATATGCCTTTTCAAGGGCATCCTGCACCGCATTCATAATGACCCTGCTGCTGTTGGTTGCGCCGGTGACCGCATCGACGTTAGCTGACTGTTTTTCGATGATCCTGAGAGGAATGATCGGCTCGGCTTTTTTGCCGACCCATGACGCCCAGTGGCGGATGAGAACAACATCGGCAATCGTACCTTCTTTGACCGTTACCTTTACCCGGGCGCTGTTCGGCCAGCTGCTGTAACTGCCTTCGTAGACACCATCCTCAAGCCGTTCCGCCGTAATAGGCCCTCCGATGAGGGGAGCTTTCGTACAGTCAGTGAACACTACGCTCATGATGATGAGACTCAGTATAGTCGCCGGCAATTTCCCGGGAGTGTTCATACGCGGGTCCTTTATCAGCGCTCAGGCAACCGGCGCCATCTACTAGGCATAAATGATGTTCCCTTCAAGTATACACCAGGACAAGCGTGACGTGAGACCCACATGTGCCTGTTTCGAAGCAGGTACGAGGCAAACTCATGATCATCCGGCAGAACGGGCTGATTTTATTGTGTTACACAAGCAGACAGAAGGTTGGTTGGAACAATGATACGATAGAGGCAATGTGCAGGATTGCGCTACGATGTCTTCGGTTGCATCCACGAGAATGGTCGGCGGAAGATCCGGTTCTTACAGCGTTGCGATCGGGCGGGAGCAGCCGATCGCGCAGGTGTGCTTCTGCTTCTTCGTCGCCATGAGCGCCCGGTCCGCGGACAGGACCAGGTCCGGGGTGTTTTTCCCGTCATGGGGGTACGCGGCAATCCCGATCGAGACCGACAGCATATGTCCCGTGCCGGAGATCGCGGTAAAGCCCTCTTCGATCTCCTGCTTGATCCGGTTGGCGAACATATTGTATGCCTTATCAAGTTTGGTCTCGGGCAGGATGATCGCGATCTCGTCGCCGCCATATCGTGCAGCAATATCGATGCTGCGGATGGCCTTTCTGATCGCTTCGCCGAGCGCGGACAGGGCATGGTCGCCGGCCTGGTGGCCGTAGGTGTCGTTGTACTTCTTGAAGTCGTTCACATCCACGAGGGCGAGCGAGAACTCCCTCTCATGCCGCTCCGCCCGCTGAAGCTCCCGGCTCATGAGGTCTTCAAAGCAGCGGCGGTTGAACAGACCGGTGATGCTGTCGGTGATGGCCTGCAGTCTGATCGTTGAATGGGCCTGCGCATTGTGGATAGCGATCGACGCGAACGAGGCGAGGATCTCGAGGTTCTGGAGGTCTTCGGACGCGAAATTCCTTGGCGCAAAGTCATTGACATAGAGAATACCGACGACCTCGCCGGAATAGTTGAGCGGCATGCAAATAAGGGACTTGATGCCTTCCTGGATCGCGACGGGGCTGGTGAAGAAGTCCTTGTTCGCGGTGCCATTGATGACGGTTGCTGCCCGTGATTTGATGATCCGGTCCGTGAACCCACCCTGCCTCACCTGCCATTCGCGGCTGGCAATGAATCTCCGGGTGAACCCCCGGTGCGCATGGATGCGCATGGTCTCGGTATCCGATGAGTAGAGAGCGATGCTGCCGGCACGGGTCTTGGTGATCTCCATAGCCTTTTCAAGTATGATGGAAAGCACATTGTCGATGTCCAGGTGAGACACCACGGCTTTGGCAGTCTCCATGATATCGAGCATTCCTATGTTATTCTTCAAAGGCACAGTGATCGTTCCTCCGCATATCGCCGCTTATACTGGACATTGGCCAGGGAACAGGATTGCCGCCGTTCCATTGTTCTTGTTATAGCATATTCTTTTTTATATTTAGGTCAATCACCCAGGGCGGGTATTTTAAGGGTATGTGTCAATAATACAGCGGCAACATATGAAGGACAAACTATGTAGTAACAACAATGAAAATACAGATTTTTTCCTCGTCATGCAATGGATTCTCTTGACGTGAAGTTGCTGCTTTCATGAAAATATAACAACTATTTCATTGATCTTAGAGCAAGAGAGAATCTAGGCGCGGCGGGGTCACACTTCCGTGCCAGGAGGAATCGTAAAATGCGAACTAGATATGATGATGCGCTAGGATGCGCCCTCAAAGAAAATTCCAGCCCTCTCCCGCGCTTCATCCACGCTCGCACTGGACTGGACCCTGGTTGCCAGGAGGTGTCCGAACTGATAGTTTTTAGCGAAATAATGGGTGAATTCCTTGAGCCTGCCCAGACGTCGTTCAGGCCGGAAATGCTCGGTGATAAGTTCGAGAAAGGTGCCGTACACCTTTTGCAAGGACACGGCCGGCTCCGCGACAGTGCAGCCGTACACGTCCCGTGCAATTTCAGCGAACAGCCAGGGTCGCGTCACTGCCCCTCGGCCGAGCATCAGACCGTCAGCCCTGGAGACGCGCAGACAATCTTCCGCGTCCTGCACAGAGAAGATCCCTCCATTGGCGACAACGGGGATCGTGAGCCAGTCCTTTACCCTGGCGACCCACTCCCATCGCGGCCTTCTGTCAAAGGACTCTTTCTTGAGCCGGGCATGGACCGAGAGCATATCGATGCCTTCGTCTTCGAGCATGGTGCAGAAGTCCCTTAATTTCCGCTCGTCCAGTTCAAGGCCGAGCCGGATCTTTGCGGAAAGGGGCAGCATAGTGCGCTTCCGCGCCTCTGCCACGAGTGCGCGGACATCCTCCGGCCGTTCCATCAGCGAGATGCCCGCGCCGGACCTGCCGACAGCCGGAGCGGGGCAGCCCAGGTTCAGATCAATGGCATCGGCTTTGAGTGTGTGCAGCACCTCGATGGCCGGTGCCATCTCTCTGGCCGAGGGAGATCAGGAGCTGATAGGAAAGCGGTTTTTCCAAGGCAGTCCTGATCAGGTACGGGGAGATCCTGGGATTTTCAGAGGGCAGCCTTTTTGCCGCGAGCATTTCCGTTGATAAAAGACCGACCCCGCCAAAGCCGAGCACGATCTGCCGGAGGGCGCTGTGGGTAAGGCCCGCCATCGGCGCAAGAATGAGCGGCGGACTGATCTGTAGATCGCGGATCCGAATGTGTTGGCAAGGTGTGTGCATTCTGTTTTCAGCGCGTATTCATGCTGCGGGGATGGCCAACGGCCTGACAACCGTGGAGGGACTATAACACCTGTGAGGCCGGATGGCAAGTACGCAGATCTGATCAGGACAGCGTTGAGAGGAATAACTCGCCTGTGCTATGAATTGACTTATTCGTAAAAAGTCCAGGTCTACCGCTGAGACACAGGAGGCGCCGAGAGCATTCTTTAATATAAATCAATTTGTATTTCTCCGTGTCTCCGTTCTATGGCCGCAAGTTTTACGCGAGAGCAGGCTACGCCTCTGCGGTAAATTAATGACTTAATTATGAGAAATCATCACTATTTTGACCCGTACCGTAGGAGCTATTGTTCTTTAGTGGAACAAAGGAGAGCCGCCATGATGAGTACCTCATTGCACCCGGACCTGCCGTTGATCCAGGATGCCGATCTGGAGGGGAAGGTCGTCCTGGTCCGGTTCGACCATAACGTCGTGAAGGACGGAGCGATCCGGGACCCCTTCCGCATCGACCGCACCATCGGCACGCTCTTCCATATCGTCGAGCGGGGGGGCAGGCCCATCATGATGACCCATGTGGGCAGGCCCCGGGACAAGAAGTCCGATACCATTACCTGCAGGCCCGAAGAGTCCGTCGAGCCGATCGTGCGCTATCTCGAGCAGAAGCTTCATTCAAAACTGTATCTCCCCCGCTTCCCGGTTGATCCGAAGCAGGGGATAACCGGGATCGATACGTCCATCAACCTTGCGGTCAGGGACCTGCGGGAGCGGAAGATCGGAGGGATCTACCTTCCGAACACCCGGTGGTTCCAGGGAGAGGAGGCCGAGGGAGAGCTCCGGGAGCGCTTCGCGCTCCAGCTTGCCGGCCTGGCCGACATCTACGTGAACGACGCCTTCGGCTCGTGGCAGCCCCATGCCTCGACGGAGAACATCACCCGGCTCGTCCCCTCGTACGCGGGCTTCCTGCTCCAGCAGGAGATCATGCACCTCGAAGGCGTCATGAACCCGGACCGGCCCTTCCTCGCCGTGGTCGCAGGCGCAAAGTACGACACCAAGATAAAGCCCTTGAACGCCATCTACGACAAGGTGGACCGGCTGGTGCTCGGCGGGGTCATCTACAATACCTACCTCTGCGCAAAATACCAGGTCAGCATCAGCGGGGTGAGTAACGAGGACCGCGCGCTTGCGCAGGAACTGGTCCACAAGGACCGCGAGCGGAAGAAGATCGTCGAACTGCCCTTTATCGTGGAATCGGATGTCAGGGAGGGAAGGATCGAAGGCAGGTACCGGACCATCTCCGTCAAGGACTTCAAGCCCGGCAATTCCTACGGATACGTCATGGACATCGACCCGCGGTCCTTCGAGGAAAAGACCGTCGCCGAGGCCATTCAGACCGCAAAGACCATCTTCGTCAATGCCGTCATGGGATACACTCCCCACTTTTCCGCCGGGTCCCAGGCCCTCGACAACACCATCGACCTGAACCGGGACGCCATGAAGATGTACGGCGG
Source organism: Nitrospirota bacterium (assembly GCA_963796285.1). Classification (GTDB taxonomy): domain Bacteria; phylum Nitrospirota; class UBA9217; order UBA9217; family UBA9217; genus JALNZF01. The sequence goes on from CAWCKW010000013.1 coordinate 430,771, forward strand.
CGGAGATACCCTCCAGGAGTTCAAGAACCTTCTGCCGGGCCTGTATCTGTCCGTCATGGACGACGCGAGCTACTACTTCTTCACCGGCGGCGGCACCGTGCTCACGGCGATCGAGCACGGAAGCCCCTACAGCCTCAAGCCGGTGCAGGCGTTGATGGAGGCGAAAAGGAGACAAGGGGAATGAAACGACAAGAGATCGCGTACGCTGCTCTTGCGATAACACGGGCACAGGCAGAGGCGCAAAGCTCGCAAAGAAAGGCTAAATTATTTCTAAAAGATACGACCGTACCAAATGCCAAACCTTTTCGCGCAAAGCCGTAGCCTGCTGTTGCCAAAACGCGGCCATAAACAAAGTCGCAAAGAACGTCAACTACATGGGAAACTTGATACGTTCGTAAGAAAACAATCAAGCCTGATTCAGAATGTACACGAGACCTGCTTTCCTTTGCGACTTTGCGTCTTTGCGAGAGAACAATTTTCGGTTTTGATTTTTTTAGTTCCGGTTTGTCCGGGTTAGGGTTTGAGGTGAGACAATGCGATATCGAAATCTTGGAAGAACGGGCCTGTATGTATCCGAGCTGTGTTTGGGCACCATGACCTTCGGAGGAAAAGGAGTCTGGGAAGCCATTGGACGGCTGACGGCTGACGACGCGGAGGCGCTCATCGGCACGGCCCTTGATGCCGGTGTGAACTTCATCGATACGGCTGATGTCTACTCGGAGGGTGTTTCGGAAACGTTCGTGGGCGCGGCGCTCGCCAGGCTCGGCAGGCCGCGCGAGCAAACGATCATCGCCACGAAGGTCCGCGGCCGCACAGGCCCCGGTCCGAACCAAGCGGGCCTTTCGCGCAGCCACATCCTCGCCTCGATCGACGCGAGTCTGCGCCGCCTGAACCTGGACTTCATCGACCTTTACCAGATCCACGGCGCTGACCTCCAGACACCGATCGAAGAGACTATGCAGGCTCTCGACGACGTGGTGCGGGCCGGCAAGGTCCGCTACGTAGGGTTCTGCAATCTTCCCGCGTGGATGGCGATGAAGGCGCTTGCCTGCTCCGATGCCCATGGCTGGGCGCGCTTTGTCAGCGCGCAGATGCACTACTCGATCGCAAGCCGCGACATCGAGCGCGAGGTCGTGCCGCTTGCCCGGGACCAGGGTCTCGCGGTGCTCCCCTGGAGCCCCCTTGCAGGCGGCCTGCTTTCAGGCAAATTCGACATGGAGAATCCCGGGCCGGCGGGCGCGCGTCGTACGTCCTATGACTTCCCGCCGGTCGATCGCGAGCGCACGAAGACCGTGCTCAAGACGATGCGGGCTGTTTCAGCGGATACCGGCCTGTCTGTTGCCCGGGTCGCCCTTGCGTGGCTCTTGACGCGGCCCTTTGTCACCAGCGTCATCATTGGAGCAAAAACGCGGGACCAGCTCGCAGACAACCTCGCCGCAAGCGATGTGCGACTTGCCCCCGGCCAGATTGCACAGCTCGATGCCGTAAGCGAGTTGCCGTCCGAGTATCCGGGCTGGATGGTCGCGAGACAGAACAAAGACGGCCGGCCTCCGGCTGAGGGAAAGAGCGTGGCCGCGTAAAGAGCGCAGGGCCTTCACGTTTTCTTTTTGTTGTCCGGCCCGCTTCACTCACACCTACTGCTTCTTGAAAACTACATCGGCAAAATAGCTCTCGGCAGAGGTACCGGTATGCTGTGAATTTATCTGGAGCCTGATCCCGTTCACTGCCGGCGGTTCGGAACCATAGAGCTTTTTGTAATCATCATACACGTTCCGGGTCTCTTCGATCCATTTCCCCAGTTCAGCCGGACCCGAACGCAGCACCACGATCTTGACCGTCATGAAGGGGACCGGGGACGTGTCTTCCATGAGCCCTGCGGGCGCCGTCGTGTCCCAGATGTAGACGATCGCCTTTGTCTTAGAGAACGCCACGAAGAGCTGGGCCGCCTGGTCATCGGTCTTCGACTTCCTGAAGTCGCCGCCCGCCGGAAGTTTGGTCACCTTCCATTTCCAGGTGAGCCAAGGATATTGCTTGAGGTCCACCTTCACTTCCTTCTGGAGCGAGAAAGACGTGTTGGCGCTCCGGAACCTGCCCGCGGCGACATCTCCGTCCTTGACCACGGCAAAGTCCGCCTTGCCGGATTTTTCCTTGAGCTCCCAACCCGCAGGGGCCCCTGCCGCGCCGATGTGGGAAGGAAAGTCCGTGATCGCCATCCGGTCCTCAGCCTGGACCAGTGGAGCAACAATGAGCACGAAAAACAGAATACTATTGAACACCATTGGGACAGACATCGCACACCTCCTTGGATAAAATACCGCCAGCATCCTCCTTGCCGTGTACTCAACGATTATGCACTTCAACGCCTCGGGTAACGTCGGGGACCCCGCCCTACGATGTTCCCTCTCTGGTAATTGCACAGATCGTCAGGCTCAGATCTTGGCACGCAGATACTGCGACGGCCACGGTACGTCGACGCCCAGGACCCGCGCCGCCTCGAGCGGCCAATACGGTTTGCGCAGCATCTCGCGCGCGAGCAGCACCGCGTCGGCAAGACCCGTGGCAATGATCTGCTCGGCCTGGATGGGATCGGTGATGAAGCCGACCGTGCCGGTGGCGATATTTACTTGCTGCCGGATCGCGGTGGCAAACGGGGTCTGGAAACCGGGGCCCGTCGGGATGACGGCATGCGGCACGGTCCCGCCGCCGGAGCAGTCAATGAGATCGATGCCCGTATCCTTCAAGCGCCGGCAGAGTTCAATGGACTGCGCCAGGTCCCATCCGCCGTCCACCCAGTCGGTGGCGGAGATGCGCGCGAAGACCGGCAGCTCTTCGGGCCAGACCTCCCTCACCGCGCGGGCAATGCTCAGGGGAAAGCGCATGCGGTTCTCCAGGCTCCCGCCGTATTCGTCCGTTCTGTGGTTCGTGAGCGGTGACAGGAACTCGTGCAGCAAATAGCCGTGCGCCATATGGATCTCCAGGACCTGAAAACCGGCGGCTTGAGCACGCCGGGCCCCGTCGACGAACTGCCGGCGAATGGTCTCCAGGTCTTCCGCCGTAATTTCTCGGGGAACGGGATGGCCCGGAGCAAAGGGGATCGGGCTCGGCGCGATTGGCTGCCAGCCGCGATGCTCCGGTCCCAGCGGCCCTCCTCCCAGCCACGGGAGATCCGTGGAAGCCTTGCGTCCCGCATGGGCGAGTTGGATCCCGGCAACAGCGCCTTGTTCGCGGATGAACCTTGCAATAGGAGCAAACGCCGCGGCATGGGCATCGCTCCAGATACCGCTGTCGTCGGGGCTGATCCTGCCTTGCGGGCTCACCGCAGTCGCCTCAACATTGACCAGCCCGGCGCCTCCCACTGCGCGGCTTCCCAGATGGACAAGATGCCAGTCGGTAGGCAGGCCGTCGCGGCTCGAATACTGGCACATGGGAGAAACGAAGATCCTGTTCCGAAAGGTCAGGTCCCGTAATTTCAGGGGAGAGAACAGGCGATTTATCACAACCTTCTCCTTGGCTGGATCGAACAGCCTCTTTTAGTATTTGAATTCGGATCAAGAGCAGCGACGAACAGTATCAGGCGATAGTTCTTTCTTTGTGAGAAAAGTATATCAGATACATAAAAAAGGGGCTGCATAAAGCACCCCTTTTGGTCCCTTCCCGACACGACCCCGTTGGGAACGACCGTGCCTTGTTTCAGTTTTCCGCCGGCCTGTCCGGATCAGGCGGCCATTTTCAGTTTTTCAAGAACGTTCTCCAGCGCGGCCTCGTCCTCTTTTTTCAGATCATCCCGGTCCGTCTTCCGCATTCGTATTTTTGATACGATTATTCCCCTCACTTCCGGGATGATGCTTTTCTCCAGTTCGGTCACGAGCAGATCGCGTTCCTTCTTGTTCAGGTCGATGATCATATCCGTTTACCTCTTATCCCTTGACGTTCTTCCCTGCCATCTATTTCAAAACAGGCAGCTTTGGGTCTTACGTCTTGCTGTTATCTATAGTCCGGCATAAGGTCATTGCATCATCTCACGATCAGGACGGAACACACTGCATGGTTCAGAATATTTCTTGATACGCTGCCCAGCGTTCCCGTCAATCCCCGGGATCCCCGACAGCCAACAGCGATAAGGTCTGCCTCCATGGCCTCCCCTGCTTTCAATATTTCCGTTGACGGGTCGCCGACCCGGGAGAGCACCTGTATCTGTTTGAACTTTCTGCCGAGATACGCCCGCGCCTTTTCGAAGATCTTCTCAGCTTCCGTAAATTCCCGGGTCCTGATACTGCTCACGGCGGCCTTGACCCGCTCATCAATTTCCAGAACGAACTGTTCAGGCACGTCGAGGAAGTTCGACGGGATCACATGCACGATCGTGATCTCGGTAGTCATCGGGAAAAGGAAGGGAAGTCAGGAACTCGGCGGTTGCGCGGGAATGGTCGGATCCGTCAGCGGCGAAAAGGACCCGCATCCTCTCCGCTGGCACGGGTGGCTGCTGTTTTACGATGAGGACCGGTTTCGGGGCATTGTTCGCGACCGCTCTCGATACGCTTCCGATAAAGACCGATGCAAGCCCTTTTGTTCCGCTCGCCCCCATCACAATGAGGTCCATGCCCGACGCTTCGGCCGCCTTGATGATGCACTGCTCCGGCGTACACGGGTGCAGGGTACCTTCTTCGATCTCCACGCTGATGGCTGCCCGGACAGGCTTGAGGATCGCAACCGCTGAATCGAGGATCTTGGGTGCGCATTCCTTTTTTATCGACTGCAGGGTCGTCCAGTAGAATTTTTCGTCGTAATGAAAGGGGACCGCGTAAACAGAATGGAAGACCGTGATCGCATCATCAGGTGACCATGCCATTCGGGTCAGGAACGATGCCGCACCCTCCGAGGAGAGAGAACCGTCTGTTGCCAGTAAAACTTTCATGGGTGCTCACCTTTTTTGGAACACCGAAGCGGAGTGCATATCCAGAAGTGTTGTCTCATAGCGCGGTTCAACCTCTCCCGTTAGCCGTCCGTTGACCCGGACAGTTAAATTATAGCATATCCGATGAACAGTATTTTTTGGGTAGAAGATACCCGTAAGCCTAAAGGCTCTCCCTGGACTCTCACAAAATCCATATGTCCCGCAGTTCGCCACCTGCAATGTCAGGAGAAAAACGTCTATAATTAGGAAATGAGCCGCCCATCAGGTCCTGACATGGTGCGCATCGACGGTTCCTTCGGCAAAGGCGGAGGCCAGCTCTTGCGTACGTCTCTCGCCCTGTCCTGCGTGCTCGGAAAACCAATGAAGATCACGAACATCCGCAGAGCCAGGAAGAACGCCGGACTCCAGACGCAGCATCTCACAGCGGTCATGGCTGCCGCGTCCATTGCCGGCGCCGAGGTCCAGGGCGCGGAAGGCCGGGTCGTGATACGCCCCCTGTTCGTTCAGACCACGTGACCAGAAGGGAGGGAGGCCATGAAGATCGATTCCTATTCCTTCGGAAGGATCGTCATCAACAAGAAGACCTATACCTCGGACGTTATCATTTATCCCGGCAGGGTCGACGCGTCGTGGTGGCGAAAGGAGGGGCATCTGCTCCAGTTTGCTGATGTGGCGGAAGCGCTGCAGGCAAAGCCGGACGTGCTCGTCATCGGCACGGGCTATGCCGGGGTCATGCGCGTTCCAAAGGAAACCGTTGACCGGATCGCTGCGCTGGGGATCGAGGTGAAGGTGGAACGGACATCATCAGCGGTGGCACTGTTCAACGATCTGCAGGGCGCAAAGACCGTAATCGCGGCGCTTCACATTACGTGCTGAGCACCGTAAAAGGTTAAGCCCTGACAATCATATGAAGGCATCCCAGGGCTGTTGAAAAATCTTTCTACTCAGGCTGAAGCCAGCGGCCTGAACAACGGGCAATCATTTTTCAATAAGGCAGCCGCACCCTTGAATTGGGATCTGGTGCATCTCTTGACTCAATTATTGAATTCTGCTACGGTAGGCTGGTAGCCGATCCCGGTCTTGCCATGAGATGCCGTACGCGAGGTTGAAGAATATGAGTGTATTAATCGGGAAAGAGATCGAGAAAGCCTTGAAAAAGGGATTGATAAAGATCGAGCCGCTCGAACAATCACAGATCGGACCAGGCTCGATCGATCTTTCTCTCGGGAACGAATTCAGGATCTTCACAAAACGATCAAAAATCTACCACATAAAAAAAGATTCTCATTTTTATGATATTACCACGGCAGTTCACGTTAAAGACGGCGGATATCTCGTCATAAAGCCGGGCGAGATGATCCTGGGAATCACGAAGGAAAAAATCACCCTTGCCGATACCATCTCCGGCCGGCTGGAAGGGAGAAGCCGATTTGCCCGTTTCGGGCTGGCAGTTCACGTGACTGCCGGGTTCATGCATCCGGGCATCTCCAACCATCAGGTCCTGGAAATCGTTAATTTAGGAAATGCGCCGCTGGCCTTATACCCCGGCATCAGGATCTGCCAGTTCATATTTGAAAAATGCGAAGGACATGCCAGATATCAGGGGAGATTTGTCAAGCAGGTCAAACCATAACGCCGCTCGTGGAAAGACATCGGGAAGAACTAACCCTGAGTTGTTTTACTCCGAACTCCGAACTTTGATTCCCTCATCCTCAGCTCCGCCAAAAACCTAATTTTTCACATAAACAACATTAGAGAACGGGAAGCAGGAAGAGCCCGTTCTTACCCGACTTTCCGGGGAGACCCCGCTGGCGTGCCGGAGCTTCCTGTACGGCCGGATTTCAGCGGATGCTCAGGAAGGAAGAGCACGAGCGCAAAGGCCAGGGCCGTGATAACGGCGCCGACGAGAAACGTGGTGCTGATCGCATGGCGGTAGGCCCCGAGCACGATCTCCCGCTGGGCAGCTGGCAGCGCGGCGATATCCTGGATCCCCTGTTCCATGAGAGAACGGCCGTTCTTTATCAGAGCGGTCCATTTTTCCATGTGCAAGCCCTGGAGCTGGGACGTCATAATGGCGCCGGACATGGCCACGCCGAAGGTGCCGCCGAGCTGTCTGAAGAACGCCGCTGTCGCCGTTGCCGCTCCCAGCTCACTGGTTCCCACCGCATTTTGCAGAGCGACGACGAGATTAGGCATGACGAGGCCGAAACCGCCGCCGAGGACAATGAGCGAGGCTTCGATCACGCCGATTCCCCCGTTTGACGCGGCCGCCCACATCACGACGATAAAGGAAAGCGAGGCGCAGCCCAGACCGACGACAGGGAATATCTTGTACCTGCCGGTCCGCGAAACGATGCGGCCGCCGATAAATGACGACGCGATCAGGCCTCCGGTCATGGGCGCAAGCATGAGCCCGGCCTTCGCCGGTTCCATACCCATGACGAGCTGGAAGAAGAGGGGCAAGAATACGAAGGCGCCGAAAATCCCCATAAAGGCGAGCCCCATCACCGCGGACGCGATCACCACGGTCTTGTTGTGGAAGATGTGCGGCGAGAGCACCGGCTCCGCAGAGCGCCGCTCCGTACGGATGAGGAGCACGGTGAGCACCACGGATGCCATGGCCAGCCCGATAATGAGCGGGGACGACCACGCGTATTGCACGCCGCCCCAGCTCAGGACAAGGAGCAGAGCCACAGTGGCCGAGCTCAGGAGCGCAACCGCGGCGTAATCGATGCGGTGCTGGACCTTGTGATGGGGCCTGCGGAACCCGAAAGCGATCATGGCCAGGGCCGGAATGCCCACGGGCACGTTCACGTAGAAGATCCACCGCCATGAAAACGCGCTCGTGATGAATCCTCCCAAAAGTGGTCCGGCCACGCTCGAGAACGCGAAGACCGCGCCGAAGAGCCCCTGATAGCGGCCACGCTCGCGAGGGGCCACCAGGTCTGCGATCGTGGTCTGGGCAAGCACCATAAGGCCGCCCGCACCCATACCCTGGATGCCCCGGAAGACCACGAGCTCGGTCATGGAGCGGGACAGGCCGCAGAGGCAGGAGCCGATAAGGAAGATGATGATCGCGATGATAAAGAGCGGCTTCCTGCCGTACATGTCGGAGAGTTTTCCGTAGAGGGGTGTCGTGGCCGTCGAGGTCACGAGAAAGGACGTGACGACCCACGAAAGATGATGAAGGTCGCCCAGCTCGCTCACGATCCGCGGCAATGCCACGCCCACGATGTTCTGGTCGAGCGCAGCCAGGGCAAGCGCCAGCATCAGTCCGGCGAACACGATCCGGACCTCACGGGTCGTCGGCGGAGTTGTTTCATGAAGTTCAGAAGACATGATCGTGGAATTATAAGGGGTCACGTTCGTTTGTCAAGGGGAGAGTTTTGAATTGTGGAACGGACCGGAAGTTCGAACCGCGGAACGGACCGAGAGGGGAATACGGTGTGGACGAAGAACGCATTGATATCAGCTGAGCGTCTTAAGGATGTTTGATCTTTGAAAAAAAATCCGCCCTGCGGCCGGAGCTGTCTCACTCTATTTCGAAAAGCACCGCCGCATTGTCGCGGTATACTTCCCGGAAGGGCGCGCTGCGGAGTTCAGGATAACGACCCACACGACTTGCCCGCAGGATGAGCCAGTGGGCTCGCAGCATGTCCGCCAGCACGCGGCCGTCCAGAAGCGTCAAATGGCGCCGGAAGTTCTCAAGCATGACCGCTTTTTTCCGGTCATAACGGATCGTGTAGGTGGGATCGAGGCCCCAGATATACAGCTGACGCGGCGCAGCATAAAACAGATCAGGGAAATCGTCCCAGAACGATTGATAACGGTTTCACCCGGCGCCAGATGCTGCTCCATCCAGTGCGAAGCTCCCTGAAAAAAGGGCGGCGGGGCGGCCTTGGTCTGATAATACAGGTAGAATTTCATGGAGTATACATGAAAGGCCAGGATATGCCGATCGCCGCGGCGGCAAGAAACCAGCGCAGACGCTTACCGAGCGCGGGCAGACGAGAAACAACGTCCTGCGCAGAGAGCGTGTCCCTTGCCACGAAAGCTGCCGCAATGGCCAGGAGCAGCACCGAATACTCGACAAAACGCGCCGAGGCCATCGTCATCCCGAACCAGCAGAGCGCCGACAGGACAACGCCAAGCGTCTCCGGTGCCAGGCGCTTTCTGCGCACAAGCACGAACACCACGAGCAGCGGGATCAGGATCAGGATCAAGGGATAGATATCGAGAAACACGGGCAGGGGATACGGATAGATCTCATTGCCGAGTTCGAAACCGGATTTGCCTACCCCCTCCATCCCCATGCGGAATATTGCACATAGGTGAGGAAAGTCTCAAGGGTCATCGGCGAATACGGATGCACCGCGAGGCCCAGGACCGAGCCGAACCCCGCGGCCGCAACGGACCGGTGATCGAACCCGCCCCTGCCAAGCCACTGCCCCACCGCAAATGATCCGACCGTGATAAGCAGGACAAAAGGGACCGTGTAGCTCCAGGCGAACACAAATCCCAGAACGAACAAGGCCCGCCATCGTCGCTGCAGCATGAAGTGAACGCCGAACATGAGCAGCAGCATGCTCAGCACATGGGACCGGATCATGCCGAGCCGCGCGATGAACAACCCGCCCATGGCAAACGGCAGCGTTGTGAAGAACAGGGGCCAGCGGACCTTGTGCGCGCGAAGCACCAGGTAAAGCGCTCCGATGACAGCTACCGAGAGGAGCGTGGCGAAGATCCGCGCGCCGAGGATCGGCTCGCTGCCAAGCTGGGCGAACGGCATCATCGCGACGTGATACAGAAACTCCTTGTCGCAATAGCGGTCCTTCCAGGTACTGAGCTGCGTCCAGGGAAAGCTTTGAGAGATCCCCCGCTCCGGCATCAGCTGGGAGAGACGAGCATGGTAGTAGCCGTCCCGCTCGAACAGCCCGTTTTGAAACAAGGCGGTTGCCGCAAATAAGCAAAATACGTAAACGAAAAACAGCCGCGTTACCAGGGAATCTATTGCCCAGCCTTTCTTCATAAGCTTTTCAGATCACCTTCCGGAGAACCTTGAGGATATCCCGCTAACGGGTATTGTGAGGGAGCACATGAGGGTGAGATCTTTTCTCCCGGCATCCCCTTCTGTAATTAAGATGAACAGTAAACATGCCGGCGATCGAGACCGAAAACGAAAAGCACTTTGTGGTTGTCCCTGCTGTCAGCATGGCGTACTATCGCCCGAACAACGAAATGAACGAAACGCAGAGTGCGATCAATGACACAACGATCGCTCCAATACAAAGCGCAGCTGTCCGTTTGAACCTGGATTCGGCGAGCGACGCTCCTTGCTCGAGAGCGGCTGTCATTTTTTGCAATTGCTCGGCCAGCTCTTTGATGTGCACTGCGTTTTGCGAGGCGGCAAATTGAAGCTCGGCGATCTGTTGCTGCAGGAGTTGCGCTTCAGCAGCAGTCGTCTCGGCGTTTTTTCGCATGGTAAAAACCGGCATCGCCGCTGCAACGATCGAGCTTAGGTAAGGCAGAATTACTTTTACCGCGGGAAGTAGCCACGCTGCCATAGATCCTCCGTGTCAGTGCGTTAAGGGGCCGGCTGGATTCCGCCTTGAAAGAACCTCATTGGATCACGTCCCATTTGTTGCCATGCCACTATTTCCTTCTCCGAAGCGCGAAACAGGTAGACGTCGGAGAATGCACCCTGAATTTGCGGGTCACGCTCATTGCCTAATGCGGGAATCTTCGGGACCACCACAGGTTCATTCTGCTGCTTGACACATCTCGATGCGTAAGCGACTCAGAGCTTATATTCCCTCAACGTCTTCGTCTTCTTTGCCCTTCTTTTCCCTTCTTCTCCGGCAACGACAGCGAAAAACGCTTCCCCACTTCGATCCATTTCAACAGGCCGGCAGCACTCTTCCACCCCGCTTCCTGCACCATGACCCAGCCGAACATCGGCCTGCCGGTGATATCGAACGGCTTTACATTCCGGTCTTTGAGGCTTTGCTCCCCCTGCTCTTTGTCCATGCGAACGATCAGGCTATCCTTATAGATGCCGAAGGCCATATTGCCCTTGAGCAGGTAGCAGACACCGCCGAACATCTTCTTCTTTTCCACGTTCTGCCATCGCTGAGCAGCAGCGTCGATCTTTTCTTCGAGCTTTGTGTTATACATCCTGGATTCCCCGTTATTTGCTGTTTATCAACCAATCCAGCAGGAACCATGCTCCCACCAGCACCGCGATGAAGATGACCATTTTCAGGATGTTCTGATAGCCATGGCTCTCTTCAGAGTCCTGAGGATCGGATCGATTTTGGTTGTTCTTATCCATGTACGCTCCCGGCTGCGCCTCCCCCCTAACGGTCGTCCGATGTTCTGAACAGGAACTCAAGCGTGAGGGTGAACATTTTCTCCCTCACATCGTAATCCCTCTCGAAATAGGAGGTCGAGGCGCTGTTGGTCTCGTGGGAAAAGAAACCTTTGCCTTCTCCCACATAATCAAATACCTGGAATCCCAGTTTCACGACGGTCGTAAGCTTTTCCTTATCATTGAAATTAACGCCGAGCACCAGGCCCTTGCCGACACCGAACAGGTTTATTTTATAATTGGAGTAATACTGAGGAGACCCCTGGACCCAGGTCACTTTGATCTCAGGGCCGAACCAGATACGTACCTTGGGAGTAACGAGGGTACCGAAGCCAAAGCTGTTGCTGATGATCATCCCGTCCAGGTCGGCATTGCCCCAGGCGGCGTTGTTCATGTTCCTGAAGATGCCATAGCCGACGGTCAGATTGTAATTGTACAACTTGTCGCGGGCCGGGGCGGTATCCATCGCCAGGCCGAAATCCAGGTGGCCGGTGGTCTTCTTGAAGTTCGCTGTATTCTCCGGCGACCAGTCCGCCCTGCCCCCGGCTGCGGAGCCGTAGACACCCAGACCGGCCGCGTCCGCGTCATTCACGATGGCGGCGCACAGCAGGGCCAGCGAGAGGCAGACGACGACCATTCTCATATTCAACCCTCCTGTATTATTTCTTTTCAACCGTTGATTTTTTTAGCGCCCCGACACCGGGGGCAGACGCTTTTTCCCGTACCATGACAACTTGAACACGATCGTTGCGCTGCATTCGTACTGGACCGTCTTCCCTGCCCATGACAGACAGGACACGTCATCGAACCTTTGCCGCTGCATTCCGGACAGGGAATCGTTGTTGTTTTATCTGCCATTTGTTACCCCCCCTTGATATCAATTAAGAAATATCGCAGCATATGATGAAAGCGCGTGACCGATGACCCTCGATACCGTGCTGCCCATCATGAGCCGCGTGGGTCCTGTGCGGCCGATGCGTGGCGGCTATTTCTTTGCGATATCCAAATGTAACTTATGCAAAAATCGATGATACACCGGCGCGAAGAGCACGCCGGCGAACGTGATGAACGATATGCCGCTGAACAATGCATAAAAAGCGGCAAACAGTTTCCCCGCGCTCGGCTCCAGGTGGTCTACCGGCCCCATGCCGGCCAGGATCATACACGCGTTCAGGAATGCATCGATCCACGGAAGATTGCCGAAGCCATGATAGCCCACGGTGCCGATCCCGACGGAGAACAGCAGGATGATCAGGGCGAACTCGGCATAGCGGACTTGCCGCCGGATGAATTCTTTGCGGGACAGAAGCGGCTTTTTATGATGTTCGAAAGGCATTCGTTATCCCTTAACAAGGCCTCGGGTCACGGGTACAGGGTTTAGGGCAACCTGGCGGGACATTGTTGCACCCATTGTGTGACGCTTTCCCTCAGTCGTAGACGAGCCATAGTCGCGATCAGATGACAGGTTAACCTTTCCTCTCCCGACACTCCCAACGGGTCGAGGTTACTTCCTTGTTTCCTTGAACTTCACGCCATCCTTCCACGCATTCCCCACCTGCTCGCCCAGGGCCCAGAACCGGTTGTCAGGCATGGTGAGCAGGAAGGGACGCATCTTCTTCGGGTCTGGCTTCCCGTCAACCAGGTACTGTTCTTCCGAGTAGATGTTCCGGATCTCGGCAATGAAGAAGGTATTCGTCGGAAGATCCACTGTCTGGACCAGCTTGCATTCTATGGAAAGCGGACACGCCGAGATCATGGGCGCTTTTTTAAGCTCCCCGTAGAACACCTCGAACAGGCCCGACTTGTCCGTGTTCTTCCCGGAAACGACTCCGCAGTAATCCGTGATCGCCACCATGTCCGATGAGGGGACATTGACGCTGAACTCGCTGTTCGAGCGGATCGCCTCGTTCGTCGCATGCCCTTTGTTGACGCAGATGCCGAGCATGGCAGGCTGGTAATTCACCCTGGTCAACCAGTCCAGCGCCATGAAATTGACCTTGCCGTTCACATGGCTGCCCAGGAGGGTCTGGGTCCAGGGCAGGCAGAACATGTTTTTATCCACGATGATCTTTGCCATTGAATGAGTCCTCCTTAGCAAGAGAATAGCATGATGGCGCATTTTTTGGTACTGGTTTACAGCGAACAAATTTTCTTTAATTCTATCATACGAAGCCGAAGTCCGCGCCCCGCCTCTGGGTCAAGCATGTTCATTTGCTGTCCATTCGCAAACTCAATGACCATGAAATTATCTGCAAATTGCATCTCCCGCTGTTTTTCCCTGAGCTGGTCAATAAAGTCCTGCCATGTTTCATCGATGCTCATGCCGTATGTCGCCCGGAACGACTTGTCAAAATCCCCGCCATCCGCGATCTTGAGCATGAGCAGACCAAATTTGAATTCAGACGTCCTCTTAAGGTACCTGACAAACAGCTCTGCCTGCCGGTAGAACATATGCGGCTCCAGGCCGTATGAGCTGCCTGACTTATGCCGGAAAAAGCTGCCGTGCGCCTCCGGGGTAAAGTGCTTGCCTTCCACAATGGCCTTCACAGCGGCCGCCTCACTGACCTTTTCCGCCCCTCCGCCGTTCGAGACCATGACAGCAAGACCTTCCTGAAACCATGCGGGGATATTGGCGTTGTAGTGATAGACCCCGAGCTGCTGCTGAAGATGCAGGTGCGATAACTCATGGGTCAGAATGGCCTTGAGCGTTTCATTGAACTCCGGGTCCTTCAGACGCCCTGAGAGAAACACCTTGGTGGTAAGCGCGCCTCGAACATGCTTCGACAAACCCGTATGGCCTGCAAAGCTGTCCTCTGAAGCACACACATACACGGTCACCGGTTTTGTGAAATCCCGGTACTGCTCTTTTTCAATAGTGCGGATCGCTTCCGGCAGGTATCCTGCAACCTGCCTGGCCAGGTCCTCTGCCCCTGATTCTGCGAGGACCCGGCTGTCGGTCTCAAGGGGATGGAAATCCGACGTGGATTTCAGGGACGCCATTCCGGTCCTCAGCAGACCGCAACCCGTGAGATTGACCGTGAGGAAGAGCAGGATCCCCAGTACACGGATATGGGCGGAATCAATCGTATTTTTCGTTGCATTAACCATCGCGCCAGCCTCAGCATAACATCTGACAGGGCATCCCGGCCTTTTCGAACGCGGCCCTCAACTCCTCGCCCTTTTGCAGGAAGAAGCCGTCGTCCATGGCCCATTGCATCCCGTGCTTTTTATACACCCAGTCCGCATAGTGATAATTCATCCGGTCAATGAGTACGGTGTCCGCCTTGCCTTTCAGCAGGTCAACCAGCCCCTCGGCGCCAGGAAGCATCGGTGCTACCATGACAAAGGTTTTGATCCCTTCTGCGTGAAGACTGGCCAGGGCCTCGACCCGTTTTGGCGTGGGCGGGGCATGCGGCTCAAAGATGCGCCTCACCTTCTCATCGGCAGTGGTCATCGTGAACCCGACCTCGCAATCGGCCGCCCGCTTCAACAGATCGATGTCGCGTACGACCAACGGCGATCTGGTCTGGATCGTTACGGGCCATCCCCGTTCCACGAGGATCTCAAGGCACTTTCTCGTGAGCTGGTATTTATTTTCCAGCGGCTGATACGCATCGCACACGCCGCTAATCCAGACCCGTCCCATTTTCTTTTTCAATACTTCCCTGGCCAGCAGCTCCGGGGCATTGATCTTCACATCGACAAAGTCCCCCCACGGTTCACGGTGTCCGGTGAATCTCTTCATGAACTTGGCGTAGCAATAGACGCAGCCATGCTGGCATCCGACATACGCATTCAATGCGTAATCGTACACTTGGGACTTGGACAGGATGCCTTTTGCTGTTATTTCTTTTATTACCATGATGGTGATCTTGTGACAAGTGATTAAGGGCAATGTACCGTTAGAATAGGATTGCCATGACTCTGTGGCCAGGCGACATAATGGTGGAGCGCACGATTTTGCCCCAAATGCAATTTCTCACCTGTGCACACCGTACTATAAACGGGACGATTTGGCAAGGCATCAGGATTACAGTGTCAAGGCAAAGTAGAAATGTCCGGTTTTAGGATGCAAAGGACAATCGCTCCTTGCTCTTCGAATTGTTTTATAAGATCTTCTCCAGGGGTGATCTGGCAGTTGAGTCCGTACTTTATTTCCCTGAATTAGTTTGGGTGTTTTTAGGTTTTCTTTAGCGGTCGTGTCGTGATTTCACTGTATTTTAAATCGAGGCCCTTGTTGGTTATGTGAAGAGATCCATCGGTTCGTTCTTCCACGACAACCTTCTGAGATTTTACAAAGTCCTTGATCTGATAGAGTTTACCGTTGTAAGAGATCGTAAAATCGTTTCGTATGTGTGCGGCCATCTCGGATGCAGAGAATCTTGTGGAGTTCTCTCATGGACAGCGCAGGTCGGTGTAAATCAACTTCAGAAACAGGCTTTACCTTGAATTTCATGTTGTGTATTGGAAGATATTTTATCAGAAATTCGTTTGCCTGATCGACGCTTTTAACCCCGGCAAGTCTCATCTCTTTAACCAGACGATCCTGGAGCGTTCGAAAACTTCTTTCTACCCTGCCTTTTGCTTGGGGTGAATTCGCATGGATGACTGTTACCACGAGTTCGGCAAGACTCCTTTCGAACTGGCTCATGGGTTTTTCATCTTCCAACTCATCCTCGATGCTCTGCTTGGCCGTGGATTTATACGTTGAGTGCTTGTCCAAATAGACGCTCTGTGGAATGCCGTAGCGCTTGATATACCGCTTGAAGCTGTCCATGGCTGGCATGGTCCCCTCATAGTCGTAAAAACGCCCGTACACTGTTCCTGTGGCATCGTCGATATATCCCATTAATACACATTTAGGACCTCGGCCTTCGAACCAGTCATGATGGGAACCGTCCATCTGCACCATCTCACCAAAATGATGCTTTCTCTCGCGCCATTGCCGATGCTTTCTAGCCTTGCGCTTCTCATAAGGGATGCTTTCCTCGTTCAGCCATAGACGTAGAGTCTCTTTGCTTATTTTGATCGCATGAACATCAAGAAGCTTCTCGCTGGCAAAGGTAGGGCCGAAATCATTGTACTTCTCACGATACAGCTTAAGTGCTTTCTCTTTGATCTTATTGGGGACACGACGATTCGAGGTCTTGCCGCGGGATCGGTGGCTAATGCCTTCGTCTCCTTCCTCCCGTACCCGTTTGAGCATCCGCCGAAGCTGCCTGCTGCTCAAACCTACAAGCTCCGCAGCCTTCTCCTGGGTGATCCTCTTATCCAATGCCTGGTGGATAATGTGCAGCCTTTTTGTCTCTCTCCTGCTCATAGTGATGATGTCCATTTCTGTCACAATACCCTCCAATTACATCAGGAGTATTGTAACTTAAAATAGGACATTTCTACTTTGCCAGAATAGGACATTATCATTTTGCCATTACAGGCATCAGGATACAGGCTTCATTCATCAGTTCGGGATTCAAAGCAGGAGCAGGCCGGCCCGAACATCTCTCTTTCAATAAAAAATAGTGCGCAACAATCTTGCCCTGGTCCGTACGAGCAAAGTATTAGGTTTGCGCGATGAACACCTTGCACTATAATTTTTTTCAGCTATATTATTCATATAGACACATCTGCATCTCACTATTTCGCTCGTCGCCAAATGGTTTCTCATTAATTTCTGAGTTTGGTTTTGATCACATGCTTCATTACTTTGAGGGAGGTGTTCCATGATACGTCTTGATATCAATGGCAAGGGCTATACCGTGGACGTCGCACCGGATGTTCCCCTGCTCTGGGTGATCCGCGAGCGGCTTCAGCTTACGGGAACGAAATTCGGCTGCGGCATCGGCGAGTGCGGCTCCTGCACCGTGCATATCGACGGTCAGGCGCAGCGTTCCTGCCAGACAACGGTCGGCAGCGTGCAGGGCAAAAAGATCACGACCATCGAGGGACTTCCGGAAAACCATCCCGTGAAGAAGGCCTGGGTGCAGGAGCAGGTCCCCCAGTGCGGCTACTGTCAGCCGGGCCAGATCATGCAGGCCGCCGCGCTGCTTGCCAAGGAACCGCACCCGTCGGACGCGAAGATCATCGAACACATGAACGGCAACCTGTGCCGCTGCGGCACCTACCCGAAGATCAAGAGCGCCATCCGACTCGCATCGGCAGGAGGTAAAAAATGAAGACCGACCTCACCCGAAGACAGTTCCTGAAAATGACCGGCACCGGCCTTGCCATTGCAGTTGCCGCGACGGGGTCCGGCTTCCAGCTGGTCTCGGCAGCGGAGCTGGAGAAGGCGGGACCCGGCTTCCGGCCGAGCGTCTGGCTGGAGGTGCGGCCTGACGACCTCGTCATCGTTACCGTGAGCAAGTCCGAGATGGGACAGGGTATCTATACTTCCTTGCCGATGATCGTCGCGGATGAACTGGACGCGGACTGGAAGAACGTGCGCATGGAGGCCGCTCCGGCAGGCGACGCCTACAAGGACCCGGTATGGAAAACCCAGGCCACGGGCGGCAGCTCGAGCATCCGCCACATGTATGAACCGCTCAGGAAGGCCGGGGCCGCGGCGCGGGAGATGCTCTTGACGGCGGCAGCGCGCGAATGGGGCGTGCCGCCCAAGGAATGCGCTGTCGCGAAAGGCACGGTGAAGCATATCAAGAGCGATCGATCGCTCACCTACGGAAGGCTCACGCAGGGGGCCGCGAAGCTCGTGGTGCCGCAGAATCCCGAGCTCAAGAAGGAGAACCAGTTCCGGTATATCGGCAAGGACATTCCGAGGCTCGACATCCAGGAGAAAGTGAACGGCACGGCACTCTTCGGCATCGACACCTTTACGCCGGGCATGGTCTATGCCGCGATAGCGAGGCCGCCCGCTTATGGGGCCGTTCTCGCCGGAGCCGACAACGAGGCAGCGCAGAAGGTGGCCGGGGTGCGGCACATCGTACCCGTCTCCGACGGGGTCGCCGTTTGTGCGGACACGCTCGATGCTGCATGGAAGGGCCGGGAGGCCTTGCATGCATCGTGGAAGGACCCCCGCTATCCCCTGCTGAGCACCGCGTCGCTTGAAAAGGAGTTCGTCGATCAGCTGGGCTCGCCGGGTATTCTGGCGAGGAACGACGGCGATGTAAAGACCGCGCTCAGCCAGGCGTCCCGCAAGGTCGAGGCGCTCTACCAGCTGCCCTTCCTCGCCCATGCGACTATGGAGCCCATGAACTGTACGGCCCACGTTCGCTCCGACGCCTGCGATATCTGGGTGCCGACTCAGAACCAGTCAGGCGTGCTGGCAATGGCCGAGAAGGTTACCAAGCTGAAGCCGGAGCAGATCCATGTGCACACCACGTTCCTGGGAGGAGGATTCGGCAGGCGCTTTGAGCGCGACTTCGTGGAAGAGACCCTGCTGCTCTCCCAGGCAACGGGCAAACCCGTGAAGCTGGTCTGGAGCCGGGAAGAGGACACGCAGAACGATTATTACCGTCCCATGAATGCAAGCAGGATCGAGGCGTGTCTTGATGCGCACGGCGGTGTTATGGCCTGGTCGCACAAGATCGTCTGTCCGTCCATCTTTGCCCGCGTTTTCCCAGATTCCATGAAGAAGGGCATTGACAATGCTGCGGTCGAAGGACTTGAGAACATGGAATATGATATCCCGAACGTGGCCGTCGAATACGTACGGCACGACACGCCGGTGCCCGTGGGATTCTGGCGGTCCGTGGGCAGCTCGCATAATGCCTTTGTGGTAGAGAGTTTTGTAGACGAACTCGCCCATGCTGCAAAGAAGGACCCGCTCGCCTTCAGGCTCGGCCTGCTCAAGAAGCATCCGCGGGCACAGCGGGTGCTGGAGGTCGCGGCGGAAAAGAGCGGTTGGAACAAACCGCCCGCCCGGGGACAGTCGCGCGGGATCGCCTACAGCCTGTCCTTCGGAAGCTACGTCGCCCAGGTGGCCGAGGTCTCCGTTGACAAGGGCACCGGGACGATCGTTGTGCACAAGGTGACCTGCGCCGTGGACTGCGGGCCCATCGTCAACCCGGCGATCGTGTCAGCCCAGATGATGGGCGCGGTCATCATGGGCCTGAGCGCGGCAATGAGGGAAAAGATCGAGATCGCGAAAGGCGGCGTTCTGTCCGCGAATTTTGCCGACTATGAGCTCCTTCGCATGAGCGAGGCGCCCGACGTGGAGGTGCACATTGTAAAAAGCAGTGACGCGCTCGGGGGCATCGGCGAGCCCGGTCTGCCACCCCTGGCGCCCGCGGTGGCGAATGCCGTATTCGCCGCAACCGGTGCGCGGGTGCGAAGACTGCCCATGACACCGGAGGCCGTACTTGAGGCGCTGAAGACTCTGTAGGATGATAATTGTATGAAGGTATGTACTCAGGCGCGACCACACCAAATGCCCGACCTTTTCGCGCAAAGCAGCAAAGTCGCCAAGGAAAGCGGGGCTCGTATAAAGGCTGATTCAGGTGTAGTCATATGCTTTCGAACTTATTAATTTTCCCCTGTTGTTGATGTTCTTTGCGGCTTTGCGCGAGACGCCTTGGCTTTTGACCTGAATAGTTACGTATGAAGTATCCTTCTTTATTCATAGATTCTATCCGCCGTTATCAGTATCAAAGATTATGACGTGGCTTCTCTGATTCCGGCTCATCATGGGGGGGCGAACATGCAGATATTCGAAGAAGCATTGAGGCTTAAACGTCTCGGCAGGTCCTCGGCTATCGCGACGATCGTCGAGTGCCGGGGCTCGTCGCCCCAAAAACAGGGCGCAAAAATGCTTGTGCGGGACGATGGCTCTCTCCTGGGCACGCTCGGCGGCGGGTGTCTCGAGGCGGATGTGGTCCAGGCCGCGCTCATGACCATGAAGGACGGCAATCCACTCACCCTGCCCTTCGAACTTACGGAGCGGGCAGGCGGTCTTGTGTGCGGCGGCACGGTCCTTGTGTATATCGAGCCTGTTCTGCTCGAACCGCACCTGGTAATCCTCGGCGCGGGCCACGTAGGGAAGATGCTGACAAAGCTGGCGCGGTTCACCGGATTCCGCGTGACCGTGATCGATGACCGGAAGGAATTCGCTAATCACGAGAACCTGCCTGACGCGAACGAGCTTATGGTAACGGACTTCGAGCGTGCCTTTGAAGGGCTTGCTGTCGGAAAGAACACCTTCGTCGTCGTTGCGACACGCGGACATAACCACGACCTCGATGCCGTCAAGGCAGCGCTCGGGACGGACGCCGGGTATATCGGCCTCCTGGGAAGCAGACGCAAGAAGGGCCTGCTGTTCCGGTCACTGGCGGAAAGCGGATTCGCTCAAGAGGACATCGGAAGGGTCGTGATCCCGGTGGGCATCGAAATCGGGTCCGTGACGCCTGAAGAGATCGCCGTGAGCATCATGGCGCAGATCATTCACCGAAGGAGAGAACATGGTGCTGCACGTAGCTGCCCTGATCCTTGCGGCGGGATCATCCAGCAGAATGGGGACATCGAAGCAGCTTCTTCCGCTGGGAGATAGGCCGGTCATCAGGCATTGCTACGACACGATTGCCGCCGCAGGCATCCAACAGGTGATCGTTGTCATCGGCGCCAACGGCAACGGCATCCCTGAAGCACTTCACGGCACCCCGGCGACGATCGTGCGGAACACGATCCCGGACAGTCAGATGGCCGATTCCGTCAGAACAGGCCTCGGCGCGATCGATGATCGATGTTCGGGCGTCCTCATCTGTTTGTCCGACCATCCGCTCATAGGAATTGGAACGTATGAGGCGATCATTAACGCGCACCAGGAGGCGCCTGACAGGATCGTCATTCCGGTCTACGGCGGCAGGCGCGGACATCCCACCCTCTTTCCCCCGGGGGTCATGCAGGAGATCGCGTCAGGCGCCTCCCTGCGTGACGTCATCAGAAAGGACGCATCCCGGCTGTCCCTGCTCGATGTCGCTGACGAAGGCGTTGTGCTTGACATGGATACGGACGATGAGTATCGCAGGATCCTCGAGAAATTCAATGCAGGGCAATAGGTTCATCGGGCCGGGGTCAAGGGACAAGGTTATTACGGTTCAAAGTTCGGCGTTCAGAGTTCGGAGTATATAACTTCTGGATCAGGGTCAAGGTGCATCACTCGCAGAGTGCGAAGTTCATCGGGGTGGTCACAATGTGTGGCCGCCTCCTGCCTCTCCTGCGGATCCAACTGAACCATAAAATCTTCACCGCCCTTACCAGCTCCCCGAAGCGCCTCCGCCGCCCGAGGACCCGCCGCCTCCGGAAAATCCGCCGCCGGAACTGCCCGAACTCCAGCCCCCGCCCGAGCCACTGGATGAAAACGTGAACCCGCCGATGGAAGCGTGGCCCTTGGTGCGGAGGTCCTCCCCGGCTTTTTTATACCATGCGGTGTTCTTGAGCATCAACTTGGCAATGGGAAATCCGATCAGGTACGTTATGAGCAGCGTAAGAGCACCGGTGGTGCCGACGATGATGATGGGGAACATGGCCCAGAAGGGGATGAGAAAGAAGTAGAGGAACCATCCGGCACCGGGGGTTATGATTCCCATTGCGGTGAACAGGCCGATGATGCCGAAGACGAACGCGCCGATGAGGATCCGCTCAATGATCGGCATGTCCGGCATGTCGATATGAAAACCTGATGAGGTCCGCGTTGTTTGTCCTGCGCTGCTTTCGCCAACAGGCTTCTCGCCTTTCTCCAGCAGGTTAAGAATGGCCTTCACGCCCGCATCGACGCCGCTGTTGTAGTCCCCCTCTTTGAACCGGGGCGTCATGACATTGCGGATGATGCTGCCGGCCAGGGAATCGGTGAGTGTGCCTTCGAGACCGTAGCCCACCTCGATGCGCATGCGCCGGTCGTTCGGAGCGACGACGACCAGAACGCCATTGTCCTTGCCTTTCTGGCCGAGCTTCCATGCCTCGAATACCCGAAGGGCATATTCCTCGATGCCCTCCCCGTCCAGCGTGGGGACCGTGAGCACGGCGATCTGGTTCCCGGTGCTTTCCTCATGCGCCTTGAGCAGCAAGGTCAGCGATCGGCGCGTGCCCTCGTTCAGGACCTCGGCGTTGTCGGTCACGCGGCCCGTCAGGAAGGGGACCTCAACTGCCGCGGCAATGGCCGTGATCAGAAGCAGCGCGACCAGAAGCGCGTATCGAAGCGCTGTTCTCATGGGCCGTCCTCCTCTACGATCGCGTTGGGAAGTTCATCCACTCCTGAAGCGGCCGTTGCGCCGGCCCCCAGGACCTCCTCCAGGCCGGCCAGCCCTGCTTCGAGCGCGCGGCCGACCTGGCCGGCCGCAAGGGGCGCTGTCATGCGGCTGATGATCCCCTGCAAGGCGTCCGCGTTCAGGCGCCGGCGAAGTCCCGTGTCGGGAAGCACAACGACACGCTGCTCGAAGAGACTGACGAGCAGCAGGATGCCCGTTCGCCTGCGTGTGGCGAAGAGCTCGCGGGAGAGGAAGAGGGACTCGGCGTATTGCCGCGTCTCTACTTCGGCGCGGTGCGCGTCGAGAAAGAGGCGGGCGAAGCCCGGCAGGGCGACACACAGCAGGGCGCATACGGCGCCTCCGATGAGCGTCATCGCCACGGCGAAGAGCATTGTAAAGAACGGGAACCAGCGGGGCTGCAGAACATCCAGCATGGCAGCCGCGAGTCCGGCGCCCGCTGCTCCCAGCGCGAACGCCTTCCAGGGGAGTTCAACATAGCTGTCGCTTTTCTCGATGACCGCGAGGACTACCTGGACGCCGGTCCGCTTCTCCGTGGAAGCGACCCGCTGGTCAAGGTGCCGTCGTTCCTGCTCGCTCAAGTTCTGTTTCATGATAACAACCTCGTGGTCAGGTTTGCTCAGCTTGTAAAAAAATACGATTTTTTACCTTCGACAGACTCAGGGTGAACGGAGCGGGTATTGTACGCGCGGACGGGGCATGACAACTGCAAATACGAACCCGGCCCGTGTCTTTACCAGGTCCCGGCCCCCTGCATAAAGACGAACAGGTCATGGCATCTCCGGAGACGTTTCAAGTAGATTTTCGCGGCGGCCTCATCGATTTTTTCAATGCGCGGCTTCAATGCATCACATCGCTCGATAAGGCTCTTGATTTCCGCCTGGGTGAGCTTCGTAGCGACATCGGTCTTTGAACAAATATCATCAAACTCCGATTTCCAGTCATCATGCGCGTAAACAACGGAGAACGGGGGCTGATGGAATAGTCCTGCCCCGATCAACAGGGAACACACCGCCACGGTCCAGACAACGGTTCTAATCATGCTCACTCCAGTATACTCGATTGGTTGGTATGGCAGCGTTTGCAGTCATTCATAGGTTTTCATGCATCTGCTTCCAAGTGGGGAGGAGTCTGGCGATGCCCCCTCTCTAGATTGCAATGGATTGTATCTACGACGTGATTTATTGTCAAGAACAGATGTGGGGTCGGCCAACGGGGACGTTGTGGACCCGTCGCGTCGGTCCACTGGAATGCCGTTGCAGCGTAACGCGCTCACGTCCCCCGCGGCTTTGTCCGCTTTGTCGGCACGGCATTCCAGGGATCATCGGGCCAGGGGTGTCTGGGATAGCGGCCCTTCAGGTCCTTTTTCACGAGCGGATACCCCGTGTTCCAGAACCCCTTCAGGTCCTGCGTGATCTGGACCGGGCGGCGCGCGGGAGAGAGGAGATGGAGCAGGACCCTGACCCGTCCGTGCGCGATCGTCGGCGTGTCGGCAAGCCCGAACAGCTCCTGGAGCTTGACCGCAAGCACGGGCTGAGCACCGGAAGAATAATCCAGCGCCACACGGCTGCCGCTCGGCACCTCAATCGACAGGGGCGCGCGTTCGTCAAGGAGCCGCGCCTGTTCCCGGGAAAGCATCGCCTTGAGCGCCGGCAGGACATGCAATCCGCCCAGGCCCTGAATACTGCGAATGCTGCCGAGCCAGGGAAGGAGCCATTCTTCCGGATTGGCGAACAAGTGTTCATCTGAAAGGTCGGGCCAGGCCTCTTCAGGAAAGGCCTTCTTCATGAGCCCTGTTCGGGCCTGAAGCTGCCTCGCCTCGTTACTGAAGGTCAGGACCCCCGGAGTGGCGCGTATCACGTCGCACAGGATTGGCGCTGCCTCTTCATTCGTGGGAGTGAAGGACCGCGCTGAAAGGATCAGTGCCCCAAGCCGCTCTTCCACGACCGCCGCGATCCTGCCTTCTTTCCGCTCCCATTCCACCCGCCTGATTGTCTCGATCCGGCCCGCGCATTCGCTCCGGATCAGCTCTGGGGTGACGGGAGCGGCGATATGGATAATCCCCTCGGTCTGCCCGCCGGCATCGACGGCAACGGCGATGAGGTACAGGCTGTTCACGAGATGGCTGTCCAGGGAAAGACGCACCCCCCGTCCCTGGGCAAGAACGTAACTGCGGCTGCCTTCCTCCCGGCGTTTGCAGATCCTGTCCGGATAGGCAACGAGCAGGAGCCGGGAGATCGCGTCGTGATCAATGTCCTTGCTTGAGACGTTCGCTGTCGTCCCATCAATCGAACGAAGAAGTTGATGGGATGTCCGCTCCACTGCCCTGAACGCCGACGGGTCGATCGACCCGCCCGCTTCCGTCCCCTTCCGCCCCCTCCAGAGCGCGTCAACCCTCTCCGAAATATCCGGTTCGTTGATCATGCGGTCACCTGCGCTATGCCGGAAGAGATCCCTCTCCGTCAGGATGGCGGCAAGGTCCGCGCCAAGGCGCATGCACCCCAGCTCCTGCGCCCTTATCATGAGTCGTGAGAGCCGGGGGTGAAGCGGAAAGCGGGCCATTGCCCTGCCCGGGGATGTGATGGAGCCAGAGGGATCGAGCGCGCCGAGGTCCTTCAGCAGTTGCACGCCGCTGTCCCAAGCCGCAACAGGCGGCGCGTCAAGCCACGCAAGCGTATGCGGGTCTTTCACCCCCCATGCCGCGAGTTCGAGCGCCAGGGGCGAAAGATCGGACACGAGGATCTCCGCCTGCGTAAAGGCCGGCATGCCGTGAAGGTCCTGTTTACTATAGAGACGGTAGCACACTCCCGGTCCGAGCCGTCCTGCCCTGCCCTTGCGCTGTTCTGCCGATGCCTGCGAGACCGGGACGGTCACGAGCCGGTTCATGCCCGAGGCGGGATCGTATCGGAGCGTCCGCGTCAAGCCGCTATCGATCACCACATGAACTCCCTCGATGGTGAGGCTCGTCTCGGCGATGTTCGTGGCGAGCACGATCTTGCGTCGGTCCCTTGACGGGAGAATGGCGCGTTCCTGTTCCTCGAACGGCAGGTCGCCGTAGAGCGGGTGCAGCGCAATGCGGTCGTCGTCCATGCTCAGTGAATCGCGAAGCTGCCGTTCGCATGCACGGATCTCGCCGGAGCCGGGAAGGAAC
Source organism: Nitrospirota bacterium (assembly GCA_963796285.1). Classification (GTDB taxonomy): domain Bacteria; phylum Nitrospirota; class UBA9217; order UBA9217; family UBA9217; genus JALNZF01. Next base: position 456,414 of record CAWCKW010000013.1, read on the forward strand.
AAGAGGATGTCGCCATGGGTCTCTCGAAGGGCGGTTTTGACAACGCTGGAGATGCGAGCGGGAAGCAGCCCCATGCTGTCGCCGACATACCGTTCCTCGACGGGAAAGGCCTTCCCGGTGGACGTGATCACCGGAGCGTTGTCGAGCATGGCCGCGATGGGGCCGCACTCCATGGTGGCGGACATGACGAGGAGCTTCAGGTCCCCGCGAAGCTGTTTCCGGATATCGAGGCAGAGCGCAAGGGCAAGGTCCGCATGGATGCTCCGCTCATGGAATTCGTCGAAGATGACCATTGCCACGCCTTCTAGGCCCGGGTCGGACTGGATGCGGCGCGTGAGAATGCCTTCGGTCACGACCTCGATCCGGGTCTTTTCCGACCTCTTCACGTCGAAGCGTATGGCATAACCAACGGTCCCGCCCACCTGGTCGCCGAGCGTTTTAGACATCCAGCGCGCGGCCGAGACAGCGGCGATCCTCCTCGGTTCGAGCATGATGATCCGGCCGTGTTGGGGAGGCAGCACCTCGAGCAGCGCCAGCGGGACACGGGTGGTTTTGCCGGCTCCGGGCGGCGCGCGCAGAACAACCGAGGAGTTCTTGAGGACCGCTTCTTTGAGCGTGGACAGGATGTTGTCGATGGGATAGGAAATCACGGCGAACCTTCTGTCCTTGGAGAGGCGATAAATAAATGAAGAAAACCAAACGGATTGATTATTGTCCTGTCGTAACGACTCAGGACCTTTCAACCTTTCAGGAGAAAGGGGGATAAATTGGAGAAATGGAGATAACAACATTCTTTTGTTTATGCCATTGATCCCCTTTCCGCCTCTTAATTCTCCATTGCTCCTGATCGTTTTCTTCTGTACGTGAGCAGTGACGTCTATCGTTGAATCACGAGGTTGTCGATCAGTCTTGTGCGTCCGATGCGGACCGCGATCAGCAGAACCATGCCGTCTTGTGCTGACGCGAGGGGCGCGAGGCTCTCGGGATCAGCGATCTCCAGGTAATCGATCTCGATGCCTTTCTCTTCCCGCACAACAGCCTGTATTTTGTTCTTCAGGGCCTCCGGCTGCCTGGTCCCGGTTTTTGCCAGCTGCTCCGCCGCGTACAGGGCGCGATAGATCGCTGCGGCCGTGCGCCGCTCATCAGCGCTCAGATAGCTGTTTCGTGAGCTCATGGCGAGGCCGTCCCGCTCGCGCACCGTGGGAAGCACTACGACGTCCACGCCCGTGTCCAGGCCTTTTGCCATCCGCTTGATGACCGCGCACTGCTGATAATCCTTCTGGCCGAAAAAGGCCTTGTGCGGCTTCACCAGGTGAAAGAGCTTGGTCACCACGGTGGCAACGCCGCAGTAGTGTCCGGGCCGGACCGCGCCTTCCAGAATATCAGAGATCCCCTCCACAATGACGAAGACGGACGGTGTATCAGGATACATCGCAGAGGCCGTGGGCATGAACAGAACATCGACGCCCGCGGCTTTGCACGTTGCGCGATCCCCTGCCTCGTCGCGCGGATAGCGGTCGAAGTCTTCGTTCGGACCGAACTGGGTCGGGTTCACAAAGATGCTCGCGACCACGACATCGCACTCCTGCCGCGCTCGTTGCATGAGCGATATATGGCCTGCATGCAGGAAACCCATCGTCGGTACGAAACCGATGGTCTTGCCCTCTCTGCGAAAGGTGTCGGCAAAGGACCGCATCTCGGATATGGCGGTGATGATCTTCATAGATTGCGAATAGTTAAAAAGGCCCGCGCCGTCACGGTCCGTTGATTAAACGAACAATGAGCGAAACGCGGGCGCTGATGATAGGGCTCAGGGCAGGCTACTTCCCGAGTAACGTCGTGAACGTATCGTGGTGGCCTTCCTCGTCCGTGAGGATCTGCTCGAAGAGCAGGCGGGTCGTCGTATCACCGTCTGATGCGGCCTGTTTGATGATCTTCTTATAGAGGTCGATGGCTTCTTCCTCGGCCTTCGCGTCATGTTCGATCATCTCCTTGAGCGTGCCGCCCATCTTGATGGGGTCCGGCTTGGTCGTGGGGGTGATGTCGAAATAGAAGATCCTCTCCGCGATCTTCTCAGCGTGCTTCATCTCCGCGATCGCGACCTCCTCGAACACGTCAGCGAGTTCGGCCGACTCCAGTCCCTTTGCCATGACGTGCTGCCACATGTATTGCACGCTCACCTGGATCTCGCGAGCGATCGCCTGCTGCATCATATCGGTCAACTTGCTGCTTGCCTTCTGTACCATAGTCTGTTCTCCTTTTGTGATGTGGACCAGCAGAGTTTTGCGCACTATTATGAAAATACTATCAGAAAAATCCGAAAAAGGAAAGGGCTGAACAATAAAAAGAATATACTGATGGCCGGTCTCAGTGTCGCTCCTGCATCCAGCCCGCAAACCTCTGGTTTTATTTGACATCCCCCCGGCTTTCTGGTAAAAGAATATAGCTTAAAAGTTTTTAGGCAACACCATGCACCATCTCATATGAGGGAGGAAAGCAGACAATGAGGAGAACCAGGATTTTTTTTATAGCGATTATCGCTGTTTTCATGAGTGTCGCTGCTTCCGCGCAGTCCACAATGCCTGCGCTAAAAACAATAACGGTCACGAAAGAGGAGGTCAAAAAAATGTCAGGCACAAAGGCTATCATTGAGACCAAGTTCGGGAATATCACCCTGAAATTCTTCCCCGAAGTCGCCCCCGGCCACGTGAAAAATTTCATCGATCTGGCCAAAAAAGGCTTCTATGACGGGACCACCTTCCACCGCGTCATCCCCGGCTTCATGATCCAGGGAGGCGACCCGAACTCAAAGGATGCGAACAAGAGCAAACACGGCCAGGGAGGTCCCGGATACACCATCAAGGCCGAGTTCAACGACAAGCCGCACAAGCGCGGCACCCTCTCCATGGCGCGGGCAGGCCATCCCGACAGCGCGGGTTCGCAGTTCTTCATCTGCGTAAAGGACTCCTCCTTCCTCGACAAGCAGTATACCGTGTTCGGCGAGGTTGAGAGCGGCATCGAGGTGGTGGACAAGATCGTGTCCCAGCCGCGGGACGCGAATGACAACCCGAACGACCGGATCGAGATGAAGGTGAAGATCGTAGAAGGAAAATAAAGAGATAGGGACAAGGGTCATGGGGCAAGGGTCAAAAAGTTTTTGACGTTCCCTGACTCATGACCCTTGCCCCCTGACCCGCATTTAGGAGCTTATTCTTTGAAGCAGGACATAAAAAAAATCGTCGTCGCCTATTCCGGCGGGCTCGACACATCGGTCATCATCACCTGGCTCCGGGAGACCTACGGCTGCGAGGTGATCGCATTTACCGCCGACATCGGCCAGGGCGAGGAGCTCGAACCGCTTCGCGAGAAGGCGATCAAGACCGGTGCGAGCAAGATCTACATCGACGATCTGCGCGAGGAGTTTGTCAGGGATTTCGTGTTCCCCCTGCTGCGCGCGAATGCGGTCTATGAGGGCCGCTATCTCCTCGGCACGTCCATTGCGCGGCCTCTCATTGCCAAGCGCCAGATCGAGATCGCCGGGATGGAAGGGGCGGACGCCGTCTGCCACGGGGCGACCGGCAAGGGCAATGACCAGGTCAGGTTCGAGCTCACCTATTTCGCGCTCAAGCCTGAGGTGAAGATCGTCGCTCCCTGGCGCGAGTGGACCATGAAGGGCCGGGAGGAGTTGATCTCCTATGCGGAAAAACACAGGATCCCGGTGACGGCGACCAAGTCCAAACCCTATTCCACGGACCGGAACCTGCTGCATATCAGCTATGAAGGCGGCATTCTCGAGGACCCCTGGAAAGAATCGACCGGCGACATGTACACCATGGCCGTGCCGGTGGAAAAGGCGCCGGACAAGCCCGAGTATGTCGAGGTGGCGTATGAGGCGGGAAACCCGGTGTCCATCAACAACAGGAAGCTGTCGCCTGCCGCGCTCCTTGCCGAGGCGAACCGGATCGCGGGCAGCCACGGCATCGGCAGGATCGATCTCGTCGAGAACCGCTACGTGGGCATGAAGTCCCGGGGCGTGTACGAGACCCCGGGCGGTACGCTGCTGCATGCCGCGCACCGGGCCGTAGAGTCCATCACCATGGACCGCGAGGTCATGCATCTGCGGGACGGCCTGGTCCCCCGGTACGCGGAGCTGGTATACTATGGATACTGGTTCGCGCCCGAACGCTCCATGCTCCAGGCCGCGATCGACGAATCGCAAAAGAACGTGACCGGCACTGCGCGGATCAAGCTCTATAAAGGGAACTGCGATACCGTGGGCAGAAAGTCCCCGGTATCGCTCTATAACCCCGAGCTCGCGACCTTCGAGGCGGACCGGGTCTATAACCAGAAGGATGCCGAAGGATTCATCCGGTTGAACGCGCTGAGACTGCGCGTAGGAACAACAGTAAGCTCCAAATAACAAATTTCAAATCTCAAATAAATTTCAATAACCAAATTCGAAACGTTTAATAATTGGTGCTCGGAGCTTATTTGAGATTTGGTGCTTGAATTTTGGAATTTGCTAAACAGATATGGCCATGAAAACAAAAATAACAAAAAAATCAAAGTCGCCAAAGAAAGCACCGAAGAAGACAAAGCCCTGGGGCGGCCGATTCACCGAAGCCACGAACGAGCTCGTGGAGGAGTTCACGGCCTCGGTGCCCTACGACTGGCGCCTCTATCCCTACGACATCGCCGGCAGTATCGCCCATGCGACCATGCTCGCCAGGACCGGCATCATCACGAAGAATGATTCTCGCAGGATCATCAAGGGACTCCAGGAGATACTGAGGGAGATCGCCTCGGGCGCCTTCGAGTTCAGTATTGAGCTCGAAGACATCCATATGAACATCGAGGACCGGCTGATCCGGAAAATCGGCCCGGTGGGCGGCAAGCTCCATACGGCGCGGAGCAGAAACGATCAGGTCGCGCTCGACATCCGCATGTATCTGCGCGATGAGATCACCGGGATCCATGAGCTCCTTGGCTCGCTGCAGAAGGTCATCGTGCAACTCGCGGAGCAGCACAGCGATACGGTCATGCCGGGGTATACCCATCTCCAGCGGGCCCAGCCCGTGCTCTTCGGCCACCACCTGCTGGCGTACTACGAGATGTTCGACCGCGACCGCGGCCGGCTCGAGGACTGTTTCCGGCGCGTGAACGTCATGCCCCTCGGCGCGGGGGCGCTGGCGGGGACCGTGCTGCCCATCGACAGAACGTTCATCGCAAAACTGCTGGCCTTCGAAACGGTGTGCGAGAACAGCATCGACGCGGTCTCGGACCGGGACTTCTCCATCGAGTTCACGGCGGCCTGCGCCCAGATCATGATGCACCTCTCACGCTTCGCCGAGGAACTCGTCATCTGGTCGTCGTCTGAGTTCGGCTTCATCACAATCGGCGATGCGTTCACTACCGGCTCGTCGATCATGCCGCAGAAGAAGAACCCCGACGTGGCCGAACTCACGCGCGGCAAGACCGGCAGGGTCTACGGAGACCTGACCGCCCTCCTTACGATCATGAAAGGCCTGCCGCTCGCCTATAACCGCGATATGCAGGAGGACAAGGAGCCGGTCTTCGACGCCTCGGACACGGTCATGCTCACCCTCTCAGTGTTCATCGACATGCTTAAAAGCCTCATGGTGCATAAGGATGCGATGCGCAGAGCGGCCGAGGACGGCTTCATCACGGCCACCGACCTGGCGGACTACCTGGTACGGAAGGGCATGCCTTTCCGCCGGGCGCACGAGATTGTCGGCAGGGCCGTCCTGCTCGCCACCAAGCAAGGTTGCGGTCTCGGGACCTTGCCGCTCGGCGAGTACCGGAAACTATCTTCACTGATCCGCAAGGACGTGTACGACGCGCTCTCCCTTGAAGCTTCGGTCAACAGGCGCACCTCGTATGGAGGAACGGCACCGTCGAACCTGAAAAAGCGTCTCCAGGCGCTCAAGAAAAAGATGCAATGAATAACCGTGTACCATGGTTCTTTGCGGCCTGTCTTCTCCTGGTTCTGACGACCGCTGTTGCCTGCGGCAGAAAAACGCTGCCCCTGGTCCCCGACAGTCCCAGGCCTGAGGTGATACAAGGGATCAAGGTCATGACCCGGGACACTGACGCGTTCCTTTCCTGGCCGATACCGGCCAAGAATGTTGAAGGCAGGGACATCCCCTCAACTGATATCCAGCAATTCCGCATCTACCGCGCTGAAATCGGACGGGACGGAAAAAAAGGCCGGTACAAGCTTTACGCTGAGATCAACATGGCGGACCCGTCGCCTGCGGAGGTCCGGAACAACCGGATCTTCTGGAGCGACCGGAATTTGAAATACGGGCAGGTGTACAGCTACCGGGTCCGGGCAGTGAGCGTCCGGGGAGGAGTAAGCCCGGTGTCTGACGACGTGCGGGCCGCGCCGCTGTTATCGCTTGCGGTTCCCCAGGGGCTCGCGGCAAAGGCCAACGACAGCTCCATCCAGCTTTCCTGGTCTCCCGTGACGACACGCATGGACGGCAGCCGGTACGAAGGCTTTGTTGGATACAACCTGTACCGCGGATCTGAGAAAAACCGCTCTGACGAACTGCCGCTGAACAAGGAGCCGCTCAGGACGAATTCGTTCAAAGACATCACGGTGTCGAACAATACGACATATTACTATATGGTCCGTGCCGTGGACAGCCCGGCGTTGCCCTGGAGGGAAAGCCCAGATTCAGAAGAGGTGTCGGCCACGCCCCGGGACACGACACCGCCGGCCAGGCCCAAGGGGCTCGCGGTCGTGCCGGGCGTTGGCAGGGCATTCCTCACCTGGAACGAGAACAAGGAGCGGGACCTTGCCGGATACAACGTGTACCGCTCGACCAGACACGGCAGGAACTATCATAAGCTTACGAACAAGGCCATCACCCTTACGACGTTCTCGGACGAAACGGCGAAGCAGGATGTCGTGTATTATTATATGGTCACCGCCGTGGACAAGGCTGGAAATGAAAGCGCCGGATCGGTGGAAAAGAAAGCCTTGATCGAGAAGTTGCAGCAATAGGTCGCAGGCCGAATGGTTCGTCTCCTTAAAGAATTTAAAAGAAAACGGCAACATGGTTGCCCTGGTCCAATAATCCATGCATGATTTTCACTACAAGAACGGCGAGCTGTACTGTGAAGGAGTCCCGGTAAGGACCGTGGCCCAGCGGGTCGGCACGCCTTTCTACCTGTACAGCAGCAACACGCTTGCGAACCATTTCAGGGCCTTCGACAGCGCCTTTGCCGGCGTGCCGCACCTTATCTGCTTCGCGCTTAAGTCCAATTCGAACGGCGCCGTGCTGCGCCTGCTCGGCAGGGAAGGCGCCGGGGCGGACATCGTCTCCGGCGGCGAGCTGTTCCGCGCGCTCCGCGCCGGCATCGACCCGAATAAGATCGTCTATGCCGGGGTCGGCAAGCGCAGGGATGAGATCGAGTACGCCCTGAAAATCGGCGTCCTCATGTTCAACGTCGAATCCGGGGAGGAGTTGCTCGCCCTTGACCAGGCCGCGAAGGAGATGCACGTGGTCGCCAGGATCGCCCTCCGGGTGAACCCGAATATCGACCCCAAAACCCACGCTTACATCTCCACCGGGCTCAAGGAGAACAAGTTCGGCATACCCATCGAGCGGGCACTCGAATTTTACCAGATCGCGAAAAGCTTGAAAAACGTGGAAGTGGTCGGCGTGCACCAGCACATCGGCTCGCAGATCACCGAGGTCCAGCCCTTTGTGGACGCCCTTGAGAAGCTCGTCGGATTCGTTAATGAGCTCAAGTCCGCCGGCATCGATATTCAATACGTCAATATCGGAGGCGGTCTGGGCATTACCTACAAGGATGAAACGCCCCCTTTGCCGAAGGACGTGGCGCAGGCTGTCCGGCCCCTGCTTGAGAACAGCGGGTGCACCATCGTGATGGAGCCTGGACGGGCGATCATCGGCAATGCGGGCATCCTCGTAACAAGCGTTCTCTATCACAAGAAGAGCGGCGAAAAACGCTTCCTCATCGTGGACGCGGGTATGAACGACCTGATCCGGCCGAGCCTCTACGAGGCCTATCACGATATCCGTCCGGTGGTGGAGTCCGGTGCGGTGGAGGCTGTGTTCGATGTGGTCGGACCGATCTGCGAATCCGGTGATTTCCTTGCCAAGGACCGGAAGATGCCCGAGTTAAAACAGGGCGCTCTCCTCGCGGTCATGAGCGCGGGGGCCTACGGGTTTTCCATGTCCTCGAACTACAACTCCCGGCCTCGCGCGGCCGAAGTGATCGTCAAGGGAAATGATTATTACATCGTTCGGGAACGCGAGACCTACGAAGACCTTGTCAGGGGCGAGAAGGTCCCGCGGCAGCTGGAGGGATGAGAGGATCCACCACGAAGTCACCAAGAGACGAAGGGAATCATGGTGATCCCTTATTCGTGAAATGTCTTTGTGTCTTCAGGTCTTGGTGGTAAACAGGTTTCATTATGAAAAAAATACCTTTTTATAAGTTGCAGGGAACGGGGAACGATTTCATCCTGATCGACAACCGGAGGGCTGTCCTGAAGGGGATGAACCTGAAGGGCCTGGCGGTGCGCGTCTGCGACCGGCACTACTCTGTCGGCGCCGACGGCCTGATCGTGATCGTGCCGTCGAAGAAGGCGGACTTTAAATGGCGGTTCTTCAACGCCGACGGGAGCGAAGCCGAGATGTGCGGGAACGGTTCGCGGTGCGCGGCACGGTTTGCGCACCTGAAAAAGATCGCGAAGAAGGACATGGCCTTCGAGACGCTCGCCGGGACCATCCATGCGCAGGTGAAGAAGGACACGGTCAGGGTACAGCTCGCCGCTGCCGCCGGCCTGCGCATGAATATCTCCGTCCCGCTCGAAAGCGGACTGCGTATGGGCCACTTCATCAACACCGGAGTGCCGCACCTCGTCTATCTCTCCAAGGACCTGGACAACGAGGACGTTGACCGGATCGGAAGGACCACGCGGTATCACGAACTTTTCAAGCCCGCCGGCACAAATGTGGATTTCATCGAGATCCAGGGCAGGCACAAGCTCAGGATCAGGACCTTCGAACGCGGCGTAGAAGGCGAGACCCTGGCCTGCGGCACCGGTTCGGTCGCAGCGGCGCTCATCGCCGGTTCGCTCGGCGCGGCCTCATCGCCGGTCGAGGTCTTGACCAGGGGCGGGGAAAAACTGATCATCTCGTTCGAGCGCTCGGGGATAGAGTTCAACACCATTCACCTCGAGGGTAACGCAGAGGTGATCTGCGAGGGGAATCTGTATCTGTGATGAAATAACAAAAGCAATCACAGAGAGCACAGAGAAGTACTCCTGTTCTCAAATTACTCAACATAAGGCCATTCTTGATGATATAAAGAATGAGGAAGATGAAATAATTGCGGTTATAAGAGCGAACTGAGGGGGAGGCTGGTAAAAAGCCAGGCCAATTTGAGATCTACAGATTTCTCCGTGTGCTCTGCCTGCACCCGCGTTTCGCAAGAGCAGGGTGTGGTTCATTTTTGACATTGCGTGTTGCAGAAGAAGGAGGCTGTCATGTTTAAAGGCTCAATGGTTGCGATTGTAACGCCGTTCAGGAACGGGAAGGTGGACGAGAAGGCGCTTGGCGATCTGATCGAGTTCCATATTAAAAGCGGCACGGACGTGATCGTCCCCTGCGGCACCACGGGCGAGTCCGCCACCCTCTCCCATGAGGAGCACCACCACGTGGTCGAGTTCACCGTGCAGACGGTGAACAAGCGTGTGCCGGTGGTCGCGGGCGCGGGATCGAACTCGACCTCTGAAACGCTGGAGCTCACGAAGTACGCTCAGAAAGCGGGCGCAAACGGCGTGCTGCTCATCACTCCCTATTACAACAAGCCGACGCAGGAAGGGCTTTACCAGCATTTCAAGAAGGTGACCGACTCGGTCGACATCCCCGTTATCCTGTACAACGTTCCAGGCAGGACCAGCGTGAACATGCTGCCAGCCACCGTGGCGCGCCTCAGGGAGATCAAAAACATCGTCGGCATCAAGGAAGCGACCGGCGACCTGAAGCAGGTCAGCGAGCTCATCCGTCTCTGCGGCAGGGACTTTGACGTTATTTCGGGCGACGACTTCACCACGCTCCCGCTCCTCGCCATCGGCGGGGTGGGCGCCATCTCGGTGACCGCGAATATCGTCCCGGCCGATGCCGCGGGAATGTTCGACGCGTTCTTCGCAGGAAAGATGGAGGAGGCGCTCAAGCTCCACTACAAGATGGAACCGCTCCACAGCTTCATGTTCATCGAGACGAACCCGATCCCGGTGAAGACCGCGCTCGCGCTCATGGGCAGGATCAACGAGGAGTTCCGCCTGCCTCTTTGCGCAATGAGCGACGCGAACAAGGACAAACTCAAGAAAGCGCTGAAGGATTACGGATTGATGTAGATCAATCCTTTCACCGCAGAGAACGCAGAGCGCGCAGAGAAAAAAAGGGTAACTCTTTTCGTTTTTCTCCGTGTCTCCGTTTATGGCCGCGTTTTGGCAACAGCAGGCTACGCCTCCGCGGTAAATTTCAAGAGGTGAAACCATGATTAAGGCAGTCGTCACCGGCGCGGCCGGCAGAATGGGCTCGCGAATCATCAATGTGCTGTCAACTTCCGAAGATATCCGTCTTTCAGGGGCCGTCGAGCGTAAAGGTCATCCGCTCGTGGGCCAGGATTCATGCGGCCCGGCCGGGCTTCCCGCAGGCGGGGTCCTGACCGTGATCACCGACGATCTCGCCGCGGCGCTCAAGGCCGGCGATGCGCTCATTGACTTCACCTTTCCGGAAGCAAGTCTTGGGCATATCAAGGCTTGCGCGGAATTGGGCAAACCCGCCGTCATAGGTTCCACCGGGTTTTCAAAAGAGCAGCTCGGGGAGATCAAGAACTACGTTCAGAAAATCCCCTGCGTTCTTTCGCCGAATATGAGCGTTGGCGTGAATGTCTGTTTCAAGGCCCTTGCCGATCTCGCGAAAACGCTGGGGAGCGATTTCGACGTTGAGATCGTCGAAGCGCACCACCGATTAAAGAAGGACGCTCCCTCCGGCACCGCCGTTCGCATGGGAGAAGTGGTGGCCGCCGCCCTCGGCCGCGACTATCGCCAGGTGGCCAGGTGCCACCGTGAGGGGATCACGGGAGAACGGACAAAAGAGGAAATCGGCATGCAGACCATACGCGGCGGCGATATTGTTGGAGAGCACACGGTCTACTTCATCGGCATGGGAGAGCGGATCGAGCTCACCCATCGTGCGCACACGCGCGACATGTTCGCGCGCGGGGCCGTGCGCGCGGCGAAATGGGTCGTCGGCAAAAAGCCGGGACTCTACGATATGCAGGATGTGCTGGGGCTGAAATAACCGTCTCAGAAGTCTGTTGAAACCAACGATTATTCATTATAAAAGGAGAATTACATGAAAAAGAGCATTGTAGTGATGGTCGCTTGTCTTCTGATCTCTGTACCGTTGAGCGCTCATGCCTTTCCGACCAAGAAGGGCGACAAGGCCTGTACAGAATGCCACAAGCTGAGCAAGCAGGAAGCGGAAACGATCGTGAAAAAGATCGCGCCGAACGGAACGGTCACCGATATCAAGGTGGCGCCGCTCAAAAGCATGTGGCAGATCCAAGTGGACGCGGGCGAAGGAAAACACGGCACGCTCTATCTCGACTTTTCAAAACAATATGTCGTCTTTGGACAGATCGCTCCGGTCGAGTCCCTTGGCAAGCAGCCGCCAGCTCGCAAAGTCGATGTATCCAAGATTCCGCTCGTTGACGCGATCGTTCTGGGTTCGGCAACGGCCACGAAGAAGGTTATCGTGTTCACCGACCCGGATTGCCCCTATTGCCGTCAGCTCCATGAGATCATGAAGCAGGTGGTGGCAAAGCACACCGATGTTTCCTTTGCCCTGATCATGAACCCGCTGCCCATGCATAAGGATTCTCCGAAAAAGGCGCAGACGATCCTCTGCACCAAGTCCGTCGCCATCCTCGATGACGCCTTCAGCGGCAAACCAGTGCCTGAACCGGCGGCAACCTGCACCGCCGCCGCGGTGGAGAGAAGCACGGCCCTTGCCCGATCGCTCGAATTCAACGGCACCCCGACCCTTGTCCGCGATGACGGCATGGTGCTTTCCGGTTTTCTGCCGGAAGAACAGCTTCTAAAGTGGATCGATAAAAAGCAGTAAGAGCGGGGCGCTGGATGAAGCTCGTGCGATATCAGGTTCACAGCAGGACGGCGTATGGCATTCTGAACAATGACCGTGTTGCGGAGCTTGACGGAAGCTATCTTAGCGGCCTTGCAACGCCCGCGGCCGACTATGCGCTTTCCGGGGTGAAATTGCTTGCCCCGTGCAATCCCTCGAAGATAGTCGCTGTGGGGCTCAACTACCGTGACCATGCAAACGAGCTTCGCATGGCAACGTCTGAGACCCCCATCGTCTTTCTGAAGCCACCCACGACCATCGTCGGCCCCGGCGAAGCGATCGTTTATCCCGGGATGAGCTCACAGGTGGACTACGAGGCGGAACTCGGCGTGGTGATCAAGGACCGGGTGAGGAACGTCAGTCCTGATGAGGCGCTCGGCCATGTTCTCGGATACACATGCGCGAATGATGTGACGGCGCGCGATCTCCAGACAAAGGACGGACAGTGGACTCGCGCTAAGTCCTTTGACACCTTCTGTCCTGTGGGGCCGTGGATCGAGACCGACCTCAACCCCGACGATCTCCTCATCGAATCCTATCTCAACGGAGAGCGGCGGCAGTCGTCGCGAACAAAGCAGTTTATTTTCAAGGTGAACGCTCTCGTAAGCTTCATCTCGAAGATCATGACGCTTGAACCCGGGGACCTCATCATAACCGGCACCCCGGAGGGTGTAGGGCCGATGAAGCCCGGCGACGAGATCGAAGTGAGGATCGAAGGGATCGGGAGTTTGAAGAATACCGTCATTGCAAATTGATTAATAAATAAAAATCAAAGGCATTTTCGCGCAATGGCCAAGAAGAGGGCCACACTGAGGCGCAAAGACGCAAAGAAAGCGATGAAACTATAATCTGTTATTCTTGTAGTTCTTTGCGAGCTTAGTTTATGCCCGCGTTATGGCAACAGCAGGGTACGTCTTTGCGCGAGACGCCTTGCCTTTGACCTGAATAATTACGGATTTGCCTTTTCATATTGTTTCATCGGGAGGATCGCCTTTGAGTAACACAAGTGACCCTTATATACAATCCCTGTTTGCCGAACGGATCGGCGGCGCGATGTTCGGCAAGGAACAGAAGATCTACAAGTTCGAGAAGATCAAGCGCGCAAAACGCGCGGCCCTCGCGGCCCATCCCGGCGCCGAGCTCATTGATTTCGGCGTAGGGGAGCCTGACGAGATGGCCTTCCCCGGCGTGGTCCGGACGCTCCAGCAGGAAACGGAAAAGCCCGAGAACCGCGGCTATGCCGACAACGGCATTCAGGAGTTCAAGGACGCTGCTGCCCGTTACCTTCGGACGATCTACGGGGTGGACCAAATCAACCCCGAGACCGAGGTGCTGCACGGCATCGGGAGCAAGCCCGTGCTCGCCATGTTCCCGGCGATCTTCATCAACCCCGGCGACGTAACGCTCATGACCGTGCCCGGCTATCCCATCATGGGCACGCACACCCGCTGGTACGGCGGAGAGGTCGTGAATCTGCCGCTCCGCGAGGAGAACGGTTTTTTGCCGGACCTCGACTCCGTGCCGGCGGACGCGAGGAAACGCGCCAAGCTCCTGTATCTTAATTATCCGAACAACCCGACGGGAGCAGGCGCGACCGGGGCGTTCTTCGAAAAGGTCGTGAAGTTCGCGAAGCAGAATAATATCATTGTAGTCCAGGACGCGGCGTATGCAGCGCTCATGTACGGCTCCCGGCCGCTTTCCTTCCTGTCGGTGCCGGGTGCGAAGGACGTCGGCGTTGAGATCCACTCGCTCTCAAAGGCATTCAACATGACGGGCTGGCGTCTTGCCTTCGTGGCGGGTAACGAGCGCGTGATCGCGGGCTATGGGAATGTGAAGGACAATTATGACTCCGGCCAGTTCAAGGCGATCCAGAAGGCCGGCGTTTATGCCCTGGACCACCCCGATATCTCCATCGAGATCACGGCCAAGTACGAACGCAGGCTCCGGGCCATGTCCGGCGTACTGGCGGAGCTGGGGTTCAACGCAAAGATGCCGGCCGGCACGTTCTACCTGTACGTGAAAATGCCGAAGGGCGTCAAGGGCGGCAGGCGTTTCACAAACGCGGAAGAGTTCTCCGAGTTCCTCATCACCGAGAAGCTCATCAGCACCGTGCCCTGGGACGACGCGGGTTCCTATATCCGCTTCTCGGCGACCTTCGAGTCCAAAGGCAGGGCGGACGAGCAGCGGGTGCTCGACGAGTTCAAAAAACGGATGGGCGGTCTGCAGTTCGAGTTTTAAACCGGGGATCTCTTTTCTCTACGGCACCAAGAATGCTAATGTAGTCAACCATTGTGTCATTGTGTCTTCGTCGCTGTATTTGGTATTATTATGCCTGTCATTGCATACATCGGAATAGGCTCGAACGTGGGAGACAAGGCGGCCAATTGCCTGCGGGCCATCGAGTCCCTGGCTGAAGCGGGCCGGATCATCGACGTTTCCTCGCTCTACTACACCGAGCCCGTCGGCTTCAAAGCACAGGAGGATTTCATCAATGCCGTGGCCGCGCTTGAGACCGATCGACCGCCGGCTGAGCTCCTGGCAGTCTGCCATGCTATTGAAGAACGAATGGGGCGCCGGCGCACCGTGCGCTGGGGACCGCGTATCATTGACCTCGACATCCTGCTGTATGGCGACCTGGTGATGAACCGGCCGGACCTTGACATTCCCCACCCGTTGATGGCCGCGAGAAAGTTCGTGCTCGCTCCGCTCGTTGAGATCGCCCCCGACGCGGTGCATCCGGTATTGAACAAAACAACGGCGCAACTTCTCAGCGAGCTGCGGGATGCGCACACGGTCCTGAAGTATAAATCCGCCCAAAAAAAAC
This sequence comes from Nitrospirota bacterium, assembly GCA_963796285.1. Taxonomy (GTDB): domain Bacteria; phylum Nitrospirota; class UBA9217; order UBA9217; family UBA9217; genus JALNZF01. The sequence continues at coordinate 471,453 of CAWCKW010000013.1, forward strand.
AATGACTCAAAAACAGGACGTACACCATACCCGCTACATTGTGACCGACGGCCCCCTCGGTGTCGGCAAGACGAGCCTCACGACCCTGCTCGCCCAGGAGCTCGGCGCCAGCCTTATCCTCGAGCAGGCGGAGGAAAACCCTTTTCTCACCGATTTCTACAGGGACCCTGCGCGCTACCGGTTCCAGACGCAGATGTTCTTCCTCCTGAGCAGGTTCAGCCAGCAGCAGGAAATGGCGCAGCCGGACCTCTTTACGCGGATCACGATCAGCGACTACCTCTTTGACAAGGACCGGATCTTCGCGTACCTGAATCTGGACGATAATGAACTGGCGCTCTATGAGCAGGTCTACAAGATCCTTGAACCGAAGATCGTCCGGCCCGACCTGGTGATCTTTCTCCAGGCGGACACCGACACGCTGCTCCGCCGCATCAAACAGCGCGGGAGGTCCTTCGAGAAAGAGATCAGCCTCGATTACATCGCCGCTGTGAACGAGGCCTACAACCAGTTTTTCTTCCGCTATTCCGACACCCCGCTCCTCGTCATCAACACCTCGGACATCGACTTTGTCCATCGCCGGGAAGACCTCGACGACCTGCTCAAACAGATCCTGGGCATGAAACAGGGCACGCAATATTATGTGCCGAGGTCAAGGGCAAAATAATTCGCACAAAGTTAATGGCATCGCGTACTCAGTGCGCACGGGAAGGAAGCAGACAGGTTGTGTTTTTTCTGATTGCGGTTTATCTTCTTTTTGTGTAGGATTGACCCCATCCATGGCGCTCTATATTTTGAAAAGGCTTTTGCTCTTCATCCCCACCCTTCTCGGCATCACCCTTATCACCTTCATCCTGATGCAATACCTGCCCGGGGACCCGGTAACGGCCATGGTTGGCGAACGAGCCTCTCCCGAGACCATCGCACGGATCCGAACTGAACTCGGCTTGGACAAATCGCTCACCTATCAGTATTTCATGTATCTTAAACGACTCGCTGCCGGCGAGCTCGGCCGCTCCTACTACACGAACCGGAAGATCAGTGAAGACCTGCTCCAAAAATTCCCGAACACGGCGAGGCTCGCGCTCGCTGCGATGCTCTTCGCGTCGGTCATCGGCATCGGCTTGGGTGTGTTCGCGGCTTCTAAGCGCGGCACGAACTGGGACAGAGTTGTGACCCTCCTGTCCGTGGGAGGCATCTCCATCCCGGTCTTCTGGCTCGGCCTTGCGCTCATGCTTCTGTTCGCCTTCTATCTTCGATGGCTCCCGCCCTCGGGCATGGGCAATGGCAGCCTCATCAACATCATTCTCCCGGCGGTCACGCTCGGGACCTTCTCGCTCTCCTACATCGTGCGCGTAACGCGATCCACCATGCTTGAGACGCTCTCCCAGCCTTACGTTGCCGCTGCCCGGGCCAAGGGCTTGTCGGAATCCAACGTGGTGTTCAAACACGCGCTCAAGAACGCGCTCATCCCCGTGGTAACGCTCATCGGCCTGGATCTCGGTTCGTATTTGAACGGCGCGGTATTGACCGAGACGATCTTCGGATGGGACGGCCTGGGACGCTATGCGCTCGACGGGATCCTAAAACGGGACTACCCCGTCATCATGGGGGTTGTGCTCTTCGGCGCAGTGATCTTCGTGGGCATGAACCTTCTGGTCGATATCTCATACCACTTCCTGGATCCGCGGGTAAGAGTGAAGAGTGAACAGTAAGAATTTGGGAGTTCGGAGTGATTAAACTACCAGTCCATGCTCGATAACCTTTCGATAAAAGATCTGACGTCAAGCACCCCTGCCCTGATCGCGGCGGTCCTGCTCATCATGCTCGTGCTCACGGCTGTTGTCGGGCCTTTTCTTGTTTCCTACGATCCTCTCGCCATGGACCTCGACAGTCTGAAGCAGCCGCCGGACAGAGCGCATCTCTTCGGCACGGACAGCAAGGGCAGGGACATCCTCTCTCGCGTTGTCTACGGGTCTCGCATCTCTCTCAGCGTGGGGATCATCGCAGCCGCTCTCTCGCTCTGCATCGGTATCTTCTTCGGATTGATCGCGGGTTACTTCGGCAGGACCGTGGATGCCTTCTTCTCACAGGTCTTCGACATCTTTCTGGCCTTCCCCAGTCTGCTGCTCGCCATCGGCATCAGCGCGGTCATGCCCCCGGGGCTGACCTCCGCCATGCTCGCGATCACGCTCGTTGGTTGGGCCGGGTTCGCCCGCCTCGTTCGCGGGATCACCCTGTCTCTGAAGGAACAGACGTATGTTGAGGCGTCACGGGCCCTCGGCGCTTCACCGGCAAGGATCTTGTACCGGCACATCCTCCCGAACGCGCTTCCATTGATCCTCGTGGCCGGCAGTCTGCGGGTGGGCGGGTTCATCCTGCTCGAAGCAGCGCTCTCGTTCCTCGGCCTCGGTGTGCAGCCGCCCACGCCCACCTGGGGCTCGATGATCAGCCTGAACCGCGCCTATATAAACTCCGCGCCCTGGATGGTGATCTTTCCCGGCCTCGCCATCAGCATCACCGTGATATGCTTCAACATCCTCGGCGATTTTTTGCGGGACAAGCTCGACCCTAGGATGCAGGTGTAGCACGCAGTATAAAGGAAGGCTTGGCGAACGAAGTGGAACACGATCTGCCTGCCCGAAAAGTACCGGGGGCAATAGTTGACTTTACAAATTAGTTAGTGCGTATAACGTACTTCCCGTATCTGTAGCTGTTTCCATTCTTTGAAGCTCAGAAGGTTCCATCCCGAATTCTGCAACGTCTACCAATAAAATATGCATCCGATAGTGTTGACAAAGTGCCAAGTCAGGCATATATTCATTTCGAACACCAGACTCCCGCGGAGAAGGCCCTATGCCGGTGATACTGCATAATGACCTCAAGATAACTGTTGACGAAGACGGGTTCCTGGCCGAGCTTGAAGACTGGTCTGAAACGGTCGCGCGCGTTCTCGCTGCACAGGAAGGAATCACAGAACTGGCGGAAGACCAGCTCGACATCCTGAAGTTCATGAGGGAGTATTATAAAAAACATAAATTCTTCCCGATCGTGCGCTACGTGTGCAAGAATGTCCACCAGCCCCGCAACTGTGTCACGGACAAATTCATTGACCCGGTCAAGGCCTGGAAGATCGCCGGTTTGCCGAACCCCGGCGTGGAAGTGATCAATTTCAAAACCTGGGACCCGCTCGGGTATTAAAGATGGAATATAAGATGGTGATATCTTTTCAAGTCGTCATGGTCCAATCCCATAAGTTGAACAGGGGAAATCCTGTCTACAAACAGGATCTGGCCCATTTCAAATACCTGGAGATGTCCAACCCCGGAAGTCCCTTAAGGAGGCCATTCCATGCATAAGCAGTCTGGAATCGTACCGTTCGTCTTCGGATTAGTACTGGGCATTCTGTGCGTGATCTACCTGCCCAAATACGTGCGGCCTTACCTGCCCGAATCACTGGTTGGTAAAGAAATCGTGGTCAAGGGGACCGTTGCGGCAAAGGAGAAAAAGGGGGTTGCTCTTCTTCTGACCGTGAATACGCCCGAAGGCGCTCTGCTGGCAACCTTCGAGAAGAAGGCAGACGAGGTCAATCTCCTGATCAACGAAAAAGACGAGGTCTACTTTATCCTGCCGAAGTACATGCCTTTTATCGACGACCCGAAAATCATACGAGTTGTAAAAGAACAACCGGCAGTTCCTCCGCCGGCCGCTGTTCCGGCCCCCGGCCGCAGGATGGAAGTGAAACCACCGGACCGGGGTAGCAGCGCGCCGCCCATCGGAGATAAGAAGACCGGGCGGTGAATAGCTACGCATTTCGCACTTGGATGGCCCGTTGTAGTATTAGAGGGACGGGATCAATGCCCCGGGTGAATGCTGCGTGAACCTGCGCATCCAAGGGCTCACTTCAGTTGCGTTTTATGTACATCCTATACTTCACATCACAATTAATATTAATAAACGGATACAGATAGAAAGACATCATCACGAATATCTCTGGAGGTTGTATGAATGGAGATGTATGTTTACCCGATAAGTCACAAATTGCGCGTGAGATCCTGACGTATTTAGCTAAGCACCCGGATGCACAGGATACGTTGGATAGCATTATTCGAAGCTGGCTGCCTGACCAAGAGGACAAGTATAAACTAGCAATTGTACGCGAAGTAGTAAAGGACCTTGTTTTAGAAGGAACGATTCTGGAGAGTAAAACACCAGGTTCAGACACAGTATATAGGCTTAATGTTGCTAAACGGAATAGAATGAAAGAATTGTTGAAGAAAATGGGCGGAAAAGAATAGTGCTGCCTGTCTCCGTTGCCGTTTCCATTTGTTTAAACGCATAAATTAATAACCAGGAGTGGCTATGTCTGTTGTCAGGATTTCGCGCGCATTTTTCAGGCCTGACGAATACGACAGGATTGCAAAGCGTCTCGAAGACGCCCAGCAAACGCTTGTTCCGGGGATTCTTCAGCTTAACGGGTGCCTGCATTATTGGGCAGGCATTGATCATCAATCAAACACAATGGTGAATGTGAGTGTGTGGCGATCATTGACCGATGCTCAACAGATGGAAACTCTGGCGCCGATGTTGGCGCTCGCGGAGGAATTCAGCCAACTTGGTGTCAACTTTGAGCGCCCAATCGTAAATTATGAAGTACTATGGGAGATCTGACGCACGCTTTCCTTGTGCGGATTGTAAGGAATTCCTCCTGTAAGTGTTCTAAATAGCATTCTACCCTTCGACTACCACATGTCATGTTATGAAATCTGTATCTAAATAGCAGGTTCCATGCTTTCCAAGGTTAGCATGCTTCGCCAATTATCCAATTGACTTGCCGTTTTCTGCTTCCCCGTGCATCCATGAACGCTTGACAAAATCAGCTTGTAAACTATTGTGTTCGTGTTAGTATAACCGTCATGAACGACATCATTCGCGCAAAAAAATCCCTGGGACAGAACTTCCTGCGGGACCCGCACTATCTCAACAGGATCGCCGATGCAGCGCAGGTCGGCCCGGGAGACCAGGTGCTGGAGATCGGACCGGGGCTCGGCCATCTCACGACGGTCCTTGCACACAGGGCGCATAAGGTTTTGGCCATCGAAGTGGATGACCGGCTGATCCCGCATTTGCAGGACGAGTTCGGCTCAGTACCGAATTTCGAGCTCCTTCATGCCGATGCGCTTGAGTATGACTATGCGTCGCTCAACGGCCGGTGGAAGGTCGTCGCGAACCTTCCTTATTATATTTCCACGCCGATCATTCAAAAACTTATCGTACACCGAGAGAAGTTCATCAGCCTTACGCTCATGCTCCAAAAGGAAGTTGCTGAACGCATCGCGTCTCCTCCCGGGGGAAAGGAATACGGTTATCTATCGGTGCTCGTGCAATTTTATACCGTGCCGAGGATAGAGTTCAAAGTGCCGCCGGGCTCCTTTACACCCAGGCCCGAGGTGGACTCGATCGTGATCACCCTCACCTTGCGCGACCGGCCCGCGGTCTTGGTCAAGGATGAGGCCTTCTTCTTTCGCGTGATCAAGGCGGCGTTCTCCCAGCGCAGGAAGACGCTCCGAAATGCCCTGAAGCAGCTTGAGGCCCCTCAAGACAGGATGGCAGCGGTTTTGAACGGCACCGGCATCGACCTCGGACGAAGGGCCGAAACCCTCACGGTCGAGGAGTTCGGCAAACTGGCGGATTTTTTACTTTCCTGATCTCGACAACGTATTAAATAATTAATTTTGTATCTACTCAGGTACGACCGCACCAAATGCCGAACCTTTTCGCGCAAAGCCGCAAAGTCGCAAAGAACGTCAACAACGTGGGAAACTTGATTAGTTCGTAAGAAAACAATAACGCCTGATTCTTCCTGTATACGAGACCTGCTTTCCTTTGCGACTTTGCGGCTTTGCGCGAGACGCCTTTGTTTTTGACCTGAATAGTTACTTAATTATTATCAAGGTAGAATGACCTTGGACCACGTTGCAGAGCCTTTGCACTTTCTTTTCGCCTTGACATTTAATCATCTTGCCATATAATAAACGCCTGTTCATTCTTGCCAATTCAGGAGCGGTTCATGAAAGACGCGATCATCAAGGCATTCGAAGAGAGTGCCCGGATAAAGGTCAAGTTCGTCAGGGAAAATGTCGACAAGATCATGGAAGTGGTCCAACTGATCGCGCAGGCGTTCCGCGAAGGTAAGAAGGTCCTTCTCTTCGGCAACGGCGGGAGCTCTACTGATGCCTCTCATATTGCCGCCGAGTTTGTGAACCGCTTTATCATTGAACGGCCGCCCCTGCCCGCGATCGCGCTGAACACCGACGTTGCGGTGCTCACGAGCATCAGCAACGATTACGACTTTTCGCAGGTATTTGCAAAGCAGATCGCCGCCCTCGGCAATGAAGGCGACGTGGTGATCGGCCTCAGCACGAGCGGCAACTCACCGAATGTGGTCAAGGCGATCGACGTGGCGAAGAAGAACGGTATGAGGACCATCGTCCTGACCGGCGGCAACGGCGGCAAGCTCGCGAACAAGGCTGACCATACGTTCATTGTCCAATCAAAGGTTACGGCGCGCATCCAGGAAACGCACATCACGCTCGGCCATACCATCTGCCAGATGGTGGATGAAGAGCTGTTCGGAAACCACGGGAAATAGACCGCATGAAAAACTTCGACACCTCAGGCATAAAAACCTATTCAATCAAGGGCCGCGAAAGCAAGGTCCGGACCAGCGATTTCGCCAGGCCGCACAGGAAGGGCGCGAGCTTCAAGGATTTTTTCTTCTCACTGCCGAACATCCTCGCGTCCCGGCATTTCAAGGACGTCGTGGCCGCGATCGTCCAGGCGCGAAAGGACAAGCGTCCCGTCATGCTCGGCATGGGCGCCCACGCGATCAAGGTCGGATTGAATCCCGTGATCATCGACCTGATGGAGCGTGGGATCATCACGAGCCTCTCGCTCAATGGCGCGGGCATCATCCACGACTTCGAACTTGCCCTGGTCGGCCGGACCTCGGAAGATGTTGATAAGGAGATCCTCACCGGCGCCTTCGGCATGGCCGAGGAGACCGGCAATATGCTGAACAAGGCGATCAATGCGGCAGGCGCTGAGGAGGGTATCGGCGCTGCGATCGGCAGGATGATCCAGGACGGCGATTTCCCGTACAAGGACATCAGCCTGCTCGCTGCAGGCCGCCGCCTGGGTGTCCCGGTGACGGTCCACGTTGCCATCGGGACCGACATCATCCACATGCACCCGTCTTTTGACGGCAGGGCGACCGGCGAAGCCGCTCACCGCGACTTTCTGGCCTTCTGTTCAATCGTTTCCGGCATAGAGGGCGGTGTGTACGTCAATCTCGGCTCCGCTGTGCTGCTGCCTGAGATCTTCCTGAAGGCCGTGACCCTTTGCAGGAACCTCGGGCATTCGCTCCATCACTTCACCACCGTGAACATGGACTTTGTCCAGCACTACCGCCCGAACACCAACGTGGTGCGCCGTCCAACCCAGGACGGCGGCAGGGGCTTCGCGCTTACCGGCCATCACGAGATCATGCTCCCCCTCCTTGCCGCGGCCATAATCGAAGAGTTATAGCACAAACACCGACCTCGCCTTCATTGTTCCTTAGTATCCTTTTCCCATCATAAAGCAACCCACGTACCCATTTCACCTAATCAAGTAAAATTATTATGATCTCGTAAAAGACTGAACTAAAGAACTGCGGAGCACTGGGGGCAGGTCGGGAAAACGCATTCATTACAAATGTTTTTCTCCGTCTATCAATATTGGCGTGGCGAACGTTGACACCCTGCCAATGCATTATATATATGATTATTAGGAAATTTTATGGTGTTTTCCGGGTTTTTTCTTGACAAAAAACAGGGGTTCCTGTAAATTTTTTGTGTATTTTAGCGATTATCAAGGAGCGTGCGATGAAAGAAGGACCACTTTTACTAAACATACATACTCACCTTCCTGGTGTAACTAATCCTGAAACCTTAGAATCATGCCGGGCTGCTATTGCCTACTCGTGGCTCGCTATGGCGATAATTATAGGACTTTCTTTAATTGCCCGCTTCTCGCTCAAGAAGACCGCTCCCAAAGGCGTCCAGAACCTTCTGGAAACCATTGTGGGCGGCCTGGAAAACTTCGTTGTGGATATTATGGGGCCGGAAGGCAAACACTACCTGTCGCTCATTGGCTCCCTCTTCCTGTTCATCCTGGTGTGCAACCTCATGGGCCTTTTCCCAGGATTCGATTCCCCGACCGCCAACATCAACACGACGCTCGCGCTCGCGCTTGTGGCTTTCACCGCAACCCATTATATCGGCCTCAAGAGACATGGCTTCGCGTATATCAAGCATTTCATGGGACCAATGTGGGCACTTGCGCCGCTCATGCTGCCCATCGAGCTGATCAGCCATTTCGCGCGCGTCATGTCGCTGACCTTCCGTCTCTTCGGCAACATGGTTGCGAAGCACAAGCTGCTGCTGGTGCTGGCCCTTCTGGCCCCGTACATCGCGCCAGTGCCGATCCTCGGCCTGGGCCTTTTGGTGGCCTTTGTGCAGGCGCTCGTCTTCACGCTCCTGACCATGCTGTATCTTGCAGGCTCGATCGAAGAAGCGCACCTTGGCGGCGATCACCACTAAATAATTGACCCTGGGGCCGGCATTCCTTCCCGAGGAAGGAGTCTCCAGGAGGTAGCAATCCGGAACTATTCCGGACAGAAATTCATACTACTTTTGAAGAAAGGAGGCGAAACAATGAAAAGAATTACTGCAATCATGATCCTCGTAATCGGCCTGATGCTCGTTGCGTCAGCAGCCTTCGCATCGGAGGCAGCAGCAGGCTCTGATGCGGCCAAGATGTCGTTCTACGCGTCCGTTGCGCTTGCTTCGGCGATCGGCATCGGCATCGCGGCACTCGGCACCGGCATCGGCATGGGCATGGGTATCGGCCGGGCAGTGGAAGGTATCGCCCGCAACCCGGAGGCGTCGGGAAAAATCATGACCACGATGATCGTCGGTCTGGCCCTGATCGAATCCCTGGCCATCTACACGCTCGTCGTCGTGCTCATCCTGCTCTATGCAAAACCCTTCGGTTTCTAAGCGAAGCTGAACTTCACCACGAATTCACAACAAAAAAGGGACGGTTCTTTGAACCGTCCCTTTTTATTTTTCAGAGGAGGCGTGGAGTTCACCCCTTGCATGCATCATTCCGGGTGGCCGCCCATGAATAGAGTATGCACACAGGATTCCCTATATACTCTCCTCACGCCACTTTCCGGTCAGCTAACGTCTCTCCCAGGACCTTTGACTCCCCGCCTATCCGGGCACTGTTGAGATGAGCGTTCCCGCCGACCTCGGCCCTGTCACAAACTTCGGCTACACCAGTCACGATCGCATCTCCGTAGATGCTGGAATATCCGTATACTTTTGCGTCACCGGTTACTTTGGCCTTGCCGAAGACCTTGGCATTACCGAAGACCTCCGCCCTGCCCGACACCTCGGCCTTGTCGAAGATCCACGCATTCCCGAAAATGAAGGCCTCGCCGCTCAGCTTGCACTTGCCGCAGATCTTGGCAAAAGGACCAACATACACAGTATCCGCGACCTGCGCATGCTCGGCAACCATGCCGCCGCCATTGGGGTGGTGATGGTATTTTATACCATCGATCTCCACTACCGGTGCAGTTGTCAATACCTTGATATCCATACTCCACCTCCCAAGATTTTAAATTATTCGGCTTCCTACTTAATGAAAATATCGTGCCTTCGATCCCTGATGGATCGCCGGGGATACCACCTCAAATTGTAAGTTTAGCGTAAGTAAATGATATCTAAGAACTGGAACTTTGTCAAACTCGCCTGACTCCGGCATGTAATAATCAAATGCATGGTTTAGAACACAGCCTGTCGCCAGCACTCCGCAATGACGGGTATTTAACTTCCATGCTTACAATCGGTTATATTGCATACCAACAGGTCCACAGTAATATGGAAAACGAGATCCATTGAATTTCCTTTAGATTACATCGATTATTTGCTATAATAGTGCCTCGACACAATTCATGCATTCTTCAGAAGGAGTCCATTTCCTCATGAGCACTACCAGCAATGTTCGTGTCCGTTTTGCACCAAGCCCGACCGGCGCTCTGCACATTGGCGGCGTACGCACAGCGCTCTTCAACTGGCTCTTCGCCCGCCACCACGGCGGAAAGTTCATCCTCAGGATCGAGGACACGGACCAGACCCGCTCCACTGATGAGTCCATCAAGATCATCCTTGACGGCATGAAGTGGCTCGGGCTTGACTGGGACGAGGGCCCGTTCCGCCAAACCGAACGCATGGACATCTACAAAGAGCAGGTGGATCGCCTGCTCAAAGAGGGCAAGGCTTACCACTGCTACTGCACTCCTGAGGAGCTCGAAGCACGGAGAAAAGTCGCCATGGCCGCGGGCAGGCCGCCCAAATACGACCGGAAGTGCCGGTCTCTTACCGCCCCGGTGGAAGGCAGGACGCCGTCAATCAGGTTCTTTTCATCAGACGAGGGCCAGACCATCGTGCGCGACATGATCCACGGAGCGGTCACTTTTGAGAACCAGCAGCTCGACGATCTCATTATCCAGCGCTCCGACGGGTTCCCGACCTACAATTTTGCCGTGGTCGTGGACGACGTGACCATGGGCATCACCCACGTGATCCGGGGCGACGACCATTTGAACAACACGCCGCGCCAGATCCAGCTCTACCAGGCCCTGGGATATGAACCGCCGCAATTCGCGCACCTGTCCATGATCCTCGGCCCGGACAAGACCAAGCTCTCAAAGCGCCATGGCGCCACGGCCGTCACTGAATATATCGACTTGGGCTATCTGCCCGAGGCGCTCGTGAATTATCTCTCCCGCCTCGGCTGGTCTTCAGGGGACCAGGAAATTTTCTCACGCCAAGAGCTGATCGATAAATTTTCTTTCGACACCGTGGGCAAGGCCCCGTCGGTCTTCAATCCCGAAAAGCTGCTCTGGCTGAACCATCACTACATCCAGCAAGCCGATGCAGGGAGACTCTCGGACCTGGTACTCGACCTTCTCAAGAAGGACGGGCTCGTGAAACCAGGTAGCGAGCCGGACCCTGAGTGGTTCAAGAAACTCGTAAACATACTCACCGAGCGCAGCCATACGCTTGTGGAAATGAAGACAGGCGCATTGCCCTTTATACTGGAGGAGATCACGATGGACGAGAAGGCGCGGGCAAAGCACCTGACGCCGGACATTGCTCCGCTCCTTTCCGAACTGGTCGGACGGCTAAGGTCGGTCGAACCCTTTGCGCACGAAGAGGTGGCGCAGGTTTTCAACGCTCTCGTGGCGGAGAAAGGCATCAAGCTCGGCAAGCTAGCCCAGCCGGTGCGCGTGGCCTTGACCGGTGGAACGATCAGTCCCGGCATCTTTGAGGTTCTCGAGGTGATGGGGAAAGAGAAGGCCTTGAAGAGGATCGAAGCGGCGATCTGCCTGGCGAAATAGGCGCAATCATCAAAAGACAACTTGCTCATCGCCGTGAAACCGATCTAAAGGATAACGAGTTACCGACAAAGGCGCGGAGAGGACCGTGAGACGAATTAATCGAGCATTCAATTCGGTTTTGATCAACTCCTGAAAACAGAGTCTCATCGATATTACCTACTGTCATATTTTTTCTCCGTGTCTCAGTGTCTCCGTGGTAATTCCCCTGGTGTCCGCAGGTACTGGTTTAATCCATGTCCATCTGTATCGAAAAAAAACTGACGCTCTCCGGCAAAGTCTATTTGTTCGAATGTGAATTGCTCCTGTTGAACGACGTCCTCGGCGTTCTCAAATACGTCATTGACCGGGAGTATATTGTCGATGGAATCAAGCTCCATCCGGGCGATATCACTCACGCTCTGTATTGGATGGACAGGCCGTACACGTTATATATCTGGCACTTGTCCCGGGACCGGGTCGTTTATTACTTCAACATTGCGGACAGGATCTCTCTGCAGCCACGGGAATTTCTGTGGCGCGACCTCGCCGTCGACATCCTGATCGACGATGGACGAAATATTCACGTCCTTGACGAGGACGAACTGCCTGACAACCTGGACCCGGAACTGTCCTGTTACATTCAAAACGCGAAAACGACCATCATGCGAGAATATGCTTCAATAATACATGAAGCAAACACTATCGTAAGCGCACTGCCTTCCCGTCTATTGTAGCCAGTCACCCCGGCTGCGGGGAAAAGTCTTATTAAAACTAAGACTGCTAGCCGTGGAATTTATATGTTGTTTATTGTTGTAAGAGACGGTCTTTCGGTCAGGAGACAGGTACTGACCAGGTGGTCCTCTCTTTCAACTTTTTTTCCAGCGGATGGTTTCCGTAGTGCGGTGTTGGAATTCGGATGCTGATGGTAATTATGATTGTCAATCGGCCTTTTTTACGATAAAATGCCTGCGTGCGTCTCGATCTCTTCTTAAAAACAAGCCGTCTCGTAAAGCGCAGGACCATAGCTCAGGAGATGTGCGGGGCCGGCTAGGGTGCTGGTGAACGGCCATGAAGCAAAACCCGCAAAAGAAGTGAACAAGGGAGACGTCATCACCCTGAAGTTTTCGACACGCATTGTCGATCTGAACGTGCTCGAAATGCCGACCTCCTCGAAAAAAGCGTCTCCTGAAGCGTTCTATTCCGTTACGTCCGAGACGAGGTTGCCGAGAGATAAGGACCTATGGAGCGAAAACCCCTCATCCTCATAACCATGGGAGACCCAGCCGGCATCGGGCCTGAGATCATTGCCAAAGTCCTCGACAACGGCGAGATCGTTCCGCTCTGCAGACCGGTGGTGATCGGTGACGCAGGTATAATGAGGAAGTTGATCGAAGAGATGCGGCTTCCAATCACCGTGAACAGCATTGCATCGCTTTCCCAGGCGGCCCCTGCCAAAAGCAGGCTCGATGTGCTGGACCTCAAGAACGTCGATCTCGCGGCACACGAATGGGGGAAACCGGGCGCTTCGTCAGGTACCTCTGTCGTGGAGTATATAAAAAAGGCCGTTGAACTGACGATGGCCCACGAGGCTGACGCCATCGTGACCGCGCCGATCAGCAAAGAGATGATGAATGCGGCCGGGCACCATTATGCCGGACATACCGAGCTTCTGGCCGACCTTACCGGGGCAAAAGAATATGGGATGCTGTTCGTGGGCGGGGGGCTACGCGTCATCCTCGTCACCATCCACGCGGCGCTCAAGGACGTTCCTCGCCTTATCACGCAGGCGTCGGTCCTGAAGACGCTCCGGCTTGCCCACAGGGCCATGCAGTCCTTCGGCATCGACAAACCGCGCATCGGCGTGGCCGCGCTCAACCCCCATGCGGGCGAAGGCAGGCTTTTCGGCAACGAGGAGTGGGACATCATCCTTCCGGCCGTGGTCAAGGCGCGGGGAGAAGGCATCCACGCAAGCGATCCGATCCCGGCTGACACCCTGTTTTATAAGGCTCGGAACAACTATTACGACATCGTTGTGGCCATGTACCACGATCAGGGTCTGGCCCCGCTCAAGATGATCGCTTTCGGAAAAGCAGTGAATGTTACCGTGGGGCTCCCGATCCTCCGCACGTCGGTTGACCACGGGACCGCCTATGATATAGCCGGCAAAGGTTGCGCTGACCCCACAAGCCTGCTCGAGGCCGTAAAGCTTGCCGTTTCCATGAGCGCCCACCGCAAGCGCGCTCAAAAGGAGATTTCGTGAGCTCTCCTCCTCAGTCGTTTCTTTCGCGCCCGATGCTTTTTTCCGTTGTTTTTTTCGGCCTTTTCCTTTTATTACTCTACCAGATGGGCCGGATATTGATGCCGTTCCTGTCTCCCCTGCTCTGGGCCGCGATCCTTACTCTCGCGTTGTACCCGCTCCATAGGCGGATCGATGTGCTCGTGAAAGGCCGCAAAGGCCTGGCGGCAGGCATTACGACCCTGGTGGCCCTGCTCCTGGTCATTGGCCCCGCAGTCGCGCTGCTCGTTGTCCTGTCAGGCCAGGCCGTGGATATTTACCAGTGGGCATCATCGGTCATCCAGTCCGGCAGGCTTACGGAGGTTTGGAGCAGATTAACAAACTCGTTCCTCGACAGAATCCTGACCAACCCTGCCCTTGCCGGGCTCGACCTGAAGGGACATCTTCTCAAGGGACTCGGCGATCTCTCATCGGAACTGACCTCCTCTCTCGGCGGGATGCTCAGGAACACTCTGGTCTTTATCGTCGATATTGTGATCATGCTGATCGCTCTGTTCTTTTTTTTCAGGGACGGCGAAGCCTATTACAGCTCAAGCCTGGAACTGCTCCCCTTTACCAAGCGTCAGAAGGAAGCCATTGCGCAGAAATTCGCCGATACCTTCCGCGCGGTGATCAACGGCGTGTTCCTCATCGCCCTGCTCCAGGGGGCGATGACCGGGATCGGATTTGCCGTGTTCGGCGTTCCCTTTGCAGTCTTCTGGGGGTTCCTTGCAGCAGGACTCGCGCTTCTTCCCGTTGGCGGTGCGGCCCTCGTCTGGCTGCCCGGAGCCGCCTACCTGTACCTGGGCGGCGCGACACTCCCGGGTATCCTGCTCGGCGTCTGGGGTCTGGTGCTCGTCAGCCTGCCTGATAATTTCTTAAAGCCGCTCATTATCGGCAAGAAGGCGAAGATCCCGACCTTTGTGCTCTTCATTGCCTTGCTCGGCGGGCTGCAGGTATACGGCGTACTGGGGATCCTGTTCGGTCCGCTCGTGGTGACTCTGCTGACCGCCTTTGTCCAGATCTACCGCGAAGAGTATGCAGAGCGGCATCACCCGCAGGCCTAAGCGTTACAGTGCAGCCCATGGCAGCGCCGCCCAATTTTACCGCAGTTGAGGTGAACGCTTCGTTGTCAAATGCATCATTGAAAAATCACATCAAACTAAACATATAGGAAGGATCGTTACTCTATGGAAGATTTTACAAAATCTGATACCTGGCGTGTCTTCAGGATCATGGCGGAACTGGTAGAGGGCTTTGAGGCCTTGAACAACATTGGTCCGGCAGTGACCATCTTCGGAAGCGCACGGCTGGCTCCGGGTTCTCCCTACTACAACAAATGCCTCAAGGTTGCCGAGAACCTGTCAAAAGAAGGCTTTGCCGTGATCTCAGGCGGGGGACCGGGCATCATGGAAGCCGCGAACAAGGGTGCGCAGAACGCGAACGGCACATCGGTGGGCCTGAACATCGAACTGCCCATGGAGCAGACACCGAACCTGTACCAGGACGTGAAGGTTGAGTTCCGTTACTTCTTCGTACGCAAGCTCATGTTTGTTAAATATGCGGTCGGGTATGTGATCTTTCCAGGCGGCTTCGGCACCATTGACGAATTGTTCGAGGCCCTCACGCTCATCCAGACAAAAAAGATCCGGGTATTCCCCGTTGTACTGGTAGGCAAGGACTACTGGTCGGGATTGATCGACTGGATGAAGACGTCCGTGCTTGCAGCGGGCAACATCAGCCCCGAGGACCTCGATTTCATGCATATCGTGGATGAACCGGATGAGGTATGCGCGATCATTAATAAACGGTATAAGGACCGGCTGAGCGGTGTCCATAAGGACCGGCGGGACAAGGCCCGGAAGGGCATTTAATCGGACTTGATCTTTTTCAATTTCGTTCGGCGAGCACGGTGTTTGAGGTGTTGCGCGGCACGCATCCTGCGAAACCAGCGCTCGATGGTCTCCCGGTAGACCATTGTGAGCAGAATGAGAAAAAGACTGACCCCGAGAAGCGTGAACAGCGCTCCATACCGTTTGTCACGGAAGAGCGTCCCTCCGACGGTAAGCAGCGTGGTTCCGAGCAGGCGGCCCGTTGTGGACACGAGCAGGAAATCACGCTGCCCCATGTGTCCCAATCCCAGAAGATAGCAGAGAATGTCCTTGGGAAAACCCGGGATCAGGAACATGAGAAACGCGAGGAACAGGCCCTTGTGCTTCATCACGTAGTCGTAGCGTTTGATCGTCTCGGCCTTTACGACCATTTCGACCAGGGGTCTGCCGGCAAGACGGGCAAGCAGGAACGCTATCCATGAACCGAGGGTGAGGCCTATCGTTGAATACAATATTCCCCACCCTGTGCCGAAGAAGACGCCGCCGACAAAACCCGTCGCCTCGCCGGGAATGGGTGCCGCAATTACCTGGAGCGCCTGGAGCCCGATGAAAATAAAGGCCGCGTTCGCCTGATGCTCTTTGATGAAATTCAACAGACGCTGGCGGTCGGTAAAGTAATCGATGAAGCCGTGCGAATAGAGCAGGTAAATAAAACCGGCGAGAAAGAGACAAGCCGCAGCGAACCCGGCGATGGTTTTTTTATCAAATCTTATCATAGAGAGCATGTAGACCGATTATTTCTTGAAAAGATCATCCAATGCCTTGCGCGCCTGTGCGCCCCCGGCATCCGGCGCAGCAATCCGGCCTTCCACGAACACAAAATAATCGCAGAAATTGGCCTTTGCTTTTTCTCTCACCAGCTCCGCCACCGTCTCCCGGCAGTGTTTTGAAACCGCCAGGTCGTAGAACAGACAATTGAGACAGCACCGAAGATCAGCACCGCAGGACAGGCATGCCTCCCCGCGTCCGGTCTTCAACTCGCCGGCGATTTCTTTTTTACAGGCATGACAAATCCTCATCGGTGCAATAATAATAGCCCATCAGGCCGGATTAGACAAGCCTAAAGATGGTGCGCGCGCGGTCGCGGGCTCTCAAAAGCTGCATCCCTCCGCGAAAAGATCATTATGCTGGAACTGACCATGGATCCAGCTCCAATAGTCCCGGCTAATATGGAACGGAATCTGGCCCGGGGAACTGCTCTATCTCCCGGTGAAATATTTATTTTGTTTGTGCTTCCATGAGGGTTAAATTTCTGCTATAGTAACGGTATAACTTGAACGCAGGGAACGAGTAATTGACTAAGGAGATGGAAAGCGATGAAGATCAGCGTTGAAAATTTACCGCCCGACATCACCGAGGACAGGTTAAAAGACGTATTTGGCCAGATCGGAGAGGTCCAGTCAGTCAAACTGAAGACCGACCTGCTCACCTGGCAGCCGAATGGTCACGGTATCGTAGACATGACCCTGGAGGTGGATGCCTACCGGGCGATCAATTGTTTTGAAGGTGCTTTATTTAAGGACAAGAAGATACATGTTAAGGAAACCTATCCGCTGTTCGAAAAGGCAAAAAACGCGCTCGAGCATATCACCGACGGTCAAGCATTTTCGGATTTCAAACCACTGGCCAGCTTCGAGCGCTGGAAAGAACAGTTCAAGTAGCGCTAATCCCGTATGCATCTGTGGGCCTGCCTATTTGAAGGGTCACGTGCGGTAAAGAATACCATGCACTGAACAAAGCCCCGTTCCGGCCAATAGACGTTGGATTGACAAGCCCGCCCCGAACAGGATAACACAATAATTTCAAGATCACATCCTGCCCCTTGAATGCCCTGTTTCGCCGAGTCGAAGCGTGTTGAGGGGTGGATTGGGCAATTTTATAAGAACCTCCACGGTACGCGGCCTTCTCACTCCCAGTCAAGCAATCGTTTCTGACCTTCTAGCTTCCTGATCGCCGTCACGTCCTGGCTCACTTCAAGACAGCCGCGGTACTTGCCATCTGCATCCCGCACCGCGAAATACCTGATCAGAATGAATTTCCCCTGCATCTGGATCCAGAAATCGGCCACATCCTTTTTCCCTGATCGGAACGCATCCAGGATCTTCTGCACCGAACCCATGCTCTTGGGCGGATGGCAGTTCTGCACCTTGCGACCGATCACGCCGGGGCTGCGCGGGAAGATCCGCTCAGGAGATGCAGAGTAATAGGCCACTTCATCATGCTCATTCACAAATGAGATATCGACTGGCAGATGCGTCAGCATCAGGTTCACCTGCTCGGGCGTGAGTTGGCCTGTGTCGAGGTTCAGACTGCCGATCTTCTCTGCCAGAAGCGACTGCTGAAAGGATTCCGCGGTCGCCTTCCATTGGGTCTCGGGCTTGATCCAGGCATAACCCACCTCTTCCTCGCCCTTCCGAACCTTTGCCCAGTCCTCCTCGCTCAGGGTCTCAAGCGCCATGGGGAAAAGGATGTGCTCTTCCTTGTAGATCATGTCATTGACCATCTTCACCAGGGCCTGGATGGCCACCTGTTCCATCTTGTTCTCCGCAGCGCGCTTTCGCACGTCCTTGATGAATCCCCGGATATCGTCATGGAGCGCCCACATGACCTTGGACGGTCCGGTGATGCCTTTTGTCTCGAGGATCGGAAAAAGCTGGTTCTCCTTGCGCACGAAATGCTTGTTGATCTGGCTCAGGCGGTCAAGGATGTCGAGCAGCTTGCCCTTCTCCTTCGTAAAATCCTTTATTGCCTCTGCTTCTTTCAGTATTCCCTCGCAGGCCCGGTTCTCGAGCATCAGCGTATGCACCGGGTGACCTGCAGGCAGGCCGGGCACGGTCTGGTGCTCGAGCGATTCCTGGAAAACCTTCACGTGCACGTCGCAGAGGCTCTTGATCTCCGATTCAGGCATGCCCTCGGCGATGAGCCGCTGCTCCATCTGCGCGATCTCCCACGGCGCCACATCCTTGATCAGTTCTCCGAATTTCTTCTTCTGTGATTCGGCGTCCTTGCCCGCGTGAAGGTCCTTGATGATCTTTTTCATCGTATCGATCCGGACATCCTGTTCGTCCTGGCCCGGCTCACCGTAGGACACAGTCACTGCCTCGCCGGTCTTTTTTTTGATCTCCCCGGCGATGCCATCGAGAAGCTTTTTCACGTCCATGCCGCTGATCATCGCAGCCTTTCCGAGAGATGCAAGCTTGCCCACGGTCTTTCGCAGGAACGGGTTGTCCAGCATCTTGAACTCCGGGTTCAGACTGATCAGAAAGTCCTTCAGAAAAGGATAGACTGCAAGAAGGTCGTTTACTTTGGTTTTAGGGCTCAGTTCCATGGTTTTTCTCCTTTGCATATGATAGTACCATTTTGA
Source organism: Nitrospirota bacterium (assembly GCA_963796285.1). GTDB lineage: Bacteria > Nitrospirota > UBA9217 > UBA9217 > UBA9217 > JALNZF01. Next base: position 490,472 of record CAWCKW010000013.1, read on the forward strand.
TCTATTAAAGCATATGATATGCGTCATGACAACCACAAATTTGCCGGCCGACTCGTCGGGTCAAATTCGTCTGACTTCATATTCTATTGAAAGATATAGTTACATCGGTTGATAGATAGTTCGGAACAACATTCCGCCAGCGTTTTTTAAACCTCGGCATAGCCAGGCATAATCAGCAAAAATTCAGTGTACCTGAAATTGATTTGGGTTCTTGACAAATATTAATTCTTCTGGTAGCCTTAGTCAGTATTCAGGGCTTTTTGATGAAAAAATCATATTACGGAGGTGGTACCATGAAAGTCGCAAGATCGCTTGTTCTCGTCGTTTTTGTTCTGCTCGCATTTGTAGGTGTAGCCCTCGCGCTGGAGATATCGGGGGAAGTCACTGCTGTGGATGCCGCGAAAGGTACTCTGATCGTTGAAAAGTGGAGCGGTTGATGCCGGCTTTGATTGTGAAACAGGGTCCCTGATTAAAGATGTGAAGGTGGGAGATAAGGTTGCTGTGGAATATAAGGAAGAGGGCGGCAAGAAAAAGGCAACGAAAGTTACCCCGATGAAAAAGAAGGCCGCTGTAGGATGCTGATTTGTTCCGCTGAAAAGGCAGGCTAATGCCTGCCTTTTCTTTTTCACCCGGACTCTGTTTATAAGATTCCCGCATTCCCTCATGTTTTCCCTGCCTGGCTCGAAAACCTGCCTTTGAAAATATTTTTACAGCGTCCACTATTGCTATGATCATGACTGTTGCACGCGCATGAAAATCGGTCCCTGAAGAAATATTCGGAGCTCATCTTTAGACAGCTTGTCAAAAAACAAAAAGCCCTTTACAAACACGAAGGGCCTCCAGAGAAAATATCTGGAGGCCCTTTGATTCTTACACTTCTTAAAACAGCCCTGAGACCTTGCCGGTGTTTACATCCACGTCCACGCGACGGAATGCCGGGTTGGAACTCGTTCCGGGCATAAGGCTGATCGCCCCGGCGCACGGGCACAGGAACTTGGCGCCCGAGTAAATCAACACATCCCTGATGGGCAGCGTCCAACCCTTGGGCACTCCCTTGAGGGTCGGATCGTGGGTGAGACTGAGATGGGTCTTGACCATCATGGTGGCGTAGTCCGCGTACTTGGGATCGTCTTCCAGCATTTTGGCCTTGGCCTCAGCTTCGGGAAGCCAGGAAACACCATCCGCACCGTACACCTCTTTGGCAATTTTCGCCACGCGGTCACGCAACTTCATTTCAAGCGGATAGAGGAACTTGAAATCGGTTTTCTCGTTACAGGCGTCAATGACCGCGTCGGCAAGTTCCAGGGCTCCCTCACCGCCTTTGAGCCAGTGCTGGGATTCCGCGCAGCGGGCGCCGGCTGCTTCTGCGGCCTTCTTTACCGCGGCCACTTCGGCATTCGTATCGGTGTAAAAACGGTTGATGCAGACAACAGGGTTTATGCCGGACTTGCGGATGACGTTGATCATGTGGACCATGTTAGCGCAGCCCTTTTCAACCAGGCCAACGTTCTCCTTCGTGTACTCTTCGGGCAGGGCCTTGCCGGCCACTACCTTGGGGCCGCCGCCATGCATCTTCAGGGCGCGGACGGTGGTGGTGAGCACGGAAACGTGCGGTTTCAGGCCGCTGAAACGGGACTTGACGTTCCAGAACTTTTCAAAGCCGATGTCCGCGGCAAAGCCGGACTCGGTCACATGGTAGTCGAACAGCTTCAGGCCGACCCGGTCGGCGATGATGGAGGACTGGCCCACGGCGATATTGGCGAACGGCCCGGCATGGACGAAGCAGGGGTTGTATTCGGCCGTGCACATGAGGGTGGGGTTTATGGTATTGCGCATAAAGGCGGCCATTGCATTGCCGACTTCGAGATCGCCTGTGGTAACCGGTTTGCCGCTTTTGTCGAAGGCAACGGTGATGTGGTTCAGGCGCTGTTTCAGGTCAGCGAGGTCTTTGGCTATGGACAGGATGGCCATGCACTCGGACCCGACCGCGATACCGAACTTGGACTGCATCATGAAGCCGTCCGTCCGTCCGCCCATGCCAATGATGATATGGCGGAGGCTCTGAGCGCAGAAATCCATGATCCATCCCATCTCGACGCGCGTGGGATCTATATCGAGACGCCTCATCTTCGTGAGACGCGCAAGCTGCTCGTCGTTATAGTTGCGCTCGTGCTGCATGCGGGAGGTCATCGCCACCATGGCCAGATTATGGGAGTTCATGATGTCGTTGATGTCGCCGGTGAGCCCCAGTGAAAACTCGGTCATCGGGTATCAGCAGAGAATTGCCGCCGCCGGCTGCGGTGCCCTTCACGTTCATGGTGGGCCCGCCTGAAGGCTGACGCAGCGCCCCGCCGACGTTCACGCCTCGTTTGCCGAGACCCTCCATCAAACCGCACGAAGTAGTGCTTTTGCCTTCGCCCAGCGGGGTAGGGGTGATGGCCGTCACCTCGATGTACTTGCCGTCGGGCTTATGTTTGAGACGTTCGTTTACCTTGAGAAAGTCAATCTTGGACAGGCGGCCCATGGGCAGCATCTCGTCCTTTTGCAGACCCAGTTTCTCGCGCCACTCTTCCGGCGTGGGCATGTTCTTTTCCGCTTCTTCGGAAATCTGCCAATCAGCTAATTTTGTTGCATCAAATGGCATATCAACTCCTCCTTTTAAATACGATTATATATTCAAGATTCAAAATGTTGAATATTGAATATTCCATCTTGAATTTTTCTCAATAGCTGATCAAAAGCTTCATGAGCTTCTCGTTCATGGCGTGCACGTTCCTGCTCGAGATGCGCGCGATGGTCTTCATGATCTTGTACATCATCACGGTGTCGCTTTTTTCAAACGCCTTGAAATCATCGGTCTTGAACCGATAGACCTCCGTGGCCTCAATGGCCGTTGCGGCCGCACCGTGGGTACTCTTGCCCTCGATCACCGAAAGCTCGCCGAAGATGTGGTTGTCCGACAGGACGGCAAGGGTCTGTTTCCAGCCGTCGGGCGTGGACTTCGAGATCTCCACCTTACCGCTCTTCACGAGATAGATCCCCTTCGTGGGTTCTCCCTCATTAAAGATCGACTTCCCCTTGGGGTAGCTCTCGACCGCGATCTTCTGCGCCATCATTTCGAGCTCGGTCTCGGTCAGGTCGCTGAAGAGTACCTGTTTTTTAAGTTCTGATTTATCGGGCATTGTTGCCTCCTCGCTGTCTAAAACGTAATGATAAAATTAACCACAGAGCACACAGAGAAATCTTACGATCTCAAAAGCATAAGGCTTTCCCCGGCCGCCGCCTCTGTGCCCTCTGTGGTAATAAATCCTTATGCCTTCTCGATCCGCACGGCTGAGACCTTGAATGACGGGATCTTGGCTGTCGGGTCGAGCGACGTGCTGCTCGTGAGCACATTGGCCGCCGCTTCCTTGAAATGGAAGGGGATGAACACCACGCCCTTGGCGGGCCGTTTTGACACGAGCGTCTTGACAGTGATCGAACCGCGGCGTGAGCTGACCTTCACCTGCATCCCGTCGCTGACGGACAGCTCCCTGGCATCGCCGGGGTTTATTTCAATATATGCTTCCGGCGATACTGCATTGATCGGCTTCACCCGCCTGGTCATGCCTCCGGTATGGTACTGGAACAAGAGCCTGCCGGTCGTCAGGATGAACGGATACTCTTTGTCCGCCTGTTCCGCCGATTCTTTATAGGTTACGAGGGTGAATCTGCCCTTGCCGCGCGGGAACCCGCCCTTGAACAGGAACTGCGTGCCGGGATGGTCCGGCGTGGGACAGGGCCATTGAAGGCCGCCGTCTTCGAGCCTGACGTAGCCCATGCCGGCGAGCGCCGGCCAAGCCTGGCCCATTTCACGGAATATTTCGACGGTATGGGAATAGGTCATCTCGTAGCCCATTCTTTTGGACAGCTCCATGATGATGAGCGAGTCTTTCATGGCCGAACCCGGAGAGCTGACCGCTCTCCTGACAAGCTGCACGCGGCGCTCCGTGTTGGTGAACGTGCCGACCTTCTCGGCAAAGGATGAACCGGGCAGCACCACGTGAGCAAGCTCCGCTGTTTCGGTCATAAAGATGTCCTGGACCACGAGCAAGTCGAGCGCCTTGAGCGCTTTCGCGGTGTGCGTGGAGTTGGGGTCGGAGACCGCCGGGTTCTCGCCCATGATATAGAGGGCCTTAAGCGTGCCCTTTTCCGCCGCAGGCAACATCTCCGTGGCGGTCAGGCCTTCCTTGCCCGACAGTTTCGCCTTCCAGAGGGCCTCGAACCTTTCCTGAATAGCGGGGATGACGACCCGCTGGTAGCCCGGGTACATGTTCGGTATGCATCCCATGTCGGTGGCGCCCTGAACGTTGTTCTGGCCCCGGAGCGGGTTCACGCCGGCGCTCTCCTTGCCGAGGTTCCCGGTCATGAGCGCCAGGTTGGCGATGGAGAGGACGTTTTCCGTGCCGTGAGCGTGCTGGGTGATCCCCATGGTATAGTAGATGCCCGCTTTGTCCGATGAGCCGTACATCCTCGCCGCCTTGATGATCAAGTCCGCAGGTACGCCGGTGATCTTCGATGCGGCCTCGGGGGGATAGGCTTCGATATTTTTCCGGAACTCCTCGTCAAAGCCTTCCGTCATGGACGCGATAAAATCCTGCTTGGCGAGGCCTTCTTTCATGATCACGTGCATCATGCCGTTCAAGAGCGCCACGTCCGTGCCCGGCTTCTGCTGCATCCAGATGTCCGCGAAACGGACGAGCGGCACCCGCCGCGGATCGGCGATGATGATCTTCGCGCCTTTACGCTTGGCCTTGATCATCTTGAGCGCGACAATGGGGTGGTTCTCCTTGGTGTTCGAGCCGATGACGAACAGCACATCATTGTTCTCGATCTCAGCCATGGAGTTCGTCATTGCACCGGAACCGAATACGGTGGCCAGACCGGCCACAGTCGAGCTATGTCAGAGACGCGCGCAGTGATCGACATTGTTCGTGCCGATGCCCGCGCGGATGAATTTCTGGAATAGGTAGTTCTCTTCGTTCGTGCAGCGTGCGGAGGAGAGGCCGGCAATGGCGTCGGGCCCGTGCTTCTCTTTGATGGCGGTAAGCTTGTCGGCGATGAAGCCGAACGCCTCGTCCCAGGAAGCGGGGACGAGCTTTCCGTCCTTCCTGATCAGCGGAGTGGTGAGCCTGTCGGGGCTGTTGATGAAGCTGTATCCGAACCGGCCCTTGACGCAAAGCCAGCCTTCGTTGATCGTGTCCTGGCGCGAGGTGACCCGCACCACTTCGTTCCTGCTCACGTGCAGGGTGAGGTTGCACCCGCAGCCGCAGTAGGGACAGATGGTCTCGACCTGCTTCACGTCCTTCTGCCTGCCCTTGCCCAGGGACTGCTTGCTCATGAGCGCGCCCGTGGGGCAGATGCTGACGCACTGTCCGCAGAACTCGCAGTCGAGGTCCTTTTCAAAGGGCGTGGAGACCTTGGCGCCGAAACCGCGGCTTGAGATGTCGATGGCGCCCACGCCCTGGACTTCGTCGCAGACGCGAACGCATTTGCCGCAGAGGATGCACTTCTCCATGTCGCGCTCGATAAAGGGGTTCATGTCCTTTTTCGTGTACTCGCGCCGCTCGCCGACGAACCGGTTCGACCGGAGCTCGTAGAAATACGCCAGTTCCTGGAGCGTGCAGTCGCCGGCCCGTTCGCAGACCATGCAGTCGTTCGGATGGTCGGACAGGAGGAGTTCGACGATCGTGCGGCGCTGGCGCTCGATCTGGTCGTTCGAGGTCTCTACTTCCATGCCCTCGGTCACCGGCGTGGTGCATGCCGTCACCGGCCGGGGCATGCCCTTTACCTGGATAAGGCACAGCCTGCAGCCGCCATGGGGCTCCAGCCTCGGATCGTCGCAGAGCGTCGGGATGAAGATGTCATTCCGCCGCGCGGCGTCGAGAATGGTCGCTCCGTCGGGGACGGTTATTTTCCTGCCATTGATCGAAAGATTTGCCATGGGGTTACCCTTTTCTGATCGCCTTGAACTTGCACGTCTCGAAGCAGGCTCCGCACTTGATGCACATGTCCTGGATGATCTTGTGCGGTTTCTTTTTCTCGCCGATGATGGCGCCGGCCGGGCACACGCGCGTGCAGGCGGTGCAGCCCTTGCAGAACTCCTCGAGAATGCCGTAGGACAAAAGGTCCTTGCAAACGCCGGCGGGACAGCGTTTTTCGAAGATGTGCGCCTCGTACTCGTCCCGGAAATACTTGATCGTGGAGAGGACGGGATTGGGGGCCGACTGGCCCAGACCGCAGAGCGACGATGTTTTTACGTCGCTGCTGAGCGTTTCGAGCAGATCGATATCCCCTTCTCTTCCCTTGCCTTCGGTGATCCTGGTCAGGATCTCGAGAAGCCTCTTGGTGCCGATCCTGCAGGGAACGCATTTGCCGCAGGACTCGGACTTGGTGAACTCCAGGAAGTATTTGGCGACATTCACCATGCAGTCGGTCTCATCAAGCACCACCATGCCGCCCGATCCCATGATCGAGCCGACCTTGCCGAGAGATTCATAATCGAGCGTGGTGTCGATGATGCTTGAGGGAATGCACCCGCCGGACGGACCCCCGGTCTGGACGGCCTTGAGCTTTTTCCCGCCTTCGATGCCTCCGCCGATTTCGTAGATGACCTCTCTGAGCGGGATGCCCATCGGCACCTCGATGAGCCCGGAGTTCAGGATCTTTCCGGTCAGGGCGAAGACCTTGGTGCCCTTGCTCTTCTCCGTGCCCATGCCCGCGTACCATGCCGCGCCCTTGCGCATGATGTAGGGAACGTTCGCGAGGGTCTCAACGTTGTTGATGATCGTCGGATAACCCCACAGGCCCTTCTGGACCGGGAAGGGCGGTTTGGCGCGCGGCTGGCCCCGTTTTCCCTCGATCGAGGCGATCAGCGCCGTCTCCTCGCCGCAGACAAAGGCGCCTGCGCCGAGCTTTACTTTGACATTGAAATCAAAACCCTTGCCGAGGATATTGGTGCCGAGGAACCCGCGCTCCTTTGCCTGCTTGATGGCCAGGTGAAGCCGTTCCACGGCAAGGGGGTACTCCGCCCTGATGTAGACATAACCGTACGGCGCCGCGATGGCATAGGCGCCGATGATCATGCCCTCGATCACCGCATGAGGATTTCCCTCGACAACCGACCGGTCCATGAATGCGCCCGGGTCGCCTTCGTCGGCGTTGCAGATGAGGTACTTGATCGGACCGGGCGCCTTGATCGCCATGTCCCACTTGACGCCCGTGGGGAAGCCCGCGCCGCCGCGGCCTCTGAGACCCGAGGCTTTGATCACGTCGATCGTCTCCCGGGGGCTCATGGTCAAGAGGACCTTCTTGGCCGCCTCATACCCGCCGCGGGAGATATAGGAGTCGATGTCCTCCGGGTCTACTTCGCCGCAGTCGGAGAGCACGACCTTGACCTGTTTATCATGGAAAGTGTGATAGTCGTCCTTCACGAGCCAGTCGCCCACTGGCGCGCCGCCCGCGATATGCTCATTCACGATCCGCTCCACCATGTCCGGCTTGATGTACTCGTACGTAAACTTGGCGCCGTCGATGATAACGTCCACGAGCACGTCGCGCGCGCAGAACCCCCGGCAACCCACCTTATGCACCGAACAGTTCTTCTCCACCTTCGCCCGGATCTGGGTAGCCGCTAAGGCCTTTTCGAACGAGGCGATCACGCCCACACCGCCCGCAGCTATGCCGCCCGTGCCCATACAGACCTTTATCGAGACGTCTTTATTCATGATTGCTCCGGAGTGAGACCGGGCCGAGCCCGGCATTTCACACCCAACTCTGAACCCTACACCTGTGGCTCCGCTTGGTCAGAGTGGTTCTTAAATATAATCGATGTACTCGTGCTTTCCCTCTTTGAGGGTCTTCATCTCTTTCATGAGCTTGTCCGGCGTCACCTTGCCATGCACGGTCTTGTTCACGATAATGACCGGCGCAATGCTGCAGGCGCCGACACAGTTCACCTTTTCAACCGTGAATTTGAGGTCTTCCGATGTGTCCTCGCCGTCGGGTATCCCCAGCTCTTTTACGAGACTGTTGATCAGCCGCTCGGACCCCTTGACGTGGCAGGCCGTGCCGCAGCATGCCGTTATGATGTTTTTCCCTCTCGGCTTGAGGTGAAACTGCGCGTAGAAGGTAGCTATGCCGTAAAATTTCGCCGGCGGAACATCGAGCCGCTCAGAGATCCAGGTGATCGCGTCCTCGCGCAGATAGCCGAATTCGCTCTCAAGGTCCTGCAGGATCGAGATCAGGTTGCCTTCGTTCTCATGGTACCGCGTGATGATACGTTCGAGTTTTTTTTCCATCGTCTTCTTCCTCTTGAGACAAAAAGGGCCGCCTCAATTGTCCCGGCAGCCGCGTAGGTACTCCACGGTCTTGGTCTTGGTGTGTGCTTGGAGGGCACGCTCCCGGCCTTCGACTGGCGCGCCCCTTATTGCAGCAGGGGCGCGCAAATTTGGACGCTATCCGTTCGTCATCAGAACATCGGGTCCATCGTAAGCGCTGGATGGCCTTTTGCGGTAAGGAACTCCATCATCTTGTCGGAATCTTCCGCCACGGTCTCGTCGGCGATCTTGTCCAGGAGGTCCGGCACACCCTCTTCTTCTGCGCGCTTTTTGAACTCTTCGGCAAAGGACTCTTTCAGGTTCTTGGTCATCCAGACGACCCGCTTAAAGCCGCCGTCCGCCGCGAGGAACTTTTTGCTCGTGAGGAAGAACCTTCCGATGCCCATAAAGCCGGGTGTCTGGGCCCCGCCACCCACTGTTCCGGCAAGGGTCGAGAACTTCATGCCGATGGGTGTCATGCCCGTGTAGCCGCGGTTCACCACCATCACGCCGTTTGCCTCCGGCACAATGGCCATGATGCACTCAAAGCAGCCGCATGACGTCATGGGCGCGTCCATGATGGTGTAGGCATTGAAATATTCGAGCGCCTGGTGCGAGTTCGTGTACACATATTCGTCCACGCCCTTCCAGCGCCCCTTGATCGCATCGACGGTCTCGCCTTTCAGTACCGGCTGGTTCGCGCCATTCGGATCGATCTCGTATGCGGCCTTGGCATCGAGCCAGTTGTAGGCGCCGCAGAGGCCGAGCCGCTCGGGAGACACAACGCACACGTGGTTCGGTGCGAAGCTCTGACAAAGGAGGCAGGAATAAAAGGTGTCAACGGACTCGTCGGTCATCGTAGCAAGACGGATATCGCGTTCGAGGTAGGCCTTGCGCGCTTCCTCGTTCTTCGCCTTCACGTCGGCCTCGTCCACAAACAGCGTCACCTGGACCTTGTCCACGATGTTGTTAAATTTATGTTTGAGCTGGGTCGCGAGGATGTCGCCGAAGTGCTTCAGGACGAACCCGTCCTTAAACGCGTTGATGCTGACCCGGAACCAGTTCTGGTCACGCTGGCCCATGTGCCAGATGCCCTGTGCCTCGTTGACGAAGTGATGGATCTTCCGCTCGAGCACGGGTTCGAAGTCTTTCTGCATCTTCCGGCCCCCGACCTCGACCATGACGCCGAGCGGCATCTGGCCGCCCTTCTGGTACCTGGCCTCGGGATCGGCCCCGATGATCGTGACCTTGCCGTCCTCGATGGTCTTCAAGTCCACCATATGGAGCCACTCGAAGGCCGGCGTGCGCTGCCCGCCGAACTCGATGTGCATGTCTTCCTTGCGGATGCGCTCGCCTTCGAAGGCCGGTCCATAGGCCACCGGGATCGGCGGTTTCGAGACCGTGATCTTGAGACCGCGCACCTCGATGCACTTCTCAACAAGCTTCTTGGGATCGAGCTCCTTGGCCACTTCTTCGTAGATCGTGACGCCCGTGGGATGGATCGTCGGGATATCGGTGTTCGCGATGGCCGGGAAGCCCATGTTGATGGCGCCGGCGCCGGTGGTCCAGATTCGGTCGTTCAAGGGGCCGAGGACCATGGCAAAGGCGAACACCTTGTCCTTGGAGTACTTGAGTATCCGCTTGAAATCGCCGCCCTTCATGCCGCCGAAGGTGATGCCCGCGCGCGCCGCCCAATGCAGGGCATAAATGGCATGCTCCACCTCGGGGCCGAGAGGCACCAGGCGCGTATCCCAGCCGAGCTGCACGCCCTTTCGGAGAAGCTGCTTGGTCATGCTCTCTCCGTTCACGTTGCCGCACAGGAACGTGAGGATGTTCTTCTGCTGAAGGTCCCTGGCGATCTCGAAGGCCTGGTCATCGCTGTCCGCTGCGCCGATGATGCAAACATAACCCGGCATCGAGCCGTCCACCAGCTGCACACCCAGGTTGCGGAGGATCGTGTCGGAGATGAATCCATGGTAGGTCAGACCGATCGAGTCGTCCTTCACCGGCTCCTGTCCATAGATGTATCGGACCGCCATGATGATCTCCTGTGCAAAGAGGGTCGCCATGCCGGCGTCGAGCGCCTCTCCCAGATAGGGCTTGAACAGGTGGTCCGCCGGTGCCTCGGTGAGGAGCGGCTTCACATGCCGTTCAAGGGCCGTCTTCATATCTCCGACGGTATGGACCTCGTAGCCCGTCATGGAGAATATCTGCGGCAGGAAGTATGCGGTATCAGGGAACTCGAACTTGAAGTCCGCGCCCTTCTCGGTGATGGCCTTCTCAACAAGCGCCTCGGCCTGCTTCACGTAGTAGTGGGATCCCAGAATGGCCCCGGTGGCAATGACTTTTGACATGGATTACTCCTTTTACAGTTACAGAATCCAGAAGCCAGGATCCAGAAGCCAGAATTAAACCTCCTGACTACTGACTCCTATCTCCTGTCTCCTGAGTTTATTTACGCTCTCGCCTTCAGAAAGGTCGGGAGCTGGTTCGCTTCCCGGGGGCCCACGGTGATCTTCCAGCCCGGCAGCTTCTCTTCCAGCGCACCGGAGAGCACGGCCACGTAACCGGGGATGATAAGCTCCTTGTGGCTGATGCTCTTTTCCACACCGCTCTCGGAAACGAACTGGGCGATCTTGCTTGCCGTGAATTTGCCTGCTGCCCAGGCCGTGAGCACGGACAGTCCTTCATTGTCCATGACCGCGAGCCATGACGGCACCTTGCTGTTCTCCACCTCGCCGCGCACGATAAAATACGAAAGCGAGAAGTTGGTGGTGATCATGAGCGGCGAATTCTCTTTTGCGTCGCCGACCTTGTAGATATTCTGCGCGACCTGCATCGGCACCTGAGGATCGGTGTAGATGTTCTGGCGCAGCGACAGCAGCGCGAGCATCTTCCATTTTTCAACGTTGTTCAGAATGATGATGGAGGCATACTTCATTGTCCCGATGGCGGCGGCGATGCTCTCGCTTACCGAATCGTCACGGGTCGCGAAGGTAATGACCGGATAGCCGAGGGGCTTGAAGTTCTTCTTGATCGCGGCACGCCGGATGATGGTGAAGTGCTCGATCATGTCCTTTGCCTTGCGCGCGCCGGAGTCGAGGACCAGATCGTCAACGCCGAGCGCCTTCACCTTCTCGGACAGGGCGGTCAGAGCGTCCAGCCCGTCCGCGGCAACCGCGAGGGAGGCCTTCTTTTCTTTTGCGATCTTGGCCATGGCTTCGGCGTTCTCGGCGGTCGCGGCGTAGATGAGCGGCTTCTTGTCAGCGCAGTGCGCAATGCCCGCTTCGATGGTCGCGGGCGTCTTGCTCACGAGGATCAGCGGCACGCCCGGCGCTCCGTCAACAACCTGCTTCACGACCGAGGCGAACTTAGCCGCGTCGCCGCCCTCGTCGGTCACGGCGATCGCGTCAACCCTGAGCTTCTGGCCGACCCGGTCGATCTCAGAATGCTTTACTGCCTCGATCTTCTTTGCCGCGGCGTCGCCGGCCTCGGAGGCCTTGATCGCGACCGCGAAGATATTGGGGTTGAAGAATTTTTTCTCGTGGCGGAACATGCAGATCTCGCCGCCCACCTTCACGGCCTTGTCGCCCGTACCGAGCGTGATGTCGCGGATCGGCGGCGCTGCCGACTCGCCCAGGATCTTCTTCGCGTCATCGGACGCGTCAGGGCAGGCATCGAGGCTCGCCTGCTTTGCGGCAAGCTTCATGGCAAAGGCGAGGCAGGTTGGATGGCCGCACTTCTTACAGTTTGTCTTCGGTAGATGCTTGAATATTTCAATACCGGATAGTGCCATGGGAAAACTCCTTTCAAGGCTTAACCACAGAGAGCACAGAGGAATCTCAACAGCATGAATATTTTCTCTGTGACCTCTGTGGTGAAATTTGTTTGACTACATCAACTCTGTTATGAATTCCTTGGCCTTTGCCGCTGCGCCGGGATGGCGCATGATCAGCGTATCCGCGCCCGCCGTGATCATGGCTGATGCGGTCATGGCCTCCCAGGCGAGGGCGCGGTCTTCCAGGCCGCCCCATTCCGGCATCTCGCTTTCCGGTGCCATGGTTTCCTTGACCTTCCAGACGTTCGCGCCGATGTCGCAGAGGATCGGGGTCTGCATCATGGGATCGTTCTGCAGGAGCGCTGCAAGACGGATGCGCTCCATCACGCTGTAGGTATATTCAAGGCCGTACCCCAGTGCCGAGGACATGGGGTCCATGATGATCTTCTCTTTGTCGAATCCCATCTGGGAAAGCAGGATATTGAGCTGTTTGGCGAGGTTCACGTCCAGCTGGCTCATGGCAATGAGCTTATGCTCGTTCGCCATTGCAGCCGCCGCAACTGTCTTGTAGTTCTCCTCCACGGCCTTGCCGATCGCGCAGTTCTTCCCGCGCGTGGCAGCTGCCGCTGCCTGGAGCACCTGGGTGTCTTTCTCTACCGCGCCGCTGCCGAGGATGATGAGCGGGATGTCGATCGCAGCCGCGACCTCGGCCGCGACTTTGGCCGCCTCTTCAGGGCTCTTGTTCTGCTGGTCCGGGTGCGTGCCCATAAGCCGGAGCGCCACCATATCGGCGCCGCTCTGCTGGCAGAACTTTGCCCAGGCCACGGGACTCGACGCTGCTCCGCCGATCGCTTTCTTCAGGGACTCGGGCCAGTCATCGGGAGCGATATCCATGATCTCCAGCGCGACGGCCGGCCTGTTCGGGAACGTTCCCTCGAACCCAAGGAAGGGCAGGGCGCTTGCCCCGCCGATGGTCACCGCTTTTGCGCCGGTACCGATCTGTACGTTGTAGATCTTGCCGTTGTAGGTCTCTTTTGGTATTACGAGTGCCATAACAACCTCCTGATTAATCTGTCCAAATCTATAAAGTCGGGGGTCTAAAGAATGGTCATTATAAAATGACGGGGTCTAAATGTCAAAGGTTTGTTCATGACCATTTAGATGCCCTTCAGACCCGTTGAACGTCTACATGTCTAAATATGAATGGGCATACATCTTCTTGCCCATGATCATCTCGACGGTCTTCACCGTGTCCATCATGTCCTTGTCAAGCGGGTCAATGATGGCGGCCGAAAGTCCTTCGTAGATGAGCATGGTGAGAAAACTCCGGTTGATGATCGGACGCACATGCTTCGGCGCGCCGTTCGAGATGTTCGAAAGCCCGACCACGGTCTGCATCGGAGGATCGTTCAACTGCTGGAACATCTTGACGGCCCTGATCGCCTGAAGCCCCTGGTCCTGCATGGTGCAGAGCTGGAGGATGAGCGGGTCTAAGAAGAGGTGCTCCATGGGCACGTCGTGCTCCATTGCGCGGGCCATGATCTCGGCCGCGATGCCGCAGCGGTCCTCGGCATCCGCCGGGATGCTGCCTTTGCCCAGGGTAAGCGCGATGATCTTCGCCTTGTACTTGCCGGCAAGTTCCATCATCGGGAACCGCTCCGGTTCATTGGACGTGGAGTTGATGATCGGCACACCCCACGCGTTGTTGTGAGCCTTGAGCCCTGCTTCCATGGCCTGGATATTCGTCGTATCGAGACAGAGCGGCTTGTGAACCACTTCCTGCAAAACCTTCACCGCCCAATCCATGAGCTTGGGACCGTTCTCCTCGGCCGGACCGATGGAAATGTCGATAAAATCCGCACCTGCCTTGGCCTGCGCCACGGCAAGCTCCTGGAGCGGCTTCGGGTCGAACTTCGTAAGGGCCTCGCGCACCTTCTTTGCAATAACGCTGATCTTTTCTCCGATTATAATCATGGGCCGAAACTTCTCCTTTCAAACTGGATCGAACCTTTTTAGTAACCTGCAGATAAACGCGCTGAACAACTACAAATCTATAAATCTTGCCAAGGGTGAACACGGTTTGAGAAACGTATGATGCTCCGCACTCCGCACTACTCAACCAGTTTCTGCAGCTCCTCGGCCATATCCCGGTTGATGCTTCCTTTTTCCCTTGCGACCGAGATGGTATGCCGCGCAAGTTCTTTATAGAGACCGAGAAGCTCAGGCGTTTTTTTCTGCATTGCCTCGAGATGCCCCTGGATCGTCTCAACATCACCGCGAGCAATGGGTCCGGTCAATGCATCCGCGGTCCCGAGGGTCTCTATATTATGAAGTGTGCCCCTGATGAGCGGGAGCAGGGCCTGAAGGGTTTCCTGTCTTTCCGCACCCAGCGCCTGATAGAATTTCAGTCCATAATCGACGAGCGCTACAAAATAGTTTGAAACCGCTATTGCTCCGGCGTGATACAGCGCGGCGGAGTCCTTGTCCGGGCTCCATTTCGACATCACCAGCTCGATGCCTCCGAGCGCTTTGACCAGGTCCCTGGCGGCTTCCAGGCCCTCCGGGTCCGCCTCTGTACGAAAATACGATCCCGGGAGATTTTTAATTCCCTGTGCAGGACTGGGAACCGACTGAAGCGGATGGATCACCGCCCGATACGATCCCGACGATCGCGCCCCGGCAAGGATATCGAGCGACTGCCCACCGAACATATGCACGACGAGCGAACCTGCCTTAAGCCCGCCTTCTGCTGCAATTTTGTCGCAGACGTTCTTGATCGCCCCGTCCGGCGTGGTGATGAAAACAATGTCTGCCGTTGATGCCGCCTTCACCACATCGGTCGTCGGTTCTCCCGAGCCGATGAAGTCAGCGGCCTTTTCAGCCGATGCCATTGAGCGTGCCGCAACGGCGGTCACGGTATACCCCGCCTTCCTCAACAGGCAACCAACGGAACTGCCGACGCGACCTGCGCCTATAATGGCGACCGTTTTAGGGGTCATAGTCTACGGGATCAGTTTGTCAAGAACCGAATAAAAACTGGCAAGGGCCCTTGATTCCGGCGGAAGCTGAATCAGCGGTTTGCCGTTCAGATCGTATTCAAAGATCAGCTCATCGGCTGGAACAAATCCTGCGAACTCGACGCTCTGCTGCTCGATCGCGTTCAGGAGCGATTTGTCCTCGCTCGTCCCGTTCTGTACCCGGTTCACGATCAAGACCGAGCGTTTGATGTTCAATTTCAGCTCTTTTACCAACTCGCCGATCCGGCCTGCGGTCATGATGCCGCGAACCGAGGAATCGCTGATAATCATGAGCAGGTCCGTGTCCTGCGTCGTGCGTCGCGACAGATGTTCGAGGCCTGCCTCGTTGTCCATGACGGTGAAGGGATACGTGTCGGCCAGCTTGTCCATGTACTTGCGGATGATGTTGTTCGCCGCGCAGTAGCAGCCGGAACCTTCGGGCCTTCCCATCACGAGCAGGTCGAAGCCTTTTGCCTCTATCAATGCCTGCTGGATCTGGTAGTCGAAGAGCTGCTCCATGCTCATGCCGCCCGGACGGGGCGCCGTGGACTTGATCGCTTCGAGAGAGGTTTCGCGCAGTTTCCCGACGGTGGCGTGGACCTTCACGCCGAGCACATCGTTCAGATTCGCATTCGCGTCTGCATCAACGGCCAATATCGCGCCGCGCCTTTTTTCTGTCAAATATCGTATGGTCAGACCGCAGAGGCTGGTCTTGCCTGTGCCGCCCTTGCCTGCAACCGCTATGGTAAAACCCATGGGACCTCGAACAACTGGGTCAAGGGTCATGGGACAAGGGTCAAAAGAATTTACCTGACCCATGACCCCTGCCCCTTGCCCCGCTATTTCTTCATTACTCCGAACTTCTTCCTGACCTCTTCGATCTTGCCGCAGGTCATCTTGCCCTCGGGGCACGCGGCGTACAGACAACCGGGGCCTGATTTCCCGAAGATCGTCGGCGCGGCCTTTTTCACGTGGGCCAGCATGCGGTCGGCCATTTCCCGGATCTCCCACTGCGCCCGGTTGCAGCACCGCACGCGAAAGAAATGGAGAAGCTCCCGCGCGTTCATGGTGACCACTATTTTTGTCTCGGCCGCGTTCGGCAGCAGATACCGCGCGTCCTGCTGGCCGACCTCACCCTTGTATCCGAGCTCCTCGAGCCGCTTGAGCACCTTCGTGTAGTTCTCCTGCGCCTCTGCCATGCACTTCTCGAACTCCCGGGAGATCGCGGCGTCCTGTTTGATGCTCGGAGGAATAATATAATCGAAATGCTCTTCCTTCACATAGCGCTGGCTCTGCTGCGAGTACGACGCCACGCGGTGACGGACAAGCTGATGCGAGCAGGCCCGGGAGATGCCTTCGATCCCGAAGGTGAACGAAACATGCTCGATGGGAGAAAGGTGCCCGATGGTCGCCAGTTTCTCCACAAAGGCCGCCTGGTCCTTGGCCTCGATCTTCTCCTTGAGCTCCTCAACACCCGCAGCACTGTAGCAGAGCTTCGCGGCCATGGCCACGACTTCTTCGGGTTCCGGCGTATGCCGGAGAAGAACGACGTTCAATGATGCTTCTGGCATGATCCCCTCCCCTCAGAAAGCCCCTCCGCACCCTGGTGAGCAAGAAAAGGGGGTAAAAACGGATGATAAAGGAATGATATTATAGCGAGCCGCTGTCTCATGAGTCAAGAAAAAATAAGGAGACCCCTGTGAATTTTTTTAATTAACCTATAAATTTGATTGATAAAATTAACCGGCGCTGCCCAAAAATCGGTCAGATTGTTACGAATATACCTGTGTTTGATAGGATTATTTAAAGCTGTGTTCTTCGGAAGGGAATTTTCCGTTCTCAACATCCTGCTTATACTCTTTTACCGCCTTGAGAGCCTGATCCTTAAGGTTTACGTACTTCTTGACGAACTTGGGTGTAAACCTGTCGAACAACCCCAGCACATCATGGAGAACGAGTACCTGACCATCGCAATCCGGTCCGGCACCGATCCCGATGGTCGGGATATGGAGCATCGTCTGGATCTCTTTTGCCAGGGAAACAGGCATGGCCTCAAGCACCACGGAGAAGGCGCCTGCGTCCTGGACCGACCGCGCGTCAGCAAGGATCTTCTCACGGGTGGCCTCGTCCTTGCCCTGTACCTTGAATCCGCCGAGGGTATGCATATACTGCGGAGTGAGCCCGATATGGGCCATGACGGGAATACCGGCATCGACGATCGCCCGGATGGCCTCTGCCATCTGGCTGCCGCCTTCAAGCTTCACTGCCTCGGCGCCGGCTTCTTTCAGGAACCGCCCGGCGTTGCGCACTGCGTCAGCCTTGTCTGTCTGATAGGACAGGAACGGCATGTCGCCCACGACCATGGCAGACACTGCCCCGCGCGATACCATTTTCGTGTGGTAGATCATCTCGTCCATGGTGACCGGCAACGTGCTCGATACGCCCTGCACCACCATGCCGAGGGAATCCCCGACGAGGATCATGTCGATCCCGGCCTGGTCCACGATCTGGGCAGTGGGATAATCGTAGGCCGTGAGCATGGTGATCTTCCTGCCTTCGGCCTTTTTCTTATAGATATCGAGGATGGTTGTCTTCGGCATAATCTTATTTCGGATTGCGGAATGCGGATTGCGGAATAAACCTGTAAACCGTAAACTCCTCATAATGTCCGTAGAATCCTCAATTTCCAATCCGCTATTCCGCATCCTTACACCTGCGGCCTTGGATACAATCCCGCTGCCTTCACGATCCCTTCGATGGCGCTCTCCCATTCAATGGCCTGGATATGCACGCCCCTTACCCCCGGCGTCTCCAGCAGCCTGGTGGATGAGCTCGATCGTGATCTTGATGCCTTCCTGCTCCTGAAGCTCCTTCATCTTCTTCTTATCTTCACCGGCGGCGGCCTTTGCCTTGTTCATCCTGTCGATCAGCTCTTTCGGCACGGACACGCCGGCAACGGAGGAGTCCATGTACTTCAGCATCATTGCGCTCTTCGGCACGATGATGCCGGCGAGGATCGCGGTCTTTTCATGGAGGCCCATGTTCCGGATCTTTGCCATCTGCTCGCGGAAAGACCCGATATCATAAATACCCTGGGTCTGGATGAAATCGGCGCCGGCATTCACTTTCTTCATGAGATTGATCGGCCTGAAATCGATGGGATCGGCCATGGGTGTCCAGGACGCGCCGATAAAGAACTTGGGCGGCACTTCGATCGGGTCGCCGCCGTCCTGCTTGCCCTCGTCGCGCATTTTCTTCATGATGCCGACGAGCTGGCAGGTATCGACATCATACACATTCTTTGCCCCGGGATGGCCCTTGAGCCTTCCCGCTGCGCTGAATTTCTGATGGTCACCGGCAAGGCAAAGACAGTTCTTAAGCCCAGCGCCGCGGCGCCGAGAAGGTCGGCCTGCATGGCAATGCGGTTACGGTCGCGGCAGGTCATCTGCATGACCGGTTCCAGGCCCTGCTGCAATGCGATGGCCGCAGCCGCGATGCTCGAGATGCGGACGACCGCGGTCTGGCAATCCGTGATGTTCGCCGCATCGCAGAAGCCCTTGAGCATCTGCGCTTTCTTGATGACCTCATGGGGATCGGCGCTCATCGGAGGGCCGAGCTCTGCCGTGACCGCGGGCTTGCCGCTGGCGATGACTTTTTCGAGTGTGCTTCCGCTCTTCATTATCTAAACCTCCAAAATGGTAACGTCAAAATCATTTTTACCGCAGAGTCGCGGAGGACGCAGAAGAACTACTTGAATCATCTTCCTCTGTGTCTCTGTGTACTCCGCGGTAAAAAGGTTATATTACTTCCCGGCCTTCGCCTCTTCCTTCTCCTCGTATTCCCGGATATGCTCCAGCGATATGCGCCGCGGTCCGCCGTCGCGGGATGTTGACCAGTTGCGCGGCGGCAGGACCTCGGAGAGTTTCTCGAGCGTGCCGAGCTTCTTCATCCGCTCGACGATGAGGTACCAGGCGCAGTCCACGTCCTTGCTGATCTCGCACTTGCCCTTGTTCGTGCCGCCGCAGGGGCCGTTCATGAGCGTCTTGGCGCAGCGCGCAATGGGGCAGATTCCGCCGGTCATGTGCACGATGCAGTTCCCGCATCCCGCGCAGAGTTCCTTGAAATCGCCCGGCGCTTCCACGGCGCCGTAGAACGAGGTGTTGATGCCCGGATAGACCGGGACGGTGCCGGTCCGGTCGGACAGGAAGTTCACCCCCACGCCGCAGGCCGTGGAGAGCACGAGGTCATACTTCTTCACCTCGTCGATCACGGGCTCGAAATACTCCGGCTCGCAATGGCGCATGACGCCCATGTGGTTCACCACCATGGATTTACCTTCCTGCGATGCCTTCATTTTGATGAGGGACGCAATGGTCTCGGCCTCTTTTTCGCCGCCAGCATGGCAGATCGCCACACAGGTATTGCAGCCGAACACGAGGACCTTTTTGAAGTCCTTTACCATGTTCCATATTTCGTCGATTGGTTTTTGTGATCCTACGATCATAGTCAATTACTCCTTTATATCGTACTCATTGGCACAAGCAGCTATTTGCCGGCTCGCAGACCTATCTTCTTGACCCGCTCGGAAAAATCAGCGCATACCGCTGCATAGGGATTGCCTCCATCGGTCGATGTTGCTGAAAGGATCTCCACTCGGCCGGGCTCGATCTTGAGCATGCCGAGCAGGTCCTGAACCCGCTTCACCCTTGCGTTCACACGCGGGGCGATGTCCTTATACTTGCAATTCCCGTCGCCGCAGCGCACCACAGCCACGCCGTCAGCGCCGGCCTCAAAGGCCTTCAGCATATCGAGAATATCGATCCGGCTGGTGCAATGCACAGGGATACTCTTCACGTTCTTCGGAAGATCGAGGCCGAGAATGCCTGCGTGGTTCGCACACGTAAAGGCTACGATCACCGGCTCCTGCCTGTTCGGGTCAATCTTGCCGATAACCGACGGACAGCGTGTTCCTGTATCTCGCGCACGTCATAGCTCACCATGCTGATGGCCTCGGCAGGACATTCGGGAGCGCAGAGACCGCAGGCCTGACAGTACTCGGGCCGGATCTCGGAAACCGAAGTAACCACGGGAGCATCGTACGGGCAGATGCGCTTGCACGTGAGGCAGGCCATGCACTTCTTCTGGTCCACGACTGCTCCACCGCCGCAGCCGCGGCACCTGCCTGCTTCTTCAAGCGCCTCTGCCTCGGTAAAGCCCTCTTCGAAATGCTCCATGGTCTTGACGCGAACCTCGGGAGCGAGATGCCGGACCTTCATGCGTGGTTGCTTGCTGATCTTCTCAACAACTTCTGACGGCATCTCGGCGATCTTTTCTTTTTCCTGCACAGGAAGTTTGCCTTCGATCGCCTCGCCCTGGAGAAAGAGATGCATGGCAATGGCCGAGCGATGTCCGTTCGCGACAGCGGCAATAGCCGAGCCCGGGCCTGTCACCACTTCGCCGGCAACGAACACGTTCTTTGCGCTGCTCATCTGGGTCGCGGGGTTCCATTCAACGCGGCCGCGTTCGTCGACCTTCACGCTGCTGTCCTTCAGGAACGAGAGGTTCGACATCTGGCCGATGGTGATAATGATCGTGTCCGCTTCGAGCAGGGTGGTCACCTTGTTGTCAAAGGTCGGGGCAAAGCGCTTGTTCGCGTCGAACACGGACAGGACCTTCGTCACTTCAAGTCCTTTTACCTTGTCGCCTTCACGCTTGACCGCCTTGGGCCCCCAGCGATAATTGATCTTGATCGCCTCTTCAACCGCCTCGTCCACTTCCCATTTCCATGCCGGTATCTCCTGCTCGTTCTCGAGACAGACCATTTCGACGTTCTGAACCCCGAGCCTGCGGGCAGAGCGGGCAACATCCATGGCAACGTTTCCGCCGCCGATGACCAGCACTTTGTCTGCCCAGCTCGGGCTTCCGGTTGAAGGCAACATCCTCGAGGAAGGGGATTGCGAGCAGCACGCCGGGGCCTTCAACACCCGGAATGTTCAATGACCGGCTAAGGGAAAGGCCGATGGCGATCAGCACCGCATCATGTTTTTTCGTCAGGTCATCGAGCTTGGCGTCTCTGCCGACCTCGAAGTTCGTTTTTACCTCAATGCCCTTTGATACGACATCGTCGATGTCTTCTTTCAGTACTTCTCGCGGTAAGCGATACGGAGGGATCGCAGTGGCGAGCATGCCGCCGAGCACCGGATGGCGCTCATAGAGAGTGACGCTGTAGCCGAAATCAGCAAGGTCCCTGGCAGCGGTCAGGCCGGAGGGCCCGGAACCGATGATGCCGATCGCTCTTGCCTTTCGTCTTCTGGGCAAGCTTACGCTTGGCGCGGCGGTAGTCTTTGGACTTCTCGATGGCGAAGCGCTTCAGATGCCGGACCGCCAGCGGTTCGTCAACGCCGCAGCGCCTGCACGACTGTTCGCAGGGATGGTGGCAGATCATGGAGCAGACCGACGCGATGGGATTCACCGACGTGATGACCTCGAAGGCCTCGGTATACTTTCCCTGGGCGATCAGGCCGACATAGGCCTGCACATCCGTATGCGCCGGGCATGCCGCGCGGCACGGCGAGTAGGGTCTCGTTTCCTTGATATCAGCGCCGTACGGCCGGTACTCGGTCGGGATGCATGTTGTTTCCGTTGCCATCATTCACTCCTGCCATGAAATATATTTACCACGGAGGCGCGGAGACGCGGAGGAAAAACTCTGGATTCCCGCATTCGAGGGAATGACGGTTTTCATTCCGAAATCCGCAATCCGAATTCCGCAATTGCTACTCTTTCTTCGTCAACAGTTCAAGCATCTCCATGCGCGTGGACTCCTTGGTGCGGAAGCTGCCGCGCACCGCCGACGTCACTACCCGGGATCCCGGCTTCTTCACGCCGCGCATGCTCATGCACAAATGCTCTGCGTCGATGACCACCATCGCGCCCTTGGGTTTGAGGTGTTCGACGATCAGATCGATGAACTGGGCCGTGAGCCGCTCCTGCACCTGCGGCCGTTTTGCAAACACCTCAAGCGCTTTTGCCAGCGAGCTTATCCCCACGATCTTCCCGGCGCCGGGGATGTACGCGATGTGCGCCTTGCCGAAGAACGGCAACAAGTGGTGCTCACACACCGAGTAGAACGGGATGTCGCGGATCATCACCATTTCATCGTGGCTCTCGCCTGCCATGGGGATCAGCAGCTTTTCCGTGTCCATGGAGATGCCGGAAAAGATCTCCCCGAACATCTCAGCCATGCGCGCGGGCGTGTCTTTCATCCCCGGCCGCTCGGGGTCTTCGCCGATGCCTTCGATGATGAGGCGAACGCCTTTTTCTATTTTTTTAGTATCCATAAGGGGGTACAGCCAGGCACGAAATCCCAATCTCTCAAATAAATTTCAAATCACGCTATCTCAACTCGTGAGATCGTATTCCCGGGGTCTTATACTCGATTTGACGCCTGCTAATGGGAATTTGCTTCTATTACCCTTCTTTCCGTCACAATCTTCTTGATCGGGACATCGTGCATCTCCGTTGGAACGTTTGGTACGATCTGGAATTCGAAGGCCAGCGCAACGGTCATCTTCTTGAACGCGGAAAGAAGCTTGTCGTAAAACCCGGCGCCGTATCCCGCGCGGTTGCCTTGCTCGTCATAAGCCGCACCGGGGACGATGATGAGGTCGATCTCTTCGAGCGTGACCGGCCTGGTCTCATGGGGCTCAAGGATCCCCCACGTGCCGGGAGACACATCCTTGTCCAGGTCCGATATTTCGTGCAGGACCAATTCCGTGCCCTTTACTTTCGGAAGGCAAACCCTCTTGCCAAAGGCCAATGCGCGCCGGATCATCGGACCCGTATCCACTTCACTCCGGAACGATGCAAAGAACAGGACAATACGCGCAGACTTGAATTCGGAAAGTGAAAAGAGCCGCTCCTCGATCTCACGGCTTTTCGCCATTCTCTTCCCCGGCGAAAGCGTGTCCCGTGCAGCGAGTACCTTTTTCCTGATCTCTTTTTTCACGTGAAGGAATTACTTCTTCATCAACCGGTCGAGCGAGGCCTTGATGACCTTCGCTTCATCCACGGCACGAGGTGAGGCATCGTAGGGCGAACTGCCGTTTATGTCCGCCTTGACTGTGTCGTCGCTGTAACTCATGAACCCAAGGACCTTCATGCCGGTGAGGTGTTTCGCGATGAACTCCTTGTCCGCATCCTGCTTGATCTTGTTGCCGACGACGAAGACATCCTTGATGCCGAGCCCCTTTGCAAGGCTCTCCACGTGACGCGCGGTCTGCAGGCTCCGCTGGCCGGGCTCCACGACAACGATAAATGCGTTCACGCCGCTGGCGGTGCCGCGGGTCAGGTGTTCGATGCCCGCCTCCATGTCAAGGATGACCACCTCGTCAAGCCGCAGGATAAGGTGACTGATAAGACGGCGCAGCAGCACGTGTTCAGGGCAATAGCAGCCTGCCGCGGCCTCCTTCGATTTCCCCATGACAAGAAGCCGCACGCCCTCGTGCTGGATCCCGTAGGCCTCCGGGATATCGTCCACCTTCGGATTGATGCTGAACATGCCGCCGGGAGCGCCGGGACGGGAGCCGGTGCGCTCCTCGATCATGTCCGACTGCTCGGCAAGCGGCAGGGCCTTTGACGCGACCTCAGGCGAGATCCCGAGCGCAGAGGCCAGGTTCGCATCCGGATCAGCGTCAACGGCAAGGACCTTTTTGCCCTCAGCTGCGTAGAGCCGCGCCAAAAGGCCTGCCAGTGTTGTTTTCCCTACACCGCCTTTGCCGGTAATTGCGATCTTCACATACAGCTCCTCGAAAGCAGGTGACCAAAATAACATCTATGAAGCTGGAGTGTCAAGGCTTTTTTGATGCGCCCAGACAGGGCATTTGAGCTATGAGAACATTGAATTCTTCTCACGAGGGGCAGAAAAAGTTTGGCCCTCAGACAAGAGACCAGGAGGTACTGGATTAAGAAGAAGAATAAATAATTTTATCTGATTTCGCTGAGTAGCACCTGCTGTTGGCATCCGGTAACCCGGTAAATCTTTTCCGGTTTGTCCGGGCATGGGGTCAAGACGGCATTCTCCCTGCGGACCTACAGGTTCGTGAGTCAATTCGCGCCCTCTCCGCCTTGCTTTTAGAAAGCAAAGGTGTTACATTCGTGAACCAGTATGGACATTCCGAAGATCAACATAAAATCCATGGCCCGGGACGAACTCCAGGCCAAACTTCTCGGCATGGGGCTTAAAAAATATCGCGCCGGCCAGGTCCTTACGTGGGTATACACGCATTACGCCCGGTCCTTCGAGGAGATGACAAACATTCCGAAAGCGGAGCGCGGCCTTCTTTCGTCCGTCTTTTCTATCTCAACACCGAACATTGTCAAAACGGAGATCTCAAAAGACTGCACAAGAAAGTTTCTTTTTACACTGGAAGACATGCATACCATCGAGAGCGTCCTGATCCCCGACGAGGACCGGCAGACGCTCTGCATATCGTCGCAGGTGGGCTGCCAGCAAGCGTGCCGTTTCTGTCTCACCGGAAGGGGGGGCATTACGAGAAATCTCACGGCCTGCGAGATCGTTGACCAGGTGCTGGAAATATCGCGCATCCTGCAGCACGAGGGAAAACGGCGCATCACGAACATCGTGCTCATGGGCATGGGAGAGCCGATGGCAAACTTTGATGAGGTTCTTAAAGCGTTGCAGGTGATCACCTCGGACAAGGGATTAGGATTTGCCACGCGACGCGTAACCGTTTCAACAGCCGGACTGGTCCCGGAAATCGAAAGACTGGGAAGATCAGGCGTGAAGGTGAACCTCGCCATCTCGCTCAACGCCACGACCGACGAGGTGCGGGACAGGATCATGCCCGTGAACCGGCGCTACCCGATCAGGGAGCTCCTGGCCGCCTGCCGGCACTATCCGCTCGAACCGAGACGCAGGATCACCTTTGAATATGTGATGCTCAAGGGGGTAAATGACACCGTGGAGGATGCGCAGCGGCTTGCGAAACTGCTGAAGGGCATCAAAGGCAAGGTGAACCTCATTCCCTTCAATCCCTTTCCCGGGAGCGGATTTGAAAGGCCTGATGATACAACCGTGCGCCGTTTTCAAAAGATCCTGCTGGATAACTTTTATATCACGCCGGTACGCGAGTCGCGCGGCAGGGACATCTCCGCGGCCTGCGGGCAGTTGAGGGAGAGGGAAGCTGCGGGATCACAACAAAGCTGACAGACGCGGTTTTTTTGCAGCCGGACGTACGGCGCTTCCTGCCATATGCATACGCCAGCACAACAAAGGACGAAAAACATTTCGTCTCTCGTCCATCATTCTGCCCGTTGTTTTTTATTTCACGATCATTTATTGCCCAATATCTGGTTCACGATGCTCAGAAGGTCCGCTGTCTGGATCGGTTTAGGAACGTAGGCATTGGCGCCCAGGGCGAGTCCGCGCTTGCGGTCCTCATCCGCGCCTTCCGTCGTAATGATGATGATGGGGATGGCCTTGTGCGCGGGGTCGTTCCGCACCATGGAGACAAGCTTGAGGCCGTCCATGATCGGCATGTTGATGTCCGTCAGGATCATATCGAATTTGTGGGTCGAAAGCTTTTTGAGTGCGTCAATGCCGTCATTGGCCTCGACGATCTTGCTGCCCGGGATGCGCTTCAAGGCAAAGGAGATCAATTGCCGCATCGTCGGGGAATCTTCAACCACCAGAAATGTATGCTCGGGCATTTTCTAACCTCCGTTTATTTGTCCTTGAGCAGATCGAGAAAACTCTGGATCGTTGTGAGCTTGCGTTCGGACTGCGAATAAAGCTTTGAAGAAAAGAGCGCCGTGGCCGCGTGACCCGCAAGCATGGTAAACAATTCGTAGTCCACGGGGGAAAACGCTTCCTTCTGGACCAGAAGCTTGTAAATAACGATTATGCCGATCACGTGCTCCTTGATTTTGAGCGGGATCACGACAAGCGGGTGAAGATAATCGACGCCCTTCAGGTCCTTGGGATCCCCTGTGCGGTAGAACGACTCGCCCGTTTTCGCTGCACTTCCGATGATCCCCTCACCCAGCTTGATGCTTGCCCGCGCTTCCGGCCCCATGCCTTCCTGGGCAACGATCGTCAGTTCATTCGTCTTTTCGTCGAGCATCATGATCGAGAACTCCTCTGCGCCGATGAGGTTCATAACGATCTCGAGGATGATCTTGAGGCATTCGCTGAAGTCGAGTGTTGAATGAAGCTGATAACTCGCCACATAAAGGTTTGCCAGGTTATTGTTCTCCGTCTCCACCTCTATGTAACGGTTCGCGAAATCCTTGTTTTCCTCTTCTACCACGTGGTAACGGTCGATGAGCTGTCTATTTTCATCTTCAAGAAACTTGATCCGCTCTTCCAGACTATGCGATCTGAAATTGCCTTCTCTGTCCGTGAACTTGGTCATTTCCTCTAACTGGGCGATCCGGTATCTGAGCTTCTCGTTCTCTTTCAAGAGTTCCTGGGTGAATTCCTCGCCCTTTTTAAAGACCTGAAGAAACTCTTCAACCTTCTTGGAAATCAGTGCGGGGTCCTTTTCCATCATGCCCTCCTCGTACGGCCGCTCAGGTGACCGAAACTGCCGTAGCAAACAATATGCAACACCGTCATTATAGGTGAGTCTTAAAAAATTATCAAGAAAGAATTCTTATAAATCGGCTCCATTCATCACTCAGTCGACGGGGAACTGCAGCGCGCCGCGATCTCTCCTGCCATCTTGCCGAGCACCAGCACCTTGTCCACCACACCCGTGCGAATCGCCTCCTGTGGCATGCCGAAGACAACGGCGCTCTCTTTGCTCTCGGCGAGGCACTGCCCCCCCTTGTTCTTGATGGCGATGATTCCTTGGACGCCGTCATTGCCCATACCGGTCAGCACGACGCCGAGGGTCGCTGGTCCGCAGGCCTCGGCAACGGAAACCATCATCTGGTCGGCGGAAGGACTGTACCGGTCAGATGAGCTCTGCTGGGCAAGGTTGACCATGAGCCCACCGCGGGTCCTCTTAACAATGAGGTGATGCCCGCCTGGGGCAATGAGCACCGTCCCCGCTTTCACCCGGTCCCCGTTCGCGGCCTCGCTTACCATGAGCGGCGAGAGCTTGTTCAGCCGCTCGGAAAAGCTTCGGGTGAATCCGGCGGGCATGTGCTGGGAGATCACGATACCGGCGTTGAGGTCGGCAGGGAGCGCGGTCAAGATCGCCTGGATCGCCGGCGGCCCGCCGGTGGAGGATGCGACCGCCACCACCTCGACCGGGCCGGCTTCCCGCGGCATCTCGTCCTCTTTCCTCGCCGGAAGCGGAACATACTCACGGGCAAGAAGATCGACCGTGGACTTGACCTTCTTCATTTCGAGGTTTAATACCGTGTGGACCTTGGACACCAGCGTGTCCCTGACTCCCTCGATGCTCTTTGAAATGCGGGCCTCGGGCTTGGCCAGAAAGTCGACGGCACCAAGCTCAAGGGCGCGAAAAACGCTGTGGCTGTCGGAAAGTGACGAGAGCACCAGGACGGGCGTGGGCCGCTCTTTCATGAGCCACCGCAGGAACGTAAATCCGTCCATGTTCGGCATTTCGAGGTCGAGGGTGATTACATCGGGCATGAGGCGGAGCGTCTTCGCGATGGCGTCAACTCCATCCGTTGCGCTCCCGACCACTTCGATCTCCGCGTCGCTCGCGAGCATTTCCCCGATCACCGTGCGATTGTATGCCGAATCGTCGACAACAAGGGCCTTGATCTTTTTCATAACGGTCATCCTTTTCCAGCCGGCTCGTTGCTCACGTCCCTGCCCTCGTCCGGAGCGGCTTCTGATAAACCATGTCATTCTTGAGTGTGCGGAGCACGAACGCATTCGAGATGTTGATCAGTGATTCGGAGTGACCGAGAAGCAGGTAGCCGCCTTCGCGGAGCTTATTCGAGAAACTCTCGATCACCTTTTTCTTGGCTTCTTTGTCAAAATAAATGATCACGTTCCGGCAAAAGATGATGTCCATGTTGCTGATCATGCTTGTCTTGGCCGGATCAAGCAGGTTCACTGAGCTGAATGAAACGAGCTCTTTGACCTTATCAACGATCCGGTAATCGCCCTTGTCCTCTTCGATGAAATACTTCGCCAGCATCTCCGGCTTCGTCACGCGGTGCGCGCCCTTCTTATACACACCCTTGCGCGCAGTGTGCAGGACCCGCTGGTTGATGTCGCTGCCAAGGATCTCCACCTGCCAATCGCTCCACCAGCCCCCGGATTCGAGCAGCAGCATGGCGATGGTGTAGGGTTCTTCTCCCGTGGAACAGCCGGCGCTCCAGATCCTGAGGATTTTCCGGTCGGCAAGAACTGTTCGCAGTTCGGGGAGGATCTCTTCGGAAAAAGCGCGAAGCTGCGGGCTTTCACGGAAGAAATAGGTCTCATTCGTGGTGAGGTTGTCCACAAGAATGGTGAGCTCTTCCTCCCGCTTTCGGTCATAGCGGAGGAAGTGATAGTACTCCTCGAAGGTCTTGAGCCGATGCTGCTCAAGCCGCCGGGAAAGCCGGCGTTCAAGAAGAAACTTGGAAGCATCGTCAAAAAATATCCCACAGTAGCCGTGGATAAAATCACGAAGAAGCCTGAACACATCGTCCGGCAGCGGAATGGTCTTCTCTTCAAACATTTATCTCCCCAATGCCTCTTTCGCCGTCTGCCGTACCGCCGTATCCGGGTCACCGTCGGCAATTTTCGCAAGGATCGCCTCGACCGACGTATCCTGCCTGTGCTTGAGCGCCTCGACCGCGGCCTTCCGCACGCTCCAGTGCGGGTCCGACAATCGTGCTATCACGGCACGAAGCACTTCCTCCCCATCGTAACCGGCAAGGGCAACGAGCACTGTCTTGCGCACTTCAGGGTCCTCGTGATCGATCAATTTCAGGAGCGGGCTGAGTGCCTGCCTGAAGTGAAGCTTGCCCAGTACTTCCACGAGAGCAAGGAGAAATATATCGGACGCGTTGCCGAGATGCCCCACGAGAACCTGGCCGGCCTTATTGCCGCCGATCCGACCCAACCCCCGTGCTGCGGCCGCCCTGACCCAGAGGTCTGTGTCCACCAGCAGGGCAATGAGGGCTTCCTGTGCCCCAGGCGCGTCCGAAGTGCCGAGCGCTTCTGCTGCCAGCATTCTGACCTCGGGATCATCATCGGTGGTTGCCAGCAGGAGAGGCCGGAGCGACTTGGGGCCGGAAGCGTTCCCGAGCGCTTTGACCACGGCCTTCCGGACGTCCGGCTCCTCGTCCTTAAGGGCGAAGGCAAGGGCGTCCACGGCCTTTTCCGTTGTAAATTTTCCGAGCAACTGTGCGATGTTCCTGCGCAGAAAGGCATCGCGGGAAGAGAATTCTTTTATCAGCCCGTCAAGCATGGACTCATCGCCGATCTCGGACAGAGCATGGATCGCGGTATCCTGCACGTTCTCATATTCATCGGAAAGCAGGTTAAGGAGCGGCGCGACCGCCTTCCTGCTCTTCAGCCGACCGAGGGTGGCCGCCGCAGTGCTCCGCACATGGCCGTTCTCGTCCCGGAGAAGGGGGAGCAGAGACTCCTCAGCCTCAGCACAGGCAACCTCTCCCAACGCGTGTGCAACGGTCCGGCGAATCAGCGCATTGTCACTTGCAAGGTAGGGGATTAGAAAGCCCGCATGGTCCTTGTCGATGTGCGTGAGTGTCTGCGCCACGTACTCCTGGAGTTCTTCCTCATTCAAAAGAGAGAGCAACTTCCGGATCGAATGTTCCCGCCCGGACCAGCCGAGGAGGGCGATCGTCGCTTTTTGAAGATCGCCGGTGCTCGTGGTGAGGATCTCCTCCAGATTATTCACGGCACTCTCGCTTATCCGTGAGCGCACCGCCTCGATGATCTTCAACCGATCTAGTCCGGTGCTCTTGCGGTAGACCGCGGTGATCGCCACAATCGACACTTCGCGCACGATCCTGAGCGGGTCGGCAAGGCTTACAATAAGCGGATCAATGGTGTTTGCATCGCCGATCTTGCCGAGCGACTCGAGGACCGGCTCCCGGAGAGTGCTCCGGTCGAGCGCCGCAAGAAGCGGCCCAAGCGCTCGCCCATCACCGATCTCGCCGAGCGCTTCGGCCGCTGCGTAGTCGATCCAGCCTTGGTCGTAACGGCTCAGACAGCCCAGCAGGGCGTCCACTGCCCGGGGATCACGGATCTTTCCGAGGGCCTCGGCTGCGGCCACCCGGATATTCTCGTCAGCGTCCTCGACGAGCCTGGTGATCAGCTCGGTCACGGCCCGGGGATCCCTGATGTCGCCGAGAATATCGACGACGAACTTCCGCACATCCGGGTCCGGTATCGTGAGAACGGGAAGCAGCGTCTCCAGCGTCGGCCCTCCAATCTGAATAAGGGCTTCAATCGCCGAGTTCCTGGCGCCGGCGTTGTCCTCGGTCTTCAGCGCCCCGATCAGCCCGGTGATGACACGTTCCCCTCCGATCGCCACCAGCGCCTCAACCGCGGTCTTCCGCACCCGCCAGTCCTTGTCTGCCATGGCGCGAAAGAGCAGGGGAACTGCCTCCTCACCCGCACGGCCGAGATCAACGGCAACTTCCCGCCGCTCTTCCGCATCGCTGCTCTGAAGCTGATTGCCTAATGCTTCAAGATCCGCCATGACTCGCCTCCGCCAGCGCTGATCGCTCCTGCTGGCTCAGGATCATCGAGCTGTCGATGAGAATGATGAGCCGGTCACTTACCTTGCCCATGCCGGTTATAAACCCGGCATGCTGTCCCCGCGCGGCCTCAGGTGCTGGTTCTATGTCCTTCCGGTTGATATGGAGCACTTCCTGCACGCTGTCCACCACCATCCCGAGCAGTTCCCTGCCCGCTCTTGATGTTCCGGGAATGGCCCCCTTCGTGATCAGCATACGCATCTTTTTTGGATTATCGACGATCCGGGTAAGGGCAAAGCGCTTCCGCAGGTCTACGATCGGGATAATCATACCGCGAAGATTGACCACACCCTCAATGAACTCCGGCATTTGCGGCAGCGGTTTGATCTTGAGCGGACGGATCACCTCGGTTATGCACCGGATGTCCACACCAAACTCCTCATCTCCGACCTGGAACGTCACGAACTGGACCACGTCGTCGTCAACCGTGGCAACCTTTTTCTCTTTCGATAGCATGCTTTTCACAACGCTTGCCCCCTGGCCCCCGAGTGTTATATTTTGAACTTCGTAATTTCCTTGCTGAGCAATTCAGACTGCCCGACCATAAAGTCCATGGCCACATTCAGTCCTGACGCCAGGTCCGCGTTCGCTCGTGCGCTTTCCTTAATGCGCTCAGTCGACTTTACGATCAGGTCGCTCCCGGTCTGAACTTCTCCGGCTGCCCTGTTCACCACGCCGATCTTTGCGTTTATTTCCTCGACCGCGGCGGAAATGTCCTTGCTTCCCCTTGCCTGTTCGTCCGTTGAGGTCCTGATGAAGCGCGTGAGCTCGCGCATCTTTTCCGATGCCTGCGTGATCTGCTCG
This sequence comes from Nitrospirota bacterium, assembly GCA_963796285.1. Classification (GTDB taxonomy): domain Bacteria; phylum Nitrospirota; class UBA9217; order UBA9217; family UBA9217; genus JALNZF01. Next base: position 522,148 of record CAWCKW010000013.1, read on the forward strand.
CTGCCGAGCTTCTGTTCATTCACGGCCCGGACTATCTGGTGCGTCATCTCATTGATCTTATCGACGGCATCGCTCACCTGCCTGACGCCGCGGGCCTGCTCTGTCGCTGCCTTGTTGATGCCCCTGCTCATGTCCCGTGATTTATCAGCTCGTTCGACGATTTTACTGAGCGCATCGCCGGCATTACGGGCAAGCTGCACCCCTTCCTCCACCATGGTGACCTCTTCCCGCATGACCCCGACCGCTTCGCGCGACTCCTCCTGCACCGAGGCGATCAGCTTGCCGATCTCCTGCGTCGAGGCGGCCGTGCGGTTCGCAAGTTCGCGGATCTCGGCCGCAACCACCGCGAAGCCCCTGCCGTGCTCGCCGGCCTGCGCCGCAAGGATGGCCGCGTTCAGCGCGAGCAGCCCGGTCTGGTCCGTAATGTCCTCAATGACCGTCAGGATGCTGCCGATATTCTCCGCACGTTCCCCCAGACGGTTCACCACCTCCGCGGTTCGGCGCGCCGTGGAATCGATTCGGTTCATGCCCTCTATGGTCTTCTCGATGGCGCGCACCCCGAGCTGCTGGGCATCCGTAGCAACAGCTTCTGCCAGCGCTGCGGACTCCTGCGCATTGGACTCCACCTCTTTGACGGACGCGCTGATCTCGGTGGCCGAGGCCGCCGTGTCTTCCGCGGCCGATGAAAGCACCTCAACGTTCTCCGCGATCTGGCGGACGGCGGCGGACAGCTGAACGATAGCGGTGGACGTGTCTTCAATGGCAGTGGACAGTTGCACGATGGTTTTCGCAACCTCGCTGCTCGATGCGGCCATCTCGATCACTGCTGAGGAGGTCGTCTCCGAGGTTGAGTACAGGTTTTCCACATTGCCGGCGATCTCCTTGAGCGCAAAGTGCATTTCATTCACCGACGATGCGGCCTCTTCCACGGCCTCCGCCTGCTCCTTGCTCCCCGCGGTGATCTCCTGGGAGGTCCCCTTCACCTCTTGCCATATCGACTCCGTTTTGTGGGCGGCACTCTGCACGTTCTCGATCATGCCCTTGAGTCCGATTGACATCCGGTTCAAGCCCCTGCCGATGCTCCCGAGCTCGTCACTTGACCGCACTTTCACCCGCTGAGACAAATCCCCCGTCGCGATATTTGATACCGCATCCACGATTTCCGTCGTGGAAACTACGATCATCTTGCGCACGACAAGATAAATTGTCAGGGCAAGCCCGGCGATGATGAACACGCCGACCCCCAACAGCATGCGAAGGAGCGGCAAAGCATTCTGCCGGAACCCGGACCGTGAGAACCCGATCGCTACGGTGCCTATCCGGGTGCCCCCGAGCTGTATATCGGAGATGATCTCAATGAGGCCCAGTCGCTCCTTGACTTTTGCAGCGAGCGTTTCAACATTCGTTGTTTTTTCCTGCGCGAGGAGGTCATTCAGTCCGGCATGCGACCGATTGAAGATGACAGAGGCGTTGTTCTGGACCACGTTCGATGCATTGGTCACATACGCGTAGAGCACATCCTGGGATTTTATCGCCTGCGCAACGAAACCGTCGAGGGCGTCCCTGTCCTGGTGGAGAAGAGGTTCGGTGACGGCCTTGCCGAGCAACTGTCCCATGTCCCGGCCGCGCGTTTCGAGTGCCCGGTCCTCCCCCCTCATCAGCATGAAAATGATCAGGAACGTGCCTATCGACATGAACACGCAGATAGCGGCTGTCACCGCCAACATGAACTTAATCGCCATGCTGGCGTCGATACGGTCCTTCAGTATCTTTCCCTTCCCTTCCTGAAAAAACCTCTTTATCATACTGAACATAGCCATCACCTCGCTCTCGATATACCGGGGCTGTCCTGTTAATCGGTTGTACCCATTGACTCCATCTGCTCCATGATCTTCCTGATACCGTCGTAGTCCTTGTCCGCAGCTGCAACAAAACCCGTGTACTCTTTATCGATTGCGGTAAGGAGCCGGGCATGGAACTTGTCTTTCTGATCAAGCGAAATTAACGCCTTTTTGATCAGCCCACTCGTCCGTTGGTCCAGCCGCCGGGAAGCGCAGATATTGAATTCCGGAATATCGATCGAGGCCTTGATCACCACCAGACCCTGGTCCTGAAAAGCCCTGGCAGTCGGCTCGCGAAGCCCCCCGGCATCATACTCTCCGGCAATCACTGCTTTCGCAACATCGTCGTGATGACCGAGGAAGATGTATTCCTTGAGATCATCGAGACCGAGCCCCGCCTCGGCAAGCATTGCGCGGGGCAACAGATAGCTCGAGGTGGACATCCGGTCCCCGAACGCGAACCGTTTGCCCCTCATATCCTCGAGCCGTACGATCCCCCCGCCCGTCTTCGCGACTATGGCTGACCGTGTGTAAGGCACTCCGTTACGCAATGCCTTGACAAGGAGTTCAGCGCCGAACTTCTTCTGCGCCTCAATGTACGTGGTGGGGGTGAGATACGCCAGGTCCGTTACCCCTTCTTCAAGGTCTTTCAGCGTTTGAACGAAGTCGATGGCAACGGAAAGCTCCACGCGCCTCCCGATTACCTGCGTAAGATACTCGCTTAACGGCGTAAAACGGCGGTACATTTCGCCCGGCGCATCGAGCGGGATCACACCCATTTTCAGGGTGCCGGTCGTGCTGTCACGGTGGCCCCGCCTCACCTTCATCGTACTGATCTCCTGGTTGAGCAGTTCCGCCTGCTCGCCCAGGGTCTTGAGCGCGCCGGCCATGCCATCGACGCGTTTTATGTTCTTGCGGGGGAAATCCTGGATCCGTTCCATGGATTCCTGTATCTGACCGATCACCTGCCGCTGCTCACGGGTACCCTCCGCGATCGTGCCGGCACGCATGGTCACGTTGTCGGCCGCCATCGCGATCTGCTTTCCACCACGTCCCTGCTCGGTCATGGAGGCCCGCACCTGGTGCGCGATATTTCGCATTCCCTCGGCAGCGCTCAGGATCTTCTCCGTGCCCATGGTCTGGGCCTGGGTCGCTCCGGCTATCTGCAGCATCATCTGCTTGACGTTCATGATGGCCTCGCTCACCTGTTTGATGCCCCGGGCCTGCTCGGTCATGGCCCGTTCGATCATGGTGGCCATCTCCGCCGAGCGGCTCGAGCTCGCCAGGATCTTGTCGAGCGCCGCGCCGGCCTCGGTTGAACGCCGCACACCTTCCTCCACCGCCGTGAGACTGCCCGACATGGCGGACACAGCCTCTTTGGCCTCCCGCTGCACCGAGGCGATCAATTTTCCGATGTCCTGCGCAGAGCCGGCGGTGCGTTCGGCCAGGGCCTTGATTTCCTCGGCCACCACGGCAAACCCCTTGCCGTGCTCGCCTGCCTGGGCTGCAAGGATGGACGCGTTCAACGCCAGCAGGTTCGTACGCTCCGTCACCTCGACGATCACGCCGAGGATCTTGCCGATCTCTTCCGAGCGCTTCCCGAGCCGCATGACCGTATCGGAATATTCCCCGACCGTGATCTTGATCGTATCAATGGCGGTCATGGTTTCCCGGATGGATTTCACGCCGATGTCCTGTGCTTCCCGGTACACCTGCTGTGACAATCCCGTCGATTCCTTGGCCGCCCGTTCGACCTCCCGCACCGTTGCCTCGATCTGGATCGCCGAAGCCGAGGTTTCCTCGGCCGCAGAGGAGAGGTTCTCGACATGGCCGGCCACCTCGCGGATCGATGCAATCATCTCGGTGACTGAAGACGTAACGTCATCGACCGACGTGGTGAGTTCGTCGGTATGGCGTGCAACCTCCTGATTCGAGGCGTTCATCTCGAGAATAGCTGACGACGTTTCCTCAGCAGAAGCCGACAGGCTTTCAGCGCTCTCGGCAATGGACTGAATGGATGAGGAGATCGCCGTGACCGACGAGGAAACGAGCTGGATGGTCCCGGCCTCGACCTCTGCGTTCTTTTTGACCTCCCGCGTGTCCGACACGATCGTCGGGCTCAATTCGCTGATCCGCGAGGAAATGGCGCCTGTATCGACGATGAACTGCTCAAGGCGCGCGATCAGGTAGTTCACACCGTTCGCCAGGTCTCCGATCTCATCACGTCCCTGTGCCTCCACGCGCCGGGTAAAATCCTTTCCATCGATCGCCTCTTTGAGCGTGCTGCCGAACTCCTTGACCGGCGTTGTGATGGTTCGGGTCACGGAGATGAACAGGATCGCCGCCAACGTAATGAAGATAACGATGTCTTCGAGGAGCAGGGTCAGGACACACTCTCCAAGCCGGCTTTTCAGATCAGCCGGATACACCGCAATGCGGATCTCGCCGAGCTTTGTGGTGCCCGAGAGGATAGGCTGCGGCCCCACGGCGATGCGGTCCTTTACCAAGACCGGTCTGGCGATGCGGATGAGCTCCCGCCCCTCACCATCAACAATGGTCATTTCCTGGGCATCGGACGTTTGCATGAAATTGTTGGCCATGGAGTGGAGACTGGTGAGATCCGACGTCAGCAGATAGGGTGCAGCAAGCTTGGCCATAAGCTTGCCGGACTGCTCCCCTTGAATGCGGATAGCGGCAATAACGTTCCGCTTCTCCGTAACATACCGGTACGTCCCGATCAGTCCCATTGTCACCAAGAGACCGGTGAAAACCAGGAGAATAAGTCTCTGTCTTACGCCACTAACCACGCACCCTCCTGATAAAACAGAAGCCGGTAGACCACCTATCGGAAATCAGACTGAATCAAAATCTTAGTCTATTTTCCAATGATCCTTCTTCTGTCCCCCGACCTCCGATATTAGAACTTGAAGCCTTTCAGCTCCTCCTGAAGCGCGTCTGCTTTTGACTTGAGCGCCTGCAACGCCATATCCAATTCGACCGATACGTCGACCGTATCCTGAGTGATCTTTTGAATGCGCGTGATGGCCTCGCTCATCTGCTGCATGCCAAGGCTCTGCTCCTGCGTAGAGCGGGCCGTCTGGGCTGCCTGCACGGTGACCGCCTCGACAGCATTAGCGATCTGCCGGCTGCCCGTGGTCTGCTCCTGGGTCGCGGCCCTCACCTGCCGGGTAATGTCACGCATCCGTTCCGCCGCCTGTGCGATCCGTTCGCTCCCCTGGCGTTGTTCCTGCAATGCGCCGGCGATCTGCTCAAGCTGGCCCGCAATGCTGATTGAGGTATCGGTGATCTGCGCTACGGCCTTTGCCTGCTCCGCTGTCGTCTTTTCGATGGCCCGTGCCATGTCTGCGGATTGCCGCGAACTGTTTGCTACCTGTTCGAGCACCTCACTGGTCACGTTCACCAGCGCGACACCGCTCTCGACAGCCTTGAGCCCCCTGCCCATGGCCTGCACGCTCTCGGCGGTCTCCTCCTGCACCGACTTGATGAGGCCGGCGATCTCCTGGGTGGACGCGGCAGTTCGCTCCGCGAGGTCTTTGATCTCCTCGGCAACGACCGCAAAGCCCTTGCCGTGCTCGCCGGCCTGTGCCGCGAGAATGGCGGCGTTCAGGGCGAGCAGGCTGGTCTGGTCCGTCACTTCATCGATGACCTTCAATATCTGCCCAATCTCGTGTGACCGCTTTCCGAGACGGTTCACCACCGTAGCGGTGGCTTCGACGGTTTCCTTGATGTTCTGCATTCCCCTGATCGCTTCCGTAGCCGCGGACTTCCCGCGCTCAGAGGCATCAAGGGAAACCTTTTCCGCCAGGCGGGCCGATTCGACGGCGCGCTGCTCGACCTCCTTCACCGAAGAGCTCATCTCGGTGATGGACGATGAGGTCTGCTCTGCTGATGCGGAAAGCGTGTCGGTATTCTCCGACACCTGTTTGATCGACGCGATCATCTCCTCGATTGATAAGGCCGTATCCTCAACGGCCGCTGCGAGCACGCCCGAATTTCTGGACACCTCTTCGATCGATGATGCCATTTCGGACGCCGAAGACGAGGCGTCGACGGCCACCCGGGACATATCGCCGGCGTTGTCAGCAACGCCGCGGATCGAAGCAACCATTTCATTCACGACCATCGCCGTTTGTTCTGTGGCCTCCTGCTGGACGCGCGATCCCTTGCTCATTTTGGCCGTGGCGCCGCTTATCATCACTATTGCCTCGCCCAGGTCTCCCCCGGTTGCCCCGAGCTTGTGCAGCATTTCCCTGAGGTTGGACGACATCGTATTAATGGCGCCGCCCAGATCGGCAATTTCATCCCGTCCCGTAACGTTAACGGAGATCTCCTGCGACAGGTCTCCTGCCGCCATCTGGCTGGCGATTGTCGACATTTCCGAGATGGGCCGCAGCGTGACTTTCAATATGTAACGGACAGCGGATAAAAGCGTCAATATTCCTGCAAGACCCAAAAGGACAAATATCCATTGTATTTTTTTGATTCTTGAATAAGACTCGCTGAGGGGCACTGTTATATCCACAGCTCCAAGGACCGTCCCTTCGGGCACATTGTGACAGCTCAGGCAGTTTCTCCCCATAACATCTCGCTTGGCAATATAGGGGAAAACCCCTCTAATGTTTTCACCTTCAAAGACTATCTTTTGTGCCCCTTTGTCGAGGACTTCCGATTGTATGTCATCTTTTGCATAGCTTTTTTCAACCGAGTTATATTGTTCGTTTAATTTATCTGACCTGATTACTTTCAAATCGATAATGTTCTTCATCTGATCGATGAATAATTTATTTGAATTTTTAATATCATTACTCATCATCATCGTTGTAAGCGAATTCAGAACAATATCTCTCGTTATTTCCAACGTCGATTTCTCTACTTCTTGATTAACAATTAATTTCATAGTATAGCCAGTCACAAATACTGAAATAGTAATGCCAATAAATACAACTATAACAATGAGGGTTCCAATTTTCGAAGATAACGACATATTGCTATTCGTAATTTTTTTCATTAGCATGGTTTTTCCCCTCACTTTATAAGTTATAGCAAGTGTGCAATTTGAGATGCGGTGACCGCAAATCACTCTACTGAATATTTAATGGTAAGTTTGCCTGCTGTTTCGCCCAGTTCTATTGCGTGAACACACGAGAGCATCTTTCCCCACGTCCGTTTACATGACGGCCGCCTTATGCAGGTCCAGCACGATGTGTAACTTGTCTCCCTGCCGTACAATGCCGCGAAGAAAGTCAGCTCCTTGTTCGACATGTTCCGGCGCGGGCTTGATAGATTCAGGCAGTGCCCTGATGACACCGTTCACCCGGTCCACGATGAGTCCGACATCTTCATCTTCCGTACTGATGACGATAATGCGCGCCTTTTCGTTCCGTTCCATTGGCTTAAGACCGAGCCGGGTACAGAGGTCGATCACAGGCAGCATCGTTCCCCTGAGCGACGTTACTCCCTGTATATATTCAGGTGCATTCGGCACTCGTGTGAGCTCTGGGATTTTGAGCACCTCCCGAACGTCCGCTACCATGACGGCATACTCCTCGCCGCTCAACCGGAATGAAAGCATCTCGATCTCCCGCTGCTGCGTTGCTTTCGAAGCGCCAATAGACGCATCAGGAATTGTTACGGTGGTGTCAGGGGCAGGTACAACGGCAGAGGCTACGCTCTCCGCGGCCGGAGACTCGATGATCTCGGCAGGACGGGACGCTGCAGGGGCCGGCGGTGCTTCTTGTTCATGCCCCGGCTGTTCAGCCGGCGCTGTTGCTTCCGGTTCCGGTTTGTTCCGGGCACTCGCCTGTTCCGCTGCTTTCTTTCGCGCTGCAAGAATGTCCATGTCTCTATCGCTCCGTATGATAATTACAAGGGACGTCGGATGTCAGCTCGCTTCGGTTGCATGGACGAGGGCGAAACTTCATTCCTAGACGCTTCCCTCGTACTTCATTCCTCACTATTGCCGATCCTTCACTACGCTCTCGATGATTTCCGGTCCGATGATCTCTGCCGACCTTCCGAAACCCTCGATGAGCGCGTTTCCTGCGATGGTATTGATGCGGCGGGGAATGCCCTCTGAGTATTCGAACAGGAGCGCGAGCGCCTGATCATCAAACAGCGGCTCTGACCTGCCGGCAATCCCGAGCCGGTGCTGAACATATGCCTTGACCTCTTCCGCGGTGAGCGGGCCCAGATGATACTGCATCCCGATGCGCTGGCGGAGCGCCCGGTACGGCTTTTTATCGAGCCGCTCCCGAAGCTCGGTCTGGCCAATCAGCACCAGCGACAGGAGATTTCGATCGTCGAGCTGAAAGTTTGTCAAGAGCCGCAGCTCCTCGAAGGTCGCCTTACCCGGGATGAGCTGCGCCTCATCGATAATGATCACCGGCCGTCTGCCCGCCTCGTAGAGCTCATAGAGCCTTGCATTGAGCCCCTCGAGGATGTCTTGTCGGTAGCGGCTCACATCTTCCATGCCAAGGCGCAGCGCGACGGTGCGCAGGAGCTGCGACGGAGTAAGACGTGGGTTGATGATGAGCAGCGGGTGATAGCTCTCCTCCAGCGAATCAATGAATGCACGGGAGAGCGTGGTTTTGCCCGATCCGATCTCGCCGGTAAGCAGGACGATGTCCTGTTCCTCCACAGAAAGCAGAAGCCGAGCAAGGGCCTCCGCGTGCTTCGGGCTGTGGTACAGAAACCGCGGGTCAGGTGTTTTGTTAAAAGGCTTTTCCCTCAGTCGGTAAAATTCTTTGTACATAATCCTTCAAAAGACTGCGTCTCATGACAGTGCGCCAAATAGCTTTTATTATTCCGGTCCGGCTACTGATAGCCAATCTTCCGTTTTCTCCCGACCCCTGCCTACTGTTTACTGACCGCTGTTTTCCTGAGCGCCCCATCGACGAGCGATTCCACATCGAGTACAAGCACGACGCCTTGCCGGTCTCCCAGTTCGGTGGCCCCGGCAATCCCCGGCGTCTCTGAGAACCTCTTCCCGAGCGACTTGATAACGATCTCCTGCTGGTCCTTGAGACGATCGACCATAATGCCAAGTCTCCGTTCGGCAATGCCCACAAGAATGACATAGAAAGCATCGCTCCCGTGGTCTGTGGAGAGGTTGAATGCCCGGGTAAGACGGAGGAGCGGAACCGTGTCTTCGCGTACAGCCATCACCTCGCGCCCCTCGATGGTCTCCACCCGGCTGTTGCTTACCTGCAGGATCTCGAGCACCGAACTGAGCGGGATGGCGAAAACCTGTCCGCCCGATTCGATGATGAGCGCCTTGATGATGGCGAGCGTTATGGGAAGCGTCAGGGCAAAGGTGCTGCCCTCTCCAAGCTCTGAATGGATATCGATCATGCCCGAGAGCTTCGAGACGTTCCGCTTCACAACATCCATGCCCACTCCGCGGCCGGACATCTCGGTCACCGCTTCGCGGGTGGTGAACCCGGCGGAAAAAATAAGGTCGAGTATCTCCTTGCGGTCGTGCTCGGGATCAAGTCCATGGTCCGGGGAGATCAATCCTTTTTTAACGGCGGTGTTCAATATCCGCACTGGATCCATCCCCGCCCCGTCATCCTCGATCGTGACAACAACATGGTTACCCCGGGGAAACGCGGTCAGCTTCACGACCCCCTGTTCCGGCTTCCCGAGCTGTCTCCGGAGGTCCGGGGCCTCGATGCCGTGATCGATTGCGTTCCGGATGAGGTGCAGAAGCGGGTCCGCAAGGTCTTCGATCATGATCTTGTCAAGCTCCGTTTCCTCGCCCTGAAGCTGCAGGTCTATCTCTTTCCCCGCATCCCGCGCATACTTATTGACCACCTGTGCCAGGCGCGTGAAGATCTGGCCGATAGGGACCATTCTGACCTCGAGGATGCCCTCCTGGAGCTCGTTCAGCTTCCGCTCAAGACTGTGCTGCGCCTTGTACAGTTCCGCGGAAAGGCCGGCAAAGCCCTGCATGGCGCGGAGTTCCTTCGTGATCCGGCCGATGATGTTCTTGACCAGATGCATCTCTCCCACGACGTTCATCAGGCTGTCGAGCTTGTAGATGTCGACCCGCACGGTGTTGCTCACGGATTTGATCCCGGTCGCGTCTGCCCTCGGCTCCTCGGTCCTTCGCTCCTCGGTCCTTCGCTCTTCGACATAGGCAATTTTCTCAATAGCCACATTCGGCATGGAAATGGCTGATGCTAGCGATCTCTCATCCTTGTTCGTACCGACAACGATGCTGAAACCGATCCCGCTCCCCCCGCCCGCCGTCGGCAGCGTACAGATGATTTCGCCGTGTTTCTTCAGGGTGTCATTGAGCTCCTTGATGGCCGTCTCAAATTCGGAGAACTCGAATTGGGCCTTGAGCATGAACAGGTTTTTCCGTTCCTTGATGCACTCTTTGAGCCGATGCTCTTCATACTCAGTGAGGACCTGCAAAACACCGCGGTCGAGGCCGATCTGCTCGTTGATCGGCCGATCGGAACCGGCGGACGGCTTTGCGTGAAGTATGCCGTCAATGCCGGCCAGGGCGGTCGCAATGTCCTCGAAGGGATGGTCGGTCGCTGCCTGCTGCACCTGCCTGCCGAGCAGTGCCACGGTCTCAAGCACAACATCAAGCGCCTTCCGGTTGAGGCCCACCTTGCCAAGCCGGAGTTCGTCGAGGAGAAATTCCAGTTTGTGCGAAAGCTCCGACGGTTCCTTGAGCCCGAACATGCCCGCGAGACCCTTGAAGGAATGGATCGCGCGGAACAAGGCATTCACCTGATCAGGGTCGATGCGGCCTGATGCCTGCCCGCTCTCGAGCGACAGCAGCGTTTTGTTTGCAGACTCCAGGATGTCCTCTGCCTCGGCGAGAAAATCTTTTATGGGACGGTCTGTTTTCATGTCGCTGCGCTCCATTGAAAATTGGAAATTGGGAAATGCAAATTGAACATTAATAAACAGCAGCAATCCAGACGGATTTTCAACTTATCTTTTCGCAATCTTCAATTTCCAATTTTCAATTTCCAATTCAGCGCGTATTACGCGCCGCTGCCTCAAGCACCTTCGTGACCATGGCCATGAGCTCTTCTTTCTTGAACGGCTTTTCCACATAGCCCTGAGCGCCCAAAGCGATCCCGCGCTTCTTATCCTCTTCGCTTTTTTCCGTGCTCACAATGACAAGCGGAATATCTTTGTAGGCCGGATTGGACTTCACGTAGCCGATGAGCTCCAGACCGTTTATATCGGGCATGTTGATGTCGGTGATGATGAGGTCGAAGGGCCGCGTGGGGAGCGTCTTGAGCGCCTCAAAGCCGTTGCCGGCCTCCACCGCGAAAAAACCGCCCGTTTCCTCGAGCGAAACCCGGATCATCGTACGGATGGCCTTGGAATCCTCGACAATAAGAACATTTTTCATCGTTGCTCCTTTTGCAGATCGGAAATTCTCTTTTCCAGCAGCGCTTTTTCCAGGGCCATGCCCGCCTGGTTCATAAAAATTTCGAGTGTATCCATGCCGCGGATAGGCCTCCGCTCGGGGAGATTGTCGCCGTAGACGACCAGTGCTACTTTACCGTCCACGACGAGCGGGATGGCCATGATCGCATCGGGCATCGCGCCGCCAAGCGCGTTCACAAGGGCAGTATGGTTCGGGTTCGGCTCGAGGATGCCAAGATAGCTGCGCCTGCTCTCTATTACGCTGAGGAACAGGGAGGGTTGATTCAGCGGGAGCTTGATGTTGCGCACGGCCTGGTCTGCGGATTTGCCTTTGAGCTCGATGCCGAACTGGCCAAGGCCGCGCACTTCGTCCTTTTTTACCATGAATAAGACAGCGCGGTTCACTACTTCGCTTGCGTACCGCAGGATCAGCAGCGTCACTTCAGCGGTTGCGGTAGGGAACCGGAGCTCGTCAAACATGGACTTAAGCGCCGTGATCTCGTTGCGGGGCCCTTCTTTTTCTATTCGGGAACGGAACTCCTCTTTGGCGGGTTCATGGCTGAGTGGGGAAAGCGGGGTCTTCACTGAAGCACTGGGCATGGCTGGCGACGCAGTGGCCGGAGTGGGACGGGCAGCTGCTGGTTTTTTTTCATCCTTCCGTCTTTCATCGAGGATCCGCGTACCTTCCATGAGGAGGTACTCGGCGCTGATGCCGGACTTGAGGAGGAATTCCTGCGTGTCGATCTCGATCGTGTCTTTGGGGACGATCTCGCCGAGCTCGAAGTTGAAGAAGCCCTCCTCCCAGTCGAGCAGGTCATAAACGATCTCTTCAATCTGCTTGCGAATAACGCTCTGGAGCGTCTGCGCGGCCACCGCCCCCATGTCCATGAGGATCATGCCGAGCGGCTTTTCCGGCTCCTGTTTCTGCAACGCCAATGCCTTGGACAACGCAGTTTCGTCCAGCATGCCCTGGGATACGAGGATGTTCCCGAGCGAGTCGCGGATGCTGTCGCTCGCGGCCTGGATAACCTGACCATCCTTAAAGACAACCATTCCCGTTCCCCTGCGGCTTCGAACAACAAGGGTGCCTGTTTTTCTGCTCAGACTAATGATCTGGAAGATGTCGGGTAGTGCAAGATCTTCCAGCCTGCCGACAAGGCTCATGAATGTACCCTCATAAACACAATCCAAAAAATTATAACAGTTTAAGCAAAAAATGCAAGATTAATTCATCAGTTAGGATAAATCAATGCGAGGGTCGGGAGACATCATTCGGAACTGGCGTCCATCCGGTTGCAACACGTTTTTTTGACGATCGATCATGACAAAATGGCACCGCGAAGACAGAGGCAGTGAAGCGATAGACCGCGGAGTATTTAGATCGTAAAGCTTGATTCAGGACTTGATCCTCCTTCAGTCTTTAGACATATTCTTTTCCCCGGGTGCAATCTGCGGACAGGTATTGTCCGTTTCTCCGTACCCGGCAGCGCGTCTTGGTCCGGTGTTATGTACTCCGGTAGTTATCGAACTGGAGCTCGATGCCGAAGTCCCTGCCTTTCAGAAACTGGATGACCGTTTGGAGATTATCCCTGTCCTTGCCTGATACGCGAACCTGGTCCGCCTGAATCGAGGCCTGCACTTTGATCTTGGAGTCCTTGATCGCCTTCACGATCTCCTTGGCCTTGTCCGTCGGGATGCCCTGCTGCAGTGTCAGGCGCTGGCGCACCGTGCCCGCCAGGGCCGTCTCCACCTTGCCGTAGGACAGGTTCTTGACCGGCACGCCGCGCTTCACGAGCTTGCTTTGCAAAATATCGATCACGCTCTTGAGCTTGAACTCATCGTCAGAGACGATCACGAGAGCGTCCTTCTCCTGCGTGATATTCGACTTGCTCCCCTTGAAATCGAACCGCTGACCGATCTCCTTCATGGCCTGGGTCACCGCATTCGTAACTTCGGCCATATCGATCTTCGAAACCACATCAAATGAATTTTCTGCGGCCATAGCAACCTCCGGTTGATTGGAAAATGAATGTTGAAAATTGTAGATTTCAAATTTACAATTTCCAATTTACAATCTTCAATTTGCAATTCGAGCTATTGCTCGATTATCTCCGTTCCCTTGGGGGCCTGAAAAATAAACTGCTGGTCGTCGAGACCAACGCCTTCCCGGATATCAGTAAAAGCCATCGTCGTCGTGTTCCCGGACCTGTCGAAGATCGTGAGGTCGGTGATCCGTCCGGCGTCATCGACAACGAGACGCATCTTCTTCATGGCCGCTCCCCGTTTCCTGGGCAGCAGCTCAAGCATGCGCGGCGTTGTCGGGTCCGCTTGCAAAACGTCGAAGTCGTCCCGGATATGGGCAGCGCCGAGCAGGAACGCCACAGGAATGTTCATGTGTTCGAAATCAGTAAAGGTCTTCTTGACCACCTGCTCGCTCTTTTTAGAATAGAACAGTGCAGCCTTGTTGTTGATGAGGATCAGCTGGCCGTTTGAGTACTCGAGCAGGAGCTTGCCCGGCTTCTTGATCCAGAGCGTGCCCTCGAACTTCTGCGTCTTGCCAATGGACTTGAGGACGTTCTTCTGAATGACCTTCGCCGTGAGGTCCGAGAGGTCGCGATAATGGTTTTCGACAGAGGTAACCACGTCCTGCAAGGTCTGGGCATATGCAGGCTTTATTGCACCCGGTGATAAGACAGAGAAGAGAAGGGCAGCGGTGATAAGACACTGTTTTCCCCATGCACGATGATGAGCAGTCATTATTTCCTCCAGAGTGGCTTATCATACCATAAATGATACCTACTGAGAAGATAGAAAATGGGATTCATTTACCATTCTTGACAATACCCTGCTCCGAGATTATCATGAGACCGCATGAAGCCCCACTCTCCTTCACAAGATTCTTCAGTCCGCGATATTCTCCGGACGGTCTTCGGTTTTGCGTCCTTCCGGCCGAACCAGGAGGCCATTGTCAAAAACATCCTGGACAGGAAGGACGTCTTCGCGGTCATGCCCACGGGCGGGGGGAAGTCCTTGTGCTACCAGCTGCCTGCGCTCTTGCTGGAAGGCACAGCAGTCGTTATCAGTCCCCTCATTTCGCTCATGAAGGACCAGGTCGACGCGGCAAAGGAGAACGGGATCGCGGCCGCGTTCCTGAACAGCTCCCTCGACCAGCCCGAGATAATCGATATCTACGGTAAGCTCAAAACCAATAAGGTTAAGCTCCTCTACATCGCGCCGGAACGCTTCGCCATGCCGCAGTTCATCGAAACACTGAAGAGGATCCCGCTTTCGCTCTTCGCCATCGACGAGGCACACTGCATCTCCGAGTGGGGCCATGATTTCCGGCCCGACTACCTCGCCCTTTCCGCTCTTCCGGAACTCTTTCCAGGCGTCCCCGTCGCCGCCTTCACTGCCACGGCAACGCAGAAAGTCCAAGAGGACATCATCCGCAAGATCGGGCTCAGGACTCCCCATACCGTTCGCGCCTCATTCAACCGGCCCAATCTCTTCTACCAGGTCAAACCCAAGGCCGGGGTCGAACAGCAGCTTTTGGAATTTTTAAGGGACCATGAGGGCGAGTCGGGGATCATCTACCGGACGACCCGGGACTCGGTCACGGCAACAGCGGGGTTCCTGGCAGCACACGGCATCAAGGCGCTCCCCTACCATGCCGGCCTGTCGGCCGAGGCGAGAGAAAAGAACCAGGAGGCGTTCAACAGGGATGAGGTCCCGGTGATCGTGGCGACCATTGCCTTCGGTATGGGCATCGACAAGTCGAACGTCCGGTTCGTGGTCCATGCCGATCTCCCGAAACATATCGAGGCCTATTACCAGGAAACGGGCCGCGCGGGGCGCGATAATGAGCCGGCCCACTGCCTGCTCTATTTCAGCCGGGGGGACATCCCGAAGATAAGGTATTTCATCGATAGGATGGAGGACGAAGCGGAACACGCGATCGCCATGGAGAAATTGAACCAGACCGTGCGGTTCGCGTCTCATAACGTATGCAGAAGGAAGCAGCTCCTCTCCTTTTTCGGTGAAGCGTATCCCGATACTAATTGCGGAGCCTGCGATATCTGTACCGGCTCGGCGAACCAGATCGACATCTCAACCGATGCCAGGATACTTATGTCGGCCATGGCAAGGACCAATGAGCGGTTCGGCATTGTCCACACCATCGACATCGTTATCGGCGCAGACACCAAACGGATCAGGGAACTGGGTCATCACGAGCTCAAGACCTTCGGCGCGGGAAGGCATCAGGACAAGAACCACTGGCGCTTCATCGTGAACGAACTCCTTGCCCAGGAGCTGATCCGTCAGGACGGAGACCGCTACCCGGTCCTGAAGCTCACGCCACGGGGCGCAAACGTTCTCATGGGCAAAGACGAGGTCTTCGGGCTCAAGCGGGACGAGGTGAAGGCAAAAGAGCGTCGCAGAAAAACAGCTGAAGGCGGCTGGTATGACGAAACGCTCTTTGATCGTCTGCGCGTGATCAGAAAAAAGATCGCCGGAGAGAACCATGTGCCTCCCTATGTTATTTTTTCAGACAAAACACTCCATGAGATGTGCAGACATTTTCCGAAGACTGCTTCCGAGATGCGGCGGATCTCGGGCGTGGGTGACGTGAAGCTTGAGCGGTATGGAGAGGACTTTCTGGAAGAAATAAGAGACTATGGGAGGTAGTGGCAGATGAGCTCCATCCTGCAATGTCCCGTCTGCAAAGATCGTCTGCTGAATTCCCTGCTGACGGCTACCAATGTCCCCGAATAACCATACGTTTGATGCTGGCCCGAGAAGGATATGTCAATTTTCTGCTTGCTCACAAGAAACATTCAAAGAGCCTGGCGACAGCCCGGAAATGATCGAAGCCGGAGACGGTTTCTTGACCTGGGCTATTACAACAGGGTGTCAGATGGAATCAATGAGGCTATTGCAGATAATCTCGATCGATCAGAGAAGAAACATGCTTACAGTATTCTTGATGCAGGATGCGGTGAGGGTTTTTATCTCAAGCGCCTCAAGGAGTCTCTGGCTGGCTGGCAAGGGCGTAAAGTTCCGATCGATTATTACGGAGTCGATATTTCGAAGTTTGCTGTTCGCCAGGCTACCAAGCGCGATAAGACAATGACTGGTTTGTTGCCAGCATTATCGACCTGCCCTTTGCACCCTCATCCTTTGCTGTTGTGCTGACCGTATTTTCGCCGGCGGACATTTTACTGAGTTTTCCAGGGTTCTGAATGACGCAGGCAAGCTGGTGATCGCAAGCCCCGGCCCCCGGCACCTGAACGGCTTGAGGGAGATCATCTATCCCGATGCCAGGGAGCATGCGCAATCAACAATGATCGAACAGGCCAGAGGTTTTTTTTCTCCGTTAACTGCAACGAGGATCACGTATTCGCTTGAGCTAGAAGAGCGCGGGGAGATCATGGACCTTCTTTCCATGACCCCCTATTTCTGGAACATCGATCTGAACACCAGGTCCAGGGTGGAGGCGCTTGACCGGCTGGCGCTGGATGTCGATGTGGAGGTGCGTGTCTTCGAGAAGAATAAGGGAAAAGGCCCTGCAACTCTCCCTTTCCGGCAAAAGGAGAAAAGCGTTCAGAGCCGGCAGGTCTGCCTCCACCGCGTTCGTGTCAAAAAAGGCCCGCTCGTGTCAGGAGCGGGCGTGGTTTTGTAAGGGAAGGTTTACTTTGCGCCGAGGATCGCGTCTTTAGCGGCTTTGGCAACCCGGAACTTGACAACCTTCTTTGCCTTGATCTTGATGGTTTCACCGGTTGCAGGGTTTCTGCCCATGCGGGCCTTGCGCTGTACCAGCACGAGTTTGCCGAGCCCGGGCAACGTGAACGTGTTCTTTGCTTCCTTATAGGCCACTTCTGCGATGAAATCCAATATCTCACCGGCTGCCTTCTTGGTGAGTGATGCCTTCTCCGCGAGCTTCGTCACCAACTGGGACTTCGTCATTGCCTTTGCCATATTTATCCTCCTGTGAATTAGAATGGTGCTGCAATGCAGCAACTATAAGCCATTAAGACCGTATTGACAAGAACTTTTTTACCGCCCCTGCCGAACCATGGCAAAAATAATGTATTCAGCAATACCTAATAGAAGTGACCCAGCAAGGGTTCTTCTCCCCGAAAGAATAACACTCAAAATAATAACCCTTGACTTCCTGGCGCCAAAGTGAGATTATGACTACCTAGAAGTTCCGGATGTACTTGTAGGGTAACCGCAAAGACAGTTCGACTTTGCGGTATTTTTTTTGTCCTTTCCGTCGGCTTCAATACATTAAGAAGGAGGTAGCTCATCATGGAAAATGGTACAGTCAAGTGGTTCAATGATGCCAAAGGTTTTGGCTTCATTACCCGTGAACAAGGCGGCGATGTGTTCGTTCATTTCGGCGACATTCAGGACAGCGGCTTTAAGTCGTTGGCCGAAGGCCAGCAAGTGCAGTTCGACGTTGTCGACTCACCCAAGGGCCCCAAGGCATCCAACGTTGTAAAGCTCTAAGCGAACGCTTAACCCTTTGAAGCAGGCCCTGATCGTTTTCAGTGCCTGCTTTTTTTGCTCCCGTTACACTAGAACAGGCTGAATGCACCGTGAAAAACAACGTCACGCGCACTCCGCCGAAGGAGACAGATGCGATACAGACAGAGTTATAAGGAAAAATTGGCCCTGGAGAAGGCCGCGCAGGTCGCCGCAGGTCTGGTTTCAGAACGCTATTCCGGAGTTTCAAGCATCGATTTTCACATGACCTATTTCCAGCGTGGCCTGTCACCGGTCCTGATGGAACGCACACTCAGCTTCCTGCCCGCTAATTACTGCAGCTTTCACCTGAAATGCGTGCACGACGGCTGCACGGACGGCGGTTATGACCTGGCCCCGGTGGTCGCAGGCCTGGCTAAATCCCGGAAGAAGTCAGTCAAGGGAAAGATTTTTTGTCATGGAACGAACGAAACCTTTGGTCATGCCAGCATCGCCTATGAAGTCAATATTCAGTACAACAAACAGGTCAAATAGAAACCTTCCAATGTTTCAAGGTCAACCAGTAACAACCTGAGTCCAGCCCCGGGTAACGTTATGCACTGCAGGCGCTAACGCTGTGATTGCTGTGTCATGACGCTTACAAATCATCCAGATCATTCATGGTCCCATCCATGTTCTTGCGCACCAGCACCTCCCGCGGCTTTGACCCGTCAGCAGCTCCGACAATACCGTCCTCCTGCATCATCTCGATCATGCGTGCGGCGCGGTTATAGCCCACGCGGAGCCTGCGCTGGATGAACGACGTGGACGCCTGGCCGTTCAGCTGGACCAGCTCAACGGCCCGCTGGTACAGTTCGTCCCGTTCGCTGTCCTCAACTTCCGCAACCTGGGCCTCGACGATCTCCTTTGCCCGCTGCTGGAGCAGCTCGTAGTTGGGCTTACCCTGCTTCTTGACGAACTCCACCACCCGTTTGATCTCGGCCTCGGACACAAAACAGCCGTGTGCCCGGATGATGTGTGACGAGCCGGGAGGCTGGAACAACATGTCGCCCATGCCGAGGAGGTTCTCCGCGCCGTTCGCGTCGAGGATGGTGCGCGAGTCGGTCTTGGAAGAGACCTGGAAGGATATCCTTGCCGGCAGGTTCGCCTTGATGAGGCCGGTGATCACGTCCACGCTCGGTCGCTGGGTCGCCACGATCAGATGGATTCCTGCGGCCCGTGCCATCTGGGCCAGGCGCATGACCGAGTCTTCGATCTCTCGCGCCACGGTCATCATGAGATCAGCGAGCTCGTCAATGATCACCACGATGTAGGGCAGCCGCTCTGCCTCGGGCATGGCCTTGTTGTAGGAATCGATGTTCTTATTCCCCTTCTCCGCCAGCGTGCGGTACCGTCGCTCCATTTCGGCCACGATGGCCCGGAGCGTCTCTGCCGCCTTCTTGGGCTGGGTGACGACCGGCGAGAGGAGATGGGGTATCCCTTCGTAGACCGAAAGCTCGAGCATTTTGGGGTCGACCAGGGCAAGCTTGACCTCGCTCGGTTTTGCATTGTACAGCAGCGCCAGGATAATGGAGTTGATGGCAACGCTCTTACCCGAGCCGGTGGCGCCTGCCACGAGCATGTGCGGCATCTTGTCAATGCTGCCGATCACCGACGCGCCGAAGATGTCCTTTCCCAGGGGGATCTTGAGCTTCGACTTGTTCGACTGATACTCCGGGGTCTCGAGGATCTGGCGGAAGTAGACGGTCTCGCGGGTGTTGTTCGGCACCTCGATCCCGACCGCGGCCTTGCCCGGCAGCGGCGCCACGATGCGCACACTCCCGGCCTTCATGGCGAGCGCCAGGTCGTCTGCGAGGTTCACGATCCTGCTCACCTTCACGCCCGGCGCCGGCTCGAACTCGAACATGGTGACCACAGGGCCCGGGTAGACCTGCGTGATGCGTCCCTGGATGTCGAAGTCCTGCAGCTTGTGCTGCAGCAGCTCGGACTGGGCGATCATATCCTCTTTCGAGACCTTCTTCTCGATCAACGGGACAGGATCAAGCAGGTCCAGTGACGGGAGCTCGTAGGCATCTTTGACGTCTCTGGCCTCTTTTGTGCCCATGAACTCGAAAGTCGCCTGCACCGGTTTTGGCGGTTTTTCCGGTTTTACGATTCTCGGGGCCTGGGGCTCCGGCTGCTTCCGGGTATCCACGATCTTCGGCGGTTCCTTCGGCGCAGCCGGCCGCGTTCTGGCCTCCCGCGCCTTTTCTCTGCGTCCGCGATACACGGTAATCAGAATATCGACTTGCTCCGTCGTACGTCCATACAGATTGCGCAGCCATGCCAGCGCCTTGAGCGGAGAGAAAGGCGTGAGAAGCATAAGGGCAATGACCATGGCCGTGAATGTGATGATGTAGGCGCCGATATTGGAAAAACCGGCAATGAGCCGGCGCGCTATGAACCCTCCGAGCATGCCGCCTGACGGAATGGTCTCCCCGAACAACCGGGTCGTTTCGCTCCCGAGCCCGAAGAACGCTCCAGTGGAGAGGAAGAACACGATGCCGCCGACCTTCTTGAGAAGCGGGTGCGCCGCTTCCTGCCGGAGGGTGAAGAACAGGGCATACCCGAACATGAGGAGCGGGATCACATAGGCAGAGAGACCGAAGAGATGGAGGAGTGCGTCGGAGACATAGGCGCCGATGATCCCGATGGTGTTCCTGATCGCCGCGCCGCTGCCCGAGACGCTGAAGCACGGGTCGATGGCGCTGTACGAGACCAGGCTGAGCATGATAAGCAGCCCGATTGCGAAAAGCAGCAGCCCGACCATCTCGTTCCAGTGCTTATGTTTGACTGCAGAAACCGCCATGTCAGAACATCCATCCTTTATGCCAGTAGGAGGCGAGGACTATCAGACCGAACACGATCCGGTAATACGCAAACCACGAAAAATCGTGCTTTGAAACGAACCCGAGGAACGCCCTGACGACCACGAGTGCGGAAAAAAACGCCGTGATAAATCCGACGGCAAAAAGCGGGATGTCCGCGGCCGAAAGCGCGTGCAGGTTTTTCAAAAGGTCATACCCGGTGGCGGCAAACATGGTGGGAATAGCGAGAAAGAAGGAAAATTCCACTGCCACGGCCCTGTCGAACCCGATCACGAGTCCCCCCATGATCGTGGCTCCGGAACGCGACACTCCCGGGAACAGTGCGAGGCACTGGGCGAACCCCACGCCCAATGCCTGCTTCAGAGTTATGCCATCGACCTCCTTCACATGAGCCCGGTGGTCCATCTTTTCAATCAGCAGGATGGCAACTCCTCCTACTATGAGCGCCCCCGCAACAGTGATGGGATTGAAAAGATACGCTTTGATGGCCTTGTGCGTGAGCAGTCCGAGGAATGCTGCCGGAAGGAAGGCCATCATGATATTCATCGCAAGAGAGCGGTCCTCTTTTCGGGTTGGCAACCCCTTGAGCACGGAGAGAATCCTTTCTCGATAAATCCAGACGACCGAGAGGATCGCCCCCAGTTGTATGAAAACCTCGAAGACCTTTGCCTTTTCGTCATCAAAGCCGAGAAGGTCGCCGGCAAGGATCAGGTGTCCTGTTGACGAGACGGGAATGAACTCAGTTATCCCCTCCACGATCCCCAGGACCAGTCCCTTTAACAGAAGCAGTATATCCATCTATCGCCTTTCCTTGAACATCGTTTCGCAGTCCACGATATCACCTTCTGCGACCAAACCATAGGCCGTTGGCCCGGATGATAACACGTATGACGCCTATCATGAGGAGGCTCGTAAGAAACCAGCCGCCCCGAAGTCGGAATCATCGCGGGTGTGGAGGCATTATTTCACAAAGCAGGCAGGATTTCAAGATGTTTTGAAGTTGCTGCAAAAAAGGGACGCCATGCTTGACCAATCATCTCCTTTTTCACATGGTGGGTCGGGCAAGATTGGTCATGCAGCTTGTGTGGCAGGATACCTGAAAAAGTTAATCGCTGATGACACCTGATTCAAATCACCATATTGGTGCGAGGAAAAAAATTGCGGCGCTGAATCATCAGCGCCGCATGGCATACTGGTATAATAACATCCGAATTAACATTCAACAAGCGCAGGACGAACCGAGCGAGAAGATTTGGCAATGATCGCATTCGTATCCATCGACTCGTGGTGAGCCTATCGAACCCCACAAAAATTCTTGTACCTCGGTTAGTAGAACCCGCTATGGTTCAACTTCTCAAATCCACGTCCAACCGCTTCCCGCTCTACTTTATTGCAGAATACTGATCTCTGAAAGCACATCGCCCTTTACACCGACAATGATCTCCGTCATGGGGATCTTTCTCCCCGAGCGGTTGATCGCTTCCTTCAATACCGCTGTCATACCGCCGCAACAGGGCACTTCCATTCTGAGGCAGGTCACCTTCTTGATCGTTGTGGTGCCGAAGATCTCGGTGAACTTCGCCAGATATTGCGTGGCGTCATCGAGCTTGGGACAGCCGATCAGCACCTTCTTGCCGGGCAGGAACTTCTCGTGGAACCCCGGCGTGGCAAAAGCAGTGCAGTCCGCAGCCACGAGCAGATCGGCGTCCTGCAGAAACGGTGCTGACGTACCGATGAGCTTGATCTGGATCGGCCACTGGGTCAGTCGGAAATCCTTGTCGTTCGCAGCGGGCGCGGTCTTCACGGAAGAACAGGATGGACAATCGAGAGTATGGTTATTCATGATACACCTCCTTTTAGGTTGCTTCATTGTACAGGTAATAGGTACCGCTTTCTATGATGCTCATCATACCCGAAAGTTGCTGAAGATTGCAGATTCTGACTTTTTCACAAAACTTCATGAGCTCCTCAGATTTATAGTATCATTGTAATCAGAGACAGTGAGACCCCAAGGAGGTACAGAACTATGCAGACTCCGCAAGATTTTTAAAATGGTGATGTTCCAGTGCATCGTTATTATCTATTCATCAAATGGAGGTTGCTGATATGAGTACTCTCAAATTGTCTAGCCCGGCATTCGGCCATTCAGAACACATCCCTGCAAAATATACCTGCGACGGCCCGGATATAAACCCGCCCTTGATGATCGAGAACATCCCGCCGGAGGCAAAGTCGCTGGCGCTGATCGTCGAAGATCCGGACGCGCCGGCAGGCACATGGGTTCACTGGGTCGTGTGGAACATCAGCTCTGCATCCAGGGAGATCAAGGAGCATTCCCTGCCTTCAGGCGCGCAGGAGGGCATGACCGATTTCAGAAAACGCGGCTATGGAGGCCCCTGCCCGCCGTCAGGAACTCATCGGTATTTTTTCAAGTTATACGCTCTCAAAACCACGCTGTCCCTCAACGCGAACGCGACCAAGTCCACACTGGAGAGTGCCATGAAAGGCCTCATCCTTGCACAAACAGAGCTTATCGGATTATATAAAAAAAGATAAGAATAACTCCAGCATACAACACACTTTTTTTTCAATTGAACTTGTCTCCTCGATCCGCCCTTATTCTGTCGCCACGCATTCGATCATGACAAATAATATTGTTTTTCACATGCAAAACATGCCATGCCATCATTAATTTATTTACAATAATCATTACTTAGCTTATATTATTACAACAATTTGTGGGTTCTTTTTTTCTTTTGAAAGTATCGCACCAGAGAAGCTTGTTCATTGATTTCCGTCTACCTTCTAAAAGGAGGTGAAAAATATATCTATCAAATTTTTTCAGACGTTCCGAGGTGCAAATCAGACACTCATCTTGAGGATACATCCGCGCACCTCGCTCATGCACCAAAGAAATTCATAATTAAAAATCATCACGTACACTCATCTGGACAACGCGGACAGGCTTATTTGTACAACGCAGTCGATCTCAATTAAAAAAAATTTTCAAAGGGGGGGATTACCATGCAAGAACCAATACTCTATCAGGGAAAGAAGATTCAGCGGCATGCAGGACTAGTTCACGAAAAACCGAGAACGTACGTCGAGACACTTGATGCCAAGATCGAGACGTATATATCAAAGCTCAGGGACTTTGAAGCACGGTGTTCGATGCCGGACGCGGACAAGGAAGCGCTCCTGAATGAGATAACCATGCTGAACGACTCGATGCTTCATGCATGTGCACAATTTGAACAGGACGTGAATGATCCACTGGCCCTTAAACAAGCGCAGGTCTATTTCCGCGAAAAGACACATCCAATCCTGTCGAAAAGCTATTTCATCAACCGTGCTAGAATTTGGCCGCAGGGGCATCAGGGTGATTATCATGACTTTGGAACTGGCATACAAGAATTCGCCGATGTCGGAAGGCATAGGATATTATCTGGATAAATACCTTCTTTCCACGACAATTGGCGACGGTGTAAAAGAGCGGATCAGTAAAAATGCGTGACTTGTTGAAAGAGGAACTTGATCAGCAGAAGCAATCCGAAAGTCCTCGATGTGGCCTGCGGCTCCTGCCGGGAAGTTTTCGAACTGGCGCCGGAGATCAAGGCATCGGGAGCCAAATTCACCTGTGTTGATCTGGACCCTTCTGCCCTGGAGTTCGCCCTTGATCGTTTTGCCTATGCCGGGCTTACGGAAGAGCATACGGAATTGATCCAGTACAATGCACTCAGAATGTTTGATGTTGAGACGGCTCAGACGGAATTCGGGATGCAGGACATCATTTACAGCATTGGATTTTTTGATTATCTCCCCGATGATTTCCTGTCGAAACTGCTGAACTCCCTATATCTGCTGCTCAATCCCGGCGGAAAACTTATTGCGTCC
The DNA here is from genome assembly GCA_963796285.1 of Nitrospirota bacterium. Taxonomy (GTDB): domain Bacteria; phylum Nitrospirota; class UBA9217; order UBA9217; family UBA9217; genus JALNZF01. Next base: position 546,653 of record CAWCKW010000013.1, read on the forward strand.
TTTAAGGATGCCGAATCGTTACCGGCCGCAGAGTTTTTCATTGGCTAGTTGATTGGGACGGGTTCCTGCAGCGCACCGAGAAAGATTTCTTGAAGAGTGTTCCAGGACGCCAACATCCCGAGCAGCGCACTATCAATGACCCGGGTCGATTCCGGATCGATCGTCTTCTATTCGATACGAAGCAGTAGCACCAACAGAACAGCGACATACTGAACCTGCCGGTAAAGGAGCAATTGTCATAACGAGATGCTTGTGGCATCAGCGATGATTAATGAGGGAGAGAGCCTTTTCCATGTGGCGGACTGGCTTGGGTATAGTGCCTGACCAAAACCGGGAGGATGAACTTTTGCTTGAAGCAGCTTTATAAAAGTGCTATATAAGTATATAACACTAAGTTGCATAAAATGCCTATTCAAGCAGGGGTTATCACGCATAGTGTCGCAGCAGCCGTACAAATCGACAACACGCGTTCAAATTGGGAGAAGAGTCTGAAAAATAGTCCTCTTCTTCATAAAGTGGCGATCGTAACAGGCGGTACAAGAGGCATCGGCCGAGCCATTGTCCTTGCCATCTGCGGGGCAGGTGCTGATTGCGCATTCACTTATTCCAGCAATCGCGATGCAGCGGAGTCACTTTCTGAAGAGGTGCAACGTCTCGGCAGAAGGGCGTTGCCCATTCAGCTTGACGTAAGGGATTTTGAAGGCGCTAAAACGCTCGTCGATACGGTAAAAACGGCATTCGGTCAGCTCGATATCCTTGTTAACAATGCCGGAATTACGAAAGACAAGTCTCTCATGATGATGAGTCAGGAGGATTGGTCCGATGTGATCGATACAAATCTCACGGGGGTCTTCAATACCACCCGGGCGTGCATTATTACCTTTCTCAAACAGAAAAGTGGAAACATCGTCAACATTTCTTCCGTTAGCGGCATCCACCCGCTCCCCGGTCAGGTTAATTATGCTGCTGCAAAGGCAGGGGTAATCGGCTTTACCAAGTCGCTGGCTAAAGAGGTAGCGCCCTATAACATCAGGGTCAATGCAATTGCCCCCGGCTTTATCAGCACCGAGATGACCGCTGAGCTTAGCGAGAAGTCTAGAGATAAATTTATGAACATGATCCCTCTCAAGAGATTCGGCACTGCCGATGAAGTCGCGCAGGTTGCACTTTTTTTACTCAGTGACGAGTCGCAGTATATAACTGGGCAGACAATGCAAATCGACGGGGGATTAGGAATATAGAGCGCCCCTATCATGAATAAAAAAATTGTCATAACTGGAATCGGCGTTCTCTCGCCTATCGCGATCGGCAGAGAGGCGTTCTGGGCGGGATTGTTCCAGGGAAAAACGGGCTTTCGTCCTGTGACCCTTTTCGACACATCGCCTTTTCGCGTCAACATTGCCGGAGAGATCAGGGATTTTGACGCCCTTTCATTCCTCGGTAAAAAAGGACTGCGGGACCTTGACAGAAGTACACGGTTGATCTGCTCTGCTGCCAAACTCGCCATAGACGACAGCAGGATAGAGATCACGGAAGACACCACCCATTCGATGGGGGTCTCCATCGGTACAACATTCGGGAGCCTCCACAGCATTTCACAATTCGACCGATCAGGCCTCATTGACGGGCCTCGGTTTGTCAATCCCTCGCACTTTCCGAACACGGTCATCAATTCACCGGCCAGTCAGGTATCGATAAGATTCAAGATCAAAGGCTTCAACACAACAATATCCACCGGTTTTTGCGCCAGTCTCGATGCCGTCTCCTATGCAGCGGATTTTATCCGATTGAGCCGGGCCGATGTTGTGCTGGCAGGCGGAGTGGAAGAACTATGCGAAGAGACTTTTATGGGTTTCCATAACCTCGGATGCTTATCCGGGACAGACGGCTCGGACCCAATCTGTTGCCCGTTCGACGCGCGAAGGAACGGTACGATCCTCTCAGAAGGAGCGGCAGTACTGGTCCTTGAAGAGGAGAAGCACGCGTTGAACAGAAATGCGGTGATTCTGGCGCGTGTTCTGGGATGCAGCAATGCTTTTGATCCTATGGCTGAGAGCAACTTTCATCATGCAGGTCGAGGATTGAAAAACGCCGTCACGCTTGCCTTGCAGGAAGCCGCTCTCAACCCCGAGGACATTGACTATGTCAGTTCCTGCGCCAATTCCTCAAAAGGGCTCGACCGGATGGAAACGAATGTCATCAAGGAAGTCTTTGGGACGCGGGCACTTTCCATGCCTGTCAGCTCGATAAAATCCATGGTAGGAGAATCATTTTCCGCGTCAGGCGCCCTTTCCCTGGCTGCGGCAGTAGGAGCGCTCCAGAATGGATTCATCCCGCCAACGGTAAATTATCACGAAAGAGATCTTGAGTGCGATCTCGATTATGTTCCCGGCAAGGCCCGGCAGAAGCGGATGCAGAATATACTCGTAACGTCGGCCGACCCCTATGGTCAAAACTCTGCGAGATCAGCGATTGGGCCGCTTATATCTAGGTGAGACAATGCAACTTGACTTTGAAGAGATAAAAAAGCTCATTCCCCAGCGGTTCCCCTTTATCATGATCGACCGGGTCCTGGAGATCGAACCAGGAAAACATGCAATTGCCGTGAAGAACATTTCTGGGAATGATATGGTCTTCCTCGGCCATTTTCCTGAAAAGGCCATCATGCCCGGCGCGCTTATTATCGAGGCAATGGCGCAGACCGCGATCATACTTTTTGCTGCAGGCGGAAACAACGAGGGTCAGCGATAAAAAAAGCCGCTGTATTATTTCGGTTCGGTCAAGGCACGATTTCTTCATCCCGCTGTGCCGGGAGACCAGTTGAAAATCCGGGTTGAAAACGTCAAGACCTTGCCCACCGGTGCTTTTGTTTCGGGCGAGGCGTTTGTTGATGATAAAAAAATAGCCGAGGCGGAGCTGGTATTCAGCGTAAAAAATGAATAAGAGAGTCGTCATAACAGGGCTGGGCGTAATATCATCCATCGGGATCGGCTGGAAGGAATTCTGGGACAACTTGCTTAAGGGAAAGTCCGGCATCAGTCCTGTATACAGCCTTTGATACTACAAACTATTTCACCCACAATGGTGGTGAGGTTAGGGGATTTCAACCTGAACAGTTTATCCCGGCAGGTCATCAGAAGTTCATGAACCGCGCCACTCAAATGGCCGTGGCATCAGCTAAACTTGCGGTGGAAGATGCAGCCTTGACATCTGAATATCTTATCAAACCATACAGTTGGCGTTTCACATGGCACGACACTGGGCGCAGCACAGGCTATCGAGAGTGTTGACACCCAACTTATCAACAAGCAAGACGTGGGAAAAGAACTATTTTATCAAATGCCGCCACACACGGCGCCGGCAGCGATAGCTCGGGAATTTACATGTAGCGGCCCGCATTTCATGGTCTCAACGGCCTGCGCAGCCGGTAATTATGCGATCGCGTATGCGTATGATCAGATCAAGTTGAAACGAGCCGATATCATGATTGCCGGCGCGTCCGACGGCATATCGCGGATTGAATATACAGGCTTCAACCAGTTTTCAGCAGTAGCGCCGGAACGATGCCAGCCCTTTGACAAGAATAGAAAAGGAATGATGTTGGCTGAAGGGGCTGGCATGCTGGTGTTGGAATCATTGGAGAGTGCTGTAAAAAGAAAGGCCCCGATCTATGCTGAAATTGCGGGCTATGGTCTCAGTTGCGATGCACATCACATGACGAATGCCTCTGTAGGGGGAATTATAGAGTGCATGAGGAAAGCGATACGGGAAGCCGGTATTAGCTTAGAGGACGTGGACTACATCAGCGCTCATGGCACCGGAACCATTGCAAACGATCGTGCGGAATGCGCTGCTATTAAGGAAGTTTTCGGATCTTTGTATAAAAAAATACCGGTAAGTTCAATAAAATCCATGCTCGGCCATACAATGGGCGCAGCCTCGGCATTGGAGGCAATTGCGTGCGCCCTTGCTATAAAAAACGACATTATTCCTCCGACTATCAACTTTGAAACACCTGATCCGGAATGTGATATCGACTGTGTTCCAAATCAAGCGAGAAAGCACAATGTGAGGATTGCCTTAAATAATTCATATGCATTCGGAGGCAATAATGCCTCTTTGGTTTTAAAAAAATATAATGAGTAAGGAGTCGTAACAGCAAATGACTTAAATGTTTAAAAAGAGATAGTATCAATAATCGCAGATATTTCAGGGTTTGATGAGAATGAGATAACCCTTGAAACAAATTTTCAGAAGGACTTGGAAGTGGATTCCATAAAAACGATTGAGATCACCGTGGCAATTGAAAAAAAATTTAAGATATCGGTAAGAGATGAAGATGTCCCCAAAATAACCACGGTTAAGCAAGCCGTAGAAGTTGGTAAATAAATCTGCTTAATCAAGGATACTGCAAATGATACGGGCTGATCAGGCATCATATGATGCTGTGATAATAGGCGCGGGCATTGGCGGCCTCGTATGCGGGTGTTATCTTGCAAAGGCGGGCATGAAAGTGCTGATTGCGGAGCGGCATTTTAAGCCTGGTGGTTATTGCACATCGTTTAGACGAAAGGGTTTACGTTTGATGCCGCTGCTCATTCAATTGGTGGTTATAAGCATGGACATGTCGGGAAAGTTTTCAGAGTTTTAGACATTGAAAAGAAAATTAAAATTATTAAGATTGATCCTTCAGATATCATCATCACACCTGATTATGAAATCTCCTTTTGGTCAGATATAAAAAAAACAATTGCTGAATTACAGACAAGTATTTCCTGAATGAAAGCGACAACATGCTAAATTTCTTTAATTTCTTAATAAACCCATCGCCTCATTATTTTGCTCGCATAAGAAGATGGACTTTTAAAAGATTTATTAGATCAATATTTTATTAATGAAAAGTTAAAGACTGTTCTTTCTTTTCCGCTATTCGGGAATGGTGGGTTACCGCCTTCATTAATGTCTGCCTTTATTGGGATTAAAATTTATCAGGAATTTCTTCTCGATGGTGGATATTATCCTGAGGGTGGCATGCAAAAATTATCAGATGCATTGGCAGAGAGAATGATCGAGTTTGGTGGCGAAATAAGATTATCTTGTCCTGTTAATAAAATACGAGTTGCAAATGGGAAAATCTCAGGTGTCATTTTAGAAAAGGCTGGTTTCATACCTTCCAAATATGTAATATCTAATTGTGATGCACGACAAACCTTTTAAGCTTATTGGGCGTTAATATAGTCGGCCAAGAATTTTTAAACAGTATTAGGATACATGATCCCGTCACTTTCAGGATTCATTTTATATTTAGGTATTGACAAAGATTTTAATAGAATTACCCCAACCTGGAGCTAACCTATGGTATCTGTCAAATTATGATTTAGATGATGCATATTCCTCGACAAAAGAAGGTTGTTTTAATAACATAGATGGATATGTTATGTCATATATCTCCAGATAAAAGAACTATCTTTGCCTTTCATGCATGCGCCTTTTAAGAATGAGAAATATTGGAGATGCCACAAGAAAAGAATCAAGAATTTATTGATTAATAAAATTGCTTCAGACGCAATTCCTGAATTAGAAAACACATATAGTCTATAAAGATGCTGCTACACCTCATACATTACACAAATATACCTTAAACTATCAAGGTGCTGCTTATGGATGGGCAAGCTTACCATCACAATTGGCAATATCGGACCTAAAAAAACCCTCTTTTATTCAGGGATTTTTATCTGACAGGACACTGGACAACACATGGGCTAGGAATATCCCGGCGTTATTTATATAGGGTCTGATACTGCAAACTCCATAATAAAAAAAGAAAAATAATGTGGTATAATCTTATAGTTAGGAATGACGAAAAGCGTAAACTATAGTGCATTCTACTTTAAAGCAACTTTATTTTAACGCATATTAATGGATAAGAAAAGATTATATCGAAAATGAAATGACCAAATTACTTCAATACTGGGGGTCGTTAGTATTTGGCCTGGGAGCAGTTGTTATTTTATTATTAGGCATATTAGATTATTTTGTTACCCCAGAAAATTTCTGAAAATTTATTAATTTATAGATTAGCGGCTGCTTCTTATAATTTTCGTTCTATATTTTATCAATAAACAAAAATTAAATAAACATTTTCAGATAAGTATATTTGCACTATCTATTATCATAGTCGCTGGTATGGTTGAACTAATGATTCTTTCTTTCGGTGGTCATCAATCGACTTATTATGCGGGGATGATAATTATTTTCATGTTTATTCTTGGATTTCTCCCCTTTTTATCCATTCACAATACCTTTATTATTCGCAACCTTTATCATATTTGATTTATTTAGTACCAATCTTACTTTTGACAACATAACGAATATGCGAATATTTATTAATAATAATGTCTTTTTGCTCGCGGTAATTAGCATTGGTATTATATTGCGATATCTATAATGGTCGATATTATAAGATAACTGCAAAAAAAATTGTCTCTCGAGTACGATCTTTCCAAGGATAAAGAACAGCTTGAAAGCTATTCCCACCAACTTAAAGACATGGTCGAAGAGCGGACAAAGGAACTCACGAATCCGAGCAGTGGCACCGGTCCCTTTTTGAGAACGCGACGGACGGCATTATCGTCATGGACAAGAACAGCATTATCGTGAATGCGAATGACAAGGCCTGCGAAATGCATGGCTTTACACGAGAGTCGTTGATCGGCGCCCATATCAAGCTTTTGGTGGGCGACAATGACACAATGTCAAGGAAAACGCGCCGGATCCTGGACGGTGAATCGCTTGTATTTGAGGCAAAGAACAATAGGAAGGACGGCACCTCCATATACGTAGAGATCAGCTCCAAGGCCATCACCATCGGCAATGAGGTCTTCATACAGTCGTTCTACCGTGATATTACTGAAAAGAAGAAGTTCCAGGAACATGTGTTGCAGTCTCAGAAGATGGAATCCGTCGGGGTCCTCGCCGGCGGGATAGCCCACGACTTCAATAATATTTTGACCGCCATCCTCGGCCATACTGATCTCATTCGCCGGTTTGCCGTGTTGAACGAAAAGGCGACACGCAGTCTGAACGTTATCGAGGATGCTTCACGACGGGCGGGGAGGATGATCTCAAAACTGCTGGGCTTTGCGCGGAAAAGCAAGCACGAACGTACGCCGATCAACCTGAACGACGTGGTGTATGAAACAATCAAACTGCTCGAACAGGTCTTCAAAAAGAGCATAGATCTGAGCGTGGAACTTGACAACCGGCTCCCCTTGATCCAGGGCGACGTTAATCAGATGGAGCAGGTCATCATGAACTTCCTCGTCAATGCCCGTGATGCCATGCCGAATGGGGGACGCATCGTCATCAAGACTCAAGCCAGGACGGTCGTGAAGGGCATGCCGGATGTGCCGCCGTATGTCCCTCCCGGGGAATACGTCCAGATCAGCGTCTCGGACACCGGCACGGGGATCCCCGAAGATATTAAGAATAAGATCTTTGAGCCGTTCTTCACAACGAAGGAGCCTGGAAAAGGCACTGGGCTCGGCCTATCCATGGTCTACGGGGCCATCAATGACCATCAGGGATATCTCTCTGTTGAGAGCACTCTCGGCGTCGGAAGCGTGTTTACCGTATTCCTGCCGGCTGCGGCCCCTGCGACAGTTGCCGGAACAAAGGAAGCCGTAAGCCCGGGCAGTGGAAAACAAACCCTGCTGATCGTGGATGACGAACAGGATATTCTGGACATCATGCGGGATTCGCTCGAGAATCAGGGGTACAAGGTGTTTGCAACCGGCGATTCCACGGTTGCCATAGACATCTACCGAAGGATTTTTCACGAAGTCGCGCTTGTTATTACCGATATCGTCATGCCCGGCATTGACGGCAGGGAGCTGATACGGCAGATCAAGGTGATCAATCCCGATGTTAAGGTTCTCGCGATTTCCGGTTATACGAAATATGTTGGGGAAAAAGAGGACATCAAGGATATAGACGGTTTTCTCCAGAAGCCGTTTGAATCATATTATCTGCTATCCGTGGTGAAGCGAATACTCGAAGCGAAGACAAAAAAATTCATCCCCGTCTAACGGAACATCCCCTCACAGCCGATCGCTCGTTTTGAGTATAACCTCGTTTCCAGGCAATAAGGCGTCCATCATCATTGACGCGGTGCCTCTAAAAGATGTTCCGGTGTCATTTCCGTCAGGGTGAACACAAAGGACCCGAAGGCGAGTTTGCTCTTCATGAGCACCGGGACTCTCCGGTTATCGTCCGTAAGCCAGATGAAGACTTCCCCCTTGTTCATGAAAACCCCCTGGTATTTGGGGTAGGTTTTGACCTTGACCGTCGCGAACTCGCCCATGGGCGTCTTCAACCTCTCTCTGCCCAGGGTATGGATCTCGATGGACCAGTTTTTGCTGCTATCGTGGACTTCGATGGTAAAGATCTTGCCCACGACGAAGTCTTCCCTCGTCCGGAGATAGTACAGCATCGACAGGCCATCCTGTACATGCTCCGGGACGGCCAGGGTCTCCGCAGGATCTTCGTTCAGCCTGCTGACCACGATGTTTCGTGCGTGGTCAAATGCCAGCTCGCGGCGTCTCTTCTTCCCTCCATAGCTTTCCCGGAGGCGGTACGAAAGGCTTTCCCGTGTCTGTGGGTCGAAGATGCTCTCAACCGAATCGTTCACCGGATAGACCTTGTCGAGCAGACCCACAGAGCGGCCCGTTACGACAAGCTTGAGACCATCCCGTCCGTCAGGCAGCTTTTCCTCTTTGACCTCCATGGTCGCGGTCCCGGCACTGATCATCCTCGACCAGCTGATATCGTACGTCAGGGTTTCCCCCGGGAAAAATGCGTCGATGAGCGGCGCACGGGAGGCAATCGGCTGGTTTTCCGCTGTGAATACGACGGGAGCAAGCCCCAAACCAAGGGTGAGGGCGCACAGAACAGCTGTTATCCGGAGGGCCTGTTGAAATGCGCAGCGTGAAGGGTGTGCCATGAAACCAGCGTAGCAGAACAATGAGGCATAGTCAACAGAAGAGACGATACTTCCGGATATTTCGCAGCTGGCCGCTAAAGAACGGGCGAAGCAGGTCCGGTTATACCGGTTGTTGTCGAGAAAGGCGTGTTGAGAGGAATGTCTCTTTATTGGTGAGATCCTTCACGGAGGCTATCTTGAGCGACGCGAAGGAGTGACCGGTGAGGCGGATTATTTCAGCATTCGTTCATCAAACAAATAGGATGCATTTTGCTTTATTCTACTGTACACGGCTGACGCTTCGTCGTGTCTGCTGCTCTTTTTTGATTTCAGTCTTATGGCAAATACCTGCCGAATTTGTTTGAGAGCATCATCCCACCTGTTCAAATCACACAAGGCAGCGGCACGGGCCGTTAGAATGGGGGAATAGTTAGAACTGCTGAAATGATTCGCCAACGCTACTGCTTCTTTGGACTTGTTTGCTGTTCTAAGCACACTACACAGGATAGCCGCAGTTCCTATATGTTGTGGTCTCTGATCATGCACGTGTCGAGCCAACTGCAAGGCTTTTGGAATCTGTCCTTGATATTGCGCTCTCTTGGCTTTTCTCAACAGCTCATCCATATTATCTGCAATCGCTTTATCCCGTGCTGTAACCTTACCAGAAGCTAGGAGGGTATTAAGCTTTGAGCTTACCGCTGTTGGTGGTTCAAGGTATGTTTTTCTATCGAACCATCTTTTTCCATTCCAGATAAATTGATTGCCCTCGAAACTAATGGTTATGGTTCTAGGCATTTTATAACTCCTCACCCTGTAAGATCATCCGCTTACGGAACTATATATTATAACGCAAATTCATCCGTCAAGGAAATAGGAGGAAAGTATTATTTTTATTTTAGCTTTTAATCAGGAAAACAACCTTGATATGATCCCGAGCAGTTCGAGGTACATCCTGTTTATTGTTTGTACTGCATGAGCTGTCCGGGGAAGAGAGCAACCTCATGGATGAGCCCCACCGCCTGTTCCCTGGCGGCCATATGCTTGAAGACCGCGACTCAGTTGCCGTTTTCTTCAGGTTGGGCGATGTCGTCGCAGCCGATGAAGATGTTAGTAAGAGGACGGGAGAGGGCGAAACACTGTAATAATTCCCTCCTAGTGTATCATGGCAGACGGGACGCATTGCGCGCAAAGGAACCTACCTTCTTATGGTACCCAGGTTCTTTTCTGCTATGCAATAGCCTTCCCGATCGAGAATGCATCTCCGATATATTCACCGGCCTTATGATACGTGAGCGCATCAGGCACAAACAGTATCGGCTTTATTTTCCGGATATCCGGCTGGCCGTTTTCTCCGAGCATCGACTCCTCCGACTTGACATCAAGGATCTCACCGATGAATTGCGTATGCAGACCGATCTCAAAGGTGTGAATCACCTTGCATTCCAGAACCAGGGGAAATTCGAGGATAAAGGGAGCGTCCACCAGTTCGCTCCTGACCGGAGTAAGTTTTGTGGCGGAAAACTTGTCGACATTTTTACCGGAAACGATGCCGAAATAATCCGCCTCTTTAGCATACTGTTCTGAAGGGACGTTCAGGGTGAACGCTTTTTTCTCCATGACATTGCCGTAGGTGTAGGTAGCTTTTCGAAGCGCGATGGCAACACAGGGCGGCTTTGAGCAGCAGATGCCACCCCATGCGATCGTCATTGCGTTCGGCTTTCCGTCCTTGTCGTATGATCCCACGATCCATACCGGTATGGGATAAATGAGCGTTTTAGCGCCCAACGATTTTTTCATAGGACTCCTCCTGAACAGGCATGACTGCAAAGTACAATGAACATGACAAGTGGACCGGGTCCCGGCGGCCAGGTTCCGGCTGCTGTCCGTTCATTGATTGGTGAACAGGGTACAGAATAATCGATACGGACAGCCCTGCCTTAGTTTTTATGCGTTTCCGGTTGAGGGGTTTCCTCTTTTGCCGGCGCCTCGTTCTTCTGCTCCATTTTCTTGCACGCATCGCATGGCGCTTCACACTTCATCCCGGATTTCATCATATCTTTCATCTCGGACATCATGGCGTCCACCTTGTCCATCATCCGGGCTGCTGCATCTTCAGGGTATCTTTCATCATCCCCATCATTTCCTGCATCATCATCCTCTCCCCGGCGGGGAGAGAGTTGGGTGAGGGGGATTCCGTGGGAATGTCTTTGAAGACTCTTCGCTCTCTTTGTCTTGCTTGACTTCTTTTCTGCTGTATAGCTGGAACGAGGAGCGGGGTCGGCGAAATGAGTGGCGCCTCAGCGTCCAAGATGCGTGGTCACAATTTCACCTCCCGCAAATACGTTGCGGCATCCTCAGGCGGAGTCGGGTTGATATAGAATCCGGAGCCCCACTCGAAGCCCGCGACGCGCGTGAGCCGTGGCATGATCTCAAGGTGCCAGTGGAAATCGTCATTCAGGGTGTGCCAGTGGCCGCTGCGCGGGACACGGTTCGGCGCGGAATAGAGCATATAATTGTAGGGCGGGTTCTTCAGCACCTTCCCGAGACGCTGGAGCGTATGGCGGAGCGTCCGGGAAAAGTCCATGATCTCTTCCTTGGAAATATCCACATAGGAGCACTGGTGCTTCTTGGGATAAATCCAGGTCTCGAAGGGAAACCGCGGCGCGAAGGGAACAATAACCAGAAAGTGGCGTGTTTCTTCAACCACCCGTTCAGGCGTTGCCAGCTCCTGCCTGATGATGTCGCAGAAAACGCACCGCTCTTTATAGTCATAGTATGATTTCGCGCCGTCCAGCTTTTCCTTCACGAACTTGGGGATGATCGGCGTGGCGATGATCTGCGAATGGGGATGGTTCAGTACCGAACCCGCGGTCCAGCCCTGGTTCTTGAAGACCAGCACGTAGCGGAGCCGGCTGTCCCGCTCAAGATCGAGGATCCGGTCACGGTAGGACCAGAGAACTTTTTCAACCTGGTTCTCGGAAAGCTCCTCGAGCCGAAGCGCGTGCTCCGGGCTTTCAATGATGATCTCGTGGGCACCGATGCCGTTCATCCAATCGTAGATGCCGCTGCCCTCGCGCTCAAGGGTACCTTCGATGTGCAGCACGGGGAACTTGCTCGGGATCACGCGCACCCACCAGCCGTTGGCATCCGGCGCCGACTTCTCGGCGCGGAACGATGCGATCTCCTTTGGGGTCTTAGCTTCATTGCCCCTGCAGAAGGGGCACTCCGCCGGCGTTACATCATCGACCGGCTCTTCGAACGAATACTCTGCGGGATTTTTCGGACGGTCGGTGGAAACGATGATCCACCGGCCAACAATGGGGTCTTTGCGCAAACGGGACATCAGCCGCCCAACCTCGCCCGCTGCTCTGTCAGGATCTTATGCACGATCCGTTTCAGTTCTTTAATGCGGATGGGCTTGTTGATATATTCAGCGGCGCCAAGGCTCATTGCCTTGAGATAGCTTTCCACCTCGCCGTACGCTGTTACCATGATCACGTCTGTTTTTGACCCCATCTTGCGGATTTCCTGCAGGAGTTGAAGACCGTCCATGCCCGGCATCTTAATATCCGTGATCACGAGATTAAAGGGGTTGCTTCTAAAAAAGCCCAGGGCCTCCTCACCACCACTGGCGAGGGAAACTTCATAGCCTTCATCGGTAAGGATCGTATTGAAAAGGTCGCGCGCGCCTTCTTCGTCATCAACAACCAGAATTTTCATCAATTTTCCCCTAATATAGTGCTGTATAGAATAAATATCATAAAATTATGCAATCGTCAAGGTTCCCAAGTGCAACGCTTTTTTAAAGAAAGGGGAAAATATGCGCAGAGGGAAAACTTAGCAGGTTGAAATTTCAATGATTTAGTTCGAACAGGAGGCGCAGTCCCTCAAGGGTAAGGTGAGTTTTTATTTCCTGAATGGTCTTTGTTTCCGGAAAAACCAGCTCAGCGAGACCACCAGTCGCCACGACCCTGGCATCGGGTGACAAATCCTTCTTCATCCGCTCCACAATGCCGTCCACAAGACCCGCGTAGCCGTAAATGATGCCCGCCTGCATCGCGCTGATGGTGTCCGTGCCGATGACCTTCGCGGGCTTAACGAGTTCTACCCGCGGCAGCTTGGAAGCGCGCTGGAACAGTGCCTCTGCCGAGATCTTCATGCCCGGGCAGATGGCCCCGCCAAGGTAGTCGCCGTTCTTCGTGATTGCGCAGAAAGTGGTCGCCGTACCGAAATCAACAATGATGAGAGGCCCACCGTAAAGCTTATAGGCTGCGGCCGCGTTCACAATACGGTCCGCACCCACCTCTTTCGGGTTATCAGTGCGGATCGTAATGCCGGTCTTGAGCTCGTGAGTCACGACCATGGGCTCGATCTTGAAGTATTTCCGGGACATCTCGACCATTACCGGCAAGAGCGGCGGCACCACTGTCGAGATGATCACCCCGTGTATCTGAGTGAACTCGATTTTTGTGAAACCGAAGAGGTCCTTGAAGATCATGGCGTACTCGTCGGGCGTGATCTGCGTGTTCGTGCCGACTCGCCAGTTCTCGACGAGCTTTTCCCTGTCGAACACGCCGAGGACCACATTAGTATTGCCTATGTCGATGGCTAAGAGCACTTTTCCTCCCGAAAAATAAGGGTCAAGGGGCAGGGGTCATGGGTCAAGGATTGATCTTACGTTTTTGACGTTCCTTGACCCTTGCAACTTGACCCTGGATCCTATGTTTTTACTATCGTCACATCTCCCGCCGCAACCGTGCGGCTCGTGTCGTCATCGAGCCCGACGATCAGCCGGCCTTCGTTGTCTACCCCCTGTGCCAGGCCTTCGAGGGACTCGCCCGCGCCGCTCACGGTGACGCGGTTACCGATGGTCAGGTTGAGCTGTTTCCATTCTTCGAGAATATCGGCACCATTCTTGAGGAACTTTTGATACCAACTCTCAAGGTCCCGCAGGAGTTGCTGAAGCAGCGTGGTCCGGTTTATCTTCACTCCCGCCTCTGCCGCAAGCGTGGTCGTTAGGCTGCGGACCTCGGGAGGAAGCTCGCCCATCTCCATGTTCACATCCACGCCGATCCCGAGTACGATATGACGTATGCGGTCCTGTTCCGCGCTCATCTCGGTCAGCAAACCGCTGACTTTCTTGCCGGAGATAAGGATATCATTCGGCCACTTGATGCCTGCTGCCAGTCCGCATGTTGTCCTGATCGCCGATGCAACCGCCACAGCGCCCATCAGGGTGATCAGCGGCGCCTTGTGGATCGGGACATTCGGTCGGAGGACCACGCTGAGGTAGAGATTGCCCTTTGGCGAGATCCATTTCCTGCCGAGCCTGCCTTTGCCGCCGGTCTGCGTCTCGGCGATCACCACGGTCCCTTCGGGCGCTCCGCTCGCAGCCATCTCCATGGCATGGGTGTTCGTGGATGCGACCTCGGACAAGAGATGGATCGCTTTTCCCATGACCCTGGTCTTGAGCCCCGGCTTGATATCCGCCTTTCTGAGGATATCGGGCATGGTCATGATTTTATATCCCTGAGACGGCACAGCCTCGATCCCGAACCCCTCGCGCTCCAGCGACTTGATGTGTTTCCACACCATCGTTCGGGAGATGCCGCATTTTCTCGCCAGCTCTTCCCCGGAGATGTATCCCGAGCTCGACGACCGGAGCAGGTTCAGGATTTTTTCTTTATACATTTAATCTTCTTCACCGCTAAGGCGCAAGGAGCGCGAAGGTCAAAGTCGTTTAATCAAAATTAGGTTTTTCTTAGCGTCCTTCGCGACTTCGCGGTTAATTATTTTATCTTCATACTGATGTCCGCAGCCGGCGCCGAATGCGTCAAGCTTCCGGACGATACAAAATCCACGCCTGTCTCCGCGATGCGCCGAACCGTCTCAAGCGTCACGTTGCCGGATGCTTCCACGAGAGCGCGGCCTTCGATCAGCCTCACGGCCTCGCGCATTACATCGATCGGCATATTGTCAAGCATAATAATGTCGGGCTTCGCCGCCAACGCCTCGCGCACCTCATCGAGTGTTTTGGTCTCGACTTCGATCCTGAGAGGTGCCGGCTCTTCGTTCGTGCGGACGCGACTGCTTTCGTGATGCTTCCTGCCGCCTTGATGTGATTGTCCTTGATCAGGATCATGTCATATAATCCCATGCGATGATTCTTCCCGCCACCAATCCGCACGGCATTCTTTTCAAGCTGCCTCAAACCGGGAAGTGTTTTCCTCGTATCCAGCACCACGGCCTTGAGTCCCTTGAGCTTTTCAACATACTTTGCCGTCAACGTCGCAATACCGGACATATGCTGAAGCAGGTTAAGCGCAACTCGCTCGCCCGCCAGAAGCGCTCTCGTATTACCGGACAGCCGCGCAAGCTCAGTACCCGCATGGATGATGTCGCCGTCCTTCGCAAAGGCGGTGAACTGAATGGTCGGATCAAGATGAGAGGAACACTTCCCTGCTCACCTCTATCCCGGCAAGCACCAGGTGCTGCTTCGCCAGCATCACGGCTTCGGACGTGGATTCAGAGGGGATGGTCGCCTCGGAGGTTACATCACCGGAGCCGAGGTCTTCCGCAAGAGCTTTTTCGATGAGCTCGTTTAAAGAATAATCCATTGGGCTTCAACTTTGAGCATTGGATTTTATTCCCCCAGCATTTTCAAGCTCTGCTCCAGCTTCTCACGCTTGATCCTGAACTCCTCAAGCTTCGCCGTGTCCTTTTCCACGACTTCCTTCGGCGCCTTATCAACGAAATTCTTGTTAGAAAGCTTTTTAGAAAATACCTCGATATCTTTTGAGATCTTTGCGATCTCTTTCCGAAGCCGGTCGCGTTCCTGGTTGAGGTCGAGCAGACCTTCGAGCGGCACATAGACCTCTGCGCCGGCGATCACCGCTGTAGCCACGGACACGGGCTTTGCTTCAGACACGCCTATGCGCAGCTCCTTGATCCGCGCAAGGGTCTTTGCATATCCGGCGTTTTTCTCAAGGTGGTCACCGAGCTCCCTGGTCTCCACTTTCACGATAACGATAATCTGCATGGACGGCGCTATGTTCATCTCGCCGCGTATGTTCCGGATCGCCAGGATCAGGTCCATGACCATCTGCATGTCCCGCTCGATCCCGGCATTGATCAGTTTCTCATCCGCTATGGGATACGGTGATACCATGATTGAGTCACGTCTGACTCCTGACGCCTGGCTCCTGACCTTATCCGGCAGCGCCTGCCATATTTCCTCGGTGATGAACGGCATGATCGGATGCAGCAGGCGAAGCGCGGATTCGAGAACCTGGGCAAGCACGGTCAGTGTCGCTTGCCTCGATGCAGATCCCTTTTCCTCGTATAAGACCGGCTTGGACAACTCGAGATACCAGTCGCAGTACTCATGCCAGATGAAGTGATAAAGCGACGAGGCGACATCGTTGAACCGATAATCAACGAGCGCTGCCCGCATGTCTTTCGCGACCGAGTTCAAGCGTGAGAGGATCCAGCGATCGGCAAGGGACGAGTCCGGCGTCAGGAGTTCAGCGTTCGGGGAAAAATCATCGTCAAGATTCATGAAGACAAAGCGGCTCGCGTTCCAGATCTTGTTCGCAAAATTCCGGTAGCCTTCGATGCGCTCAGGCGCAAGCTTGATGTCTCTGCCCTGGGCAGCGAACGCCGTAAGCGTGAATCGGAACGCATCGGTCCCGTACTGATCGATCATAACGAGCGGGTCAATAACATTGCCCTTGGACTTGCTCATCTTCTGTCCTTCGGCGTCGCGCACGAGCGCATGGATATAAACGTCCCGGAACGGTACCTCTTTCATAAAGTGGAGCCCCATCATGATCATCCGCGCCACCCAAAAGAAGATGATGTCAAAGCTCGTGATAAGCACTGACGTAGGATAGTACGACTCAAGCTCTTTGGTCTTGTCCGGCCAGCCAAGCGTGGAGAAGGGCCAGAGCGCCGACGAGAACCAGGTATCGAGAACGTCCGTCTCCTGCCGGATGTTTTGCTGCCGCATTTGCTGCAGGCCGACAGCATCGGTGCGGCTCACTGTGATCGTGCCGCAGTCGTCGCAATACCATGCAGGTATTCGGTGTCCCCACCAGATCTGGCGCGAGATGCACCAGTCCTTGATGTTCCGCATCCACTCGAAGTAGGTGTTCTCCCAACCCTTGGGAACGAACTGCACCTGGCCGTCCTCGACGACTTTGATCGCGGGCTCGGCGAGCGGTCCGGTCTTCACGAACCACTGGGGAGAAAGATAGGGCTCAACAACGGTTTTGCAGCGGTAGCACTTGCCTATGGAATGCGCATGGTCATCGGTCTTGACCATGAAGCCCCGCTCCTGGAGCAGTTCCACAACCATACCGCGGGCCTTCTTCGCCGGCTTTCCCGCGATCATGCTTCAGCACGTCGGGAAGCACATCGGGAATGTCGGCAAGGATCTCAGCCTTGTCATTCAGCATTTTGATGCGCGGTAAGCTCCGGCTTCTGCCGTTGTCCTGCCTCATAGTCGTTGAAGTCATGCGCAGGGGTGACCTTGACTGCGCCTGTGCCGAACTCAAGGTCCACAAGAATCGAGTCGCCGATGATCGGGATCTTCCTGCTCGTAAGCGGAAGGTCAACGGTCTTGCCGATCAAGTCCTTATAGCGCGGGTCAAGCGGGTGGACTGCAACGGCCGTGTCTCCGAGCATGGTCTCGGGCCGCGTGGTCGCGACGGTCAGTCGGATAGTGTGGTCGTGGCTCAGGGGATAAGCAATATGGTAGAGCTTGCCCTTCTCGTCCTCATGCTCCACCTCGATATCCGACAGCGCAGTGTGACAGCGCGGGCACCAATTGATCAGCCGCTCGCCGCGGTAGATGAGCCCTTCTTCGTAAAGCGTGACAAAGACCTCACTCACTGCTTTCGAAAGACCTTCGTCCATCGTGAACCGTTCGCGGTCCCAGTCACAGGACGCGCCCATGCCGCTTGAGTTGGTTGATGATCCTGCCGCCGTATTCCTTTTTCCATTCCCAGACCTTCTCGATAAAGGCTTCTCTCGCCCGAGTGCATGTGCCGATCAACGTATTCTTTCGCCAGCTGACGCTCAACCACGTTCTGAGTGGCGATGCCTGCGTGGTCCGTGCCCGGCACCCAGAGGGTATTTCTACCGGACATGCGCATCCAGCGAATCAGGATGTCCTGGAGCGTGGAGTTCAACGCGTGGCCGATATGGAGCGAGCCGGTCACGTTCGGCGGCGGGATCACGATCGAGAAGGGCGCACCACCGGCGTTCTCGTCGGCATGAAAATACTTTTTCTCCAGCCAGAAGTCATACCACTTTTCTTCCACCGATTTCGGGTCGTAGGCCTTGGGTAATTCACGTGATGACATCGATGATACTCTCCTTATGATGATGCGCCCGCTTAGAAAAAAAAGAGGGGAGCAAGTCCCCTGTGATGAAATTCATAATTTTAAGTTTCTAATCCCAAACAAAGCCTTCTGTCCGATTGCCAGATTCAAACCGTTTTAAGATTTGATACCTGGCGTAAAAAATATATTTGGTTCTTGGGATAAATGTTTATGTTTCCGCTTTCAACCGCTCGATCTCCTCTTTGATCATGACTTCTGCAAGGTGAGGGATCACTTCCCAAGCCACTTTCTCAATTACCTCTCGTGCGACTTCACGGGCGATCTGCAGAACGGCTTCCTCGATCCCCCTCCTCACCGTTTCCTCGGAGATCTTCGGAACGGGCGGGGGGGGCATGTCTTTAAATACCTCCCGCGCCATACGGGAGACGGTTTCTTCCGCCATCTTCCGCAGTTCGCCCGCAGGCACCGATGGTGGCTGCTGAACGGGCCTTTTTTCGAGTATCTCTTCCACCGTTTTCACGGCCACGTTTTCGACCATCCCCCTGAGCGTTTCGTCGGAAAGCTGCGGAACCGTTGTCAATGGCTGCTTTTGCAAAAACTCTGTCGCAATTTTCTCCACGGCCTCTTCAGCGACACTCCACATATCGCTCGGGGAAAGTGCAGGTGGCTGGGTAGCGGGCGCCTTTTCTAAAGCCTCTTTCGTCATGCTCGATACTTTTTCTTCAACCATGGCGCGAAGGGTCGCATCGGAAATCTGCGGCGGCTGGACCGGCGGAAGGTTTGCAAACGCTTCCCTGGCCATCTTGGCGACCGTCTCTTCCGCTATGCCCCATACTTCGCTCGCGGAAAGCGTCGGCGTTTGCGGTACCGGCATTTTATCGATAGCCTCTTTCGCCATGCGCGAGACTTTTTCTTCAATCATGGCGCGAAGGGTCGCATCGGAAATCTGCGGCGGCTGGACCGGCGGAAGGTTTGCAAACACGTCCCTGGCCATCGTGGCAATGGTCGTTTCCGCTATCTTACGCAACTCAGCCTCAGGCAGCGTAGATGCCTGGACCGAAGACGGGATGGGGCGCTGAGGCGAAGGGCTTGGGGTTTTTGGCGTGAACGCTGCCGGAAGCTCTGCCGCCATTGCCTTGTCAAGGGATTCTATCGTGACGATCTCGGGCTGGGGTTCTTTTTTCTCCCCGGTCAGGCCCAGTCCCACCCGCATCTCTTCCACGGCCTTGGCGCCGACCGGCAACGCTTTTGCCACGTCGCGGGTGAGCGGCTCTTCAACCTCTTCCACGACAGGCTCAACTTCGTATACAGTCTCCTCCTCAACCGGTGCGGCTGCTCTCACGAGGTCCGCCTGAGTAGGGGCCTCGCTGATAATATCAAATATATCCGGCGGCGCTTTTTTTGGTTTGGCCGGTGCCGCCGGCGGTACGGGTGCGGCAGGCTCATACGCGGCCGAGGGCGCGGCCTCGGCTCGTTGCGGCGGGGCCGCGGCAATCGCTTTTTTCACTTTGCCGATAAGTTCCTGGGACTCAAAAGGCTTGGCAATGTTGTCGATGATCCCTGCCTGTTTCCCCTTTGCGCCGTCATACACGTCGTCCCTGCTCATCATGAGAATGACCGGCGCCTGCGCAAGCTGAGGATTCTGTTTCAGCCGCGTCGCAAAGGAATAGCCGTCGATGCGCGGCAGGTCAACATCCACCAGCACCACGTCGGGGACTACCCGCTTTGCTTCGTTCAGGGCCGTCTCTCCGTCGCTGACGCAAACGACCTCATAGTCTCTTCCAGAAAAAAGCATTTCCACTACTTTCTGGATGGTGATACTTTTGTCGGCCAACAGTATTTTAACTGGCATGGAGCAGCCTTTCAAAAAAGAGAATTAGTATTTCCTGATCATCTTCGAATGCAATCTCTTTGACTGACTTCATTCCAACCCCCTGCGTTTTTCGGGTGTCCTGCCTGGGCCGGGCTTTCCGGTTTTGTAATCTTTTCCATACTGATACTACCAGAAATCGTATGACGGCGTCCATAGTTGTGTGCTGATCATGTCCGGCCTGCAAGAGCGACGCCGCTCAAGATCCTTTTGAGCGTCCCGAGCAGCTCCTGCTCCTCAAAGGGCTTTACCAGGTAGTCCTGCGCGCCCATTTCCCGCGCCTTCTGCCGGTGTTTCTCCCCTGCCCGGGAGGTCAGCACGATGACCGGGATGTTCATGAGTTCCAGGCTTTTCCTCATCTCGGCCATCAGATCATATCCGTGCATGACGGGCATCTCGAGGTCGGTGATCACGGCGTCGAATTTCATCCCGCCCATGATGGTGAGCGCCTCCATGCCGTCGGACGCCACCTCCACCTCGTACCCCATACGGTCAAGGAAGCGCTGCACGTATTTACGGATGCTGATAGAGTCATCGACGACCAGAAGCTTCAGCTTCCGTTTCAAGGACTCCGGAATCACTGCCTCTTTCGCCAGGGCAACACGGGCCGCGGAGGTCACCAGCACCTCGTCGCCGAAGAGCGATGCGATGTTGAGAATAAGCCTCACGTTCCCTTCTCCGGAGATCGTCGCACCGGAGAAGAGTTTGATGCCCTTCAGGTAGTCGCCCAGTGACTTCACCACGATCTCTTCCCGGCCGGTGATCGCCTCCACCATGACCGCGAGGCGCTTTTCCGCCATGCCGAGGATCAGTGTGGGATGGCGATAGGTCTCATCCTTCTTCGGGAACGTGCCCACGCCGAGCAGTTCGTTCAGCTTGAGAAGCCGGACCAGTGAGCCGCGGAGGTTCACCATCTCTTCGCCGGGTGCCTGCTGGATGTCCTTATAGGAGAAACGCGTAGTCTCTTCCACAAGGCTCATGGGCACAGCCATCTCCTGGTCCTTGAGTTTTACGATCAGGGACTGAGTAATGGCCAGGGTAAGCGGCAGGCGGATCAGAAACTTGGTACCCACGCCCTTGTCGGTCGTTATCTCGAACCTGCCGTTGATCCTCGCGATCTGCGTGGAGACCACATCCATGCCCACGCCCCGGCCCGAAACCCTGCTTATTGTTGATGCCGTGGAGAAGCCGGGACGGAATATCAGGTTGATCGCTTCAACATCCGTCAGGGATTGCGATTCCGCTGCGCTCATGAATCCCTTATCCACGGCGGCCTTCCGGAGCGAGACCGGGTCCATGCCGCGGCCGTCATCCTCGATCTCAAGGATGATGTTGTTGCCTTCATGGCGGGCACTCAGGATCAACACGCCTGTTGGATCTTTTCCCAGCGCTGTTCGCTCGGCAGGCGATTCGATGCCGTGGGAAACGGCATTTCTGATCATGTGCATAAGCGGGTCAGAGATGGTCTCGAAGATCGTCTTGTCGACCGTGGTCTCTCCGCCCAAGACCACCAATTTCAGCAGCTTCCCCTCTTCCTGTGCAAGGTCGCGGACGGGCCGCTGGAATAGCTGGTAGAGCTTGTCCATCTCGACCATGCGGGCCATAGTGATCTCGTCCTGCAGGTTCGTCGTAATCGTGGAGATCCGCGCCGTATCAAGCTCGAAGGAATCAAAGAACCCCACAAGCTCGGCCATGATCTCGTTTGTGTCATTCGTGATCTCTGTCAGCTTTCGTGACAGGAGATTGAAGTCATCGTACCGGTCGAACTCCAGTTCGAGAAAATCGCCGGACTGCACCGCCTCCGGCTGGCCGGGCGCTTCAACGCTCAGCGTATACTCATACTTTTCTTCGAACTTCTTGATCTCGTGCATCAGGCGGGACTGGCTGAATGCAAGTTCTTCACGAAGCGATTTGATGAAATCAACCTGGCGCGCAAGCCCGTTCCTGTTCACGATCATCTCGCCTACGAGATTCATCAGGTTGTCGAGCCGATCGACATCGACGCGGATAAACTGCTTTTCCAGGTCGATCGTATCCGCAGTGCGACGGCCGACCCCGCGTTTTTCATGGAGTCCGGTCTTCTTGGCCTCATCGATCTCCTGCTTGAGCGGAATCCCGGTTGCAGACTGCACTAAAGGAGCCAACGGGACGGACGGCGTCTGCTGCGGAGCCATCGTCAGAAACTCGTCTTCGGCCTCCTCGTGGACAGGCTCCACGGCAAGGGGCTCCTCGGCAGCCGCTCCGAACGCGTTCTCCCAAGCCAGGTCGATAGCGTTTTGTGACTGCTGAGCCGACTGAGTTGCCCCCGCCGCCTCCCCGGAGAACGCCTCGTCCGGCGCGGCCGGCATTTTCGGAAAATGCTCGATAACGTCCTTGTACGCCCGGGTGATGCTCTCTACCACGAGTGCGTCCTCGGGCCGATTGGCTGCAACACTGTCGACCATGAGCTTGACGGCATCCACGCTATCGAAAAGAAAGTTCAGGGTTTCCTTGCAAATGGGCAGGGCACCGGAACGGAACTGGCCGAGCATGTCCTCGGCCGTGTGCGCTACATCGCTGACACCTTGGAACCCCATCATGGCGGCGGACCCTTTAAGCGTGTGCGCGGCGCGGAAGAGCTCATCGATCAGGTCTAGGTCAGACGGAGACTTCTCAAGAGACAAAAGCCCCTTGTCCAGGTTCTGGAGGTGCTCGCCAGCCTCAATGAGAAAAAATTCTATAATACTTGATTTGTCTAATGACCCTGTCATACGGTCTATTTTATGAACCCGAGATTGATCTCCTCGTCACTCGTGGTCACCTTCTCCGAAACCGCCGGATAGCCCTCCAGCGAGGGAGGCGAGTTCTCGCCGAACGCCGACGGGACACTCAGCTCCCTGCCGAGCTTGAATCTGCCGATCGCGTCGTTCAACTGCTGGGTCAGGCCCGCAAGACCGCCGATCGTTGCCACGGTGTCCTGCACGCCGCGCGCAGTCTCCTGCGTCAGCTGCGATATGTTGTCCATGGTGTGCGCCACGCTCTCGGTCGATTTCACGTGGTCGCCCGCCGCCCTCGTAATGTCCGTCATGAGGTTCGAGGTCTGTTTGACGATCTGCTCAATTTCACGGAGCGCGGCCCCGGCCTGATCGGCAAGCTTTGTGCCTTCCTCCACCTCACGCGTTCCTGCTTCCATGACGGTCACTGCCTCGCTCGTCTCGACCTGGATGCCCTTGATAAGACCGGTGATGTCCTTCGTTGCGCGGGCAGCGCGTTCGGCGAGCTTCCGCACTTCATCTGCAACCACGGCGAAACCCTTGCCATGCTCACCGGCGCGGGCGGCCTCGATCGCGGCATTCAGCGCAAGCATGTTCGTCTGAGTCGCGATTTCGCTGATAACCTCAATAATGGCGCCGATCTCAAGGGAGCGCTCGCCCAGGCCTTTGATTTTTTTGCCGGTGGACTGCACCGTTGCGCGAATGCGCTGCATCCCTTTTATGGTTTCCGCCACGGCCGTTCCACCCTTGACCGCCGCCTGAGTCGCCTCGACCGAGGTCTGGGTCGCGGCTTTCGCGTTCTCGGCCATCCGCTGCGTGGTATGGGACATGGCGTTCACCGCCTCGGACGCGTTCCGGATCTGCGAAGACTGCTGTGAGGCTGCTATCCGCATGCTCTCGGCAGAGTGAAGGATTCCCGAGGTGGAGCGCCGGATCTCGACGGCCACATTGCTTGCCTGGGTCACGAGCGACATAAGACCGGCAATCATGAGATTGAATGCGTCGGCAACGGATCCAAGGGAGTCGGCGGTCACTTCCGCTTTCACGGTGAGGTCGCCTTCCGCAGCGGTGCTCACAATCGTGAGCAGGTCCATGATCTGGTCCTGCATTTTGTCCCGGTCGGACTCGCTCTGGACCAGGCCCTGGAGGCGGTCGATCGTCCGGTTGAGCGTGTCGCCCAGCTGGCCAAGTTCGTCGCCCGTGTTCACCTCGGCCCTTTGCGAAAGGTCGCCGCGGCCAAGGGATTCAGCAACCCTCATGAGGTCATTCACCGGCCTGATGATGATGGCTGTCAGTACCAGGGTAAAGACGAGAAGGACAATCAGCGCCACAGCGCCGACCCCCATGATGTACATAAGGAAATTCCTGATATTCGATTTGATCCGCGTTATGTTCAAGCCCACGTGCACCGAGCCGAGGGTGCCACCGGAAATGGGCGTGGCGATATCAAGGACCTCGATAACGCTGTCGCCAAGTTGAATGTGTGCGGACTCCGGCGGGACGCCCGGCTGCGGCGAAGTGATGTTCTTTAGCGCCTCCGGAACCGCATTCCCTTCAAAGGATGATGAGAGCACTTTTCCCCGGCCGTCCTGGATGAAACTGTACGCCACATCCTGTTGGCTCATGGCCTCACCCTGAATTGATCGAAGCGCGTTGAGGTCCTCCACCTGCACCGGTTCGACCGCCTTGACACTCAGGCTGTCCGCCACGATATGGGTCTTGATTATCGCCTGCTCCTTGAAGGTGTTCTGAATCTCTACGTAGATGAACGCAAGGATGCCGGCTCCGAAAACAGCCGCCAGGGAAATGATCATAAGCACGATCTTGGTCCTGATGCTCCAACGGTAGAAAGGATTCCAACTTTTCATAGTTCTGCTCCTTATGGTCAAGACGCGACCTGCGAGACGGCAACGAGGCTTCCCGGTCTCACCTCAGCTTGATCTCTTCAAATACCCTCTCAATGTTCAGCAGGGCTGCCTCGCCCGTCTCTCGCCGGATGATCCCCAATAAAAAACGGTTGCGGTCTTTGCCTGCCTGCTGCGCTCCCTGGTCGGAAGGGATCGCCAGAACGCTGCTCTCCGGCACCCCGACCACTTCGGTAACGTTATCAACTACGATGCCGAAAGTCACGGTACCGTATTTGATAATGGCGATCTGGCCGGGGACGGACTGCAGCGGGAGGGAAAGCGCCGTGCGGATATCTACGATCGGGACAATGTTCCCACGCAGGTTGATGACGCCGAGCACATGGGACGGGGTTGTCGGGACAGGAAAAATTTTCCGGGAAATGATGATCTCCGTCAGAAGTTCGACCGGGATGGCATACGTGTCCCCACCCATACTGAAGAGACAAACGCGAAGCTCCTCTTCCGGCAGGACTTCTATCACCTCAGTGGTGACGTCGCTGTCAAGCTCGGCCAAACGGGCCCCCCTTTAGTGATTTGCCAATACCATATCTTAGCAACATGAAATGAAAATATCCGTCACGAAAGCACTAAGACGCAAAAAAGCATTAGTCATAAGCGTGTCGAAGAGTAATACCTGACCCGCCAGAAAAATCATTCTACATTACTCCATGTCCTGGCGTCTTTGTGGCAACGTCGGTTCCGCCCAATCCAGGTTGGAGCTCAGATGTATTTCTTGACCGCCTTGACCAGGTCTTCCGGCTTGAACGGCTTGGTCAAATACTCGTCGGCGCCCTGTTTCATCCCCCAGAACTTATCGCTCGCCTGGTCCTTGGATGTTACCATGATGACCGGGATATTCTTGAACTGGGCATTGCTCTTTATATCTCTGCAGACCTGGAAACCGTTTTTCTTCGGCATGAGCACATCAAGGACAATCAAATCGATCTTCTCCGTCCGCACCTTCTCCTCCGCCGCTTCACCATCCATGACTGTTACGATGGTATGGCCGGTATACGAAAGCGCTTGCTGAAATATCTGAAGCTCCGCTAGGCTGTCGTCCGCAATGAGTATTTTGGCCATACTTGTCTCCTTTTTTCATGGTGCTCAAGGTTGTTAAATAATTAACATAATTCTTTGGGTGTGTCAAGTTTTTGTTTTATTTTTCTTTGGGTTATGGCCTATCCCGTCCCTGAGGATAGCGGCTCACCGTTTCCTCCTTATCAAGTTCACCGAGAGCAGAATGAACATGCTCTTAGCCACGTCAAAATCACTCAGAAAAAGCATCTCGATGATCTCCTGGATGGTCCGCCTGCCATTGATGAGCGAGAACACCTTCAGATCGACGTCACTCATCCCCCGCGTCGTGAGCTCCTCGGCATTTCCGATCATGGGTTCAAATACCATATTGAAATCCGGGATCTTTTTCTGGATGAGGCTCCACTCATCCGCCCGCCGGGCGCCCTCCAACAGCAGATCGTCCACGTTGATCTGGACCGGGGCCGCGAAGACCGGGGCACTGGTCTTTTCAAAATAAAAGTCTCCGTCCTTCCAAGCCATGGCCTTGTATACCGCCGACTCGGTATGTTGCCTGAGGCATTCGGCAAAGGCCTTGTGGCCGATCATTTTTTCCCGGAAGAGAACCATGTCAACCGGCTGTGAGGTCATTTCCGCGATGCGCAGCACATACCGGAGACTGTCCTCGTCTATCCTGCAGGACTTCCTGAGCAATGCCTCCACCGAGGTACCGTTCCCGTTGCTGTTCTCCGAAGCAAAGACCACCAATCCGTCCTTAAAATAAATTTCGACGGCGTCTCCCGGACGATTGATGACCACCCGGCCGGTCTGGCACTGGAGTCCGAGCCTCTTCATCACGTCCACGATCCGGATGCTCGCCAGGTTCCCCTGGATGCCCGCAGTGACCGCTCCATCTTGTGCTTTGGCCAGCTCCTGTCGGATGATATCGGGAAGCTTCGTTTTTACAAATGCGTCAAACACCTGCTCGACCATGGAGCGCACCATGGCCTCAATCCCAGCCCTTGGCGGCGCCATACCCGATAACGGTGACAACACAGCGGGCCTGCTCTCTCTCGGGGGTTCGGGGGGAGGCGGTGGTGGAGTCTGTGCTTCTCTTCGCTTGTCGATGACGTCCCGGATCTTGGCGAGAAGTTCATTGGGCTGGAACGGTTTCGTAAAAAAATCGGTAATACCGAGGGCATCGACAAACTTGCTGCCGACCTTATCGCCCTTGGAGGTCACGAGGATAATGGGGGTATCCTTGAAATCCGGGTCATCCTTCAGGATCTTGCAGACCTGGAACCCGTTCATCTTCGGCATAACGAAGTCAACGAGGATCACGGCGGGCCGTTCTGACCGGGCCTTTGCAATACCCTCCTCGCCGTCTGACGCGAGGATGACCTCGTAGCCCTGCGAGGCCAGGATCATTTCGATAAGCCGCTGTACGGTCGGGCTGTCGTCAATATCGAGTATTTTTTCCCCTGCCATAAATGACCCCGTGCTTTCTTGCGAATATTAGCACGGCGGAAAAGCTATTGTCAACAGCTTAAACCTCAGGGGCAAAGAAGCAATTGTTGATGAGCAGGGATTTCAGAGGCAAGGGGAAAATTGCCGCGGCACTCTTTGAAAAGGGACCTTTTGAGGGGTTATCGAGAGTCGGCTGCATTGCTGGATCGGATGCATCCTTCATCCACCAGATAAGACAGATGACTCAATTAAAATGAATGAACTCCCCCGTCGGCCCTGTTTAGCAAGGGGGGATGGGGGGATTTGAACAACTTTGATGTCCTGATTTCACATTGTGTAATAGCAGTTATTGCGTTTGTTGTACGTGCCGTGTTTGTGCCGGACCCTAAAGACAATCGGACGGAAAGAGGTCCCGTGACCGAGAGTACATAAGACCTCTTCTCCCGATGTCTTTTCTTTCGTCCTAACCCAGCTGGGTGCCGTCCTTGAGGTCTTCGTAAAACCGCCTGAGGTCGGGGAGTTTCTCCGCGGACATGGCCTTCATCCCGCTTCTGGGGTGTTCGTTCAGGATGCCGGTGATCATGTACGGGATATGGTATCCCCACTCCACCTTTGCTTTCATAGGGATGAAGATCTCCTGAATGATGGAGATGATCGGCCGAATGTCGAACTTCGGGTTCTTGAGGAACGAGAGCAGAAGTTCCGTAGGACAGTTACCCGCGCCCCGCCCCATTCCATAGATGGTCGAATCGAGGCGGTTGATCCCCGCGACAATCCCGTCTATCGTGTTCGAAAAGGCGAGCTGCTGGTTGTTGTGGGTATGGATGCCAAGCTCCTTGCCCGGAAGCGCTTCGCGGTATTTCTTCGCAAAGAAATGGACCTGCTCCGAATACATGGCGCCGAAGCTGTCAACGAGGTAGATGACCGGCACCTCGCTTTTCGCAAGGTCCTCAAGCGCTTCATCCAGCTCTTTTTCGAGGACCTTCGAGACCGCCATGAGGTTGATCGTGGTCTCGTAGCCCTTCTCCATGCAGTGGTGAGCAAGGCTTATCGCCTTGTCGACCTCTTTTGCATAGCAGGCCACCCGGATCATATCAAGGGCGCTTTCGCTCTTCTTGGGAATGTCCTCGTGTTCGATGCGGCCGATGTCCGCCATGGCGGACAATTTCATCGTCGTGTCCAGGCCGCCGACAACCCGTTTCAGGTCATCTTCGGAGCAAAACTTCCATGCGCCGTTCTCGGCCCGGGAGAAGCATTTCTCCGAGGACTTGTAGCCTATCTCCATATAATCGACGCCGGCCTGCGACAGGGCGATATAGACCTTCCGGACAAAATCATCGTTGAACTGCCACTGGTTGATCAAGCCGCCGTCACGGACCGTACAATCAAGGACCTTTATCTGTGGACGAAACACTGTGGATACCTCCCAAAATATGAATATTTCCTGCCCCCCAAATGATGAGGAACGCCTCATTATACACAATTCCCCCGTGAATGTGAAGTCAGGTTTTAGTCCGCGACCCTTCGACCTTCCCGACAAAACTCCTCGCCAGCCCGGCAATGGAAGCCCAGTCCTTCGCTGCCACGAGATCGCGCCTGATGATTGCCGCGCCGACGAGGATCGCCGCAGCATCGGCTGCGAGGTAGTTGGATATGTTCTCAAGGGTCGCCCCGCCGCATAGCATATAGGGGATAAAAGGCAGCGGCCCCCTGATCGCCTTGAGAAAATCGAGGCCGCCGATCTCGACAAAGGGGAAGAGCTTGATGATATCTCCGCCTGCCTTGTAGGCCCGGTAGATCTCGGTCGGCGTGCACGCGCCGGGGATCGAGATAACGCCTTCCTTTTTCGCGAACGTCACCACCTCTTCGTCAAAGGCGGGGCTCACCAGGTACGAGGCCCCGGCCTTCAGGGCCTTTCTCGCATCATCAACGCTCAGGACCGTACCGGCCCCGACCACGACCCGTTCGTCTCCGCTCATGCGACTGATGACCTCATCCGCCCCCGGCACCGAGAAGGTGATCTCGATGAACCTGACGCCCCCTGCCACGCAGGCCATTGCCGCATGATAGGCGTCTTCCGCTGATCCGGTGCGGATCGCGACCATAATCTGATTTCTCTTCAGGTCTTTTATGAAACGCTCTTGCTTTGTCATTAGGTCCTCGTTCAGTTCTGCTCCGGGACTCGTGGGAGCATTATTTCTTGCACGCTATGAGCTTGCCGGCATATGACGAGAAGGCATCAATTCAAGGTGAGCATGTGCCAGAGTTTGAGAGCGTTGTCTCAGCTGCCGGACAAGACGACCTTCCGGTCGGGGCTGAAGGCAACAAAAGTATTTGCTCCCGAATGTCGTTAAGAGGAATGCGCGGTCTTCGTTGTCTGTTGTTTGCGTTTCACAGCAGTAACGTAGTCGCCTGAGCGCAAAGATGATTTTGACTGTAGTTAGTTCTCACCGGCTGCTATACCGGGGTTACATACGAAAAGCAATCATTGAGGAAACGAGTAGCAGAAAAAACCCCGTGTTTTTCTTATCAGCACTCCTTAAGTATAAAAAGAAAATGAAATACGAGAACGTTCGATAAAACATGGACAAATACTACCATAAATACTCAGATGAGAAAAGACCTATTGTACAGCCGAATTGACTCACCATAACTGTTGCCTCACCGTCAAAATATATCTCTCACATAACTTCCGCTGAATGCAGTTCATGGCCGATCCATCGTAAGTTGTTGACGCGAGAGGGAGTTCCAGATATACTGAACCATGCCGTGATGACATCACTAAACGGGGGGGCCACACTGTGGAAAATAAAGTACCCGGTCCATCCAAGGGATATCAAAAACAGATCAAAAAAGATGTTCCAAAGGCCCGGCCGTTGTCTAAGGCAAAGGGAAGCTCCCAGCCCGACTATAGCTCATCTGCCGCAAAGAAATGGCCCCTCTTCCTTGAGGCAGTGGAGAGCGGAAATGTCGATGTGGTGAATAAGTTGATCGAAGAGGGATTGAATGTAAATGTAAGCCGCGACGGGACAACGCCGTTGATGCTTGCTGCTTCAAAAGGGCGCCTCGAGATTGCCGAGGCGATCATTCAGGCGGGAGCGAACGTTAATGCAAGAAGTGATGCAGGCTGGACAGCCTTGCATATGGCGGCATTTGATCAAAAACAAAGCGATATCATTGACCTTCTGATGCAATCAGGCGTTGATATAGAGGCGCGGAACAAGGCCGGCAAGACCGCCCTGCTATTAGCTGAAGAAAAAGGTCATCGTGATATTGTTCGCGTTATTAAGGCGAATCTGCAAAAACTTCGGGTCGATGCGCAAGACTGGGAGACGTTCTTGACCACTCAGGAGGGCAGACCCTATCAACAAAAAAGACGATATGAATCCCTGACGTTGCTGTTCAAGTTCTGGTGGTTGCCGCCTCTTGTACTGGCCGGTGCCAGTCTTCTTCTTGGCTATCTCGTCGGCGTTGCCGTCCTCGCAGGCATCATTGGTCTTGCCGCCGGGTTTCTCTTGGGCCTTACCATTCTCTTCATGGAAAAAAAGTTGCGCACATATCTGGCTGAGATCGGACCATTACCCTATCTCGACATCCATATAGTAAGGGGAAAAAGGAAGGCCGGGGAACCGATATTACTTGAGAAAACGAGCAAACCTCCCTCTGCCGATGAAGCAGGCGAACAATCCGAAGATACTGCTTCGGCTGATCAGGCAGTTGACCGTGTGCCGATGGAACAATGGCGTGCTGAAAGAGCCTCTTCGTTGAAAAAAAAGATGCATCTGACCATCGTTCTCTATGCTGTTGTTGCGTTTGTCGTAGTGCTTCTCATCGGCGCGATAATCATCAAGAGAACATCTCTTACGCACTGGTATTTTGCAACGCGATTGGAGCGGAGCGGCATCCGGTTTTCCAGCCAGGAATTCCTGAATGAGGTGTCGAAGAACAATGAGAAGGCTGTGGACCTCTTTGTTAAAGCGGGAGTTGATTTGAACGCGATGAATGAAAAGGGCCAAACAGCGCTCATGC
Source organism: Nitrospirota bacterium (assembly GCA_963796285.1). Classification (GTDB taxonomy): domain Bacteria; phylum Nitrospirota; class UBA9217; order UBA9217; family UBA9217; genus JALNZF01. The sequence continues at coordinate 578,017 of CAWCKW010000013.1, forward strand.
TCGCTGCTGAAAAAGGACACGTGAGGATGCTCCAGGCGCTTGCCAAGCTGAATGCGCCATCGTTGAATCATGCCGACAAGAGCGGGAATACGGCATTAATGACGGCCGCAAGACAGGGACAAGAGAACATCGTTCAAGCGCTCGTTGAGAGTGGTGCAGACGTGAACTATACGGTCCCTGCCAGTGAAGGTGCTGCTACGCCACTGCAAGCGGCCCTGGACACTGTTGATTTCAAGGATGAACAGATGCGCGTCATACAATACCTCTTGCAAAAGGGCGCTGATGTGAAAGGCCGGAATAAAGCGGGGCAATTCCCCTTACTGTTCGCCGTTGAGCATGGCAATACGGAAATTGTCAAGGTGCTGATCGAACACGGCGCAGACGTGAATGACGCGGATTTGAAGGGCGGTTTTGCATTGCGGACCGCCGCGTGCAATGGATATCCGAGGCTCGTCACCCTGCTCGCGGAACACGGTGCAAACATGAAAATGGCGTTACCTGACGGACAGACGCCGCTGATGTGTGCCGTGAAGGCGGGGCACGCAGACACCGTCAAAGCGCTGCTGGAAAAAGGGGCGCCGGTCAATGCGAAGACGAGCGGCGGCAGTGCTGCATTGACTGAAGCCTGCCAGAGCGGGAGCCGTTGAAGTCGTACAATTACTGCTCGCCCAAGGCGCAGATCCCGTCAATGGATATGTTCCAGACTCATTCCTGAAGTTGAACGGGAGAACGATCGCCTTCACAGCAAAAAAGGTTGCGATACGCGGCATGCTGGAGCGCATCGCAAAGACGGCTTCTCAAGACGGCTATACAATCAAATTCGGCGCATTCAGCAACAGCAATAAAAAAATTATGCTCAGGGAAAAAGGGCCATGGAACAAGGTCCTGCTTGAGCAGTCGACGAAAAATCATCTCTTGTTGGTGCTGAAAGAGAGAGAGGTCTTTGTAATACCCTATGATCCGGCGGCCATAAAACATGAACCGATCTAAGGGCCATTTCCCGAGACGATGAATACCCGTCTCAAGCTTGGACATGCTTCGATGGTGCCAATCTGAGCGAGTTTAGAGCTCAAGTCTATAGGGTCACCCATTTGATGTCCTTAAGATGTCCCTTGCTTGACATAGCAGAGCGATTTCCATATAATTACAAAAATCGAAAGAATGTGCATCTCGACGAAGGATGACACGAATGAATTCATGACGTGGAGCGACCGGGAAGGAGCATGATAGTGAGAAATGACCAGAAAGGGTTCACTCTCCTTGAACTGGTGCTCGTCATCATTCTTGTCGGTGTACTAGCAGCAGCTGCAGTTACCCGCTATATTTCCCTTGCAAAGGAGGCTGAACGGACGGTCTTCGTGTACGAAATCGGCACTTTCTCCGCAGCTTTCAGCACCTATTCTTTAAAACAACTGGCCGGAAATCAACCGATCACCGCAAACGATTTTTTCATTAACCAGAAATTTTATTTCTCGAATTATGCCGGTGCCTTCGGCGATGTCGACGGCACCAATTGCCCTGCGGGGTACTGGGCATACCAGATTGGAAATGCATCCAACGGCGGTTGGACCGTAGTCATATACCGACCGAAAGCAACACTGACCCAGGCTTTCACCTGGGGCGGTATGCAGTGGATTATTTATATTGTGAATGAAGTTACAGATGCGAGCGGAAAGACGATCGGGTTGACGCTGTCCGAATATGCATCTCCGCCGCACATTTGGTAGGATGGGGCCGGAGGGACAGGAGCGAGGCATCGAGAACTGCTGCTTATCGGCTCGCTCGTGATTGCATGTCCTCAAAGCATCTTACCGATCAATAATCTCGATTGTGAGTGCGGTCAGCCTGTCCTTTGCCTGTTTATACTCGACCCTCACCTGCATCGTTGTCGATAAATCTCCGATATGCAGCATCATTTTACCTTTCCAGATCCTTGTTTTGTCGTTGATGTAGAAAGCCAGCGTTTTCTTTTCCTGCATCATCGTTCCCTTGACAACAACGACATTCCCTTTTGCATCGACTTTTTCGACCACCCCTGAAAACATATCCTGTTTCCCGATCGTCGTTTGCTCTTGAGAGGCTTCCGGCGCGGGTTTCGAAATAGCATGAGCTCCCGAGACAAATCCGAATAACACCAATAGCGCAACCCCCACAAACATCTTCATCATGGATGTGAACCTCCTTGCTTAGACACTTATAGCGCCTTTGGAGATATCGAGCCAGCCCCGGCATAATCGCAGCCAGGGCGGAAAAGACGCATGAATGTTGTTCATTTTTTTCGAATCACAGCAACTTCTTCGCCACCGCATCAATGAACTCCTCAGTGAGCGCGTATTTCGCCGGCTTCGGCTCCGCGATCGCGGCAAGGTCCTTGGTCATGGCGCCTTCTTCAATGGTCTTGATCACAATAGACTCGAGCTTCTTTGCAAACGCCACCACCTCCGGCGTCTTGTCCAGTTCGCCGCGGCGCGCGATCGCACCGGTCCATGCGAAGATGGAGGCGACGGAGTTCGTTGACGTGGGATTGCCCTTCAGGTGCTCGTAGTAATGCCGCATCACGGTGCCGTGCGCTGCCTCATACACGTATTTGCCCTCGGGCGAGACCAGCACCGAGGTCATGAGCCCCAGGCTGCCGAAGCCCGAGGCCACCATGTCGCTCATCACGTCGCCGTCATAGTTCATGCAGGCCCAGAGCATGCCGCCTTCGGCCTTCATGATCTGCGCCACCGCATCGTCGATCAGCATGTAGCGGTACGCGACCCCGGCCTGCGCAAAATCCGGCCTGCGCGCCTCAGCCTCCCGGTCGAAGACCTCTTTAAAGAAGGCGTGGTACGTCTTGGAAATGGTGTCCTTGGCGCCGAACCAGAGGTCGCACTTTTCACCGAGACTGTAATTGATGCAGGCCCGCGCAAAGCTTTGGATGGACTTCTCCGTGTTATGCATGCCCATGATCACGCCGGGGCCTTTGAACTCGTGCACCAGAAGCGAGACCGCCTCCTTTCCGGAGGCGGGAGTGAACACCAGCTCTGCTTTGCCTGCCGTAGGGACTTTATACTCGACCGACCGGTAGATGTCGCCGTAGGCATGCCTGCCAATGCTGATCGGCTTCTTCCAGCTCCGTACCGCAGGCGGGATGTTCTTTACGATGATGGGCTTGCGGAAGACCGTACCGTCAAGGATCGAGCGGATCGTACCGTTGGGGCTCTTCCATGCCTGCTTGAGGCCATACTCCTTCACGCGTGCCGCGTTCGGGGTGATGGTCGCGCACTTCACGCCTACGCCGTGCTCAATGACGGCATTCGCCGCGTCAATGGTGATCCTGTCCTCGGTCTCGTCACGGTGTTTGATGCCGAGGTCGTAATATCTGAGGTCCATCCTGAGATGGGGCGCAAGCAGCTTGTCCTTGATCATCTTCCAGATGATGCGCGTCATCTCGTCGCCGTCCATCTCCACGATGGGGCCCTTCACGGTAATAGCCACGCTTGTCTCTCCCTATAAAGAACGATTGTTGTATGTTGTAATTCAGAAAGGATTCTAATGCGGAGTGGTGGAATTGTCAACTGAACAATCGTTAGCAACCAAGGAATCAAATTCTACTCAACCCGGCGGGAATTATCTGTATTGTCAATATCGTTGAGTCCTTAAGTCTGCCAGCCCGTTTTTCAGCATTAACGCGCGCGCGGACATTAACCAGAATTCGGGAGCAAGACACCTCCTTTGCCGGTTCACCTGCAAAGGAGGTGTCCATGTTCCCAGTTCCTTCACCGTGTTAAAAAGCTAAAAGATGACCTGAGCCTGTATTCTGAACTGCTTCTCATCTTTGTTCGTCTGGGACGCATCATCGTGGATTTTTGATCCATCAGCCTGGACCTTTAGGTTGTGTGCGAAAATATAGTAGGAAACAGCCGCGCCAACCTCTTTCCGAAGGTCATCAGACTTGTCCTTATTGGGATCAATATAGCCGTAGCGTACGGCAACTTCCAGCGTCTTGGGAATTATGCAGTAGCCGGCCTGGGCCAGATAACCACGGGCACGAATGTCTCCATCCGAATTGGCGCCTTGGGCCCGACCGCGATGCGGTGATGGTGGTTCCGGGGAACTACTGATGAATTTCACTCCGTCCGAAGGTTCGGATGTACTTCCAGGACCCCACGCTCCATGACCAGGATCCGGTCTGCCGTCCGCTCCGCCTGTGCATGATCGTGGGTAGTCATCAGAACAATGGACCTGTTCTGCTTTCTCATGTCCGCGATTATGGATTCGATGATCCGGGTGTTCTCTTCATCGATGGACGCGGTCGGCTCATCGAGGAAAAGGATCTCCGGTTCAAGGACAAGGGCGCGCGCTATGCCGAGACGCTGGGTCTCGCCGCTCGACAGGGTGCGCGCCTGCTGGGTTTTCTTCCGATCAAGGCCGACGAAAGCGAGCGTTTTGTTCACCCGGGCCTCGATCTCGGCATGAGACATTCCCCGGACTCGCAGGGGATATGCGACGTTCCGGGCCACTGTAGTGTTGAACACGCCGATCTTCGGCAGGACGAGCGTGATGCGCCGTCTGAGCGCCATGTCGGGCTGCAACGCGGTATTGTTCTCACTATACGAGACGGTGCCTTCGTCCGCCTGCTCGAGCAGCGAGCAAATCCTCAGAAAGGTTGACTTGCCGCAGCCGTTGGGGCCCATCAACACATAGGTCCCGTTCCGGTCGAATGAAAAAGAGCAGTCCTTGAGTATGTTCCTGCCCTCGTATGCTTTTGCGATATGAGATACCGTCAGCTTCATGTGAGAATACTGGTTCCCTTTTTCTGGACAGCATGCAGAATGAAATTGATGCTGAACGAGATGGCCAGCAAAATGATACCCAGGGCAAGGGCGAGCTCGAAATTGCCCTTGTCCGTCTCCAGGGCGATCGTGGTGGTCATCACCCGGGTGTAGCCGGCGATGTTCCCGCCCACGATCAGGATGGCCCCTACTTCCGCCATGACCCTGCCGAAGGCCGCAATGATGGCTGACAAAATACCGTATCTCGCCTCGGCGATGATGGTAATGGTCACCTGGCGCGGCGTCGCGCCCAGGGTGCGAGCCGCCTGCCTGATAAGCAGGTCGACATTGACGATTGCCGATTGGCAGAGCGCGGTCACGATGGGCGTGGCCAGAATGGTCTGGGCGATGATCATCGCGGTCGGGGAGTACAGGAGCCCCATGAAACCCAGCGGCCCTTTGCGTGAAAGCAGGAGATAAACAAACAGACCGACGACGACCGGTGGCAGCCCCATGAACGTGTTTGTCGTGCTGATGGCGAGATCGCGCCCGGGAAACCGCTTCAATCCGAGCAGCGCGCCCGCAGGAAGGCCGATCGCGGTCGCTATCAGCAATGCAAGACCCGACACCTTCAGGGAGAGTAAAATGATCCCGAAAAGCACCGGATCCAGATGGAGGATCAGGTCAATAGATTGTACAAAACCCTGGAGAAGTGAGTTCATAGAAAAAAAGCACGGACCGCAGCGGCGAAGGATACTGGGAGTATCGATCGATACGACGCACCGGTCCGTGCTCGCCTTGCGACATTATCGGGCATTCGGAATAAACAGCGCGTTGCCGTTCTTGTCCTTAAATGCCGCGATTACGCCTTGTCCTTCCTTTGAGATGATCCAGTTCACGAACTCCATGGCCTCTTTGTACTTTACGGTCTTGTTCTTCTCGGGATTCACGGCCATGACGCCGTACTGATTAAACAGCACGGGATCTCCTTCGAGGACGATGACCATGTCCAGCTTGTCCTTGTCTTTGGTGGCTAGCCACGTGCCGCGGTCCGTGAGGGTATATGCGCGCTTTTCATCGGCAATGCGCTGGGTCTTTTCCATGCCCTGGCCCACTTCGAGATACCACTTTTGACCGGCCGGCTCGATACCCGTCTTTTTCCAGAGTGACAGCTCTTTTGTATTCGTACCCGACTTGTCGCCCCTCGACACAAAGGGCTGACCGCTCTCGGCGATCTTCTTGAACGCGTCAGCGGCGGACTTGATTCCCTTGATCTTCGCAGGATCACTTGTCGGACCGATGACGACGAAGTCGTTGTACATCACATCATGCCGGTTCACGAAAAAGCCTTCTTCCACGGCCTTCAGTTCCTGCTCTTTCGCGTGCACGAACACCACGTCCGCGTCCCCGCGCTTGCCGATCTCGATTGACGCGCCGGTGCCGACCGCGACAACGTCGATCTTGATGGCGGTCTTCTTCTCGAAGATCGGGAGCAGATAATCGAACAGACCCGAATTCTGCGTGCTGGTGGTCGAAGCCATGCGAATGCGGGTCTCCGCGGATGCTCCGGCTGCGGCCAAAGCAGCCACGAGCACGAGCGTGACCGCCGACACTATGACAGCGTTCTGAAACGTTTTCTTCATAATTCTTCTCCTTGGTCGATGGGATTTTTACAGAATCGGACATGATATCGCGGCACTACTCATCAGGACAGCTGCTAGCTTCGCCTTGTTTTCTTGGTCTGCACAGGAACCGCATCCGGTGTAAACAGGCTTACGCCATGCTTTTTGTAACCAGCGATGAGTCCCTGTCCCTCCGCGGATGTGACAAAGGCGATGAAGTCCATGGCCTCTCGGTATCTCACATCAGGGTACTTCGCCGGGCTTACGGCAATAACGCTGTACTGGTTCTTGAGAAGGATGTCGCCGTCCATAAGAACTTTCAGGACGATTTGGGACGCGTAATTCAGGAACGTACCCCGGTCGGAAAGGGTATAAGCCTTTTTCTTGTCGGCCATGAGGAGCGTATCTCCCATCTTGGCGCCGGTTTCGAAGTACCAGCCTTTCCCCTTGGGATTCAATCCGGCATCGTCCCAGATATCCAGCTCCTTCGCGTTCGTGCCGGAATCATCACCACGCGACACGAAGGGCGCGCCTTTTTCCCCGATCAGCTCGAAGGCGTCAATGGCGCTATAGTGGCCTTTAATGCGGGCCGGATCGTTTTTCGGACCGAGGATTACAAAATCATTGTGCATGACCTGCCGCCTGTTTACCCCATAACCCTCGGCAACGAACTTCTCCTCCCTGTAAGGATCGTGCACAAAGAGCAGGTCGGCCTCGCCCCTCTTGGCGATGCGTATGGCCTTGCCCGTGCCCACGGCAATGACCTCGACCGTCACTCCGTAGCCGGTCGCTTTTTCATATGCAGGGATGAGGATGTCGAAGAGGCCTGAATTCTGGGTGCTGGTTGTGGAGGCGATGACAAGCTTGACGTTTTTTTTCTTCATGGTTTCCACCTCGGAGGAAAGGGATACTGTTATTGTAGATGCGGCGCGGAAGAAAGTAAAATGCATAAAAATCATGGAATCTATGCGAATTATGCATACAGGTGTGATGCACAGCTATTCTGTTTAACGGGATCGCGACCAACACGGGTGAAGAACGTCTGCACTTATCACGCTGCAGGCTGCAGCAGCTATCTGGACTTTTACGGCCGTGCGGGCGGAAGGTATTCGTTGACAAAAAGCGAGTAGCGTCTTTACAATGAGTCACTGTTCAGAAGACCGGGTAGAGACATGGAAGACCATAGGTTAAGATCATATTGTCTCGTTGTCGAGACCAAAAGCTTTTCACGGGCCGCCCAGGCGAAGCACATGACCCAATCCGCCATGAGCCGGCTGATAAAAAGCCTTGAGGAGGAGCTGGGCGTGAAGCTCCTTCATCGCAAGGGCAAGGTGGCGCTCCCCACGCCGGAGGGACGGCTTTTTTACGAGCATGCCAGGAAGATCCTTGAAGATTACGCGCGGATGGAACAGGACATCAGCACGGCGACGGACACCGCGAAAGGCGCTCTGCGACTGGGCGCAAGCAGGACCCCGGCCATCCATCTTCTTCCGCAGGTGCTGTACGATTTTTCTAAGGAGCATCCCGGCATTCGGATCGACCTCTCTGTGTGCAAGACAGCGAGTGTCCTTCGGGATCTGAAGGATAGCAGGATCGATGTCGGCCTTGTGGAAGGAATCATTGATAGTGAAACGTTCTCCGCAGAGGCGATAGCGGAGGACGAGGTGGTGATCATCGCGCCGGAAGACCACCCTCTTGCAAAGAAAAAGAACGTCACGATCCACGATCTCTCAATGCAAACATTCATTCTTCCTGATCAGGGATCCGGAACGAGAGAGCTTGTTGACGGATTTCTCCGGGATGCGGGGCTCGACGCCGGAATGATCAAGGTGCGCATGACCATCGGCAGCCCCGAACTCATCGTTCAAATGGTCCAGGCCGGCATGGGTTTGGCGTTCGCATCCAAATGGTCGGTGTTCACGGCGGTAAAACAGGGGATGGTGACGCTGCTCAGGGTTCCGGGTAAGAAAATGAAGCGTCACTTCTATCTCATCAGCCTTGACCACGAGCCGCCTGCTGTTGCAAAGACGTTCCGGACGTTTTTAAAGGAATACAAGTTCTTCATTCCCTTTTAACGCCGTCAATCCGTTAAATTAATTTGATCACGATGTTTTAACAATCACTCCTCCCCCCACAACAATGTCCCCATCATAGAATACCGCGGCCTGACCAGGGCAAACGCCCGGAACTGGTTTCTCGAACGTGACCTGCACCCGTTGGTCGGCCAATGGCCTGATCATTGCTGGAGCAAAAGGCGAGCGGTAACGGATCTTGACCGTTGCATCAAGGGGACCGGACAGCTCATCCATAAGGGTCCAATTGAGGTTGCCAACGATCATTTCGCTGGTCTGCAGTTCCGAAAGCTTTCCGAGCACAACGCGATTTGTCTCCGGCTCTATCCGGACCACATAAAGCCGCTCGCCTGCGGCAACGCCGAGCTTCCTGCGCTGCCCTACGGTGAAAAGGGCGATGCCGTCATGTTTGCCGACCACGCTCCCATCGGTCATGAACACCTCTCCCGAACGAAGCAGTGAGGGCGCGTGCTCTTTCAAAAAAGCGCGGTAGTCGTCATTCGGCACAAAGCAGATCTCCTGGCTCTCCGGACGTTCAGCAGCAGGGAGATTGAGTTTGCGCGCGAGATCGCGAACGTCGGCCTTGTACATTTCGCCGAGCGGAAAAAGCACGCTCCGGAGCTGATCCTGCGTCAGGCGGTACAGAAAGTAGCTCTGGTCCTTACCGGCGTCGATGCCTTTCTTCAGGTGAAAACGGGATGATGCCGCATCCAGTTCAACGCGGGCATAGTGGCCTGTGGCAAGTGCATCAAAACCCTGTTCGCGGGCGTAGGAAAGCAGCATCTGGAACTTGATGAGGTCGTTGCACCTGATGCAGGGATTGGGCGTGCGGCCGATGCGGTATTCAGAGATAAAATCCTGTATAACGTTCTGCTCAAACGATCCCTGCGCATCGATCATGCGGTGCGGCACCTCCAGGTGCCGGCACACGGACTGGGCAGAGCCGATGTCGCAGCACAGACCCGCGGTCAGCTTCATGGTGACGCCTTCGACAGCCATGCCCTGCTGTATGAGCAGTGCTGCTGTCACGGAGCTGTCGACGCCTCCGCTCATGGCTACGAGAACACGTTTCGTCATTCCAAGATCCACCTATCCGGGACAAGCCGGAACCTCACGACAAGAACGAAAAGGCGTCTCTCGCAGAGCGCGCGGAGGACGCGGAGTTAATTCAAAACCTTTAGGTCTTGGCTTTAACCAAAAATCTTTTTTGAGCCTTTCTCTGCGAACTCTGCGCCTCTGCGAGAACACTTCCGAACTCAAGCCTTTTTCCACTTCAGCACTAAAAGCATCGCCGACCCGAGCATGAACAGCATACCACCTGCGAGCGCCCAGATCGCTCCGGGGTCCCTGGCAATCACCATGAGCGCGGCCGGACCTCTCTCATAGTCCAGACTCTTGAGATAAATGCCGACACCGTTATAGAAGAGCGGCCTGTTCGGGCCGAGCGTGCCGGTCGCCACGCGCACGTTGTTCTCGAACAGATCGACCTCCGCGGCCCAGTCCGTCGGGTACCCGCGCGCGTCAGCCTGCACATGGATCTCCCTGAGGCTCAGGGCCCTGTCCTCGGGCAGCGGAGCATACGCGCCCTCAGGCAGCATGCCCGACAGCTTGTACCCCCAGCCCGCGCCGAGCAGATGCGCAAGCAGGATCAGGAGGAACCCGAGGTGCACGATCTGCGGAGAGATGCGCAGTAAAAAATCGGCGCGTGACCATCTTCCCATGACCGCCTGAACGCTGCATGCCAGCGTGTTGACCGTGAGCAGCGCGAGCGCCGCGAGGGCGGCGAAGAACCACCAGGTGTACCCCAGCTTGACCGACGCGATGTTTTGTACCCAGCGGAAGAGGATGTCTTCGTTCATCGGAGCGAAGACCTCGCGGTACGCCGGCATCATGTAAGAGCCGATGAAAAAGAGGGAGACAAGCACGAAAAGCGTCCAGACCGCTGTCTTGAGTGAGAAGAAGAAGTTTTTCATAATGACAGAACCAAGCAGCCGCAGGCTTCAGCCTGCAACCGGAAAGACACGGTGTAATATGCGGCCACAAGCATCCTTAGAATTCATGCGAGCTCTTCATCAGGAGCCCCACGCCCACATAGGTGAACAGCACGATCGCGAAACCGAGGATCCCCATCCACACCACCTTCGGTCCGGTCCATCCCCGCACCAGCCGCGCATGAAGGTAGAGGCTGTAAGTGAACCACACGATCGTGGTCCAAAGCTCCTTGGGCGTCCAGAGCCAGTAGGTGCCCCAGGCAAGAAAGGCCCAGATGCCGCCGAAGATCATGGCGACGGAGAACAGCACGTACCCCAGCAGCAGACAGCGGTACTGGTTGACCTCGGTTGCCGGTTCATCGCGATACAGAGAAAGAGAATGCCGAAGACCGCGCCGACCGCGAACAGCGCGTAGGAAAGAAACGACAGGAGCACGTGGAGTTCGAACCAGATGGTTTTGAGCACCGGCGGCAGCGGCCCGGACATGGACGGCGAAACAAAGGAGCCGGTCAAGAGAAGCATGATCAGCGGGATCGTGAGAAAAGAGAACAGGTCACGCTTCTTGTTCCATCCCGCGATTATATATACCGCCCCGATGGAAAATGCGAGGAAGCTGAGCGTGTCGTGCAGGCCGATCAGGGGGATCCTGCCGAAGCGCAGCGCGGTCGAACCGATGAGCGCGCCGTGGAGCGCGAGCGCCAACAGGATCAGCCGCGGCCGGTACAGGGCAAGAGGATACAGTATAAGGAGAAAAATTTCCATAGTTAGTTACAAATTCAGTGTCTACACAAAAGGAAAGAAAATTGAGCCACAGGAGCCACCGAGAAAGGCCTGTACTATTTCATAACAACCGGAGTTTGCTTTACATTTTACCTCTGTGATCTCTGCGTCCTCTGTGGCAAAAAGGTTTTTAGTTCCGGCTTGTCCGGGTTGGCGTATTAATAAACGACGGCAGTATACCACGAGGACATGAAGACCTGTTGGTCCAATTCCTGCCGCCTCATTCCGTCCCTTCGTGTCTGTTTATGCTGTTTTGTGCCCGCAAGACGCAAAAGGCATTCCGGATGTCCGGAATGCCTTTTGGGATGACCTTGTGCCTGAGCACGAAAAAACTATTTCTTGCCGAGGATCGCTTCCTTTGCGGCCTTTGCCACGCGGAACTTCACGACCTTCTTTGCCGGGATCTTGATCGCTTCGCCGGTCTGGGGGTTCCGGCCCATGCGCGCCTTGCGCTGCACGAGCACGAGCTTGCCGAGACCCGGAAGGGTGAAGGCGTTCTTCGCTTCCTTGTACGCAAGCGCTGCCATATCTTCCAGGATCTGAACAGCCAGTTTCTTCTTGATGTCCGCCTTTTTCGCGATGTGGTCTGCAATCTGAGACTTTGTCATTGCCTTTGCCATGAACATACCTCCTTGAGATTAAAAAATTAAAAATTTCTAACTGCGCGGGGCAGGTTAGTTTCGCTCAATGCACTATTCGGAGAAAAGTATACTCACTCTAAAATAAAATAGCAAGAAAAATTTTGTCGTTTTTTGCGCGTATGTTTCGGTTATGTCTTTTCAACGCGTATTGAGTTTCCGTGCGTATTGTCGCGCACGCGAAGGACATCGCGGCGCCCGATCAGCACCGGGCTGGTCCTGTTTTCGGGCTCCCGTTTTCGGAGTTGACTTGCCTGTCGGGTTTATGATAATTTATCGAAAGACGTTCACCAATTTACTACGCACAACGAGGAGGCACACCCATGGCCACAAAAACAAATTTTATTCTGAAGGTTTCCGATGCAAAGCTCGCGGATGTCCAGAAGGCGCTGAAGGACGCGAACATCACTGTCGTGAGCATCATGGAAGTTCACAAGGAAGAAGCGTAGTTTGGTACAGCGCGTTTCATTGCCGTGAGGATGACTTGGTTCGCCTCCTGCACAAACAACGCGCGCCGTCGTCCGCTCCCACCTGTTGAGGATGTGCGCACCAGACCAACGATCCCCGACCCGGACAAGCTGGAAACAAATCGTGTGTACAAGATGCCAGGATAACATCGGACTGCGATGTATGCGGGTTGCCATCCTGTTCATCCTCTTATCCTGACAAAGATTTTACCTGACTTATTTTTATCATTGTAAGAAGAATGTGATTCTGTGGCTACTAAATCTGGTATACTTTAACGAGAACCGTATCTATGAAAATCACGCTCGCTGATCTTGAACATATCGCACAGGCACTTTCGATCAAGGTCTCTTACGAGGACCTCAAGACATCGAAGGGCGGCTCGTGCAGGGTCATGGAGGCCCGCAGGATCATTATCAACAAGCACCTTCAGAACAGCGACAGGATCAACCTGCTTGCAAAGGAGCTTGGGAATTTCGATCTCAGCGGACTGGACATTCCTGACAACATAAGGAAAAAGATCGCTCGGGAATCAGAAGAGTAAAAAGTATTCCCCCTGACCGGACAACGCCTCCTTGACGTGTCCCGTAGGGCAGGCCCGAAGTAAAACAAGAGAGGTGGCTGTCCATGAAATTGATCGCGGTTTTGTTCAGCATCACGCTGTTTCTCCAGGGCTGCTCATACGCAATCTCACGGGACGTGGCCAACCGGGCCGACAAGACCATTCCCTTTGAAAAACTTCAGGCTGATCCGGTTTCCATCAAGGGCAAGCTCGTCATCTTTGGCGGCACGATCACGCAGATCACCAGCCTGAAGCAGGGCACACTGATCGAAATCTCCCAGAAACCGCTCGACTACTGGGGACAACCCGAACGCACCAAACGGTCAAGCGGCCGCTTCCTCGTGTTCCATATGGGCTATCTGAACACAATGGCCTATGCGCCCGGCAATGATATCACCGTTGCCGGCGAAGTGCTCGGGACCGGCATACCGATGATCGGCGATACGCAGTACGACTATCCCGTCATTCTCTCGAAAGAGCTCAAGCTCTGGGGACGCGCGCCCCGTGCCCGGGACAAGCCACGGTGGATGGATCCGCTCTATGATCCGCACAACTCGACCCGGCCGGAATAAGAACCGGCCTCTTGCGCTCCAGAAGGGGGACCATGGTTCGATCTTGCCATGCACTCATCTTCGTATTGCTTTTCGCCATCTTCATGAGTGCAGGTTGCGCTCCACCGTTCCCCAAAGAGACCTTGGACAAGGTGAACAGGAGCGTTTCCTTCCAGGAACTGAAGAGGGACCCGGATCTGTTCAGGGGTGCATGGGTCATGCTCGGGGGCATGATCGTTGCCTCGAAGAACGCCAAAGACGGCACGCTCATCGAAATACTCCAAAAACCTCTTGACACGAACGGGAGGCCCCTCGAGACGGATGCGACGGAAGGGCGGTTTCTTGTTCAGTCCGCTGCTTTTATGGATTCGGCCGTGTACCACCAGGGCAGACTGATAACGGTGATTGCTGAGGTCCTTGGTCATAAGGAACTGCCGCTCGACGAGATCATATACCCCTATCCCCTTCTCATCATGAAAGACCTGCATCTCTGGGGTCCGTCGACGGGGCCGCGGTTCATCTTCGGGATCGGCGTGTCGCATCAGCTGTAGCCATAGCACCTGATGAAAGTCCGCGCACGACGTTCTCGCTGCTGAACGCGATCAAGATCCAGATGTCCAACCGTTTCCCTGTTGGATTTTGGCTCTATGACCTTGCTTAGTATTCTTGCTTAGTATTTCGGGCTTTGCAGAGAAGATGACGTAACGCTTTGCGTCACTGCCGCAGTTTTAGATCGAGGTGTTTTCGTGAAAAAGGGCCCCCAATTCCTTATTTATCTTCTGATGCTCCTTGTGTTCATCAGCCTCTTCAGACTTTTTTCCGAGCAGCCGGCGGAAGAGGTCCCCTATAGCACCTTCAAGACCCTCGTGACGGAGAAGCGGGTCAAGGACCTTGTGATCACCCGGGACCAGATCAAGGGCACGCGGGTCAATGCAAAGGATGGGGAAAAAGAAAAGGGCTTCACGGTCGTACGCATTGAAGACCCGGACCTCGTGAAAAACCTCGATGCCAGCGGGATTGCCTACCGCGGCGTGACCTCGGACAACTGGCTCAGGGATTTCCTGCTCACCTGGATACTCCCCCTGGTCGTGCTGATGGCCATCTGGAGCTTTGTGTTCAAGAGGATGGGCGCGGGAGGCCCGGGTCAGACCGTCATGAGCTTCGGCAAATCGCGCGCCAAGATCTACAGCGAGAGCGACGTGAAGGTGACCTTTAACGATGTGGCCGGCGTGGACGAAGCGAAAGAAGAGCTCATGGAGGTGGTGGAGTTCCTCAAGCACCCCGACAAGTTCACCAAGCTCGGCGGCCGCATCCCCAAGGGGGTGCTGCTGGTCGGACCTCCCGGTACCGGAAAGACGCTTTTGGCAAAGGCGGTTGCCGGAGAATCCAAAGTGCCGTTCTTCTCCATGAGCGGATCCGAGTTTGTGGAGATGTTCGTGGGCGTGGGCGCGTCGCGCGTGCGCGACCTGTTCCAGCAGGCCGTGCTGAAGGCGCCCTGCATCATCTTCATCGACGAGCTCGATGCGCTCGGCCGCGCGCGGGGCATGGGCATGGCGGGCGCCCATGAGGAGCGCGAACAGACCCTGAACCAGCTGCTGGCCGAAATGGACGGGTTCGACGCGCGCAAGGGCGTCATCATCATGGCCGCGACCAACCGGCCCGAGATCCTCGACCCGGCCCTGCTCCGCCCCGGGCGCTTCGACCGACACGTGCTCGTGGACCGGCCGAACATCAAGGACCGCGAGGACATTTTGAAGATCCACATCCGGGGCGTCAAGCTCTCGAAGGACGTGGACATCGCCGTGATCGCGGCGCGCACGCCCGGGTTCGTGGGGGCCGACCTCGCGAACATCGTGAACGAGGCTGCGCTTCTCGCCGCGCGCAAGAACAAGACCGAAGTTGACATGACGGACTTCGAGGCCGCCATCGACCGCGTCGTGGCGGGACTCGAGAAGAAGCGGCGCGTCATGAACAAGAAGGAGAAAGAGATCGTGGCCTACCACGAGTGCGGCCACACGATCGTCGCCGAGCTGTTGCCCACCACCGACCCGGTGCACCGCGTGTCGATCGTCCAACGCGGCATCGCGGCATTAGGATATACCCTCCAGCTGCCGACAGAGGACCGCTATTTGATGACGAGGACGGAACTGCTGGACAAGCTCAGGGTCCTGCTCGGCGGCCGCGTTGCCGAAGAGCTCGTTTTTCACGAGGTCTCGACAGGCGCTCAGAACGACCTCCAGCGTGCGGCCGACATCGCGCGCAGCATGGTCACCGAATACGGCATGACCGAGAAGTTCGGGCCGCTCACCTTCGAAAAAGAACGTCGTCCGCTGTTCCTCGATATGGGCCTGCCCTCAGGGGCAAAGGAATACAGCGAAGACACGGCGCGCGAGATCGACCAGGAAGTGAAGCGACTCGTGGATGATTCGTATAGTAAGGTCCGGGAGCTCCTTTCCGGAAATCAAGACAGGCTGAAGACCCTGGCAACGGTTCTCCTCGAAAAAGAGACCATCGAAGGGGATGAGGTCAGAAAGATCCTGGGCCTGCCGGAGAAGAAGGAACACGGGTAGACCGGTCAGACTCCGCACTGTTCCCACTTGTCGCCCGATCGAAGAGAAGGATGCAAGGAGTGAAGAGTCGTGTGCCGCCGGGGCATTGCTGAGAAGGTTCGGTTTGAACGGATGTCAACGTGTCGTGATGGCTCACAACTTTCATCCGACGGTATGCGTGTCAAAATACTTGACCCGGCTTTCAATGGTTCCGGCGTGTCCGGCACAGGCTGCCGCGCCTGTTCGTAACCAGGATCTGATGAACAAGGAATAACCCGCTTACCATACAACTGCACGCAAACGGGGAACCTGGAGAAAAAATGTGACGAGTCCCGATCGGATCAAAACCGTATACGTTGTCGGCCATACAACGCCGGACACGGATTCCGTTTGCTCGGCCATTGCCTATGCCTATTTCAAAAATGTCACGGACAAGCGTTTCCTGTTCACGCCCGTGCGGGCGGGAAAGCTGAACCATGAAACCACCTTTGTACTGAACAGGTTCAACGTGCCTGCGCCGGCGGAGATCGACAGCCTCGTTGCCACGGTGAGCGATCTTGACCTCAAGCGCCCCATCGCCGTCAATGTGCGCGACTCCATCCAGGCGCTGGCCCTCCTCATGCGCGAAAAGGGTGTCCGCTCGGTCCCGGTCGTTGACGAGGAAAGCGGGCTTGCCGGCGTTGTCGGCCTCAAGGACATCGCCCGCCACTACATGGACAGCGTCGGGTTCGCAGACCTTTCCAAGGCGCCCATTGAGCTTGATATTTTACTGAAAACGCTCAACGGCCGCGTCATCAGCAACAGCAAGCGCCTCTCGGTGCTCACCGGCCGCGTGTTCATTGCCGCCATGCAGCGCGGCACCCTGCTGAACCGCGTTCGGCCCGGCGACGTGGTGATCGCGGGGGACCAGAACGACATGCAGCTGGAGCTTGTCAGGATGGGCTGCTCCGCCGTCATCGTGACCGATAATGCGCCCATCGCGAACGAGGTCATCGCCGCGGCCGGCGAGAAAGGCGTGCTGCTCCTCTCGTCGCCCCAGCCGGCCTTTGCCACGGTCCAGCTCATGACCATGTCCGAGCCCCTGTCCTCGATCATGACCGCGACGTGCCCCACCGTCGGCCTCTACACTCCCATGGCAGAAGTGCGCTCGAAGATCGTGGAGTCGGACTATCGCTCCGTGATCGTGGTGGACAGCGACAACCGGCTCATCGGGGTCATTACCCGGACGGACCTCCTGAAGCCTGTGCGCAAGATGGCGGTCCTCGTGGACCACAACGAGCTTTCGCAGGCCGTGGACGGGATCGAGGAAGCGGAGATCCTCGAGATCATCGACCACCACCGCGTAGGCGACATCTCCACGACCGCGCCGATCTATGTGTATAACGACCCGGTCGGCAGCACCTGCACGGTCGTGGCCGGGATCATGATCCTGCACCAGACGCACCTCCCGAAGGAGATCGCCGGCATCCTGCTTTCCGGCATATTGTCGGATACACTCCTGTTAACGCTCTCGACGACCACGGAACGCGACCGCACGACGGCGCAGCGCCTGGCCGAGATCGCCGGTATCGATGTTCCGTCCTTTGCCAGGGAGCTGCTTCATGAAAGCATCAACATGGAGGACAGGAGTGCCGGGGAGCTGATCGCTGCGGATTTCAAGGAGTTCCTGATCAGCGGGAAGAAGCTGGGAGTGAGCCAGATGATGTCACTGGACTGCGCGGAGATCGATGCGCGCGAGCGGGAGCTGGTGGCTGAACTCGAACGCCTGCGTCTGGCGAACAATTACGACCTTACGGTGCTGCTGGTGCTGAACCCGCTCGGCAAGGTTCAGGAGCGGATCCTGCTCCGGGGCGAAACGTGGATCGTCGAGAAGGCGTTCAACGTGAAAGTGGTGAATGACACTTGCACCGTTCCCCGGGTCATGTCCCGGAAAAAAGATTTTATTCCCGCCATCGGGCAGGTGCTGAGCATGGGGCAGGGAAGGTAGGAAAGAGACCGTCTGAGACGTTGACGTGGCTTCTCTTGGTTCCGGCTCGTCCGGGTTTGTCAGTTAAGATTCAAATTCTTCAAAATAAATATTACCGCAGAGACGCGGAGGCGCAGAGAAAAGCGAAGCAAGTCTTTGAGTTGACCCAATAAAGAATTTAGCTGTTGACATTCTCCGCGTCTCGGCGTCTCAGCGGTTACATTGTGTTGCTTCCGGCTTGTCCGGGTCAGGGTCATTTCAGATCGCTCTGGTCTTTCGCAAAGCCCGTGTAAAACCACTGGCGGACTTCACCATCATAATAGAGTTTGTGAAATAAGCCGTCACTCCCCTTCACGAGAAAGAACCGCTTGCGCGTCCGTTCGGGCCCCGTTTCTTCGACCCACATCTCCAGGACCTCCAGGACCGTGATCTTCTCGCCGTGCGCGAAGAAGACCCGCGGACTTTCTTCACCCTGGTATCCAGCATACGATCCCACGTCTATTTTGATATCCGCCATTTGTGCTTTCCCTTGTGTACTATTTTTTCCCGCCCCTGCTCGTTGGGGCTTTTCACCTGCAGACGCTGTTCAAGAGACCAGGTCCTCAAGTTTGGATATCGAGGAGGGCTGGCCAAGGACGATCAGCGTGTCCTTTGCCTCGATCAAACTTGCAGAATCCGGGTTGAAGACCATCTTGCCGCTCACCTTCTTGATGCCCACAATGATCACGCCGGTGTCCTTGCGCAGGCCCGCGTCCTTGAGGTTCCGCCCGACGAAGGGCGACTGCACGGGGATGAAGATCTCCTCCATCTGCAGATCAAGGTGCTCGCGGCCCGTGGCGATCTCGATGAAGTCCACCACGTTCGGCCGCAGGATGGCCTGGGCCATTCTGCTCCCTCCGATGTGATACGGCGACACCACCTTGTTCGCCCCTGCGCGCTGGAGCTTGATCTCTGAGCCGGGCTCGCCCGACCGGGCGAGAATGAAGAGGTCCGGGTTCAGCCCTCGCGCGGTGAGGGTGATGTACACGTTCTCCGTGTCCGACGTGACCACGGAGACGAGCCCCTTTGCGCGCTTGATCCCCGCCTTGAGCAGGGTCTCATCCTCCGTTGCGTTCCCGTGCAGGTAAAGAACGCTTTCTGCCGCAAGTTTTTCCAGCACCGCCGGATCTCTCTCCACCACCACGAAAGGGATCGGCTTGGCTGCAAATTCCCTGCAGATGAGCGCGCCGATCCTGCCGTACCCGCAGATAATATAATGGTCCCGCAGGGCATCAATTGACATTTCCACTTTTTTCCTCCCGAGAAATCGCTGGATCTGGCCCTCGAACATGATCTGGGCAAGCTTGCCCACGGTGTAGCCGAGAACGGACACGCCGAATATGATCAGCAGGATCGTGAACACCTGCCCCGCATCGCTCAGGCGATGTACTTCCTGGAACCCTACCGTCGTGAGGGTGATGACGGTCATATAGAAGGCATCAAGAAAACGCCATCCCTCTATGGACATATACCCTGCCGTGCCGAGCGAAACAAGCAGCAGGAGGATGAGCAGCGATATTTTCAGTTGTCGTATGGGGTTCATGGCCTGTCCCGGCATGGGCGTTTCCACGCAGCTACTCTCCGGCTTTTCTTATTGCTTCCTTTATGTTCTCCGCTCTCGGATTTTTCTTCAAGGCATCCTGGTAGAGGGACATCGCCTTTGCCTTCAGGCCGAGCCTTGCATAGAATTTCGCGAACTCAAGGTAATAATCCATTTTTAACGGATTCATGTTGACGGCCTTTGCAAAATATTCTTCCGCATCACGGCCCCTCCGCGGCATATGCGAGAGGGCCATCGCCTGGTGGAATATGTATTCAGCATTGGAAGGATCAAAGCGGATGGCCCACTGGAAGGACTCTTCCGCATCCCAGAAGTTGCGTTGAGTATAATACTTCACGCCCTCTGTGAAGTTGGCAGCGGCGGCGGCCGAACTGACCTCTTTATCAGACCCGGTCCCCTTCTTCACTCGCTGCTGTTGTAAGCCGGCTGCAAGCTCCTGATCATACTTTTTGCGCTTGGCCGGTCGAGAAAGCGTCTCGTGCGCCTCATGGATGGCGTTGAAAAGCGCTTCAAGTTCCGATTTCATCTCATTCAGCGGCGGGCCGAAATGCCTGTCCGGGTGATAACGTTTGGCCATGGTGAAATAAGCTTTTTTGATCTCCTGCGCCGTAGCGTCACGGCCGACACCAAGCACCTCAAAATGGTTCTGTTGCGCAAGTCTCTTGTGGGCTTCGAGAAGCGCGGCCACCGTGAGCAGCTCCGCGGTCTCCGGTCCTGGAGTTTTCGTTTCTTTTACCGTAACCGCATCGCGCACCACGTCGCGGACCCGTTTCGCGTCACCAGCCTGTTTGAGAGCTCCCGTCTCCGCCACCCGGAGCGCCAGCAGCGCGTAGATCGCCCTGAGCGTGTTGAAATCGCCGATACCGGACAGTGAACAGATCTCCTCGATGCTTGTGCTGCCATCGATATACATCAGAACGGTCCGGTGGTCCTGCTCGAGCTCCTCGCCCTGCAGCGGCAGCGACCGGTTCGCAACAAGCCGGAGGATCGTCTTGAGCGGCGGGAGCGACCTTCGTACGACCGACCATTCCATTCCGCGGAGACCCTCGATGATCAGGTCTCCGGTGCTCATCATGAGCGGGCCGATGTCGAAATGGGGCGCCGGGCTGTCGTCGAACCAGTAGCTGCCGTTCCGCCAATTGAAGATACTGACGACGATCTGCCTGACCTGATACCGCACACCTTCATCCAGGACCTCGGGCGTGATATATCCGAGCTCCACGAGGACCGCTCCCTGCTTGTTGCCGGTCCTTTTGACCACCTCAGCCGCTGCGTCGCACTGCTGCCTGGTGATCGTTCCTGCTCGATGCAGCCATTCGCCCAGCCGGTCTTCGCTCAGGCTGGAAGAGGCGAAGAAAACATTTCCGTTGGCGACATAGACCTTTTTCACCACCGGATCGCGCGTAAAGACCATGGTGCCGGTCTTTTTTTCCGCAAGCAGGCCCTGGAACAGCTGGGGCACGGTCATGTTTGTTATCTCTCCGCTCGACGATACAAGGTCGCTCAAAGGGCCTCCTTGCGGCACAAGAACCTTCATCAACGCGCCATTTTTCCCGTGGCTGACAGAACAAAATATTCTCAACAGGGAAAACACGTTGCTGACACTAATGCAGACTGCTTACCCTATGAAACATCACGAAGTCTCCTCTGGTTGAATCCGCCGTTAACCGGGTCAAATTTTCTCTTTTTTATCCGTCCAACCTTGCCGGTTCATTCGCTGATCCAGCCAAGTTGATAACCGCCGCGGACTTATCCGATCCTCACCGGTTTGACGCCCCAGATCCGGTCAGCGTATTCCTGTATCGCACGGTCGCTCGAAAACTTTCCCAGGCCCGCCACGTTCAGAATGGCGCGCCTGCTCCACTCGCCGGGGTCGCGGTAAAGCGCGTTGACCCGTTCCTGGCAGGCGACATAGGACGCATAATCCGCGAGCAGCAGATAGCGGTCTCCATACGCGGTCAGCGCATCGAAGACCGGGCGGAAGAGTGACGGCGCATCGGGTGAAAAGTAGCCGCTGTTGATCATGTCGAGCGCCTGCTTGAGCTCGGCATCGGTATGATACACGTCCCAGGGGTTGTAGCCGTTCTTGAAGAGCGCGGCAACCCCATCGACGGTCAGTCCGAAAATGAAGATGTTCTCGTCCCCCACCTCGTCCTTCATCTCGATGTTCGCCCCGTCCAGCGTGCCGATGGTCAGCGCGCCGTTCAGCGCGAGCTTCATATTGCCCGTGCCCGAGGCCTCGGTGCCCGCCGTGGAGATCTGCTCGGACAGATCGCAGGCAGGGATGATCTTCTCCGCATTCGAGACGTTGTAGTCGGGAATGAACACGACTTTGAGCAGGCCGCCGACAGCCGGATCGTTGTTCACGATGTCTCCGACACTGTGGATGAGCTTGATGGTGAGCTTGGCCATGGCGTATCCGGGCGCGGCCTTCCCTCCGAAGATCACCGTGCGCGGAACGGGGTCCTTGGCCCGCCCCTCCTTGATGCGGTTGTAGCAGGTCACGATATGCAGCACGTTCAGGAGCTGACGTTTGTATTCATGGATGCGCTTGATCTGCACGTCGAACATCGAGTCGGGATCGACCGTGAGCTTCAGCCTCATCTTGATGATCTCGGCCAGCCGCTCCTTGTTCGCGCGCTTCACCGCACGGAACTGCTTTTGAAATTCCGGTTCTCCGGCAAGGGGGACGAGCTTCTTGAGCTCCGACAGATCGCTGACCCACGTCTCGCCGATGCGCGATGTGATCAGGGCGGACAGCTCCGGATTGGCCTGGTGAAGCCATCGCCGGGGCGTGATGCCGTTCGTAATGTTGATGATCCTGCCGGGAAAGCACTGCTCGAAGTCGGCAAAGATGGTCTTCTTCATGAGGTCGGTGTGGATCTGCGACACGCCGTTCACCGTGTGGCTCCCGACGATGGCCAGGTGCGCCATGCGCAGCCTGCGGCCGCCTGCCTCGTCCACGATCGACATGCGCCTGAGCCGCTCCACGTCGCCGGGGTAGCAATGGCGCACCGCTTCCAGAAAACGATGGTTGATCTCGTAGATGATCTGGAGGTGGCGCGGCAGAAGCGCTTCGAAGAGGCTCACCGGCCAGGTCTCGAGCGCCTCGGGCATCAGCGTGTGGTTGGTGTAGGAGAAGGTCCGCTGCGTGATCGCCCAGGCGCGGTCCCAGTCCAGGTGATGGAGATCGACCAGTACGCGCATAAGCTCCGGGATGGCGATGGCGGGATGGGTGTCGTTCAACTGGATCGCCACCTTGTTCGGCAGCTCGTCCAGGTCCGGGTGATATTTGGTGAAGCGCCTCAGGATGTCCTGGATCGACGCGCAGACGAAAAAGTATTGCTGTTTAAGCCTCAGCTCCCTCCCCATGATGGTGGTGTCGTCGGGGTAGAGCACCTTGGACAGGTTCTCCGATGCGTTCTTGTCCTCCACCGCCTTGATGTAGTTGCCCTCATTGAAGTACTTGAGGTTGAAGTCGCGCGAGGCCTTGGCCGTCCAGAGACGCATGTTGTTCACGGTGCTGGTATTGTAGCCCGGCACGGGCGTATCGCAGGCCATTGCCATCACGTCTTCAGTATCGATCCAGTGAAAGTGTATCTTGTTCTGGTCGTTCTTGAACTGCACCACGCGTCCGCCGAACTTCACCGGAAAGAGCACCTCGGGACGCGGAAAATCCCAGGGATTGCCGTAGCGCAGCCAGTTATCGGGGTGCTCCACCTGGTTGCCGTCCTCGATGCGCTGGGTAAACATGCCGTACTCGTAGCGGATCCCGTATCCGTACCCCGGCAGGCCCATGGTCGCCATGGAATCGAGAAAGCAGGCGGCAAGCCTGCCGAGGCCGCCGTTGCCCAGGGCAGCGTCCATCTCCAGCTCCCGGAGGCGGTCGATGTCGAGTTCGAGATCGGAAAGCGCTTCGCGGCATTCGTCATAGAAACCCATGTTCAGCAGGCTGTTCGCAAGCAGCCTGCCCGTCAGGAACTCCATGGAAAGGTAGTAGACGCGCTTGGCGTCGGTCTTGTAATAGCTGCGCATGGTCTCCATCCAGCGCTCGATCAGTCGTTCGCGCACAACATAGGCCGTGGTATGGAACCAGTCCCGGTGCGTGGCGGTGATCGGGTCCT
Organism: Nitrospirota bacterium; assembly: GCA_963796285.1. GTDB lineage: Bacteria > Nitrospirota > UBA9217 > UBA9217 > UBA9217 > JALNZF01. The sequence continues at coordinate 601,694 of CAWCKW010000013.1, forward strand.
TGCCTATTGAGTAGATCAGGCGGTCGGCAAAGGAGTGTTTGAGGGAAGCCCGGTCCTGGCCGCGCTTGGAGTATTCGAAACCTTCCTTTTTATTGGTGGTCATGAAGCCTCCAGAAAGGGTGGATGGAGCATGCTCAATATTTTATTATTTTACCTGAAAAGAAAAAGGATGGGTATTTTTTATTTTGCGGACCGGAGGATCAATGTAAGCTTATCCATTTCCGCTGCAGTTCACGAAAGTGCATTTGTAGATCTTTCCGTGGGCCGGGGTGAAGAATGTCCACAGAAGGATCGTTACTGCTGGCAAGATATCATGGCATTGTTTGTTGATCCCGGCGCTTCTTTGCTCTGGTTTTTTCTTCAACTGGCTTCCATATAGAGATGAAACTTATACAAGAACGCGCGCCTGACGCGCCGCCTTTGGCGCGTCGCTGTCGAGGCGCAGGTTGAAATCATCGCGTTAGACATTTGGCATTAATTTTCAATGGGTAAATTGTCCATGTGGTTATTTTTGGCTCGAAAACCTACTGGGAAGAAAGCGCTTTGCCATTATATTTAAAGCTGTTTCGTGCAACTCTATGGTTAGTTCAACTTGTGAATTTGCTTTTTTGAGTATTGAGGCAATTTCGGTTATCTGTGCCATATAATCTTCTGACGTGGAAAACACTATTTCGTAAATATCGCTACTGGTTTTAATAGTCAGAAAAGGGCGTGTACTTTTCATGAAATCTTTCATCTTGCCTTCAACCACATTAATTTCCAAGAGAGGAATAACATCTCTTTCCCGCCAGCTTTTAGGGAAACGAATGTGAAAAATGTAATAATCAAGAATAATTACATTCGAAGTGGTAATTACGAAATGCTTTCTTGCAACTCTTTCACCGTTTTTTAATTTTTGCGAAGAAGTTAGCTTCTTATGAAAAAGTAATTCTTCATCAATTGCCAAATTCAATAGCGGTATTAACCCATTTGATATCTTGTCTCCTTTTGCACTAACTGAAATATGCTTAATTGATGGCCCAAGAGGATCGCCTTTCTTGTATGCGCAATTTGAGCAGGTATTAACCAATTGAATATTGTTAAAATGACATGAGGGGCATTCGTTAAAAAACTGATTCTCCGTAACAATGCTTGTGATCTTTTGAAATAATATCTGAACAAGGGGGTCGGCGAAGACAAACGCTATTAAAAATATAACTAAAAAATAAGGTCTCGAAGTAATAAGAATTGGACCACTTGTGATATCCAGATAAAATGTAACAATATAAGCCGGAAGAAAAAATGCGATGTATTTCTTCTCTATCTTTAAAGCTCGAATCAAGCTATGAATCGCATATACAATAAAAATCCTGTAACTGCCGAAAACTGTCGCGAAAAGCAGGCAAGCCGTAACAAACCCAGACATGTCCAGGAAAAAATTACGCTGCGAATCTGTAAAGGTATGAGCCCTCATTTTCTATTGAATCGATGTCCTTTATTGACTAACCAGTTGTTGAGCAGTTAGGTCTTGGTATCTAATATTAGATGCTTTCCTAAACATCATATCTCCATTATGATCGGCAGGATCATCGGCCTGCGCTCCATGCGCTTGTAGATGAACTTCTTGAGGCTGCTCCGGACGCGGGCGGAGACCAGCGACCAGTCTCCCTTGGCCTCGGGTACCATGAGGGTGAGCGTGTCCAGGACCACGTCCTTTACCTCGGCCAAAAGCTCCTGCGACGCGTCCTCGAACACGAATCCGCGCGACACGATGTCCGGGCCCGATACCACCCTGCCCGTCGTTGTCTCGATCCCCAGGATCACGATCACCACGCCGTCATGGGCGAGCTTCATCCGGTCGCGGAGCACCACCGTGTCCACGCCGGCGTCCGCAGTGGAACCCGCGGTCTTGCCGTCGATGTACACCCTGCCGACATTGACGCGCCCCGCGCGGCGCGCGGAATCAGGCGTGAACTCCATGATCTCGCCGTCTTCGATGATGAACACGTTCTCCTCGGGGATGTTCACCTTTCGGGCAAGCTGGGAGTGGTACACGAGGTGGCGGTACTCGCCGTGGACCGGGATGAAGTATTTCGGCCTGATGAGGCTCAGCATGAGCTTGAGCTCTTCCTTGGACGCGTGGCCCGAGACGTGGATCTCGGACACTTTTTCGTAGAATACTTCCGCTCCGTGCTTGAACAGATGATTGATGATCCGCGTGATGCCGCGTTCGTTCCCCGGGATCATCTTGGACGAGAGCACGATGGTGTCGCCTTTTTTTATCTGGAAGTGCTTGTGCTCGTTCGCGGCCATGCGCGAGAGCGCGCTCATGGGCTCGCCCTGGCTGCCGGTGGTGATCATCACGACCTGGTCGTCGGGCAGGTTCTTGAGCGCCTCGATCTTGAGCCAGGTGTCGGACGGCATCTTGAGGTAGCCGAGGTCCAGCGCGATCTGGGCGTTCGCGATCATGCTCTTGCCGTTCAGGATCACCTTCCGGTTGTGCATCACGGCCACGTCGATGATCTGCTGCACCCGGTGGATGTTCGAGGCAAAGGTCGCGACCACGATCCTGCCCCCGGCGCGATGGAAGATGTCTTCGAGCCCGCGCCGCACTTCCTTTTCCGAGAAGGTGTAGCCGCCCTGGCCGGCGTTCGTGCTGTCCGACATGAGCACCAGGGTGCCCTTGTCGCCGTACTCCGCGAAGGTGCGCAGGTCCATGATCTCGCCGTCCACCGGCGTGGGGTCGATCTTGAAGTCGCCGGTATGCACCACACGGCCCGCGGGCGTGGTGATGCCGAGGCCGCAGCCGTCCACGATGCTGTGGGTCACGCGGATGAACTCGACCTGGAAGCAGCCGAGGGAGACCGTGTCCCGGGGTTTCACAATGATGAGCTCGGCCTCCGTATCCAGGCCGTGCTCCCTGAGCTTCTCCTTTACGAAGCCGAGGGTGAGCTTCGTGCCGTAGACGGGGACCTTCAGCTCTTTCAGGAGAAACGGAAGCGCGCCGATGTGGTCCTCGTGCGCGTGCGTAAGCACCACGGCGCGGACCTTGTTCCGGTTCTCAAGCAGGTAGGAAAAATCGGGGATCACGATGTCCACGCCGAGCATCTCGGCATCGGGGAACATGAGCCCGCAGTCGATCACGATGATGTCGTCCCCGTATTCGAGCACGGTCATGTTGAGCCCGATCTCGCCGATGCCGCCCAGCGGGATGATCGAAAGAGCCTGCCCGTTCAAATCAGGCGGTACAAGAACGTCGGATGTCTCTGTCACGGGGATCACTCTCCCTACGGTAGGATGCGTCAGCCCATCAGGGATGAGCTCTGTTCTACTATAGTATTTTTAAAGGGAATCGTCAACCCGGGAAGTGTCTCATTGTGCATCGGAGCAGCGGGCCTATGACTACGGCAATGGCGCTTTCCCGGTCCGCTTTCTGCTGCCTGCGAGAAGATTAAGGGTTTCGACCATCCCGGAAAATCCCATGGCGAAGTAGATGTATCCTTTGGGAATGTGGAACTCCAGGCCCTCTGCGATCAGCGTAACGCCGACCATCATGAGAAAGCTCAGTGCCAGCATCTTGAGGGAGGGGTGCTGGTGGATGTACGCGCTGATGACGCCCGAGGCGAGCAGCATGAGCATGAGCGCAAGGACCACCGCTGCGATCATGACCCCGGTCTGCTGCGCCATGCCGACGGCGGTTATCACCGAATCGAGCGAGAAAACGATATCCAGGAGAACGATCTGTACGATGATGGCGGAAAACGAAATGTTCCCCTTGATCGCGGCAACGTCCGCCTCGTTCTCGAAAACGCCGTGGATCTCATGGGTCCCCTTCACCAGCAGGAAGAGACCTCCGCTGATCATAATGATGTCCCGCATTGAGATCTGCTGACCCAGCGCCGTAAAGAGCGGCGCAGTGAGACTTGCGAGCCAGACAATTCCGAGAAGGAGCAGTATCCGCGTTATCAGCGCCAGACTGATGCCAAGGGTCCGCGCCCTGGCCCGTTGTGCCTGGGGAAGCTTCTGGGCGAGTATGGAGATGACGACGATGTTGTCGATCCCAAGGATGATCTCGAGGAGGGTCAAGGTTGCAAGGCTGATCCAGACCTGTGAATCCGTTATCCATTCCATGGCGTCCCCTTCGGTGAGCTACCAGCTAGCCCAGACAAGCCGGAACAAAGCAAAGCATTTTCTCGCAAAGACGCAAAGGCCGCAAAGAAAAGCAAAAAACAAAAAGGTTTATTGTTTAAATTCAAGAGGTAAAGGCATTTCTTTGCGCGCTTTGCGTCTTTGCGAGAGACGAGTTTAAGGATTTTGTCTTACATTCTGTCTAGCCCGATAAAGGTCGAGAGGAGAAGTGCTATTGCCTCTCGATCACAAACAGCAGCTGGCCTTCCTGGACCGTCTCGTTGAGCTTGAAGCAGAGTTCGGCGATCTGGCCGTCGACGGGTGCGAGAATGGCGTTCTCCATCTTCATGGCCTCGAGGTTCGCGATCTCTTCTCCCTTGTGGACGATGTCGCCGACCTTGATGGGCCCGCGATCGGGATTGCCGATCCTCCAGATATTGCCGCTGATCGGGGCGCCCACGTCGTTCGGGCCCTTGGCCATCCGGGTCTCGACCTTCCTGGCCCGCGGGGTCGCGACCGTATACACCCGGGTCTTGTTGTTCACCCGCATGACGACATAGATAAAGCCCTCATGTTCCGCGCCGATCGATACGAGTTCGATGGAATAGGGCTTGCCCCAAAGATCGAAATCCACGCGGTCCCCCGGCCTCTTGAGGCCTTCGCGCCAGACATTGGTGGGCAGCGCCAGCGGCGCATCCCCGTACTGGTCGCGGAAGCCGATGTACTCCAGGGCGTCCTTCGGGTGCATGAGGTAGAGCACGAACTCCTCGTCCGTCACCTGCCTGCCGAGGTTGTCCGCCAGTTCCTTTCGCAGTTTCTCGAGGTCGTCGTTGGCCACGGATTCGAGCGGGGATGTTTCCTTGCGTTCCCTGATCTTCGCGGCTCCCTTCTTCGCCGAACGTGCTCTGGTACACCCAGTCGGCCGGCCAGCCGACGGGAAGCTTTCCGTAATTGCCGAGCAGCAGGTTCTTGAAGTCTCCGGGCGCGTTCCTGAAGAGCGTCAGCAGCTCTTCCTGCTCGTCCTTCGAGAGTGCGCCGAACGTCCTGCGCCTTTTCCTCGACGAATTTTATCATGAGCGCGAGGATGTGCTTGACCCCGGCATCGCCGCGCTCCTTGGCGTAACGGTTGATGATCCCGCTGCAGGTGACCCAGGTGATCTGGGAGCCCGGGGTCACATCGAAATATTTCACGATCCGGTTGTACAGGGACATGAGCTTCAGGACCGCGGGCATCAGATGGAGGAACTCGGCCTTCTGCGCCTGCTCAAAGGAGCTGGGGAACGCGCCGCCCGGCATCTTGTGGCGCGTGACCGTGTGGTCGAGCCCCTTGAAGGGTGATTCGGCCCACTCGTAGTGTCCGATCCATTCGCGCACCTTCTGGACCGCGGCCTCGGCCTCAGGCCGGTTCAGATGCACGGGAATGCCGGACTCCTCGAAGATCGCCTGGACGGCGAGGATGGGCGAGTGGCCGTAGAACCGGACGAGCGAGTCCTCTTCCACATCGAAGATCTGCGCCCCTGCTTTGGCGGCGGACAGCAGGGCGGGTATGGCAAGGCCGTCGGTGATGTGCCGGTGATAGTTGATCACCAGCGTGGGGTAGTTCTGTTTTATGGCGCTGATCAGGTTGCCGATCCGGGTAACATCGCCGACACCCGCCATGTCCTTCACGCAGAGGACGATCTCGTCCACGCCCGAACAGAGGTCGACCATGTCCCTGATCACTTTGAGATAGTATTCGTTCGTGGCCCAGACCGCGGTGGTAAAGGAGATGGTCGGCTCGAAGACCCGTCCCCGCTTCATCACGACCTCCGCGACCGTGCGCATGTTCCGCACATCGTTCAGGAAGGAGAAGCACCGCCAGACATCGATGTCCACCTGTCCCACGGCATACTCAATGACATTTTTCGGATACGGGCGGTAGCCCCAGAGATTGGTCTCGCGGATCAGGGTCTGGAGCAGCACGTTCGGCATGAGTTCGCGGAGCAGGGCCGTCTCTTCAAACGGGCTCTCCCTCCGGTTCATGATGCCCACGTGCCATCTGGCTCCGCCGTGGCACTCGGCGCTGAAGAGCCCCATCTTTTCATAATGGGGCGCAAGGGTCTGCAGGTCGTAGATGCGGTGGCGGTTCTTGAAATCCGACTGGCCCGCGTCCCGCATCCCCACCGAGGTAAAGCATACCTTTTCAGCGTGCGGACAGCGCCTGCACGATCTCCTTCGGCGACATGCCGGGCTTGACAAAGACTTGTTGCCGGGACCTTGTTGCCTGCGTTTAGCTTTCCGTTTTCTGATTTCCGGCTTCTGGCTTCTGACATCTGCCTCTCCCTCACATCCATTTCTGGGGCCCCAGCGCCGAGATCTCGGCCACATACCGGGCGATCTTGAGCACCTCGTCCTCGCTGTTCTGCTCGCTGAACTTCGAGATCAGTTCATCCATGTGCTCTTCGATGAACCGGGTCGAGAATTCCCCGGAGATGAACGACGGGTGCCTGATAATACTGAGCAGCAGCGGCTGGAGCGTTTTGACGCCCTCGACCCTGAGGTTCCTGCCGAGCGAGCGGTCCATGACCCGGATGGCGTCTTTCCTGTCCGCGCCCGCGGTCATCAGCAGCATGAACAGCGAATCATAGTATGCGGGAATGTCGCCGCCCTCATACACGCCCGAGGCCACGCGCACGTTCGGGCCCATCGGTACCTGCAGCCGGGTGATCGGCCCGAACGAGGGGCTGAAGCTCTTGGGGTCCTCCGCGTTGAGGCGCACTTCCAGCGCCCACCGGTTCGGACGGATGTTTGACTGTTTGAACGGCAGTTTCTTGCCGAGAGCCACGTCGATCATGATGCCGACGATATCCAGGCCCGTGATCAGTTCCGTGATGCCATGCTCGACCTGCAGCCTCGTGTTCACCTCGAGAAAATAGAATTTCTTGGTCGCCGAATCGAAGATGTACTCCACCGTGCCGGCCGACGTGTAGCCGATCTCGCGCATCAGCCGCGTGGCCGAAAAGCAGATCTCCTGGCGCAGGGCGTCGTCGAGGCTCGGTGACGGCGCCTCCTCGATGATCTTCTGGTTCCTCCGCTGGATCGTGCATTCACGCTCGTACAGGTGAATGACATTGCCGTGCTCATCAGCAACGATCTGGACCTCGATATGCCGGCCCCGCTCAATATACTTCTCGACCAGGATGGTCTCGTCGCCAAAGGACTTTTTGGCCTCGGACCGGGCCCGTGCCAGGGACTGCGACAGCTCGTTGTCGCTTTCCACCTTGACCATGCCCTTGCCGCCGCCACCCGCCGAGGCCTTGATCATGATCGGGTAGCTTACATCATCCTTCTTCATCCATGTTTTGATCTGCCCGATGTCCGTGACCGCGTCGATGCCCGGAATGGTCGGGACATTGGCCTTCTTTGCAAGCGCCTTGGCCTCGATCTTGTCCCCCAGCATGCGGATGACCTCGGGAGACGGGCCGATCCATATCAAACCGGCGTCGATCACCTTCTGCGCGAAATCCGCATTCTCCGCCAGAAAACCCCAACCAGGATGGACCGCGTCAGACTTGCTCTGAAGCGCCGCCTGGACCATCTTGTCCTTGTTGAGATAGGACTCTGACGGCGGCGCCTCGCCGATGTATATTGCCTCGTCCGCCATGAACACGTGATGGGCCAGGCGGTCGGGGTCGCTGTACACCGCGGTGGTGGGGATCTTGCGGTCCCTGCAGGTATGCATGACCCGGACCGCGGGAACGCCCCGGTTCGCGATCAGGATCTTACTGATGGTTCTCTTCATTGCTGTCTCCAGAACAGGTAGGTGATTTTTTTTACCGTCATTCCGGCCTTGATCCGGAATCCAGTGCCTTTTCAAGAAAACACCTGGATTCCTGCTTTCGCAGGAATGACAATCGGTATGGCTTTAGTAAAACCAAGACTTAAGGTTTCCTTTGCGTTCTTTGCCTGTGCCCGCGTCCTTGGCAACAGCAGGGTACGGCTTTGCGAGAGACGCCTTTATTATTTATTCTCTTTGGTGCCGGTTTGCCCCGCTTTAGAGGCATCGGCCTCTAACAACTTGTCCGGTTCAGGTAAAAAAACCTTTACCTGATGAATAGGCATCAACTGCTATTCATCCTGGTAAAGGTCATGATTGTCAAGCTTCCCCGGTAAGGAGCGCTGTTGTCAGCACGCAGGTTGATGCTTGGCCGCAGACACTCCTGTGTTCGCCTCATTCAGCATGAGAAATTCATATTATTTGAGAAGACCATCACTTGTCAAGTTATTATTGCTTCAACAGATCGGATTGTTGATGCCCTGGTCCGCCTTTGAAGTAAAGACCCGCCTGCTGTTTCGTGTCTTCCCTTTTCCCTCTTCCTTAACCCCCTGTACATACTTTCTAAGTATACCCTTCCCCCTCTTAATCTGGTATAATCAAGCATGCAAATCTTCCACTCCCGAGGCAGGTTCGTTAAAGGCGTTGTCCTTTTTCTCCGGATACTTCTGAGCTATAAGTTCTTCGCGCTCAGGAACACCTTCACCTCCCCGGCCCATCGAAAAGAACGGTTGAAGCAACTTCACGCTAAAAACGCGTTTGTGCTGCGCGAGCGCATGATCGAGATGCGCGGCGTGCTCATCAAGATCGGGCAGTTCCTGTCCTCGCGCGTGGACATCCTCCCTGAAGAGTACACGAACGAGCTTTCCAAGCTCCAGGACCAGGTCCCTCCCGCGAACATTGCGGACATCATGAAGCGCGTCATTCAGGAGATCGGTCCGCCTGAGAAGATCTTTTCCTCGTTCGACGAGACACCCATCGCCTCTGCCTCGCTCGGCCAGGTGCATCGCGCGTACCTCAAAAGCGGCGAATGCATCGCGGTCAAGGTCCAGTATCCCGGCATCGAAGAGGTGATCGCGGCCGATATCCGGACGCTCAGCTTCGTCATCAAGATACTCAAGGCACTCTACCGCCGCATCAACCTCGATGTCATTTACTCCGAATTCTCACGCATTATCCGCGAAGAGCTGGACTATATGCAGGAAGGGAAGAACGCGGAAACCTTTGCCAGAAATTTCGCCCAAAATCCGAGGATCAAGATACCTGTCGTATACTGGCCGTTCACGACGTCCAAAGTGCTGACACTCGAATTCCTCGAAGGCATCAAGATCTCAGACTTTGAGGAGATCGACGCGCAGGGGATCGACCGTAAAGAGGTGGCACGCACGCTTGCCGAGGCCTATTCGCAGATGTTCTTTACGGACGGCCTGTTCCACGGCGACCCGCATCCCGGAAATATCTTTGTACGGCCCGGCCCCCAGATCATCCTCGTGGACTTCGGCATGGTGGACCGTCTCTCTCCCCCGAAAAAAGAGGGGCTCAAGCGCGCGTTCACTGCGATCATGGAGCGTGACAGCCTTGGGCTCGTTCGGGCCCTTGTGGACATGGGGTTCATCCCGCTCACCAGAGACGTCCAGCCTTTGGTGCAGTTTGTCGATAAGGCATTTCAGAAATACCGCGATATCTCTCCAAGCCAGTTCAAGGCAATGGACATCGAGGAGATGGGGAACGACATCATGGAGGCCCTCCAGCTGAGTCCGTCGATCCAGATCCCGAACGATTTTATCCTGTTCGGCAGGGTCGTGGGCATGCTGAACGGACTCGGGTCGCAGCTCGATCCTGAGACCAACATCATCGAGATCGCCACGCCGTTTGCCAAGCGCTTCATCCTTGCGGAGAAGGTGTCGGCCGCGGCCTTCTTCGAGCAGGCGGGCGTTACCGGCCGCTCGCTCATTCGGCTGCCAAAACTCTTGACCGATTTTCTGGTGTCCACAAGCCGTGGCGAGACAAGGGTAGAGATCACTTCGCGGGGCATCGTGGAGGAGCTCAAGACTATTTCACGCATCGGCAAGGGCTTGATCCTCGCGTTGCTCATCACCGGAGCCGGTATAGCAGCGGCAGCTTTCCGCATCAACCATTATGACGCGGAAAGCTCGTGGTCTCTCGTCATTTGCGGTGTATTAAGTCTCTGGCTTGTGCTCCAGTTGCGAAAATGGTAACCGCTCATTCATTCGGATTTTCTCTCCGCTACCCTCTCTTCCGCTGACGCAGGCTTCGCTGGTGAATCATTCATATAAACCTCAAACAATTTATTTTGACACACCCTGCACTCGCGATTCCACTCGTAAACGCTGGGTGCAGGCTGAAGGGGCGGAGTAACGTCGGATAAAGTCGGATTATGAGACGGTTAATTACTGTCTGAAAGATCTGTGACTATCCGTGATATTCCGTAGTGAAATGCTTTTCAGGATTATCGTACGGTAAAGATCTTCGTGGACTGATAACGGTGGGCCACATAGAGGGTAAGATCATCGGTTGCGATCTCGCGGTGGGTCTTGAGTGCAACATCGGGGGTATTATTCTCTTCCGAGAGGTGGGCCAGACATGCCCACTGAAGACGCTTTTCTCTCGAGGCGCGGCACAACAATTCCGCAGCCTCAAGGTTCGAAAGATGGCCTTTGGGCCCTTTGATCCGCTGCTTGAGATAGGCCGGGTAAGGGCCGGCAGCGAGCATGGCGGGATCGTAATTGCTCTCCAGAAAGACAGCGTCGAGCGACGCCACGATATAGGCAAGGTCCTTGAAGACGTGCCCGAGGTCCGTCAGCACGCCGAGCCGCTTCGTGCCCGCCTCGACCACGAAGGCGGAACCGTCCACGCCGTCGTGCGGCGTGGGGATCGCGTGCACGACCACATCGCCTATCTTGATCTTGTCGCAGGACCTGAAGTTGCGCACGTCGGTAAGCTTGCCGAGGTTGCACCGCGAAGCGGCTGCCGCCAGCGTTGCCGGCGTAACGTAGATCGGTATGCCGAATTTTCTCTGATACACTCCCGCATGGCGGATGTGGTCGCTGTGGTCATGGGATATGATCACCGCATCGACCGTGCGAATATCCCTCCCGTGCGCGGCAAGCCGCTCCTGCGCCTGCACGCCCGTGATCCCGGCGTCGATCAGCAGCCTGACGCCCCCGGCCTCGATATATATGCAATTCCCGCTGCTGCCTGATTGAAGTGAAATTGCGATCATGGTCATGGTGAAAGCACTTTAGCAGTCCCACCCCGGAAAGTCAACACCGCCGTTGCAACATACCCTGTCAAGAATATCCTTGAGGGTCGTCCTCACTTCCCTGTATAATGCTGCTGCGCGGGACAGACGCTTGACGTCAGGAAAAGCCGCGCCTCAACTGATCTACTATGAATAAAACCTCTCTTCTCGATAATATCAGCATTGTCCTCGTGGATACGAAAACGCCGGCAAACATCGGGGCAACAGCACGATGCATGATGAACATGGGTCTTAAAAACCTCATCCTCGTTGACCCGCCAAAGGACAAACATCAGGACGCCCTCAAGCTTGCCGTGGGCGCCCATGAGATCATCGAGAAGTCCGCGGTGTTCCCGGTCCTCGCTGAGGCGCTTGCCGATCATGGGCTCGTCATCGGGACATCGAGGCATGCGGGCAAACAGCGTAAAAACATCCGAACTCCCCGAGAAGTGGCGGAACAGGTGATTCCGCTTCTCTCGAAAAACCGCGTAGCAATCGTATTCGGCAACGAAGTGAACGGGCTGGAAAACAGGGACCTTGCGCTTTGTCATGAGATCGTAGCCATACCATCTTCGGACGAATTCCCGTCTTTGAACCTTTCTCATGCCGTCATGATAATTGCCTATGAGCTTTTTCTTGCGTCAGGAGTTCGCACAGGACGGGCGGCCAAAAAGCTTGCGCGTTTTGATGAGACCGAGGGCTTTTATCGGCAGTTTCGAGGGACCCTTCAGACGATAGGCTTTCTTGAGCACGAAAACCCTGAGCGCTTGATGTTTTCGCTCCGACAGCTCTTCGGCAGGGCGCGACTGACCGGCCGCGAGGTCAGGATGTTACGCGGCGTTCTGAGCGCCGTCGACAGGGTAGTCAATGATGGCAAGAAGGACCGTTAAGCCTTCTCAGATTATGGTTATAAAATAAAATTAATTATATATTCCCCCTTGACTTTTCTCTTCAATTGACAGTATATTATGGTCAAGAAAAATAAATATGGGTGATAAGGAGGGCCCTTGATTCTCTTCGCGTGAATTGTGTGAATAACGCTTTTTGATTCGGATGAGCGCCATTGCGAGAGGGAAAATCTCCATACCTTTATCTTATTTTTTACGAGGATGTTATGAAGAAAAATTGCTGGGAACATAAGAATTGCGGCAGGCAGCCAGGCGGACACAAGGCCCAGGAGCTTGGCGTGTGCCCGGTCACGACCTATCAGGCGCTGGACGGCGCGCACGAGGGAAAGAACGCGGGCAGGGCATGCTGGGCGATCGTCGGCTCCCTCTGCGGCGGCAAGATCCAGGGCACCTATGCGCAGAAATTTAACAACTGCTGGAGATGCGATTTTATGATTGCGGTAAAAAAAGAGGAAGAGCCGACGACGTTCGGGTTTTCAGCCACGCGTCTCGGTTTGGACAGAGCACTTGAGAAACAGCATACCATGGCAGACGGCCTGTCTCTCTCGGCGTCCCGTGAGGCGGAGCGGGATTAAGCCGTTTGCACGTTTGAATAATACTATTTTGTATCGACCGTAAGCCACAGAAGGCAATACCTTCCGTGGCTTTTTCTATCAA